>NZ_AP022568.1:0-2894497 GCF_010727605.1 Mycobacterium simiae
CCTGGCTCAGCGCGACGATGGTCGGTGAGGTTGCGGCGCATGCCGCCCTCGACCTGTCGGGGATCCGAAGTCGATGACCCAGCAGTCCAGGCCGTGCGAATGCAGGATGCCGACGGCACCCTCGTCGCGAGTGACGTCCCATGTCGGCCGACATCATCATCGGGTGCACCATCAGCACCGGCGGGCCGACGGGCGCTGCCGGACGATTGTCCGGGGAAGTAGCGCCGCAGCTTGTACATCGGCACGCTTTCGACGATCTGGGACGGCGACGGAACGCTGCCGGTCTCGAGAACCCTAGCCGCAAGACCTCCAGGCCGTTCTGTGCCGTCGCGACCAGCCGTTCCACCGGCCGCGTGATCATCGACAAGTTCAGCTCCACCGCTGCTCCTCTCTCGACAGCTTGGCAATCATGGCACGGCGGCGGTTGACGGTTCTGGTCAGGCAGTTTGCTCAAGCGGGTGGTTCCGCCGCCCGCCGTGACGCTCGACGATTAGCGACGCCGGAACCGGTACGAACGCAAATGCGTATCGGTCGCGACGCGTCTGCGTTCGTCGTCGTGGCCACCTCGGTTGAAATACACAGCTGGGCGCGTTGCCAATGCCAAAGTCGTGGCAGCCTGCCGACGCGTCTGTGCAGCACACCGTCGAGCGCCGGGTACCGGGCCGTGCTGCGGCCGGAGGTGGCGCGCGCATGGATATGTCGACCGCGACCTTCTGCTTTGAGGGCCCGCCGCCTGTGCCCCAAAGCTGGCCGCGCGGGGGATGGGACACACAGCCAGGGAGGAGATTCGATGTTGCTGGTCAGCAAGCGCGAACCCGGTTCCAGGGCGACCGCCAAGGCCGAAAACCTGACCGAACGGGCGCTCTACGACGTCGCGCACGGCCGATTCGAACGGTCGTTGTCCGGCCTGACCGCGGTAGCCGCGCTCATCACAACGGCGGAGATCTACTTCGAGCATTACAAGGCCAGCTTTGGCAACAAATGGATGTGGAGCCCCATCGTGGTGACCGCCGGTGGTCGTCGCGGGCGTCGGCGGGTGTTCTCCCGGCGCTGGGCCAAGAGCTGGTTGCCGATCACCGCCGGCATTTACACCGCGAACGGCCTGATGGGTGAGTATCTGCATGCCCGCGGCGTGGCGCGCAAGCCGGGTGGTTGGAAGAACGCGTCTTACAACGTCCCGATGGGGCCGCCCATCGCGGCACCGGGCCTGATGTGCATGGTCGGGGGGATGGGGCTGCTGGCGTCGATCCTGCGCCGCGAGCGGTTCCGAGGCTGACGGGGCGCGACGATGGCCGACACCAGCCGCCCCGACCATTTGCCCAACCGGCGCGCGGACCGCAAACCGCCCCATCCGTCCTGGCTCCCCCGACAACGAGCTGGCATCACCCCCCAGATGATCGGCCGCTATCCCGATTTCGACGTGCTGCAAACGGCCGACACCTGGGATGAGGCCACCCGCAGGATGGTGCTGGCACGGTTAGAGCCACCGGGACCGCTGCGCTTTTTCACCGCAGCAGAGGAACCGTGTCTGCGGGCGTTCTGCGACACGGTGCTAGCGCAGGATGTCGAGCCGCGGGTGCCGGTGGCCGAGTCGGTCGACAGCAAGCTCGCCGACGGTCGCCTCGACGGCTACCAGTATGCCGACATGCCCGACGACCGCGACGCCTTCCGGATGGTGTTGCGGGCGCTCGACGAGACCGCCGCCCGGGATTACGGCAAGGCCTCCTTCGACGCCGCCGACCCCAGACGCGCGAGGCGATCATCGAGGCCTTCTCGCAGGGCTCGCTGACGGGCACGACTTGGAACACCCTGAACGTGAAGCGAGCATGGTCGGTGTGCATGCGAATGGTGCTGTCCAGCTTCTACTCTCACCCGTGGGCGTGGAACGAGATCGGGTTCGGCGGCCCGGCCTACCCGCGTGGATTCATGAGGCTGGGCGGTGCCACAGCCGGCCGCCGCGCGCGAACCCTGAGACTGCCGGCGCCACCGATGAAGACCCGGTGCGGGTCGAGCAGAGCGGTGAGCTGTGATGAGTGACTTCTGGCGTGGTCTGTTCAAGGGCGCAATCGCGCCGCGAGACAACGATTCCCGATTCCTGCTCGACGTGCACTCCCGCGATCTGCCGGGCGAGAGACCATGCGCCGCTACCCGACGACGACGAGGTCGACTTGGTGGTCATCGGCGCCGGGCGGGTGGTTCGGTGCTGGCGCAACGGCTGGCGCGGGCCGGGTGGCGCGTCGTGATTCTCGAGGCCGGTCCATTCTGGCACCCCGACGAGGACTGGGTCTCCGACGAGGCCGGTGCGCACGAGCTGTACTGGACACAGAAACGAATCATCGGCGGTAAGGACCCGATCGAGCTGGGCAAGAACAACTCCGGACGTGGTGTGGGCGGCTCCATGGTTCATTACGCGGGTTACTGTCCACGATTCCATCCCAGCGACTTCGCGACCTACACGCTGGACGGGGTGGGGGCCGACTGGCCCATCCGCTACGAAGACATCCGCCACCACTACGAGCGGGTGGAACTCGAACTGCCGGTCGCCGGACAGAACTGGCCGTGGGGTGACCCACACCGTTATCCCTTTTCACCACACCCTATTTCAGGCTCGGCGGCCAAGATCTGGCGCGGAGCGCTGGAGCGCGGGATCGAGATGCGGGTGGGGCCCGTCGGCATCGTCAACGGCACCTTCGGTAATCGGCCGCACTGCATCTACCGCGGTTACTGCCTGCAGGGCTGCAAGGTCAACGCGAAGGCCAGCCCCTACGTCACGCACCTGCCCGATGCCTTGGCGCACGCCACGGAGATCCGCGCAAACTGCATGGCCGCCCGTGTCGAACTCGACGAGAACGGTTCGGCGCGGGCGTGGTGTACTACGACACGGTCGGCGGCTCCGAACGGTTGCAGAGGGCTAAAGTGGTTGCCGTCGCGGGATATTCGATCGAAACCCCCCGTCTGCTGCTGAACTCGGCCTGCGCGAGGTTTCCGGATGGATTGGGAAACGACGATGATCAGGTCGGGCGTTATGTGATGGTGCAAGGCGCGGCCCAGTCCGCGGGCCGGTGGCCCGAAGAGGTTCGGATGTACAAGGCACCTCCGCCGGAGGTCAGCTCCGAACAGTTCTGAGACCGACCCCGCCCGGGATTCGCCCGCGGATTCGCCATCCAGACCGTGTCCCCGATGCCCATCGGCTGGGCTGAACATGTGCTCGCCGAAGGACTTTGGGGCCGGGCCATGCGCGAGTACATGCGCGATTACAACCACTGGGCGACGGTCGGGGTGCTCAACGAGCTGCTGCCGCAACCCGACAATCGGGTCACCCTGGCCGACGAGCGCGACCCTTACGGCCTGCCCGTCGCCCGGTTCGACTACACGCTGTGCGACAACGATAAGGCCAACATGAAGTACTCCACCAAAGTGATCGCGGACATCCTGCATGCTGCCGACGCCCAGGACATTCTGACCATCCAGCGCTTCGCTCACCTGATCGGCGGCGCTCGGATGGGCACCAACCAGCGAATTCGGTGGTCGACGCCGACCACCGCGTGGGCGTACCGAACCTGTTCATCTCCGACGGGTCGGTCTGTCCCAGGGGTTCGGCCAACCCGCATTGACCATCATGGCGCTGGCATCCCGGCTGGCCGAGCGAATGGCGGCTGGGAAGATCGATACAACCCGGCCGCCTGCTCCTCGAATGCGCAGCGATGCTTGATGACTCCGATTCCTGCGAGTGATCGCGAAGGACAATTCCGATGGCACACAACGTCGTAATCACCGGAGCCAGCGCCGGAATCGGGCGCGCCACCGCTGCACTTTTCGGCCAGCGCGGAGCCAACGTCACCTTGCTCGCCCGCGGCGCGGGAGCTGGACGGCGCGGCCCGCGACGTCGAGGCGGGTGGCGGCAACGCGCTGCCCATCCCGACTGACGTCGCCGATTTTTCGGCGGTCCAGGGCGCCGCGGATCAGGCCGAGGCCGCGTTCGGGCCCATCGATACCTGGATCAACGTCGCATTCACCTCCGTTTTCGCTCCTCTCCGCGACATCAGCCCCGCCGAGTTCAGGCGCGTCACCGAGGTCAGTTACCTGGGCTGTGCACGGGACGATGGCCGCGCTGGCAAAGATGCTGCCCGCGACCGCGGCGCGATCGTCCAGGTCGGGTCCGCGTTGAGCCAGCGGGCCATCCGCTGCAGTCGGCCTATTGCGGAGCCAAGCACGCGATCAACGGCTTTACCGAGTCCGTGCGCTGTGAGCTGCTGCACGAAGGCTCCGGGTGCGGATCACCCTGGTACAGATGCCGGCGGTCAACACCCGCAATTCTCTTGGGTGCTGTCGCGATTGCCTCGGCTTCCACAACCGGTACCGCCGATCTATCAACCCGAACTCGCCGCGCGGGCCGTCGCTTACGCCGCCGCTCATCCGGGGCGCAAACAATACTGGGTCGGCGACAGCACTGCGGTCACACTGGTCGCGCAGAAGTTCATCGCCCCCCTACTGGACCGTTACCTCGGCCAAACGGGATACGACTCCCAGCAGACCGATCAACACACCAGCGGCCAACGACCGGACAACTTATGGAGACCGGTTGACGACGCCCCGGGCAGCGATCACGGCGCCCACGGCGGCTTCGATGACAGGTCCCACGGCCGGAGCCCGCAGGTGTGGTTGTCCCGCCATCGCGTCGCCGGCGGCACCGCGGTGCTGGCCCTTGGCGTCGGTGTGCTGGGCGCCCTGGCCGCCCGACGAGGACCATGGTGATGGTTTGGATACGGCTCAGTTTCGTCGGGCTCCCCCGCCGTCGCATTCTCAGCGCCACGATCCGCCGAGCGCCGTCCTCGCCCGGTTGAACCTGCAGGAGCTCAGATGACCACAACCACCAGCCGCTCGGACGTCTGCATCGACCAGGTCACCGCCCAGGCGTACGAAATACCCACAGACGCACCAGAAGCCGATGGCACGTTCGCGTGGACCGCCACGACGCTGGTATTGGCGGAGGTGACCGCGGGGGGCCGGCGTGGGATCGGCTATACCTACGCGAGCAGCGTCGCCCGCGAACTGATCGCCGGCCCGCTCGCCCATGCCGTCACAGGGCATTGTGCCCTCGACATCACCGCCGCGTGGCAGTCGATGGTCACGGCGATGCGTAACAACGGACGTCCGGCCTGGTCGCCTGCGCGATCTCGGCGGTCGACACGGCGCTGTGGGACCTCAAGGGCAAACTATTGGAAACGCCGGTTTGCCGGCTGCTCGGCATGGCGCGGCCCGAGGTACCGATCTATGGCAGCGGGGGATTCACCACCTACGACGAACACACGACTCGAACGCAACTCGAGTGTTGGGTGGACGGCTGGAAGATTCCGCGGGTCAAAATCAAAATCGGTGAGTCGTCGGGCTCTGCCCCGCGTCGCGATATCCGGCGGATCGCCTTCGCGCGCAAGGTTATTGGTCATGATGTGGCACTGTATGTCGACGCCAACGGCGGCTACGGCCGCAAGCAGGCGATCCGGGTCGCGCACGCCATGGACGAGCACCATGTCACATGGTTCGAAGAACCGGTGTCATCCGATGACCTCGTCGGCTTGCGGCAGGTGCGCGATCAGGTGCGCCCGGACGTCGCCGCCGGCGAATACGGCTACGACTTGGCGTATTTCAACCGGATGCTGGCCGCCGAGGCGGTCGACTGTCTGCAGATCGACGTCACCCGCTGCGGCGGCATCACGGACTGGCTGCGCGCCGCGGCCGTTGCCGCCGCGAACAACGTCGAGGTATCCGGACACTGCGCCCCTAACCTGCATGCTCACGTGGCCGCGGCGATCCCGAACCTGCGGCATCTCGAGTACTTCCACGACCACCATCGCATCGAACAGCTGCTTTTCGACGGCGTGCTGCCCCCAGCGGGCGGGGTACTGCGGCCCGATCAGGGACGGCCCGGACTCGGCCTGGACTTCAAGCGCCCGGACGCCGAGCAGTTCCGAGTTAGCTGAGCCACCAAAACCTGCGCAGCCGCAACAGGAGTCTGGTTGACGGACGTCGATATCGGCAATATCACCGAAGTGGAACCAACGTATTTCGGGGGCCCGCGATGACTGTGAACTTCGACGACGATACCGCTCAGCTGGGGGCCATCGACTTGGTCTTAGGCCTCGGCGAACCGCAGCGAGTCGGCAGATTCAAGTTCTTTCTCGACGGCGAGCGCTGGGAGTGGTCCGATGCTGTTGCACGCATGCACGGCTATGAACCGCGAACGGTGGAGCCCACCACAGAACTCCTGCTGCAGCACAAGCACCCGGACGACCGCGAGGGCGTCGCGACGGTGCTGGACCGCGTGGTCAGTGGCGAGCCGTTCAGCAGCCGACACCGGCTCGTGGACAAGGCCGGCCACACCCGCTGCGTCATCGTGGCGGGCGAGGAAATGCTCGACGACACCGGCGCGCTGATCGGCACGTCGGGTTTTTACGTTGACGTCACCGATTCGCTGCACTCCGACATCACCCAGGTCCTCGAGGCGGTGGCCGACGCCCGCGCGGCCATCGAGCAGGCTAAGGGCGTGCTGATAGCTGCCTACGGCATCTCGGCCGAGCGCGCCTTCGACGTCTTGGTCTGGCGCTCCCAGGAGACCAACCTCAAGGTTCGTGACCTGGCCGTGCGATTTTTGAAGGCCGTCGCCGGAACCTCTTCGCCGGACACCCGGACCCACGTCGACCACGCGTTGCTCACTCTCGAATAATTGCCCGGTGGCGCACCTACTGGGGGCCGAGGCCGTTCACCTGGAATACCCGACTCGGGTCGTGTTCGAGTCGATCTCGTTGGGGGTCAGCGACGGCGCTCGCATCGGCATCGTCGGACGCAACGGCGACGGCAAGTCGAGTCTGCTGCGTCTGCTGACCGGTGAGCTGCAACCCGACGCCGGTCGCGTTACCCGGCGCAGCGGGTTGCGAGTCAGTGTGCTCAGCCAGGCCGACACCCTGGACCCGGCCCGCACCGTGGGCTGGACACTGGTCGGCGAGGCGGCCGAGCATCAGTGGGCCGGCGACCCACGTATTCGCGACGTGGTGGCTGGGCTTGTCGCCGATCTGGATTGGCATGCAACGGTTTCCACGCTCAGCGGTGGACAGCGCCGGCGGGTGCAGCTGGCCCAATTGCTGATCGGTGACTGGGATGTCGTCGCCCTCGACGAGCCCACCAACCACCTCGACATCGAGGGCATCACCTGGCTGGCGGATCACCTGCAACAGCGTTGGACGCGCAACGCCGGCGGCCTGCTGGTGGTGACGCATGACCGGTGGTTCCTCGACGAAGTGGCCAGCACGACGTGGGAGGTGCACGACGGCATCGTCGAACCGTTCGAGGGCGGATACGCGGCCTATGTGTTGCAGCGCGTCGAGCGCGACCGGCAGGCCGCCGTGGCGGAAGCCAAACGACAGAACCTGATGCGCAAGGAGCTCGCCTGGCTGCGCCGCGGGCCGCCGGCGCGGACCTCAAGCCGAAGTTCCGCATCGATGCCGCCAACCAGTTGATCGCCGACGTGCCGCCGCTGCGCAATACCGTCGAGTTGGCCAAGCTGGCGACGGCCCGGCTCGGCAAGGACGTGATCGACCTGCTGGATGTGTCGGTCTGCTACGGCGGTCGCCCGGTGCTGCGCGACGTCGAATGGCACATCGCACCGGGGGAACGAACCGGCATCGTCGGCGCCAACGGAGCGGGTAAGTCGACGCTGCTGGGGTTGATCGCGGGCACGATCACGCCGGATAGCGGACGGGTCAAGCGCGGCAAGACCGTGCGGTTGTCGGTACTCGACCAGCAGGGCGACTTGTTGACCCCGTTTACCGGCGACCGTATTGCCGACGTGCTGAGCGGGCTGCGCGGCGGCTACCAGGTCGAGGGCCGCGAGGTGACGCCTGCCCAGCTGCTGGAACGCCTCGGCTTCGGACGGGGCCAGCTCTCGGCACGGGTCGGCGAGCTGTCCGGCGGCCAGCGGCGGCGGCTGCAGCTGATGCTCACGCTGCTGTCCGAACCGAACGTCCTGCTGCTCGACGAGCCCACCAACGACGTCGACACCGACATGCTGACCGCGACCGAAGACCTGCTCGACTCCTGGCCGGGCACGCTGATCGTGGTCTCCCACGACCGCTACCTGCTGGAACGCGTCACCGATCAGCAATACGCGATCCTCGACGGCCGATTGCGCCACCTGCCCGGCGGCATCGACGAGTATTTGCGGCTGGCGGGACGGTCCGCGAGCGCGCCGGTGCCGTCTCAGGCTTCCGCTCAGCCGCCGTCGCGGCCGCAGGCGATGTCCGGCGCACAGCGCCGCGCCGCGGAAAAGGAGCTGGCCGCCGTCGACCGCCAGCTGGCCCGGCTGGCGGATCGCATCGCCGCCAAACACGTCGAGCTCGCCGAGCACGACCAATCCGACCACGTCGGCATCACCCGGTTGACCGGCGAGCTCCGCGACCTGGAGGACGAGGTCGCCGCGCTGGAAACCCGGTGGCTGGAGCTCTCCGAAGTGGTCGAATGATGCCATGAGGACGCCGCCGCGCCGACCGGTCCGCTACCTGCCCGGGCAAGCGCTGCTCGCGCTGTACCGGCGCCGCGGCGCGGTGATCGATGCCGGGATCGGCCGCCACGGCTACACGTATCTCCTCGGGCCGGCGGCGAACAAGTTCGTGTTCGCCAACGCCGACGCGTTCAGCTGGGCGAAGACGTTCGAAAACCTGGCCATCGTCGACGGGCCGACCGCGCTGATCGTCAGTGACGGCGACGATCACCGGCGCCGCCGCAGCGTGGTGGCGCCGGGGCTGCGGCATCGCCAGGTTCAGGACTATCTGGGGACCATGGTCGCCAATATCGACCTCGTCATCAACGGTTGGCAACCGGGCCAACGGCTGGACATCTACCGGCAGTGCCGCGGCGCGGTGCGGCGCAGCACCATCGAGAGCCTGTTCGGCCCGCGACTCGCGCAGCATTCCGACTTTGTGGGCGAGCACCTGCAACCGTTGCTGGATCTGACTCATCAGCTGCCCCAACTGGTTTCGCTGCAGCAACGTCTCCGAGCCCCCGGCTGGCGGCGGGCGGTGGCCGCGCGGCAACACCTCAACGATTTCATCGACGGTCAGATCATCCAGGCGCGCAGGCAGCCCCGGACCGACGATCACCTGCTGACCATGCTGATCGAGGGCCGGGGTGAAGAGGATATACGCTGAGCGACAACGAGATTCGCGACTCGATCATCTCGCTTATCACCGCCGGCTACGAAACCACCAGCGGGGCGCTGGCCTGGGCGATCTACCTGCTGCTGAGCTTGCCGGGCGCGTGGGAGCGGACCGCCAACGAAGTGCGTCGGGTCCTGGGCGATCGGTCACCGGGCACCTGGGCGGCCGACCTGACCTCCCTGACCTACCTCAATGGCGTGGTGCAGGAAACGCTTCGGCTGTACTCACCCGCGGTGATTTCGGCCCGCAGGGTGATGCGCGACCTCGACTTCGACGGCGGCCGGATCCGCGCCGGCCGGTTGCTGATCTTCAGCGCCTATGTCACGCACCGGCTGCCCGAAGTGTGGCCGCAGCCGGACGAATTCCGGCCGGAGCGGTGGGATCCGCGGGCCGCGGAGTACCGCAAGCCCGCACCGCACGAGTTCATTCCGTTCAGCGGCGGATTGCATCGGTGCATCGGGTCGGTGATGGCGACGATGGAGATGACGGTGATGCTGGCCCGGCTAGTCAGCCGAACAACGCTCCGCCTGCCCCCACAACGCATCCGCGCGGCCAACCTCGCGGCGCTGAGTCCCAAGCCGGGGGTCTTCGTCGAAGTCGACGCCTTAATGCCAGCGCAGTAGTACGAGTTCGGACGAAAGCCGGGCCCCATCGCGACGATCAGCCCGGGGCTGCCGGCGGGTGGTGGTTTGGCGATGGTGTCGCGCAGCACGTGCAGCACCGACGCCGACGAGAGATGGCGATCTCGCCCAGCGAGCGCCAGGTCAACTCCAGTGCCTCGGGCCGCAGGCCGAGGGACTTGCCGATCGCCTCGATCACCTTCGGGCCGCCCGGGTGACTGACCCAGGCCTCAATGTCGTCCCGGGTCAGGCCGTGTCGGCTGAGGAACTGGTCGACGTCGTCGGCCAGGTGGCGCTCAATCATGGGGGCCAGTTCCGGGGACAGCACCGGCTGTAGACCCGATGATCCGACGTGCCACGCCATGACCTGCAGCGAATCGGGGTAGAGGCGGCTGCGTGAATCGACGATGTCCGGACCGCCGGCCCGGCCCTGCTCGTCGCCTTCGGCGCGCCGATCCCCCACCGCGACCACCGCGGCCGCCCCGTCACCGAACATCGCGGTAGCGACCAACCCGGAGACGGTCGGCTTGACCGTGGGAAGGTCAGCGAGCATAGCTCGACCGACACCAGGGCCGCGACGCCGTCCTGGGCCCCGCGCAGGTAGTCGTGCAGCGCGGCCACGCCGGCCGCGCCGCCGGCCCCAGCCCGAACAGCGGCATCCGCCGAATGTCTGCGCGCAGACCGAGGCGGCCGGTGATGCGGGCGTCCAGTGATGGCACCGCCACTCCGGTGACGGTGGTAGTGGCGATCATGTCGACGTCGCGGGGTTGCAGCCCGGCGTCTTCGAGGGCGCCCTTTAGCGCCTCGCAGCCGAGGTCGACCGCCTTTTCGATGTAGATCTCGTTCGTCTCGCTGAAATCGGTCAGCGACAGGTATTGCTCCAGCGGCAGCGCCAGGTGGCGACTGTTGACCTTCGCACCGGCGTACAACCGCCGCACGATATCTTCGTGTTCCTGCAGCGCCGGAAGCTGGACGAACTGATCGGTGATCTCGCTCTGGCTGTAGCGGTGCGGCGGCAATGCACCGAACACACCTGCGATGACGCTCATATCTAGCCTCTGCTCAGAACGATTCCCCACTGCACGAAGTGTATGCGGCCCGGTTCAGGCCCGCAAAGATACAGCTATTCAACATGTGTCGGATACATCGTGGTGAAGGTCGTAATCGTGTTCCCTCAACGGGGATTTCGTCATTCGATATCGTCGGTTTTGTTGGACTCCAACGCCAGCGCGATCAACGCATCGGTGCTGAGCGAGTCGATGACGTCACCATCGACCGCCACCTCGGCGAGCGGTGGTTCGGTCTCACCGGCCAGCACCAGCAACTTGTCCAGCAATCCCGTTCGCCGAAGTTCGCGCAGCGGAATCCTTCTCAGCGTTGCCCAGACCTCGTCATCGTCGGACTCTGTGCCAGACATTGCCTCCTCGCCGTGCAGCAGTCGCTGGCGCAGCTGAGCGGCCAGCGCCGACGGAGTGGGAAAGTCGAATATCAGGGTGCGCGACAACGCCAATCCGGTGGCGGATTTGAGCCGGTTGCGAAGTTCCACCCCGGTCAGCGATTCGAAGCCGAAGTCCTGAAAGGCGCGGTCGACGTCGATGTCGCGGCCACTCGAGTGTCCTAACACTGTTGCCGCGTGTGCGCAGACCAACTCCAGCAGCCGCCGGTGTTGCTCGTCGGGCGGCAGTGTCCGCAACTCCTCAGCCAGGCCGGCCGCCCGGCTCACCGGAGCCGACGCCGCACCGTCGGTGTCCAGCCAGAAACGTTGCCGGGCAAAGCCATACGTCGGAAGACCGACGCGCCGGGCAGCCAGTCCACTGAGCACCGCGGGCCAAACAACATGCGTCCCTTGGCAGAACAGTTCCCCGACCGCGTCCAGTATGTCTTCGACTTCGCGCCGGTCTTGGGTCAGCATCGCGACCGCGGCCGCATCCTCATCGCGCAACGACCGCCCGATGGCGGCGCTTAGGCCCGCCGCCGGCCCCACTTCGACGAACACCCCGGCTCCCAGCGACTCCGCCAACCGCACGCCGTCGACGAACCGCACCGGACGGCGCACATGTTCAACCCAATATGCCGCCGACCCGTAGCCGGGTTCGGCCAATTGCCCAGTCATGTTGGATACCAGCGTAATTCGTGGTTCATGGGGCGTGATACCGGCGATGAGGTGACCGAACTCGTCCATCATCGGCTCCATCAGTGCCGAGTGAAACGCGTGAGACACCGCCAGCCGGTGCACTCGGGTACCCTGTTGCGCGAATCGGTCGGCCAGGGCGTGCACGGGGCCCTCGGCACCCGAAACCACCACGGAATCTTCGGCATTGACGGCCGCGATCGCGACGTCGGGGCTGAGCAACGGGGCAACCGCTTCCACGCCCGCGGCGATCGCGACCATGACGCCGCCGGCCGCAAGCTCGGCCATCAGCCGGCCCCGGGCAACCAGCCGGGCGGCATCTTCGAGCGTCAGCACATCCGCGACGTGTGCAGCGGTGATCTCGCCGACTGAATGGCCCATCACCAGGTCGGGTTCGATTCCCCAGCTGCGCAACAGTGCCGTCAACGCCACCCCGATCGAGAACAACGCAGGCTGCGCATACTCGGTGTTGCCCAGCAACTGCGCGCTGTCCCCCCAGATGACGTCGCGCACGTCGGCGCTCGTATGCCGATTCAGCGCGACGACGGCCGCGTCGAAAGCCTCGGCGAACACCGGCCACCGGTCGTAGAGCTGCCGCCCCATCCCCAGCCATTGGGAGCCCTGCCCGGGGAAGACGAACACCGTCTTGCCCAGCGGTTTGGCCCGTCCGGCCACCGCATCGGAATCACCAGCGGCCAGCCGCGCCAAACCCGTTGTCAGCCCGTGCCGGTCGCTGCCCACCAACACAGCTCGATGCTCGAGCACCGCGCGAGTGGTGGCCAGCGACCAGGCCACGTCGGGCACCGTCAATTCCGGCTCGGCGTCAAGATGGGCCGCCAGCCGCGCAGCCTGGTTGGTCAGTGCCAGCTCGGAACGGGCCGAGAACACCCAGGCCACCGGTGTCTGCGGTGCCGCCGACGTCAGCGTGGGGGGCATCGGGGGCGCCTGCTCGAGGATCACGTGCGCGTTCGTCCCGCCCATTCCGAATGACGACACCCCGGCCCGCCGCGGCCGGCCCGGTGCCGGCCAGCTGGTCGGCGTGGTGTTGATCTGCAGGCCATGGTCTTTCAGATCGCCGGCTGTGGCTCCGTCGTAATTGAGGCTCGCCGGGATCATGCTGTTGTCCAGGGCGAGCACTGTCTTGAGCAGGCCGGCGATGCCGGCGGCGGCCCCCGTGTGGCCGATGTTGGTCTTCACCGAGCCGAGGCGCACCGGGCCCTGTCGTCGTCCGGCGAAGATCTCGCCCAGGGCGCAGACCTCGATCGGGTCGCCGACTTCGGTGCCGGTGCCGTGCGCCTCGATGTAGTCGATATCGTCGCTGCCCAGGCCGGCATGTGCGAGCGCGCGACGGATGACCGCGACCTGTGCCGAGGTCGACGGCACGGTTTGCCCGGCCGAGCTGTGCCCGGCATTGTTGACTGCAGTTGCGCGGATGACCGCGCGGATGCGGTCGCCGTCCTCGATGGCGTTGGGTAACGGCTTGAGCAGCACCAGGCCGGCCCCTTCGGACCGCACGTACCCGTCGGCGCGGCGGTCGAATGCGTAGGTGTGACCGGAGACCGACAAGGCGCCGAATTCGTGTTCCAGCATTGCGGTTTCGTCGGCCAGGTTGAGATGGATGCCGCCGGCGACGGCAAGCGTCGACTCACCGGCGCGCAGGCTCTCGCACGCTAGGTGGACGGCGACCAGTGACGACGATTGCCCGGAGTCGATCGCCATGCTGATGCCCTGCAAACCGAAGGCGTAAGAGATTCTGTTGGCGATCATCGCGCGGCTGAGCCCACCGAAGGAATGGTGGTCGAGGTGGTCGCCGCCCGCGCGAAGCGTCAGGACGGCGTAGTCGTCGTTCATTGCGCCGAGGTGGATCGAAACATAGTCGCCACGAATGGTTTCCGGGATCAGGAAGGCGTCTTCGAATAGCTCCCAGGCCAGTTCGAGGGCCAGCCGCTGCCGCGGGTCCATTGCGCGGGCCTCGCGCGGGGAGAGGTTGAAGAAGTCGGCGTCAAACTCGGCCGCGTTTCCGGGTAACCGGTTCTCTTCGCGTCCGTCCCGCAGCACCTTCCAGAACTCATTCGGGCTGCCGGCTCCGGGCAGCCGGCAGGCCAGGCCGATGATCGCGACGTCGGTGGGTGCCATCAGGGGCCGTAGTCGTCATCGAGGATGGCGAAGAGTTCGCGTTCGGTGGCGGTGGCGATGTCGTCGTCGAGCAGCTGCGTTTCGTCGGGTGCGGTCGGCGGTGGACTTTCCAGCTCGGCCAGGATGGCTTGGATGCGGGCGGCCAGGCGGGTCTTGTCGTCGGGGGTCCAGTCGGGTTGATTGACCAGGGTCTGTAGCTCGCGGGCGATGTCGTTGAACCGAGCCAGCCGCTCGGGCTCGGCGGCCGATGCCCCGGGTGTCGCGGAGCTCAGCTGCTGGTCGATGTGTTCGGCCAGCGCCGCCGGTGTCGGGAAGTCGAAGATCAGGTTCGGCGAAAGGGTGAGTCCGGTCGCGGTTTTCAGCCGGTTGCGTAATTCCACCGCGGTCAGCGAATCAAAGCCGAGATCCTGGAACGGCAGCTGCGCCTCGAGATCGGCGCTCGATCGACCCAAAACCGTTGCGGCGTTGGTGCACACCAGTTCCACCAGTTGGTGGTGGCGCTGCTCGGGACTGAGCCCGTGCAGCCGGGTGGCCAGGCCCGACGTCGGGACGGCGGCTCCGGCGTCGGTGATGAGTCGACGGCCCGGCCGGGCGACCAGATCACGGAGCACGGGTGGGACGGCGCCGCGTGTACCCAGCCCGGAGGGGTCGATGCGTGCGGCAACCAGCAGTGGGCGGTCGGCCAGCATGGCTTCGTCGAACAGTTGCAGCGCGTGCGGGGTGGATAGCGGTGCCAGTCCGCTTCGGCTCATGCGGGCTTTGTCGCGCTCGTCGAGGTGTCCGGTCATGCCGCTGGCCTGTTCCCACAGCCCCCAGGCCACCGACAACCCCGGCAGACCCTGCGCCCGCCGCGCAGTCGCCAACGCGTCGAGGAAACTGTTAGCCGCCGCATAGTTACCCTGCCCCGGCGAACCAACGATGCCAGCCATCGACGAAAACAACACAAACGCCGACACATCGTGATCCCGGGTCAACTCATGCAAATTCCACGCACCATCAACCTTGGCCCGCAACACCACATCCATCCGCTCCGGCGTCAACGAACCAATCAACCCATCATCGAGCACACCAGCGGCATGGAACACACCCCGCAACGGATACCGCGGCGACAACCCCCCAACCAACTCACCCACCGCCCCGCGATCAGCCACATCACAGGCCACCACCGACACCTCAGCCCCGCCACCGTCAGCCGGTCCACCACCTCAGCGCCCCCTGCGCCTCGGCCCCGACGACTCACCAACACCACATGGCCCACCCCATACCGGGTCACCAGATGCTCAGCCACCGCCGCACCAGCCATCCCGGTACCCCAGTAATCACCACACTGCCACCAGCCAGCCACCCCCGACGTCGCAAGCAAGCGATCGTCGGGACCATCCGGCAACGTCAACACCACCTTGCCGATCTGGCGGGCCTGACTAACAAACCGATACGCCGCCGACGCCGACCGCACGTCAAACACCTTGACGGGCAACGGCGTTAACACACCGGCATCGAAGAGTCCGACCAGATCCGAGAGCATCGACGCGATATGGTCCGGACCGGCTTCCATCAGGTCGAAGGCGCGGTAGCGCACGCCCTCGGGGACGGTGGCGGGGTCACGCAGGTCGGTCTTGCCCATCTCGATGAACCGCCCACCATTGACCAACAACCGCAACGACGCATCCAGAAACTCCCCAGCCAGCGAGTTAAGCACCACATCCACCCCACCACCACCGGTAGTGGCCAAAAACTTCTGCTCAAACTCCGTGCTGCGGGTATCACCAATATGATCATCATCAAAACCCAACGCCCGCAACGTGTCCCACTTACCACGACTCGCGGTGACAAACACCTCCGCACCCCAATACCGAGCCAACTGCACCGCAGCCATCCCCACCCCACCGGTAGCCGCATGCACCAACACCCGCTCACCGGCCTTCACCCCGGCCAACACCGACAACCCATACAACGCCGTCAAAAACACCACCGGCACCCCCGCCGCCTGCACCAACGACCACCCCGCCGGCACCACCGTCACCAACCGCGCATCCACCACCGCCTCAGCACCCACCACCCCCAACAAACCCAGCACCGCATCACCCACCGCAAACCCGGTCACACCGGAGCCCACCTCCACCACGACGCCCGCACCCTCAGCCCCCAGTTCACCGCCACCGGGATACATCCCCAACGCCACCAACACATCCCGGAAGTTGACCCCCACCGCGGCCACCGCAACCCGCACCTGCCCCGCGCCTACCTCGCCCGGAACTGCTGGAGCGACCACAACGTCCTCCAGGGTTCCGCCGCCACCGGCAGCCAAGCGCCAACCGCCGACCGGTAACTCGAGCACGGCCCCGGCGCCGACCGCTCCCAGTCGGGCGGCGTGAGCGACACCGCAGCGCACCACCACCTGCGACTCCCCACACCCCACCACATCGGCAACATCCAACGACCCATCCGAATCGACCAACACCACCCGACCCGGCTGCTCAGCTTGAGCCGACCGCACCAACCCCCACACCGCCGCACCCGCCAAATCGGCCACACCCTCACCGGCCAACCCCACCGCACCCCGCGTCAACACCACCAACAAACGCGCATCATCACCGGCCAACCACGACTGCAACACCCCCAACGCCTCATGCGTGGCCGCATACACCGACCCCACCGACACCCCCGACGACGGCTCCCACACCCACACACCCTCGACCCCAACCACAACCGACTCCCACGACACCGGCGACCACGCGAGTTCATACAGGCCCCCGGCCCCGCCAGCCGCGGCGGCCAATGCCGCCGACAGCGCGCCAATTGAGATCGGGCGGACCACCAACTCGCGCACCGACAGCACCGGCAGCCCGGCGCTGTCGGCCAGATCCACCGACACCGATCCGGTCCCGGTCGATGCGATCCGCACCCGGACCCGTGACGCGCCCGCGGCATGCAAACACACACCCTGCCAGGAGAACGGCAACATCGTGGTGTCGCCGCCCTCGGCGACTCCCCAGGCATGCAAGGCCGCGTCGAGCACGACAGGATGAATTCCGAAGCCGCCCACCGTAACCCCTTCGGCTGCGCTCACCTCGGCAAAGACCGCGTCACCGCGGCGCCAAAGGGCGCGCAGACCACGAAATGCCGGTCCATAGTCGTAGCCGCGGGCCGCCAGCACCTCATAGACGTCACCCACGTCGGCCGCAGTGGCCCCGATGGGCGGCCATATCGACAGGTCCGCGCCTGGTTCGTGCTGCGCCGCGCTTAGCGAGCCCTGTGCGTGCAGGACCCAGACCGAATCGGGTGCGGTGCCGCGCGAATACACCCACACGGCCCGGGAGCCCGACTCGGCCGCGGCGTCCACGACAACTTGCACGCGGGCGTTGGTGCCCCGCGGCAACACCAGCGGCGCCAGCAACGTCAGCTCTTCCAGCACCGAGCAGCCGACCTCGTCGCCGGCCCGCAACGCCAATTCCACGAACCCGGCACCGGGGAACAGCATGACTCCATCAACGACATGATCGGCCAGCCACGGCGCCCCGCCCACCGAGAGGGAACCCGTGAGCACCATGCCACCGGAGTCGGGCCGTTCGACCACCGCGCCCAGCAGCGGGTGCGCGGTGCGAGCCAGGCCGACACCGCTGACGTTTCCCGATGCCACCGCCGCGGGCGGCAACCAGAACCGTTGGTGGGCAAACGCGTACGTGGGAAGCTCGACCCGCCGCCCCTCGCCCACCGCGGCGGCCCAATTCACGCCGACGCCGATGGTGAACAACTGGCCGAGTCCGGTCAGCGCCGACTCCACCTCCGGGCGATCCTTGACCAGCAGGGCCGCCGCGGTGGTCGGCCCGGTGGTCACCGATTGTTCGACGGCGCCGCTCAGACCACGACCGGGGCCGACTTCGACGAACGCGTTGGCGCCCAGGGACTCGGCGGTCCGCACGCCGTCGGCGAACCGTACCGGTCGGCGCACATGCTCGACCCAGTACTGCGGCGCACCGTAGCCCGGACCGGCCAGCTCCCCGGTCAGGTTGGATATCAACGGTATTCGCGGGGCGGCGGGCGATATCCCGGTGACCAGCCGGGTGAACTCGCCGAGCATCGGCTCCATCAGCGCGGAATGAAACGCGTGCGAGACCGCCAGTCGATGTGTCCGCCGCCCCCGCTGCGCCAGCAGTTCGGCGGCCGCGGTAACCGCGGCGTCGGCACCCGAGAGGACCACGGCGTTGGGGCCATTGACCGCCGCGACGTCGACCTGATCGGTCAGCAGCGGCAATACGTCAGCTTCGGCAGCGGCCACCGCGATCATCGCACCACCCGGCGGCAGTGCCGCCATCATGCGGCCGCGAGCGGCGACCACCTTCGCGGCGTCCGGCAGGGACAGCACGCCGGCCACGTAGGCCGCGGTGATCTCACCGACGGAATGGCCGGTGACGATGTCGGGTTCGACGCCCCAACGTCGCAGCAGTGCCGCCAGGGCCGCCTCGACGGCGAACAGTGCGGGCTGGGCGAACTCGGTATTCTCCAGCAGCGCAGGCTCGCTGCCCCAGAGCACTTGTCGCAGCGGCAGTCTCAGCTGCGCATCCAGCGCCGCGGCAACGTCGTCGAACGCTTCCGCGAATTCGGGATAACGGTCGTAAAGCTGCCGTCCCATCCCCAGCCATTGGGCCCCCTGCCCGGGGAACACGAACACCGTCTTACCCATCGAGCGGACCCGCCCGGCGACCACGCCCGCGGCGGGCTCGGCGGCGACCAGTTCGCGCAGTCCGTGCAGTAGCCGGTCCCGGTCGGCACCGACCACCACGGCGCGGTGGTCGAACACCGCGCGGGTGGTCACTAGGGACCAGGCGATGTCGTGGGGACTGAGGCCCGCGTGTTCGGACCCGTGTGCGAGCAGCCGTGCGGCCTGGTTGATCAGGGCCTGCTCGGAGCGGGCCGACAGGACCCATCCGGTCGCGCCTGAAATAGGTTGCACCGCAATAGGTTCAGCGTCCGGTGCCTGCTCGATGATGACGTGCGCGTTGGTGCCGCTGATCCCGAACGACGACACCCCGGCCCGGCGCGGCCCGTCGTGCTGGGGCCAGTCGCGGGGCTCGGTGAGCACCGACACTGCCCCCGCCGACCAATCCACGTGGGGCGAGGGCACATCCACGTGCAGCGTCTGCGGCAGCACCCCGTGCCGGATCGCCTGAATCATCTTGATGACACCGGCCACTCCCGCCGCGGCCGAGGTGTGGCCGATGTTCGATTTGATCGAGCCCAGCCAGAGTGGGCGATCGGCGGGGCGATCCTGGCCGTAGGTGGCCAACAATGCTTGCGCCTCAATCGGATCCCCCAGCACGGTGCCGGTGCCGTGCCCTTCGACGACGTCCACGTCGGTCGCGGTCAATCCGGCATTGGCCAGGGCCGTGCGGATGACCCGTTGCTGGGAGGGCCCGTTCGGCGCGGTCAGTCCGTTGGAGGCGCCATCCTGGTTGACCGCGGTGCCGCGCACCAGCGCCAGCACGGGGTGACCGGATCGCCGCGCGTCGGCGAGGCGCTCGACCACCAGTACTCCGGCCCCCTCCGACCACGCTGTCCCATCGGCGGCGCCCGCGTACACCTTGCATCGACCATCGGGCGCGAGCGCTCGCTGACGGCTGAACTCGACGAATGCGGCCGGGGTCGCCATCACCGTGACGCCACCGACCAAGGCCAGGTCGCATTCGCCGGATCGCAGCGACTGGGCGGCCAAATGCAGCGCCACCAACGACGACGAGCACGCCGTATCGACCGACACCGCAGGGCCTTCCAGGCCCAGCACATACGACACCCGGCCGGAGGCGACGCTCAGTGTCGAGCCGGTGAGCCCG
Source organism: Mycobacterium simiae (assembly GCF_010727605.1). Classification (NCBI taxonomy): domain Bacteria; kingdom Bacillati; phylum Actinomycetota; class Actinomycetes; order Mycobacteriales; family Mycobacteriaceae; genus Mycobacterium; species Mycobacterium simiae. The sequence continues at coordinate 19,928 of NZ_AP022568.1, forward strand.
TATCCTTCGAGTTCGCCCTCGACCTGACCGCCGTACCCGGCGTGGATCACGCCGGCGAACACGCCGGTCGCCGAGCCGCGCAGGCCGAGTGGGTCGATTCCGGTGCGCTCCAATGCCTCCCAGGACAGCTCCAGCATCAGTCGCTGTTGGGGATCCATCGCCAGCGCCTCGCTGGGCCCGACATTGAAGAAGCCGGCGTCGAAATGTCCCGCGTCGGCGAGAAACGAGCCCTGGTTGACATACATCTTCCCGGGCGCGTCGGGGTCGGGGTCGTACAGCCCCGCGACATCCCAGCCGCGGTCCGCCGGGAAATCGGCGACGGCGTCGCGACCCTCAACGACCATGTCCCACAGCGCTTCCGGGGAATCGGCGCCGCCCGGATACCGGCAGGCCATGCCCACCACCGCGACCGGCTCGGACAGCCGGCCTTCCAGCTCGGCCACCCGCCGGCGCGAGCGCCGCAGGTCTGCGGTCAGCCGTTTGAGGTAATCGAGATGTTTGTCGGTGTCCGACACGGGCGCTCCTTGGGCTCTTACGAGCCGAGTTCTTCGTCGAGGATGGCGAAGAGTTCACTTTCGGTAGCCGTGTGAATGTCCTCGTCATCGGGTTCGTGCCGGTCGATGGGGTCTTGGCGGGCGCCGAGCGTGCCCAGCAGGGCTTGGATGCGGGTGGTCAGGCGCGACTTGTCCTCGGGCCGCCAATCCGGCTGGTTGAGCAGTGTTTGCAGCTCGCGGGTGATCTGGTTGAACCGCGCCATCAGGTCGGCAGGTTTAGCGGTCCCGGGGTCGGGAGCAGCGGACGCCGCCAGGCGGGAGTCGAGATGTTCCGCCAAGACCAGCGGTGTCGGGTAGTCGAAGATCAGCGTGGGTGAAAGGGTGAGTCCGGTCGCGGTTTTCAGCCGGTTGCGTAATTCCACCGCGGTCAGGGAGTCGAAGCCGAGATCCTGGAAGACGCTGCCGGCGTTGATGTCGGCGGCGTGGGCACGACCCAGCACCGTGGCGGCGTTGCGGCACACCAATTCCACCAATTCGGTGTGGCGCTGCTCTGCCGACAACCCGTGCAGACGTGCCACCAGGCTGGTCGTTGAGGCGGAGATGGTTTCGCTCTCGTCGATGATGCGGCGGATCGGTCGGGTGACCAGCTGGCTGAGCAGCCGCGGCAGCGACGCGCTGTTTTCCGCCAATGCGCCGGCGTCGATGCGGGCGGCCACCATCGCCGGCTGCTCGGTGAGCATCGCGGCATCGAAAAGCCGTAACGCCTGTTCGGTGGCCATGGGTGCCAGTCCGCTTCGGCTCATGCGGGCTTTGTCGCGCTCGTCGAGGTGTCCGGTCATGCCGCTGGCCTGTTCCCACAGCCCCCAGGCCACCGACAACCCCGGCAGACCCTGCGCCCGCCGCGCAGTCGCCAACGCGTCGAGGAAACTGTTAGCCGCCGCATAGTTACCCTGCCCCGGCGAACCAACGATGCCAGCCATCGACGAAAACAACACAAACGCCGACACATCGTGATCCCGGGTCAACTCATGCAAATTCCACGCACCATCAACCTTGGCCCGCAACACCACATCCATCCGCTCCGGCGTCAACGAACCAATCAACCCATCATCGAGCACACCAGCGGCATGGAACACACCCCGCAACGGATACCGCGGCGACAACCCCCCAACCAACTCACCCACCGCCCCGCGATCAGCCACATCACAGGCCACCACCGACACCTCAGCCCCCGCCACCGTCAGCCGGTCCACCACCTCAGCGGCCCCCTGCGCCTCGGCCCCCCGACGACTCACCAACACCACATGGCCCACCCCATACCGGGTCACCAGATGCTCAGCCACCGCCGCACCAGCCATCCCGGTACCCCCAGTAATCACCACACTGCCACCAGCCAAGCCACCCCCCGACGTCGCAAGCAAGCGATCGTCGGGACCATCCGGCAACGTCAACACCACCTTGCCGATCTGGCGGGCCTGACTAACAAACCGATACGCCGCCGACGCCGACCGCACGTCAAACACCTTGACGGGCAACGGCGTTAACACACCGGCATCGAAGAGTCCGACCAGATCCGAGAGCATCGACGCGATATGGTCCGGACCGGCTTCCATCAGGTCGAAGGCGCGGTAGCGCACGCCCTCGGGGACGGTGGCGGGTCACGCAGGTCGGTCTTGCCCATCTCGATGAACCGCCCACCATTGACCAACAACCGCAACGACGCATCCAGAAACTCCCCAGCCAGCGAGTTAAGCACCACATCCACCCCACCACCACCGGTAGTGGCCAAAAACTTCTGCTCAAACTCCGTGCTGCGGGTATCACCAATATGATCATCATCAAAACCCAACGCCCGCAACGTGTCCCACTTACCACGACTCGCGGTGACAAACACCTCCGCACCCCAATACCGAGCCAACTGCACCGCAGCCATCCCCACCCCACCGGTAGCCGCATGCACCAACACCCGCTCACCGGCCTTCACCCCGGCCAACACCGACAACCCATACAACGCCGTCAAAAACACCACCGGCACCCCCGCCGCCTGCACCAACGACCACCCCGCCGGCACCACCGTCACCAACCGCGCATCCACCACCGCCTCAGCACCCACCACCCCCAACAAACCCAGCACCGCATCACCCACCGCAAACCCGGTCACACCGGAGCCCACCTCCACCACGACGCCCGCACCCTCAGCCCCCAGTTCACCGCCACCGGGATACATCCCCAACGCCACCAACACATCCCGGAAGTTGACCCCCACCGCGGCCACCGCAACCCGCACCTGCCCGGGCGCCAATTCAGTGCGGGGTAGCGGGCGAACGACCAGATCTTCCAGGGTTCCGCCACCGCCCACCGTCATCCGCCACTGTCCGGGGGGCAGCACCGACACCGACCGGGACGGGGTCAGTCGGGCGGCGTGAGCGACACCGCAGCGCACCACCACCTGCGACTCCCCACACCCCACCACATCGGCAACATCCAACGACCCATCCGAATCGACCAACACCACCCGACCCGGCTGCTCAGCTTGAGCCGACCGCACCAACCCCCACACCGCCGCACCCGCCAAATCGGCCACACCCTCACCGGCCAACCCCACCGCACCCCGCGTCAACACCACCAACAAACGCGCATCATCACCGGCCAACCACGACTGCAACACCCCCAACGCCTCATGCGTGGCCGCATACACCGACCCCACCGACACCCCCGACGACGGCTCCCACACCCACACACCCTCGACCCCAACCACAACCGACTCCCACGACACCGGCGACCAGGTCACCTCCAGCAGTCCGCCGCCGGCCCGCGGCGCCGCGTTGAGTTGTGCCGCCGCGACGGGTCGAACCACCAACTCGCGCACCGACAGCACCGGCAGCCCGGCGCTGTCGGCCAGATCCACCGACACCGCGCTGACGCCGATCGGCGCGATCCGCACCCGGACCCGTGACGCGCCCGCGGCATGCAAACACACACCCTGCCAGGAGAACGGCAACATCGTCTCGGCCTGGTCGCCGACCACGCCCATCGCGTGCAGGGCGGCGTCCAGCAGCACAGGGTGGATGCCGAAACCGTCGACCGCGCCGCCGGCCGCCTCGGGCACGGTGACCTCGGCAAACACGTCATTGTCCACGCGCCACATGGCGTGCAGGCCTTGGAAAGCCGGACCATATTCGTAGCCACGTCGCGACAACTGCGGGTAGGCGTCGGTGACGTCGATCGCGGTGGCCCCCACCGGTGGCCACACGGACAGGTCGGCGGCCGGTGCGGCCGGTTCGGTGCTCAGCAGCCCCTCGGCGTGTAGCGTCCATTCCGAATCGTCTTGTACGGCACGGGAATAGATCGACACCGATCGCCGGTCCGAGTCGGCCCCGGAGCTCACCGGGCCCACCAGGACCTGCACCTGCGCCCCGTCGCCCGGCGGCAGCACCAAGGGCGCCGACAAGGTGAGTTCGTCGACCACGGCGCAGCCGACCTCGTCGCCGGCCCGCAACGCCAATTCCACGAAACCGGCGCCGGGGAACAGCACCACGCCGGCCACCGCGTGATCGCTCAGCCAGGGCTGCGCAGCCAGCGACAACCAACCGGTCAGCACCACCCCGCCGGAATCGGGTCGCTGCACGACGGCACCGAGCAGGCCGTGTTCGGCGCCGGCCATACCCAGCGTGTGCGGGTCGCCGCCGCCAGTCTGAACCGGCGGCAACCAGAATCGTCTCCGCTGGAACGCGTAGGTCGGCAAGTCGACCGGCGTCGCACCGGGGAACACCGAGGGCCAATCGACCGCCACACCGCCGGCATGCGCCTGGCCCGCCGACAACCAGAACCGGTCCAGGCCGCCGTCGTCGCGACCCAGCGTCGGAATCACGATCGGCTCCAAGGCGTTTCGTTCCGCAATCGTGTCTTCAATGCCGGCGATCAGTACCGGATGCGGGCTTGACTCGACGAATACCTGATATCCCGCCTCACCGGCGGTGCGCACCGCCTGGTCGAACTGCACCGTCTGGCGGATGCTGCGGTACCAGTAGTCGGCGTTCAGTCCGGCGGTGTCGATGGATTCACCGGTGACGGTCGAGATGAAGGTCACCGAGGACGAGCGTGGCACGATACCGGCCAGCGCCTGAGCCAGCGGTTCACGGATCGGCTCGATCTGCCCCGAGTGCGAGGCGTAGTCGACGTCGATGCGGCGGGCACGGACGTCGGCGGTCTCGCAACGGCGCATCAACTCCTCGAGCGCATCGACCTCGCCGGATACGACTACAGCCGAAAGACCGTTGATCGCAGCGATGTTCAGCAGATCACCGAAGGGCTCCAAGAGTTCGCGGGTCCGGGACAATCCGCACGCCAACGAGACCATGCCGCCCAACCCCGACAATTGCAGCAACAGCCGGCTGCGCAGCGCCACCACCCGGGCGGCGTCGTCGAGCGACAGCGCGCCGGCCACATAGGCCGCGGCGATCTCGCCCTGTGAATGTCCGATAACCGCGTCGGGGTGCACCCCGATCGAACGCCACAACGCGGCCAACGACACCATCATCGCCCACAGCACGGGCTGCACCACGTCCACCCGCTCCAGACCCGGCGCACCCGGCGCGGCGCGGATGACGTCGATCAACGACCAGTCCACGTACTCGCCGAGCGCCTTGCCGCAGCGGTTCAGATGCTCGGCGAATACCGGTGCGGAGTCGAGTAATTGGGCGCCCATGCCGAGCCACTGCGAACCCTGGCCGGGGAAAACGAACACCGTCTTACCGACGCCGCGGGCGCGTCCGGTCACGACGTTGGGTCCAGGCTCACCGGCGGCGAGACCGGCCAGCCCCGCGGCGAGCTGGCCGCGGTTGCCGACGACCACCGCCCGATGCTCGAAAGTCGAGCGGGTCGACACCAGCGAGAAGCCCACATCGTCGACGTCGAGGCCGGGTTCGGCCTGCAGCCGCGTCAGCAACCGCTGCGCCTGGCCGGCCAGCGCCTCCGGGGATCGCGCCGATAACACCCATGGAACCGGGCGTGAGTCGTTATTTGCAGTACTGTCAAGGGTTTTCGATGATGATGGAACTGCTGGCGCCTGTTCCAAGATCACGTGCGCGTTCGTGCCGCTGATCCCGAACGACGACACCCCGGCCCGGCGCGGCCGGTCTCGCGGCGGCCATGGCTGGTGGTTGGTCAACAGTGACACCGCACCGGCCGACCAATCCACGTGCGGCGTCGGCACATCCACGTGCAGCGTCTTGGGCATGATGCCGTGGCGCATCGCCTGCACCATCTTGATGACACCGGCCACACCGGCCGCGGCCGAGGTGTGACCCATGTTGGACTTGATCGAGCCGAGCCACAACGGCTGACCGGCCGGGCGACCCTGCCCGTAGGTGGCCAGGATCGCTTGCGCCTCAATGGGATCGCCGAGCGTAGTCCCGGTGCCGTGGCCCTCGACCAGATCGACGTCGGCGGTGCCCAGCCGAGCGTTTTCCAACGCCGCGCGGATCACGCGTTGCTGTGCGGGTCCGTTAGGGGTGGCCAGGCCGTTGGAGGCACCGTCCTGATTGACCGCGGAGCCGCGCACCAGCGCCAACACCCGGTGGCCCAGCCGCCGCGCGTCGGCCAGCCGCTCTAGCACCAGCGCGCCGACGCCCTCGGCGAAGCCGGTTCCGTCGGCTGCGCCGGCATACGCCTTGCACCGGCCGTCGGGAGACAGCGCACGCTGCCGGCTAAATTCCACGAACATCGCCGGGGTGGCCATCACCGTCACACCGCCGACCAACGCCAAATCACATTCGCCCGATCGCAGTGCGCGGGCAGCGAGATGTAGAGCCACTAGCGACGACGAGCACGCGGTGTCCACCGAGACGGCCGGACCCTCCAGCCCCAACGAATACGCGACTCGTCCAGAGGCGACGCTTAGCGTCGAGCCGCGCAACCCGTAGCGCTCCAGGTCTCCAGGCACCCGGCCCTGGCCGCCGTACGATCCGTGGAAAATGCCAGCGAAAACCCCGGTCGCCGAGCCCCGCAAGGTGATCGGGTCGATTCCGGCCCGCTCCAGCGCCTCCCACGACACTTCCAGCAGCAACCGCTGCTGCGGATCCATCGCCAGCGCCTCACTCGGCGCGATTCCGAAGAACGCCGCGTCGAAATCGGCTACCTGCGAAAGGAATCCGCCGCTGCGAGTATAGGACTTTCCCGTCGCATCGGGATCCGGATCGAACAGTGCAGCCCGGTCCCAGCCGCGGTCGACCGGGAACTCCGACACCACGTCGCGACCCTCGACGACCATGTCCCACAAGGCCTCCGGGGAATCGATTCCACCCGGGTAGCGGCAGGCCATGCCCACCAGCGCCATCGGTTCGCTCGCCGCGGCCAGGTACTCGCGGTTTTCCCGCTTGAGCCGCTCGTTGTCCTTCAGCGATGCCCGCAGGGCCTGGATCAGCTCGTCGGAACTGCTAGTCATGCAACACGACCCTCTCGTGTCGCCCTGGCCGCGCGGTGCGGCGACTCACGCCCGACTTGCATCAGTGCCAGCGCAGCAATACCAGTTCCGAGCAGAAGCCGGGTCCCATCGCGAGCATCAGGCCCGGACTGCCGCTGGGCGGCGGTTTGGCCAGGGTGTCGCGCAGCACGTGCAGTACCGAGGCCGACGACAGGTTGCCGATTTCGCCAAGCGACCGCCAGGTCAGTTCCAGGGCCTGCGGGGACAGGCTGAGCGCGGCGTTGATCGCCTCGATGACCTTGGGGCCGCCGGGGTGGCTGACGAAGGCGCCGATGTCGGTCGCGGTCAGGCCGTGCGCGCCGAGGAACGCGGTGACGTCGTCTTCGATGTATTGCTCGACGACGGCCGCGACGTCTTTCGACAGGACCAGCTCGAAACCGGTGGTGCCGACGTCGTAGCCCATTGTGCGCAGCGAATCCGGGTACAAGTGGCTGCGCGAATCCAGGACATCGGGGCCGTGCGCGTCGATCTCCCCGGCGCGGCGGTCGCCCACCGCGACCACCGCCGCGGACCCGTCGGCAAACAGCGCGCTGCCGACCAGCCCGGCCAGCGAGGGTTTATAGCCGGGATAGGTCAACGAGCACAGTTCCACCGAGATCAGCGCCGCCGCACCGTCGGGGGCGCCGCGCAGGTAGTCATTGAGACGGGCCACGCCGGCCGCGCCGGCCACACAGCCCAGCCCGAAAAGGGGGACCCGGCGCACGTCCTCGCGCAGCCCGACCCGTCCGGCGATCCGGGCGTCGATCGACGGGATGGCCAGCCCGGTCACCGTCGTCGTGATCAGCACGTCCAGGTCGCGCGGATGGACCCCGGCCTCGTCGAGGGCGCCGGTGAGCGCCTCACAGCCCAACTCGACGGCGTTGTCGATGTAGATCTGGTTCGCCACCCCGAAGTCGGTCAGTGACGGGTAGCGCTCCAGCGGGATCACCAAGTGGCGGCTGTTGACCTTGGCGCTGGTGTGCAGCTGCCGAACGATGTCCTCGTAGCCCTCGAACTCCGGAATGCTCACGAAGAAGTCGGTGAGTTCGCGCTGGGAGTAGCGATACGGAGGCAACGCACCGTAGACGCCCGCGATGACGCTCATTGGCCCCCCTTGGTAATGGCAGACATGTTCAGCCGTTCAACCTTAGCGCTGTTAGCTGGGAGTTTAGCCCTCTTGGCGGGCCGGTGCCGAGACAAGCCGCCGCAAAAAGACGGCCACAGCAAACCGCCAGTTCCGCGGTGGAGTCAGCGTCGGAATTGTTCGGACAACCGGGCCCGCAGCTGCCCGCAGCTGTCCAGCACCTCACGCAACTGAGCGGCGACCTGGCCCGGCGCAGTGCCCCCACGCGCGTCCCGCGACGACACCGAGCCCTCGATGCTCAGCACCTCGCGAACCTGAGGCGTGAGCTCTGGACTGATGGCGGCCAGTTCGTCGTCGGTCAGCTCCTCCAGCCCGACCCCGCGACCCTCGGCCGCGCGCACCGCGGCGCCGGCGGTCTCGTGCGCGGAGCGAAACGGAACACCTTGGCGGACAAGCCATTCCGCAATATCAGTGGCCAACGTGTAGCCGGCGGGAGCGAGCGCCGCCATCCGGTCGACATGGAAGGTCAGACTGGCCACCAGCCCGGCCATCGCGGGCAATAGCAACTCCAGCTGCGCGACCGAGTCGAACACCGGCTCCTTGTCCTCCTGCAGATCCCGGTTGTAGGCCAGCGGCTGGGCCTTCAGCGTGGCCAGCAATCCCGCCAGATTGCCTATCAGCCGCCCAGATTTGCCCCGCGCCAGCTCGGCGATGTCGGGATTTTTCTTCTGCGGCATGATCGAACTGCCGGTCGACCAGGAGTCGTGCAGCGTGACGTAGCCAAACTCCGTCGAGCTCCACAGGATGATGTCCTCCGCCAGCCGGGACAGGTCGACACCGATCATCGCGAAGACGAACGCCGCCTCGGCAGCGAAGTCCCGGGCGGCCGTCGCGTCGACGGAATTGGCCGCGGCGGCGGCAAAGCCCAGGTCGGCGGCGATGGCGTCGGGATCCAGGCCCAGCGACGAGCCGGCCAGAGCTCCCGAGCCGTACGGCGACACCGCCGCACGCTTGTCGAAGTCGGCGATGCGTTCCACGTCGCGCAACAGCGGATGGGCGTGGGCGAGCAGATGGTGGGCCAGCAGGATCGGCTGGGCGGACTGCAAGTGGGTCTTGCCGGGCATGATCGCCGCCGGGTGCGCCCCGGCCTGTTCGGCCAGCGCGGCGACGACATCCAAGGCCCCAGCCGCGACCCGCCGTACCGCGTCGCGAAGCCACATCCGGAACAGCGTGGCCACCTGGTCATTGCGCGACCGTCCCGCACGCAGCCGGCCGCCCAAGTCGGCGCCGACCCGGTCGATCAGGCCACGTTCCAGCGCCGCGTGTACGTCCTCGTCGGTGACCAGCGGTGTGAAGCTGCCGTCGGCCACGTCCTGGGCGAGGCTGTCCAGTCCGGCCAGCAGGCCGTCACGCTGCTCCTCGGTGAGCAACCCGGCCCGGAACAACACGACGGTGTGGGCCCGCGACGCGGTGATGTCGTAGGGGGCCAGCACCCAGTCGAAGTGGGTGGACTTGCTCAGCGCGGCCAGCGCGTCGGACGGTCCATCGGAAAACCGCCCGCCCCACAACGATCCCTCGCGAGTGCTCACGCTTCGTCGGTTGCGAGGTCACGGCGGGCCGACAGCTTGGACGACAGGCCGTGGACGTAGACAAAGCCCTTGGCGGCCGATTGGTCAAAGGTGTCACCCTCGTCGTAGGTGGCCAGGTTGAAGTCGTAGAGCGACTCGGCGCTGCGCCGGCCGTTCACCGCAATGTGCCCGCCGTGCAACACCATTCGGATCTCCCCGGAGACGTGCTCCTGCGTCTTGGCGACGAAACTCTCTAGCGCCACCTTCAGCGGTGAGTACCACAACCCGTCGTAGACCAGCTCGGCCCAGCGCTGGTCGGTGTGCCGTTTGAATCGGCCCAGTTCACGCTCGAGGGTGACGTGTTCGAGCTCGGCGTGGGCGGTGATGAGCACCATGGCGCCCGGCGCCTCGTAGATCTCGCGGCTCTTGATGCCGACCAGCCGATCCTCGACGACGTCGAGGCGACCGACACCCTGGGCGCCGGCCCGAGCGTTGAGCTCCACGATGGCCTCCAGCATGGACACCGGTTTGCCGTCGATGCTCACCGGCACCCCGCGCTCGAAACCGATGATCACCTCATCGGGCGTGCTCCAGTTGAGGGTGGGGTCCTCGGTGTAGGCGTAGATGTCCTTGGTGGGGGCGTTCCACAGGTGTTCCAGGAAACCGGTTTCCACCGCGCGGCCCCACACGTTCTGGTCGATGGAGAACGGCGAGCGCTTGGTGACGTTGATGGGGATCGCGTTCTCCTCGGCGAACGCGATCGCCTTCTCTCGCGTCCAGGCGTAGTCGCGGACCGGTGCCAGCACCTCCAAATCCGGTGCGAGCGAACCGAACCCGACTTCGAACCGTACCTGGTCGTTGCCCTTGCCGGTGCAGCCGTGCGCGACGATGGTGCCGCCGTGCTCCCGGGCCGCGGCGACCAGGTGCTTGACGATCAACGGCCGGCTGATCGCGGACACCAGCGGATAGCGGTCCATGTACAGCGCGTTGTTGAGCACCGTCGGCAGGCAATAGCCCTCGGCGAACTCGTCGCGGGCGTCGACCACGACCGCCTCGACCGCGCCACAGTCCAGTGCCCGCTGACGCACGAGTTCCATGTCCTCGCCGCCCTGGCCGAGGTCGATCGCGACCGCTACCACCTCGCGGCCGGTCTCCTTGCCGATCCAGCTGATCGCCACCGAGGTGTCCAGACCGCCGGAATACGCCAGGATGACGCGTTCTGACATGAATCAGTCTCCAGTCTTTTGAGTGCTACTTGAGTTCTTCCAAGGCTCTGGCCAGCTCGGCGCCGGTCATCGGCTCCCGAGCCGCCACGAAAAGAGTGTCGTCGCCGGCGATGGTGCCGACGACGTACGGTAACGCCGCACGGTCGATTGCGCTGGCCAAATAGTCAGCTGCCCCCGGCGGGGTGCGCAGCACCGCCAGGTTCGCGCTGGAGTCGGTCGACACCAGCAGCTCGCTCAGTAGTCGCGACAGCCGCGCGGTGCCCCCGGACACGCCGCGCACTGGGCTGCCGTCCTCGGGGACGACATAGACCCCGACGCCGCCGTCGGCGCCGCGCAGCTTCACCGCGCCCAGCTCCTCGAGATCGCGCGACAGCGTGGCCTGGGTGACGTCGATGCCCTCGTCGGCCAGCCGTGCGGCCAGTTCGCTTTGACTGCTGATGGACGAGGACGACAGGATCGCCACAATGCGGGCCTGGCGACCCGCCCGGGTGATGTCGGAGACGGCCTTGGTGTTGCGGGTCATCGGGACCGCTCCAGCAGCCACACCAACAGCGCCTTCTGGGCGTGCAGTCGGTTTTCAGCTTCGTCGAAGACCACGCTGGCCGGTCCGTCCATCACCTCGTCGGTGATCTCTTCGTTGCGGTGAGCCGGAAGACAGTGCAGCACAATAGCTTTCGAATCCGCCAGGTCGAGCAGCCCGCTGTTGACCTGAAATGGCCGGAACGGGGTCAGGCGGTCCAAGCCGTCGTGCTCCTGCCCCATCGACGTCCAGGTGTCGGTTACCAAGACGTCGGCGCCCGCCGCGGCCGCGGCGGGGTCGGTGGTAACGGTGATCGAGGCACCGGTTTCCGACGCCCGCCGCTCGGCGGCGGTCAGCACGGCCGGGTTGGGCGTGAAACCATCTGGCGCGGCCACCGTGACGTGGATGCCGGCGGTTACTCCGCCCAGCATCAGGGAGTGCGCCATGTTGTTGGCGCCGTCGCCGAAATAGGACAGCCGCAAGCCGGCCAGCGGCCCCTTGTGCTCGGCGATCGTCTGCAGATCCGCCAGCACCTGGCAGGGGTGGAAGTCGTCGGACAGCGCATTGACCACCGGAACCGTCGCGGTCTGCGCCATGGCCTCGAGCCGGACCTGGCCGAAGGTGCGCCACACGACAGCCTCGACGTAGCGGGACAGCACCTGCGCGGTGTCCTGCAGGGTCTCGTCCCGGCCGAGTTGGGTGGCACCGCTGTCGACGACCACGGGATGACCGCCTAACTGTGCGATGCCGACCTCGAACGAGAAACGGGTCCGGGTGGAGTTCTTGTCGAACAGCACCGCGACGCCGCGCGGCCCGTCCAGGGGGCGGCGACTGAACGGGCTCTTCTTCAGCTCGGCGGCCAGCTCCAACACCTCGGCCTGCTCGGCCGGCGACAGGTCGTCGTCGCGCAGGAAATGTCTAGTCATCTGCGCCACTTCTCCTCATCGCTTCGCTCTGCATCGTCGTGGCGCGGTCATCTGCGCCACTTCTCCTCATCGCTTCGCTCTGCATCGTCGTGGCGCGGTCATCTGCGTGGGCTCCCACCGTGTCCAGAATCCCGGGCAGCGCGGTGATGAACGCATCGATCTGGGCCTCGGTGATGACCAGGGGCGGCGCCAGTCGGATGACGTCGGGTGCGGCGGCGTTGACCAGGAACCCGCCGTCACGCGCGGCGGCCTCGATGTCCTTGGCGCGGGGCGCGGTCAGCACCACCCCGCACAGCAGTCCGCGACCGCGGGTGTGATCGATCAGCGGGTGGCCGAGCGATTCGATGCCCTGCCGCAACACCTTTCCCATCGCATCGGCGTGCCGCAGCAGGTCGTCGTCGACAAGCACGCGCAGCACGGCGCGGGCCGCCGCGGTGCACATCGGGTTGCCGCCGAAGGTGCTGCCGTGCAGGCCGGGAGTCAGCAGGTCGGCCGCGGGACCGATGGTCAGCACTGCCCCGATCGGCAGCCCACCGCCCAGGCCCTTGGCCAGGGTCACCACATCGGGGGTGATGCCGTCGTGCTGGTGGGCGAAAAACGCTCCGGTGCGCCCGATTCCGGTCTGCACCTCGTCGAGCACCAGCAGCGCGCCGTGGCGGGCAGTGATGTCGCGGGCCGCGGCCAGGTAACCCGGGGGTGGGACGACGACCCCGCTCTCCCCCATGATCGGTTCCAGGAACACCGCGGCGGTGTCGTCGTCGACGGCGGCAGCGAGCGCCTCGGCGTCACCATAGGGCACATGCGTGACGTCGCCGGGTAGCGGCTCGAACGGCGCCTGCTTGGCCGGCTGACCGGTCAGCGCCAGCGACCCCATCGTGCGGCCGTGGAAACCGTCCTGCGCCGCAACGAGTTTCGTGCGCCCGGTGAGCCGAGACAGTTTGAACGCCATCTCGTTGGCTTCGGTGCCGGAGTTGCAGAAGAAGACGCGGGTGGTGGTGTCGGCGCCGAGCAACGCGACCAGCTCCTCGGCCAGCGCGATGCCCGGTTCGGTGGCATACAGGTTGGAGGTGTGGCCCAGCGTCGACATCTGCTGGGTGACGGCCTCGATGAGCGCGGGGTGGCGATGCCCGAGCACGTTGACCGCGATGCCGCCGAGCAGGTCGAGGTAGCTCTTGCCGTCCACGTCGGTGACCACGGCGCCGTCGCCGCTGGCCAGCGCCACCGCAGGGGTGCCGTAGTTGTTCGTCATCACGGCTTGCCAGCGCTGCCGCATGGCGTCCGTTGCCGTCGTCAGCGCATTCATGCGGGCACCACCTTGGTGCCGGTGCCCGCGTTGGTGAACAGCTCCACCAGCACACAGTGCTCGACCCGGCCGTCGATGACGTGGGCGCTGGGCACGCCCCCCGAGACTGCCCGCAGACACGCCTCGATCTTGGGAATCATTCCCGCCTCCAAAGTGGGTAACAGTTGCGCCAGTGTGGCGGTGTCGATTTCGCTGACCAGCGAGTCGCGGTCCGGCCAGCTGGTGTACAGGCCCTCGACATCGGTAAGCATCAACAGCTTTTCGGCGCCGAGCGCTTCTGCCAGCGCGGCAGCGGCGGTGTCGGCGTTGATGTTGTGCACCACGCCCTCGGCATCCGGTGCGAGCGTCGATACCACCGGGATACGCCGCGCCGCAATTAAATCCAGCACCGCGGCGGTGTTGACCTTGTCGACGTCGCCGACCAGGCCGATGTCGGTGGCCACACCGTCGACGGTGACGCTGCGCCGCACCGCGGTGAACAACTGCGCGTCCTCGCCGGTGATGCCGACGGCGTACGGCCCGTACGCGTTGATCATGTTGACCAGCTCGCGGCCCACCTGGCCGAACAGCACCATTCGCGCGACGTCGAGCACCTCCGGTGTGGTGACCCGGAATCCACCCTTGAAGTCGCCCTTGTCGATGCCGAGCCGGCGCAGCATGGCGGTGATCTGGGGCCCGCCGCCGTGCACGACGACGGGATGGATGCCACAGTTGCGCAGGAAGGCCATGTCCGCGGCGAACGCTCGGCGCAGGGACTCGTCGGTCATCGCGTTGCCGCCGTACTTGACGACGACGATCCGCCCGTGCAGTTGCTTGAGCCACGGCAACGCTTCGGCCAGCACCTGGGCCTTGACCTGGGTGGGTAGTTCGTCCGTGCTGGTCATGTGCTGTAGGCCGAGTTCTCTTCGACGTAGGCATGCGACAGATCGGTGGTCCGGATGGTGGCCTGGCCGTCGCCCAGGCCTAGGTCGACGACGACCGCGATGTCGGGGCCCGACAGGTCCACCTCGCGCGAGTTCGGCGTGCCGATGCCATTGGTGAACACCAGAAACCCGTTGAACGACACTGTGATTCGATCTGGGTCGACGAACACCCCGGGGGCCAGTCCGACGGCCGCTACCACCCGACCCCAGTTGGGATCCGAGCCGAACATGGCGGTCTTGACCAGGCTGTCCCGGGCGATCGCGCGGGCCGCCAGTTCCGCGTCGCGCTCCGAGCGGCCCCCGGTCACAGTGACCGTCACGCGTTTGGTGACGCCCTCGGCGTCGGCCTGCAGTTGCAGGCACAGGTCGTCACACACCCGCAGCACCGCGTCGTCGAGCTCGTCCTGCGCCGGTGCAATCCCGCTGGCGCCGGAGGCCAGCAGCAGCACAGTGTCGTTGGTGGAACAGCAGCCGTCGATGTCGAGCCGATCGAAGGTGCGGGCGGACGCGCGGCGCAGCGCGGCGTCCAACGCGGCCGAGTCGGCGATGGCGTCGGTGGTCAGCACGCACAGCATGGTGGCCAGCGAGGGCGCCATCATGCCCGCTCCCTTGGCCATGCCGCCGACGGTCCAGTTGTTCTGATGGTGCAACGCAACCTGTTTGGGCACGGTGTCGGTCGTCATGATGGCCTGGGCGGCCTCGTCGCCGCCGGACAGGCCGCCGTGCATCTCGTGCACGACGTGCGTGACCCCGGCGAGCACCTTATCCATCGGCAACCGGTCGCCGATCAGTCCGGTGGAACAGACCGCGACCTCAATGGCCCCGGTCTCGGTGCCCCAGTCCGACAAGGCGGCCGCGACGGCCTCGGCGGTCGCATGGGTGTCCTGAAAGCCCCCCGGCCCGGTGCAGGCATTCGCCCCACCGGAGTTGAGGATCACCGCACGCAACTGCCCGGTGCTGAGCACCTGTTGGCTCCACAACACGGGCGCGGCCTTGACCTGGTTGCGGGTGAACACCCCCGCGGCCGCATAGTCGGGCCCCTCGTTGAACACCAGCGCTAGGTCGCGGCGGCCAGACTTCTTCAGACCGGCGGCAATACCGGCGGCGCGGAAACCGGCCGCCGCGCTGACACCCTGCGTGCGAACCAGCCTGGCTCCGGAAGCCGCCGACTCGCTGGCGGGGACCAGATCCGTCACGGTGCCACCCCGATCACCGAAAGGCCTTCCGTCTCGGGCCAACCCAGCGCGAGGTTCATCGACTGCACCGCCGCACCGCCGGTGCCCTTGGTGAGGTTGTCGATCGCGGCGATCGCGACGAACGTAGCGGCGTCCTCGTCCACCGCGACCGAAACCTGCGCGGCGTTACTGCCGATGACGGACCCGGTGCGGGGCAGCCGGCCTTCGGGCAGCAAGTGCACGAATGGCTCTGCGTCATAGGCTTTTTCGTATACCGCGCGCAGCTGCGACAGCGGCGTACTGGTGGGCGCGGTGCAGGTGGCCAGGATTCCGCGGGAGGTCGGGATGAGGACCGGGGTGAACGACACCCTGACATCACGCCCGGTGACGGTCCGCAGCCCCTGCGCGATCTCCGGGGTGTGCCGGTGGGCGCCGGCAATGTTGTAGGCCCGGGCCGAGCCGATGACCTCGGAGCCGAGCAGGTCGGTCTTGGCCGCGCGGCCCGCACCGGAGGTGCCGCTGACGGCGACGACGGTGACGGCGGGCTGGACGAGGTCCTCGGCCACCGCGGGTAGCAGGGCCAGCAGCGCGGCGGTCGGATAGCAGCCCGGCACCGCGATGCGGCGGGCGCCGCGCAGCCGGTCTCGGGCGCCCGGCAATTCCGGCAGGCCATAGGGCCAGCTGCCGGCGTGCGGGGACCCGTAGAACCGCTCCCACGCGGCGGGATCGGTCAGCCGAAAGTCCGCCCCACAGTCGATGATCACAGTCTCGGGGTCGAGTTGTTCGGCCAGCGACGCCGAATGTCCATGCGGCAAGCCCAAAAACACGACGTCGTGACCGCGCAGCAGGTCGGCTTCGGTGGGCTCGACCACCCGGGCGGCTAGCGGCGCCAGGTGCGGGTGGTGCTCCCCGAGCACACTGCCGGCGCTGGCTGCAGCCGTCACCGCCCCGATCGTGAGCCGGCCGTCGGCGTATGCCGGATGTCCCAACAACAGGCGCAGGATTTCCCCGCCCGCATAGCCGGTGGCACCGGCCACCGCTACCCGAATTCCGTCGGCCATTTCACCGATTCTGCATGATTATGCAGTTGATTGCAAATCCATGCTGGCTTGTCAGGTGCGTAATTCGGCGCCGACGGCCTCGGCGGCCCGCCGCACCGCCGCGTCGCGGGCCGCGCTGGCATCGTCCTCGGTCAGCGTGCGATCCGGCGCCCGGAATCGCAACGCGAATGTCAGCGACTTGCGGCCCTCGCCGATCTGCGGGCCGCTGAACACGTCGAACAGCTGAAGGTCTTCCAGCAGTTCACCGGCACCCGCACGGACCGCGTCCGCCACTGCCTGCGCCGGCACATCCGCGGCCACCACCAAGCTGACGTCCTGGAACACGGCCGGAAACGGCGATACCCGGGGCGCCGGCAGGGTCGAGGTAATGGGTAGCGCGTCGAGGTCGAGTTCTAGGGCGCAGGTGCCCTTCGGCAACCCGGACCGCTCGATGACGGCCGGATGCAGCTGACCCGCGTGACCCACGACGGTCTGGCCGACCAGCACCGCCGCGCACCGTCCCGGATGCCACGGCAGCTGCTGCGCCGCCCGCAGCGTGACATCGATTCCGCTGGCGCGCGCGATGGTCCGCACCGCATCGAGTGCGTCGGCGGCGTCGGCCGCCCGGCCTGGGCCCCACGGTCCGCGTGGTTCGCGCAACCCCGCGAGCACCGCCGCGACGTGTTGCGGCTGCCGAGGCAGCGACGCGTCGACGGTGGCGATCTCGGCATCGGTCGGGCGCCGGTCGACCGGAATCAGCGCGATGCCGCGAGTGTGTTCGGTCGGTTGCACCACCTGGGCAATGGCATACAGCGCCGCATTGACCAGGCCACGAGACACGTTGCGGCTCAAAGCTTCCAGCAAACCGGGCAGCAAGGTGGTGGCAAGCTCCGGACGATCGGCGTCCAGCGGATTGAGTACCCGGGTGGTGCTGCGCCGCGGGTCGTCGGCGGGCAGGCCCCACAGGTCGAAAACTCCGGCGGGCAGAAACGGCGTGGGCAGGATCTCGACGAACCCGGACTGGGCCAGCGCCTTGCCGATCGCCCGGCGGCGCTTCTGTACCGCCGTCAGACCCCGCCCCGCGGGTGCCTGGGGCAGTACCGACGGGACGACCTCCAGCCCCTCCAGCCGCAACACCTCCTCGACCAGATCCGCCGGCTGCACCAGGTCAGGCCGCCAACTCGGCGGGGTCACCGTGAGCACGTCGCCGGATTCGGCGACGGTGGCGCCGATTTGGGCCAGGCGGCGGGCCGTAGTGCCCGGGGCGTAGCCCACCCCGGCAACCCGATCCGGCAGGTCGGCCGGGATGGCGATCGGCGCTCCCGCCCAATCGTCGGCCGAGGTGCCGACGGGCGGATCGCCACGCCAGTCGGTCAAGGTCGGCGAGACGGTTCCCCCGGCGATGTCGGCCAGCAGCGCGGCACACCGGTCCAGCGCGGCCACCGAGATGGCCGGATCGACCGAGCGCTCGTAGCGGCGCGCGGCCTCGCTGGGCAGATGCAGGCGGCGCTGAGTGCGCGACACCGCGGCCGGATCCCAAACCGCCGCCTCCAGCAGCACGTCCGTCGAATCGTCGCGCACCTCGGTGCTGGCAGCGCCCATCACTCCGCCGATCGCGGTCGTCGCGACGTCGTCGACGATCAGCACATCCGCCGGATCGAGGTTGCGCTCAACATCATCGAGCGTGACGACGGTCTCGCCGGGCCGGGCGAACCGCACGGCGAAACCGCCGGTGATCCGGTTGCGGTCGTGGGCATGCATGGGGTGGCCCAGTTCCAGCATCACGTAGTTGGTCGTGTCCACCGCCGGGGAGGTGGCACGGATGCCGGCCAGCAGCAACCGGCGCTGCAGCCACCACGGCGACACCGCGGTGGGGTCGATCCCGGTGACCGGGCGCAGCGCGAAACGACGCACACCGGTCTCGGCCTGCACGGTCAACGGCCAGGCCTCCCCCTCGGCCGGCAGCGGCTTCACCACGGCCTCGGAGGCCGGGTCGACGAAGTCCACGTCGTAGGCGCAGGCGAGCTCGCGCGCCACCCCGCGCACCGACATGCAGTAACCCCGATCCGGTGTGATGGCCAGGTCGAAGACCACGTCGTCGAGGCCGAGCACCTCGGCCGCGGCGGCACCCGGTTTGCCAGTGCCGGGTGGCAGCACCAGAATGCCGGAATGGTCGGTGCCCAAGCCCAATTCGGCGGCAGAGCAGATCATCCCGTCGGAGGTGCGGCCGTAGGTCTTGCGGGCGGTGATCACGAAGTCACCGGGCAGCGTGGTCCCCGGCAACGCCACCACTACCAGATCACCGACGGCGAAGTTCGTTGCACCGCAAACGATTCCGCGATCCTGGCCAGCACCGACATCCACCAGGCAGGCGCGGATCGGCTTCTTGAATCCGGTGAGCTCCTCGATGGCGCTGACCCGTCCCACTGTCAGCGGGCCGTCGACCGGCCCGAGCGTGATGACATCCTCGACCTCATGGCCAATGCGCACCAGCGTCTGCTCGACCTCATCCGGGCCGGGATCCCACGCCGGAGCTCCGACGGCGCCGGCATTCAAGACCTCGCGTAACCAGCTGTACGGGATTCGCATTACAGGCCTACCCCGAACGGCAACGAGAAGCGGATGTCGCCCTCAACCATGTCGCGCATGTCGGGGATGCCGTTGCGGAATTGCAGAGTGCGTTCCAGGCCCATCCCGAACGCGAAGCCGGAGTAGACGTCGGGGTCAATCCCCGCCGCGCGCAACACGTTTGGATGGACCATGCCACAACCGCCCCACTCCACCCAGCCCGCGCCGCCCTTCTTGCCGACAAACCACACGTCGACCTCGGCGGACGGCTCGGTGAATGGGAAGAAGTGCGGACGGATGCGGGTGCGGGCCTGCGGGCCGAACTCCGCGCGCGCAAACGCGTCCAGCGTGCCGCGCAGATGCGCCATCGACAGACCACGGTCCACCGCCAGCCCCTCGACCTGATGGAACACCGGGGTGTGGGTGGCGTCGAGTTCGTCGGTGCGAAAGGTGCGGCCGATCGAGATGATGTAGACCGGCAGCTCGCGTTCCAGCAGGGTGCGCACCTGCACCGGTGAGGTGTGGGTGCGCAGCAGCTGCCGGGAATCCCCCGGCGCGATGTAGAAGGTGTCCTGCTCGCTGCGGGCGGGATGGTCGGGCGGGAAGTTGAGGGCGTCGAAGTTGAACTGCTCCGCCTCGACCTCCGGACCGTCGGCCAGCTCCCACCCCATCGCGATGAACGTGTCCGCGACGTGCTCGGCCAGAATGGTGATCGGGTGCCGGGCGCCGGGGGGCCGCCGAGTGGAGGGCAACGTGACGTCGATGCTCTCCGCGACCAACACGGCCGCGTCGCGCTCGGCCCGCAGCTCGGCCAGCCGCTCGTCGTAGCAGCGCTGCACGTCGCCACGGGCGGTGTTGACCCGCTTGCCGGCGTCGGAGCGTGCCTCCTTGGGCAACGTGCCCAGCGCCTGCCGGGCCAGCGCCACCGGCGAGCGGTCGCCGAGATGGTCGGTCTTGACGTGGGCCAGCGCGTCGAGGGTTTCGGCGCGGCGGATCGCCTGCCGAGCAGCGTTGACCACTTCGGCCAGTGCTTCCGGCGACAAGTCGACGGGTTGCTCACCCACGCGGCGACACTCTCCCTTACTGACGAGGCTGTACGGGCTGCCCGCAGGGCCGGTGGGTTCGTTCTGACAACCCGGCGCGGGTCGAGTGCCGATCATATGTGACCCGGCGGTAGCCGCTGGGCGGGCAGTTGTCTTCGGCGCCCGCGGGGGGAGGTTGCTAGCCGACCGGGACGGGCTGCACGGCGACCGGGCTAGGCAGGTCGCCGGACAGCGCGTTACGCGTCGCGCGGAGTTGGACGACCTTATGCGCCACGAACGCACCCAGCGCGCCGACGACCGGAGCGGCGGCCATCGTTCCCCAGTGGTGAGCCAAAACCAGGAAGCCGAAGCCCGACGAGGCCACCAGCATCAACAGCAGCGCCGGCGTCCAGCGGATGGGTTGGCGGAACCGGGCGGACACCAGCACGCCCAGGATCACCGCGACGGTGTGTCCGGCATCGGTGAAGTCCGCGCCGATGATCGCCGAGGCCAGGCCCGCCGAGATCCACCAGCCGACCCACGCCGGACGCCATCGCCGCGGGATGGCCGCCGTCATCGCGCCCAGCGCCGCGAGCGCGCCGTAACTCATGCCGACGTCGCTGGCACGGGTGATCGAGATGGGCAACCAGCCGAACTCCACCGCCGCGGCCAGGGCAGCGGCCACCACCAGCGTGGCGCCGATGTGGCCAACCAGGAAGGCGATCATCAAGCGGATGGTGCTCAGGTGCAGTTCGGCGAGAACCAGCAGGCAGGTCAGGAAGGGCAACCAGAAGTAGAGCGGGCCGGCGTCGACGACCAGCGCGCTGCCCAGCAGCGTCCCGACGTGGCCGTGCGCGAGGTTGTGCAGGTTGGTGCTGGCCCGCGCGACGATGACGTCATGCGCATGCTGGCCGAGCAGCAAGATGGCGCAGCTGACCGCAAGCAGCACCGCGATGTATCCGACGGTGAAACGGACCCGGGCCAACCGGGAGAAGATGCCCCCACACATTGAATCCATTATGAGGGCTAAATTGTTTCGGCTTCGTGATGGGAGGCTGTCAACTCCCTAAGAGTGTTCCAGGCGGTAGATGACCAGCTCTGGCGGGATGCCCGGAGTTTTCGGCGAAAACACCGATTTACGTGCGCGTTTCGCGACCACACCGAGGGCGTCGAGCTCGCTTGCCGGCACTGAATTCAGCGCCGTGCTGGAGATCATGATGCCGCCTTTTGTGGCGCGTTCCATAACGCGCGCGGCGATATTCACGTCGACGCCGAGCCAATCCGCGGCCAACCGCTGCGGCCGACCGGTGTGGATTCCCACCCGCATCCGAGGCCGGTAACCCGCCACCTCGACCGACCGCATCGCCTCGTCGGCGGCCAGCACCGCCCGGACCGCGACGTCCGGGCGACGGAACACCGCCATGATGCCGTCGCCCATCCGTTTGACGATGTGGCCGCCCTCGTCGAGCAGTGGCGGCTCGACCGCCCGGGACACCTGGCGCAGCAACGACAACGCCGCGTCGTCGCCAGCCTCCAGTGACCACGTCGAGAACCCGACCAGATCGGTGAAGACCAGCGTCGCTTCCGGGTTGGCGGGACGTCGCGACACCGCCTCGGTGAGCGCCTGCCACACCTGCAGCACTCCCAAACTGACCTCGCGCGACGCGGCGTCGCGGTCCCCCAGCAACCGGTCGGCGGCGCGCGCCGCCGCGCGCGGACCGCCGTCGCCCGCGGTCGAGAGTGGATCGCCGAACTCGGGATCCCCGGGCAGCAGCCGTCGCGCTCGCCGCAGGAAGGCCACCACACCCGGGCTGCGGTTGGCGTTCTGCCACCACTGGGCCGCGCTCTGTAGCGACACCGGGGATCGGGGCGCCGCCCCCGTCACGTCGTCACCGACTCGGATTCTGCAGGACTGCCCGGATCCGCATCGCGAGGCGCGAATTCCACGTGGCAAGGGTAAGTACTTTCGGGGAAGCCGGGCAACGAACCCGTCCCGGTTGTGGCGAACACCGCCCCCGCGTTCTCATCCCCGCCTCATCACGGGCATGCCACACGCGGATGGAATCTCGGTAACACGTCCACCCGTGGCGCACCGAAACGTAGACAACAACCGTTGTCAAAGTTATCGTGAGCGCAGTAAGGAAGTAGGAGGTCGTGATGAGTTCCGTAGCGACTACATCCGCTGATCCGCTCGGACCAGATTCCCTTACCTGGAAGTACTTTGGCGATCTGCGCACCGGGATGATGGGCATCTGGATCGGAGCAATCCAGAATATGTACCCGCAACTCGGCTCGGCCGTTGAAGAGCATTCGATCCTGCTGCGCGAGCCGCTGCAACGGGTGGCCCGGTCCGTCTATCCCATCATGGGGGTCGTCTACGACGGTGACCGCGCACCCCTGACCGGCGCGCAGATCAAGCATTACCACGACACCATCAAGGGCATTGATGCCGAGGGCCGTCGCTATCACGCGCTGAACCCGGAGACCTTCTATTGGGCGCACGCCACCTTCTTCATGCTCATCATCAAGGTCGCCGAATACTTTTGCGGCGGCTTGACCGAAGCCGAAAAGCGCCAGCTGTTCGACGAGCACGTGCAGTGGTATCGGATGTACGGAATGAGCATGCGGCCAGTGCCAGCCTCGTGGGAGGAGTTCCAGGAGTACTGGGCGCGGGTATGCCGTGAGGAGCTGGTGATCAATCGGGCGACGCTGGACATCTTCCACATGCGGATTCCCAAGCCCAAGTTCATCTTGATGCCCACACCGTTGTGGGACCAGATGTTCAAGCCCCTGGTCGCCGGTCAACGCTGGATCGCGGCGGGATTGTTCGACCCCGCCGTGCGCGAGAAGGCGGGCATGCGCTGGACACCGGGCGACGAGATCCTGCTGCGGGTGTTCGGCAAACTGATCGAGCTGGCGTTCCTAGCGGTTCCCGACGAGATCCGCCTGCACCCGCGGGCGTTGGCCGCCTACCGTCGTGCCGAGGGCCGCGTCCCGGTCAACGCGCCGCTGGTGGAGGCACCCGAATTTGTGGCCCCGCCCCGCGACCGACGTGGCCTGCCGATGCACTACTTTCCCCCGGGTTCCCTTCGCTCTAAGTCGTTGGTCGAGCGGGCCGGCTCGCTGGTGCACATCACGCTGTCACTGGCGGGACTGCGCCCCGGTCGGGGCCGCACACGGGCCGCCTAAGGCGGGCTAGAAACGCTGCAGCACGCCGAGCGCCTGGGCACTCTGGTATAGGCAGATCGCCGCCGCGGCGGCCACATTCAAGCTCTCCGCCCCGCCGGACATCGGGATGCGCACCCGATGGTCGGCGTGCTCGGTGATCTCTTCGGGCAAGCCGTGCGATTCGGGCCCGAACAGCCACGCCGTCGGCATGGCCAACAGTTCACCAGCCTCGTCCAAGCGGGTGCCGCCGTCGACCGTGGTGGCCAGCGTCTGCAGCCCGGCGCCGCGCAGCGCGGTCAGCAGCGCCTCGATGTCGGGCGCGGCGACGACCGGCAGCGAGAAGATGCTGCCGGCCGAGGCGCGCAGGCACTTGCCGTTGTAGGGGTCGACGCTGTGCCCGGCGAGGACCACCGCGGCGGCCCCCATGGCGTCGGCAAGCCGGATCAACGTGCCCGCGTTGCCTGGCTCGCTGATCTCGACGGCGACGGCGACCAGTTGCGGGGAGCCGGCCAGCGCATCGCGCAGCCCGGTCCCCGGCATGTCGCACACGGCCACCAGACCCGCCGGAGTGACGGTGTCGGACAAGGCTTTCGCGGCCCGCTCGGTGACCACATGGATCGGGCACTGCTGCCCGGCCAGCAGTTTCGCGTGCCGCTGCGCGGCGAGCTCGGTGACGAAGACATCGCGCACCAGCCCGCGCGCGCCAGCCGCCCCGACCAGGTTGGGGCCTTCGGCCAGGAACTGGTGGGCCCGTCGTCGTCCGACATGCCGATGCAACTTGACCGCCGCGGCCACCCGGGCCGAGCGCTCGGTGAGCACCGGAGTTAAGCAGCCTCTCCAGAGGGTGCGTTGACGTCCTTGGGCAGTGCGGCCCGCGCGACGTCGACGAGTGCGGTGAATGCCGTCGGGTCGGTGACCGCGATGTCGGCCAGGTTCTTCCGGTCGACTTCCACGCCCGCGGCCTTCAGGCCCTGGATCAGCCGGTTGTAGGTGATGTCGTTAGCACGGGCCGCGGCGTTGATCCGCGAAATCCACAACTTGCGAAACTCGCCCTTACGCGCCCGACGGTCGCGGTAGGCGTACTGCAGCGAATGCAGTTGCTGCTCTTTGGCTTTGCGGTAGAGGCGGGACCGCTGGCCGCGATAGCCTTTGGAGGCCGACAGGATGCTGCGCCTCTTTTTGTGGGCGTTGACTGCCCGCTTTACGCGTGCCATGGATATTCCTACTCTCGTTCAAACGTGGTGGTCTGGGTGCGGGTCCGGGTGGCCGTGCCAGGCCCGGCCCGCCTGGGCAAGGTCAGCCGTTGAGCAGCGCGTTGATGCGCTTGGTGTCGTTGGCCGCGACCGTGGTGCGGCCGTCGAGCCGCCGGGTCCGCTTGGTCGGCTTGTGCTCGAGCAGGTGCCGGCGATTGGCTCGTTGGCGGACGATCTTGCCGGTTCCGGTGCGCCGGAATCGCTTGGTTGCCCCGCTGTGGGACTTAGCCTTTGGCATGTTTCCTCTGGTTCTCGCTGAGTTCTCGGTATCGGTCAGGTCTATGAAGCCGTGGTGTCGCCGGCCGCATCGGTGCCATCGGCGTCGTGCGCCGCGTCGGCTCCCACTTCTTCGGGGTGGCGCGCCCGGGCGCGGGTCTTCGCGCCGCGGTGCGGTGCCAGCACCATCGTCATGTTGCGTCCATCCTGCTTGGCGGATGTCTCGACGAACCCATATTCGGCGACGTCCGCGCCCAGCCGCTGTAAGAGCCGGTAGCCCAGTTCGGGCCGCGACTGCTCACGACCGCGGAACATGATGGTGACCTTGACCTTTGATCCTGCTTCCAGGAAGCGGATTACGTGACCCTTCTTGGTCGCGTAATCGTGATCATCGATCTTGGGCCGCAGCTTCTGTTCCTTGACTACGGTCTGCTGCTGGTTCCGGCGGGATTCGCGCGCCTTCTGCGCCGCCTCGTACTTGAACTTGCCGTAGTCCATGATCTTGCAGACCGGCGGTCTGGCGTTGGGGGCAACTTCGACGAGGTCGAGATCGGCGTCCGCGGCGACGCGCAAGGCGTCTTCGATGCGCACGATGCCTACCTGCTCCCCCCCTGGGCCGATCAATCGGACTTCAGGTACGCGGATGCGCTCGTTGACGCGGGTCTCAGTGCTGATGGGGCCTCCCTTGTTGGGCTTCTAGTCCACTCGCTGCGACACCGGCGACGGTGGCCGTTGGGGAGTCAGCGGTGGCGACGCCACACCATCAGCAAAAAAGCCCTGCGGTAGCAGGGCCCGATGCCGACCGATCACGGATTGAACGGGGTTCAAACCGCCCGCGAGATGCGCGGAACAGGTACCTCGCGGTACCTGTGACCGGACCGCTGAACCTTGACATACTCTCGCGGTTAGCGGTGGGAGGGGACTCCACTTAACTGTCCCAGGCCTGAGCCGGGATGGTCGCGTCGACCAGTCTAGCAGCCATTGGGCCTCATTTAGCATCTCGACCACGGCGGCGCCGTCGCGAGAGTTCGCTGGCGGGCGCAATTCGGCGCCACCACGCCCACAACTCGCGGTGACGACTATTGGCGCTTCGCCAGGCATTTCACGGATCGAAGGCTTATCCTCGCGGTCTGTGACTCTCGCTTCTGCTGCTTCGGGGCCCCGTTCCGGCAGCCGGTCGAGTTCCCGGTATCGGTGGGTACCGGCGGCGGCCGGCTGGACCGTTGGCGTCATTGCCACCCTGTCGTTGCTGGCCAGCGTGTCCCCCTTGATCCGGTGGCTGATCAAAGCCCCCCGGGAATTCATCAACGACTACCTGTTCAACTTCCCCGACACCAGCATCGCGTGGTCGTTCGTGCTGGCGCTGCTGGCGGCGGCGCTGAGCGCGCGCAAGCGCATCGCCTGGTGGGTGTTGCTGGGCCAGATGGTGCTGGCCGCATTCTGGAATGCCGCCGATATCGCCGCCGGCGACAACACGGCGTCAGAGACGTTCGGCGAGAACCTCGGCTTCGCGCTGCACATCGTCGTGATCGTGCTGCTGGTGTTGAGCTACCGGGAGTTCTGGGCCAAGGTCCGCCGCGCCGCGTTGTTCAAAGCGGCCGCCGTCCTGGTCGTCGGCGACGTGATCGGGATCCTGCTGTCCTGGGGCCTGGTCGAGCTGTTCCCCGGGTCGCTGGCCCGGCAGGACCGGCTGCCGTATGTGGCCAACCGAGTGGTCGGCTTCGCCCTCGCCGATCCCGACCTGTTCACCGGCAAGCCGCACGTCTTGATGAACGCGATCTTCGGGTTGTTCGGCGCGCTCGCGCTGATCGCGGCCGCGATCGTGCTGTTCCAATCCCAGCGCGCCGACAACGCGCTGACCGGAGAGGACGAGTCGGCGATCCGCGGGCTGCTCGAGCTATATGGCAAGAACGACTCGCTCGGCTACTTCGCCACGCGTCGCGACAAGTCGGTGGTGTTCGACCACAGCGGCCGCGCTGCCATCACCTACCGCGTCGAGGTCGGTGTCTGCCTCGCCAGCGGTGACCCAGTGGGCGATCCCAAGGCGTGGCCGCAGGCAGTCGAGGCCTGGTTGGCGTTGTGCAAGACCTACGGTTGGGCACCCGGCGTCATGGGCGCGAGTTCGCACGGCGCGCAGGTGTATCGAGCCCGCGGCCTGAACGCCCTGGAGCTGGGCGACGAAGCGATCCTGCGGACCAGCGATTTCCGGCTCTCCGGGCCGGACATGCGCAGCGTGCGCCAGGCCGTGACGCGCGCCCGCCGGGCGGGGTTGACGGTACGCATCCGGCGCCACCGCGACATCTCCGAAGAGGAGATGGCCGAGACCATCGCACGCGCCAACGCCTGGCGTGACACGCAGGCCGAGCGCGGCTTCTCCATGGCGCTGGGCCGACTCGGCGACCCGGCCGACGGGGAGTGCTTGCTGGTCGAGGCGCTGGATCGGGCCGGCGAGGTGGTCGCGATGCTGTCGCTGGTGCCGTGGGGAAGCACCGGGGTGTCCCTGGACTTGATGCGCCGCTCCCCCCAATCCCCCAACGGCACCAACGAGTTCATGGTCAGCGAGCTCGCCCTCAACGCCGACCGGCTCGGCATCAACCGCGTGTCGCTGAACTTCGCCATGTTCCGCTCCGCGTTCGAACAGGGCGCCCAACTGGGTGCCGGCCCGATCGCCCGGTTGTGGCGTGGACTGCTGCTGTTCTTCTCCCGGTGGTGGCAGTTGGAAACCTTGTACCGCTCGAACATGAAGTACCAGCCGGAATGGGTGCCCCGCTACGCCTGCTACGAGGACGCCCGGTTGATTCCCCGGGTGGGTGTGGCGTCGGCCATGGCCGAGGGTTTCCTGGTGCTGCCGTTCAGCCGGCGGGACAAGGTGCACACCGGGCATCACCCCGCCGTGCCGGCCAGGCTGGCGGAGTCCGGGTTGCTGCACGAAGACGGGTCCGCACCCGACGTCAGCGGCATCCAACGCGGTGACGAAGTCGACTCCGAGGAGTACCGGCGCCGCCTGCCCGAACAGGTGCGCGTCCGCCTGGCCAAACTAAGGGCGTTGCAGCGCAACGGCATTGACGCTTACCCGGTGGGATCTCCGCCCAGCCACACGGTCGCGCAGGCGCTGGGCAGCGACGACCAGGACACCGTGTCGGTCACCGGGCGGATCCTGCGGATTCGCGACTTCGGTGGGGTGCTGTTCGCGGAATTACGGGACTGGTCCGGCGAAATGCAAGTGCTGCTGGACAATTCGCGGCTGGAGTCCGGCCGCACCGCCGATTTCACCGCGGCCATCGATCTCGGCGACCTGGTCGAAATGACCGGACACATGGGTTTCAGCAAAAACGGGACCCGGTCGCTGATCGTCGCCGACTGGCGCATGGTCGGAAAGTGCCTGCGGCCGTTGCCCAACAAGTGGAAAGGGCTCACCGACCCCGAGACTCGAGTGCGCACACGTTACGTCGACCTCGCGGTCAACACAGAGTCGCGCAATCTGGTGACCGCCCGCAGCAGCGTGCTGCGCTCCATCCGGGAAACGTTGTTCGCCAAGGACTTCATCGAGGTGGAAACCCCGATCCTGCAGCCCATCCACGGTGGGGCCGCCGCGCGTCCCTTCGTCACCCACATCAACACCTATGACATGGACCTGTTCTTGCGCATCGCACCGGAGCTCTACCTGAAGCGGTTGTGCGTGGGCGGCGTGGAGCGGGTGTTCGAGCTGGGCCGGGCGTTCCGCAACGAGGGAGTCGACTTCAGCCACAACCCCGAGTTCACCCTGCTGGAGGCTTATCAGGCGCACGCCGACTACCGGGTGTGGATCGACGGCTGCCGCGAACTCATCCAGAACGCTGCCGAGGCCGCCAACGGGAGTCAAACCGTGCTGCGGCCGCACCCCGACGACGACTCCGGCGCCAGATTGGAATCGGTGGACATCTCCGGGGTGTGGCCGGTCAAGACCGTGCACGACGCGGTTTCCGAGGCGCTCGGCGAGCACGTGAACCCGAACACCTCCGTGCCCGCTCTGCGGAAGCTGTCCGACCGCGCCGGCATTGCGTACCGGGATCACTGGGACGCCGGCGCGATCGTGCTCGAGCTCTACGAGCACCTCGTCGAAGACCGGACCGGGGCGCCGACGTTCTACATCGACTTTCCGACCTCGGTGTCGCCCCTGACTCGTCCACACCGCAGCCAGCCCGGTGTCGCCGAACGCTGGGATCTGGTGGCGTGGGGCGTGGAGCTGGGCACCGCCTACAGCGAGCTGACCGACCCGGTGGAGCAGCGGCGCCGGCTGCTTGCACAGTCGCTGCTGGCCGCCGGCGGCGACCCCGAAGCCATGGAGCTCGACGAGGACTTCCTGCAGGCGATGGAATACGCCATGCCGCCCACCGGCGGGCTCGGGATGGGCGTCGATCGGCTCGTGATGCTCATAACTGGCCGCAGCATCCGCGAAACCCTGCCTTTTCCGCTGGCCAAGCCGCATTAACCGGGGGGGCCGACAATCCCAGCGACCATACAGAAACATTGAGTAAACATGGGCTCGGGATGGTTATCGATCGATCACACTGGAGCCCGTGACAACGCCGGCGCCCGACGCCACCGGGACATTGTTGGCAAGCGCTCACACCTCGCTGATGCACGGCTGGGTGCCGATCACGGTCCAGGCCGTGGCCGCGATCGCGCTGGCGTTCGGCGTCGGTTGGCGATCACGGCGATGGTGGACGGTGTTCCTGCCAATTGCCGCCGTGCTCGGGGCCGCCACGGCATATGGAACGCACTGGTACATCCGCGACCGGGGCCTGTCCGAGGATCCCGCGCCGGCGACGCTGTGGCTGTGGATCGCGCTGGGCGGCGCGGCCGCCGCGTTACTGTGCCTGGGCTGGCGCGACAGCCGGGCCTGGCGGCGGGCCGCCACCTTGGCGTCGGTTCCGCTCTGCCTGCTCAGCGCGGCGCTGACACTCAATCTGTGGGTCGGCTACTTCCCCACCGTGCAGTCCGCGTGGAGTCAACTCACCTCCGGCCCACTGCCCGACCAGGCCGACCGGGCCGCCGTTACGGCGATGGCGGCCAGGGGAAACCTGCCGCCGCACGGCAGCGTGGTGGCGGTGACGATCCCGTCGACCGCGTCGCACTTCAAGCACCGCGACGAGCTCGTGTACCTGCCGCCCGCCTGGTTCGCCACCCAACCACCCCCGGCGCTGCCGACGGTGATGATGATCGGCGGCCAGTTCAACACCCCCGCTGACTGGACGCGCGCCGGCAACGCGATCACGACGATCGACGATTTCGCCGCGGCACATCACGGTCAGGCACCGGTGTTGGTATTCGTGGACTCCGGCGGGGCCTTCAACAACGACACCGAATGCGTCAACGGCGTACGCGGCAACGCCGCCGATCATCTCACAAAAGACGTTGTCCCCTATATGATTTCGAACTTCGGTGTCAATGCGACCCGCTCCGGTTGGGGCGTGGCGGGCTGGTCGATGGGCGGCACCTGCGCGGTCGACCTGACGGTCATGCATCCCGACATGTTCAGCGCATTCGTCGACGTCGCCGGCGACTTCTTCCCCAACGCCGGCAACAAGGCGCAAACCATCAGCCGCTTGTTCGGCGGCAGCGCCGATGCCTGGGCGTCATTCGACCCGAGCACGGTAATCAACCGGCACGGCGCGTACCACGATGTGTCCGGCTGGTTCGCCATCTCGTCGGACGGCGCGAACGCCGCGCACCGGGAGGCGCCGATGGTGGACACCGCCGACATGCACCAGGCGGAACGCGATGCCGCCGCCAACCCCGGCAACCAGACCGCGGCCGCTTATTCGTTGTGTGCGCTGGGCCGGGCCAACGGCATCGACTGTGCCGTGCTGCCTCAGCCCGGCAAACACGACTGGCCGTTCGCCGACCGGGCATTCGCCGCCGCCTTGCCATGGCTGGCCGGTCAGCTCGGCACCCCCGGAGTACCGCGGACGCCGTTGCCCGGCACCGCGCCCGCCGACGCATCGTCGGGTGCAAAGCCGGTCGTACCGGCGCAGCGCTCCAACACCCCGAGATAGTGGCCGCGCCCTCGGTGGTACGGATACGGCGGGCGGTATTCGCCCGGCACTGCCATCCGTGCAGCGCGTGGACGCGCTGGGCCAGCACACCGTTGATCGTGCTGGCGGCGTGGACAGGGCGGCGCCAGCACGCGATCTGGCTGGCGGTGTGGTTCGCGGCCAACCCGTTTGTCTTCGGCCAACCACCCCAGCAACACGCCTGGTCGACGCGGGCGATGCTGGGCGAGGAGTTGTGGATCACCCGCCGGCCCCGCGACGCCGCCCTGGCGATCGGCGGGCTGACCGCCGCGTCGGCCGTGGTCGCCATCCTGGCGGCCCGGCGGCATCGCTTGCTTCCTGCGGCGATCGCCACCGTGCTGCAGATGATCCTGACCCTGATCTATTGGCAGCAGATGGTGCGGTATCTCGAGCGCGAGCGGCCAAACCCGGCCCCGTTTCAGTAGCGTGACGTCCATGCCCGACGAACCAGCAACGCCCGGCACCGCCCAACCCGACCCCGGGTATGACGACGCGGGTGTGCCGACCTATGAGTCCGTGCGCGAGAAAATCGAGAACCGGTACGCCAAGTCACTGGGCGATGCGGAACTGGACGCCGAATCCCGCGAAGGGCGCTCGGTGGCCGACCAGTACGACCAGCGACAGCGCGCCGCGGCCGAACGGCTGGCCCAGATCCGCGAGTCGATGCGTGCGGATGAGGACTAGGACGGTCGCTTCGGCGTCGGGGGACGGGGATGAGTGAGACGCGGCCGGGCTCGCGGATCGGCAGCCGGTTCGGGCCCTATCAGCTGCGCCGACTGCTGGGCCGCGGCGGTATGGGTGAGGTCTACGAGGCCTACGACACCGTCAAAGACCGGGTGGTGGCGCTCAAACTGGTCTCCGAGCAAGTCAGCTCCGATGACGTGATTCGCGGCCGCATGCAGCGGGAAGCCCAGACCGCCGGCCGGCTGCAGGAACCGCACATCGTGCCGATTCACGACTACGGCGAGCTCGACGGTCAGGTGTTCATCGACATGCGCCTGATCGAAGGCCGGGACGTGGCCAGCGAGCTGAGCCGCACCGGTCCGATGCCGCCGCCGCGCGCAGTCGCGATCGTGGAGCAAGTCGCTTCCGCACTCGATGCCGCCCACCGCGCCGGCGTCATCCACCGCGACATCAAACCCGAGAACATCCTGCTCACCGAGGGCGACTTCGCCTACCTGGTCGACTTCGGCATCGCCGCGGCGGCCACCGACCAGCGGGTAACGAAAACCGGTGCCGCGGTGGGCAGCTGGAACTACATGGCACCCGAGCGATTCGGCAACGACGACCTCACCTACCGCGTCGACATCTACGCCCTTGCCTGCCTTCTGTACGAATGCCTCACGGGCACAACGCCTTTCCAGACCACCAGCCTGAGCAGCCTGATGGCCGCACATTTGATGGATCCGATCCCGCGGCCCAGTATGCGCAATCCCGCCGTCCCCGCCGCCTTCGACGAGGTCATCGCCCGCGGGATGGCCAAGGATCCTTACGACCGTTACCTGACCGCCGGCGATCTGGCGAATGCTGCGCTGCAGGCACTCAGTGCACCGGACCAGCGACAGGCGACCGACCTGATCGAGTACAGCCAGCACTTCGGCCCACCGCCGCGGGTCCACCAGTTCCGTCCGCAAACCGCACCGGCGCCGCCGCCGAGTTGGGCGCCCACCCAACCCGTCCCGCCCTGGCGCCCGCCGCCCACGCGCAGGCTGGGATTGATCTTCGGCACACTCGTCTTCGTGATCGCGATCGTCGCGGGCACCGCGATCTGGGCGACGACACACAGATCCCGTGGGTCGCGGCCCGCCGCACCGGCGCCCAGTACGATCGCAACACCGCCGGCCGCGAACGTCCCGACCAGTAGCGCTGCCCCGATAGTGACTGTCGCGCAATTGGATTCGATCTTGGTTCCGGTGGAACAGGTCAACACGCTGGTCGGCACCACCGGCATCGTCGTCGACCACAACAAGACCCAGATGACGGACGCCGGCCCGGGTAACACGCTGTCGGACGACACCTGCCTCGGGGCGCTGATCGGTTTCCAAGCCCCCACCTACCAGAACAGCGGCTACACCGGCGTGCTCGCCCAGCTGCTGCAGAAGCCGCATAGCACCCCGGCCTATGTCGTGACCCAGGGCGTCGTCGTCTTCCCCTCGGCCGCCCAGGCCCAGGCATTCGTCTCGGCGCAGGCGCCCCAGTGGCGGACGTGCGCGGGCAAAACCGTGACTCAAGTCAACGGCAAGACCACGTTCGAATGGACCTTCGGGCCGCTCAGCGGCAATCCGCCCAACATCGCTCTGCAGCACACGCTGGCCAACGATCCGTTGGTATGTCAGCACGTACTGTCCGCGGTGAGCAATGTGGTGCTCGACGTCAACGTCTGCGCGCCCGGCACCATCAACCAGGCCAGGCTGATCGCCAACATGATGTCCTCCCGGCTGCCGCGGTAGGCCCCTGTGCAACGAAGGGTGTTCGGCGGAGCTACGAAACCCTTTGGTGCAGAACACATACCGTCTAACTGTGGCCGATCTGAGGTCAGACAGTTGGCGAACAGGAGGCACCAAGCGCAGTATGGCGTGATGAGACGAGAAGTGGGCGCCGAGTTGGAAGTCGAAATCACCGCGGCCACGACATTAGAGTTCCAGCTCGCCGTGGCCCCACATCCGCGGACAGAGGTCTTCGAGTCGCTGCACTTCGTCTTGAACGGAGAGCGGATTCAGCCGCTGGAGATCAGCGGTGTGCATGGCAACCGCATTCACAAATTCGATGCCGCGATCGGCACGTTAAAAGTCCACTACGCTGCGACGATCATAGGCCAGACCGACCCAGCTCCGGTGACGGAATACGACCAGTCCATGTACCTACGCCCCAGTCGCTATGCCGAGGCCGACAAATTTTATGGTTTTGCTTCAACCGAATTCGGCAATGATCACGACTCCGCGACCCTGCTGGAGCATGTGAGTTCGTGGGTGGGTACCAGGCTGAACTATGTGCCCGGCTCCAGCGACCCGATCGACGGGGCGGTGGAGACGCTGCTCGCGGGCAAGGGTGTGTGCCGCGACTTCGCGCACCTGGTGGTGGCGCTACTTCGCGCGGTGAAGGTCCCGGCACGCCTGGTATCGGTGTACGCGCCCGGCCTATATCCGATGGATTTTCATGCGGTGGCGGAGGCTTTTGTCGAGGGACAATGGCGGGTGGTCGACGCGACGTTATTGGCGCCGCGGCAGACCCTGGTCCGTGTCGCCACCGGCCGGGATGCCTCTGATACCGCGTTTCTCGACAATCACAAGGGCGCGATCACGCTCGTCAAGCTCGCTGTGACCGCTGTGGTTGATGGTGACCTGCCTGCGGATTCGATCGACCAACTGGTTTCCATCCGCTGAGAATTCGCCCGTCTCCTGGCACGTCACCCGGCTCGCCCCTCGTTCTTCGCGTAGTGTTGGGAGTGTCGGCGATATCTCGCACCCGGCTACTCAACGCCATGTCGTCGCCGATTCGAATGATCTGGCTAGTTTCGCGGCCAGGACGGGAGCGTCGCGATGACGCAGAAAAAAGACCACACTGATGTCGATCATCGGCATACCCCACCGGAAAATACGCCACGTCTGAAGCTCAAGCCGAAGGCTCCTCAGAACGGGTACGTCGATGGGGCATGGTGGCCGCACAGTGCGGACCTGACTACAGAGCTGCCAGATCTGTTGTCCGTGTTATCTGTTCGACTCGGTCCGATCGGCCGTGTGATCTACAACGTGAACGAATGGGCAATGCCGCCTGCAAAATTCGTGACGGGAGGGCGAACGGTGCGGCTCGACGGATACCGCCGCCAGCCGATCAACACGGTCGAAGTCATCGGGCTCAATCGCAACAAGATCGTCTTGTTGGTGGTGGCTCCGCAGGCCGATCCGGCCCGGGCGCACACCGTCATGATGAACGCCGCTGGACCAAGCAATGTGTCGACCACCCAGAGCCTCCTCATGACCGGGACGAAAGAAAACGGAGCACCGCAGCCCTAGCTGTCGAGCGCACGAGTCCCGGGTCTCATCCCTCGCGGACGTTTGTTCCCGTCGCAGCAGCAGCTCGCCGGGAGCGACGCAGTTCAAACATTTTTTCTCCCTTGGCTGCGCGCAGTACGCAGTCGGCGGTCACGAACGCGCGTGAGTCACGATGCGCAGCGAGGACTGACAGGCCCGCCGCCCGACGCAATAGCATGACCGCCAGAGCCGTGCCGGTCTGATACGGAACGATCAGGATTTTCGCCCGTGCACCACGGCCGTCAACCGTCATCACCCGTGGGCGGATGCCTTGCCACCAGCCCCAATTCAGGTCCTGCTGACAGTGCGCCGACGACCAGTTGACGTTGATGTCGACAACATTGCCTAACCGAACCGTCAGAATCGAAATCAAGTCGGGCAGTTCCCGCGACATCTGCCCAGTGCGGGGCCACCAGGCCCCATCGATCTCGTTTCCTAGCCGCGATGCCAGGGTGAGCCGCACGGGGCTCACCGGGTGTCGCGCCGCGACGCTAGCACCCGCAGATGTACTCGGCTCCCCCATCATTGTTGTATTCTCTTGTGCGGCAATAACACCGGTCGCCGCATCGATGCGATTCATGGAACAGCCCTTCAAAGTTCGACGATGTCGGGCCACGGGCGGCCCGACGGGAGGAATCGCATTGCCAGCAGTCTCCATCGCGAAATACCGATTGAAGCCAGCGTCGACAACGAAACAGCTCACTATTGACGGTACGCCACGGATGGCTCATGTGGTCAACGGCAGTCGTTGCACCTGGGATCACCTTCTCCCCGTCGTCGGTCGGCCAGGCGTCATCGCTCAGGGTGACTCGATCAGACGACGCTGCGGTCACCTTTGAACTATGGTGCGGCGGAGGAGTTTTGGCTCGGGTGGAGGGTTGCCGGAGTCGGCGCCTGAAGTCTCGTCGAGCGGCGACCGGCCGTAGAAGGGGCGCGATGCCGGATTAATTTCCCCGTCAAACTCTGATCAACAATTCGGGTAAATCTGCTGAAGCAGTCGCCATCGCGAGCGTCGCGCAATGCTTGCGTGCCAGTGGTTTGAGCAACACACCATCTCGATGCGCCATCTTCCTAACCGATGCGATCGCTGTTTTGAGACCACGGCGACGGCCTGTCTCCGGATCGATGCCGCTGAAATCGGGTGCCAGTTGGGCGAACATCCGCTCGCTGCGGGTCTCCGCGGCGTCGTCGGCGGTATCGCGCAAGTACTTGTTGGGAAGGGACAGTTTAGCGATGGTGCGCCACGTCTTGGCGCACTGCACCAGGAAGGAGCCTGTGGTGTAAGGCAAGTCGTACCTGTCGCACAGTTCGCGCACTCGTCCAGAGATCTCGCCCAACCGATTGCTCGGCAGATCAGGGTACAGATGATGCTCGATCTGATAGCACAAGTTGCCACTCATGAACCGCAGCGCTGGACCCGCGCCAAAATTGGCACTGCCCAGCATCTGGCGCAGGTACCAGTGGCCCCGCGTCTCACTGCTCAGGTCGCTCTTGGCGAATTTCTCTGCGCCATCTGGGAAATGCCCGCAGAAAATCACCGCATCGGCCCAGACGTTGCGTATCAGGTTGGCCACCACGTTGGCTTTCAACGTCGACTTGTAGGTCGCCGCCGGCGACAACGACGTCAGCGCCGGGAACGCGACGTAATCCTTGACTAGTTGCCTGCCGGCCTTCGCGAAGAATTCGCGGGCGAGCTCAAGGGTTTCGATGCGCTCCGGCCCAGGCTTCAGAAGCTTGCCCAAATCGATGTTCTGCAAACCAATTCCCCACTCGAAGCCAAGAGCGAGGATTGCATTGAACACCAGGTTGCCGACGTTGTAGGGCTTCCACGGCTGATCTCGGGTAACGCGAAGGAGGTCATAGCCGACATCGTCGTCCATGCCGAGAATGTTGGTGTACTTGTGGTGCCGATGGTTATGTGCGGATATCCAGTGCTTGGACGCCGCAGTCATGTCCCATTCCCACGCCGAGGAGTGGATCTCCGGGTCGTTCATCCAGTTCCATTGGCCATGCATGACATTGTGGCCGACCTCCATGTTCTCGATGATCTTTGCCAACGCGAGGGTTACCGTCCCCGCCCACCACGTCGCGCGTTTCGAACTAGCACCGAGCATGAGCCGGCCGGCCAGCTCGAGGGCGCGTTGTGCGGCGATGGTCCGATGGATGTAGCGCGCGTCGCGCTCGCCTCGGGAGGCCTCGATGTCCAGCCGGATCGCGTCAAGCTCAGCAGCGAGGGCCTCGATGTCGGCCTCTGTGAGGTGAGCGAAGGCCGGAATATCAGTGATCGCCATAGTTTTTGTCCTTCCGGGGGCAGGTCCACCACGGTCAGTAGGGACAGCAGCGTAGCTGCGGGTGCGGGCAACCGAAGGTGCACCCTCGACGACTTCCCTGCGATATTCGCCTGGGGTGGCTTGTGCGCCCAATGAGATCGCCGGCCAACGCTATTCAGCGAAGACAAAACTGGTTGCAACCGGAGCGTCGGCTGGCTGAGTCGACCAGCCGCGCCGAGTAACTCTGACTCCTTAGCAGTAGAGGCCGCGGACCCCGTCAAACGCCCGATAATGCGCCGGCGACAAAGAGCGGGGTCCCGAGCACCAAAACCAACGTGGGCTTGGTTGAAAGTCTGAACACCCAACACGCTACACGACTTGGGCTTGATGGGTTGGACGCGGTGGCGCACCATGACCGGATGACAGCTTTTGATTCGCTGAGCCCCGAAGTCCGGGGGATGAACACAGGATGACGGAATCGGCCACCACCCGCGTCGCCGTCTACCTCGACTTCGACAACATCGTGATCTCGCGCTACGACCAAGTCCACGGGCGAAACTCCTTCCACAAGGACAAGGCCAACGGCCTCGAAACGGATCGGCTGCAGTCGGCGACCGTCGACGTCGGCGCCATCATCGATTTCGCGTCATCGTTCGGCACACTCGTGCTGACCCGCGCCTACGCGGACTGGTCCGCCGACGTCAACGCCGCCTACCACGGTCAACTGGTGGGCCGCGCAGTCGATCTTGTTCAGCTCTTCCCGGCCGCTGCTTACGGGAAGAACGGGGCGGACATCCGGCTAGCCGTCGACGCGGTCGAAGATATGTTCCGGTTGCCCGATCTGACCCACGTGGTGATCGTCGGCGGCGATTCCGATTA
This sequence comes from Mycobacterium simiae, assembly GCF_010727605.1. Classification (NCBI taxonomy): domain Bacteria; kingdom Bacillati; phylum Actinomycetota; class Actinomycetes; order Mycobacteriales; family Mycobacteriaceae; genus Mycobacterium; species Mycobacterium simiae. The sequence continues at coordinate 58,113 of NZ_AP022568.1, forward strand.
CATCGCGTTGGCTCAGCGGTGCAAGCGGCTAGGTCGCTACGTCGTAGGTATCGGTGTGGCCGGTGCCAGCAGCCGGTCACTGGCAGCGGCCTGCGATGAGTTTGTCACCTACGACGCGCTGCCCGGAATATCCACGCAGGAATCGCGCGCGGCCGAACCGAAGGGGCGGGCACGGCGCTCCAGTGGCCGCGACGCCGACGACGACGCGGTACCGGCCGATCCGCAGGCGGCGGCCACCGGGTTGCTCGAACGCGCGCTGCGCATCGGTCAGGACAAAGACGACGCCGAGTGGCTGCACAACTCGGCCGTCAAAGCCCAGATGAAACGGATGGATCCGTCGTTCAGCGAAAAGGCTTTGGGTTTCCGGTCTTTCAGCGACTTCCTCAGGTCCCGTGGCGACCTCGTCCAGCTCGACGAGACGAGTACCACCCGTTTGGTACGGTTACGCGGCGATACTGTCTCGTAGTCCGCAGTTCCCGGATCGCCGTTGCCAGCCCGCGTCGTGGCGCGCCCGGGATGTCGAATCGTTGCGATTCATTCCGAAACCTCTGCTCGGAACGCAGTCTTGGGCGCATCGTCAGAGGTAGCGGTTAGAACCGAATCCGGCAGAGCTAGTTTGCAGGCGGTGCGTGCCGTGAGCAGGAATTGGCGATGCACTGGGCCGGTCGTGTACGGCAGGTCGCAGGTGACACACGCCGTTGACGCTCAACGCAATTCGCGCGCAGCGGCGCGAGGCGTTCGCGCGGCGGTGCACCTAGGAGAAAGAGTTTGCAATCCCAGCATTCTGGGTCACGTCCGATCTATTGGTGGTCGCTTGCGCGCACAACACGAGAATGGGGGCGAAATCAGCTAACAAAACGTGTCGCTCGGCACCAGCCACCTGTTTTGGGTGAGTGGCGACACGCAACGCCACGCCCGGTGCGAAACGTAGTGGCCCGAGAGGCAGCCGAACCGTGTGGTCGACCCGCTGCGATCATCCCCCGAGCGTAGGGTGACCTCAGAGGCTACATGGCTCGCCCAATATGCGGCTATGCGCATGACCGCCGACGCTGACATGAATTTCGAGCCTGGCAAGGCGACCGGCCTGCGCGGGCCGCAACAGCGAGCGCGAGGGGAAGCCAATGCGGCAACTGAGTTGGACCGACGACATGATGTTGCGCGCGGAGACGCCGGAGGCGCCGATACAGATTCAGCTGCTGCTGATCTATGACTCGTCGACCGCCCTGGGCGGCACAGTGACGTTCAAGGCGATCCTCGAGGAACTCGACGCCCGATTGCACCTCGCAGATGTCTTCCGGCAGCGATTGACGGAGCTACCCGGCGGTTTCCATCGGCCCTATTGGGTGGACGACCCAAGCTTCGACCTCGACTACCACGTCCGCCAGATCGGGTTGCCGGAGCCCGGCGACTGGCGGCAACTCTGTATCGAGATCGCGCAGCTGCACGCTCGGCAGATCGACCTGCGGCGTCCTCCGTGGGAGATCACCATCATTGAGGGACTCAATAGCGTGCCCGGGGTACCGGAGGGCTCGTTTGCGATGGCGTTGAAACTGCACCACTGTGCGGTCGACGGCATGGCGAGCGTGCAAATGATCGCGGCATTGCACGATCTTGCCGCCGACAGCCCGCGTCCCACTGGACCCGACAACCCCTGGCAGCCTCTTCGGCTTCCTTCGACCGCAGAATTGCTTTCACGCGGAACCCTCAACGCTGCGTTGTATCCATGGCGCACGGGTAGGGTTTTGGGCACTAACGCCCCCAAAGCGGTCCGCGGCTTGATCGGTCTGCCGGGCAAGGTAATTGGAAGTGCCGTACGCGCCGCCGCGCGTGGCGTTGTACCGTCGTTCGCGCCGACAACTCGCTTCAACCAGGCGCTCTCGTCGAGCCGAGTCTTCGAGGCTCGGTTCCACGATCTCGCAGATTTCAAGAGGATCAAGGCCAGCGTCCCGGGAGCGACGATCAACGACGTCGCACTGGCCTACGTCGGTGGAGCACTTCGTGCGTATCTCAAGGGCCACGGTGAGCTTCCCGAGGAATCGCTCGTCGCGGCCTGCCCGATGTCAGTACGCAAAGCGGGCGATGAGACCAGCAAGGGAAACAACCTATTCGGCCGGCTACAAACACTCGGAACCGACATCGCTGATCCGCTTGAGCGTCTCGCCGCCATCGCGGCATCGACCGCGGGGAGCCGCGCCGAGGCGGAATCGACGGCCACCACCCAGCTCATCGAATTGATTGGCACACTGCCAACTTCACTACTGGGGATGACAGCGAAGGTCGCCAGCGCGCTCCCGTTCTCCGGTCCGACGATCGCCAACACAACGGTCACCAACGTTGCGGGTCCCAGCGAGCCGCTCTACTTCAGCGGTGCCCGACTCCTCCGCGCCGCCGGGCTCGGACCGCTGGTCGGCGGCGCGAATCTGATCCACGTCGTTGCCAGCTACAACGGGATCTTGTCAATCAGCGCTACGGCGGATCGTGACGCCCTGGCCGATCCGGCCAGGTATGCCGCATGCATGGAGGGCGCATTTCAGGAATTGCTTTCCGCGGTAGACGCGGACGATTAAGCACTCACTTTGCGGCGCCGGTTGGGGCGCGGCTTGGCCGGCGCCGGCGCAGCGCTGCGGCCGACGACCTCGGCGAGAAACTTGCCGGTGTAGCTTTCCGGCACCGCAGCGACATCCTCCGGAGTGCCCTCGGCAACCACGGTGCCGCCGCCGGCACCGCCCTCGGGACCCATATCGATGATCCAGTCCGACGTCTTGATCACGTCCAGGTTGTGTTCGATCACCACAACCGTATTGCCTTTGTCGACAAGGCCGTTGATGACGTTGAGCAGCTTGCGGATGTCGTCGAAATGCAGCCCGGTGGTGGGCTCGTCGAGAATGTAGATGGTCCGGCCGGTCGAGCGCTTCTGCAGTTCGGACGCCAGCTTCACCCGCTGCGCCTCACCCCCGGACAACGTCGGCGCCGGTTGCCCCAACCGGACATAACCCAGACCGACGTCGACGAGGGTACGCAGGTAGCGATGGATTCCGCTGATCGGTTCGAAGAACTCCGCCGCTTCCTCGATCGACATGTCCAGCACTTCGGAGATCGTCTTGCCCTTGTAGTGCACCTCCAGCGTTTCCCGGTTGTACCGGGCCCCCTGGCACACCTCACAGGGGACATACACGTCGGGCAGGAAGTTCATCTCGATCTTGATCGTGCCGTCGCCGGTGCATGCCTCGCAGCGGCCGCCCTTGACGTTGAACGAGAATCGCCCGGGTTGGTAGCCACGAACTTTCGCCTCGGTGGTCGCGGCGAACAGAGTGCGGATCTTGTCGAACACCCCGGTGTAGGTGGCGGGGTTGGATCGCGGCGTGCGGCCGATCGGCGACTGATCCACCCGCACCAGCTTGTCCAGGTGGTCCAGGCCGGTGACCCGGGTGTGCCGGCCGGGAACCTGCCGGGCGCCGTTGAGCCGGTTGGCCAGCACGGCCGCCAAAATATCGTTCACCAGTGTCGACTTGCCGGAACCCGACACACCGGTGACCGAGGTCAGAACGCCGAGCGGGAACGCGACGTCGATGCCGCGCAGATTGTGCTCGCGAGCCCCGACAACGGTGAGCTTGCGCTTGTGATCAACCGGACGTCGATGTGGGGGCGTGGCGATGCTTTCGCGGCCCGACAGGTAGGCGCCGGTGATGGATTCCTTGTTGGCCAACAGCTCCTGATAGGTGCCGCTGTGCACGATCTGGCCGCCGTGCTCCCCGGCGCCCGGCCCGATGTCGACGACCCAGTCGGCGTGCGCGATGGTGTCCTCGTCATGCTCGACGACGATCAGCGTGTTCCCCAAAGCCCTTAGCCGCGTGAGGGTTTCGATCAGCCGACGATTGTCGCGCTGATGCAGCCCGATGGACGGCTCGTCGAGAACGTAGAGCACCCCGACCAAACCCGAGCCGATCTGGGTGGCCAACCGAATGCGTTGCGCCTCACCGCCGGACAGCGTGGCCGCCGCCCGGGACAGCGACAAATATTCCAGCCCCACGTCGAGCAGGAAGCCCAGCCGCGACTGGATCTCTTTGAGCACCTGCCCCGCGATCGCCTGCTCGCGAGGGCCGAGGGTGAGCGCGTTGAGGAAGTCGGCGCAGTCTGAGATACACAGGTCGCTGACCTCGGCGATGGACTTGGCAGCCCGCTCCCCCCCGAACTCCCCCGTCAGCGTCACCGCCAGGATCTCCGGCTTGAGCCGGGTCCCGTCGCATACCGGGCACGGGATGTCCCGCATGAAGCCCTCGTACCGTTCCTTCATCTGCTCGGATTCGGTCTGCTCCATCTTGCGTTGCAGGAACGCGAGCACCCCCTCGAAATCCGCGTAGTACGAACGGGTTCGGCCGTAGCGGTTGCGGTACCGCACGTGGACCTGGTGATCGGAGCCTTCGAGAATCGCCTTGCGCGCCTTGGCCGGCAGCTTGCGCCACGGCGTGTCGACATCGAATCCGAGTTCCTCGCCGAGGCCGGCCATCATCCGGGTGAAGTATTCCGCGGTGTGCCCCGCCGACCACGGTGCCACGGCGCCCTCGGCCAGGGTGCGGTCCGGGTCCGGCACCACCAGATCGGGATCGACCTCCTTACGGATGCCCAGGCCCACACATTCGGGGCAGGCGCCGTAGGGCGAGTTGAACGAAAACGATCGCGGCTCCAGGTCGTCGACGGCCAGCGGATGTCCGTTGGGACAGGCCAGCTTCTCGGAGAACCGCTGCTCACGTGGGTGGTCGTGCTCGTCACGATCGTCGGGAAACTCCAACACCACGATGCCGTCGGCGAGGTTCAGCGCGGTCTCGACCGAGTCGGTCAGCCGTTGCTTGGCGGCGACCTTGACGGTCAACCGGTCCACCACGACCTCGATGTCGTGCTTCTCCTGCTTCTTCAGCTTCGGCGGGTCCGTCAGCGGATGCACCACTCCGTCGACCCGCACCCGGCTGTAACCCTGCGCGTTCAGCTTGTCGAACAGGTCGGCGAACTCACCCTTACGGGTGCGCACCACCGGGGCGAGCACCAGGAATCGGGTGCCCTCCGGCATCGCCAACACCTGATCGACGATCTGCTGCGGCGTCTGGCGGGCAATCCGCTCGCCACACACCGGGCAGTGCGGGCTGCCGGCCCGGGCGTAGAGCAGCCGTAGATAGTCGTAGACCTCGGTGATCGTGCCGACGGTCGACCTCGGATTTCGGTTCGTCGATTTCTGGTCGATGGACACCGCCGGTGACAGGCCCTCGATGAAGTCGACGTCGGGTTTGTCCATCTGCCCGAGGAATTGACGGGCATAGGCCGACAGCGACTCCACGTAGCGGCGCTGCCCCTCGGCAAAGATGGTGTCGAAGGCCAACGACGACTTGCCCGATCCCGACAGCCCGGTGAAGACGATCAGCGAATCGCGCGGCAGGTCGAGGTCGACGCCGCGCAGGTTGTGCTCGCGGGCGCCCTTGATGATCAGGCGGTCAGCCACGCTGCCCCTCTCCTGGTGTGTTGCTGGCTACCGGCGGCTACTGCGCACGGCGCATTCCATGCTAGGTGCCCCCACCGACAAGACACCCATCCCAATCCGCGGACCAGTAACCTGTCGCACATGCCCATCGTGGACGACAACTACACCGGTCACGTCAATCCTGGTACCGCCGCCCGTCGCACCCTGCCCGGGGTCACGATCGTCAAAGCATCGGTCGGCCCCATGGACAACAACGCGTACCTCGTGACATGTTCCGAAACCGGCGAAACCCTGCTCATCGACGCGGCCAACGACGCCGATGTACTGCTCGACCTGATCGGCGAGCACGCACCGAAGCTCTCGCTGATCGTGACCAGCCATCAGCATTTCGATCATTGGCAGGCCCTGGAAGCTGTCGCCGCGGCCACCGGTGCGCCGACGGCGGCCCACCAGATCGACGCCGAGCCGCTGCCGGTCAAACCCGATCGCTTGTTGGCCCATGGCGACACCGTGCAGGTCGGCAAGCTGACCTTCGACGTGATCCACCTGCGCGGCCACACGCCCGGATCGGTGGCGCTCGCCCTGGACGGCCCGGCCACCGGCGGGGTGACGCAGCTGTTCACCGGGGACTGCCTGTTCCCCGGCGGGGTGGGCAAGACCTGGCAGGAGGGCGACTTCACGCAGTTGCTCAACGATGTCACCAGCCGGGTCTTCGAGGTGTACGCGGATTCCACCGTCGTCTACCCCGGTCACGGCGACGACACGCTGGTGGGTACGGAACGCCCGCATGTCGACGAGTGGCGCGAACGGGGCTGGTAGGCCCCGGGTTCGATCGATGCGACGCGGCCGACGGCCGATCAGCGCGACCCGGTCAGGAGGTGGTGTGCACGATCAGCACGTCGACGGTAGCGCGACGGGAGACGTTGGCCGGCACCGAACCCAGCAGCCGGCCCGCGATGGTGCTGAGCCCGACGTTACCCACCACCAGCAGGTCGGCCTTCTCTTCGTCGGCGAGGCTGACCAGCGCGTCCACCGGGGCACCGACGATCGGGCGCTCCTCGATGTTCTTCGCGCCGGCCTTGTGCGCCCGCTCCTTGGCATCCTGCAAAATCGCGTAGATCGGGGCGGTGCCCGACACCTTGTAGCTCTCTTCTTTCAAGACATCGGCGGCCCGGCCGTCCTGAGGCTGGGGCAGGTAGGCGGACGCGATGATCAGCTTGGCATCGGCCCCGGCGATGGTGGCCGCCCGTTCCACGGCACGCAACGATGAGTCCGAGCCGTCCGTCCCGACCACCACAGTCCGATAAGCGGACATTTGCCCTCCCAGTGTCGTTTGCCCAGGCCAACCCCAAGACAGTAGCGCGTTGTCCGATCTAGATGGGTCAGATTAACAACACATCCGCGGCGTGGCGCAAGGCTTCATCAGCCCTCGTTGAGGGTCGCCACGCTGCGGCGATGGGGTCCGGTGCCGATACTGACGCGATGGCATGCCGCTGTTTCGGCCCGAACGCGTTGCGTGACGGCCGTTTCCACACACGACGCATCCGGCGGGCACCACAGGTCCGCGAGCCGATCCTCCAGCGCGACGAGATTCGCCGGTGACCAGGTTCATTCGGTGCGCCCTAAAGTGACAAGCAACATGGCTACGCCCGCGCTTGAGCAGAGTATCCCGGATATCCCGGATGTCGATCCCGGGACCGGGCCCGTAGCAACGCGCGGCAGGTTGCTCGACCCGTGGCTGATCGCGGTGCTCGCCACCGTCGTCAGCGGCGCCTGGGCCAGTCGGCCGTCGCTGTGGTTCGACGAAGGCGCGACGATCTCCGCCGCGGCCAGCAGGACGCTGCCCGAACTGTGGCGACTGCTGGGCCACATCGACGCCGTGCACGGCCTCTACTACCTGCTGATGCACGGTTGGTTCGCGCTCTTTCCACCGACCGAGTTCTGGTCGCGATTGCCCAGCGCACTGGCCGTCGGCGCCGCCGCCGCCGGGGTCGTGGTGTTCACCCGCCGATTCACCCCGGGACGCGGGACCGCAGTGTGCGCGGGCGTCATCTTCGCGATTCTTCCGCGCACCACCTGGGCCGGGATGGAAGCTCGTTCGTATGCCCTGTCGGTCGCCGCGGCGATATGGCTGACGGTGTTGCTCGTCGCCGCAGTGCGGCGAAGCCGGCCCCGGTGGTGGGTCGGCTACACGGTTGGGTTGATGATGTCGATTTTGTTGAGCCTCAACCTGATCCTGCTCGTGCTGGTGTACGCGGCGATGCTGCCGATGTTGACGCGCGGCGGGGCGCGCAAGTCGCCGGCGCTGTGGTGGGCGGCTGCCACGGCCGTCGCGTTGGGCGTCATGACCCCGTTCGTGGTGTTCGCCCACGGGCAGGCGTTCCAGGTGAATTGGCTGTTCCCGGTGAGCTGGCACTACGCGTTCGACATCACCCAGCGGCAGTATTTCGATCACAGCGTGCCGGTCGCGGTGCTCAGCGCCGTCGTCATGGTGGCCGCGATCGCCGCCCGACTGGCCGGGGCACCCGCCCCGGCCGGTGACATGCGACGCCTGGTCATCATCTGTGTCGCGTGGATCGTGCTGCCCACCGCCGCGGTGGTGATCTACTCGGCCGTCGCCGAGCCGATGTACTTTCCGCGCTACCTGATTCTGACCACCCCGGCAATGGCGGTGCTGCTGGCCATCTGCGTTGTCACCGTGGCGCGCCGACCGGTGCTGATCGCCGGCGTGGTGGCAGTGTTTGCGGCGGCCGCCGTTCCGAACTACCTATTCATCCAGCGTTGGCCGTACGCGAAGGAAGGCTGGGATTACAGCCAAGTGGCCGACGTGATCAGCGCGCACGCCGCACCCGGCGACTGCTTGCTGGTGGACAACACGGTGCCGTGGCGGCCAGGCCCGATTCGCGCCCTGCTGGCCACCCGACCGGCGGCGTTCCGCCCCCTGATCGACATCGAGCGCGGCGTGTACGGGCCGAAGGTCGGTTCGCTGTGGGACGGGCACGTCGCGGTGTGGCTGACGACCGCCAAGATCAACAAGTGCACGACGCTGTGGACCATCACCAACTACGACAAGTCGTTTCCCGATCATCAAGTCGGACGGGGCTTGCCGCCAGGGGTTTTCGGCCGCGCCCCGGCGTTTCGCTTCCCCGCCTACCTCGGCTTCCAAATCGTGGAGCGATGGCAATTCCACTACTCTCAGGTCATCAAATCGACACGATGACCGGAAAGCGAGAGTGCCGGCGCTAGCTGGTTGACGACATGGGAGATTGGCTGTCGGGCCCGCTGCTGGGCGGCAATGTGCAAAACCTGCGGCACTTCGTCGAGCTCTTCGCGGCGTTCGGGTTGACCGCGCTGATCGGCCTAGAGCGCACCGTGCAGGGCAAGAGCGCCGGACTGCGCACCCAGACCATCGTCGGCACGTCGGCGGCGCTGATCATGCTGGTCAGCAAGTACGGCTTCGCCAATGTGTTGGCTCCGGGCACGGTCATCCTCGACCCGTCCCGGGTGGCGGCCCAAATCGTCACGGGCGTCGGGTTTTTGGGTGCGGGGCTGATTATCACGCGCCGCGGCGCCGTGCACGGCCTCACCACCGCGGCGGCCGTCTGGGAGTCCGCGGCCGTCGGCATGGCGTCCGGTGCCGGCTTGCTGCTGCTCGCCATGGTGGTGGTGCTGCTGCACTTTGTCAGCGCCCTGGCCTTCAGCGCGGTGGAGCGTCAACTGGGAGCCAGGTTGCGTGGGACCACGCGGCTGCAGGTCATTTACGAAAACGGCCGAGGCGTGCTGCGCGAAGTGCTGCGAGTGTGCGGGCAACGCGACTGGCAACTGACCGAGCTCGACGCCGACGCTCACGACATCGACAACGGCGAGGTCCGGGTGACGATGACGCTGTCGGGTTCGCGAATGGGAATGGCGCCAGAGGCTTTGACCGCGATCAACGGCGTCATCGCCGTGCTGCGGGCCGAGGAAACGACGGACTAGGTCAGTGCTCGGCACGGGCCCGTGACGGTCACCGACGCATCGCAGACGGCGATCCCGCGTTTCGTGCGGCTTCAGCGATCCCGCAGGCCGGCCTGGGTGGAGGCGATTACGGCCGTCGCCGCGAGCCCCGCGATCACGGCATACAACCAGCGCGCGGCGCCCAAGTCCGCGCCGCCGGCGTTGTTGACCACTACGCCCGCGAGCCCGGCTCCGAAGGCCGCCGAGATCAACTGGACCGTGTTGATCGCCGCCGCGGCCGCGCTGCCCTCGGCAGGGTCGTCGACCAGGTCCATGGCCCGCATGGACAGATGCGGCCAGGTCATCCCGATGCCGATGCCGGCAATCAACAATCCCCCGGCCCAAATCAGAACGACGCCGAGCGACGCGTCGTCGCGCTGGGTCGCCGCGGTCAGCGCCAGGCCCGACGCCATCACCAACGGCGCCACCGCAACCACCCGACTTACGACGCGGGGGGTGCTCAGCGAGGCGCTGCCCACCTCGGCGATCGTCCAGCCCAACGCCAACGCCGCGCCCAAAAAGCCGGCCTCGACCGGCGTCAGATGCGCCAACCGCTGACCGAACAGCGGCACGTACGTGTCGACCATTACCGCACCCATCTGGATCGCCATGGTCAGGTAGACCCATTTCAACGGTCCGCGACCAAAGACGCTGGGCGGCAACACTCCTGCCCGCACCGTTCGCTCGACGCGAACAAATATCCCGATCAGCACCAGACCAGCGGCCAGCAGTCCCGCGGTGGCGCAAACATTGCGCGGCAACTCCGCGGCGCTGACCGCCAGCGCGGCGCCACCCAGCAATATCAGTGACCACACCGGCACCGGGCTCACCGCCGCCGTCGCCTCACCCGGCACGGCGTTGGTGAGCACGATGAGCACCAGCACCGCCAGCAGTGCGGTCAGGATCGCCATGGCGCCAAAGGCCCACCGCCACAACCCAAATTGCGCAAACAGGCCGCCGATCGCGGGGCCGACCAACGTCGCTACTCCCCACATCGCCGACACCAGCGCCGAGCCGCGGGTCCACAGCGAACGCGGCAGGGTGGTGTTGATCAGCGCGTAACCCAATCCCGCCAGCAGACCACCGGCCACCCCCTGTAAGGCGCGTCCGGCGATCAGAATCTCCATGTTCGGCGCGACCGCACACACGATGCTCGCGACGCCGAAAACCACGAGGCCGGCGAGGAAGGAGGCGCGGGCACCCAGACGCAGGTGCAACGTGTTCACCGTGGCCGCCGCGACCACCGAGCCGACCAGGTACAGGGTGATCACCCAGGCGTAGAGTCGGCCGCCGCCGATTTCCGCGATCGTGCTGGGCAGCAAGCTCGTGGTGAGGAATTCGTTGGTGGCGTACAGCAGGACACCGCCGGCCAGCAGTGTGGAGGTGCCCAGGTACCTGCCGAGCAGCTCGCGCCAACTGCCGACGTCGCTCGCCGTATTCGCCACCACTACACCGTATGAGGTGCCCGGATCACTTCAGACCGGCGGCGTCCATCCCACGCAATTCCTTTTTGAGATCGGCAATCTCGTCGCGGAACCGGGCGGCCAGCTCGAATTGCAGGTCTCGGGCGGCGGCCATCATCTGCGCGGTGAGGTCCTTGATCAGGTCGGCCAGTTCCGCGCGCGGCATATTGGACGTGTCGCGGCCCTCGATGATGCCGGCGCTGACGACGCGGCCCGGCTCACCCTGCGCCCGGCGGCCGCGCGAGATGCTGCGGCCCGAGCCGAGCTCGACAGTCTCGGAGTCGTCCGCCTCTCGGTAGACCTGGTCCAGGATGTCGGCGATCTTCTTGCGCAGCGGCTGTGGGTCGATGCCGTTGGCCTCGTTGTAGGCGATCTGCTTCTCACGCCGCCGTTCGGTCTCGTCGATGGCCTCCTTCATGGAGTCGGTCATCGAATCGGCATACATGTGCACCTCGCCGGAGACGTTGCGCGCGGCGCGGCCGATGGTCTGGATGAGGCTGCGCGACGACCGCAGGAAGCCTTCCTTGTCGGCGTCGAGGATGGCGACCAGCGACACCTCGGGCAGGTCCAGGCCCTCGCGCAGCAGGTTGATGCCGACCAGCACGTCGTAGTCGCCCAGGCGCAGCTGGCGCAGCAGCTCCACCCGGCGCAAGGTGTCGACCTCGGAGTGCAGGTACCGCACCCGGATGCCCATTTCCAGCAGGTAATCGGTGAGGTCCTCGGCCATCTTCTTGGTCAGCGTCGTCACCAGCACCCGCTCGTCGGCCTCGGCCCGCTTGCGGATCTCTCCGATCAAGTCGTCGATCTGCCCCTTGGTCGGCTTGACCACCACCTTCGGATCCACCAGACCGGTCGGCCGGATCACCTGCTCGACGAACTCACCGCCGGCCTGGCTCAGTTCGTAGGGGCCGGGCGTCGCCGACAGGTACACCGTCTGCCCGATCCGGTCGGCGAACTCCTCCCAGGTCAGGGGGCGGTTGTCGACCGCCGACGGCAGCCGGAAGCCGTGCTCGACCAGGTTGCGCTTGCGGGACATGTCGCCCTCGTACATGCCGCCAATCTGCGGCACTGTCACATGCGACTCGTCGATGACCAGAAGAAAGTCTTCCGGGAAATAATCGAGCAGCGTCGCCGGCGGCGAGCCGGGGCCGCGGCCGTCGATGTGCCGCGAGTAGTTCTCGATACCCGAGCAGAAGCCGACCTGCCGCATCATCTCGATGTCGTAGTTGGTGCGCATCCGCAACCGCTGGGCTTCCAAAAGCTTGCCCTGGCTTTCGAACTCGGCCAACCGCTCGGCGAGTTCCTGCTCGATGGTGGAGATGGCCATCGCCATCCGCTCGGGGCCGGCCACATAGTGGGTGGCCGGGAAGATCCGCAGCGAATCGACCTGGCGGATTACCTCGCCGGTGAGCGGGTGCAGGTAGTACAGCGCCTCGATCTCGTCGCCGAAGAACTCGATGCGCACCGCGAGCTCCTCGTAGCTCGGGATGATCTCGACGGTGTCGCCGCGGACCCGGAATGAGCCGCGGGTGAAGGACAAGTCGTTGCGGGTGTACTGCACGTCCACCAGGAGCCGCAACAGCCCGTCGCGCGGCACCTCGGTGCCGACCTGCAATTCGACCGAACGGTCCAGGTAGGACTGCGGCGTACCCAGGCCGTAGATGCACGACACCGAGGCGACCACCACCACGTCGCGCCGGGACAGCAGCGCCGACGTGGCGGAATGTCGCAGTCGCTCCACGTCGTCGTTGATGGAGCTGTCCTTCTCGATGTAGGTGTCGGTCTGCGCGATGTACGCCTCTGGCTGGTAATAGTCGTAATACGACACGAAGTACTCAACAGCGTTGTGCGGCAACATCTCTCGCAGCTCGTTGGCCAGCTGGGCGGCCAGCGTCTTGTTGGGCGCCATCACCAGCGTGGGCCGCTGCAGCCGCTCGATCAGCCACGCGGTGGTGGCCGACTTCCCGGTGCCGGTCGCACCGAGCAGCACCACGTCGCGCTCCCCCGCCCGGATCCGACGTTCCAACTCGTCGATCGCGGCCGGCTGATCACCGGCGGGCTGGTGCGGACTGACGACCTCGAACCTGCCGCCGGCGCGCACGACCTGTTCGACCGCGCGGTATTCGGAGTGCGCGACTACGGGATGTTCGGTGGCAAACGCCATGACCCCAGGGTAGATGGGCGCACCGACAAGTGCGGCGATGCAGGTCTTAGGATCGACTCGATGACGAGTTCTTCTGACTTGGTGGCGGTCGATCTGACCGAAAGAGAACGCGAGTTCATACAGCAAGCGCTGGAGCAATGGGCGCTGTCGGCCGCCGACGCGCCGTTTCCATTCCAGATACTCGGATTGTCGACGTGGGATGAGTTCGGCGACCTCACCGTCCGTCTTAAGCGCGCAGTCACCAACGGCGCGTCACTCACAGACCTGGACTGGGCGCGAGCGCTGTTTTTGACCGAAATCACTTGGGCGAGCGACCTGATTGGGGCGGGCTTGGACTTCGCAACCGTCACCGGATTCTCGGACACCGAAGCGGTGAGTTTGCTGCGCGGACTACAGCGCCGCCGCAAAATCGGTGGCCGTACACGGGCGAAATTGCTATTTCCAAATGGTGGGAGAACCCGCACCGCATCGGAAATAGAGGAAGAGAAGCAATGGGCGGAAAACGTACGCCGCGAACAGGAGGGGCGGCATTATCCCCCCGGTCTGTAAACACGCCCACTCAGTGCCGCGTCCACATCCGGGTGACCGGATCGCATTGCAGCAGATAGCCGTCGTTCGAGGTGGACATCGCGAACACCGGGACGTCGGGCAGATCGCACGAGCTGCCCGCGGCGTGCACCCCGGTCGCGATCGGTGCCTTGTCCCAGGTGTTGCCCTCGCACACCACCTGCTCGTTGCTGGTCGGATCGTAGGCCAGCTTGTCGATGTCGGTGCACAACCCGCCGAGCACCGCCGGCGCCGGGTGCGCCGGAGTGGTCGAACCGCTGATCACCTGGGTGGGATCCCCCAGCGCCACGCCCGCCGGCGCGTCACCGACCCGGGTGGCCACGACGGGGACGCGCACCACGGCGCCCTGCGCGCCGCAGTCGTTACTCAGCACGGTCTCGGTTTCGGTGCCGCGCAAGGAGCCGTCCGGTTGCTGCGCCAGCGACCAGGACACCGTCTCCTGTTGCGTGGCCCGGACCTGTGCGTTGGGCAGACGGCAGCCGACTCGCTGTTGTTCGGGTGTGCCCTGCCAATACCCACCGGCGAACCGCAGGGTGTCGGTTGCGCCGCCATCGGCGGTGCTGGCCACCTGGTGGTTGCTGTCGTCGAGCTGGACGCCGGTGGCCACGCATCCGTTGGTGGTGCACGCCGAACGGAACGCCCACCAGTTGGTCGCTACCCCGTCGTGCCGGATCGGCACCCCGTTGGTGGTCCGCTTGGTCCGGTCGTAGGTCAGTTGGTACGTGCCGGTCAGCACCGGTCCACCGGGACGCGGCGCGGCGCTGACGGTAGGCGCTGACGGTCTCGAGGCCAGCGCGGGGTTGGGCGGCGCAGCGGCCGGCTCGAACGAGTACAGCGTCGACCAGGTCGCCGCCACGGCAATCAGCACCGCACTCACCAGCGCAGCCGACCACCGGGTCCGTGACGAGAACCTGTGGTACGCCGCCAACGCGACACCACGGGCCCCCGGTCGAAATCGCCGTGCGTTCGAGGTGGCACCGAGCCGGGCCGGATCCCGGTCGGCGCCCAGGTGCTCGGCCACGGCGGCGGCGAAGTCGCGGCACCGGTCGAAGCGGTCGGTGGGTTGCTTGCACAGCGCCTTGGCGAACACGTCGTCCAGCGGTGCAAGATCCGGACGGAACTCGCTGAGCCGGGGCGGATCCTCGTGCAGATGCTGGCTGATCACCGCGATCGGATTGGAATGCTGAAACGGCGGCGCACCTGTCAGCAGGTGAAAAGCAGTGGCGGCCAACGCATATTGATCAGCGCGCCGATCGATGGCGGACCCGGTCATCTGCTCCGGCGCGGCATACGCGACCGTCCCCACGGCGACGTTGGTCTCGGTGATCCCGCTGATGTTCCCCAGATGCCGGGCCACTCCAAAGTCCGCCAACAAGATTCGTTGGTCGTCGTCGCCGGGATGGGTAAGCAGGATGTTGGCCGGTTTGACATCGCGATGCAACAGTCCCCGATCGTGCGCGTAATCCAGAGCGCCCGCGACGGCGTGCAGAATTGCACACACCTGGCTTAGTGGCATGCCGTCCTGATACCGCTCCTTGAGCAATCGCGACGCGTCGGTACCTTCGACGTAGTCCATCGAAATCCACAGCTGCCCGTCGACTTCACCGCGATCGTGGACGCCGACGATGTGTGGGTGCCACAGCGTGGCGGCGAGATCGGCTTCCCGGTTGAATCTTTCGCGGAATTCACTGTCCGCGGTGACGGCCTCGGCGAGAACCTTGATGACATCGCGGCGCGGCAGCCGAGGATGCAGAGCCAGATAAACCTCGGCCATGCCGCCGGCCCCCAGCCGCCGCAGGATCGTGTAGCCGGCGAAGGAAGAGCCGTTGGCCATCGCCGCGCGCGGCCCGCTGGTCTGGCCGCGCGGCGCCTCGGGCGATCGGCCAAATCCGGCGTTGGGACCCGAATTACCCAGTGGTGCACGGCGAACCAGGTGGACGACGGTGGTCAGTCGTGAGTTGCTCAGCAGCCGGCGGCCGCTGCCGGAGCGCCCGGCCGGACGCTTCAGCTCGTCCATCTATGTTTGCCCCCCATGTGCGAAATCCGGTGGGTACGTGTTCGCGGCGCGCGGCCACGACGAATCTCCCCCGGTACCTTTCGCATTCGGATCATGCCCGACGCGGCTAGGTGGAACGCTGCCGGACGCTATGAGCCAGCTGTGAGCCTTCCGCATCGATGCACAGCATCGATACAAGCATCGATACAAGCATCGATACATAGCCAAGTCACAGGCTCATCCCATGCAGAGCTTCGACTCCGCACACCAATACTTGAATAGTGACTCGACCCGCCCCGCCTGTCCTCACAATTCGGCTCGACGGATCCCAACGCTCGTTTGCCGCCGGTCACGAGGTGATCGTCGGTCGAGATCAGCACGCGGACCTACGCATCGCCGACCCCCGGATATCCCGCGCGCACTTGATCGTGCGTTTCGATCAGGGCCGCTGGCTGGCCATCGACAACGGCTCCCTGAACGGCACTTACGTCAACGGCTACCGGATGCCGGTCGTCGACATCCACGACGGGCAGAGCATCAACGTCGGCAATCCGCAGGGACCGCGGCTGACGTTCGACGTGGGACCGCAGCAAGGCCAGGCCAGCCGGGCAAGGGGGCCCAGGGCGGCGCACGATTCAGGACCACCCACCATCGCGTGGTCGACGCTTCCGGACTCGCCGACCACCATCACCCGTAGCGGTCCAAACCCGCCGCCGCGCGTGTCACCCCGACAGTCGCCGCGGAAACCGCAAATGACCGGTCCGCCCAGACATCCCCGCACACAACCGGGCAGCCCACCGCCGGAAGTACCGCGTGGGACACCACCGGAAGAGCTCACCGTCGTCCACGCCAGGCCCCCGGCCCAGGCCGACGCGACACCACCCGCCGAGTCGACCGTGATCGACGCCAAGACCGCCGACGTGTCCAACCTCGCAACGCGCTTTGTGAAATTGCTGTCACCGCGGTCGTCCTCGGCGGCGGGCACCGCCGGCGCCCTGACGGTCGGCCGCGCCCCGGACAGCGAGATCGTCGTCTCCGACGTCCTGGCCTCCCGTCAACACGCGACGCTGATTCCCACCCCGCTGGGTCTGGAGATCCGGGACAACAGCATCAACGGAACGTTCGTCAACGGCACCCGGATCGGATCGGCGATCCTGAGCGACGACGACGTGGTGACCATCGGCAACGTCGACCTGGTCGTCCGCGACGGCACCCTGATCAAACTCAGCGACACCGCGACCCGCAGCAGTGGGCTACAGGTGCGCGAAGTCGAGTACGTCGTCGACCACGGCAAACAACTGCTGGACAACATCTCGCTGACCGCCCGGCCGGGCACGCTGACCGCCGTCATCGGCGGGTCGGGCGCGGGCAAGAGCACCCTGGCCCGTCTGATCGCCGGTTACACCAGCCCCAGCTCCGGCTCGGTGACCTTCGAGGGCCACAACATCCACGCCGAGTACGCCTCGCTGCGTAGCCGCATCGGGATGGTCCCGCAGGACGACGTGGTGCACCGCCAGCTGACCGTCAACCAGGCGCTCGGCTACGCCGCCGAGCTGCGCCTGCCGCCCGACACCAGCAAGGCCGACCGGGCCAAGGTCGTCGCCCAGGTGCTGGAGGAACTCGAGCTGACCAAGCACGCCGACACCCGCGTCGACAAACTCTCCGGCGGACAGCGCAAACGCGCGTCGGTGGCCCTGGAGCTGCTCACCGGGCCGTCGCTGCTGATCCTCGACGAGCCGACGTCGGGCCTTGACCCGGCGCTGGATCACCAGGTGATGACGATGCTGCGGCAGCTGGCCGACGCCGGCCGCGTGGTGGTCGTCGTGACACACATGCTGTCCTATCTCGACCTGTGCGACCAGTTGCTGCTGGTGGCCCCCGGCGGCAAGACGGCCTACTGCGGTCCGCCGGACCAGATCGGCTCGGCGATGGGCACCACCAACTGGGCCAAGATCTTCACCAGGGTGGGCGCCGACCCCGACGAAGCCAACCGGCGCTTCTTGGAACGCAAGCAGGCCGAGCGGCATCGGCAAAAGGCATTGGGGGGCAACGACGATGAGCCCGGCGAGCTGGGCGAGCCGGTCCACACCAGCGTGCGACGGCAGGTCTCGACGATCGCCCGCCGACAGATCCGGCTGGTCGTGGCCGACCGCGCCTATTTCATCTTTTTGGCGGTGCTGCCGTTCATCCTGGGGTCGCTGTCGCTGACGGTCCCGGGCTCGAACGGGTTTCATCTGCCCGGTGCGAACGCGGGCACCCCAGACGAATCCGCTCAGATACTGGCGCTGCTGATGCCGGCCGCAGCGTTCATGGGCACCGCGCTGACCATCCGCGATCTGGTCGGTGAACGCGCCATCTTCCAGCGCGAGCAAGCGGTCGGGCTGTCCACCACGGCTTACCTGCTCGCCAAGACCGCGGTGTTGTGTGGGTTCGCGGTCGTGCAGTCGGCGATCATCACCGCAATCGTGGCGCTCGGCAAGAGCGCACCGGCCCGTGGTGGAGTGCTACTCGGGCACAGCACGGTGGCGGCCACCGCCGAGCTGTTCGCAACCGTCGCGGCCACCTGCGTCGCATCGGCCGTCCTCGGGCTGGCCATCTCGTCGCTGGTCCGCTCCAGCGAGCAGATAATGCCACTGTTCGTGGTCGCGGTAATGGCACAGCTGGTGCTGTGCGGCGGCATGGTCCCGGTGACGGGCCGGCTCGGACTCGATCAGCTGTCGTTCGTCACGCCCGCCCGGTGGGGTTACGCTGCGGCGGCGTCGACGGTCGACCTGCGCCACCTGGTGCCCGACACGCTGTTGCCGCAGGACCGCTTCTGGCAGCACACGACGACGAGCTGGCTGCTCGACATGGGCATGCTGGCCGGCCTGTCCGTGCTCTACCTCGGCTTCGTGCGGTGGAAGATCCAGCTGCGCCGCTGACCGCCACCGTCCCGGTAAGGTGACGCCATCCACCCACCCAAGCACGAGACGTTCGACCTGCTCGCCCGCACCAACACCGACCCCAAGGGCATCGTGCGGGCGGTCGACGAGTATGCCGTGCGCCCGTGGGGGCTCTACGTCGCGCGCCCCACACCCGGCCGAGCCCAATTCCACTACCTCGAATCGTGGCTGCTGCCGTCATTGGGCCTGCGCGCCACGGTGTTCCAATTCAATCCTGGCCACGAGCGCGACCACGACTACTACCTCGACGTCGGTGAATACCGTCCCGGCCCGGAGGCGTGGACGTCGGAGGACCACTACCTCGACATCGAAGTGCGCACCGGCACCGGGGCGAACCTGGCCGACGTCGACGAGCTGCTGGATGCAGTGCGGCTCGGCCTGCTCACCCCCAAGGCGGCCGAGCAGGCGATCCGGCGCGCCGTCCACGCGCTCGAAGGACTCGCCAGCAACGACTATGACTTACATCGCTGGTTGGCCGGTGACGGCATCGAGCTCAGCTGGCGCGGCCGGTGAGTATGCCGCCACCCAGTTTTCGCAGGCTGTGCGGGGGTAATTCCCCCGGTATGCCGTTGAGCGAATACCGGCGCAAACGCCGTTCCGGCAAAAGCCCCGAACCAGCAGGGCGGCTCGGGCGCAGCCGCCGCGGCACATCGACCGCGCCGTGTTTCGTTATCCAGCACCACGCCGCCCGCAGCGATCATTACGACTTCCGCCTCGAGATCAACGGCGTGCTCGCCTCGTGGGCGGTTCCCCGAGGACCGTCGACCAACCCGAAGGACCGGCGGATGGCGCGCCGTACCGAGGACCACCCGCTGGCCTACGCCGGATTCGAAGGAGTCATTCCCGATGGCGAGTACGGAGCGGGCCCGGTGATCGTTTGGGACCGCGGCACCTACGTCAACACGACCCAGCACGATATGCACGAATGCCTGCGCCGCGGCCATCTCTCGTTCCAGTTACAGGGCGCCAAGTTGCAGGGCGGTTTTACCCTCACCCGGATTCGCGAGGGTAAGGACGAGACCTGGCTGCTGATCAAACGCAAGGACCAGGACGCCGACGCCCGGCGCAAACCCGTCAAGAGTCAACCCAAATCAGTGCTGACCGGTCGCACGCTGGACGACCTGACCGCCCGGTCATGACCGATCTCGCCGGCCTGCCCGACCCGGTGCGCGCCGCATTGCGCGCCGAGCGGGTACCGAAGTGGCGGGCACCGACGCTGGCCACACTGACCGAGCAGCGGTTCAGCGACCCGAACTGGATTTTCGAGCGCAAGTTCGACGGCATGCGTTGCCTGGCGTTCCGCGACGGCGATCAGACACACCTGTTGTCGCGAAATCACCAGCCGCTCAACGGAACCTATCCGGAGCTGATGGAGGCACTCGCCGCCCAGCGCACCACCCGCTTCGTGGTCGACGGTGAGGTCGTGGCGTTTCAGGGACGCCGTACCAGCTTCGCCCGACTGCAGGGCCGGCTGGGCATCACGGATCCGGCGGTGGCCCGGGCGTCGCATATCCCGGTTTACTACTACCTTTTCGACCTGCTGCACCTCGACGGCGAAGACACGACCGCGCTGCCATTGCGGTGGCGCAAGCGACTGCTGCGCGCGGCAATCAGCTTCGACGATCCGTTGCGTAACACCGCCCATCGCGTCGGAGACGGCCTCGCGGCGTACCAGGCCGCGTGCAAGCGCGGAGACGAAGGAGTGATCGCCAAGTTGGCCGACTCCCGCTACGACGGCGGCCGGTCGAAAAATTGGCTGAAGTTCAAATGCGTGCGCGATCAGGAATTCGTCGTCGGGGGTTTCACCAGCCCGAAGGGCAGCCGAATCGAGTTGGGCGCGTTGCTGATCGGCTACTACGCCGGTCCCGCGAACAACCGCAACCTGGTCTACGCCGGCAAGGTCGGCACCGGTTTCGACGAGGCCGCACTGCGCGACCTGCACGAGCGGCTTTCCCCCCTCGAGCAGGAGACACCACCATTTGGCCGGGGACTGTTGCGGGAGAACGGCGCTAATTGGGTGCGGCCGGAACTGGTGGTGCAGATCGGGTTTACCGAGTGGACCCGCGACGGTAAGCTCCGCCATCCGCGCTACCAGGGTCTGCGAACCGATAAGGATCCCACCGAGGTGATACGGGAGACACACTGATGGCACGCGTCGAGGTTGACATCACCCACCCGGATCGCGTCCTGTTCCCGAAGGACGGCATCACCAAGCAACACCTGGCCGACTATTACGGCGAGGTGGCCGAGACTATGCTGCCGCATCTGCGGGGCCGCGCGCTGACCGTACAACGATTCCCACGCGGTATCGGCGAAAAAGGGTTTGTCCAACAGGATTTCGCCGACACACTGCCGGACTGGATGAACGGGATCAGGGTCGACAAGGAGGGCGGCACCCTGGTCCATCCGCTGGCCGAACGCCCCCAAGCCCTGCGTTGGCTGGCTAACCAGAGCTGCATCACCTTGCATGTGTGGCAGTCGCGGCAAAACCGGCTGCACCATCCCGACCGCTTGGTGTTCGATTTCGACCCATCCGGTGACGATTTCGCGGTGGTGCGGGCAGCGGCCCGCGCCGCGGCCGACGTACTCGACGAGCTGGGGCTGGCCCGCTACCTGCAGACCACGGGGTCACGTGGACTGCATGTGGTGGTGCCGGTGCGCCCCGAGATCGACTTCGACACCGTGCGCCAATTCGCCCGCGACGTCGCCGAAGTCGTCGCCGCCGACGACCCCGCGCATCGAACGGTAGAGGCCCGCAAGGAAAACCGCGGCGACCGCGTCTACCTCGACATCATGCGCAACGCCTACGCGCAGACCGCGGTCGCGCCGTACTCGGTGCGGGCCCGCGACGGCGCGCCGGTAGCCACCCCGCTGGAATGGGACGAACTGGACACCCGCGGTCTGCGCGCCGATCGGTTCACCATCCGCGACGTTCCCAGACGGTTGGCCGGCCAAGGCGATCCGTGGGCCGACATGTACCGGCACGCCCGCTCGCTGACCGGTCCGCTCGAGCGGCTGGCGAAGCTTCATGCCTGAGCTGCCCGACGTCGAGGGGTTCCGGCGCGAGCTGGCCAAAACCTTGCCCCGCCGCAAGATCGCGCACGTGCGGGTCGAAGACCCCGGGATTCTGCGCAACATCTCCGCCACCGCGCTCGGTCGCCGCCTCGCCGGGCACCATTTCACGACACCACGCCGACACGGCAAATGGTTGATTCTGCCCACTGACGGCCCGACGCTGCTGGTCCACAGCGGCATGACCGGACATCCGTTCTACGCCCATGCCGGTGCCGAACCGGAAAAGTATGAGCGGCTGGTGGTTTCCCTCGACAGGGGCGAACTGCGCTACGCCGATCTTCGGAAACTGCGCGGGGTGTGGCTGGCCGACGACGAGGACGACCTTGCGAACGTGCTGGGTCCGCAGGGGCCCGACGCGTTGGGTATGGGACTGCGGGAATTTCGCAAGGTCCTCACCGGGCGGCGCCGTCAGACCGGCCGGCTGAAGCCGACGCTGATGGACCAGTCGGTGATCGCCGGCCTCGGCAATCTGCTCACCGACGAAATCTGCTGGCGGGCCAGGCTCCGGCCGACTCATCTGGTGGCCGACCTAAACGCCGACAACGTGAAGCGGCTGCATACCGCGATGACTCAGGTGCTGCGCACTTCGGTGCGGCACGGCCGCGTGCCCGGCCTGCCCCGATGGCTGACCCGGGTACGCGACGACCCCGACCCGAGTTGCCCACGCTGCGGAACGCGGCTGCGCCATGACCGGGTGGGCGGTCGGACGTCGTTGTGGTGCCCGCACTGCCAGCATTGACCGCGTCGTTAGGGCCGCCAGCCGGTAAAGTCCGCCCATTCCCATGCGCGGTGGTAAGCCCCGGCCAGCCAGGGGTCCTTCGCCTCGACATAGCTGGCCGCGTCGCCGCCGGCTTGCTGTTCGGCCGCCTTCTTGGCGGCCAGGTAGTCGACCCGTTCCTGCGGGTTGGCGGCCAGCCAGTCCACGAACAGCAACCCGAACTGCTGGTTGGGCCAGCCGTCCACCCGGATGTGTACATTCGTCGGACGGCCGGGATCGGCGGAGCCGTGAATTCGCTTGCGCCACAAGGCAGTATCGTCGTTATGGTCATACTCGCTCAGGGTGCTGCGGGCCTCGGCGTGCACGTCATCCTGCTCGATGTGTTCCAGGCGCGGGTAGCCAGCCGTCAGCAACGCGTCGCCGAGTTCGTCGGCGGCGGTGAGTGATTCGACGGTGATCTGGACGTCGATGACGTCCTTGGCGTCGAATTCCGGCACCGCGGTCGATCCAATGTGGTCGACGCGCAACGCTTTATGGCCACACGCCGTGGACAGCCGGGCGACGATACGCCGGGCCTGGTCCGGCCAGGTCGGATCGGCCGCCACCACGCGGATCGGAGCGCGGGCGGTTCGACGCTCGGACAGATTGTGCGCAAACGGCACGATCCGGTCGTTCCACACTTCGCGGGCGCGCTTGACCAGATCCTCCTGACCGCCCGAGTTGTCCATCCAGATATCGGCGACGGCACGCCGCTGATCGTCGTCGGCCTGGGCGGCGATCCTGGCCCGGGCGTCTTCCTCGGGCATGCCGCGCAGCTCGACCAGCCGCCGCACCCGCTCTTCGACGTCGGCGTACACGATGATCACCAGTGGGAACAGCGGCGCCATACCGGACTCCACCAACAGCGGAATGTCCTCGACCACCACCGCATCGTCGGGCACCGACGCGATGATTTCCGCGCGCCGCCGAGCCACCAGCGGATGGATGATCCCGTTCAGCTTCTGGCGTGCCTCGTCATTGGGAAAGGCTCTGGCGGCCAACGCAGGACGATCCAGCGATCCGTCGGGCAGCAGGATGTCCGCGCCGAAGGCCTCGACGAGCGACGCCAACCCCTCGGTGCCCGGTTGGACAACCTCGCGGGCAATAACGTCGCCGTCGACGATGACCCCACCGCATTCCGCGAACGTGGCCGACAACGCCGACTTGCCGGCGCCGATGCCGCCGGTCAACCCGATGCGCAGCATCCCTGACCGACGTTAGGCGTTGCCGGCGAGCTTTTCCCGCAGCGCGGCCAGCTGTGCGTCGCTGGCCAGCGAACCGCCTGCCGCCTTCTCCGCGGGCGCGCCGTTGCCCGGCGCGTGCTCGCTGTCGACGTGTCCGGCCGCTTCGGCCGCGGCGAACTTCTCCATCTGCGCGGTGTGCATCTTGTGCCGGCGCTCGGCCTCGGCGTAGCGGGCTTCCCACTCCTGGCGCTGAGCGTCGAAGCCTTCCATCCACTCGTTGGTTTCGGCGTCGAAGCCCTCGGGGAAGATGTAGTTGCCCTGGTCGTCGTAGCTGTCGGCCATGCCGTACTTCGCCGGGTCGAACTCTTCGGTGTAGTCCTCGTTGGCCTGCTTGAGCGACAACGAGATTCGGCGGCGTTCCAGGTCGATGTCGATGACCTTGACCATCGCGTCGTCGCCGACGGCAACCACCTGGTCGGGCACCTCGACGTGACGCTCGGCGAGCTCGGAGATGTGCACCAGGCCCTCGATGCCCTCCTCGACGCGGACGAACGCGCCGAACGGCACCAGCTTGGTGACCTTGCCCGGCACGATCTGACCGATCGCGTGGGTGCGGGCGAAGTGACGCCACGGGTCTTCCTGAGTTGCCTTGAGCGACAACGAAACCCGCTCGCGGTCCATGTCCACGTCGAGCACCTCGACAGTGACCTCGTCGCCCACCTGAACCACCTCGGACGGGTGGTCAATGTGCTTCCAGGACAGCTCGGAGACGTGCACCAGACCGTCCACCCCGCCCAGGTCGACGAACGCGCCGAAGTTGACGATGGAGGAAACCACACCCTTGCGGATGGTGCCCTTCTGCAGCTGGTTGAGGAACTCGCTGCGCACCTCGGACTGGGTCTGCTCGAGCCAGGCACGGCGGGACAGCACCACGTTGTTGCGGTTCTTGTCCAGCTCGATGATCTTGGCCTCGATCTCCTTGCCGATGTAGGGCTGCAGATCGCGGACCCGGCGCATCTCGACCAGTGAGGCGGGCAGGAAGCCGCGCAGTCCGATGTCGAGGATCAGGCCGCCCTTGACGACCTCAATGACGGTGCCCTTGACGGCCTCGTCCTTCTCCTTGAGGGCCTCGATGGTGCCCCAGGCGCGCTCGTACTGCGCACGCTTCTTGGACAGGATCAGGCGGCCTTCTTTGTCCTCCTTGGTGAGAACGAGGGCCTCGACCTCATCGCCGACGGAAACGACCTCGTTGGGGTCGACATCGTGCTTGATGGAGAGTTCGCGGGCGGGGATGACCCCTTCGGTCTTGTAGCCGATATCGAGGAGCACCTCGTCCCGGTCCACTTTGACGATCGTGCCCTCGACGATGTCGCCATCGTTGAAGTACTTGATCGTTTTGTCGATTGCTGCGAGAAAGTCCTCGCTGGAGCCAATGTCGTTGACGGCTACTTGGGGCGAGGTGACGGTGGGACTCGGCATATTGTTGGGGTGCTCCGGACAGGTTGGGTCGTAGGGACAAATCAGGGATTTACGTGTTGAGGCTACTCGACTCGGCACACGCTGGCCAAACTTGGGCTCTCATAACCGCTGCATATCTGACGCGCACGTTACGTCTGGGCGAATTGCGGGCGTGTCGTGCCGCCGGTCAGAACTTCGCGATCAGCACCACTCCACAGATCATGAGCACCCCGCCGAGGACCCTGGGCAGCGTGAGCGGATGAGGGTCCACTCGTAACCAGCCAAAATGGTCGATCAGCAGCGACATGATGAGCGCGGAGGTGACGGTGAAAGCCATAAAGGTGCCGGCTCCTACCCGATTGACCAGGGTGAGGCCGGCATACACCTGGACCGCTCCCACCAGGCCACCGATCACGGCCCACCACGGCATGGATGCGATGTCGCGAGCGGTGGGCAGCGGTTTCGGTATCAGCAGGAACGCGGCAACGAAGAAAACGGTGATGACCGCGAACGAAACGGCCGACGCCAGCCACGGGTTGATCATGTGCTTGTACAGCTGGCCGTTCATCGCGGCTCCGCACGTCTGAAGCGCACCACCCAGGACGATGAACGGGATGATCCAGGCGGCGTTCATGGCGCTCCCTCGTTCTAGTGCGCGGCGGCGTCCCAGGAGCGCCCGTAGCCGACGGACACCTCCAGCGGTACGTCCAGCGGGTAGGCGCCCCCCATCTTCTCGCGGGCCAGCGCCTCGACCTGCTCGCGTTCGCCGGGCGCGATTTCGAACAGCAATTCGTCGTGGACCTGCAACAACATGCGCGATTTGAGTCCGGCCTCGTTGATCGCCTTGTCCACCTCGATCATGGCCACCTTGATGATGTCGGCGGCGCTGCCCTGGATGGGCGCGTTCAGCGCGGCGCGCTCGGCGGCTTCGCGGACGTTGCGGTTACTGCTGTCGAGCTCGGGCAGGTAGCGCCGGCGCCCGAAGACCGTGGACGTATAGCCGTCCTTGCGGGCCTGCTCAACGACATCGCGCAGGTAGTCGCGGATCCCGCCGAATCGGGCGAAGTACAGGTCCATCTGCTCTTTGGCTTCTTCGGTGGAGATCTTGAGCTGCGCGGACAGCCCGTAGGCGCTCAACCCGTAGGCCAGTCCATACGACATCGCCTTGACCCGGCGGCGCAGTTCGGCGGTGACCTCTTGGATCGGCACCCCGAACGCCCGGGAGGCCACGAACGAATGCAGGTCTTCGCCGGTGTTGAAGGCCTCGATCAGGCCCTCGTCCTTGGACAGGTGCGCCATGATCCGCATCTCGATCTGGCTGTAGTCGGCGGTCATCAGCTCCGCATACCCGTCGCCGACCACGAATGCGTCGCGGATGCGGCGGCCGGCCTCGGTGCGAATCGGAATGTTCTGCAGATTCGGCTCGGTCGACGACAATCTGCCTGTCGCCGCGATGGTCTGGTTGAACGTGGTGTGGATGCGCCCATCGGAGGCCACCGCGTTCAGCAACCCGTCCACGGTGACCTTGAGCCGAGTGGCATCGCGGTGCGCGAGCAGATGCTGCAGGAACGGGTGACCGGTCTTGTCGAACAGCGACTGCAGGGCATCCGCGTCGGTGGTGTAGCCGGTCTTGGTGCGCTTGGTTTTCGGCATGCCCAGCTCGTCGAACAGCACCGTCTGCAACTGTTTCGGCGAGCCTAGGTTGATCTGCTTGCCGATCACCTCATACGCGGCCTCCGCCGCGTCGCGAATCTGGTGGGCGAAATCGCTTTGCAGCTCGCTCAGTCGCTCCATGTCCACCGCGATACCGGTGTGCTCCATGCCGGCCAGCACCCGCTGCACCGGCAATTCCATACCGGCCAACAGCGAGGTGGAGTCGATCCGCGCCAGTTCCTCGTCGAGTGCGTCGGCGAGATCCAGCACCGCGACCGCCCGCAGAATCAACGTCTGCACCGCCTGATCGTCGACGCCCTCGGAATCGTCGAGTAGCGAAAGCTGTTGCTGCTCAGGTGTTTCAGCGCGCAATTCGCGGCGCAAGTAGCGCAGCGACAAATCGTCGAGGGCGAAGCTGCGCTGGCCTGGACGCACCAAGTAGGCGGCCAGCGCGGTGTCGGAGGTGACGCCGTTCAGCGTCCAGCCCCGCCCGGCCAGATCGTGCATCGCCAGCTTGGCTTCGTGCAGCGCCTTGGGCGGACCCGGGTCGGCCAACCAGGACGCCAGCGCCGCCTCGTCGTCGGGGCCCAGCGTCGCGGTGTCGAGGTAGCGGCCGTCGCCGTCGGCGGAGACAATGGCCAGCGCGGTGGCGTCGGCATCGTAGGCCAGGTGGGTGCCGACGACGGCCAGGCCGAACCGCTTGCCCGAGCTGTGCTCGGCCAGCCAGACGGCCAGCTCGCCGGGTTCCAGCGCGCCACCCCGCACGTCGAATCCCTCGTCGACCTCGGGCTCGACAGCGGCCAGGGTCTCGAACAGCCG
The DNA here is from genome assembly GCF_010727605.1 of Mycobacterium simiae. Lineage (NCBI taxonomy): Bacteria > Bacillati > Actinomycetota > Actinomycetes > Mycobacteriales > Mycobacteriaceae > Mycobacterium > Mycobacterium simiae. Next base: position 85,657 of record NZ_AP022568.1, read on the forward strand.
GTCGCGCAGCACCCGGAACTCCAGGTCGTCGAAGAGGCGGTGAATCTGGTCGCGATCCCACGGCAGCAGCCGCAGCGTGTCCGGGGTTTGGGCCATCGGTACGTCCTTGACGAGTTCGGTGAGCTCCCGGTTGCGGATGACGTTGGCCAGGTGCGCCCGCAGCGCGTCGCCCACCTTGCCGCGCACGGTGTCGGCGTTGTCGACCAGCCCCTGCAGCGATCCGTATTCGATGATCCACTTCGACGCGGTCTTCTCCCCGACGCCGGGGATGCCGGGCAGGTTGTCGCTGGGGTCGCCCCGCAGCGCGGCGAAGTCGGGGTATTGCGCGGGGGTCAACCCGTACTTCTCGACCACCGCCTCCGGGGTGAACCGGGTGAGTTCGCTGACTCCCTTACGCGGATACAGCACCGTGACGTCGTCGCTGACCAACTGCAGCGCGTCGCGGTCACCGGTGACCACCAGCACCCGGTAGCCCTCGTACTCGGCCTGGGTCGCCAGCGTCGCAATCAGGTCGTCAGCTTCGAACCCGGGCTCGGCCAACACCGTGATGCCCAGCGCGGCAAGCACTTCCTTGGTGATGTCGATCTGGCCGCGGAACTCGTCGGGGGTTTCCGACCGGCCGGCCTTGTACTCCGGGTACCGCTCGAGCCGGAACGTCTGGCGGGACACGTCGAATGCCGCGGCAACGTGTGTCGGCGTCTCGTCGCGCAACAGGTTGATCAGCATGGCGGTGAAGCCGTACACCGCGTTGGTGGTCAGCCCGCCGCGGGTCTTGAAGTTCTCCGCGGGCAGCGCATAGAACGCGCGGAAGGCCAGCGAATTGCCGTCCAGCAACATCAGTGTCGGCTTGGTCTGTTGCTCGCTGGGAATGAGGGTCGCGGCAGGCACGGCTCTCACTCTAGGCATCGGGTGTGACGGTCGGCCGCCCCCGACCGGCCCCGGGGCACAACTGCAACACGTTTCAGTTTTCCGTCCGCGCTGGGTAGTCTGGCCGGGTGCCAGAGGTCACCAGTACAGCAGCCGCGATCGACGGCTGGTTCGCCATCGACTCGACTACTGACGGGGCCGGGAATCCCCATCTGATCGGCAGCAAATGCCCGGCATGCGGCACGTACGTTTTTCCGCCGCGGGAGAACAACTGCCCCAATCCGGCCTGCGCCAGCGACACGCTCGAGGCCGTCCCGCTGTCGACCCGGGGAAAGCTGTGGAGCTACACCGAAAACCGGTATCCACCCCCGGCGCCATATCCGGCAGCAGACCCGTTCGAGCCGTTCGCCATCGCCGCCGTCGAACTGGCCGCCGAGGGCATCATCGTGCTCGGCAAGGTGGTCGAGGGCACGCTCGCGGCGGACTTGACGGTCGGCATGGAGATGGAGCTGACCACGATGCCGCTGTTCACCGACGACGACGGCGTGCAGCGCATCGTGCACGCCTGGAGGATTTCGCAATGAGTAATCCCGAACCGCTCTACATTCTCGGCGCCGGCATGCACCCCTGGGGCAAATGGGGCCGGGACTTCACCGAATACGGCGTGGTCGCGGCCCGGGCGGCGTTGGCCGAGGCCGGTCTGGACTGGCGGCAAATTCAGCTGGTCGCCGGGGCGGACACGATCCGCAACGGCTACCCGGGTTTCATCGCCGGGTCGACCTTCGCCCAGAAGCTGGGCTGGAACGGTGTGCCGGTCAGCTCCAGCTACGCCGCATGCGCCAGCGGTTCGCAGGCGCTGCAGAGTGCCCGCGCCCACATCCTGGCCGGCTTCTGCGACGTCGCGCTGGTGATCGGCGCGGACACCACACCCAAAGGCGCGTTCGCGCCGGTCGGCGGGGAACGCAAGAACGACCCGGACTGGCAGCGCTTCCACCTGATCGGCGCGATGAACCCGGTGTACTTCGCACTGTTGGCCCGGCGCCGGATGGACTTGTACGGCGCGACGTCGGAGGACTTCGCCGCGGTGAAGGTCAAAAACTCCCAGCACGGACTGCAGAACCCGAATGCCCGCTATCGCAAGGAGGCCTCGATCGAGGACGTGCTGGCCAGCCCGGTGGTCAGCGACCCGTTGCGTCAGCTGGACATCTGCGCGACGTCGGACGGCGCCGCCGCGCTGATCGTGGCCAGCGCCGAGTTCACCCGCAAGCATCTGGGCTCCCTCGAAGGTGTGCCGTCGGTGCGCGCGGTCAGCACCGTCACCCCGCAGTACCCGCAGCATCTGCCCGAATTGCCAGATATCGCAACGGATTCCACCGCCGCGGTGGCGGCGCCCGAGCGGGTGTTCAAGGACCAGATCCTCGACGCCGCCTACGCCGAGGCGGGCATCGGACCCGAGGACGTGAGCCTGGCCGAGGTCTACGACCTGTCCACTGCACTGGAACTCGACTGGTATGAGCATCTGGGGTTGTGCCCGAAGGGTGAGGCCGAGCAGCTGCTGCGCAGCGGCGCCACCACGATCGGCGGCGAGGTGCCGGTCAACCCGTCGGGCGGGCTGGCCTGCTTCGGCGAGGCCATTCCCGCGCAGGCGATCGCGCAGGTCTGCGAGCTGACCTGGCAGCTGCGCGGCCAGGCCACCGGCCGGCAGGTGGAGAACGCGAAGGTCGGCGTCACGGCCAATCAGGGCCTATTCGGCCATGGTTCGTCGGTGATCGTCGCCCGCTAGCCGCTTGCGTGTCGCCCGGTGCCGGCTTGATCGTCGCCCGCTAGCGGGTTGATGGCCGCTCGCTAGCGGCTTGATCGTCGCCCGCTAGCGGGTTTGAGTGTGCAATGGCGGCGTAGCCTGTCACACCAGGGCGGGCTGTCGCGGCGTGTCAACACCGCGAGCGCACACTCGACGCCGCCGATTCACACTCGAGGCCCCACGCACACACTCGAGACCGCCACCACACATTCGAGGCCCTAAGCACACACTCGAATGGCTAATCCGACGCCCCGTCGGGTTGATCGCTCAAGGTCTCGAGCACGACTTCGGCCACGCGTTTCATCGTGGTCCGGCGGTCCATGGCCGCGCGCTGGATCCACTTGAACGCCTCGGGCTCGGTCATGCCCTGCTTGGCCTGCAGCAGCCCCTTGGCGCGCTCGACAATCTTGCGCGTCTCCAGGCGGTCGGCCAGCGTCGCCACTTCATGCTCGAGCGCTCGGATCTCGCCGAACCGGCTGACGGCCAACTCGATGGCCGGAATGAGGTCGCTGATCGTGAAGGGTTTCACCAGGTATGCCATCGCCCCGGCGTCGCGAGCCCGTTCAACGAGATCGCGCTGGCTGAACGCCGTCAGCACGACAATCGGCGCGATCCGCTTGCTGGCGATCTCCGACGCCGCGTCGATACCGTCTCGACGGGGCATCTTCACGTCCATGATCACCAAATCGGGCTTGTGCTGCTCGGCCAGCTCGACGGCCTCTTGCCCGTCGCCGGCTTCACCGACGATGTCGTACCCCTCCTCCCGGAGCATTTCGGCCAGGTCGAGTCGGATGAGCGCTTCGTCTTCGGCGATCAGGACCCGGCGCGGCACATCGACGTTGGTGTCGGTCGTGGAGCCTGTCATGACCGATATTCTGTCGTGGATCGTCGCGACCAGCCACGTCGGGGTCTCTGAGAACCGGCCCCCACACCGATCCTCTATGGTGGAAGGCTCGTTTAAGGTAGTAGGCCGGACGCGCCCTCGTATCCCAACTGGCAGAGGAAACGGATTCAAAACCCGTCCAGTGTGAGTTCGAATCTCACCGAGGGCACCACCCGCGCGGGTCAGAGTGCATGCTGACCGGCCGCTAGTGAGCGCAACACGCCGAACGCGACCTGCCGGCGTGCAACAGTGCCTCGTCCCGGTCCAAGATCAGCGTGGCGGTCTCATGGCGCAAGGCCATCTGCAGCACTGTGACGTTGTCCCCGGCGGTGGTTGCCCACGACACGCGCACCCTCGTTACCTGGAAGCAAGCACCCGATTCGGCTCATCCGCGGGGGTACTTTCTCGCGCAGCGCGGCGGGCACGATTTTCCCGGAGCGCTTGCTGGGCGGACTCCAGAGTGATGTTGCGCGGATCGATGCCTTCCCGCTCAAAGCCTGCCACCGCAATGGGCAAGTAGAGAAATTTCAGCGGGAGAAGACGCTCGGCAATTGCGTAAACCCGTCGATACATATGCATGAAGCGGCGGGACATCTCCTCGTCCTCGGGAGTCCACTCGAGATTGAACAGCTCCCGCACGTGCTGCGGAAAACTATTGACAACGACTTGCCGCCGCGCCGCCACCCAGGGCCACACGAACTTTTTCATGACTGCCGGCCACCACCGCGGCGCCGGGCGGCGCTCCATAAATTGTTCCAGCATGACCTGCGTTACTTGTGAGTTCACCAAGTGATTACGCTCGATGTTTTCCAGATACCGCTCGAAATCGTCGTAGGTGTCCGGCTGCGGGCTGTCGTCCACCCCCCACATGCTGTACCACTCCTTCGATTCCTGAAAGATTTGTTCTTTCATTGCCCGCGGCATCGACCCGCCGAAATAAAGCTGCTCGGTTATTATTATCAATAGGTGATAGAAGAAAGTAACATGCGCAAAGTAGAAGGTCTCGGCATTCAACGCATGATACGTGCCGTCTTGCAGCTCACCTTTGACCGACTTGTGCATATTCCGCGTCTTCAGTCCATATTTCTTTGCCTCTTCCGGGGCGTCGTACACGGTGCCATAAATGTACTCGCGAGATCGCTGCCGCCGTACTTTATATATCTTAGCGCGCGCACCGAAAGAACTATCCCCGGTGAAAAGAACGGAATTCGTAGTCGCTTTCGCCATCTGGGGCCACGCTCCCGCGATGGTGCCCACCACTCCGCTGCCGAAAAATATCACGTCAAGACGACCCCAATACTTCCATATCAGGGAGTCCGCGGGAATCGGGTGCTGAAACAGTTCTTTTCGCGACAAACTGTTATCACCAGTAAATTCTGTCACCCGAACATCTTCCGGAATCACGAGCTCTGGGTCGAACGTTGTCTGCATGATTTTCTTGAGCGCCCTGATACCCCGGACCGCCATGTGAACTCCTTGTATTGCAAATACGCGTTGCGTGGTTGACCTCAGCGCCGGCCGTTCACTCGCCCCGCCTCGGGTCGCTGAGGGACTATCTGCCTCACCTAACCACCGCTATGTCGACTGTGTCTTGGGTTTGCAGACAGTGCCGTCCTCGACGGCGGTCCCGGTTGCTGTGTGGGTAACCGATGCTTCCCCGACGGGCCTGCATCGCCCTCCAGGTCACCCCGCTGACGGAATCATCTGTCGGACAATGCATTCGCCTGGATGCGCCGGTTGCGTTTGCAGGTGCGTCAATAAAACGCTAGAGCCTCCGCGGTGATCCGCGAGAATCCTTGGCGGACAACGTCGTTGGTTCGGACGCAACCGATACTGCGCCGATCGGGGCTCCCCGCAGCGCGGCAGCGAACCGCCACGCTGGGTATACGCCCATTTTGCGGTTACGCTTTGACCGTGGCGGCTAAGAAATGCGGTGCCCCACCGAGTCGGCCGGACGGGTCGACGCGCCCGGACTGTAAAGCGGCGGTGCGGGCCGAGACCCGCGCCCGCAGCCAGCACTACGCCGACAGCAATGCCCGACGGGTGCGGGTGCTCAACATCAACGCCCTAATGGGCGTACTGGTGTGTTTCGTCTTCGCCATCCTCGGTTTCTGGTCGGGACCGGCGGCCTACACCATCCAGATCGTCAACGTCTGCACCGGCGTGATTTTCGCCTGCGTCCCATGGCTCAAGCGTTTCGGGGAATTGGTTGCGCCACTTACGTTTATCTTCACCGCCTACGCCGCGGTCGTCGTGACCTGCTGGCATGTGGGTACCGGCGGCGGGGTGCAGTACTACCTGGTGACCACCGCCAGCCTGGTGGTGTTGCAGCTCGGCATTGAACGGATCGGCCTTGCGGCATTACTGGCCACCCTCGGTGCCGCGCTCGTCATCACACTGCAGTTCCTTGTCCCCCGCTCCACCGGATTGGAACCGCCGTGGGCGATGACGATGAGCTTCGTGATCACCACCCTGTCGGCGTGCGCGATGGTGGTCGTGACCGTGTGGTACGCCATGCGCGACACCCAACGCGCCGAGGCCGGGATGGAAGCCGAGTACGAGCGCTCGGAGGCATTGTTGGCCAACATGTTGCCGGCCAGCGTCGCCGAACGACTCAAAGAACCAGAGCGCAATGTCATCGCTGACCGATACGACGAAGCCTCGGTTCTGTTCGCCGACATGGTCGGCTTCACCGAGCGCGCCAGCACCACCGCGCCGTGCGACCTGGTCAAGTTCCTGGACCGGCTCTACAGCGCGTTCGACGAGCTGGTCGACCGGCACGGCCTGGAGAAAATCAAGGTCAGCGGCGACTCGTACATGGTGGTCAGCGGAGTCCCGCGACCAAGGCCCGACCACGTACAGGCCCTGGCGGACTTCGCCCTCGACATGGTCGCGACGGCGGCCGAACTCAAGGACCCGCATGGCCTGTCGGTGCCATTGCGGATCGGCTTTGCGACCGGCCCGGTGGTGGCGGGCGTCGTGGGCTCGCGGCGCTTTTTCTACGACGTGTGGGGCGACGCCGTCAATGTCGCGGCTCGGATGGAGTCGACGGACTCCGTGGGACAGATCCAAGTCCCCGAGGATGTCTACGAGCGCCTGAAGGGCGAATTCGTGCTGCAGGAGCGCGGCCGCATTGAGGTCAAAGGCAAAGGCCTGATGCGGACCTGGTACCTCATCGGCCGGCGGCCGGCGCCTCGCGACGAGAGCGACCTGGCGATCGAGACACCGCGCACAACGCACGGCGCCACGGTCTAAAGTCCCTATCCGCCATACCTGGGGTATGCCACAGTGTGGCTATGCAGCCCGCTGAAGTTCCGAGCATGTTGCCGCACTTATGGAAGGCCACGCTGGCATCGGGAGCGATGACCCTAATCGTCGGCATCGTGGTGCTCGCGTGGCCGGGCATCTCGGTGCTCGCCGCGGCGATCGCGTTCGGGGTGTATCTGCTGATCACCGGGGTGGCGCAGGTCATGTTCGCATTCAGCCTGCAGGTGTCGGCGGGCGGACGCGTTCTGTTGTTCGTCAGCGGCGCGGCGTCATTGGTTCTGGCGGTGTTGGCGTTTCGCCACTTCGGCAACGCGGTCCTGCTACTGGCCATCTGGATCGGCATTGGGTTCATCTTCCGCGGGGTCGCGACGACTATTTCCGCGATCAGCGACGCGACGCTACCGGGGCGGGGGTGGTCGATCGTTCTCGGCGTGCTCACCCTGCTGGCCGGCCTCGTGGTGTTGGCGTCACCGTTCGCGTCGATCATCACGCTGGCGCTGGTGGTCGGTGTCTGGCTGGTCGTCATCGGCGTCTTGGAAGCCGTCGCCTCGTTCGGGATCCGGAAAGCCGCCAGACAACTCGAGCGTGGCGCCGACCCAGCCTAGCTACTACACTCCGTCGTAGACCCTGCAGCCATGGGAGATGACCGATGAATGTCGTCGACGTTTCGCGGTGGCAATTCGGTATCACTACCGTCTACCACTTCATCTTTGTGCCGCTGACGATCGGGCTGGCTCCCCTGATCGCGGTCATGCAAACGATTTGGGTGGCGACGGGAAACGCGGCCTGGTACCGGCTGACCAAGTTCTTCGGCAAGCTGTTCCTGATCAACTTCGCGATCGGGGTGGCGACGGGGATCGTGCAGGAATTTCAGTTCGGCATGAACTGGTCCCAATACTCGAAGTTCGTCGGCGATATCTTCGGCGCCCCGCTGGCCATGGAGGGCTTGGCCGCGTTCTTCTTCGAATCGACCTTCCTCGGCCTGTGGATCTTCGGCTGGAGCCGGCTGCCGCGGCTGGTGCATCTGGCCTGCATGTGGATCGTGGCGATCTCGGTCAACGTGTCCGCGTTCTTCATCATTTCGGCGAATTCGTTCATGCAGCACCCGGTGGGGGCGCATTACAACCCGTCGACGCGGCGCGCGGAGCTGGATAGCATCGGCGCGCTGCTCAGCAATAACACCGGGCGAGCAGCGTTTTCGCATGCCGTGACCGGCGCGCTGTTGACGGCGGGCACCTTCGTCGCCGCGGTCAGCGCCTGGTGGCTGGTCCGCGCGCACCGCAACGGCGACGTCGACCTCGGCCGCGTGTTCCGCCCGGCCGCCATCCTGGGATGTTGGGTGGCATTGCTGGCCACCGTCGGGCTGTTCTTCACCGGCGATCAACAGGGCAAGCTGATGTTCCAGCAGCAGCCGATGAAGATGGCGTCGGCAGAATCGTTGTGCGACACCGAAACCGATCCGGACTTCTCCATCCTGACGGTCGGCACCCACAACAACTGCGACAGCGTCACCCGTGTCATCGAGGTCCCCTACGTCTTGCCGTTCCTCGCGGAAAGCAAATTCAGCGGCGTGACACTGCAAGGCGTGCGCAATATCCAGCAGGACTACGAGCAGCGCTTCGGGCCAAACGACTACCGGCCCAACTTGTTCGTCACGTACTGGTCGTTTCGCATGATGATCGGGTTGATGGCCATCCCGGTCTTGTTCGCGCTCACCACGTTATGGCTGACACGGCGTGGACGCACCCCGGACAAACCGTGGTACTCCTGGTTCGCGCTGCTGACCATTCCCACGCCGTTCCTGGCCAACAGCGCCGGGTGGGTGTTCACCGAAATGGGCCGCCAGCCATGGATCGTCGCCCCCAACCCGACCGGCGACCAGCATGTCCGGTTGACCGTCAGCGCGGGAGTCTCCGATCACGCCGCCGGCATGGTCGTCACCTCGCTGGTGACGTTCACGTTGGTTTACGCGCTGCTGGCGGTCATCTGGTTCTTCCTGCTCAAGCGCTACGTCGTCGAGGGCCCGCTGGAGCACGACGCCGAACCCGCGCCGCCGAAAGCACCCGGTGACGACGAAGTTGCGCCGCTGTCGTTCGCTTACTGATCCGCAGATCAACCCGAAAGGAGCTCACCAATGCCATTGCAGGAGCTGTGGTTCGGTGTCATCGCGGTGTTGTTCCTCGGCTTTTTCATCCTCGAGGGCTTCGACTTCGGCGTCGGCATGCTGATGGAGCCGTTCGCGCGCTCGACCCGTTCGATCGCCGGCGGGGATCCGGAAATTCACCGGCGGACCGCGCTCAACACCATCGGCCCGGTGTGGGACGGCAACGAAGTCTGGCTGATCACCGCCGGCGCGGGGATGTTCGCGGCGTTTCCCGGCTGGTATGCCACCGTGTTCTCCACCCTGTACCTGCCGCTGTTAGCGATCCTGTTCGGCATGATCCTGCGTGCCGTCGCAATCGAATGGCGCGGCAAGATCGATGATCCCGGCTGGCGCACCCGGGCCGACATCGGCATCGCGGCCGGATCGTGGCTGCCCGCGGTGCTGTGGGGTGTCGCGTTCGCCGCGCTGGTCCGCGGCCTGCCGGTAGACGCCGCGGGGCACGTCCACCTCTCGATCGGCGATGTGCTCAACGCCTACACCCTGCTGGGCGGCTTGGCCACAGCCGGGTTGTTCCTGTTGTACGGCGCGGTATTCGTGATGTTGAAGACGTCCGGTGCGATTCGCGACGACGCGCACCGGTTCGCGGTGCGCCTGTCGCTGCCGGTGACGGGACTCGTTGCCGCTTTTGGCATTTGGACCCAGTTGGCGCACGGCAAGAACTGGACCTGGTTGGTGCTGGCGGTGGCCGTCGTCGCACAACTGGGCGCCGTCGCGCTGGTGTGGCGACGCGGCTCCGACGGCTGGGCATTCACCTGCACGGCGCTGGTCGTGGCGGCGGTGGTCATCCTGCTGTTCGGCGTGCTCTACCCCAATCTGGTGCCTTCGACGCTGAACCCGCAATGGAGCGTCACGATTTACAACGCGTCGTCGACGCCGTACACGCTCAAGATCATGACCTGGGTGACCGCGTTCTTGGCGCCGCTGACGGTTGTGTACCAGGCATGGACCTACTGGGTTTTCCGGCAACGCATTTCGACTGACCGGATCCCGCCACCGATCGGCCTGTCGAGGCGTCCGTCCTGAGTACGCGTAGCTCCCGGGCGCCCCTGGACCCGCGACTGTGGCGGGCGTCGGCCGCGTTGCGGCGCTACCTGGCCGCCACGGTGAGCTGCGGAGTGCTGATCTCCGCCTGCGCGATCGGCTCGGCAATCGTGTTGGCGCGCATCGTGGCGGGGGTCATCACCGAACCCTCGACCCGTCACCCGCACGCGTGGCTCGGCCCGCTGTCGATCCTGCTGGCGCTGTGGGTCATTCGCACGGTCGCGCACTGGCTGCAGGCCCGGCTGGGCCACCGCGGCGCCAGCGCGGTGATCGCCGATCTCAACAGCCAGGTCCTCGCCGCCGTCACCGGCCGCCAACCCGGCGAGCTCGCCGCGCAACGCGACGCGGCGACCGCGGTGGTCACCCGGGGCCTCGACGGCCTGCGACCGTATTTCACCAGCTATGTACCGACCTTGCTGCTGGCGGCGGTGCTGACTCCAGCAAGTGTGGCGGTGATCGCCTGCTTCGACCTGAAATCGACTGTGATCGTGGTGATCACGCTGCCCCTAATCCCGATCTTCATGGTCCTCATCGGGTTGGCGACCGCCGATCGATCGGCGGCGGCGCTGGCCGCGATGACAACCCTGCAGGGCCGGCTGCTGGACTTGATTGCCGGTGTACCCACCCTGCGTGCCCTGGGACGCGCCTCCGGCCCGGAGTGCCGCATCGGCGAACTGGCTGCGGCGCACCGACGCTCGGCGCTGGCGACGTTGCGTATCGCGTTCCTCTCGGCGCTGGTGCTCGAGCTGCTCGCCACGTTGGGGGTCGCGTTGATCGCGGTCGGTATTGGGCTGCGTCTGGTGTTCGGCGAGATGAGCCTCGCCACCGGATTGACGGTGCTGCTGCTGGCACCCGACGTGTATTGGCCGCTGCGCCGCATCGGAGTGGAATTTCATGCCGCGCAGGACGGCCGAACCGCGGCCGACGAGGCGTTCGCACTGATCGGCGCGCCCACGGCTACGTCGGGGCGCAGCCGCACGATCAGCGCTGCGGGCGCGCACATCCGGCTGCACAAACTCAGCGTGGCCGGGCGAGACGGCCGCGCACCGTGCGAGCTGACCGCGGTGCTCCCGCCAGCCCGGGTGACCGTGTTGACCGGAGGAAACGGCGCGGGCAAGACCACCACGCTGCAGGTCATCGCCGGGCTCACGGTCCCATCCAGCGGCCGCGTCACCGTGGACGGGATCGACGTCACCGAACTGGATCCCGCGCACTGGTGGCAACAGCTTTCCTGGCTGCCGCAACGCCCTGTGCTGGTCCCCGGCACCGTCGAGGACAACCTGCACCTGTTCGGTGAGCTGGACGATATCGAAAATGCCTGTGCCGCATCTGGGTTCGATGCGGTACTGCGGGAGCTTCCTGACGGCCTGAACACCGCGCTCGGCCGTGGCGGGGTGGGGCTGTCGCTGGGCGAGCGGCAGCGGCTGGGATTGGCCCGGGCGTTCGGGGCCGCCGCGCCGGTGCTGCTGCTCGACGAACCCACCGCGCACTTGGACGCCCGCACCGAAGGCCACGTGCTGCGGTCTATCGTCGAGCGAGCACGCGCCGGTGTTACGGTCGTGCTGGTCGGTCATCGGCAGTCGGTGGTCGCGATCGCCGACCAGGTCGTCGAGGTCATGTCAGAGGGGCGGGCGCGTTATGCGCCGGTCTGATCCGCTGCTGCTCGCGGTCGGCTTGCTGCGGCCCCGCCTCCCCCGCCTCCTGGCGGCGATCGCGCTGGGGGTGCTGTCGCTGGGCAGTGCGCTCGCGCTGGCCGGGGTGTCGGCGTGGCTGATCACGCGGGCCTGGCAGATGCCGCCCATCCTCGACCTGTCCGTCGCGGTCGTCGCGGTGCGGATGTTCGCGATCTCGCGCGGCGTGCTGCACTACTGCGAGCGACTGGCCACCCACGACACCGCGTTGCGCGCGGCCGGTGTTGCCCGCACGGAGATCTACCACCGACTGGCACACGGCTCGACCGCGGCGGCCGTCCGGCTGCACAGCGGCGAACTGGTGGCACGGGTCGGCGCCGACGTCGACGAACTGGCCAATGTCGTGGTACGCGCGCTCGTGCCGATCGGCGTCGCCGCGGTGCTGGGGGTCGCGGCGACCGCTACCGTCGCGATCATTTCGCCGGTGGCCGGCGCGGTGCTGGTGCTGTGTCTGCTCGGCACGGGCGTGGTGGCGCCCCGGCTGGCCGGCCAAGCCGCGGCGACGCAGGAAGAGGTTGCCCGTCAACATCGTTCCGAGCGCGACACGTCGGCAATGATCGCCCTCGAGCATGCCCCCGAGCTTCGGGTCGCCGGCGCCTTGCCCGCGGTCATCGCCGACGCCCACCGCCGTCAACTGCAATGGAGCGATGCCCTGGACTCGGCCGGGAAGCCGGCCGCACTGGCCGAGGCCATGCCGACCGCTGCCGTGGGGATCAGTGTGCTCGGTGCGGTCATCGCGGGCATCGGGTTGGCCCCGGCGGTCGCCCCCACCACGCTTGCGGTGCTGATGTTGTTGCCGCTGTCGGCGTTCGAAGCGATGACGCCGTTGCCGGCCGCCGCCATCCAGCTGACCCGCTCGCGCATTGCCGCGCGCCGTCTGCTCGACCTGACTCCCCGCGCCAGCACACCCGAGCCTGCAACGCCGGCACCAATACCGGCCGGCACAGCGCGGCTGTCCGCCGACGCGCACTGCGGTCATGCTCGTGGCGACGCTCAGCAGGTGACGCTCGACCTCGCACCCGGCGCGCGCCTGGTCGTCACGGGGCCCAGCGGCTCCGGCAAGACGACGCTGCTGATGACACTTGCCGGACTGCTGCCGCCGTTAGACGGTGCGGTGCGGTTGAACGGAATCGACATCGGCCGCTTCGACGCAGCGGTATTACCGTGCGCCATCGGCTTTTTCGCCGAGGACGCGCACATTTTTGCGACAACGGTGCGAGACAACCTGCTGGTCGCCCGGGGCGACTGCGACGACGACGAATTGGCGGCGGTCTTGCAGGCGGTCGGGCTCGGGGACTGGCTTGCCGATTTGCCCCAGGGGCTTTCGACGGTGCTGACGGGTGGTGCGCAGGCGGTCTCCGCCGGTCAGCGCCGACGGTTGCTGCTGGCCCGCGCAGTGCTCTCGCCGGCCCGTATCGTGCTGCTCGACGAGCCCACCGAGCATCTCGAAACCGCCGACGCTGAGCGGTTTTTGGCGACGCTACTCACCCCGGATGCGGGCCTGATGGCCGGGGACCGGACGGTGGTGATCGCTACTCATCACTTGCCCGCGGGCATGCGCTGCGCCGAACTGCGCGTCGGCTCGGCGATCGACGGCGCTACAAGTGACGCCGACGTGGCATGAATTCCAGCGAGAGCAAGACGACGATCAGCGGCAGCAACTGGGTCAGCGAGATCAGCGCGTAGCGGCGCCTATCCAGCGCGTGAAACTTTCGCACGTACCGGTACAGCGACTCGAGCGCGATCAATGGGTCGAGCAGGTGAATCAACCGGTAACAGATCCATTGCACGCGACCACGGTGTTCCTCGTCGAAAATCTCCGGAAACGCCGCGAATGACAACGATAGCCGTTGCGCGCCAGTCCTTTTACCGGTCACGATCATGTCGACGCTGAGCCGCTCGTCTATCCCGTTGGGCGCGCCGCGGCGACGCCACGGCACGTCGAGGCTGATGTCGCTGCCACCTCCGGCCGTCGCGTACCGGTGGAAGCCCTGGACGCGGCCGGCGGCGTCCCTGGCGATGATCAGATGTATGCCCGGGAATCGGCCTTCGAGCACGCCGTCGAGGTTCATGTGGAATCCACGATCGGCATGGGCGCCGCGCGCCGATGCCCGCACCACATCGGTCAATTCGGCCAGCAACGCGTCATCGAGTTCCTGCTCGGCCACGATTTCGGTAGTGATTCCCGCGTTGTGCGTGCGCTTGACCGCTTGGCGCAGATTGCGGAACTTGCGCCCCACCATGTCGAAGTTCGACACGTCCACCACGACGTCGCGACCGATCGGCACCGCCCACAGCCTCTGCTTGAGAATGATTGGGTCAGTCCATAATTCGAGCCGGTGCTCGCTGCAGCCCACCACTGCTATCCGCCAGCCACGGGTGCGGCACATCGCCGCGAAGTCGGCCACCAGCTGAGCGAATTGCGCCTGTTCGCCGATCGGGTCGCCGCCCACCACCGCGAACCCCATCCGTGTCCGGTAGGCGAGCGCGGCGGTGCCGGCGGCGTTGAAGAAGTAGCTCTTACCCGTCTGCATGGTGAACGGGGCCAGCGGGTCATCGGTGGTCGCGTCGATCAACGCCCATGCCCGCGGCAGGTCTTCGGGCCGTGGATGCGACGCCGTCGGCCACATCAACACCAGTCCCGATCCGGCGATCAGAACGTTTCCGAGCAGTCCGAAACCCAGCACATGTGAACCCAGCCCGCCGACGACGCACAGCGCGGCCAGCGCGGCGTGCAGGCTGGTCACCGGACGGCCTAGGAAGATACCCCGCGCGATCAAGGCCACCGCGGCGAGCACCGTCAACGACCAGTCCAGCCGGTCGGAGTAGTGCCACTGTGGCTGCACCCGGTGATGAGCAAGGATCGCGACCAACCAGCACGCCGCGCCCAACAGGGCGAATGCGCCGAGACAACGCGCGGCGAGCGAATCGACGTGCACCACAACACGTTCGCGCGCGCGTAGCTTTGGGAGGAGGTCGACTGACGAGCTTTTCACACTTCACCTCCCGATGGGCTGACAATCAGCGGCGCACTCTGCGCGCCACCTTTCCCACCGCATACCCGGCGGAGCCGAATCTACGCCCAAATATGAGCCAGCAGAATCGAAATCGGACCGGTGTCAAGTAACTATTCGATAACCGTTATTGCCCGGAACGGGGAAAGTATTTGAGCACACCCTCTTGCACGACGGTCGCGACGAGTTGCCCGGCGCCGTCGAAGAAGTGGCCGGTGCCCAATCCCCGTGAATCGGCGGCGACCGGCGATGATGTCGAATACAACACCCAGTCGTTAAAATCGACGGGGCGGTGAAACCACACGGAATGATTGGCCGAAGCCGCAAAAATGCGGTCGAAGCCCCACGACAGTCCATGGGTGGTGATCACCGAGTCCAGCACGGTGGTGTCTGACGAATACACCATGGTGGCGGTGTGCAGCACGGGGTCGTCGGGCACCGTACCCAATGCCTTGAGCCACACCCGGTTGTGCGGTAACCGCTCGCCCTTATCGCGCATCACCCATGCCGGGTCGTTGGTGTAACGCCATTCGATTGGCTGCAGGGCGTTGACGAAGTGCGGAACGGTTTCCTCGTAACCACGTAACAGCTCGCCGATCGGCGGCTGGGTGTGCGGCGGCGGCACCGCCGGGGGGTCGACGGCATGCTCGAGGCCGCGGCCGCCGGACATGTAGGAGATCATCGCAGTGGACAAGAGCACGCCGTCCTGTACAGCGTCGACCCGGCGGTTGGCAAAGCGCCGTTCGTCGCGCAGCCGCACCACGTGAAATTCGATGTCCTTGGCGGTGTCGCCACCGTTGACGAAGTGCACCGAGAGGGCGCTGGGCGGCAGATCGTCGCGGAGCAGGCTGCGGCTGGCGGCGACGAACGATTGCGCCATCAGCTGCCCGCCGAAGGTGCGCATCGGGTTCTTGCTGGGATGAGAACCGACGAACAGGTCGTCGCCCAGACGATTGAGGTCCAGCACCGCCAGCAGTTCTTCGAAATCCGATGCGCTCTCGGTATTCGGCTCTCGATCAGACTCCAAGCCGGCCGGCACGGGCTCTCCTTCGCGCTAGAGGTCGTCCTCCCCGATGCGGTGGACGTGGATCAGGTTGGTGGACCCTACTGTGCCAGGTGGCGCGCCGGCGACGATCACCACCAGGTCACCGCGCTTGTAACGACCCAGCTCAAGCAGCGATTTGTCGGCCTGGCGAATCATCTCGTCGGTGGAGTCCATGATCGGGACGATGAAGGTCTCGGTGCCCCAGGTCATGGCGAGCTGGCTGCGCACCTCGGGCCAGGCGGTGAATGCCAGGAGCGGCAGCGGGGTGTGCAGCCGGGCCAGCCGGCGCACGGTGTCACCGGACTGGGTGAAGGCGACCAGGGCCTTGGCGTCGAGCCGCTCGCCGATGTCGCGGGCGGCGTAGGAGATCACCCCGCGCTTGGTGCGCGGCACGTGGGTGAGCGGCGGGGCGGCCGTGGAGTTCTCCTCCACCGCGGTCACGATGCGGGCCATGGTGCGGACCGCAGCCAGCGGGTACTTGCCGACCGAGGTCTCGCCGGACAACATCACCGCGTCGGCACCGTCGAGCACGGCGTTGGCGACGTCGGAGGCCTCGGCGCGGGTGGGCCGCGAGCTGTCGATCATCGACTCGAGCATCTGGGTGGCGACGATGACGGGTTTGGCGTTCTCGCGGGCCACCTGGATGGCACGCTTTTGCACCAGCGGAACCTCTTCCAGCGGCAGCTCGACGCCGAGGTCGCCGCGGGCCACCATGATGCCGTCGAAGGCCAGCACGATCGCTTCGAGATTGTCGATGGATTCCGGCTTTTCCAGCTTGGCAATCACCGGCACCCGCCGGCCCAGTCGATCCATCACCTCGTGCGCCAGCTCGACCTCCGACGGCGAGCGCACGAAGGACATGGCGACCAGGTCGACGCCTAGGTCCAGCGCGAAGGTGAGGTCGTCAATGTCCTTGTCGGACAAGGCCGGTGCGGACACGTTCATCCCGGGCAACGAAATGCCCTTGTTGTTGCTGACCGGGCCGCCCTCGATGACCCTACAGACCACGTCGTCACCCTCGATGGCCTCGACAACCAGTCCTACCTTGCCGTCGTCGACCAGAACACGGTCACCCACCGCGGCGTCGTTGGCCAACGTCTTGTAGGTGGTCGACACCCGGTCGTGGGTGCCCTCGCAGTCCTCGACAGTGATCCGAACCGTTTCGCCGTCAGCCCAATACGTGGACCCGGTGGCGAAGCGCCCGAGCCTGATCTTGGGGCCCTGCAGGTCCGCGAGCACGCCAACCGCGCGCCCGGTGGCATCCGACGCGGCACGTACCCGCTCGTACGCCGCCTTGTGATCCGAATAATCGCCGTGGCTGAAGTTCAATCGGGCAACGTCCATCCCTGCCTCGACCAACGCCAACGTCAGATCATCCGTTTGGGTTGCGGGGCCTAGGGTGCAGACGATCTTTCCGCGTCTACTCACGCCGATCAGCTTAGTCGCGCCGCGGGTGGTGGGAGTGACCCTCAGGTGACCACAGGTAAAGCCACAGAGAAATCATCCCGGCGCGTCGCGCGCCACTAACCGCTCAGCATGGTCGGAACCAGCGGAAAGCCGCTCAAATTCCGCAGTACCGTCCATCCGATTGCCGCGACAACGATTGCACTCAATGCCGCCACCGGGACCGAGCGCCGGCCCTGGCGTCGTCGGATCAGCAGCCATGCAGCCAACAGTGGCAGCCCGATCAGCAGAAAGATGTTGTCGTTGACGCTGGCGGCCAGATCACCGTGCAGCAGGTCGTGGGTCATCCGTAGCCCACCGCAGAAGGGACAGTCCCAGCCGGTGAGCGCCTTGAACGGACACTGTGGGTACAGGGAACCGACATGGTGCGGGTTGACGAGGCCGATGTAGCCCAGTGCTCCGCCCAGCAGTAGGCCGGTCCCGGCCGCCAGGTAGCGACGGTGCTGATGTCCGCACTGATCCGGTTGTTCCGGCGTGCGCGAGGTGAGCTCAGGTGCCATCGCGTAGCGGGCGGCCCTGCGGATCGTTGACTTTGTCGGTGAGGATCAGCACCGCATCGACGATGCTCCAGATCAACCCAACTCCACAGGTCAGCAGGCCCACGAGTAGTTGTGCGACGCCCATGCCGACGTCGCCGATGTAGAACCGGCCGATACCGCCGATGCCGACCAGACTGAGCAGTTGCAAGAGACCTGCGATGGTTTTCGATTTGTCCGAATACGGCAGCCCCGTCACCGGATGGCGGCCGTAGGGCGCCCACGGGTCGGCTTGTGGCGCCGCCGAATAGGGCGGATACGGCGGTGGATATCCGGGCGGCTGTTGCGGTTGTGCACCTGAGTCAGGGGCTTGGCTCCATGACGGATCGGTCACGGTCTCAGCATGCCAGATCCGCTGGTGATACCCCAGCCTCACGGTCAGGGCATGTTCGCTCGGCCGACGCTACCGTCGGTTTCTGCGTCGCAGCGACCAGCGCCGTTGCGTTTCCTTGACGTCGACGCCGGGTGTGGAGGCTTCGGCTGTGGCTGTGTCGGCCTCCGGTTCTTCGGCTTCCGGTTCTTCGGGTGCCGCGTCCTCGGCTTCCGGTTCTTCGGCCTCCGGTTCTTCGGCCTCCGGTTCTTCGGCTGCCGCGTCCTCGTCCTCCGGTTCTTCGGCTGCCGCGTCCTCGTCCTCCGGTTCTTCGGCTGCCGCGTCCCCGACTTCCGGTTCTTGGGCTGCCGGCTCGTCAGCTTCCTCAACCGCGGGCTCCGCGGCTTCCGACTCCGCAGCTTCCTCAACCGCCGGCTCGGCGGCCTCCGCCCCCTCGGCTGTCGCGGTTTCGGCTTCGTCAACCTCAGCCGACTCGACGGCGTCTTCCGGATCCCCCGGTTCGTCCTGATCGCCAGCGCTCGCCACCGCAGACGAGGAAGCCATGGAAGAAGCCGAGGAGGCCGTCGCAACACCCGCAAGCTCGTCGGCCGGCTTCGCCTCCGGTTCGGATTCCGCGTCGGCAGCGTAATCCTTGCCGCGCAGACTCTCCGGATCCTCGCGCCCTTTAGGCGCCAACATGATGTACACGACCGCACCGATGAACACGAACGTGGAGGTGAACGTGTTGATCCGAATCCCGGCAATATGGGTGGCGGTGTCGTCCCGCAACAATTCGACCCAGAAGCGTCCGACGCAATAAAGCGCGACGTACGCCGCGAAGAGACGACCGTGACCCAGCCGGTAGCGTCTGTCGATGAAAATCAGGATGGCGAAAACGATGACGTTCCAAATCAATTCGTAGAGGAACGTCGGTTGCACGACGACCGCCAGTTGCCCCGTCGACACGCCGTCGAGTGAGTGCGGGTCGATGTATCCGGACGGGTCGCGCCGATAGAAGATCTCCAAGCCCCAGGGCAGCGTGGTCTCGCGGCCGTAGAGCTCCTGGTTGAAATAGTTGCCCAAGCGGCCGATTGCCTGCGCCAGGATGATGCCCGGGGCGACCGCGTCGATAAAGGCCGGCAACGGAATGCCACGGCGACGGCAACCGATCCAGGCCCCGAGCACACCGAGGGCCACCGCGCCCCAGATGCCCAATCCCCCGTCCCAGATCCGCACCGCCGCGCTCAACCCGGCACCGCCTGGTCCCCAATACGTACGCCAATCGGTGGCCAGGTGGTAGAGCCGGCCTCCGATCAGACCGAACGGCACCACCCACAGCGCGATGTCGTAGATGACCCCCCGTTGCCCGCCGCGCGCCGCCCACCGTCGATCACCGATCATCAACGCAACCACGATCCCAGCGATGATAAACAGGGCATATGCGCGTATCGGCAACGGCCCAAGATGCCAGACACCTTGCGGTGGGCTCGGGAAATAGGTGGGCAAACTTCTCATGATGTCGACACTCGCACACCTTGGGCCAATTCCTGGCACAAGGCACGCAAGTGTGGCAGACCGTCGCCGAGCGCCGACACCAACGCGGAACCCGTGATGACCCCGTCGGCGTAGCTGCCGATCTCGGCGGCCTGTTCGCGCGATCGCACGCCAAGGCCCACCCCAACCGGGATGTCGGACACCGCCTTGACCCTGCTCACCAGTTCTTCCGCTGCGGTCGACACCGCGTCACGGGCTCCTGTCACGCCCATCGTCGAGGCGGCGTAGACGAATCCGCGGGATGCTTCGATCGTGCTGACCAGTCGCTCGGGCGTCGATGACGGCGCCACCAGGAAAATGCGATCTAGCCGATGGTCCTCGGATGCGGCGAACCACTCGTCGGCCTCGTCGGCGATGAGATCGGGAGTGATCATCCCATGTCCACCCGCCGCTGCCAGATCGCGCGCGAACGCGTCAATCCCGTAGCGCAGCACCGGGTTCCAATAGGTCATGACCACCGCGCGGCCGCCGGCCGAACTGATCGCCTCGACCGCGGTCAGCGCGTCACGGACCCGCACTCCCCCCCGCAGCGCGGCTTCGGTGGCGCGGGCGATGGTCGGTCCGTCCATGCCCGGATCGGAATACGGGATGCCGACTTCGATGAGGTCGCAACCCGATTCGACCAGCGCAACCATCGCGTCCACCGAGGTGGGCACGTCGGGATAGCCGGTGGGCAGATAGCCGATCAGCGCTGCCCGGTTTTCCGACCGGCACGCACCGAACAGCGGGGCCAGCCGGCTGGCCTGACCTTGCTCGACGGTCATTGTCGGCCCTGCTCGTCGAGCAGCCCGAACCACTTCGCGGCCGTCTCGACGTCCTTATCGCCGCGCCCCGAGAGATTAACCACGATGATGGCGCCGGGCCCCAATTCGTTGCCGAGCTTCACCGCGCCGGCCACCGCGTGCGCGGATTCGATGGCCGGGATGATGCCTTCCGTACGACACAACAAGCGGAACGCGTCCATCGCTTCCGAATCCGTGATCGGCCGGTACTCGGCGCGCCCGGAATCCCGCAACCATGCATGCTCTGGCCCCACCCCCGGATAATCCAAACCTGCTGAGATGGAATGGGATTCGACCGTCTGACCGTCTTCGTCCTGCAGCAGATAGGAAAACGAGCCTTGGAACGCGCCGGGCGAACCGCCGGTGAATGTCGCGGCATGCCGGCCGGTCTCGACGCCGTCGCCGCCCGCCTCGTAGCCGATCAACCGCACCGCGGGGTCGTCGATGAAGGCATGAAAGATGCCGATCGCATTCGATCCACCACCGACGCATGCCGTGACAGCGTCGGGCAGCCGACCCCCTTGCGCCTGAATCTGTGCGCGCGCCTCGAGCCCGATGATCCGCTGGAAATCGCGCACCATCGTGGGGAACGGATGCGGTCCCGCCGCGGTGCCGAAGCAGTAGTAGGTGCTGTAGGCGTTGGTGACCCAATCCCGGAACGCCTCGTTGATGGCGTCCTTGAGCGTCTGGGAACCGGCGTCGACCGAGACGACCTCGGCACCCAGTAGTCGCATCCGTGCCACGTTGAGCGCTTGGCGGGCCGTGTCGACCGCGCCCATGTAGATCACGCACTCCAGCCCCAGCAGCGCGCAGGCGGTGGCCGTGGCCACGCCGTGCTGTCCGGCGCCGGTCTCGGCGATCACTCGGGTCTTGCCCATCCTCTTGGCCAGCAGCGCCTGACCCAGCACGTTGTTGATCTTGTGAGAACCGGTGTGGTTCAGGTCTTCTCGTTTGAGGAAGATGCGCGCGGAGCCGGCGTGCGCACTCAGCCGGGTGGCCTCGTAGAGCGGCGAAGGTCGGCCTGCGTAGTTGGCCTGCAACCCGTCGAGCAGATCCAGGAACTCCGGATTGACGCGTTCCTTCTCGTAGGCAGCGGTGACTTCCTCGATCACCGCCATCAATGCCTCGGCGACGTACCGGCCGCCATAGCTGCGGGGGCCGCCGAAATGACCACGAGCATCGGGGTCGTGTCGGGTGGGTGTGGAGATGGCCTCGCTGGTAAGCGGCAGGGCCGGGCGCGTGAGATCCACCATCACCAATGCTCAACGCGGGGACGGCTCATGGGGTTCAACGTTTCAAGACGGGGCTCGCCAGCAACGGTTCAAAAAGACTAGCGAGCCGGTTTCGGACAGGACGGATGGGTGCCGGCGGTCACCAGATCGGCAACCGCCGCGCGCGGGTCGCCACTTTTGACCAGGCCTTCACCGACGAGCACGGCATCCGCGCCGGCACCGGCGTACGCCAACAGGTCTCCGGTACCACGCACTCCGGATTCCGCAATGCGGATTACGTTGCTGGGCAGCCCGGGTGCGATGCGCGCGAAGCAATCCCGATCCACGTCCAGCGTCGCGAGGTCCCGGGCGTTGACCCCGATCACGTTGGCCCCTGCCTTCAGCGCGCGGTCGGCCTCTTGTTCGGTATGTACCTCCACGAGCGCCGTCATACCGAGAGATTCAGTGCGGTCGAGCATCGCCGCCAGCGCGGACTGTTCCAACGCGGCGACGATGAGCAACAACATGTCGGCGCCGTGCGCACGCGCCTCGTGAATCTGGTATGGCTGGACGATAAAGTCCTTGCGCAGCACCGGAATCGACACGGCGGCTCGCACGGCATCGAGGTCGTCGAGCGAGCCATGAAACCGTCGCTCCTCGGTCAGCACGCTGATGATCCGCGCCCCGCCGTCTTCGTAGGCGCGGGCCAGCTTCGCCGGATCGGCAATGGGCGCCAACGAACCCGCCGACGGGCTGGCGCGCTTGACCTCCGCGATGACACCGATGCCGGGCTCGCGCAGCGCGGCCATCACATCGAGTGGTGGCGGCGCCGCCGCGGCCGCAGCCTTGATCTCGGAAAGTGGGACACGCGCTTCGCGCGCGGCAACATCGGCCCGGACTCCCTCAAGGATGGAGTCGAGGACAGTCGCCGGACTCATACCTGTCGTTTCCCTTCCCGCAGCCACACCGACGGTCACCGCACCGGTTCTGAGCCGATTTCGACGACGTCACGCAAGGGTAGCGACCGTCGGCTCGCGGCACATCACCGACCCTCGGTGTCCGGCCCCCGGGGCCGGTCCGTCGGGTCGTGTCCCCCGTCGAGTGCGTCCCAGATCATCCGCTCCGACATACCCGGGACTCCCCGCTCCTCCAGCATTGCCCCATCGGCGCCTTCGCGTTTGGCATTCGAGCGGCGAGTCGCCGGCGCGGCGTATTTGACGGCGCTCCGGCGGGCCGCCTCCGCATTCGAAGCCGACCGCATCAACAACACCGCCGCAGCCACAGTGCATACTGCGGCGCCCACGGCGACACCCGCCCCCCAGTAGCGCCGTTCGCTTCCCACCAGCGTCACCAGCGAGATGTGGGCGAGTTCGGTTCCGCGCATCGCGACATCGGGCAGTACCCACAGTCCGACACCCAGATAGCCGATCGCCAGGCTGGCAACGGCCAGCAGACCCGCCAGCACCCGCAGCGCCCAGCCGCGCACCGCGAGCGCCGCGACGGCGGTCGCGAGCAACAGCAGCGCCAGCGGAAGCAGCGCCGCCGACCACATGCCCCCGGACAGGGTCACGTTCTTGGGCGGCCCCAATCCGTCGAACGACCGGACGACCACCCAGGGCAACCGCGACGCCACCCACAGCGCGGCGGCGCCGATGACCAGCAGCAGCTGGGCTACACCGATCGTCACCCGGGCCTGTCGGTCCGCCGGGGCATCAGCCATCTCGGGAGCCATCTCGGGAGCCATCTCGGGAGCCATCTCGGGAGCCATTGCGGGGCGCGTCCGGAGCGCTCAGCGTCTCCGCCGCCGCGATCGCGTTCAACACCGCGCGCGCCTTGTTGGACGCCTCGTTGTGCTCGTAGGGACCGTTGGAGTCGGCCACCACCCCGCCGCCCGCCTGAACGTAGGCCACACCGTTACGCATCAGCGCCGTGCGGATGGCAATCGCGAAGTCGGCGTTCCCGGCGAAGTCGAGGTAGCCCAAGACGCCGCCATACACACCGCGACGCGTCTTCTCCACCTCCTCGATCAGCTCCATCGCACGCACCTTTGGCGCGCCCGAGAGTGTGCCGGCCGGGAAGCATGCGGTGACCGCGTCCAATGCGCTGCGGCCCTCGCCGAGCAGACCGGTCACCGTGGACACCAGGTGCATGACGTGGCTGTAACGCTCGATGTGGCTGTAGTCCTCGACACGGACGCTGCCCGGCGTGCAGACCCGGCCGAGGTCGTTGCGGCCCAGGTCGACCAGCATCAGATGCTCGGCCCGCTCCTTGTCGTCGGAGAGCAGCTCCTTTTCCAGCAGCTGATCTTCTTCCTCGGTCTGCCCCCGCCACCGGGTACCGGCGATCGGATGGGTCGTCGCACGCCCTTCAGAGACGGTGACGAGGGCTTCGGGGCTGGATCCGACGATCGAAAAGTCCGTCGCGCCAACGCTATTCGGTACATGCAGCAGGTACATGTAGGGGCTGGGGTTGGTCACCCGCAGAATCCGGTAGACCTCGAACGGGTCGACGTCGGTGTCCATTTCGAAGCGTTGCGAGGGCACCACCTGAAAAGCCTCGCCGGCGGCGATCTGCTCGACGAGGTAGTCGACGATCTTGCCGTACTCCTCGACCGTGCGCTGCGACCGGAACGACGGCTCGGGCCGGCGGAACGTCGCGACCGTGGACGGCAGCGGCTGACTCAGCGCCTCGGTCATGACGTTCAAACGGGCGACGGCGTCGTCGTAGGCCTCGTCGACTCGCTCGTCGGTGCCGTTCCAGTTCACGGCGTTGGCGATCAGCGTGATGGTGCCCTCGTGGTGGTCGACAGCGGCCACGTCGGTGGCGAGCAACATCAGCATGTCCGGCAGCCCGAGGTCGTCGACGGCCAACTCGGGCAAGCGTTCCAGGCGCCGCACCATGTCGTAGGCGAAGAACCCGACCAGTCCGCCCGACAGCGGCGGCAGCCCCGGGACCGCCGCCGTGGCAAGCAGCTCCAGGGTTGCCCGCAGCGCATCGAGCGGGTCACCGCCGGTGGGCGCGTCCTGCGGCACTGCCCCCAGCCAGACCGCCTGGCCGTCGCGCACGGTCAGCGCCGAGGGCGCTCCAGCCCCGATGAACGACCAGCGCGACCACGACCTGCCGTTTTCCGCGGACTCCAGCAGGAAGGTGCCGGGGCGATTGGCGGCGAGCTTGCGGTATGCGGATAGGGGTGTCTCACTGTCGGCCAAGACCTTCCGGGTCACCGGCACGACGCGGTGTTCCGCCGCGAGCTGGCGAAACTCCTCCCGCGAGGTCGTGTGGGCGAGGTCAGGGTGCACTGAACCATCCTCGCAGATCCCCTCGGGTCGACGACGCGGCAATCGGGCACAGCCCGACGACGACGCACACCGCGCAGCGGAGTGCAAGGAGCCGGGCAATCGGGCACAGCCCGACGACGACGCACACCGGCGTAGCCTGACGGCCATGAAACCTGGTGACACGGTGCCCGACTTCGAACTTCCGGATCAAACCGGGACGCCACGCAAGCTCAGCACGCTGTTGGCGGACGGCCCGGTCGTCCTGTTCTTCTACCCCGCGGCGATGACGCCCGGATGCACCAAGGAGGCCTGCCACTTCCGCGACTTGGCCGCCGAGTTCGCCGCCGTCGGCGCCAACCGGGTCGGCATCAGCACCGATGCCGTGCACAAGCAGGCCAAGTTCGCCGACAAGGAAAACTTCGACTACCCGCTGCTGTCCGACGCCGACGGCGCGATCGCCACCCAATTCGGCGTCAAGCGCGGCCTGCTCGGCAAGCTGCTGCCGGTCAAGCGCACCACCTTCGTCATCGACACCGACCGCACGGTGCTCAACGTCATCTCCAGCGAATTCAGCATGGACGCGCACGCCGACCAGGCGTTGCAAACGCTGCGGGCGCGTTCGTCGGCCTAGACCGCCGGCAGGTCCGCGAAATCGGCTGCCGTAGTGGCCGATTGGGGCGCTTCTCGACCGCCGAGATGCTCGACGAAGAAGTCCCGCGCGGCCGCTTTGGCCTTGTCGCTCGCGGGACCCCGGTAAGCGTCAAAGTGACCGCCCGGGACGATCACCAACCGCTTGGGATGCGCGGCGGTTTCGAACACCCGTAGCGCCGCCTCGCTCGGTGTCACCACGTCGTCGGCCAGCACCACCATCAGGAGCGGCGTCGGCGTGATGTAGGGGACGTATGCGCCAGGTTCGTAACCGAGGACGTATTCCACACTGCGCAGCGTCATCTGGTTGGCGAAGCCGGGATCACGTTCCACAGCCCCGCCGGGTCCATAGAAGTACTGGTAGGCGTCGGGGCTCGGCAGCACGACATTGGCGTTGGGGTCAGCATCGACGATCGGGATGGTTGCCGCCACATCGCTGTCCGACCGAGCGCGCCGGTCGGCGGCAAACGCCTCCGCAACCGCGGGCAGCAGGTCCGCACGGATCAGGTTCTGCGACTGCAGTTTTCCACTGACGAACGGCGCCTGCCCGGCGACTGCCTTGAGACGGCGATCGATCGCGCCCAGCACCAGCACATGGGCCGCCGAGAGACTGGTGCCCCAGGCCCCCAGGCGGTCCGGGTCGACGTCGGGGCGGCTCTGCACATAGGTGATGGCGTGCTGGTAGTCACGAATCTGCTGCCATGGATCGGTCTCGTTACGCGGCATGCCGGGTGCGGCGTCCGAACGCCCCCAACTGCGGTGGTCATAGACCAGCGCCGCGACTCCCGCTGCCGCGAACACCGCCGCGAAATCTGCGATGAAGTGGGCTACCTCGCCCCCCAGACCATGCGCCATCACAACACATGGCGCGCGGCCGCCCGCCGGTTCCGCCCCGAAAAACAAGCCACGCAGGGTCACGCCATCGGCGTCGAACTCGACGTCTTGCGCCTCACTCATAGTGCTTCCTCTCTGCCTGCGGCAGTACGACATCTGCTGCCTTACGGCAACGCGCTTGCCGTGCAACATAAGTCAGGTTAGAAAGCGAAGAGCTGAGCTCGTTTGACTCTCGACGCGCAATAGTTGTCCGACTGCGCGAGCGGGTTACGCGGGCCGACGCAGCCGGCTCGGCGCAATCCCATACTGCTTGGCGAACGCGCGACTGAAATGCGGCAAACTGACGAATCCCCACCGCGCGGCGATGTCGCCCACCGGGTCATCGGTCGTCACCAGGTCGGCGTAGCAGCGCGCCAGCCGGCGTTTGCGGATGTGAGCAGCCAACGCGATGTTGTTCGATCGCAGCACGGTGTACAGCGTGCGGACCGACACGAAATTCGCGGCCGCAACTACCGCTGGCGTCAGCGCCGGGTCGCCCAGATTGCCCTCGACATAGGCAAGAACGCGCTCGCACAAATCCTCGGCGCCCCGCCGCCGCAGCGTCGTTGTGCCCGGCAAACCGCCCCCGACATCGGCGAGCATCTGAATCACCAACGCCGTCGCCCGCTCCGTCGCTTGAAGGCTCATCGTCGGGAGGTTGGCGCTCAAGACCTCGAGCAACCCAAACAGCGGGCGGATGGCGCCGAGCCGACAGCCGGGCACCACGTGCACCATCGCCGGGGTGTGCACGTCGAGTCCCAAGGCGTCGGCTAAGCTGCGCGGCACAACCAACGTCCGCTTGCGCACCGTCTCGACGATTTCGTAGGCACCGCTGACATCGGTATCCCACACCATCAGATCGCCCGGCCCGAGCGCCAACACTTCGTCACGCTGACGAATGAACTCGCGGCCGGCCAGGACGTACTGCAGCCCAACCACGTCGCGGGGCGTTGTGCTGACTTGCCGGGCGCGCCGGATGCCACCGTGCGGGGACGTTATCCCGTCCACCAGACGCAGCGGCCCCAACGGCCGTTCTTGCACGGTTGCCGAGAAGATCCCCAGTTCAGCGTCCTCGCCCGTCATCGCGAACGGGAGATAACACCTGCGCAGCATGTCGCTGAAGACGTCGACGTCGTCAGTGACCTCCCACGCGATCGGCGCTTCAACTGTCATAGGACGACCCAGTTTAAGGAATTGCCGGCGTCGATGCCCGTGCCGTCCAGGACCTTCGGCCGCTAGGGGACGACCGCCAGAAATACGAAGGCGGCCAGCAACACCAGATGTACCTCACCCTGCAACCGGGTCGCGCGACCGGGCACCACGGTCAGCATGCTGACCACCACTGTCAACGCAAAGAGCACCAACTGGGTGGGACCCAAGCCCAGGATCAGCGGTCCCTCGAGCCAGATCGACGCCAGCGCAATGCCCGGGATGGTGAGTCCGATGCTCGCCATCGCCGAACCGTAAGCGAGGTTGAGGCTGGTCTGGATCCGGCCGCCGCGCGCCGCGCGCACCGCCGCGAGCGTCTCCGGCAGCAACACCAACGACGCAATCACCAGACCGACGAAAGAATGCGGGAAGCCGACCGCCGCCACCATTTTCTCGATGGCCGGTGATTCCTGCTCGGCCAACCCCACGACCGCGACGAGCGCCACCAGCAGCAGACCGACGCTGCGTAGCGCCGCGGCCTTACTGGGTGGTTCCGCATGGCTTTCCTCGTCGACCGGGTGCTGCTGACCCTCTTGCTCGATCGGCAGAAAGAAGTCGCGATGGCGCACCGTTTGGGTGAAGACGAACAGCAGATACAGGAGCAATGACGCAACGGCAGCAAATCCCAGCTGCCCGGGCGAGAATTCCTGGCCCCCGCGGGTAGTGGTGAAAGTCGGTAACACCAAGCTGAGCGTTGCCAGCGTAGTGACCGTAGCTAGCGCCGCGCCGGTGCCGTGCGGATTGAACAACGTCACGCCATAGCGGCGTGAACCCAGCAGCAGCGACAACCCGGCAATGCCGTTCAGGGTGATCATCACCGCGGCCAGCGCGGTGTCTCGGGCCAGCGTCTCCGCATCGTGGCCGCCCGAAGCCATCAGCGCAATGATGAGCGCCAGCTCGATAACGGTTACCGCCGTGGCGAGCACCAGCGACCCGAATGGCTCCCCAACCCGATGGGCCACCACCTCCGCGTGGTGCACCGCGGCCAACACGGCACCGATCAGGAATATCGCCTCGAGCCCGGCGAGCAGTGGCCCAGGCACCGTGTCCCAGGTCAGCGCAAGCATGACCAGGGCGGCCAACGGCACCGCCACATTCCAGGACATTCGTTCGCGCATCGCCCGCCATTCTGGCTGAAAGTCATGGCCCCGATGTGCCGGCCGGCGCATTCGCCACCTCAGCACCTGCTCACACGCCGAGTAACGATGGGTCAGGCTTCGGGTTGCAGCAGTAGATCGCTGTCGAAGCAGCTGTGGTCTCCGGTGTGGCAGGCCCCGCCCACCTGATCGACGGTCAGCAGCACGGCGTCACCGTCGCAGTCCAGCCGTACTGAATGTACGTGCTGGGTGTGACCGGACGTCGCGCCCTTGATCCACTGCTCACCGCGGGAACGCGAAAAGTAGGTAGCTTCACGGGTTTCCAGTGTGCGGGCCAGCGCGTCATCATCCATCCAGGCAACCATCAGCACGTCGCCGCTGCTTCGCTCCTGCACGACCGCGGTGAACAAGCCGTCGTCGTTGCGCTTGAGGCGGGCGGCGATGCCGGGATCGAGCCTCGTCATCGCACCGTGATCCCTTCGTCAGCCATCGCGGCCTTCACCTGTTTGATGGTCAGCTCACGAAAATGAAAGACGCTGGCCGCCAGCACAGCATCGGCGCCGGCAGCAACGGCGGGCGCGAAGTGGCCCACCGCACCGGCGCCGCCGCTGGCGATCACCGGGACCGTGACCGCGGCACGGACCGCCCGCAGCATGTCCAGATCGAAGCCGGCCTTGGTGCCGTCGGCGTCCATCGAGTTGAGCAATATCTCGCCCACACCCAGCTCGGCACCGCGGGTGGCCCATTCGACGGCGTCGATTCCGGTGCCACGGCGCCCACCGTGCGTGGTGACCTCCCAGCCCGACGGCGTTGGCGCCGATCCGGGTGGCACGGTACGCGCATCGACGGACAGCACGATGCACTGCGATCCGAATTGCCTTGACAGCTCTGCCAATAATTCGGGTCGAGCGATCGCCGCGGTATTGACCGAGACCTTATCCGCCCCCGCACGCAGCAGCACGTCGACATCGGCGACGGTGCGGACTCCGCCGCCGACGGTCAGCGGGATGAACACCTGTTCGGCGGTGTGGCGCACCACGTCCAGCATCGTCGCGCGGCCCGACGAGGACGCCGTCACGTCCAGGAAGGTCAGTTCGTCGGCGCCCTCGGCGTCGTAGGCCGCGGCGAGTTCGACGGGATCTCCCGCGTCACGTAGGTTTTCGAAGTTGACCCCTTTGACGACGCGCCCGTCGTCGACGTCCAGGCACGGGATCACTCGTACCGCAAGGTCGGTGCCCGTGTGCATGTCAGTAGTCCTCCGGCCGGCCGACGCTGCGGATGATATCGAGGACCTGCTCGTAGGCGCCGGGGGCCGCTGCCAGCACCGAGCGCGACTCGGGCGTCCACGGCTGCCCGGCTAGGTCGGTAACGGTGCCACCCGCGGCCCGCACCTGCGCGACCCCGGCGGCGTGATCCCATACGTGTCCGCCGAAAGCGATTGCGGCGGAGAGTATTCCGTCGGCGACATAGACCAGATCGATGCCCGTGGAGCCGTGCATACGCAACCGCGAACACACCGTGCTCAGCTTCTCCAGCAACGCAATCCGATAACGCCCGGGAAACTGCCCTCGCGATTCGGAGTTGAAAGTGCCGACGCCGATCAGGGTGTCGGCCAGATCCGTGTGAGTCAACGCCGGTTGGTCGACACCGTTTCTGACCAGCCGACCATCGGCGACGGCGGTGTAGTAGTCCTGCGTGAACGGCATCCAGGTCAGGCCGGCCACCGGTTCTCCGTCGCGCAGCAGAGCCAACAAGATAGCCGCCATCGGCGATCCCGCGGCGTAGTTGAAGGTCCCGTCGATCGGGTCCAGCACCCACACCCACGGCGAATCGACCGGCGCGCCACCGAATTCCTCGCCGTGCACCCCAATTCCCGTCGCCGCCTGCAGCGCGGCCACCACCTGCCGCTCGATTTCGAGATCGACCTGGGTGGCGAAATCGTTGCCCTTCTTGCGAACCGCCGAATCAGCCCGACGCCCCGCGACGAAAGACTCCGCGGCCGCGTCGAGGATCGCCGACGCCTCGGCCAGCAGCCCGTTGACGTCCATCGGTCTAGTCCCGTACCGCGTCCAGCGCCTGCGGCAGCGTGAACCGTCCCGCATACAGCGCCTTACCCACGATCGCTCCCTCGACGCCGCGGTCAACGAGCGTCGCGATTGCGCGCAGGTCGTCAAGGCTGGACACGCCGCCCGAGGCGATCACCGGCGCCTCGGTCCGCTCGGCGACGCGGGACAGCAGATCGAGGTTGGGGCCACCCAGGGTGCCGTCCTTAGTGACATCGGTGACGACGAACCGCGAACAGCCTTCGGCGTCAAGGCGTTCCAACACGTCCCACAGGTCGCCGCCGTCGGTTTCCCAGCCGCGCCCGCGCAGCCGGTGTACTCCGTCTGGATAAGATTTGTCGATCTGCACGTCCAGGCCGACGGCGACCTTGTCGCCGTGCTCGGCGATGGCTCGGGCGCACCACTGCGGATTCTCCAGGGCCGCCGTGCCCAGATTGATCCGGGCACACCCGGTAGCCAGTGCCGCGGCCAACGAATCGTCGTCACGGATACCCCCGGACAGCTCCACGTGCACATCCAGCTTGCCCACCACTTCGGCGAGCAATTCGCGGTTAGAACCTCGCCCGAACGCGGCATCCAGGTCCACCAGATGGATCCACTCGGCGCCGTCACGCTGCCAGGTCAGCGCCGCGTCCAGCGCGGAGCCGTACTCGGTTTCGCTGCCGGCCTTGCCCTGCACCAGGCGCACGGCGCGGCCTTCGACGACATCGACGGCGGGTAGCAAAATCAGCGGCATTTACAGTCCCTCAACCCAGTTGCTCAATACGGCCGCCCCGGCATCCCCGCTCTTCTCGGGATGAAATTGCGTGGCGGAAAGTGGCCCATCCTCGACCGCGGCCAAAAACGGCACGTGATGGGTGGCCCAGGTCAGCACGGCCTCCGGCGCCCCATCCCAATGTTGCGCCGCGTAGGAGTGCACGAAGTAGAACCGGGCCGACGAGTCCAGCCCCTTGAAAAGCTGGCTGCCGGAACCGGATTGCACGACGTTCCAGCCCATGTGTGGGATCACCGGGGCGTCCAGTCGGGTCACCGCACCCGGCCACTGCGCGCAGCCGGCCGTCTCCACGCCGAACTCGACGCCGCGCGCAAACAGGATCTGCATGCCGACACAGACCCCGAGTACCGGTCGGCCGGCGGCCACCCGCTCGGCGATGATCCGCTCCCCGGCAATCTTGCGCAGTCCGGTCATGCACGCTTCGAAAGCGCCGACGCCCGGCACCACCAACCCGTCGGCGGACGCCGCCGCCGCGGGGTCGGCGGTGACTTCCACGGTGGCCCCGACGCGCTCCAGCGCACGCTGCGCCGAGCGTAGGTTGCCCGAACCATAGTCTAGGACGACTACGAATTTCTCTGTCACAAAACACCTTTGGTGGATGGCACACCCGAAACGCGGGGGTCGGGTTCGACCGCCTGGCGCAGTGCGCGGGCCACCGCCTTGTATTCGGCTTCGGTGATGTGGTGCGGGTCGCGGCCGTACAGCACCCGCACGTGCAAGGCGATGCGGGCGTTCATCGCCAGCGATTCGAACACGTGCCGGTTGATCACCGTGTGATAGGGCACGGAGTTTCCGGCGATGGTGGTGTGTTGCAGGTGATCCGGTTCGCCGGTGTGCACGCAGTACGGCCGGCCGGAGACGTCGACGGCGGCGTGCGCCAGCGTCTCGTCCATCGGAATGAAGGCGTCCCCGAAGCGGCGGATGCCCCGCTTGTCGCCAAGTGCCTGACCGAGCGCCTGCCCGAGCGCGATCGCGGTGTCCTCGATGGTGTGGTGCCCTTCGATCTCGACGTCACCCTTGGTGCGCACGGTCAAGTCGAAGCTGGCGTGGCTGCCCAGTGCGGTCAGCATGTGGTCGTAGAACGGCACACCGGTGTCGACGTCGACCTGCCCGGTGCCATCGAGGTCGAGCTCGATGACGATGTCGGATTCCTTGGTGCGGCGCTCGATTCGGGCGCGGCGCGCCGCGCTGTTGGTCTGCGAGGTGGTCACGGCGCTCCTTGCCCATCGTCGCGACCCGCTGCACGCGGTGCCGCCGCGCTTGCGACCGCTGCTACTGTTTGGTCGACCAGCTCCGTCCTGGCGATCTCGGCGCTCGCCTTCAAGAACGCGTCATTCTCGTCGGCCAGGCCGATGGTGGTGCGCAGATAGCCCGAAATCCCGACGTCACGGATCAGTACCCCTTCGTCCAGGTAACGCTGCCATGCCGCCGACGCATCGGCGAACCGGCCGAACAGCACGAAGTTCGCGTCGCTGGGGATGACCCGAAAGCCCAAGCCCGCCAAGGCCGCCATGACACGCTCGCGTTCGGCGATCAGCGTGGCCACGCTTCCCAGCGTGTCGTCGGCGTGCCGCAATGCCGCGCGGGCGGCGGCCTGCGTGAGCGAGGACAGGTGATAAGGCAACCGCACCAGCAGCATCGCGTCGATTAACGCCGGTGTGGCGACCAGGTAACCGAGTCGGCCGCCGGCGAAGGCGAACGCCTTGCTCATAGTGCGGCTGACCACGAGCCGGGTGGGGTACGCGTCGAGCAACGCCACCGCGCTGGGCTGCGACGAAAATTCACCGTAGGCCTCGTCCACGATCAGAATGCCCGGCGTCACCTCGAGCAGACGGCGCAGATCTGGCAACGGAATGCTCTGTCCCGAAGGGTTATTCGGGCTCGTCACGAAGACGACGTCCGGCCTACGTTCGGAAATCGCGGCGACGGCCGCATCGACGTCCAGACTAAAGTCGTCGGCGCGGGCGGCTACCAGCCACTCGGTGCGGGTGCCGTCGGCGATCAGCGGATGCATCGAGTAGGACGGGACGAACCCGATCGCAGTGCGGCCCGGCCCGCCGAACGCCTGCAGCAGCTGCTGCAGGATCTCATTGGAACCATTGGCCGCCCACAGGTTGTCGACGCTGAGCGGCGTGCCGGTCTGCGCCGTCAGGTAACTGGCCAGATCGGTGCGCAACGCCACTGCGTCTCGGTCGGGGTAACGGTGCAGCTGCGCCGCGGCTTCCTGCACCGACCGAACCACGTCGTCGACCAGCGCCTGGCTGGGTGGATGCGGGTTCTCGTTCGTGTTCAACCGCACCGGGACGGCCAATTGCGGTGCGCCGTAGGGCGACTTGCCCCGCAAGTCATCGCGCAACGGCAGATCATCGAGGCTGACCCGCCGGTCGGCAGCCGTCATCGTTCGAACCTCCGCCGTACCGCCTCGCCGTGCGCCGGCAGATCCTCGGCCTTCGCGAGGGTCACCACGTGACCGGAGACGTCCTTCAGGGCGGCCTCGGTGTAGTCCACGACGTGGATGCCTCGCAGGAAGGTCTGCACCGACAGGCCGCTGGAGTGCCGGGCGCTGCCGGCGGTCGGCAACACGTGGTTTGACCCGGCGCAGTAGTCGCCGAGACTCACCGGCGACCACGGTCCGACGAAAATGGCTCCGGCCGAACGTATTCGGCTGGCCACCCGCGGTGCGTCGGCGGTCTGAATTTCGAGGTGTTCGGCGGCGTAGGCGTTGACCACCTTGACACCGGCGTCCAGGTCGTCGACCAAGATGATCGCCGACTGTGGCCCGCTCAGCGCGGTGCTGACTCGCTCACGGTGCACGGTGGTCTGCAGTTGGGCCGCCACTTCGGTGTCGGTGGCCGCGGCCAGTTGCTCGCTCGCGGTTACCAGCACGCTCCCGGCCATCTCGTCGTGTTCGGCCTGGCTGATCAGGTCGGCGGCGACGTGCGCGGGGTCGGCGGTGTGGTCGGCCAAGATCGCGATCTCGGTCGGCCCGGCTTCGGCGTCGATGCCCACCAACGACCGGCACAGTCGCTTGGCCGCCGTGACGTAGACGTTGCCGGGCCCGGTGATCATGTCGACCGGCGCGAGTGTGCCACCGTCGGTGTCCACACCTCCGTAGGCCAGCAAGGCCACCGCCTGAGCGCCGCCGACCGCCCACACCTCCTCCACACCCAACAGCCGGGCAGCGGCCAGAATCGTCGGGTGCGGCAGGCCGTCAAAGTGGGCCTGCGGCGGGCTGGCCACCACCAATGACTCGACCCCTGCAGCCTGCGCGGGAACCACATTCATCACCACGCTCGACGGGTACACGGCGTTGCCGCCGGGCACATACAGGCCCACCCGCTCGACGGGAACCCAGCGCTCGGTGACGGTCGCACCGGGCCCCAGCACGGTGGTGACGTCGGTGCGGCGCTGATCCGCGTGGACCGCGCGGGTGCGCTCGATCATCACCTGCAGCGCGTCGCGCACGTCGGCGGCCAGGCCGTCCAGCGCGGCCCGCAACGCGGCGGCGGGAACCCGGACGGCGGACGGGCGTACGCCGTCGAATGACTCCCCGAACTCCAGGGCCGCCTCAGCGCCCCGTTCAGCCACGGCGTCCACGATTGGGCGCACCTTCGGCAATACGGTCTCCACGTCAGCACCACCGCGCGGCAGGGCGGCCCGCAGTCGGGCAGCAGTCAGCTCCGCGCCCCGCAGGTCGATGCGGGCCAGCACAGAGGGTGGCGAGGCAGTCACAGCGTCCATTGTCCCAGAGGAGCTCAAATCAATAACCGGCCGGTAGTCTGCCGGTAATCACGCCTACCGACGTCCCGCAAAGGAGCAGGCATGTCGACCAAGGATCACCCGAACAACGCGCCGGGCATCCCCATGGTGTACCCGAGCTGGTTCGAGAACTTCCAGGTCAAGTACGTCAATCCGAGGCTCAAACCGATCGCACGCTTCCTGCCGGGGACGGCAACGATCGAGCATCGCGGGCGTACCTCCGGCAAACCATACAAAACCATCGTCACCGCCTACCGCAGCGGCAACCTGCTGTGCATCGCACTGGGCCACGGCAAGACCGACTGGGTGAAGAACGTGCTGGCCGCGGGCCAGGCGGACCTGCACTTCGCCCGTAAGACCGTGCACATCGTCAACCCCCGGATTCTGCCGGCCGGCGCCGACGGCACGGGCCTGCCCTGGCTGGTGCGGCTGCAGCTGCGCCGGATGGCGGTACTGGTCAGCGACGTGGACTGACAGGGGCATGACACGGCCTTGCCGGCCCCGGAACAGACCTACATATCCAGGCCGATATCGAGCACCCGGACCGAGTGCGTCAGCGCCCCGACGGCCAAATAATCCACCCCGGTCGCGGCGTAGTCCGCCGCCGTCTCCAGACTGAGCCCGCCCGAGGACTCCAGCAGGACAGTCGGCGCTCGGGAATCGCGCCGCTGCACCGCAATCTGCGTCTGCCACACCGGGAAGTTGTCCAGCAGGATCAACTCCGGCTTTTCGGGCAGCACCTCGTCAAGCTGCTCGAGTGAGTCCACTTCGACCTCGCACGGCAGCTCGGGTGCGGCCGCACGCACCGCCCGTAGCGCCGCCACCACCGAGCCCGCGGCCGCGACGTGGTTGTCCTTGATCAACGCTGCGTCCCCGAGCCCGAGGCGGTGGTTGGTCCCGCCGCCGACCCGCACGGCGTACTTCTGCAGTGCGCGCAGCCCGGGCAGGGTTTTGCGGGTGTCGCGAACCTGCGCCTTGGTGCCGCTGACGGCGTCCACCCATGCCGCGGTCGCGGTCGCGATACCCGAAAGGTGACAGACCAGGTTCAGCATCGTGCGCTCCGCGGTCAGCAGGCCACGGGTCTGCGCTCGCACGGTCAACACCGCCTGCCCTGGTTGCACTCGGGCACCGTCGTCGACGCGGTCGAGCACCTGGTACGCCCCGGCGCCCAGCACCTCGTCGAGCACCAGCACGCCAACGTCCAGTCCGGCGATCACGCCCGGTTCCCGGGGCACCATCGATGCCGTCGCGATGCCGTCGGAAACCGTTGCGAGCGTGGTGATGTCGGGCCCGTAACGCAGATCTTCCTGCAGCCCGCGCCGCACGGCGTCGGAAGCCGCGGCGAGTTCGGCGTCGGACAGCGCCGCCATCAAGACACCGCCGCCAGCGTTTCCGCGCACACGGTATCGGCCAGCCGGACCACGATGCCGCGGGCGTGTTCTGGCGCGGTTTCCGGGAATTCGGCACGGTGGTGGCAGCCGCGGCTTTCGGTGCGGGCCAAGGCCGCCGCGGTCACCGCACGGGCGGTCAACGTCAAAGCCACGTCTTCGAAATCGCGGCGACCCTCGACGACCCGAACCCGGGCCCGCGACAGCATGTCGGACAATCGTTGCAACCCCGCGGCGTCCCGCACCACCGAGGCGTCCCGGCTCATCGCCGTCTGCAGTTCGCGCCGCTTCACCGCGGTGTGGGTGAGCGGTGGCGGCGCGACGAGGGGCCTCGGCCCGGCGGCCTCGGCATGCGCGGCCGCCGCCTGGCCGGCTCGACCACCCACGACCAAACCCTCGAGCAAGCTGTTGGACGCCAAGCGGTTCGCGCCGTGCATGCCGGTGCGGGCCACCTCGCCGGCCGCGAACAGGCCGGGCAGCTCGGTTTGACCGTGCACGTCGGTGATTACGCCGCCGCAGCTGTAGTGCGCGCCGGGAAGTACCGGAATGGGCTGGGTGACAGGGTCGACGCCGGCGTCCCGGCACGCGGCGGTGACATTGGGGAATCGCGCCGCGAAGTCCTTGATGCGGCGCGCGTCGAGATAGACACAGTCGTCGCCGGTGGCCCTCAGCCGGGCGTCGATGGCGCCCGCAACCACATCGCGCGGCGCCAGGTCACCCATCGGGTGAACACCTTCGGTGACCGAATTGCCTTGCCGGTCAATCAATATCGCCCCCTCGCCGCGGATTGCCTCGGTGATCAACGGCCGGCGACCGCCGGCCTGGCCGCCAAACAGCATGGTGGGGTGGAACTGAATGAACTCGAGGTCGCCGACTCCGACGCCGGCCAACAATGCCAGTGCGATGCCGTCACCGGTTGATCCTTCGGGGTTCGTGGTGGCGCTGTAGAGATGGCCGAGCCCACCGGAAGCCAGAATGACCGAGGGTGCGCTGATGATCCCGACGCCGTCCGGATTTCTGACGGCCACCCCGGTGACCGCGGCGCCGTCGTGCAGCACTTGCAGCGCCACGTGACTGGTACGGATGTCGAGCCGGCGGGCCGCGTGGTCGAGCGCACGCTGCACCTCGGCGCCGGTAGCGTCCCCACCGGCATGCACGATGCGCCGTCGCGAGTGCCCGCCTTCGCGGCTCAGCGCCCACCGGCCCGGAGTCGATTCGTCGAATCGCGCACCGTCGCCGACCAGTTCGCGAACCGCGCGATAGCCGTCCGCAACGATCGAATGCACCGCCTCGGCGTCACACATGCCGGCACCGGCGGCGAGGGTGTCGGCGACGTGTGCGTCGACGGAATCGTCGTTGTCGGGCAGCACGACCGCGATGCCGCCCTGCGCGTAGTGCGTCGCGGTGACGGCGTGGGTCTGCTCGGCCTTGCTCAGCACGACCACGCTGCGGCCGGCTCGATGGGCGGCCAACGCGGCCGCCAATCCCCCGACGCCCGTGCCGATCACGACTACGTCGACGGCGTGCGTCCAGGCGGGACGGGTCATCATTCGCCGCCGCCCGGCTGACCGATCGCGATCATCCGTTGCACGCTGCGCCGTCCGGCCGCCGCGACGTCCGGGTCGACGTGCACCTCGTCGGCCCCTTCGACCAGGCAGCGCAGCAAGGCGGCGGGCGTGATCATCTTCATGTACTTGCAGGAGGCACGATCGTTGACGGCGCGGAAGTCGACTTCCGGTGCGGCGCGCCGCAATTGATGCAGCATGCCGACCTCGGTGGCCACCAGCACCTGGCGGGCGCGGGTCTCGTGCGCGGCGTCGAGCATGCCGCCGGTGGACAGAATCTTGACCCGATCCTCCGGGAAAGCGCCCTCGCCCGCGAGATATAAAGCCGAAGTCGCGCAACCGCATTCAGGGTGCACGTACAGCTCCGCGTCGGGGTTGGCGCGGGCCTGCTCGGCAAGCTCATCGCCGTTGATCCCAGCATGCACGTGGCATTCCCCGGCCCATACGTGCACGTTCTTGCGACCCGTCACCCGCCGGACGTGAGCGCCGAGAAATTGATCGGGGCAGAACAGCACCTCACGATCGGGGTCGATCGATTCGACCACATCGACGGCGTTGGACGAGGTGCAGCAGATGTCGGTGAGCGCTTTCACGGCGGCCGTGGTGTTGACGTAGGACACGACGACGGCGCCGGGGTGCTCGTCCTTCCAGGCGCGCAGCTCGTCGGGAGTGATGGAATCGGCCAGCGAGCAACCGGCTCGCTGATCGGGAATCAGCACGGTCTTGTTCGGACTCAGAATCTTGGCCGTCTCGGCCATGAAGTGCACGCCGCAGAACACGATGGTGTCCTCCGGGGCCTCCGCCGCGATGCGTGACAGCGCCAGTGAATCGCCGACGTGGTCCGCGACGTCCTGGATGGCGGGCAGCTGATAGTTGTGGGCGAGCACGGTGGCGCCGCGCAGCGTGGCCAATCGACGAATCTCGTTGGCCCACTGCGTATCCGCGTCGACACCTTGGTAGCCGGCGTCGGAATTGGTGACGTTGGCGATCATGTCTTCGGCGAGCGTGTCCATGCGATTCAGAATCGTCACGGCGGCTCCTTTCGACCCAGTAAGTGCCCGAGGGGTTTTCGACTTATAATCGAAAACATGGCCCATATTAGCACCGCGCACGAAGTGCTCGCGGTCGTGTTCCAGGTTCGGCAGGCCACCGAGCCGGTTACGGAAACCATCCCAGCGGGGAAACCGCAGCTTAACGTGCTGTTATGGCAGCGTGCCCGCGATCCGCAGCGCGGCGCGTGGTCGCTGCCCGGCGGGCAGCTGCGGTCCGACGAGGACATGACCACCTCGGTGCGCCGCCAACTGGCCGAAAAGGTGGATCTACGGGAGTTGGCGCACCTAGAGCAGCTGGCGGTGTTCTCCGACCCGCACCACGTCCCAGGCGCGCGGGTCATCGCGTCGACCTTCCTGGGGTTGGTGCCCTCCCCCGCCATCCCGGAACTCCCGCCGGATACCCGCTGGCATCCGGTGAATGCGCTGCCGCCGATGGCA
This sequence comes from Mycobacterium simiae, assembly GCF_010727605.1. Lineage (NCBI taxonomy): Bacteria > Bacillati > Actinomycetota > Actinomycetes > Mycobacteriales > Mycobacteriaceae > Mycobacterium > Mycobacterium simiae. The sequence goes on from NZ_AP022568.1 coordinate 125,432, forward strand.
TTTGACCACGGCCCGATGGTGGCGCACGCTCGCACCCGGTTGGTCGCGAAGATGTCCTACACCAACATCGGATTCGCCTTGGCACCAAGGGAATTCGCGCTGTCGACATTGCGTGACATCTACGGTGCGGCGCTCGGCTACCAGGTGGACGCGACGAACCTACAGCGCGTGCTGGCGCGGCGCGGCGTGATCACGAAGTCTGGCACCGTGGCGGCGTCGGGCCGCAGCGGCGGCCGGCCGGCCGCGTTGTACCACTTCACCGATTCCCGGTTGCGGGTCACCGACGAGTTCGCCGCGCTCCGGCCGCCCGGCCAGCCCTGATCGGCGGCACGCCGAGCGGCGTAGGAGACCACAATCACAGAGTCGGCCATTACGTTTTGGTTACCGGTCGTTCATACGCGAAAATGCCGGATGGCCTAGAAGGGACCCTGAATGGTTGAATTCGGCAATTTGGCGGGCACCGATGGTGCGGACTGGATCGGTCGGCCGCCACACGAGGAATTACAGCACAAGGTGCGTCCACTGCTGCCCTCTGACGACCCGTTCTACCAGCCACCATCGGGTTTCCAGCACGCAGAACCCGGTACCGTGCTGCGGTCCCGCGACGTCGAACTGGCGTTTCTGGGCCTGATCCCACAACCTGTTTCGGCCGTCCAACTGCTGTACCGGACCACGGAGATGAACGGCAAACCCGACGCCGGCGTCACCACGGTGATCGTGCCGACCGAGCGGGTGGGCGGGCAGAACAGCCCGCTTTTGTCGTATCAGTGCGCCATCGACGCCATGTCGTCGCGCTGCTTTCCGTCCTACGCGCTGCGACGTCGGGCCAGGGCCTTCGGCTCGCTGGCCCAGCTGGAGTTCTTCCTGATCGCCGCGGCCGTCGCGGAAGGGTGGACGGTGTCGGTACCCGACCACGAAGGCCTGCTCGGCATGTGGGGCGCACCGTACGAGCCCGGTTACCGCACCCTGGACGGCATCCGGGCCGCAATGAACTCCGACCGAGTGCCCTCGACATCGGCGGCGCCGGTGGGATTGTGGGGGTATTCCGGCGGCGGCCTGGCCAGCGCCTGGGCCGCTGAGATGTGTGCGGACTACGCGCCCGAACTCGACATAGTCGGGGCGGTGCTCGGCTCGCCGGTCGGCGACCTGGGGCACACCTTCCGGCGACTCAACGGCAGCTTCCTGGCGGGGCTGCCGGCGATGGTGGTGGCCGCGCTCGCCCACATCTACCCCGGCCTGAACAGGGTGATCACCGAGCACACGAACGACGAGGGACGCGAGCTGCTGGACCGGCTGGAGTCCATGACGACAGTCGAGGCCGTGTTGCGGATGGCCGGCAAGAACATGGGCGACTACCTCGACGAGCCGCTCGAGGACATCCTGTCCACGCCCGAGGTCTCGCAGGTGTTCGACAGCATCAAGCTCGGAGTGGCCACCCCGGCACCGCCGGTGCTGATCGTGCAGGCGGTGCACGACTATCTGATCGACGTCCATGACATCGACGCACTGGCGGACGCCTATTACGCCGGCGGCGCCGACGTCACCTACCACCGTGACGCGTTCAACGAGCACATGTGCCTGCACCCGCTGTCGGCGCCGATGACGCTGCGTTGGCTCACCGACCGGTTCGCTCGGCGGCCGCTGAAGGACCACCTGATCAGAACGACCTGGCCGACGGCGTTCAACCCGATCACCTACGCCGGCATGCTGCGGCTGGGCGTGATCGCGGCCAAGGTGCTCACCGGCCGCAGGATCCGCCGCCGGCCGCTCTAAGCCGCCGGACACCGGTGGAGGCCCCTAGAAGACCGGAGCTTGCGGCGTCGTCGGCAATGTAGTCGACGGCTGATGGGGCGACCCAGAACTGCCCAGGTCGTCATGCGGGCTGGCTGCCGCCAGCACGGCGTAGACCAGCGCCGCGACGCCCGCGGGCCACAACAGCGTGAGGGCAATCTGCAACGGACCCGCTCCGAAGAACACGGGCGGCGCCTGGACGACGTAGGCGACCGACGGGCTGCCCACCAACGGCACCCGATCGATATCCAGCGCGCCGTAGCGGGTCAGCACCAGCACTGCCCCCACGCCCGCGGCCAGCGCGGCGGCCAGCACCATGCCGCTCACCAGCCCCAGAACCATGCCCGGGCCACGCAGCCGATGCCATTGCCAGGCCAACACTGGCGCCACCACGGCCAGCACGCTCAGCAGACCCAGCATCAGGCACGGCACGTCGAAGAAGTGCTCGGATTCGGTGCCCAGGTACTCGTGCACCCGCTCACCCGCGCGCGTCATCGCCACCACCAAGTGGATCGGCGGGGCCATCCACGCCCACAGCGCGCCCACCAACACCCCGCTCGCCGCGAAGCCAAGCGTCGCAAGAACAAGCGTGCGCCTGCCCGACCGGGTTGCCACGCCCTCGATCTCAGGAGTGGCGGCCAGGCCCCCGGGTGCGGTCACCGCTGCGTCTCCAAGTCTGTCGAGTCCACCGCGCCGTGCCGCGAGCACCGCGCTCGCCAGCCGTCGGGGCGAACCTGAACGATCATCCGGCGCCCGCATTGGGCACAGAACCGCGGAGGTTCAAGGCCCAATTGCGCCGCCGTCGGCACGACCGTGCCCCCCAACTCTCCGGTGTAAACGTTGTATACGCCGGCGCTGACCGGAGCGCCCAGATCGCGAACCACGCTTCCAGTGTCTTACAGGGTGGCGTTCAACGCCTTGATCGGCATCTGCAGATCCTCGAGCAGCTCCAGATCGGATTCGGCGGGACGGCCAAGGGTGGTCAGGTAGTTCCCGACGATCACGGCGTTGATGCCGCCCAGGATGCCCTGCTTGGCGCCCAGGTCACCCAGGGTGATCTCGCGGCCACCCGCGAACCGCAGCATGGTGCGCGGCAACGCCAACCGGAACGCGGCCACCGACTTCAGCGCTTCGCTGACCGGCATCACCTCAAGGTCGCCGAACGGCGTGCCGGGCCGCGGGTTGAGGAAGTTCAACGGCACCTCGTCGGGGCCCAATTCGGCCAGGTCGGCGGCGAACTCCGCGCGCTGCTCCAGCGTCTCACCCATGCCCAGGATCCCGCCGCAGCAGACCTCCATGCCGGCGTCGCGCACCATCGTCAACGTCTGCCAGCGCTCTTCCCAGGTGTGGGTGGTCACCACGTTGGTGAAGAACGAGCGGGCGGTCTCCAGGTTGTGGTTGTAGCGGTGCACGCCCATTGCGGCAAGCTCGTCGACCTGCTCGGCGGTCAACATGCCCAGCGAGCACGCGACGTTGATCTCCACCTCGTTGCGGATCGCCTCAATTCCGGCGGCCACCTGCGCCATCAGCCGCTTGTCCGGGCCCCGCACGGCGGCCACAATGCAAAATTCGGTGGCACCGGACTTCGCGGTCTGTTTGGCGGCCTCGACCAGACTGGGAATGTCGAGCCATGCGCTGCGCACGGGCGAGGCGAACAGACCGGACTGGGAGCAGAAGTGGCAGTCCTCGGGGCAACCGCCGGTCTTGAGGCTGATGATGCCCTCGACCTCGACCTCCGGGCCGCACCAGCGCATCCGCACCTCATGCGCCAGCGCCAGCAGTTCCTCGAGCCGCTCGTCGGGCAGGAGCAGCACCTGCAGGACCTGGTCGCGAGTCAGTCCCTCGCCACCCTCCAGCACCTGCTGCCGGGCTACCGTCAAGATGTCTTCCGGGATGTCTCCGCCGTGGCCGGCCTCCGCCGTGGGTCGAGTTGCCGCTTGCGTCACCAAGTACTCCCCTGCATATTTATCGCGCCGCACCTGCGGTCACATCAGCCACAGCGTCGTGGCAGCCTGAACGAAACGGTGTTCAAAGAAGGGTAACGGCCGCAGTAGGACGAGCCCGTTGGGGTATACCGCCATCATGTCCACATCGCATGTCGAGCTCCTGGCACACCACATGTTGCTGCTGGCGGCTCCGGCGTTCCTGCCTGCGGTGGTCGTCGTTGCGGTAATCCTGTACATCGCGCTGCGGGACCGGCGCGCCGGGCAAACCGACGATTCCCGTCAGCCGGACGACATTCCGGCCGAAAAGCGTGATTAACCGCCTCGCGATTGGGGCATTACACCTTGACCAGTGAACTTACCTGCCGGTAATAAGTGATCTCCTGGGACGTCCCGGCGCAGAGGGAGGACATGACGATGGTGTCAGAAGGGTCTAGGACGCTACCGCTTCTCGCCGAACCGGCGGCGCGCGGCGCCGGACTCAATCAAGTAATTGGGCTTTCGGTCGCTGCCATGGTCATCACGCTGGCCATGCTGTGGGTCGGTTACGCCCATCGGACTCACCGGATCCAATGGCTGACGCGGGTGGCCGACAAGCTCGGGGAGAAATTCCACCGACCCAACTGGGTGGCACTGCCGGTGCTGATCTTCACCACCTCGATCATCTGCGCCCTGTTCGGATTCATCTGGGACGTCAGCTGGCACATCGGCAACGGCCGCGACCCGGGACCGCTGGCCAACCCGGCGCACTACTTCATCATCATCGGTCTGTTCGGGGTGTTCTTGGGCGGCGTGGTCTCGATGGTGATCCCGTTCGAAAAACCCGGTCCGGCGGCGGTGCGCATCACCCGCAACTGGCACGCACCGGTCGGCGGTGTGCTGATGGCGGCATGCGGGCTTTACGCGATGATCGGATTCCCCCTCGACGACATTTGGCACCGAATCTTCGGTCAAGATGTGACCCTTTGGGGCCCAACGCATTTGATGATGATCGGCGGGGCCTGCTTCTCGCTGTTCGCGGTGCTGATGCTGGAGCGTGAAGGCGAAGCGGTGCAGGCGATCGAGGCAGCGCACGGCGCGTTCATCACCTTCCTGCGTTACCTATCCTTCGGCGGGATGTTCATCGGCCTGTCGGTGTACCAAATCGAATACGACTTCGGCGTCGAACAGTTCCGTCTGGCGTTGCAGCCGATGATGATCGCCTTCGCCGCCGCGCTGGCCGCCGTGGCCGCCCGGATCACCATGGGCCGCGGCGCGGCGATCATCGCGGCATTGTTCGCCATCGCGCTGCGCGGCCTGGTCGCCTTGCTGGTAGGCCCCGTCCTGGGTGCGCCGATCAACTGGTTCCCGCTGTACCTAGGCCCCGCGCTGGTGGTCGAGCTCGTCGCGCTGACTCCATTATTCAAGCGCCCCGTCGCCTTTGGGGCCGTCTCCGGTCTTGCCGTGGGCACCGTCGGACTATGGCTGGAGTCGCTGTGGATCGGGGCCGTGTACCACTACCCGTGGCCGGTCAGCATGTGGGGCGAGGCCCTGGCGATGGCGGTGCCGGTGGCGGTGCTCGCCGGAACCTGCGGCGCGCTGTTCGGCATGGTGCTTACCGGCCAGCGGCTGCCGCGGCGCTCGGTCGGCATCTCGATGGTGGTGGCGACCGTCCTGGTCATCGGTGGCGCGGCGGCCAACGGCCTGCACATCGTGGTGCCGCAGCAAGCCAAGGCAGCCATCACGCTCACCGAGCTGCCCAGCCCGCCCGGACAACGGATGGTGTCGGCCGACATCCAGTTGACACCGACGAATCTCGTTGGGGACCAGCCGGATTGGGTGACAGTATTGTCCTGGCAGGGTCGGATGGAAAACCATCGTGGGCTGATCATCGACCGGCTCGAAAAGGTCGGCCCGGGCCACTACCGCACCACCGCGCCCGTTCCGGTCTGGGGTTCATGGAAGACGCTGCTGCGGATTCAGGACGGCTACACGATGACCGGCGTCCCGATTTACGAACCCGCCGACGACGCAATCCCAGCGCCCGAGGTTCCTGCGCTGTCGTCGATCGACCGGCCGTTCGTGCCGGAGATCACCATCCTGCAGCGCGAGCGCGACCAGAACACACCCGCGTGGTTGTTCACCGCCGGGGGCATCGTGGTGCTGATCCTGTCGCTGCTGGTGATCGCCGGTCTGACCTGGGGCGCGGGCCGAATCAACAATGCGTTGTCCGAACCCGAACCGGTCGAGCAGAAGCAGCCGTTGCCGCGGGCGGCGTGAGGCAATGACGTTACCGACGATGCGCGGCACGCTTATTGCGGCGTGGGTGACGGTGTTGACGTCGGCGGTGGTGGGCTGTGGCGGCAAGGCCGACCAGGCCGCCACGCCCGGCGCGCTAGACATCAACGTGACGATCGCCCACGGTCAGGTCGACCCGACGAACGCAACGTTGCAGGCCAAGGTCAGGCAACCCATCACCCTGCACGTCGCCAGTGACGTCACCGACGAGCTGCACGTGCACTCGGTGCCCGACCATAAGTTCCAAGTCGCGGCCCAGCCCGATCAGGTCTTCCGCTTTACCGTCGATGTCCCCGGCAATGTCGACGTCGAGCTGCACCATCTGGACCGCACGATAGCGACCATTCACGTCCAGCCGTGACCCTGCTCGCACACGGTTTGGGTGGGTCGAGCGATCTGCCGGTGCCGTACATGTACGCGATGGTGGGTGCGGCGTGGGCGCTGACCTTCACCTTCGCCCTGGTCGCCTTCGCGTGGAAGCGCCCGCGGTTCGACCCGGACGCACCCGGACGCCCGCTGCCGGCGTGGGTGACGACGGTGGTCGATGCGCGCGCCACCCGCTGGACGGTGGCGGGTCTAGCCCTCGCGTTCGCGGTGTGGGTGGTGTTGGCCGGGCTCTGGGGTCCGCAGACCCAACGCAACGCCTTGTTGGGGGCGTTCTACGTGCTGCTGTGGGTCGGGCTGGTGGCGCTGTCGCTGGCGTTCGGTCCGGTGTGGCGGGTGCTTTCCCCGGTGCGGTCGCTGTATCTGCTGTTGCGTCGCGTGGTGCCGGAGGCGCTGGGCCGCCCACGGGCCGCCTATCCGGAGAGTTGGGGGTACCGCCCGGCCGCGGTCGGTTTGTTCGCCTTCGTCTGGCTGGAGCTGGCGAGCCCGAACTCGGCGTCACTTCCGTGGGTGCGCGGCTGGCTGCTGGTCTACACGGTGGTGCTGTTGGCCGGGTCGTGGCTGTGCGGGCAGCGATGGCTGGCCCGGGCCGACCCGTTCGGCGTGTACAGCATGGCGGTGTCGCGGCTCTCCCCGTTCCGCCGCTCGGCGCAAACCGGACGGATCGTCGTCGGCAACCCGTTCGATCATCTGCCGTCGCTGCCGGTCCGCCCTGGCGTGGTTGCCGTGCTCGCGGTGCTGCTCGGTTCGACGGCGTTCGACAGCTTCTCGTCGTCGCCGACGTGGCGCAACTTCGCCGACGGGCTGTCCCGGTCGGCCCACGACGTGCCGACGACACTGATGTCGTCGGCGCTGCGAACGGCGGGCCTGCTCGTTTTCATTTCGGTTGTGGCGCTGAGCTTTTCACTCGCGGCGCGGGCGACCGGCGGAGTGGACCGGGCACAGCGTCGTGCGTTGCCCGGGCAGCTGGCGCACTCCCTGATCCCGATCGTGGTGGGCTACATCTTCGCCCACTACCTGTCCTACCTGGTGGAGCGCGGCCAGCAGACCGTCATCGCTCTCGCCGACCCGTTCGGTCACGGCTGGAATCTGCTTGGGCTGGCACATCTGCAGGTGGCCTACGTGCTGTCCCAGCATCCGCCGGTGCTGGCCGCGATCAAGGTGATCTGCGTGGTCACCGGGCACATCGTCGCAGTCATCGCGGCCCATGACAGAGCGCTGGGCCTGTTGCCGACCGGGCACCAGCTCACCGGCCAGCTCACCATGATGCTGGTGATGGTCGGCTACACCTTCACCGGCTTGTACTTGCTGTTCGGCGGCTAGAGCAGGTGTTCGACGCGCTTGTTGCCGTCCCAGCGGCGCAGGCCGGCGAAGCTGCCCTGCAGTTGAGTCGGCCGGCCCGCGATGCGCAGTGCTCGGCCCAGCTGGGCGCCACCGACGCGCCGGGCAACCGTGACGTGAGCCGTCCACTGCCCGGGCAGGCTGTTGGGCATCGCGGCAGGCAGCAGGTGCGGACGGCACAGCCGGTGTACCTCGGCGTGCAGCGCCAGCAGCTCGATGCTGGGTACCACCAGCCGAGCGAACACGGCGCTGGAGCGGCCGAACAGCAGCGGCGCGCCGACCAGCGCGTCGATTGGCAGTCGTGCGGCGACCGGGCGCAGCAGGTCGTCGACGTCGGCGACGATGCTTTCGGCAACCGCCAGCGTGACGTGCGGACGGCTGACCGGGGCCTGGCTGGGAATGCCGGCACTAGCCAACTCATCCCAAATCCGCCGGATCGCGGCCTCGGTGTCGTGGTCGAAGACCAGCTCGATCGAGTGCACCATTAGCCGGCCAGCGCGGTCACCCAGTCGCGGTCGAACGCCGCGGTGCTCATTGCCGCGAACTCGTCGGCGCTCATTGACCCGGCCCCGGCGGGCAGCGCGGCCCGCACCGGCGCCAGCCGCCCCAGCGCCGACCGGTTCGACGTCTCCACCACGCCGGGCCGTCGCGGCCAGCTTCCAATCACCAATCCTGCGCAAGGGACTCCATGTCCGGCGAGCGATTCCAGAGTCAGCGCGGTGTGGTTCAGAGTGCCCAGTTCCGCGGTGACGGTGACCAGCACCGCGGCCCCGAGATCCACCGCAAGATCGCGCAGCGTGAAGCCGGCCGCAGCGAGTTCGACGAGCAGCCCGCCCGCGCCCTCGACCATGGTCAGTCGCCCGGGCCGGTCCAGGTCGCGGATGAGCCGCACCACGTCGTCGCGGGTAGGCAGCGCCATGCCGGCATGTTCGGCCGCGGCGACGGGCGCCAGCGGCTGGGGGTAGCGCGCCAGCCCGGCCGCCTCCGTCACGCCGGACAGCCGGGTCACCTCGGCCAGGTCGTCGTCCCCGGAGTCGGTGCCGGTCTGCACCGGCTTACACACCGCGACGTCGATCCCCGCCAGCCGCGCATGGCAGGCCAGTGCGGCCACGGCGACCGTCTTCCCCACTCCCGTGCCGGTTCCGGTGACCGCCAGGACGGTCAACGGCGCGCCACGGCCAGCACGTCGGTCAGCACGCGCCGCGCCACCTCCAACTCGGCGGCATCCAGGGAGGCGCGCGCCGACAGCCGCAGCCGTGACGTCCCGGCGGGCACCGTCGGCGGCCGGAAGCAACCCACCCGCACCCCCGAGTCCAGGCACGCCGATGCAGCGGTCAGCGCAATCTCGGGCTGACCGAGGATCACCGAGACCACCGCTGACTGCGGGATGTCCGGCACCTCGCAGATACAAGCCAGTTCCCGGGCGTGCCGCAGCACCGCCTCGGGTCGCCAAGCCTCGGCCCGCAGCACCCCCAGCGCGGCCAGCGCGGCACCGACGGCGGCCGGTGCCAGGCCGGTGTCGAAGATAAACGGGCGGGCGGTGTCGATCAGGTGTGCGCGCACCTCGGCGGGTCCCAGGACCACCCCGCCCTGACTGCCGAGCGCCTTGGACAACGTCGTTGTCATCACCACGTCGGGCGCACCGGCGAGGCCGACTTCGTGCAGCAGGCCGCGCCCCCCGCCGCGCACGCCCAGCCCGTGGGCCTCGTCGACGATCAGCAGCGCCCGGTGACGGCGGCAGACGTCGTGCAGCTCGTGCAGCGGCGCGAGGGCCCCGTCGGCGCTGAACACCGAGTCGGTGATGACGACCGCCCGCTCCTCGTCGCGGGAGGCCAGCGCCGATGCGACCGCGTCCACGTCGCGGTGGGGTGTCACCAGCACCCGCGCACGCGACAGCCGGCACGCGTCGACCAGGGACGCGTGCGAATACGCGTCGGAAACCAGCAGCGAGCCGGGACCCGACAGGCCGACGACGGCGCCGAGGTTGGCGGTGTAGCCCGACGAAAACAGCAGACCGGCGGCGGCCCCGACGTATTCGGCAAGCTCGGCCTCGAACTGTTGGTGTAACTCGGTGTCGCCGGTGACCAGCCGCGAACCGGTGGCCCCGGCACCCCAGATCCGCAGCGCTGCGACGCCGCCGTCGATCACGTCGGCATGCTGGGACAGACCGAGGTAGTCATTGGAGGCCAGGTCCAGCTCGGTGGCCACCGCCGGGCGTGGCCGCAGCGAACGACGCAGGCCCGCCTGCCGGCGCTGTTGTTCCACCTCATCCAGCCAGGCCAGCGGCGACGTCGTGTGGGTCGGTGTCATCGCGGTTCAGCCTAATGGCGATCGCCAGCGCGGCGACGCCGGGCGCAGCGCATCGCCACCATCAAGCCCCGCGGCGATCGCCAGCGCGGCGACGCCGGGCGCAGCGCAGCCACCATCAAGCCCCGCGGCGATCGCCAGCGCGGCGACGCCGGGCGCAGCGCATCGCCTGGTTAGCCAACGAGACGTGCCACCTCGACCATGGCCGAGGTGATCTGGGCGATCTCGGCGGGCCCGCAGATGTAGGGCGGCATCGCGTAGATCAGGTTGCGGAACGGGCGCAGCCAGATGCCGTGGTCGAGCGCCGCCGGGGTGGCCACGGCCAAGTCGACGGGCTTTTCGCATTCGACGACACCGATGGCCCCGCACACCCGCACGTCGGCGACGCCGGGCAGGACACGCGCGGCCTCGAGCCCGGACGCCAGGCCCGCCGAGATGTCGGCGATGCGCGATCGCCAGTCCTGTTCCAGCAGCACCTCCACGCTGGCCACCGACACCGCGCAGGCCAGCGGGTTGGCCATGAACGTCGGGCCGTGCATCAGCGCGCCGGCCTCCCCGGTGCTGATCGTGTGAGCGATGTCGGTGGTGCACAGCGTGGCCGCCAGGCTCAGGTAACCGCCGGTCAGGGCCTTGCCGACGCACATGATGTCCGGGCTGACGCCGACATGGTCGGCGGCGAACAACTGCCCGGTGCGACCGAATCCGGTGGCGATCTCGTCGAAGATCAGCAGCACCTCGTGCCGATCGCAGATGTCGCGCAAGTCGCGCAAGTAGCGCGGATCGTGAAACCGCATGCCGCCAGCGCCCTGGACGACGGGTTCGACGATCACCGCCGCCAGCTCACTGGCGTGCCGGGCCAGCTGCTCCTCGAACGCCGCACCGTAGGCCGCGTCATATTCGCGGGGCACCTGCGGCGCGAACACTTGCCGCGCCAGGATGTCGGTCCACAGTGAGTGCATGCCGCCGTCGGGGTCGCAGACGCTCATCGGGGTGAAGGTGTCCCCGTGGTAGCCGCCCCGCCAGGTCATCAGCCGGTGTTTAGCTGGGCGTTGCCGGCTGCGCCAGTACTGCAACGCCATCTTGACCGCGACCTCGACCGACACCGAGCCCGAGTCGCTGAAGAACACCGTCTCGAGGCCGGCCGGGGTGATGTCCACCAGCAATTGCGCCAGCCGGGCCGCCGGCTCATGGGTCAGGCCGCCAAACATGACGTGATTCATGGTGTTCAACTGGCTGGCCAGTGCCGCATCCAGCACCGGATGCCCGTGCCCATGGATCGCCGTCCACCACGAGCTCATCGCGTCCAGCACCTCGATCGGGGCGCCTCCAGTGACCAGCCTCAACCAGGGGCCGCGGGCGCCGACCGCGACCACCGGCGTGACGGTTTCACTGCCAATGGTGCTGTAGGGATGCCACAGGTGCGCGGCGTCGATGGCGCTGATTTGCTCGGGCGTCAACCCGGATCTTGCCGCAGGCATAGAGACCGAGCGTAAAGCAGCCGGCTCGCACAAAACCCGGCCATCGGGGAGCATCTATCGGCATGGCATTGCCCTACCCGTTCGAGGACCCGCACGCTGGCGACCGCCCCGGCCCCCGGCGCGCATCCCCTCAGCCGGACGGCGCGGTCGAATTCCAGCCAATGCCCTACGGCGACAACGACACTGATGCCGCGAAGACTCGCGTCGTGCGGGTTCGCGTGGCGCCCTGGGACTTGATCGCGACGGTCACTTTGGTGGTGCTGCTGGTTGTCCTGGCAACGGCGACGACGTGGCCGACCCGGCTGTACGGCTTCCTCAGCGAGGTGTGCTCGGACGAAACGTGCGGGATGGTGCCCTTCCAGATTGACGTTTACATCTACCCGGTGGTGTGGGGCGGTATTGGCGCGGCAATCGCAGCTGCCGGGATCGGCCCGTTCGTTTCGCTGCTCAAGGGCTGGTACATGTCCTTCTGGCCGGTGCTGTCGCTGGCGATCATCATGGTCAGTTCCGCCATCGGCGACTCGCTCACCGTGTTCAGTTCCCGTTACTGGCACTGACCGCAACCGGTCGTGCGCCCGTTGCGATCGGGTACCGGCGTGAGACCGAAATCACAACTGCGGATAAAGATTTGGGCTCGGCGGTCTCCGTCCGGTCACGGTCCGACAAAAAATCTTTCGTGGAGCTCAGCAGCTATTTTCGGGTGCGCGCTTCTGTTGTAAAAGTGTCTGTAGTGACTGGTGTGACTCACCGGGTTAACCGACTGATTCACGTCCCCGCAAGGAGGCGGCGTTCGACCCTCGGGTCGTCGCGAGTCATCGCACGGCGGCCGACGCGACCTACCGCGCCGAGGCCTTGACCCGACAGAGTTCAGGAAGGGCGGAACTCCCCCATGAAGCGCATCTATTCGTTTGCTGTCGGCCTCGCCATCTTGGCGGCGCCGATGGCCACCGCCCCGGTGATCGCCGCGGCCGACCCCGGTATCCGGGCAACGGACTACCAGCAGGTCACTGACGTGGTGATCGCCCGCGGCCTGTCGCAGCGCGGCGTGCCGTTCTCGTGGGCGGGCGGCGGGATCAACGGCCCCACCCGCGGCACCGGCACCGGCATCAACACCGTCGGCTTCGACGCCTCCGGCCTGATGCAATACGCCTACGCCGGCGCCGGCATCAAGCTGCCGCGGTCCTCCGGGGCGATTTATCGGGTCGGGCAGAAGGTGCTGCCGCAGCAAGCACAGAAGGGTGACCTGATCTTCTACGGTCCCGAAGGCACTCAAAGCGTCGCCATGTACCTGGGCAACAACCAGATGCTCGAGGTAGGTGACGTCGTCCAGGTGTCGCCAGTGCGTACCAACGGCATGACGCCGTACCTGGTCCGGGTCCTCGGCGCGCAGGCGCCGCTGCAAACACCGCTGCAGCAGGCGCCGGTGCAGCAAGCGCCGGCCCAGCAGGCGCCCCTGCAGCAGCCGCCGACCCAGCAAGCGCCGACGCAACAGCTCCCGGCCCAGCAAGCGCCGTTGCAGCAACCTCCGGTGCAGCAGGCCCCGTTGCAGCAGCTCCAGGGCCAAGCCCCGCTGCAGCAACCGGCACAACCCCAGCTGCCGCAGCTGCCGCAAATGCCGCAGCTACCGAACCTGCAGGCGCTGTTGCAGCCGGCACCGACGGGTACCACGCAGTAGGTTCACAGCCTCCCGAACACCGCCACCTGCTCCGCTGGACCGCCTCGCCGAAAGGCACATGGTCAGGCGCAGGTGGCGGTTTTCGGTAAATTAACGGTGACCATGCAGATCTCGTCACCGTCTCCGCACTCCGCCGCTGCCGCAAACCCGGCCGCTGGCGGCGCGCCGACCAAGGGGTCTCAGGGGTTCTACCGCTACGACCTCGACGGCTTGCGCGGGATCGCGATCACGCTGGTCGCGATGTTCCACATTTGGTTCGGCCGGGTCTCCGGCGGTGTGGACGTGTTCCTGGCACTGTCCGGATTCTTCTTCGGCGGCAAGATCCTGCGCGCCGCGCTCAACCCCGCGGTGTCGTTGTCCCCCGTCGCGGAGATCACCCGGCTGATTCGCCGGCTGGTTCCGGCCCTCGTCGTGGTGTTGGCGGGGTGCGCCGTGCTCACCATCCTCGTGCAACCGCAAACACGCTGGGAGACGTTCGCCGACCAGAGCCTGGCCAGCCTCGGCTACTACCAGAACTGGGAGTTGGCGAACACCGCATCGGATTATTTGCGTGCCGGCGAAGCGGTGAGCCCGCTGCAACACATCTGGTCGATGTCGGTCCAGGGACAGTTCTACGTCACCTTTCTGTTGCTGATCTTCGGCTGCACAGTGGCGTTCCGCCGCCTGCTCAAGGCGCACCTGCGCACCCTGTTCCTGGTGCTGCTGAGCGTGCTGACGGTGGCGTCGTTCGGCTATGCGATCTTCGCGCACGCCGACGACCAGGCGGTCGCCTACTACAACAGCTTCGCCCGCGGCTGGGAGCTGCTGCTGGGCGCACTGATCGGCGCGGTCGTGACGTACATCCGGTGGCCGATGTGGCTGCGCACCGCCGTCGCCACGGTCGCGCTCACCGCAATCGTGTCCTGCGGGGCGTTGATCGACGGCGTCGACGAATTCCCCGGCCCGTGGGCCCTGGTGCCGGTCGGGGCCACCATGCTGATGATCCTGGCCGGGGCGAACCTGGGCGCTGGCGGCACCGGCGACCGAATGCCGGTGCCCAATCGGCTGCTGGCGACCCGGCCGCTGGTCGACCTGGGCGCAATCGCCTACTCGCTATACCTGTGGCACTGGCCCCTGCTGATCTTCTGGCTTTCCTACAGCGGCCACAAGCACGCCAACTTCCTCGAAGGCTCGGTAGTGCTGTTGATCTCCGGGATGCTGGCATACCTGACCACCCGCCTCGTCGAGGACCCGCTGCGCTACCGCGCGCCGCAGGGATCGCAGCGGGCGACGGGCACGCCGTCCAGGCCCTGGTGGGCGGGATGGCGCCGACCGACGATGGCGTTGGGTTCGTTGGTCGTGTTGCTGGGCATCACCCTGACCGCCACCTCATTCACCTGGCGTCAACACGTCACCGTGTTGCGGGCCGCGGGCAAGGAACTCAGCGTGCTCAACCCGCAGGACTACCCCGGCGCCCGCGCCCTCACCGAACACGTCCGGGTACCCAAACTGCCGATGCGACCCAGCGTCTTAGAGGTCAGGGACGATCTGCCGGCCTCTACCCCGGACGGCTGCATCAGTGACTTCGTCAACCCGGCGGTGGTCAACTGCATCTACGGCGACCAAGCCGCTTCCCGGACAATCGCGCTGGCCGGCGGCTCGCACGCCGAGCACTGGCTGCCGGCACTGGACCTGCTTGGACACGCCCACCACTTCAAAGTTGTGACATATCTCAAAATGGGCTGTCCGTTGTCGACCGAGCAGGTCCCGCTGATCATGGGCAACAACGCCCCCTACCCGCAATGTCGCGAGTGGGTGCAACGCACGATGGACAAATTGGTCGCCGACCGACCCGACTACGTCTTCACCACCACCACTCGCCCGTGGAACATCAAAAGCGGTGACGTGATGCCCGCGACATACATTGGCATCTGGCAAACGTTGTCCGACAACAACATTCCGATCCTCGGTATGCGCGACACCCCGTGGCTGGTCAAGAACGGTCAACCGTTCGACCCCGCGGACTGCCTAGCCAAAAAGGGTGCCACTGTGGCATCCTGCTCGATCAAACGCTCCGAGTTGCTCTCCGACCGCAACCAAACCCTCGACTTCGTCGAGCAGTTTCCGCTTCTCAAGGTGCTCGACATGTCAGATGCCATCTGCCGCACCGACGTTTGTCGACCGGTCGAAGGAAATGTGTTGATCTACCACGGCGCTCATCACCTGACCCCCACCTACATGCGCACGATGGCCCACGAGCTCGGCCTTCAGATCGCGGCCGCGACCGGCTGGTGGTAGCTCAGCCAGGACAGTCCGCCGCGGATAAGGTCGAATAGTGCCGTCAACCAATCCGGGTTCCGATCCGGCCGCAGCTTCGGGTGCTGCACCGGCTCAGCCCACACCCACAATGCCCACCGTCTGGCCAGGGGACGCCTATCCCCTCGGCGCCACCTATGACGGCGCGGGCACTAACTTTTCGCTGTTCTCCGAAATTGCCGAAAAGGTCGACCTGTGCCTGATCGACGAGCACGGCAACGAATCGCGGATCCCGTTGGACGAGGTCGACGGTTACGTCTGGCACGCATATCTGCCCAACATCACCCCGGGGCAACGCTACGGGTTTCGGGTGCACGGTCCGTTCGATCCGGCGGCCGGCCATCGGTGCGATCCGAGCAAGCTGCTGCTTGATCCGTACGGAAAGTCCTTCGACGGAGACTTCACCTTCGGCCAGGCGCTGTTCTCCTACGACCTCACCGCGATCGACCCCAACGGCGACAGCGCGATCACCGGCACTCCCCCGATGATCGACTCGCTGGGCCACACCATGACCAGTGTCGTGATCAACCCGTTCTTCGACTGGGCGTTCGACCGTGCACCGCTGACGCCGTATCACGAGACGGTGATCTACGAGGCCCATGTCAAGGGTCTGACGAAAACCCATCCCGGCATCCCCGAGGAACTGCGGGGTACCTACGCCGCGCTGGCGCATCCGGCAATCATCGACCACCTGAAGTCCCTCAACGTCACCGCACTGGAACTGATGCCCGTACACCAGTTCATGCACGACCAGCGACTGCTCGACCTCGGGCTGCGAAACTACTGGGGATACAACACATTCGGGTTCTTCGCACCGCACTACCAATACGCGTCCAACCGGCAGGCGGGCGGCGCGGTCGCCGAATTCAAGATGATGGTGCGCAGCCTGCACGAAGCCGGCATCGAAGTCATCCTCGACGTGGTCTACAACCACACTGCCGAAGGCAATCACCTGGGTCCGACCATCAATTTCCGCGGCATCGACAACCGCGCCTACTACCGGCTCGTCGACGAGGACCTGCGGCTGTATAAGGATTACACCGGCACCGGTAACAGCCTGAACCCTCGCCACCCGCACGTGCTGCAGCTGATCATGGACTCGCTGCGCTACTGGGTGACCGAGATGCACGTCGACGGATTCCGCTTCGACCTGGCCGCCACCCTGGCCCGGGAGTTGCACGACGTGGACCGATTGAGTGCGTTCTTTGATCTGGTGCAACAAGATCCAGTCGTCAGCCAGGTCAAATTGATCGCCGAACCGTGGGACGTCGGCGAGGGTGGCTATCAAGTGGGGAATTTCCCGGGTTTGTGGACCGAGTGGAATGGGAAGTACCGCGATACTGTGCGTGACTACTGGCGGGGCGAGCCCGCAACCCTGGGCGAGTTCGCGTCCCGGCTGACCGGGTCGTCGGACCTGTATGAGGCGACCGGTCGACGGCCCAGCGCCAGCATCAACTTCGTCACCGCGCACGACGGGTTCACCCTCAACGACCTGGTCTCCTACAACGAGAAGCACAACGAGGCCAACGGCGAGGATAACCGCGACGGCGAGAGCCACAACAGGTCCTGGAACTGCGGAGTGGAAGGCGCCACCGACGACCCGGAGATCGTCGAGCTGCGCTGTCGGCAGATGCGCAATTTCTGGGCCACCTTGATGGTGAGCCAGGGCACCCCGATGATCGCGCACGGCGACGAGTTGGGGCGCACCCAGCTGGGCAACAACAACGCCTACTGCCAGGACTCCGAATTGGCTTGGATGGACTGGTCTTTGGTGGATAAGAATCCCGATCTGCTGACTTTCGCCCGCCGGGCGACCAAGCTGCGCAAGAAACACCCAGTGTTTCGGCGGCGGAGGTTCTTCGACGGCCAGCCGATCCGCAGCGGTGACGAAGCGCGCGATATCGCCTGGCTGACGCCGTCCGGCCGGGAGATGACCCACGAGGACTGGAACCAGGCCTTCGACAAATGCGTGGCAGTGTTCCTCAACGGCGAGGCCATCACCGCGCCCAACGCCAGAGGAGAACGTGTGGTCGACGATTCGTTCCTGTTGTGCTTCAACGCCCACGACCGGGATGTCGAATTTATTACGCCCAGCGAGGACTACGCGCAGGAATGGACCGTTGAACTCGACACCAATTGTCCCACCGGGGACGCCGGCCAAGTCGTCACGGCGGAGGAAACGTTGACCATCCCGGGCCGCTCGGTGCTGATTATGCGGAAGACCGCCTAGTACATGGTCTTTCCGGTGCTGTCCACCTACAGGTTGCAGCTGCGCGGTCCGGCCAGCGGCGACGCGTTCACGTTCGCCGACGCCGAACACCTGCTGGATTACCTTGACGAACTCGGGGTGTCGCATCTGTACCTGTCGCCCATCCTGACCGCCGTCACCGGGTCGACGCACGGGTATGACGTCACCGACCCGACCACGGTCTCACCGGAGCTGGGCGGGCCTGACGGCCTGGCGCGACTGTCGGCCGCGGCGGCCGAACGCGGCCTCGGGTTGATCGTCGACATCGTGCCTAACCACGTCGGAGTCGACCAGCCCACTCAGAACCCATGGTGGTGGGACGTGCTGCGGCACGGCCGGTCCTCTTCGTACGCAACGTTTTTCGACATTGACTGGGATCTGGACGAGCAAGGTCGGATTGTGCTGCCGGTCCTGGGTTCCGATGACGACGTCGCCGACCTGAAGGTGGACGGCGACCTGCTGCGGCTGGGTGACCTGACGCTGCCGATCGCGCCAGGAACCGGGGACGGAACCGGACCGCAGGTGCACTATCGCCAGCATTACCGGCTGGTGGGCTGGCGCAACGGCATCGTCGGCTATCGCCGATTCTTTTCGATCACCTCGCTGGCCGGCCTGCGCCAGGAGGACCGGGCGGTGTTCGAGGCCAGCCATGCCGAGGTCGCCCGGTGGGTTCAGGAGGGACTCGTCGACGGGGTACGCATCGACCACCCCGACGGATTATCCGATCCCACCGGGTATTTGGCGTGGCTGCGCGACTTGCTCGGACCGGACGCGTTGATCGTGATCGAGAAGATCCTGGCGGTCGACGAGGCTTTGGAAGCTACGCTGCCGATCCAGGGCACGACAGGCTACGACGTGCTGCGCGAGGTGGGCGGGGTGTTCGTCGACCCCGCCGGGGCGCCGGCGCTGACCGAACTCGTCGAGTCCGCGGGTGTCGACTATCACGGCATGCCGCGGCAGCTGGCCGACCTCAAAGTGCAGGTAGCTACCGAGACCCTGGGCAGCGAGCTGGCCAGGCTGCGACGCGCCGTCGCGGCGGCGGCCGGCACCGATCATCCCCAGCTGCCCGACGCAATTGCCCAACTGCTCAGCCACATCGATGTCTACCGCAGCGACTACCTGAGTCTGAGTGCCGTTCTGCCCACCGCGCTGGCCGAAACCCAGTCCGCGCAACCGGAACTGGGCCCCGCCTTGCAGGTGCTCGCCGCTGCGCTCGCCCACGGCGGCGAGCCCGCCACCCGGCTGCAGCAGCTGTGCGGCGCCGTCACGGCCAAGGCGGTGGAGGACTGCCTGTTCTACCGCGACGCCCGGCTGGTGTCACTCAACGAAGTCGGCGGCGAGCCGCACCGGTTCGGCGTCGGCGCGGCGGAGTTCCACCACCGGGCCGTCACGCGGGCGCGGCTGTGGCCACAGGCCATGAGCGCGCTGTCCACCCACGACACCAAACGCGGCGAAGACGTGCGCGCCCGCATCGGCGTGCTGTCACAGGTTCCGTCGTTGTGGACGGAGTTCGTCGCACGCTGGGAAGTTCGGGCATCCTCCCCCGATCCGGTAACCGGACAGTTCTTGTGGCAGAACATCTTCGGTCTGTGGCCGGTCAGCGGAGAGATCACCGACGAATTGCGTGGCCGGCTGCACACCTACGCCGAAAAGGCCATCCGGGAAGCCGCCCTGCACACCTCGTGGAACGAGCCGGACGCCGCGTTCGAGGATGCCGTCCATCGATGGCTAGACACCGTGTTGGACGGGCCGGTGGCCGGCCAACTGACTGAGCTTGTCGCCCAACTGAATCCACACGGCGCCAGCGACGCGCTGGGTCAGAAGCTGCTCGCGTTGACCGTGCCGGGCATCCCCGACGTCTACCAGGGCACCGAGCTTTGGGATGACAGCCTCGTCGACCCGGACAACCGCCGCCCTGTGGATTATGCCGCTCGCCGCGCCGCGCTCGCCGCCCTGGAACACCCCAAGATGCGGGTGGTCACCACGGCGTTGCGCGTGCGCCGCGCCCACCCGGACACCTTCCGCCACGGCGCGTATGTTCCCGTGCTCGCCGATGGCGATGCCGCCGACCACCTGCTGGCGTTTCGCCGGGGTGACGACATCGTGGTCGCGGTCACCCGCTGGACCGTGCGGCTAGCTGAAAAGGGCTGGAGGAATACCGTGTTGTCGCTGCCGGAGGGCACCTGGAAAGACACTCTCACTGGGGCCATCGCGGATGGGCCGACGTCGGCTGCCCAATTGTTCGCCGACCTGCCCGTCGTGCTGCTGGAGCGCCACCGTGACTGAATTCCGCGTCTGGGCCCCTAAACCCGAGCAGGTCCGGCTCGACGTCGGGGGCACCGTGCATGCGATGACCCGCACCCGGGACGGCTGGTGGCACGCTGTCGTCGACGCCGGCAGCGACGCCCGCTACGGATACCTGCTTGACGACGACCCCACCGTGTTGCCCGACCCGCGCTCGGCTCGCCAGCCCGACGGGGTGCACGAGCGATCGCAGTTGTGGGACCCGGCGAGTGCCGCATGGACCGACGGTGATTGGCCCGGCCGGACACTGGACGGTGCCGTGATCTACGAGCTGCATATTGGCACCTTTACCCGGGCGGGCACCTTTGATGCCGCCATCGAAAAACTGGACTATCTGGTCGATCTGGGCGTCGATTTCGTCGAGCTGATGCCGGTCAACTCCTTCGCCGGCACCCACGGTTGGGGATACGACGGGGTGTTGTGGTACAGCGTGCACGAACCGTACGGTGGTCCGGACGGTTTGGTGCGACTCGTCGACGCCTGCCACGCACGCGGTTTGGGTGTGCTGATCGACGCGGTGTTCAACCATCTGGGTCCGTCCGGGAACTATCTGCCCCGGTTCGGCCCGTATCTATCGTCGGGCAGCAACCCCTGGGGTGAAGGCATCAACATCGCCGACGCCGACTCCGACGAGGTGCGCCGCTACATCATCGGCTGCGCGCTGCGCTGGATGCGCGACTTCCACGCCGACGGTTTGCGGCTGGACGCGGTGCATGCCCTGGTCGACACCACCGCCGTACACATCCTTGAAGAGCTGGCCACCGAAACGGATTGGCTCGCCGAGCAACTGGGCCGACCGCTGTCGCTGGTCGCCGAGAGTGACCTGAACGATCCGCGGCTGATCACCCCGCGCGATCATTACGGCTACGGCATCACTGCGCAATGGGCTGATGATATCCATCACGCCATCCACACCGCGGTGTCCGGCGAACGCCAGGGCTATTACGCCGACTTCGGTTCGCTGGCCACGCTCGCGGACACGTTGCGGCGCGGGTTCTTTCACGCCGGCACCTATTCGTCGTTCCGCCGCCGTCGGCACGGTCGGCCGCTGGACACCCACGCGATACCGGCCAGCCGGTTACTCGCCTACACCTGCACGCACGATCAGGTCGGCAACCGCGCCCTCGGTGACCGGCCGTCGCAGAACCTCAACCCCGGCCAGCTGGCCATCAAGGCCGCCCTGGCGCTCGGATCCCCGTACACCGCAATGCTTTTCATGGGCGAGGAATGGGGAGCGTCGACGCCGTTCCAGTTCTTCAGCTCGCATCCCGAGCCGGAGCTGGCCCGGGCCACCGCCGAGGGGCGCAAGGCTGAGTTCGCTGAGCACGGCTGGGACGCCGACGATATTCCCGATCCGCAGGACCCGGAAACATTCCAACGCTCCAAACTGAACTGGGCCGAGCTCGGTGCCGCACCGCATGACCGGTTGCTGAATTTCTATCGCGACCTGATCACCCTGCGCCACAAGGAGCCCGACCTGGCCGACCCGTGGTTGGACCACCTCGCTGTCGACTACGACGAGGAACTGCGCTGGATCGTATTGTCCCGCGGACAATTTCGCATCGCGTGCAACCTGGGCACCGAACCGGTAGCCGTTCCGGTGGCCGGCGAAGTCATCCTTGCCTGGGATGAGCCGTCCGCGAGCAGCGACGGCACGGTGCTGCAAGGCCATTCGGTGGCCGTAATACGCCTGCCGTAACACCTACCGCGTCACGCCGCTAGACGGACGCTGGTTGATAGCTGGCAGTCAAAATCGCCCGGATCGCGGCGCCTACCCGGCCCGACACGGCCGCGGGGTCCGAGGCGTCGAATTTGCCGTCGAGGTGCAGGAACGCCAACCCGTGCACCAGGCTCCAGACCGCATTGGACATCGCCTCGACATCGGAATCCGGATAGGTTCTCCGGACCCCGCCGCTGACGAGTTCCCAGATCGCCATGGTCGCCGCGACTCGTTCGGCATTTTCCCGGTCGCAGGGTGCGCCGAACATCATCTGAAACAGCGCGGGCCGGCGCACCGCGAACTCGACGTATGCGGTGCCGATCGCCACGAGTTCTTCGGGGGTCGCGGGTGCCGGATGCGCGCGGGCCATGCATTCGGCCAGCTCGCGGTAGCCGACCGCGGCGACGGCGGAGATGAGGGCGTCGCGATCCGCGTAGTGCCGATACGGCGCACCCGCAGACACCCCGGCCCGGCGCGCCACCCCCCGCAGCGAAAGTCCCGCCGTGCCACCGTCTTCCTCGAGCAGTTCCATCGCCGCGCGCACGCATGCGGCGGCCAGATCCCCGTGGTGGTAATGCGGCTTCGGCATGAGCGAGATCACATACTCCGTCATGTAGACAATGCTTACATTGCGTCTTAATGTATACGCCGTACACAGCTTAGGCGCCGAGGCGAAGCGTCTCCACCGTTTCGTCGCCGTGGGAACCTCGCGGTAAGTGCGCAGGTGCGACGCGGTTCCCCGCACTGTCCCCTTGATGAAGGACCATGATCGCCAGTGCCAATTTCTGACGCCGAACCGTCGCTGCACACCGGCCGCACCGCAAACACCGTCGCGGCGCAACACGTCCGCGAAATTCCCCGCGACCGCAATCCGTTTCCGACTGCCGGTATCCGCCGTGACAGCAGCGGCGTGCGGTATTACGACCCATTGCCCGCCACCCTGCTGGAGATGCTGGCGGCACGGGTCGACGACCACCCGGACAGCGAGGCGATCGTCGAGCTCGGCGGTGGTCGCATGACGTATCGGCAGCTGTGGGACCGTGCCGCGCGGGTTGCGGGCGGTCTGCGCGCCGCGGGCCTGGCGGCGGGTGACCGGGTGGCGGTGCGCTATCCCGCGGGCCTCAACTGGGTGCTGGCCTTCTGGGGCACGGTAATGGCAGGCGGCATCGCGACCTTGGTCAACACCCGGGCAGATCGATCCGAAGCCGACTTCGTGCTGACCGACGCCGATGCCCGGGTGAACCTCACACCCGACACACCGTTGCCCGACGGCGCGCGGTACGTGACCGACCGATTGACCGCTACAGACACCGCAGCGCTGTTCTATACCTCGGGGACCACGGGCCGCCCCAAGGGGGTACCGACCACCCATCAGGCCTTTCTCACCGCCGCCGAGAACGGTGCGCGCAGCGTCGCGCTGCCGGCCGGTGCGGAGCTACGCACCCTGATCTCGGTGCCGTTATTCCATGTGACCGGATGTTGCCCCCAGCTTCTTGGCGCCGCCTACCTCGGCGGCGCGGCGGTGATCATGCCCACGCTGAACGTCGACGCGCTGGTTCACGCACTCGCCGGCGAGCGAATCTCGTTTTTGGTGAGCGTTCCCGCTATCTACTCGCTGTTGTTGCGGCACAAGGCGTTTGCCGGAAGCGATGTGTCCGGGGTGCGCTGGGTCGGCTACGGCGGTGCGCCGATCGCCCCACCGTTGGTGGGCAGGTTGAAGGGTGCGTTCCCGGTGGCGGAGGCGTTCAACGGGTACGGCATGACCGAGACGGCCTCGCTGCTGACGGTGCTGCCCGACGCGGAGGCCGTCAACTACGCGGATTCCGTCGGCTATGCCGTGCCGTCGGTGGACCTCGGGATCCTGCCCTTCGGAGACGATCCGACGGTCGGCGAGCTCGTTGCCCGGGGCGCCAACGTCACCGCGGGCTATTGGAACCAGCCGCAGGCTACGGCCGAGACGATCATCGATGGCTGGCTGCGCACCGGCGACGTGGTCCGCATCGACGCGGCGGGCCGCGTCTACGTCATCGATCGGCTCAAGGACATCATCAACCGCGGCGGCGAAAACGTGTCCAGCGTCGAGGTTGAGGCGGTGCTCGGCTCGGCGCCCAACGTCGCGGACGCGTGTGTGTTGGCCGTCCCCGATGATGTCATGGGCGAGAAGGTCGGTGCCGTCCTGTTCGGTGGCCGGCAGGACATCGACGTGTCCGCGGTCATCGACTACTGCAGCAACCACCTCTCCGACTACAAGATCCCCCAGTACGTCACCGTGGTTTCCGACCCGCTGCCCCGCAACGCCGCCGGCAAGCTGCTCAAAAGCCGACTGCGCCAGCAGGTTCGCTGGGGTGCCGCATTGCGGTGAGCCGTGCAGGCCCGGTGAATTCGTCCTGAAATCTCACATACGGAAAGAGACTCCGATGCTCGAAGTAATCGACAAAGGACAAGTCACCCCGCAGCATCCGGCTCCGCTGCTGTTCGTGCACGGTGCGTGGCAGGCGGGCTGGTGCTGGGATGTGAACTTTCTCGATTTCTTTGCCGCACAAGGCTTTCGCGCGGTAGCGCTGAGCATGCGCGGTCATGGCGAAAGTGCCCCGGCCAAGCCATCACGGCTCTGGTCGATTTCGCACTACCTCAGCGATGTGGCGTCTGTGGTGGACAAGCTTTCCGCAATGCCGGTGCTAGTCGGGCATTCAATGGGCGGATTCGTGGTGCAAAAGTACCTGGAGGGTCGTGAACTGCCCGCCGCCGTACTCATGGGCTCCGCACCGCCGCGCGGCCAGCTACGTTCGCTGCTCCGATCGATGGCCCGGCGTCCCTGGGGCTGCACCAGGTTCTCCCTCACCGGCAATCCGACTCACCTGTACGGGTCCTCGGCGGCGGGGGCGCGAGAACTCTTTTTCGGCGACACCGCTTCCGAGGAGCTCGCTGCCAGCTTCGCGGCGCGGTTGCAGCCCGACAGCGATCGCGCGATCTTCTTCGACATGGTCGCGGGCAAACTGGTGCGCACCCACAAGGGCAGCACCCCCGTGCTCGTGATCGGCGGCGAAAAGGACCGGATCTACAACCAGAGCGACGTACGCCGGACGGCCAAGTCCTACCACACCCAACCCGTCTTCATGCCCGGCATGGGCCACCAACTCATGCTCGAACCCGGCTGGGCGACTGTCGCGGACACGATCAAAATCTGGCTGAGCCGGCACGCCCTATAAGCCGATCCGGCAAAGCCTCAGACACTCGCGCGCCCGTCCGTGCGCAGTGCCCCGGCGACGGCGGCGGCGAGCGGATCGATCTCGGCGTCGGCCAAATCGGCGATGGTGACCCGGATTCCGGGCGCGCTATCGATCCGGAACCGGCTGCCGGGCGCCACCGCCCAACCCGCGGTGATCAACCGGGCGATCGCGACCGTCTCGTCGGGAACCGGGATCCACACGTTCAGCCCGGAGCGACCGTGCGCGACGACGCCGTGGCGGGCCAACGCGGCAATTAGGCGCACCCGGCTGCCGCGGTAGCGCTCCTCGGCCTGGTGAATGCGACGGGATACCGAGTCGTCGGCCCACATGCGCACCGCAAGGTCTTGCAGCAGGTGGCTTACCCACCCCGGCCCTAGCCGCAGCCGCCCGTGCACCCGCTCGACGGTGCGCCGATCTCCGGCCAGCACGGCTACCCGCAGGTCGGGCCCGTACGCCTTCGACGCCGACCGCACGAACGCCCAATGACTGGTCGATCCGGCCAGTGCGTGCAGGGGCACGCCGGATATCCCCGCACAGTGATCGTCCTCGACGACCAGCAGCTCATTGGCTCGGCGGCCCAGCAGCGTCCGCAGTTCGGCGGCGCGCGACGCGGACAGCGCCGCGCCGGTCGGGTTTTGCGCGCGGGTGGTGACCACCAGCGCACGGACACCGCGGCTCAACGCCCGGTCGACGTCGGCGACCAGCGGGCCGTCGTCGTCCACCCGCACCGGGTCAACCGAAAGCCCTAGCGCGGCAATCACATCCAAGAGGTTGGCCCAGCCTGGATCCTCGACGGCCACCCGGTCGCCGGGGCGCAACTGCGCGGTGAGCACCCGCTCGATGCCGTCTAGCGCCCCGCTGGTGACCGCCACGTGTTCGGCGGGAATACCGTCGGCACTCAGCGCGGCGCGGGCATGCCGCCAAAGCTCTGCCGACACGGCCGGTTCGCCGTAGAGCACCGGTCGCCGTCGCGAATGCCATTGCCGCACGGTACTAATCGGCAGCAGCGCGGGGTCCGGGTTGCCGGTGGACAGATCGCGGACGCCCGCGGGAACGTCCAGGGCCAGCAACGAGCGAGGCGTGGTTGCGCGACGGTGCCGCACCCGGGTGCCCCGTCGCCCGGAGGTTTCGACGGCCCCGCGATCGCGCAGCAGACGGTAGGCCGCGGCGGCGGTGTTGGGGTTCACGCCCAGTTGCCCGGCGAGCTCCCGCACCGGCGGCAAGGCGTCGCCCGGCGCCAGCGCGCCGCTCGATATGCCTTGTTCGACGCTAGCGGCTATCGATTCCGCCCCCGTGCCCGCTATGCTGAATTGTACTGGCACGTTTATCAGTATGTACTATTACAATAGTGAAGGCAACACGATGGACTACCTTCCCACGCCCCGAACGACACCCAGCCGCTACCAGGAGCGCGCGCGCTACGACCGCCCCACCGTCCATCGCATCCTCGACGAGGCCCTGATTTGTCACCTCGGCTACGTCGCGGACGGGCGGCCGGTCGTGTTGCCGACCACCCACGCACGCCTCGGGGAGACCTTGTACCTGCACGGTTCCACCGGCAGCCGACCGATGCTGAGCGCCCGGTCCAGCCTGCCGGTGTGCGTCACGGCCACCCTGGTCGACGCCCTGGTACTGGCCCGTTCGGCGCTGCACCATTCGCTCGCCTACCGCTCGGTGGTGGCCGTGGGGGATGCGCGGCGGGTCGACGATCCCGCGGAGAAGCGGCGCGCCTTGGGCGCGCTGCTCGACCACGTCGCCGCGGGCCGGGCCGAGGACTGCCGGGCGCCGAACACGCGCGAATTGGCGGCCACCGCGGTGCTCGCGCTGGACCTAGCCGAGGTGTCGGCCAAGGTCCGTGCCGGTGGGCCCGTTGACGAACCGGAGGATTGCACACTGCCGCACTGGGCCGGCGTGGTTCCGCTGACCGTGCGCGCCGGCGTCCCGGTTCCCGCCGACGACCTCGATCCGGCGATCGTCGCGCCCGGCTACCTGACGCGGTACTCGCGGTGAGGGATCACAGCTGCAGGTAGCGGTAGGCCGGCGAGCCCGGCTGCAGTTTCTCGAAGTGGATCTCGGTCTCGCGCATCCGCGCGACCAGGTCGTCCAAGTCGGCCGACGAGCCGAGCTGGATCCCGACCAGCGCTGCACCGGTTTCCCGGTTATTGCGCTTGACGTACTCGAACAGGGTGATGTCGTCGTTGGGTCCGAGCACCTCGTCGAGGAATCGCCGCAGCGCGCCGGGTTCCTGCGGAAAGTCGACGAGGAAGTAGTGCTTGAGACCGAGGTGGACTAGCGACCGCTCGAGCACCTCGCCGTAGCGGGAGACGTCGTTGTTGCCGCCCGAGATCAGGCAGACGACCGTGGAGCCGGGTTCGATCTCGGCCTCCAGCAGTCCGGTCACCGACAGCGCGCCCGCCGGCTCGGCAATGATGCCCTCGTTCTGGTAGAGGTCGAGCATCGCGGTGCACACCGCGCCCTCGTCGACCGTCGTGATCGAGACCATGTCGCCCGCGGCGGCCAGCGCGGCATGCGGCAGTGCTCCCGCCCGCTTCACCGCGGCGCCGTCGACGAACTGGTCCACGTGGTCCAGGGTGACCGGCTCACCGGCGGCCAGCGCGGCCATCATCGCCGCGGCG
The DNA here is from genome assembly GCF_010727605.1 of Mycobacterium simiae. Classification (NCBI taxonomy): domain Bacteria; kingdom Bacillati; phylum Actinomycetota; class Actinomycetes; order Mycobacteriales; family Mycobacteriaceae; genus Mycobacterium; species Mycobacterium simiae. Next base: position 153,061 of record NZ_AP022568.1, read on the forward strand.
CCGGCCGGCTCGATGCCCAGCACCGCGGTGCTCGACGTCCGCTCGGCCAGATAGGTCGTGATGCCCGCGATGCACCCACCCCCGCCGACAGGGACGACGACCATATCCGGCTCCCCCACCCCGAGCTTGTCGAGCTGGTCCAGCATCTCGACGGCGATGGTGCCCTGGCCGGCCATGGTGCGGACGTCGTCGAACGGCGGCACCAGCGTGGCACCGGTGCGCTGGACGTCCTGCAGCGCGGCCTCGGCGGCCAGATCGTAGGTGGAACCGCCCACGATCAGCTCGATGAAGCCATCGCCGTGATAGCGGATCCGGTCCCGCTTTTGCTTGGGCGTCTTGGCCGGCACGTAGACGCGGCCACGGACCCCGAGGGTGCGGCACGCATAGGCGAAGCCCTGGGCGTGGTTGCCCGCCGAGGAGCAGACCACCCCGGCGCCGATCTCCTCCGCGGACAGCTGTACCAGCAGGTTGTAGGCACCGCGCAGCTTGTAGGACCGCACCACCTGCAGGTCTTCCCGCTTCAGGTAGACCTGCGCACCGGTGATCGCCGACAGCCGGTCGCTGTACTGCAACGGGGTGGGCGTGACCACCGCCGCAATTCGCTCGGCCGCAGCGTCAATGTCGGCCGCGGTCAGGACAGGCAGCGGTGACATGCTCGGGCTCTGGCTCAGTGACGCGGACACCGATCAATGGTGCCACGCACCCCCCGCCACCTGCCTAATCGGCTCAGTCCACCGGGGTCAACACGAACACCGGAATCTGGCGTTCGGTCTTCTTCTGGTATTCCGCATAGTCCGGCCAGGCCGCCACGGCCCGCTCCCACCACACGGCTTTCTCGTCGCCGAACACCTCGCGCGCCTCGTAATCCCGGGTGACCGGCCCGTCTTGCAGCTCGACGCGCGGGTTCTTGGCGATGTTGTAGTACCAGACCGGGTGCTTCGGGGCCCCACCGAGCGAGGCGACGACGGCATATTCGCCGTTGTGCTCGACGCGCATCAGCGGCGTCTTGCGGAGTTTGCCGGTCTTGGCCCCGACCGTGGTCAGCAAGATGATGGGCTTGCCCTTCATGTCGGCGGCCTCAGTTCCGCCGGACTCGGCGTACTTCTCGGCTTGTTCCCGCGACCAATCCCAGGGCGACGGTTCGTACTCTCCAGTGAGTGGCATGCCCACCACTTTATGCGGATCGACCCGCTCAACGCTGGGATCAGTCCAGCGCCGGAATCAGCCGGGTCCGGGCCAGCTCGGCGATCGCGTTGACCCGTCGCGTCGCGGTCGCGATCTCGTCGGCGAACTCCTGACGGCGCTTGGCGATATGCTCGCGGTCGCCGCCGTCGACCAGTTCACGGTGCCGGGCCAGCCGCAGCGCCGTCTTGAACAGCTCCATCGACCTGGACTCGGCGCTGGTGATCCGACGCTGCAGTTCCCACTGCTTGCCCAGCTCCAGGCAGTCGGCCAGGAACTCGTCCTCGTCGAGCTCCTCGTCCTCCAAGGCGGCCAGCCGGTCGGCGACGATGTGGTAGGCGTCGAGGAACGGCCGCAACACCAGATGTGCCAGCAGCAGGTCGGCCGATTCGAGCAAGCTGCGCACTTCGGCGGCAGCGGCGGGCGTGCTGGTGTCCTCGACCGGCCCGATCAGCCGGACTTCGTCGGCCAGCTCCTTTTCGAACTGGGCCCGCCCCGAGAACAGGAACTCGAACTTCAGCAACTCCCGGAGGTTGAGCGCCTCGTCGCGCACGGTCACCGGCGACACCATGCCGTCCGCCGAGTGCGTGGCGTGTTCCACCGCGGCCAGCAACGCCGTCTCGGCGATCGCGCGGTCGACCAGGATGTGGATCGCGGTGTTGCGGTAGAACGCGGCAACCAGGTGCTGGTCCGCGCCAATCCCCCACACCGCTTCGGTGCCGGCGTCGTAGACGCTGACCACGCCCGAGGCGACCAGCTGATGCAGCGTCCAGCGGATGGTGGAGCGATTCGTCAGGTCCGCCGCCCCGGCGACGGCCCAGTTGCGCGCCGTGATGTAGCTGGCCAACGGTTGCACGGTGGCCAGCACCTCGCTGATCGACAGCGACCGGTCCGCTCCCAGCAGCGCCAGGCTCACCACCGCGGTGGGCGTGACCGGCGTCGCGCGGTTGATCCGGTGCTCGACGTCGAGCGCGATGCGTTCGATCTGGGTCCCGGTCCCCACCTCGTCGCCGCGCATCTCCTCGAGGCGCTTGCGCAGCGGCAGCGGTTCGCCGAAGTCCAGGTAGGCCCGACCGAGCCGCTTGCCTTGCTGGCGGGCCAACCCGACCAGGAATCGCAGATCCTCCGGCCGCTTCACCGCGCCGTAGGCCTCGGTGGTCATCGCCTCGACCTCGTGCAGCTGGTCGTAGACGATCGAGGTCGGCACCAAATACACTTCGGGACCGTCGATTTCGTCGACGGCATCGGTGATGTAACGCAGAATGCCGAAGACCGGCGGACGCAGCTTGCCCGTCCTGGTCCGTCCACCCTCGATCGACCAGGCCAGGTTCGCGCGGTCCTGCACCAGCTGCGCGGCGTAGGCGCGCAACGCGAAGCGGTACACCGGAATGTCTTTGGTCTGGCGGCGGATGAAGATGGTGCCGGTGCGCTTGGCCCACCCGCCCATCGGGAAAAAGTTCAGGTTCGCCCCGCCGAAGGTCAGCGCGGGTGAGAGCCGGTTGGCCAGTACCATTTCCGGGAGCAGCATGCCGTCCAGGTACGAGCGGTGCGAGAAGGCGAACGCCAACGTCGCTTTGCGATCCAACTTGCGCAGCTGCGCGATCTGATCCTCGTCCACCAACACGTCGTAGGCCCGCATCAGCCAACGGCTGAATCCGCGCCAGCCCTGCACCGCCCGCTTGTCCAGCGAGGCCGCCATCTCGCGCAGGTACCCGACGGCCTCGGCGCGCACCTCGGTGGTGTCGCGACCGAGTTCGTCGGCCAACCTGGTCAGCCGCTCGTCGTACCACGGCGCGCCCAGCAGCCGTGCCACCGCGGGCGGATCGGTAGCTAGCGGTGACCCCGATTCCTCGATAACCCCGCTGCGCTGCAACACTTTTCGGAGGCCGGCGCGTCCGAGTTCCCGTGCCGTCGCGAGCCGCCCGTCGGTCATGCCGCGCGCACCGTTGCGGCCGCGGATTGGGTCGTCGTCATGTCCGTTCTCCTCAAATGTCACCCGGGTGCGGCACGGCCGCTGACCAGCTGCGCTTGTCCGCCTCCCCTGGAGGAGCGTACGTCCGCGGCTGGCCAGCTCGAAGCACAATGTGTGATTTCGCGGGGTAGCCGCCTGCCCGCCCGGGCGGGCGCCGAGTACGTTCGGATCATGCGGTCCCAATCCCGTACTGGCGCGCACGACCTCACGCCGCTCGAGGAGACCGCGTTGTTGACCCAGTACGCCCGGGCACTGGACAGCCGCTGGCCCCGGCCGATTCTCGGCGACACGCTCGCCGCCAACATCGTCGAGCGAATCGACTATGACTTTGCTGGGCTCGGCATCCCCGCGAGCGTGGTGTGCCAAACGGCGCTGCGCGCCAAGATGCTTGACGAACGGGTGCGAGCCTTTACCGCCGAACACCCGGACGCCGTCGTCGTCGACCTCGGCGCCGGACTGGATTCCGGCCCGTTCCGGGTTGGGCCGCCCGACACCGTCGACTGGTACAGCATCGACCTGCCGGGGGTCAGCGCGTTACGCGCACAGCTGCTGCCGACCAACGCGCGCGCCCACGTAGTGACCGCCTCGGTGGCCGACCAGAGCTGGCCCAACACCATTCCCGCCGATCGGCCGGCCATGGTGATCGCCGACGGGCTGTTCGCTTTCCTGTCCGAACCGGTGCTGATCGCGCTGTTTCGACGCATCACGACGTACTTCACCTCCGGGCAGTTGGCGTTCAACGACTACGGCCGGATCGGCTGGATCAGCCGGCTGGCGGTCAAGTTGGCTCCGCAGCGGATGTTCAGCAGCGTCGGCGCCCAATGGGGTTATCCGGGGTTCGAGGACCCCAGGGTGCCCGAAAAATGGAATCCGGCGCTCACGCTGGTCGAAGAGGCCAGCCTGGCCCACCAGCCGGAGGTCGAGCTTTTTCCGGGCTGGATTCGGTTCGCCACCAAGCTGTCCGGGATGTTCGAAGTCTCCGCCCGCAAAGCGCGGATCCTGCGCTACCAGTTCTAGGCGGAATGGATGCCACAGGTGCAGGCGTCGATCGACGGGCAGGTGCAATTCATCCCCCACTCGATCACGTCGCGGGCCCGGGCCAGCGCCGCCATCTGCGCGTCGATCTCGGCAAGTTTGGCCTCGGCCAGTGCGCGGCTGGCCGGACGACCGGGCGCGTCGTCGGCGAACAGCAGCTGGATCTCGTCCAGCGCGAAGCCCGCCGATTTGCACAGTCGGATGACCTCGAGGCGGGCCAGGACGGCGTCGTCGTAGCGGCGCTGGCCGCCTTGTCGCGTCGGCGTCGGCAGCAGGCCGATCTGCTCGTAATAGCGCAGCGTGGTCGCGGCGACGCCGGATTCGCGAGCCACCTCGCCGATGGTCAGCGACACTCGGACCTCCCGGGATGCTTGACTTAGAGTCAACTTTAAGTTCTGTACTGGCAGCATGCATACCCTTCAGCAACTCAGCACCGCCCGCTACGCGTCACTGCGGACGTTTCGCCGCGACGGCACACCGGTCGACACCCCCATCTGGTTCGCGATGGATGGCGACGCGCTGGTATTCCGGACCAAGGCGGGCCCCAAGACTAAGCGGTTGACCGCCCGGCCCGAGGTGGAACTGACGGCCTGTGATTACCGCGGCCGGGTCCACGAGGGGGCCCCGACACTGACCGGACGCGCCACGCTGCTGTGCGGTCAGGACGCCGAGCGGGCCAATCGGCTGCTGCACCAGCGCTACGGCTGGCAGTGGAACATCGTGCCGCTGCTCAAGATTCCGGGCGTGACCAATGTGCACCGCGACCTACCGCTGCGGGAAAAGTTGCGGCGCGCGCGGGCGCGCGGCCTGTGGGACGACAGCGTCATCGTGCGGGTCGACCTGACCTGACCCCGTGCGCCCGTGGCGCCGGGTGTGCGCCCGCGGCGGCGAGTGTGCGCCCGCTGCGCCGGGTGTGCGCCCGCTGCGCCGGGTGTGCGCCCGCTGCGTCGAGTGTGCGCTCACGGCGTCGAGTGTGCAGCCGCGGCGGCGGGTGTGCAGCCGCGGCGGCGACACGCCGGGGCAACACCGCCGCGGTCGCACACCGAAGGCCGTCATCGCACAGGCGAAAGGGAAAACCGCTAGCGAGAAGAGCGCTCGGCACGCCGGTCGGCGGCTAGCTACCCAAGCAGCCCGGACCGAGTAGTTCCTTGAGGTCGCCCATCAACGCGGGCGAGGGCGTCACGCACAGCGACTGGTCCAGCTCCAGCGTCGTGATCCGGTCGCCACTGATCAGCCGCAGATGGACATGCGAAGTGCCCGGATGCCGCGCCAGCACCTGCTTGAGCGCACTCACCTTATCGATGGTGCACTGGCGGGTGGGCAGGCTGACCGCCAGCGGCCGATTCGGTTGGGCGTTGGAAAAGTCCGGCACCACAAGCTCATTGGCGATCAGCGAGATTCGGTCGTCACGAATCGCCACCTTCGCGTTGATCAGCACCACCGCGTCGTCGGCAATGTCGGCGCCGTACGCGGAGTACGCGTGCGGGAAGAACATCACCTCGATGCCACCGGTAAGGTCTTCCAATTGCGCTGATGCCCAAGGCATTCCATTCTTGTTGACCCGGCGGTTCACCGAGGCCAGGATGCCGCCCACCCGCACCTGAGTGTCGTTGGGCACATCGCCGTCGAGAATAGCCGGGATCTGGGTGTCGACCTGAGCGGCCAGCAAGTGTGCCACCCCATTGAGCGGATGCCCGGACACGTAGAGCCCCAGCATCTCCCGCTCCAGGGCAAGCTTGTGTTTGTCTTCCCACTCGTCGTCGGGAACCTTGATGGTGAACACCGAATCGGTGCCGTCTATCCCGTCGTTTCCGCCGCCGAACAGATCGAACTGGCCGATCGCCTCCGCCTTCTTGGTGCCTAGCACCGAGTCGACCGCGTCGGTATGCACCAGGAACAGCCCCTTACGGGCATGCCCCAGCGAATCGAACGCGCCCGCCTTGATCAGCGACTCGGTGACCTTCTTGTTGCATGCCGAGATGTCGATCTTGTTCAGGTAGTCCGAGAAGTCGGTGAATTTGCTTTTCTCGGTGCGGGTCTTGATCAACGAGGTCACCACGTTGGCACCCACGTTGCGCACTGCGCCCAGGCCGAAACGGATGTCCTTGCCGACCGAGGCGAAGTTGACCAGGGACTCGTTGACGTCCGGCGGCAGCACGGTGATGCCGAGCTTGCGGCAGTCGGCCAGATACACCGCAGCCTTGTCCTTGTCGTCACCCACCGAGGTCAGCAGGCCAGCCATGTACTCGGCCGGGTAGTTCGCCTTCAGGTAGGCCGTCCAGTACGACACCAACCCGTACCCGGCGGCGTGCGATTTATTGAACGCGTATCCGGCGAACGGAAGAATGGTGTCCCACAACGCTTTCACCGCTTTTTCGGAGAATCCGTTGGCGGTCATGCCTTCGTAGAAGCCCTTGTACTCGGCTTCGAGCACCTCGAGCTTCTTCTTTCCCATCGCCTTGCGCAGCGCGTCGGCCTTACCCATCGTGTAGGAGGCGACCTTCTGGGCGATGAACATGATCTGCTCTTGGTAGACGATCAACCCGTAAGTCTCGGCAAGGATTTCGCGCAGTGGTTCCTCGAGCTCCGGGTGGATCGGCTTGATCGCCTGACGACCGTTCTTGCGGTCGGCGTAGTCATTGTGGGCGTTCATGCCCATCGGCCCCGGCCGGTACAGCGCCAGCACCGCCACGATGTCGTTGAACTCGGTGGGCTGCATCCGGCGCAGCAGATCACGCATCGGCCCGCCGTCGAGCTGGAACACCCCCAAGGTGTCGCCGCGGCCCAGCAACTCGTAGGTCGGCTTGTCATCCAGCGGCACCGACTCGAGGTCGAGGTCGATGCCCCGGTTGGCCTTGATGTTGTCCAGCGCGTCGCCGATGATCGTCAGGTTCCGCAGGCCCAGGAAATCCATCTTCAGCAGGCCGATGGCCTCACACGACGGGTAGTCCCAGCCGGTGATGATGGCCCCGTCCTGCGGCCGCTTCCACAGCGGGATCGCCTCGGTGAGCGGTTCGCTGCTCATGATCACCGCGCACGCGTGCACACCGGCGTTGCGGATCAACCCTTCCAGGCCGCGCGCTGTCTGGTAGATGGTGCGCACGTCGGGATCGGTCTCGATCAGGCTGCGGACTTCCGCGGCTTCCTTGAACCGCTCGTGGCTGGGATCGGTAATGCCCGACAGCGGAATGTCCTTGGCCATGATCGGCGGCGGCAGCGCCTTGGTGATCCGGTCGGCGATCGCGAAGCCCGGCTGCCCGTAGTGGATACGAGCCGAATCCTTCAGCGCCGCTTTGGTTTTAATCGTGCCGAAGGTGATGACCTGGGCGACGCGGTCGTGTCCCCACTTCTCGGCGGCGTAGCGCACCATCTCACCGCGGCGACGGTCGTCGAAGTCGATGTCGATATCGGGTGCCGACGGGCGTTCGGGGTTGAGGAAGCGCTCGAACAGCAGACCGTGCGGAATCGGGTCGATATTCGTGATGCCCAGCGCATAGGCCACCAGTGAGCCCGCCGCCGATCCGCGCCCAGGCCCGACCCGGATGTCCACCGAGCGGGCGTAGCTGATCAGGTCGGCGACGATCAGGAAGTATGACGGGAAACCCTTGTCGCAGATGACCTTGATCTCGTACTCGGCCCGGTCGACGTAGTTCTGGCCGACCCCGTCGGGGAACCGGCGCCGCAATCCGGCCATCACCTCGTGGTGCAGCCAGGACGCCTGGTCATGCCCGTCGGGTACCGGGAAGATGGGCATCCGGTCGCGGGGCGTCCACACCTCGTCGTAGGACTGCACCCGCTCGGCGATCAACAGGGTGGAGTCGCATGCGCCGGGAACCGTGTCGTCCCAGATCTGCCGCATCTCGGCGGCCGACTTCAGGTAGTAGCCGTCGCCGTCGAATTTGAACCGGTTGGGGTCCGACAGCGTCTTGCCCGTCTGCACACACAGCAGCGCCTCGTGGTTATGAGCGGCGTCGCGGGTGACGTAGTGGCAGTCGTTGGTGGCCAACGGTCGGATGCCGAGCTTGCGCCCGATCTCGAGCAGACCCTCGCGAACCCGCTGCTCGATGGACAGCCCGTGGTCCATCAGCTCGAGGAAGTAATTGTCCGGGCCAAAGATCTCACGCCACTTGGCCGCCGACTCCAGCGCCTCACGGTCGTGCCCCAGCCGCAGCCGCGTCTGCACCTCCCCGGACGGGCAGCCGGTGGTGGCGATGATGCCTTCGGCGTGTTCGGCGACGAGCTCGGCGTCCATCCGCGACCACTTGCCGAGCTGACCCTCGAATGAGGCCAGCGAGGTCAGCTTGAACAGGTTGCGCAGCCCGGCGGCGTTCTCGGCCACCATCGTCAGGTGCGTGTAGGACCCGCTTCCGGAGACGTCGTCGGACTTCTGACTCGGATCGCCCCACAAGACCCGTCGGGTATCGAAACGCGACGCGGGCGCGATGTAGGCCTCGACACCGATGATCGGCTTGATCCCCGCTTTGGTTGCGACGTTGTAGAACTCGCTGGCGCCGAACATGTTTCCGTGGTCGGTCATCCCGACCGCCGGCATGCCCAGCCGCTCCACCTCGGCGAGCATCGGCGTGATCTTCGCCGCCCCGTCCAGCATCGAGTACTCGGTGTGGTTGTGCAGGTGCACGAACGACGACTCGCGACGAACGCTTGCGTGAGGAGGAATCGGACCCGTCATAGGGAGGCCAGTCTATGACCGGTTACCGACACGGGTTCGGCGTGTCGCGAAGCGTGTCTTGGACGGTTTACCCATACAGGTCGACGAAGTTGCGCAACGACTTCTCCACATCGCCTTTGACGGCACGCGCGGCGGCCGAGCCGACCGGCCCGAACAACGCCCGACCGCCCAACTCCAGCCGCAAACCGAGGGCGGACCCGTCGCCGGAGGCCCGGACCGTCAGCCGGACGCCGTATTTGGTGCCGCCTTTGCCGGCGCCCGACATCGCGACCTCGTGCGGCGGGTCCCATTTGGTGACCGTCCAGGTCACCCGGTTGCGCATACCCTTGGCGCGTGCCACCCCGATGATCTGGGTGCCCTCGGCGATCTCGTCGGGCAACTCGCTGCGCCAGCCCTCGTGCATGACCAGCCAGTCGCCCAGGTCGGACAGATCCGCGACGTGATCCCACATGTCCTGCGGGGTCATCGGGACGTCCAGGGTCAATTCGACGGAGGCCATCTCACGAACCTAGCCCGCCCGCGAGTGTGCGTCTGCGGCTTTCGGTGTGCACGCACGGCGGTGTCGCCCGAGACGCACACTCGACGCCCCACGGCCGCGGGCCCCGCCAGGCAAGCACGTCAGTGGGTCGTCAGCGACTCTCAGTGGCTGGGTCCCCCGCGGAACCGGTTGCCGATGCGGATCGCCGGCAGCAGCAGACTGCGCGGGGTATACCTGCCGCCATTGCTGACCACCTTGGGCACCACGCCGGGTACGACGGTGCGCTTGCCTGTCAGCATTCCGTCGATGGCGGCCTCGGCCACATCGGTCGGCGAAACTTGGGCCAGCGGCACGCTGAATCGTTTGGCGTTGGCGATTTCGGCCCACTCGGTGGGCACCGGGCCCGGGCACAGCGTCGTCACCGATACCCCGGTCCCGTGCAGCTCCTCGTGGACAGCTTCGGAGAACGTCTGCACAAAGGCCTTGGTCGCCGAATACACGGCCATGAAGGGCAGCGGCTGAAACGCCGCGATCGAGGCGATGTTCATCACCGCTCCGGCGCCGCGCTCGACCATGCCGCCCAACGCCGCGTGGGTGAGCTCCATCAACGCCAGGGCGTTGAGCGTGACCTCTTCACTTTCGCGTTCGAGCGGCAACTCGCGGAACACCCCGCTGGTGCCGAATCCGGCGCTATTGCACAGCCCGGCGATCGGTTCCGTGCGCAGCCGGTCGGCCAGTTTTGCGCGCGCCTTCGCGTCGCTGAGATCCAGCGCCAGCACCTCGACTGCGACCGAGAACTCCTCGCCCAGCTGGCCGGCGAGCTCGTCGAGGCGCTCGCGCCGGCGCGCTACCAACAACAGCGGAAAACCGCGCCGGGCCAGGCCGCGGGCCAGCTCGGCGCCGATGCCGGAGGATGCCCCGGTGATGACAACGGTGGACTGGTTGCCGGGTTTGGGGAGGCTCATCGCGTCACCAATGGATTCCGCGGGTCGCTTGCACGAAGGTCTCGCTCCGTCGGTCGAATTTGGCTGTGTCGTCGGCGTCTTCGCCACCTTTGGCCGCGTGCGAATCGTCGAACATGCCGAACGCCCGGTTCCGTACCCGGTCCATCACCGCGGGGTTGACGGCATCGGCGACGGCGGCGAATTGGCCGAACGGTGAGCTGGCCCGCCGCGGCCGGTGCACGATGGCGTCGGCGATCACCCCGGCCGCCTGATCGGGGGTGAGCGCCGGGAACTTGTCGTACATGGTTGTCGGGCTGATCATCGGGGTCCGCACCAGCGCCATGTGGACCGTGGTGAATTTGATGTCGTCGTTGACCACTTCGGCCTGCAGCGCGTCGCACAGGCTGTCCAGCGCGGCCTTACTGGCGATGTAGGCGCCGAACCGCGGTGCCCGGGTCTGCACGCCGACGGATGAGACGTTGATGATCTGGCCGAACCCGCGCTCGCGCATCCCGGGAATGAATTTGAGGATGAGCTGCACGGCGCCCAGGTAGTTCAGCTGCATGGTGCGCTGGTAGTCGTGGATCCGGTCGTAGGACAGCTCCAATGAGCGCCGGATCGAGCGGCCCGCGTTGTTGATCAGAATGTCCACTCCGCCAAGCTCACTGAGCACCTTGTCGGCCATCGCGGCGATCGCGTCCATGTCGGACAGGTCGCAGGGATAGACGTGCGCAACGCCACCGTTGTCGCGAATCTCGTCGGCGACGCGCTCGAGGTTCTCGGCGGTGCGGGCCACCAGCACGACGTCGCCGCCGGCTTCGGCGATTCTCTTCGCCGCGGCTTCTCCGATCCCCGACGAGCCGCCGGTGATCAGGATGGTCTTGCCGGTCACGGCATCGTCGAGGCTGCGGCCCTGCACAGCGTCGAGCAGATTCCGGAGATAGAACGGCCGATATCGCCCGGCGGAGTTGGGAGTGTTGATGATGTGAGAGACCACCGCGAATGGCTTTTCCACCAAGTTCGTTAAGTCGCCCAGGTTCATCGGTTGCTGCTCCTGACGGTAGATGGTGTGACGTGGGTCATACAGCCAACCTAGGGCATCCGCGGGCGGCGTCGACGCATTATTTCCCTCGAGCCGGGACACTCGGCCTCACTTCCCAGGTAAAGCCCCGGCGATCCGTCGGCAACCCGCTTGTTACCCCGGGCAATCCACCTGTGATCGCCGACTAACTGACGGGCAACGCCGAGGTGGTCGGATCGATAGATGAAACTGTTGGCACACTTCCGCAACCCGGAGCCGACCACGATTTACCACCGGATCGGCGGGCACGAGGCGCTCGAAGTCGTCGTCGAGGACTTCTACGCGCGGGTGCTTGCCGACCAACAACTGGCCGGCTTCTTCACCGGAACGAACATGAACCGGCTCAAGGGCAAACAGGTCGAATTCTTCGCCGCCGCCCTCGGCGGGCCGGAGCCCTACACCGGCGCCCCGATGAAACAAGTGCACCAGGGCCGCGGCATCACCATGCACCACTTCACTCTGGTGGCCACCCATCTGTCCGAGGCGCTCAAGGCCGCCGGCGTACCGGCGGGCACGGTGACCGACATCATCAGCGCCGTGGCACCGCTGGCCCCCGAGATCGCCTCCGGCGACACCAACACCGCCCCGGTCTGATCGGAGTTTCTGCGCGCCCGCGGGCGTGTCGCGCCCACCGATCGGGATGTGCCCGGTAGTCGGCCGGTGGGAGGCCATCGCGGTCCTGGCCGCAACGGCACCGAGTTCGTCTGCTCCGTCCCGTGATGCAAGACAATGCTTGCATGGGCCGCACATTTGAAGATCTGGTCGCAGAAGCCGATTCGGCCTCCGTCGACGGTTGGGACTTCTCCTGGCTGGACGGGCGCGCTACCGAGCAGCGGCCGTCGTGGGGCTACCAGGGATTGATACGGCAGCGCTACGCGATGGTGTCGGCCGCGCTGGACGTGCACACCGGTGGCGGGGAGGTGCTCGCCGGTGCGGCCCCCTTCCCGCCGACGATGGCCGCCGTCGAAACCTGGCCACCCAACGCGGCATTGGCCACCGAGCGGCTACATCCCCACGGCGTGGTCGTGGTGGCCACCGAGCCCGATGCACCGCTGCCGTTCGCCGACGCGGCGTTCGACTTGGTGACCAGCCGGCATCCGCACACCGTGCCGTGGTCGGAGATTGCGCGGGTGCTGCGTCCCGGCGGCAGCTACCTGGCCCAACATGTCGGGCCCGGCACGGTGGGCGAGCTGACCGAATATTTCATCGGCCCGCAACCGCAGGCGTGGGCGCGCCGACATCCAGACAACGAGCGTGCCGCGGCGCGGGACGCCGGCTTGCAGGTGGTGGACATGCGGATGGAGAAGTTGCGCGCGGAATTCTTCGACATTGGCGCGGTCATCTACTTCTTGCGCAAGGTGATCTGGACGGTGCCGGACTTTTCGGTGCAGCGCTACGGCGAGCGGCTGCGTCAATTGCACAATCGCATCGAATCCGACGGCCCGTTCGTCGCGCACGCGACCCGGGTCCTGGTCGAGGCCCGTAAGCCCGCCTGAATCATTCCTCGTCGCGCAGCACGGCCAACGCGTGTTCCAGGTCCGACGGGTACCGGCTGACGAACTCCACCCACCGCCCGTCGGCCGGATGGGCGAACGCCAGAGACCGGGCGTGCAACCATTGCCGTTGCAGCCCAAGCCTTTTCGCAAGTACCGGGTCGGCACCGTAGACCAGGTCGCCGCAGCAGGGGTGGTGCAGCGCCGCGAAATGCACCCGGATCTGGTGGGTGCGGCCGGTTTCCAAATGCACGTCGAGCAGACTGGCCGCGACGTGCGCCTCGACGGTGTCGTAGTGGGTGATGCTATGCCGCCCGTTCTGGGTGACGGCGAACTTCCACTCGCCGCCGCGGTGCCGTCCGATCGGCGCGTCGATGGTGCCGCTGGACGGATCCGGATGTCCTTGCACCAGTGCGTGATAACGCTTGTCGACGGAGCGCTCTTTGAACGCCCGCTTGAGCAGGGTGTACGCCCGCTCGGAGAGCGCGACCACCATCACCCCCGAGGTGCCCACGTCGAGTCGATGCACGATGCCCTGCCGCTCATGGACACCCGAGGTGGTGATCCGGTAGCCCGCGGCGGCCAGGCCACCGAGCACGGTGGGCCCGGTCCAGCCCACCGACGCGTGGGCTGCCACGGCGGCCGGCTTGTCGACCACGACGATGTCGTCGTCGGAGTACAGGATCGTCATGCCCTCGATGTCGACGGGGTTGTTCTCCAGCGGCGGCGGCGCCTCGGGCAAGCGCACCTCGAGCCAGGCGCCGGAGGTTAGCCGATCGGACTTGCCCGCCGGCACACCGTCGAGTTCGACGCCGCCGTCTTCGGCGATGGCGGCCACGGCGCTGCGGGACAACCCGAGCAGACGAGACAGGCCGGCATCAACACGCATGCCCGCCAATCCCTCCGGAACGGACATCGAACGGTCGGTCATCGGTCGCGGTCGGCCTGATCCCGCGCTTCGGCCGGCGCGGTCGTCGCGTCGGGCCTACGCCGTCCCACCGAGTCGAAATCGAAACCGAAGACCGAGAGCACGACGAGCAGGATGGCGCCACCGACCACCGACGGGTCGGCGACGTTGAAGACCGGCCACCAGCCGATCGACAGAAAGTCCACGACATGGCCGCGCAGCGGGCCGGGCGCGCGGAAGAAGCGATCGACCAGGTTGCCCATCGCGCCGCCGAGGATCATCCCGAGACCGACTGCCCACCAGGGCGATACCAGTCGTCGCCCCATCCAGAAGATGCCAATCACCACACCGGTGGCGATCAGGGTCAACACCCAGGTGTATCCGGTGGCCATGGAGAACGCGGCTCCCGAATTGCGCACCAGCGTCCAGGTCACCGTGTCGCCGATGATCGACACCGGCTGTCCCGGCGGCAGCAGCCGCACGGCCAGCACCTTCGTCACGACATCGAGCGCCAGCACCACCGCCGCCACAGCAAGCAGCAGGCGCAACCGTCGCGGCGGCGACTGGGGCGCGGCGGGGTCGATGGCGTCGGGTGTTGTCACATCCGGGGACGGCACGGCCTCCCCCGCTGACGTCACCGGCTCTGCCGACCGGGTTGGTTCTTCGGGCACCCTCCCATCATCCCCTAGGCCCGGCCCAGGTTGGGTGCGGCCTCACCGCCGCAGCGAATGCGGAATGATTTGGCCATGGGTCGGATCACCGTCATCACCACCGGCGGCACGATATCGACGAGCACCGGCACCGACGGCGTGCGGCGTCCGAGTCGCAGTGGCGCCGACCTGACAGCCGGCCTCGACGTCGACATCGTCGACCTGATGGCGGTGGACAGCTCGGAATTGACGGTTGCCGACTGGGATCGCATCGGCGCCGCCATCCGGGCCGCGACCGCGGACGGCGCCCAGGGCGTGGTCGTCGCCCACGGCACCGACACCATGGAGGAAAGCGCGCTGTGGCTCGATCTCACCTACGCCGGTGACGCCCCGGTCGTGCTGACCGGCGCCATGCGCAGCGCCGACGCCCCCGATGCCGACGGCCCGGGCAATCTGCGCGACGCGGTGGCCGTCGCCGCCAGCCCGGCCGCGCGGGGCCTCGGGGTGCTGGTGGCGTTCGCCGGGCGGGTGCTGCAACCGCTGGGCATGCACAAGGTCGTCACTCAGGATCTGAGTGGTTTCGCGGGCCAGCTGGTCGGCGGCGTCGCCAATGAAGTGTCGTTGACCGGTGCCAAGGTTCGGCCCCAACTCGGTGAATTGTGCGCTGTCGACGCGCCGCGGGTCGACATCGTCGCGGCCTACCTGGGCAGCGACTCGGTGGCGCTGGACGCGTGTGTGGCTGCCGGCGCACGGGCCGTCGTCCTGGAGGCGCTGGGGTCCGGCAATGCCGGGACGGCGGTCGTCGACGGCGTCCGCCGGCACTGCCGCGACGGCGTCGTCATCGCGGTGTCCACACGCGTACCCGGCGGCGGGGTCAGCGCGGGGTACGGGCCCGGCCATGACTTGGTCGAGGCCGGCGCGGTGATGGTGCCGCGACTGCGGCCGCCGCAGGCGCGGGTGTTGCTGATGGCGGCGCTGGCCGCGCGGTTACCGGTCGGTGACGTGGTCGACCGCTGGGGCTGAGGCGTCGTCGCTGTCTGCGGCGCGCAACGCGGCAAGGTAGTCCGCCCAGTCCAGGGAGTCGACAGGGTTGGCGCGCACCAGGTCGGCGGTGCCGGCCGGGAAGGTCCGGGCCTGCCCCGGGCCGGTGCCTCGGGTTTCGAACCGTACGGTGACGACGCCGTGGCCCGCACCCTGCACCCAGCCGTGCCCCAGGTCGGGATGGGTGACGTCGTCGCCCACCCGCCACGGCGAGGCCTCCGGTGCGGGCGCCGGCGCGAACATCGCCTCGGTGGCCGTAGGTGGTGCTTGGAAGGTGTGGTGTGCCTCCGATTCCGGCGCCGAGGCGTCCAGATCGGGGAACAGCGACTCCTGGCGCACATCACTCAAGCCCGAAAACCCCACGCCGAGCAGACGAATGGGGCCGATCTCGCGCGGGTCGAGCAGCAGTCGCCGGGCCACCGCGACCAGTGCGCCGGCCTCGGTGGTCGCGTAGGGCAACGTCGCCGAGCGGGTGAGGATGCTCATGTCGGATTTCTTCAGCTTCACCGTCACGGTCCGGGCGCCGCGGCCGTCGCGCAGCAGGCGTTGATGCGCGTGTTCGGCGATCGGTTCGATGGCATCGTGCAGCTGCTCGAGGCTGGTCAGGTCGGCGGCGAAGGTCGACTCGGCGCTGATCTGCTTGGCTTCGGCCCGCTCCGCGACCGGGCGATCGTCGATGCCGCGGGCCAGCCGGTGTAGCGCCGGCCCGATCGTGGCGCCCAGAATGTTGGCGGCCTCGGCATCGCTTAGCGCCGCCAGCTGCCCGATGGTCTCTATGCCGAGGCGATTCAGCTTCTCCTCGGCCACCGGGCCGATCCCCCACAGCCGCCGCACCGGCAACCCGTCGAGCAGCAGCCGTTCCTCGGCGCGCGACACCACGCGCACGCCGTCGGGTTTGGCCAGCCCGGAGGCGATCTTGGCGATTTGCTTGCCCGATCCGGCGCCGACTGAGGCGGTCAACCCGGTCTCGTCGCGCACCCGTCGTCGCAGCGCCTCACAGAACGTCTCGACATCGCGGGCCGAGGCGCCGGCGAGTTGCGACGGTTCACCGAACGCCTCGTCGAAGGACAGCTGCTCGACGACGGGCACCAAATCGCGGACCGCCTGGAACACTCGCCGGCTGGCGACGCCGTAGACCACGCCACGCGGCGGCAACACCACCGCCGTCACGCCGACCATCCGGCGCGCCTGGTGCATGGGCATGGCCGACCGCGCCCCGAATACCCGCGCCTCGTAACTCGCGCCGGCCACCACTCCCCGGCCGCCCAACCCGCCCACCAGCACCGGCCGGCCGCGCAGGGTCGGGCGGGTTAGCTGCTCGACGGAGGCGAAAAATGCGTCCATATCCAGATGCAGCACCCAACGGGACTCCACACGCTGATGCTAGGGCGCTACCGTTTTGCCCATGGCCATGAACCTCGCGCATCGCCGACTGTGCAGCTCGGACCGCTGGGCGAAAACCGTCGAACACGATTTGCTGCCGTGGGTGCTGGCGGATGTCGACCTGGGCGACAACACACTCGAGATCGGACCGGGGTACGGCGCGATCCTGCGGGTGCTGGTCGACAAGACGCCGAAGCTCACGTCGGTGGAGATCGACGGCCCAATGGCGGCGCGACTGCAGCGGTTGTATGGCGACCGGGCGCGGATCATCAACGGCGACGGCACCAACACCGGCTTGCCGGACGACGAGTTCAGCTCGGTGGTGTCGTTCACGATGCTGCACCACGTGCCGACGGTCGAGCTGCAAGACCGGTTGTTCGCCGAGGCGTTCCGGGTGCTTCGCCCCGGCGGGGTGTTCGCCGGCAGCGACAGCACCACGTCGCTGCTGTTCCGCGTGCTGCATTTTCGCGACACCTGCAACACGGTGTCGCCGGACACATTGCCGGATCGCTTGCGCACGGTCGGGTTTCGCGACGTCGATGTCGAAGCCCGCGGCGGCAGGCTGCGCTGGCGCGCGGCGAAGGCCTAGCCTTTTTCAGGACTTTTTCGAGCTTCTTTACAGACCCGCCGCTGCCAGATCGCTTGCCGACAGCGAGCTTTCGCCATGTCCGATCGAGGGCGGCAGTTGCTGGACCGGAGCGGGCAGGAGCAGGGGGTAGAACGGAGGCATGACAAGCCTTTCGACTGAACCGTCGCCGTCATCCGACCGGGAACCGCACCTGCTGCGCGAGGTAGCCGAGTCCTTCGGAGTGGACGCCGATCGCTACGACCGCTCGCGGCCCCGTTACCCCGAGGAGATGATCCAGCGCGTCATCGCCACCAGTCCCGGTCGCGAATTCCTCGATGTCGGGTGCGGCACTGGCATCGGCGCGCGGCAGTACCGGGCAGCCGGTGTCACGGTGCTGGGCGTCGACCCGGACCCACGGATGGCCGAGGTCGCCCGGCGCAGCGGCATCGAGGTGGAGATCGGCAACTTCGAAACCTGGGACGCCCGCGGCCGGTCCTTCGACGCGGTGGTGGCCGGCCAGGCCTGGCACTGGGTCGATCCCGTGCGGGGCGCCGCGAAAGCGGCGCAGGTGCTCCGCCCGCACGGGCTGCTGGCGCTGTATTGGCACGTCTTCGACCCGCCCGCCCATATCGCCGAAGCCTTCGACGACGTCTTGCAGCGCGTCGCGCCCGACACCCTGCTGCCGCCACCCGGCAATGAATCGCAAGAAGCAAATGTCCGGCGGGCCATGGACGGTATCCGGACCGCCGGTAGCTTTGCCGAACCCGAGCGGTGGCGCTTCGAGTGGGAGCGGCGGTACACGCGGGACGAGTGGCTGGACCATCTGGTCACTACCGGCACGCTCACCGTGCTGGCACCGGAGCAGATTGCGACCGTGCGCGACGCGGTGGGCACCGCGATCGACGACACCGGTGGGGCGTTCACGATGCAGTACGTCACCTTGGCCACGGCCGCCCGGCTGGCGTAATTAGCCCTTATCCACCGCGAGGCGGTAACCACGGACGGGTGTTCTCGGGAAACGCGTCGCCAGTTGCAGTCTCGCGATCAGAGCGGGCGGAGCGGGCAGCCCGCCGCCTGCAGCGCGGCCCGGGCTCGTTCCACGACCACGTTGGACCGATAGCGCAGCAGCTCATTGCTGACCCGGATCAGGCGCCAACCCCGCCGCTCCAGTTCGGCCGTGCGGTCGATGTCGTTGGCGCGGATGCCCGCATCTGTCCAGTGCTGGGCGCCGTCGTACTCAACCCCGACGAGCCATTCCTCCCATCCCATGTCGATGCGTGCCAGCACCGCGCCCCACATGTTGTGCACGACGATCTGGGTCTGCGGCTTGGGCAAGCCGGCGTTGACCAGCGCAAGTCTGGTCCGAGATTCCTGCGGCGACTCCGCGCCCGCGTCGATGAGCGGGAGCACGCGGCGCAGCTGCTTCATGCCCCGGGCACCCCGATGCGCCGCGATCAGCGGATACACATCCTGTGCGGCCACGCCGGTGGCCCGCGCCAGCGCGTCGGTCCGGACAACAGCGGCTTCCAACCCGGGCCGCCGCCCGAGGTCGAACGCGGTGCGGGCCGGCGACGTCACCGGGATTCCGTCCACCACTGCGATTTCGCTCGCCGACAAGGTCTCGTTGCGAGTGATGAGCAACGGTGGCGGACGGGTGCGCTCGCACACCAACTCAGCAGGCAGGGTGGGATCGATCCACTCGGCACCCCACAGCGCCGCCGCGGAGAGACCGGACACCACTGCCTCTTTGCCCGACCACAGCCATGCCGCCACGGCTCGATCGCGCGCACTCAGTTCGCCGCCTTGCCGGCGGTACACGTTGCGATAGATCCGGGTGCACGAGCGCCGCAATTCGCGCTGCGTCCAGGTCCCCGCGCGCAGCGCGTCCGTGCCGCGGAACGGTGGCGACGGTTGAGTGCTCACGCGGGCAGCGTGCCACGCCACCCCGACATGCCGCGAGACTGTAACTACCGACGGGTCTTCTCGGGAAACGCGTCGCGGAATACAGTTTCGCGGCAACTAGGCACGGCAACTAGGCGCGGCAACTAGGCCTTGGCGATCGCGACCCGCACACCGTCGCCGATCTGAGCGGCGTCCGGCGGGTCGCCGAATTGGAAACTGGTGGCAAGGATTTCGCCGGCGATGAGCTCGCGATGCCGCTCGGCCCAGTCGGCCCGCTCGGCCGGCACCGACATCACCACCCGGATGCGGTCGGAGACGTCGAGGCCGGTCGACTTGCGCAGCTCCTGTAGTTCGCGGATGCGGTCCTTGGCCCAGCCCTCGGCCTCGAGCTCCGGGGTCACCGTGCCGTCCAGCACCACCAGGCCCGCGCCGTCGGGCAGCGCCGCGGTGAACTCGGGGTCCGCAGCCACCAGCCGCGAGCTGTATTCGTCTGGACGCAACACCGCGGGACCGGCGGTGAGGGTGCCGTCGGGGTTGACCACACCCTCGCCGGCCTTGACCGCCTTGATCGCGGCCTGCACGTCCTTGCCGAGGCGCGGCCCGGCGACGCGGGCGTTCACCGTGAGCTCGAATCGACCATAGGTGTCGATCGCATCGGTGAGTTCGACGCTTTTCACGTTGAGTTCGTCGGCGATCAGATCGGTGAACGGCACCAACTGCTGTGGATCCGCAACGGCCACAGTCAGTTTCGGCAATGGGAGTCGTACTCGCAGCTTCTTGGCCTTGCGCAGAGACGACGCCGCCGAGCACACGTCACGGACCTGGTCCATCGCGGCGACCAGGTCGGCGTCCGCGGGCAACTCACCGGCCTGCGGCCAGTCAGTCAGATGCACCGACCGTGCGCCGGTGAGTCCGCGCCAGACGATCTCGGTGATCAACGGCAGCAGCGGCGCGGCCAGTCGCGAAGCGACCTCCAACACGGTGTGCAGGGTGTCGATCGCATCGCTGTCCTCTTCCCAGAATCGCGAACGCGACCGTCGCACATACCAATTCGTCAGCGCCTCGGTGAACTGCCGGAGCTGTTCGCAGGCGCCGGAAATGTCACATACATCCAGCGAATCGGTCAGCTCGTCACGCAGCACCGCGAGCTTGGCCAGGATGTAGCGATCCAGCACATGTGGCGAATCGGTGCGCCAGACACCAACTTTCGGTGCGTATAGGGCCAGGAACGTGTAGGCGTTCCACAGCGGCAGCAGGACCTGACGCACTCCTTCGCGAATGCCCTGCTCGGTGACGATGAGGTTACCCCCGCGAAGGATCGGCGAGGCCATCAGGAACCAGCGCATCGCGTCGGAGCCGTCGCGGTCGAACACCTCGCTGACGTCGGGGTAGTTACGCAACGACTTGCTCATCTTCTGGCCGTCGGAGCCCAGCACGATGCCATGTGCCACACAGTTTTTGAATGCGGGCCGGTCGAACAGCGCGGTGGCCAGCACGTGCAGCGTGTAAAACCACCCGCGGGTCTGGCCGATGTACTCGACGATGAAGTCGCCCGGGAAGTGTCCGACCTCTGCCGCCGACCCCGCGAACCAGTCCGCGTTCTCGAACGGGTAGTGCACCTGCGCGTAGGGCATGGAGCCCGAGTCGAACCAGACATCGAGCACATCGGGGATGCGCCGCATCGTGCTGTGGCCGGTGGGATCGTCGGGGTTGGGCCGGGTGAGTTCGTCGATGTAGGGCCGGTGCAGGTTGTCCGGTCGCACACCGAAGTCGCGCTCTAGCTCGTCGAGGCTGCCGTAGACGTCGATGCGCGGGTAGGCCGGGTCGTCGGATTTCCACACCGGAATCGGGGTGCCCCAGTAGCGGTTTCGTGAGATCGACCAGTCGCGCGCGCCCTGCAACCACTTACCGAACTGGCCGTCCTTGACGTGTTCGGGGTACCAGGTGATCTGTTGGTTGAGCTCTACCATGCGGTCCCGGAATTGGGTGACCGCGATGAACCAGGACGACACCGCACGGTAGATCAGCGGGTTGCGGCATCGCCAGCAGTGCGGATAGGGGTGTTCGTAGGTTTCGTGCCGGATCAGCACCGGCTGGTTGACGGCGGCCGAACCGCTACCGTTCTTCAGGTCGCGGATGATGTGCGGGTTCGCGTCAAAGACGTGCTGCCCCTGGTAATCCGGGACGGTGGCGTCGAAGCGGCCTTTGGCATCCACCGGTGTGACCGGAACGATCCCGACCTTGTCGGTGGTGGCCATGTCGTCCTCGCCGTAGGCGGGCGCCATGTGCACGATTCCGGTGCCGTCGTCGGTGGTGACGAAGTCGCCGGGCAGCACCTGAAATGCGTTGGCAGTCTCCATGAAATAGGGAAAGGGCGGTAAATAACGAGTGCCCAGCAGGTCGGTGCCGCGGTAGGTGCCGAGCACCTCGGGCTCCTGGCCGTCCTCGAGGCCCAGCTCCTTCGCGTAGGCGCCCAGCCGGGCCTCGGCCAGCACCAGCCGCCGCTGCCCCGCACGGACTTGTACATAGCTGACGTCCGGGTTCACCGCGACGGCCAGGTTGGACGGCAGCGTCCACGGCGTGGTGGTCCACACCAGCAGGTAGGCGCCGGCTAATTCGCCGCCGAAGATCCGGAAGCCCACCGTGACGGCCGGGTCCTGCCGGCTTTGATAGACGTCGTCGTCCATCCGCAATTCGTGGTTGGACAACGGGGTTTCGTCGCGCCAGCAGTACGGCAGTACCCGGTAGCCCTCGTAGGCCAGGCCCTTGTCCCACAGCTGTTTGAACGCCCAGATCACCGACTCCATGTAGGGCAGGTCCAGCGTCTTGTAGTCATTGTCGAAGTCGACCCAGCGTGCCTGCCGAGTGACATAGGCCTGCCATTCGTCGGTGTAGCGCAACACCGATTCGCGGCAGGCCTCGTTGAACGCGGCGATGCCCATGTCGTCGATCTGCGACTTGTCGGTGATGCCCAGCTGGCGCTCGACTTCGAGTTCGGCGGGCAGCCCGTGGGTGTCCCAGCCGAACCGGCGGTCCACCTTGAAGCCGCGCATGGTGCGATACCGCGGCACAATGTCTTTCACGTAGCCGGTGAGCAGGTGCCCGTAGTGTGGCAGCCCGTTGGCGAAGGGCGGCCCGTCGTAGAACACATACTCCTGGGCACCCTCGCGGCGCGCGATGCTGGCCCGGAACGTGTCGTCGCGGGTCCAGTAGTCGAGGACCTCGAGCTCCAGCCGGGAAAAGTCGGGGGCTCCACCGGCCAGCTTGGGATAGGTCCTGGCGTCAGCGTTTTCGGTCACGGTGCGCGTCGTCTCCTGCGTGCCTACGGTCAGGCCGGGGACGACGACGCGCAACCTGCGCGAGCGCCGCGGTACCACCCCGCTTGTCACGCGTGCGCGTGACCGCTCGAACAGCTGTGACGGGCCTACCCGTTCGGGTCTACTGGGCTGCCCCGATAGCGGAGCGGGCTGTTCTTCCGAAGGCTCCCCGGTGATGGCCGGATCGATGCCGTTGAGGAAGATTCTACGGGCCGTTGCAAATCGCCCCGTCTGGGCACGGCGCGCAGATCAAGCGCGGACCTCGAGCACCCCGACGCGCAGCAGCGCGGCGTACACGTGGCGCACGGGAACGGTCAACAGTAGCGCCACACCGTCCACCAGCGGGTCGTGGCCAATGCCGAACGGCAACCCGTTGGCGCGGCGCACCGCCTGGTCGGGTTCGCACTGCGGTACCGCGGCCGCGTCGGGCACCACCTGCAGGTTGCGCGTGGACGGGACGGCAACCGCTTCGTCGAAGAGCACCGCGGTCATGATCGTCTCCTATCGGATGTCGAAACGAGCTGGGTTCATCTGTCCCGTCTCGCACCGACTCCGAACCGAATATGCCTGGCGGAGAAGCTGATTCGCTTAGCGCAGGGCGTCGGCTACGGAGGTTGGGCCGGGACGGAACATGCCGGGATGTCCATCCGGACTGCCACTGGAACTCATGCGTCCCTCACCTCCTTCACGGCCATGACGCGTGCGTGACCCGCGTCCACTGCGCGCACCACGAGGAGTTCAGTACCCGGCGACCGCCGGGAATCCGCACCCCTCTCGTCAGAGCTTTGGCACTACCCGACGTGTCCGAGACTCCGGAAGCCACTTTGGCTCAACCCTTAAGCCGGGAGGAGCTGTCCTGACCCGGGGCGTCTTTCGACGTTGGGGGTCAGTGGCCTGTATTCGTGTAGCCGCCTCACCTAACGAGGTGCAGTCCCATAGTCCATGAGGGGCCGCAGCGGGTCAACACGATCGACACGGTGTCGGGCAATCTTTACGTTTTCGCCTCGGCTTTCGCCCGGCTCTCGCGGGCTGACCTGCTCAAATGGTGGACTGTGATGCCGTTCACAGGCCGATCAATCGCCCGCCAGGTCCTCCAGGCGCCCGATGGTGTCGGCGAATTCCTCGACCATGTCGAGCACGACCGTGCGGGTGGGCCGGACCCGATCGAGCGAGCCGACGACCTGGCCGACGAAGTATGTTGCCAGCTCGCGCGCCTTGGCGCCCGGATGGCTGGCCGCCTGGTTGATGCGCAGCTGCGGCTCGGTCACCAGCGTGGTCTGCAACGGCATCCCGAGCGGCTTCGGGTGGTCGGGTCGTTCCCATTCGTCGGTCCACGCGGTGCGCAGCATGCGCGCCGGTTTGCCCGTCATCGACCGCGACCGCACGGTGTCCGAGGAGCTGGCGGCAAGGAATTTCTCCTTGACCACCGGATCGGTCTCCGCCTCTTCGGTGGTCAACCACACCGAGCCGCACCACACCCCCTCGGCGCCCAGGGCCAGGGCCGCGGCGATCTGTCGGCCGCGGGCGATGCCGCCCGCCGCGAGCACCGGAACGGGTGCGACCGCGTCGACGACTTCGGGGACGAGGACCATGGTGGCCACCTCGCCGGTATGGCCGCCGGCCTCGGTGCCCTGCGCGACGATCAGGTCGACCCCGGCGGCGGCGTGCCGACGCGCATGCGCGGTGGTGCCGGCCAATGCCGCGACCAGCACGTCGTGGCTGTGCGCGCGATCGACGAGGTCGGCCGGCGGCGGGCCCAGCGCGCTGGCGACCAACCGGATGTCATGCGCGAACGCGACGTCCAATAGCGGCTCGTAACCCTTGGGTGAGATGTTGAGGCCGCCCAGCGGCGCCCGGGGCGGTTCGGCCGGCTTTGGGACGTCGTAGCGCGCCAACAGGTCCTCGAGGAACGCCCGGTGCTCGTCCGGCAGCAGCTCCTTGACTTGCGTGGCGTCGATGCCGCCCCGCTCGGCGCCGACGTACTTGGGCGGCAGCAGCAGGTCGACGCCGTACGGTTTGCCGCCGGTCTGCTCCTCGATCCAGCTCAGCTCGGTTTCCAGCCGCTTGGGGCTGTGTGCCACCGCGCCCAGCACCCCGAATCCGCCTGCGTTGGTGACCGCGGCGACGACATCGCGACAGTGGCTGAAGGCGCATATCGGGAACTCCACACCGAGCAGCTCGGCGACTCTGGTCCGCATTCCCCGACGCTAGGAGTTATCGCCGGACATGGCAATCAACTCGCCGGTGAGCGGCCATCCGGCGGCCAACCCGCAACACCGTCCTCGAGCGGAACCTGCAAACTCTGCAGGATCGACGACACCATTCGCCACGCGCTGATTACCGTGACGAGTTCAATGAGAAGTGCTTTGTCGCTTCGTAATTCGCGCTCGCAGGCCGCCCAGCTCTGCGCGCTGACGGCGCCGTCGCGCACCACGTCGTCGGTGGCGGCCAGCACCGCGCGCTCGGCCGGGCCGAATCCCTCGTGCCGTTCCCAGTCGCGCACGCCGACCAGGTCGTCGGCGCTCACCCCCAACCGCGTCGCCACCCGCCAGTGCTGCGTCCACTCGTATTCGCAGGCGGTGAGCCAGCCGATCCGCATGATCACCAACTCGCGCAGCCTGGCGTCCAGGCGACCGTGCCAGAGCATGGTGGCGAGCAGGTCATTGACCGCCCGCGCCAACGACGGATGGTTGAGCAGCACCTGGAAAATGCTGAGTTCGGCCATGTAATCGGGAACGGCCGCTTCGTCGGCGGCGGCCTTGGCCTCGTCGAGTGGCAGTCCCGGCACGCGCGCTGTTGTCATGGTTCAGCACTCCGATGTACTTTGCGGAACGTCTTCGCGTTCACCGCCAATCGTAGTCAGCCGGCCGCCGATGCCCCGGAGGCGGCGCGCTCGCGCGCGATCCGGATCACCGCGGCCGCGACCGGCGCGATCCGCTCGTCCCGGACGCGCAGGAAGGCCGCACTTTCCACGTCGTCCCCGTTGCCGTGAGCGCGTACGCGCCCCGCGACCTCGATCGCATAAAAGTGCCGCCGCGATCGCCAGGCCTCGCCGCGGTTGCGTTCGAAAAAGTGTTCTTCGAATTGGCATATCGGCCGCGGGGCGGACGTCAGCGACAGTCCGGTCTCTTCGGCCAGTTCTCGCTGCAGAGCAGCGACGAGCGACTCCCCGTCGTCCACGCCTCCGCCCGGCAAGTCCCAAAGATCTTCGCCGGCAGCCTGTTTCGTCAGCAAGACTTCGTCATCGCGAAATGCGACGCCATACACCGAGGTGCGGTCGACGAGCTGCGCGGCGGGAACCAGATGCGCGAAGCCGGACAGGTCGCGGCACAGGACGCGTTCCAGTCCGGGCTGGAAAGGATGCTGCGTCATGGGCGCTCGGGTTAGAGCAGTCCCACCAGTTGCAGATCGGTGACGTACTTGATGATGACCGGTGCCGTGATGTGCGGGATGTCGTTGTCCGGCCCAATCTTGGCTTCCTGCACCGCAGCCCGGAACCGGTCGGTGGGCGCGAACGACCCACGCGTCGGCTCCAGCGGCTGGATCTGGTCCGGGTTGTGCAACAGCAGCTGCAGCATCTGCAATACCGAGTGCTGCCGCTGCCGATCCGGCAGAGCCCGAAGCTTGGCCTCGAATTGTCGCACCCACTCGCCGAAGTCGTCGATGCGCTGAATCGGATAGCCGGCCTCGATCAGCCAGTCGACGTAAGTGTCGATCCCGATGCCGTCGTCGTGTGGGTTCATCACGTGGTAGGTCTCGAAGCCGTCGACCACTTGAGCGCCCAGCGTGGCGATCGCCTCGGCGACGAATTCGACCGGTAGCCCGTCGAAGTGGGCGCGTTGCCGGTTGCCGTTGGCGTCACGCTGATAGAACGAACCGGGCGCGACACCGGTGGCCACCAGGCTCAGGATCATCCGGGTGACCACGTCGGTCACGTTGAACTGACCCGCGTAGCTGGTGTCGGACAGGATCATGTCGCTGCGGAATACCGAAACCGGAAGCCCGAACTGCTCGTTGGCCTCCCGCAGCAGCACCTCGCCGGCCCACTTGCTGTTGCCGTAGCCGTTGGCGTAGCTGCCGTCGAGGACACGGGTGGGGCTGATGACCCGGATGTCGGCGTCCTCGGTGAACAGCGACGGGTCGATCTGCCGACCGAGGTCCGACGTCGACACGTAGGCGTACGGCTTGATCCTGGTGGTCAGCGCGAACTTGATCAGCTCTGCGGTACCAACGACGTTGGGGCCGAACAGTTCTCGGTAAGGCAGCACACCGTTGACCACTGCGGCGGAGTCGACGATCAAATCGACGGACCCGGCCAGCCGCTGCCAGGTCGGCTCGTCGAGGCCCAGGTGGGCCTCGCCCTTGTCGCCGGCGACAACCTCGAGGTGGTCGGCTGCCAACTGGTGGAAATGCTCCACCAGTTGCGGGTCACCGGAGTCGAAGGTTTTCTCCAGACGCCGCCAGGCCTCTTCATCGGAACCGGCGCGCACCAGGCAGATCAGCTTGCCGTCGACACGTTTGAGTTGCTTGAGCCACTCCAAAGCCAGGTAACGACCCAAGAAGCCGGTCGCCCCGGTCAGCAACACGGTGCGCGCCTCGGCGCTTGGCCCCGGCAACGTCGGCGCTGTGTTCAGCGTCGTGTCGTCGATGAACTTGTCCAGCGTGAGGTCGCTGGCGCGGAGTCCGGTCGTGTCGCGGCCGTGCACGAACGCGTAGCTGGGTCCGTGTGAGTCGGCGTCGTCCGCGTCGGTGTCGTGATCCAGCCGATGGCTCACGCTGCGCACCGACGGCGCCTCGAACAGCGTGCGCACCGACAGGTTGGAGTCGAAGGCGGTGTTGATCGCGGCGACCACCCGCATCGCCGAGAGCGAGTCTCCGCCCAGGTCGAAGAAGGAGTTCTCCACCCCGACCCGCTCCAGCCCCAGCACCTGGCCGTAGATGCCGGCCACGATCTCCTCGGTGGGGGTCTCCGGCGGGGTGTAGCGGACGGCATTCTGGTATTCGGGTGCCGGCAGGGCGCGTTTGTCGAGTTTGCCGTTGACCGTTCGGGGCAGCGTGTCGAGCACGACGATCGCCGACGGGACCATGTAGGGCGGCAGGCCCTCGCCCAGGGCGCTGCGCAGCTGGGCGGGATCGACGTCGCCGGTGACGGTGACGTAACCGACCAGCCGCTTGTCGCCCGGTCGGTCCTCGCGTGCGATCACGGCCGCGGCCTGCACGCCGTCGAGTGCGGCCAACGCCGCTTGGACTTCACCCAATTCGATGCGGTAACCGCGGATCTTGACCTGCTCGTCGGCGCGGCCCAGGTACTGCAGCTGCCCGTCGGCACCCCACCGCACCAGGTCCCCGGTGCGATACATCCGATCCCCTGGAGCACCGAACGGACACGCCACGAACCGCGACGCGCTCAGCCCGGGCCGGCGCATGTAGCCGACCGCGATACCGCGGCCGGCGATGTACAACTCGCCGACCACGCCCTCCGGCGCCGGCCGCAGCCACTTGTCGAGCACGAACAACGCCGCACCGGGCACCGGAACACCGATCGGGGCGCCGCCGCCGGCCGTCATCGGGGCGCTGATCGCGGCGTAGATGGTGGCCTCGGTCGGGCCGTAGGCGTTGATCATCACCCGTCCGGGCGCCCAACGGTCCACCAATTCGTTCGGGCTGGCCTCGCCCGCCATCACCAGGGTGACCGACTCGAGTCCTTCCGGCGGCATCATCGCCAGCGCCGATGGGGTTTGGCCCACCACGGTCACCTGTTCGGCGATCAGCAGGTCACGCAGTTCGTGTGCGGAGGCCGCCGCCGACTCGGGCACCACGACCAGCCGCGAGCCGTGCAGTAGGGCGCTGAAGATTTCCCACACCGACACGTCGAAGCTGTACGAATGCCATTGCGACCACACCTGTTCCGGACCGGTAGGCGCGTTGGGATCGGGCGATTCCAACAGCGACGTCGCGTTGTGGTGAGTGATCGCAACACCTTTGGGCACCCCGGTCGTTCCCGAGGTGTAGATCATGTACGCCAGGTCCTCGGCTGCCGCCACCGGCAGGGTGACGTCCGCGGGGTCGGGCAGGTCGGGGTCGTCGACGTCGATGACGGCCAGCTCGGCCCCGTCGAACCGGGACCGCATCGTCGCGTTGGTCATTGCGGCGACCGGGGTGGCGTCGTCGAGCATGAACTCCAGTCGCGCGTCGGGCATTGCCGGGTCGATGGGCAGATAGGCCGCGCCGGCCTTGAGCACGGCCACCATCGCCACGATGGCCTCGGCCGAACGGTTGAACAGTAGTGCCACGCACTCGCCCGGGCCGGCGCCGTGTCCGACCAGGACCCGGGCCAGCCGGTCGGCGGCTTCGTCGAGTTCGCGGTAGGTCCAGGATCGGTTCCCATCCACCAGGGCGACGCCGTCCGGGGTGCGCGCGACCTGGGCGGCGAACATCCCCGGGATCGTCGTACCGGTCGCGGGCTGGGTCAGCACCGCACGGTTGCCCCACTCGTCTAGGCGCGCGTGCTCGCCGGCGTCGAGCACATCCATCGACGACAGCCGCTGGTCCGGGTCGGCGGTCATGGCGACCAGCACCCGCTGGAAACGCTCGACCAGCGTCTCGATGCTGGCCGGGTCGAACACGTCGGTGTCGTACTCGACGCGAATACCCAATTCGTGGCCCGGCAGGGCCATGACGGACAGCGGGTAGTGGTTGTATTCGCGGTTGGTGACGTCGGTGATGGCCAGCTCGTGGACGCCCATCGGCACGTTGGTGTCGATCGGATAATTCTCGTAGAGGAACAGGGTGTCGAACAGTTGGTCGTGGCCGGTGGCGCGGTGAATGTCGCTCAGCCCCAGGTGTTCGTGTTCGAGCCGGTTGTTGTGCGCGTTTTGCAGCTGCTCGAGCAGGTCGCGGACGGTGGTGCCCACGGTGGTGTTCGCCCGCACCGGCACGGTGTTGATCAGTAGTCCCACAATCGATTCCGAGCCCACCACCTCAGCCGGACGCCCGGAGACGGCGGTGCCGAAGGCGACGTCGCGCTGCCCGGTCAGCCACATCAGCAACTGTGCCCAGGCGGCCTGCAGCACGGTGTTGACGGTGGTGTGGCAGGAGCGGGCCAGCGTGCTCAGCTCGCGGGTGGTCTCCACCGAGACGCGATAGGAGTCGACGCGACGGCGTCCGAGCCCCATCCGGGTGGCGGGTCCGACCAGGGTCGGGTCGTCAAACCCGTCGAACATCTCGCGCCATGCCGTCTGGGCGGCGCCGCGGTCCTGGGCGGCAAGCCAGGTCAGAATGCTGCGGTACTGCGCGGGCGCGGGCAGCCGTTCCCCGTAGTAGCTGGCGAAGATCTCCCGCAACAGGATCGGCAGCGACCACCCGTCCATCACGATGTGGTGGTTGGTCAGCACGAACCGGTGCCGGTTCTCGCCGAAGCGGATCAGGGCCGCCCGGAAGGCCGGCCGTGCGGCCAGGTCGCTGACCGCGTCGCGTTCCTCAGCGCAGAGCCGCTCGATCTGCTCGTCGTGGTCGCGTTCGTCGCCGTCGAGTTGGACGTACCGCCAGGCCATCACCGGCTCGGCGGGAATGACTTGCACGGGCTCGTCGAACTGGGCGCAGAAACGGGCCGCCAAGTTGGGGTGCCGGTTGACCACCGCCTGCACCGCCTCGCGCAGCCGGGGCGGGTCCAGCGCGCCGGCCACGGTGATCCCGAGCTGCACCGCGTAGACGTCGTCGCCGTTGTCGGTGCCGCCCTGGGCGACGCTGGCATGGAACAGCAGACCCTGCTGCACCGGGGTCAGCGGCAAGACGTCGGCCAGGTGGTACTGCTGGTCGAGTTGGTCGAGCTGCTGCTGGGTCAGCCGGGCGGGCAACAGGTCTGACGGGGTCAAACCTCCACCACCGTTGCGCACGTGCGTGCAGATACCGGTAAGGGCCTCGAACCACAGCCGACTGAGCCGGCTGATCTGCTCGCGGTCCAGCGCCGACGGCGCCCACGTCCAGCTGGCATGCAGGTGCGGGCCGGCCTCGGTGTCCATGGTGCCGGCGTTGAGGTCGACGGTGTGCATGAGCGGCAGCGGCACCGCGGTGGCCGCGCCGGCCACCGCCAGGCCTTCTTGGGAGATCCGCCACAGATCGCCGGAAAGTTCGGCGGCGGTGCCGGCGCCGAGCCGGCCCAGATAGTTGAACCCGATCACCGGGTCGGTGCCGTGCAGGTCGACATCGTCGTTCAGATAACGCAGCAGCCCGTAGGTCAGCGGATCGGGCAGCGAACGCAGCTGCTCCTTGGCGTCTTTGACGACCGGCCCCAGCGCCGCCTCACCGGCGGCCACCTGCGACCAGCTCAGGCTGCCGACGGACAGCGACACCGGGTATTTGGTGGTGAACCAGCCGACCGTGCGGGACAGATCGACGCCCCGCGCCAGCTCCTCGTGCCGGCCGTGGCCTTCGACGCCGATGCCGATGGGTGCACCGCCGGTGCCCAAGAACTCCGCCCAGGCCAACCCGAACGCGATCAGCAGAATGTCTTGCACGCCAGCGTGAAACGCTGCTGGCACCTCACCCAGCAGCAGGCGGGTGGTCTCGACGTCGAGCTCCGCCGAGAGTTGCTCGGCGGTGACGTAGGTGTCCACCTCGGGCCGCACCGCGGGCAGCGCGGCTGGCACGGCTGTCACTCGGCGCCACGCTTCAGCCTGCTCGATTACCGCCGGGCGCTGCGCGTGTTCTTCGAGCAGTGACGACCACCGCGCGAACGACGTTCCGCCCGGCGGCAACGCGACCTGCTGGCCGCTGTGGTGCTGGGCCCAGCCAATGTTGAGGTCTTCCAACAGGATTCGCCATGACACGCCGTCAACGGCCAGGTGGTGAATGATCAGCACCAGCTGCGAGGACGAGTTGACCCACAACGCGCTCAACATGATTCCCGCGGCGGGGTTCAGGCGGGACCGCGCCTCGACGAGCGCCTCGTCGGTCAGTACCTCAACCGACTGCAAAAGCTCGGTCGCGTCCACCGTCCCGACTTCGGGGACCTGCAACGACCATTCGCCGGCGTCGTCGTCCTCGACGCGCAGCCGCAGGGTTGCATGCCGGTCGACCAGTGCTTGCAGCACCGCCGCGACGTCGGCCTCGGTGACGCCGTCGGGCGCCTGCACGACCATCGTCTGGTTGAACTGCTCCACGGGTCCGACGACGCCCTGTAGCCAGCGCATGATCGGGGTGGCTACGACCGGCCCGATGCCCTCGTCGATGACGCCGTCGGCACCGTCGGTCAGCTGCGCCACCCGGGCCAGTCGGGCCACCGTCTGCTCGACGAAAATGTCACGCGGACGGCACATTACGCCGGCCGCGCGGGCGCGGGCGGCCACCTGCATGGACAGGATGCTGTCCCCGCCCAGGTCGAAGAAGGAGTCGTCGACGCCGACCCGGTCGACCCCGAGCACCTGGGCGTAGATCCCGGCCAGGATCTCTTCGACCGCGTCCGACGGCGCCCGGTAGCCGCTGCCGGTGCTGCGGTATTCGGGTGCGGGCAGGGCGCGTTTGTCGAGTTTGCCGTTGACGGTCAGCGGCAGCGTGTCGAGCACGACGACCGCCGAGGGAACCATGTAGGTCGGCAACCGCTCGGCGAGTGCGCTGCGCATCTGCGCGGTGTCGACATCGCCGGTGACGGTGACGTAACCGACCAGCCGCTTGTCGCCCGGTCGGTCCTCGCGGGCGATCACGGCCGCGGCCCGCACGCCGTCGAGTGCGGCCAACGCCGCTTGGACTTCACCCAATTCGATGCGGTAACCGCGGATCTTGACCTGCTCGTCGGCGCGGCCCAGGTACTGCAGCTGCCCGTCGGCACCCCACCGCACCAGGTCCCCGGTGCGATACATCCGATCCCCTGGAGCACCGAACGGACACGCCACGAACCGCGACGCGCTCAGCGGCCCCCGGCGCACATAGCCACACGCCACTCCGCGCCCGGCGATGTATAACTCGCCGGTGACGCCTTCGGGCGCCGGCCGCAGCCATTTGTCGAGCACGAACAGCGCCGCGCCCGGCACCGGCGACCCAATCGGCGCGCCCGCCTCCGGGGCCAAGGCCGCGCTCATCGCCGCGTAGATGGTGCCCTCGGTCGGGCCGTAGGCGTTGACGATGGTGCTCCCCGGTGCCCACCGGTCCACTACTTCGGACGGCAACGCTTCTCCGGCGACGAACAGCACCGTGGACTCCAGGCCGTCCGATGACAACATCGCTGCGGCAGAAGGGGTTTGGCACAAGACGCTGACCTTCTCGGAGATCAGCAGCGCGTGCAGATCCTCCGGTGAGCTGGCCACCGCCTCGGGGACGATCACCAATCGGCCGCCGTGCAGCAAGGCGCCGAAGATCTCCCACACCGAGACGTCGAAGCTGTAGGAGTGCCATTGCGACCACACCTGCCCGGGACCCGGCGGGACGGTCGAGTGCAGCTTCTCGAGCAACGACGTCGCGTTGCGATGGGTGATCGCAACGCCTTTGGGCACGCCAGTCGTTCCCGAGGTGTAGATCATGTACGCCAGATCTGCCGGCGCGGGCGCGGACAGTTCGACGTCGGGCTCGGCACCCGGGTCGTCGAAGTCGACGACGACCAGGTCGGCGCCGTCCAGCCGGGACCGCAGGGCGGCGGTGGTCAGCGCGGCGACCGGCGCTGCATCGCCGAGCATGAACTCCACACGGGCATCCGGCAGCGCCGGATCGATCGGCAGATACGCCGCCCCGGCCTTGAGTACGGCGACCATCGCCACGATCGCTTCGGCGGAGCGCGGGAACAGCAGCGCGACAGTTTGACCCGGGCCCGCTCCGTGGCCGGTGAGCACCCGTGCCAGGCGCTCCGCCGTGGCGTCGACCTCGCGATAAGTCCACGACCGGTCGCCGAAGACCAGCGCCACCTCGTCGGGGACGTTGGCGACTTGTACGGCAAAAAGTTCCGCAATCGTCGCGCCGGCCCACGGCTTGGTCAGTACGGCGCGGTTACCCCACTCGTCTAACCGCGCGACCTCTCCCCCGTCGAGTAGGTCAATCGATAAGAGCCGCCGTTTTGGGTCGGCCATTACTCATCCCCTGCATCGTCGGTCATGGCCACCAGCACCCGCCGCAATCGCTCGACCAACGTTTCGATGCTTGCCT
Organism: Mycobacterium simiae; assembly: GCF_010727605.1. NCBI lineage: Bacteria > Bacillati > Actinomycetota > Actinomycetes > Mycobacteriales > Mycobacteriaceae > Mycobacterium > Mycobacterium simiae. Next base: position 186,834 of record NZ_AP022568.1, read on the forward strand.
TGTCGAAGACATCGGTGTCGTATTCGACGCGCAGCACCAGCTCGTGGCCTGGGACGGCCTGGACCGACAGAGGATAGTGGTTGAATTCACGGTTCGTGAACTTCGTGATCGTCATGTCCTGGACGCCCGAAAGCGCCGCGGTGTCGATCGGGTAGTTCTCGTAGACGAACATCGTGTCAAACAACTGGTCATGCCCGGTGATTCGGTGAATTTCGTTCAACCCCAAATATTGGTGTTCGAGGGTCTCGGTGTAAGACTTCTGCAGCTGGTCCAGCAGGTCGCCGACCGTGGTGGCCGCGGTGATGTTAGCCCGAATCGGCACGGTGTTAATCATCAGGCCCACAATCGATTCCGCGCCCGGCAGATCGGTCGGCCGCCCGGACACCGCGGTGCCGAAGGCGACATCGGGCTGACCGGTCATCCGCATCAGCAGCTGCGCCCACGCCGCCTGCAGCACGGTGCTGACCGTGGTGCGGCAGGACCGGGCGAGCTCGCTGAGTGCCTGCGTGGTCTCGGCGGAGACTTGGAACTCTGCTACCCCGCGCGGTCCCAACCCCATCCGTTGCGGTGGGCCGACCAGCGTCGGGGTGTCGAAGCCGTCGAACACCTCGCGCCACGCCGCCCGGGCGGCGCCGCGGTCCTGGCCGGCCAGCCAGGACACGAACCGGCGGTACGGCACCGGCGCGGGCAGCTTGGCCCCGTAGTAGCTGGCGAAAATCTCCTGCAGCAGAAGCGGTTTCGACCAGCCGTCCAAGACGATGTGGTGATTGGTGAGTATGAACCGGTACTGGTCGTCGCCGGTGCGGAGCAACGCCGCCCGGAAGGCCGCCTGGTTGACCAGGTCGCCCACCGCGGTACGTTCGTCGGCCGAGAGTTGCTCGATCCGACCGTCGACGTCACCGTCACCTAATTCGACGTACTGCCAATCCAATTCAGGTTCGGCAGGCAGAACCTGCAACGGCTCGTCGAACTCGCCGGTGAATCTGGCCACCAGGTGTGGGTGCCGGGTCACCACGGTGTGCACCGCAGCGCGCAACCGGTGGGGGTCGACGGCGCCGGTGATGCTGACGTCGAGCTGCACGGCGTACAGGTCGTCACCGCCGACACCGAGGTCCTCGGCGGTGCTGGCGTGGAAGAACAGGCCCTGCTGCAGCGGGGTCAGCGGCAGCACGTCGGCGACCGGGCCGCGCTGCTGCAGTTCGTCGATCTGCTGTTGGGTCATCCGCGCTGGTGCCAGGTCGGACGGCGTCAAGCCGCCCCCGCCGGCGCGCACATGCGCGCAGATTCCCGACAACGCGTCGAACCACAGCCGGCTCAAACGATCGACCTGGGCTTGGTCGAGTGCCGACGATGCCCACGTCCAGTTGGCCTGCAGCTGCGGGCCGTCCTCGCTGTCCAGCGTCCCGGCGTTGAGTTCCAGGGTGTGCGCGAGCGGCATCGCGACGGCCGTCGCTGCCGCCACGGCCGGCAGGTCGTCCTGGGAGATTCGCCACAGGTCATCGGTGAGGTCGCCGACACCCGCGCCCAGCCGTCCCAGGTAGTTGAACCCGATCACCGGATCGGAATCCTCTAGGGCGACATCGGGATTCAGGTATCTCAGCAGGCCGTAGGTCAGCGTGTCGGGCAGTGCGCGCAGCTGTTCCTTGGCCTCCTTGATCACCGTACCCAGCGCGGCGTCACCGGCCGCCACCTGTGACCAGTCCAGCTTGCCGACGGTCAGCGCGACCGGGTATTTGGTGGTGAACCACCCAACCGTGCGCGACAGGTCCACGTCGGGGGCCAATTCCTCGTGCCGGCCGTGACCCTCGACGTCGATGCCGACCGGCGTGCCGCCGGTGCCGAGGAACTCCGCGAAGGCCAAGCCGAACGCGATCAGCAGGATGTCCTGCACGCCGGCATGGAACGCCGCCGGCACCTCGCCCAGCAGCTGGCGGGTGGTGTCGACGTCGAGGCCGACGGACAGTTGCCCCGCGGTGGCGAAGGTGTCCTCGGCGGGCCGCGCGGCCGGCAGCGCCGCGGGCACCGCGGCCAGCTGCCGCCACGCCTCGGCCTGCGCGACGACCTCGGGCAGCCGGGCGTGCGCATCGAGCAACGCCGACCACCGGGCAAACGACGTACCGGGCACCGGCAACGTCACCTCTTGCCCGCTGTGATGCTGAGCCCAGCCAATGTTGAGGTCTTCCAACAGGATTCGCCACGACACGCCATCGACGGCCAGGTGGTGGACGATCAGCACCAGCTGCGAGGACGAGTTGACCCACAACGCGCTGAGCATGACTCCGGCGCCCGGGTTCAGCCGGGACCGCGCCGCCACCAGAACGTCGTCGGACAACTCGTCGGCCGTCCACAGCAGGCTGGCCGCATCGACGGAGCCAACGTCGGGCACCGACAACACCCACCCGCCGGCGCCGTCGTCGTCGACCCGCAGCCGCAGCATCGCGTGTCGGTCCACCAATGCCTGCAGCACGACTTTCGCGTCGGCTTCGGTGGCTCCGGTGGGCGCCTGGACCACCATGGTTTGGTTGAACTGATCGACGGGTCCCTGAGTTTCCTTGAGCCAGTGAATGATCGGTGTGGCGACCACCTCACCGAGGCCTTCGTCGACGGCGCCGTCACCGTCGGCGGCCAGTGTGGCGACTCGGCCGAGTCGGGCGACGGTCTGCTCGACGAAGATGTCTCGAGGGCGGCACACCACGCCGGCCGCACGGGCCCGGGCCACTACCTGCATCGACAAAATGCTGTCGCCGCCCAGGTCGAAGAACGAGTCGTCGACACCAACCCGCTCGACCCCGAGCACCTGGGCGTAGATGCCGGCCAGAACCTCTTCGATCGCGTCGCTGGGCGCGCGGTAGCTGTCCACATCCTGGTACTCCGGCGCGGGCAGCGCCCGGGTGTCGAGCTTGCCGTTGACGGTCAACGGAAGCGCGTCCAGCACCACCACCGCGACCGGCACCATGTACGTCGGGAGCCGCTCGGCCAGCTGGCTGCGAATCTCGTTCGGGTCCGCGGTCCCGGTGACGTAACCGACCAGCCGCTTGTCGCCCGGACGGTCCTCGCGGGCGATCACCGCCGCCTGGCCTACCCCGTCGACGGCGGCGAGCGCGGCCTGAATCTCACCGAGCTCGATGCGGTAGCCGCGGATCTTGACCTGCTTGTCGGCACGCCCCAGGTAACGCAGTTGCCCGTCAGCGCCCCAGGAGACCAGGTCGCCGGTGCGATACATCCGCGATCCCGGCGCACCGAACGGGCAGGCGACGAAACGTGTCGTCGTCAGATCCGGCCGGCCGACGTAACCGCTGGCCACTCCGGCGCCGGCAACGTACAACTCGCCGACCACCCCGGGCGCCACCGGCCGCAGCCAGCCGTCCAGAACGAAGAATGCCAAGTGCGCCAACGGCACACCGATGGGGCTGCTGTTGCTGTAGACGTCGGAGTCGACTATCTCGCGGAACGAGGCGTGCACGGTGGTCTCGGTAATGCCGTACATGTTGATCATCCGCGGCAGGCCGGGGTGGTTGTGCAACCACGGCTGAAGGCGTTGCGGCTCAAGCGCTTCGCCACCGAACACCACAGTCTGCAGCTTCAGCTGTTGGCCCAGCTCCGGTTGCAGGGCGTCGGCGGCTTGCAGCGCGTAGAACGCCGACGGTGTCTGACTCAACACGCTGACTTGCTCGCTGACCAACAAGGCGTGCAGGTCTTCGGGCGAGCGGACCACGGCGTCGGGCACCACGACCACCCGGCCACCGTGCAGCAGCGCACCCCAGATCTCCCAGACGGAGTAGTCGAAGGCCAGGGAGTGGCACTGCGTCCACACTTGGCCCAGCTCCATTTCGGCGTCGAGCGACTCCAGCAACTGGATGACATTGCGGTGAGTGACGGCCACGCCCTTGGGCTTTCCGGTGGTGCCGGAGGTGTAGATGATGTACGCGATGTTGTCGGCCGCCGGCGTCGGCAAGCCCGTGTGGGGCGCGGCCTTGACCGCCGGGTCGTCGATGTCGACGACCTTGAGGTCGACGCCCTCGAGCCGGGGCCGCAGGTCCGCGGTGGTCAGTGCGGCGATCGGCGCGGAGTCGGAGAGCATGAACTCCATCCGGGCCGTCGGGTGTGCGGGATCCATTGGCAGATAGGCCGCACCCGTCTTCAACACCGCCAGCAGCGAGACGACCGCCTGGGCGGATCGGTTGAGCAGCACGGCGACTCGCTCGCCCGGGCCGGCTCCGAGATCGGACAGTAAGTGTGCCAACCGGTTTGCGGCCTCGTCGAGTTCGCGGTAGGTCCAAGTCTCGTTGCCGTAGTTGAGCGCCACCGCCTCCGGTGCGCGCGCAACCTGGGCGGCGAACTGCTCGGGAATCGACATCGCGGCAGCCGCGAGCTGACTCAGCACCGCCTGGTTTCCCCACTCCTGCAGCCGCGAATGCTCTTCGGCGTCAAGCAGATCGATCGACGAGACCGGCTGGGTGGGGTCGGTGGTCATGGTGACCAACACCCGCCGCAACCGCTCGATCAGCGTGTTGACGGTGGCCACGTCGAAGACCTGGGTGTCGAATTCCACGCGCAGGCTCAGTTCGTGGCCCGGCGTCACCACCACCGACAGGGGGTAGTGGTTGAACTCGCGACTGCTGAAATCGGTGATCGCCAGCTCGTGCACGCCGAGCAGCGAGCCGGTGTCAACCGGGTAGTTCTCGTAGAGGAACAACGTGTCGAACAGCTGGTCGTGACCGGTGACGCGGTGGATATCGCGCAGGGCCAGATGCTCGTACTCGAGGGTGTCGTTGTGGACCCGCTGCAGCTGCGCCATCAGGTCGGCGACTGTGGTTGTCGCGGTGGCGGTGGCGCGCACCGGAATCGTGTTGATCAGCAGTCCCACCAGTGATTCCGCGCCAGGCAACTCGCTGGGACGGCCCGACACCGCGGTGCCGAACGCGATGTCCTGCTGGCCGGTCAGCCACATCAGCACTTGCGCCCACGCGGCCTGCAGCACGTTGCTGACGGTGGTGTGGTGGGCGCGCGCCAGCTCGGTGAGGGCCTGGGTGGTGTCGGCGGCCACCCGATACGACTCGACGCCCCGCTCTGGGCCCGTCACGGAGGCCTGCCCCGGTGGGCTGACCAGCGTGGGTGTGTCGAAGCCGGCCAGCACGTCGGCCCACGCGGCTTGGGCGGCGTCGCGATCCTGCGCTGCCAACCAGGTGACGAAGCTCCGATACGACGGGGGCGCGGACAACCGCTGGCCGTAGTAGAGCGAGAAGATCTCCTGCAGCAGAATCGGCAGCGACCAACCGTCGATCACGATGTGGTGGATGGTCAGCACGAAGCGATGCCGGTTGTCGCCGGTGCGGATCAAAGCGACCCGGAACGCCGGCTGGTCGGCGATATCGCAGACGGCGGCGCGTTCGGCCGCGCACAGCCGTTGGACCTGCTGCTCGACATCGGCGTCGGCGCCGGTGATCTCGGCGTATTGCCACGCCATTACCGGATCGGCCGGGATGATCTGGATCGGCTCGTCGAATTCTTGGGAGAACGACGCCGCCAGGTTGGGGTGGCGGTTGACCACGGTCTGCACCGCGTCGCGCAGCCGCTTGTGGTCGAGGGGGCCGGTCACGGTGATGCCCAGCTGCACCGCGTACAGATCGTCGCCCGACCCCTCCGCGAGGGCGCTGTGGAACAGCAGGCCTTGCTGCACCGGAGTCAGCGGCAGCACGTCGGCGACGCGGACCCGCTGCGCCAATTCGTCGATCTGCTGCTGGCTCAACAGCGCCGGCGCGACGTCCGACGGCGTCAATCCGCCGCCACCGGCGCGCACGTGTGCACAAATGCCGGTCAAGGCGTCGAACCACAGTTGGCTGAGCCGGGCGATCTGGGTCTCGTCGAGCGCCGATGGCGCCCATGTCCAGCTGGCGTGCAGGTGCGGGCCGGCGTCACTGTCGACGGTGCCGGCGTTGAGCTCCACGGTGTGTGCCAACGGCATCGGAATCGCCGCGGCCGCGGCCGCCAGCTCCAGACTTTCCTGGCTGACCCGCCATAGGTCGTCGGACAGCTCGGCTGCCGAGGCGCCCATCCGGCCCAGGTAGTTGAACCCGATGACCGGGTCGGAGTCGTCAAGGGCGACATCGGGATTCAGGTACCGCAGCAGCCCGTAGGTCAGGCCGTCCGGGCGGGCGCGCAGCTGCTCCTTGGCGTCCTTGATCACCGGGCCGAGGGCCTGGTCGCCGGCGACCACGCGGGTCCACGCCAATCCACCGACGGTCAGCGCCACCGGGTACTTGGTGGTGAACCAACCGACCGTGCGCGACAAGTCGACGTACGGGTTCAACTCTTCGTGGCGGCCGTGTCCCTCGACATCGATACCGAGCGGTGTGCCCGAGTTCCCCAAGAATTCGGCCCAGGCCAACCCGAACGCGATCAACAGAATGTCTTGCACCCCAGCGTGAAACGCCGCCGGCACCGCACCCAAAAGCTGGCGGGTGGTCTCGGCGTCCAGGTCCACCGACAGGCGTCCGGCGGTGGCATGGGTGTCCGAGGCGGGTTGGACGGCGGGTAACGGAGCCGGTACGGACGCCACCTGCCGCCACGCGTCGGCCTGGGCGACGACGGTCTCGGATCGGGCGTGCTCGTCGAGCAGGGCCGACCACCTGGCAAACGAGGTGCCCGGGGCCGGCAACTCGACTTCTTGCCCGCTGTGGTGTTGGGCCCATGCAATGTTGAGGTCTTCCAACAGGATTCGCCACGAAACGCCGTCGACGGCGAGGTGGTGGATGATCAGCGCCAACTGCGACGTGGAGGTGACCCACAGCGCGCTGAGCATCGCACCGGTCGCGGGGTTGAGCCGCGACCGCGCTTCGACGAGCGCCTCGTCGGTCAACACCTCGACGGAGTGCACCAGCGCGGCCGCGTCCACCGATTCGGCCTCGGGTACCCACAGCGACCAGCCGCCGGCGCCGTCGTCGTCGATGCGCAGCCGCAAGGTGGCGTGCCGATTCACCAGCGCCTGCAGCACCACCGCGACATCGGCTTCGGTCACCCCGGCGGGCGCCTGCACCACCATCGACTGATTGAACTGCTCGATCGGCCCCTCGACGCTTTGCAGCCACCGGATGATCGGGGTGGCGATCACCTCGCCGAGGCCCTCGTCGACCGCACCGATCTCGCCGGTGGCGACGCTGGCGACCAGCGCCAGCCGGGCCACGCTTTGTTCGACAAAGATGTCGCGCGGGCGTAGCAGCACGCCCGCCGCGCGGGCCCGCGCCACCACCTGCATCGACAGAATGCTGTCACCGCCCAGGTCGAAGAACGAATCGTCGATGCCGACCCGCTCGAGGCCCAGGATTTCGGCGTAGATACCGGCCAGCACCTCTTCGACGGCAGTGGTCGGTGGGCGGTAGGTACCGCCGACGTTGTGGTATTCCGGCGCCGGCAAGGCGCGGGTGTCCAGCTTTCCGTTCGGCGTCAGCGGCAACGCCTCGAGCACAACGACCGCGGCGGGCACCATGTACGCGGGCAGCCGCTCGGCGAGCGCGGCACGCGCGGCAGCCGGGTCCGCCGTGCCGGTGATGTAGCCGACCAGACGCTTGTCACCGGGACGATCCTCGCGGGCGATGACGGCAGCCTGCTTCACGCCGTCCAGCGCGGCCAGGGCTGCTTGCACTTCGCCGAGCTCGATGCGGTAGCCGCGGATTTTGACCTGTTCGTCCGCGCGGCCGAGGTACAGCAGCTGTCCGTCCTCGCCCCACGAGACCAGGTCTCCGGTGCGGTACATCCGCTCCCCCGGCTGCCCGAACGGGCATGCCACGAACCGCGACGACGTCAGACCGGCCCGTCGCACATATCCACATGCCACTCCGGCGCCGGCGACGTACAGCTCGCCGACCACGCCGGGTGGTACCGGCTTCAACCAGCGGTCCAGCACAAACAGCGCGGCACCCGGGACCGGCGAGCCGATCGGCACCACGCCCGAGCCCTCGACGAGTGGGGCACTGATCGCCACGCAAACCGTGGTTTCGGTGGGACCGTAGCCGTTCACCATGACCCGGCCGGGCGCCCATTGGTCCACCACCTCGGGTGGGCAGGCCTCACCAGCCACTACCAGTGCGGCGGTCTCCAGGCCTTCGGGAGAGAGCATGCCGACCGCGGACGGCGTCTGGGTGAGCACGCTGACGTGCTCGCGAACCAGCAGTGCGTGGAAGTCGTCCGGCGAACGAGTGACCGTCTCGGGCACGACGACCAGCCGCCGGCCGCCGAGCAGTGCCGCCCAGATCTCCCACACCGAGAAGTCGAAAGACAGGGAGTGGCATTGCGACCACACGCCGGTGCGTGGCAGCCCGGCGTCGAAGCAGGCGAACAGTTGGGTGACGTTGTGATGCGTGACGGCAACACCTTTGGGGGTGCCGGTGGTGCCGGACGTATAGATGATGTGGGCGATGTCGTCGGGATCCGGTGCGGGCAGAGCGGTATTCGGCTGTGCCGCAATCCGCGGATCGGCGATGTCGATGACCACCAGATCCTTGCCGTCCAGCCGTGGCACCAGGTCGGCGGTGGTGACCGCGGCCGTCGGAGTGGCGTCGGCAAGCATGAAGTCGGTCCGCGCGGTCGGCAGCGCCGGATCGATCGGCAGGTATGCCGCCCCGGCCTTCAACACCGCCAGAATCGCGACGATCGCGTCGGCCGAACGGGTGAATTGGAGAGCCACACAATGTCCGGGACCGACGCCCTCGCTGGCCAGCAGGTGCGCCAACCGGTTGGCGGCTTCGTCGAGTTCGCGGTAGCTGGTGGATCGGCCCTCGAAGGTCACCGCCACCGCGTCCGGCGTACTCCGTGCACGTTCGGTGAATACGGCCGGAATCGACAGTTTTGCCTTGACCCTCTTGGTCAGAACCGCGCGGTTTCCGATTTCGTCGAGGCGCGCCGCGTCGTCGGCTTCCAGTGCGTCGATCGACGACAGCGGCGCCGCGGGGTCCTCGACCATCGCCAACAGCACGGCCTGCAACCGCGCAGCCAGGTCGGCGACGGGGAAATTCGCGAATGGTTGCCCGGGACCGGCAGTGCTGAGGTGGAGCTGATCACCGGCGCCCAGGAAAAAGAAGCCGAAGTGGCCCACCGGGCCGTGGTTGGTGTATCCGGCGTGCGCGGGCGCGCCGGCCAGGTTAAGAGTCAGCCGCGACGGGATGAAGTTGACGCCAACGCGGTTTGCGTCCGCCCTGGCGGCGCCTTCACCTTCGAGCGTGTGCACCGGGAATCGCTGGTGCTGCAGCAGCTCCCGAATTCGGATGTCGACGTGCGCGACGAAGTCGGCCACGGTCGACTCCGGCGAGGTGGACAAGACCAGGGGGACGACGCCGGCAAGCATCGCGGGCAACGTCTTTGACTCGGGAGTTACCCGGCGGCTGACCGGGAAGTCGAGCACCACCTCGGATGCGTTTCCGGACCAGCCACGAACCAGCAGCGCGCACGCGGCGGTGATCGCCGAATAACGGCGTACCCGCAACTGTTTCGTCAACTGTTGCATTCGGCCGACCACGGCCGGGTCCAACTGCACGGACGCGGAGGTCAAATAGGGGTCACGCTCATCGGTCGCCTGGGGTAGGCGGTAATGGAATCCGCTTTCGGACGGAAGATGCTCCTGCCAATAGGCCAGGTCGTCCTGGTAGTCGGCGGAGGCCTCGTAGCCCGCCTCGCAGTCGATCAAGTCCTGAAGGGAACCGAAGTACGCGTCGGGGACGGGTTCGCCGGCTACCAGTGCCGAGTAGATGGTGGCGACCCGGCGGCTGACCAGGGCCATCCCCATGCCGTCGACCGCGATGTGGTGGCAGCAAGCGAACAAATAGAATTCGGCGTCCTGCGTCTGGAAAAGCACGAATTTGAATAGCGGACCCGAGAAAGGCATTGGCGTCCGTTGAATCGAGGACGCCATTTCTCGTGCTTTTCGCAGGGGATCGTCCGCGCCTCTTAAGTCGTGGAAGCCAAGCTCGGTATCGGGGTAATCGACGGCCTTTTGCAATACGTGCCCGTCGGCTTCGAAGAACGACACTCGACCCGGTTCAGCCTCCGCGACGACCTGGCGGATCGCCTGCTCCAGCAAAGCCCGGTCGACGGCACCTTCGATCCAGACCAAAAGTCCGAGCTGCCACTCCGTGCCCGCGAAACCGGTTTCCTGCGAGAGCCAGATGTCCAGCTGCCCTCGCGTCAACGGGTGTGCCCGCTCACCACGCTCCATGCGAGTCCCCCAAGGCTCCACCCGAGTCCGAGTACCCAGGCGGTTTACTTATCAAAACTCCGCCCCGCTGCCAGCCGATCGCGCAGGCTCTTCGGCCGGATGTCGGGCCAGTTCTGCTCGATGTAGTCCAGGCATGCCGACCTGTCAGCCTCACCAAAAACCACCCTCCATCCGGGCGGAACATCGGCGAACGTCGGCCACAAGCTGTGTTGCTCCTCTTCATTGACCAACACGAAAAAACTGCCATTATCGTCGTCGAACGGATTCGTGCTCACAGTTCTCCAGGCGTTCTCTCGATATAAGCGGGATCGTTCCAAACCATACTGGAGGCCAACAGGCTCGGTCGGGCGTTTGGACAAAGTTCCCGGTGTGATCTGTTAAGCACTCGTGACACCGCTTGGCAATTGGTTGCGGGGGCGCTACGCGCGCGCGTTGGCGCCTGGGAGTGCAGTAACCTGCAGCGACGGCATGGGCTGTCTATTGCCTGACCAGGGTACGGTACAACCCGCGGGAAGACGAATGAGTTACGGTCAGGTTGCTCAATAGTTGCCGGATCTCAACCCCGCGGCGCCGGTCTCAACCCGGGCGCGTACATGGCCGAGGCGACCCCACCCCGAGAACACCGCAGCAACGCCGCCCCAACGTTGCAGCGAATGGACCGCGGCCGCCGATGTTGGCGCCTTCATTCTGCGGCCTCGACTTTCACCGGACTTCGTTAGCTGGAGCTTCGAGAAGGCCCGGGCGTTGAGCCCGTTCGCGCACGATCGGCTTGGAATGTAATATGTGTCACCATTGTTCCGAACAATGATGCAGGACACATCTACTTCGTTTGGGGGATTAGGCACTTTGACAGCGTGCCGTTACGCACGTGGCATGAGTTACGATCCGATATCGGGTTACCAAAGATCCGATGTCGGGACGAGTGGCATGGTTTACTCATCAAGATCTGGTCGCACTCGCCGAACGCCGCTCGTTTGAGATGATTGCCGCCGGCCTGGCGTGGTGCGATCGCGGTATATGCACGCCGAGCGGCTGACAGAGCAGGTCCAGTACGGGTTGAAGGGGGTGCGGTGGTCGAACACGATGTTCGGGCCCGGTCCGACGTCGCCGAAGGTCGCCAAGACTCCGGCCAACCCGCCGGGCGCCTCCGGCGGTTCGGCCGCCAACCGTCGCCCGAATCGCAACCGTCGAAGCCTTCCCGCCCGAACCGCCGAAACGTCGGGACGGGAGCACTCAGGCTGCTGGGGCGGCTGTGGATCCCCTTGCTCATCGTGGCGGTGCTTGCCGCCGGCGGATTCACGGTGTCGCGTCTGCATGGAATCTTCGGGTCCGAGAAGCGCCAGTCCTATGCCGACACCCGTATCAAGGACAGCAAGCCGTTCAATCCCAAGCACCTGAAGTACGAGGTCTTCGGGGCCCCGGGCACAGTTGCCGACATCAGTTATTTCGACGTCAACGCCGACCCTCAGCACATCAACGGAGTCACCCTGCCGTGGTCGATGGACCTATCGACCACGTTGCCATCCATCGTGGGAAACGTTGTCGCACAAGGCGACAGCGACACGATCGGCTGCCGCATCATCGTTGACGGCACCGTCAAGTCCGAGAAGGTCTCACACGAGGTGAACGCCTTCACGTACTGCGTGCTGACGGCTGCATGAGCGAGGAGTACGTCGGCACCGAGCGGCCCGCGCGACCACCGTTTATTGCGCGGGCGATCCACCGGTCCTCGGTCCTCATTATCTTGGGGTGGCTGGGCCTGACCGTTTTCTTGACCATTGGCGTCCCCCCACTGGAGGTTGTGGAGCAACAGCATTCGGTGTCGCTGAATCCGATCGAGGCGCCATCTTTCAAAGCAATGCAGCGCCTTGGCCAGGACTTCAAGGAATCCAATTCCGGTGCTCTCGCCATGATCGTCCTGGAGGGCGACCGCCCGCTCGGCCAGGAAGCGCACAACTACTACGACGAATTGATTCGTCGACTGGAAGCCGATACCAAGCACGTCCAACACATTCAGAATTTCTGGGGCGACCCGGTCACCGCAGCCGCCGCGCAGAGCACCGACGGCAAGGCCGCCTACGTGCAGTTGAACCTAGGCGGCAGCCAGGGCGCATCTGCGGGCGACGCATCCGTGGCGGCCGTTCGAAAAATCGTCGCGAGCGTCCCGACGCCGCCGGGCCTCAAGGTTTATGTCACCGGCCCCGCCGCAACGGTCGCGGACATGAATCTGGCGGGCCAGGAGACCGTCACCACGGTCACGGTGGCGAGCTTGTCGGTGATCTTCATCATGCTGCTGCTCGTCTATCGCTCGATCTTTACGGTCATCCTGCTGCTGTTCATGGTGGGCTTGGAACTTCAGATCGGCCGCGGCATGGTGGCCTTCCTGGCCCATCACGGCTTAATTGGTCTCACCACCTTCGCCGTCAATCTGCTGGTCGCCGCGGTCATCGCCACGGGTACGGACTACGGGATCTTCTTCGTCGGCCGGTATCAAGAGGCGCGACAAGCCGGGGAAGATCGGGAAACCGCGTTTTACACCACCTTCAGCAGCGTCGCGAAAGTGGTTCTGGCGTCCGGCCTGACAATTGCGGGTGCGGTTCTGTGTCTGAGCTTCACCCGGCTCCCCTATTTTCAACCGCTCGGTATCCCGAATGCGGTCGGCATCGCCGTCGCTGTCCTAGTCGCAATCACGCTCGGCCCGGCGCTCATCGCCGCCGGAAGCCGGTTCGGGCTGTTCGAGCCGAAGCGGAAGATTCAGGTGCGGACCTGGCGACGAATCGGTACCGCAATCGTCCGCTGGCCCTTCCCCATTCTCGTCGCGACGATCGCCCTGGCCCTCGTCGGGCTACTCACCTTGCCGGGTTACAACCCGAGCTACGACGACCAAAAGTTCATTCCCGAGGATATTCCGGCCAGCCTGGGTAATGCGGCCGCTGCCCGACATTTTCCCGAGTCGCGAACAATGATGCCCGAGATTCTCTTGGTCGAAGCCGACCATGATCTGCGCAATCCCACGGATATGTTGGTGCTGAACCAACTTGCAAAGGGCGTACTCGCGGTTCCCGGCGTGTCCACGGTGCAGAGCGTCACCCGCCCGGAGGGAACTCCGTTGGCGCACACCAGCATTCCCTACATCATGAGCATGTCGCAGTCGACTCAGCTGACAAACATGGCGTTCCAGAAGGACCGCATGGCGGACATGCTCAAGCAGGCTGAAGAGCTGGCAAAGATGATCGCCTTAATGCAGCACATGCTGGGGCTGATGAAAGAACTCACTGCCGTAACCCACGACATGGTCGGCCGGACGCACGAAATTCAGAAGGCGACGGCGGAGTTGAGGGACCATGTTTCGGATTTTGAAGACTTTTGGCGACCGTTGCGCAGTTATTTCTTCTGGGAGAAACATTGCTACGACATCCCAGTCTGTTACGCGATTCGATCCGTGTTCGAAGCGCTGGATGGCGTCGACGAGGTCAACGATAAATTTACCCTGCTGGTAGGCGATCTCGACAAGATCGACTTACTGCTGCCCCAGTTATTGGTGCAAATTCCGCAGATGATCGAAACCATGCAGAGCATGCGGATGATGATGCTGACCATGCACAGCACCATGCAGGGCACCTTGGGTCAGATGGAGGTGAACGGCGGCCAGAACCCCAATGCCATGGGCCAGGCTTTCGACACCTCCAAGAATGACGACACCTTTTACTTGCCGCCCGGGATTATCGAAACCTCGGACGCTTTCAAGCGCGTCATGAAGATCTTCTTGTCGCCGGACGGGAAGAACGCCCGAATGCTGATATCGCAAAAGGGGGACCCGGCAACGCCGGAGGGCCTGTCCCGTGTCGAGCCGATCAAGACGGCCGCGGAGGAGGCGCTCAAGGGCACTCCGCTGGAAGACTCAAAGATCTATCTCACGGGGACCGCAGCGGTGGTCAAAGACTTGGTCGATGGAGCGAAATACGATCTGCTGATCGCGGGCGTCGCCGCTCTTTGCCTGATTTTCATCATCATGCTGATTATGACCAGAAGTTTTATCGCGGCCCTAGTGATCGTGGGGACGGTACTGCTGTCCCTGGGGGCATCCTTCGGTATGTCGATCTTGGTGTGGCAGTACCTGCTCGGCCTACAAATCCACTGGACGGTTCTATCGATGTCGGTGATCGTCTTGTTGGCGGTCGGATCTGACTACAACTTGCTGCTGGTTTCCCGGATGAGAGAAGAACTTCACGCGGGCATACACACCGGCATCATCCGGGCGATGGCCGGTACCGGCAAGGTCGTGACGAATGCCGGCCTGGTATTCGCGTTCACCATGGCGTCCATGGCGGTCAGCGACCTACGCAGCATCGCCCAACTAGGCACCACGATCGGGATGGGCCTGCTCTTCGACACGCTGGTGGTGCGCGCCTTCATGACGCCGTCCGTTGCGGCGCTGCTCGGACGGTGGTTCTGGTGGCCGCAACAGGTGCGCACCCGGCCGGCAAGCCAAATGCTGCGGCCGCTGGGATCCCGGCCGCTAGTCCGGTCGTTGCTGCTCAAGGAAACGCGGTGAGGGGCGCATGACCACAGAACCCATCCGTGTCGAACAGCCCGAGCCCGTCGTCGAGAGGCCCGCGTTCGCGCGAGCCCTGCGCAAGCTGTCGGTGCTTACTGTCCTGGGCTGGGTAGGGCTCACGCTGCTGGTGACGTTTGCGGTTCCCTCGCTCGAACGGGTCGGACGCGAACACTCGGTGCCCCTTGCCCCTCAAGACGCACCCGCGGTGCAGGCGATGCTGCGGATGGGAAAGGTCTTCAAAGAGTCCGATTCGGACAGCTTTGTCATGCTGGTGCTCGAGAGCCAGCACGAACTCGGGGATGATGCGCACCGCTATTACGACAAGCTGGTTCGCGCGTTGCGGGCGGACACGAAACACGTTGAGCACGTGCAGGATTTGTGGGGCGATCGACTCACAGCCGCGGGCGCGCAAAGCGCCGACGGTAAGGCCGTCTATGTCCAGTTGAACCTCGCCGGCAATCAGGGCACGACGTTGGGTCAGGACTCGCTTGCCTCGGTCCGCGGAATTCTCGCGAAGAATCCTCCACCGCCCGGGATTAACGCGTATGTCACCGGCCCGTCCGCGTTGTTCTCAGACATGCAGCAGGCTGGCGACAGATCCATTTTGAAGATGACCGCGGTGGGTGCGGTGATCATTTTCGTGGTGCTGCTCTTCGTGTACCGGTCGATCATCACCGTGATCCTGTTGCTGATCACTGTCGGAATCGAGGTACTTGCGGCTCGGGGAATCGTCGCATTTCTCGGTGATCACAGCCTTGTCGCGCTGTCGACGTTCGCGGTAAACCTGCTGGTGGCTCTCGCGATGGCGGCCGGGACCGACTATGGGATCTTCTTCTTCGGTCGATATCAAGAGGCGCGCCAGGCGGGTGAAGATCGGGAAACCGCGTTCTACACCACTTTTCAAAGCGTTGTGCCGGTTGTCCTGGGTTCCGGTTTGACGATCGCCGGCGCCATGCTGTGCCTGAGCTTTACCCGGATGCCCATCTTCCAGACTATGGGCGCGCCTTGCGCCTTGGGCATGGTGGTCTCGGTCGTCATCGCACTGACGCTGGTGCCCGCGGTCATCACCATCGGAAGCGCCGTCGGCCTGCTCGACCCCACCCGCGCCATCCGGTTCGGTCGCTGGCGCCGGATCGGCACGGCCATTGTGCGGTGGCCGGTACCCATTCTGGTCGCGACGATCGCCGTGGCTTTGGTCGGTTTGGTGACGCTGCCGGGTTACCAAACCAGTTACAACAACCGGCTGTACATGCCCGACGATATTCCCGCCAACGTTGGCTATGCCGCCGCGGACCGGCATTTCTCACAAGCTCGAATGCTGCCTGAAATTTTGATGATCGAATCCGATCACGACATGCGGAATCCCGCCGATTTCATCGTCTTACACCGGCTCGCCCGAGGAATCTTCAAGATTCCTGGTATCGCGCGAGTTCAGGGAATTACCCGACCCGAAGGCACACCGATCGAGCACACGTCGATTCCGTTCATGCTCAGCATGCAGAACGCCGCGCAAACGCAAAACGTGAAGTACATGAAAGCGCGCATGGACGACATGCTTCAGCAAATTGCCTTAATGGACGTTCAACTCGCATCGATTAAACGCCTTTACCAATTGCAGACGGAACTCACCGAGGTCACGCACGATTCGATTGTGAAAACCGGCGAGATGACGACGATTCTATACGAGTTGAGGAACCGATTCGCAGACTTCGAAGACTTCCTCAGACCGATCAAGAGCTACTTCTACTGGGAAAAGCACTGCTTCGACATCCCGATCTGTTGGTCGCTCCGCTCAATTTTTGAGACGCTTGATGGCGTCGATGAGTTGAGTGACAAATTGGGTGATCTTCTGGTGGATCTCCATAAGATGGATGTATTGCTGCCGCAATTGCTTGAGCAATATCCGCAGATGATCCAGACCATGGAATTCTTCAAAAAGACGACGCAAACTATGCATAGTACGATGTCTGGAATCCTCGGCCAGGTAGACGTCGACAATAAGGACGCCACGACGATGGGTCAGGCGTTCGACAACTCGAAGAATGACGACTCCTTCTATTTGCCGCCGGAAATCTTCAAAAACCCCGACTTCCAAAAGGCGATGACTCAGTTCTTGTCACCCGATGGCAAGGCGGCTCGATTCATCATTTCGCACAAGGGCGATCCCGCATCGCCCGAAAGCGTGGATCGCATCGACAAGGTGCGCACGGCGGCCGAGGAGGCGCTGAAGACGACGCCTCTGGAAGACGCCAAGATCTACGTCGCCGGGACCGCGTCGACCTTTAAGGACTTCAAGGACGGCTCCAAATTCGACCTGCTGATTGCCGGAATCGGGGCGCTCTGCCTCATTTTCACCATCATGCTGATCATCACCCGGAGTTTTGTTGCCGCGCTGGTGATTGTCGGTACGGTGGCACTTTCGCTGGGCTCATCATTCGGACTTTCGGTACTGATTTGGCAGTACATCCTGGGAATCAAGCTGTACTGGATGGTGCTGCCGATGTCGGTGATCGTCCTCTTGGCGGTCGGATCCGACTACAACTTGCTGCTGGTTTCCCGGATGAAAGAAGAAATCGCGGGCGGTATCAATACGGGCATCATTCGCGCCATGGGCGGTACGGGCAAGGTTGTCACGAACGCGGGTTTGGTATTCGCCTTCACCATGGCATCGATGGCATCCAGCGACCTGCGGATCATTGGCCAGGTCGGCACCACAATCGGTTTGGGCCTGTTGTTCGACACGTTGGTCGTACGGTCGTTCATGACTCCGTCGATCGCCGCCATCCTCGGACGCTGGTTCTGGTGGCCGCAAGTTGTCCGACCGCGGCCCGCCAGTCAAATGCTGCGGCCCGAAGGATCGCGTCCGCTGGTCCGCGCCTTGCTGGGCAGGGAGTTTCACGATGACGCCGCCACCGCCGAGATCCCGAAGCAGTCGGTATAGCGACGACTCGGGCGCTCTTTGAGCCTCACCTGGAACCAAACGGCGAATATCAGACGTCCACCATGAAATACTTCCTATCGTGAGTGAACTGGCGATCGAGGTTGTCGGCCTCACTAAGACATTTGGGAAAGACACGCAGGCACTGCGCGGTGTGGACTTCTCGGTTCCGGCGGGCACAGTGTGCGGGCTGCTCGGCCACAACGGCGCCGGCAAAACGACGACGATCAACATTCTGTCCACCTTGATGCGCCCCACTTCGGGTAGCGCTTTCGTCTCCGGCTACGACATCGTGCGCCAGGCTTCGCAAGTACGACGCAGTATCGGGATGGCCGGCCAGTTCACCGCGATGGATCCGCTCCTTACTGGCCGGGAAAATCTAGTGTTGTTCGGTCGGCTACGGGGGCTGAGTCGCCGACAGGCGAAAGCTCGCGCCGACGAGTTGATCGAGCGGTTCGATGTTGTCGAAGCCGCTGATCGTCGAGTATCCACCTATTCCGGGGGCATGTGGCGGCGCATCGACCTAGCCAGCGCCCTAATGGTGCTGCCGAAGGTGCTCTTCCTGGACGAGCCAACTGTGGGCCTGGATCCACGTAGCCGCCGCACCCTGTGGGCCCTTGTAAGTTCGTTAACCATCCAAGGGATTACCGTGCTGTTGACCACGCAATACCTGGAAGAAGCCGACATTCTGAGCGACTCGATTGTCGTCATCGACCGCGGACAGGTGATTGCAAGCGGCACAGCCGAAGAACTCAAACGCCGGGTTGGGGCCAGCTATTGCCAAGTGAGTCCGGCCAATCCGGACGACCTGAGTCGTGTCGCGGCAGCGTTGTCCGGGCTTAGCGGCATCGATATCGACGCCGATATGAACGCGGTGTCAGTGCTCGCTCCGGACGGCGTAGCAACGCTGGGTGAGGTCTTTCGTCGCTTGGATGCGCTTGGTATCGAGCTCGCCGACATTTCGCTGCGCAAACCGTCGCTGGACGAGGCATTTCTCCATATCACCGAAGGCACTGTCACCCGATCATGAGTGCCTTGGCCGCCCTCACTGAACGTTCGCTGATGGCCGCCGCCCGCGACGGGGGACTACTTTTTGAATTGCTCTCCCCCATCGGATATCTGGCGGGCTTCAGTGTGGCGTTGCACGGCCTTGTCAACACCGGCGGCATCACATATGCGCAATACTTGGTGCCCGCTGTCGTCGTCCAATCTGTAGTTTTCGTCGGTCTACTTACCGCAGACCGGGCGGCGCGCGACCACCTCTTAGGGCTAGGCCAACGCTTGGGGACACTGCCGATTTCCGCGGCCGTCCCGGTGAGCGCGCGCATGGTCGCGACCCTTACTCGAGCGGCACTCGCACTTTCGGTTGCCATGGTCGCGGGCTACGCCTTCGGATTCCGCATGACGGGTGGAGCGGGTTACGGGGTGGCTTTTGTGCTGATCGCGATGTTCCTGTGCTTAGCCGTCGCGTTGGGTGCCGATGCACTTGGGTCAAGCGCAAACAGTATCCAGGGAGCTGGCCAGCTTCTCTTCGTCCCGCAGCTCATGTTGTTTCTGCTATCCACTGGAATCGCCCCTGAGGCAACGTTTCCCGAGTGGTTGCGTCCGTTCGTCCGTAACCAACCGGTATCACAAGTCGCCGAGACCCTGCGCGGCCTTGCCGCGGGCCGAGTCGCTGGCGGAAACTTGGCGACCAGCCTTGTCTGGTGTGCAGGCATGGTGCTGGTCTTCGGCGCGGTAACCGTGCGGATGCAGAGGCGGGCCGAGTGACACAGATCCCCGAGGCAATCAGCACATTCGTGATCCAGAGCTGGGTGCATGCTGGTCGCCTCCTCACCCGATGGCGACGCGACCGTGCAGTGCTCGTGGGCTCGCTCGCGTTTCCCGTCTGTCTGCTATTTGTCTACGTTGTGGTGCTGGATGAGCGGGTGCGCAAGGTCACTGGGGTGGAGAGCGTTTACGGTCTTGTCCCAGTTTGCGCGGTTCTATCCGGGCTATTCGGGGCTTTCAGCACCGCGGTAGGGATCCAGTGGGAGCGCGAATCGGGCCTGCTCGGCAGAATGTGGATGCTGCCGGTACGCAGGGCAAGTGCACTCACCGGCCGACTAGCGGCCGAGGCTGTCCGCGCGCTTATCGGTTCGGTCTTTATCACAATCATTGGTGTGGGAATGGGCCTGCGCTTTAACCACGGCTGGCCTACCCTACTGCTCTATTGTCTGATTCCGTCAATCCTGGTTGTCGGATTTACCGCTATGGTGATGGCGATGGCCATCCGCACCAATGGACGCAGTGTCATGACCTGGCTGGTGGCCGCCACCGTGTCGATAGCTTTCCTGAATCCTGGGACAACCCCAATTGACCAATTTCCGACGTGGCTTCGTCCACTGGTCCACCTGCAACCGATGTCGCCGCCCATAGAGACAATGTGGGCGCTTGCCCATGGCGGCCCGATTTTATGGCCCCTTATGATCACTCTCATGTGGATGGTAGCGCTGCTTGTGATATTCATGCCAATGGCCGTGCGTGGCTATCGACGTGCGGCCGAATCTACAGCTTAAGCGCGCATCACGATACTGACCGTCGAATAATGGTCATTGAACTTCACGAAAAAATATTCCGTCGGCTTGCAACATTCGACCGTCGCGGGGGTCCGTGAAGCCAGGAAGCAGACCGGTCAACGTAAAACCCAGCGAGTACACCAAGTCAAGCGCCTCGCGAATAAGCATCCCCCCTTCGTACAAGGGAATGAACGACAGTTCTAATTGCATACCCACCACATGGTCGCTTATCGTTGATTGAGCGCCGGCGATAACCTGTTTTTCGAAACCTTGAACGTCGATCTTGAGAAAAACCACGCTGCTGGCCCCAAGCACTTTTGGCGTTAAACCATCAAGGCGATGAATCGGAACCTGCTCGGTGCCGATGTAGTTCGCCGGCGGAAAAGCATCTTGATGACTCTTCAGCATTGGCAAGATCGAGCTGCTCGCACCAGCATTACCCGCGACGTTGATCGAAATCATCCCGTCGACATCGCCTACCGCGCACTGCCGGCATTCCCAGAGAGGATCTTTCGACGCATTTCGGAGGAGTAGAGAAAACGTCTCCGAAAGCGGCTCGAATGACACAATGCGGCCCGTGTATGCCGCCATGCGCAGATCACTAGCATATTGGCCCGAGTTCGCGCCGATATCAATAACCGTATCTACGCGATGGGCTTCAAGCTGCTTGACGAACTGGCGCTTCCAACCTGTTTCGGAATAGGGCCGAGTTACTTCA
Source organism: Mycobacterium simiae (assembly GCF_010727605.1). Taxonomy (NCBI): domain Bacteria; kingdom Bacillati; phylum Actinomycetota; class Actinomycetes; order Mycobacteriales; family Mycobacteriaceae; genus Mycobacterium; species Mycobacterium simiae. The sequence continues at coordinate 207,813 of NZ_AP022568.1, forward strand.
AATATGGTATTTCGCGCGATCAAACCACCCCTGCGAAAAAAATTCACGGCGCCACATTAACACGGCGCGCCGACACGTTCGCCGAATCAGGCTGCTTCATCCGTCGTAGCAGAAACTTCTGGGGCGCGATGGCAGGGTCGGTTCATTCGGGTAGCTCGACGACAATCGAGTCCAGACCTGTGCGGATCGCGGCCGTCGGGAACGCGCTGCGCGCAGCGGCTGTAATCTCATCGAGTTGTGGAAATCCGACCAGCCCTGAGCCGAAGAGGCGCAGGTCGTCAATGACGAGTGTGGTTCCCGGCATGGCTACGTCGGCGAGTTGTCTGAGCGTCGACTCTGCGGGTTCCATCTCCTCCCCTTCCGCAGTGCCGTCACCAGAGAAGTGTCCATCGAGGAACACGAGCGGCGGGCTCGAGCAGTCCGCCACAATCTTGGGGATTTCGATAAGCGAATCGCCGTGGACAAGGCTGACATTCGGATAACTCGCGAACCGTTGCTTGGCGGCGGTGAATAGACCGTCGTGGAGCTCGACCGAAATCACCCGCTCCGCATGCGGCGCAAAGAAGGCCGTCGTCGCACCCTTGTAAGTACCAGCCTCGACAAAGATGCGGTGGTTGCGCGATTTGAACAGTTTCAGTAGATGGCGCTGCTTCGCGATGGCGGGTGGCGAAACCAGATGGTCGCCATGGAACCACCCGTACGCGGCTGCCCGGCGCGTTGGCTCCAGGGAGTCTTTGCTGCGCCCTGTATTCAGCGCGATAGCGATCAGGCTGCGCATGATCATCGACATAACGGTCACACTAACTGGCCCTAGGCGGTAGTTCCAGCGGTTCAGAATCGTTTTGCCACGACGCGGCGTGAGAAGTCATATCTAACAACAAGTCTATTGCCTCGCCGTATCAGCGTTGGCCCGATACCACGCCACCGTGGCCACAATGCCCTCCTGCAGCGGTAACTTGGCCGTCCATCCCACCTCCCGCAGCGCGGAAATATCAAGGAGCTTTTGTGGCGTACCATCCGGTTTTGTTCTATCCCAATGTGTTTCGCCCGTGTATCCCACCGCTGTAGCGACCATCTCAGCGATCTCCCTGATCGTGTGATCGATACCGGTCCCGACGTTGATATGGGTGGGGCCGTCGAACTGTTCGAGCAGATGCAAACACGCACTCGCCAGGTCGTCAACATGTAACAACTCGCGCCGAGGGGCACCGCTACCCCAGTTCGTCACCTCGGGCGCGCCGATGGACTTGGCCTCCTCGTATCGCCGAATGAGTGCTGGTAGCAGATGCGAGTCCGAACGGGAGAAGTTGTCCTCTGGCCCGTAGAGATTGGTCGGCATCGCTGAAATCCATGCCAATCCGTGCTGGCGCCGAACCGCCTGCACCTGAAGGATTCCGGCGATCTTGGCGATGGCGTAGGCGTCGTTTGTCGGCTCCAGCGGACCGGTGAGCAGCGCGCTCTCCTGGATGGGTTGCGGAGCGAATTTCGGGTAAATGCACGAAGATCCGAGGAACAGCAATCGCGGCACGCGGGCGGCCACGGCGGCGTCGAGCAGGTTGACCTGAATCTGCAGGTTCTCCGAGAGGAAGTCGGCGGGATAGGTGCTGTTGGCCATGATGCCGCCGACGCGCGCCGCGGCGTCGATCATCACCTGGGGCCTCGACTCCAGGATAAAGTCAAACGTCGCGGCACGGTCCGTAAGGTCGAGTTGATCATGTGACCGCACAACAAGATTCGTGAATCCCTCGGCTTCGAACTTGCGCACCAACGCGGATCCGACGAGGCCGCGATGCCCGGCGATGTATACGGGTAACGTGCGGTCCAGGGTGCCGATCGGCGTACGCATGCCCGCGCTCAACTCCACCCCGGAAGGGTCGGCTTGTCTATCCATGGTCGGCCATCGCACTCAAGCGCGGCGATGTCGGCATCCACCATTATGCGGGCAAGCTCGCCGGTGTGCACGGATGCCTTCCAGCCCAGCGACTGGGCGGCCTTGGTCGAATCGCCGACCAGCGAATCAACTTCAGTGGGCCGCAGATAGCGATCGTCGAACTTCACGTGCTTGTGCCAGTCGAGCCCGGCATGCTCGAATGCGGTCTGAGCGAAGTCGCGCACGGAGTAGCCGCGCCCCGTTGACAGCACAAAGTCTTCTGGTTCGTTGGCCTGCAGCATCCGCCACATTCCTTCAACAAATTCCGGCGCGTACCCCCAGTCGCGTACGGCATCCAGGTTACCCAGATACACCTCGGATTGGATGCCCGCCTTGATCCGTGCGACGGCTCGCGTGATCTTTCGAGTCACGAATGTCTCTCCCCGCCTGGGTGATTCGTGATTGAAGAGAATGCCGTTGACCGCGAATAATCCGTACGCTTCGCGGTAGTTGCGGGTCACCCAGTAGGCATACACTTTCGCCGCGCCATACGGTGACCGCGGGTAAAACGGGGTCTGCTCGTTCTGCGGCGGCGGCGATGCGCCGAACATCTCCGATGACGAGGCCTGGTAGAAGCGGCAGTCGACGCGGGACAGCCGGACGGCTTCCAGTAGGCGAATCGATCCCATACCCGTGGTATCGCCAGTGTGTACCGGTTCGTCGAAGCTGACCCTTACATGCGATTGTGCCGCTAAGTTGTACACCTCGTCGGGGTCGATCGTACTGAGCAACGTCACTAATCGGGTTCCGTCGGTCAAGTCGCCGTAGTGCAAGAACAGTCGGGCATCAGGTTGGTGTGGGTCGACGTAGAGGTGATCGATCCGCGACGTGTTGAAAGTGGAAGCTCGGCGGATGAGCCCGTGAACCTCGTAACCCTTGCCTAACAGCAGTTCGGCAAGATACGAGCCGTCCTGGCCGGTGATCCCGGTGATGAGCGCTCGCTTCACTCGACTCCCGCTTCTGTCGGCGGATGTTCATGGCCAGATGTTCCGCACCCCATCGCGGCCGGCTCACCCGTGGCTACCTGTGCCCAGCCCGTTACTATCGCTCAATCCTAGATGTCGAAGTCAAGGGATCTGGGCTCGCACAACATTGCGTTGCCGCCTGCTAGAGCAAAGCATGCGGAGAGGGCTTTGGGCTGTTGGTTCGGTGTGTACCCCTAAGTCATGGATCGCTACGCGCCGGGCGATGCAATGCGACGCATTACCCGACATCACACTCGCGTACGACCTGCCCCAAATCGACACGTATAACGCGAAATCCCGTTAGTTGCGCAACCGTACAGTGCAGCGTTGGCGCTTACTCTTCCGTGGTTGCTGGCCTTGGACCCGATGATGCGCGGGTGCAGGCAGAGCAGTTCGGCGGACGCCGCAAAACCCGACTAGTGAAAGTCAACTTCCCAGCGCGCGATCACTTCTTGGGGCACAGGCCGCGCCCGTCGCACGACCGCCATACGTCCGACCATATCCACCTGGGCGTAGTCTTCGATCGCCCGGTACTGCGGTCGGTCGGCGTAGTCGTCGAGGACGAGCGTCCATCCCGTCTGCGCACCCAGCATATTAAAGGCTTTGAGGGCGCAAGCGACGCGGAATCGCCCGTCGACCAGGACCAAGTCGGGTAGTCTGCCGTCGAAGCATTCAGGTGGAGGATCCGAGGCGCGACGGAACTTTTCGAGACGACGTTCGGTGATCCGCCCGAGGGGTCGACCCCAGGTACCGGTCCAACCGATGTCGGCGTACCGAAACACTTGACCTGGCCTGTCCAGACCGGCGCTGTGAATCTTGCGCCGAACGGCTTCAAGGAAGTACCGGTCGGTATCGACAGCAATGAAGTCCGCCCCAACCTTTGCTGCCTGGTAGGTCGACGCGCCCGTCCCGTACTCCAAATAACGATTCGCGGTGGCTAATCGATCCAGAAACCAGCTGATGGATTCCTGGCTGTCCAGGTGCGGCAGGTCGGGCACGGCAAGTTTGCCTGATCGCTGCCGAGCCGTGAACGCCAACTCCGCCAACAGATTTGAATACCCCACAAGGCCTCCGTCCTAGCGGCAGTGTACCCCGCAACGAAGCTGGCAAACCGCTACCGACGGCCGCGTATCGCAGAGGGAAGGTTTGCAACGACTGAACCTCGGGGGCAACCCCCGGGGCGAGGGGCGCTCGGTTGTGCGCGGGTGGAAGCACGCCTAGCGCGCGACGTCCGAGGTATCCAGGTTGTTTACCTATTGCGCCACAGGAATAGTGCATGAACCGCGCCTAGTTGGGGCAATATGGGCGGCGATCGACCGAGACGCAAAGGGGTCATCTTGAAAATTTCGGTAATCGGATCTGGCTACGTCGGCCTCGTCACGGGCGCCTGCCTCGCGGACAGCGGCAATGACGTAGTCTGCGTCGATATCGACCAGGCTAAGGTGGACCTGCTGCTTGCAGGCGGGGTCCCTATCTTCGAGCCCGGCTTGGCGGAGCTGATTGCGAAGAACCGAAAAAAGGGACTAATCGACTTCACCAGCGACAGCCAGCGCGGCGTCGAACACGCAGACATGATTTTCATCGCCGTTCCAACGCCTATGGGTGAGAGCGGTGCGGCTGACCTCACTCACGTCTACGCCGCGGCCGACACTATCGGATCGCACATGGACCGCTACAAGGTCGTCATCAACAAGTCAACCGTGCCCGTCGGCACTGCGGACGAAGTTCGTGCCGTTATCCGCAATAAGACGGAGCATGAGTTCGATGTTGTATCCAATCCGGAATTTTTGAAGCAAGGCAAGGCGATCACCGATTTCATGCGCCCCGACCGGGTAGTGATCGGCAGCGACTCCGAGCGAGCCCTTGCCATGATGCGCGAGCTTTATGAGCCGTTCCTGCATCTCTCCCAGCCCCTCATCTCCATCGACGTCCGGAGTGCAGAGATGGCGAAGTACGCGGCCAACTGCTTCCTCGCAACCAAAATCTCCTTCATCAACGAAATTTCGAACTTGTGCGAAAAGGCCGGCGCCGACGTCGCCGCGGTACGGGAGGCCATCGGCGCGGATAAGCGGATCGGCTATGACTTCCTGTCCCCTGGGATCGGCTACGGCGGTTCATGCTTGCCGAAGGACGTCCGCGCCTTGCTACATACGGCGGACCGTCTGGCGTCGGACATGCATCTCCTCCAAGCGGTCGAGCACGTCAACGACGAGCAGAAGGCTGCCCTCGTCGCCAAGATCGTGACCCGTTTCGGGGGCAAGTCGGCCGACAAGAATTTACAGGGCCTGCGCATTGGACTTTGGGGTCTCAGCTTCAAGCCCCAAACCGACGACGTGCGCGCCGCCCCCGCCCTCATCATCGCGGAGAAACTGGTCGCATTCGGCGCGGTCGTGCGGGCCTTCGATCCCGAGGCCGCTCGCCAAGCGAGGAAGGTGCTAGGGGATTCGATCGAATACGCAAGTGACATGTACGCTGCTATTCAGGACGCCGATGCCTTACTCCTACTGACGGAGTGGAAACAATTTGAACGTCCATCGTGGGCTCGGGTGAAGTCGGTTATGCGCGGTCGCGTTGTGTTCGACGGACGGAACATCTATGACCCGCAGCAGCTACGAGCCGAGGGCTTCGAGTATTTCGGTATGGGCCGGCATTAGTGCGCGCCTAGCATCCGCTTTCCGCGGTCAAAAGGAATTAGTCTCCTTCTCAAAAGGCGTAGTATTTGATTTCGTCGCTTATCGAGCTCTGCGACGATGGCGTGCACTTCCTTAGAGCCACAACCAGCGACATCCACCGCGGCATTTTGTCTCACCCAGCACATTCTTGTGGGAGCCGTGTACACCAAGGTGTCCGCCGACGCAATCGCGCAGCGCGCCGACATCTACGACACTCGACAGCTCCTCGGCTTCACGTTTGCCGACCCTGCGCGCGTCACTCAGGCATAATCGACTGAAGCACTTACTCTGTTGTTAGCGCGACGCCGCGACGGGGAGACCTTGGCTGACTGTTGCTTCGCTCAGCAAAGGAATGACCTCCAGCATGTTCGCCTCGCATCTGTTGTATCGCCTCGTGAAAAGGAACAGCATATGAAATTCGACGAGCTGTCGTCCCTTCCCGTTGTCAACTTATATGCGGGCGACCTACCGGATATGCCTGAATACCGCACCACGGGGCAAGTGGGCCTATCTCTGGTCCAAGAAGATAAATGGCACATACGCCATGATGTATCAAAACCGATGCCAATGCCCGACGAATCGGTTGATTCTTACCAGTCAGAAGATGTCTTCGAGCATATTAGATTGCAATCGCTGCCGGCGACAATAAAGGAGATTTACAGAGTGCTCAAGTTCGGAGGCCTGTTCAGATTGTCAGTTCCGGACTATCGCTGTGATATCTTGCATGAGCGATCCGTCAAAGACGCCCAAGGCAATTTACTATTTGACCCGTTTGGAGGCGGCAAGTACAAGCGACGCTTCTTGATCTTCGGTGAAAAAAGAGTAGTTCGCGGAGGACATGTCTGGTTCCCGAAGTATGAATCCGTTCGTAAATTGCTAACAGATACTCCCTTTTCTTCCGTTAACTTTCTCCATTACTACGATGAAGCCGGGAATCCCTTCAGTGCGCCCATCGATTATTCGAAGGGATTCATAAAGAGGACTCCAGACAATGACAGCAGGGTGTCATCGCCGTTCAGGCCGATGTCGATAGTGGTTGACTGCGTAAAGTGATCGCCGCGAAAGGACGTTCCGTCCCCGTCATCTTCATCATCTTCAACCGCCCCGATAACACGCGCCAGGTTTTCGAGGCAATCCGAGCTGCGAAGCCCGCCCAACTGCTGGTGATTGCGGATGGCCCACGGGAAGACAGGCCGGGCGAGCCTGAGAGGTGCGCCATAACAAGAGCGATTGTGGACGAAGTCGACTGGGACTGCCAGGTCCATAAGAACTTCGCAGAATCCAACATGGGCTGCCAGCTCCGCATTTCCTCCGGAATCAGCTGGGCGTTTACCCTCGTCGATGAGGCAATAATACTTGAAGATGATTGTGTACCGTCATCGTCATTTTTTATTTACTGCGCTGAACTACTCGATCGTTATGCGAATGACGAGCGTGTCATGATGGTGTCCGGACGCAATCATCTGTTCGGGCGGATGGCTACGGATGATAGCTATTATTTTTCTCGGTATCCGCACGTGTGGGGCTGGGCTACCTGGAGGCGGGCCTGGGAGAAATACGACGCAAAGATGTCAGATTGGCCCGAAATACGAGACCGAAAAATATTCGACCAATATTTTTCCAGCATTCTCGAACGCTATTACCGTGAGTCGATTCTGCAATATGTTTATGACGGAAAGATTAACACATGGGCCTACCAATGGTTTTACGCGATATGGGCGAACTCCGGGCTATGCGCGACGCCTGCGAGAAACCTGGTACGAAATATAGGATTTGACACCGAAGCGACAAACACCAAGTGGGACCTAATTTACTCCGCTCATTCCGCGCTCGCCGCCGAGGACCTCGAATTGCCACTCAAGCATCCCGCCACTGTCCTGGCAAGCTCGGATAGGGACGAACTCGAAGCGAGACTTCAAGCCTCTCGTGGGAGCGGACTGCTACATGCCCTGAATAAATATATTTCTGTACTTAGGGTTCTACTTAAGAGAACGACGGGGATCGGTGAATGGCCTAATCCGGGCCTGCTGGTCCGCGGGGGCGGTTAAAATCGACGTCCTGGTGCAGAGGCGGCGTACTAACGCTAACCGGGGAGAGCGCGCGGCTAGGCACGCGTTGCGCCTGGCCAAGGTTGACCTGGCGCGACTTTGGTGGTGTTAGAATCGCGGCGTGGCCGGGATTCGATAGGAGCCGAATCAACCTGCCGAATTCATGCGGAGCGAAATGACCTTGGAGCCTTCGATGCCTGGCGACAGATACGGCGAGTGATGCAAAAATTCATGAAATCAATTTTTACACTGATAGATTGGGCATTAGTTCCGGTTACCGCGTTGGCATCTTTAGCTCTACGCGCCATCCGCCAGACCGGCTTTTCGCGTATGCCGATGACCTTGCGGGTATTTCGGAAAGTGGGAATTTATCCCGTCCTTGATCATTACTATGAGCCACTGTTCAATCCCAATCACCTTCGGAAACCGCTATCCGACGATCGCGAGCTGCTGGGCATCGACTGGAACGTCGAGGAGCAATTAGGTCTGCTGAAGAAATTTCACTTCAATGACGAATTGTTGCGGTTTCCGCTAGACCGTCGGGCCGACCAGGAGTTCTACTACCGGAACGGCTTCTTCGAGTCGGGCGACGCCGAGTACCTCTACAACATGATCCGGCTGTTCAAGCCGAAGCGCCTTTTCGAGATCGGCAGCGGCCGGTCAACCCTGCTGGCTGCCAGCGCACTACAGGCCAACCGAGCCGAAGATCCCGGCTACAGCTGCGAACATGTCTGCATCGAACCGTACGAGGTTGACTGGCTCGAGCACCTCGGCGTCAAGGTCATCCGCAAGCCGGTGGAGCTGATGGACTCGTCGTTGTTCACCAAAATGGAGGCCAACGACATCCTCTTCATCGACTCGTCGCACATGATCCGGCCACAGGGCGACGTCCTGTTCGAGTACTTCGAGATCCTTCCGGTCCTCAAACCCGGTGTGCTGATTCACATTCACGACATCTTCAGCCCCAAGGACTACCTCGACGAGTGGATACAGTCGGTCTGCTTTTGGAACGAGCAGTATCTGCTCGAGGCATTTCTGAGCTATAACTCAGAGTTCAAAATCATTGGGGCGCTGAACTTTTTGAAGCACCACTACCCAAACGAACTAACCGCCGCATGCCCCGTATTACGGGAACAGTTCGAATCCCGCGAGCCCGGTTCCTTCTGGCTCAGGCGGGCGTAGTCCAGCCCGCATTGCTTATCGTCGGAATACGAAAGCCAAAGCTAGGAAGTAATACTCGCACGCGCGCAAATAGGCGCGAGACACCCGCCGTCCGCCCAGCGGATAGCGGCCATGCATGTCCCACATGCGGCGGAGGTCATCAAAGACCTCGCTGGGAGCACGATTCGTCCCAACGCCAGTGGTATCGAAATCGCACAACACGCGCCGAATCGTGACTGGCTCGCGCAGCAACGCTGCACGCAGGATGAACTCCTGGTCGGCAGCGATCCCGAAATCGAGGTCGTAGCCACCCAACTGCTTAATCACCGACGACCCGTAAAACGAGGCTTGATGCGGGATCACCTGCCAACCGGCAAGAAACTTGCGGAGGCGAAACGGCATCGGGCTGCGCACCCGCCCCAACCCGACGAGATTGTCCATCCCATACCCCCACACCTCGCGAACAGGCCCCTGATCCGAGATCGCGGTGATCGCATCAGCCACCGCGTCCGGGTCAGGAAAGCAATCGCTGGAATGCATGAACCACAACACATCTCCCGAGGCCCGGGCGATGCCTTGATTCATCGCGTCATAGCGCCCGCCATCCGGCTCCGACTGCCAGTACGCCAAGGTCGGCTCTATCCCGGACAGATATTCGACAACCTCATCACCGGAGCCGCCGTCGATGACAATGTGCTCGATACGCCCCGAATAACGCTGGGCTCGCACACTGTTCACGGTGCGTTTCAGCCCGTCGAGATCCTTGAAACTAATCGTTATCACCGACACGGTCGGAGCTGACGTCACGGGTCTCCCCCTCGCGCAGCTCTCGCCGCTCGACGCGACACCATGATCCCAACCTCCTACAAGCGTGCACCCCGGGAACCGCGCCGGTGCATCAGCCCCGCCCCGCGCCCATACCTCGGCAGAGAGCGCTGCTGATCTCGGCACCGATCACCTTAAACCGTGGTCGCCGCGAAAATCTGCGGGTTGCGCAAACCCACCCATCCAGGCCGCGATCACGGCGAAACCAAACACCCCTTCCTGGGGAGCCCGACCTGTAGGGTGATCGCGTGGGTCGGATCGCGAGCAACTGATCCCGTAATCGAGCGATCAGGAGGTGTTGGAGGTCACGATGTTTGGTCTCTTCCGGAAGATTCTGCAAGACAAAGTCGACATCATTGATCAAGCATTCACATCTCTGAACGTCGAATCGTTCGCTGACCTTGGTGGCGTCTGGCGGGTGGAGGGCGGCTATACGTTCCACGCCCTCGACAAGCACAACATCAAAGACGCCGCGTTGGTTGATACGCATCCGACCGAAAAGGTCATCAACAAAGCCAAGAAGTATCCGCAACTTCGGCTGATCAAAGGAAATTTCGGCGACCCGGCCATTGCCGATCAGGTAGGCAAAGTCGACGCGGTGTTGCTCTTCGACGTGCTGTTGCACCAGGTGGCGCCCGACTGGGACAAGGTCCTGGAAATGTATGCGAAAAATGTTCGCGCACTGGTCATTTACAACCAGCAATGGACAGGTTCCGGTAGTAACGTCCGATTACTCGACCTGGGCGAAGACGAGTATTTTCGCAATGTCCCGCATAACCCGCGTCAGGAAAATTACAAGAACCTGTTCGGGAGGCTTGACGAGATCCATCCCGACCACAACCGGCCGTGGCGCGATGTGCACCATATCTGGCAGTGGGGCATCACCGACGCGGATCTCGAGGCCAAGGTCGCCGAACTCGGGTTTACCTTGCTGCACAAGAAGAATTGCGGCCGGTTCGGCCGGCTACCGAATTTCGAGAATCACGCCTTTATTTTCGCGCGTCAGTAGCCGCGTACCGCTCCCCGAGCGGTCGCAAGGCGTCTCCACCATGCTGCGGCTGCCGGTGCTGGAGGCTGAAGGGCCAGATTTCCACCATCCCCTTCGCGTGCGGCGCCACGAGCGCGAACCTGCGCCACGACTCCTTAAGCCGTTGCGAACGTGATGCCCAGCGGTACTTCATCGCCAGCTCCGCCATGCGCGGATAGCTCGCGATGGTTTCCTCCAGCACCGCGCGCCCCTGAGCGCCGGGCACATTCGCGATCTGGCGCAAGATCCAGTCGGCCATTGCGGCGATGAGTTTCTCGCGCTCGGGATCGTCCGGGAAAAGGTCGAGCATCGCGTCGAACGTGGCCGCATGCCCCGAGCCCAGAGTCAGCCAGAATCTCGGTGGATCCGCAACCTGGTTGTGCCACATGCCCTTTGAATGACGGCGGTAGACAGACATGGTGTCGGGCAGCATCCCGATGCCGCCACGGGCGGCATGGCGTACGTGCAGGTACCAGTCCAACGGCATGACGTCGGCGGGGATGTCGTCGTAGCGCTGGAGGCGACGGTAGACGACGGAGTTCGTCTGAATGAAATTCATCAGCAGCAGGGCGTCGACGGTCAGGTTGCCGCGTAAATGGGGCGGTGGGAACCTCGAATCCTTCGCATAGCCGTCTTCCCAGACCACGCGCACGGGGTGGAAACACACCGTGGTCGCCGGGTGCCGGTCCAGGAAGGCGACCTGCTTGCTCAGTTTGAGCGGGTCGGTCCAATAGTCGTCGGCCTCGCACAGCGCGACGTACTCGCCTCGGGCTGCCGACAACGCTCCGGTCATGTTCCGGTTGAGGCCCAGGTTCTCCGGCCTCAAGATCGGCCTGAACAGGTGCGGATACTTATCGGTGTACTCCCGGATCACCGATGGCGTGGAGTCGGTCGAGGCGTCATCGGCGACGATGATCTCCACCGGGAAGTCGGTTCGCTGGGCGAGAAAGCTGTCGAAGGCCTGGCGTACGTAATTCTCCTGGTTGTGGGTGGTCGCCACGATGCTCACCCTGGGTGCGCTCGCTGCCGTCCTTTCGCTCATTGCACGAAGTATGGCAGCAGCTCCCTCTTTCGGGCGGTGCAATACGGTCGCAGGATCGCAAACGGCCAACCGGCAACACATCGAGCAAGAGATAATGGCCTTCGACGTCGCGAAGCACCCGAACCGGAAGCAGGTGAGTTGTGAAGTTTGCCCTGGCGAGCTACGGGACCCGCGGCGATATCGAACCGAGCACCGCTGTCGGGCGTGAATTGCAGCGTCGGGGTCACGACGTCCGCCTGGCGGTCCCGCCCAATCTGGTCGGCCTCGTCGAGTCGGCCGGGCTGGAGGCAGTCGCTTACGGGCCCGATCAACAGGAAGGGTTCTGGGACGTCGATTTCCTACGCAAGTTTTGGAAGGTCAACGAGGTAATCGCCTCCTGGCGCGAAGTCCAAGGGCTCTTGGCGCATTCTTGGGCGGAAATGAGTACCACCCTGGTCGCGCTCGCGGACGGGGCCGACCTGCTGTTCACCGGGCCGGGTTTTCCGGGAGTGCCCGCCAATGTGGCCGAGTACTACGGCATTCCGCTGGCCACGATGCATTACTTCCCGATGCTGCCCAACAGTCAGGTCGCTCCGGGAGTACCGGCGCCACTGGTACGCGCCGCGGTGCGGGCACTGGACTGGCCGCAGCGGTTGCTAACCAAACGCGCCGAGGACACGCAACGCCGCGAATTAGGTCTCCCGAAGGCGTCGGGCCCCGCGCCTCGACGGATCACCGCGCGCGGATCGCTGGAAATCCAGGCCTACGACGAGGTGTGCTTTCCCGGGCTGGCCGCCGAATGGGCGAAATGGGGCGATCAACGCCCCTTCGTCGGCACGCTAACGATCGAGATGGCCACCGACGCCGACCAGGAGGTCGCGTCCTGGGTCGACGCCGGGACAGCGCCGATCTTCTTCGGGTTCGGCAGCACCCCGGTGAGATCTCCCGTCGAGACCATCGAGATGATCGGCGCCGCGTGCGCGCAGCTGGGCGAGCGCGCGTTGGTTGCCTCTGGTCAGACGGACTTCAGCGATGTCCCGCACTTCGACCATGTCAAGGTGGTCGGCCCCGTTAACTATGCGAAAGTCTTCCCCGCCTGTCGCGCGGTGGTGCACCACAGTGGTGCGGGCACCACGGCCGCGGGCCTGCGGGCCGGTGTTCCCACCCTGAGCCTGTGGAGCCTAGGGGATCAACGGATCTGGGCGGGCCAGATCAAACGGCTGAAAGTGGGTACTGCCCGGCCATTTTCGGCCACAACCCGGCAAACCTTGGTCAGTGACCTGCGCGAAATCCTCGCTCCGGATTGCGTGGCACGCGCCCGCGAGATTGCAACGCGGATGACAAAACCCGCCGAAAGTGCGACAAAGACAGCCGATCTGTTAGAAAACTTCGCCCACGTGCCGGCGACGAGCAACTAGACGACTGGAAGGCTAAGCTGCGCAATGAAATTTGCCCTGGCCAGCTATGGAACGCGCGGCGACATCGAACCTTCCGCGGCTGTCGGCCGCGAGCTTCAACGCCGAGGTCATCAGGTGTGCCTGGCCGTTCCGCCTGGACTGCTCGACTTCGCCGAGGCGGCGGGTCTATCCGCCGTGTCGTACGGGCCCCCGATCGAAGAATTCCTGGACGAGGATTTCCTACGCAACATGTGGACGGATTTTTTGCGCAGCGCGTGGACGATTCGCGGGCCGATCAACCTGGTGCGCAAAATATGGGAGCCCATCATCGCGCACTGGGCGCAGGTTAATAAAACGCTACTAGCACTCGCGGACGGGGCCGACCTGCTTTCCACCGGCATCAACTTCGAGCAAGCCGCCGCCAACGTGGCCGAGCATTACCGCATTCCGCTGGCCACCTTGCATCACTTTCCGATGCGGGCCAACGGCCAGTTGGTCCCCACGCTGCCGGCCCCGCTGGTCCGGTCGTCGATGACCGCGATCGAATGGCTGTTTTGGCGCTCGACAAAGAAGGTCGAAGACGAGCAGCGCCGTGAACTCGGCCTGTCCCCTGCAACATCGCGCTCGCAACGCCGGATCGCCGGCCGCGGATCCCTGGAAATCCAGGGGTACGACGCGGTGTGTTATCCCGGCCTGGCCGCCGAATGGGCGAAATGGGGTGGCCGCAGGCCCTTCGTCGGTGCACTGACGATGGAACTGGCCACCGATGCCGACGACGACGTGGTGTCCTGGATCGCCGCGGGAACACCACCAATCTGCTTCAGCTCCGGCAGCATTCCGGTCGAGTCTCCCACCGAAATGGTGGAGATGATCGGCGAAACCTGCGCGCAGTTGGGTGAGCGCGCTTTGGTGTGCTTCGGCGGCACTGACTTTGCCGACGTATCGCATCCCGACCATGTGAGGCTGGTGGGACCGGTCAACTACGCGACAGTTTTTCCGGCTTGCCGAGCGGCCGTTCACCACGGCGGTTCGGGCACCACGGCCGCGAGCCTGCGCGCCGGCATTCCGACGCTGATTCTGTGGAGCTCGGCCGATCAACCCTATTGGGGGGCGCAGGTGAAGCGGTTGGAAGTTGGTGCCGCCCGGCGCTTTTCGGCTACCACCCGGGCGTCGCTGGTTGCGGACCTGCGGGAGATACTCGCGCCATCCTATGCAACCCGCGCTCGGGCACTCGCCACCCAGATGACCGCACCCGCCGACAGCATTAACCGCACGGCCGATCTGTTGGAGGACGCGGCCAACGGGAAATCGATCGGCTAAGTCGATCCCTGAGCCGGCTTGATCAGCAGCCCCTGCCCGGTGGGCAATGCACAGATCGGCACACCCAATTCGACGGCCAGCGCATCCATCGCGGCACGCTGCTCGTCGCGTCCTCGGTTCGCGTAGTCGTCCAGGAGCACGAAGGCGCCCGGAGTGAGTCGCGGCCAGAAATGGCGCAGCGCGGCGACTTCGGGTGGGGCACAGTTCATGTCGATATGCAGGTAAGCCACCGCCCGTGCCTCGACTTGGTCAAGTGTTTCCGGAACGGCACCGACGATAATGCGGTGGTTTTGCCATTGGGCGAAATTGGACCGGACACCGTCGACCCCGCTGACGTACATGCCGTTGCGCAACTTTGACTGACTGCGCTCGACCTCCCCTGACTGGCGTTCGGTGTCTGTGACAAAGCGCGGATCGATGCCCGCGAAGGTGTCCAGCAGATAGAACGTCTTGCCGAGCCGGTCCCAATCCAGGTGCTCCATGATGGCGCTGCTCAAGAATCCATAGCTGACGCCGCACTCGACGAAGTCGCCGTCCAGCTTGCTCGCGTTCTCCGCCGCCCACAGCCCGACGTGCACTCGCCATTGCCACTGGTACCAATCCGGGTCGGGCAGGGCCCGTGCGCCGCGCTGGTACGCACGCTGAAACGCCGGGTCGTCGAGGAAGGCGTCGTTGTGGAAGCTGATCAGCCCGTCGCTTGCATAGACATCGGGCAGCAGGGCGCGCGCGAGCCAATATTCGGTGCGTACCCACCACATCAAAAGGCGAGTCTTAGCGTCTAGACCGGTTGCCACGGCGGCAACCTTAACACTGGAGTGCACCTCATCTACGCCGAATCGGGCGGCTTGTGCCGCGACGCCGAAAGCAAAAGATGTTCCTAGGCATGGCTTTTAGACGACCGGCGAGTGCCGATCGTGCCTGTGAAACCCCCCGCTTCTACCGATGCGCGATGGTTAGGACTTGCGCCACAGCACGCCCGTGCCGTCGATCTCTACGATCTCGGCGGTGATCCCGTGCTTCTCTCGGTAGTCGGCGACCGCCTGCTCGCACGGTTTCAGCGCGTGGTAGTCGTCGATGATGCAGAAGCCGCCGGAGGACAACCGCGGATACAACGCATCCAAGGCCTGAATCGTCGACTCATACAGGTCACCATCGAGGCGCAACACCGAGATCTGCTCGATCGGCGCATTGGCCAACGTGTCCTTGAACCACCCCGGCACAAAACGAACCTGATCGTCCAAGAGCCCATAACGCTCGAAGTTCGCCCGGACCACTGACTCGGGGATTCCCAGCACATTGGCGTGCCGATCCAACCGAATCCCTTTATCAGCCTTGTAATTCACCGTATCGGGCGGCGGCACCCCCTCGAAGGAATCACACAGCCACACCCGCCGCGTCTGATCCCCGTAGGCCGCCAGCACCGCGCGCATCAAGATGGACGCCCCGCCACGCCACACCCCGCACTCCACCAGATCACCGGGCACGTTGTCGGCCAGCACCGTCTCCACACAATGCTGCAAACTGGTCAGCCGCTGCATCCCGATCATCGTCAACGCATCGGCCGGCCAATCCAGACCCCGATCCCGCGCATGCGCATTGAACGGGCGCTTGCGCACCAACATGAAATTGCGCGTATTGAAAATGGGCCGTCCCAGCCGGTACCAGCCGACCGGCACCAGCTCATCCTGACCGTAGCGGGTCAGGTCACGACGGAGCAGATCAAGATAGGCAGACCGCGCGTCGGTTTCCGTCACGGTCAAAACTGTCCCTTTCCTCGCATACCACTACTCCCAGTCATGGCGCCTAGACGCCCAGCCACGCCA
The DNA here is from genome assembly GCF_010727605.1 of Mycobacterium simiae. Taxonomy (NCBI): domain Bacteria; kingdom Bacillati; phylum Actinomycetota; class Actinomycetes; order Mycobacteriales; family Mycobacteriaceae; genus Mycobacterium; species Mycobacterium simiae. The sequence continues at coordinate 224,002 of NZ_AP022568.1, forward strand.
CCAATGCGGTTCACGATCTTCCGTCAACCCCCAACGGCGGTTCGAGACATCGTCTGAACGAACCCACAGCATGGTAGCTGAGTACCCGGCGGACGTTCGGCGAATCGAGGTCTGAAGTGCGATTCGACGCCGGGATCGGCCCGACTGGCAAACGTCCGACGTGGCCGACTCCGGCCTTTGTCCTACGCGTGCCGGCGTCGAACAGGAAAACGCCCCGCTTGACCAAAACGCTCGAGGAGGTCGGCGGCGCGGGTCACACTCTGCTGCGCCGTGGTCATCCGGGTGGCGAGTTCGCGGGCACGAAGGGCGTACTCGGGGGCGAGGATTTGGCGCAAATCCTCGACCAACGTCTCCTTGGTCGTCGCGGAAAAACGGCGGCCCGCGCCCACTTTCAGCTTTTTCAGGTGGCCGCCCCAGAAAGGCTGATCGCCAGCGGTCCACAGGATCAGCGCGGGGATTCCGGCGCGCAGTCCGGCGGCCGTCGTGCCGGAGCCGCCGTGATGAACCACCGCGCGGCAGGCCGGGAAGGTCGTAGCGTAGTTCACCGCGCCCACCACCTTGACGTGGTCGAAGTGTGGCACATCGCTGAAGTCGCTCCAGCCGGCACAGATCAACGCCCGCTCGCCCAGCTCTTCGCAGGCCCCGCTGATCATCTCGATGGTGTCGGCCGGCGACTCGGTGACCGGCATGCTGCCGAACCCGAAGCAGATCGGCGGTGTGCCCGCGGCGATCCAAGACAGGACATCGTCGTCCGAGTCCGTCGTCAGGCCCATGGTCAGGGTGCCGACGAAGGGGCGCCGATCCCCCCACTTCGACCATTCGGCGGCCAAGCCTGGGAAGCACACCTCGTCGTACGCCTGAAGTTCCAGCGACCCAAGATTGGCAATCCGGCGAGGTGAGGACGACGTCGTCTTCGGTAGCCCCAGCTTGCGGCGCTGTTCGTCCTCGGCCTTTTTGTTCATCCGCCAAACAAGCCAGTCGTATGCCGTCATGCCGGCGCGGACCAGCGGCGACGGCAGATTCGGAATGAGTTGACCGTTAGGCCGCATCGGGATGTAGTGCAATACCGCCATCGGAATGTCGTAATACTCAGCGACGTTAATGGCGAGGTCCTGGTAGAGCTGGCCGGTAAAGAGCACGTCCGCGCCGGCGGTGAGCGCGGTCAGCGTTGTGCTCATATCGGTCCATGCGCGCAGCACCGGCTCCCACGCTTCGCGCACCATGTTGATCGGCCCGCGGATGGTCCAGAATTCACGGCGTAGATCCGACCAGAAGTTGCGCAGGAATTCGTCGTCCCAGAAGGCCTGCATGTCTGGCCCGTAGGACACCGCGGAGAGCCCTGCGCCCTCCGCCAGGCCGATCAGGTTGGGCGGGATGGCCATGCGAACTTCGTGGCCTCGGCGCAGCAGTTCGCGCCCCGCCGCCAGCGAAGGCTCGACATCACCACGAGTGCCGTAACACGCCAGAGCAAATTTCATCGCGAGGCTAGCTCTATCACCTTCCCGCCGACCTAGGCAAGCTCACAGTAGCCTGTTTACAAGTGGTTCACACCGATCTTCCGCATGTCACACACCGCCGAAGATTTGCCGACGTTGTTGATTTGAGCTGACATCAGCCGATGTAATAGATGCACCAAAGGCGCTCTGTCCATTTGATACTCGAAGGCGCGCGCGGTTTTGCCCCTCAGGCGGGATGCTTTGCGCGGGCAAAGTTCTCCACGAGATCGGCGGCAGTGCTGACACTGTCGGCGGGCTTGGTCATCTGGGCCGCGAGCGCCCGCGCGCGTGTAGCGTACTCGGGGGCGAGTATCTTGCGCAGGTCCGCGACGAGCGTGTCGCGGGTCGTGCTCGAAAAGCGGCGGGCAGCGCCAACTTTGAGCCGCTTGAGCTGTGCTCCCCAGATCGTCTGATTGGGATCCATCGAGAGAATCAACGTCGGAACGCCCGCGCGCATGCTCGCGGCTGTCGTGCCCGAGCCGCCGTGGTGGACGACGGCGCGGCAGGCCGGAAACACCTTCGCGTAGTTGACGGCCCCGACCACCTTGACGTGGTCGAACTGCGGAACACCGCTGAAATCGCTCCATCCGGCGCACACCAAGGCCCGCTCACCCAACTCCGCGCAGGCGCCGCTGATCATCTCGATGGTGTCGGCCGGCGATTCCACTGGCATGCTGCCAAAGCCGAAGCAAATCGGGGGTGTGCCCGCGGCGATCCACGATGCGACCTCGTCGTCGATCTCCGTCGTCAACTCCATCGTGAGGGTACCGACGAAGGGGCGGTGGCCATTCCACTTCGCCCATTCTTCCGCTAATCCGGGAAAGCAGGCCGCGTCATAACCCTGAATTTCCAGCGACTCTCGCTCAGCGATCCGTCCCGCGGACGGGCCGGTCGCCTTCGGCAGACCGAGTTCACGCCGCTGTGCGTCCTCGACCTTCTTGTTCAGCCGCCACGTGAACCAGTCGAACACCCGCATCGCATAGCGCGCCAACGGCGGCGGCAAAAACGACACCACCTGGCCGTTGGGGCGCATCGGCACATGATGCAGCGTGACCAACGGAATGTCGTAATACTCAGCCACATTGGCCGCCGGCTCTTGATAGCTCAAGCCCGCGAAGAGCAGATCGGCTTCCTTCGCCAGCGCCACCAGCGTCGTGTTCATCTGGGTCCAGCACTGATCGCTGAGGTCCCACATCTCGCGCCACAACGTCTTGAGTTGCCGGACCCGCCAGAACCTGCTGAAAAACGAGGTCCACAAGTTGCGGTACACATCCAGCCAGGTTCGTGTGTCCAGACCGTAGGAGACCGCCGGCAGTCCGGCCGCCTCGACAAACTCCATCAAGTCGGGCGCGACTGCCATCTGCACGTCGTGTCCACGGCGCTGCAGTTCGCGGGCGACCACCAGGGACGGCTCGACATCGCCCCGCGTTCCGTAATTTGCCAGCACGAATTTCATTGTGGTTCCAGGCCTTACGGTTGTGCGCCGGTCAGGGCTTGCGCCACAGCACACCCGTGCCGTCGATCTCTACGATCTCGGCGGTGATCCCGTGCTTCTCTCGGTAGTCGGCCACGGCCTGTTCGCACGCACTAAACACGTGGTAGTCGTCGATGATGCAGAAGCCGCCGGAGGACAACCGCGGATACAAGGCATCCAAGGCCTGAATCGTCGACTCATACAGGTCACCATCAAGGCGCAACACCGAGATCTGCTCGATCGGCGCATTGGCCAACGTGTCCTTGAACCACCCCGGCACAAAACGAACCTGATCGTCCAAGAGCCCATAACGCTCGAAGTTCGCCCGGACCTCAGTCTCCGAGACACCGAGCACTCTGGCGTGCCGGTGCAGCCGAATCCCTTTATCCGCCTTGTAGTTCGCCGTATCGGGCGGCGGCACCCCCTCGAAGGAATCACACAGCCACACCCGCCGCGTCTGATCCCCGTAGGCCGCCAGCACCGCGCGCATCAAGATGGACGCCCCGCCACGCCACACCCCGCACTCCACCAGATCACCGGGCACGTTGTCGGCCAGCACCGTCTCCACACAATGCTGCAAACTGGTCAGCCGCTGCATCCCGATCATCGTCAACGCATCGGCCGGCCAATCCAGACCCCGATCCCGCGCCTGCGCATTGAACGGGCGCTTGCGCACCAACATGAAATTGCGCGTACTGAACAGTGCCCGCCCGAGCCAATGCAATCCCACCGGCACCAGCTCATCCTGACCAAAACGGGTCAGGTCACGACGGAGCAGATCAAGATACGCGGACCGCGAGTCGGTTTCCGCCACGGTCAAGATTGCCCCTCTCCTCGCATACCACCACTCCCAGCCCAGGAGCCTAGACGCCCGACCACGCCCGCAACGCGTTTCACGGATTTTCCGTTACCGTCGCGACACGCCGGCGCTTGCCGGAATGCACTGGGCAAACCAATGTGCAAGCACTTCCTCAGCTCTGGTCACGCGCAAGCAAAGATACCGATCGCCGCCAGGAAACGTAAATTCGTGTGGGGCCGCCTTCGAGGTGTCCGCCTAGCGTCCGGGCCTCAGCTTTCCCAAGCCGGTGATCTCGAGGCTGACCGACTTGCGGGAGCCAACGGCGCCGAGCAGGAACAGCATGTCTCCCAACGGCGCTCCCAGCCAGAACCGCCAGAACGGCTTGCGGAAGCATATCGAGGCGAAACGGCCCTCCCCCAGGAGCCAGAAAATAGGAATCGCGACGGCGTAGTAGAGCATGCGCATCCAGCGTGACCGGACCATCTCGATATTCATTTCCATCATTTCCAGGCCCCACGCGCGATAGTTCCATTCCAGCTCGTAGCGGCTCTGGAACTCATAGAACGCCCGCATCTCGCCATTGGTGACCAGATACTCGTCGAAAACAAGGATGGAACCCACCACGAAACGCTCCTTGCACGTTTCCAGGGCGTGCAGGCAACTCTCATAGGTGTCCAAGTCCATGTGGAAAAGCCTGATCGGGGCGCCGGGATGCTCGGCCAGGAACGGGGCCAATGTGTCGTAGGTGCTGCCCTTGATGAACTGCACTTTCCGACCAAGCGCCGCCGGCAGGCCGTCCTCCTGGAACACCACCCCGGTGTCGCGGATGAAGCGTTGAGCAAACGGGTCCGACAGTGAGAAGGTGCCCCGTTTGACGACTTGGTCTTCGAGTTTCCAGTCTTCGACCAGCCCTTCGAAACTGTCGAACCCGTAGACCATGCGACCGCTGGCATCCGAGATCAGCCGTGTGGACCAGCCGAGCCAGACACCCAGGTCAAGCAGTAGTTCGTCGGAATCTCCGAGGGTCGGCCCCGCCAGGGTCGACGCCTCGGTCAGCAGGGTATGTCCAGGGATCCGGTGCGTCCGCAATTCAGCCATGGTGCGGCGGATAAATGCGCGATAGCTCTCGTCATAAACCCTTATGTCGCGGGCATACAGATTGGGGATGTAGCGATCGCGCCCCGGATATACCAGGCGCGCAGCCAAGAGCAGCAAAATGAGTGCACCGAGCACCACCGCGAGGATCGGCGCGAAGAAGCATGCGGCGGCGGTCACGCAAGCAAAGGCAGCCAGGGTGGTCTTCCACAGACGATGAACGGTCGTCCGATCCACTGTCTTCCTATCGACCGCGACACCACCGCCCACCGGTCCACCTCCCTGTTCTCGGGCTAGATTAAGTCCAACCAGCCCGAATTATTGATGAATCACACGATTGCGTGAACAGGCACACGTCCTCACCGGCGCTGCCGATTTTGACGCCGGACGGGTGAAGTGATCGACCGCTCGACTATTTGCTGGGAAAGCTTGCCGTCGAGGCCGATTCGAGACGCTCGCCGATCCAATCAAGGAGCACCCGCAAGCCGTCGTCGAGCGACCATTTGGGGTGCCACCCCAGCTCGCTTTGCGCCGGCCCGATATCGCAACTCGCCGCACGCACGTCGCCATCACGGAATCGCCCGGTGATTACGGGTTGCGGAGCGCCGAAGTGTGCGGCGATCTTGTGGGCCAGCTCGTGAATCGTCGTGGCAATCCCCGACCCGATGTCGAGGCGACGCGAGCCGGTCGCCGGATCCTCCACAACGGCGAAGAGCGCGTCGACGACGTCCTCGATGTAAACGAAATCGCGCACGATGCGGCCATCTTCATAGACGTCAGAGGGGCGCTGTTCGCGGGACACCTGCGCGAAAAACGGGACGACGCCGGTGTACGGATTGGTCAGCGATTGACCCGGGCCATAGACGTTCTGCAGGCGCAGCACGCTCAGGTTGGTGTCGTGCGCGGCCGACCAGGACGCCAGGATGTGCTCCTGGGCCAGCTTGGTGGCGGCATAGATGTTGCTCGGCCGCGGCTCGGTCCGCGCCGCGCAGCTCGGCAGCGACACTGCAGGTTCCCCGCCCGGGCCCGGCGGATCCCACACGCCCGCGACCAGCTGTGCGTGGCTGCGCGCGCCCGGGTAGAACACCTCCGAGCCGCATTGCCAGGCGCCCTCGCCGTAGACGGCCCGCGACGACGCCAGCACCAGCTGCGCAGGCACCAATCCGGCGCGGCTCAGCGCGTCGACCAGCTGGGTGGTCCCCACCACGTTCACCGAGCCGTGGCGCGTCGCGTGCGACAGCGATTGGGCCGTGCCCGTCTCGGCAGCCAGATGGACGATCTGGTCAGGCCGGAAAAGCCGGAGCACGGCATCGCAGTCAGGACCGTGCGTGACGTCGCCGGTGAACAGGCGCACAGCGGACGGCAGGTCCGGCGCCTGCCCGGCCGCGTGCACCTGCGGGTGCAGGACATCCATCACAGCGACATCGTGACCGGCCTTGACCAGTCGGTGCGAAAGCGCGGAACCGATGAATCCAGCGCCACCAGTGATTAGCACGGATGTTGACAAGAGCCGGCATCTCCCTGTGGTCTGCGGAGCAAATGGTTCACCGGCGCGCTGCCGGGAATTGGTCGGGGTCGATCATATCGATGCCCCGCCGTCATTGACCCGATTCCGGCAATGTCTTGCGGAAACCCAGCGCCGCAACGACTTCGACGGCCTCAGCCGGCGACCGCGTCCGCTTCCACGAATGGCGCCCCGAATTCGGTCACGGGCTGGAAGCTGCCTTTGCGCGCCCTTGCCACGCCAATCCGCAGCAGGTTGCCCAACGTAGCCACACCCGAGTGATCCAGCACCAAAAACGGTGACAGCAACCGGTTGTGCACGAAGGAGAACGCCAGCCCGGACGCCGGGTCGGCCCATCCGAACGAACCGCCCATCCCCACGTGCCCGAAGCCGGGCATCATGTTGCCGAACGGCACGGTGTGGTAGCCGAGGTGAAATGACAAGGGCATGATGATGTTTCGATCCCTCTTCAGGCTGCGCCGCCCGGTCAGACCCGCGACGATCTGGCGCGACAAGAACCGGGTGCCGTCGATTTCACCGCCATTGGCGATGGCTCCGTACATCCGCGCCAGGGCGCGGGCGGTCGCCACCCCGTTGGCCGCCGGCATTTCGGCGTCCAGCAACGGGATTTCGCCCTGCACCGCGGCCATCACACCGCGGAAGTACAGCGACCGGAAGCCGCCGGAAAGCTGCGTGGCGACCTTGCGGGCGGCGCAGCCGATGACCGGGTTCCCAATCACGTTCTGCGGCATGATGATTTCGGCGACTCGCGTCGGGGCGCCGACGGGTGGGCGGCCCAGGTGCAAACCGTCGGTGCCCAACGGGGCGGCCAACTCCTCGCGCATCAGCTGGCGCATGCCCTTGCCGGTCACACCCCGCGCCAGGCCGGACATCAGCCAGCCGAAGGTGAGCGCATGGTAAGCCGGTTTGCCCAGCAGGCGCCCGGGCGATGCCGCGGCGAGCCGTTCTTCCATGACGAGGTGGTCCAGCAAGTCTTCCTGGGTCGCTCCGCGCAACCCCGACAGTCCGCCGCGGTGCCTCATCACCTCGCGGACGGTCAGCTTCGCCTTGCCGTTGGCGGCAAACTCCGGCCAGTACTCGGCCACGGGGGCCTCGTAGTCGATCAGCCCGCGATCGGCGAGCCGGTGGATGACCGTCGCGGCCATGCCCTTGGTCGCCGAGAACACCATCGGCGCCCGGTCTGCGGTCCAGGGCACCCGCCCGGCCCGGTCCGACCAGCCCGTCCACACATCCACGACCGGTTGACCGTCGAGATAGACCGCCAGCGCTCCGCCGCCGAACCGACGGCCGGGAAACATACTGGAAAAGCCACGAACGACGCAGGAGAAGTTTGGGTCCGCCGCGCCGAACACACGATGACCTGCGTCATGGACATCGTGGGAGGGGTTCGCGCGGTGATCGACCCCGTTGTCTACCGTCACAATTTTGAATTTACTTTCAATAGGCCGGACACAGGGGCAAACGCGGATTAATTTACCTTTCCGTTAGCGCGACGCTGCGTCTAGTATTTGCTGGGCCGCTAGAGCCGGGGTTAATTCCCCCGCCTTGACCCGCCGTTCCACCTCGGCACGCATTCCGCGCACCGCCGGATTGGACAGCACCCGATCGAGGACGGTGTCGCGGACCAGCTGCCAGGTCCAGTCGACCTGCTGCGCCCGGCGCCGATCCTCGAACTCGCCGGCCTCGGTGAGTACCTCACGATGGCGCTCGACGGTGTCCCACAGCTCGACCAGGCCCGTGCCTTCCACCGCGCTCATCGTCAAAACCGGTGGCCGCCAAAGCGTTTCGCGCGGGTAAATCAACCGGATCGCCGACGACAGCTCCCGCGCGGCCTTGCGGGCCTCGGGTAAGTGCTCACCGTCGGCCTTGTTGACCACCACGATGTCGGCCAGTTCCAGGACGCCCTTCTTGATTCCCTGCAGTTGATCGCCGGCGCGGGCCAGGGTCAGCAACACAAACGTGTCGACCATGTTCGCCACGGCAACCTCAGATTGCCCAACCCCGACCGTTTCAATCAGGATCACGTCGAAACCAGCCGCCTCCAGCAGAATCACCGTCTCGCGGGTGGCCTTTGCCACTCCGCCCAGCGTGCCCGACGTCGGCGACGGCCGAATGTAGGCGTCACCGTGGGCGGCCAGCCGCGACATGCGGGTTTTGTCGCCCAGGATCGAGCCGCCGGTGCGCGTCGACGAGGGATCGACGGCCAGCACCGCCACCCGGTGGCCGCGATCGATCAAGTGCATCCCCAGGGCCTCGATGGTGGTCGACTTGCCCACTCCCGGAACGCCGGTGATGCCCACCCGATGGGCGTTCCCGGAGTCGGGCAGCAGGTTCAACAGCAACTGTTGGGCTTGCTCGCGATGGTCGGCGCGGGTGGATTCCAGCATCGTGATGGCCCGGGGCAGCGCGGCCCGGTCACCGCTGCGAATGGCCGTGGCCAGTTTGTCGATCTTTTCGGCGTTCACGGACCACCCAAACGCGCGAAACTGTAACTGCCGTCGTGTTTCGCCAGTAACGGCGTCCGTGGTCGCAGTCTTGCGGCGATTTCAGAGCCGTTCATCTAACCGAGGTCATAGCCCAACCGTTCGGCGAGCTTGTTCAGCAAGCCGATCGCGGCCTCGGCGATCACGGTGCCGGGCGGGAAGATGGCGGCGGCCCCCGCGGCGTAAAGCTCATCGAAGTCGCCGGGCGGGATGACGCCGCCCACCACGATCATGATGTCGGGCCGGCCCACCTCGGCCAGCGCGTCGCGCAGCGCCGGCACCAGGGTCAAGTGCCCGGCGGCCAGCGAGGAGACCCCCACCACATGCACATCGTTGTCGGCGGCCTGGCGGGCCACCTCCTCGGGCGTGGAGAACAGCGAGCCGACGTCGACGTCGAATCCGATGTCGGCGAACGCCGTTGCGATCACCTTCTGGCCTCGGTCGTGGCCGTCCTGGCCCATCTTTGCCACCAGGATCCTGGGTCGACGGCCATCGGCTTCGGCGAACTTCTCGACGAGTTCGGTCGCGTCAGCGAAGGACGTCATGTTTCCGCCTCCCGATGCTTCGTCGCGGTAGACGCCGGCGATCGTACGAATCTCCGCCTGGTGACGGCCGTACACCTTCTCCAGCGCGTCCGAGATCTCCCCGACGGTGGCCTTGGCTCGTGCGGCATTGATGGCCAAGGCCAGCAAGTTGTTGCCCAGTCCGTCTTCCCCGGCACGGCCATGCGCGGCGGCCGCGCGGGAAAGCTCGGCCAGCGCGGTTTCGACGGCGTGCGAATCCCGGCTTTCCCGAAGCTCTTTGAGCTTGGCGAACTGCTCGGCCCGCACCCGGCTGTTGTCGACCTTGAGGACCTCGACCTCCTGGTCCTCTTCGACCTGGTACTTGTTGACCCCGACGACCTGCTGGATGCCGGAATCGATCCGCGCCTGGGTGCGCGCGGCGGCCTCCTCGATGCGCAGTTTGGGGATGCCGTCGTCGATGGCCTGGGCCATGCCACCGTGCTCAACGACCTCGGCGATGTGGGCGCGTGCGCGCTGCGCGAGCCGATGGGTCAGCCACTCGACGTAGTACGAACCGCCCCACGGGTCGATCGGCCGCGTGGTACCCGACTCCTGTTGCAGCACCAGCTGGGTGTTGCGGGCGATGCGCGCGGAGAAATCGGTCGGCAGTGCCAGCGCCTCGTCCAGCGCGTTGGTGTGTAGCGACTGGGTGTGCCCCTGGGTGGCGGCCATCGCCTCGATGCAGGTGCGGGCAACGTTATTGAAGGCGTCCTGCGCGGTCAGCGACCAACCCGAGGTCTGCGAATGTGTGCGCAGCGACAGTGATTTCGCGCTCTTCGGGTTGAACTGGCTGACCAGTTCGCTCCACAACAACCGCCCCGCCCGCAGCTTGGCGACCTCCATGAAGAAGTTCATCCCGATGCCCCAGAAGAATGACAGCCGGGGCGCGAACTTGTCGATGTCCAGGTCGGCGTCCAGGCCGGCCTTGATGTAGTCGACGCCGTCGGCGAGCGTGTAGGCCAACTCCAAATCCGCTGTCGCGCCGGCCTCTTGGATGTGATAGCCGGAGATCGAGATGGAGTTGAATTTCGGCATCTTGGCGCTGGTGTAGCCGAAGATGTCGGAGATGATCCGCATCGACGGCTTCGGCGGATAGATGTAGGTGTTGCGCACCATGAACTCTTTGAGGATGTCGTTCTGGATAGTGCCGGCCAGCTTCTCCGGCGGCACCCCCTGCTCCTCGGCGGCCACCACGTACAGCGCCAGGATTGGCAGCACCGCGCCGTTCATCGTCATCGATACCGACACCGCCGACAGGTCGATGCCGTCGAAGAGCTGTCGCATGTCCAGGATGGAATCGATTGCCACACCAGCCATTCCGACGTCACCCTGGACGCGGGGATGATCGGAGTCGTACCCGCGGTGAGTGGCCAGGTCGAACGCCACCGACAAGCCCTTCTGGCCAGCGGCCAGGTTGCGCCGGTAGAACGCGTTGGACTCCGCGGCGGTGGAGAACCCGGCGTATTGGCGGATGGTCCAGGGCTGGTTGACGTACATCGTCGGGTACGGGCCGCGGACGAACGGCGGCTCGCCCGGAAAGCTGTGCAGCGGAAAGCCATCGGCCTGCACGGCCGCCCGGTCGGCGGCGATGTACACCGGTTTGACGGCGATGTCCTCGGGCGTATGCCAGATCAGCTGATCCGGCGAGTACCAGTGCGCCGCGGCGGCCGCGGCGACATACTTGTCCACGGCGGCTGCCGTCGGGGCCCGCCCCGTGCGGTCGCCATGCAGCGGTACGTCGGCGAAGCTGCCGATAACCGGAGTAGACGTCGTCATCGTGTCACGCCCCCAACCGAGTGAGCAGATGCGAAAGTGCTTCGATCGCATTGATTTTGGCTGTCAGGTACTCGTCGGGCCGATGCTGCGGCGCCACGTCGGCGATCGCCTTCTCCGGCCCGGCCAAATACACCCGCGACACCCCTGCGGCGCGCGCGGCAGCGACGATTCCGGCCACCTCGGTGCCGTAGCGCTGGTCGGTGCCGCAGATCACCGCCACCGCGGGCGAGCCGGCCTGCGACACCGCCGCCGCGACACCGTCGGCATCGACCGCCCCCGGATTGACCGCCGCCACACCGCCCGAGGCCAATAGGTTCGCCGCGAATGTCGCGCGGATGTTGTGCTCGGACAGCGGGCCCAGCGGCAGCAGCAACGCGGTCGGCCGCGCACCCGTGCGTGCCAGGAAAGCATCCGAACGATCGCGCAACGCCTCGAACCCCGCGGCGTAGCGCTGCAGGTTCCCGACATCCGGCTGGCCGATCGAATGGCTCTGCGGCAGTGCGGGTTCGGCGAGGTTCGGAAATTCGTTGACGCCGGTGATCGCGGTGCGTCGGTGCGCGATGTCGTCGGCGCGGCGCGCCGCGACCTCGGCGATCTGCCCGGCGAGGTAGTCCCGCGCCTCGGTGAACCCACCGCGGGCCTCGATAGCCTGGAAATGTTCCCAGGCCTGCCGCGCGAGCTGCTGGGTGAGATCTTCGACGTACCACGAACCCCCCGCGGGGTCCAGCACCCGGCCGACGTGCGACTCCTCCAGCAGCAGCAGCTGGGTGTTGCGGGCGATGCGGCGAGCGAAACTCCTTGCCGTGCCGGGAAACCCGCCCGGGATGGCAATGTCGAACGGGAACACCAGCACGCTGTCGGCGCCGCCGACACCGGCCCCAAAGGCGGCAAGCGTGCAGCGCAGCATGTTCACCCAGGGGTCGCGCTGGGTCATCATCGGCAACGACGTCTCCGCGTGCACGATCGCCCGACCGGCCCCCGGCTCGCCGACGACCTCGCCGACGCGCGCCCACAGCTGGCGCACGGCGCGCATCTTGGCGATCGTCATGAACTGGTCGTCGTCGGCCGCCAGCCGGAAACTGATCTGACCCAGCGCCCGGCCGACCGGCATCCCCGATTCGGTCAACACCCGCAGGTAGGCCACTGCGGCCGCGATGCTGCCGGCCAGCTCCCAGGACGCGTTAGCCCCTAGGTTGTGCAATGCCGGTCCGTCGACGGTGACGGCCCGTACGCCGTGTTCGCTGGCCGCACGCGAGGCGACCGCGACAACGTCGTCGATCGCCGGGGCGGCGCGCCCGCTCAGTGCGGCGGTCAGCGGGTCGGCACCCAGGTCGACGGCCAGGGTGGCGCGCTGATCGGCCTCGACACCGGCCACCAAGGCCAGCACCGCGTCACTGGCCGCGGCATAATCGGCGCCGGCGTCGACGATCAACGGCGCCATGCTCAGATACACGCCCGCCAACACCGTTTCCAGGTCGTCGGGTGACACACCGCCGACGCCGACCCGGATGAGCAACGCGCTGACACCGTCGCCAAGCGCGCCGAGTATCGCGGCGTTGGCTTCGGCAGCGCCGGTGTCGGCGCTCGGAAAGATCTCGACGACCTTCCAGCCGGATTTGACGTCCCGGAACGGGTCCCCGCCACGCAGATACGGCCACTCGCCGGGGAGCGCCGGCTCGGGCAGCTCGTCGAAGACCGTGTAGAGGGGACGCACGGCGAACCCGTCGTACGTCGTGGTGTCCAGCAGATGTTCGGGGTGCTCCCCCAACTCGGCGGGTTCCGTGCGGGTGCTCTTGGCAAGCACACCGGCAACCGCGGTGCGCCAGCGCTCGCGAACCTGTTCTAGGCCGGCGAGCTCGGGTACATCAATGGACACCGACTGCTCCTGTTTTCGCAGCTGCAGCAACGTTGTTTGAGGCTGCTCGGGATATGCGACTCGCTAATCAGGCTAATTGATTGACCCCGCCGCTAAAAACCGCTCGCTGCCGCGATCGGGCGGCGAGCGGGCCGAGTCGGCGGCGAAACGCCAGGCTCGGGATACGGGTTATTCATGTGCGGCCCGTAACGTTGACTGCCGTGACGGGCCCCGCCACCGCCAAAACCGCCAGCAAGCTGCGTACTCTGTCGCGCCCGCTGGGATCTACCGCGCGCGGGCTGGCGCGACCGCGCACACTCGCCGCAGTGGTTGGGATCACAGTCTTGATCGCAGTGGCGCTGTGGGTTCCGCTGCCCAGCGCGGTGCAGTTGCGCGACTGGGCGGAATCGGTCGGCCCGTGGTTCCCCTTGGCGTTCCTGGTTGCACACATCCTGGTCACCGTCTTCCCGATCCCACGCACGGCGTTCACCCTGGCGGCGGGTCTGCTATTCGGACCGGCGCTGGGCGTGCTGATCGCCGTGGTGGCCAGCACCGCCAGCGCGGTGCTGGCGCTGATATTGGTCCGCGCCGCCGGTTGGCGGCTCAACCGGCTGGTTCGCTACCAGGCCATTCACCGCGCCGACGAGCGGCTGCGGGAACGGGGCTGGGTATCGGTGCTCTCGTTGCGGTTGATCCCCGTCCTGCCGTTTTCGGTGGTCAACTACGCCGCGGCCGCGTCGGCGGTGGCCTTGCTCCCCTACACACTGGCCACGCTGGCCGGTCTGCTTCCCGGCACTGCCGCGGTGGTATTCCTGGGCGACGCGCTGGCCGGGCACCCCAGCCCACTACTCTTCGTGTTCTCGTTGTTCACCAGCGCCTTGGGTCTCACGGGTCTGTTCCTGGAGATCCGTCACTACCGTCGCCAGCACCCGTCGCGTCCTGATTCACCCGCCGCGGAGCCGGTCATCATCAGCTAACTGGATCGCGCTGTTGAGCGCATCGCCTGTTGCCTGAAAGATCTATTCAATGGAGGGGGTCTACGCGCAGCAGCTGGCGAGCTTCAGCTTGCAGCCGTCGCGCACCGGCCTGCTGATGCTGCTGCTCGGTGCCTTCGCTTCGGTGGCGGTCGCGGTTGTGTCGTTTGTGCTCGACAGGATTAAGCTGCATCGCGTTCCGAGCGGGTCGGTGCTGGCCGCCCGCGCCGTCATCCCCTACCCGCCGACGCCCCGGACCCGAACACACACCTCGAAGTTGACGATCGCGGCCGCACTGGTGGCCGGGATCTGCATCATGGCCCTCTTGCTGATGCCCAAGAACGTCGTGTCGGATCCCTCGCCGGTGCCCGACCTGGCGCCCATCGCGCTGCCCGCGGCCAGTGCGGCCGGGCCGGGCACCGGCATATACGTCGAATACGCTGACGGGTCGGGCGGAATGGGCTGTACGGCAGGCTTTTTGGTTCGGACCAGCACCGGCGAGGCGGGGGTGTTGACCGCCGGACACTGCAATCGCCCCGGCACGCCAAGCAAGGTGCGGATGAACCTCGCCGGAACCTTCCCGTACGCGACGATAGGAACGTTCGTCACGACCGTCAGTGAAGGGGTGCACAACGAACAGCACGACATCGGCCTAATCGTGCTGGACGGCGATCATGTTCCGCAGAATCCGGCCATCGCGGCGACGCTGCCCATCACCGAGGTCACCAGCGATCTGACGATCGGCCAGCAGCTGTGCAAGTTCGGCATGAGCAGCGGCGAGGCCGAATGCGGGCAGATCTTCGACGTAACCGAAAGCAAAGTCTCGTTCGCCGCGGGCGGTCAATGCGGTGATTCCGGCGGCCCGGTCTATCTGATGCGCAGCGACGGCACCGCCACCGCCGTGGGCATCGACATCCGCGGTAGCGACCCCGCCAGCCCCAACGCCGGCTGCCTGGCGCCCGCGAAGTACTCCGTTGCTGAGCTCGTGCAGCCGTGGCTGGATCGGTGGCATCTGTCCGCCGTGACCGCGCAATGAACCGGGCCGCGCTGACCGACGTCTTAGTGGCCGCGCTCTGGCCCCTTGACGGTCATCGCGGCGAACAGCGCCAAGAACAACGCCGCCGGCAGGCCGTTGACGACCTTGTCCCGCACCCGCACGTGCGCACCCACCGCCAACACGAAATACAACGTCAGCATCGCCGTCGTCAGCCTCGCCAACGCCGGGAAGCGGACAACCGACGCCAGGCCGACCGCCGCGGCCGCCTTCACGACGGGAAACACCGGCCGGACGTTTTCCGGGACACCCACGTCGTCCAGCGCCTTCTTGACCGGGGCCGCCTGGACGCCGCACGCCACCGCATCGACGGCATGGAACGCGGCAAGGGCCGCATAGGTTTTCGGCGAAGTCAAAACACTCATCGACTAATCCTAATGCGGCTACCGGGTCAGTTCCGGTGGCGCCCCGGGCTGGCCATCGACCGGTTGGCGGGCGATCGCCTCGGCGTTGGCGACGGCCTGGGCGATCTTGGGATCGCTTTCGGTGGAGAACCAGCCCGCGACCTCGGCGTCGTCCTCGTCGGTGCTATGACGAGGTGCGTCCTCGACCGGCGACGGCTGGAACCGGAACACCCCGTCCTCGCCCGGCGTGCCCAGCAGCTTGGTGAAGCCCTGTAGCGCCCCGCTGAAGTCGCTGGGCACCACCCACACCTTGTTGGCGTCGCCCCGCGCCATCTCCGGCAGCGTCTGCAGATATTGATAGGCCAGCATCTCCGGCGTCGGCCGGCCCGCCTTGATCGCGGCGAACGTCTTCTCGATGGCCTTGGCCTGCCCCTGTGCCTGCAGGTAGGCCGCCGCGCGCTCACCCTGAGCGCGCAGCATCCGGGACTGGCGGTCGCCCTCGGCCGCCAGGATCGCGGCCTGCTTGGCGCCCTCGGCGGCCAGAATTTGGGCCTGCTTGGCGCCTTCGGCCTGTTTGATTGCGGCCTCACGGGTGCCTTCGGCGGTCAGAATCATCGCCCGCTTCTCCCGGTCGGCTTTCATCTGCTTTTCCATCGACGCCTGGATCGACGGCGGCGGGTCGATGCTGCGCAGCTCCACCCGGGCAACCCGCAGCCCCCAGCGGCCGGTGGCCTCGTCCAGGACGCCGCGCAGCTGCGCGTTGATCTGGTCGCGAGAGGTCAGGGTCTGCTCGAGGGTCATGCCGCCGACGACATTGCGCAGCGTGGTGGTGGTGAGCTGCTCGACACCGACGATGTAGTTGCTGATCTCATACACGGCCGCTTGCGGAACGGTGACCTGGAAGTAGACGACGGTGTCGATGTTGAGCGTGAGATTGTCCTCGGTGATCACCGGCTGCGGCGGAAACGACACCACCCGTTCCCGCAGATCCACTCGGGCGCGGACCCGGTCGATGAAGGGCACCAACAACGTCAACTGGCCACTGACGGTGCGACTGTAGCGGCCCAACCGCTCGATCACCGCCGCCTCGGCCTGCGGGATCAACGCCACCGATTTGGCCACCACGATGATCGCAAAGATCACCAGGACGGCCAGCAACACCAAACCAGCAACCGCACCTTCCACCGGAGTTCCTTTCTCTCGCAGCGCCTTCGCGGCGCCTGTGGCCGACGGTCAATGTTTCAAGACGACCGCCGTGGCACCGTCGATGTGGACGACGGTGACCGATTCCCCCGGTTCGTAGACATCGTCATCGTTGAACGGCCGCGCCGTCCAGACCTGGCCATCCAGCTTGACCTGGCCTTCGTCGCGGGCGACCCGGCCCAGCACGACGGCCTTCTTGCCCTCCAGCGCCTCGACTCCGGTCGGCAGCGACTTCGGTGTCACCCGTTGTCGCAACGCCGGCCGGACCAGCACGACGAGCAGCACCGACACCACGAGGAACACCGCTCCGTCGACCAGGATCGGCCAATCGGTGAGCCAGGCCGTCCCGGCCGCGGCCAGCGCTCCGCCCCCCAGCATCAACAAAAACATGTCGCCAGTGAGCGCTTCGGCACCGGCCAGGGCCAGTGCGAAGATTAGCCAACCCAGCGCGATCGCCATGCCGTCAGAATACGCGTGATCGGCCTTTGCCGGACCAAACAACTACACTGCGCATCATGTGGTGTCCCAGTGTTTCGCTGTCGGTGTGGGCTAACGCCTGGCTCGCGGGAAAGGCCGCGCCCGACGACGTGTTGGACGCGTTATCTCTTTGGGCGCCAAAGCAATCCGTCACCGCGTATGATGCGGTCGCGGCCGGTCACACCGGGCTACCCTGGCCCGATGTGCACGATGCCGGGACGGTCACATTGTTGCAGACGCTGCGCGGCGCCGTTGGCCGGCCGACGGGCCCGAGTTCCGCCGGCGCGCCAGGGCCGTCACGGGGAACGATCAATGTGGTGTTGCCGGTGCCCGGCGACGTGCGCGGCCTGGCTCCCGGCACCCAGTTCGAGCGGGACGCCCTGGCCGCCGGTGAGGCCGTGATCGTCACCAACGCCGACGATCCCACCGCAGCTGTGGGCCTGGTCCCCGAGTTCAGCTACGCCGATTCCGACGACCCGGACGTTCCAGACGGCCCCGACGACGGTGGCAGTGCACCGGAGCTGTGCGCGTTGGCGTGGACGGTGTATTCACTGCCCGGCGCACCGGTGTTCGATCATCACGAGCTCGGGGACGCCGAATACTCGCTGCGGTCGGCCGTGCGCTCGGCGGCCGACGCGCTCGGCGCCATCGGGCTGGGAGCGGCCAGCGGCGTCGACGATCCGCGAGGTTTGGTGGAGCAGCTGCTGGAATCCGCACGGCAACACCGGGTTCCCGACCACGCACCGCGGCGGGCACTGCGGGTGCTGGAGAATGCCGCGCACGTCGACGCGATCATCGCGGTCAGCGCCGGGCTTACGCGGTCCGACTCACCCGAGCGGTTCACTGCGCCGGTCGCCGCGGGGCTGGAACCGTTCGGCACGCAATCCGCGTCCGAGGCGCGCATCGCCGGCGATGCGCTGCGACCATTGACCGGTGTGGTGCGGTCGGCCCGAATGGCCGCGGTCAACGCGATCTTGCACTCGGCCTGGGCAGACTAACTGCACTGTCCCGCAACGCAATGCGGCGGACAGCACGCCTGGCCGTCGACGCTGGCGAGGCAACCGGGTACCGGGTCGGGACCACTCACCCGCTCGGGTGCGCGGCCGTATCGCAACTCGTCGATCAGGTCCACAGCCAGCTGCGCGAATCGTGGGTGCGCGTTGGGCGTTGAGGCTCGCACCAGCGCCATGCCGGCCGCCTCCGCCTGCGCTCGCAGTTCTTCGTCGAGATCCCACACCACCTCGATGTGGTCGGCCACGAAGCCAACCGGGCATATGATCACGGCCTCGGTGCCCGCGTCGGCCAGCGCCGCCACCTGGTCTTCGACCTCGGGTTCCAGCCATGGCACCTGGGGCGGCCCGGACCGCGACTGCCAGGCCAGGTCGTACTCGGCATAGCCGGCCGCGGTTGCGACAAGCCTTGCAGCGTAGGCAACCTGGCGGCTGTACAACCGCGGGCCCATCCGTTCGTCGGCGGCCACCGGAATCGAATGTGCCGTGAAAAGCAGCCGGGCACCGGCTTGTTGTTCGGGGGTCAGGGCGCCGGAGGCCGCGCCGATGGTGTCGGCGAAGATCTGCACGAACCGTGGGTGGTCGAAGTAGGGCCGCAACTTGACCAATTGCGGCGCACCGGGCCCGGCGGCCTGACGGGCGCGGGCGATGTCTTCGACGTACTGCGTGCAGCTGGAATAGCCGCTCCAGGCCGACGTGGTGAACACCACCGCGCGGCGAACACCGTTGTCGCGCATAGTCGCCACCGTGTCTTCGACGTACGGTTCCCAGTTGCGGTTGCCGAAATACACCGGAACGTCCAAGCCCCGATCGGCGAGTTCGAATTCCAGCTGGGCGATCAGCGCACGGTTGATCGCGTTGATCGGCGAGACACCACCGAAATGCAGGTAGTGCTCGGCGACGTGGTCGAGTCGTTCTGGCGGCACATCGCGGCCGCGGGTGACGTTCTCCAAGAACGGCCGCACCTGCTCGGGGCCCTCGGGTCCGCCGAAGGACAGCAGCAGGACGGCATCGAATTCCATTGCTCTCTACAACAATTGGGTGCTGGCGCCGCCGTCGGCGTAGATGATGGTGCCCGTGGTCGCCGGCAGCCAGTCGGATAGCAGCGCGCACACCGTCTTGGCCACCGGGGTGGGATCCTTCATGTTCCAACCGATCGGGGCCCGCTGGTCCCAGCCCTCCTCGAGCAGCTGCATCTGGGCGCCGGCCTCTTCGCCCAACGCACCGCCGACGATCGCGCTCATCGCGAGCGTCCGGATCGGTCCGGCGGCAACAAGATTGGAGCGTACACCGGCCTTGCCAGCCTCGCGTGCCACGAACCGGTTGACCGACTCCAGCGCGCTTTTGGCCACTGTCATCCAGTTATAGGCGGGCATCGCCCGCGACGGGTCGAAGTCCATGCCGACGATGGAGCCACCGGGATTCATGATCGGCAGCACCGCCTTGGCCAGTGAGGCATACGAATACGCCGAGATGTGAATGCCTTTGGAGACATCCTCATATGGGGCGTCGAAGAACGGGTTGATGCCCATTCCGGTCTGCGGCATGAAACCAATCGAGTGCACCACGCCGTCGATCTTGTTGCCCTCGCCGATCTCGGCGATGATCCGGTCCGCCAGGGTGTCGAGGTGCTTGTCGTTCTGCACGTCGAGTTCGATCAGCGGGGCCTTCTGCGGTAGCCGATCGGCGATGCGCTGGATCAGTCGCAGCCGGTCGAATCCGGTCAGCACCAACTGCGCCCCCGCTTCCTGAGCGACCTTGGCGATGTGAAACGCGATCGAGGAGTCGGTGATGATCCCGGTGACCAGGATCCGTTTGCCGTCGAGCAGTCCTGCCATGTCCGTCCTAACCTTTGGTTCCGGCAAAGTGATCTAAGGGGCCGTCTAATGGCCCATGCCCATGCCGCCGTCGACGGGGATGACCGCGCCGGCGATGTAGCTCGCATCCTCGGACGCCAGGAAGCTGACCGCTCCGGCGACCTCCTCGGCCGTTCCGACCCGCTTGGCCGGGATGAATTCCAATGCGCCCGCCTGGATGCGCTCGTCGAGCGCCCGGGTCATCTCGGTGTCGATGTAGCCGGGGGCAACCACGTTGGCGGTCACCCCGGCCTTGGACAGCTCCCGGGAGATCGAGCGGGCCATCCCGATCAGGCCGGCCTTGGCCGCGGCGTAGTTGGCCTGGTTGCCGATACCCCACATGCCCGAGACCGACCCGATGAAGATGATCCGGCCGAATCGCTTGCGCTGCATGCTCCGCGACGCCCGCTGGGCCACCCGGAACGCGCCGGTGAGGTTGGCGTTGATGACCTCCTCGAAGCGCTCTTCGGTCATCCGGATCAGAAAGGCGTCCTTGGAGATGCCGGCGTTGGAGACCAGCACCTCGACCGGCCCCTGGTGCTCCTCGACCTCCTTGAAAGCGCGGTCGACGGCGTCGTTGTCGGTGACGTCACACACGACGCCGAAGAGCCCCTCGGGTGCCCCGGATCCGCGGTGGGTGACGGCGACCTTGTGGCCGTCGGCGGCCAGCCGCTGCGCGATCGCCAATCCGATGCCCCGGTTTCCACCGGTGACCAGGACTGAACGGGATACGAAGGGGGGTTTGCCGGGGGTCGCGGCGAGTTCAGTGGCTGTGTCAGTCACCCGGTCAACTTATCGCCTTGCCTCGTCGAGGCCGAAATCGGCATGCTCGCTGGTCAACAAACCGGCTGCGGTCAGCACGAAATCGGCCGCGCGCTCCCCGATCAGCACCGACGGCGCATTGGTGTTGCCGGAGGTGACCGCCGGCATGATCGACGCGTCGGCCACCCGCAAACCTTCGACGCCGTAAACGCGGAGCCGCGGATCCACCACCGAGGCAGCATCGACGCCCATCTTGCAGGTGCCCACCTGGTGGTGGTAGGTCATCGCGGTGCGGCGAACATATTCGCTCAGCGCGTCCCCGGACCGCAGCTGGGGACCCGGGTACTGCTCCCGGAATCCGTACCCGCGCATCGCCTCGGCGCCGTGTGCCTCGCGGCACAGTTCGACGGCGAACACCAGCGCGGCGAGGTCCTCGGGGCAGGTGAAGGTCGCGGGATCGATCAGCAACGGGTCCTCGGGGTTCGGACCGGTCAGCCGGATGCTGCCACGACTGTTCGGCCGGACCATGCCCGCCAACAGCGAGATGCCGTTCTCCGGCCCGGTCATCCATGCCTGGCTGTAGAGCGGAAAGCCGAACACGATCGGTTGGACGTCGGGCGTCAGCAAACCCGGTCGGGAGCGTGCCCACAAATGCGTTTGGGCCAGCGGAAGGCCGGGTGCCGGCGGAGCGATCGTTTGCTCGGTGGTCAAAACCACCGGGGCCAGAACGTGGTCGTGCAAGTTGCGCCCGACTCCTGGCAAGTCGGCCGTTACGGGGACGCCGACGGCACGTAGGTGGCCGGCGTCGCCGATGCCCGACATCATCAGTAGCCGCGGCGATTCGATGGTGCCCGCCGACACGACAACCTCTAACGCGGCGGTCGCGGATTCCAGCCGGCCGCCGCGGAGCCATTGCACCCCCACGCACCGGCCGCCGTCCATCGTCAGCCGGCGAGCGTGCGCACCAGTGAGCACGGTGAGGTTGGGGTTGGTCTCGATGGGTCGCAGATAAGCAGCGGCGGTGCTGTGCCGCCGCCCGTCTTTGATCGTCAGCGCCATCGACGACACGCCGTCGAGCACACCGCTGTTGTAGTCCTTATTCACCGGCAGTCCGAGCTCGGCGAAGCCGGCCATCACCGAGCGTTGCACGGGATCCGGCTGGTATCGGGTGAGCACATGCAGCGGCCCGCCGACACCATGCAGTTCGGAGGCACCGCCGTCGTAGTCCTCCATCCGGCGAAAGACGGGCAGCACGTCGGCCCAGGACCAGCCGGCGTTGCCCAGATACGCCCAATGGTCGTAATCGAACCTGGCTCCGCGAACGTAGATCATCGCGTTCAGCGAGCTCGAGCCGCCCAAGACCTTGCCCCGCGGCCAGTTCAGCCGTCGGTCGCAGGCCTGCGCCTGCGGGACGGTCTGGTAAGCCCAGTCATCGGGGCTGGACCACAGCTCGAACATCCGCGCCGGGTCGGCGATCGCCGGGTTGGTGTCCGGCCGGCCGGCCTCGAGGAGCAGGACGGTCAATCCGTGGTCGACAAGTCGCCGCGTGATGGCGGCTCCCGCCGATCCCGCTCCCACGACGATCACGTCGGCGTTGTGCTGCAAAGTCGGCATCAGGCGCGTCAGTCCCTTCATTCGAGCAGTGGAATCACTTCCACTCTGGGGACGGCTGACGGCCCGTTCTTGACGCCTCGCGTACGGAATTTTCCGGCTAGCGCATGCCAGCGACACGTGCGCGTACCGGGCGTCGGTGAGATCACGCCGGCATCGCTCGATCGGGCGGGCGCGAATCCAGCCCGTGACCGTCTCGCCCGCAAACAATGCGGCAACTAGCCGCCCATCGCCGGCGTCACAATCGCCCGGTCCCGGCGGTTCACGGTGCCTTGCGGTTTCTGGTGCCGTTGCGGTTTACAGCCCGCGCTGGGCCAACCACGCCAGGATGCATTCGGCCACCACCGGCCACCGCGGTTCGAGCATCATCTCGTGTCCAATGTTGGAGATGATGCTCGGCTCGGTGCCGTAGTACGCCGCCGTCGCCACCACGTCACGGGGCGGATACATGGCATCCCGTTCCCCGCCGACCACCAGCACGGGGGTGGTGATCCGCGGCCTGCGCAGCACTGCCGCCGGCCCCATGTCGAAGACCAACGCGCGCGTGCTTTCGGGCTGGAACCGCTGGATAGCCGCGGCGATACCCGGCTCGGGCATGTCGTCACCGAAAAACAACTCGCGGGCGCCCGACGTCGTGCCCCCGGACAGGTCCGACGGGCGACCGGTAAGGCCGAATTTCGATGCGCGCCAAGGGTGCCGGCGAAGATTGCGCAGCAGTGTGGGTAAGTGTCCGCGCGGCGGTGCCGACGCGAGCAACACCGCCGCCGGTGCGGAATGGTTGACCAGATACTTCTGCACCACAAAGCCGCCCATGGAATGACCCACCAGGATCGGCCGCGGCGTCAACGGGTCGACAACCGATGCGACGTCATCGACGTAATCGGAAATCGAGCACAGCCACAGGGGCTTGCTCGTGGCGCTGTCGCTGTGCCCGCGCAGGCTCGGGGCCAGGACCCGGTATCCCCGTTCTGCGAAGAAGTCCAGGAAGTGTTCGTCCCAGGACCATCCGCCCTGGAAGGCGCCGTGGACGAACACCAGCGGGTGCGGGTGCGCCTCGGTTGGCTGACCCTTCGCGATCACTGCGAGCAAGCGATACTCCTCTATGCGCGACAAACGCTGCCACACTTCACTATTCGGGAGCTGCCCGCGCGAGACTTGCTCGCAGGTGCATGACTCTTGCCCGTCCGCGCCCAATGTCGCATATCAAGCGCCGCGAGCGGCCCCTGCGGCCGTGTCGGTGGCGCTCGTCACGCTTGGGGCATGGATGAGCCGTTTCTGGGCAGCCAGGCTCGGGCTGCAGGCACGCTGACGGGCTATCAGTTGCGAAGTCGGTACGTCGCGCTCCACAAAGACGTTTACCTGTCGCGCGATGTGGAGTTGACTGCGCGATTACGCGCCAAAGCGCTGTGGCTTCGCTCGCGCCGCCGCGGCATTTTGGCCGGTTACTCGGCTTCGGCACTGCACGGCGCCAAGTGGGTCGGCGCGAGTCTTCCCGCCGCCATCATCGACACGAACGTCCGCCGCGAACCCGGTATCCAGGTTTGGGAGGACCGCATCCAGGCCGACGAGGTCTGCATCGTCGACGGCATGCGGGTTACTACCCCGGCAAGGACGGCTCTCGACCTCGCCAGTCGCCTCCCCCCGGACGTCGCCGTTGCCGCAGTCGAGGCCCTCATTCAGGCCACCCACCTCAAACTGGCCGACATCGAGTCACTGACCGAGCGCTACCGGGGCCGCCGTGGCATGAAGGCAGCCAGGGCCGCTCTGGATCTCGTTGACGGCGGAGCGCAGTCACCGAAGGAGACCTGGCTGCGCCTGCTGTTGATCCGCGCGGGATTCCCGCGACCGCAGACCCAGATCGCGGTTCGCAACGAATTTGGTTGGGCCGAAGCATATCTGGATATGGGCTGGGAGGACGTCAAGGTCGCGGCCGAGTATGACGGTGGACATCATGCAACCAGCCGCTACCACTACCGGAAGGACATCCGCCGGCACGAGAGGGTGACGCATCGATACGGATGGATCGTGGTCCGCGTCGTTGCGGAGGACCATCCCGACGACGTCATCCAGCGAGTGCGGGAAGCGCGGGCCTCGCGAGCCTAACCAGATTGCGAAATTCGCGGCGGAAAATCGCACGTTGGTTAGGCTCGCGCGAAACGCTCGGGAAAACGGGTTAATTCGGCAGGCGTCGATTGATCAGCAGGGCCGCCAGGGCGGCGAGCGCCAACACCAGCGCACCCAGCCGCAGCCAGCCCACGCTGGCGTCACCTTTGATGGTCTCGTACCCGATCTGCTGCTGCAGGGAGGCGTAGACGGCCTTCAACTCCGCCAAAGTGGCGGCGCTGTAAGAGTTTCCACCGGAGAGCTGGGCGACTTTCTTCAGCGTCTCATCGTCGACCGGCACCGGCTGGCGTTGATCGTTGATCTCCACGAAGCCGTAGGGGGTGCCGAACGAGATCGTCGAAATCGGCACACCCTGGTCTTTCGCGGTGCGCGCCGCGGTGAAGGCGCCCTTCGGGTTGTCGGGGTTGGTCGGCATCGTCTCCTTGCCGTCGGAGAACAACACGATGCGCGCCGGGGGCGGCTTGTCACCGCCGCCGATGACCGCTCCAACCGTGGCGATGGCCTGCAGCGCGGTGAAGATGCCCTCCCCGGTGGCGGTGCGGTCGGCAAACTGCAGCTTGTCCAGAGCGACCTTGGTCGCCTCGCGGTTGGTCGTCGGCGACACCAGAACGGTCGCGGTCCCCGCGTAGGCGATCAGACCCAGGTTGATGCCCGGGGTGAGCTCGTCGGCGAACTGCTTGGCCGCCTCCTGGGCGGCGGCCATTCGGTTGGGTTCGACGTCGGTGGCCCGCATCGACTGCGACACGTCGATCACCAGCATCACGACCGCGCGGTTGCGCGGGATCCGGACATCGTTGGTCGGGCCCGCCATCGCGACGGTAAACAGCACCAGCGAGGCCACCAGCAGGATTGCCGGCACGTGCCGCCACTTGGCGGGCCGTTTGGGGGCCACGCTTTCCAGCAGCTCCATGTTGGCGAACCGCAGCATCCGCCGCTGCCGGGCCAACTGCATCGCCACATAGAGCACGACCAGCCCGGCGACGACGAGCAGGAACAGGAACCACCACGCGTGAGCGAACCCGGACAGCGACATTGCGCCGAGCAGAGGCACCGTCACTGGCGCCCCGCCATGGCCCCGCGTCGTCGGGACTCCACAAAGCGGACGATGTCGGCGATCCAGTCCCGGTCGGTGCGCAGCGTCAAAACCGGTGCGTCACAACCGCGGATGGTGCGGGCCACGTCGGCGCGATGCGCGGCCGCGGCCTTGGCGAAGTCGTCACGCAGTTGCGCGTCGACGGTGAATTCGCGGGTCACCCCGGTCTCGGCGTCTTGCAGCACGACGTCCCCCACGTCGGGCAGTTCGATGTCCCTGGGGTCGAGCACCTCAATGGCCAGCACCTCGTGGCGGGCGGCGATCGCGCGCAGCGGACGCATCCAGTTGATCGGTCCCAGGAAGTCGCTGATGATCACCGCCATGCCGCGGCGGCGCTCCGGCCGGCGCAATGCGTCGATGGCCACCGCGAGGTCGCCGCGCACCCCGACCGGCGCCTTGGGCATCGTCGCGATGGTGCGCAACAGCGTCTGCTCGTGTTGCCGTCCGGACCGGGCCGGCACCCGAACCGTGGTGGCGCCGTTGGTGATCAGCGCACCGAGCCGATTACCGCCGCCGCTGTTGAGGAAGGTGATAGCGGCCGCGGCGGCCACCGCCAGGTCACGCTTTTCGCAGACCGTGGTACCGAAGTCCAGGCTGGCCGACATGTCGACCACCATCCACGTCTCCAGCTCGCGGTCGGCGATCATCTGCCGCACATGCGGGTGGGTGGTGCGGGCGGTAACCGCCCAGTCCATCCGCCGCACGTCGTCGCCGGGCTGGTACTCCCGCGACTCCCCCGGCTCCGAACCGGGCCCCGGAATCAGGCCGAGGTGATCGCCGTGCAGGACACCGTCGAGCTTGCGCCTGACGGTGAGCTCCAGGGTGCGCAGCGCCGCCGACAATTTCGGGTCGTCGATCTGTCCGCGCTGAAAAGACGGCGGATGTAATGCCGCGGGCTTGGCGGCAGGTTTCGGGTCGGTCACCGACTGCCGGCCGCACCCGCAGCCTGCATCACCGGCGGTACCGAATGCCCTTGCTGCGGAACGGCATTCACTTGCGGAAGGGCGACTGTCTGCAGGACCCGGTTGATCACGATCTCGGGCGAGATCTCGTCGGCCAGCGCATCGTAGGTGAGCACCAACCGGTGTCGCAGCACGTCGGGGATGACCTCGACGACGTCTTGCGGGATGACGTAGTCGCGGCCACGCACCAGCGCCAGCGATCGGGCGGCCGCGATGATGCCCAACGAAGCACGGGGAGACGCGCCGAACGAGATCCAGGTCTTGACGTCGTTCATGCCCAGCTGCTCGGGGTGGCGGGTGGCGGTGACGATGCGCACCACGTAGTCCACCAGGGCGTGGTGCACGAAGTTGTTGGCCGCGATGTCCTGCAGCCGCAGCAGGTCGCCGGTCTCCAGAATCTGCTTGGGCTGGGGCGGTTTGACACCCATCCGGTAGATGATCTCGCGCTCTTCCTCGGGCGAGGGGTAGCCGACGTTGATCTTGAACAGGAAGCGGTCGCGCTGGGCCTCGGGGAGCTGATAGACACCCTCGTGCTCGATGGGGTTCTGCGTCGCCATCACCAGGAACGGGTTTGGCAGCGGGAACCGCTTGCCACCGATCGACACCTGGCGTTCGGCCATCACCTCCAGCAGCGCCGACTGCACCTTGGCGGGCGCCCGGTTGATCTCGTCGGCGAGCAGGAAGTTGACCACGACGGGGCCCAGCTCGGTGTCGAACTCTTCCTTGCCCTGCCGGTAGATGCGGGTACCGATGATGTCGGTGGGCACCAAGTCAGGCGTGAACTGGATGCGTGCGAAGGTCCCGCCGACCACTTTGGCGAACGTCTCGACGGCCAGCGTCTTGGCGACGCCCGGCACCCCTTCGAGTAGCACGTGCCCCTTGGACAGCAGACCGACCAGCATCCGCTCGACGAGTTGGTCCTGGCCGACGATGATGCGCTTGACCTCGAAGATTGCCCGTTCCAGGGTGTGTACTTCGGCAGCCAAACCGTCGGCGCCCCCGGACGGCGCCGCATGGGCTCCGGGACCCGACTGTCCACCCGGGTAACCACTGGCCCCCTGGGGTGGCCCACCTGCTGCTGTCATCACATCCCTTTCTCGGTTCCACCGACAACGCGTCGCCGTGCCCTGGTCCAACTATTCCAGGCCGCTGGGATTCCGTCGACGCCACGCGGCGCGGGGAGCAAATCGCCCACCCGGGTCAGTACTCGATGATCCTAGTCAGGTACGGCGTCATGCCGGGCTTGCGCACGGGACTCACGGTCACCTTGCCCGCGCTTCCCGAGGCCTCGAGCATCTGCCCGTTGCCCAGATACATGGTGACGTGTTGGCCACCGCCCGGGCCGTAGAAGATCAGGTCGCCGCGGCGCGCCTCGTTGGGCGGAATGTGGCGACCGGCGTTGTACTGGTCGCCGGAGAACCGCGGGATCAGCACGCCGACGCCGGCGAATCCGTACCGCATCAGGCCCGAGCAGTCGAACCCGGTGATGTTGGCGCCGTCGCCGACGCCCTTGCTCGGCCCGTCCAGCGAGCCGCCGCCCCACGAATACGGAACACCCATCTGCGAGCCCATCCGCTTGATCACGTACTCGATGGCCTGACGGCCATAGACCCGCGGGATCTTGCCGCCGGGGTTGGTGGGGCTGGCCGCGGCCGGGGCCGGATCGCCGAGGATGTTGATCCCGAGTCCGCCCAAAAATTGCCTGCCCAAGTCCATCGTGGTCTGGGTGGCCTGGGCGGTGGCCTGCAGCGACGCGTTCGCCACGGCCAGCGGATCGCCGGGGGCGCCGGCACTGACGGTGGCGGGCAGGGTGGGGTCCCACGCGGGATCGGCATTGGCGACGGGGGCCGGGGCGGCGACAGACAACACCAGCCCGGCCACCACGGCGGTGAGCCAGGCTACGTTGATCAGACGAAAACGCTTGTGCCCCATAGATCCTCGTTAATATTCGATGTAGCGAACCACGTACGGTGTCATGCCGCTGGTACGCACGGGCGCGACGCGCACCTTCAGCCCGATATCGGGAGCCTCGAGCATCTGGCCTTGACCGAGATAGATGGTCACGTGCTGGCTGCCGCCCGGGCCGTAGAAGATGACGTCACCGCGGCGCATCTGGGAAGACGGGATCTTGCGGCCCAGGTTGTACTGCGAGCCCGAGTAGTGCGGAAGCTTGATGCCGACCCCGGCGAACGAGTAGAGGACCAGACCCGAACAGTCGAAACCGGTGATTCCCGCCCCGGAGTCGATGCCTTTACTGGGACCGGCCGCATTGCCGCCACCCCAGGAGTAGGGCACGCCGACCTGCGACAGGCCGCGGCGGATCACATATTCGGAGGCCTGCCGGCCATAGACCCGCGGTATCCGTGCGCCGACGCCGCCGGGCGCCGCGTTGGTGATCCCGGTGTCGTCGGGTCGCAGGATGCCGAGTTGCTGCAGGAAGCCCTTGCCCATTTGCGCGGTGACCTGCGTGGAGGTGGCCGAGATGCCCAGCACCTGATTGATCACCGCGACGGGGTCACCCGGGACGTTGGCACTCGGCACCATCGGCAGCGTGGGGTCCCAGCCGTCCCACCGGCGCCCTCCCGCCATGGACGGCCCGGCCGGGGCGCCCGGATCCCAGCGGTCGCCGGTCGTCGGTGCGCCCGGCCCGCCCTCGGACCAATGCGCCGACGTCAGTTGGGCCTGCTGAAGTTTGGCCTGCGCCTCGTCGCGCTCGGCGGCCAGCCGAGCGATCTGTTCGCGCTGCTCGTCGAACTTGCGCTTCGACTCGGTGAGCGCGGCGACCGCCGCGTCCTGGCTGGCTTTCGCGTCGGCGGCGGCCTTTTCGGCCTTCTGCTTGGCCAGCCGCGCCGCGGACTCCTTGTTGACCTGCTCGGTTCGCGCCCGCTGCAGGTTGTCCATCACCGTCTGGCTACTCGCGGTCAAGGTCCGCGAGGCGGATTCGGTGGCGATGATGTCCTCGGGGCTACTCGCGGTCAGGTAGCTGCCCGACGGACCGTTCATGTACACCGCCGCCGCGAAGGTATTGAAACGGCGTTGCGCCGCGGCAATGGCCGCGTTGGCGTCCTTGACCGACTGCTGGCTGACTTCCAGGTCGTGCTGGGCCGCGACGACGTTGTCCCGCGAGGTCTCCACATCGACCAGAGCCTTGTTGACGGCCTCCTGCTCGCCCTGAATCTCGGCGCTCAGATCTTCCAGACGCTGGTTGGCCTTGGCGACGTTGGCGATCAGCGCGCCGAGAGTGTCGGCGCTCGGATCACTGTGCGCCAGACCGGGTGTGGTGACGAGCAGGGCCAGGCTCAATACCGAGGGGATGACGGGACGGATTAGCCTGCGGAACGGTCGCGTAGCGGAGCCGCGGCGTGTAGGTCTCATTCGACTTGGCTCCCCTTGGGATCAACGCGGACGGCGGCGCCAGCCCCTTTTATCGCTACGGGCGCCAAACACAACACGAGCATCATTTGCACCGTACGTCACACTGGTGCGCGGCGAAATGCTCGTGACAAATCGCAACCCTCTACGTGCGTTTAATGTGACCGAACGGTTATCTACCTGGTTTGCCGCACGCCGTCGCGGAATCCGCCCGCGAGGTCCGGATGTGAAGGATGTGGGTGGTTAGACGCCCTCTGCCGGCTGGCCGGCGGCGGCCGGTTCGATGTCCGGCGAGGTTGCTGGCCGCCGAGCGCGCACCTGTAGGAACCGCGCGCCGACGGCCGCGGCGAGCACGGCGATTAGCAGGAAAATGGTCAGCCCAGTCCAGGGAAACTCGGGGGTTTCCAGCTCGTGCAAAAAATGCTGCGCCGAGACGACGGGATTGCCCGTTTTGGCGATGTCCTCGCCGGCCTCGAGCGTGACGCGCGGGAACTGCGTGCTGTAGGTGCCGACGTAATTGGGGCTCAGTGTCAAGACGGTGGCGTCGTGATAGTCGGCGCCGACCACGGTGGAGATGTCACGCAAGGGTGTGTCGTTCGGCGGATTGTGGTCGAGCAGCACAATTTTGAGATTGATGCCGGCGGCGTGCGCCTGATCGACCAGCTCGCGCAGGGCCGGGGCCGCCTCCGGCGGCGCGCTCACACCGGACGCGGCGACCGCGGCCTTGATCGCCGTCATGTCGACGTCTTGAGGAATGTAGGCGGGCAGCACCGGATGCCAGGAAAACGTGGTCTCCGGTGATGGAACGAACGAACCCTGCCCGGTCACGGTGTGCCTCCTGCCCGCGGTAGCGCCTGCGCTACACGAACCGTACGCGAAGGGTCCGAGAAAAAGGTTTCAACCCGGCCTCGACCCGAGAAGACTGAAAATGATGTGCCGACGCATTGCAGGACAAGCGTACTGTTAGGGTTGGCATGATCGTCCGGAGCACCGCCCGGCACAGCCCCGCCGGCGGAAGAACTTAATCCCAGGGAGTTGATGTGACCAAGCAAGATTCTGTGAACTCGTTCGGAGCCCGCGACACCCTGAAGGTCGGCGACAAGAGTTACCAGATCTACCGTCTGGACGCCGTACCCAACACCGAGAAACTCCCCTACAGCCTGAAGGTCCTCGCCGAGAACCTGCTGCGCAACGAAGACGGCAGCAATATCACCAAGGACCACATCGAAGCGATCGCGAACTGGGATCCCAACGCGGAACCCAGTATCGAGATCCAGTACACCCCCGCTCGGGTGGTGATGCAGGACTTCACTGGGGTGCCCTGCATCGTCGACCTGGCCACCATGCGCGAGGCGATCGCCGATCTCGGCGGCAAGCCCGACAAGGTCAATCCCCTGGCGCCGGCCGATCTGGTGATCGACCACTCCGTGATCGCCGATCTGTTCGGCACCGCCGACGCGTTCGAGCGCAACGTCGAAATCGAATACCAGCGCAACGGCGAGCGCTACCAATTCCTGCGCTGGGGCCAGGGCGCCTTCGACGACTTCAAGGTCGTGCCGCCCGGTACCGGCATCGTGCACCAGGTCAACATCGAGTACCTGGCCAGCGTCGTCATGACCCGCGACGGGGTGGCGTATCCGGACACCTGCGTGGGCACCGACTCGCACACCACGATGGTCAACGGCCTCGGTGTGCTGGGTTGGGGCGTCGGCGGTATCGAGGCCGAGGCCGCGATGCTGGGCCAGCCCGTGTCGATGCTCATCCCCCGCGTCGTCGGCTTCAAGCTGACCGGCGAGATCCAGCCGGGAGTCACGGCCACCGACGTCGTCCTCACGGTCACCGAGATGCTGCGCAAGCACGGCGTGGTCGGCAAGTTCGTCGAGTTCTACGGCAAGGGCGTCTCCGAGGTACCGCTGGCCAACCGCG
This sequence comes from Mycobacterium simiae, assembly GCF_010727605.1. Lineage (NCBI taxonomy): Bacteria > Bacillati > Actinomycetota > Actinomycetes > Mycobacteriales > Mycobacteriaceae > Mycobacterium > Mycobacterium simiae. The sequence continues at coordinate 255,836 of NZ_AP022568.1, forward strand.
CCACACTGGGCAACATGAGCCCCGAATTCGGCTCCACCGCAGCCATTTTCCCGATCGACGAGGAGACCATCTCCTACCTCAAGTTCACCGGCCGCACCGATGAGCAGCTGGCACTGGTCCAGACCTACGCCAAAGAACAGGGCCTGTGGCACGACCCCGACCGCGAACCGGCGTTCTCCGAGTACCTCGAGCTCGACCTCTCCACGGTGGAACCGTCCATTGCCGGACCCAAACGGCCGCAGGACCGCATCGCGTTGTCGGCCGCCAGGGCGACGTTCCGGGAGCAGATTCTCAGCTACGTCGACGGGGACGAGGATGGCAAGCAGGGCTACTCGAAACTGGATGAGGCCGTCGAAGAGACCTTCCCGGCCAGCGACCCCGGCGCGGTGTCGAACGGCCACGCCGACGACGTGCCCGAGACGCACTCGGCGGCCGCACATTCCAAGGGCCGCCCCAGCAACCCGGTCACCGTGAAGTCCGACGAACGCGGCGAGTTCGTCCTCGACCACGGTGCCGTGGTGATCGCCGCGATCACCTCGTGCACCAACACCTCCAACCCTGAGGTGATGCTGGGCGCTGCGCTACTGGCCCGCAACGCCGTCGAAAAGGGTCTGGCGTCCAAACCATGGGTGAAGACCACGATGGCCCCCGGCTCTCAGGTGGTCAACGACTACTACGACAAGGCTGGCCTGTGGCCCTACCTGGAGAAGCTCGGCTTCTATCTGGTCGGCTACGGCTGCACCACGTGCATCGGCAACTCCGGCCCGCTGCCCGACGAAATCTCGAAAGCCATTAACGACAATGACCTTTCGGTGACGGCGGTGCTGTCGGGCAACCGGAACTTCGAGGGCCGCATCAACCCGGACGTCAAAATGAACTACCTGGCCTCACCGCCGCTGGTGGTGGCCTACGCGCTGGCCGGCACGATGGACTTCGACTTCGAAAAGCAGCCGCTGGGCACCGACAAGGATGGCAACGACGTCTACCTCAACGACATTTGGCCGTCGCAAAAAGACGTCTCGGACACCATCGCCTCGGCGATCAACTCCGAGATGTTCACCAAGAACTACGCCGACGTGTTCAAGGGCGATGAGCGGTGGCGCAACCTGCCCACCCCGAGCGGCAACACCTTCGAGTGGAATCCGGATTCGACGTATGTGCGCAAGCCCCCGTACTTCGAGGGCATGCCCGCCGAGCCCGAGCCAGTCGCCGACATCACCGGCGCGAGAGTGCTGGCGCTGCTGGGTGATTCGGTTACCACCGACCACATCTCGCCCGCCAGCAGCATCAAGCCCGGCACGCCGGCCGCGCAGTACCTCGACGAGCACGGCGTGGAGCGCAAGGACTACAACTCCTTCGGTTCGCGGCGTGGCAACCACGAGGTGATGATCCGCGGCACGTTCGCCAACATCCGGCTGCGCAACATGCTGCTCGACGATGTCTCCGGGGGATACACCCGCGACTTCACCCAGGATGGCGCGCCCCAGGCCTTCATCTATGACGCGGCGCAAAACTATGCGGCACAGAACATTCCGCTGGTGGTCCTGGGTGGCAAGGAGTACGGCTCGGGCTCGTCACGAGACTGGGCGGCCAAGGGAACCCGGCTGCTGGGTGTGCGGGCGGTGATCGCGGAGTCGTTCGAGCGGATCCACCGCTCCAACCTGATCGGCATGGGCGTGATCCCGCTGCAGTTCCCCGAGGGCAAGACGGCTCAGGAACTGGGCCTGGACGGCACCGAGGTGTTCGACATCACCGGCATCGACGCGCTCAACGAGGGCAAGACGCCGAAGACAGTGCACGTCAAGGCCACCAAGGACGACGGGAACCCGATCGAGTTCGACGCGGTGGTGCGCATCGACACCCCCGGTGAAGCCGACTACTACCGCAACGGCGGCATCCTGCAGTATGTGCTGCGCAACATGCTGAAGTCCGGCTAGTCCGAGCCCAGCCACCCCGGCCCATGCCCAAAGTCAGCGAGGACCATCTGGCGGCTCGCCGCCGCCAGATCCTGGACGGTGCGCGACGGTGTTTCGCCGAACACGGCTACGACAGAGCCACCGTTCGACGACTGGAGCAGTCGATCGGGATGTCGCGTGGCGCGATCTTTCACCACTTCCGGGACAAGGACGCGTTGTTTTTCGCGCTGGCCCACGAGGACGCGGAGCGGATGGCCGACGTCGCCTCGCGCGAGGGACTGATCCAGGTGATGCGTGACATGCTCGCCGCACCAGAGCAGTTCGACTGGCTGGCCACCCGGCTGGAGATTGCGCGCAAGCTGCGCAACGACCCCGCCTTCAGCCGAGGCTGGTCTGAGCGGTCCGCGGAACTGGCGGCCGCCACCCACGATCGCCTGCAACGCCAGAAGGAAGCACACCGGGTCCGCGACGACGTCCCCGGTGACGTGTTGCAGTGCTACCTGGAACTGGTCCTGGACGGATTGGTGGCTCGGTTGGCCTCCGGCGAGGATCCGCGACGGCTGTCCGCCGTCCTGGATCTGGTGGAAAACTCGGTGCGCCGCAACGATTCTGGGCCGGCCTCAACGCACCAAGTGGACGGCAGCGGCTAGCGGTGCCGGGTATGGTTCGGACCACCCCGGCTGCGCATCGTGGTCCCCGATTCGCGCAGCATGCTGTGAATCGACCCGTACGATCTGCCGGTGCTGGCGACCAGCGTCCGAATGCTCGCACCGCCTTCGTAGGCGTTGCGTAGTTCGTGCAGCAATTCGGCGCGCAGTTCTTTCGACGTTGGCACTGACCCCTCCACGCTTGAAACTCAAACCCAAGCCCCAAGAGTAAGAAGCCGATGTCTTACGCGTGTCAATTTGGCCGAATTCGCCGACGATCACTTGCCGGGCTCAAGCGAGCTCGATGAGATCCCGGTATTCCTCGGACCAATAGTCCTCGGTGCCGTCGGGCAGCAGCACGACCCGCTGCGGATCCAGCGCCTCGGCGGCACCGGGGTCGTGTGTCACCAGCACCACCGCGCCCTGATAGCTGCGCAGCGCGTCGAGGACTTGTTCGCGCGACGCCGGATCGAGGTTGTTGGTCGGCTCGTCGAGCAGCAGCACGTTCGCCGTCGAGGCCACCAGGCCGGCCAGCGCGAGCCGGGTCTTCTCGCCACCGGACAGGGTGCCGGCGGGCTGGTCGAGCTGCGGGCCGCTGAACATGAATGCGCCGAGTAGGCCGCGCAGCTCCTGCTCGCCGGATGCGGGTGCGGCGTGCCGGATGTTCTCCCACACGCTCGCATCGTTGTCGATGGTGTCGTGCTCCTGCGCGAAATAGCCCAGGCGCAAGCCGTGCCCGGGCTCGATGCCGCCGGTGTCGGGGATTTCGGCGGCGGCCAACAGGCGCAGCAGCGTGGTCTTGCCGGCGCCATTGAGCCCCAGCACCACCACTCGCGAGCCGCGATCGATGGCCAAATCGACGCCGGTGAACACTTCCAGGGAGCCGTAGGACTTGCTCAGGCCCTTGGCCACCAACGGGGTTCGACCGCAGGCAGCGGGGGTGGGGAATTTGATCCGAGCGACCTTGTCGGCCACCCGCTCCTCGTCCAGGGCCGCCATCATGCGATCGGCACGACGCAACATGTTCTGTGCCGCAACGGCTTTGGTGGCTTTCGCGCCCAGCTTGGCGGCTTGGGAACGCAGCGCGGCGGCCTTGCGTTCGGCGTTGGCGCGCTCGCGGCGGCGACGCTGTTCGTCGGTGGCGCGCGCGTCCAGATACTTCTGCCAGGTCATGTTGTAGACGTCGGCCTCACCGCGCACGGCGTCCAGGAACCACACCCGGTTGACGACGTCGGCGAGCAACTCGACGTTGTGGCTGATGACGACCAGGCCGCCGGTGTGCGAGCGCAGGAAATCCCGCAGCCAGCCAATCGAATCCGCGTCCAGGTGGTTGGTCGGCTCATCGAGCAGCAGTGTGGTCGACGAACCTGAACCGGTATCAGACGCGGCGAACAGGATGCGGGCCAGCTCCACCCGGCGACGCTGACCACCGGACAGCGTGCGCAGCTGCTGAGTCATCACCCGGTCCGGCAGACCGAGACTCGCGCAGATCCGCCCGGCTTCGCTTTCGGCGCCATAGCCGCCCAGCGCGACGAACCGCTCCTCGAGTTGGCCGTAGCGACGGATCGCGCGGTCGCGGGCGTCGTCGTCGGCGACCTCGGCCATCAACGCCTGCTGCTTCTCCAGATCGGTGAGCAGAACGTCTAACCCGCGGGCGGACAACACGCGGTCGCGGGCCAGCACGTCGAGATCGCCTTCTTTGGGATCCTGTGGCAGATAACCGATTTCGCCGGTACGGGTGACCGTGCCCGCATACGGTTCACTCTCTCCGGCCAGAATGCGCAGCGTCGTCGTCTTGCCTGCGCCGTTGCGGCCGACCAGTCCGATGCGGTCGCCGGGCTGAATTCGCAAATCGGGACCGTCAGGTGAGAGCAGGATGCGCGCGCCAGCGCGGACCTCAAGGCCCGTAGCCGTGATCACGATCGCTCTCCTCGTTTATCGCTGCTTGTCGCCCGGTACCGGGCCGCTACTTGTCGTCGGTGAACATCGGCGGTCGGCGCTCTGCGCGTGCAGCAACCGCTTCTTCGAAGTTGGCAGTGAGCAGACGGACGAAAAGCTGTCCCAAGCCTTCGGCTTGCATATGCCCTTCCAGGCTACCGGCGTCCAGTCCACTCCACAGTGTGCGTTTGGTCAATTCGACCCCGGGCCGGGAAAACGCGGCGATGCGGGCGGCGATCGCGTAACAGGTGTCCAGCAGCTGGCCGTCGGGCACCTGGCAGGACACCAGCCCGATGCGCTCGGCCTCCTCCGCGGTGACGTCGCGCCCAGTCAGCATGATCTCGAATGCGCGCGAGGCGCCGATGGCCCGGGGCAAAAGGTAGGACAGCCCCAGTTCGCTGGCCGTCAGCCCGTTGTTGATGCCCGCCGCCCGGAAGTACGCGCTGGTGGAGGCGACCCGAATGTCGGCCGCCAACGCCAGGCACAGCCCGCCGCCGATCGCCGCGCCATTCACCGCCGCGATGACGGGTTGGTGCAGGCGGCGCATCGCCAGAATGACCTCGTCGAGCACCTCCATCGAGCGCAGCGCATACGTGGGCCGGGTCAGCCCGTCGACGTTGGGCACCGATCCCGCCGACTTGTGATCGGCGCCCGACGAGAAACCCCGGCCCGCGCCGGTCAACACCACAACCCGCACGGAGTTGTCGTAACTCACCTCGTCCAGGGTTTTTTTCAGCGGCACCATGACGTCGAACGCCATGGAATTCATCCGCTCGGGCCGGTTGAGGGTGATCAGCGCTACACCGGGCCGAGGGTGTTCCAGGAGTACCAAACTCACCCGTGAACGGTATCGCGCGTCGTTGCTGACGACCTATTCGGCGGCGGGCCCTAACCCTTTTCCGCCTCGGCGGCCTCGACGTCGAAGTCGCGGATCTGCTGTACCAGGTCCTCTAGCGCCGCCGGCGGCAACGCCCCGGGCTGGTTGAACAGCAATTTGCCCTTCTTGAACGCCATCAGCGTCGGAATGGAGCGAATCTGGGCAGCGGCGGCGAGCTGCTGCTCGGCCTCGGTATCGACCTTGGCGTGCACGATGTCGGGGTGCTTCTCCGAGGAGGCCTGAAAGGTCGGTCCGAACTGACGGCACGGTCCGCACCAGGAAGCCCAGAAATCGACCAGGACGATGTCGTTGTTCTCGATCGTCGCGTTGAACTGCTCCGCAGTAAGTTCCAGTGTTGTCACGTTTTGCCTAACGCCGCGTCGTACCCCGATGTTCCCGCGCGAAGGTCGCCCACCGGCAAGTTCCCGCGCATCCCCCATCCTGCTCCGGCGCGCCGGGGATGGCCAGCGCAGGCCCGGCTGTGGGCCCCCGCCGCGAGGTTACGGTTGCGGAGGTTTTTCCTGCTCAGACACACTTAGGGCTTGATGATCCGTCGCGGTACGGGCCAGTTGAGGGACCAGTTGGAGGAGATGTCTTGGGCCACTACATCGCTAACGTCCGTGATCTCGAGTTCAACATCTTCGAAGTTCTCGATGTCGCAGCCGTGCTGGGCGCCGGCGAATACGCCGATCTCGACGTCGACACGGTGCGGACCATCTTGGCCGAGGCCGCTCGCCTGGCCGAAGGCCCGGTCGCCGAAACCTTCGCGTTCGCCGACCGCAACCCGCCGGTCTTCGATCCCGAGACGCACAGCATTTCCGTGGCGCCCGAGTTGGCTAAGACCGTGCAGGCGATCAAGGACGCCGGGTGGTGGCGACTCGGCCTGGCCGAAGACATCGGCGGCATGCCGGCGCCGCCGCCGCTGGCGTGGGCGGTCAACGAGATGATTTTCTGCGCGAACCCGTCGGCCAGCTTCTTCTGCCTGGGTCCCTTTATGGCGCAAGCCCTTTACACCGAAGGCGACGAGCAGCAGAAGAGGTGGGCGGCCGAGGGCGTCGAGCGCGGTTGGGCGGCCACCATGGTGCTCACCGAACCCGACGCCGGGTCGGACGTCGGTGCGGGCCGCAGCAAGGCGATCGAGCAACCGGACGGCACCTGGCACATCGAGGGCGTCAAGCGGTTCATCTCCGGCGGCGATGTCGGCACCACTGCCGACAACGTCTTTCATCTCGTGCTGGCCCGCCCGGAGGGCGCCGGCCCCGGCACCAAGGGGCTGAGCCTGTTCTATGTGCCCAATTACCTGTTCGATCCCGAAACGTTCGAACTGGGCCCGCGCAACGGGGTTTTCGTCACCGGACTGGAACACAAGATGGGGATCAAGTCCTCCCCCACCTGCGAGGTGACCTTCGGCGCCACCGGTGTGCCCGCCGTGGGATACCTGGTTGGCGGGGTGCACAACGGGATCGCGCAGATGTTCACCGTGATCGAGCACGCGCGCATGACGATCGGCGTCAAGGCGGCCGGCACCCTGTCCACCGGCTACCTCAACGCCTTGGCGTATGCCAAGGAGCGAGTGCAGGGCGCGGACATGACGCAGATGACTGACAAGACCGCACCGCGGGTGACGATCCTGCACCACCCGGATGTACGCCGCAGTCTGATGACCCAGAAGGCCTACGCCGAGGGCTTGCGGGCACTGTATATGTACGCCGCCGCACATCAGGATGATGCTCTAGCGCAACAGGTTTCGGGCGCCGATCACGATCTGGCCCACCGCATCGATGACCTGTTGCTGCCAATCGTCAAGGGGGTGAGCTCCGAGCGGGCCTACGAGATCCTCACCGAGTCGTTGCAGACGCTGGGCGGGTCGGGCTTCCTGCAGGACTATCCGCTCGAGCAGTACATCCGCGACTCCAAGATCGACTCCCTCTACGAGGGAACGACCGCGATCCAGGCGCTGGACTTCTTCTTCCGCAAGATCGTCCGCGACCACGGCCAAGCGCTGCAGTTCGTGATCGCGCAAATCAACAAGTCCATCGACACGTGTGACGACGCGCTGAAATCGCAAGCGCAGCTGCTGCAAACCGCACTCGACGACGTGACGGCAATGACCGGCGCGCTGACCGGCTTCTTGATGTCGGCCAGTCAACAGCCCACCGAGATTTACAAAGTGGGACTCGGCTCGGTGCGGTATCTGCTCGCGGTGGGCGACCTGCTCATCGGCTGGCAGCTGCTGGTGCATGCCGGAATCGCACACGCAGCACTGGCCGGCAGTCCGTCGCCCAGTGACGAGGCGTTCTATCAGGGCAAGATCGCGACATCGGCGTTCTTCGCCAAGAACATACTGCCGCGGTTGACCGCACTGCGCCGCGTCGTTGCATCCCTCGACGACGACGTCATGCGCCTCTGCGAAGACGCCTTCTGATTAGTCCCGGTCAGGTAGCGGCGGGCGGGTGTGTGTCGTCGAAGCGCACGCTGACCCGTTGAAGTCGTTTGACGCGTTCGGCTTTCGCCTTTTTCGCATAGGTCCGGCGATCGGCCGGGGTCAGTTCCGCATCGTCGCTGAAGGCGCTGAGCAACGCACGCGGGTAGAGCCGTTCCACCAGGACGACGTTGAGCTCGGCGCACAGCACCAGCGTCGTGGACACCAGGTACAGGAAGGCCAGCATGCCCAAGACCAATGCGAACACACTGTTGGTGGCGCTGGACGTCTTGACCGTGTGCTGGATATAGCCGGCCCCGAACCACTGCAACGTTTGCCAAATAACTGCCGCCGCGACGGCTCCCGGAAGCACCTGCCGGTAGGTGAGGTCACGCGCGGTGGTCACGCGGAACGCCACCAGGCAGATCACCGCATTGATCGTGATGGCCGCGACGGCGACGCAGATCTTGCCGAAGATTCCGAACACCCCGGTGGTCTGACCGATCCCGGACAAGACGGTGGCCGCCAACGCCACCGAGCCGAGCACCAACACCAGCAGCAGGCTGCGCAGACGCGACTGAAAGATATTGGGGCGGTTGTTCTTCGGCACGGCCCACACCGAGTCCATGGCGTTCTGTAGCGCTTGACCGACGCCCAGCCCGCCGTAGAGCGCACCCAGAATCCCGACGATGATCGCGGTGGCCCCGCCGCTGAGCGCCTCCGGCTGGTGCAGCTGGCTGCCGATGACCGGGAACTGGCTCAGCGTGCTGTGCATCACCTGCTGGTGCAGATCGGGCCGCCCGGCGAGCACCACCCCCAATCCGGTGGTCAGCAACAACAGCAGCGGAAACAGCGACACGAAGCCGTAATAGGTGATCAGCGCGGCCAGATAACCACCTTGATCATCGAGGTACTTGTAGATGACCGCGACCGCGACACTGACTCCGCGATTGCGCCGCTGCAACCTATCCAGCCACCCGAACATCGCCGATCACTTCATCCCCCGTACGCGCCGACACCCAACAAATGGGATGCGCGGGTCATACCCGCATTCGGGACGCGCCAATCGCGCGGGGCCGCCGGGAAGAGCTTTAGACGGTGAAGCCGAGCGCGCGGAGTTGTTCGCGGCCGTCCTCGGTGATCTTGTCCGGCCCCCAGGGCGGGTTCCACACCCAGTTGATCCGCAGATCGTCGACCAGTCCGCTACCGACCAGCGCCGTGCGCGACTGGTCTTCGATCACATCGGTCAACGGGCAGGCCGCCGACGTCAACGTCATGTCGATAGTCGCGACCGTGCCCTCGTCGCCCTCTTCGACGTTGAGCCCGTACACCAACCCCAGATCGACCACGTTGATCCCCAACTCCGGGTCGACGACGTCACGCATCGCCTCCTCGACATCGGCAAGGAATTCCTCGCTGGTCGCGGTGGTTTCGCTCATCGCTGGTCCTCCTCGAAAGCATGGCTGGCTTGCGCCAGTGCGTCTTTGAACGCCATCCAGCCCAGTAGGGCGCATTTCACCCGGGCGGGATACTTGGCTACTCCGGCGAACGCGATGCCGTCGCCCAGGACATCCTCGTCGCCCTCGACCGTTCCCCGCGACGACACCATTTCGGTGAAGGCGGTGACGGTCTTCAACGATTCACCCACGCTCTGGCCGATCACCTGCTGGGTGAGCACCGAGGTGGACGCCTGGCTGATCGAACACCCCTGCCCGTCGTAGGAGACGTCGAGCACGGTCTGCCCATCGTCGGACAGTGTGACCCGCAGCGTGACCTCGTCACCGCAGATCGGGTTCACGTGCGACACCTGCGCACCGAACGGCTCGCGCAGGCCACGGTGTTGCGGGTGTTTGTAGTGATCGAGGATCACGTCCTGATACATCTGCTCCAGGCGCACGGCTCACGCTCCGCCGAAGAAGTCCACGGACCGGCGCACGCCGGCCACCAGCCGCTCGACCTCGTCGGCGGTGTTGTACACGGCGAACGAGGCGCGCGCCGTGGCGGCCACGCCGAATCGGCGGTGCAATGGCATCGCGCAGTGGTGCCCGACGCGCACCGCCACGCCCTCGTCGTCGAGCACCTGGCCCACGTCGTGCGCGTGCACCCCGTCGACGACGAACGCGACCGGCGAGCCCCGATCTTCGATCGATGTCGGGCCGATGATGCGCACCGCGTCGATCCCGGACAGGCCGTCGATGGCCTGGGCCACCAGCTCGCGCTCGTGGGCCTCGACGGCACCCATGCCCAGAGCGGCGAGATACCTTGCGGCCGCGGCTAATCCGACCACCTGCGAGGTCATCGGAGTGCCGGCCTCAAACCGCTGCGGCGGTGGGGCGTAGGTGGTGGCTTCCATCGTGACCGTCTCGATCATCGAACCGCCGGTCAAAAACGGCGGCAGCGCATCGAGCAGCTCGCGGCGAGCGTAGAGAACGCCGATCCCGTTGGGCCCCAGCATTTTGTGGCCCGAAAAGGCGCCGAAGTCGACGCCCAGCGCGTGGAAGTCGACCGGCTGGTGCGGCACCGACTGGCAGGCATCCAGCACGGTGAGCGCGCCCACGGCCTTGGCCCGGGCCACCAGCTCACTCACCGGCGCCACCGCACCGGTCACGTTCGAATGATGGCTGAAAGCAACAACTTTGACGCGCTCGTCCAGTTGCAACGAGTCCAGATCGATGCGGCCGTCGTCCGTGACGCCATACCAGCGCACCGTAGCCCCGGTCCGCCGGGCCAGTTCGTGCCACGGGACGATGTTGGCGTGATGCTCGAGTTCGGTGACGACGATAACGTCGCCCTCCCCCAGTGCGCCGTCGAATCGACTGTCGCCCAATACATACGACACCAGGTTGAGCGACTCGGTAGCGTTCTTGGTGAAGACCAGCTCGTCGGCGCCGGCACCGACGAACGCCGCAATGTCGGCCCTGCCCTGCTCGTAGGCGTCGGTAGCCTCCTCCATCAACTGGTGGGCGCCCCGATGGACCGCGCCGTTGGAGGTCACCAGGAACTCGCGCTCGGCATCCAGCACCTGTAGCGGCCGCTGAGACGTCGCACCGGAATCCAAGTACGCCAACTGCTTTCCGCTGCGCATGACACGCTTGAGGATGGGAAAATCGGCACGGATCGCCGCGAGATCCAGTCGATGCACGGGGGCCGCCATCGTTACGCCCCCGCGGCCGCCGAGGTGAAGCGTTCGTACCCGTGCTCTTCGAGTTCGTCGGCGAGTTCCGGGCCGCCCGACTCGACGATGCGGCCGCCGACGAATACGTGCACGAACTGCGGCTCGATGTAGCGCAGGATCCGGGTGTAGTGCGTGATCAGCAGGACGCCGCCCCGCTCGGCTTCGGCGTAGCGGTTCACGCCCTCGCTGACCACCCGAAGCGCGTCGACGTCCAGCCCGGAGTCGGTCTCGTCGAGGATCGCGATCTTGGGCTTGAGCAACGACAACTGCAAGATCTCGTGGCGCTTCTTCTCACCACCGGAAAAGCCTTCGTTGACACTGCGTTCGGAGAAGGACGGGTCGATGCCCAGATCGTCCATAGCACCCTTGACCTCTTTGACCCAGTGCCGCAGCTTCGGTGCCTCGCCGCGCACGGCCGTGGCCGCGGTGCGCAGGAAGTTAGACATCGACACGCCGGGGACCTCGATCGGGTACTGCATCGCCAGGAACAACCCCGCGCGGGCACGTTCGTCGACGCTCATCGCGAGCACGTCCTGGCCGTCCAGCGTGATCGAACCCGACGTCACCTCGTACTTGGGATGCCCGGCGATCGCGTAGGACAGCGTGGATTTGCCCGACCCGTTGGGGCCCATCAACGCGTGCGTCTCCCCCGACTTCACCGTGAGATCGACACCCTTGAGGATTCCGATGGCGTCGGCGTCGTCGGTGCGAGCGACGCTGACGTGCAGATCCTTGATTTCCAGCGTGGTCATTGGTTCTTGATTCCTTCGGTCAACTCAAGTTCGTGCTCGATGGCCTCGGTGAGCCGGTCCCGCACGGCGGGCACCGCGATCTTCTGGATGATCTCGCCGAAGAAACCGCGCACGATCAGCCGGCGGGCCTGGTTTTCCGGAATGCCGCGGGCCTGCAGGTAGAACAGCTGCTCGTCGTCGAATCGTCCGGTGGCGCTGGCGTGTCCGGCGCCGACGATCTCCCCGGTCTCGATCTCGAGGTTAGGCACCGAGTCGGCGCGGGCACCGTCGGTGAGCAACAGGTTGCGGTTGGTCTCGAAGGTGTCGGTGCCGGTGGCCTCCGCGCGAATCAGCACGTCGCCCACCCAGACGGTGTGCGCGTCGGGACGGTCCGAGTCCGGATCCGCTTGGAGCGCACCCTTGTACAACACGTCCGAGCGGCAGTTGGGCTGCGCGTGGTCGACCAGCAGTCGGGATTCGAAGTGCTGGCCGTCGTCGGCGAAATAGGTGCCCAGCAGCTGAGCGTCGCCACCGGGCGCGGTGAACCGTACCACCGTCGACGTGCGCACCAGGTCGCCGCCGAGCGTCACGTTGACATGCCCAAGCACCGAATCCTTGCCCAGCCGTGCGTGATGCGCACTGACGTGGACGGCGTCGTCGGCCCAATCGGCGATCCAGATCACTCCCACACCGGCCGAGTCGCCGACGATGATCTCGACGTTGTCCGCGTAGGTGCCGCTGCCCCGCAGGTCGACGACGACGATGGCCCGGGCGAGCTCTTCGACGCGAATCTGCAGATGGCCGTAGGCGACCGCTCCTGCACCGGGCCCGGTGATCACGATCTCGACGGGCTTGGCCACCTCGGTGTCACGGGCTACGGTCACCACGGTCGCCGAGTTGAACGACGAAAAGGCTTGCGCGGCAACACGGTCCGTGGGGACACCGCCCTGCCCGAGCCGCTCGTCGCCGCGGCGCACGGTTTCGACCGTCACGCCGGGCTGCTCGCCGACGGTGATCTGGGCCTTACCGGTGGCGCGGGCCGAGCCGTCGTGCAGGCCGCGCAACCGCTTCAGCGGCGTGAACCGCCACAGTTCGTCGCGCCCGTGCGGTACCTCGAAGGCGTCGACGTCGAAGGACGCAAATAACTCGCCCTTGTTGACGGCGGCGAGGGCCGAACCCTCCACCGCCTCAGTCAAATTGCCCACTAGCCGACCGCACCTTCCATCTGCAGTTCGATCAACCGGTTGAGCTCCAGGGCGTATTCCATCGGAAGTTCCTTGGCGATCGGCTCGACGAAGCCGCGCACCACCATCGCCATCGCTTCGTCCTCGGTCAGCCCGCGGCTCATCAAGTAGAAGAGCTGGTTCTCGCTGACCTTCGACACGGTGGCCTCGTGGCCCATCGTGACGTCGTCCTCGCGGATGTCGACGTACGGGTAGGTGTCGCTGCGGCTGATCGTATCAACAAGCAACGCATCGCATTTCACGCTGGAACGGGACCCGTGGGCGCCCTTGTTAACCTGCACCAGACCGCGGTAGGACGCGCGGCCGCCGCCACGGGCCACCGACTTGGAGACGATGTTGCTCGACGTGTGGGGGGCCAGGTGCAGCATCTTGGCACCGGTGTCCTGGTGCTGCCCCTCGCCGGCGAACGCCACCGAGAGCACCTCGCCCTTGGCGTATTCGCCGGTCATCCACACGGCCGGGTACTTCATCGTCACCTTCGACCCGATGTTTCCGTCGACCCACTCCATGGTGGCGCCGGCCTCGGCGCGGGCACGCTTGGTGACCAGGTTGTAGACGTTGTTCGACCAGTTCTGAATGGTCGTGTACCGGCAGCGGCCGCCCGGCTTCACGATGATCTCGACCACCGCGGAGTGCAGCGAATCGCTCTTGTAGATCGGCGCCGTACACCCCTCGACGTAGTGCACGTAGGCGCCCTCGTCGACGATGATCAAGGTCCGCTCGAACTGGCCCATGTTCTCGGTGTTGATCCGGAAGTACGCCTGCAGCGGGATGTCGACGTGCACGCCCGGCGGCACGTAGATGAACGAACCACCCGACCACACCGCGGTGTTCAGTGCGGAGAACTTGTTGTCACCGGCGGGGATCACGCTGCCGAAGTACTGCTTAAAGATGTCCGGGTGCTCGCGCAGGCCGCTGTCGGTGTCCAGGAAGATGACGCCCTGGCTCTCCAGGTCTTCGCGGATCTGGTGGTAAACCACCTCGGACTCGTACTGCGCGGCGACGCCTGCCACCAGGCGCTGCTTCTCCGCCTCGGGGATGCCCAGCTTGTCGTAGGTGTTGCGGATGTCCTCGGGCAGGTCCTCCCAGGAGGCGGCCTGCTTTTCCGTGGAACGCACGAAGTACTTGATGTTTTCGAAATCGATGCCCTCGAGGTTGGAGCCCCAGTTCGGCATCGGTTTCTTCTCGAATGTGCGCAGCGCCTTCAGCCGGGCCTCGAGCATCCACTCCGGCTCGTTCTTCTTCGCCGAGATGTCGCGCACCACCGCCTGTGAGAGACCCCGCCGAGCCGAGGCGCCCGCGACGTCGGAGTCCGCCCAGCCATAGCCGTACTTGCCCAGGGATGCGATCGCCTGCTCCTGGGTCAGCGGCGCAGCCGGAACCGATGGCGTTGTTGCCTCTGGCGTGAGGGTCATACGGACGCTCCTTTGGTGCTCGTAAGGTGCGGGCGCGGGCTGGCGCCGCTTGATGCTAGGTCTTGCTTGCTGCCTTGCCCGCCGCTTGGGTCAGCGGGACGTGGGTGGTGCAGGCGCAATCGCCGTTGACGATGGTCGCCAACCGCTGCACGTGCGTGCCGAGTACCTCGGCCATGGCCTCCCGCTCGGCCTCGCACAGCTCCGGGAATTCCTCGGCGACATGCGATACCGGGCAGTGGTGCTGGCAGATCTGTACGCCGTGCAGCGGCGGACCGACCCGCGTCGTGGTGGCCACGTAACCGGCCTTGGTCAGCGCGCCGGCCACCCGCTCGGCGGCCGCCTCGACGTCGGCGTCACCGGCACCGGCAGCGGGCTGCACGTCGGCCAGGATCGTGTCGATGCGGCGCCGGGCGAACGCCTGCAGCGCGCCCTGTCCCCCGATTTCCCGGAGCTGGCGCATGGCCGCGGCCGCCAGATCGTCGTAGGCGTGGTCCAGCTTGGCCCGCCCGGCCGCCGTCAGCCGGAAGCGCTTGGCGGGCCGTCCCCGGCCGGCCTGCTGCCACGCCGCGGCGGGCGCGGACTCCGCGTCCCCGGCGTCGACCAGCGCGTCGAGGTGGCGCCGTACACCGGCCGCCGCCAGGCCCAGCCGGTCGCAGATCTCGCTGACCGTGATCGAGCCGGATTCCAGCAGCAGCCGCACGATGGCGCGGCGGGTCTGTCCATCCGGCACCCCAGCGAGAGCCGCCGCACCGATCGCGGGCGCGGCCTCATCCTGAGAAGTCCGGATTTTCACAACACCAGTGTGACGCAATTCCGGAAATCGGTCCAGGAAGGGTGCCCTCACCACCCGAACACGCCGGACCGGCGGCCCGGCATCGGGCCGCTACCCGAAGGCATGCCGCTACGCTGCACTGATGGCAGCGCGCCAACACACGCTGAGCTCGTCGATCGCCAGCTTGCATGGCGACGAGCAGGCGGTGGGTTCACCGCTGAATGAGACGGAACTCACCGCTCTTGCGCGCACCCGCTTGTTCGGCGCGACCGGGACCGTCCTGATGGGGATCGGCGCCCTGGGCGCCGGGGCCCGCCCGGTCGTGCAGGATCCGACATTCGGCGTTCGCCTGTTGAACCTGCCATCCCGCATCCAGACGGTGTCACTGACGATGACGACCGTCGGGGCGGTCATGATGACCCTGGCCTGGCTGATGCTGGGCCGGTTCGCGCTCGGCAAGCGGCAGATGTCGCGCGGCGAGCTGGATCGCACCCTGCTGCTGTGGATGCTGCCGCTGCTGATCGCGCCGCCGATGTACAGCAAGGACGTCTACTCCTATTTGGCGCAGAGCCAGATTTCGCTCGAGGGCCTCGATCCCTACCAAGTCGGTCCGGCGTCCGGTCTCGGCCTCGGCCACGTCTTCACCCTCTCGGTGCCCAGCGTGTGGCGGGAGACGCCGGCACCCTATGGCCCGTTGTTCTTATGGATCGGCCGCGGCATCTCGGCCCTGACCGGCGAGAACATCGTCGCCGCGGTGCTCTGCCACCGCCTGGTGGTGCTCGCCGGGGTGGCGATGATCGTGTGGGCGACGCCGCGGCTGGCCCGCCGCTGCGGGGTCGCCGAGGTCAGTGCGCTGTGGCTGGGCGTGGCTAACCCGCTGCTGCTGATGCACCTGGTGGCGGGCATCCACAACGAGGCGCTGATGCTCGGTCTGATGCTAGTCGGCGCCGAGTTTGCGTTGCGCGGCATCGAAGCGCCGCAGCTGTGGCCGCCAACATGGCGGTCCTGGCGCCGGTTGGGTCCCGACTGGGAGCCGTTGGGCATGCTGCTCGCCGGCTCGGTGCTGATCACGCTGTCCTCCCAGGTGAAGCTGCCCTCGTTGCTGGCGCTGGGCTTCGTCACGATGGCGCTGGCTTACCGTTGCGGGGCCAACCTGCGCGCATTTGTGCTGGCCGGCGGCGGCATGGGAGCGCTATCGCTGGCGGTAATGGGCCTGGTGGGCTGGGCCAGCGGGCTCGGGTTCGGCTGGGTGTTCACCCTCGGGACCGCCAACGTCGTGCGGAGCTGGATGTCGCCGCCCACGCTGCTGGCGCTGGCCACCGGCCAGGCCGGCATTCTGCTGGGCCTGGGCGATCACACCACCGCCGTGCTGGCGCTGACCCGGTTCATCGGCGTGCTGATCATCATGGTGCTGGTCACCTGGCTGCTGCTGGCCGTCTTCCGCGGCCGGCTGCACCCGATCGGCGGCCTGGGCGTCGCGTTGGGCATCTGCGTGCTGCTGTTTCCGGTGGTGCAACCCTGGTATCTGCTGTGGCCGATCATTCCGCTGGCCTGCTGGGCCACCCGGCCCGGCTTCCGCGTCGCCGTCATCGTGATCACCCTGGTCGTCGGCATCTTCGGTCCCACCGCCAACGGCGACCGGTTCGCGCTGTTCCAGATCCTGGATGCCACCCTGGCCAGCGCCGTCGTGGTGGCTGTGCTGATCGCGTTGACCTACACCC
Organism: Mycobacterium simiae; assembly: GCF_010727605.1. Taxonomy (NCBI): domain Bacteria; kingdom Bacillati; phylum Actinomycetota; class Actinomycetes; order Mycobacteriales; family Mycobacteriaceae; genus Mycobacterium; species Mycobacterium simiae. Next base: position 272,694 of record NZ_AP022568.1, read on the forward strand.
GGCTGCCGTGGCGGCCGCTGCTGCCCCCCACGCTGGAAATGGGCCCCGCCGAAGCGGTGGTCGATGACGAGGCGGCGCCGACTCCCGGAGCCACCCCTCGATCCGAGTCGGCACCCGGCGCCTACGCTGACTCGACGTGAGTTCGGGCCCCCCAACACCCCCTGCCCCCGCAACAGTGGTGCGGCTGCGCGGGGTGAGCAAGCACTACGGGTCGGGTGCGACCGTCTGTAAGGCCGTCTCCGACCTCAACCTGGATGTGCACGCCGCCGAGGTGCTGGCCCTGTTGGGGCCCAACGGCGCCGGCAAGACGACGACGGTCGAGATGTGCGAGGGCTTCGTCCGTCCAGACGCCGGAACGATCGAGGTGCTCGGCCTGGATCCGGTCGCCGACAATGCGCGACTACGCGCCCGCATCGGGGTGATGCTGCAGGGTGGTGGCGGCTACCCCGCAGCGCGTGCCGGGGAGATGCTCGATCTGGTCGCCTCCTACGCCGCCGACCCGTTAGATCCGAGCTGGCTGCTGTCCACTCTGGGTCTGACCGATGCCGCGCGCACCACTTATCGGCGGCTCTCCGGCGGCCAGCAGCAACGCCTCGCCCTGGCCTGCGCGCTGGTCGGCCGCCCCGAACTGGTTTTCCTGGACGAACCCACCGCGGGCATGGACGCGCACGCCCGGCTGCTGGTGTGGGAACTGATCGATGCCCTGCGCCGCGACGGGGTGACGGTGGTGCTGACCACCCACCAGCTCAAGGAGGCCGAGGAACTCGCCGACCGGATCGTCATCATCGACCGCGGCGAAACCGTCGCGGCCGGCACCCCGGCGGAGCTGACCCGCTCCGGCGCCAAAGACCAGGTGCGATTCACCGCACCGCCGCGGCTGGACCTCTCGCTGCTGGCGTCGGCCCTGCCCGAGGACTACAAGACCACCGAGGTGACCCCGGGCGAGTACCTGGTCGAGGGACCGGTCGACCCGCAGGTGCTGGCGACGGTGACGGCGTGGTGCGCCCAGATCGATGTGCTGGCAACGGATCTGCGCGTCGAACAACGCAGCCTCGAGGATGTGTTCTTGGACCTCACCGGCAGGAAGTTGCGACCGTGACCGACAGCTTCGCCCCGCTGTTCCCGGCGGGCACCTTCACCCCGGATCCGCGCCCCAATGCGGTACCGAAGATGCTGGCCGCGCAATTCGGGCTGGAGCTGAAGTTGTTGCTGCGCAACGGCGAACAACTGCTGCTGACCATGTTCATCCCGATCACGCTGCTGGTGGGATTGACGCTGTTGCCGTTCGGCTCCTTCGGGCACAACCGCGCCGCGACCTTCACCCCGGTGATCATGGCGCTGGCGGTGATCTCGACGGCGTTCACCGGGCAGGCGATCGCGGTGGCCTTCGACCGCAGGTACGGGGCGCTGAAGCGGCTGGGGGCCACGCCGCTGCCCGTCTGGGGAATCATCGCCGGCAAATCCCTGGCCGTGATCACCACGGTGTTTCTGCAGTCGATCATCTTGGGCGCCATTGGGTGCGCGCTGGGCTGGCGGCCCGCCCCGGCGGCGCTCGCGTTGGGTGCGGTGGTGATCGCGCTGGGCACCGCCGGCTTCGCGGCCCTGGGCTTGCTGCTCGGTGGGACGCTGCGCGCCGAGATCGTGCTGGCGTTGGCCAACCTGCTGTGGTTCGTCTTCGCCGGCCTGGGTGCCCTGACCCTCGAGACCGACATGATCCCGGCGGCGGTCAAGTGGGCGGCGCGGCTCACCCCGTCCGGCGCGCTCACCGAAGCGCTGTCGCAGGCGATGACGCTGTCGGTTGACTGGTTCGGTGTCATCGTGCTGGCGGTCTGGGGTGCGGTGGCCGCCCTCGCCGCGCTGCGCTGGTTCCGCTTCACCTGACGGTTCGACCCCACTTCCGGTTCGCCGCGGCGACACCGACGCCGTTGTCAGCGAGTTGAGTCTCGAAGCAAAAGCCCGTACTACAGGCCGTAGTTTCGGCCGCTACCGTTGGGCCTACGATCGGGCGGTGGGCCTGCGACGAACGCTGATGCGGTTGGTGGACTTGCTCCCCGAGCCCCGCCCTCGCGTCCAGCGCATCATCGCCGCGACCGTGATCCTGTCCCAGGGTGGCATTGCCGTTACCGGCTCGATCGTGCGCGTCACGGCGTCCGGCCTGGGCTGCCCCACCTGGCCGCGGTGTTTTCCGGGCAGCTTCGTCCCGGTCACCGTCTCCGAAGTGCCGCGGGTGCACCAGGCCATCGAGTTCGGCAACCGACTGTTCAGCATCGCGGTGGTCATCACCGCGGCATTGGCGGTGCTGGCGGTGACCCGGGCCCGGCGGCGGGGCGAGGTGCTCGCCTACGCCTGGTTGATGCCGGTGTCAACGGTGGTCCAGGCGGTGATCGGCGGCGTCACGGTGCGCACCGGGCTGCTGTGGTGGACGGTCGCCATTCATCTGCTGGTCTCGATGACGATGGTGTGGCTGTCGGTGCTGCTCTACGTCAAGGTCGGCGAGCCCGACGACGGCGTCGTGCACGCGCGGGTGGCCAGGCCGCTGCGGGCGCTCACCGCACTCGCCGCGGTGAACGTGGCGGCGGTGCTGGTGACCGGAACGCTGGTGACCGCGGCCGGCCCGCACGCCGGTGACCGCAGCCCGAGCCGGACGGTGCCCCGCCTGAAAGTCGAGATCACCACGCTGGTGCATCTGCATTCCTCGCTGCTGGTCGCCTACCTCGCCCTGCTGGTCGGGTTGGGCTTCGGGCTGCTGGCCGTCGGCGCTGCGCGTCCCATCGTGGTGCGGCTGGGCGTGCTGCTGGCCCTGGTGTGCGCCCAGGCCGCCGTCGGCACCACCCAGTACTTCACCGGCGTCCCGGCCGCCCTGGTAGCCGTTCACGTCGCGGGCGCCGCAGCCTGTACGGCGGCCACCGCGGCGCTATGGGCGTCGATGCGAGAGCGGACCAAGGCCCAGCCGCTCGCAGGCTGACGCCACGGCGAGTGCGAACGAGCGCTCGGCCCGGTCGCGCGCTTTGGTGTCCAGCAGCCGCCAATCCAGGGACGGCGCAATCACATTCACGTCCACGACCCGCACCGGTTCTGGTGCGGTCACGTCCACCCGCGCGTACAGCAGCTCGCTGCTGCGGATGCCCGCGCGGTCAGCGGCCGCCGCAATGGCGGCATATCCGACATCCCAGGACTCGAACTCGGGCTGGACCGCATGCGTCGCAGCCACCGCGTGTGATTGCTCACCGCCGACGAAGATCAACGACACCGTCTCCTCCCGCACATCCCCGAACAGTGTTGGCACGCCGGCACTCTCGATGTCCTCCAGGTAGCGCGCAGCGGAATTCCAGGTGACAACCGCCGGCGGATTCAACAGGTTTTTGACCCGGGCGGTCCACTGTAGGAACTCGTCGCGGCGCGCCCGCCAGTCCTGCGCGGTGCGCAGGATCACCAGGTCCGCATGCAAAATATCGGCGAAATCCCAGGACATCCAGCGCGAATGCAGACCGCGGCGGCGCAGCGCCGCGACCAACCCCGCGTCGTCGGCCTCACCGGCGGGCCGCTGCGGGCACCCGGCCAGCACGACGCGGGGGTGGAAGACATCCGGGCGGGCAAGCTTCATGCCCGGGCATGATATCCAGATGCACGCAATCGAAATTAGTGAAACGGGCGGTCCCGAGGTCCTGCGTTACGTCGATGCCAAACAACCTGAACCCGGCGAGGGTGAGCTGTTGGTCGAGGCAGAAGCCATCGGCGTCAACTTCATTGATACCTATTTCCGGTCCGGCCAGTACCCACGCCCGCTGCCGTTCATCCTGGGCTCCGAGGTATGCGGCACCGTCGCGGCGCTGGGCCCCGGCACGGACGAGAGCTTCCAGGTCGGTGACCGTGTGGTGTCCGCGGCGGCGACCGGAGCATACGCCGAATTTGCCGTTGCGCCAGCTCATTTGACGGCCAAGCTGCCCGACGGGATCAGCTCCGAGGTCGCGGCCTCGGTGTTGCTGAAGGGACTGACCGCACACTATTTGCTGAAGTCGGTCTATCCAGTACAAGCCGGCGACACGGTGCTGGTGCACGCGGGCGCCGGTGGGGTCGGGCTGATCCTGACCCAGTGGGCGCACTTGCTCGGCGTCCGGGTCTTCACCACCGTATCGACACCGGAAAAAGCGAAGCTGTCCACGCAAGCCGGCGCCGACGAGGTGCTCTCCTACCCCGAGGACGCCGCGCAATTCGGCCAGCAGATCCGGGATCTCACCGGCGGGATTGGCGTCGCGGCGGTGTACGACGGCGTCGGCGCCAGCACGTTCGACGCCAGCCTGGCCAGTCTGGCGGTCCGGGGCACGCTGGCGCTGTTCGGCGCGGCCAGCGGCCCAGTACCGCCGGTGGATCCGCAGCGGCTCAACGCCGCGGGCTCGGTGTTTTTGACCCGGCCGACGCTGGCTCATTTCATGCGCACTCCCCAGGAGTTCAGCTGGCGCGCCGATGAACTGTTCGACGCGATCGGCACCGGGTCGATCAGCATCGAAGTCGGGGGCCGCTACCCATTGGCCGAAGCCACCCGCGCCCACCAAGATCTGCAGGGACGCAAAACGACCGGCCCGATCGTGTTGCTGCCCTGAGTAATTCGGGTCGGGTCACGCCTTGGGGCAGAAGATGCCGAGGATCTGCTGGCAGTTGTCCCGGTTGATCAGACCCGGTGGCGCTGGCGGTGGGGGTGGCGGCGGATCGTCGCCGTCCCAGATGTTTTGTGCGACGTTGCCCTGCCCGAAATAGACGTAGTAGTAGGTGTGGCAAATGCTGTTGTCCCAAACCACGGGGTTGGTCACGTGATTGCCGGTCGGCGGTAGCGGTTGCCCGGGACACCAGCGGCAGGGGCCCTGCGAGTGGTCATTCGGGCAGCCCGGCCAGGCGTCCAAGGGCACCGGCCCGGGCGCGGCGGCGGCAATACCCGTCGTGAGGCCGGGGCTGGCCACGAACAACCCGGCCGACAACAGCCCGCGGGCGATCGATGTTCGGACGCGATCCGCCATGGGCTGGTCCCTTCGGCACGGTTTGCTGCTGAAGGTCAGTATTGGCCCGCATCCTGGGCGCCGGCTAGGTTTCGGCTAAGTGAAAGCGGCCGGGAGAATGGAAGCCGGCGCGGGGTGGCTACTACAGCAGCGTCGGCAGGGCGATCACCGAGTCGATGGCCAACGCGCAGAACACCACCGCCAGGTAGTTATTGGACTGCAGGAACAGCCGCAGCGGCTTGACCGGTTCGCCGGCGCGCACCCCGGCGTAGAGCTGGTGGGCCATCGCTAGGAACCACACCCCGGCAACCACGGCGACGGCCGTGTACAGCCAGCCGGTGGCCAGCGCCAACACCATGGTCGCCAATACGGTCAGCCAGGTGTAGATGAGGATCTGCTTGGTGACCTGACGCTCGGTCGCCACCGCGGGCAGCATGGGCACGCCCGCCGATTTGTAGTCGTCCTTGTAGCGCATCGCCAGCGCCCAGGTGTGCGGCGGCGTCCAGAAGAAGATGATCGCGAACATCGCCAGCGCCGGCCAGCCGATGGTGCCGGTGACGGCCGACCAGCCGATCATCACCGGCATGCAGCCGGCGGCGCCTCCCCAGACCACGTTCTGCGAGGTGCGGCGTTTGAGCAGCAGCGTGTAGACGAACACGTAGAACGCGATCGTCGCGACGGCGAGCAGGCCGGAGAGCAGGTTCGTCGTCCACCACAGCCAGACGAACGAGCCCACGGTCAGCGCCAACCCCATGACCAGCGCGTTGCGCGTCGGGACCGCCGCCCGGGCCAACGGGCGACGCGCGGTGCGCTTCATCAGCTTGTCGATGTCGGCGTCGGCCACGCAGTTCAGCGTGTTGGCCCCCCCGGCCGCCAGCATCCCGCCGATCAGGGTGTTGAGGATCAGCAGCGGGTTGACGTGGCCCCGGTGGGCCAGCAGCATCGCGGGAATCGCGGTGACCAGCAACAGCTCGATGACACGCGGCTTCGTCAGCGCCAGGTAAGCCAGCACCGATCCGCGGATTCGGCTTGGCGCTCGGGTTGGCTCGAAGCGCCCGCGAACGCTCACGCAATAACTCCTTGGGGTGCAGCGGGGCGCAGGATCTACTACGCACGATGGTAGACCGCGCTACCACCGCGGCCAGCCTCCAGGGTCTATTCACCAAGAATTTCCCGCCGGCGGCCTTGAATGCAAGCTTGCTCGCGGGGGCGTGCGCAGCCACAGCGGGCGCGGGATACCCCGGATCCCATACTGCAAACGCCGGCACTCCCGCACTAGGGTGAGCATTGATCGGCGCTACGAATTTCGGCCACCCCAAGGACTGACGCCTGTGACCACACTCGAAGAGATCTCCACGCTGACCCGACCGCACCACCCGGACGACTGGACCGACCTTGACACGGCCGCCGTCGACACGGTGCGGGTGCTGGCCGCCGATGCGGTGCAAAAGGTCGGCAATGGGCACCCCGGCACGGCGATGAGCCTGGCGCCGCTGGCCTACACGCTGTTTCAGCGCACGCTGGTGCACGATCCCAGCGACACCCACTGGCTCGGCCGCGACCGGTTCATTCTGTCCGCCGGCCACAGCAGCCTGACCCTCTACCTGCAGCTCTACCTGGGCGGGTTCGGCCTGGAATTGTCCGACATCGAGTCGTTGCGCACCTGGGGGTCCAAGACACCCGGGCATCCGGAGTTCCGGCACACCAAGGGAGTTGAGATCACCACCGGTCCGCTGGGCCAGGGCCTGGCCTCCTCGGTCGGGATGGCGATGGCGGCGCGTTACGAGCGCGGCCTTTTCGACCCCGACGCGCCCCCGGGTGAGAGCCCGTTCGACCACCACATTTTCGTGATCGCCTCCGACGGCGATATCGAGGAAGGCGTCACCTCCGAGGCGTCGTCGCTGGCGGCCGTCCAGCAGCTGGGCAACCTGATCGTGTTCTACGACCACAACCAGATCTCGATCGAGGACGACACCAACATCGCGTTGTGCGAGGACACCGCCGCCCGTTACGAGGCCTACGGCTGGCACGTCCAGCGGGTCGAGGGCGGCGAGAACGTGGTCGGGATCGAGGAGGCCATCGCCAACGCTAAGGCCGTCACCGACCGGCCCTCCTTCATCGAGTTGCGCACGATCATCGGTTATCCGGCGCCCAATCTGATGAACACCGGCAAGGCGCACGGCGCGGCCCTCGGCGACGAGGAGGTCGCCGCCGTCAAGAAGATCCTGGGCTTCGACCCCGACAGGACGTTCGAAGTGCGCGACGAGGTCATCGCCCACACCCGCAAGCTGGTGGCCCGGGGTAAGGAAGCGCATGAGAAATGGCAGGCCAAGTTCGACGCTTGGGCCCAACGCGAACCCGAGCGCAAGGCGCTGCTGGACCGGTTGACGGCGGAGGAGTTACCGGACGGCTGGGACGTCGACCTGCCGCATTGGGAACCGGGATCCAAGGAACTGGCCACCCGCGCCGCGTCCGGCAAGGTGCTTTCGGCGCTGGGACCCAAACTGCCCGAGTTGTGGGGCGGTTCGGCCGACCTGGCCGGCAGCAACAACACCACCATGGATGGTGTCAAATCCTTTGGGCCGCCGTCGATTTCGACCAAAGACTACACGGCCGACTGGTATGGCCGGACACTGCACTTCGGGGTCCGCGAGCACGCCATGGGCGCCATCTTGTCCGGCATCGTGCTGCACGGACCGACTCGTGCCTACGGCGGCACCTTCCTGCAGTTCTCCGACTACATGCGCCCCGCGGTGCGGCTGGCGTCGCTGATGGACATCGACACCATCTACGTGTGGACGCACGACTCCGTCGGCCTGGGCGAAGACGGCCCCACCCACCAGCCGATCGAGCACCTGGCGGCATTGCGCGCCATCCCGCGGTTGTCGGTGGTGCGTCCGGCCGATGCCAACGAGACGGCGTACGCCTGGCGCACAATCCTGGCCCGCGGTAACGGCAGCGGACCTGTCGGTTTGATCCTGACCCGCCAGGGCGTGCCGGTGCTGCAGGGCACCAGCCTCGAGGGTGTCGCCCGCGGCGGCTACGTGCTCGGCGGCGGGGATGACGGCGACGAAGAGCCCGACGTCGTCCTGATCGCCACCGGCTCGGAGGTTCAGCTGGCGGTGGGCGCCGCAAAGTTGTTGGCGGACAAGGACATCATCGCGCGGGTCGTGTCGATGCCGTGCGTGGAGTGGTTCGAGTCCCAGCCGGCAGAGTATCGCGATAGCGTGCTGCCACCGTCGGTCTCGGCCCGGGTGGCCGTCGAGGCGGGCGTCGCCCAGTCCTGGCACAAGCTGGTCGGGGACACCGGAAAGATCGTCTCGATCGAGCACTATGGCGAATCCGCCGACGCCAAGACATTATTCCGCGAGTTCGGCTTCACCGCGGAGGCCGTCGCTGCCGCCGCGGAAGAAGTAGTCGACAACTGAGAAAGGCGAATCATGAGCACTCAGAACCCCAATCTGGCGGCCCTGTCCGCCGCGGGAGTGTCCGTGTGGCTGGACGACCTGTCGCGTCAGCGGCTGCACTCGGGCAACCTGCAGGAGCTGATCGACACCAAGAGCGTCGTCGGCGTGACCACCAACCCGTCGATCTTCCAAAAAGCGTTCGCGGAGGGCGATTCCTACGCCGAGCAGATCGCCGAACTGGCCGAGCGCGGCGCCGATGTGGACGCCACGGTTCGCACGGTCACCACCGACGACGTACGCAACGCCTGCGACGTCCTGCGGCGCGAATGGGAAGCCTCCGACGGCGTGGACGGACGTGTCTCCATCGAGGTCGACCCGCGGCTGGCCGCAGAGACCGACAAGACCACCGCGCAGGCCGTCGAGCTGTGGAAAATCGTCGACCGCCCGAACCTGTTCATCAAGATTCCGGCCACTAAGGCCGGCATTCCTGCCATCACCTCCGTTCTGGCGGAAGGGATTTCGGTCAACGTCACGCTGATCTTCTCCGTCGAGCGACACCGCGAGGTGATGGACGCCTACCTCGCCGGTTTGGAAAAGGCCCGTGAGGCCGGGCACGACCTGTCCAAGATCCACTCGGTGGCATCGTTTTTCGTCTCCCGGGTGGACACCGAGATCGACAAGCGACTGGAGAAGATCGGCACCGCGGACGCACTCGCGTTACGCGGCCAGGCCGGTGTGGCCAACGCCCGACTGGCGTACGCCGCCTATCAAGAGGTATTCGAGGACGGCGAGCGTTTCCAGGCCCTGAAAGCCGACGGCGCCCGAGTGCAGCGGCCGCTGTGGGCGTCCACCGGTGTCAAGAATCCCGACTACTCCGACACGCTCTACGTCACCGAGCTAGTCGCGCCGTTCACGGTAAACACCATGCCAGAGAAGACAATTGACGCCGTCGCCGACCACGGCATCATCACGGGCAACACCATTGCCGGCACCGCCGAGGCGTCGCAGGGCGTGTTCGACAAGCTGTCGCAGGTTGGGATCGACGTGACCGACGTCTTCCTGGTCCTCGAGAAGGAGGGCGTGGACAAGTTCGTCGAATCGTGGACCGAATTGCTGGACGAAACGCAGAAACAGCTGAGCGCCAGCAACAAATGACGCCAAGTTCTGACAGCGCGCAGTGGCGCAATCCACTGCGAGACAAAGACGACAAGCGGCTACCCAGAATCGCCGGCCCGTGCGCCATGGTGTTGTTCGGTGTCACCGGCGACCTGGCCCACAAGAAGGTGGTGCCCGCGGTCTACGACCTGGCCAACCGCGGCTTGTTGCCGCCGATGTTTTCACTGGTCGGCTTCGGCCGCCGAGACTGGGACCACGATGCGTTCGCCCAGGTGATCCACGACGACGTCAAGCAGTACTGCCGCACCCCGTTCCGGCAAGCGATCTGGGAGCGGCTGGCCGACGGATTGCGTTTCGTGCGTGGCGAATTCGACGATGACGCCGCGTTCGCCAGGCTGGCCGAAACACTCGACAAGTTAGACGCCGAGCGCGGCATCGGCGGCAATCACGCGTTCTACCTGGCGATCCCGCCGAAGTCGTTTCCGGTGGTGTGCGAGCAGCTGCACTCCTCGGGGCTGGCCCGTCCGCAGGAAGACCGGTGGAGCCGGGTCGTCATCGAGAAACCGTTCGGCCACGACCTCAAGAGCGCGTGCGAGCTCAACCACGTAGTCAACTCGGTGTTTCCCGAAGAATCGGTGTTCCGCATCGACCACTACCTCGGCAAGGAGACGGTGCAGAACATCCTGGCGCTGCGCTTCGCCAACCAGCTGTGGGATCCGATCTGGAATGCGCACTACGTCGACCACGTCCAGATCACCATGGCCGAGGACATCGGGCTGGGCGGTCGGGCCGGCTACTACGACGGCATCGGCGCGGCCCGCGACGTGATCCAGAACCACTTGATGCAGCTGCTGGCGTTGACCGCGATGGAAGAGCCGGTCAGCTTCACACCCGGGGCGCTGCAGGCTGAGAAGATCAAGGTGCTTTCGGCGACTCAGCTGGCACAGCCACTCGACGAGACCACCAGCCGCGGCCAGTACGCGGCCGGCTGGCAGGGCGGCGAGCAGGTGGTCGGATTGCTCGACGAGGAGGGGTTCTCCAAAGAGTCCGCGACCGAGACCTTCGCGGCGATCACACTCGAAGTGGACACCCGACGCTGGGCCGGCGTTCCGTTCTATCTGCGCACCGGAAAGCGCTTGGGCCGCAGAGTGACAGAGATTGCCCTGGTGTTCAAACGGGCACCGCATCTGCCGTTCGACGCGACCATGACCGACGAGCTCGGCGCCAACGCGTTGGTCATCCGGGTGCAGCCCGACGAGGGCATCACGCTGCGGTTCGGGTCTAAAGTTCCCGGCGCAATGGAGGTCCGGGATGTCAACATGGACTTCTCCTACGGGTCGGCGTTCGCCGAAGATTCGCCCGAGGCCTATGAGCGGCTGATCCTGGATGTGCTACTCGGTGAACCCTCCCTGTTCCCGGTCAATGAGGAGGTCGAATTGGCTTGGCAGATCCTCGATCCCGTCCTCGAACATTGGGAGTCGCACGGGAAGCCGGAGCCCTACGAAGCCGGCACCTGGGGACCCGCCTCCTCCTTCGAGATGTTGCGCCGAACCGGCCGGGAATGGCGGCGGCCGTGATGCGCGGCGACGACGCAGGGCGTAGCGATGTGAGGGGCTGGCTGTCATGATCGTCGATTTACTCGACACCACGACCACCGCCGTCAACAAGAAGCTCGACAAGCTGCGCGAGCAGGCCGGCGTGGTGATGATGGGCCGGGTCGGCACGCTGATCATCAAGTCGGACAACGACACCCTGCTCGAGGAGGCCATCGAGGCCGCCAACGCCGCCAGCCACGAACACCCCAGCCGGGTGTTGGTCGTGGCCGCGGGCGACATCGACGGCCGCGACGCGCGGCTGGACGCCCAGGTGCGGGTCGGCGGCGACGCCGGCGCCGGCGAGGTCGTGGTGTTGCGGCTGTCCGGTCCGCTGTCCGGCCACGCCGCCAGCGTCGTCATCCCGTTCCTGCTTCCCGACATCCCGGTCGTGGTGTGGTGGCCGGATGTGGCTCCCGCCGTTCCCGCCCACGATCCGTTGGGCAAGTTGGCCATTCGCCGCATCACCGATGCCACCAACGCCGACGACCCGCTGGCGGCGATCAAGAGCCGGCTGCCCGGCTACACCGCCGGGGATACCGATCTGGCCTGGGCACGGATCACCTATTGGCGCGCGCTGCTGACCTCCGCCGTGGACCAGAAGCCGCACGAGGAAATCGAATCGGCCGTGGTTTCCGGCCTACGCACCGAGCCCTCGCTCGACGTGTTGGCCGGCTGGTTGGCCAGCCGCATCGACGGGCCGGTGCGCCGGGAAGTCGGCGAGCTCAAGGTCGAACTGGTGCGCAAGACCGAGACCATCACGCTGAGCCGGCCGCAGGAGGGAACGACGGCGACGCTGAGCCGGACCGGCCGGCCGGACGCACTGGTTCCGTTGGCACGCCGGGAAACCCGCGAATGCCTGGCGGAGGATATGAGGCGCCTGGACCCCGACGAGGTCTACTTCAGCGCGCTCGAAGGAATCGACAAGGTGCAGTACGCGTGAACACGGCAGTAGAAGTCTTTCCCGACAGCGACGCCCTGGTGCAGGCCGCCGGGCACCGACTCGTGGAGACCATTCGCGCCGCGGTGGCCGCACGGGGACGTGCCCTGATCGTGCTGACCGGCGGGGGTAACGGCATCGGCCTGCTGAAATACCTGCGCGCCCAAGCCGACCAGATCGACTGGTCGACGGTGCACCTGTTCTGGGGCGACGAGCGCTATGTTCCCGAGGACGACGACGAGCGCAACGAGAAGCAGGCGCGGCAGGCACTGCTCGACCACATCGACATCCCCTCGAGCAATGTGCACCCGATGGCCGCCAGCGACGGCGAATTCGGCGGTGATCTGGCCGCCGCGGCGCTGGCCTACGAACAACTGTTGGCGGCCAACGCCGGACCCGGCCAGCAGGTGCCGAATTTCGACGTGCATCTGCTCGGCATGGGACCCGAGGGCCATATCAACTCGCTGTTCCCCGACACCCCGGCGGTGCTGGAGACCACCCGCATGGTGGTCTCCGTGGACAACTCCCCCAAACCCCCGCCACAACGAATCACATTGACTATCCCGGCGATTCGGCGTTCCCGGGAAGTGTGGTTGTTGGTCTCCGGGGCGGCCAAGGCGCAAGCCGCAGCCGCGGCGATCGGCGGCGCCCCGCCGGTCGAGATACCAGCGGCCGGAGCCGTCGGCCTCGAAACCACGCTGTGGCTGCTCGACCAGGAGGCCGCCGCCAAGCTGCCCGCCCACCCCACCGGCTGACCAGATCGCACCCGCGGCTCCGGCTCGAGCGGGCAGGCCAGCCACCGTCGCAGTGGTGATTGCGCACGTAGAATTCGATGTTTCCGGGGTTTCTTCAGCTCCCCGCGGTTCTCCGTGGTTCCCCCGCGGTCATAATTGCCGTCATGGCAGACAAGACGGTGCGCAGCTCACCCGAGCGGAACCGGCTCAAGACCCTCACCCAGGCGGCATTGAATGCCGACAAGACGGTCGAACAGGTCGAAGACGTGCTCGAGGGCCTGGGTAGGACAATGAACGAGCTCAGCAGCTCCTTGACCCGGTTGAACGGCACCGTCGAGCGCCTCGAGGGCGGCCTCGACCATCTGGAAGGAACTCTGGCGAACCTCGACGAGCTGGCCAAACGGCTCATTGCGCTGGTCGAACCGGTAGAGGCCATTGTCGGGCGCATCGACTACATCGTGAGCGTGGGCGAGACCGTCATGTCGCCGCTGTCCATGACCGAGCATGCGGTCCGCGGGGTGGTGGACCGGCTGCGGAGTCGGCCGTCCCGGTAGCGGCTACATCTTGGTCAGGCGGGCCATCGCAAAGCTGTACAAGCCGTAGGTGACGATGCCCAGCGCGGCGCCGATCAATAGCACCCGGCCATACGGCTGGGCGCCCAACGTCTTGAGGGCTCCATCCAACCCGGTCGCCTGTTGCGGCTGCGAGTGCAGCGCGGCGCCAATGACTAGTGCGCCCGCGGCGACGATCACCAGCCCTTTGCCGATATAGCCGACGACTCCCAGCCGCCGAATTAGGCTGCCCGAGTTACCGTTCAGATCGTCGAGGAAGGTGCGGCTGGCGCCCTTGTAGACGTGGTAGCCGCCCACCGCGACCACGGTCACACCGCAGAGCACCAGCGCGACGGTGCCGGGGGTGCTCTGCATCAGGCGCGCGCTGATCGTCGAATTCTGCTGGTCGGCCGACCGGCCGGCGCCCCGGGCGAACCCGACCGCGGAGTACGCGAGCGCGAGGTAGACCACCGCGAGCGCCAACGCCTTCGCCCGCTCCAGCGCTCCCGACGAGGAGCCGTCCCGCTGGTCGCTGGACCGGCCCAGTACGGTCTCGACCAGCCGCCACCAGCCCAGTAACAACAGCGCGGCCGCGACGAACCACAACGCGACGGGCCCGCCGGGCTTGCCCGCCAAGGTAGCCAGCGCGCCGGTTTGATCCGCCGTGGCACGCTCGCCGAACGCGATTCGGACGGCGAGGTAGCCGACCAGCAGGTGCAGCAGGCCGCTCACCACGAAGCCGGCCCGCGCCAGTCGTTCGAAGACCGGGTGCTGGGCCACGCGCGCCGCCGATGCAGACGGGGTCTGTCGGGACGACATCGGATCGGGCATGCTTCCTCCGCTTGGGCGCCTCCCTGCCCTATGCCCGTTATCCGCTGTTGCGTAACGCGCTGGCCAAACCGTTCATCGTCAACAGGATTCCGCGCTTCACCAACTCGTCGTCGTCACCCGAGCGGTATCGCCGCAACAGCTCCACCTGCAGATGATTCAGTGGCTCCAGGTAGGGGAAACGGTTGAACACCGAGATCGCCAGCGCCGGGTTGTCGGCAAGCAGGTCATCGTGGCCGGTGATCAACTTGTGCATCGCGATCGTCCGCTGGTGCTCGTCGACGATTTTGTCGAACACCCTGCGCCGCAACGCCTCGTCGTCGACCAGCTCCGCATAGCGCGCCGCCAGCCCCAGGTCGCTCTTGGCCAACACCTGTGCCATGTTCGACAGCACGCTGCGGAAGAACGGCCACCGTTCGTACAGATCGTGCAGGATCTCGACGCGCTCGTCTTCGCTTTCGGGTCCCGCCCCAATCCATCGCTGGAATGCCGATCCGGTGCCGTACCAGCCGGGCAGCATGACGCGCGACTGACTCCACGCCAGCACCCACGGGATGGCGCGCAGATCCGAGATCGACTCCGTGGGTTTGCGCGAGGTCGGCCGGCTGCCGATGTTCAGCGACCCGATCTCGCTGACCGGTGTGGAGGCCTTGAAGTACTCGACGAAACCCGGTGTGTCGTGCACCAATTCGGTATAGGCCTGGCGTGCCAGCGCGGCGATCTCGTCGAGCACGGCGTATGCGGGCTCCGGATCGTCACCGAGACCCTCCACGTCCAGCAGCGTCGACTCCAACGTCGCCGCCACCAGGCTCTCCAGATTTCGTTGCGCCAATTGCGGTTCGGCGTACTTGGCCGCGATCACCTCGCCCTGCTCGGTGAGGCGCAGCGACCCGTTGACCGCTCCAGGCGGCTGCGCGAGGATGGCTTGGTAGCTCGGGCCGCCACCGCGCCCGACGGTGCCACCGCGGCCGTGGAAGAGCCGCAATCGGATTCGATTCGTGCGGGCCACGTCGGCCAGTGCCAACTCGGCGCGGTAGACAGCCCAGTTCGCGGTCAGATATCCGCCGTCTTTGTTGGAGTCGGAGTAGCCCAGCATCACTTCCTGGCTGTCACCTCGAGCCGCCACGACCGCGCGATACAGCGGGAGCTCCAGCATCGCCTGCAGGATCGTCGCGCCGTTGTGCAGATCGTCGATCGTCTCGAACAGCGGGGAAATTCCTACCGGACAATAGGGTTCGGGTCCGGACACATCGAGCAGGCCGGTTTCCTTGAGCAGGATCGCGGCCTCCAGCACGTCGGACACGGACTGGCACATCGAGATGACGTAGTTGGGCACCGCGGCCGGGCCGTAACGCTTGACGGCAGCAGCGGCGGCTTCGACCACACTCAACTCCTGGTGGGCCAGTTCGGACAGCTGGGCGCGGTCGGACAGCAACGGACGCCGGGTGCTCAGTTCGTCGACCAGCAGCCGCACCCGCTCGTCTTCCGGCAGCGAGCGGTAGTCGTCGTGCACCCCGGCCCAGGCCAGCAACTCGGCGATCACTTCCTCGTGCACATCGGAGTTCTGCCGCATGTCCAGGCCACTGAGGTGAAATCCGAAGACGTGCACGCTTTCTCGCAACAAGTGCAGCCGGTCGTCGGCGAGCAGCGTGCTGCCGTGGCTGCGCAACGAACGGTCGACGATGTCCAGGTCGGCGCGCAGTTCGCCGGGCGTCGTATAGGCGTCCAGACCGAGGTCGAGCAGGTGCTGCGGTTGCGCATCGAGGATTTGGGCGGCGGTCGCGCTGAGTCGCGCGCGGATCACCCGCACGGCCCGCCGATACGGTTCGTCGGCCCGCGCCGATTCCGGGCAGCTCTGCTCCAGCGCGGTCAGCTCGGGGCTGACGGCGACCAGCCGCGCCGACATCGAGAGCTCCTGCTCGAGTTCGGTGAGCTCGGACAGGTGATGTGCCAGCGCGGTGTACGCGGCGCTGCCGGTGGCCCGCCGTACTACCGCGGCGGTCACATTGGGGTTCCCGTCGCGGTCGCCGCCGATCCACGACCCCGGCTGCAGGATGGGTTCGGACAGCAGGTCGGCGTCGGGCCAGCGGGCGCGCAGCGCCTCCCGTACCCCGGCGTTGACCTGTGGGATGACCTCGAACAAAGCGGCCGCGTAGTACCGCAGGCCGACGTCGATCTCGTCGGTGATGTGCAGCCGGGACACCCGGTTCAGCGCGGTCTGCCACAGGGTGAGCACCTGCCGGCGGAGCTCACGTTCGATGCTTCGGCCCTCGGCGGTCTCCCGGTGCCCCTGCGCGTGCAGGCGCATCAGCTCGGTGATCCGGTGTTGGGCCACGAACACGGTGCGTCGGCGGATCTCGGTGGGATGCGCGGTAATCACGGGGGAAACCAGTGCGCCGCGCAGCGCGTCGGCGACGGTGGCCGAATCCAACTCCGCGGAGTCCAGTTTTGCGTAGGTGGCGGCCAGGCTGCTGTCCTGTGGCGGTTCGCCGGCGTCGATGTGGATCTTGCGCCGCCGCGCCCGGTGAATGTCTTCGGCGACGTTAGCCAGCAGCGCGAAATGGCTGAACGCGCGGATGGTCGGGATGGCCATGCGGATGTCGATCCCGTCGAACATGTGCGAGATCTCGGCGCGATCGATCTCCGAGCGGCGCACCCGGAATGATTCCACCCGCGCGCGTTCGACGAGATCGAAGACGGCGTCGCCGTTCTGCTCGCGCACGGTGTCGCCGAGAATGCTGCCAAGCATCCGGATGTCGGCGCGCATCGGTTCGGTGGCCTCGCGGCCCACCTGGGTGCGGTGCACGGCGCCAATCGGCGCTAGCGCGGCGTCAGACACCCGCCCGGACGCGAGCTCGGAAACCTCAACCATGCGTTCCAGTATCGGTGCGGATCGGGCGGGGCGCCCGCCAAGCGATCAGCGGTACTTGATCATCAGGGCGATTCCGATGATGCACACCAGCCAGATCCCCGTGATGAACACGGTCAACCGGTCCAGGTTCTTCTCCACCACCGTCGACCCCGACAAGCTCGACTGGACGCCACCGCCGAACAGCGTGGACAGACCACCGCCCTTGGCACGGTGCAACAGCACCAACAGGATCACCAGAACACTGGTGACCACCAGGGTGATTTGCAGGGCCAATTGCATGCACCCACCCTACCCAATGCGGTTGCTGGCGCCCTAACCGACGCTCGCGGGCGCGGCACCTAAGGCAACGGGCCGCCCGCGGCGATGGCCGCCAGGGTCGCGAATTGCTCGCCGTCCAGCGAAGCTCCGCCGACCAAACCGCCGTCGACGTCGTCTTGCGCGACGATCTCGCCGACGTTCTTAGCGTTCACCGAACCGCCGTAGAGCACCCGAACAGCGCCGGCGATCTGCGGCGACGCCAACTCGGCGAGCTGCTCGCGGATGGCCTTGCACACCTCTTGGGCGTCCGCGGCGCTGGCCACCCGCCCGGTCCCGATGGCCCACACCGGTTCGTAGGCAATGACGGTCTTGGCGATCTGCTCGGCCGACAGCCCGGCCAGCGACTCGCGCACCTGCCGCTCGCAGTGACTGACGTGCTGGCCGGCCTCGCGGATGTCGAGGTGCTCACCGACGCAGACGATGGGCGTCAGCTCGTTACGCAACGCGGCGGCGGCCTTGGCCGCCACCAGGGCGTCGTCCTCGTGGTGATACGTGCGTCGCTCCGAGTGTCCGACGACGACGAAGCTGCACCCCAGCTTGGCCAGGAAGGTGCCGCTGATGTCGCCGGTGTAGGCGCCCGATTCGTGCGGCGACAGGTCCTGGGCACCGTAGGTCAGCCGCAGCTTGTCGCCGTCGACCAGCGTTTGCACGCTGCGCAGGTCGGTGAACGGCGGCAGCACCGTGACGTCGACCTTGTCGTAGTACTTGTCCGGCAACGCGAACGCGATCTTCTGCACCAGCGCGATGGCCTCGAAGTGATTGAGGTTCATCTTCCAGTTGCCGGCGATCAGTGGCTTGCGGCTCACGCGTCTCCTCCACTCGGGTGCGGCTGACCGAGTACTTCGATGCCGGGCAGCGCTTTGCCCTCAAGGTATTCCAGCGACGCACCGCCGCCGGTGGAGATGTGCGAGAACGCGTCCTGCGGGATCTTCAGCGCGCGCACCGCGGCGGCGGAGTCGCCACCACCGACCACACTGAACGCCCCTTTCCCGGTCGCCGCGACGATCGCCTCGGCGATGCCCCGGGTGCCGGCGGCGTACGCCGGGAACTCGAACACGCCCATCGGGCCGTTCCAGAAAATGGTCCTGGCGTTCGACAGCAACGCGGCGAACCGCTTCACCGAACCGGGGCCGATGTCCAAGCCGATCAGCTCGTCGGGAATCGCGTTGGCGGCCACAAACTGTGGCGGGGAATCGACGGCGAACTTCTCGGTCACCACGATGTCGCCGGGCAGCCGCAACACGTCGGCGTAGGTCTCCAGCAGGCTGCGGCAGGTGTCCACCATCTCTTCTTCGAGCAGCGACTTACCCACCGAATATCCCTGTGCGGCAAGGAAAGTGAAGCACATCCCGCCGCCGATCACGATGCTGTCGGCCTTGGTCGCCAACGATTCGATGACGCCGAGCTTGTCGGACACCTTCGACCCGCCGAGCACTACGGCGTAGGGCCGCTCGGTGGAGCTGGTCAGCTGCTCCAAGACCGCGATCTCCTCGGCCACCAGGGTGCCCGCGTAGTGCGGCAGCAGCGTGGCGACGTCGTACACCGAGGCCTGCTTGCGGTGCACCACCCCAAAACCGTCGGAGACGAAAGCCCCTCCGGGCGAGACCAATTCGGCCAGTTGCTTGGCCAGCGCCAGCCGCTCGCCGTCGTCCTTGCTGGTTTCGCGGGCATCGAAGCGGATGTTCTCCAACAGCAGGACGTCGCCGTCGGTCAGCCCCTCGGCGCGAGCCAAGGCGTCGGTACCCACGACATCACCGGCCAGCTGCACGTGCCGGCCCAACTGCTCACCCAGCGCGGCTGCGACCGGCGCCAACGACAGCTTCGGATCGGGCCCGCCCTTGGGACGGCCAAGGTGAGCGGTGACCACCACCTTGGCGCCCCCGTCCAGGAGTGCGCGCAGCGTCGGAACCGACGCCGTGATCCGGCCGGGGTCGGTGATCGCTCCCGAATCGTCGAGCGGCACGTTGAGATCGGACCGCACCAGCACCGGGCGACCCGAGACGCCTTCGGACAGAAGGTCTTCGAGGTTCGGAACGGCCACGGTTAGAGCGACTTGCCGACCAGTGCGACGAGGTCGACGAGGCGGTTGGAGTAGCCCCATTCGTTGTCGTACCAGGAGACGACTTTGGCTTGGTTGTCGATGACTTTGGTGAGGCCGGAGTCGAAGATCGAGCTGTGCGGGTCGGTGACGATGTCGCTGGAGACGATCGGGGCGTCGTAGTACTTCAGGATGCCCTTGAGCTTGCCCTCGCTGGCGGCCTGGAACGCGGCGTTGATGTCCTCAACACCGGCCGAGGTGCGCAATTCGGCGGTCAAATCGGTGACCGAGCCGGTCGGGATCGGCACCCGCAGCGCATACCCGTCGAGTTTGCCCTTCAGTTCCGGCAACACCAAACCGATGGCCTTGGCCGCACCGGTGGACGTCGGCACGATGTTGAGCCCGGCCGCCCGCGCACGGCGCAGATCTTTGTGCGGGCCGTCTTGCAGATTCTGATCCTGGGTGTAGGCGTGGATGGTGGTCATCAGACCCTTGACGATGCCGAACTCGTCATGGAGCACCTTAGCCAGCGGCCCCAGGCAGTTCGTGGTGCACGAGGCGTTGGAGATGATGTGTTGGCTGCCGTCGTACTTGTCGTCGTTGACGCCCAACACGATGGTGATGTCCTCGTCGCTGGCCGGGGCGGAGATGATCACCTTCTTAGCCCCGGCATCGAGGTGGCCCTGCGCTTTGGCGCGGGCGGTGAACAGACCGGTGGACTCCACCACCACGTCCACACCCAACTCACCCCAGGGCAGCGCGGCCGGACCCTCCCGCACCGCCAATGCCTTGATCTTGGCCGGACCCACCACGATGGTGTCCTCACCCTCAAGGCTCACCTCGTGGGGCAGCCGGCCCAAGATCGAGTCGAACTTCAGCAGATGCGCCAACGTCTGGTTATCGGTGATGTCGTTGACCGCCACCACCTCGATATCAGCACCACCCTGCTCCTGCTGAGCCAGCAACGCACGATAAAAATTCCGTCCGATTCGACCGAAACCATTAATGCCTACCCGGACCGTCACTTGTGTCTCCCTCGCCTTCGCCTGAGTCTCCTGGTAAACCCCTGGCCTTCAGCCTAGAACAGCACTGACAACGGCCGTGGGGCTGGTAGAAGTCCCGGATCTTCGGGGGCGACGCGCCCGTACACTGCGCGGTTCGAGCCGCGGGCCATGGGCGATCCGGCGAGCACTCCCGCCGACCCACCCAGGACGGGCGGGGTGTTGAGGTGACTAGTGACGCGGCCCTATCGAGCGAGCACCCGTGGTCCTCGCGGAGCCGCCGGGGCGTCGGGGGCCAGCCGGATGGGGAACCGGCGGTGCAGGTTCTCGATCAAAGCATCGAGGGTTTCGCGTTCCTGCTCTTCGATGGAGGCCGTGTGCCGGAAGACGGATGCCGTCTCCTCGTCGTTCTTGGCCTCGGCCAGGGCAATTGCCTTGTAATAACCCTCGATCCGCTGTTCGATCAGCCGGCGGTTCTGGATGAGCAGCCGCAGAAAGTAGTCAGCCTGACGCTGGTCCGCGGTGTCCGCGGCGGCCGGGCGATCCAATGCACTGGGGGGCCGGTTCGTGGTCAGCCGTGCCGGCGAGGGGCTCGTCGGGCGAACGTGCCCCAAGGGGGGACGCACCACGGCGCTCGGCGGCGGACACCCGCGCCGGTCCCGCGCACCACTGGGCATGTGCGTTGCAGTTGCAACCGAACGTGTTTCCCGTTCGTCGGACAAACCAGCGAAGTCCATTGAGTCTCTCTCGGCCGACGGTTCTGGAGTAATTGGGGTAACGATAGCTCCCAGAATGTGGCCAACGCCATACGATTCGGGGAGTTGCGTATGTCGCATTTTCTCACACTGCATACACTTCGACCCCCTTCTGCCACGTTGTGCCCAGGTCAGGCGCTGAGAGGTTTTACCTATCAGCATCGAGTTCGCACCGGCACCGTCGCGGCTCGATCCAGCAGTGCTGCGTCGGGAGCAATTCCGTTGCGCGCTGGCCGGATTCGGCCGGCGCAGCGCTGCCGCCGACCGAATGTCCAACTCCGAACACGGCTTTCGAGAATTCGATTCTGGCTGGAATACCACCCTGAGGCGTGCCACTTCGATCGACCGGTGTAACGGTCCGCCGGCTCGGCGACGCGACGGCGGGGCGGCTCCGTCAGCCTGTCGGATGCCCACCGACGACCGGCCGGCGGGCGCCCGGCCGGACCCTAAGGCACCAGCCCCGCCTGTTAGCCCTGGACTATAAGAGCCTAGCTACCATCTACAGACTCAGCGGGAATTCTTCGACCAGCCACGAGACGAAGTCACACGACGAAGCCACAAGGGGGCACCGGTGAGCGAAGTGAGCGATACCGACGGCGATGAACCCGAGATCGGCCAATTCGACCCGAGGCTGACCCAACGTCTGATGGGCGTGCTGCGACCCATGTTGAAGACGTACTTCCGCTCCGAAGTGCACGGTTTGGAATCCTTCCCGCCCGGGGGCGCGTTGGTCGTGGGCAATCACTCCGGCGGCATGTTCCCGATGGACGTCCCCATCTTCAGCGTCGACTTCTACGAAAAATTCGGCTATGAGCGGCCCGTTTACACCCTCAGCCACGACATCTTGTTCCTCGGCGTCACGGGCGGGCTGTTCCGCCGTACCGGTTATATCCGCGCCACTCGGGACAACGCGGCCAAGGCGTTGCAGTCCGGCGGCGTGGTGGTCGTCTTTCCTGGCGGTGACTATGACGCCTACCGCCCGACCCTCGCCGAAAACGTGATCGACTTCAATGGTCGCAAAGGATATGTGAGCACGGCGATCGAAGCCGGTGTGCCGATCGTTCCGGCGGTGTCGATCGGCGGGCAGGAAACTCAGCTGTACCTGACCCGGGGAACCTGGCTGGCCGAACGGCTGGGCATCAAGCGCCTGCTGCGCAGCGCCATCCTGCCGCTCTCGTTCGGCTTCCCATTCGGGTTCAGCGCCGCAATCCCGCCCAACCTGCCGCTGCCGACCAAGATCGTCACGCAGGTGCTCGAACCGATCCATATCACCGAGCAGTTCGGCGAGAACCCGGACATCGATGAGGTCGACGAGCACGTGCGCTCGGTGATGCAAGAGGCCCTGACCGCGCTGGCCGCCAAGCGGCGATTCCCGATTCTGGGCTAAGCGATGGTTTCCGTACTGGATCAGGTTCGCGGTGTCGCCGGCGTAGTCGCCACGCTGCGCCGGGCCGGAATGATCGCACCGATGCGGCCCGACCGTTATCTGAAGATGGCCGCCGCAATGCGTCGCGAAGGGATGGGCATGACGGTGGGGTTCGCCGGCGCCGCGCAACGCTGCCCCGACCGTCCCGCTCTGATCGACGAGTTGGGCACGCTGACCTGGCGAGATCTCGACGAGCGGATCAACGCGTTGGGCGCGGCGCTGCAAGGCCTGCCGTCGGGACAGCCCCAGGTCATCGGAATCATGTGCCGCAACCACCGCGGCTTCGTCGAGGCATTGGTGGCCGCCAACCGGATCGGCTCCGACGTGGTGCTGCTGAACACCTCGTTCGCCGGGCCGGCGATGGCCGAGGTGGTCAACCGCGAAGGGGTCAACGCCGCGATCTACGACGAGGAGTTCGCTGCCACGGTGGACCGCGCTCTGGCCGACAAGCCGGACGCCACGCGCATCGTGGCATGGACCGACGGACCAGCACGAGCCGGCCTGAACACGGTGGAGCAACTCATCGCCGAGCACCTCGGCCAGCAGCCGCGCCGCACCGGCCGCAAGGGCAAGATGGTCCTGCTGACGTCGGGCACGACCGGAAGCCCCAAGGGCGCCAAGCAATCTGGCGGCGGTGCCGGCATCGGCACACTCAAGGCGATCTTGGACCGCACCCCGTGGCGCGCGGAGGAAACGATCGTGATCGTGGCGCCGATGTTCCACGCGTGGGGTTTCTCGCAGCTGATCTTCGCCGCGTCGATGGCGTGCACGATCGTCACCCGGCGCAAGTTCGACCCGGAGGCCACGCTGGACCTCATCGACCGCCACCGAGCCACCGGTCTGGCGGTGGTTCCGGTGATGTTCGACCGGATCATGGAGCTGCCCGAGGACGTTCGCAATCGCTACAGCTGTCGGTCCCTGCGCTTCGCCGCGGCCTCGGGGTCGCGGATGCGGCCCGATGTGGTCATCGCATTCATGGACCAATTCGGCGACGTGATCTACAACAACTACAACGCGACCGAGGCGGGCATGATCGCCACCGCCACACCCGCCGACCTGCGCGCCGCGCCCGACACGGCCGGCAAGCCGGCCGGCGGAACCGGGATCCGGATTCTGGACCCGGATTTCAACGAAGTGCCGACCGGGGAGGTCGGCACCATCTACGTCCGTAACGACACCCAGTTCGACGGGTACACCTCCGGGGCCACCAAAGATTTTCACGCCGGCTACATGTCGTCGGGCGACGTCGGGTATCTCGACGAGAATGGACGGCTGTTCGTCGTCGGCCGCGACGACGAGATGATCGTCTCCGGCGGCGAGAACGTCTATCCGATTGAAGTGGAGAAGACACTCGCCGGGCATCCCGAGGTGGCCGAAGCCGCGGTGATCGGCGTGGACGACGAGCAGTACGGCCAGCGGCTCGCCGCGTTCGTGGTACTCGCCCCAGGCGCGACCGCCACGGCCGAGACACTCAAGCAGCACGTTCGGGAGAACCTCGCCAATTACAAAGTGCCACGCGAGATATCGCTGATCGACGAACTCCCCCGCGGCAGCACCGGGAAAATCCTGCGGGCCGAACTGCAGTCCCGGGTGAGCGGCTAATGCGCAGGCCCAAGCCCAGGCCGCTGTTGCGTGCGGCGGTGGAGTTCCTCAACGCCGCCAACGGTTTACGTCCCCTCGCCCGTAAGGGCTACAGCACCGTGCTGGTGTTCGCGTTCGGCTGGCCGACCTCGGAAGTGCCGGGCGTGTACTTCTCCGCTTCGCTGCTCGACATGCTGCGCCGCGCCCGGCGCGGCGACTTCGCCGGGCGCCGCGGCAAGGCGGCGCTGACGCTGACCGCCGCGTCGTGGGCGATCCTCGCGGTGATCCGGTATCGCGGCGTCACCACGCCCGGACCGGTTCTCGAAGCGGGGCTGCGCGAACAGCTGGGCCCCGACTACGCCGAGGCGCTCACCGAGCTGCCGGCCACCACGCCGCAACGGCGCGGCCGGCGCAACCTACCGCTGAGCAACACCGTGGCCCGGCGCCGCTACGTCGAGAAGACCAACGTCGTCAGCTACGGGCCGCACGGCCGGGCCAACCGCGCCGACATCTGGCGTCGCCGCGACCTGCCCCGCGACGGCAAGGCGCCCGTGCTGGTGCAGATCCCCGGTGGCGCATGGGTGATCGGGATGCGTCGGCCGCAGGCCTACCCGCTGATGAGTCATCTCGCCGCCCGCGGCTGGATCTGCGTGTCGATCGGCTACCGGGTCTCCCCGCTGCACACCTGGCCCGACCACATCGTCGACGTGAAGCGGGCGCTGGCCTGGGTCAAGGAGAACATCGCGAACTACGGCGGTGACCCCAACTTCGTCGCCATCACCGGCGGGTCGGCCGGCGGGCACCTGTCCTCACTGGCCGCGCTGACACCGAACGACCCCGCCTTCCAGCCGGGCTTCGAAGACGCCGACACCTCCGTGGTCGCCGCCGTCCCGGTGTACGGCCGCTACGACTGGTTCTCCACTGAGGGCGACGGGCGCCGCGAGTTCGTGGAACTGCTCGAAAAGTTGGTCGTCAAGCGGAAATTCGCCACGAACCGGGATGTCTACGTCGATGCATCGCCGATTCGGCGGCTGCGCGCCGACGCGCCACCGTTCTTCGTGCTGCACGGGCACGACGATTCGCTCATCCCGGTCGGCGAGGCCCGCGAATTCGTCGAAGAACTGCGCGCGGTCTCCAAGTCGCCCGTCGCATACGCCGAATTGCCCAGCGCCCAGCACGCATTCGATATCTTCAGTTCCCCGCGGGCGCATCGATCGGCCGAGGCCGTAGCGCGATTTTTGTCCTGGGTGTACGCGACCACGTACCTGCGCCGCGACTGACGGCTCAGCCGTCGGCCGCTGCCTTCTCCAGGTCGACCAGCGCCGGTTCGACAGCCTTGGCCATGTCTTCGATGTCGTTGGCGGCCTCGGGCGTCGTCACGAAACCGAAGTCCAGGAAATCGGTGTAGGAGAAGCAAGTGACGTTGAGGGCCACGTCCATCACCGGAGGCCCAAGCGGCACAAGCGATTCCACTTTAGCACCCGCCATGTACAGCGGCATCGGCGGCCCGGGAACATTCGACACGACCATGTTGATCGGGGCTAGGTTCCGCGATAGGCCGGTGGCCGTGTACGCCCGAGCGGCCAGCTGCAACAGCCCCGGCGGCGTCGTCTCGGTCAGACCCATGATCTGATGCGCCGACAATGCCTTAGCCATTTCCTTTGCACTCTGCGTGCTTTCGTAGATCGCCAGCAGTCGCTCGGCGGGGTCCTCAATGTCGGTGGCGAGCGAGGCCGTCATCGAGCTGATCTGGTTGCCGACGTCGGATTGCGAGTCGTCGGTGCGAGTCGACACCGGGATCTGCGCGATCAGCGGCTTGGCGGGCAATTCGCCCCGCGCTTGCAGATATTCGCGGGCAGCGCCGGCCACCAGCGCCAGCACCACGTCGTTGAGCTTGACGCCGAAAGCATCCTTGACGGCCTTGGCGCGGGCCAACTCCACGCGGGTGCCGGTGATCCGGCGATGCGGTGAGACCGGCGCGTTGAATCGGGTCTTGGGCGCGTCGAAATAGCGAGGCGGCCTGCTGCGGACGCCCAGTGCGGCGATCTGCTGGCGCAGCGTCTGCTCCACCAGCCGCGCAATGCGGAACGGCGTCATCACCCCCACGTTGATCAGGGCCCCGATCGCCCGCCGCTCCAGGCCGGGCAGCTTGAAACCCACCAGGGAGCCGACAGTTTCCCGTTGCGGTGGCCGGGGTTCGGGCGTGACGTCCAGCAGAATTTCGCCCAGACCGGCGCCGGAGACGCCGTCGACGATCGCGTGGTGCATCTTGGTCAGTGTGGCGACGCGTCCACCCTTGACGCCCTCGATCACCCAGAGCTCCCACAGCGGTCGGGAGCGGTCCAGCTTGTAGGACATCAATCGGCCGACGAGCTCGTCGACCTCGCGCCGCCCGCCCGGGGCGGGAACTCCGATGCGGCGAATATGGAAGTCGACGTCGAGTTCTTCATCCTCGACGAACCAGGGTCGGTCCAGGCCGAGTGGTGAGCCGGTGACCCGCCAGCGCAACTGCGGCAATTCCGGCAGGCGCTCGATCAGCAATTGTCGGAGCCGCTGAAAACTGTACTCGGGCGCGTCGGTGGGGTCGCAGATCGCCAGCGCGCCCACGTGCATGTGCCAACCGGCAGTCTCGGCAGACCAAAACGCCGCATCGACACTCGAAAGCCGCTGCATGCGACGACCGTAGCCCTCGCCAGCAAAGCGCGTCGAGGGATTGCCAACAATCCTCAGGCGTCTTCGAGCAAATCCGGTGTCACCGCGGATTCGGTGTCAGGGATCCCGTCTACCTTCGCCTTGCGGTCGGCCATCGACAGAAGGCGCCGGATACGCCCCGCCACAGCGTCTTTCGTCATCGGCGGGTCGGCGAGCCGGCCCAGCTCCTCGAGCGAAGCCTGGCGGTGCTCCACCCGGAGCTTGCCGGCCGATGCCAGATGGTCGGGAACGCTGTCGCCGAGGATTTCCAGCGCCCGTTCCACCCGGGCAGCCGCAGCGACCGCGGCGCGGGCCGAGCGACGCAGATTGGCGTCGTCGAAGTTGGCCAGCCGGTTGGCGGTCGCCCGCACCTCGCGCCGCATCCGGCGTTCCTCCCAGATCAGCCGGGAGTCCTGGGCCCCCATCCGGGTCAGCAGCGCGCCGATCGCCTCGCCGTCGCGGACCACCACCCGGTCGGCGCCGCGGACCTCGCGGGCCTTGGCGCTGACCCCGAGCCGGCGTGCGGCGCCGACCAACGCCAGGGCGGCTTCGGGACCCGGGCAGCTGACTTCCAGCGCCGAGGACCGTCCGGGCTCGGTCAGCGACCCGTGCGCCAAAAAAGCCCCCCGCCAGGCTGCTTCGGCGTCGGCGATGCTGCCCCCGACGACCTGGGCCGGCAGACCGCGCACCGGCCGTCCGCGCATGTCCAGCAACCCGGTCTGGCGGGCCAACGCCTCGCCGTCGTTGGCCACCCGCAGCACGTACCGAGTGCTCTTACGAATCCCGCTGGCCGACAACACATGCACGACGGCGTTGTAGCCGTACAGATCGAAGATGTCCTTGCGCAGCCGGCGGGCAATATTGCCCAGATCCACTTCGGCCTCGACGACCACGCGCCCACCCACGATGTGCAGGCCGCCGGCGAACCGCAGCAGGGAGGTGACCTCCGCTCGGCGCGCACTGACCGACTTCACTACCAGGCGGCTCAGCTCGTCCTTGACTTCGGTCGTCATCGCCACGCGTCGTCACCCCTTGGTCCGCTGCCAGCCGGTCCGTTCACGGCCGTCGGTGCAGCCTCACCGTCGACCCGAATCTCGGCGGTGGCCTTCGCCGAAGGCGCTGCCGGACCCGCGCGGCCCGCGCGGACCCCGTCCAGGGCCGCCGCGAGCTTGCCCGGGTCATGTAAAGGTGTACCAGGTCGGGCCACATCGGCGAAGTGGACCTCGGCCCTGAGCAGGGTCGCGGTGCGGCGCAGCTGCTCGCGCTCGCGTTCGCTGGGTACCCGATCGGCGTCGATGATGATGTCGTGCACGGTGAACCCCGGCGCATGCTGGGCCAGCACGTGCAGATGCCGCTCCACCGAAAAACCCGCCGTCTCCCCCGGTTCGGCCACCAGGTTGAGCACCAGCGCCCGGCGCGCCGCGGTGGCCTGCAGGGCCGCGGCCAGCTCAGGGACCAGCACATGTGGGATCACGCTGGTAAACCACGAGCCGGGGCCCAGCACCACCAGGTCCGCGGCCATGATCGCGTCGACGGCCTGCCGGGTCGCCGGCGGATCCGGTGGAAGCAGCCGCACTCGGCGCACCTTGCCCGGCGTCGTCGCGATCGCGACCTGACCGCGGATCGAGCGGAAGATCCGGGGGTCGGCTTCCAGCCCGGAAACGTCGGCCTCGATCTGCAACGCGATAGGGCACATCGGCAGCACCCGGCCCTTGACCCCGAGGATGCGGCCCAGCTCGTCGAGGGCGGCGACCGGGTCGGCCAGCACCTCGGACAGGCCCGCCAGCAGCAAGTTGCCGATCGGGTGCCCGGCCAGCGCCCCGCTGCCACCGAATCGGTGCTGCAGAATGGTCGCCCACAGCTGACCATATGGGCTGTCAGATGCCAACGCCGCCAACGCCATTCGCAGATCACCGGGCGGCACCACGTCCAACTCGCTTCGCAACCGGCCCGACGAGCCGCCGTCGTCGGCGACGGTCACCACCGCCGTCACGTAGGGGGTGAGCCGGCGCGCGGCCGACAGCGTCGCATACAAACCGTGTCCCCCGCCGAGTGCGACGATGCCCTCGCTTTGTGGTGGGCTCATTCGCGGCCCAGATCCCGGTGCAGCACTCGCACCGACAGTTCGTCCTCGGCCTGCAACCGGTGCATCAACGCCTCCGCGATCGCCACGCTGCGGTGTTTGCCGCCGGTACAGCCGATCGCGACCGTCATGTAGCGTTTGCCCTCCCTGCGATAGCCCTCGACAACAAGGGCCAGCAATCGATGGTAAGCGTCGAGGAACTCCGCCGCGCCCGGTTGGCCCACCACGTAATCGGCCACCGCCGGATGCTGCCCGGTGAGCGGGCGCAACTCGTCGACCCAATGCGGGTTCGGCAGGAAGCGCACGTCCATCACCATGTCGGCGTCCATCGGCAGGCCGTACTTGAAGCCGAACGACTCGACCGTGACGCTGGTCGACAAATCCGTATCGCCACCGAATGCCCGCTCGATGCTTTCCCGCAAGCCCCGCACCGACAGCGTGGAGGTGTCGATGATCAGGTCGGCGGTGGCGCGCACCGGCGCCAGCATCCGGCGTTCGGCCGCGATGCCCTCGGCCAGCGTCTGCCGGCCCTGCAGCGGGTGGCTGCGCCGGTTCTGTTCGTAGCGGCGCACCAGCATGTCGTCGGATGCTTCCATGAACACCACCCGCGGGTTGATGTTGCGGGTGGCCAGTTCGTTGCGCACCTCGTCGAGATCACCGGTGAAGCCGCGCGATCGGACGTCCATGACCACCGCCAGTTGGGTGATCCGCGATCCGGCGGCCAGCCCGAAATCCACCATGCGGGTGATGAGTTGGGGTGGCAGGTTGTCGGCGACATACCAGCCGAGGTCCTCGAGCACCTTGGCCGCCGTCCCCCGTCCGGCCCCCGACAAGCCGGTGACCAGGACGACGTCAATCCCCGCGACCGGGCCCCGCCGCTGGTCGCTGTCCCCGACCCGGCTGGTCATGCCGAGGCTCCGGATTGTTCGACTTGCCCGGGCGGTTCGGCCTGCTCGGCCGGTTGCGGTCGCAGCGCCTCGACGACGGCCGTGGCCGTTGCCACGCCGATACCCGGAACGGCGGTGATCTGGTCGACGGTGGCCTCCTTGAGGCGGGCTATCGATCCGAAGTGAGTGACCAGTGCCTTGCGGCGGTGTTCTCCTAATCCTGGCACCGCATCCAGCGCCGAGGCGGTCATTCGCTTGGATCGCTTGCTGCGATGGTAGGTGATCGCGAACCGGTGCGCCTCGTCACGCACGCGCTGCAGCAGGTAAAGCCCCTCGCTGTTGCGCGGCAGGATGACAGGATCCGGTTCGGCGGGCACCCACACCTCTTCGAGCCGCTTGGCCAGGCCGATCACCGCGACGTCGGTGATCCCCAATTCCTCGAGCACGGCGCTGGCGGCATTGACTTGTGGCGCGCCGCCGTCGACAACGTACAGATTGGGCGGGTAGGCGAACCGGCGTGATTTGCCTTCCGGGGAAAGCATATTGGGGTCGTTCTGCTCGGTGAGGTGGCGCGCGAACCGGCGACGGGTCACCTCGGCGATGGAGGCGACGTCATCGGAGCGGCCCTGCCCGGCCGCTTCCCTGATCCCGAAGTGGCGGTAGTCCGACTTGCGCGGCAGACCGTCCTCGAACACCACCAACGAGCCCACCACATCGGTGCCCTGCACGTGGCTGATGTCGACGCACTCGATGCGTAACGGCGCGTCAGCCAGCCCGAGAGCGTCCTGAATGTTCTGCAGCGCAGCGGATCTGGCGTTGAAGTCGCCGGCGCGCTTCAGTTTGTGTTGTTGCAGCGCCTCTTTCGCGTTGCGCTGGACGGTTTCGGCGAGAGCCCGCTTGTCGCCGCGGCGCGGCACCCGCAGCACGACCCGCGATCCGCGCAGGCCGGACAGCCAGCTGGACAACTCACCGGCGTTGGACGGCAGGCACGGCACCAGCACCTCGCGCGGTACCGGGTTGGCGGCTTCGTCGGCGGCTCCACCCAGTTCGGCCTGCTCGCCGTAGAACTGGGTCAGGAACTGTTCGACCAGCTGCTCTTCACCCGAACCCCCTGGGTCTCCTGGCTTTTCGACGACCCAGCCGCGCTGACCGCGGACCCGGCCGCCGCGGACGTGAAACACCTGCACCGCGGCTTCGAGCTCGTCGTCGGCAAAGGCAACCACGTCGGCGTCGGTGCCGTCGCCGAACACCACCGCTTGCTTTTCCATCGCCCGTTTCAGCGCGCCGATGTCGTCCCGAAGCCGCGCGGCACGTTCGAAATCGAGCTCGTCGGACGCCGCGCGCATCTGCTGCTCCAGCTCGCGGGCAAATCGATCCGTCTTGCCGGACAGGAAGTCGCAGAAATCGTCGACGATCTGGCGATGTTGCTCGGGGCTGACCCGGCCGATACACGGCGCCGAGCACTTGTCGATGTAGCCGAGCAGACACGGCCGGTCGATCTGCTTGTGCCGCTTGAACACCCCGTGCGAGCAGGTCCGGGCGGGGAACACCCGGGTGAGCAGATCCAGCGTCTCCCGGATCGCCCACGCGTGCGAGTAGGGACCGAAGTACCGGACGCCTTTGCGGCGCGGGCCCCGATAGACCATCAGCCGGGGAAATTCCTCGTTGAGCGTGACGGCCAGCACCGGGTAGGACTTGTCGTCGCGGTAGCGGACGTTGAACCGCGGGTCGAACTCCTTGATCCAGTTGTATTCCAGCTGCAAGGCCTCGACCTCGGTGTTGACCACCGTCCACTCGACCTTGGCCGCGGTGGTCACCATCTGCCGGGTGCGTGGATGCAGATTCGCGATATCGGCGAAGTAGGACGTGAGCCGGCTACGTAGGCTCTTGGCCTTTCCGACGTAGATCACCCGGCCGTGTGCGTCCCGAAATCGGTAGACGCCGGGCTCGACCGGAATGGACCCGGGAGCGGGACGGTACGTGGCGGGATCTGGCACATATCCAGGCTAGTAGCCGGAAAACCGGCGGCGGCAGACCGGCATCGGGTCACGAAAATCGACCGCTTTTCGCTGCGCGCGAAACGAGCCACGCCGTTTGAGAGACATCGGTTCGGGCTAAGCCCCGGGTTAGCTGTGGCGCTAGAGTGGGTGCAACAGCTGGAGGGAGCTTTCACATGAGCAAACGACCGTTGGCCGGCCTGGCCGTGGGGGTTGGTTGTTTGGCGTTGTCGTTAAGTGCTGGTATTGGTGTTGCGTCGGCAACCCCCGATGTCGGCCCGATGGTGAACACCACCTGCACCTACGACCAGGCCATGCGTGCCGTGCACGCGGAAAATCCGATGGCCGCGCAGTACCTCGACCAGTCGCCGCCCAACCTGCAATTCCTGCGGCAGTTCATGGCATCGACGCCGGATGAGCGGCTGAATCTGCTGAAGGCGATTCAGAACAACCCGGGCGCCGACCAGGCCTTCCCGATATTTCGCCAGATGATGATCGACTGCAAAAACTACTGAGCGAGCGTCAGGTGGTTCGGCTGTCGAGCTGGGCCCGCCGCTTCGAAGCCCACTCGGCCATCGGAAACCCGCTTTTGGCGTCGCACACGGACGCTAGTAAGACCGTCCGCGTAAGCACGACCAGCCCGTAGTCGCAGGTCCAGTCCGCGCGGGTCATCGTCCACACCAGTACGCCGTCGGAGGCGATGGTGAAGTGGCTCAGCCGCATCGGCTGAAAGTCTCCCTGTGGGCTGTGGCCAACCGCGGCGGCCCGGCATTTCGACACGGCGCCAAAGCTCTTCCACACCACCTCGTGCGGGTTGAGTTTCTTGTCGTAGTTGTCGATGGATTCGGCGTACAGGGCGGGGCCGGCGAGCTGATATGACGACTCGGCGTGATCGGCGGAGCGGGGCGGCGGCAGTGGCGAACCCTTGAACAACAGCGCCGCCCCGCACTCCGGGGGTGTGACGCTGGTGAAGTAGGTGGCGCCCACCGGCATCGCCGTCGCCGGGCCCAGCGGCGTGCTGTCCCCGTCCTGCAGCAGCAAATCGCGCGCCGGAATCGGGGCGAAAGCCGGCGAAACAGATCTTGGACTAGCCGACGGGGATTGTCCGGGCGCGCGGACGGCCCGGCCACTGACCGATGTGGTGCACCCGCACAACGCCGCTGCGATCAAGACCGATGCAGCAATGCCCCACAAATGCCGTGCCATCGGGCGATCCTACGACAATGTGGGACCGCGCGGCGTCAGCTCGATTCGAGGTCGGGGCGATAGCGAACGAGCAGCGACCGGATGGTGTCCATCGCGGCGACCGCCCGGTCCTTGTCGACGGCCTGGATCGCCATCACCGGAATGTACTCGTCGTCGGGCAGATCGATGTGCGCCCAGCGACTGCCGGCGGGAAACGACACGCCGACAATCTCCGACCACGGGAGCAATCTGTCTCCCAACAAGTTTCGTACCGAAAGACCGGGCTTGCCCACCCGCAGCCTCGGCCGGGCGAACAACAACACCACCCCGGCGATGACCAAACCCAGGACGGCGATCGCGACCTGATCCGCGGTTTGGAAGACCACCCCGCTGGAGCTGATTTTGAGCACCACGCCGACAGCGATGTGCGCCCCGGCGATCAGAAACGCTGCCCCATAAGCGAATATCGGCGTCCAATGCGGACGTAGTTCGGCATCCCAGTCCGCGCCGGCCGACGGCCGGGTCACGACCGAGCGCGCAGGTCACGCAAGGCCAGCGCGGCGGTCAGCGCGGCACCGGCGGCCTGCGCGCCCTTGTCCTCCGCGGACGTCGGAAGCCCCGCTCGATCTAATGCCTGCTCTTCGGTGTTGGTCGTCAGCACCCCATTGGCGACCGGTGTCGACGCGTCCAGCGACACCCGGGTCAAACCCTGCGTCACCGCGTCGCAAACGTATTCGAAATGCGGTGTGCCGCCACGGATCACGACTCCCAGAGCGATGACGGCGTCGTGATTGCGGGCGAGTTCCTGGGCTACCACCGGAATTTCGATCGCACCGTGCACCCGCACCACGGTCGGGTTGTCGACCCCCGACCGTGCGACCACGCGCTCGGCGCCGGCCAGCAGCGCATCACAGATTGTGCTGTGCCAGGTGCTGGCAACGATGCCGAGCCGCAAACCGGACGCGTCGAGCTCCCCCAGGTCGGGTATGCCGGCTCCACTCATTTGCGCCGCTTCTCCTCATCACTTCGTTCTGCATCGTCGCGGCGCGACTCATTTGCGCCGCTTCTCTCCCCCGCAAGCGGGAGGTACCCCCACATCACTTCGTTCTGCATCGTCGCGGCGCGACTCATTTGCGCCGCTTGCCCGGCCCGCCGGGTGCTCACAAAGCGCCACCGAATTCGCCTGGCAGATGGACGGATTCGTGGAAATCGTCCAGGCCCGCGAGGTCGTGCCCCATCCTGTCACGCTTGGTCATCAAGTAGCGGATGTTCTCCGCATTGGCCCGCACCGGTAGGGAAACGCGCTCGATGATGTGCAACCCGTACCCGTCGAGCCCCACCCGCTTGGCCGGATTGTTGGTCAGCAGCCGCATCGAGCGCACACCCAAGTCCACCAGTATCTGGGCGCCGATCCCGTAATCCCTTGCGTCAGCCGGTAATCCGAGCTTGAGGTTGGCGTCCACGGTATCCGCGCCGGCGTCTTGGAGCTGGTAGGCCTGCAGCTTATGCATCAAGCCGATACCACGTCCCTCGTGGCCACGCATGTACAGCACCACGCCGCGTCCCTCGCGGGCGACCATCGCCATCGCCGCGTCGAGTTGCGGTCCGCAATCGCATCGCCGTGAGCCGAACACGTCTCCGGTCAGGCATTCGGAGTGCACCCGCACCAACACGTCGTCACCCTCGCCGTTGGGTCCGGCGATGTCGCCGCGGACCAGCGCAACGTGTTCGACGTCTTCGTAAATGCTCGCGTAGCCAATGGCCCGGAACTCGCCGTGCCGGGTCGGGATCCGTGCTTCGGCGATGCGCTCGATGTGCTTTTCGTGCTTGCGGCGCCATTCGATGATGTCGGCGATGGTGATCAGCGCGAGGTCATGCTCGTCGGCGAAGACCCGCAGCTCGTCGGTCTGGGCCATCGCGCCTTCGTCCTTTTGACTGACGATCTCGCAGATCGCGCCCGCGGGCTGCAGACCGGCCATCCGGGCCAGGTCGACGGCGGCCTCGGTGTGGCCGGGTCGGCGCAGGACCCCGCCATCCTTGGCGCGCAGCGGAACCACGTGGCCGGGACGGGTGAAATCGGTGGCGATGCTGGCCGGATCGGCCAACAGTCGCATCGTGGTGGCGCGATCGGAGGCTGAGATCCCGGTGCCCACGCCAAGCCGCGCGTCGACGGTGACGGTGTACGCGGTCCCGTGCTTGTCCTGGTTGAGCGCGTACATGGGGAGCAGGCCGAGCCGGTCGCAGATGGCGCCGTCCAGGGGCACGCAGAGGTAGCCCGACGTGTAGCGCACCATGAAGGCCACCATCTCCGGCGTCGCCTTTTCGGCGGCGAAGATCAGGTCGCCCTCGTTCTCCCGTTCCTCATCGTCGATGACGACCACGGCTTTCCCGGCCGCAATGTCGGCAACCGCCCTCTCGACGGAGTCCAACCTCGTCATCTGCGCTGCCTTGCTGTCGTACCGAGCAACACGCGAAGCCCGCGTATTGCATCAAGTATGAACCACGCGGAGCGCAGTGTTATTGCCGCGGCTTTCGGCACCACATCGAGGACGACGTTAGCGGGTGGCGCGGCGTTCATAGCAGCGTCCATTGTCTCGGCCGAGACTCGGCCGACTCAGGCGGTGGGGGGCCTTCCACGTCGTGGGTGGTACGTCGTCAGCAGGTGTTTTGAGCGCGGGACGGGGCTATGCGGCCCATGCGGCGGATGTGACCAGCGAAGTGTCGCGAGGTAGTTGCGACAGTCAGACGGTGCGCCGCACCGGCATCTGGATCACTTGCCCGCCGGCACAGTCGACTGCGTAGTGGGCCAACCAACGGCCGACCGAACCGCCGGCCTCGATGTAGTGCGTCCATCGACTGACGGCGGCGGTGACGGCGGGATAAGTGGAATACCGTCCTAGCGATACGTCGCGGCCGTCGTCGCCGACCAACTCGTAGCTCGTGTGATCGCGCACGCTGTGCTCAACGATCGTCAACGTGGTGTCGTTGACTTCTTTGCTCCACACTGCCCGTGATTGCGCTTCGGCCTTCCGGCCGGCAAGCGTCGCCACCGCTTCGAATGCGAGGTCTTCATAGACAGCCTCGGCCAACCTTTCGACGGACATTTCTGCTGCTCCTTCGCTGAAATGGTGCGGCCGGCCTCTGAGATCGAGTATGTACCTGCGAAGGGTTGCGTGGGGATTTAGAACAGGCGTGTCGCCATGGTGTAGTGCGATTGTGACTATCGTTATGAAACTGTGATCTTTTGCCTCGGCACCCCAGCCGGGGCCAGCGACGTCAACTCCGGGTCCGTCATCGCCAGCTGGCCGGCAAATCGATGATGTGGTTGGGGCAGAAGTCCTGCGCGGCCAGGGAGATGACGTTGCGCGCGTCCCCGGCCGACATCTTCCCGCGCAGCACCATGAATGCGTATTCGACGGGTTGATAGCCCGCGTCGCGCCCCGACGGATCATCCATCAGCTGGCAGGCCTCTTTCTCCTCGGATGCGTCAGCGGTGGCAATACCGCGGCCCGCCAGCATCGCGATCCCCATCAGGGTGGCGGCCGCAACCACGGCGGTGACCCTCATTGGTCTCGGACGGTCAGGAGCCGTTCGACATATTTGGCGATCACGTCGACTTCGAGGTTCACCTTGGTCCCGACCGGCGCGTGCCCCAGCGTGGTCAGTTCGCGGGTGGTCGGGATCAGGGAGACCTCGAACCAGTCTCGGGGTTCGGTGCCGAGGGCGGAGACCGTCAGGGAGATCCCGTCGACGGTGATCGACCCCTTCTCTACGACATAGCGGGCGATCGACGACGGGACTTCGATGCGCACGACTTCCCAGTGCTCCGACGGCGTGCGGGATAGGACGTGGCCGGTGCCGTCCACGTGTCCCTGCACGATATGGCCGCTCAGCCGACTGTTGACCGCCGCGGCACGCTCCAGATTCACCCGCTTTCCGACGTCTAGCGCGCCGAGATTGGACCGGTCCAGGGTTTCGGCCATCACATCGGCGGTGAACCGGCCGTCGGCCAGCAGCTCGACGACCGTCAGGCACACACCGTTGACTGCTATCGAATCGCCGTGGCCGGCGTCGGCGGTGACGACAGGCCCGCGGATGGTCAGGCGCGCTGCATCAGTGAGGACATCCCGGCCGGTCACCTCTCCGAGTTCCTCGACAATTCCGGTGAACATTCCACCAGGCTAATTCGCCGGCGCTTTGCCTGGTGAACGGCCACGACCGCGCGATCACGCGACCCCCGTGAGCGGCCGAGCAGGCCCCGCGTCCCCCAGCCCGGTCAATGAGACCCTCTACGATGCACGGTATGCAGACACGCCGCCGACTCACGGCCGTCCTCGCTTCCCTGACCCTTACCACCGCCGTGCTCGCCGGTTGCTCGTCGGGTTCGAAGAACAACGGCGGCCCCTTGCCCGACGCCACGACTCTGGTCAAGCAATCCGCCGACACCACCAAGACCGTCAAGAGTGTGCACCTGGTGCTGACGACCGAAGGCAAGATTCCCGGACTGCCGATCAAGAAGCTGACCGGCGACCTAACCACCACGCCGAGCACCGCGGCCTCGGGCAACGCGCAGCTGTCGATGGCGGGCTCCGACATCGACGCG
Source organism: Mycobacterium simiae (assembly GCF_010727605.1). Taxonomy (NCBI): domain Bacteria; kingdom Bacillati; phylum Actinomycetota; class Actinomycetes; order Mycobacteriales; family Mycobacteriaceae; genus Mycobacterium; species Mycobacterium simiae. The sequence goes on from NZ_AP022568.1 coordinate 310,290, forward strand.
AACTTCGTTGTCTACGACTCGGTGCTGTACGCCACGCTGACGCCGAACAAGTGGAGCGATTTCGGTAAGGCCTCCGACGTCTACGACGTCTCGGTGTTGTTGAGCCCGGACGACGGCCTGGGCAACGTGCTGGCAAACTTCACCAACGCCAAGGCTGAGGATCGCGAAACGATCAACGGCCAGACCACGATCAAGATCAGCGGCAATGTCGCACCCGACGCGGTGAACAAGATCATCCCATCGCTCAGCGCGACGCAGCCCATGCCCGCCACCGTCTGGATTCAGGAGACCGGCGACCACCAGCTGGTCCAAGCCAATCTGCAGAAGAGCCAAGGCAATTCGGTCCAGGTGACGCTGTCGGACTGGGGTAAGCCGGTCACCGTCACCAAGCCTCCGGTGAGCTGATGAGCATGCGAGCAGGACGCGGAATCGCGATCAGCGCCGGCAGCCTGGCCGTGCTGCTGGGCGCCCTGGACGCCTACGTCGTCGTGACGATCATGCGCGACATCATGAGCGACGTTCACATCCCGATCAACCAGCTGCAGCGCATCACCTGGATCATCACGATGTACCTGCTGGGCTACATCGCCGCGATGCCGTTGCTGGGCCGGGCGTCGGACCGCTTCGGCCGCAAGCTGGTACTGCAAGTCAGCCTGGCGCTATTCATCATCGGCTCGGTGATCACCGCGCTGGCCGGGCATTGGGGCGACTTCCACCTGCTGATCGCCGGTCGCACCGTCCAGGGCATCGCCAGCGGCGCGCTGCTGCCGGTGACGCTGGCCCTGGGCGCCGACTTGTGGGCGCAGCGCAACCGCGCCAGCGTGCTGGGCGGCATCGGTGCCGCCCAGGAGCTCGGCAGCGTGCTGGGTCCGCTGTACGGCATTTTCATCGTCTGGGTGTTCCACCAGTGGCAGTACGTCTTCTGGATCAACGTGCCGCTGACCTTGCTCGCCATGGTGGCGATCCAATTCAGCCTGCCGTCGCATCAGCAGGTCGACGAACCGGAAAAGGTTGACGTCGTCGGTGGGGTGCTGCTGGCCATCGCGCTGGGCCTGGCGGTCATCGGGCTGTACAACCCGCAGCCGGACGGCAAGACGATCCTGCCCAGCTACGGACTGCCGCTGGTGATCGGTGCCGCCGTCGTCGGGGTGCTGTTCATCCTCTGGGAGCGCTTCTCGCGGACCCGGCTCATCGACCCCACCGGCGTGCACTTCAGGCCGTTCCTGTCCGCGCTGGGCGCTTCGGTGTGCGCCGGTGCGGCACTGATGGTGACGTTGGTCAACGTCGAGCTGTTCGGTCAGGGCGTGCTGCAGATGGACCAGACCGCGGCAGCCGGTTTGCTGCTGTGGTTTTTGATTGCGCTGCCGATCGGAGCGGTGCTGGGCGGATTCATCGCGACCCGGATCGGCGACCGCGCCATGACGTTCCTCGGGCTGCTGATCGCGGCCTACGGCTACTGGTTGATCCACTATTGGCGGCAAGACGTGATGAGCCAGCATCACGACATCTTCGGCGTCAGCCTGCCCCTGGTGCACACGGATCTGCTGGTGGCCGGCCTGGGACTCGGGTTGGTGATCGGACCGCTCACCTCGGCAGCCCTGCGGGTTGTTCCCTCGGCCCAACACGGCATCGCGTCCGCCGCGGTCGTGGTGGCCCGGATGACGGGCATGCTGATCGGTGTTGCGGCACTGAGCGCCTGGGGGTTGTACCGCTTCAACCAGATCATCGCGGGACTGTCGGCCAAGATCTCGCCGGACGCGACCCTGTTCGAACGGGTCGCCGCCCAGGCCACGCTGTACCTGAAGGCGTTCGCCATGATGTACGGCGACATCTTCGCGGCCACCGTCGTGATCTGCGTGGTGGGTGCGCTGCTAGGTCTGCTGCTCGGCAGCCGCAAGCATCATGCCGAGGAGCCCGCGCTGCCCCCGCAAGAGGCCGTCGCGCTGGGCGAGCGCTAGTCAGCCGCTCTGCGGCACCAGGCTCAGCAGCAGATCCGGCCCGAGCCGATCGGCCCCGTCGAAGCGCCACCGCAACGCCCGCGTGATGGTGGGCACGCCGACGTCGTCGACGGCGGTGACAGGGCCGCCCAACAGGATCGGTGCGACGTAGGTCAGGATCCGGTCGATGGCACCTTCGCGCAGGAAGGCACCGGCCAGCGTCGGACCGCCCTCCAACAGGATGTCGGTGCGGTCCGACAGCGCCTTGAGCACCTCCATCGGATCGCGGGTGCGGATCACCATGGTGCGCGAATCGTCGTTGAGAACCTTTGCCTCAGGCGATATTTCGCTGGTGCCGACCACCACGCGCAGCGGCTGCTTGTCCGCCAGGGACCCGTCGGGCAGCCGAGCGGTCAATGCGGGATCGTCGGCCAGTACGGTGCCGGTTCCGACGATGATCGCATCCGCCGCGGCGCGGCGGCGGTGCAGATCCAGTCGGGAAGCTTCGCTGGAGATCCACTGGCTGGTGCCGTCGGCGGCGGCGCTGCGACCGTCGAGACTGCTGGCGTACTTCCAGGTGACATGCGGCGAGCCGGTTCTTTGTTTGTGCAGCCATTCGCGCAGCGGGCCGCGAGCGACGTCGTCGGCCAGCACGCCGGACTGCACGGTCACCCCCGCCGCGGACAGCCGGGCCGCGCCGCCGGCCGCGATCTCGTTCGGGTCGGTGACGGCGTAGACGACGGTCGCGAGGCCGGCCGCGAGTAGCGCGTCCACACACGGCGGCGTCTTGCCGTAGTGGTTGCACGGCTCAAGGGTGACCACCGCGGTACCACCGGCCGCCAGGCTGCCCGCGCGGCGCAGCGCCAGCACCTCGGCGTGGTCGCCTCCGGTGGGCTCGGTGCCGCCCACGCCGACGACCTGACCGCCCGCGTCCAGGATCACCGCCCCGACCGGCGGATTCGGATAGGTACGGCCCTTGACCTGGTTCGACTGTTCGATCGCCAAACGCATTGCGGCGTCCAGACTTTCGACAGGCTGACCGCTCACTGGCGTAGGTGCGGCGATGCGGCGCGGGCCTGCCGCCGGAGTGCCTTCACCGCCGCCTCGGGATCCTCGGCGCCGTAGACCGCGGAACCGGCGACGAAGCAGTCGACGCCGGCCTCGGCGGCCTGCTCGATGGTGTCCGCATTGATGCCGCCGTCGATTTCGACCAGAATCGTCAACTCCCCCGCATCGACCAGCTTGCGTGCGGTGCGGACCTTGCTGAGCACCTCGGGAATGAAGCTCTGACCACCGAAGCCGGGCTCGACCGACATGATCAGCAGGGTGTCGAACTGCGGCAGGATTTCCAGATAGGGCTCTAGCGGGGTGCCCGGCTTGACGCTGATGCCAGCCTTGGCACCGGCCGCGCGGATGTCACGGGCCACCCCGACCGGGTTGTCGGTCGCCTCGGCGTGGAATGTGACGTTATAGGCGCCCGCCTCGGCGTAGGGCGGCGCCCAGCGGTCGGGGTTGTCGATCATCAGATGGCAGTCCATCGGAATCGGCGTGGCGGCCAGCAGGGCCTCCACCACCGGCAGCCCGATAGTCAGGTTGGGCACGAAGTGACCGTCCATGACGTCGACGTGCAGCCAATCGGCGCCGTTCACGGCGGCCGCCTCATCGGCGAGCCGGGCGAAATCGGCGGCCAGGATCGATGGCGCTATCAGGGGTCCTCCGGTGCTGCCAGCCATGTGCGCAAGACTACTGACGATCGACGCTCACCCGCCCGTCACTCCCCCGCTTCGCGGCGCAGCGCCGCGGCGAACATCGCATCCGTGCCGTGGCGGTGTGGCCACAGCTGCACGTAGGGTCCGTCACCGGCCTCTGCGGGTTCGAAGAGCGGCCGGGTATCCAAGGCGGACACCGGATGCCGGCGCAGGGCGTCGGCCACCACCCCGACCGTCTCGGCCAGATGCGGCGAGCACGTCGAATAAAGCACCACGCCGCCGGGACGGGTCAACGCGATCGCGGCGGCCAGCAGCTCGCGCTGCAGCTTGGCCAGGGCCGGCACGTCGGAAGGCTGACGGCGCCAGCGCGCCTCGGGCCGCCGGCGCAGCGCCCCCAACCCGGTACAAGGCACGTCGACGAGCACCCGGTCGAAACCGGGCCGCAGACCGCTCTCGCGACCGTCGACTCGGCGCACGTCGACGTCCAAGCCGCGGGTGTTCGCGGTCACCAGGTCCGCCCGAGCCTGCGACGGTTCGACGGCGGTGACCCGCGCACCGCGCTCGGCGGCCACCGCGGCCAGCAACGTGGTCTTCCCGCCCGGCCCGGCACAGAGGTCGAGCCAGCGTCCGGTGTCGCGGTCGACCGGCGCCAGGGTGAGCGCGCGGGCCACCAACTGGCTGCCTTCGTCCTGCACCAGGGCCTGGCCGTCGCGCACGGGCGCCAGCCGCCCGGGATCGCCACTCGGCAGGTACACCGCATACGGCGAGTAGCGGCCGACGCTGCCCCCGACCGCGTCGGCGAGCTCCGCCGCGCTCAGCACCCCGGGGCGGGCCGCCAGGTGCACCTGCGGCCGCTCGTCGTCGCTAGCCAGCACGGCATCGAGATCGGTAGCGTGCACGCCGAGCGCGTCTGCGAGGGCCTGGGCGATCCAGCGCGGGTGCGCGTGCACGAACGCGGCGTGCCCGATCGGGTCGCGCGCCGGGTCCGGGGCCAGCTCGTCCAGCCAGGATTTCTCGTCCCGTCCTGCGATGGTGCGCAGCACGGCGTTGACGAAACCCGCACGAGCCGAATCGAATTCGAGTCCAGCCTGGTCCACTGTGGTGGAAACCGCGGCGTGTGCGTCGACACGGGTGCGCAGCAATTGGTAGGTCCCCATCCGGAGTAAGTCGAGCAGCACCGGATTGATCGACTCCGGTGCGCGTCCGGCGGCGGCGCCGATCACCGCATCGAGCAGTCCGCGGGTACGGCAGGTCCCATAGGTCAGCTCGGTGGCGAAGGCCGCGTCGCGGCCGCTGATGCCGCGCTCGCGCAGCAGCGCCGGCAGCGCCAGGTTCGCATAGGCGCCCCGTTCGCTGACGGCACGCAGCACCTGGAACGCGGCGGCCCGGGCCGGATCCAGCGGCTTGCGCCGTCGCGGCCCAGGCCGGCGCTGGTTGGAGGCCGGGCTCATGAGGCCCGTGCGGCCGGGTCCAGGCGCGCCCCGCGTGCCCAGTCGACGGCGTCCATGAGCTTCTTGCCGGGCGGCTGAATCTTGTTCAGCCGCACCGGTTCCGACCCGGTACCAACCCGCACGCATTTGCGGTCCACCTGAATTACGCCGGGCGGCAAGGGCTCCGGGGCCTCGGTGTCGATCTGCACCGGCCACACCTTGACCCGCAGGTCTCCGATCATCGTCCAGGCACCGGGATTGGGTGTGACCGCCCGGATCCGCCGCTCCACCACCGACGCCGGCAGGTCCCAGCGCACCCGGGCCTGTTCGACGGTGATTTTCGGCGCGATGCTGACTCCGTCGGCCGCCTGCGGTTGCGGCGTCAGGGTTCCGTCCTCGATGCCGTCGAGTGTGGCCAACAGCAGTGCGGCGCCCGAAACTGCAAGTCGCTCAAGCAGGTCCCCGGCGGTGTCGGTGGTTTGGATCGTTTCGGTGACGACGCCGTAGACCGGGCCGGAGTCGAGGCTGGGTTCGATCTGAAACGTCGTCGCCCCGGTGATCGGGTCGCCAGCGGCAATGGCGGCCTGGACCGGTGCCGCGCCCCGCCACGCCGGCAACAACGAGAAGTGCAGGTTGACCCAGCCGCGCGGCGGCACCGCGAGCAGTTCGTCACGCAACAGGGCGCCGTAGGCCACCACCGGGCAGCAGTCCGGTGCAAACTCGGCCAGCTCGGCGACGAACTCCGGTGAGTTCGGGCGCGACGGCCGCAGCACCGGGAGGCCGCGGTCGAGCGCCTCGCGGGCCACCGGCGATGGTTCCGGCTTGCCGCGCCGCCCGGAGGCGGCATCCGGCCGGGTCAGCACGGCAACCACGTCATGGCGGGGCGAGTCGATGAGGCGGCGCAACGCGGGCAGCGCCGGTTCGGGAGTTCCGGCGAAGACTAGACGCACGCAGACAGTCTAAGAAGGTCTAGATCGTCGATTGCGGCAACGTCTTGCTTCCGACCGCCAAGGCGGCGTCATCGGCCCCGGCTCGGGCGCCCAGCTGATCGCTACTTCTGAGCCGCCGTGACGGCGATGTCACCGACGAATGCATCGGCGTCGATGTCATAGACGTAGCCGACCACCTCCACCGACGCCGGGACCGCCGGCGAGCGCCGCACTAGCTCGACGTCATGGCGCAGCGTGGAAGTCAGGTGATCGATGGCCAGACTCTGCGACTCGTAAACGCCATCGATGTCGATGCCCTGTTCCAGCTTGTAGGCATCAAGAAGCCCCTGACTGGTGAAACTGCTTGTCCCGCAGTTGGTGTGGTGCACGACGACGACCCGTTCCAGGCCGAACAGATGGTGGGCGATCGTGATAGACCGTAGGGCGTCGACGGCGCGGCCGCCCGCCACCACCACCGGGAAAATCGTCGAGGTGGAGCCCGCCTTTTTGCCGTCGCGGTCGTACACCACGTCCCCCGGATACACCTCGCCGGTCAGAAACTTCGCGAGTTGGAACGGAATCTCGGCAGCGCGGGGGTCGTAACAGTAGGTGACCACGGTCCGCAGGGGCACGGCATCGTGGAATGCCCTCCGCACGTCGCTCTCCACATACCCGGGGGTCGCAGAGTAGACGAACCGGTCCAGATCTTGGCGTTCCATGTTTCGCTCGTTTCCTTGGTGAACGGCACCGTTGACCGCGGGGGCACCGCGAGAACAACTGCACGCTAAAAACGTTCTGGCAGTGAACTTTCCGCGTATCCTGTCGGCACAAGCCTGACGCACAAGCGGGCCCGGAACAAGCGGCAATCTCCGATCACTGTGATCACCTTTCGGCGACAAATTCGGCCGGGACCCGATGCGGGTTTTCAGAGATCCAGTACCACGTTGTCCGACGGCGTCGAAACACACAGGAGGACGTTGCCCTGGGCAGGCGGTTCGAGGGGGTCGAGGGTATACCGGACCTGCCCGGCTAACAGCGCAGTTTCGCAGTTGTGGCAGACGCCGGTGCGACAGGACCATCGGGTTGGTACGTCGCAGGCTTCGGCGAAGTCGAGCAGGCTTCCGTAGCTGGGCGCCCATTGCGCCGCCAACGCGCTGCGCGCGAATTGAATTTCGGGTCCCGGTCCCACCGGCCCTTCCGGTACATGCGGTGCCTTCGCAGCCGTAGCGGCGATACCGGGTGTGAGGGCGGCCCGGGCACCGAATTTCTCGGTATGAACATGCGCCGGGTCGATACCGCATGCCGCGAGCGCCTCGCCCATCTGGTCCATGAACAGGTCGGGGCCACACACGAATGCCTGCACATTGCCCGGCAGCGCCAGGGCGCGGAGCTGGTCGACGGTGACCCGGCCCGGTTCGTCATAGTCGACGCCCCGGCGGTCGGTGGCCGCCGGGCGACTGTAGAAGACGTGTGACTGCCCGTTGGGCAACGCTTCGAGCAGCTCTCGGGCTTCCGCGGCGAATGGGTGTTCCTCGCCGTCGCGCGCCCCGTGCACCCACCAGACGGGTCGTTTCGATCCGGTCTTCACCAGCATGTGCAGCATCGAAAGCACCGGCGTCACACCGACTCCCGCAGACAACAGGACCAGTGGTTCTTGGCCGTCATCGAGATAGAAACTGCCGCGCGGGGCCGCGACGTCGAGGATATCGCCAGGCCGGATGTGGCTGTGGATGTACGAGCTGACGGTGCCACGGGGCTCACGTTTGACGCTGATTCGATACGTGCCGGCGCCGGGCTCGTTCGACAATGAGTAGTTGCGGATGAGGGATTCCCCGTTGGGTCCGGCCGGAAGGCGCACCGTGATCGACTGGCCGGGCAACCACTGCGGCAGCGGCGCGCCTGCCACGTCACCCAGCGAAACGGAGCGCACGCTCTGGCTTTCGTCGTGCGTGGCGGTCACGCGCAGTCCCCGGAAGCCCGGCCAAGCCGGCGGCGGCACGTTGGTGCCCGTCAGGCCGCTGTTGCCGGTCGTCTCGGCCGTGCCCGGGCCTTGATCCAGTAGCTGCTGCAGCGACCGCTTCCATCCGGGACTCAGCGCCGGAATGCGTTGCGCGCGCTGCAGTGCGTCGCGCGGATGGCCCGGCAGGTAGAGCAGCGCGTCGATTTCGGCCACGGTGACCCCTTCGGGTCCGGCGGCGATCTTCTCGATGACCTGGCCGGCCTCGACTTCACCTTCGGTGAGCACGCGGCAGTAGAAACCCGGGCGCCGATGCGAAACGAGCAGCGCCGGCATGCGTGGCTCACCGATCCGGATACCGACGCGATAACACGTGACCCGCGGTTGGGTGACTTCCACGACGACCTGACCGATGCGGTAGCGATCTCCGATGCACACCTCGTCGTCGGGGAGTCCGTCGACGGTGAAGTTTTCCCCGAACGCACCCGGTTTCAGGTCGTCGCGGCCAAGTTCGGCGGCCCAGTGGTCATAGGAGGCGACTTGATACACCAGCACGGCGCGGTTTTCTCCACCATGGCCGTCCAAATCGCCTTGGCCGTCGCCGTCGATGTTGAGTCGGCGAACCATGCGGGGTCCGGCTACCGGGGCTTTCCAGATCCCGGTGTGGACTGTGCGCCCCTGCCAAGAAACATCTTTCGGCTTGCCTACGTTGACCGACACCAGTTTCGCCATGCTGAGATCCTTTCTGAAAAGTTATTGGTTCGCAGCCACTGGGCCGAATCCGGGCAGGATCGACAGACCCGTGACGATGACGGTGGTGAGTACCGCCATCGACACGACGTTGCCGATGAAGGGGTGGAAGTCCGTCGGCAGGCGCCGGGCGATGGCAGCGGCCAACGGCGGTGCCGTCAGCGCGCCCAGCGCCGCGCCCGCGGCGATGGCCTGGACCGTACCGCCGAAGGCGAGCACGGTGGCCGGCGCCACCGAGACGACCGGGACGAAGGTGGGGTACCAGCCGTACTTTGCCCACTGGCGACGCCAGACGACGACTGCCACGCCGGCGCTGATTGCCTGTGCGATCAGCAAGCGCGGCAACAGGTTTCCCGCCCCACTGGCGCTGGCCGGATCGGCCAGGTAGTTGACGACGGTGCCGGCGAGCAGTCCCGCACCGGCCCATTCGTTGCCGATGAACTGCGCTTCGGTGAAGTCGGCAAGCACGCGGCGCGCCACCCAACCGGGTCCTTGGCGTGCCGCCACCGTCAGGTGGTGTGGGGATCCGGTCTTGCAGCGCGGCACGGGCACTCCGGGTGCACGCATCCAGGGCAAGCGCCGGCACAGTGCAAACACGATTACCGCGCTGACCCACATGCCAGTGGTGGCGCCGACGACGGTGGGCAATCCGAGTGGCCGGCAACCGAGGTTCACCGCGGCCAGCGCGACCGGTGTGGTCAACCCGGCCCCGAGTACCGCCCCGGTGAGGGCTACCGCGGGCCGCCCGCCGTAGGTCAGGACGACGGCCGGCGGCACCGACGCGAACGGTACGAACGTGGGCTGCCACTCCCCCGAGGCGGCGATCGTCCAGTCCCAGGCGGCATTGCTGAGCGCGAGGCCCAGACTCGCGCTTCCCACTGCCCACAGATACAACCCGGTTCCCGAGCTGACCGGAAAACCCATCCAGCGCTTGTCGGCGCGAAAGGCGAAATGGCCCAACATCCCCCCGGCGACCATCAACACTCCGGCAAGCGCGGAGTGGGCGAAGCCGGGCTCTGTCGCATCGCCGATCACCCAGGCTATGAGATCGGTAGTCCCTCGGTGCCCGGTGAGCGTGCCGGTCGGGCCGGCCGGCGGTATCCGAGGCAGGTTGGTCACGACGACGCGCGGATCTTGTCGCGCAGGTCGGCATTTTCGGCTTGCAGCGCCGCCAACTGATCCCGCAGCGCCGCCAGCACCGGTTCGAGCTCGGCGACGGTGTACTTGGGAGTGATGTGCTGCGGGCAATTCCAGTCGAATGCCTCGACGTCGACGAGGACGGCGCGTTCCACGGCAGCGTCATACTCAGGATCCGCCAGGGATGAGGCCAATTGAGCGTCTTGCTCGACGGTGACGACCCGAGCGTGGCCGAAGATCTTGAGGCGCCGCCGGTGCGGGTAATCGACGGCGATGATGGCGACGCGATTCTGACCGGCTAGGTTGCCGGTGCTGATGTACTGCAGGTTGCCGCGAAAGTCTGCCCACCCGACTGTGTTTTCGTTCAGGACACGAAGGAAACCGGTTGGCCCGCCGCGGAATTGGACATAGGGCCAGCCCGTTTCGCTGACGGTAGCCAGATAGAAGCTGTCACGGTGAGCGAGGTAGTCCTGCTCGACCGCTGTCAGCGGGTCGGGCCCGGGCGACGCCTTTCCGACCACCCGCTTGCGGTCGTAGAAAACATCACTGCCGTGGACGTGCTGCACGGCACGCACGTCGTCGGTGAACGCGATGGTCCCGTAGTGCTTGCTCATGGATTCCCTTCCGCCCATCGGGCGCATCACTTCCTCGCCATGTGACCCGCGCGTGGCTACTTCTGCAGCTGCTACTCGCCAAGCAGCCGGCGCTTCTGCCGGGCGAACTCCTCGTGGGTCAGGATGCCCAGTTCGTGAAGCCTTGCCAGTTCGTAGAGATCAGCCGCCAAGGTCGCGAACGACCCCGACCGGCCGCCCTGAGGCCGCATCTCGTGGCGAGCCCCCGCCGGCACACTGCTCGGCTTCGGGCGCGCGCCGGCACCCCTACATCCTGCTGTGGTCGTGGCCATCACGGCCAAGCGGTCCAGGAGGCTCTCCCGTCCCACCGCCAACGCATCCTCGGCCGCGCCCAGCGGCGCGGCCGACAGGGGAATCACCCTGGCGTGCAATGCGGGCGCTGCGGTCCACGCCGGGGGGACGGACAAGCCGCCGACCGTACCCGCCATGCCCTTTACCGCCGACACCGTAGCCGGCCCGCCGGTGGTGTCGGTGCCCAGGCGCGGCACCCCCACTTGATCCATGCGCCCCAGAATCTGGTCTTCGGTGCCGGAGATCTCGTACCCGACCCTCATGATTTCGTTCCTGGCCTGTGACGACGATTCGGAAGCCGCGTAAGCGTTCACCAAGCCGGTGGCGCCCATGGCAGTGTTGGCGGGGGACAAATAATTCAGCGGCGACGACAAGCCGAGATTCTGCAGCACAGATGCCAATCCCGTGGTGGGACTGGCGGTGCCGGTAGCGGGAAGCGCGATGGTCTGTCGTGCCAACGTGCCCGCGCCTTTCGTGGCGGGAGGTGAGGCGAAGGGTGTCAACGTCGATGCCCGCGCCGACGCCGCGGCATAGTCATACATCGCCGTGACATCCTGCGCCCACATCTCGGCGTACTGCGCGTCGGCAGTCGCGATCGCCGGCGTATTTTGACCGAATACATTGCCCGCCACCAAAGACGCCCACAGACTGCGATTGGCCGCGATGACCTGCGGCGGCACCGTCATTGCGAAGACCGTGCCGAAGGCCCTCGCCGCCGACCTGGCTTGGCCCGCGGTTAGCTCGGCCAGCCCCGCAGTCTCGGTCAACCACGCGATGTGGATCGTGACCGTGGCGGCCATCGCCTGTGCGGCCGGCCCACGCCATGGGCCGGCGGTAAGGCCGGTCACGGCTGAGGAGTAATCAGTTGCCGCGGAATACAATTCCGTGGCGAGCGCATCCCACGCCGTCGCGGCGCAGAGCATGGGCCCCGCACCGGGACCGGCATAGATGCGCGCGGAGTTGACTTCCGGCGGCAAAGCCGCGAAATCCATTGCAGACACCTCTCCGCTTTCGAGGCGGGCGGCTCGGGCCGTCCGCCTCGAAAGTCGGTGTACGAACGCTACAACCGGCCGAGGAAGTCGCGGATGTAGCCACTGATCTCTTCCCCGTGTGTCTCGAGTGCGAAATGCCCGGTGTCGAGCAGGTGAAATTCGCCGTTGGGCAGGTCACGACGAAACGCTTCCGCCCCGGGCGCACCGAATATTTCGTCGTTCTTGCCCCAGGTCACCAGCAGCGGTGGCTGGTGAGTGCGGAAGTACTCCTGGAACTTGGGGTAACCGTCGAGATTGAACTGGTAGTCCCAGAACAACTGCAGCTGGATGGCGTCATTGCCCTTTCGGTCCAGGCCTGCCTGGTCGAGTAGCCAGGTCTCCGGGGCAATGCGGTCGAGCCGATCGGCCGGCACGCCGTGGGTGTACTGCCAGTGCGTCGTCTTGAGGGTGAAGTATTCGCGCACCGAGTCTTCGTTCGCTGCGCGGTCTTTGGCGTGGGCGAACAGCCGGTCCCAGAAGGGGGTGAACCCTTCCAGGTAGGCGTTGCCGCTCTGGGTGATGATTGCGGTGATGCGTTCCGGCTGGCTGCTTGCGATACGCAGCCCGATGGGCGCGCCATAGTCATGGATGTAGATGGCGAAGCGTTCCAGCCCCAGGCGCGTGATGAGCTTTTCGGTGATCTCGGTGAGCCGGTCGAAGCTGTAGGTGAATTGGTTGACCGACGGCATCGCGGAACGCCCGAAACCGATGTGGTCGGGCGCGACCAGGTGGAAGGCATCGGCCAAAGAGTCGATCAGATTGCGGAACATGTGCGAACTGGACGGAAAGCCGTGCAGCAGAAGCAATGTGGGCTTGGACCTGTCGCCGGCTTCACGGTAGAAGACGTCGAGGCCGTCGATGGATACAGTGTGGTAGCGGGTGCTGAACTCGGTCATGGTTCCCTCATGGATAGGCGTCGGTCGCGTGCCTACAGATTGCGGCCTGCGCAAGAACCGAAAAAGGACCAATACGCGATCGCTGTCATCGAGGGAGGGAATCAATGCGACCGTTGACTCGGAATCGTCACTCGGGCAAGACTTGCCGATGTGACATCAAGCCAACGACGCGGTCGCCTGGTCGAATACGTCGGTATCGCCAAGGGCGCGCGCGAGGATCATTGCGCCTTCCAGGGTTGCGAAGATTTGCAGAGCGCGCGCGCTGCGATCCGCTCCCGTGAGTCGTTCCGCGATGTCATCGGTCACGCGTCTGAAGAAGTCGCGTGATGCTTGGGCAACCTCAGGCGGGAGACCGCCGGTTTCGGCGCCGAGTGCTCCGCCCATGCACATGCGTCCCGTTGTTTGCAACACGTTCCGGAACACCGAGAGGTAAGCCGAGACGACATCCGCACCTTCAGCCGTGGCCTTGGCCACCGCCGCGAGCACATTGTCGGTGTACCGGTGCATCACGGCGACCGTCAGCGCCGCCTTGGTTGGGAAGTGGTGGTGGACACTGGAGCTCTTGATACCGGCCTCAGCCGCCAGGTCGCGGAAGCTGTAGCCGTTGTAGCCGGAGTCGCTGATGTGTGCTTCGGCTAGATCCATCAAACGGTCGGCAGTGTCCTTCATCACCCTCCCTACCGATAGATAAGTTTTGACAACCCTAGCGCCAGGTCGTAAATTGGGGTAGCTATCTATCGATAGGTAGAGCCGACGAGGACGGTGAATCGGCGTGGAGTTGCGCCAGCTGGAAGCCTTCGTGGCGGTCGCAACCGAGCTGCACTTCGGACGAGCCGCCCGGAAGCTGCACATGGGCCAGCCGACCGTGAGCGACCTGATTCGGCGTTTGGAGCGCGAGATGGGCGCGCAGCTGATGACCCGCACCACCCGGCGGGTGGCCCTGACCAGCGCCGGGAGTGAACTCCTGGGTCGTGCGAAAGTCATTCTCGACGAGGTGGGGTCGGCCTGCGCGGCAGTGCACCGGCTCTCCAAGGGCCAGGCCGGCACGGTCCGCCTCGGTATCACTCCCCCGGTTGCGCCGGTATTGGCGCCCCACCTCGCCACGGCACTGGAGAAGGCGGCACCGGACGTCAACCTGGTTGCTCGACGGTTGTGGTTACCAGACCTTGGGCGAGCGATAGCCGACGGCTCGGTCGACGTCGCAATCACCTGCGGTTCGTTCGAGGAACCGCCTGGCGTCGTCGGGGAAATGTTCTGCGGCGAGCCGTTGATGGTGGCGCTGCGGCCGGAGCATCCGCTCGCCCAGCGGGATGCGGTCGCGCTGGACGACCTTGCCGGCGAGCGGCTCGGCATCCACAGTGCGGCGCTTTTTCCGGCCTGGGCACGGGCGCATCAGCAGGCACTCGAAGAGGCGGCGGTGTCGCCGGCAACGGTTGAGCTCGCGGACACCGATTTGTTCGCCCGGTGCTGGCCAGCGCAGCGCGAGGTTGATTGGATCATGACCACCGCATCGATGGCCGCGGTCGGATTGACCACTCCCACGCGTCCGGTGTGTCCCGCCCAAGTCATTCCGTACACGTTGCAGTGGAACCCCAGTCGAGCCGCCAACGCGGCGGTGGGTCGATTCGTGCACCTGGCGCTCACCGCTAACGTCCCGGCGGGCTGGGTCACCCTGCCGGATCACCTGCGCCACCAACGCTGACCCCCTACCCCCAGGACGGGCGGCCGTCAGTTGCAGGGCCTGAAGGTGTAATTTTCGCCGTGCGCGAGGTAGACGAATTCTGTTGCGGCACTGGATGACTCGGCGGCCCTCTGGAAGTCATCGAGCCCCGACAAGAACACCGAGAAGTCGTTGTAGTGGATCGGGATCGCGGTACGTGGTTTGGTGATCTCCACCGCCCGCACCGCTTGCTGCCCCGTCATCGTGACGACCGTGACGAGAAATGTTGTGCCACCGGTGTGAATCAGGCCAAGGTCGATGTTGGGGTACCGGCGTGGGATGTCCGCCAGGCTATCGACGAGCATGGTGTCGCCCGTGATGTACAACCGGTACAGCTTCTCGCCGTTCCTGCTGAAGTCGAGCAGGTGCCCGTTGACCGGCATGAGGAGTTCCTCGACCGCATCGTCGGCGGCGTGTTTGGCCGGCATTGCGGTGATGGTCAGTGTCATTTCGCCTTTGTGAACCTGCAACGATTCCCAGGTGTCGAGAGCATTGCCTTGCTCGAAGCCGAGCGCCTTCAGCTTGTCCACCGCGTCGGCCGTCGAGACAATGGGTAGCGTCTTATCGAGCTCCCGGGCAGCGACATCGTCGAAATGATCGCCGTGGTAGTGCGACAGCACAATCAGATCGATCGGCGGCAGATCGGCGATTTGACAGGCGGGCTCGACCTCGCGCCGGGCCCAGATGCCGTGCCCCAGGTCGACGTGCTCGCCCTTGTGCAGGAAGGCCGGATCGGTCAGAATCGTCAGCCCGCCGAAACGGATCAGCGTGGTGGCATTGCCGATGAAGTAGACATCGCCCTCGGTGAAATCCGCTGTGTCGCCACCCGGCAGTGTCAACGATGTCATGCGGTCACTCTCCTCGAAAATTGTTACCTACGTGGCGACTTCATTGCCGCAACGACCTCTTTGGTGTACACCACCTCGTGCGCCAGGAAGGCATAGTTCACCAGTGCCGCCTGATAGCCGTCGCCGCGGGTCGGATGCCGGGGACCCGCGGTGGCATCACGCACGACAGTCACCTGGAACCCCTGCTCGAGCAGATCCCGAAGGTGAGACTCGACGCACATGTTGGCGAGCATGCCGCACAGAATGACGTTGGTAATGGCGCGTTTCCGAAGCTGCAGAACCAGGTCATTGGTCTGCGGGCCCCACACCTTATGGGGGCTGGCCACGACGGTCGTCGGATCCTCGATGAAAGGGCGGAGCCGATCGAGCCAATCGGCACCCGAACCGGCGAAGCCATCCAACGACAATGCTCCACTGCGCGCAAATGTGTTGTCGTGCAATTCGTCCGATTCCAGCGGACCGTTGAACAGCCAGTCGTGGTCGGTGGGATAGAAGTAGTGCGGCGAGACGAAAACAGGAAATTCGCCAGTCTTCGCCGCCGAGCAGACAGCGACCAGATGCTCGACCGTTCCATTCTCGACAACGCTGTCCTGCACCGCATCCCAGCTTTTACCCGTTGGGCTCAGGACGTCATTCTGCGGGTCGATCATGACGACGGCAGTGATCGACGGGTCATATTTCAGTGGTGTCATCGCTTCGTCGTGACGGCGTTCATGTCGTCTCCTATGAGAGATCGCCCTGGCGGGCAAACTTACACTTCAGCCGGACCAATCGCAGCGTTCACCACAACGGAATGTCGTAATCCAACCCGCGTTCGCAGTCGGGCCGTGGGCCGAAGAACCGACGTTCGGACTCGTCGATCGCGACATCGTTGATGCTCGCCTCGCGCCGGCGCATCAGCCCGTTCTCGTCGAACTCCCACAGTTCATTGCCGTAGCTGCGCCACCACTGCCCGGCGGCGTCGCGACACTCGTATTGGAAACGCACCGCGATCCGGTTGCCGCGGAAGTCCCACAAGCTCTTTCGCAGGGCGTAATCGAGTTCCCTTTTCCACTTGCCGGTGAGGAATTCGACGATCTGGTCCCGGCCGACAACGAACTGGTCGCGGTTCCGCCAGACGCTGTCCGGCGTGTAGGCCAGACTGACCTGGTGGGGGTCGCGGGTATTCCATGCATCCTCGGCAGCCTGCACCTTTGCGAGCGCCGTCGGTAGGTCGTACGGCGGCATGGGCGGGCGGGACTCATTCATCGGCTGGCATCCTTCCTGGGATCCTCCCGGATCCGTTGTCACGACAGATAGGCTGCGCCCACGACGACGTACGGATAAAGGGGCAAACGCCGATAAATCCGATCACCCCAGCCGATCATTGGCTTCCGCGTTGGCGTGGTCGCCCAGTCGGCGTTCTCAGCGAGCCTTCAACCGGCACTCAGGATTCACCAATGTTACCTACATACATTGTTGTCTATACATACTATTTCTAGAGAGCACAGTCAGCGTCTGCCGGTGCCCTCTAGTTCCAACTCAGGAGGTCCGATGACGCTCGACACCGATACCCACGAGCAGCTGGCACCCATGCATCGGGCGCTGTGGGCGCTCGGCGACTATGCCCTGATGGCCGAGGAAGTGATGGCACCGCTGGGTCCGATCCTGGTGGCGGCCACCGGAATTGGGCCGGGTATTGAGGTCCTCGATGTCGCCGCCGGTTCGGGAAACATCTCCCTGCCCGCGGCCGCGACCGGTGCCGCCGTCGTCTCCACCGACCTCACCCCGGAGCTGCTGGAGCGCTCCCGGGCGCGGGCCGCCGCGCGGGGTTTGATGCTGCGTTATCAAGAGGCGAACGCGCACTCCCTGCCGTTTGGCGACGGCGCGTTCGATGTGGTGGTGTCGGCGATTGGCGTGCAGTTCGCGCCCAACCATCGGCGCGCGGCCGACGAGCTGGTCCGGGTCTGCCGGCCCGGCGGGACGATCGGCCTGATCAGCTGGACCCCGGAGGGATTCTTCGGCCGGATGCTGGCCACCATCCGGCCGTACCGACCGAGCCTGTCACCGGCCGTGCCGCCGGCGGCTCTCTGGGGACGCGAACGCTACGTCGCCGGACTCTTGGGTGGTCGGGTGAGCGGCGTCGTGGCGGTCCGCGGATTACTGAATGTCCACCGATTCGATTGCGCCACAGCGGTTCACGACTACTTCAAAAACCACTACGGCCCGACGATCGAGGCCTACGCCAACATCGGCCACGACAAAGTGCTGGCCGCTGAGCTCGACGCCCAACTCGTCGAACTGGCCGAGGAGTATCTGACCGACGGCACCATGGGCTGGGAGTACCTATTGGTCACCGCGCAACGGCGGTGACTCCGCTATAGATCGATATCGATGGCGGCGTCGGGCTCTCCGCCGGCCGCGGTGAACGCCGTCAGGGCCCGCACCAGCCCCTGACGTTCGGCCGGCGGCATCTTCGCCACGATCGCGGCGATCTCCGCACGCCGGTACGCAGTGACCCGACGGACCACATCGCGGCCGCGCTTGGTTAGCGCGGCGATCAGCTCGCGGCGTGACGTCGGATGTGGAAGGCGATCGATCAGGCCGGCGGCCACCAGCCGGTCGACCATCCGCCCGGTTGCCGACGGCTGCACACCCAGCAGATTGGCCAGCGTGGCCAGGTTCACCGGGCCGCGATGGGACAGGATCACCAGCGTGCGGAACTGCGCCATCGTGATCGTGTCGTCGACCTGGGCGATCGACCGCGCCGACATGCTGACCAACAGCCGGGAGGCGGTGAGCAGCGCATCGGTGATGACGTCCAGCGAATCGGCGACTTCCGTCACCTTCTCCGTGGTCATTCAGCGTTCCTTTCCCGTGCCCGCAACGGGCTGAACAGTTGAAAGTACACCGCCCACGAATGACGTAGGAAGGGACTATTTCTCATGCATACTATCGCCGCGCCGGACCGGCCGCTCGTCCAACGGCAGATTGCTCCCGGCCGGCGGCGACGGGGATCCTAACCAATTTGTAGCGGGTCGATTTGCACCCGAACCGGCTCATTCGTCTGCCGCGCGCTCACCACGCCAACGCCGCGGCGCAGGCTGTTCGCCAGTTGCAGACCCTGTTCGCGGCGCACCCGCACCAGCATGCGGGTCACCGGCACACCGGTCGGGGTGCCGGGCGGGCGGCGCACCCCCGGCGGCAGGTCGACGGGGCCGAGCAGCTCCGCTCCGTCGGGCAGCATGGCCTCGTCGAGCAGGGCGGCCACCGCGCCGGCCGAGCCGTCGATGGCCGCCATGTGCACGGCGGGCGGGAGACCGACCTCGCCTCGAGCCGTCAACTCCGCCTCGGCGTGACCGACCGGATCCCACCGGATCAGCGCCTGCACGGTCGGGATGACCGATTCGGCGATCACCGTCACCAGGCCGCCTTCACCGCGAGCGCGCACCAGCGCCGCGGCGCTCATCCAGCGCCACAGCGCGTCCTCGGCCGCCCGCAGATCCTGGCGGCCCAGCAGCGCCCAGGTGTCCAGCAGCAGCGCCGCCCCGTAGCCGCCGTCCGCGTGGGGCTCGGCGCCCGGAGTGGCAACCACCAGCGCGGGCCGGGCCGCGACCTCGGCCACGATCGCGTCACCGGCCGAGGTGACGACGGGGGTGCCGGTGAAGGCGCGACCCAGCTCCTCGGCGGTGCGCCGGGCCCCGACGACCACCGCGCGCACTGCCTCCGACCCGCATCGCACGCAGCGCAGCACCGGCTCGCCCCGGCCACACCACCGACACACGGCGCCCGGCCCGCCCTCCCGCAGCGACTCCGCTAACGACAGGGGGCCGGTGCAGTGCCGGCAGCGGGCTATGGTGCGACAGCGCCCGCAGGCCAGCGAGGGGATATAGCCCCGGCGCGGCACCTGCACCAGCACCGGAGCGCCGGCCTGCAGCGCGGAGCGGGCGGCGCGCAGCGCGATCGACGGAATTCGCGCGGACCGGGCGGCCGGGTCGCGTTCGTCGGCGTAGCCGGTGTCGTCGAGGGCAACCACCCGCGGCGTGCGGGCCCGCACCGCGGGCCGAGTGGCGACGATGTCGTGGGCCCAGCCGCCGCGCACCAGAGCGTGCGCCTCGGCGGTGCGGGCATAGCCGCCGATCAGCGCCGCGCACCGGGCCTGGTGCGCACGCAGCATCGCCACCTCCCGGGCGTGCGGGTACGGAGCGCGCGGCTCGGCCAGGCTGTCGTCGCCGTCCGACCAGACCATTACCAGCCCCAGGTCGGTCAGCGGCGCGAAGACGGCGCTGCGAGTGCCGATAACCAGCCGAGCCTTGCCCCGCAGCGCCGATAGCCAGCGTCGATAGCGGGCGGCCGGGCCCAGCCCCGCCGACAACGCCGCCACGCTGTCCGCGTCGATCCGGGCGGTGGCGGCCAGCCACAGCGCGTCCAGATCGCGCTGATCGGGCACGATCGCCAGCACGGCACGGCCGGCGCGCACCGTTTCCGCGGCGGCCTCGGCGAACCGGTCCGCCCACCGCTCCCCCGGCAGCGCCTGCCACACGGCGCGGGCGGCACGCGATTCGGCCAGCGCGGTGAGGAACTGCCCACCGCGGCCGTAGACCTCCCAACGGGACGGGTCGACGGGCGCGACGGGCATGGCCGCGGAGAACGTGCTGACCTCGCGCTCCACCCTGGCGTGCCGCGCCGGAATCGCCAGCCGCAGCACGTCGGGCCGGGTGCCGGCGTAGCGTGCGGCCACGGCGTCAACGAGCCGGCGGATCTCCGGGGTGAGCACCGGCTCGGCCGACACGACACGGTCCAACCAGCCCAGCTTGCCGACATGATCGGTGTCGTGGCGGCGCTCCAGCACGAACCCGTCCACCAGCCGGCCGTGAAATCGGACCCGCACTCGCACCCCGGGCTGTGCGTCGTCGGATTGCTCCGCCGACACCAGATAGTCGAATTCACGATCCAGGTGCGGAACCGACAGCATCGGCAGCACGCGGGCAATCGGCTCCACCTCAACGGGCATGCGCGCGCTCATGGCGCCCGCGAGCTAGCCGTCGACCGGCTTGGCGTCATCGTCGTCGACAGCCTGCCCGGCCGGCCCGGCCGCCGCGGTGACCTCATCGCGGCCGAAGAAGAATCCTGCCGTGATCAAAACCAGGGCCGCTGCGTACAGCCACCAGATCGGCACCGCCAACGCCTCGTGGCCAAGGATGAACCGGCTGATCGCGATCATCGCGTCGGACGCCATGAAACACACCGCCCCCACCGGCACCCAGATGGTCGGCAGCCGCGCCGCCAGCGCCGTACCCGCCATCGCGGTCAGCACCACGACGTACAGCGTCACCGGCAGCGTCAGGTGTTCCTGGCCCAGATGCGGCCAGAACCACACCACTAACCCGACGGCGCTCAGACACAGCAGCACCATCACCGCGATGCGGGCCGGCGACAGCACCCCCTTGACCACCAGCGGCGACAGCGCGCCAATGAAGCACAGGTGCGCGCACAGGAACGCGGCCAACCCGAGGACGAACGACATGGTCCACCACGGGATGGCCAGCAACCAGTCGCCGGTGGCCGACAGCAAAAGCGCCGGCATCAACCAGCGCCGTTCGCGCACGATCGGGTGGGCGGCGGCGGCGACCGTGAGCAGCAACGCCATCGACGCTTTGAACGGCGGCTGCAGCACCCACTGTCCGGTGAGCGCGGTCCCCGGCGCAGACTGCACCGCGACCACGGTCAGGTAGACGCCGTAGGCGATGCCCGCCCAGCAGGCCGCCACCCAGCCGCCTGCCAACACCCGGGGTGCGTACGGTACTTCCATGCCCCGCTTCGACAAAGCCGACGAGAAACCTCCTATCGACCCCATCTTGCTGAAGGTACTCGACGCGGTTCCGTTCCGGCTATCCGTCGACGACGGCATCGACGCTGCACGGCAACGGTTTCGCGATCTGCCGCGCCGGCCCGTGCATCCCGAACTGCGGGTCGAGGATCGCACCATCGAGGGCCCGGCGACGCCCCTTGACGTCCGAATCTATTGGCCGCCAACCGCTTCCACGGGGGCGACGCTGCCCGTCGTGGTTTACTTCCACGGCGGCGGGTTCGTCCTCGGCGACCTGGACACCCATGACGGCGCCGCCCGCCAGCACGCGGTGGGCGCCGACGCCATCGTGGTATCGGTTGATTACCGATTGGCACCCGAGCACCCGTATCCCGCTGCCGTGCAGGACGCGTGGGCCGCGACGCTGTGGGTGGCCGCGCGCGGCGCCGAGCTCGGCGCCGACACCACCCGCATCGCGGTCGCCGGGGACTCCGCGGGCGGAACCCTTGCCGCTGCCCTCGCCCAGCGGGCCCGCGACGAAGGCGGGCCGCCGCTGGTCTTCCAGCTGCTCTGGTATCCGTCGCTGACCTGGGACGCGACGCTGCCGTCGTTTGCCGAGAACGCCGACGCGCCGATTCTCGACACCAAAGCGATCGCGCAGTTCTCCCGCTGGTACGCCGGCGACGCCGACCTGTTCAACCCGCCGGTCGGGATGGCGCCGGCGCGCGCCACAAATCTGGCCGGGCTGCCGCCGGCCTACATTGGGGTCGCCGGCTACGACCCGCTGCGCGACGACGGCCTGCGGTACGGGCAGCTGCTGGCTGCTGCGGGGGTGCCCACCCAGGTGCACAACGCCGAAACGATGGTGCACGGCTACCTCGGATACGCCGGTGTGGTGCCCGCCGCCACCGCCGAATTGGATCGGGGACTGACCGCGCTGCGCGCGGCGCTGCACCAATGATCGACGGTTGTACCGTGGACTGATGAGTGAGTCCCCGCTCGCCCGACCGGAGATCGATCCGACGTTGAAGGCATTGCTCGACCTGTTCCCCACGACCTTCAGCGCCGACGACGGTGTCGAACTCGCGCGCGAGCGGCTCAAGCTGCTCAAGGTGCCGCCGGAGATGCTGCCGGATCTGCGGATCGAGCAACGCACGATCGGCCACGGCGACCTCACCGACATCCCGGCCCGGATCTATTGGCCGCCTACCGCCGCCGACGGTTCGCCCGTCGTGGTCTTCTATCACGGCGGCGGTTTCTGTCTGGGCGACCTGGACACCCACGACCACGTCGCACGCGCTCACGCCGTGGGGGCCGAGGCGATCGTTGTCTCGGTCGACTACCGGCTCGCCCCCGAGCACCAGTATCCCGCCGGGGTCAACGACTGCTGGGCCGCCCTGCAATGGGTCGGTGCACATGCGGCCGATCTGGGCGGTGACCCGAACCGGATCGCCGTGGCCGGCGATTCGGCAGGCGCCAACCTCGCCGCGGTCATGGCGGTGCTGGCCCGCGACAACGGCGAACCGCAGCTGGCATTCCAACTGCTGTGGTATCCCGTTGCGACCGGTGATCTGTCGCTGCCGTCGCACACCGAGAACGCCATCGCACCGATTCTGGACCGCGAGGTCATCGAGGCGTTCCTGTCCTGGTATCTCCCGTCCGAGATCGACGTCACCGACCCCACCATGTTGCCGGTCACCCTCGCCCCGGCCAACGCTGCCAGCCTGTCGGGTCTGGCGCCGGCCTTCATCGGCACCGCCGAGCACGACCCGCTACGCGACGACGGGGCGCGTTACGCCGAGATGCTCGCCGCCGCGGGCGTTTCCGTCGAACTGTGCCACCAGCCCACGCTGGTACACGGCTACGTCAGCTTCGCGCCGGTGGTTCCCGCGGCCGCGGCCGCGGCCGAACACGGTCTGACGGCGTTACGAAAGGCGTTGCACCCCTAAAGAAACGGAGCCGTCGATGACCCCGCAGATTAACCCCGACTACCAAACCCTGATCGTGGGCGCCGGCTTCTCCGGCATCGGCGCCGCAATCAAGCTCGACAAGGCCGGGCTGCACGATTATCTGGTGATCGAAGCCGGCGACGGAGTCGGCGGCACCTGGCATTGGAACACCTATCCCGGTATCGCCGTGGATATCCCGTCGTTCTCCTACCAGTTCTCCTTCGAGCAGAGCCGACATTGGTCGCGCACCTACGCGCCGGGCCGGGAGCTGAAAGCGTACGCCGAACACTGCGTCGACAAGTACGGTCTGCGGTCGCGAATCCGATTGAACACCAAGGTCCTTGCCGCCGAGTTCGACGACGAGCTCTCGCTGTGGCGGGTGCAGACGGATCCCGGCGGGGAAATCACGGCCAGATTCCTGATCTCGGCCAGCGGCGTGCTCACCGTGCCGAAACTGCCGGACATCGCCGGAGTGGACTCTTTCGACGGCGTCACGATGCACACGGCGCGCTGGGATCACAGTCAGGACCTGGCCGGCAGGCGGGTCGGCATCATCGGCACCGGGGCGTCGGCCGTGCAGGTGATCCCGCAGATCGCACCGATTGTCAACCAGCTCACCGTATTTCAGCGCACCCCGATCTGGTGCTTCCCCAAGTTCGATGTGCCGCTGCCGGCGGTGGCGCGCTGGGCGATGCGGATTCCGGGCGGCACGATGGTGCAGCGGCTGCTCAGTCAGGCCTTCGTCGAATTGACCTTCACCATCGCCGCGCAGTACTTCACGGTGATTCCGCTGGCCAAGCGGATGGGTGAGATGGGGCGCCGTTATCTGGCGCAGCAGGTCGAGGATCCGGACGTGCGTGAGCGGCTCACCCCCCGGTACGCGGTGGGCTGCAAGCGGCCGGGCTTCCACAACGAGTACCTGGCCACCTACAACCGCGACAACGTGCGGCTCGTCACCGAACCGATCGACAAGATCACCCCCGGATCGGTGGCCACCACCGACGGCGAACACCACGAAATCGACGTGCTGATCCTGGCCACCGGTTTCCAGGTGATGGACCCTGACAGCATGCCGCCCTTCGCGATCACCGGCAGTGCCGGTGTGACACTGGCCGAATTCTGGAGCCGGCACCGGCTGCAGGCCTACCAGGGCGTCAGCGTTCCGGGCTTCCCGAATATGTTCAGCGTGATGGGGCCGTACGGTTACGTCGGCTCTTCGTACTTCGCGCTGATCGAGACGCAGACGCACCACATGGTGCGGTGCATCAAACGGGCCCGGCGCCTCGGCGCATCGCGCGTCGAGGTCACCCGGGAGGCCAACGACCGCTATTTCGCCGAGATGATGCGGAAGCGGCACCGGCAGATCTTCTGGCAGGACAGTTGCAAGCTGGCCAACAGCTACTACTTCGACAAGAACGGTGACGTCCCGATCCGGCCGTCGACCACGCTCGAAGCGTACTGGCGCAGCCGTCGTTTCGACCTCGACGACTACCGATTCACCGGCGCCGGCACCTGAAGTCGCTGCGCCGCAACAACCTCAGAGAATTGCATCCGCGAGGCGATCGAGCTGTCCGACCGACTCGGTCGTCGGATGGAAGATCAGCCGGTCGAAGCCGAGGTCTCGATACCGGCTGACGGTGTCGCGGGCGTCGGCCGCCGAACAGACCATATCGGCGACGTTGATCTGTCCGTATTGCGGAGCGAATCCGTAGTAGCGCGCCAGCTGATCCCGCCCCGCCGCGACGGCGTCGGCCGGCCCGAGCCCGAAGTTCACCGATGCCTGCAGGTACGCACGCCCGGGTCGACCCGCGGCCTGCCAGCCGGTGCGAATGCGTCGCGCCAGCTCCGCCTGCTCGTCGTAATGGCGCACGGCACCGGCCGCCCACCCGTCGCCGAGGGTGATCACTCTGCGCACCACAGCGGCGGACCGTCCGCCGAACAACAGCGGAATCTGCACGGGCACAGGACATATCGGGGTGGCCTGGGCGTCCGCTGCGCCGGCCCACAGGCTGCGCAGCCGCTTTACCTGCGTGTCCAGGATCCGGCCACGCCGATGGAAGTCGGCGCCCGTGCTGGCGTACTCATCCGGTCGGTTGCCCACACCCAGTCCGACCACCAGCCGGCCGCCGGATATCCGGGCCAGGCTGGCGAGTTGCTTGGCCAGCGGAACGACTGGATACAGAGGCGCCAGTAGCACATTGGTTATCAGCGTCGGTTGGGCGGTGGCGCCGGCCGCGGCGGCCAGGGCAATCAATGAGTCCACGCCGGGGTAGAACAGCCGGTCGATCGTCGCGACGGATTCGAAGCCGACCTCTTCGCCGCGGCGTGCCCATCGGGCGATGGCGGGTCCGGGAACGTCGGCGATGTGGTTCGGCAGGCCGACTCCCAGTTTCACCGCGCAACCTCCCCGTTGCTGTCGGTATTGACGGCGGCCAGCAGATTGGTCGCGACCACGGGTACCTCCGATGCCGAAAGGATGTGAGTCCATGGTCAGCGGCACCGTCTAGTTTGGCCAGGAAAACCTCCCTCAGCGTCAGAAATAGGCGCCTTCTCGGCGTGATATGTACAGTTTTCCTCATAGTGGAAGCTCTTGACGCCCAAATTCTGCACGCGCTGCAGCTCTCGCCGCGGGCGTCGTTCCGGCGCATCGCCAAGGTCATCGGTACCGGTGAACAGACCGTCGCACGGCGCTACCGGGGCCTGCGCCGCGACGGGGTGCTGCGCGTGATCGGCGTGGTGAATCCGCGGGTGTACGGCGAATGCCAGTGGGTCGTCCGCGTCAAGGCAAAACCGGACGACCTCCCCCGGCTCGCCGAGGCGCTGGTCCGCCGACCCGAGGTCACTCATGTCAACGCGTTGTCGGGTGGCACCGAGCTCGTCTGCGTTGTCCGCGCTCCCCTGGACAGCGCCGAGGCGGGGCTGCTGCACCGTCTGCCCCGCACCTCGGCGGTCCTCGATATGCGGGTTGATCTGGTACTCAACGTGTTTGGCTCACCGATAGACGCGCACTGGACCGGCTACGGGCATGTCTTGGACACCGACCAGGTCGCCAAGCTGCAGCCGCCACACCGCGCGCACCCGAATCAACCCACCGCACCGACCGCCGAGGATCAGCCGCTGCTGGATGCGCTGGCCGACGACGGCCGCATGTCCGACAGCGCACTGGCCGCGCTCACCGGATGGTCGCCGGCGCGCGTCAACCGGCGGTTACTCGCCCTGCAGGCGGGCGGCACCCTATCCTACGATCTCGACGTACTGCCGGAGCGGCTCGGATTCATGCTCAACGCGATCGTCTGGATATCGGTGGCGCCGGCCCACCTGGCAACGGTGGCCGAACAGATTGTGCGGCACGACGAGGTCGCCTCGGTCGCCACGGTCAGCGGCCCCGCCAACGTGATGGTCGTGGTGATCTGCCGCGGGCCGGCGGATCTCTACGGCTACCTGACGCAGCGTCTGGGCACCGTCGACCACATCCAGGCCTACGACGTCAGCGTCCGCAGCAAGCGGCTCAAGCAAGCCGGCTCCCTGATCGCGCACGGCCGGTTGATCCGCGCCCGCTGAACGAGCGACGCTAGGCTCGGCACATGGCAAAGGAGTTTTCCAGTCTCGACGAGTCACTGCGAGAATTCATCGAAGGCCAGGCCATGTTCTTCGTCGCGACCGCACCCTCTGAGGGCGGCCGAATCAACCTCTCCCCCAAGGGTTACCGAGACACCTTCGCCGTGCTCGACGAGCACACCGTCGCCTACCTGGACCTGTTTGGCAGCGGGGTGGAGACGATCGCGCACCTGCGCGACAACGGCCGGATCACGCTGATGTTCTGCTCGTTCACCCGAAACTCGCGGATCCTGCGGCTGTTCGGCACCGGACGCGTGGTGCGCCCGGACGACGCCGAATTCCCCAGCCTGCTAGCCCGTTTCGGAGACCAGCACGCCGGGGTCCGCGCCGCCATCGTCGTCGACGTGGAGCGCATCGCCGACGCCTGCGGATTCGCGGTCCCCTACTACGAACTCGTCGACGAACGGCCGGTACTCGACAGCTACCACGCCAAAGCGGACGAACAGACCTACGTGCGCGCCGTCAAGCGCAACCAGCACAGCATCGACGGGCTACCCGCGCTGGATCCCGATCACCCGCTACCGGGCTAGATGGCGCGCTTGAGGTCGTCGACCTTGTCCAACTGCTCCCACGGCAGCTCGATATCGGTACGGCCGAAGTGGCCGTACGCCGCGGTCTGCGCGTAGATCGGGCGCAGCAGGTCCAGGTCGCGGATGATCGCGCCGGGCCGCAGATCGAATACCTCGGGCACGATCTTCTCGATCTTGACCGGGTCGACGGTCGCGGTGCCGAACGTCTCGATGAACAGCCCGACCGGGGCGGCCTTGCCGATCGCGTAGGCCACCTGCACCTCGACCCGCTCGGCCAGCCCGGCGGCAACGATGTTCTTGGCTACCCAGCGCATCGCGTAGGCCGCCGACCGGTCCACCTTGGACGGGTCCTTGCCGGAGAACGCGCCGCCGCCATGCCGCGCCCAGCCCCCGTAGGTGTCGACGATGATCTTGCGGCCGGTCAGGCCTGCGTCGCCCATGGGGCCGCCGAGCACGAATTTGCCGGTCGGGTTGACCAGCACCCGTGTCGACGAGGAGTCCAGGGTTTCGTGGGCCAGCTCGTCGAGCACGGTCTTGAGCACGTGCTCGCGGATGTCGGGGTCCAGCTTCTTCTCCAGGTCGATGCCGTCGGCGTGCTGGGTGGAGACCACCACGGTGTCCAGGCGGACCGGAACGTCGTCCTCGTAGGCGATGGTGACCTGAGTCTTGCCGTCCGGGCGCAGGTAGGGCAGCGTCCCGTTCTTGCGGACCTCGGTCAGCTTCCGCGACAGGCGGTGGGCCAGCGCGATCGGCAGCGGCATCAGCTCCGGGGTGTCGGCGATCGCGTAGCCGAACATCAGGCCCTGGTCGCCGGCGCCCTGGGAGTCCAGCGGGTCGGCCGCCCCCTCGACCCGGGCCTCGTGGGCCGTGTCGACACCTTGGGCGATGTCGGGCGACTGCGCGCCGATCCCGATGTTCACCCCACAGGACGCGCCGTCGAAACCCTTCTCCGACGAGTCGTAGCCGATGTCCAGGATGCGTGCGCGCACGGTATTCGTGATGTCGGCGAACGCCTCCTTCGCCGTCGTGGTGACCTCGCCCACCACGTGCACCTGTCCGGTGGTCACCAGCGTCTCAACCGCGACACGTGAGCGGGGGTCCTCCGCCAGAAGTGCGTCGAGGACCGAGTCGCTGATCGCGTCGCAGATCTTGTCGGGGTGCCCCTCGGTCACCGACTCACTGGTAAACAGCCGACCCTTTTCGCTCACTGCGTCATCCTTCCGTACTGACTAATGTTAGTTAGGCAAATTATTTTAGGCGCCCTTGACTCAACCGGCTCAGCCGGGCGATTGCAACCGAGCGCTATCCGCTGTCTCCATGCAAAAACGTCACGATCGCGTCGACAATGCGACTGGCCATCAGCGTCTTCGACCCGTGCTGCAACGCCGATTCGGTGCCGTCGGACGCCAGCAGCCAGCCGTCGTTGTTGTCCACCTCGAATGCCCTGCCATCACCGACAGCGTTGACGACCAGCAGGTCACATCCCTTGCGGCGCAACTTAGCTCGGGCATGGAACAGCACGTCGCCGTTGGCGTCGCCGGTCTCCGCGGCGAAGCCGACGATGGCCCGCATATTAGGCAGCTCGCCGTGGGCCCGCGCGCGCACCGCGCCGGCCAACACGTCGTCGTTGCGCACCAGCCGGATCACCGGCGGTTCGTCCTTGTCGTTCGGGCCCTTTTTGATCTTGGCGGCGGCAACCTGCGCCGGTCGGAAGTCGGCGACCGCGGCGGCCATCACCAGCACGTCGGCATCGGGCGCATGCTTGGAGACCGCGTCGGCCAGCTGCTGCGCCGAGCTGACGTGCACCACCTCGACGCCGGCTGGATCGATCAGCCCGACCGTGTGGCCGGCGATCAGCGTGACCTCGGCACCCCGCTGGGCGGCGACCCGCGCGACGGCGTAGCCCTGCTTGCCGGAGCTGCGGTTGCCGATGAAGCGCACCGGATCGATCGCCTCTCGGGTGCCGCCGGCGGTCACCAATAGCTTGCGGCCGGCCAGGTCGTACCGCAGCGCATCGGGACGTTCCAGCAGCAGGTGGGCCAGGGTGGTGATCTCCTCGGCCTCGGGCAGCCTGCCCTTGCCGCTGTCGCTGCCGGTGAGCCGTCCGAATGCCGGTTCCAACACCACCGCGCCGCGGCGCCGCAAGGTGGCGACGTTCTCGACGGTGGCCGGGTGCAGCCACATCTCGGTGTGCATGGCGGGCGCGAACAGCACCGGGCAGCGAGCCGTGAGCAGGGTGGCGGTCAGCAGGTCGTCGGCTCGGCCGTGGACGGCGCGGGCCAACAGGTCGGCCGTCGCGGGCGCCACCACGACCAGGTCCGCCTGCTGGCCCAGCCGGACGTGCGGCACCTCGGAAACGTCGGAGAAGACGCCGGTGTGCACCGGCTGCCCGGAGAGGGCCTCGAAGGTGGCGGCCCCGACGAAGCGCAACGCGGATTCGGTGGGGATGACGCGGACCTCATGGCCGGCCTCGGCAAGCTGTCGTACGACTGTGCATGCCTTGTACGCGGCGATCCCCCCGGAGACGCCGACTACGACCCGCTTGCGATCCACCTATGCCGGCCCTTCCTCGCTGAAGCGGCTCCCGATGACGATCACGGCGCGCCCGGCCCCGACCCGTTACTCGCCTTCGGTGTGTTCAAGCAGGTCGCCGTGGATCTCGCGCATCGCGATCGAGAGCGGCTTTTCCTGCAGTCCCGGCTCGACCAGCGGTCCGACGTACTCGAGGATGCCCTCGCCGAGCTGGTTGTAGTAGTCGTTGATCTGCCGGGCACGTTTGGCGGCGTAAATCACCAGCGCGTACTTGCTCGAGACGCGGTCCAGCAACTCGTCGATCGGGGGATTGGTGATGCCCAACGGGGTGTCGTAGGCGTGTTGTCCACCGGAGGACGGATCGAAATGATCCACGGCGGACAGCGATGTGTCGGACTGCGGCATGCTCACGAAGACTTTCTCCTGGCGCTTGATCTGTTCAAGAGCGGTTGAAACAGCTAAAACTTTGATTCTCGATCGCGCCTGGCTAGTCGGCTCATGCCGTGCCAGGCGCGTTTCCCACCAGCAAGGATACCAATTCTGCGCAGGCAGACTCCAATTGCCTGTTGACCACCACCAGGTCGAAGTCATCCTGGGCGGCCAGTTCCACCCGAGCGGTTTCCAGCCGGCGCGCCATCGCCTCGGGCGTCTCGGTACCCCGCCCGACGAGTCTGGCCTGCAAATCTTCCCAGCTCGGCGGGGCCAAAAACACTGTGATGACCTCCGGCATGGCCTTCTTGATCGCGCGGGCGCCGGCCAAATCTACCTCGATGAGCACCGGGAATCCCGCGCGGGTCGCGGCCAGCACCGGCGCCGCCAAGGTACCCGACCGCTGCAGTCCACCGTGAATTTCGGCCCATTCCAGCAGGGCGCCCTGGTCGATGAGCTCTTGGAAGCGGGCGGGGCTCACGAAGTGGTAATCGACCCCGTCGACCTCTCCCGGACGCGGCGCCCGCGTCGTGGCCGAGACGCTGAAGTGCAGGTTCGGGATGCGCTCGCGCAGGCACCGAACCACTGTCGACTTGCCGACCGCCGAGGGACCGGACAGCACGACCACACAACCCTGGCCTGCCGGCTCAGGGCGCGCGACGTGCTCGACGTCCGGTCCCCCATCGGCGCTCATTGGCGCGCCTCGACGGGTGCGCCCACAGGCCATGCGGCCTGCATTGTCCGCAAGCTAGGCGGAGCCGAACTTTTCCAGCAGGGCCTTGCGCTGGCGGTCGCCGAGCCCACGCAGGCGGCGGGTCGGGGCGATCTCGAGCTCGGTCATGATCTCCTGCGCCTTGACCTTGCCCACCTTCGGCAACGCCTCCAGCAGCGCGGACACCTTCATCTTGCCCAGGACTTCGTCGCTCTCGGCGTCCTTGAGAACCTGGGTGAGGTTGGTGCCGCCCCGCTTGAGGCGGTCTTTCAGCTCTGCTCTGGCTCGACGTGCGGCAGCCGCCTTCTCCAACGCGGCCGCGCGCTGCTCGTCGGTCAACTGGGGAAGGGCCACGATTCCTCCGTATCTGATCAATCTTTTTGTCTCTGCCGGGCGCTTGAGCCCAGCGGAGACGACCGTACTCACGGTTCCTGACGAAATCTAACCCGACCCCCAGGTTATGGGGTCAAATGCCCAGCTTGTGCCCCGCCGTCGGGTGCATGCACGGGCAGGCTTCGGCATCGCTGGCAACGGCCGTATCCCGCGCTCGCGCGGGTGCGGCGTCAGCCCGGGCCGTAGCGGCAATTTGGCCTCTGCCTGGGCTTTTTGCCCGGCAGTCGGGATGGGCGGGTGCTGCGCCTGGCGCCCCGCGAAAGCCGTTGGGAGGTAGCCGTGCGGGCTGGTGCGGCGGATCACGATTTGCCGCGGCGTGTCGCGCGTGTCGCGGCGCCGACAAAGCCCAGGTCTACGGGTCGATGCGGGCGGAGGTGTCGGAGCGGGCGGTTAACCGGGCCGCCGGCAGGGACCGTTAGCGGGCCGCGTTACCGGGTCCACAGGTAGGCGACGGCGTCGAGTATCCGCTCGGCCGCCGCGCGCAGCTCCGGCACTTTCGGTCCGGCCCGCAGCACGTCGCGTGCCACCACGGGCAGCAGCTGGTCCAGCGCAGCCCCACCGAGGCCACCAAGCGCTTCGGGACGGCCACCCTGCGCCCCCACCCCCGGAACCAGCACCGGTCCTCCCAGCGCGCTCACATCAGGCGCCTCGAAGACCGTGGCGCCCAGCACCACCCCGACATAGCCTGGCCCGGCCGGGTGGGCGGACCGGTTGACGACCGCGGCCTGGTCCACGATCAATTGGGCGACGGTGCGCCCGTCGAAGGTGGCACGCTGCACGGTCCCGCCCTCCGGATTGGACGTCGCCGCGAGCACGAACACCCCCCGGTTGTGGGCCGCGGCCGTTTCCAGCAGCGGCCGCAACGAGCCGAAACCCAGATACGGCGAAGCGGTCACCGCGTCGGCGGCCAGCGGCGAGTCGCCCGCCCAGGCCGCGGCGTAGGCCGCCATCGTGGTCCCGATGTCGCCGCGTTTGGCGTCGGCCAGCACCAGCACCCCGACCGAGCGCAGCGCGGCGATCGTGTGTTCCAGCACCGCGTAGCCGGCGGCGCCGTAGGACTCGAAGAACGCCACCTGTGGCTTGACGACCGCAAACCCCGCAAAGGCCTCGACGCAGATGTCGCAGAACTTGGCCAGCCCGTCGGGGGTGGCCGGCAGCTCCCATGACCGCAGCAGTTCGGGATGCGGGTCGATGCCCAGACACAACGGCCCGCGGCTCGCCTTCGCCTCGGCCAGCCGGACCCCGAACCCCGTCACGCGGGGCCCTTTTCCGGATTGCCGCCGGGCCCGATCATGCTGTGCAGCTCCTGCAGGGACCGCACCCCGATGTCGCCGCGGATGCCGGCCTCGATGCCCTGCACGGCCGCCGACGCGCCCTGCACGGTGGTGACGCAGGGGATGTTGGCCGACACCGCTACCGAACGGATCTCGTACCCGTCGACGCGGGGGCCGGAGTTGCCGTACGGCGTGTTGATCACCATGTCGACCTCACCGGCCCGGATCGCCTCGACCGCCGATATCTCCGGGCGGCCGGGTTGCGGCGCCTCGAAGTGCTTGCGGACTTCGTCGCATGGGATACCGTTGCGGCGCAACATTTCCGCGGTTCCTTCGGTGGCAAGCACGCGGAAGCCCAGATCGGCCAGCCGCTTGACCGGGAACACCAGCGATCGCTTGTCCCGGTTGGCCACCGAAACGAACACGGTGCCCTGCGCCGGCAGCGAACCGTAGGCGGCGGTCTGGCTCTTGGCGAAGGCGGTGCCGAAGTCCCGGTCGATGCCCATCACCTCGCCGGTGGATTTCATCTCGGGACCGAGCAGCGAATCGATGGCCGCGCCGTCGACGCGCCGGAACCGATGGAACGGCAGCACCGCCTCCTTGACCGCGATCGGGGCATGCACGGCCGCCGCGGCCCCGTCCCCGAACGCCGCCAACATGCCCTCGTCGCGTAGTTGAGAAATACTGGCGCCCAACATGATCCGGGCACACGCCTTGGCGAGCGGGACGGCGGTGGCCTTGGAGACGAACGGAACGGTGCGGCTGGCCCGCGGGTTGGCTTCCAGCACGTAGAGCACGTCGTCTTTGAGGGCGTACTGCACGTTGAGCAGTCCGACGACACCGATACCGTGCGCGATGGCCTCCGTCGCCCGCCGCACCTTCTCGACGTCGCTGCGGCCCAACGTCACCGGCGGCAGCGCGCACGCCGAGTCGCCGGAGTGAATACCGGCCTCCTCGATGTGTTCCATGATGCCGCCGATATACACCTCGGAGCCGTCGCACAGTGCGTCGACGTCGATCTCGACCGCATCCTCGAGGAAACGGTCGACCAACACCGGGTGCTCGGGCGAGAGCTGGGTGGCGCGGGTGATGTAGCTCTTCAGCGTCTCTTCGTCGTACACGATCTCCATGCCGCGCCCACCCAGCACGTATGACGGGCGGACCAGCACCGGGTAGCCGATCTCGTCGGCGATCCGGCGTGCCTGCGCGAAAGTCGTTGCGGTGCCGTACTTCGGCGCCGGAAGCCCCGCGGTGGCCAGGACATCGCCGAACGAGCCGCGGTCCTCGGCGAGGTCGATGGCCTCCGGCGGGGTGCCGACGATCGGAACACCGGCGTCGGCGAGGCGCTGGGCCAGCCCCAGCGGCGTCTGGCCGCCGAGCTGGACGATGACGCCGACGACGCCGGGACCGCCGGCCCCCGACTGCGTTTCGGCGTAGAACACTTCGAGGACGTCCTCGAACGTCAGCGGCTCGAAGTACAACCGGTCGGCAGTGTCGTAGTCGGTGGAGACCGTCTCGGGGTTGCAGTTGACCATCACCGTCTCAAAACCAGCCTGGCTCAGGGTGGTCGCCGCGTGCACGCAGCTGTAGTCGAACTCGATCCCCTGGCCGATCCGGTTGGGTCCGGACCCCAGGATCAGCACCTTGGGCTTCTCAGTCTGCGGTGCGACCTCGGTCTCCGCGGCCGGGTCCAGTTCGTAACTGCTGTAGTGGTACGGCGTTTTGGCCTCGAACTCGGCCGCGCAGGTGTCCACCGTCTTGAACACCGGGTGCACGCCGAGCCGCGCCCGCAGCGACCGGACCCCGACCTCGCCAGCCAACTCCGGTCGCAGCGCCGCGATCTGACGGTCCGACAATCCGCTGTGCTTGCCGCGCCGCAGCAGTTCGGCATCCAGCACGGGGGCCGCGGTCAGCTCATCGCGCAGTGCCACCAGCTCCGCGATCTGGGCGACGAACCACGGGTCCACCCCGCTGGCGTGGGCGACCTGCTCCACCGACGCGCCCAGCCGCAACGCGAACTCGATGTCGTAGAGCCGTCCGTCGGTCGGCGTCCGCAGCCGAATCAGCACCTCGTCGAGGTCGCCGTCGGGATCGGGTCCGGTCCAGAAGCCGGCCCGGTCGGTCTCCAGCGATCGCATCACCTTGCCCAACGACTCGATGAAGTTGCGGCCCAACGACATCGCTTCGCCGACGGATTTCATCGTGGTGGTCAGGGTTGGATCGGCGCCGGGGAATTTCTCGAACGCGAACCGCGGCGCCTTGACCACGACGTAATCCAAAGTGGGCTCGAAGCAGGCCGGTGTCTCTTTGGTGATGTCGTTGACGATCTCGTCCAGGGTGTAGCCGATCGCCAGCTTGGCGGCGATCTTGGCGATCGGGAATCCGGTGGCCTTGGAGGCCAGCGCGCTGGACCGCGATACGCGCGGGTTCATCTCGATGACGATCAGCCGGCCGTCGGTCGGGTCGATCGCGAACTGGATGTTGCAGCCGCCGGTGTCGACACCGACCTCGCGCAGGATCGCGATGCCCAGATCGCGCATCCGTTGGTACTCCCGGTCGGTGAGCGTCATGGCGGGCGCGACGGTGACCGAGTCGCCGGTGTGCACACCCATCGGGTCGAGGTTCTCGATCGAGCACACCACCACCACGTTGTCGTGATGGTCGCGCATCAGCTCGAGCTCGAATTCCTTCCAGCCATAGATCGATTCCTCGATCAGCACGTTGGCGCTGGGGCTGGCGGCCAGCCCGGCGCCGGCCATCCGGTCGACCTCCTCGACGGATCGCGCCATGCCCGAGCCCAGGCCGCCCATCGTGAAGCTGGGCCGCACCACGACCGGCAGACCTACCTCCTTGACCGTCTCCCGGACTTCCTCCATGGTGAAACACACTCGGCTGCGCGCGGATTCACCGCCGACCTTGGCGACGATGTCCTTGAACATCTGCCGATCCTCGCCACGCTGGATGGCGTCGAAGTCGGCGCCGATCATCTCCACGCCGTAGCGCTCGAGGGTGCCGTTCTGGTAAAGCGCGACCGCGGTGTTGAGCGCGGTCTGTCCGCCCAGGGTGGCCAGCACCGCGTCGATTTTGTTACCCCGCTCGGCCTGCTGGGCGATCACCTTCTCGACGAACGCGGGGGTGATCGGCTCGATGTAGGTGTGGTCGGCGTACTCCGGGTCGGTCATGATGGTGGCCGGGTTGGAGTTGATCAGACTGACCTGCAGTCCCTCGGCACGCAGCACGCGGCACGCCTGCGTGCCGGAATAGTCGAACTCCGCGGCCTGCCCGATCAAGATCGGGCCGGAGCCGATCACCAGCACGTGATTGAGGTCGGTGCGACGTGGCACTAGCGGCCCCTTGCGCTTTGTTGGGCAGCCATCAGGTCGATGAACTGGTCGAACAGATATTCGGCATCGTGCGGGCCGGCCGCGGCCTCCGGATGGTATTGCACCGAGAATGCGCGCCCACTGGTGAGTTTGACGCCCTCGACGACTCCGTCGTTGGCGCAGGTGTGGCTGACGACCGCCTCGCCGAACGGGGTGTCGAACCGCTGGCCGGCCTCCCCTTCCAGCGCGAAGCCGTGGTTCTGGGCCGTCACGGCGACTCGTCCGGTGGCGTGGTCCATCACCGGGATGTTGATGCCGCGGTGGCCGAAGACCATCTTGTAAGTGGCCAGGCCCAGCGCCCGGCCCAGGATTTGATTGCCGAAGCAGATGCCGAACAACGGGATTCCGGCGTCGAGCACCTGGCGGGTCAGCGCGACTGTGTGGTCCGCGGTGGCCGGGTCGCCGGGCCCGTTAGACAAGAACACGCCGTCCGGCTTGATCTCGGCGATGTGCTCGAAGGACGCCCACGCCGGCAGCACGTGGCTGCGGACCCCGCGGCGGGAAAAGTTGCGCGGCGTGTTCGTCTTGATCCCCAAATCCAGCGCGGCAACCGTAAAACGTTGCGACACTTCGGGTTCCACAATGTAGGCGTCCGGGGTGCTGACTTCGCCGGCGAGATCGGCGCCCAGCATCGACGGCTGGTTGCGCACCCGCTCCACCAGCTCGGCCGGGTCGGCGAGCGCGGCACCGGAGAACACCCCGGCCTTCATCGAGCCGCGGCTGCGCAGATGCCGCACCACGGCGCGGGTGTCGATACCGGCGATCCCCACGATGCCCTGGCGGATCAGCTCATCCTCGAGCGTCCCGGTGGCCCGCCAGCTGGAGGGCCGCGGCGACGGGTCGCGGATCGCGTAACCGGCCACCCAGATCTTGTCGCCGCGGCTTTCAGCATCCTCGGCGTTCCAGCCCGTATTGCCGATCTGCGGTGCGGTGGCGATCACGATCTGGCGGTGATAACTGGGGTCGGTCAGCGTCTCCTGGTAGCCCGACATCCCGGTGGAGAACACTGCCTCGCCGAGGGTTTCGCCGATCCTGCCGAATGGCCGGCCCGCGAAGACGCTCCCGTCTTCGAGTACCAGCAGAGCCCCGGTGGTCACGGTCACGCGGCGTCCTCCAGCCAGCCGTCGTAGTTGTCGCGGTTGCCTGCCCGAAATCCGGTGTCGATCTCGACGCCGGATGGGAGCCGCCATCGGATGGCCAGTATCCCACTGCGGGCCGCGACCTTTCCGGCCATGACGCGCTCGGTCCGCACCTCGGTGATCGCGCTTTGCGGAATCCAGATCGGGTTGGCCCGCACGCGTTCCAGCAGGATCCCTTCGGGGTAGCGACTCAGCACGGCCTTGCTGCGATAGCCGAGGTCACCGGCCGTCACGCGCTCGTTGCGTTCCGGCGCCATCGTTGACCCGACATACACGCCGCGCAGCGTCGTGGTCGCCATGCCGACCTCGTCGGGTACCGGGGGCAGGGTGCCGATCAGCTCCTGCTGGCGCTCGGCGCGGCGGCGCCAGCCGAGCATCATCACCTGGATGACCACCGCGATCGCCACCACCAGCACGGCCGCGAAGATCAGCGACCCCACCAGCGTTCCCGAATTCATGCCGGGCTCTTCCCGTCGCGGGCGGTGATCTTGCCGCGCAACAGCGTGGCCGTCACGACGGCGGGCAACGTCATCGACTCGAAAGGCGTGTTGGACGACCGGCTGGCCAGGTCTGTCCCGGTGACCGTCCAGGTCGCGTCGGGGTCGACGACCGTCAGGTTGGCTGGCTCCCCCACCGCGAGCGGGCGGCCCTGGTCCGGTAATCCGACGATGCGCGCCGGGTTTTCGCTCATCACCCGGGCCACGTCCCGCCAGCTCAACAGCCCGGGTGCGACCATCGTCTGCACCACCACCGACAGCGCCGTCTGCAACCCCAGCATGCCGGGCCGGGCGGCGGAGAACTCGCAGCATTTCTCGTGCTCGGCGTGCGGGGCATGATCGGTGGCCACACAGTCGATGATCCCGTCGGCCAGCGCCTGGCGCAGCGCAACCGCGTCGGCGGCTTCGCGCAGCGGCGGATTCACGCGGTTAACCCCGTCGTAGCTGACCAGCGTGGTGTCGTCGAGCAACAGATGATGCGGCGTCACCTCTGCGGTTATCGAAATGCCTTGCCCCCTAGCCCATTTCAGCAGCTCGACGGTCCCCGCAGTGGAGGCGTGACAGATGTGCACGCGGGCGCCGGCATCGCGGGCCAGCAGCGCGTCGCGGGCGACGATCGATTCCTCGGCGGCCCGGGGCCATCCCGTGAGTCCCAGCCGGGACGCCGTCGGCCCCTCGTGCGCCACCGCCCCGACGGTCAGCCTCGGCTCCTCGGCGTGCTGGGCGATCAGCACGCCGAGCCCGGTGGCGTACTCCAGGGCCCGGCGCATGATCAGCGGATCGTGCACACAGGTGCCGTCATCGGAGAACATCCGCACCTGCGCGGCACCGGCCGCCATCATGCCCATCTCGGTCAGCTCGGTTCCGGCCAGCCCGACGGTGACGGCGCCGACCGGATGCACATCCACCAGCCCCACCTGCTGACCGCGGTGCCAGACGTGATCGGTGACCACCGGGCTGTCGGCTACCGGGTTGGTGTTGGCCATCGCGAACACCGCGGTGTAGCCGCCCAGCGCGGCTGCGGCCGAGCCGGTTTCGATGTCCTCGGCGTATTCGCGACCGGGTTCGCGCAGGTGGGTGTGCAGGTCCACGAAGCCCGGCAACAACACGTGACCGGTCGCGTCGATGACGTCGGCCGTGTCGGGTATCGGCAGTCCGGTCCCGATTTCGGCGATCTGCCCTTCAAAACCGGGGCTGCCGATCCGGACGTCCACCCGCTCGCCTTCGCCGTACAACCGAACGCCGCGCAGCAGCACTGTCACGAGGCCCCCTCTTTCCCGTCTGTCCCGTCCGATTCCGTTCCGACCAGGACGTGGAACAGCACGGCCATCCGCACGTGCACTCCGTTGGAGACCTGTTGCAGCACAGCGGATTGCGAGGAATCCGCCACCGATGACGCGATTTCCATGCCGCGCACCATCGGGCCCGGGTGCAGCACCACGGCATGTGCCGGCAACATTGCCTGGCGACGGTCGGAAAGCCCGTAGCGCACCGAGTATTCGCGTACCGACGGGAAGAACCCGCCGTTCATCCGCTCGGCCTGCACCCGCAACATCAGCACGGCGTCGGCGGCGGGCAGTTCGGCGTCGAAGTCATAGGAGACGGTGGCGGGCCAGCCGTCCACGCCGACCGGCAACAGCGTCGGCGGCGCCACCAGCACCACCTCGGCGCCCAGCGTGGCCAGCAGAGTCACGTTGGAGCGGGCGACCCGGCTGTGCAGGATGTCTCCCACGATCACGATGCGGCGGCCTTCGATGCCGCCGAGCCGCTGGCGGATGGTCAGTGCGTCCAGCAGCGCCTGGGTCGGGTGTTCATGGGTGCCGTCACCGGCGTTGATCACCGACGGGCCGGCCTCGTGATCGCGTGTCCAGTCGGCCAGCAGGTGCGCGGCACCGGAGGCCGGGTGCCGAATGACCAGCGCGTCGGCGCCGGCCGCGTGCAACGTCAGCGCGGTGTCGCGCAGCGATTCACCCTTGCCCACTGAGGATCCCGAGGCGCTGACGTTGACCACGTCGGCGCTCATCCATTTCCCGGCCACCTCGAACGACACCCGGGTGCGCGTGGAGTTCTCGTAGAACATCGTGACCACGGTGCGCCCGCGCAGCGTCGGCAGCTTCTTGATTTCGCGGCCGACCAGGGCCTGGGCGAACCGGTCGGCATCGTCGAGGATCGCCGTGGCGTCGTCACGGCTGAGGTCCCCGGCGGTCAGCAGATGTCTGGCCATCAGTCCTCGTCCCGTGCCAGGACGACTCCGTCGCGGTCGTCGTGCTCGCGCAGCAGGACGTGCACACTCTCGGTTCGCGACGTCGGCACGTTCTTGCCGACGTAGTCGGCGCGTACCGGCAGCTCGCGGTGGCCCCGGTCGACGAGTACCGCCAATTGCACGGCTCGCGGGCGGCCGACGTCGCGCAGCGCGTCCAGCGCAGATCGCACCGAGCGACCCGAATACAGCACGTCGTCGACGAGGATCACCAGCGCGTCGTCGATGCCCCCGACGGGGATCGAGGTGACCTCCAGCGGGCGCGGCGGTTTGATGTTCAAATCGTCGCGGTACAAGGTGATGTCGAGTGCCCCGTGGCCGACCTCGACGCCGCTGAATTCGCCGATGTGGGCGGCGAGGCGGGAAGCCAGGATTACCCCGCGGGTCGGGATGCCCAACAGGACCACCCGGGGTGCGTCGGGACCGCCGTCGAGCGCGGTCTTTTCGATGATCTGATGCGCGATACGGGAAATGGTTCGACCCACGTCGGCCGCCGACATCAATTCGCGACCGGTTGCGGAATCACCCGCGGCACTCATGCGAAACCTTGACCTCCTTCTCCGCCTCTCCGGACGGATCGTTAAAGGATGTCGACTGCCCGGCAGCCTAGCACCTCGCGACGTGCGGCGCGGCCGGCGTGTCGGGCCCCGACCGGCGTCGAACCCATGTTCGAATGCGTGTGCTAGCCGCCGTCGATCCGCGGCCACCGCCCTCGATGTGCGCCGCCGCTTGCGGAGGCCGCCCTCGGCGTACCGGCCGCCCGGCGCGGCCGTGGGGTGGCGAGCACATCGCCCTGGCACGACAGGATTCCTCGCTTCGTGGTGGCAGGTACCTCGGCCGTGCCGACCTGCGCGACGAATGGCGTCGGCATGTGCGAATACTGCCACTACGCCAACGGACAACCCGGCCGGCGCCTAACGACGCGATCGACGAAAACGGATGTCACACAGTGGAGTTCGTCACACCAACCGGGAACGATACCTGAGCTGCGCGCCGCCGCTGCCCGGCGCCCCGGGTAGCGGCGCAACCGCTAGCCGCACGGATATTGCCTGTTGAGAACACAATTTGCCGGCGGTGAGAAGGCACCACTCAGCACTCCTCTGAAACCGCCCGTTGCCGAACCGCCCGGCGCAATGCTGCGATTCCAGTTGGCGGGGCCGAGGATAAAATGCGTGCCGGACTGAGTGAGGCTGCTGTTCCAGGTGTGTGAAATGCCTTCTCCCGCAGGGAGGTCGAACTCGATCCGCCAGTCCGTGAGCGGCGCCATAGTCATATTAGTGACGGTGAAGTGCGCGATGAACCCAGTCTGCCACGCATGTTCGACCGACAACGTCGCCGTGGCGGCAGCGGCGTGAGCGACCGGGGTGATGGCCAGCCCAAGGACGCCCACCGTCAATGCCGTCACGGCCGTCACGGCGACGTGAAGCGCTGTGCGCCCGCGCTTCACGCATTTGCTCAGTCCGGCCATAACGGCCAACACTAAAGCCATGCGGTCGATGTCCGCCGTCGCGACGCGGGCTACGCTGCCGTACCTTTGCCCAACCGAAACCATCGCGAAACTTTGGCGCGCACAAGACCGCGCCGGCGCCCTGTTCTGACACCCGGTGTTGTCGACGGCACCATAAGCACCTCCAACGATGACTCACAGCGAATTCCCTGTTTTCCCAAATAATCTGACCCGCGTGAGTGACCCCTCCAACGGGCAGTCGTGCTCGCTGATCGGCTTCGTCACCCGGGAGAATGCACCGCAGATCACACCGGCGCGGTCCAGCCGAACCTGGATGCGAGAGATGGCGCAAGACCGGAAGGGCTGGCCCAATAGGTGTCTGCCCATGCTGATCGCCAACCAAAGCGGTTGGGAGCTGCGCAATCCGAGCGCATTCACCGCCACCTGGCTGGGCGAGGAGAACGGCGTGGACGTGCTGATCGCGCCCGCCAAGCGCGATCCCGACCAGTTGCTGCCCGTCAGCCATTTCGGCGACGGCATTCTCACCTGGCATCTACCGCTGCTGTTTCGCACTCCGCCCGGCTACAATTTGCTCGTTCGCGGCCCAGCGAACTACCCCAAGGACGCCGTCTGCGCGCTGGAAGGAATCGTCGAGACCG
Organism: Mycobacterium simiae; assembly: GCF_010727605.1. Lineage (NCBI taxonomy): Bacteria > Bacillati > Actinomycetota > Actinomycetes > Mycobacteriales > Mycobacteriaceae > Mycobacterium > Mycobacterium simiae. The sequence continues at coordinate 352,167 of NZ_AP022568.1, forward strand.
ATTGGGCGAGTGCAAGTTTCAGCATGAGCTGGAAATTCACCCGCAAGTTGATGCCGGTGCGCTTCGACGTCGACGAACCGATTTGCGTGATCGTGCCGCAGCGCCGGGGCGAGCTGGAGAAGTTCGTTCCCGAGCTCAGGTGCATTGCGTCCGACATCGAACTGCAGCGTAAGTACGAGTACTTCCTGAGCTCCCGCAGCGAGACGAAACGTATCGAACAAACCGCCCGGCTCGCCGCGGGCGAGCAGGTGGAATGGCAAGGCGACTACATGCAGGGCAGGCATACCGACGGCGACGCCGGGGCACCGGATCACCAGACCCGACGCCAGCTGCGCGCCTTCATTCCGGCACGGCAAGAAAGGCCGGCGTAACGCGAAGCCGAAGTCGGTGCGCTACCGCAAACGCGGCTAATCTGTCTCGCGTGAGCGACGACAGGCCGGCCCGTCCACTGATCGGCTACATCACCGGCGACAACGCACCGCAGATCATTCCGGCACCGATCACCCGGGCGTGGATGTCGGCCCAGTCGGACGCGGACAAAGGCTGGCCGAGCCGATGCCTGCCGATGCTGATTGCCAACCAAAGTGGGTGGGAGTTACGCAACCCGTGCGCGTTCAACGCCACCTGGGTAGCGCAAAACGACGGCATCGACGTGCTGATCGAACCCGATCAATACGCGGCAAACCAGCTACTGCCCGCCAGCCACTTCGGCAACGGCATCCTCACCTGGCGTCTGCCGCTGCTATTTCGCACTCCCCCGGGCTACAACCTGCTGGTCCGCGGCCCGGCAAACTATCCCAAGGACGGCGTGTGCGCCCTGGAGGGCATCGTCGAAACCGACTGGGCAAGCGCGAGTTTCAGCATGAGCTGGAAACTCACCCGGAAAATGATGCCGGTGCGCTTCGACGTGGACGAGCCGATCTGCATGATCGTCCCGCAGCGGCGCGCCGAACTGGAAGAGTTCGGCCCCGAACTGCGTAGCATCGCCGCCGACGAAGATCTGCACCGCAAACATCAACTCTTCCTTCGCGAACGTGACGCGGCAAAGCACGCCGAACAGATCGCGCGGGTGGCCGCCGGGGACCGAGTGGAGTGGCAAGGCGACTACACCCGGGGCAGACACCGAGACGGCGAGCCCGGCGCACCGGATCACCAGACCCGCCGCCGCCTGCAAGCATTCGTGCAGCCCGGGGACGACCAGCACCGATAAGGGCCGCTAACCTGAACCGGGTGAATCTCGAAGGCAATCAGGCATCCATCCGCGAGGTCTGTGACGCCGGCCTGCTCGCCGGTGCGGTGACGGTGGTGTGGCAACGCGGAGAGATCCTGCAGATCAACGAGATCGGCTACCGCGACGTCGACGCCGGTCTGCCCATGCAGAAAGACACCTTGTTCCGCATCGCGTCGATGACCAAGCCGGTCACGGTAGCGGCGATCATGACCATGGTCGACGAGGGCAAGTTGACCCTCAAAGACCCCATCGCGCTGTGGGCTCCGGAGCTGGCCGACGTGCGGGTGCTCGACGACCGGCACGGCCCCCTGGACCGCACCCACCCGGTGAACCGGGCGATCCTGATCGAGGATCTGCTGACCCACACCAGCGGCCTGGCCTACGGATTCTCGGTGTCCGGGCCGATCTCGCGCGCCTACCTGCGGCTGCCGTTCAACCAGGGCCCGGACGTCTGGCTAGCGGAGCTGGCCAAGTTGCCGCTGGTGCATCAGCCCGGCGAACGGGTCACCTACAGCCACTCGATAGACCTGTTGGGCGTCATCGCTTCTCGGATCGACGGCAAACCCTTCCACCAGGTGCTCGACGAGCGGGTGCTGGGGCCGGCGGGGATGGTCGACACCGGATTCTTCGTCTCCGTGCAGGCCCGCCGACGCGCCGCGACCATGTATTCGCTCGACGATGATCATCGGCTGCGACACGACGTGATGGGTCCCCCGCACATCACGCCGCCCGCGTTCTGCAACGCCGGCGGCGGGTTGTGGTCGACCGCCGAGGACTACCTGCGGTTCGTTCGCATGCTGCTCGGCGATGGAAGCGTGGACGGGGTACGCGTGCTCTCGCCCGAATCGGTCCGGCTGATGCGGACCGACCGGCTGACCGACGAGCAGAAGCGGCACGACTTCCTGGGTGCGCCGTACTGGATGGGACGCGGTTTCGGGCTGAACCTGTCGGTGGTGACCGATCCCGCTAAGGCCGCACCATTGTTCGGGCCGGGCGGGGTGGGCACGTTCAGCTGGCCGGGCGCGTACGGCACGTGGTGGCAGGCCGATCCGACGGCGGATCTGATCCTGATCTATCTCATTCAGAACCTGCCCGACCTGACCGTCGATGCGGCGACCGCCGTCGCAGGCAACACGTCCTTGGCGAAACTGCGCACCGCCCAACCGAAGTTCGTTCGCCGCACCTATCAGGCGCTCGGCCTGTAGCGGCATGGTCGCCTACCCGCCTGATCGGATCGCCGGCCCCCGGCTGGTACTGCGACTGCCCACCCTGCAGGACGCAGGTCCGCTGTTCCAGCGGGTCGCTCGTGATCGCGCGGTGACGAAATATCTGCTGTGGTCCCCGCATCCGGATGTGGCGACGACCCGGCGGGTGATCGCCGAGAAACTCAACGCCACCGACCAGGAGCGCACCTGGGCGATCGAACTGCAGCACAGCGGCGAGGTCATCGGGCTGACCAGCTGCCGGCGGCCGGTACCGGAATCGGTCGAAATCGGTTACTGCATGGGCCGCAAATGGTGGGGCAAGGGCTTGATGTCCGAGGTGTTGACGATGCTGCTGGCCGCGCTGGAATCCGACGCCCACGTGTCGCGCGTCTGGGCGACCTGCAGTGTCGACAACGATCGGTCGGCGCGGCTGCTGGAGCGCGCCGGATTCGTGCTCGAGAAACGACTGCCCCGCCATGCCGTGTATCCCAACCTGGGCGCCGAGCCCCAAGACAGCCTGCTCTACGCCAAAACATTGCGCTGAGGCCGCGTCGGCGCAGTACTCGGCACGTACCCTGGCAACTATCGGCGACGTCGCCGGCGAAGTTTGCCGGTGGCCGCGAGGCCGACGGATCGAAACGAGGGTGGAGTGACCAGCGGGGACAAACCGGGTTTGCGGCATCGCGAGCTGCCCGACGAACCACGGCACCGGCGCTGGACGAGCGGACGCGGCGTGTTGGACGGCGCCTTCCGGATTTTGCAGGCCCTCCCGGATACCGGACGAAGCCATCAACACACCCAACTCGCACGCATCACGGGGATCCCCCGATCATCGGTCTACCGCTTGCTTGCGCAGTTGGAAGCGGTCGGCGCGGTGGAACGGCTCAACGATGGACGATACGTAGCGGCGCCGCTGCTCGCAGAAATCGCGCGCGGCTCCGACCCCCATGCCGCCGTTCGGGAAAAGGGGCTGCAGATGATGCAGGCCTTACGCTCCAGGACGGGCGCAACAATTTCACTGGTCGTCCCGCAGCGACAGGGCTATATCGCTCTCGAAGTCTTACCGGGGCAAGTGCCGTTGGCGACGCCCATCTATTCCGGTATCGAGATGCCGGGGGCATCCGCCGGGGCCCTCGTCTTCGATCCCAGTGCCGCACCGCAGCGAGTCGCGCCCGTGAACGGGTGGGCTTATGACGACGCCCGGGTGTACTCGGGACTGACCTGCTACGCATCAGCGATTCGTGTCGACGGGCGCACCGAAGCGGCGCTGCAGATCTCCACACCCGTCGAAACACCGTCGAACCGATTCGCCAACCTGATTCGGCGCGCCGCGGACGAAGTCGCCAGGCAACTCTCGGCGTAACCTTCCCGAGCCGAATGTCCGCTGAGCGGACAGCCGGGTGACGAATCTTTTCAACGACCCTAACTTGGTGCGCAAGGCGTTGGAGCCTCCAATGACGTTGACGCGCATGCTAATACCGTTACACGGCCGCCAGAGCGGGCACGCGTCATCGCCGCATCGATCGGGGAGTCGTGAAATGACCGCAAGTTCTGACATTAGCGAGGCAGAAGCCGAGCGTGTGGCCCGCTATAGCGACGTCGAATTCGACCGGAAGGTCCAGGAAAATCAGCGATACCTGCGCGCTGCGCTGCGCGGCGTTTACGACTTTGTGGTGTGTGGATCAGGCTCTTCCGGATCGGTGATCGCGCGCAGACTCGCCGAAAACCCCTTCGTGCATGTTCTTTTACTCGAGGCGGGCAGCGCGGACAACGTGCCAGCCGTCGTGGACCCCCGCGCCTGGCCGACGAACATCGGGAGCGACCGGGACTGGTGCTATATCGGCGAGCCGGAACCTCACCTGAATGGCCGTCACCTACCGATGGCGATGGGAAAGGTGCTCGGCGGCGGGTCCAGTATCAATGCGATGGTGTGGTCACGCGGGCACGCCCGCGACTGGGACTTGTTCGCCTACGAGTCCGGCGACCCTGCGTGGAACTCTCGCTCTGTGTGGGACATCTATCGACGGATCGAGGACTGGCACGGGGATCCCGATCCGGCGTACCGCGGCACCGGCGGCGAGGTGTTTGTCCAGCCTGCGCCCAACCCCCATCCAGTCGCGCTGGCGATGCTGCAGGGTGCGAAAGCTCTTGGTTTTCCGCATTACGAGAACGCGAATGGCCGCATGATGGAGTCGGCCCGCGGCGTGGCCATCGGCGATTTGCGGGTATGCGGTGGAAGACGGTTGTCGATCTTCCGGAGCTATACCTACCCCTACCTGGATCGTTCGAACTTAACGGTCCTTCCCGAGGCACTGGTCCACCGCGTGATCGTCGACAAGCATCGCGCTCGCGGCGTCGAAATCGTTTACCGCGGACGAAAACACGTGGTATTAGCGGATTCGGAAGTCGTGCTCTCGCTCGGTGCGATCAACACGCCGAAGGTCCTCATGCTCTCCGGGATTGGCGACCGCGACGAACTCGGCAAGGTCGACATCGAGGTCGTACATCACCTGCCCGGGGTGGGCCGAAACCTGCAAGATCACACTGCGTTCGACTGTGTCTGGGAATACCCCGATGATGCTCTGCCGCTGCGCAACAACGGTTCAGAGGTGGTGGTCTTCGAGCAGATCGATCCCTCGAGCGATACCCCGGACATCTTCATCTGGCAAGCGGAGGCGCCGCTGTCGACACCCGAAAACACCGTCAAGTACGGGCTGCCGCCACATGGGTGGACGATGTTCTCCGCGATTGCCCATCCCCGCAGCCGCGGGCGAATACGGTTGTCCAGCAACGACTCAACCGCTCCGGCGCTCATCCACACTAATGCGCTGGCCGAGCGTACAGATGTCGACGCGGCGTTGGCCTGTATCGCCCTTTCGCGAGAGATCGGGAACTCGGCCGAACTGAGGCCGCACGTCAAACGTGAGGTGATGCCGGGCAACCTGTCTGGAAAAGAGCTGGAATCGTTCGCCCGCGACGCGACGCGAACTTTTTGGCACCAGTGCGGTACGGCCAAGATGGGGCGCGACGAGATGTCGGTGGTTGACTCCGAGCTCAAGGTCCGTGGCATCGACAACCTCCGTGTCGCCGATGCCTCGATCATGCCCCGGATCACGACCGCGAACATCATGGCGCCCTGCGTGATCATCGGTGAGCGGGCCGCCGATCTGTTGCGTTCCACGCACCGAATCTGACTTCCCTGCAGGAGATTTCACCATGATTGATGTTGATTACGTCATTGTCGGAGCCGGGACGGCCGGCTGTGTGCTCGCTGCCCGCCTTTCGCAGGATCCCGATACCCGGGTAGCGCTGGTGGAAGCGGGCCCCGCCGAGGGTCCGGCACGCATGTCGGATCCGGCGGCATCGTTCACGCTGTGCGGTTCGCAGGTCGACTTGGGGATATTCGACCACGCCCCAGGCGGGCACGTGCGGCGCTACTCATCACTATCCGCTGGGACCAGTACTCGGCGGGTCGAGCGCCATTAACGCCGCACTCCACTTGCGCGCCAGCCGCGACAGCTACGACGCATGGGCGGGACTCGGCGCCGAGGGCTGGGACTATGAGTCTTTATTGCCGTACCTGGATCGTTGCGAGGGCGCTGATGATGGTCATCGAACCGGCCGTGCCACGGATGCTCGTCGTCTATCAGCTCGACGAACCATTGTCCGATGACGCAGCCGCCGGTCTACTGCCCTATGTGCTGTGTCGCAGCGACGACACGGTTGCCCCCGACATCCAGCTCATCCTCAACCCGGGCCCGTGGGCGCCGCGCTGCTCGGCGTCAACGGAGATCGGTTACTCCGTCATGTTCGCCCTGATGTCCCCGACAAGCCGAGGCAGTGTCCGCGCGGTATCGGCGGATCCCGCCGCGGCACCGCTGGTAGACCCGAACTTTCTGGCCGAAGAACGCGACGTCGAACGCATGGTGAAAGGCCTGCGCCTAGCCCGTCGCATCGGGGCGGGTGAAGCGCTCAGTCGATGGCGACGAGCCGAGCTGATGCCGGGCACGACAGTCAATGATGAAGTGGCCCTTGGCGAGTTCGTCCGCCGCAGCGCAACGACCTACTTTCATCCTGTTGGCAGTTGCCGAATGGGCAACGACAGCCTCGCTGTCGTCGACAGCGCGCTGTGCGTGCGTGGCATCGAAGGCCTTCGTGTCGCGGACGCCTCCGTCATGCCGGCGATCGTGTCTGCGAATACAAACGCGACCGTGCTCGCTATCGCCGAGCGTGCGGCCGAGATCGTGACGCAGCCGAGCTGAGCGTCGCCACGATCGGCAACGATCGACAGTCACGCTGCGGACGTGCCGGTCGCCCAGCCAGCCGCCGTCTGGTAGGCGTGACCCACGCGTAGCACGGTGTCCTCGTCCCAGACGCGGCCGATGAGCTGTAAACCAATCGGCAGGCCGTCGTGGGTGAATCCGCACGGCACCGAAAGCGCGGGCAGACCGGCGAGATTCGCGGGGGCAGAGAACCGGATGTACGCCTGCACCGGCCCCTCGGTGAGCCCGTCCGGCCAAGTCACCTCGGGCTGGACGGCATCCATCGCGGCGACCGGCACCGTCGGGGTGAGCAGAATGTCGATCTCATCGAAAAGCGCGTTCCACTGCTGTCGGAAGAGGGCCCGCTTGCGCTGTGCGGCAAGGTAATCCGTCGCCAGGACCGACATGCCGGCCTGCAGTGCCGCACGCACCTCGTCGGTGTAGAGATCGCCGTGCTCGCGCAGCATGTCCCGGTGAAAACTGGTCGCCTCGGGCTGCAGGATGCCGAACTCGGTATCCATCACCTCCTCGGTCAGCGGCAGCCGGACTTCTCGCAGCCGCACCCCCAGATCGGCCAGTCGGGCGCACGCCGCCTCGACGGCGCCGCTGACCTGTGGATCGAGGTGCTCGGTGAAGAAGTTCACCGGGACCCCGGCCGTCGTCCCGGCCACATCGCGGCGCAGCCCGGCCGTGAAGTCCGGTACGGGAATGTCTCGCGAACCGGGGTCGCGCGGGTCATACCCGGCCATCACGTTCATCGCCAGTGCCGCGTCCTCGACGGTGCGGGTCAGCGGGCCGGCGTGATCCAATGACTCCGCGAACGGTGTCACGCCCGTGCGGGACACCCTGCCGTAGCTGGGTTTGAGCCCCACGGTGCCGCACAGCGCGGCGGGGATGCGGATGGAACCGGCGGTGTCGCTGCCCAACCCGAGGAAGCACGCCCCGACGGCGACGGCCGCCGCCGAACCCCCGCTGGATCCGCCCGCGATGCGGTCGGCGCGCCATGGGTTGCGGGTCTGGGGGGTGACGACTCCGTAGGCGAACTCGTGGGAGTGCGTACGCCCCACTACCACCGCGCCGGCCTCGCGCAGCTTTGCGACGACAACGCTGTCCGCGTCGGGCCGGTAATCCGCGCGCACGCGGGAGCTCGAGGTGCTCGGCATCCCGGCCATGTCGTAGATTTCCTTGACCCCGATCGGGATTCCGTGTAGCGGTCCGCGATACCGGCCTACCGCGATCTCCTGTTCGGCCCGGGCCGCGGTCTCGGTGGCCAGCTCCGCGGTGACGTTGCTGAACGCGTTGATCCGCTGGTCCACCTCGTCGATGCGAGCCAGCACCGACTCGGTCAGCTCCACCGGCGACAACGCCCTGGCCCGGATCTGCCGAGCGGCCGCGGCCAGGGTCAATTCATAGGGCTGCACGAAAACTAGCCTCATCCGTCAAGCGATAAGATAACGACCACTATACTACGGTTGTTATGCCGACCGCAAGCCCCGCGATGCTCGCAGGGTATGGAGCGGCGTCCGATTCGGTATTGGACCGCCCGGGGTTGACTATGGAAACGTCTCTAGCGCAACGCATTCCAGAAAGTGAGGAACCGATGCTGCGCGAGGATGTCACGTTCGATGCCGAAGGCGCCCTGCTGCACGCCTGGTGGTACCCCGCACAGCAGGTGCGCGGCCCGAGCCCGTGCGTGGTGATGGCGCATGGGTGGACGTCGACCAAGAAAATCCATCTCGACAAATTCGCCGCGGTGTTCGCCGCGGCGGGGCTATGCGTGCTGGTCTTCGACAATCGGGGCTGGGGCGAATCCGGGACCGCGCCCGGAAAGCCCCGGCACGAGGTCGACCCGTGGGAGCAGATCCGCGACTATCAGCACGCAATCACGTTCGCGCAGAACCGATCCGAAGTGGACCCCGAACGAGTGGGGGTCTGGGGAACCAGCTTTTCCGCGGCCCACGCGTTCGTCGTCGCGGCGATCGACCGTCGGGTGCAAGCCGTCTGCGGTCAAGCCCCGTTCATCAGCGGGCGGGCCACCTACGCCAACCTCGCCCGGGTCAACAATCAGGTGGTCGGTCCGGGTTGCTTCACGGCGGATCGACGCGCTCGCGCGCGCGGCGAGCCGCCGGCCGTGGTGCCGGTGGTCGGGACGGACCCGGCCGTGCTGGTGGGACTGCCGAGTGCGGACGCCTACCAATTTTTCACCCACGCGCGGGCGGAGTTGGATCCGCAGTGGCCCAACGAGGTGACGCTACGCAGCCTGGACAACTTCTACGGATACGAACCGGCGCGTTACCTGCCCGACATCACGCCGACCCCGCTACTGATGATCGTCGGCCGCGAGGACGGTCTCACGGGTGGCAACCTCGCGGCCGCCGCGTACCAGACGGCCGCCGAACCGAAGAGCATCGTGTTCGTTCCCGGGGGCCATTTCGCCGCCTACACCGGCGACGGCTTCGCGCTGGCGTCGCGGGCCGCCCGCGATTGGTTCACCACCCACCTGGGTTAGGAAAAGTACGCATCGAACGAGTCGATGTCCGTGAGATGCGCTGTGACCTCGGAGATCTTGTCGCCGCGGATGGTCAGCACATTGACCACGTCCTGGTCGAGCCGCTTGCCGTTGTGCTCGCCGGTGTCGTGCAGCGTGACGGCGACGGTGTCGCGGCCAAAGGCGAATCCCTGCGGAGAGATATGCAGTTCGTACTGGGCGAAAGTGTCCGCGAGCCGGGTAATGTCGCCGATCCCGGTCGCCCGGCCGGACACCACGCTGGAACCCGGAATGGTCCAGGCGATGTCGTCAGTGGCGTGTTCGGCGATGCCTGCGTGGTCGTCGTGCACGATGGCGCTGGCGAACGCACCAACGATCGCCCGCTGCTGCTGGGTGGTCGGCTCGTCCGGAGCCGCGGACGAGGCGCCGCCGGGCCCAAGGCACACCAGCACCGTAGCGATCGCCGCACCCATCAAGGTCTCGTGTAGCGTCCGCAAGGCCCGGCTCCTCTCAATTCCGTTGCTTGCCAGCAGACTTGCCCGGAGAAATGAGCCGGTCGATGGTCTCCCGCGTGTCATCGAGCACGCTGGCACGCGGACCCGTGTCGGGCATGGCGCGCGCGATCGACACCGCCCCCACCAGTAGAGCGACGATGCTCCACGCCCGGCGTTCCCGATCGGCGCCGTCGAGCAGCTCAGCCACCCGCTGCGCCAGCTCGGCGATCTTACGTTCGTAGGTCTGCCGGGTGGCCGTTCCCGACCGCGCCACGTCGGCGCTCAACGTCGGCATCACGCATCCGTCGGCGGGGTGATCGATGTGGTAGACGCTGAGGTATTCCGCGACAAAGCTGTTCAGCTTTTCTCGGCGCTCGGACTTGCTGCCCTGCTGCGCGTCGGACAGGAACGGCTCACCGAGCGAGGCGTCGATGATCGCCTGCAGCATCGCCTCTTTGTTGGCGAAATTCGAGTAGAACGCCCCGGAGGTGACATCGGCCGCGGCCGCCAGGCCGTCGACCCCGATCCCGTGGAAACCGGAAACCTTCATCGACTGCGTGCCCGCGCGCAACAGCGCGGCGCGTGCTCTGGCTTTATGGTCCGGCGGATACCTCATGATGAGAACTTTATAGCATAACTATCGGTATCTTATGCGGGCGAGGCCGGGTCGATGGTCTGCCCGGCACACGCCACGGCCGCGGCGATGAACTCGTCGCGGGCCGCGTCGGCAATCGCGCCGTCCCACGCCAGCACCACCTGACTGGGAGCGAGATCGTCGGCCGGCACCACCCGCAGGTCCGGGCGCCGATAGGCCATGGCCGTCGACCGGGGCAGCACCGCGAAGCCGGCGCGCGCGGCGACCAGCTCGAGCTTCTGCTCCACGCCGGTAACCGAGGACTGCACCGCCTCGCGACGCCGTTGCGGGCTGGCCAGCGCATACCACTCAGGCACGGATGCCGGGTTCTGCAGCAGCCGCCGCGAGGCCAGGTCCGCCAAGGACACCGACGGCCGTTTGGCCAGCGGGTCATCGGCGGGTAGCACCACATCTCGGGGTTCCTCCAGCAGCGGCGTGGTCGCCAACTCGGCGAGATCGAACGGCGAGCGAGCGTAGACCAGCTGCACGTCGCCGCGGCGGACCACCTCGGCCTGTTCGGCCCAGGTCACCGGCACAATCACGACACGCCGCCCCGGGCCGGCTGCTTCGAATGCCCGCGCGGCGGCCGTCGCGAACAAGCCCGGCAGCACCCCGACGGTGACCACCACGTCGGGGCCGTCGGCTCGGGAGAGCCGGTGCCGCAGCGCCTGCGCCTCGGTGAGCAGGAATCGGCCGTCTTCGAGCAGCCGCGACCCGGCGGCAGTCAAGGTGGTGCCGCGGCTGTCCCGGTGCAGCAACGTGACGCCGAGTTCGTGCTCGAGCGCACGAATCTGGCGCGACAGCACCGGCTGGGCGATATGCAGGCGGGCCGCAGCGCGGCCGAAGTTGAGTTCCTCCGCAACGGCGACGAAATAGCGCAGCTTGCGCATGTCCAAATCCGCGGGGGCCATACCGAAAGGGTATCGCTGCGGAGCGAAAAGGGTGTTGGACGGGTCGAGTCGGCCGTAGCAACCCTGGAGGCATGAGTGTGCACTTCCAGCGCGTCCTGATCATTGGCGGAACCTCGGGCATCGGCCTGGCGGTGGCCGCCGCCGTTGCCGAACGCGGCGCGACACCCATCGTCGCTTCGCGCCGCGCGTCCAGCGTCGAGCGGGCCCTGGGCTCGCTACCTTCCGTCGCGGTCGGTGCCACGGTCGACCTCGCCGACCCGAACTCCATCGAAACGCTGGCCGAGCAGGTGGGCGACGTCGACCATTTGGTCTACACCGCGGGCGAACCGCTGCAGATGGTTCCGCTGGCCGAGCTGTCACCGGAGCTGATCACCGGCTTCTACCAAACTCGCTTCGTCGGCGCCTGCAGCGCCGCCCGGGTGTTCGGGCCGCGCCTGCCGGTGGGCGGCTCGATCACCCTGACCAGTGGATCGGCCAGCGAGCAGCCCGAATTCGGTGTGCTGCCGGTGAGCCTGTGCGGCGCGATGAACGCGCTGACCACCGCGCTGGCGGTCGAGCTGGCCCCGGTGCGGGTGAACGCCGTCGCGCCCGGCATGGTGCGCTCCCCGTTGTGGGACACCATGGCCGAGGCCGACCGGGACATGATGTTCTCCGAAGCGGCACAACGTATCCCACTCGGACGGATCGGCACGGTCGAGGAGGTGGCGCGGGCCTACCTCTACTGCATCGAACAGCCTTATGCCACCGGCGCGGTGATCAAGGTCGACGGCGGCAGCGTGCTCCGCTAGCCACCGGCAGCGGCCGAGTCCAGCGCCCGCCGCGCATAGGCGCGCACATCGGCGTCGCTGTCCTTGAGCGCCCGGCCCAGCGCGTCACGGGCGGCGGCATTACCGGCCCAGCGGGTCAGGCTCAGTACCGCCGCCTTCCGCACGTCGAGGTGGGCGTCGGACAACGCCTCGGCCAGCAGGGGCACCGCGCTTTCGGTCGCGGCCGCGGCCAGCGCGCGTGCGGCGCCCTCGCGTATCTGCCACGCCGGTGCTCGCAGCGAACGTTCGACGGCAACCAAATCGTCTTGGCTGCAACCTAATTCGGCCAGAGCCGTCAACGCCGCGGCCCGCACCAGCGGGTCTGGGTCGCCGATCAGTGCGCGAACGGCCGCGCCACCGGCGCGCAGCGTGGCCAGGCCGGCGGCAGCCGCGATCCGCACCTCCCTGCTCTCGTCGCGGGCGGCCCGCTCGACGCCCACCACGTCGTCGACCGACACCAAGGCGCGCACCGCCTCGCTACGCACCCGGTGGTCCGGGTCGTCCAGCGCGCGACGGTAGTGGCCGGCCGCACCGACGCGGCGGGCGGCCAGCAGATACACCGCGGCCGCGCGGACGACCGTATCGGGCGACGCCAGATACGGTTCCGCGCCGGCCGGTTCGGGCAACACCTCGACCAACTCGCGGATGCCCGCGGCGCTGGTGCGCCGCACCCCCGCGTCGGCGTCGTCGAGCGCGGCGAACAGGGCCGGCGCGTAGCCGTCCGGGATGTGTTCGGTCAGGGTGGCCACGGCGGTGCGGCGCACCCCGGGATCGGTGTCGGCCAGGTACGGCCGCAGATCGGCGATCGTGGGCTCCTCGAGGGCGAGCACCTCGGCGATCCGCGGTGACGGCGGCTCGGACGCGGTGGCGGCGGCAGTGATCCGCGTCGCGGCGGTGGCCGGCGCTTTGCCGCCCACCAGCGGCGGCTGCTGCACCGGGTGCACCGCCTGGTCCGCCGGCGGCAGGCCGTCCAGCTCCGGCACCGACACCAGGTAGGGCGCGACGGGACGCTTGAGGAACACCATGTCGCCGTCGGGTGCCTTGCGCAGGTTGAGGTGATAACCCCAGTCGCTGTCATCGCGGACCGGCAGGTCGGCGCGCTCGTGGTAGAGGCCCCAGCGCGATTCGGTGCGGGTGAGCGAGGACCGCGCGGCCATCTCCGCGCAGTCGCGGATGAATGACACCTCGACGGCCCGCATCAACTCGTGCGGGGTACGCGCCCCCAGCTCGGCGATTTCGGCTTGCATCCGGTCGAACGTGCGCACCGCGATGGACAGTTTGGCGGCCGTCTTGGGCGGCGCCACATAGTCGTTGACGAAGCGGCGGAGCTTGTATTCGACCTGCGGCTGCGGCGGGCCGTCCGGATGCCGCAGCGGGCGATAGATCAGCTCGTGCGCCTCGCGCAGCTGATCCTGCGGGAGCTGTTGCGGCGCGGCCACTTCGGTGCGCAATGAGGCGGCGTGGGTGCCGGCGAGGTCGCCGAATACGAACGCGCCGATCATGTAGTTGTGCGGGACGCAGGCCAGGTCTCCGGCCGCATACAGCCCCGGGACCGTGGTTCGGGCGTGCTCGTCGACCCAGACCCCGGATGCCGAATGGCCGCTGCACAAACCGATCTCGGAGATGTGCATCTCGATGTCGTGGGTGCGGTAGTCGTGTCCCCGGTTGGCGTGAAAGGTGCCGCGGGTGGGACGTTCGGTGGTGTGCAGAATGTTCTCCAGCGCGGTGAGCGTCTCATCGGGCAAGTGCGAGACCTTCAGATAGATCGGACCGCGCGCGGAATCGATCTCCCGTTTCACCTCCGAAATCATCTGCCCGGACCAGTAGTCGGAATCGACGAAGCGCTCACCGGCCGCGTTGACCTGGTAACCGCCGAACGGGTTGGCCACATAGGCGCACGCCGGCCCGTTGTAGTCCTTAATCAGCGGATTGATCTGGAAGCATTCGATGCCGGACAGCTCGGCACCGGCGTGGTAGGCCATCGCGTACCCGTCGCCGGCGTTGGTCGGGTTCTCGTAGGTGCCGTACAGGTAGCCCGACGCCGGCAACCCGAGCCGGCCACACGCGCCGGTCGCCAGAATCACCGTCTTGGCGCCGACGGCGACGAATTCGCCGGTCCGCGTGTTCAACGCGGCGGCACCCACCGCCCGGCCGGCATCGTCGGGGTCTGTCAGCACCCGCACCGGCATCAGGCGGTTCTCGATGCGGATCTTCTCCCGCATCGACCGTTGCCGCAGCACCCGATAGAGCGCCTTCTTGACGTCCTTGCCCTCCGGCATCGGCAACACGTAGGAGCCGGAGCGATGCACCCGGCGGACCGCGTACTCGCCGTGCTCGTCCTTTTCGAACTTGACGCCGTAGCGTTCCAGCCGTTGCACCATCGCGAAGCCGCGGGTGGCCGTCTGGTAGATGGTGCGCTGGTTGACGATTCCGTCGTTGGCGCGGGTGATCTCCGCGACGTAATCCTCGGGCTCGGCCTTGCCCGGGATGACGGCGTTGTTGACGCCGTCCATGCCCATCGCCAGCGCGCCGGAGTGGCGCACGTGCGCCTTCTCCAGCAGCAGGACCTGCGCGCCCGCCTCGGCCGCCGACAGCGCCGCCATGGTCCCGGCGGTGCCGCCGCCGATGACCAGCACGTCGCAGTCCAGCCGCTCCGGCGTTGCCGGGTCGGGAATCTGCATCACGCCGCCACCGCCGAATGGTCCAGTGCCGCAATGACTTCGGCACGAAGAGTGCCGCGCTGCCGATCGGCGCGCGGGTCCGGCACCTCGACTAGGGCGCGCAGCGGTTGACCGGCCCTGCCGAGCACGACTATCCGGTCACCCAGCAGCAGCGCCTCGTCGACATCGTGGGTGACGAAGACGATCGTGGTCGGGTGCGCGCTCCAGGTCTCGATCAGCAACCGCTGCATCGCCGTGCGGGTCTGGGTGTCCAGCGCGCCGAACGGCTCGTCCATCAGCACCGCACGCGGCGCGCCGGCCAACCCGCGGGCCAGCTGCACCCGTTGGCGCATGCCGCCGGACAGACTCTTGGGCAGGTAGTCGCCGAAGCCGGTGAGGCCGAGTTCGGCGATCCAGCGGTCGGCCTCCGCACGTCGGCCGGCACGCGGGACACCGCGCAACCGCAGCGCCAGCTCGATGTTGGAGCGCACGGTGCGCCACGGCAGCAGCGCGTTGTCCTGGAACACCATGCCGCGATCACCCGAGGTGCTCCTCACCTCAGCGCCGTCGGCGACGATGCACCCGGCATCCGGGCGCAGCAGCCCGGCCAAGGCGCGCAGCACCGTCGACTTGCCGCAACCCGACGGCCCGGTGAGCACCAGGATCTCGCCGGGACGCACGGTCAGGCTCAGGTCGTCGATCACCGGTACTCCGGTATAGGACAGGCGAACTCGGTCCAGTTCGAGGCGCATGGCATTGCTTGCATTGCTTGCATGGCTTGCAGTGGTCATCGTTGCTCCTCCTGCGCGCGCGGCAGCCAGCTGGTCACCCGACGGCCCAGCACTTCGACGGCCGCGGCGGTCGAGAATCCCAGCACGCCGATGGTGATGATGCCGACGAACACCTGCGGATACGCCAGCACGGTGTAGTCCTGCCAGGTGCGGTAGCCGATGCCGAGCCGGCCGGAGATCATCTCCGCGGAGATCACGCAGATCCACGCCACCCCCATGCCGACCGACAGGCCGCCGAACACCCCGGGCAGGATGCCCGGCAGCACCACCTGTGTGAGGACGTCCCACCGATTGCCACCGAGCGTGCGCACCGAGTCTTCCCACAGGGTGGGCAGCGCCCGCACCGCGTGCCGGGTGCTGACCATGATCGGGAAGTAGCCGGCCAGGAAGGTGATGAACACGATGCCGGCCTCGTCGGTCGGGAACAACAGGATCGCCACCGGAACCATCGCGATCGCCGGGACGGGCCGGGCCAGCTCGGCCAGCGGACCAAAAGTGTTGGCGAACAAGCGGGATCGACCCAGCAGCACGCCCGTCACGACGCCGATGACGGCGGCCAGCCCGAACCCGGTGAGGATCCGGATCAACGACTGCGCCAGGTCGAGCCAGTACTCGTAGGTTCCCAGCCGGCGGCCCAGCGCGTGCATGATGTCGGTGACGGTGGGCAGCGTGTCGAAGCGCAGCAGCAACCGCACCTTGTCGGCGGTGAGCAGCTGCCACAACCCGATCGCCGCGAGGACCGATGCCAGCCGCAGTAGCCGCCACTGCCACGGCGAGCCGGCCCGCCACGGTGCGCCGGCCACCGGGGCCGCGTCGAGGGCCTGCGCCGACACCGTGGCTGCCGGGTCGCCGGTGAGATAAGCGGTCATACCGAACCTCCAAGGGCTTGCTGGTAATTCACGATGGCGCCGCCGGGATGCGCGGCCAGATAACGATGCGCACCGGCCGGCGTGCCGAACGGTAGGTAGTTCGGGCCGTCGCGCACCCAGACCGCCTTGTCGGCGAACCATCGGGTGCCCAGCTCGGCGTCGGGAATGTAGGCGGCGCGCACCTTGCCGCCGCGGGCGGTCGCGTCCCGGATCGCGCGGAGCAGGCTGGTCGGATCGGCCACGGTTTGGGTGGATTTCGTTCCATCCAGCCACAATTCACTGGCTCGTGCCGGGTCACCGCGCAGCGCCGACGGGTTGGCCGTGGCCGTCCTGACCGTGTCGTAGTTCAGTCCGCGAGCACCGAACACGGCGCGTAGCGGCGCGTCCTGCACGAAGCCGCTGACGTCGAGTTCGGCGAAGTCGCCGATCGACTTCAGGTAGGGCACATCGTTTTTCAGTGCCTCGATCAGCGACGGCTTGAGGGTGGTGTCGAACGACGTCCCACCGGGACCGTTGTACAGGTACACCACTTCCGGCGGCAGGCCGCTCGCCTGCGCCACGATGCGGGCCGCCTCCAGCGGCTTGGAGTTGAGGAAGTCGGTGGCGTCCAGTTGGGCCTGCAGGAAGGCCGCCAGCACTTCGGGGTGCGCGGCGGCGTAGGCGCGTCGCACCACGACGCCGTGCAAGGTGGGCAGGTTCAGTTCGGCGCCGTCGTACAGCAATTTCGCCTTGCCTTGGAATACCAGCAGCCCCGGCCAGGCGACGAACTGCGAAAGGCCCTGCACCTGACCGGATTCCAGGGCTGAAGCGCCGACCTGTGGCTGCTGGTTGAGCACTTCGACACCGCGGATCCCAGCCCGGTCCAGGGCCCGCATCAGGGTGCCGTGTCCCGCCGAACCGACACTGGCCGAGACCTTGGACCCGGCCAGATCGTTCAACGCGGTGGCCGACGACCCGGGCGTGACCACCACCATGTTCAGCGCGCCCTTGGGGTTGTAGCCGGTGATCGAGACAATCTCGGTTTTCGCCAGCGGGTTGGCCTGCGTCTTGGAGCCGTTGATCAGCATGGGGTAATCCCCCATCGAGCCGATGTCGATCTTCTCGGCGAGCATCTGCGCGGTGATCGGGGCACCGGTGTCGTAGTCCTGCCATCGCACCGCGTATTTGGTGCCGGTGCGGGCGGTGATGTCGGCGAGCCGATGCTCGAGGTAGCCTTGCGCCCGCAGCAACGTCCCGGCGGTCACGGTGTTGATGGTCTTGGACTGATAGCCGATGACGACGTTGACCACGCCGGAGGTCGCCGACAACGATTCCAGCGAGCAGCCGGACATCAGGGCGACTACGGCCGCGATCGAAATCAACTTCGCGGCAAGGTGTTTCATCATCGTAACAGGTACGGCATGTTGACGGTGACGGCGCCGGTCGGGCAGCGCGCCGCGCAGGGGCCGCAGTACCAGCATTCGTCGACGTGCATGTACGCCTTGCCGGTGTCGGGGTTGATGGCCAGCGCATCCAGCGGACAGATCTCGACGCACAGCGTGCAGCCGTCAATACACAGCGATTCGTCGACGGTAACCGGCACGTCGACTCGGTTGTTGTTGATCAACGTCATGGCTTACTCCTTATTAGGTTGCCGCGCATGGTGATTCGGTCTCCCCGCATCCGGATGTACTCCAGGTCGACGGGAGTACCGTCGTCCAGGCTGGTGAGACGCTCGAGCATGAGCACGGGCGCGCCGTCGGGCACCTGCAACATGGCCGCGGAGTGCGCGTCGGCCGGAATGGCTTCCAGCGCCAGCGACGCCGAGCCCAGTGACCGCCCGGCCACCTGCTCGATGAGTGCGAACACATCGTTGGTTTCCAAGGAATGCTGCAGGATTCGGCCGCCGATCTCGCGAGTGAGATAGGTCAGGTCGAGGCTGAGCGGCAGGTCGCCGAGGTAGCGCAGGCGCTCGATGAACACGGCCTGCTCGCCGGGCGCCAGGTGCAGCCGGCGAGCCACGGCCGGCGGCGCGACCACGGACATGGCGGCGCGCACCTCGTTGCGGACCTCGCCGACATGTTTGAACGTCTCCTTGAGACCGAGCAGGGAGTCGATCCGGTGGTCGTACTTGCGTTGCGCGACGTGAGTGCCGACCTTGGGACCGCGGTCGATCAGGCCCTCGTGTTTGAGAATGCCCAGCGCCTCGCGAATGCTGTTGCGCGACACCGAGAATTCGGCCGCCAGATCGCTTTCGGCCGGCAGCCCGTCCGGATAGGCCGCGGCGTGAATCTGCTGACGGAGCACGTCGGCAACCCGGCGGGCACGGTCGGCCCGGGGTCCTCCGATGGGTATCGCCGCCGCCACGCCGTCACGCTAACGCAGCTCAGCGGCGCATTTTGGGCTCGCGGTCAGCGTCGGCACCGGCGGGGCAGCGTATTACGCCGGGTGCCCTTCCTCGGCGACCAGCGCAAATCGGAGCCCCGGCGGCTATTACGCCACCTGGGCAAACGCCCAGGCTTTGTGATCCCGGTGAGCCGAACGTCTGGATACCGGCGACCACGCCGACGAGCGGCCGGGTTGTCGCTCGACGGTGACCACGGCAGGTCCTGCGGCGGGTGAGAGCGTCAGGCGTCCTCGCTGACGGACTGCGGTACGCGGTCGCCGTTGCGCGCCCCGTTGAGCACCGACGGGTCCGCAGGCAACTCGAACGACGGAAACGCGGTGCCCACCGCGGCGGCCGCCGCGCTGCGCTGGGCCTCCAGCCGGGCCAACGCCTCCGCGGTGAAAACCGACAGGCCCAGTTCCGGGTTGTAGCCGTGGATTTCCTTCACGTCCAGCTGGGCCAGGAAGTACAGAATCTCCTTGGACACCACCTGACCCGGAACCAGCACGGGGAAGCCCGGCGGGTAGGGCACCACGAACGTGGTCGACACCAGCTTTCGCCCCTCGGCGATTCGTCGGCCGGCGCTGCCGATCTGGACGTACTCGCGATCGGACTCCTCGTATCCCGCGTAGAACGCCGAGCGCATGTCACCGAACGCGCACGAATCCACCGGTTTGAACGCGATGTCGAACTCGCTGAAGTCGGGCAGGTGCGGCAGATCCTCGGTGAGCTCCTCGACCCGTCGTTGGTGCAGGGTCCAGTCGGCGGCACTGGCCAGTTCACGTTCCCGATCGAGGTCGGTCGCCACCCGGCGCAGCACGTCGAGCAGATGGTGCACGCTCGACCAGGTGACGCCGATGGTGAAAATCAGCAGCACGCTGTTGATCGACGTTTTGTTGATCTGAATCCCGAAGCGCTCCATCAGGATCTTCTCGCGGAAGTCATAGCCGTTCATCCCGGTGGCGCCCAGAAACAGGGTGACGCGCGTCGGGTCCAACACGAACTGGTCGGAGCGCCACGCCTCATTCCACTCGGCCAACGCACCCTGTCGCACCTCGCGGTACGAGCTGACCGCGGAGGCCCGGAATTCCTCGGGCACCAGGTCGGATTCGTCGAGAATGCGGAACCACTTGCTGATCAGTCGGTCCTTGCGCACCCGGTGCCGGAACACCAGCGCCATGTCGTAGACCTGCCGGACCAACTGGAAGCCCTCGATGTCGACCTGCCGGCGGGCCAGATCCAGGGAGGCAAGCAGCTGCTGGTTCGGCGACGTCGAGGTATGAGTCAAAAACGCCTCACCGAACGCATCGCGGGCCCGCGAATTGAAGTCGCGGTCCCGCACGTGAATCATCGACGCCTGCCGAAACGCCGACAGCGACTTATGCGTGGAGTGCGTCGCATACACCCGCACCCGCGCCCGGTCCGGGTCGGGTAACAGTCGATGGTTCACCCACTCCGATCGCGGGATCTTCGCCATGGACGCGGCCCAATCGCGGTACTGGACAGCGTATTCCGGCGACGCCAGCATCTGCTCGAGACGTTCCGCGGCCACCATCGCCGTTCGCTGCCGGGCCCACGGCACGGCGGTGGCGAAGGCGTACCACGCCTCGTCCCACAGGAAGCAGATGTCCGGTTTGATCGCCAGCACCTCCTCCATCACCCGCCGCGGGTTGTAGACGACGCCGTCGAAGATGCAGTTGGTGAGCAACAGCATCCGCACCTTGTCCAGCTGGCCGGCCTCTTCGAGTTCGAGCAGCGCCTTCTTGATCGTCTGCAGCGGGACGGCACCGTAGATGGCGAATTGCGGCAGCGGGTAGGCGTCCAGGTACAGCGGGTAGGCGCCGGCCAGCACCAGACCGTAGTGGTGCGACTTGTGGCAGTTGCGGTCGATCAGCACGATATCGCCGGGCCGGGTCAAAGACTGCACGACGATCTTGTTGGCCGTCGAGGTTCCGTTGGTGACGAAGTAGGTCTGATTGGAGTTCCAGGTGCGCGCGGCCTTGTCCATCGCCTTCTTGATGTTGCCGTGCGGGTCGAGCAGCGAATCCAGACCGCCCGAGGTGGTCGAGGTCTCGGCCATGAAGATGTTGCGGCCGTAGAACTCCCCCATGTCCTGCAGCGACCTGGAGTTGAAGATGCTGGCGCCGCGGGCCACCGGCAGCGCGTGGAACTGGCCGACCGGCGCACCGGCATACGCGCGTAGGGCGTCGAAGAACGGTGTGGCGAACCGGTTTCGCAATCCAGCCACCACCGTGCTGTGCAGATCGGTGACGTCGTTGAGGCGGTAGAACGTCCGATCGTAAACGTCGTTTTCCTCGTCGTTGCCCGCCGCGATGGACTCGTCGGTGAGCAGATAAAGGTCGATGTGCGGCCGCAGCTCGCGGATCCATTCGCCGCATTCGATGCAGTCGCCGCCGCAGTCGCGACTCACCGCGTCTTCGGTGGCGCCCAGCAGGGTGTTCATCAGCGGCACCCGGTCGTGCGAGCGCAACGACACGTCATGGCGGATGATCGCGGCCTGGACCTCGCCGTTCAGGGCGACCGCGGTGATGGCGTCCTCGACGCTCGTCACGACCAGCAGCTCGAACTGGACATCCTCGGACTGGGAGCGCAGGCCGCGCAGCGCTTCGGCTAGGCAGTCGGGTCCCGTGTTGGGCGAGTCGTCGGCGAGCAACACGGTGTAGAACTGCTGCTGCTTGGCCTGGGCCACCAGCTCCTGGTCGGCCAGCGGTGCGGAGGTGTCGAAAAGTGCTGTGCGGTCGCCGTATTCGCTGAGCAGACGCACCGCCAACGACACCTCTTCGGCGAGCCGCACCGTAGATAGGCTGTCCAGGTGGGCGCGGAAGGTGGCCAGGTTTTCCGCGCCCGGATACAGCCAGTACCGCTCGTAGGCGCCGAGGCGGTCCATCAATCGCCGGACCTTGGCCAGCTCGTGCGTCTTGTCCAGCCCGGCCAGGTCGACTTCGGCCAGGTGCCGGCAGGCGTCGTCGAGCAGGTTCCAGGTGTCGATGCGGGTGTAGGACGGATTCGCCACCGCCGCCAGCGCGGAGACATGCAGTCGTCGCGGGCCGGCACTGTAGGGATTCATGTCGCCACCTATATCTTTGGCGCGGGTTCTTCGGCGCGGGGTCGTTGGCGCGGGTTTGCTGCCGTCAGTCCAGCTCCATTGTTATCCGGTCCAGCCAGCCCGGGTGATCTTTTTGCTCAGGATCGACGGGATGTTCAGCGATCGGTTTCGTCGCTGTCGACGACCCGTCGCCCGGCGCGGGCGTTGTCCATCCACCGCAACATCGGCAGGTCCCGGCCCCGCGCCGGCAGTTCGGTGACGTCAGTGAGGGACCGCACCACGGCCTGGGTGAGACCCATCAGGGCAGCCATCACGGGCAACAGCGGCTGCAGCGGTTTGGCCGCCGACCGCACGGTGCTGATGCGGCGGGCGACGACCAACCGCTGGATGCAGTGGTACAGCCAGGCGCCCACGCCCAGCGCGTAGATCGACAGCGCCGACGCGACGATGGTCAGCCCGTACGCCGCGCAGGTGACCGCACCGAGCACCACCGTCGCGGCCAGCACGACGGCGACCAGGGCGCGGAGCTCGAGCCTGCTCACGTTTCCTGGCGGCCCCGCATGGCCTGGGCCGCCGTCCGAATCTGCGGCGTCACCAGCATCACTTGCCCGAGCACCCCGTTGATGAAGCCCGGCGACTCGTCGGTGGACAGCTCCTTGGCCAGCTGCACCGCCTCGTCGACGGCCACCGGCTCCGGCACGTCGTCGGCATGAAGCAGCTCCCACACCGCGACGCGCAGAATCGCGCGGTCGACCGCGGGCAGCCGTTCCAGCGTCCAGCCCTGCAGGTGAGTGCTGATCAGCTCGTCGATGTGGGCCAGCTGGCCGCCGACGCCCTGGGCGACCGCGACCGTGTAGGGGTGCAACGGCTTGACGTCGGAGTTCGACTGCGCCAGCACGCTGCGGGCGTCGGCCACCTCGACGGGGCTCAGACCCCGCGCCTCGGCTTCGAACAGCAGGTCCACGGCGCGCTTACGGGCGTGGTGGCGTCCTTTGGCGGGCTTCGGTGGTTTACCGTCCGGCATGGTCAGTTGTTGACCCGGCCCAGGTAACTGCCGTCGCGCGAATCCACCTTCAATTTGTCGCCGGTGTTGATGAACAACGGCACCTGCAGCTCGGCGCCCGTCTCCACGGTCGCCGGCTTGGTGCCGGCGCTGGACCGGTCGCCCTGCAGACCGGGCTCGGTGTGGGTGACCACGAGCTCGACCGCCACCGGCAGTTCGAGGTACAGCGGGGCGCCATCGTGGAAGGCGATCTGCACCGGCAGGCCCTCCAGCAGGAACCGGGCCGAGTCGCCGACCAGGGATTCCGGCAGCGGGTGCTGCTCGTAGTCCTGGCTGTCCATGAACACGAAGTCCGAGCCGTCGCGGTACAGATATGTCGCATCGCGGCGGTCCACGGTGGCGGTGTCGACCTTCACGCCAGCGTTGTAGGTCTTGTCGACGACCTTGCCCGACAACACGTTCTTCAGCTTGGTGCGCACGAAAGCCGGGCCCTTGCCCGGTTTGACGTGCTGGAACTCGGTGATCTGCCATAGCTGGCCGTCGATCACCAGCACCAGTCCGTTCTTGAAGTCGGCAGTCGTTGCCACAGTTGGTCTATCTCCTACAGAATGACGAATTTTGCGGGCCAAGCCGGGCCCGGATGCAGCTTACGCGCTGCCCGCGACACCAGCTAAGGCAGAACCGCCAGCTCTTTGGGGAACCGGGTCAAAAGGTCCGCAACGCCGGTCGCATGGGCGCCTTGCGAACCCACCACCAGGGTGTCCTCGATGCGTACCCCGCCGCGGCCGGGCAGGTAGACACCGGGTTCGACCGTCACCACGGAGCCCGCCAGCAGCGTCCCGGTTGAGGTCGCGCCGATCCCCGGCGCCTCGTGGATCTCCAGGCCGACGCCGTGTCCCAGCCCATGCCCGAAGTGATCGCCGTAGCCCGCGTCGGCGATCAGCCGCCGCGCGGCGCCGTCCACTTCGCGCAGCTCGGCGCCCGGCCGCAACGCTTCGCGCCCGGCCCGCTGCGCCTCGGCGACCAGCTGATAGATCTCCAACTGCCAATCCGCGGCCTTGCCCAGCACAAAGGTACGGGTCATGTCGGAGTGATAGCCGGCGACCAGGGCACCGAAGTCGATCTTGACGAAGTCACCGTCGGCGAGCACCGAGTCGGTCGGCCGGTGGTGCGGGATCGCCGAATGCGGTCCGGACGCCACGATCGTCTCGAAGGAAATGCCGTCGGCGCCGTGGTCGAGCATCAACGCCTCGAGCTCGCGGCTCACCTCGCGTTCGGTCCGGCCAGGCCGCAACCCGCCGCGGGTGACCAGCTCGCTCAGCGCGGCGTCGGCGGCCTCGCAGGCCAGCCGCAGCAGCGCCACCTCGCCGGCGTCTTTGATCTCGCGCAACGTCTCGACCGCGCCGGCGGCACGCACCAGCTCGGTCTTCCCGCCGTGCTCCTCGACCTCACCGCGGAGCGCGTCGAAGCCGTCCACCGTCACCACGTTGCTTTCGAAGCCGAGCGTCGACCCGTCGGCCCCCAGCTCGCGGGCCGCGCGGCCCGCCAGATAGCGGCCCACCGCGCGTTCGATCGCGACTTCCAGATCGGGTGCCTGCTGGGCGGCCTGGGTGCGGTAGCGGCCGTCGGTGGCCAAAACAGCTTCGCGATCGTCGGCAAAGACCAGCAACGCGCCGTTGGAGCCGGAGAAACCCGACAAATAACGGACGTTATTGAGGTCCGTGACCAGCATCGCGTCCAGCCCGCTGGCACGCATCTGGATTCTGAGCTTGTCTCGACGCTGGGAATGTGTCACGACTCACGACGGTACTCGCTACGCTGATTGCCCATGAGTAACTGGATGGTGCGGGGATTGGCGTTCGCTGCGGCAATGGTGGTCGTCCGGTTGTTCCAGGGGGCAATCATCAACGCCTGGCAGACGCAGGCCGGGCTGGTGAGCATCGTACTGCTGCTGCTCTTCATCATCGGCGTGGTCGTCTGGGGCCTGCTGGACGGGCGCGCCGACGCCCGGGCCAACGCCGACCCCGATCGCCGCGCCGACCTGGCGATGACGTGGCTGCTGGCCGGCTTGGTCGCCGGCGTGATCAGCGGCGCCGTCTCCTGGCTCATCGCGTTGTTCTACAAGGGCCTCTACACCGGCGGCCTGGTCAACGAGTTGACGACGTTCGCCGCGTTCACCGCGCTGTGCGTGTTCCTGCCGGGAATCATCGGCGTGGCCGTCGGCCGCTGGCGGGTGGACCGCAATCCGCCGGCAGACCGCCCGGGCGCCGCCGAGCGGGATGACACCGACGTGTTCGCCGCGGCCCGCGCCGATGACGCGCCGACCGGTGAGATCCCGGCCCCACATCCCGAGGCGCAGGCGGAAGCCCCGACGTCGTCGGTCGCCACGGCCGAACGCGAGGCACCCACCGAGACGATCCCGACCGGCCGCTGGGGTGCACCCACCGAAACGATTCCCACGGGTTCCGATGACGCCAAGACCGAGGTGATTCGCACCGACACCGACGCCGACAAGAAGAAGGACTAGCCCCAGTCCTTCGCGGTCTCGGCCAGGTAGCGCAGCGCCAGCAGATAGCCCTGGACGCCCAGCCCGACGATCACTCCGGTGGCGACCGGGCTCAGGTATGAATGACGCCGGAACTCTTCGCGCGCATGCACATTGGAGATGTGTACCTCGATGAGCGGGGCACGCAGTTCGGCACAGGCATCGCGCAATGCCACCGACGTGTGTGTCAAACCGCCGGCGTTGAGGATCACCGGCTCGCCCGCGTCCGCGGCCGCGTGAATCCAGTCCAACAACTCGGCTTCGCTGTCGCTTTGCCGCACAACGACTTTCAAACCCAATCCGGCGGCCTCACGTTCGACGAGGCCGGCCAGCTGCGCGTGCGTGGTGTCCCCGTAGACTTCCGGCTCGCGACGGCCCAGCCGGCCCAGGTTGGGACCGTTGAGCACGTTGACCGTCGCGCTCATGGCGCACACACTCCCGCGTACGCCGTCACCAGCAGTCCCGGGTCCGGCCCGACCAGCCGGCCCGGCTTGGCCAGCCCGTCGAGAACGACGAACCGCAGCACACCGGCGCGGGTCTTCTTGTCCCCGGCCATGTATTCCAGCAGTTGGGGCAACGCGTCGGGGTCGTAGCTGACGGGCAGGCCCAGCGCCGCCAGGATGCTGCGATGGCGCGCGGCCGTGTCGTCGTCGAGCCGTCCGGTGAGCCGAGCGAGTTCGGCCGCGAACACCAGACCCACCGACACCGCGGCGCCGTGCCGCCACTGGTAGCGTTCGCGGCGTTCGATAGCATGCGCCAAAGTGTGCCCATAGTTGAGGATTTCGCGCAGCTCGGATTCTTTTTCGTCGGCGGCAACCACTTCGGCCTTGACGGCGATGGCGCGCCGGATCAGCTCGGGCAGCACGTCACCCTGGGGGTCCACCGCGGCGTCCGGGTCGGCTTCGATGAGGTCCAGGATCACGGGGTCGGCGATGAATCCGGCCTTCACGATCTCGGCCATCCCCGCGATGATCTCGTTGCGGGGCAACGTCTCCAGGGTGGCCAGGTCGACCAGCACGGCCAGCGGCTGGTGGAACGCGCCGACCAGGTTCTTTCCGGCGTCGGTGTTGATGCCGGTCTTGCCACCGACGGCGGCGTCGACCATGCCCAGCAACGTCGTCGGCACGTGCACGATCGAGACACCCCGCAGCCAGGTGGCCGCGGCGAAACCCGCGACGTCGGTCGCCGCGCCGCCGCCGAGGCTGACCAGAGCGTCCTTGCGGCCAATGCCGATGCGGCCCAACACTTCCCAGATGAATCCGACGACCGGCAGGTCCTTGCCGGCCTCGGCGTCGGGGATCTCGATGCGATGCGCGTCGACGCCCTTGTCGGCCAGGTAGCCGCGCATCGCCTCGGCGGTCTGCGCCAGCACCGGCTGATGCAGGATCGCGACCCGGTGCCGGTCACCGAGCAGCTCGCCCAGCTCGGTGAGCAATCCGGTGCCGATCACCACGGGGTAGGGCGGATCGACGGCCACCTGCACGGTGACCGGTTCACGGGCTTCAGTCATGTGGTTGCCTTGGACTGGTGGGTGTTGGGCAGGCGAGAGGTGATGTAGCGCACCACCGCGCCCGGGTTGCGTCGATTGGTGTCGACCCGCAGGGTGGCCACCCGCCGGTACAACGGGGTTCGTTGCGACATCAGGGCGCGGTATTTCTCGGCCCGGTTGCCGCCGGCCAGCAGCGGCCGCGCCGAGGTGCCGCCGGTACGCCGGATGCCTTCGCGCGCACCGATTTCCAGGTAGATGACGGTGTGACCGGCCAACGCCTCGCAGACGCCGGGGCTGGTGACCGCGCCGCCGCCCAGCGAGACCACGCCGTCGTGTTCGGCGAGCGCCGCGCGCACCACGGCTTCTTCGATGCGGCGGAATTCCGGCTCCCCGTCGGTGGCGAAGATGTCTGCGATGGTGCGGCCGGTCTGCTCCTCGATCAGCGCGTCGGTGTCGACGTAGCGCACGCCCATCGCCTTGGCCAGCCGTCGCCCGATGGTCGACTTGCCCGACCCCGGTAATCCGACGAGTACCGCCCTGGGTGCCACGGCGCGCCTACCCGGACGCCCGGGCGCGGGCCGCCGGTGCCTCGCGCTCGGCGACCGCACGCTGGTAGGCCTCGATGTTGCGCCGGGTCTCGGCCAGCGAATCACCGCCGAATTTGTCCAGCGCGGCGCGGGCCAACACCAACGCCACCATCGTCTCGACGACGACGCCGGCGGCCGGCACCGCGCACACGTCGGACCGCTGGTGGATCGCGACGGCCTCATCGCCGGTGGCCATGTCGACGGTGGCCAGCGCCCGCGGCACGGTCGAGATGGGCTTCATCGCCGCCCGCACCCGCAGCGCCTGCCCGTTGGTCATGCCGCCTTCCAGGCCGCCGGCCCGGTTGGTGGAGCGCACCACGCCGTCCGGGCCGGGATACATCTCGTCGTGGGCCTGGCTGCCGCGCCGCCGGGCCGTCGCGAAGCCGTCACCGATCTCCACACCCTTGATCGCCTGGATGCCCATCACGGCCGCGGCCAGCTGACTGTCCAGCCGGTTGTCGCCACTGGTGAACGAGCCCAGCCCGATCGGCAGGCCCAGCGCGACGACCTCCACCACCCCGCCGAGGGTGTCGCCGTCCTTCTTGGCCGCCTCGATCTCGGCGATCATCGCCGCCTCGGCCGCCGTGTCGTAGGCCCGCACCGGGCTGGCGTCGATGGCGGCCAGGTCGCCGGGCCCGGGCGGCGGGCCGTCGTAGGGCTGCGACGGGCCGATCGAGACGACGTGGGAGAGCACCTCGACACCGAGGGCTTGGCGCAGAAATGATCGGGCCACAGTGCCGGCCGCGACGCGGGCGGCGGTCTCGCGCGCGCTGGCGCGTTCTAGCACCGGCCGCGCATCGTCGAAGCCATATTTGAGCATGCCGGCGTAGTCGGCGTGGCCGGGCCGCGGCCGGGTGAGCGGCGCGTTGCGCGCCGAGTTCTCCAGGTCGGCCGGGTCGACCGGGTCGGCGGCCATCACGGTTTCCCACTTCGGCCACTCGGTGTTGCCGATCTCGATCGCGATCGGTCCGCCCAGGGTCACGCCGTGACGCACCCCGGCCAGCACCGTGACCGCGTCCCGCTCGAAGGCCATCCGGGCGCCGCGGCCATAGCCGAGGCGGCGGCGCGCCAACTGGTCGGCGATTTCGGTGGACGTGACCTCCACCCCGGCGACCATGCCCTCGACCACCGCGACCAGCGCGCGGCCATGGGATTCCCCGGCAGTGATCCAACGCAACACGAGTGCCATTGTCCCATGGGCGGCTGCGCGGACTTAAATCCGCGCTGCCACCGATTCCGGGGTCAGGACGCCAGCATCGCCGCGCCGGCGGTGGCCACACACATCGACGGCCCGTGCGGCACCGGGCCGCCCCGCAACACCGCCGCCAGCACCGCGGTCAGCAGCGGCGCGGTCACCGCGGCCAGGAACCACACCGCGGCGCCGAAGCAGCCGGCCAGCCCGCCCAGGCCGAGTGCCAGCTTGACGTCGCCGGCCCCCATCCCGGCCGGCGCCACGGCATGCACCACCAGGTACAGCCCGGCCAGCGCCGCCGCGCCGAGCAGCGCCGGCAGGCCCCGGCCCGCGATCAGCGCACCCGCACCGACAGCGGCCGCGCCGGGCAGGGTCAACCAGTTCGGCAGCCGGCGCCAGCGGATGTCGTAGCCGCTGAGCACGGCCATCCACAGCACCACCGCCCCCGCCAGCACGGGGCCGACGCTAGCGCAGTGCGGCGCTCATCGCCGCTCGCGGCGCGGGCAACCCGGTGAATTGCTCGACCTGTGCGAACGCCTGATGCAGCAGCATTTGCACGCCGTTGATCACCCGCCCGCCGGTGGCGGTCACGGCGGCAGCCAGCGGGGTGGGCCATGGGTCGTAGACGGTGTCAAGCAGCACCGGGATAGTCGCGAAGGTGCCGGCATACCGGGCCGCCACCTCGGCCGGAATGGTGCTGACTAGTACCTCCGCCGCCGCGACCTCGTCGGCCAGGCCACTGGCGTCGGGGCTGTCCAGCTCGCAGAATCGGGTCGGCACGCCGACCCGGGCGCCCAGTTCGACCAGGCGGGCCGCCTTGTCCGGGTTGCGGGCCACCACGGTGATGCCGCGGACGCCGAGCTGCGCCAGGCCCACCACCGCCGCGGGAGCGGTCCCGCCCGATCCACAGACCAGCGCCCATCCCGAGGCCGACCCGATCGCGCCGCTGACGCCGTCGATGTCGGTGTTGTCGGCACGCCAGCCGTGATCCGTGCGGACCAGCGTGTTCGCCGATCCCACCTGGGTGGCGCGTTCCGTGCGCTCGTCGGCGAACTCCAATGCGGCGAATTTGCCGGGGGCGGTCACCGACACGCCGACCCACTGCGGACCGAACCCGCCGACCACCCCCGGCAACTGCTCGGCGTCGCACTCGATGCGCTCGTAGGTCCAGTCGTGCAGGCCGAGCGCCCGATAGGCGGCCAGGTGCAGCTGCGGGGATTTCGAATGCGCAATCGGCGACCCGAGCACCGCCGCCTTTCGCGGGCCCGCGTCAGCGGGGGGTGCTGTCGAGGACACCGTTGTGCTTGGCCAGCTCGATATTGGCCAGATGCTGCTTGTAGTCGCGGGTGAACAGCGTGGTGCCCTGGCCGTCGATCGTGACGAAGTACAGCCAGTCCCCCGGTTCGGGATGCTCGGCCGCGCGCAGCGCGTCGATGCCCGGCGAACAGATCGCGGTGGCGGGTAGCCCCTGGGAGACGTAGGTATTCCACGGTGTCTTCTGCGCGCGGTCGGCGTCGCTGGTCGCCACCTCGCGACGGTCCAACGGATAGTTCACCGTCGAGTCGAACTCCAGCGTGTGGCGGGCGTTGAGCCGGTTGTAGATGACCTGCGCCACCTTCGCGAAGTCCGGGGAGTTTGATTCCTGCTGCACCAGCGACGCCACGACCAGGATGTCGTACGGTGACAACTTCAGGGCCTGCGCGGTGTCCAGCAGCCCGGACTGCGCATACACCACGGCACCGGCGCTGATCAGGTTCGTCAGGATCTCCTGGGCCGGCGCCGACGGGTCGACGTTGAAGGTGCCGGGCGCGATCAGCCCCTCGATCCGACGGTGATCGCTGCCGAGCTCGGTGACCGGCTGGATCGCCCACGCCGGCACGGACAGCACGTTAGGCGGGGTGTTGCCGGCGGCCGCACGCAGGTCGGCCACCGAGACGCAGTGCGTGTTGCCGTCGAGATCCACACAGCTGGCGCGGGAGATCAGGGTGAGGATCCCCGGCGTCACCACGTTGGTCTTCATGTCGGTGGTGTCGTCGAGCTGGCGGCCTTCGGGGATGACCAGCTTGCCCACCCGGTTGCCGGGGTCGGTCAGCCGCGCGACCGCCGACGCCGCCGGGATCTCGGTGCGCACCCGGTAGTAGCCCGGCTGGATCGAGTTGATCGCCGCGTTGCCGTGGGCGGCGTTGACGAAGGCCCGGACGGTGGCGACCACACCCTGGTTGTGCAGCGTCTCGCCGACGTTCGTGGTCGAGTCGCCGGCCTGGATCTGAATCACGATGTCGCGCTTGCCGTCTCCGCTGTAGTCGTCGCCGGTGCCGAACATCGTGTGCCACATCTTGGCGCCGACGAACACCGCGGCCACGACGATCACCACGAGCACGCCCAGCACGATGCGGCCGGTGAACCGGCGCCGCCGACGCCCGCGCTCGGCCCGGATGCGGGCCATCCGGCTGGACCGGGTGCGGGGTGGACCGACCGCAGTCGGCTCGGCCCGTTCGTCGCGCGCGCTGTCAACCATCGACAGGATCCCCCGACTCGGTCTCGGAGTCGCGCACGGCGGCCCGGCGCTGATCGAGCCAGCTCTGCAGGATCGCGACGGCCGCGGCCTGATCGATCACGGCCCGCTGGGCCTTGGCCCGCACCCCGGCCGCGCGCAGCGAGCGCTGTGCGCTGACGGTGGTCAGCCGTTCGTCGGCCAGTCGCACCGGCGTCGGCGCCACCCGCCGGGCCAGCGCCTCGGCCACCTCGATCGCGTCGAGTGCCGACGGTCCGGTGCGGTCGGCCAGTGTCCGGGGCAGGCCGACGATCACCTCGACCGCCTGCAGTTCGGCGACGAGCTCGGCCAGCCGTCGCAGGTGCTTGCCGGACCGGTCCCGGCGCACCGTCTGC
Organism: Mycobacterium simiae; assembly: GCF_010727605.1. Taxonomy (NCBI): domain Bacteria; kingdom Bacillati; phylum Actinomycetota; class Actinomycetes; order Mycobacteriales; family Mycobacteriaceae; genus Mycobacterium; species Mycobacterium simiae. The sequence continues at coordinate 383,655 of NZ_AP022568.1, forward strand.
ACCGGGGTGGCCAGGATGCCGTCGGGATCGCTGGCCGCCACGCCGATGCGGACGGTACCCACGTCGACACCCATCCGACGGCCCGGCCCGACATCCTGATTAGGGTCGCCGGGCCGGTCGGGCAAGCGATGCTGTGCCAACTCCACTCAACCGACCCGCGCTATCGCGGCGATCTGCGAACGCAGTGCGTTCAGCGCCGCATCGATGCCGGTCGGATTCTTGCCCGAACCCTGCGCCAGGTCGGGCTTGCCGCCGCCGCGCCCGTCGACGGCCACGGCGAGCTCTTTGACCAGGTCATTGGCGCGCAGCCCGAGCTCTTGGGCGGCCGGATTGGCGGCGACGGCATACGGCACGCTGTCGGCTTCGCCTTCGGCGATCAGCGCCACCACCGCGGGGTCGCTGCCGAACTTGCCCCGGATATCGCCGACCAGGGAGCGCAGCTCGCCCGCCGTCATCCCGCCGGACATTCGCTGCGCCACCACACGGACGTTACCGATCCGCTCGGCGCCGGCGGCGGCGTTGGTCGCGGCGGCCCGGGCACCAGCCATCCGGGTCCGCTCGAGTTCCTTCTCGGCGGCCTTGAGCCGCTCGACCAGATTGGCCACCCGGGCGGGCACCTCGTCGGACGGCACCTTGAGCGACGACGCCAGTCCGGCCATCAGGGCGCGTTCCTTGGCCAGGTGCCGAAACGATTCCAGGCCGACGTAGGCCTCTACCCGTCGCACCCCGGACCCGATCGACGACTCGCCCAGGATGGTCACCGGCCCGATCTGCGCCGAGTTGTGCACGTGAGTGCCGCCACACAGCTCCAGCGAGAACGGCCCGCCGATCTCCACCACCCGCACCTGGTCGGGATAGGCCTCGCCAAACAGCGCCATCGCGCCCATCGCCTTGGCTTTCTCCAGCCTCTCGGTGAAGGTGTGCACCTCGTAGTCGGCCTGCACAGCCTCGTTGGTGACCTCTTCGATCTGGCTGCGCTGGTCATCGGTGAGCGAGCCTTGCCAGTTGAAGTCGAAACGCAGGTAGCCCGGGCGGTTCAATGATCCGGCCTGAACAGCGTTGGGGCCCAACACTTGTCGCAGTGCGGCGTGCACCATGTGGGTACCCGAGTGGCCCTGCGTCGCCCCTTTGCGCCAGCCCGGGTCCACCGCGGCGACCACGGTGTCGCCCTCGACGAACTCACCGGACTCGACGTTGACGCGATGTACCCACAGGGTTTTGGCGATCTTCTGCACGTCGGTGACCGCGGCCCGGGCGCTCGCGCCGGATCCGGTTCCGCTGATGGTGCCCTCGTCGGCGATCTGGCCACCCGACTCGGCATACAGCGGGGTGCGGTCCAAGACCAGCTCCACCCGCTGCCCGTCACCGGCTCCCCCGGTGGCACCGTGTGCGACCACCGGCACCCGCTTGCCGTCCACGAAGATGCCCAGAATCCTTGCCTGAGAGCTTAATTCGTCGAATCCGGTGAATTCGGTGGGCCCGGCGTCGACCAGTTCGCGGTACGCACTCAGGTCGGCGTGCGCGTGTTTACGCGCCGCGGCGTCGGCCTTGGCCCGCCGGCGTTGTTCGGCCATCAGTTCCCGGAAGCCCAGCTCGTCGACCTGCAGCCCGGCCTCGGCGGCCATCTCCAGGGTGAGCTCGATCGGGAAGCCGTAAGTGTCATGCAGGGTAAAGGCGTCCGAACCCGAAACCGTGTTCTTGCCAGCCGATTTGGTACTGCCCGCCACGTCGTCGAACAGCTTCGAACCTGAGGCCAGGGTGCGGTTGAACGCGGTCTCCTCGGCGACGGCGATACGGCGGATCCGGTCGAAGTCCTCGACCAGTTCGGGATAGGACGGGCCCATCGCGTCGCGCACGGTAGCCATCAGGTCACCGACGACCGGGCCCTCGATGCCGAGCAGCTTGGCCGAGCGCACCACCCGGCGCAGCAGCCGGCGCAATACATAACCACGGCCGTCGTTGCCCGGGCTCACCCCGTCGCCGATCAGGATCGCGGCGGTGCGGCTATGGTCGGCGATGATCCGGTAGCGCACGTCATCGGCGTGGTTGCCCGCGTCATAGCCGCGCGGTGCGCGCTCGGCCACCATGTCGATCACCGGCCGCAACAAGTCGGTCTCGTAGACGTTGTGCACACCCTGCAGGATGAACGCGACCCGTTCCACACCCATGCCGGTGTCGATGTTCTTGCGCGGCAACGGCCCGAGAATCTCGAAGTCGTCCTTGCTGGTGCCCTCGCCCCGCTCGTTCTGCATGAACACGAGGTTCCAGATCTCGATGTAGCGGTCCTCGTTGGCGATCGGCCCGCCCTCGACGCCGAACTCCGGCCCCCGGTCGTAGTAGATCTCCGACGACGGGCCGCACGGCCCAGGAATGCCCATCGACCAGTAGTTGTCCGCCATACCGCGGCGCTGGATCCGCTCGGCCGGCAGACCGGCGATCTGCTGCCACAGCTGCACGGCCTCGTCATCATCGAAATAGACTGTGGTCCAGATCTTTTCGGGATCCAGCCCGTACCCGCCGTCGGCGACGGATGTGGTCAGCAGGGACCAGGCCAGCTCGATGGCCTCCCGCTTGAAGTAGTCGCCGAACGAAAAGTTGCCGGCCATCTGGAAGAAGGTGTTGTGCCGGGTGGTGATGCCCACCTCGTCGATATCCGGGGTGCGGATGCACTTCTGGATGCTGGTGGCCGTCGCGTACGGCGGTGTGCGCTGCCCCAGGAAGAACGGCACGAACTGGACCATGCCGGCGTTGACGAACAACAGGTTGGGGTCGTCGAGGATCACCGACGCGCTCGGCACCTCGGTGTGGCCCGCCTTCACGAAATGATCAAGAAATCGCTTCCTGATCTCGTGTGTCTGCACTCTTTTCCGCTTCTTCCTGATATCGGCTGTTCGAAGCTGTTTCGAACGCACACAGTACCGGCCCCGGCGCAGCCACCGGGCCGGCAGCTAGCCCCGGAGAAAGCTCAGCCGGACCGACCGTCGCGGGTTGTCGCGGTTGAGGTCGACCAGAACGACGCTCTGCCAGGTGCCCAGCTGCGGTTCGCCGGCCGCGACCGGGACCGTCACCGACGGTGCGACGATTGCCGGCAACACGTGGTCGGCGCCGTGGCCGGGTGACCCATGCGCATGGCGATAGCGGTCATCGCGCGGCAGCAGCCGCTCCAGCGTGTCGACCAGGTCGTCGTCGGAACCGGCGCCGGTCTCGATGATGGCGACCCCGGCCGTTGCGTGCGGGACGAACACGTTGCACAAGCCGTCCCCGCAGGAGAAGCAGAACCTGCGCACCGCGTCGGTCAGATCGACGATGCGCCGATCGGTGGTGTCCACCTCGAGCACGTCCGTATCCATCGAATCAAGACTACGGCGCGGCGTCGGCGCCCGCTGCCAACCAGCGGCGGCCAGGCCATTGCCACCGGTAATCCGGAAGAGGAAGGTAGTCGGTGGGACCGGTGGCGCCACCGGGGGCGCTGCTGGCGAACACAGCAGGGAGCCATCGTGTACGCACGTTCTTTCACCATCGACGGGCAACCACTGTCGGTCGACATCGGTATCGCCCACGTTCGCGACGTCGTCATGGCGGAAATGCAAGAGATCGACGGATACGTCGGGATGTCACTGCTGGTCGACCGCCAGTCCGGGCGCTGCATCGCCACCAGCTCGTGGGACTCCATCGCGGCGATGCGCGCCAGCGCCGAGCGGGTGGCGGTGATCCGCGACCACGTCGCGTTGATGTTCGATGGCAGCGCCAGCGTCGAAGAATGGCGCATCGCCTCGCTGCACCGCCGGCACCGCTCACCCGAGGGTGCGTTCGTGCGCGCCACCTGGCTCAAGGTGGTGCCCGACCAGCTCGAGCGATCGATGGACCTCTACCGCATGGCGGTGCTGCCGGAGATGGAGACGCTGGAAGGGTTCTGCAGCGCCAGCTTGATGGTGGACCATCCGGCCGGCCGTCGCGCGGTGTCCTGCTCGACGTTCGACAGCCAGCTGGCGATGGCACGCAACAGCGAGGCCGCCGGGGAGCTGCGCAGCCGGCGGGCCCGCGACCTGGGCGCCGAAATCGTCGACGTCGCCGAGTTCGAGTTGGCGATCGCCCGACTCAGCGTGCCCGAGCTGGTCTGAGCCGTCAGCCGCGCTTGCGCCGGATGATCGCGCGCAGCCGCTCCAGCCGCCCGGTGATCTCGCGTTCGACGCCGCGCCCGGTGGGCTGGTAATAGTCGACGCCCACCAGGTCGTCGGGTGGATATTGTTGGGCGACAACACCATCCGGGCTGTCATGAGAGTATTTGTAGCCCTGCGCGTTGCCGAGTGCCGCCGCGCCCGAGTAGTGGCCGTCGCGCAGATGCGCCGGTACCAGGCCCGCCCTGCCGGCCTTGATGTCATTCATCGCAGCGGCCAGCGCGGTGGTCACCGCGTTCGATTTCGGTGCAGTGGCCAGGTGAATGGTGGCATGCGCCAATGTCAGCTGCGCCTCAGGCATGCCGATCAGCGCGACGGTCTGCGCGGCGGCCACCGCGACCTGCAGTGCCGTCGGGTCGGCCATGCCGATGTCCTCGCTGGCCAGGATCATCAGCCGGCGCGCGACGAACCGCGGATCCTCGCCGGCCACGAGCATGCGGGCCAGGTAATGCAACGCTGCATCGACGTCAGAGCCGCGCACCGACTTGATGAACGCGCTGATCACGTCGTAGTGCTGGTCGCCATCGCGGTCGTAACGCACCGCGGCTTTGTCCAATGACTGCTCGACGGCCGCGACGGTCAGCTCGCCCCCGGGCTCGACCGCCTCGGCCGCCACCTCGAGCGCGGTCAGGGCCCGGCGGGCATCGCCGGCGGCCAACTGCACCAGCAGGTCGACGGCCTCGGACTGCACCGCGATCTGACCGCCCAGACCGCGGGGGTCGTCGATCGCGCGCTGCACCACGGTACGGATGTCGTCGGCGGTCAACGGGCGCAGCTGCAGGATCAGCGACCGCGACAGCAGCGGCGCGACGACCGAGAACGACGGGTTCTCGGTGGTCGCCGCGACCAACAGCACCACCCGGTTCTCCACCGCGGAAAGCAACGCGTCCTGCTGGGTTTTGGAGAACCGGTGCACTTCGTCGATGAACAACACCGTCTGTTCGCCGTGCAGTAGGCCCCGGCGGGCGGTCTCGATGACGGCCCGGACGTCTTTGACGCCCGCCGACAACGCCGACAACGCCTCGAATCGGCGGCCGGTCGCCTGGGAGACCAGCGCTGCCAACGTCGTCTTACCGCTTCCCGGCGGGCCGTAGAGAATGGCCGAGGCTACCCCCGACCCTTCGACCAGGCGGCGCAGCGGCGAACCGGGTGCAAGCAGGTGGTCCTGACCGACTACCTCGTCCAGCGACGCCGGCCGCATCCGCACTGCCAGCGGGGCGCCGGCCGGGGCGGCCGGGGCGGTATAGCCCGGACCGCCCAAAGACGATTCGCCGGGCAGGTCAAACAGACCGTCGGACACGATTTCAGGCATACCACGCGGACCGGACATGTACGCCGCGACGGCGGCGCGAGCCGGCGCCGGACGCCGGGAAAACAATCAACGCAGGCAAACGTCAATCCTCGCTCCGCGGCCGCATATTTGCTAAGTTCCGCATTGCCAAGTTCTCCGCGCGTGTGCCCGCAAGCTCCTCCCACAGCGACAGCGAATCAGGACGGCAAATGAGCCAGCCACCCGAACACCCAGGCGATCCGGCCGGCCCCGACGGCGGCGACCACAACCCGTCCGGCTATCCACCCCCGCCTCCGCCGCCGGGTTATGGCGCACCCCCGCCGCCGCCGGGCCATGAGACACCGCCGCCGGGCTATGGGACACCACCGCCGGGCTATGGGACACCACCGGGTTATGGCGCACCCCCGCCGCCGCCCGGCTATCCACCACAACCCGGCGTTGGCAGCCCCTATGGCGCCCCGCCGTCGCCGCAATTCGACGTCGGTGCGGCGGTGAAGTGGTCGTGGGCGAAGTTCACCCAGAACGCCGCGGCGCTGATCGTGCCGGTGTTGGCCTACGCGGCGGTGATCACCGCAGCCATCCTGGTGGTAGCGCTGTTGCCGATGGCGTTCGGCCAGAGCACCAGCACGACCTACACCGACAGCTTCGGCCAGACCACCAACGGCGTGGAAATCGCGTACGGCCCGGCGTCCATCGCCGTGATGATCGTCGGCTACATCCTGCTGTTCGTCGTGGTGGTGTACATGCATGCCGCATTGCTGACCGGCGGCCTGGACCTGGCCGACGGTAAACCGGTGAGCATCGGATCGTTGTTCAAGCCGCGCAAGCTCGGCACGGTGTTCGTCACGGCCCTGCTGATCGCGGCCGGTGTCACCGTCGGCTCGATCCTATGTTTCGTCCCCGGCCTCATCTTCGCGGTCGCCACCTTGTTCGCATTGACGTTCGCGATCGACCGGTCGCTGTCGCCGGTGGAATCCATCAAGGCCAGCATCGCGACCGTCCGCGCCAACATCGGTCCGTCGCTGCTGTCCTGGCTGGTGCAGTACGCGGTGGTGCTGGTGGGCGAATTGTTGTGCGGGGTGGGCATTATCGTGGCCCTCCCGGTAGCCGCGCTGATCCAGGTCTATACCTACCGCAAGCTTTCCGGCGGTCAGGTCGTCTCGCTGGAGCAGCCCGGTTACCAGCCGGGACCGCCGCCCGGGCCGCCGCCCGGACAGCAGTTCGCCTAGTCGGCTTCGCCGCGCAATGACCGGACCCGCACAGCATCCCGGCCGTATCGGCATCGCGTTTGGCTGGGCGTGGAACGCATTCACCCGCAACGCCATAGCGCTGATCGTGGCGACCGCCGGCTACGGCGTGCTGTTCGCCGCGGCCTCCACGCTGAACTTCCTGGGCCAGAACATGAGCACCAACTTCACCAAGTTCGACTTCACCGACTACAACTTCTCGATGGACTTCAGCCCCACCGGAGTGGCCGTCATCGGACTGGGCTACGTCGTCTCGCTGATCGTGACCGCGTACGCCCAAGCCGGGTTCTTCTCCGGCTGCCTGGACATCGCCGACGGCAAGCCGGTGAACGTCGGATCCTTTTTCAAGCCACGCAACCTTGGCATGGCGTTTCTGGCCGCATTCCTGGTCAGCGTCGTCACCGCGATCGGGTATGCGGCATGCTTCCTGCCGGGCCTGCTGGTGGTGATCTTCACCCAGTTCACCATCCTGTTCGTGGTCGATCGCTCACAGTCGGCCAGCAAGGGCTTCACGTCAAGCGTCGCCTTGGTCGGGTCCAATTTCGTCGCCGCGCTGCTGGTGTGGCTGCTGTCCGTGGCGGCGATCGTCCTCGGCTCGCTGGCGTGCGGCATCGGCCTGCTGGTGACCGTCCCCATCGCGGCACTGATCATGACCTACTCCTACCGGACACTTTCCGGTGGTCAGGTCGCACCGCCGGCACCGCCGGGACCGCTGCCGAGACCGCTGCCCGCGTAGCGAACCCGCCCCGGCCGCCCGACGGCGCGCTGCGGCCCGGCGACGCGTGTGATGAGATCAGCGGTTATGAGTATCAAAGTTGCGCTGGAGCATCGCACCAGCTACACCTTTGACCGGCTGGTTTCGGTATTCCCGCACGTCGTGCGGCTGCGGCCGGCCCCGCACTCACGCACGCCCATCGAGGCCTACTCCCTGCGCGTCGAGCCCGCCGAGCATTTCATCAACTGGCAACAGGACGCGATGGGCAATTTCCTTGCCCGGCTTGTCTTTCCGAACCCCATGCGTCAACTGACCATCACCGTCGGGCTAATCGCCGACCTCAAGGTGATCAACCCCTTCGACTTCTTCATCGAGGAGTGGGCCGAAACCTGGCCGCCCGCTTCGGGGTCGATCTACCCCAAGGCGCTCGCCGAGGACCTCAAGCCGTATCTTCGGCCGGTCGACGAAGCCGACGAGGGGTCGGGGCCCGGCGAGCTCGCCCGGGCGTGGACGCGCAACTTCTCGGTTCCGGACGGCACCCGCACCATCGATTTCCTGGTCGCGCTCAACCGGGCGATCAACGCCGACGTGGCCTACAGCCTGCGCATGGAACCCGGCGTCCAGACGGCGGATTTCACGCTGCGCACCGGCGTGGGCTCGTGCCGGGATTCGGCATGGCTGCTGGTGTCGATCCTGCGCCAACTGGGGCTGGCCGCCCGGTTCGTGTCCGGCTACCTAGTGCAGTTGGCCTCCGACGTCGAGGCGCTCGACGGGCCGTCCGGGCCGGCCGCCGATTTCACCGACCTGCACGCCTGGACCGAGGTGTACATCCCGGGGGCGGGCTGGATCGGGCTGGACCCGACCTCGGGGCTGTTCGCCGGCGAGGGCCATATTCCGCTGGCCGCCACGCCGCATCCGGTCAGCGCGGCCCCGATCACCGGCAGCACCGAGGTGTGCACCACCACACTCGAGTTCTCCAACACCGTCACCCGCATCCACGAGGATCCGCGCGTCACGTTGCCCTACACCGACGCCGCGTGGGAGACGATCTGCGCGGTCGGCCGCAGCGTCGACGAGCGCCTGGCCGCCCGCGGCGTCCGGCTGACGGTCGGCGGCGAACCCACCTTCGTGTCGGTGGACAACCAGGTAAGTAAGGAATGGACGACGGAGGCCGACGGACCGCACAAGCGGCAGCGCGCCTCCGAGCTGGCCGGCCGGCTGAAAGCGGCGTGGGCCCCGCAGGGCCTGGTTCATCGCGGGCAGGGCCGCTGGTATCCGGGAGAACCGTTGCCGCGCTGGCAGATTGCGCTGTACTGGCGCGCCGATGGGGAACCGCTGTGGACCGACGAAACACTGCTGGCCGACCCCTGGGCTGCCGAGCCCGCCGGCGCCGGCGCCGACGACGAAACGGCGTACAAGGTGCTCGCGGGGGTCGCCGAAAGCCTGGGATTGCCGCTGTCCCAGGTACGGCCGGCCTACGAAGACCCGCTGGCCCGCCTGGCCGCGAAAGTCCGGCTGCCGCAAGGTGATGCGGTGCGACCCGAAGAAGACCTCAGCGCCGACGACGCGGCCGCACGCGCCGCACTGCTGGCCCGGCTCGACGAAACGACCACAGCCCCGGCTGCTTTCGTGTTGCCATTGCACCGCCGCGAGGACGCCACCGGCTGGGCCAGCGCCGACTGGCGACTGCGCCGGGGCCGGATCGTGCTGCTGGAAGGGGATTCGCCGGCGGGATTGCGGCTGCCGCTGAACTCGATCAGCTGGAAGCCGCCGCGACCGTCGTTCGACGCCGACCCCCTGACCGTCGACACCGCGCTGTCGACGGAGTCGACCAGCGCGGAGACTACCGATGAGGACAGCGCGCCGACGACCGCGATGGTGGCGCAGGCCCGCGACGGGCTGCTGTATGTGTTCATGCCGCCGACCGAGGCGCTGGACCACTTCGTCGACCTGATCGCGCGGGTCGAGGCCGCGGCGGCCAAGACCCGCACCGCGGTCGTGATCGAAGGCTACGGACCACCGCCGGACCCGCGGCTGCAGTCGACGACGATCACTCCCGACCCGGGCGTCATCGAAGTCAACGTGGCACCCACCGCCAGCTTCGACGAGCAACGACAGCAGCTCGAAACCCTATATGAGCAAGCACGATTGGCTCGACTGTCGACGGAGTCGTTCGACGTCGACGGCACACACGGCGGCACCGGCGGCGGCAACCACATCACGCTGGGCGGGGTGACGCCCGCGGACTCACCACTGCTGCGCCGCCCGGATCTGCTGGTCTCGCTGCTGACCTACTGGCAGCGGCACCCGTCGTTGTCCTATCTGTTCGCCGGCCGCTTCGTCGGCACCACCTCGCAGGCACCCCGGGTGGACGAGGGCCGCAGCGAGGCGCTGTACGAACTCGAGATCGCGTTCGCCGAGATCGCCCGGCTCTCGGCCGCCAAGGGTGGACCGCGGCCGTGGGTGACCGACCGCGCGCTGCGGCACCTGCTGACCGACATCACCGGAAACACCCACCGGGCCGAGTTCTGCATCGACAAGCTCTACAGCCCCGACAGCCCCCGCGGCCGGCTTGGGTTGCTCGAACTGCGGGGCTTCGAAATGCCGCCACACGTGCGCATGGCCATGGTGCAGTCGCTGCTGGTGCGTTCGTTGGTGGCCTGGTTCGCCGATGAGCCGCTGCACGCGCCGCTGATCCGGCACGGCGCCAACCTGCACGGCCGATACCTGTTGCCGCACTTCTTGATTCACGACATCGCCGACGTCGCCGCCGACCTGCGCGGGCACGGTATCGCGTTCGAGACCAGCTGGCTGGACCCGTTCACCGAGTTCCGCTTCCCGCGCATCGGCACCGCCGTCTTCGACGGTGTGGAGATCGAGCTGCGCGGGGCGATCGAGCCGTGGAACACCCTGGGCGAGGAGTCCACCGCGACCGGCACCGCCCGCTACGTCGACTCCTCGGTCGAGCGGCTGCAGGTCCGCATCATCGGCGCCGACCGGCACCGCTACCTGGTCACCTGCAACGGCTATCCGGTGCCGCTGCTGGCCACCGACAATCCCGACATCCACGTGGGCGGGGTGCGCTACAAGGCGTGGCAGCCGCCCAGCGCCCTGCATCCCACGATCACCACCGACGTGCCATTGCAATTCGAGCTGATCGATTTGACGACGGGAACCTCGCGCGGCGGCTGCACCTATCACGTGGCGCACCCCGGCGGCCGGGCCTACGACGAACCCCCGGTCAACGCCGTCGAGGCCGAGGCGCGGCGTGCCCGGCGGTTCGAGGCGAGCGGCTTCACCCCCGGCAAACTCGACCTGTCGGACCTGCGGGAGAAGCAGGCCCGGATATCCACCGACATCGGCGCGCCGGGCATTCTGGACCTGCGACGAGTGCGTACCGTGCAGCAGTAGTCACGTCTTTAAAGAACTGGCATCTCAATGGCACTCGACCCTTCGACGGTAACCGCAACTTCCGCCGATCGCTACGACACCGACCGGCTGCTCGCCGGCTACCGGACCGCGCGCGCCCAGGAGGCCCTGTTCGACCTGCGCCCCAGCACCCCGCACGGCGCGGGCTACGACGAATTCCTGGACGCCGACGGCGGGGTGCGCCCGGCCTGGGCCGAGGTCGCCGACACCGTCGCGCAACGGGGCCGGGCGGGACTCAATCAGTTGCGCTCGGTGGTGCACAGCCTGATCGACAACGACGGGATCACCTACACCGACGTCCATCCCGACGACGCACACGCGCTCGAACCGCGGCCGTGGAATCTGGACACCTTGCCGATCGTGTTGTCCGCGGCCGATTGGGAGGTGCTCGAGGTCGGTCTGGTGCAGCGCTCCCGGCTGCTCGACGCCGTGCTCGCCGACCTGTACGGTTCGCGCAGCCTGCTGACCGACGGCATGCTGCCGCCGGAGCTGGTGTTCGCCCACCCCGGTTACGTGCGTGCGGCCGCCGGAATCGAAATACCCGGGCATCACCAGCTTTTCATGCATGCTTGCGATCTGAGTCGACTGCCCAACGGCAACTTCGAGGTCAATGCGGACTGGACGCAGGCGCCCTCCGGCGCGGGTTACGCCCTGGCCGATCGGCGGGTGATCGCCCACGCGATACCCGATCTCTATGAGCGGATCGCGCCGCGGCCCAACACCCCGTTCGCACAGGCGCTGCGGCTGGCCCTGATCGACGCCGCGCCCGACGTCGCCCAGGACCCGGTGGTGGTGGTGCTCAGCCCCGGTATCTACTCCGAAACCGCGTTCGATCAGGCCTATCTCGCGACGCTGCTGGGTTTTCCGTTGGTGGAGAGCGCCGACTTGGTGGTGCGCGACGGCAAGGTGTGGATGCGCTCGCTGGGCACGCTCAAACAGGTCGACGTCGTTCTTCGGCGCGTCGACGCGCTCTACGCGGACCCGCTGGATCTGCGCGCCGACTCCCGACTCGGCGTGGTGGGGTTGGTGGAAGCACAACGCCGCGGCACGGTGACCGTGGTCAATACCCTGGGCAGCGGCATCCTGGAAAGCCCCGGCGTGCTGCGTTTCCTGCCGGAGCTGGCCGAGCGGCTCCTCGGTGAAGCCCCGCTGCTCAATACCGCGCCGGTGTATTGGGCCGGTATCGCAGCCGAGCGCTCCCACCTGCTGGCCAACCTGTCATCGCTGCTGATCAAGTCCACCGTCGGCGGGGAAACCCTTGTCGGGCCCGAACTTTCATCGTCGCAGCGCCAGGAGGTGGCCGACCGGATCGAGGCCATGCCGTGGCAATGGGCCGGCCAGGAGTTGCCGCAGTTCTCCTCGGCGCCGACCGATCATGCCGGCACGCTGTCCTCGGCCGGGGTCGGCATGCGGCTGTTCACGGTCGCACAGCGCGGCGGCTATGCCCCGATGACCGGTGGCGTCGGCTACGTCCTGGCCTCGGGTGCCGCCGCATATTCCCTGAAAACTGTTGCAGCCAAAGACATTTGGATACGACCGACGGAGCGAGCACGGGCCGAGACGATCACCTTGCCGACCGAGGTGAAGCCGGTGAAGACCGCGGCGGGCACCTGGGGCGTCAGCTCCCCGCGCGTGTTGTCCGACCTGTTCTGGATCGGCCGGTACGGCGAGCGCGCGGAGAGTACGGCCAGGCTGCTGATCGCCGCCCGCGACCGCTTCCACGTGTACCGCCATCAGCAGGACACCGAGGAGAGCGTGGTGGTGCCGGTGCTGATGGCCGCCCTGGGCCGCATCACCGGCACCGACACCGGGGCCGGCAACGATCCCGCCGAGATGATCGCGATCGTGCCGTCGACGCTGTGGTCGCTGACCGTCGATTCGAACCGGGCGGGATCGCTCGTTCAGTCGGTGGAGGGGCTGGCCCTGGCCGCCAGGGCGGTGCGCGACCAGATGTCCAACGACACCTGGATGGTGTTGGCCAATGTGGAGCGCGCGCTGACCCACCGGGCTGAGCCGCCACAGTCGCTGGCCGAGGCCGACACGCTGCTGGCGTCGGCGCACGCACGCACGCTGGCCGGGATGCTGACCCTGTCCGGGGTGGCCAGCGAATCGATGGTGCGCGACGTGGGCTGGTCGATGATGGACATCGGTAAACGCATCGAACGCGGCCTGTGGCTGACCGCACTGCTGGGCGCCACGCTGACCACCGCCCGGGGGCTCAGCGCCGAGCAGACGGTGATCGAATCGACGCTGGTGGCCTGCGAGTCGTCGGTCATCTATCGTCGCCGCACCGTCGGCAACCCCAGCGTCGCCGCGGTCGCCGATCTGATGCTGTTCGACGCGGACAACCCGCGCTCGCTGCTCTACCAACTGGATCGATTGCGCACCAACCTCAAAGACCTGCCCAGCGCATCGGGATCATCGCGCCCGGAGCGCATCGTCGAGGAGATCGGCACGCTGCTGCGCCGCTCGCATCCGGCCGAGCTGGAGGTCGCCGACGCCGAGGGGCACCGCGCCGAGCTGGCCGATCTGCTCGCCACCATCCACACCGAATTACGCGGTCTGGCCGAGGTCATCACCGAGACACAGCTGACCCTGCCCGGCGGCATGCAGCCGCTGTGGGGGCCCGACGCGCGCCGCGAGATGCCGGCGTAGCTCAGCCCGCGACGGCGGCCGAACCCTGTGCCGCCGAGACCACCTCGTCGATGACGTCGTGGATGAACTGCATCTTGTCCAGCACCGCGACCGGCAGCACGAACGGGTACAGGTCGTCGCGGCCCATCGACCGGTTCACCATGTTCAGCGACCACGACAGCGGGATCCACATGTCGATGATGTTGGGAAAAGCGCTGGGCCCCAACGGCGGCCGATCGAACGTCGCCGACGCTGACGCGAAACCGCACCACGCCGAGGTGTCCAGGGTGTCACGGATGTGCAGATAGTGCGCGAACGTCTCTGCCCAATCCTCGGCCGGGTGCATGGTGGCGTAGGACGAGACGAACTTCTCCTGCCAACCCTCCGGCGCGCCCTCGCTGTAATGCCGATCCAGCGCCTCCTGATAGTCGGCATCGGGATCCCCGAACAGCTCGTTGAACCGTCGCAGGTAGTCCTGGGACGGCGCGATCAACCGATAGAAGTAGTAGTGCCCGATCTCGTGGCGGAAATGCCCGAGCAGGGTCCGGTACGGCTCGTCCATCTCCACCCGCAGCTGCTCGCGATGAACGTCGTCGCCCTCGGCCAAATCCAGCGTGATGACCCCGTTTTCGTGCCCGGTCATCACCTGCTCGTGCGCACTGGACAGCAGCCGGAAGGCCAGTCCCTGCTCCGGATCGTCCTGGCGCCCGATGATCGGCAGTTTCAGCTCGTGCAGCTCGACGATCAGCCGCCGCTTGGCCGCCTCGGCCTGGGCGAACTCTGCCAGGCCGACCGTGTCGGCATCATTGGGACGCTCGGTGGTCAGCGCGCACGATGTGCACAGCAACCGAGGGTTGTTGACGGGCACCAGCCAATTGCATTCGGCGATCTGCAGATTGGCGCAGAGCTGATATTCCGCGGCGTCGACGATGCCGGCGTGGTCGCTGGCTTGGTTGTTAGCGTCGGCAATCACCAGCAGTGCCATCTGTTCGAGCGAGAAGCCCAGCGCGCTACCGCAATTCAGGCAGGTGGAGTTCTCGAACGCGAGCCGCTGCCCGCAGTTGGGACAATTGAAGTCACGCATACAGTTCATCACCTTCGAACGGCACCACATCGACTGCGACGTCGATCACGCTGTGCTCCGAGTCGGTGTAGATGATGCCGCGCAACGGCGGCACGTCGGCGTAGTCGCGGCCTCGGCCGACGATGATGTACCGCTGGTCGACCATCTGGTCGTTGGTGGGATCCAGCCCCAGCCACTCGAACTGGCCGGGCTCCTGGGGAGTCCACACGGCGGCCCAGGCGTGGGTCGCGTCGATTCCGATCATCCGTTCCTTTCCCGGGGGCGGGTCGGTGGCCAGATAGCCGGAGACATAGCTGGCCGCCAACCCATTGGCACGCAGGCAGGCGATCGCCAGCCTTGCGAAGTCTTGGCATACCCCTTCCCGGGCCACCAGAACCTCATTGACCCCGGTGGAAATCGTCGTCGACCCCGACCGGTAGGTGAAGTCGGTGAAGATCCGCGACGCCAGGTCACGCAGCACCTCGATCAGCGGGCGACCCGGGACGAAGCTGGGCGCCGCGTAGTCGCGGACCTCGTCGGTGATCTCGGGCGGGTTCAGGTCCAAGACGTACTCGGTGGCCAGCGCGCCGCGGCGTCCGGACGGCCGGGCCTGCTCCCACGGTTGGATTGCCGGCCCGCTGCTGTATCGCTGCGGTGGCGCCGGATAGACGTCGACGATGGAGTCGCTGATCACCGTCAGCGCGCGGTGCGGCTCGGTGACGTGAAAGTACGAGCTGATGTTGCCGTAGCCGTCGACGCTGGTCGAGCTGTCGGCCGGGACCGGGTCGATGGTCAGCCGGTGCGCGATGCAGCGCTGCCGCTGCGAGTCCCGCGGCGTGAGGAAACCGCGGCCATACGAGCTGGTCACGACGTCGGAATAGCGGTACTCGGTGCGGTGGGTGACGCGATGCCTGCGCGTCTGCGCGCCGTGGTCTGCAGCAGCCAACGAACACCTCCCAGGTTCTGCTCGTGCAGGGTTGGCAACCGATAGCCAATACGGCACCAAGCGCACCATAGCGGGAGCACAATTGGACGGGTGGCCACCTGGGACGACGTTGCCCGGATCATCGGTGAGCTGCCACTCACCTCCGAGCAGTCACCACACGACTGGCGGGTCGGCAAGAAGTTGCTGGCCTGGGAGCGGCCGCTGCGTCCGAAGGACCGGGAAGCGCTGTCAGCCAACGGGGTCCCGCCGCCCGACGGCGACATACTCGGGGTCCGGGTGTCCGACGAGGGTGTCAAGTACGCGCTAGTGGCTGACGAGCCGCGGATCTACTTCACCACCCCGCATTTCGACGGCTACCCCGCGGTGCTGGTCAAGCTGGACGCGATCGATGTGCGCGGTCTCGAGGAGCTGATCACCGAGGCCTGGCTGTCACAGGCGCCCAAGAAGCTGGTGCAGGAGTTCCTGACCGGTTCGTTCTGAGCGCTCACGGTGTTGCGAGGTCGATCACCCGCTGCAGGTCGTCGATGCATGCCTGCACGACGTCGGCCAGCACCACCTCGGTGCGCTCCCGGGCGTTCGTCAGCAGGCTCGCCGCGTGCCGGCGGGCGGCGTCGAGGTGGCCGGTCGCGGCGGCCTGGTCCGTGTCGGCCAGCGCGGTCGCCCGCCTGAGGTCGCCCAGCACCTCCGCGGCGGGGTGTGACGGCCGACCGCGCGGGCCGTCGGGGCTGCCCGCACAGGTGGGCACGACGACGCGGGCCAGCTGCAGTACCGAACCCGCCAGCAGGGCCAGCTGCACGGCCTGATGATCACCGGCCCGTACGGCGTCGCGCAGCCCCCAGCGTCGCGGCGCCACGCGCACGATCTGTCGCGAGGTAGTACGGGCCTGGATGAGTCCGCCCAGCTGTTCGTGCACCCGGTCGACCGCCGGCAGCGGCCAGTCGGCGGCGGGCGCTTGGCGGCCGCGCACCAGATCGCCGGTGCGCTCCAGCACCCATTCCAGGGTGCTGAGCACCGCAAGCCGCGACGAGCGCAGCACGACCAGCGGGTTGGCCGGGAACAGCAGCACGGAGATGACGATGGCCAGGCTGCCGCCGATCAGCGCGTCGAAGATGCGCTCCCACCCGACACCGCTGCGGTAGAGGGCAATCACCAAGATCGACGACACCACGGTCTGGTTGGCGAACATCATGCCCTGGCCGATCAGGCCCTGCCCGATGAAAACCGCGGCCAGCAGGGCGATCAACGCCGCGACCGTGATCGACACGGTGCCCGGTCCGAGCAGCTCCTGCACGACGGTGCCCGTCCCGATGCCCACCGTCACGCCGATCATCATCTGGATGGCCCGTTGCGCGCGCAGCACGTTGCTCGTCGAGAGGGACACCGCCGCGGCGATCGGCGCGAAAAACGGTTGCGGATGCGCGAGCACGTCGTGCGCGAGGTACCAGGACAACCCCGCCGCCACTGAGGTCTGCACCAGGTTGAACCACACACCGCGCACCCGTTGCGCACCGCCGACCACAGCGGCTCGCGCGAACGGATGCGTCAGCAGCGAAGTGCTCATCCCGCCTGCTTACCGCAGCGCCGACGCACGCGGCAACGCGAACCGCTAGACGCGCTTCAACTCGAACAGGGGAATGATCCGGCTGGTCTTCGACTGGTACTCGCCGAACGCCGGCACGACCGCGGCCACTTGCTCCAACAGGCGATCGCGCTCCTCGCGGGGCAGTTCGTGCGCCGTCACGTCGAACGTGTCGGCCCCGATCTCGACCCGTGCCTGCGGGTTGGCCCGCAGGTTGTGCACCCAGGCCGGGTCCTTGGGCGCACCGCCGAAAGACCCGATGATGATCAGCTTGCCGTCGATCTCGAAATAGGCCAGCGGAGAAAGCCGTTGCTGGCCGGTCTTGGCGCCCGTCGTGGTGAGCAACAGCAGGCTGCGGCCGGCGAACGGGCCGCCGACCCTGCCGGCGTTGGCCCGGAATTCGTCGACGATGCCCCGGTTGAATGCGTTGATGTCGTCAATTTGCGGCGTTTCGGTCATCTCTGTTGAACCGCCTTGGGTTTGACGTCTATTCCGGATTCCTTGCGCTGCTGTGCGGTGATCGGCGCGGGCGCGTCGGTCAGCGGGTCGACGCCGCCGCCGGTCTTGGGGAACGCGATCACCTCGCGGATGGAGTCCACCCCGGACAGCAGGGCGTTGATCCGGTCCCACCCGAACGCGATGCCGCCGTGCGGTGGCGCACCAAAGGTGAACGCCTCCAACAGAAACCCGAACTTGTCTTCGGCTTCGGCCTTGTCCAGGCCCATCACCGCGAACACCCGCTCCTGGATGTCGCGGCGATGGATACGGATCGAGCCGCCGCCGATCTCGTTGCCGTTGCAGACGATGTCGTAGGCATCGGCCAGCACCCGGCCGGGATCGCGGTCAACGATGTCCTCGTATTCGGGTTTGGGCGAGGTGAACGCGTGATGCACTGCCGTCCACGCCCCCGAGCCCACGGCCACGTCACCAGCGGCGGTCGCGTCTTCGGCGGGCTCGAACAGCGGCGGGTCGACCACCCACACGAACGCCCAGGCGTCGGGGTCGATGAGGCCCAGCCGGCTCGCGATTTCGCCGCGGGCCGCGCCCAGCAGGGCGCGCGACGATTTCGCCGGGCCGGCCGAGAAGAAGATGCAGTCCCCCGGATTCGCTCCGACATGGCCGGCCAGGCCTACGCGTTCGGCCTCGGAGAGGTTCTTGGCGACCGGACCGCTCAGCTCGCCGTCCTCGCCGACCAGCACGTAGGCCAGCCCGCGATGCCCGCGTTGCTTGGCCCACTCCTGCCACCCGTCCAGGGTGCGCCGGGGCTGCGCGGCCCCGCCGGGCATCACCACGGCGCCGACGTAGGGCGCCTGGAACACCCGAAAAGTGGTGTCTTTGAAGAACTCCGTGCACTCGACGAGCTCCAGCCCGAAGCGCAGGTCCGGTTTGTCGGAGCCGAACCGCCGCATGGCTTCGGCGTAACTGATCCGCGGGATCGGCGTCGGGATCTGGTAGCCGATCAGCGCCCACAATGCGGTCAGGATCTCCTCGGAGATCGCGATGATGTCTTCGGCGTCGACGAAGCTCATCTCCATGTCGAGCTGGGTGAACTCCGGTTGCCGGTCGGCACGGAAATCCTCGTCGCGATAACAGCGGGCGATCTGGTAATAGCGCTCCATGCCGGCCACCATCAGCAGCTGCTTGAACAGCTGCGGGCTTTGCGGCAGGGCGTAGAACGAGCCGGGGTGCAGCCGGGCGGGCACCAGGAAGTCGCGGGCCCCCTCCGGTGTCGAGCGGGTGATGGTCGGCGTCTCGATCTCGACGAAGTCGTGCCGGGCCAGCACCGCCCGGGCGGCGGCATTGACTTTGGACCGCAATCGGATTGCGGCAGCCGGGCCGTCACGGCGCAGGTCGAGGTAGCGGTACTTCAGCCGCAGTTCTTCCCCCGCCGGCTCGTCGAGCTGGAAGGGCAGCGGCGCGCATTCCCCGAGCACCGTCAGCGAGGTGGCGTTGACCTCGACGTCGCCGGTCGGTATCTCGGCGTTGGCGTTGCCCTCCGGGCGGATCTCGACGACGCCGTGCACGGCGATGCAGAATTCGGCGCGCAATCGGTGCGCCTGCTCCAGCACCTGCCCTTCTTCCAGGGCGTCGCGGAAAACGACCTGGGCGACTCCGGACGCGTCGCGCAGGTCGATGAAGATGACGCCCCCGTGGTCGCGGCGGCGCGCCACCCACCCCACCAGTGTCACCTGCTGGCCGGCGTCGCCATCCCGAAGCGAACCAGCGGTGTGGCTGCGCAGCACAAAGACTCCCCTCTACCTTGGACGACTGACCAGTCTAAGGGGCGGTGTAACTTCACTTTTATCGCCACAAACATCGCACTCGTCGGCCCCGGCGCCGTCGGCACAACTGTCGCCGCCCTGTTGCACCGGGCCGGGCATTCCGTCCTTGTCTGCGGCCGCACCGCACGCGAGAACATCGAACTGCGTCCCGACTGCCAGGAACCCGTCGTGGTGCCCGGGCCGGTACGCACCGACCCGGCCGGGATATCCGGTCCAGTGGACCTGGTGGTGCTGGCGGTCAAGGCCACTCAGAACGATCAGGCGGCCGGCTGGCTGTCCCGGCTGTGCGCCGCGCACACCATCGTCACCGTGCTGCAGAACGGCGTCGAGCAAGTCGAGCAGGTGCAACCGCTGTGCCCGGACTCGGCCGTGATCCCCGGCATCGTCTGGTATTCCGCCGAGACGCAACCCGAGGGTTGGGTGCGGTTGCGCACCGAACCGGCACTGGTATTGCCGTCCGGCCCCGCCGCGCAGACCGTCGCCGAGCTGCTGCGGGGCGCCGGCTGCCGAGTGGACCCCGACCCCGACTTCGGCACGGCGGCCTGGCGGAAACTGCTCACCAATGCCCTGGCCGGGTTCATGGCGCTGGCCGGGCGTCGCTCCGGGATGTATCGCCGCGACGACGTCGCCGCGCTGGCCCGCCGCTATGTGGCCGAGTGCCTCGCCGTCGCGCGGGCCGAGGGCGCCCGGCTGCCCGACGGCGTGGTCGACGAGCTGGTCGGGCTGTTCGAGCAGGCTCCGGCGGACCTGGGCACCTCGATCCTGGCCGACCGCGAACACCACCGGCCGATGGAATGGGACATCCGCAACGGCGTGATCATCCGCAAGGCGCGCCGGCACAACCTGGCGACGCCGATCAGCGATGTGCTGGTTCCGCTACTGGCCGCGGCCAGCGACGGACCCGGCTAGGTTTATGCCTATGCATCCCTGCGAACGGGTCGACCTCGACTTCATCGAGACCGCGCCCTTCCGCTTTCGCAACAGCGTCGACCTGGCCATCACGCCAGAGCAGGTGTTCGAGGTGCTGGCTGACGCGGACGCCTGGCCGCGCTGGGCATCGGTGATCACCAAGGTGACCTGGACCAGCCCGGAGCCTCGCGGGGTCGGCACCACCCGCGTCGTCGAGATGCGCGGCGGCCTGAAACCTCTGGTCGGCAACGAAGAATACTTGGCCTGGGAACCGTTGCACCGCATGGCCTTTCGATTCAACGAATGTTCCGCCAAGGCCGTCGCCGCGTTCGCCGAGGACTACCGCGTGCAAGCCATCCCGGGCGGTTGTCGGCTGACCTGGACGATGGCGCAGCGGGCGCGCGGGCCGGCGCGGCTGGCGATGGTCGTCGCCGGGCCGCTGCTGAACCTGGCGCTGCGGCGGTTCCTGCGCAACCTGCGCCGCTATACCGACAGCCGTTACTCGACGAGCCCACAACACTAGGAGGGTGCGATGACCTTCAACGAAGGTATGCAGATCGACACCAGCACCGCGGAATCGTCCGGCGGCATGGGTGGCATGGGGATGGCCGTCGGGGGCGGCGGGGTCGGGTTGCTCATCCTGGTCGCCGCGTTGTTCTTTGGCATCGACCCCGGCCGCGTCGCGACCCACCAGGCCCCGGGCACCGGCGGCTATTCCGCGCCCGGGTTCGATTTGAGCCAGTGCAAGACCGGCGCCGACGCCAATAAGTACGTGCAGTGCCGGGTGGTGGCCACCGGCAATTCCGTGGATGCCGTCTGGCATCAGCTGATGCGGAATTACACCCGTCCGCACGTGCGCCTGTTCACCGGTTCGGTGAACACCGGCTGCGGCCCGGCGACGACCGCGGTGGGCCCGTTCTACTGCCCGGTGGACCAGACCGCGTATTTCGACACCGACTTCTTCAAGGAACTTGTCGACAAATTCGGTTCCAGCGGTGGGCCTTTCGCGCAGGAGTACGTGGTTGCTCACGAATACGGCCATCACGTGCAGCAGTTGCAGGGACTGCTGGGCCGGTCCCAGCAGGGCGCGCAGGGCGCCGGCGGCAACGGGGTCCGCACGGAGTTGCAGGCCGACTGCTACGCCGGCATCTGGGCGCACTACGCCTCCACGGTCAAGCAGGAAAGCACCGGTGTGCCGTACCTGGAGCCGTTGAGCGACAAGGACATTCAAGATGCGCTCTCGGCCGCCGCGTCGGTCGGCGACGACCGGATCCAAAAGGAGTCGACGGGGCGGGTCAACCCCGAGTCGTGGACACATGGATCCGCCGCGCAACGGCAGAAGTGGTTCACCGTCGGCTACCAGACCGGCGACGTGCACCAGTGCGACACGTTCGCGGCCGACTACCTCGGCTAGGGGGTGCCCAGCAGCGTCATCAGGTGTGCCCGGCCCGCCTCGTCGAGCGCTAACAGCGGCGGGCGCGGGTCGCCGACCGGGAAGCCGAGCAGGTCGAGGCCCGCCTTCACGGTGGTGGGCAGGCCGCCGGAGACGATGAACTCCAGCAGCGGTTTGAGGTCGTCGTAAAGCATCCGCGCCTTGTCCAGGTTGCCCGCGCGCACCGCCTCGTAGAGGTCCAGGCACTGCTGCGCCCGCAGATTCGGTGCGGCCGTGCACCATCCGGCGGCGCCGGCCTTCAGAGCGTCGAGCACCAATGGATTGCTGCCGTTGTAGAACGGCAGCCGGCCGCAGGACAACTGGGAGATGCGCTGCATGCGGGACAGGTCGCCGGTGGATTCCTTGACCATCCGCACGTTTTCGATGTTCTCGAACATGCTGACCAGCAAGTCGGGGGACATGTCCACGCCGCTGGTGGCCGGGTTGTTGTAGGCCATGATCGGGATGGAGATGGCGTCGCTGATGCTGCGGTAGTGCTGGACGATCTCCCGCTCACGCAGCTTCCAGTAGGACACCGGCAGCACCATCACCGCGTCGGCACCGGCCTGCTGAGCGTACTCGGCCCGGCGCACGGTCCGGGCGGTCGTCACATCCGATACGCCCACGACGACGGGAACCCGGCGATCCACAGTGGCGATCGTGGTGTCGACCACGGTGTCGAACTCGTGCTCGTCGAGATAGGCCAACTCGCCGGTGCTGCCCAGCGGGGCGATGGCGTGCACCCCCACGGTGATCAGCCGCTCGACCAGCTCGGCCAGCGCGGCGGTGTCGATGCCCCCGTCGAACGGGGTGACCGGGTAGGCGATGATGCCGTGAATCTCAGACACTGGGCTCCTTAACTCGTCAGGGCGTCTTAACTCGTCAGGGCGTCGGGGTGGCGGGCCAGAGCCCGGCGCGCGTAGTAGGCGAAGTTGGCCTGGCTGCGGCTGGGGGTCAGCGTCCAGTCGTGCGCCTCGCGGGCCAGCTGTTCGGGCAGCGGCTTGACCCGGCCGGCGGCCATGGCCGCCAGCTGCAGCTTTGCCGCCCGCTCGATCAGGATGCCCAGCGAGCAGGCCTCCTCGATGCTGGCGCCGGCGATCACGTGACCATGATGCGCCAGCAGCACCGCTTTCTTGTCGCCGAGCGCGGCGGTGATGATTTCGCCTTCCTCGTTGCCGACCGGCACACCCGGCCACTCGGCCAGAAACGCGCAGTCGTTGAACAGCGGCGTGGTGTCCATGTGCGAGACCATCAGCGGGACCTCGAGCATCGACAGTGCCGCCACATGGAAGGCGTGGGTGTGCACGATGCACTGGACGTCGGGGCGGGCCCGGTAGATCCAGCTGTGAAAGCGGTTGGCGGGGTTAGCCATTCCGTCACCATCGAGGACGTTGAGGTCCTCGTCGATCAGCAGCAGGTTGTCCTCGGTGATCTCGTCGAACCCCAGGCCCAGCCGCTGCGTGTAGTAGGTCCCATCGGTCTCGGCGCGCGCGGTGATCTGTCCGGCCAGACCGGAGTCGTGGCCGGCGTCGAACAGCGCCCGGCAGGTCAGCGCCAGCTTCTGTCGGGTGCTCAGCTGCGTATCGGCCCCACCCGGTGTGGCCGCCGGTAGCAAGGTGGCGGCCAGCTGCTCCTGGGAGCGACGCATCAGATCGGCTTTGGTATCGCGGAACGTGGTGGCCATGACACTAAGGTAGCATCATAGGAAACCTTGTGTCATTGTCCGCGATCGGAGGCTTGCCGCATGACAGCGCTGCTTCGTGCCGTTCGCAGGCAACGCGGTCTGACCCTCGAGCAGCTCGCCGCCCAAACCGGGTTGACCAAGAGTTACCTGTCCAAGATCGAGCGCCGGCAGAGCACCCCGTCGATCGCGGTGGCCCTCAAGGTCGCACGCGCGCTCGACGTCGACGTCGGCCGGCTCTTCTCCGACGAGACGGCGCAAGAGAAGATCACCGTCGACCGCGCTACCGACGGCGACGGGCGACGCTACCAGGTGCTGGCGTCCGCGCTGCTGGGAAAGTCCATGTCGCCGTTCATCCTTCGACCGGGTGCGGCTGTCGGCGACACCGCACACGCCGAGCACACCGGCCAGGAGTTCGTGTTCGTCCACGCCGGACGCATCGAACTGCAGTACGGAGACCAGACCGTCGCGCTCGGCGCCGGCGACAGCGCATACTTCGACGCGTCGATCAGTCACAAGATCCGCGCCCTGGGCACCGATGCGGCCGAGGTGGTGGTCGTCGCCCACACCGAACCGCGGCAGAGGGCTGATTAGCTGGGACGGGCCGCGCAGGTGACGGTAGTGGTGGCGTCCTGATGAGCGACGACCTGACCGTCGATGGCCAGCTCGCAATGGAACTGCGCCGGGCCGTTGCCCGAATCCGGCCATTTCAGCATGCCGCTGGCGGTGACGCTGGCCCACTGGTTGGGGTTCGTCAGGGTGACCGTGTACACGGCCGGCGCCCCGCCGCTCAGCGGAGCCTGCACGCTGGTCATGAACTTCGACGGGTCCGCGTTGTAGGCGGCCTGGCTGGGCGGGTCGGCGTTCACGTAGGAGACGTTGGCGGTCAGGTTGTTCGGGCTCGTCACGGTGTAGGTCACCTGATGGCCATCCGCATGCGCCGTGGCCGGGCCGAGAATCGTTCCCGCCACGGCCGCGACCAGGGCAAACGTAGCCGACGCGACGGGGAGCGCCCCATTTCGCAGGTTCGTCATCACGTTCGTCATATCGAAAACGCTACCGGATTCGTTACCCACGGTTCCGGCGTTCACCGCGTGATCCGCACACCGTTGCCTGGCTCGGGTATGAAGCAGGCATGACCGAGGACGCCGAGCCCGCCGCCGAACCGGACAAACCGGACGTCAGTCGCCGGCGGTTGTTGACGACCGGCGCGACCGCCGCCGTCGCCGGCCTGGGCATCGGCGCCGGCGTCGGGGTTGGTGGTGCCGCGCTGCTGTGGTCGAACCCGTCGGGGCCGGGTGTGTGGCCAGGGCTGTGGCGGCGTCCCGACCGGACCGGCGCACCGCCCGTGTTCGGCCTGCATCTGCAATTCGGCAAGAACGCGGGCACCGAGGTGGTGGTGTCGTGGCACACCACCGAAGCCGTCGGCAACCCGCGCGTCCTGCTGGGCACGCCGGCTGCCGGCCTCGGCCAGACCGTGCCGGCCGAAACCCGCACCTATCGAGATGCCAAGTCCAACAACGAGGTTCGTGTCCACCACGCGCGGCTGACCAACCTTACTCCGGATAACGACTACGTCTACGCCGCGGTGCACGACGGCGCCGAGCCGGAGCAGGGCGTGGTAAGGACCGCGCCGGTAGGACGGAAACCGCTGCGCTTCACCAGCTTCGGTGATCAATCCACGCCCACGCTGGCCTTGCTGCCGAACGGCAAGTACGGCACCGACAACATCGGCTCCCCCGCCGCCGCCGACATGACCCTGGCGATCGAGCGCATGGCCCCGCTGTTCAACTTGGTCAACGGCGACCTGTGCTACGCCAACCTCGCCAACGACCGCATCCGCACCTGGTCGAACTGGTTCGCCAACAACAGTCGCTCGGCACGCTACCGGCCCTGGATGCCGGCGGCGGGTAACCACGAGAACGAGCTGGGCAACGGGCCGGTGGGCTACGGCGCCTATCAGACCTACTTCGCGCTGCCCGATTCCGGGTCGAGCCCCGAACTGCGCGGCCTGTGGTACTCGTTCACCGCCGGCTCGGTGCGGGTGATCAGCCTCAACAACGACGACGTGGCCTTGCAGGACGGCGGTAACTTCTACGTGCACGGCTACTCGGGTGGTGAACAAAAGCGCTGGCTCGCAGCCGAACTCGCGGCGGCGCGGCAAGATCCCGACATCGACTGGCTGGTCGTCTGCATGCATCAGACGGCGATCTCCACCGCCGAGCGTGCCAACGGCGCTGACCTCGGGATCCGCACGGAGTGGCTGCCGCTGTTCGACCAGTATCGGGTCGACCTGGTGGTGTGCGGCCACGAGCATCACTACGAGCGGTCGCATCCGCTGCGCGGAGCCGAGAACACCGACACCCGAACGCCGGTACCGGTTGACACCCGCGGCGACGTCATCGACACGACACGCGGGACCGTGCACCTCGTCATCGGCGGCGGTGGCACCTCGGCGCCGACCAACGCGACGCTGTATCCCCAACCGCGCTGCCGGGTAATCACCGGCGTCGGCGCGTTCGACCCCGCCGTCAAACGCAAACCACCGATCTACGTTGTCGAAGATGCCCCGTGGTCGGCGTTTCGTGACCGCGAAAACCCTTATGGCTTCGTATCTTTCGACGTCGAGCCGGGTCAGCCCGGCGGCAACACCTCGATCCACGCGACGCACTACACACTGGCCGGGCCGCTGGGGGCGGTCGCCGTCGTCGAGCGGTTCACCCTGACCAAGCCCCGCGGCGGCTAGCTCAGAACAGCGTCGGCTGAACGGGTTGCGGCTCGACGATGCGGGCCTGCTGGGCGAACGCCCGCTGATCACCGGTCAATCGGTGTTTGGCTATCAGCGGCGCGGCCCGCGCCCGCAGCATCTCGCGATAGTCCGGCGGCAAATACGCTCCGCGCCGGTACAACTCGCGGTAGCGGCCGACGAGTTCGGGATGCGAGCGTTCCAACCACGACATGAACCAGCCGCGGGTGGAGCGACGCAGATGCAGCCCGAATACGGTCACGCTGGTGGCGCCCGCTTCGGCGATCTGGCCCAGCAGCGCGTCGAGATGCTGGCTGGAATCGGTGAGGTGTGGCAACACCGGCGCGACCATGACGTGGCAGTCCAGCCCGGCGTCGCGGATCGCGGCGATCAAGCCGAGCCGCGCCTGCGGCGTCGGGGTACCCGGCTCGACGTCGCGGTGCAGCTGCGCGTCGCCGACCGCCAGCGAAACCGCCAACGATACCGGAACGTGTTGCGCCGCTTCGGCTATCACCGGCAGGTCGCGCCGCAACAGGGTGCCCTTGGTCAGGATCGACAGCGGGGTGCCGGAGGCGGCCAGCGCACCGATGATGCCCGGCATCAGCGCGTAGCGGCCCTCGGCGCGCTGGTAGGGGTCGGTATTGGTGCCCAGCGCGACCATCTCCCGACGCCACGATGACCGGCGCAATTCGCGTGCCAGCACCTCGGCCACGTTGGTCTTGACCACCACCTGGGTGTCGAAGTCGTTGCCGCAGTCGAAATCGAGGTACTCGTGGGTGGGACGGGCGAAACAGTAGCGGCAAGCGTGTGAGCAACCGCGGTAGCCGTTGACGGTGTAACGAAACGGCAGCGCGGCCGCGTCCGGGATCTTGTTCAGCGCGGATTTGCACAGCACCTCGTGGAAGGTGATGCCCTCGAACTGCGGGGCGCGCACGCTTCGGACCAGGCCGATCCGTTGCAGGCCTGGCAGCGCCCCGTCGTCGATCGGTTCGCCGCCGACCGCGACGGCCTGGTTCGCCCACCGCATCGGACTATTCGAACAGTTGTTCGATGTGCTGTCAAGCGGGCGCCCTAGACTTGGCCGAGACCAAAACTGGCGGAGGAACGCTTGTCGAATCCTGAGTACGAAGACGAATTGCGGTCCGAGCAGCGCTACGTGACCGGCCTCTACGCACGGCTGGACGCCGACCGCGCCCGGGCCAAGGATCGGTATCGAACCGCACTGCGGGGCGACGGCGGCAGCCTCGCCGACCGTGATGCCGAGGTGCGTGCGCTGGCGCGGGAGGTCAAGCGGCTCGACGTGGCGGACTACGGCCTGTGCTTCGGGCGGTTGGACGCGCTGTCCGGCGAGCGCACCTACATCGGCCGGATCGGGTTGTTCGATGCCGACGACGAGTATCGGCCGCTGCTGCTGGACTGGCGGACACCGGCCGCACGCGCCTTCTACGTCGCCACCGCCGCGAGTCCGGAGGGCATGCGCCGGCGCCGGCAATTCCACACCCGCGAGCGGCGCGTCGTCGACTTCACCGACGAGTTCTTCGGCCGGCCGGGTGAGGCGGCGGCGGGCGGCTCGGAGGACTGGGCCCTGCTCGCCGCGGTCAATGCGCCCCGGGGCGACGGCATGCGCGACATCGTGGCGACGATCCAGGCCGAACAGGACGAGATCATCCGGCTGGACCATCCGGGTGTGCTGGTGATCGAGGGCGGCCCCGGGACCGGCAAGACGGTGGTGGCGTTGCACCGCGTCGCGTATCTGCTCTACACCCAGCGCGAGCGCATCGAACGCCATGGTGTGTTGGTGGTGGGGCCCAATTCGGCGTTTCTGCGCCACGTCGACCGCGTGCTGCCGTCGCTGGGTGAGTCCAGCGTGGTGTTCATGACACCGGGCGATCTGGTGCCCGGGCTGCACATCACCGCCGAGGACACTCCGGAGTGCGCGGCGTTCAAGGGCTCACTGAAAATCCTCGACGTGCTGGCCGCGGCGATTGCCGATCGACAGCGAGTGCCCGTGCGGCCGTTGGAGATCGAGCTGGCCGACGTCACGGTGCGCATCGACGCCGAGATCGCGGGGTGGGCGCGGGAAGAAGCGCGCGCCAGCGGACAGCCACACAACCAGGCCCGGGCCGTATTCACCGACATCCTCACCTGGGCGCTGACCGAGCGCGCGATCGCGCGGATCGGGCGCGGCTGGCTGACCCGCGAGGACCGCGCGGCGTGGGAACAGCTGCGGTCCGATCTGCTTGCCGAGCTGGCGGATAACCACCAGTTCGCCGCCGCGCTGGACCGGTTGTGGCCGATCCTGACTCCGCAGGAGTTGCTGACGTCGCTGTACCTGTCCCCCGAGCGGTTGCAGGCCGTGGGCGCACCCCAGACGCTGTTGCGCGTCGCCGGCGAACCCTGGACGGTGTCCGACGTGCCGCTGCTCGACGAGCTGGTGGATCTGCTGGGTTACGACAAGACGGCCGCGGAGTCGGCCGAGGCCAGCGCCGAGCGGGAACGCAACTACGAGGCCGAGTACGCCGCCGGGGTGTTGGACCTGATGGTCGCCCGCGAGGATCTGATGGACGACGAGGACCACCTGATCGCCCGTGACGTGATCCATGCCGAGGCCCTAGCGGACCGGTTCGTCGAGCGCGACACCCGTGAACTCGCCGATCGTGCTGCCGCAGATCGAGATTGGACATACCGGCACATCGTCGTCGATGAAGCTCAGGAGCTCTCCGAAATGGATTGGCGGGTGCTGATGCGGCGTTGCCCGGGTCGCTCGTTCACGGTGGTCGGCGATCTGGCCCAGCGCCGCTCGGCGGCGGGCGCGACCTCCTGGGAAGCCATGCTGGCGCCGTATGTGGCCGATCGCTGGGAGTACCGGTCCCTGACGGTGAACTATCGCACCCCGCAGGAGATCATGACCGTCGCCGCCGCGCTGCTCGAGGAGTTCGCCCCCGCGGTCCGTCCGCCGGAGTCGGTGCGCTCCTGTGGTGTCCGGCCATGGGCCCGGAAGGTGACCGACGACGAACTGATGGGTGCCATCGAGGAATTCGTGCGTGACGAGGCCGGCCGCGAAGGCACCAGCGTGGTGATCGGCCCGCCCGGCGTGCCGGGCACGGTGCCGGCCTCGGAGACCAAGGGGCTCGAGTTCGACGCGGTACTGGTGGTCGACCCGCAGCGGATTCTCGCCGACGGCCCACGTGGCGCGGCCGAGCTCTATGTCGCGCTCACCCGTGCCACGCAGCGCCTCGGCGTCCTGCATCGAGATCCGTTGCCGCTGGCGCTGTCCGGCCTGGATGAACTCGAGACGCGCCAGTAGTGGGGACCGTCAGAATGGCGGTGGTTCTTCGTCGGTCTTCGGGGGCACCGTGGCGACGTAGCTTGACGCGCGCTCTTCCCGTCGCGCCGTGCGAGCGTCGCGATTCCGTCGGCGCTCGGTGGTGATGCGCGTGGCGCGGTCCTGGGCGCGGGTGCGGGTGCGTCGCGGCATCATCACGGTCCGGCTCCCGCAGTAGTCGCCCGGCGGCTCGACTTCGGGCGCCGGCATACCGCCCGTTGCCCGACACAGACTCGGAAACAGCAGCGCGCTGCCCGGCGTCGTGACGTGTGTCCGTCCCGCAGGCGAGGTCAAGATCAGCGTGCCGTCGGGCAATTGCTCGTCCCGCCACCCCCAGAACGTCTTGACCAGGTGATGTCTCCGACTGACTGAACTACATTCTTGATCTTGCGCCGCCAGCTACCCAACCAACGGGTGGGAGTGGACCTCACCAGTGGTCAGGCTGGTGATGGGCGCGCTGGTGGACCGAACCCTGGCGGGCTGGCACCCTCCAGGGGCCCGGCGTTCGCCAGGATCTCGCCCGCGATCTCGGTGTACTTCACATCGCGCAGTCTTCCATCCCTGTTGAACCAACTACGACGCGCTATCGCTCTGATGTCAGTCGCCATGGCTATCGTCGGTCTGTGACTACAGGACTGGAGCGTCCCAACGCTTCGCTCGACCGTGTTGTCCGGCTGGACAATGTGCCCATTACTCAGCACAGCGGTCCAGCCCCAAGAGCTAATTGTCCGTGTGGATCGCGCAAGCAGGCTCGGCGTTGCCACCGCGGCGTTGATGGTTCTTGGCTCGCCGAGCGCCCCCCGGCGTTGCTGACCGATGCCCGCACTGGCTACGCCAACCCCGGCTGCTACGCACGCGTAAGCAACGACTGCAGCGAGGATCTGACGTTGGAGCACTACATCAGCGACGACCTCCTCAAAAGCATCGCTTGGGATGGCAAGGCTGTGTTGGTGCGCGGGGCGGCGTGGTTGCCTTCGCAGACCGGAAAGTCCGTCGGGGTGAAGTCGTTTTCGTCGCGGATGCTCTGCGGCCGACACAACCGCGCCCTGTCGCCGCTCGACCATACGGCCACCGACTACTTCCGCTACTTCCTCGAAGACCAGCTCGACATCTTTAAGTTCCTCGGCAACGACGACCGGAAGAGCTTCGCGCGCAGCTTCATCATGGCCAGTGGTCCGTATATCGAGCTTTGGATGCTCAAGGTCCTGTGGGGCGCGATCGAATCGAAAGCCCTGACTGTCGACGGTCGAACCGCTTACCGATTCCGGCTCGGAGTCCCCGCCGAGCAACTGGCCGAAATCCTCTGGCGCGGCGCAGACTGGCCAGGGCATTGGGGCATGTACGTAATCCAAGACCCCGACCACGATCAGCCAGTCACACCCAAAGCGGTGCGAATACGCCTCGAAAGCGACGGCCCCGAAATCTTAGGCGGATATATCCAGATGGCTCAATTCGAGTACCTCATCGCGTTCGAGCGCCCGCCCGTCCGTAACTTTTTTCGCCCCGGCGGGATGGCATTCAGGCGTGTCGGTTTCCCTGCTCACAGTTGCAAGTTGACCGCATTCGCGTGGCCTGAACTCGGGCATCCGATAATCGACGTGGTCAGCGGGGTTCCGCCGCAACAAGACTTCACGGTGCCACCAAATGCGCGGTCCGCGGCGATGCACAACCAGATCATGCCCGGCTCGCTCAATCTCACTAGTGGCGCCGTCGTCCCTCTACCGCCACCGAATCGGTATTCGGGCCAGTGAACCGCCCGCGCTAGCCGAACAAGCCCTACGCGCGAGCTTGAACCGCAATCAGTTCGCGGCAGATGACCAGAGTTGCGCGACGTCCCTTCCGGGCGGCGCTTTCGATACCGAAATGCAAGGCGCAGACGAAATCAAGAAGGTGCGCACAGAGATCGGTCATGCGTGGGTGACGGCGGTAGCATCATGGTCGCCAGCCATCAGTGCTACGCGGCCAGCCAACCTTGGAGGGTACAGCATGACAGACTTTCCCACTGGTACCTATATGCTCCACGCGCGAATTCCAAACATCGAACTACTAAGACTTCAAAACGAATTTCTGAAAGTCGATGACATGGAGCACCTTGGACATTCTTGGACGAGGTATCGACGAGCAAAGGGACCGACTTATAGACCGCCTGGCGTAGACACGCATACCACTATCGAGTTTGTCGATCCCGACGTGCCGGATACTACTTTCAAGCTCAGCGATGAGGCCGCGGTCGCAGTGGCAGTGGCAGAGAACGGCGATTCGGTCACTTTCGCGCCCGGCATCTATGTCCTTGCTGGCGAAATGCCCGTTAGCGCACTCCCCGCACTGGGTACCAACGTTTTCCTGCCCGTCGATGAGGTCGATTACCTCGGATATGTATGGCGTAGATTTCGGTTGACAAAGAAGTTCGCGCTGGCAGGCGGTGCGGACACTCTGACAGTCGAGTTCGCTGGTGGCGGCCAAGCGGCCATCTCGTACCCCGCCGGGCAGTCCACCCAGGTCTTGATGGCCGCTTGGCCAACTGGCAAAGTACTCGGTGAGCTTCTGGGACGAAACCCGTAGCACCTTCCCGCACGTGGTCAACCGGCGAGCTGGCAAGATATCCACGTGGGAAACGCGGCGATGCACGTTTGCTGCTCGCAGCGCTGTGCAGTTCAGCATCATTCTCGCGGTTACCCTGTGGTTCGGTCAGCCACACGGCAGCCTGGCTGTGTGGTGGAATGCGCACTGGCCGTATCTGCGGCAGTTGGCAATTCGAAAAAATATCTCCGCCGCGATACAGGCAATCGGAGCGCTCGTCACCTTCTACGGGCTATTGCGCGCCTACCTCCGGGCAACATATAACCAAACCGTTACGGAACGCATAACGAGCTGGGTTACGAAGGCTTGGGGAAGGCTGCTCAAACTACCCCAAACAATTACTCTCTCGGGCATTCCGTCATCGGCGGCCTTCGGACGCTTAGGTATTACACAAACTCCGCCGCCGCACAATGTCGACATCACACAGAACCTGCACGAGCAGATCAAGCGGCTAGCTCAGTACGTGCACGACAGGACCGACGAGTCATCAAAGATGGCACTAGACATCACCAAACTGACGCTAGAGGTCGACGGGGTAAAAGATGCCGTATCGGAACTGGAGTGCAAGATGCGGGAGCACACGACCTCTGAGATTCAAGCGTTCGACAACAAGCTCGACAGCAAGCAGGCCCTCGATCTGACATGGGCGATCTGGGGAATCTTGGTTTCTTTCGTGGGTACTGTCCTCAGCCTCGGGACGTGAGATAGGGCCAGGCGAAACGACAGGAACTAACTACGTCTAAGGCGTCCAAGACTCAACATTGCCGCCCAGCCAGCAGGGCTATCTAGGCTAGCTGGCTTGATAGGCGTCCAGCAGATCGAGAACGAATTTTAGCAATTCTGGATAGGTTTTGCAGACATCATCAATGGTCGGCCTCGGCCTTTTCGGCGTTTCGCGATGGACAAGTCCGCTCCGCATTTCATAAACGTACTGGAAAAACTTCTTCGCAGACTTCCCGTCGTACCTGCTCTCTAACAGTGCTGCTACCTGGAGTGATCCTGTGCGTGTTATCGACTCCTCTTTGGCGTTTTCTAATATTTCCGATATACGGCGTTTTACGCCGGGATCTGGCCAGTCGGCGACGTTAGCGAGTAATTCATCGATGGCTTCTAAAATTTGTTGCGGCCGATTCCGTTTTTCGAGAAGCACTTCTGTTGCGGTAACGAGCTGTATATGCCTAGTCTCCGGGTTGGAATCGGTCAGGGCTAGATGGACAATGCGGTAGGCTATGGCCTTTTGCCTATTCCACGGCAAGTAATCTCGGTGCCGTGCATCATTTACTCGTTGCTTTAATGTTTCAAGCCACCCTGATACATTCACAACTGGAATGCCCGGGATCGAGACAATGAATTTTGGGAGTGGGTCGCTTTTGTATACTAGCAGTCGGTAATCGTCAAATATTACTCTATCCCCGACTTCGATCCCAATCGCCCGGAAGGCCCCGGGCGGCTCATTTTCGTAAATTTTGTCAAATGTAGGAATCACCCGGTCAGCGTCATCGGGACCGAAATCGACGCCTCTGCCTTCTCGGGCGAAGACGATTGTCAAGTATTGTCGCCACTTGCGCCCAGCAGCCGCCGCCGCGTCGACATCGACGTAGTAGCTGCCTTCAAGGATGAGCTCGTCGGCCCTAGAACTGAGATTGGTTCTCACTACAAATCCCTTGCCCCGTTCCGGCTTCAGGACTACCAAGCCATCATCGGCCGAGTTGGCGAGCTCAACCTCGGTGGTGTCAGTGCCTAACCGGTCACCGTCTGGGAGCCGAAATCGGTTACGGAACGTGTAGGCCATCTTCAGAATGCTGGCACAAAGCTGCGGCGATCCAGGACACGTCGCAAATCTGCCACCGATGAGTTGCGGAAGTCCGATGGTCAACGGCTGGTCGACCCTCCAAAGTGACTACCGCCCTCTGCACAGTCGCCCTAACATCGGCGCATGGGGACGAACACACTGGCAGTGCCCAGCGACCAGCTCCTACAGGCAGCTAGTCAATGGCAGGGCTTGAGCGCCGGGCTGGCTACCACGGCACCTTCACCGGGGCAATCGTTTCAGCCGACCACGGCGGCGATTAGCGCCATCGACGCGGCAATCGGGGTGGGTGCGGCAGCGTGCATGGCTCGCATTCAAGACACAGCGGCCAAAGTCACCTCGGCTGCCACTGGCTACGCCAACCAAGACACCAGGGGGCGGGGCCAACTCGGAGCTGTCGCACCGCCGGTAGTGATGGTGTGACGATGGTGCCGACGCTGTCGCAACTGCAGGCGTGGGACACCGACCACCTGGCCAATGCTGCCAGCTATTGGACGAACACGGCCGACCGCTGGGAAGACGCCTTCACCCAGGTCCGCAACCAGTCCAACATGGGGTGGGAAGGCCAAGGCGGCGAGGCGCTGCGTACCCGAGCAGGTCGTGACCTGGCCACGGTCAGCACCAAAGGCGACCTACTGCGAAACGCGGCCAAGGTTGCACGTACCGGAGCCAGCGAGATCAGCGCGGCGCAGCGTCGGGCGCTGTATGCCGTTGAGGATGCCGAAAACGCGGGGTTCGTAGTCGGGGAGGATCTATCAGTCACCGACACGCACTGCTACGCGGACCCGGCCCAGCAGGCAACCCGGCAAGCCCAGGCGGATACATTTGCGACGGACATTCACGGCAAAGCGGCTCAGTTGCTGGCTGTCGAGACACAGATATCGGGCCAATTGACTAGCGCCGCTGGTGATGTCGGTGCCATGGACTTTGCCGGCCCGGGCTCACCGGCCAATGGCAACGGCGTCCAGCTGGTCGACTACACAGAGAACTCCCCAGCGCCACCGGGACTTCCACAACCCTTGAAAGACTTCATCAACTTCCAGCTGCAAGGCAAGCCGCTGCCGCCGATGACCGGCCCACCCATCACGGAAATCGAAAACCGGATAGCGGTGATCCAGCAATCCCAAGAGTGGCAGCAGTGGTTGGCCGCGCATCCCGCCGCCAAAACGTGCGGCACCGGCGACATCATGAAGGCATTGGGTTCAATGGCTGCCGGGGACCTGTCGCTACTGGCTGGCGCGGCCGGAGCGCCCGAGACTTTCACGGCCAGTTTTTGGCTAGGCCTGATGGCTTGGGCGACCGGGCAAGCTGTGGGAGTCGGCACCCTTGCGACGTGTGGGTCGTAGGCTGAAATCATGCAGCTTGCACTGGTCGTCGTCGGCGCGATTTTTGTCCTCGTCGCAGGTCTCGTCACGATCCAGCGGCTACGCCGGTCGCCACGACAGTCTGCAGCCCGAAAGGCGATGTGGGGCAATCTTGGCCAGCTGGTAGCCACGGCCATCTTCATCGCCCTTGCCGCACTCGCCACTCACAGCGCAAACGCTTTACTTCGGTGGGGACCGGTCGTCGCCGCGTCATTTACCGCCATCAACGTGGTCGTCACTCTAGCTATATACAAAAGGCGCGCTGAGGCGTCCGCGTAACTGCTGCGGCTAAGCTCTGGCGACTATCTGCCGATGCGCGGCCGTCCTAGCGTCAGTCCACTGCCCAGTGCGACTTACCGGCCCATCGTCTCGACACGTTCTTATTGCTGGCTCGCAAAGCGTATCTGCGCGCCCATTCGTTGGCTACTTGGTTCATTGCCGCCAGGGATGCCAGTAGATGGCGTTGTCATAGCGATCGCGCGGGAAATCGTCGGAGCCGCTGCGGGTTTCGACGGAGCCGGCCAATTCCCTATGGCGATGGGCGTCCAGACGGGCTTCCAGTGCCAAAGTCGCCTCCCGCTGGCTGTTCGCCTCGATGCGCCTATTTAGCTCGATCCTGTCGGCCCTGTTTATCTCAACCCCACGGTCGCGATTCGCGTCCGCTCGGCGCTTAAGGTCAGCCGGGGTCACCGACGACGCGTGACTGCGTGCGATGAGTTCCGGCGTAGGCGCGATGTCGCGGTTGTCGGTGCGGACCAAATAACGATTGAGGTTGCGCGCCTGCGCATCCCGGTAAACCTCGTCAAAATCCGCCTCGGCCTGCATGGCAAGGTGGCGCAATGCGACTGTGGCGTCCGGGTATGCAGGGCTCGACGTGGGCGCGATGTGGTGTAGACGAGCTGACACTAAATACCTGGTGGGTAAGCCACCGTCGCCCGGACGCCATTCGTCTTGGTACACCTGGAATCCAACACTTGAACTGTGAACATCACCGCGCTTGATGGACTCATATTCGGCAGAACGGGTCTCGGGGAGATCAACCTCGTAGTCCAAACCGTAGGAGTCCTGTTTTAGCCGCATGGTTCCGGAATGGACCGCGCCCAACACAATTCCGGGCTGATGCTCGAAAAGCGCAATCACGCCAGGCCAACCATCGCCCGCGCTTTTGTTAAAGCACGACCGCTCTACGATTTCGCGAAATCCCAGCCTCGGATCGGACGGCACGCCGAACACGGCCCCGTAGCCGCCGATGGTTCGTCTATTATTGCGGAAGCTTCGGGTTTCCAGTCGGGGCACGTTGCGCCATGATGCCGTGGAAATGCGTTCGATGTCGCTCATAGTGTCACCGTCTCATCGTAGCGAGCCGCAATGACGTCATGAACGACGCTGCGGACCAATTGTACTGCGGCCTCATCGTTTTCGAGTGGATGGGCCACCATGAAGAACTTCATGCGCTCAGTGAGTACCGGCTCGCCGTCAACGGTCGCGTCCCAGAGTTCATCGCGCAGCACGGGATTCGCGATCACGCCAAGGACCAACAGCCACCAGTCAATTCCCGCGAGCATTTCCCACTGCCCCCGCACGTCTGCTGGGTCCGTCAAAATGTCGACCAACGCGGTCTCGGCCTCTGCGGCGGTCAATCGCCGCTCTTCATGCCGATGCCAGAGATGGAACCTCGGCTCCTCGACCATATCAACCCCATCTCCCAGCGTCGGCCATCCACCCGTCCGGGGCGTACCTCATCCGGCCACTGCGGCGGTCGAAATCAACTGGCACCGACCGCAGTTGCCGGGGACTACGCGCGGCCTCTTCGCGGTAGAACTCGCGAATGGCAGCCTCATCGCGCACGTAGGGCTTCAGCGTTTTGCCGATACTGCCCAGACCCTGCAACTCCAAGCGCCGCGCCTCGCGCTCAGGAACTTTCGTCGTCTGCCCCGGTTGGATCGCGGCGACGCCGTACGCCTGCTGCTGGTAATTTCGCCAGGTAAAATCGACATCACGTTGCGGCTTTTCGATCTTTTGGATGCTGCCATACCCGGCCGCCTCCCACCGTTCAGCCTGATGGCGCGACAGCTCGCCCGGAATGAGTTGCTGGTCACCGGTTTTCATCCCGAGTGCAGGGGCGTCGACCAGCCAAACGAACCGTTCTTTGGGCTTGTTGAACACGTCTCCGTCCTCACCATCCTCATCTATTGGCGCAGCGGGCAATTCAGCGACCGGCTCCGGGTCACCGACGATAACCCCGTAGCCAACCGACGCCCAGCGCTCCGCCTGCGCACGTGGAACAGCAACTGTGTCACCCGCTTTCACGCCCAGCGCTGGCAAGTCATCGAAGCACCGGAACCTGACCAACTCATCGCCGTCCATCGTCTGCCTCACTCTTC
Source organism: Mycobacterium simiae (assembly GCF_010727605.1). Lineage (NCBI taxonomy): Bacteria > Bacillati > Actinomycetota > Actinomycetes > Mycobacteriales > Mycobacteriaceae > Mycobacterium > Mycobacterium simiae. The sequence continues at coordinate 421,250 of NZ_AP022568.1, forward strand.
GGTGTCGCCGGGGCGCTGGTAGTACGGAGCGCCTGCGACGAGATCTAGGTAGTGCGCGGGCCTGTCAACTTCCGAAAGCACGTTGTGCCGGACGGTCACGGCGTCGTCGTCACTCAACATAGGTCACTTTCCCTTCGGCGTGAGCTTGAAACTGCCGTCCGCGTAGGAGCTTTCGGCAGTGCTCGACGGCGAAGCCGTCGCCGCCTGCTCGGCGATGCTCGCCAGGCGCTCCTGGCGGGTGACGCCGGGGGCCGAAACCTGTTGGGCGATAGAACTATTCGTGAGCGCCATGGTTGGTGCTCCTTTCGATGTGAGATTCGTCTTCGTCTGTTCCGTCGTCTGCTTTTTCTGCTTCCTCGGCCGCAACTTCAGCGACATACTCAGCAGTGCGCTGCTGCAGACGGGCAAGGTAGCGGTCATAGTCTTGTAACGCCTCAAGCCGAGCTTCGTCTGAATACGTCGGGCCGCCGAAGATCCAATTATCGAGGAACCCGGCCAACCGTTCCAACATCGCGACATAAATCGGGTTTGCATCGAGCACTGCCTGCGGTGTTAAATCGAACCGTTCCTGCAAATTCCGGGTGTACCACCCGCAAACGTTGAAGGCGAACGGTATCACTCGTTTTACCGTCCAGGCATCATTCTCTGTAAAAAGCAGAGTGCCGTCGACCCACGAAATAACGTTCTTCGCCACTTCGCGAAGATAGTCAGACGGGTCAGAATCCAGTATGGCCCAAGCGATTTCAGCGATCTCGCGTGCCTCCGCGCGGGTAATTCGCTTCGGTGGCTCATTTTCGATGTACGTCATTGGGCCACCCTTCGACTCATCTGCTGGACAACAGCCAGGCGGCCGCCGCTCTTTTTCTTCGGCCGATCACGAAGCAGGCCCATCAGGTCACGAAGTTCGTGCGAGTTGCGCGAGATGTAAGATTCCTGCTTCGGGTTGTCAATCGCGCGGGCCACCTTTCGCGCCTGCGCCACCACTGTTGGGCACTCAGCGGCTTTGGGAAGCGTCGCGCACTCGTCAATAACCGCCTGCTCGGTCGGGCCAATAACGACGGGCGCTGCAGGAAACGGGACGACATCAGCCCCGTTGCGCGGGGCGTCCGGATGGGCTGCACGTTGACGGGCTTTGGCGGCAGCGGCCGCACCCCTGCAGATGTCACAACGGCAACCCCGATTATACCCAGCGGGGCCGTGGCTTTTCGCCTTTTCCGTCATAATCGAGGATTTTACGAATCAATTTCGCAGCGTGCCATTCGAGTTCGTTTATCACACATCAACATGCTTCCCGCATCTACAAAACAGTTATTTTGTAATGCCGTTACTGAACCTGCATTTGCTCGAAAGCGCATCGAATACGCATCGCAATTAGACAACAACGCCCCGGTTCCCGTCGCGTTGGACGACCACAGACCTGCCAGCGATAATCGTGACTGCCGAGCAGTCGGCTGGTCACCATGGTTAAAAAACGAGGGTAGCTAACTAACTAATCTACCTGCATGGATAGCTCGTATCTGAGTTTGGCAGTTAACTTTGCATTTGCGCAGATCACAAGCGGTCAGCGGAACAGATATTTGGTTTACTATTGACACAGCTACGCTCGGTTGGCAAATCGGTACCGCACCTAGTTAGCTGGCAGTCGGCTGTATCCGACTTGCCTTGCCGCGCAACACATCTCGGGCAGGCGGTCGCAACGGCAGGTGGGTCAACATGGGAACCTGTCTTAGGTCAGGTGGGTATCGCACCATGGTCACTCACGAGGCGGCCTTCGCTGCCGCCGGCTTGGCGCGCTGGGGCCGGCGCTTCGTGCCCTGGGCCGATACCCCTTCGCCGGTACCAGTCGCGTCTCCGTGGCGCTTTGGGCGGTTCCGACGACCCACCTTGGCTAAGGCATCGGCATTGCGCTCGGGAGCAAAGCATTCGCCGCCCACCACGCCGAGCTGACGGCGCTCACGATCGCTGAGTCCCGCCACCCATCCGGCGCAACGGGCTCGTTCCGGGCAACCGTTGCAGATAGCCACAGCGTCACGCTGAGCCGGTGCATCCCCGTCGCTGGCTCGGTCATACAGCTCACCAGATCCCCTGCACGCCGCGCGAGGGAACGAGGGGGTTAACGCCACGACGCCCAATACGCTGGCGGCGATGTTGTCAGCCACCCATAGCGATTGCCCGCCGATGGTCAGACTGGGTCGAAGACTTGGCACGGACGCGAGTTTAAGTCGGGCGTGCCACTGGTGGCGATGTGAGTTGACGTTTCGTTGCGCGCCGCGAAGCCGACCATGGTGGGGGGTTGAACGTTGACCAGCGCCGTGGACGACCAAGTGCGGCTTGCCGTGCGGCGGGACCATTCTTCAAATAATTTCCGCGACCCATTTGGTTGATCTGACCTGGCGGTTTTTCGCTCGCCGTCGCTCGCCGTCGCTCGCCAGCGAACTGCCAATTTGACGCCGTTCGTTCGCCGTAATTAGGATTTGCGTCTGAGACGCAATCCGTACGGCGAGCGACGAAAGTAGCCGAGATGGCAAGCGGTTTCGGGGGGGTTAAAAGTCCTCGCTCGCCGCGAGCGACGGATTGACGAAGTATCGCTTCGCATGGGATTTACCCTCCGTCTGTTCGATGAGTTTCCCTACAAGTACTGCTTGCTTGATGCCTTCTCGAACTTGCTCGCGAGTGAACCCCGATAGTTCTTCGGCGTTTTCGATCATGTTCTTGGATAGGTTCGGCTTACTGCGTACCAGGCCGACTACTACGCCAGCGGCGCGAGCGAACTTCTCGGCCTTTCGCGAGCGGGCCACATAGCTCAGCTCGCGAGTTTCGGCCGTATAGTCCAACAGACCTTCGGCCACTTCCACGTCGCGACCGTATGCGCTGAAATAGCGATCCACGCTCGGGTCGTCTGGATCGGTAGCGTCGGCATTCTTGATTATGCGCCATGTAGCGTCAGGCCAGTCTAGTTTGCGCGAGTCGCCGCGTGTCCGCTCGCCGTTGTGTCCCATATGGTCAGCGATCACCGCCTCGCTCGCGCCGCACAGCCTCAGCAGCTCATCGAACGCGATGAGGAACTGGCCAGCATCGTGGTCCTCGGATAGCCCAAGTGCGTCGAGCACCGGTCGTAAACAGTCGAGTATGACTACGTCATACCCGCGCAGCCATTGCGCCCATTGCGCGAAAACGTCGCTGTCCAAGATGTTGAACGCGGACACGTTGCCGCGCAGCGTCTTTACGCAGACGTTTCCGGTGTTGCCGATTCCCAGCGACCGCAACCATCGTCGCATCTGGCGCTCGTCCATCTCTGTGTCGATGACGGCGACTTTGGCCGTCTTTGCTTGAAATTCGTTGAGGAACAGAGACCCGTCTGCAAGCGCTCTGACCAGGTTGTGAATAAGCGAAGTTTTGCCAGCCTTGTACTGCGCCGAAAGTATTACGCGAGAACCGGTGGGCAGCAACCGATCTACGCGGTATGTCGCATCATCATCGGGCACCGCCAGAAAATCCGTGAGAACGATTGGGGCATTGACGGTTTCGCACATCTGGCGAGCTTGCGCCGCTCTCAGTCGCTTACGCGCTTCGTCCAATACCTCAAGAGATAGCAGCTTCTGTTGGATTAAAGCCTCTTTGGCGTCCGTGTCGACATCGTCTGTCTCACGCTCTGCATCGTCTGTTGACTGAGTCTTTTGTCTCGGTGCTTCGGCTAACGGTCGGTCGCGGGGTACGAGCGGCATGATGCCTTTTCTCTTAGCTCCACTCAGTCCTGACTCAATGGTCTTGCGGCAGGCCGCTTCACTGGCTTTGTTCTCCCACTGCCGGGTCGCCTCAAGCAGGGCGTCGAGCACTTCAAATTCAGATAGCAGCCCTGCATTGACGTACGCTCCGAGCGTGTACGCCTTGATGTTGAGCGTTTCATTGCCGATCCCGATATCGGGTAGTTCTGCGATGTCTTTGGCGCGTCCTTTGAGTGTGCCGAGGGCGTATTGCTGCATTCGGTGGCTGCCAACGCTTTTCGCGTAGGCTTCGTACTCGGCGCGGCGTTTCGGCTCATCCGCTTCCCACGTATGGCGGGCGGCCCGGTTATGCTCGCACTTCTCGGTGTAGTCGGGTTGGCGGCTCGCCCACGTGGTGTTATGGGCGAAATACAGGACTACACCGGCTTCTATAGCGCGGAATGCTTCTCGGGAGTCCCAGTCTTCGCAGCCCACGATGGTGTACCACGGGCGAAGGGCGTCAGTCCCCGCTTGTTTCCAGCTGCTTGTGCCGGTACTATCGGTGGTGGTCACTGTGGTGGTGCCTCACGTACGATTGGTCGGGATGCAATCCCGGCCATTCGTCTTCTTATCTCGTGTTGGTTATGAACATTTGTCAGGTGTCCTTCGCGTCGTTGTTTACGGGTGATTCTAGTCCCGTTGTGAGACAACATATTTCCGGATCGGCCTATCCTCTTGCACGTCTCCGATTCGACGTTTTCGCTCGTAGTGAGCCGAGCACAGCGCCAGCGCGTAACATGGTCTGCCACAACTCTTTACGGTGCACTGTGATGGTCGGCGATGCCACGTACGACCGGCCCGTGCGTCGCCGTATTTCATTAGCTTCGAGTAATGGGCGGCGCAGTACCCCCGGCAGAGTAATGGCTTATCACAAATAGTGCACGGCCGGAACGGTTTTCGCGTCATGGCTCGTCCGAGTCTGCCGACTCCAACCGAGACAAGTTGACAAACCTCCCAAACACCCACCCACGGTGGCTTTGGCGATCACGGCCTGGCGTTCGGCAGGCGACATTCGCGGCCACGGTCCGTTGTCGAAAGCCTCGCGGGCGGCACGGGTATTGCATGCAGGACATACAAATTCGCGTTTTAGTCATGGGCGCTGACCTGGTGGCGTGCGTGACTGCGGACCTGCTGGCAGGTGGCAACACGGTGGGAGACCAGCTGCTGCAACAGCACTCGGCATTCCTCATCGGTCAGTCGGGTGACCAATCGCTTGGCTATAGTAGTTAGCGGCTCCGCTGCCGGGTCTTCCTCAACAGCAGCCGGTAACGTGGTGTAGAGGAAGTGTGTCGCGGCCTTCACGGCGTAGTCGTCGGTCACGAGGCACCCCGGATCCGCACCGGCTCAAGCAATTCTGCGATCTTGGCCCGCTGCTCGTTGGTTAGCGGAGGCGCTTCGGCCATCTGGCGTTCGAGGTAATCGTTGATGGAAGCGGCTTTAAGCTCTTGGCGCGCGGCGATGACGGCGGCATCGTCGTCCTGGCGAAATCGCCGTAACGCACTGTGGCGCGCTCGCAAGTGGGCAACGTCGCTGCTAAGTGGAGACATCGGGACATTCCTTAAACGTGAGTACGAAAGTTAAGGCAGGTCCCCGGCGGGGATTGGGCCGATGTCTAGGCCGCCTATGCTACCCGTGGTGGCAAAGACGCTGCCACTCCGGGCGCAATTATCGAAATGCATTGAGTCGTATGACTCAATCAAACATGCGGTGCGCACGCAATTCACCCCAGAGCGAACTGTCAGACCATCGGACAGTTTGTCCCGAAATCCGTACCGCACGTGCGGAATCCGACAGTTTTGTACGGAAATCCGGACATAAATTCCTCTGGCACAACGACTCTCATCGGCGTACCGTTGCGAATACCTGACACGAAAGAGGGTCCGAACCCATGACCGCTGACGAACTAATTGCCCTGTTTGAATCGACCGTTTCTATCGATGGCGTCGAAAAGCCGCTGGGCGACTGCACCCCCGCCGAAGCACTGACCGCTGTGGACCAATTTGCAGGCTTCCTGCGACACCTAATAGACGAAGGGCCGCAACACACCTGACCACCGGCTAGTTCGGGCCGGTTCTTCGCGGTTATCCCCGGACTAGCCGGATTCCATTTTTGTAAACCGCGAAACACGTTGAGAGGAAACAACAATGACCACCACAATCGAGAGCAAGGATATCCGTATGGCGCTCGCCTGGGAGCTTGAGTCGCAGGCCAGTTTCCGGGAGCATGTCGCGCAGGTATATCCGGAGGACACGCGTAACGCGCGCAGCGCCAACGAGTTACGGCTTCTAGCAGAGGGATTGCGTACCAACGCGGGGTACGACGATACACCAGCGCTCCGCAAGATCCTCGCCCTGGTGACGGAGCATGGATTGCCTTTGGAGTGCATCATTCCCAGCGATGGATTTAACGCCTCGCAGTATCGATTCCACGACGCAAACGAGAGTGACGACGAGTTTTTGAATGATCTCGCGGACGCGCTGGAAAGTGAACTAAGTGAGTTATCCGAGGTCCAAAGCGAAGGTAGTGACGCTATCGAGATGCTCGCTAAATTGGTCGCTCCCGCAGGGGATCACGTAGAGCTTGGCATTGAGTCAAAAAGCTTTAATGGCACTGCATTCTATGTGGTGCTGACTGTGAAGAACAAGGGTATAGCACTGGAACCGGAACAGGCGCGAAGTCTTGCTCAGCAGCTTCTCAATATGGCCCAGGCTGCCGACGAAGGTGCGGAGGACTGGTACCTGTACGGAGCGGAGGAATGACACCCTGACCCCCTCAATCCTCACAAACGACAACCCCGCGCCCTTGATTGGTGTGGCACGGGGTACTACCCCACCGGCTTGACCCAGCGTGGTTGCACCCGGTCAGGGTTAAATACATGTGACCCCTTGCCGACCGGCATCACTACCGGGTCCATCAACACCCCGATGACTCTCCGAAACCTAGTCGGCTCCAAGCGTTTTACCGCGTCGACGGCTTCGGGGCGGCCCACAGGGATTCCCGCGAATAGGTCAACCATCTCCGAATCATGAAGGCGCGCCTCTAACTTGGTGATCTGGTCGTTGATTTCCTCGGTTGCGACTTTGGCCTGCTCCCCAGTCAACAACCGCCGCGCACGTTCAACTCCGATGTTCAGGCGATCTGCATGGAGAAGGTTCAGCTCGGCGCGGATCGCCGCTGCCTCTGTCTCGTCCATGGTCGACGCTTTGAGTAGGTCGACGGCATCCTCGCGGGCCAGCCGCCAACCCACCAGGCCATATATCAGCGGTTCAACGTCTTTGGTCCTGATTGCGACGCCCAGGCATTTAATGCACCGGTAGGCACCGTCACCCTTGGAGGTCTGGTAGCCCGCCAAATGGCCGCCACAGCCCGGTTTCCCGCATGCCAGTGCGCCGGTCAATAGGTGTTTTCGCACCGTCTTGGGGCGGTGCCGCCCCGGCGCGTTCAGTTTCGCTTGCGCCCGTTTCCAGGTTTTTTCGTCCACTAGCGCGGGCCAGGTGCCGGGTCCAACGATCTCCGTCACCATTTCGCCCTTTTTTTCATCCTTAAAGGTGTGCGACCGCAACCCGGCATTGCGCGGTGCGCGCAGAAAGCTGCTCATCGTGGACGCTGACCACGGTTTGCCGCTAATCCCGTACGCACCAAGGGAATTGAGGTTGCGCGCGATTTCGCTGATGGACACTCCGCGCAACAGTGCGTTGTAGGCTTCAACGACTAGCGGCGCGGTCTGGGGGTCTGGTTCGTGGTTAATATAGCCGAAGGCGTTGCGCCACTGTGGAATACCTCGCTCGGCCCGCTGGCGCGCGGCGCGGCGCTGACGGACCCTCATCATTGCAATTTCGTGCTCGGAGAAGGCCGTTTTAATCTCCGCGGTCAATACCCCGGTTGGCGAGTACAGGTCAACGTCGCCCTGCCCGGTGGTGGTTAACGGAATCTCGCGACCCAGTGATTTGAAGAACCGGCGCAAGTCAACAAATTCATCCATCACGCGCCAGTTGCGGTCTTGGTCAAAGGCGGCGATAGCGTCGATCTTTCCGGCTTTGATGTCGGTCAACAAGCGATCCCACTCAGGGCGGTCACCTCCGGAGGAGGCCGACCGATTGTTGTCGATGTAATAGCCGACCAGGGTCCAGCCCTTCATCTCGCACAACGCGGCGGTGTCTTCGCGCTGGCGGTCGACGCCAGCGCGCTTGTCCTTGGGATCGGAGCTGATGCGGCAGTAGCAACCGGCCCTGACCTGGGTCGGGTTGGAAGTGCCCGACCCTGCGGAGGGCGGCGCGACCTGGGATTTCGTGCTCATCTTTAGAGTGTACGTGAGAAGCATGATTATGGATGCGGCAGTAGCACTTGAGGTTTGACGCATGCGTCGGCCCGCCGGTGGCGTAGGGGATCGTATGATCGAGGTCGCACTCGATCGCCGGCCGATCGCAACCGGGCCAGCGGCAGGTCAAGTCCCGGCAGCGCACAAAGTCCTGCAGCGCCTTGGACGGGACATAACCCGGTTCGGGAGCGGCGTCGGCCGGATGGACCAGTGGCACCAACCTGGCCGACTTAGCCAGTTCGGCAACCACTTCCGGTGTGATGAGGCCGTCCGCCCCCAGCTGCGATGCGGGCACCGAGCCGGTGCCGTCGATGGTGGCCTGCTCGGCGATCACATGAATGATGACCGGCGAGGCCGGGCGACGCTGGCCCGCGGCACAGTCGGACCGGCCGCACCGGCAGGCCAGCCGGTCGGCCGCCGCCGCCAGCGCCCCCAGCGCATCCGCGCAGCGCTCCTCGACGCCGCGAGGGTCGTGCTCACACACCGTGTGGGCCAACGCATTCAAGCGCTTTTCCAGAACTCGCGCGTCGGGCGTCAAACACGAGCCGTGGATTTCGGAGATGCCGTCGCCAACGTCACCGATCCATATCTCGCGACCGGACTGGCGTTCCTTGCGGCGCCGCACCGCATCCTTGTCGGCTCGCACGACGACCTTGTCGACCTGCGCGGCCAGGCGCCCATGCGTCATCGACGGCCACCGCGGCACGTTCACGGCCAGCTCCGCGTCGACGCGGGCCAATACCTCGTCATCGGTCAGCAGATCGGTGCGATAGACGATGGTTTGAAACGTCCGGTAGTCGATGTCGCCGGCCTGGAAAACCTCCGCGACCCTGGGCAGCCGCTCCCGCATCGCGCGGGCGTAGCGAAGGCGGCTCGCTGCCAACCCCTGACTGATTCGCAGGGCCCGCCGCGACCTCGGCCGTCACGGCCTCCATGGTGTCCACCGCCCAGTCTTCGGTGTCTGAGCAACGCGCTAACCGGTAGGCGAACAAGTCACCCATAGCCGCCAATTGTGCTGCCGCTGCCCGGTTTTCGAGGCGTGCGGACGCACAGACCTGCTCCACCAAGGCCGCGGCGGCCGGCGTGGTCGAAGGATGGCGCCGCTCGAATGCCTCGCCCAATTTGTCGAACATGTGTTCGAGTATGCCACGGGCCACCGACAAGTTTTTGGAATCGCCCGCGAGCGCTCGGACGTCTCGAAACTGGCGAGGGCGCCGTGCCGCTGTGTCCTTTGCCCACGGAATTACCATGACGCCGTGCGGTCACGCTCTGGCCGCGCCGGGCCGCGGAGGGCCAGCGATCCCACCGGGCCGCGCTCCCGGACCTAGAAGCGCGAAAGTACTTCGGCCACCACGGAATCGATCGGCACCGACACCTGGTCCCCGGTCGCGAGATCCTTGACGCCGATCGTCCCGGCCTCGAGGTCGCGGTCGCCGGCCACCAGGGCGAGGCGCGCACCGGAACGGTCGGCCGCCCGCATCGCACCCTTGAGCCCCCGGCCGCCGTAAGCCAGGTCGACCCGCACACCGGCGGCTCGCAACCGCCCGGCCAGCACCGCCAGCCGCAGCTTGGCCGGCTCGCTCAGCGGGACTCCGAACACGTCGCAGCGCGCGGTCTCCCCTACGCTCTTGCCCTCGGCCCGCAGTGCCAGCAGCGTGCGGTCGACGCCCAGCCCAAATCCGATGCCGGACAGGTCCTGACCGCCGAGCTGACGCATCAAACCGTCGTAGCGGCCGCCGCCTCCGATGCCCGACTGCGCGCCCAGGCCGTCGTGCACGAACTCGAAGGTCGTCTTGGTGTAGTAATCCAGGCCACGCACCATCCGCGGGTTGATCACGTAGGGCACGCCGAGGGCATCCAGATGCGCGAGCACGGTGTCGAAATGCTGCTTGGCGGCATCGGAGAGATGGTCGAGCAGCACCGGCGCCTCAGCCGTCATGGCGCGCACCTCGGGCCGTTTGTCGTCGAGCACCCGCAACGGATTGATCTCGGCGCGCCGTCGGGTCTCCTCGTCAAGTGCGAGCCCGAACAGGAACTCCTGCAACAGTTCCCGATACTGCGGGCGGCAGCTCTCGTCGCCCAGCGAGGTGATTTCCAGCCGAAACCCGTCCAGGCCCAGCGACCGGAAGCCGGCGTCGGCCACGGCGATCACCTCGGCGTCGAGCGCCGGGTCGTCGACACCGATCGCCTCCACACCGACCTGCTGCAGCTGACGGTAGCGGCCGGCCTGCGGCCGTTCGTAGCGGAAAAACGGTCCGGCGTAACACAATTTCACCGGCAACGCGCCGCGGTCCAGGCCGTGTTCGATCACCGCGCGCACCACCCCGGCCGTCCCCTCCGGCCGCAGCGTCACCGAACGGTCACCGCGGTCGGCGAACGTGTACATCTCCTTGGACACCACGTCGGTGGACTCGCCGACGCCGCGGGCGAACAGCCCGGTGTCCTCGAAGATGGGCAGTTCGATGTCGCCGTAGCCGGCTCGGCGGGCGGCGCCCAGCAGGGCGGACCGCACCGCGACGAACTGCGCGGACTCCGGCGGCACATAGTCCGGAACGCCCTTGGGCGCAGAAAACGTCGAAAACGAAGAGGACCCCGTCATCCGGTCAGGCCTTCGAGGAACGGGTTGAAGCGCCGCTCGGCGCCGATGGTGGTGGCGTTGCCGTGCCCGGGCAGCACCACCGTGTTGTCGTCGAGCACCAACAGCTTCTCGACGATCGAGGTCAGCAAGTCGCGGCCGCTGCCGCCGAACAGGTCGGTGCGTCCCACCGAGCGCTCGAACAGGGTGTCACCGGTGAACACCACATCGTGGTCGGCTGGACTTGCCTGAGAGACCCGAAAGACCACCGACCCGCGAGTGTGCCCGGGTGTGTGATCGACGTTGACGCTCACGTTGCCCAGATCGATCTTGTCTCCGTCGTGGTCCAGCTCAACCACCTGTTTAGGCTCGCGGAAGAACGCACCCGTCACCAGTTGGGCCACCCGCGGGCCCAGGCCGTGGATCGGGTCTTTCAGCATGAAGCGGTCTTCGGGATGGATGTAGGTCGGGCAGCCGAAGGTATCGGAAACCTTCTGCGCCGACCACATGTGGTCGATGTGTCCGTGGGTGAGCAGCACCGCGGCCGGGGTCAGCCGGTTTTCGTCGAGGATGCGCCGCAGCGGACCCATCGCACGCTGCCCGGGGTCGACGATCACGGCGTCGGTTCCGGGTCGCTCGGCCAGCACGTAGCAGTTGCACTGCAACATGCCGGCGGGAAATCCGGTAATCAACACGCCTTCCAGTTTCCCATGGGCCACTTGACACAGGACGGCGCGCCCGCATTAGCCTGGGCTGGCTACAGGCCCCGCTCACAACCATGGAGGCAGACCGGCCGTGCCGACCAACGAACAGCGACGTGCCAACGCCAAGCGCAAACTCGAACGGCAGCTGGAGCGTCGCGCGCAGCAGGCCCGACGCCGCCGCCTGCTGCTCATCGTCGGCGGCGTGGTCGGGGTCGTCGCCGTGGCGGCCGCCGTGACGATCGCCGTGATCAACTCCAACAACCGGCACAAGACCGACTCGGCGGCCGCGACGCCGGGCAGCCCCCCGGCGGCGAGCACCACGGCACCGACCGGTCAGGTTCCGCCGGCTCCGCCGCTGCCGGCGTTCAAGCCGTCGGCCACCCTCGGCGCCAACTGCCAGTACCCGGCCACGCCGCAGGAACCGGCCGCCAAACCTGTGAAGCCGCCGCGTACCGGCAAGGTGCCCACCGACCCCGCCCAGGTCAGCGTGAGCATGTCGACCAGCCAGGGCAACCTGGGCCTGATGCTGGCCAACAACGAATCACCTTGCACGGTCAACAGTTTCGCCAGCCTGGTCGGCCAGAAGTACTTCGACGACACCAAGTGCCACCGGCTGACCACCTCGGAGACGTTGGGCGTCCTGCAGTGCGGTGACCCCAAGGGCGACGGCACCGGCGGCCCGGGCTACAAGTTCGACAACGAATATCCGACCGACCAGTACCCGCCGAACGATCCCAAGGCGCAGGAACCGGTGGTCTATCCGCGTGGCACGCTCGCCATGGCCAACGCCGGCCCGGGCACCAACGGCAGCCAATTCTTCATGGTCTACAAGGACTCCCAGCTGCCGCCGCAGTACACCGTGTTCGGCAAGATTCAAGACGACGGACTGGCCGTGCTGGACAAGATCGCCAAGGCCGGTGTGGTCGGCGGTGGCGACGACGGAGCACCGGTCAGCGAAGTCACGATCAAGTCGATACGTCTGGACTAAACCCCGGGCGGCGCAACACGATCGCCCACGGATTCTCGAGAACGCGGCGGCGCGGGGGCCGACACCTTAAAGTCAGGGCGTGGGGACGGAGTCATTCGGGCAGTACGAACTGCGTGAGTTGTTGGGCCGCGGCGGCATGGGACAGGTCTATCGCGCCTACGACACCAGCACCGACCGGATCGTCGCGCTCAAGGTGCTGCCCGCACATTTGGCCGAGGACAGCGAGTTTCAGCAACGATTCCGCCGCGAGGCACGCATCGCGGCAAGTCTGAACGACCCGCACATGGTGCCGATCCACAGCTACGGCGAGATCGACGGCCGACTCTACGTCGACATGCGCCTGATCGAGGGCCGCGACCTGTTGCAGTACATCCGCGACCACGGCGGACGGCTGGACCCGCAGCGCGCCGTCGCGGTGATCGAACAGGTTGCGGCAGCACTGGATACGGCACACGAGGTGGGGCTGATCCACCGCGACATCAAGCCGTCCAACATCCTGGTGACCAACCGGGAGTTCGTCTACCTGATCGACTTCGGCCTTGCCCGCACCGCCGCCGACACCGCACTCACCCAGAGTGGCCACACCATGGGCACGATGGCCTATATGGCCCCGGAGCGGTTTCGGGGCATGACCGACCACCGCGCGGACGTCTACGCGCTGGCCTGCGTGCTGTACGAATGCCTGACCGGGCGGCTGCCGTATCCGGGCGATACCTTCGAAGAACAACTCAACGCGCATCTGAACACTCCGCCGCCACGCGCCTCGTTTACCGCGCCGGGCGTGCCGCCGGCCCTCGACGACGTGATCGCCCGCGGCATGGCCAAGGATGTCGACTCCCGCTACCAGTCGGCAATCGAGTTCGCCGAGGCCGCCAAGGCCGCACTCACCGGCCCGCCCACCGCGGCGACGCCCGGCCCGTCGCACCCAGCCGCCGCCGCGGCGCCCCACGCCCCCCACCCCAGTGCCATGGTTGGGCCGCAGGCCCCGCCGCACGCCTCGAACCGGCGGCTGATTGTCGGCATTGTGGCCGCATCCATCTTCACCCTCACGATGGTGACGATCTTGGTGATCGCGCTGGTGACCCACGGCGACTCGACGGCGAGCAACGCGACCTCCACCACCGCACCGCATCCCAGGACGCCCAAACTGGGCCCCGCCATGGGCGGCCCGTTCGGGCCGACGACCGCTGCCACGCCGAACGGGACCGCCGCACCAGCGTTGCCGGCGTTCGCGCCCCCGCCGGACCTGGGCGCCAACTGCCAATATCCGGTGGTGGCCGCCGATTCCCCCGATGCGTCCCCGAAGCCGGTCAACCCGCCGCCGTCGGGTCGGGTGTCCACCACTCCGCCCGTGATCAAGGCGACCATCTCCACCAACGTCGGCGACATCGGCCTCGATCTGGACAATGCCAAGTCGCCCTGCACGGTGAACAGCTTCACCAGCCTGGCGCGGCAACAGTTCTTCAACGACACCTCGTGTGCCCGGCTGACCAAGACGGCCGACGTCGCGGCGCTGCTGTGCGGTGGTCCCGACAAGGACGGCGGCGGCGGGCCCGGCTACGAATTCGCCGACGAATACCCCACCAACCAGTACCCGCCGGGCGATCCCGCGCTGCGGGCGACCGTGGTGTACCCGCGCGGCACCGTGGCGATGGCGACCTCGGACCCGAACACCAACGGCAGCCAGTTCGTGCTGTTTTTCCAGGACACCGAGACACAACCGGTCAACACGGTGCTCGGGACCATCGATGAGGCCGGCCTGGCGGTCCTCGACAAGATCGGCGCGACCGGTGTGGCCGGCAACCGCGAGAGCGGCCTGCCGGCATCGCCGGTGACGATCACCTCGATACGGCTGGACTGACGCTCCGCTTATGCGGCCGATGTAACCCGGTAGACGTCGTACACGCCTTCGACATTGCGCACGACATTGAGCAGATGCCCGAGGTGCTTGGGGTCGCCCATCTCAAAAGTGAAGCGGCTGATGGCAACCCGGTCCCCCGAGGTAGTGACCGACGCCGAGAGGATGTTCACCTTTTCGTCGGCCAGTACGCGGGTGACGTCCGAGAGCAGCCGGTGCCGGTCGAGCGCCTCGACCTGAATGGCCACCAAAAACACCGACGACGGGGACGGCGCCCAGAGCACCTCGATGATCCGCTCGGCCTGCTGCTGCAGCGAGGCGGCGTTGGTGCAGTCGGTGCGGTGCACGCTGACCCCGCCGCCGCGGGTGACGAAACCCATGATCTGGTCGCCCGGCACCGGCGTACAGCACTTGGCCAACTTGGTCAGCACACCGGGCGCCCCGGGGACTGAGACACCGACGTCGTCGGTGCTGCGCGGGCGACGCAGCATGGTCGTCGGCGTGGACCGTTCGGCCAGATCCTCTTCGGCCTGGTCGATCCCGCCCAGTTCGGCCAGCAGCCGCTGCACGACGTGGCGGGCCGAAACGTGGCCCTCGCCGATTGCGGTGTACATGGTGGACACGTCGGTGTAGTGCAGTTCCCGCGCCACCGCGGCCATGGACTCACCATTGACCAAGCGCTGCAACGGAAGTCCGCCGCGGCGCACCTCGCGGGCCATCGCCTCTTTGCCGGCCTCCAACGCCTCTTCGCGACGCTCCTTGGCGAACCATTGCCGGATCTTCGCCTTGGCCCGCGGCGACACCACGAACTGCTGCCAGTCCCGCGACGGTCCGGCGTTGGGGGCCTTGGAGGTGAAAACCTCCACCACTTCCCCGTTTTCGAGCTTGCGCTCCAGGGCGACCAGCCGGCCGTTGACTCGGGCACCGATGCAGCGGTGGCCGACCTCGGTGTGCACCGCGTAGGCGAAGTCCACCGGTGTCGAACCGTTCGGCAGGGTGATCACGTCGCCCTTGGGGGTGAACACGAAGATCTCTTGCACCGCAAGGTCATAACGCAGCGACTCCAGGAACTCACCGGGGTCGGCGGCCTCTCGCTGCCAGTCGAGCAGCTGGCGCATCCAGGCCATGTCGTCGATCTCGGTCGCGGCGTGCGGGTGCGGAACACCGTTGCGGCCCTTGGCTTCCTTGTACCGCCAGTGCGCCGCGATGCCGTATTCGGCGGTGCGGTGCATGTCGCGGGTGCGGATCTGCACCTCCAGCGGCTTGCCCTCCGGACCGACGACGGTGGTGTGCAGCGATTGGTACACACCGTATCTGGGCTGGGCGATGTAGTCCTTGAACCGCCCCGCCATCGGCTGCCACAACGAGTGCACCACGCCGACCGCGGCGTAACAGTCCCGGATCTCGTCGCACAGAATGCGGATGCCAACCAGGTCGTGGATGTCGTCGAAGTCGCGGCCCTTGACGATCATCTTCTGGTAGATCGACCAGTAGTGCTTGGGCCTGCCCTCGACCGTCGCCTTGATTTTCGACGCGTTCAGCGTGGCGACGATTTCCGCGCGGACCTTGGCCAGATAGGTGTCGCGCGACGGGGCGCGCCCGGCGACCAGGCGGACGATCTCCTCGTACTTCTTGGGGTGCAGGATCGCGAACGACAAGTCTTCCAGTTCCCACTTGACGCTGGCCATTCCCAGCCGATGCGCAAGGGGTGCAATGACTTCCAGTGTCTCGCGGGCCTTGCGGGCCTGCTTCTCCGGCGGCAGGAAGCGCATGGTGCGCATGTTGTGCAGCCGGTCGGCCACCTTGATCACCAATACCCGCGGGTCGCGGGCCATCGCGGTGATCATCTTGCGGATCGTCTCGCCCTCGGCCGCGTTGCCCAGCTCGACGCGATCGAGTTTGGTCACGCCGTCGACGAGGTGGCCGACCTCTTCGCCGAACTCCTCGCTCAGTGCCTCCAGCGTGTAACCGGTGTCCTCGACGGTGTCGTGCAGCAGGGCGGCCACCAAAGTGGTGGTGTCCATCCCCAATTCGGCGAGAATGTTGGCGACGGCCAGCGGATGGGTGATGTAGGGATCACCGGAATGTCGAAGTTGGCTGGCGTGCCGCTGGTCGGCGACCTCGAAGGCACGCTGCAGTAGCTGCAGATTGGCTTTGGGGTAAATCTCGCGGTGCACCGCCACCAGCGGCTCGAGCACAGGGTTGAGTGTGCTGCGCTGTGCGGTCATCCGCCGGGCGAGCCGGGCCCGCACCCGCCGGGACGCGCTACTGGACGTCTTCAGCGTCTCGGTGGGTGGCTCCGGCGGGTCCACGGTCCGAGGGGGCGCCGGCGACTCGATCGGCGGCGCGACAGCTTGCGCCGTACCTTGCTCATCCGCCACGTTGGTCACCTCCGAATCCGAGGATATCCCCTACATCGGGCACAAGCTGTGGACTTGCAGCGGCGCGACCGCCTCGCGGCCGCCCAACCCGGTCAGCTCCAGCACCACCCCGGCGACCGTCACCTGGGCCCCGACCCGCCTCAGTAGCTCGGCCGCCGCGGCCAACGTCCCGCCGGTGGCCAGCACATCGTCGATGATTGCCACCCGGCGGCCGCGAAATGCGATGCCGTCGGCGGGGATCTCCAAAATGGCGCTGCCGTACTCCAGGTCGTATTCGACGGCGTGCACCGGGGGTGGCAGTTTGCCGCCCTTGCGGATCGCGAGCACGCCGGTGCCCAGTCGGTCGGCCACCGCCGCCGCGACCAGGAACCCGCGGGAATCGATGCCGGCCACCAGGTCGGCGCCGGCGGCGAAACCCGCCAGCGCGTCGGTGACCGCGGCCATCGCCGTCGCGTCGGCGAACACCGGGGTCAGGTCTTTGAACTGGACGCCGGGCTGCGGGAAATCGGACACCTCGCGGGTCAGCGACGTGATCAGGCCGGCCAGCGGCGCATCCTCTCGAACACCCGTCACTGCAGCAACGCCCACCGATCCATGTTCCAGCCGGCGCCCCAGCGGGTCGGGTTCGCGCTGACCGCGTACATCTTCTTCGACATCAGCAGCGTGCGCTGTTGCCGATAGAGCGGCAACGTCGGCATGTCGCCCCACAGTACCGGTGCAGCCTCGGCGAGCAGCCGAACGCGCTCGGCCGGGTCCGCGGAGACCGCCAGCGCACCGATGATGCCGTCGATCTGCGGGTTCGCGTATTCCGAGAGGTTGTTGCCGTTGCCGCTGTGCAGGGCGTAGGCATCCATCGCCGACGACCCGGTGGAGCCGCTGCCGGTCGCGCCGCCGGTGCTGGCCAGCAGGACGTCGATCTTGCCGTCGCTGAGCGCCTGCGGGCCGGACGTGTCCAGCGTGATGTTGGTGACGCTGATGCCGGCCGGAGCGCAGGACTTGGCGATGGTCCCGACGGTGACCGCGAGTCGGGCATTGGGGCCCTGGTAGCCGATCCGCAGCGACAGCGGCCCACCACCGAGCGCGTCACGGGCCGCCGCGGGATCCGCCTTGGCGAACGGTGCGGCCTCGGTCGCCCCCTCGGCCAGCGCGGTCGCATCCTCGGTGGCCGGCGACAGGCGGGAGTTGGCGATCGCCACGCCCGCATCGCGAGCGATCACGTCGCGGGGCGTGCACAGCGCAACCGCGCGGCGCGCCTTGGCCTGCGCGAGCGGACCTCGCGGGGCGAAAATGAGCTGCTCGATGCCTGCCGAGGCGAAGTCGTTGCGGTCGTAGTTGTCCGGAGTGGTCAGCGTGCCCGACGACCCGGCAGCGACATCGACGACGTCGACGCTGCGGTTGTTGACCCGGTCCTGGATGTCGGGTGCCTGCGGCGACACGGTGATCCGCTTGGTGATCGCCTTGGGTCCCCACCAGCGATCGTTGGCGACGAGCACCACCGCCCCGTTGTCCAGGACGGACTCGATCTTGTACGGCCCGGACGATGGGAAGCGTTTGACGATCTCGTCGTGTTTGAGACCGGGCTTGATGTCCCATCCGGTGTTCCACAGTTGCGCGATCTGGCCGATCGACGACGCGTTGTTGCTGAGCAGCGTCGCGGTCACGTCGATGTTGAGCTGGTCGGCGATGACGTGCGACGGCATCATCGTCGTCGCCACGAACAGCTGCTGGTAGTCCACGATGCCGCGGTCCGGGATGAACGACACCCGCGCCTTCTTCTGACCCGGGATGCACTCGATGTTGGCAATGTCGGCGTAGCCGGCCTGGGTGGCGGCGTCGAAGCCGGGAAACCGGCCGGACTGGGCCGCCCAGGCCAGCACCAGGTCGTCGCAGGTGACCGGCTTGCCGTCGGAGTAGACCGCGTTGTCGGCGATCTGATAGTCCAGCACCAGGGGTGAGCCGCCGACCACCGAGACGCTGCCGAAGTCATGGTCGGCCACGACTTGACCGTCCGGGCCGTGATAGCCGAACCCGGTCAGGGTGCGGGCGAACGCCTGCGCGCCGGCCGACGCGGCACCGATGGTGGTGTTGACGTTGTAGCTGGCCAACGGGCCGTCGACGACGTACGCGATCTGCGAGGCGGCGCTGCCCGAGCAGCCGGTCAGCATCGACGCCGCAGCGAGCGGCGCGATCAGGGCGAGGATCGCCGCGCGCGGGTGGCGCATCGGCATCCGGCGACCGGCCCGCCTGTGAGCGGCGCCCCCAGTCCGCGGACACCAGGAGCCCATCTCGGTTACCGCCGGCCGGCGTTTCGCTTGCCGGTCGGGCGTCGCGTGCCGGTGGGCCGCACGGGTCGGGCACCGGGCGCCGGTTTGCTCGGTGCCGCCGTGTCGGCCGATTCGACCTTGGTGGTCTGCGGGGCGGTTTCGGACGCCTGCTCGCCGGGGTCGGCGGCAGCCGCGGTCGGCTGCTGCGGGGCGGGCTTGCGTCGTTTCAGGACGCGGCGGGTGTGCGTACGCACCAGATCGGTGCGCTCGCGCAGCGTGACCAGCAGCGGAGTCGCGAAGAAGATGGACGAGTAGGTGCCCACCAAAATGCCGACCAGCTGGACCAACGCCAGGTCCTTCAGCGTGCCGACACCGAGCAGCCATACCGCCACCACCATCAATGCCAGCACCGGCAGCACCGAGATTAGGCTGGTGTTGATCGAGCGCATGAAGGTCTGGTTGACCGCCAGGTTGGCTTCCTCGGCGAAGGTGCGGCGGGTGGTGTGCTGGAAGTCTTTGGTGTTCTCCTCGACCTTGTCGAACACGATGACGGTGTCGTAGAGCGAGAATCCGAGGATGGTCAGCAGGCCGATCACCGTCGCCGGGCTGACCTCGAAACCGACCAGCGAATAGACCCCGGCCGTGACCGTCAGGTCGAAAACCATGGTCGTCAACGCGGACATGGCCATGTATCGCTCGTAGCGAACCATGATGTACAGGCCGACCAGCACCACGAACACGACCAGCGCGAACAGCGCCTTCTTGGTGATCTGGCCGCCCCAGGTCTCCGACACCGCCGAGTCGCTGATCGCCGCCTTGTTGGGCTTGCCGTCGGTGCCCTTCGGTTGGAACGCGTCGAACAGCGCGTTACGCAGTTTTGCCGTCTGGTCGTTGGTCAATGTCTCCGAGCTGATCTGCACGGTCGCCGACGGGCCGTTGCCGACGATGACCACCGCCTCGGCGTCGCGGCCCAGCGTCTTGCGGAACACGTCCTGCACCTGCGAGGTCTGAGCCTGACCGGTCGCGCCCGCGACGGGCATGGACACCGTGGTGCCGCCCTTGAAGTCGATGCCGAACGTGAAGCCGCGCAGGATGATGCTGGCGACCGCGATCGCGACGATCGCACCGCTGATGCCGTACCAGAGCCGTCGCCGGCCGACGACCTCGAACGCGCCGGTTCCGGTGTAGAGCCGGGAGAGCAGGCTGTGCTGCGGCGGCTGCGTGGTGCTGTCGGCCGCGGTGTCGCTGTCGGCGGTCTTGGCTTTCTGGGTCATCGCGCGGTCACCGTCCCGTCTTCACGCTCGGCGCAGCCCGGCGTTCCCGCGCAACCTGCTGGACAGCACCAAGGCCGTTGTACGCGGGCTTCGCCAGTGTCGGAGATTTGGAGGCCAGGTACACCAGCGGCCAGGTCACCAGGAAGACCACCACCACGTCAAGGACCGTGGTCAGGCCGAGAGTGAAGGCGAATCCGCGCACCTGACCGATCGCCAGGGCGTAGAGCACCGCGGCGGCCAAGAAGGTGACGGCGTTACCCGACACGATGGTCTTGCGGGCTCGTGTCCACCCTCGTGGCACCGCAGACCGGAACGAACGGCCTTCGCGGATCTCGTCTTTGATGCGTTCGAAGAACACCACGAACGAGTCGGCGGTGGTGCCGATACCGATGATCAGACCCGCGATACCCGCCAGATCCAAGGTGTAGTTGATCTGCCGGCCCAGGATCACCAGAATCGCGAAAACCATTGCGCCGGAAGCGATCAGCGACAGGGCGGTCAGCAATCCCAGCACCCGGTAGTACAGCAGGGCATACACCAGCACCAAAGCCAGGCCGATCGCGCCCGCGACGATTCCGGCCCTTAGCGAGGTCAATCCCAGTGTGGCCGAGACGGTTTGGGCTTCCGAGGATTCGAACGACAGCGGCAGCGACCCGTATTTGAGGACATTGGCCAGCTGCCCGGCCGTGGCAGCGGTGAACGGCGGGTCGCCGCCGGAGATCTGGGTTCGTCCACCCGGGATGGCTTCCTGGATCATCGGCGCGCTGACCACCTGCGAGTCCAGCGTGAACGCCGTCTGGGTTCCGACGTGGGCGGCGGTGAAGTCGGCCCAGGTGTTGGCCGCCGCGGGTTTGAACTGAAGGTCGACGACGAAGCCGATGCCGTGCTGGTTCATCGTGGAGCTGGCGTCCTGGATCTGATCGCCACTGATGATCGACGGCCCGAGCAGATACGCGACCTTGTGGTCGGTCGAGCAGGTCACCAGCGGCAGCTTGGGATCGTCGTTGCCGGCCAAAATGTCCTCTTTGTCGCAGTGCGAGGACACCCACCGCATCGCGACCATCTGGATGTAGGGATTGTCGCTCTGCCGAAGCTCTTTCATGGCCTGAATGCGCTCAGCCAGATCCTTGCGCGGATCGGGCGGCGCGGGAGCCTGGGGCGGCGGCGCCTCTGCGGCCGGTGCGGCTGGCGCGCCGGACGGCGCCGGGGCGGGTGCGGGCGCCGGGCTCGGCGCCGGGCTGGGGCTCGGCGGCGGGTCCTGCGGATAGGGGCGCGGTTGCGGTGCCGGCTGACCCGCCGGCGGCGGGGCGGGTTGACCCGCGGGCGGCGGTGCCGGCTGACCCGCCGGCGGCGGTGCCGGCTGACCCGCGGGCGGCGGTGCCGGCTGACCCGCGGGAGGCTTGGCCTCGGCAGGCTGCGCCGGCTCGGAATTGAGCACCGGGCGGATGTAGAGCCGGGCCGTCTGTCCCAGGTTGCGGGCCTCGTTACCGTCGCTGCCCGGGACGGTGATGACCAGGTTGTCCCCGTCGACCACGACCTCCGAACCCGACACGCCCAGGCCGTTGACGCGCGCGCTGATGATCTGCTGCGCCTGCGCCAGCGCCTCGCGGGTAGGCCGTGAGCCGTCCGGGGTACGGGCGGTCAGCGTCACCCGCGTCCCGCCCTGCAGATCGATGCCGAGCTTCGGAGCCGCGCGCTTGTCACCGGTCAAAAACACCACAAGGTAGGCCCCGACCAGCAGCAACAGGAACGCCGACAGGTAGCGGGCAGGGTGCACCGGCGCCGAAGACGATGCCACGTCCTTATATCTCCTAGTGAATCGGTCGTTTACCCCGAGAGAGACTCTGCGGAAGCCTCCGACGAAGCCTACGTGCCCGCGTCCCGCAAACCGTTCACCGGACCGGGGCGATCGTCGGATTCGTCCAAGTCGTCCCGGTCGTCCCCGTCGTCCCGGTCGTCGGCGTCCTCCGGCACGATCCGGTCGCGAATGGCCAGCTTCATCCAGGTGGTGACGACGCCGGGCGCGATTTCCAACTCGACGGTGTCGTCGGTGAGCCCGACGACGGTGGCCTGCATGCCCGACGTCGTGTGCACGCGATCACCCGGCTGCAACGACTCGTGCAGGTCGATCGTGGCCTGCATCGCGCGCTTCTGCCGACGCGACGCCAGGTACATGAAGCCGCCCATGATGAGCAGGAACGGCAGGAACAAAACCAAACTCTCCATCGAGCGCGCCTGTCTTTCGTATCGGTGTTGCTGGGTATCCCAACAGTCGGTGCCAGGCCGACCGGGAGGTCACGCACCCGCGTGACGCGTCTAGTGTGCCCGTCCAGTCTGGCAGCCCGGCGGCCGCGACCAACCGTTGGGCGGGCGCCACGACGCGCCGTGCGGATAGGCTTTCAGCGCGACGCGACCCGCGTGTCGCCGGGAGGAGGACGTCGTGGCCGGCCTCGAGCAGACTCGTCAGCTGGTTACCGAAATTCCCGGTCCCCGCTCACTCGAACTCACCAAACGCCGCACCGCCGCGGTCTCCCACGGCGTCGGGATCACCATGCCGGTGTTCGCGGTGCGGGCCGGTGGCGGCATCGTCGAGGATGTCGACGGCAACCGCCTGATCGATTTGGGCTCGGGCATCGCGGTCACCACGATCGGCAACGCCGCGCCCCGGGTCGTCGACGCGGTTCGCGCGCAAGTGGCCGAGTTCACCCACACCTGCTTCATGGTGACCCCTTATGAGCAGTACGTTGCCGTCGCCGAGGAGCTCAACCGGATCACCCCCGGCTCCGGCGAGAAGCGCTCGGCGCTGTTCAACTCCGGCGCCGAGGCGGTCGAGAATTCGATCAAGATCGCGCGGTCCTACACCCGCAAGCCCGCGGTAGTCGCGTTCGACCATGCCTACCACGGCCGCACCAACATGACGATGGCGCTGACCGCCAAGTCCATGCCCTACAAGAGTGGCTTCGGTCCGTTCGCTCCGGAGATCTACCGGGCGCCGCTGTCCTACCCCTATCGGGACGGCCTGCTGGACAAGGAGCTGGCCACCGACGGCGAGCTGGCCGCGGCACGCACCCTCACCTTCATCGAAAAGCAGGTCGGCGCGAAGAACCTCGCCGCCGTCATTATCGAGCCCATTCAGGGCGAGGGTGGTTTCATCGTCCCGGCGGAGGGCTTTCTGCCAGCCCTGCTGGACTGGTGCCACCGAAATGACGTGGTGTTCATCGCCGACGAGGTGCAGACCGGGTTCGCCCGCACCGGGGCGATGTTTGCCTGTGAGCACGAGGGGATCGAGCCCGACCTGATCTGCACGGCGAAGGGCATCGCCGGTGGCCTACCGCTGTCCGCGGTGACCGGGCGGGCCGAGATCATGGACGCCCCGCACGTCAGCGGCCTGGGTGGCACGTTCGGCGGCAATCCGGTCGTCTGCGCGGCGGCGCTCGCGGCGATCGAGACGATCGAGCAGGACGGCCTGATCGAGCGGGCGCAGCAGATCGAACGACTGATGATCGAACCACTGCAGCGGCTGCAGTCCGCCGACGACCGGGTCGGCGACGTGCGCGGCCGGGGCGCGATGATCGCCGTCGAGCTGGTGAAATCGGGCAGCGCCGAACCCGACGGTGCACTGGCCGACCAGCTGGCCACCGCTGCCCACGCCGCCGGCGTAATCCTGTTGACGTGCGGCATGTTCGGCAACGTCATCCGGTTGCTGCCGCCGCTGTCCATCAGCGATGACCTCCTGACGGAGGGTTTGGAGATCATTGCCGGGATTTTGACCGACCTCTGAGCCGGCGCTCGGTCAGTACGCTGGATCCTAGTGAGCTGGATCCTCATGAAGCGTGCCACTATTCCCCGTCCTGGTGGGGAACGTCACAACCTTGGCGCAGCGCGAATCGTTGAGGAATACCTTTAGTTTAGCTAACGTTCTATCTATCAGCGCAGCGTGGCGCAGATAATTTTCTGAGCAGCAAGGAACGGTTATGTCTACTATTTCCGAGGAAAGGCTCGCCCGGCGAGTCGAAGAACTGTCTGCCAGCGACCCGCAATTCGCCGCCGCCCGGCCGGACCCGGCGATCGTCGAGGCCCTTGAGCAACCCGGACTGCGGCTGCCGCAGATCATCGACATCGTGCTCGAGGGTTACGCCGATCGCCCGGCTCTGGGACAGCGGGCATTGAATTTCGTCAAGGATCCGAAGACCGGCCGCACGGTGCCGGAGGTGCTCTCCCGTTTCGAGACGATGACCTACCGCGAGCTCGGTGAGCGTGTGGACGCACTGGCCCGCGCCCTGGCCAACCACCCGGTACGGGCCGGTGACCGGGTAGCCGTGCTGGGCTTCACCAGCGTCGACTTCACCACCCTCGACCTCGCGCTGGCCAAGCTGAGCGCGGTGGGTGTGCCGCTGCAAACAAGTTCGGCGCCCGCGCAGCTGCAGCCGATCGTCGCCGAGACCGAGCCGGCCGTGATCGCCGCAAGCGTCAACCAGCTGCCGGCTGCCATCGAGCTGATCCGGACCGGACACGTTCCGACCCTGCTGGTGGTCTTCGACTATCACGCCGAGGTCGACGACGACCGCGACGCCCTGGCGGCCGCGCGCACTGGATTGGCCGACGCCGGCGTGGCGGTCGAGGCGCTGAGCGACCTCGTCGAGCGCGGCAAGACCCTACCCGCGGCGCCGGCTCCCGAGCCCGAATCCGACGATCCGCTGGGCCTGCTGATCTACACCTCCGGCAGCACCGGCGCCCCCAAGGGCGCGATGTACCCGCAAAGCAACATGGGCAAGATGTGGTGCCGGTCGAACAAGAACTGGTTCGGCGAGAGCGCCGCGTCGATCACGCTCAACTTCATGCCGATGAGCCACGTCATGGGGCGGGGCATCCTCTACGGCACCCTCGGCAACGGCGGCACCGCCTACTTCGCCGCCAAGAGCGACCTGTCGACACTGCTGGAGGACCTCGAACTGGTTCGGCCTACCGAGCTGAACTTCGTGCCGCGCATCTGGGAGACGCTGTACGGCGAATACCAGCGCCGCGTCGACACCGGAGCCAGCGAGGCGGAGGTTCGCGACGAGATCCGGCAATACCTGCTCGGTGGGCGGTTCATCTTCGCGATGACCGGCTCCGCGCCCACTTCCCCGGAGTTGACGGCCTGGGTGGAGTCGGTGCTCGAGATGCACCTGCTGGACGGCTACGGATCGACCGAAGCCGGCATGGTGATGCTGGACGGCGAGGTCCGCCGCCCGCCGGTCATCGACTACAAGCTGATCGACGTCCCCGATTTGGGCTACTTCGCCACCGACCGACCGCATCCACGCGGTGAGTTGCTGCTCAAGACGCAGAACCTGTTCCCCGGCTATTACAAGCGGCCCGAGGTCACCGCGAGCGTCTTGGACGCCGACGGCTGGTACCACACCGGCGACGTCGTCGCCGAGGTCGGGCCGGACAAGTTGGTGTACGTCGACCGCCGCAACAACGTGCTCAAGCTGGCGCAAGGTGAGTTCGTCACGCTCGCCAAGCTGGAGGCGGTGTTCGGCAACAGCCCATTGGTGCGGCAGATCTACGTGTACGGCAACAGCGCGCACCCGTACCTGTTGGCGGTCGTCGTGCCCACCCAAGAAGCGTTGGCGGACAACGATATTGAGGCGCTGAAGCCGCTGATCGCCGACTCCCTGCAGACGGTGGCCAAAGAGGCCGGCCTGCAGTCGTATGAGGTGCCTCGCGATTTCCTCATCGAGACGACGCCGTTCACGGTGGAAAACGGTCTGCTGACCGGAATTCGCAAGCTGGCTTGGCCCAAGCTCAAGCAGCACTACGGCGAGCGGCTCGAGCAGCTCTACGCCGAGCTGGCCGAGGGCCAGGCCAACGAGTTGGCGGAGCTGCGCCGCACCGGCGCCGACGCACCGGTGCTGCAGACGGTCAGCCGGGCCGCCGCGGCGCTGTTGGGCAGCGCGGCCAGCGACCTGTCCCCCGATGCGCACTTCACCGATCTGGGCGGCGACTCGTTGTCCGCGTTGACCTTCGGCAACCTGCTGAACGAGATCTTCGATGTCGAGGTGTCGGTCGGCGTGATCGTCAGCCCGGCCAACGACCTGGCGGCCATCGCCAAGTACATCGAGGCTCAGCGCCAGGGCAGCAAGCGGCCCAGCTTCGCCTCGGTGCACGGGCGTAACGCTGCCGAGGTGCATGCGAGCGACCTCACCCTGGACAAGTTCATCGACGCCTCGACCCTGGCGGCCGCGCCAAAGCTGCCCGCCGCCAGTAGCGAGGTGCGCACCGTCCTGCTGACCGGCACCACCGGCTTCCTCGGCCGCTACCTGGCTCTGGAGTGGCTCGAGCGGATGGGCCTGGTCGACGGCAAGGTGATCGCCCTGGTTCGCGCCAGGGACGACGCCGCGGCCCGGGCCCGCCTGGACGCCACCTTCGACAGCGGCGACCCGGAGCTGCTCGAGCACTACCACACGCTGGCCGCCGATCACCTCGAGGTGCTGGCCGGTGACAAGGGTGAGGAAGACCTCGGCTTGGACCGGCAGACCTGGCAGCGACTGGCCGACACCGTCGACCTGATCGTCGACCCGGCCGCCCTGGTCAACCACGTATTGCCGTACAGCGAGCTGTTCGGTCCGAACGCGTTGGGCACCGCCGAGCTGATCCGCCTCGCACTGACCACCAAGTTGAAGCCGTACACCTACGTCTCCACGATCGGGGTTGGCGACCAGGTCACCCCCGGACAGTTCACCGAGGACGCCGACGTCCGGCAGATGAGCGCGACCCGGCGCGTCGACGACAGCTACGCCAATGGCTACGGCAACAGCAAGTGGGCCGGCGAAGTGCTGTTACGCGAGGCCAACGACCTGTGCGGGCTGCCGGTGGCGGTGTTCCGCTGCGACATGATCCTGGCCGACACCACCTACGCTGGTCAGCTCAACGTGTCGGACATGTTCACCCGGATGATGCTGAGCCTGGCGGCGACCGGCATCGCGCCCGGCTCGTTCTACGAGCTCGACGCCGAGGGCCGACGCCAACGCGCCCACTACGACGGGCTGCCGGTCGAGTTCATCGCCGAGGCGATCTCGACGTTGGGTGCCCAGACTGTGGACGGGTTCCGCACCTTCCACGTGATGAACCCCTACGACGACGGCATCGGCATGGACGAGTTCGTCGACTGGCTCATCGAGGTGGCCGGCTGCGCCATCCAGCGCGTCGACGACTACGCCGACTGGCTGCAGCGGTTCGAGACCAGCCTGCGCGGACTGCCCGAGAAGCAGCGCAACGCATCGCTGCTGCCGCTGCTGCACAACTACCAGAAGCCGGAGCGGCCGGTCCGGGGATCGATCGCCCCGACCGATCGGTTCCGTGCGGCCGTCCAGGAAGCCAAAGTCGGCCCCGACAAGGACATTCCGCACATCACGCCGCAGATCATCGCCAAATACATCAGCGACCTGAAACTGCTCGGAGTGCTCTGAGACCGCGGTAAACCGATCGCCAGCCCAGTTGGGGGCTGGCGATCGGTTTTTTCATGTGGTCTCAGCGCTGGGGATGCGGCCACCGCATGTACGACGAGCCTTGTCCGGGTGCGGCGTCGGCCCGATGCCGGCGCCAGCCGCCGGTCTTGTGTCCTTCGGCCGGTTCGACGCGCGGGGTGGTCAGCGCGTCGGGCTCGACCTCACGGTGTGGCTCCTGGAGCCCCGACATGTAGACGGGCTCGTCGCTGGCCGGCACCGTGGCCGAGCGCACCCGCGCCAGTGCCTCGATGTCGCTGGCCAGGCGCACCGCCAGGCGAGCGAGCGCGATGCCGCCGACGAAAACGATCAACGCGCCCAGGCCGGAGAAGTATGCGATTTCCAGTGCGGCCCGCTTGCGGTCGGTGGCGGCGATCGGATCCCCGGCCGATCCGATCCCCAGCACCGGCGCCAGGTCACGCCCGACGACGAACCACGCGCCGGAGATTACCGCCAGCCAGCCGCCCACGATCGCGGTGATGCGGTTACCAGAAAAGATCAGCAGCAAGCCGCCCAGCGCGGTCAGAGCACCCGGCAGCACCTCCAACCAGCCGCGGGCGGTGCTCCACGCCCAGTCTCGGTCGGGTGTGTACGCGAAATTGAGATGCGGGCCGATGAACGGAATCAACGCACCCCATGCACCCAGGACGATCAGCACCAACCCGCACACCGCACCGCGGGAGCGTGGCATCCACAATCTGCCTGGATGGCCGTCTCGTGCGTTCTTCATGGCTATCTCCTCTTTTGCGCCGGGCTACTTCAGCACGGCGTGGGTACCCTGCGGCGACCGGAAGTAACCCCGAGCGCCGCGAGGTTACGCGTTGAGGCCAAAAATGAGCAGCACGATCGAGATGACCGGGAAAAGTCCCTGCGTCACCGCGGCCCGGGCCTTGTCCCGCGCCGACGACACCAACACCAGCGCGGCCGCGGCCATGGATCCGACGCCGGCGAAGACGAGTGCGGCACCCACCCACCGGTGTCCCAGCGCGAGCGCGGTGATTCCGACTCCGGTCACGATGGCCAGGAATAGGTTGTAAAAGCCCTGATTGAACGCGAGCAGGCGGGTGATCTCGGCCTCCTCGGGTGTCGTTCCGAAAGTGGCGCGGGTGCGATCCGAGGTCCAGGTCAGTGATTCCATCGTGAAGATGTAGACGTGCAGCAGCGCCGCCAACGCGGCGAATACCAATCCGGCGGTGATCATGGTGCCTCCCTAGTCGAACAAGCCGGGCTGCGAAACCCCGGATGGCGGCGTCATACCGAGATGCGTCCAGGCCAGTGCGGTGGCTACCCGGCCGCGCGGTGTCCGCGCGATCATGCCCGCCCGCACCAGAAACGGCTCGCACACCTCCTCGACGGTGGCCGCCTCCTCCCCGACCGCGACCGCGAGCGTCGAAACCCCGACCGGGCCGCCGCCGAAACTGCGGGTCAGCGCCGAGAGCACGGCCCGGTCCAGCCGGTCCAGCCCGAGTTCGTCGACGTCGTAGACCTCCAGCGCCTGCTTGGCGACATCGCGGGTGATCACCCCGTCGGCGCGCACCTCGGCGAAATCGCGGACCCGGCGCAGCAGGCGGTTGGCGATGCGGGGTGTGCCCCGCGAGCGCCGCGCGATCTCGGCACCGGCCTCGGCACCCAGCTCAATGCCCAGGATTCCCGCGGATCGGGCCAGCACCCGCTCCAGGTCGGCGGGCTCGTAGAAGTCCATGTGCGCGGTGAAGCCGAACCGGTCCCGCAGCGGTCCGGTCAGGGCACCCGACCGGGTGGTTGCGCCGACCAACGTGAACGGCGCGACTTCGAGCGGAATCGACGTGGCCCCGGGGCCTTTGCCGACCACGACGTCGACCCGGAAGTCCTCCATCGCGAGGTAGAGCATCTCCTCGGCGGGCCGGGCGATGCGGTGGATCTCGTCGATAAACAGGACGTCGTGTTCGACCAGGTTGGACAGCATCGCGGCCAGATCCCCCGCGCGCTCCAGCGCCGGGCCCGAGGTCACCCGCAGCGACGACCCCAGTTCGGCGGCGATGATCATCGCCAGCGAGGTCTTGCCCAGCCCGGGCGGTCCGGACAGCAGGATGTGATCCGGTGTGCCGCCGCGGTTCTTGGCTCCCTCGATGACCAGCTGCAGCTGTTCGCGGACCCGCGCCTGTCCGATGAATTCCCGCAGCGACCGGGGCCGCAGGCTGACATCGATGTCGCCCTCGCCGACGGTGAGCGCCGGCGAGAGGTCACGGTCGGCATGATCGTCGGCGAAGTCCTCGTTCATTTGGACTTACCCAGCAGCGACAGCGCGGCCCGCAATGCGCCCGAAGTCGTTGCCTGCTCACCGTTTTCGCGGCTGGCGGCCAGCACGCTGTCGGTGGCTTCCTCGGCCTGCTTGGCCGCGAAACCCAGGCCGACGAGAGCTTCGACGACGGGGCCGCGCACCGCGTGGCCGTTGCGGCCCACACCCGCCGGCGCGGCCGCGGGCGCGCCCATCGGCGCAATCTTGTCGCGCAACTCCAGCACCATGCGCTCGGCACCGCGCTTGCCGATGCCGGGCACCCGGGTCAGCGCGGCGACGTCGCCGTCGGCCAGCGCCTGGCACAGTGTCGCGGCGTCGTGCACCGCCAGCGTCGCCATCGCCAGCCGCGGCCCCACCCCGGACACCGACAGCAACGTATGGAACAGGTCGCGGGTCTCGCCGTCGGGAAACCCGTACAGCGTCATCGAGTCCTCGCGCACGATCATCGCGGTGATCAGCCGGGCCTCGCTTCCCTGCCGCAGCGTCGCCAGCGTCGACGGTGTCGCGTTCACCCGGTAGCCGACGCCGGCGGCTTCGATCACCACGTGATCGAGCGCCACCTCGAGCACCTCACCGCGTACCGAGGAGATCATCGTCGCGCTCCCGCCTGAGCGGCCTTGGCTTGGGCCGTCTTGGCGGCCAGCTTCGCCCGATAGGCCCGGCGTTGTTGGGCGGCCAACGCTTCGGCGGCCGCCATCCGGGCCAGCATCGGCGCCCGCCAGCAATGGCAGATGGCCAGCGCCAGCGCATCGGCCGCATCGGCGGGGGTCGGTTTGGCTTGCAGCGTAAGGATTCTGGTGACCATCTCGGTGACCTGCGCCTTGTCGGCGGCGCCGTTGCCGGTGACCGCCGCCTTGACCTCGCTGGGGGTATGGAAGTGGACGTCGATGCCGCGCCGCGCCGCCGCCAGCGCGATCACGCCGCCGGCCTGGGCGGTGCCCATCACGGTCGACACGTTGTGCTGCGAGAACACTCGCTCGATCGCGATCACGTCGGGCCGGTGGGTGTCCAGCCAGTGCTCGACGGCATCGCTGATCGCCAGCAGTCGTTGGGGCAGCGCGGCATCCGACGGGGTGCGGACCACGTCGACGTCCAACGCCACCACCCTGCGCCCGCGGCCGCTCTCAACCACGGACAACCCGCATCGGGTCAGTCCGGGGTCGATGCCCATCACGCGCATGCTCCCACTCCCACTTCGTGCAGACCGACGTCCCGAACAGCTGTTCGATAGCGTAACGGTCGCGTCCGACCGCGCCGAACAGGACACGCCTCGGCCCCTGCCAAAAGCTGTTAATTTAGGCCCACGTTTGCTCCGCCGTCGCGGCGCCGGAAGGGTCTGTCGTGGGAACGCTGCTAGTGGTGTTGGCCGCGGTGCTGTTCATCGCGTCGATCGTGGTCTTGCTGATCGCGTCGCGGCGCTTCTCGAAAGCCCCGCGGCCGCAGGGACGCATCGATCCGATGGCCTTCGACGCCATGCCGCAGTTCGGGCCGCGTCAATTGGGCCCGGGCGCCGTCGTCAGCTACGCCGGCATCGATTACCTGGTGCGCGGGTCGGTGACCTTCCGCCAGGGACCATTCGTGTGGTGGGAGCACCTGCTGGAGGGCGGCGACCTGCCGACCTGGTTCGGCGTCGAATACGACGACGGCCGGCTAGAGCTGGTCATGTGGGTCACCCGCAAGGACCTGACGTTGCAGCCCGGCGACCCGGCCGTGGTAGACGGCACGACGTTTCGGGAGTCCGAGCGCGGCAAGGCCTCGTACACCACCGAGGGCACGACGGGCCTACCGGCCGGCGGCGAGATGGAGTTCGTCGACTGCGCCAACGCCGATGAGACGGTGCTGCTGTCCTTCGAGCGCTGGGCCCCCGACACGCCCTGGGAGATCTCGATCGGCAAGCCCGTGTCCCCGGGTGAGCTCACCGTCTACCCCGCGCCGCCGGCCGCGCCGTAGGACGCGCGGTGCCGCTCTACCAGCTCGCCGTGGCCCCGGCCGACGTGTCCGGCAGCAAGCTCGGACTCGCGCTCAACGCGCCCGCCCCGCCGCTGCTGGCCAGCCATGTGCTGCACCATCCCGGCGGCGGCGTGCTGCGCCTCGGCGTGTTGGGCGCCTCGCATCTGGTGACCATCGAGCATGCGGCCAGCAGCTTTTCCGAGCAGGTTTCCTGCGCCGCGGGCAGCGACGCCGCAACGCTGCCCGAGCACGCCGAGGCGTCGGGCTACCGCCTGCATTCGCACACCGGCAGCCACGACGAGACGTCGTTTCGCCGGCTGGCAAGCGAGCTGCGTGAGCGCTGCCGAACCGAAATCGGTTGGCTCGGCGGCACCTTCCCCGGTGACGACGCCGCGCTGACCGTGCTGGCCGCCGCACCCGACGGCACCGGCTGGCGCTGGCAGACGTGGCATCTGTACCCGCGCAATCCCGTCGGCGGCGAGGTGGTCCACACGGCCAGCCGGTGGCGACCGTGACGGGCAGGCAACTGCTCTGGCTTGCCGGCGGTCTGGCCGCGGCCTCGGTGATATCGCTGATCCTCGGGATCATCTTGTTGCAGAAGGACGTCGGGTCCTACATCGCGAGCCACTACCACGAGTACGCCCATGACGCCAACGGCACGCGATACCTCTGCAGCGGATCGCCCGACCATATCGCCGACACGCTCGCCGAGTATCAGGAACCCGAGGCGCGCGCCAGTGCCGGCGGCAACGACTACCTGCGCTACAGCAACAACATCGTGATCGTCGGCCCCGACGGCGCTCACCCGTGCAGCATCCGCGTCGAAAGTCTCAACGCCGGATACAACCACGGCTCGTTCATCTATCTCGGACCTGGCTTCACGCCGGGCGCACCGTCCAGCGGATCCGGCGGCAGTCCCGGCGGTCCGGGCGGAACCAAATAGCAAGGGAGGCAACGATGTGACGACCCGGCAGCAGGCGGTCGGCCCGGTGCGGCCGTCGACACGGTGGCGGGCCGTGCTGCTCGCGGCCGTCGCGGCGTGTGCGGCGTGCGGCATCATCTACGAATTGGCGCTGCTGACGCTCTCGGCGAGCCTGAACGGCGGCGGCATCGTCGCAACCTCCCTGATCGTCGCGGGCTACATCGCCGCCCTGGGGATGGGCGCCCTGGTGGTCAAGCCGCTGCTGGGGCGTGCGGGCATCGTCTTCGTCGCGGTCGAGGCGCTGCTGGGCGTCGTCGGCGGGTTGTCCGCGGCGGCGTTGTACGCCGTATATGCGTTTCTGGACGGAGCGGTCGGTTCGACCTGGGTGCTGGCGGTGGGTACGGCGCTGATCGGTGGCCTGGTCGGCGCCGAGGTGCCGCTGCTGATGACGCTGCTGCAGCGCGGTCGCACCTCGGGGGCGACCGACGCCGGCCGCACCTTGGCCAACCTCACCGCGGCCGACTACCTGGGCGCGCTGGTCGGCGGGTTGGTCTGGCCGTTCGCCCTGCTGCCGCACCTCGGGATGATCCGCGGCGCGGCGGCCACCGGCGTCATCAACCTGGTGGCGGCCGCCATCGTGGCGACGTTTTTGCTGCGGCACGTCATCTCGCTGCCGCAGCTGGCGACGGCGCTGGCCGCGCTGGCCGCTGCCCTGGGGCTGTTGATCGTGCTGCTCGTGAACGCGCACGACATCGAAACGACCAGCCGGCAACGTCTTTACGCCGACCCGATCATCGCCTACCGGCACACCGCCTATCAGGAGATCGTGGTCACCCGCCGCGGCAACGACACCCGGTTGTACCTCGACGGCGGGTTGCAGTTCTCCACCCGCGACGAATACCGCTACACCGAGAGCCTGGTCTACCCCGCGCTGGGCAGGGGCGCCCGA
Source organism: Mycobacterium simiae (assembly GCF_010727605.1). NCBI lineage: Bacteria > Bacillati > Actinomycetota > Actinomycetes > Mycobacteriales > Mycobacteriaceae > Mycobacterium > Mycobacterium simiae. The sequence continues at coordinate 454,965 of NZ_AP022568.1, forward strand.
TCGGTGCTCGTACTGGGCGGCGGCGACGGTCTGGCGGCACGAGAACTGCTGCGGCAGAACGGGATCGAAAGGATCGTCCAGGTGGAGCTGGATCCCGCGGTGATCGAAGTCGCGCGCACGACGCTGCGCGACGCCAATGCCGCGGCGCTGGACAACCCGCGGGTCGCCGTCGTGATCGACGACGCGATGCGCTGGCTGCGCGTCGGCCACCCGGAGCTGCGCCCGTCAGGTGGTTTCGACGCCGTCATCGTCGACCTGCCTGACCCGGACACCCCGGTTCTCGGCCGGCTGTATTCGATCGAGTTCTATTCCCTTGTCGCGCAGGCGCTTTCGCCAGCAGGGTTGGTCGTGGTGCAGGCGGGCAGTCCGTTTTCCACGCCGACTGCATTCTGGCGCACGGTGTCGACGATTCGTTCCGCGGGCTACGCCGTCACGCCCTACCACGTGCACGTGCCCACATTCGGCGACTGGGGCTTCGTGCTGGCCAGCCCCGCGCCGGCCGGTCGGGCGGCGCCCGCGCCGGTGCCCTCCATGCCCGCCGACGCGCCGCCGCTGCGCTACCTCAACTCGCGGGTCCTGCAGGCCGCGACGGTGTTCTCCGACGACATTGCGCCGCGTCCACTGGAACCGTCAACGCTGGACAACCCGCGCATTGTCGAGGACATGCACCACGGGTACGACTGACGCGGCCTACTCCTGGGCTCAGTCTTCTTCTAGGGCGGCCAGGACCTCGTCGGACAGGTCGACATTGGTCCAGACGTTTTGCACGTCGTCGCTGTCCTCCAGCGCGTCGACGAGCTTGAACACCTTTCGGGCACCGTCCACGTCGACCGGCACGCTGACCGAGGGTTGGAAGCTGGCCTCAGCGGACTCGTAGTCGATGCCGGCGTCCTGCAGCGCGGTGCGCACCGCGACCAGGTCGGTCGGCTCGGAGATGATCTCGAAGCTCTCCCCTAGGTCGTTGACGTCCTCGGCGCCGGCGTCCAGGACGGCGGCCAAGACGTCGTCTTCGCTCAGGCCGTTTTTTTCCAGCGTGACGACGCCCTTGCGGGTGAACAGGTAGGACACCGAGCCCGGATCGGCCATGGTGCCACCGTTACGGGTGACCGCCACCCGGACCTCGCCGGCCGCGCGGTTGCGGTTGTCGGTGAGGCACTCGATCAGCACGGCCACGCCGTTGGGTCCGTAACCCTCGTACATGATCGTCTGGTAGTCGGCCCCACCGGCTTCCTCGCCGGCGCCGCGCTTGCGGGCCCGCTCGATGTTGTCGTTGGGCACCGACGTCTTCTTCGCCTTCTGGATGGCGTCGTACAGCGTCGGATTGCCGGCCGGGTCGCCGCCGCCGGTGCGGGCCGCGACCTCGATGTTCTTGATCAGCCGGGCGAACTCCTTGCCCCGGCGTGCGTCCTTGACGGCCTTCTGGTGCTTGGTGGTGGCCCACTTGGAATGGCCGCTCATCGCCGTCCTACCTCATTCTTTCGTGTTGCGCTCTTCGTCTACAGCCAGACGAGTCTACGTGGACGCAGGGTGCGGCACGTACGGCCACACCACTTCAGGCTCACCTGCACCAGCGGTCACGGCGGCTTGACGCCGGGTCCGGTAAGCAGGCCGAGCCCTGCGCATTCTTCCCGTCGCTTCCTGCGCGGCGCGTCCGGTCGACAATGCAGATGACCTGATGCGTTGGGGTGAAACGCTTTTGCGTCGAGAGCCGCGGGCGGTGTCCAATGAGCGAAGCGACCGGCGTGCACGGCGATTCGGCGGATCACCAGTGGGTACCTCGCACCGAACAACACACGCATGGCGAGCTAGGAGGACCACATCATGGCCACCGGAGAAACCGGATTCGACGACGTCACCTTTGACCTCATCTCGGTGCAGTATCACTCGCTGAAAGCCGGACATGACTACGGGCAGTACGTGCGGGACGCCAAAAATGCCGGCCGCGACGACATCGCCTCGTTCTTCGAAGAAGTCATGAAACAGGATTCCGAACGCGCTCGGCGATGCCACGATCTCCTGCGGGAACTCGAAGTCGCGTCCTCGAAGTAGCAACCTAGGGCCCGACCGGCAACGCGGTCGCGGGCTTGACGTTCCATTCCAGGGTCAGCTGATTAAGGGTCAACGGCAATGGCTGCTCCGGGGATAACCGGGGGGTGGAGCTCAGGGTCAGGCGCAGCCGGCCGAGCAGATTGGCCATCACCGTGCTGGTCACGAACAGGACGAGATTGCGCCCCGGGCACTCGGCAGGTCCGGCGCTGAAAGGCACCAGCTGGCGGTGATTTTGCGCGGTCCCGTCCAGCCAGATTTCGGGGGCAAACGTGTGCGCGAACGGCAGCACCTGATCGTCGCGGTGAAACGCCGGAACCACGATCATCACCCCGGCTCCCGCGGCCACCGTGAACCGGTCTGCGCCGCCGCGCCACTGCGTGTCCTCGGTCGTGTCGCGCAAGATCGTCGGCGTCGTGGGCCACAGGCGTACCGACTCCAGCACACTGGCCCGCAAGTACGGTCGCAGCTGCGGTGCACCCGGATCGGCGGCGTCGTCCAGGGCCCGGGCGAGTTGTTCGGGATGGGTCGACAGCAACGCCAACGCGCGGCACAACGCCATTCCGGCGGCATCGAATGCGAAAACCCAATGCGGCATTTGGCCGACCGGATCGACGGCCCCGCTCGCGGGCAGCTGCGCCACCACACTAGCCAACGTGCCAGGCTGCGGATTTTCCACATACCCGTAGAGATGTGTGAAGAACTGGGCGCGTCGCCGGTAGTGCGGCAGCGACAAAAACGACCAGTTGCCCGCCTTGCGCAGCCCCAGCAACTCGTCGGTGATCTGCTCGTCGTTGCGGGCCGCATCGCCAAACGTCAAGCGCCGCACCAGGCGCCACCACCCGGCCATGAATTCGTAGGAGTTCAGGCGCCCGGACTGCGCCGCCGCGGCGACCAGATCGTCGGTCTCTGCTGCGATGGTGCCGGCGAACTCACCGGCCAGGCGGTGCAGCTCGGCACCGCTGTCCAGCGCCGCCTCGTTCAGCTCGCGGCGCTGCTGGCGAATGGGTCCCCGGCTGATCAGCACGCCACGCGGCTGAAACCACTCCAACGCCTTGCGCTTCTCCAAGTTCGCGGGATGAAACGGGTCCGGTGCATGGTCGAGCACCCGGCCGACGTCTTCTGGATCGAGGATGACGAGGATGCGTCGACCGGGTATCACCAACTCCACGGGTCCACGCCCGTATTGGGCGCGAAGTCGCCGCATCCGGGTGGCGGCCCGCGAATCGGCTTGAGTGACCTCCAAGAGGCGCACCACGGGACGCCGCCGGGCCAGAACGCCTGCGGCGACGGACGAAAGGCCCAAATCGGTCAGTGTCGCGAGCGCGGCGATACCGGTCAGTCGATGTGCTGTACTGGTCACCGCTGGGAGCTACCCGCCGGCCATCCGATCAAACGAACGTGCCCTGTTTCGGGGCAGCCGATTGCGGAGAACCTCAAGGGTGTGAATCAACCGAAAGAACCCCAGGACGCGACACAGTCGACCGAGGAGCAGCGGGAGCTGCAGCAGAAATTGGAGCACCAGCACGAGGACCCGCAGGGCCCTGGTTTGGGGCAGTCCGACCGCAACGTCGCCGATGAGAGCACGCGCTAGCTACGGCCCGCGACGATGTCGACGAACAGCTGGTGGATACGGCGATCACCGGTTACTTCCGGGTGGAAGGCCGTCGCCAACATCGGGCCTTGGCGCACCGCGACGGCGTGTCCGGCCGCGGTCGCCAGCACCTGCACGCCCGCGCCGACCCGCTCGACCCAGGGCGCCCGAATGAACACCGCACGCACCGGGCCGGTTAGGCCGGCGAACTCGACATCGCCTTCGAACGAATCGACTTGACGTCCAAAGGCGTTGCGCCGCACGGTCATATCGATGGCACGCAACGGCAGTGCCTGCCGCCCGTTGGCGCCGGCGTCGAGAATTTCGCTGGACAGCATGATCATGCCCGCGCAGGCGCCGTAAGCGGGCAGCCCGCCGGCCAGGCGTGCCCGCAACGGCTCGAGCAGATCGAGGTCCAGCAGCAGATGGCTCATCGTGGTGGATTCTCCGCCCGGGATCACCAGCCCGTCGATGGCGTCGATCTCGCTACGCCGGCGCACCGGCATCGACTCGGCTCCCGCCTCGCGCAGCGCTGCCAAATGCTCCCGGGTGTCGCCCTGCAGCGCCAACACCCCGATTCGCGGGCGGTTCACTTGCCGTATCCCCGCGGGAAGCGGGTCAGCCCCTCCTGCATGACGGCCGCCACCATCTCGCCGGACTGGGTGAAAATCTTGCCCTGACACAGCGACCGTCCGCCGCTGGCGGACGGCGAGGACTGGTCGTAGAGCAGCCACTCGTCGGCCCGGAACGCCCGCATGAACCACATCGCGTGGTCCAGCGACGCCACCTGCAAATGCTGACGCACATCGAGGTGGTTGACCTGCGCCGAGCCCAGCAACGTGAGGTCGCTCATGTAGGCCAGCGCGCAGATGTGCAGCACCGGGTCGTCCGGGAGCGGGTCGCGGTGGCGGAACCACACCTGTTGTTGAGAAGCCTTGCCGGGCAACAACTCCAGCCGCCCGCGGGGCACGATGCACACGTCCCACTCCTCGAACTGCTTGAAGCCAGCCTGAGTATCCGAGTCGAAGACCTTGATCGAGTCCAGCCCCGGCAGGCCGTCGGGCGGCGGTGCGGACGGCATCCGATCCTGGTGGTGAATACCTTCCTGGTCGGTCTGGAACGACGCGCCCATGCTGAAAATGATCTCGCCGTGCTGAATGGCGTTGACGCGGCGGGTGGCGAACGAACCGCCGTCGCGGGTGCGTTCGACGATGAAGACCGTGGGTTCGTTGGCGTCACCGGGCCGCAGGAAGTAGCCGTGTAGCGAGTGCACTTGGTAGCGCGGGTCGACGGTGCGCACCGCCGAGACGAGTGACTGCCCGGCGACGTGGCCGCCGAACGTGCGCTGGAAGTATCCCGACTCCGGGCTGAACACCCGACCGCGGTAGATGTTGACCTCGAGTTGCTCGAGATCAAGGATCTCTTCGATGGCCACGGACCGGTTTACCAGCCGCGCTCGGCCAGGCGATGCGGCTGTGCGATCTGCTCGACGTTGATGCCGACCATCGCCTCACCCAGGCCGCGGGAAACCTTGGCCAGCACGTCAGGGTCGTCGTAGAAGGTGGTGGCCTTGACGATCGCGGCCGCCCGCGCGGCGGGGTCGCCCGACTTGAAGATCCCGGAGCCGACAAACACACCCTCGGCCCCTAGCTGCATCATCATCGCCGCGTCGGCCGGGGTCGCGATGCCGCCGGCCGTGAACAACGTCACCGGGAGCTTGCCGGCCCGGGCCACCTCGACGACGAGGTCGTAAGGCGCCTGCAATTCCTTTGCGGCAACGAACAATTCGTCGTCCGACAGGGAACCCAGCCGGCGGATTTCGGCACCGATGGCCCGCATGTGGGTGGTCGCGTTGGAAACGTCGCCGGTTCCGGCTTCCCCCTTGGACCGGATCATCGCCGCGCCCTCGTTAATGCGTCGCAACGCCTCACCCAGGTTGGTCGCCCCGCACACGAACGGCACGGTGAACTTCCACTTGTCGATGTGGTGGGTGTAGTCGGCGGGTGTGAGCACCTCGGATTCGTCGATGTAATCGACGCCGAGGCTCTGCAAAATCTGCGCCTCGACGAAATGCCCGATCCGCGCCTTGGCCATCACCGGGATGGTCACCGCCGAGATGATGCCCTCGATCATGTCGGGGTCGCTCATCCGCGATACGCCGCCCTGGGCGCGGATGTCGGCGGGCACCCGCTCCAACGCCATCACGGCGACGGCGCCCGCGCCCTCGGCGATGCGGGCCTGCTCCGGGGTGACGACGTCCATGATGACGCCGCCCTTGAGCATCTCGGCCATGCCGCGCTTGACGCGGGCCGTCCCCGTCTGGTTGGCCTGGGTCGACTGTGCGCCGCTGTTCACTAGCTCTTCTCTCCTCGAACTGTCGAGCCTCCACTCTAGTGGTTCGCACAAAATCAGTTTTTCCGCGGTTTCTGTGAGGTTTCTATGGGCATGTGACGGTGATTTGAGGTTGCTATGGAGCCTTTGAGGTGTGTCACACCCATCGGAAAAGGCCCTCAAATCCTGCTAAGAATGCGGGCAGATATCCGCAGCAGGCCCTTGCGGTTCCTTTGCCGGATATCCAGGGAGGGCTTTGGCCTCGTTAGCGCCCCCGTTAGCGTCCCTCGTCAGCTTCGACCGTGTGCGCTTGGTGTTGGGCGCTGGGCGTTGGCGTCTGGCGCCGGGCATTTAGCCGAGAACGAGAACCGAAAAAGGGGGTTCCATGGATTACGGACTATTGCCGCCGGAAATAAATTCCGCGCGCATGTATGCCGGGCCGCGATCGGGCGCAATGTGGGCAGCGGCAGCAGCCTGGGACACGGTGGCCGCCGAGCTTGGGTCCACGGCGAGTTCTTTTCATTCGACGGTGTCGTCGCTGACCGGTGGGCCCTGGCGGGGCCCTGCGTCGACGGCGATGGCGACCGCAGCCAGCCCCTATGTGCAGTGGTTAACTGCGACGTCGGCGAACGCAGCGCGGGTCGCCACCCAAACCCGACTATCGGCCGGCGCATTCGAGACCGCGTTTGCCGCCACGGTGCCCCCGGAAATCGTCGCGGCCAACCGTGCCCTGCTGATGACGCTGATCGCGACGAACATCCTGGGTCAAAACACCGCGTCGATTGCGGCGACCGAAGCGGAGTACGCCGAGATGTGGGCCCAGGACGTGGCGGCGATGGTGGGCTATGACGTCAGCACCACGTCGGCCGGCGCCGCACAAACACCGTTCAGCGAACCGCCGCTGACCCTGACGAGCCTGCCCGCCGCAAGATTCGTTTCCTTCGGTGAGCAGTTGTTCGAATCGGTAATGCAGACCCTGACGAGCCAACTGACGGACCCGATGACCCAGTTGCAGGCGCTCTCGACGCCGGCCCAGTTCGCGATGGAACCCATGAACACGCTGATCGGCCAGGCCCTGTCCGACGCCAACTCGTTGCCCAGCGCTGCCGGCACGGTGATGGATCCGGTGCCGGCGTCCGCCACGGGTCCGCAGCCGGCTGCCCGGAGCGCCGCGCACGTCGCTGGCCGCGTGATCACCGCGAGTGCGGGACGGGCGGCCTCGATCGGGCCGTTGTCCGTGCCGGCAACCTGGGCCACCGCCACGTCGGAGGCGCCCGCAATTCCCCCGGCGGCCGGGGTGTCCAGCGCCGCGGTGAGCCCGATTTCGGCGAGCGCGGCGACAACGCCGGCTGCGCCCTCGATCAACATGCCGGGGCGAGTGGGAGGCGCCGCCGCCTCGGGGGCGGTCGCCGCGTCGCGCAAGGCGGCGTCATCCGCGCGGCTTGACCTGGCGGCGAGGTGCACGCCATGACGCTTGTCACCGCCGACCCCGAGGCGATGGGGACGGCGGCCGGCGATTTGCGCGCGATCGGTTCGGCGCTGCACGAGACGAATGCCGCCGCGGCGGCCGCGATGTCGGGAGTGCAACCGCCAGCGACCGATTCGGTATCGGCGCGAACGGCGGCGCGACTGGTCGCACAGGCCACGCAGTATCAACGAGTTAGCGCGCAGGCCAAACTGTTTCACGACCAGTTCGTGAATACCCTCATCGTCGCGAAGAATGCCTATGCCGAAACCGAAGTCGGCAACCGCGCCGCCTTGCAGGCGGCGTCGACGCAGGACAAAGTCGCGCTGATCATGGGCGGCACCGGAAACCCGAAACCGAGCGTCGAGTACATGACCTCAGTGCAGCGGGCGTTTCTGCAGAAGTACCCGGGCTACCGACTGGTCAGCCTGCACACTCCGCAAGAGCTCTGGCCGGTGACCGGCCTGGGCAGCCGGACCTTCAGCCAATCCGTCGCCGAGGGTTTCGCAACCTTGAACAACGCGGTCCTGGAGCAAACCGCCGCCGGCAACAAGGTTGTCGTCATGGGCTATTCGCAGAGCGCAACCATCGCCAGCATGCACATGCGCTATCTCGAGGGCCTTCCGGCCGCCCTGCGGCCCAGTACAAACCTGCTGGACTTCGTCTTGGCGGCCAATCCGAACAACCCGATGGGCGGCGTGCTGACGCACCTGATCCCGGGGTTCGGCGAGTTTCGCTTTGCCACGCCGCTAACGACCTCATATGCGACCTCGATTTTCACGCTGCAATACGACGTGATCGCTGACTTTCCGCGGCACCCGCTCTGGCTTCCGACTGGCGCGAACTCGCTGTTCAGCTTGCTCAAAGCGCACCACATGGCCGCCTATGTCGCCGCGGCAGACGCTGCCAACGCCGTCCAAAGCCAGATCGGCAACGTGACGATGCACTTCATCCCGAACCTGCAATTGCCACTGCTGGACCCGCTCCGGATGTATGTCCCCATCCTGGGAAATCCGGCGGCCGACTTGCTCCAGCCGTTCCTCCAGCCGATCGTCGACCTGGGCCACGTCGGGTTGCTCCCCAGTCCGGTCAACGTCACCGGAGCCATCGGCCAGGGCAGCGCAGCAGGGATCACGTATCCGTTGACGGCCGGATTCCCGGCACAGGTATTCCCGGCACCGGGACCCCCTGGATTGCCGCCGCTGGTCTCGACGGGTGTGGCGAGCGGGTTCTCGCTCGCCGGCTAACGACCCAGGTTTCCCGCAGTTTTCGACGGATGTTCGACGTCCATCCAACAGGTGGGTGCGGCGGCGGCCACAGTGTGCTACATATTGCGACAGCTATTTGCGCAGGCCGTGGCAGCTGGTGCGAATCAATGGGTGACGCCCCTGGTCACACCGGCCGTGACGGTTGGCCGAGAAGAGGTCTCGTATGTTGCCGGACTTCGCGCTACTGCCGCCGGAAATCAATTCGGCGCGCATGTATGCCGGCCCACGCTCAGCGACGATGTGGGCGGCGGCAGCGGCCTGGGACGGATTGGCCGCCCAATTGGGATCGGCGGCGAGTTCGTTTCAATCGACGGTCTCCACATTGACCGGCGGGGTCTGGCAGGGGCCGGCGTCGCTGACGATGGCCACGGCGGCGTCGCCCTACGTGCAATGGCTGACCGCGACGTCGGCAAAGGCCGAGGTGGTGGCCAACCAGGCCCGGTTGTCAGCGGGCGCCTTCGAGGTGGCGTTCAGCGCGACGGTGCCACCGGAGGTGGTGGCGGCCAACCGTGCGCTATTGATGGCGCTGATCGCGACGAACATCCTGGGGCAGAACACCGCGGCGATCGCCGCGACCGAAGCGGACTACGCCGAGATGTGGGCCCAAGACGTGGCGGCCATGACCGGCTACGACGGGGCGGTCACGGCGGCGCAGGCGGGATGGACACCGTTCAGCCCGCCGCCGTTGACGCTGACCAAGCTGCCCACCCCCGTCTACACCTCCTTCCTGCAGGAGCTGCTCGACGGGTTGATCAATTCACTGACCCAGCAGCTGCTGAACCCGATGTCGCAACTGCAGCTGGCCGCGACGCCGGCCCAGTTCGCCATGCAGCCCCTGACCAGCCTGACCGGCCAGCTGATGTCCGGCGCGAACCCGTTGCTCAGCGGTGCCGGCAGCATCCCCACGATCAATCCGGTCCTGGCGTCCGCGGTCGGTCCGAGCACCGGTGCCACCCCGGTCACCGCGCAGCTCGCGGCCGGCGTGACCACCGCGAGCATGGGCCGGGCCGGGTCGGTCGGCGCGCTGTCGGTGCCCGCGAGCTGGGTGTCCGACGGGGCGGCAGCGCCGGCCCCGGCGCCCGCGGTGAACGGCACCGCGGTGCGCCCCGTCGTGGCGAGCCTGCCCACCACCGGCCAGCTGCCGTCGCTGCATGTGCCCGGCCGGTTGCTGGGCGCCGCCACGCCGGGGATCGCCGCACACCGCCCGCTCGGGCCCCGCCCGGCGGCCGGCTAGCGAGGCGGTAGGCCGAATGACCTTCGTGATCACCGATCCCGACGCGATGGCGACAGCGGCCGAGGAGTTGCAGGGAATCGGTGCGAGCCTGCAGGCGACGAACGCGGCCGCGGCTGGGCCGACGACTTCAGTGCTGCCGCCGGCCACGGATTCGGTGTCGGCGCGTGCCGCGGCCCTGCTCGGCGCGCAGGCCCAGCAGTATCAGACGCTCAGCGCGCAGGCCGAGCTGTTCCACAACCAGTTCGTGCAAACCCTGATCACCGCGAAGAACGCCTACGCCGAAACCGAGGCATCCAACGCCGCTGCCATGCAGTCGTCCACGGCGTCCAACAAGATCGCATTGATCATGGGCGGCACCGGGAATCCGTCGCCGAATCTGCACTACATGACGTCGATCGAACAGGCGTATCTGGCCCAGAACTATCCCGGCTACACGCTGGTGAGTTTGCATACGCCGGAAGAGTTCTGGCCGGTCACCGGCCTGGGCAGCCAAACCTTCGGCAGGTCGGTGTACACGGGGTTCGCAACGCTGAACAACGCGATCATGACGGAGACCGCCGCTGGGAATCGCGTTGTGGTGGTGGGCTATTCGCAGAGTGCGACGATCGCCAGCCTGGAGATGCGCTATCTGCAGGCCCTGCCGGTGGCGCTGCGGCCGGATCCGGACCTGTTGAACTTCGTGCTGCTGGCGAACCCGAACAATCCGATGGGCGGCATTCTGACGCATTTCATTCCGGGGTTCGGCAGCTTCCGGTTCCCGACGCCACTCACGACGTCCTATTTGACGTCGATCTTCACGTTGCAGTACGACGCCATCGCCGACTTCCCGCTGCATCCGCTGTGGCTGCCGTCGAGCATCAACGCACTGTTCGGCTACCTGAATCTGCACTCGACGATGCCCTACCTGTCCGCCGCGCAAGTCGCCACCGCCATTGAGCACCAGATCGGCAACCTGACGTTTTATTTCATGCCCACCGCCCAACTGCCACTGCTGGATCCGTTGCGGATGCTGCCGATCCTCGGCAACCCCTTGGCGGACCTGTTCCAACCGTTCCTCAAGCCGATCGTGGATCTGGGCTATGCGCCGGGGTTGCTGCCCGGACTCAACCCGCTCGGTGTTGCCGGTTACGCCGGGCAAGGCGCGACGGCCGGCATTGCGACTCCGCTGGTCGCGGGATTGCCACCGCTGGTCGTCCACGGGGCGGCGAGCGGGTTCTAGCTCAGCGGATGGACTGCAGCTGCGGTTGCCGCCCTGTCGCGGCGTTGTCGGCCAATCCGATTGCGGCAGAGAGCAACTCGGCCAGCTGGCGCGGGTACACGGGTTGGCCGGCGGCCTCCAGTTCGGCGATGTCGTTCGCATCGCACCAGCGGTGGCCGTGAAGGTAGCGGCGTTCCAGATCGCTGCGGCCGGCAACGGAGGGCTCGAACCGTCGAGTGCGGCACACGAAAAAGAACTCCTCGCTGTCGATCAGCGCGCCGTTGAACTCGAAGACCTCGTCGCGACGCCAGATCGGTCCCACCATGTCGGCCGGCGCGACCTGCAACCCGGTCTCCTCGGTCAGCTCTCGCACCGCGGCCTCGACCAGCCGTTCACCCGGCGCCACCTCACCGCCGATCGTGATCCACCACCGGGGCCCGTCCTCGATCGCCGGATCCGAGCCGCACAGCAGCAGCACGGCACCGCTGTGGTCGAGCAACACGATCCGTGCCGAGGTGCGGTGTTTGGGCATGCCGTGGCTCGAGTCGGCGAGCGCGTGTGGTCGTTCGACGATCTCGAAATAGCTTGGTAGCTTTGCTGTTCCACCGAGACGCAGGGCGCGCACCGGGCGCCGCTCGGCCAGCGCCAGGGTGTCTCGGACGGCGTCGTTGTGGAAGCGGCGGGCCAGCAGCAGCCGGGCCTCCGCGTCGGCCAGCTCGGCGATCAGCCCGGCCGGCACCGACGCCGGGTCCACCATCGCCAGCGCCGCCGACAATTCGTTCTCGGCATTCTCCCGTGCCTGCCGGGGCGCCCGCTCGGCGGCGTCGGCCAACGCCGACAGCCGGTTACCCGCCGCGGACCCGTGGTAGGCGTCGATCGCGACTGCGCGCGCCACCACCGCGCGGCGTGCCAGCGCGCCGTCGAGGGCCTGCCAGGACAGGTCGTAGCGGATGTTGAGCCGATTCAACCGGTTAGCCGTCCGGACGGCCCAGACGCCAATCAGCGCCAGCACCGTGACCAGCACGACAAGGAGCGCGACCAGCCAGACCATCAGCTGGCCACCTTGACCTTGGCACCGGACCCGGCGACGGTTTCGTAGACCCGCATGATCTGGCTGGCCACCACCGACCAGTCGTAGCGCGCGACCGCCGCGGAGCCGGCCGCCACGTAACGTTCGCGCAGCCCGTCGTCTTTCAGCATTTCGATCAGCCCGGCGGCCAGCTCGGCGGCGTCGCCGACCGGCACCAACCGGCCGGCCTCGCCGTCGCACAGCACGCGGCGAAACGCATCCAGGTCGCTGGCGACCACGGGTGTGCCAGCGGCCATCGCCTCCACCAGCACGATCCCGAAGCTCTCGCCACCGAGGTTAGGTGCGCAGTAGACGTCGGCGCTGCGCATTGCCGACGCCTTACCGGCATCATCGACCAGCCCGAGGAACCGCATGTGCCGCGCCAATTCGCCTGCCTGGGCCCGTAATTCGTCTTCGTCGCCGTGACCGACGATCAGCACCTGCAGGTCGGGAAAGTGTTCCACCACCCGCGGCAGCGCCGCGAGCAGGACCGCCATCCCCTTGCGCGGTTCGTCATAGCGACCTAAGAACAGCACCGACTTACCGGGCCGCGGATAGCCGTCCAGCCGCGGCGCGGCGGCCAACGCCGGGACGTCGACGCCGTTGGGGATCTCCACCGCGTCGGAACCGAGCGCTTCCATCTGCCAGCGCCGGGCCAGATCGGAGACCGCGATGCGGCCGATGATCTTCTCGTGCCAGGGCCGCAACACGCCCTGGAACACCGACAACGTCAGCGATTTGGTGGTCGAGGTGTGAAACGTCGCCACGATCGGACCTTCGGCGACCCGCAGCGCCCACATGGACAGGCTGGGGGCGTTGGGCTCGTGCAGGTGCAGAACATCGAAATCGCCTTGCATCAGCCATTTTCGGACCCGACCGTGCACGGCGGGACTGAATTGCAGCCGCGCCACCGAGCCGTTGTAGGGAATCGGGATGGCCTTGCCCGCCGAGACGACGTAGTCGGGCAGGCTGACGTGCGGTGAGGCCGGCGCCAGCACGCTGACCTCGTGGCCCCGGGCGCGCATCACCTCCGCCAGTTGCAGGACATGCGATTGCACCCCGCCCGGCACGTCGAACGAGTACGGACAGACCATCCCGATCCGCATCAGGAGTTCTCCAGCCGGGCACGTCGATCGTCGGACAGGTCGGCCAGCCATTGCGGCTGCAGCATGTGCCAGTCTTCGGGGTGGGCGGCGATGTTGACCGCGAACCGGTCGGCCAGTGCCTGGGTGATGGCCGCGACGTCGCCGCTGGAGCAGTCCAGCGGCGACTGGATCCAGACCCGCCAGCCGTGGGGCTCGTTCCAGCAGTGCGCTGGCAGCAGCGCGGCCCCGGTCTCGATCGCGAGCTTGGCCGGCCCGGCCGGCATCCGGGTGGGCTCGCCGAAGAAGTCGACTTGCACACCGGTGCGGGTGAGATCGCGCTCGGCCATCAGGCAGACCGCCCGGTTGGCGCGCAGCCGCTCACACAACACCTCAAAGGGCGGCCGCTCGCCGCCGGACAACGGCAGCACTTCGAAGCCGAGGCTTTCCCGGTAGGCGATGAAACGCCGGTACAGCGACTCGGGTTTGAGCCGCTCGGCGACGGTGGTGAAGGTGCCGCGGGTCTGGGCCAGCCACACCCCGGCCATGTCCCAGTTGCCGCTGTGCGGCAATGCCAGCACGGCACCACGCCCCTCGGCCAGGGCCGCGTCGAGCACGTCGGCGCCCTGGAAGGTCTCGTCGACCCGGCGGGCCAGGACTCGGTGGTCCATCGACGGCAACCGGAACGCCTCCCGCCAGTAGCGGGCGTAGGACGCCAGCGCCTCGCGCATCAGGGTGTCCGGCACCTGTGCCGGCGGCACACCGAGCACCCGGGCCAGGTTCTTGCGCAGTTGAACGGGCCCGCCACCGCGCGCCGCGTACCGCGCCCCGGCGTCGAACACGTTGCGCGCGGCGGACTCCGGTACCGTGCGTACCGCCATCCAGCCGGCGGCGTAGGCCCAGTCGGTCGCGGTGGTGGTCAGCACGCGGCCGGCCATACGGCCCGGCGCCGCAAGCGCTTTCAGTCCGGACGGGGTAGCGATCACGGTCGTTCCGTCCCGTCGCCGCCCGGCTGGGGTGGCAGGGTTTCCCGCGCCCCGGCCGAGGTGCGCACCGTGTGCAGCCGTTGGATGCAGGTGACCACGCTGGCGGCCGCCAGCACCCACATCGCGATGGGCAGCGCGGGCGGCCAGGCGATGCCCGGCAGGTCACAGATGCCGGCGCCGACCAGCACGATGATCAGCCGCTCGGGCCGTTCGATCAGCCCGCCGTCGCCGCGCAGTCCGCTGGCTTCGGCCCGGGCCTTGAGGTAGGAGATCACCTGGGAGGTCACCAGGCAGATCAGCGTCGCGATGGCCAGCGGTTTGTCATGCAGACCGAAGACGATCCACCACAACAGCCCGCCGAACACCGCGCCGTCGCTGATGCGGTCGCAGGTTGCGTCGAGGACCGCGCCGAATCGGGTGCCGCCGCCACGTTCCCGTGCCATCGCCCCGTCGGCCATGTCGAACAGCACGAAGAACCACACCACGCACGCGCCGGCGAACAGCTTGCCGATCGGGAACAGGGTCACCGCTGCGGCCACCGACGCGATGGTGCCCAGGATGGTGACCGCGTCGGGCGTCAGGCCCACCCGCAGCAGCGCCCTGGCCGTCGGGGTGGTCAACCGGGCGAACGCGGCCCGGGACAAAAACGGCGCCTTACTCATCGTCACTCATCGTCGGTGCCGCGACTCACGGATGTTTTGCCCACTCGGTGGCCAGCAGCTCGCGGGTGTCGCGCAGCAATTGCGGGATCACCTTCGAACCGCCGACGATGGTGATGAAGTTCGCGTCACCACCCCAGCGCGGCACCACGTGCACGTGCAGATGTTCGGCCAGCGATCCGCCCGCCGATGCCCCCAGATTGAGGCCGACGTTGAAGCCGTGCGGCCGCGACACGTTCTTGATGACGCGAATCGCTTTCTGGATGAAGGCCATCAGCTCCGCGCTTTCCGCGTCGGTCAAGTCCTCGAGTTCCGACACCCGCCGATACGGCACCACCATCAGGTGCCCGGGGTTGTACGGGTAGAGGTTGAGCACGGCGTAGACCAGCTCGCCGCGCGCGACCACCAGGCCGTCTTCGTCGGGCAGCTGCGGGATGTCGGTGAACGGCTGCTCGGTCTTGCCCGACGAATTGGGGTCGCGCTTCATCGGCGCTTCGGCCAGATACGTCATCCGGTACGGCGTCCACAGCCGCTGCAGGTGGTCGCGTTCGCCGACACCCCTGTCGAGGATGGTGTCCTCGCCGCGCTCGCCGCTTTCCTGCTCACTCACCGCCGGTCACCTTCACCAGTTCTGCACTCGGAGCGACGTTTTCGCGATCGGCGATCCAACCCACGATGGCATCGACGGCCGCGTCGACGGGCACCCCGTTGATCTGGGTGCGGTCGCCGAACCGGAAGCTGATCGCCCCGGCCTCCACGTCGCGGTCACCGGCCAGCAGCATGAACGGCACGCGCAGGTTGGTGTGGTTGACGATCTTCTTCGCCATCCGGTCGTCGCTGGTGTCGACCTCCACCCGAACGCCGCGCGATTTCAGTTGTGCCGCAACCCTTTCCAGGTAGGGGACGTGGTCATCGGCAACCGGGATGCCGACCACCTGAACCGGTGCCAGCCACGCGGGGAAGGCACCCGCGTAGTGCTCGGTCAGGATGCCGAAGAATCGCTCGATCGAGCCGAACAGCGCGCGGTGGATGAGCACCGGGCGCTGCCGCGACCCATCGGAGGCGGTGTATTCCAGCTCGAACCGATCGGGCATGTTGAAGTCGAGCTGGATCGTCGACATCTGCCAGCTCCGCCCCAGCGCGTCCTTAACCTGGACCGAGATTTTCGGGCCGTAGAACGCCGCGCCACCGGGATCGGGAACAAAGTGCAACCCGGAATCCTCGGCCACCTCCCGCAGCACTTCGGTTGCCTCGTCCCACATCTCATCGGAGCCGGAGTACTTTTCCGGATCCTTGGTGGACAGCTCGAGGTAGAAGTCGTCCAGGCCGTAGTCGGCGAGCAGGTCGAGCACGAACCGCAGCAGCGAGGCCAGCTCGTCACGCATCTGCTCGCGCGTGCAGTAGATGTGGGCGTCATCCTGCGTCATGCCCCGGACCCGGGTGAGTCCGTGCACGACGCCCGACTTCTCGTAGCGGTACACGCTGCCGAACTCGAAGAGCCGCAACGGAAGCTCGCGATAGGACCGGCCGCGGGACCGGTAGATCAGGTGATGCATCGGGCAGTTCATCGGCTTGAGGTAGTAGTCCTGCCCGGGTTTGCGCACCGTCCCGTCGGCGTTGAACTCCGCGTCGAGATGCATGGGTGGGTACATGCCGTCGGCGTACCACTCGAGGTGACCCGACGTGATGTACAGCTGCTCCTTGGTGATGTGCGGGGTGTTGACGAACTCGTATCCGGCCTCGATGTGCTTGCGGCGGGAGTACTCCTCCAGCTCGCGGCGGATGATGCCGCCCTTGGGGTGGAAAACCGCGAGGCCGGAACCGATTTCGTCGGGAAAGCTGAACAGGTCCAGCTCCACACCCAGCTTGCGGTGATCGCGGCGCTGGGCCTCCTCGATGAGCTCGAGATGTTTGTCGAGCGCCTCCTGCGACTCCCAGGCGGTACCGTAGATGCGTTGCAGACTGGCGTTGTTCTGGTCGCCGCGCCAGTAGGCGGCCGAGCTCCGGGTCAGCGTGAACGCCGGGATGTGCTTGGTGGTGGGGATGTGTGGACCGCGGCACAAGTCACCCCAAACCCGTTCCCGGGTACGGGGATTGAGGTTGTCGTAGGCGGTGAGCTCGTCGCCACCGACCTCCATCACGTCAGGGTCACCGGACTTGTCATCGACGAGTTCGAGCTTGTAGGGCTCGTCGGCCAGTTCGGCGCGCGCGGCGTCCTTGGACGCATAGACCCGCCGGTCGAACAGCTGCCCGTCCTTGACGATCTGGCGCATCCGCTTTTCCAGCTTGGTCAGGTCCTCCGGGGTGAACGGCTCGGCCACGTCGAAGTCGTAGTAGAACCCGTCGGCGATCGGCGGCCCGATACCCAATTTGGCGTGCGGGAAAAGATCCTGGACGGCCTGGGCCAGCACGTGCGCGGTGGAATGCCGAATGACGCTGCGGCCCGCGTCGGTGTTGGCGGCGATCGGCACGACCTCGGTGTCGACGTCGGGCGTCCAGCTCAGATCGCGCAGCTGGCCGGCGGCGTCGCGGACCACCACGATCGCGTCCGGCGTTCCCCGCCGCGGCAGACCCGCCTCTGCGACCGCGGCGGCCGCCGTAGTCCCGGCAGGAACCCGGATCGGGGCTGCTGGTGCGGGTTGGGCGGCGGCGCTCATCGGGCTGGTCTCCAAAGGTAGAGGTGAGGGGCGGTCGGCGAGTAGATCCGGATCGATGCTGGCGTGACCCGGGATTGATCCTGGATTAATCCTGGATTAATCAAGGCCATGCTATCGGGGCCCGCCCCCACCGGACCAAGCCGTCAGGGCCATCAGGGTTGGCCGGGTTTGAGCTTCACGAACAGGGCGTCGGCCTCGGTCAGCAACGTGTCCCCGTCGGTCAACCTGCCGGACACGAAGATCTTGCGGCCGTCGACCCGATCGACGCCGGCGTCGAACTGCAGCTCTTTTTCGATCGGCACGATGTTGCGGTAGTTGATCTTCAGGTATGCGGTGCGCTGACGGGGGCTGCCGGTGAGCACCGAGGCGGTGAGGCCGAGGACGGTGTCGAACAACATTCCCAGCGAACCACCATGCACCGCGCCGTTGCGGCCCAGGTGGAAGCGGGCGAACCGGGCACTGCCCTCGATGCGCCCGGCCTCGGTCTTGCGGGACTCGATCGGGACGGTGAGGATGTTGCCCCGCACCGGCAGGTCCATCCGGCGACCCGACGGCGAGGTCCACTCGTCGGCGTCATACGGACTCAACAGCGCCGAGAGCTTTTCCAGCGTGTCGGCCGCCTCGGTGATGACGTCGTCGGGCGCGTCGACGGCCCGCGCGTGATCTTGCAACCTGCGTACCGCGTCGATGAACCGGCCGTAGTCCGGGCCGCCCTTGGTCGTCGGTTCGGGCGGGTTGAATCCCCCGCCGGGGTGCTGCTGCTGGTCGCCGGCCACCACAACACCGTATTGGGTGCCCGGTTACTGCGCTCCGGCAGCCGCCAGGGTCTCGAACTCGTCGTCGCTGAGCGTGATCTCGGCGGCGGCCACGTTCTCCTCCAGGTGCTTGACCTTCGACGTGCCGGGAATCGGCAGCATCACCGGCGAGCGCTTGAGCAACCAGGCCAACGCGAGCTGCGACGGCGACGCGTGGTGCTCGTCGGCGATGCGCTGCAGCGGACCGTCGGGCGCGGCCAGCGGGCCGGCCGCCAGCGGGAACCACGGGATGAAGCCGACCCCCTGCTCGGTCGCGAAGTCGACCAGCGGCTCTGCCTTGCGGACCGACAGGTTGTACATGTTCTGCACCGACACAATCTCGGTGATCTGCAGCGCCTGCTTGAGTTCGTCGACGTTGATCTCCGACAGCCCGATGTGGCGGATCTTGCCTTCTTGCTTCAGCTTGACGAGTTCGCCCAGCTGCTCGGACAGTGGCCACTTGGGGTCGATGCGATGCAGCTGGAACAGGTCGATGGTGTCGACGCCGAGGCGGCGCAGGCTCATCTCGCATTCCTGCCGCAGGTAGGCCGGGTAGCCCATTTCGACCCAGACATCCGGACCGGTCCGCAAGAAGCCGGCCTTGGTCGCGATCACCAGCCCGTCGTAGGGGTACAGCGCTTCGCGGATGATCTCCTCGGAGATATAGGGGCCGTAGGAATCTGCGGTGTCGATAAAGTTGACTCCGAGTTCGACGGCGCGCCGCAACACTCGGACGCATTCGTCGCGATCGGCGGGCGGGCCCCAGACACCCTGACCCACGATGCGCATCGCCCCGAAGCCGAGACGGTTGACGGTCAGGTCGCCGCCGAAGGTGAACGTTCCGGACGCTTCGGCGGCAGTTTTCGAGTTTTGTGCAGTCACGCCTATGACCGTACGCCGCTGGCCCGGTTGTGCATCTCGGCGTGGCAAGCTGGGCGAGTGGACCTAGCAACGCTCGAGGAACTGCCGCTGAGTTACTCCGAGGTGGGCGCCACCGCCTCCGGCGAACTGCCGGCCGGGTACGGCCATCTGCGCGTGGAAAAGCAGATCGGAACGGGCCGGGAGCGTTTCGAGCGGGCCGCGTGGGCCGTCATGCGCTGGGGCATGCAACGCGGCGCCGGGCTGCGGGTGCAGGCCAGCTCCGACGTGGCGGCGGTCGACACGGTGGTGTTGGTCCACATGGGTTTTCTGCCGGCGCCGTGTCGGGTCGTCTACGTCATCGATGAACCCGACATTCGCGGATTCGGCTACGGCACGCTGCCGGGCCATCCGGAATCCGGCGAGGAGCGCTTCGCCGTGCGCATCGACGCGCACACCTCCGCGGTGTTCGCGGAGGTGTCGGCATTCTCCCGGCCTGCGACGTGGTGGAGCAAGGCCGGTCACCCGGTGGTGTCGGTGGCGCAGCGCGTGATCGCCAAGCGCTACCTGCGCGGAGTCTGACCGATTGAGCCGGGCTGCGATGCGCCCCAACCGGTGAGTAGACGTGCTGCGCCCGAACACATTCCGTCGATGACCTCGGCCACGGAGGCGTCGTCGCGGATCATGCCGACCCCCTGCCCGGCGTCGACCGGCGCGACGGTGCGATCGTCGGCGGCGATCGCGGCGGCCAGCTCGTCGCAGGCCGGGGCGTCGAGCGCCGCCTCGTTGCCCGTCCAGCGCGCGACGAAGTCGTTGGCCAGCACCCGGGACGGGAATCGCGCCGGCCACGGCAGCCCGCTGGCGACGTCGAAGGCCCGGGTGACTGCCGTGTCGGTGGACCGGGCGGCGATCAGCGCCCGGCGGCTCGCGTCGCCGGTCAGCGCCTCGGGGCAGGCCGAAAGCCGGGTGCCCACCCAGGCGCCGCTGGCACCGGCGGCCAACACCGCGGCCAGGCTGCGCGCCGAGGCAATGCCGCCGCCCGCGAGGACCGGCACCGACACCGCGTCCAAGACCGCGTCGAGCAGCGGCAGGGTCCCGAGCCGGGTTTCGCCGTGCCCGCCACCCTCGGCGCCGCGGGCGACCACGATGTCGATCCCCGCGTCGACCGCCTGGCGTGCCCCTTGGGCATCGTAAACCTGTGTGGCAGTAGGTATTCCGGCATCATGCGCCTGGCTGACCCAGGACCAGTCGGTGCCGAAACTGACCGACAGCAGCGCCGGGCGTGCCGCCAGCGCGTCCTGGAGCAACCCCTTCTCGTTGCGCATCACCCAGTCCACCAGCCCGATGCCGAATCTGCCCTCGACGTCGCGCAGCTGGGCGGCCAGCAGTCCCCTGTTCGCGACGCTGCCCATGCCGACCATGCCCAGGCCCCCGGCCGCGCTGACCGCCGTGGCCAGCCGGCCACCCGCGACGCCCCCCATCGGGGCGTTGACGATTGGCACCCGCAGACCGAATTGCCGCGACCAGGGCGTTGCTAGCACGGCGCTCAATGCGATTGCGAGGGAATGCTTTTCAGCACGGTCAGGATCACCACCGAGTCCTCCACCGCGTGCAGCGCGTGCCGTTGCGGCGGGATCGCCAGGTAATCACCGCTATTGCCGTCCCAGGAGTCGTCGCCGGTCGTCAGGCGAACGTGCCCCTGTAACACCTGCAACGTGGCCTCACCCGGACTGTCGTGCTCGGACAGGTCGTGGTCGGCCAGCAGGGCCAGCACGGTTTGCCGGAGTTCATGGCTGTGGCCGCCATGGATGGTGTGCGCGGCACGTCCGCTGTGTGACTGTCGGGCTTCGGCGAGTTTCTCCGCGGCCAGGCTGGTCAGCGAGATCGATTCCATCGGTACGTCCTCTCCGGCTCAAGCGGTCAATAGCAGTATCCCCGCCACGATCAGGGCCGCCGTCTTGACCACCTCCAAACCGACGTAGGCGTAGTGAGCCCGGGACCGCGGCGCGTCGGATCCGGCCAGCACAGCGTCCGAACGGCGGGTCAGTCGCGGGCGCACCGCGATCAGCTGGATGGCCAGCGTGACGAACACGACGCCCAACGCCATGAGGACGCGACTGGGCATCGGGCCGTCCAGCGCGAGTGCCAGCAGGAGAATGGCGAAGGCGACCTCGATGGTGTTGAGCGCCCGGAACACCAGTCGGCCGATGCCGAGCCCGACCTGCAGCGTGACGTTGGGCGCGCGGAATTTCAGCGGCGCTTCCACAAACGAGATCGCCAGTACCATGCCCAGCCAGACGAACGTGATCGCGACCGCGGCCGCGGTTTCGGTGCTCATCGTCGGGCCTGTCCTAAGTGCGCCAGGCACAGGTCCGGTTCCACGAAGGCGTCCAGGCGCTCGACGGTGACCGGGGCCGCCCAGCTCTGCAGAACTCCTTGCATCAGGCCGAGGTGCACGGAACACACGACCCCGCTTCGGTTTTCGGCGATCTCCAAGAACGGGCAGTGCCGCAAGCCGACCTGCTGCTCACCGGTCTCGTGACGACGCTCCGGCGCAAAGCCGAGCCGCTCGAGCAGCGCCATCAGCCGGCCGATGGCCCGCTCCGAGCTGTCGGGCGCCTCCGATGCGGCGGCCGGGTCGAGTTGTAACCCCCACGCCCGGCCGGCGGCCATCGCCTTGGCACCGGGGTCTTTCTCACCGGCCAGCGCGGCGGTCAGGATCTCGGCGAGCACCTGGTAGTGCCGTGTCCCGCCCCGGTCCATCTGCCGAACCGCCCGGAACATCAGCGGCGGCCGGCCCGGCCCCTTGCGGCCCGGCCCAACCTGTTCCACCTGGCCGGCACCGACCAGGCTGTCGAGATGGAAACGGACGGTGTTGGGGTGTACCCCGAGCGCGTCCGCGATCGCGAGAATGGTCAACGGCTCCGCAGAGACACGCAGCGTCCGCAGCACCTCGCGACGCCGGTTCGCGGCCTCCCCCGGCTCGGAAGCGGCCCCGTCCGGCCCCGCCCGGCGGGACCGTCCGCTAACGTTCGACATGCGCGGAAGTTTACACAATCACGGTTGTGAAAAATAGGAAGGGACGGGTATTCCCATGGCTGCCATGCCCGGTCGCGCCGACGACAGCGTCCAAGGACACTGGCCGGTAGCGCGGCTCGGCAAACGCGTCCTGCGTCTCGGCGGCGCCGATCTCCCCCACACCCTGCTGGCCGGCGCCGATGTCACCGACGCCGAGGTGTTCGGGCTGGCACCGAGACTCGGCCGGACCGCCGCCGCGACGCTCACCCGGAAACCGCCGGGCGCGGCGACTTAATCGACATTATTGCTGCTTTTCATCGCCCATTTCCCTGGCATCTATCGGTGTGCTCAAGGGTATGTGCCGTGTCCGACCCCTCGACGAACACCGGGTACGCGCATGCCTCCCGCCGCCGCCGCCGCTCGTCGCAGCACGCGGGCGACGACCGCAAACAGGCCATCCTGTCCGCCGCCGAACGACTGCTGGCGCAGCGCCCGCTGGCCGACTTCTCCGTCGACGATCTGGCCCGGGGCGCCGGGATCTCCCGGCCAACCTTCTACTTCTACTTCCCGTCCAAGAACGCCGTTGTGCTGTCCCTGCTGGACCAGCTGAGCAACACGGCGTACGCGGCGATGAACGCGTTGCGCGCCAACCTTTCCGTCGACCCGGAGACGCAGTGGCGCGACCGCATCGAGGCGTTCTTCGAGGTGTCCGGATCCCACCGCGCCGTGGCCGTGGCCGGTGCGGCGGCCAAGGCCACCAACCCCGAAGTACGGCAGGCTTGGGCGACGCTGATGCAGCAGTGGATTTCGTTCACCTCCGTCGCCATCAGCGCCGAGCGCGCGCGGGGTGCCGCCCCGCACACGGTCCCGGCCGCGGACCTGTCCGTCGCCCTGAACATGTTGAGCGAGCGGGTGATGGCCGCGACGTTCACCGCCGAGGAGCCGGCGATCCGCGAGGACCGCGTCATCGACATGCTGGTGCACATCTGGCTGGCCAGCATTTACCACTCGTCGAGCGTCCGCCCGGCGCGGGCCAGTCTCTCCGCGATCACCCGATCGGACGCGCCGAGGTAGCCGAGGTAGTTGGCGACGGCGGCTTGCCCCGCAGCCCGGCGATGGCGCGTCGTTCGCCGAAAACTGGTGCTATAGCGAGATTTCGGCCACTCACTGCACATGCAGCGTCAGCCCGGCCAGCAGGATTCACGGTAGTGCGCTCAGCAGCGCAGCGCCCAATACTCCGGCCGCGATCACCGCGACGGTCGCGGTCGCGATGGCTTTCCAGCCGAAGCTGCGGACGACCATCGCGGCACCGGGCACGCTGATGGCCGGAAGGGTGATCAGCAGCGCGCCGAGCGTGCCCGACGAAACGCCCAGCAGCGCCAGGCTTTGCAGGATCGGGATCTCCGCCGCGGTGGGAATGACGATCAGCGTGCCGACGATCGCGACGAGCAGGACGATCAGCAGGCTCTGGTGCGACGGTGCGGTCAGGGTGAGCAGCCAGCCGCGAAACGCGCCGACCGCGAGCACCAGGATTGCATACTCGGGCAACAGGATCAGGCACAAACACGTCAGTGCACGTACGAATCTTTTTGCGGCACCCCGAGATTCGTCGTCGGGTGGCCCCATCGCGTCGGGCTGCGGTGGCGCGGCCGCGCGTCCGTCGGTGACCAGTCCGACCCCCACCGCGACACCGATCACCGTGACGACGCCGATGGCCGCCCGGGTCAGCGTCCACTGCCAGGGCGCGACGAAGAAGAGGAAAACCAGCACCGCGGGATTCAGTAACGGATTCCCGAGCCAGTACGCCATGGCGGCGGCGCGGGTGACGCCGCCCGCCGCAACGTTACGGCGACCGGCGCGGCACAACAGGTGCACATCATCGACGGCAGGCTCGCGACTCCAGCCGCCAGTCCGCTGGTGATCAGCCGCCGCCGGTTCAACAGACGCGGCAGCCACGATTGCGGCAGCAGGGCCTGCACCGAGGCACTGATCAGCAGGGCCACCACCAGTGCCGGCCAGATCGACACAACGTACGCGTGAAAAAACGTGGTGGCGGCGCGCCAGCTTGGACCGTCGCCGGCGCGCACGCCGCCGACGGCGAGGATGCTCGACCCCGACCAATGATGTGTCCGTTGGGCGGTGAGCGCCTTGGACAGGTACGGCGTCCATTTCGCCCAGAGCAGCCCGAGGGCGAACACGCCCAACACGAGCAGCGCCCCCAGCGCGACGTTTGCGCGGTGCGCCCGCGCGGAACTCGATGACATGGTCTCAAACGCCCTGTGCGGCTTGTTCTTTTGCCCATCGATAATCGGCCTTGCCGGACGGTGAGCGTTGCAGCCGATCGCGGAAGACGATCGCCTTCGGCAGCTTGTAGCGCGCCAGGTGGCGAGCGGCCTCGGCGATGATGTCCTCGGCCATGTCCTGCTGCGGGACCTCCACACCGTCGGCCAACGCCACGACCGCCACCACCTCGTTGGTCCACCGCGCACTGGGCCGGCTCGTCACCACCACGTCGTACACCGCGGGGTGCTCGGCGATCGCCGCCTCCACCTCCTCGGCGAAGATTTTCTCGCCGCCGGAATTGATCGTCACCGCATCCCGGCCCAGCAGCTCGATCTGGCCGTCGGCGTGCCAGCGCGCGCGATCGCCCGGCACCGAATGGCGGATGCCCTCGATCACCGGGAAGGTGCGGGCGGTCTTCTCCGGATCGCCGAGGTACCCCAGCGGTATCAGGCCCTGCTGGGCCAGCCACCCGATTTCGTCGTCGCCCGGGGACAGAATCCGGGTCAGGTCCGCGCTGACCACCACCGCGCCGGGGTTCGGGGCGAACCTGCCGCTAGGGCCCTGCTGCCGGCTGCAGACCTGGCCCATCTGGGCGCCGGACTCCGACGAGCCACCCGCGTCGAGGATGGTCAGCTGCGGCAGCAGCTCGACGAAGCGCTGCTTGAGCGGTGCGCTCAGCGCGGCTCCCCCGGTGACGACCCCCAACAGCCCGGACAGGTCGTAGTCGCCGGCCTCGAGCGCGTCGAGCAGCGGCCGGCCGAAGGCGTCGCCGACGAACGACAGCGACGCCACCCGCTCCCGGCTGGCCAACGCCCAGGCTTCGGCCGGGTCGAAATGAGTGGTCGTCGGGGCCATCACGAACGGGCGGCCACTACACAGGCTGATGAACGCGGCCCACTGAGCGGCGCCGTGCATCAGCGGCGCACACGTCATGGCACCCGGCGCGTCGAGGCGCGACCGCTCGACGATCTCCGCCAGGCTGGTGACCGTCTCGCCACTGCCGAAGGCCCGTCCGCCCATGGCGTTGAGGTAGATGTCGTGCTGGCGCCACAGCACCGCCTTGGGCATCCCGGTGGTGCCGCCGGTGTAGAGCACGTAGAGATCGTCGGGTGACGGGGTGAGGCCCAGCGGCTCTTCGGAGCTCGACGCCAACAGTTCCTCGTAGCGCACCGCGCCGGGCACCGGGTCGTTGCCGGACTCATCGTCGACGTGGATCAGCCGCATCGCCGGCAGCTGCGAGCGCGTCAGCGCCTCGGCCAGGGTCGGGGCGAACCGGGCCTGGTAGATCACCGCCTCCGCGCCGGCATTGCCGAGCAAATAGACCAATTCGTCCGCGACGTAACGGTAGTTGACGTTGAACGGGGCCACCCGCGCCAGGTATGCACCGAGCATGGCCTCGAGGAATTCATTGCAGTTAGCCAGGTACACCCCGAGGTGGCTCTGCCCCGACTCGTGTGGCGCGAGCTCGCTGCGTTCCCGACGTGCGCCGAGTCCCCAGGAGTTCAGCGCCCGGGCGAATCGGCGGGCGCGCCGATCAGTTTGCGAGAAAGTGAATCGTCGGTGTCCGAAGACGATACAGTCGCGGTCGGGGTTGGCCGCGGCCACCGCCGAAAATACTTGGGCGAGATTGAATTCCACTGAATCTCCTCGTGCCGGCCCACCGGAGGGTGCGGCGAAATTCACGCTACAACAGTTATTTCGGTGGCCGATGTCACGCATCGGGATTCCGATCGCGATTAGTCTCGGCATCGTGCGCGGCGTTCGTCAGGCCCGATACTCCCGGTACGTTGCCATCGGAGACAGCCAGACCGAAGGTCTCTGGGACGGCGACGACGTCGTTGGTCTGCAGGGGTTCGCCGACCGGCTGGCCGAGATGCTCGAGGCCCTGTACCCGGGTCTGCTGTATGCCAACCTCGCCCTGCGCGGCAAGCGGTTGGGCGAGGTGTTGACCGAGCAGGTTCCCCAGGCGTTGGCGATGAAGCCGGATCTGATCACCGTGTGCGCCGGGATGAACGACGTCATTGCGCCGGGATGGTCGTTTCCGCGGGCCCTGGCCGAGCTTGATTACGTCTATGCGGCGCTCGCCCGATCGGGTGCGACGGTGGTGACCACCACCTTCCCGAACGTCGCGCAGTTCCTGCCGTTCGGACGCATCGTGGCCAAGCGATTGGCCCGGATGAACCACGCGATCACCGTCGCCGCCCGACGCTACGACTTCCGGCTGGTCGACCTGTACAACGCGGCCTCGATGCGGGACTGGGATACCTGGAGCTTTGACCGCGTGCACGCCTCCCCCAAGGGCCACATCCTGTTCGCGGCGGCAGCGGCCGAAGCCCTGAATCTCCCTGACAGCAGCCATGATTGGGCGGCCGCGCATCCCAATCCCACACAGCTGTCCATCGCCGACGGCGCCTACGGCCGGCTGCGCTGGACGCAGGACAACTTCTTTCCGTGGGTGTGGCGGCGGATGCGCGGGCTCTCGGCGGCCGACGGTCGGTCGCCGAAACGTCCGCAGTTGGCGCCGGTGGCCGCCCACCGCGGCACCCGCGATGGCGCACCGATGCAAGGCAGTGCGGCGGGCACCGCAGCCGAGATTGCCGCCGAGATTGCGGCGCGGAGCCCACACCGGTCAGGCATCCTTGACCCATGAATGCGGAGGCTTTGCTGCAGTCCATCCCGCCGCTGGCGGTGTACCTCGTGGTCGGAGGTGTGGTCGGGTTGGAGAGCCTCGGCGTGCCACTTCCCGGCGAGATCATTCTGGTGAGTGCGGCGCTGATGTCGTCTCACCACGATCTCGCCGTCAACCCGGTGGGCGTCGGCGCCGCCGCGGTGATCGGTGCGGTGGTCGGCGATTCGATCGGCTACTCGATCGGACGCCGGTTCGGCATGTCCCTCTTCGACAAGCTGGGCCGACGCTTCCCCCGGCACTTCGGGCCGGGGCACGTGATGCTGGCTGAGCGCTTGTTCGACCGCTGGGGGATCCGGGCGGTGTTCTTCGGCCGCTTCATCGCGCTGCTGCGGATCTTCGCCGGCCCGCTGGCCGGGGCGTTGAAGATGCACTACCAGCGCTTCCTAGCGGCCAACGTGTGCGGTGCCATCTGCTGGGCAGGCGGCACCACCGCGGCGGTCTACTTCGCCGGGATTGCCGCCGAACGGTGGCTGGAGCGGTTCTCCTGGATCGCGCTCGTCATCGCGATCGTGATCGGCGGCACCGCAGCACTTCTGCTGCGGGAGCGGACCTCCCGCGCGATCGCCGAACTCGAGGCCGAACACGAGCGCAAGTCCGGGACCCCGACGGCCGACGCCGTCTGACGACTCTGGGCGGTACCGCTAGCCGGCCGCCTCGCCGATCTCGGCGACCGCGACCGGACGGTGCTGCTCGATCAACGCCACCGCCATCTTCTGCGCGCGTCGGGCGGCCTGCAGATCCCCGACCGCGGCCAGGATGATGGCGCCCTTCATCAGGATGTGCCAGGACGACGCGAAGTCCTCGACGTCGGTGAGGCCCGCCGCGAGAGCACGGCGGCGCACGATGTCGCGCACGTGGTCGATGTGTGTGATGCAGGCCTGCCCGGCCGGGTGGTCGGGGCCCAACTCGAGGAGCACGTTGATGAACGAGCAGCCCTCGTAGCCGTCCCGGTGCTGAAACCACTCGTGCAGCACGTCGAAGATCGCCAGCAACTGTTGTTCGGGGCTCTCGGCGCGGCGTTCGGACTGCGCCTCGATCAACCCGTGCGTCCAGATCTGCTCGCGGCGCTGCAGCACGGCCAGCACGAGGTCGTTTTTCGTGGCGAAATGCCGGTACAACGTTGCCTTGGCCACCCCGGCCCGCTCGATCACCTCGTGAGTGCCGACCGCACCGATGCCACGCCGGCTGAACAGCTCATATGCGACGCTAAGGATCCGTTCACGGGCGGAGGGAGCGGCCGGCGCGACATCGAAGGTGGTCATATTTGCACTCACGCTACTCTTAACCGGCGCATGTAGACAGACCACCCTGTCTCGTTATACAAAGGAGATCCGCACTCACGCGGAAAGTCTGTCTTCAGACACCAGG
Source organism: Mycobacterium simiae (assembly GCF_010727605.1). Lineage (NCBI taxonomy): Bacteria > Bacillati > Actinomycetota > Actinomycetes > Mycobacteriales > Mycobacteriaceae > Mycobacterium > Mycobacterium simiae. The sequence goes on from NZ_AP022568.1 coordinate 483,564, forward strand.
ACGGACATCCATCGCGGCGCCAGTGGCGCCGGTCGATTAGGAGTCCCCCATGACAATGCTCACCGACTCTTCACCACCAACATCGGATCCGCCCCTGATGCTCAGCACCAGGCTGGTCTATGAGCTCGGTGACCCGCACAGCACGCTGCGCGCCACCACGGACCGCCGGGGCGCCGCGGCGGTGATTTATGCGGGCGGTGAGGTCGACGCCTGCAACGAAACCACCTGGCGCCATCTGATCGGCGAGGCGGCCCGGGCCGTCGAAGCCCCGGGACCGTTGATCGTCGACGTCACCGGTCTTGACTTCATGGCGTGCTGCGCTTTCGCGGTGCTCGCCGAACAGGCCGACGACTGCCGCCGGCGCGAGGTCGAACTGCGGCTGGTCAGCCGGCAGCCGGTGGTTGCCCGGCTTGTCGACGCGTGCGGGCTCGGCGCCAAGTTGCCGGTCTACCCCAGCGTCGACTCCGCCCTGGCGCGGTAGCGCCGCATTGCGTCACCGTCGGCGCGCCGGGTCGAAAGGTTGATGGGGCTGGATGCATCAGATACCCAGCTTCGGCGTGGAGGAAGAGTTTCTGCTCGTCGACCCAGACACCGGTGAACCTGCTCCGCGCAACAACGAGGTGGCCGCGGAGGCCAACCGCCGAGGCGTCGACCTTCAGCTCGAGCTGAGCAGCTGCCAGGTCGAAACCACCTCGGGTGTGGCCACGTCGAGCATGGAACTCGGCGAGGAACTGCGCAGTTTGCGGCGCACCGCGGCGCAGGCCGCCGAGGCCAGCGGGGTCCGCTTGCTGGCGTTGGGCCTGCCGCCGGTCACCCCGCACGAATTCCCGGTCACCGAGACCGAGCGTTACCTGCGGATCGGCGCCGAGTACGGGATGGTTGCCCACGAGCAGGGCATCTGCGGCTGCCATGTGCACGTCGAGGTGCCCGGCCGCGCGGCCGCTCTCAAGGTCAGCAACTGGCTGCGGCCGTGGCTGCCGACTTTACTTGCGCTGTCGGCGAATTCGGCGCTCTACCGCAATACCGACACCGGCTACGCGAGTTGGCGCAGCATCCTGTGGCGGCGCTGGCCGGCGGCCGGTGCACCCCCGTTCTTCGCCTCCCCCGAGCAGTACGACAACACCGTGCGCATGCTGATCGACAGCGGCGTGATCCTCGATCAGAAGATGATCTATTGGGATGTGCGGCCGTCGGCGAACTTCCCGACGGTCGAGGTTCGGGTGGCCGACGTACCGGCAACGGTCGACGAAACGGTGTTGCTGGCTACCCTGATCCGGGCCGCCGTTATGACGGCGCTGGACTCGCTGGGCCGCGGCGACGACGGGGGCCGGTTGCCGCCGGCGGCGCTGCGCGCGGCGTACTGGAAGGCCGCCCACGAGGGCCTGGCGGGCCAGTTGCTGGATTCGGTGCACGACTATGGCGCCGTGCCGGCGCGCCAGCAGCTGGACGCGTTGGTGCAGAGGGTGCGCCCGGCGCTGGAGCAACTCGGCGAATACGACCGAGTCACCGCCGAACTCGACCGCCTGCTGACGGAGGGCAACGGCGCGATGCGGCAGCGCCGGCTGTGGCAGCAGCGCGGCAACATGCTCGAGGTCATCGCCGCCGCCGCGACCGCCACCCGAAGCTGACTACACCGCGAACAGGCGATACAGGCCCACCGCGCCGACCACCACGATGGTGAAGCGCAGCGCGTTGGGCGACAGCCGGCGCCCGTAACGGGCGCCAACCCAGCCGCCCACCAGCGAGCTGGCCGCGGTGATGCCGGCGACCGGCCAACTGATCCGGTCGAATGCCACCAACGTATAACCAACGGCCGCAACGATATTGACCACCAACGCCAACAGATTCTTGGCGGCGTTCATCCGCTGGATCGATTCCGGCAGCAGCGCGCCCATGATGCCGACAAACAAGATGCCCTGGGCGGCGGTGAAATAGCCGCCGTAGACACCGACGGCGAAAGTGCCCAGCACCAGGACGGCCATTCGGGTCCGGGACACATGATCGGCCGACCGGCCCTGGGCTTCGGCCCGGCGGCGCGCCCAGGACTGGATTCGCGGCCCGGCCACCACCAACAACAGGGCCGACACCAGCAGCACCGGCACCACCATGATGAACACCGTCTCGGGCAGATGCAGCAGCAAGAAGGCGCCCAGCACCGCACCGGCCACCGAGGCCGGTATCTGCCAGCGCAGCCGGCCCCACTGGCCGTCCAGCTCGGCGCGGTAACCCCACGTCCCCGATACGCCACCGGCGACCAGACCGACCGCATTCGACATGGTCGAAACCACGGGCGGATAGCCCAACGCGACCAGCGTCGGAAAGGTGATCAGTGTGCCCGATCCGACTAGGGCATTGATGATGCCGGCGGCGAACCCGGCCGAGCCGATCAAAGCGATGTGGGAAGCCAACACTTTGAAAAACACTAGTCGGCCACGCCGTGACGCCGACAGTCGTGCCGCGCAGCGCCGCTACGTCAGACCGGCGGCGCTTCGGAGCCGCGGGCCACACCGGTGCGCAGCTGCACCGAGGCCGAGTAGGCAAGGCTGCGGAAGCGCAGCACCGGGTCGTCGGACGGTTCGATGCCGTCGGTGACGCGCATCGGGTCGAATACCACGATGTCGCCGCCGTGTTCGCGTTCGGTGTCCAGGCCGGTGATGTCCAGCCTGCCGACGGTGACGGTCTCGGTGCCGCGCCACGGCACCGACGGGTCGACCGTCGAATCATGCGGTCCGGCGATCTGCACCCGATAGTCGAACCCGACCGGTCCTTGTGCCAGACGGGTTTTCAGCTCGTCGGTCAAAAAGTCTGGGCTTAGATCGGGCGCGGCCGCGCCCGACAAATAGCTCACACCGGCGGCCGGAATCATGTGATAGCGAACGAATCTGGCGTTGCCGTCGGCGCTGATCCAGCGAAAGGCGTGCAGGCCATGGTATTCGATGGTCGCGTAGCTGGCCGGCACCTTGTTAGCGTCGCGCAGCACCGGCAACGCCCCGAGCACCCGCGGATGCGTGAGGAAGTACTTGGTCAGCCGCAGCGGCATCGTCGGCCCCGGTCGCATCGCCTTGAGGAGGTCGACGAAGCCTTCCGGCCTGCCGGAGACGAACAGCCGCGCGGTCTGGGTGGATACGTCCGTGGTGGAGCCGTCGGGCAGGGTGAGCTTTACCGCCATTCCACGCACGCCGGGCGCGCCGTCGGGTTGTGCCGGGTCGCCGGACCCATTGGAGAAGCGGATCAGCGCCGGAACCGCCGAGCCATCCAGATGTCGCGCGCGGGAAAGTTCCGCGGCACCCGGGCTGGCGGTAAACGTGCCCCGATACAGCGTCCCTTTCGCATGCAAGGCACGAGCGCCCGGCTGCGCTCCCCCGGTACCTCGGATCGCCTCGATCGCCTCATCAGGAGTCACCATGGGCGAATCTTAGGGCGCTATGTCGGAAAGCCGAAGAGTTTGACCACACCGTGATCGCGACCCGCGGTATAGCCCCCGTCGACGGCAATGGCCTGGCCGCTGACGAACGACGCGTCGCGCGACAGCAGGAACGCGGCCACGGCGGCGACCTCCTCGGCACGGCCGAGCCGCTGTAGCGCGTGTTCCTCGGTGATCGAGGCCAGCGGACCCGCCATGCCGGGCAGGCCGAACACGCTCTGCGCCATCGGCGTATCGATGAAACCGGGGCAGATCACGTTGGCTCGGATACCGCTCGGACCGTAATCGAGCGCAATGTTCTTAGTCAGCAGCACAACTCCGCCCTTTGCGGCGTTGTACGAACTGCCGCCCGCGGTGCCCTCCAATCCCTCGATACTGGCTACCGTCACGATCGAACCGCGTTCGCCGTCGACCCGGTCCTGCTGGATCATCGTGGCCAGCGCCGCTTTGGCCACCAAAAAGGTGCCGGTGAGATTGATCCCGATCACCCGGTCCCATTCCGCGCGCTCCAGCAAATGCACGGGTCCGCCGCCCGCGACGCCGGCGGCGTGAAAGACCCCGTCGAGGCGGCCAGGCACCGCCGCAAAAACGGCTTGAATTTGGGCTTCGTCGGTCACGTCGGCCGCGACGTGGTGAAACTCCGAACCCAGGGCCGGTGGGGTTTGCAGGTCTGCGCCAATGACGGTGGCGCCTTCGGCCAGCAGCCGCCGCGCTGTGGCCAGGCCGATACCCGACGCCGCTCCCGTTACGACGAACGTCCGAGCACGGGCACGATCAACGTCGACCATCGACTAATTCCTTCACCGCCGGATTTGCTCAGCAATGGTTACACATGTTGTCAAAAGGATTCTGTGAGGCCACGACTCCTAGTGCCGCATTAGCATTCTCGATGTGGAGTTGCGTCACCTTCGTTATTTCGTTGCCGTCGCCGAAGAGCTGAACTTCGGTCGTGCCGCCAAGCGGTTATGCATTGCCGGACCGTCGCTTTCACAGCAGATCAAGGTTCTCGAGCGTGATCTTAGGGTGCGCTTGTTCGACCGCGATCGCCGCTCTGTGACCCTGACTGCGACCGGTGCGGCGCTGCTTCCGTCGGCTCGTATTCTGCTGGATCAAGCGGATCAGTTGCGCCGGTCGGCAATCGGGCTGTCATTGGCCGAGCCCGTCCGGGTCGGCTATGCACACTGGCTGCCTGCGGATTTGGCCGACCGGACGGCGGCGGTGGCCAAGGTCCATATCGACACCTGGGTGCTGCCGTCGCACGCCCAGGTCGCCCGCGTCGCCGAGGGCGGCGTCGACCTGGCGATCTGCGGCGTACGGTCCTCGGATCTGGATCGGCACGGCCTGAACGCGCATCTGATTGGCGCCGATCAACTCCATGCGGTGAGCGTCGGTTCGGACGCGTCGCCGGTGGAGGCGTCCGACACCATCGTGCTACTCGACGCCGACTCCGGCAGCTGGTTCTCGTGGAACCGGTACGGCGAGCAATTCGCCAGAGAGACTGGGGCTCGCACAGTGCGCATCAGCGACGGAGGCCTGGCGGCTCCAATGTTTTTCGAACACGTCCGGCGCTTGGGCCGGCCGGTGCTGTGCTCGCCGAAGGCGCAAAGCGCCGTCGTGCCGGCAGACCTCGTGCAGCGCCCGATCACCGGGCCGACACCGTTTTGGACGTGGTCGCTGGTGTGGCGCCGCAATGAGAACCGCGAAACCGTGCGTGCCGTGATCGATGCATTGACGGCTGACGCCGAGATTCCGGACCTCGACGAGGCCTGGCTGCCGTTCACCGACCCGTACCGGACGAGAATCACGTTGGCGACCGCCTGATCGAGGCTTGAGCTAATACTGTCGTGGCGCAATAGGTGGCGAGTCGGCACGGCCGTTTGCCGCACTGCCGATCAGTTGTGCGCGCGGCAAATTCGGCTATGACCGCTTTGCTCGCAGTCAGAAGGCGCCCGCTCTCACCGGCCCCAGTGGTAAACAAGGTGACTAGCCTTGATTTTGACTGAACTCGCCGAACGCCGGCTTGGAGAGCGGAGGACTCATGCCAGCAACCGACGTCAGCACCACGCGGACGCTCGTCGGAATGGTCGAGCTGCACGGGCAGCGGCGCCCCGACGCCATCGCCCTGCACTACGGCGGGCAGCAGTGGTCGTGGGCGCAGTGGGCGGCGCGGATCCGACGGACCGCCGGACTCTTGCGAAACGCCGGCCTGCAGCGCGGCCAGGTGGTGGCCTTCCTGGACAAGAACCACCCCGCCTGTCTGGAGGCCCTGCTGGCGGCCACCTCGATCGGTGCGGTGGCCACGATCGTGAACTGGCGGGTCATCGGCGACGAACTCGCCCACGTACTCAACGACAGCGGCGCCCGGGTGCTTCTGGTGGGTGCCGAGCTGCGACCCGCCCTCGACGCGATCCGTACCAAAGTGCCTGGCGTGGAGCGCATTATCGTGGTCGGCGGCGATGAGGACGAGTACGAAGGGCTGCTAGGGGCGGCGGATCCGGTCATGCCCGATCCTGACGTCGCCGATACCGACGCGGCCCTGACGATCTACAGCTCGGGCACCACCGGACGCCCGAAAGGTGTCTTGCTGACGCAGCGCGCGCTGGTCAACCACATCATCAACCTCTCTGGGCCGTTTCCGTTCGCCGAAGGCGACGCGAACCTGGTCGCCATGCCCCTGTTCCACGTGGGTGGGATCGCCTATGCGTTCTTCGGTATCCGGGCGGGCGTCCCGACATTCTTGACGCGCGAACCCGACGCCGCCACGCTGATCGGCGCCTTGAAAAGCGGTGTGACGCATGCCTTTTTGGTGCCCCCGGTGATCGCCCGGTTCCTGGACGCCGGGGAGGTGGGAATCGGCGCGCTGTCAAGCCTGCGGTACCTGGTGTACGGCGCGGCGCCAATGCCGCTGCCGTTGTTGCAGCGAGCGCTCGAGGCCTGGCCGGGGATCAATTTCATCCAGGTGTACGGCCAGACCGAGCTGTGCGGGGCGATCACCGCCCTGGATGCCGAAGACCACCGTAATTCCAGGCGTCCAGAGCTGCTGATGTCGGCGGGAAAGGCCGCCCCAGGCAATGACATTCGCATCGTGGATCCAGACACGGGTGAGCAGGTCCCCAACGGGGAGGCCGGCGAGATCTGGGTGCGCAGCGATCAGCGCATGATCGGCTATCTGAATCGGCCCGAGGCGACCGCCGAGACCATCACCGCCGGCGATTGGCTGCGCACGGGCGACATCGGACGCATTGACGCCGAGGGCTATCTGTTCATCGAGGACCGGCTCAAGGACATGATCATCACCGGCGGGGAGAACGTGTACGGGCCCGAGGTGGAAAGCGTGCTGCAGGAGCATCCACTGATCACCGATGCCGCCATCATCGGCGTTCCCGACGAGCACTGGGGAGAATCGGTCAAGGCCATCGTGGTGGCCAGCGCCGAGGTCGAACCCGCCGAGATCATCGAGTTCTGCCGCGGGCACCTGGCCAGCTACAAATGCCCCCGCACGGTCGACTTCGTCGACGAACTGCCCCGCAACGCGAGCGGTAAGATCCTCAAAAACCAGCTTCGCGAACCCTATTGGAAGGACCGCGCCCGCAAGGTGTGACGGCGGTTGTCCGAATCCGGTAAGAATATCGACGTCGCCTCGGGCCGCGGACCGGCCGTGTTATAGCCTGCTCCTCGACCCGATATCGATTCTCCGCGAACACATTCAGGGGCGACGGCATGGCCGAAGTAATAGACGAGCAGCGCCGGGACTGTGCGATAGCTGTGCTGGGAGGCCCCACAACAGTCATCGACATCGCGGGCCGCCGGATCGTGATGGACCCGACCTTCGATCCGCCCGGTCCGCACGGCTACCTGACGAAGCTCAAAGGGCCTGTGGTGGGCGCCGATGCCCTCGGCCAAATCGACGTGGTGCTGATCAGCCACGACCAACATCCGGACAACCTGGACGACGAAGGCCGTCGGGTGGCGCTGGCCGCACCGCTGATCGTGACCCACCCCGGCGCTGCCGGACGGCTGGGGTCCTCGGCCGTCGGGTTAAAGCCGTGGCAGTCGTATTACCTGCCGGGCGGTCCTGGACGGATTGCGGCGCAAGCGGTTCCGGCCGTGCACGGCCCCGCCGACGGCGTGCGCGACATGGAAGGCCATGTCAACTGCGAGGTGACCGGTTTTGTGCTGTACGGACCGGGTCTGCCCACCGTCTATCTCAGCGGGGACAACGCGTCGATGAGCGCGGTCGGCGAGGTGGCCGATCGCGTGGGCGACATCGACGTCGCGGTGCTGTTCGCGGGCGCCGCGACCGTGCCGAGCAAGGAGCGCGGACGGCCGCTGACGCTGACCTCGGCGCGCGCTGCCGCGGCGGCCGAAGTACTCGGCGCCCAGACGGTGATACCGGCCCACGTGGACGGCTGGGCGCACTTCACCGAGGGCGGCAATGAGATCGCTGCGGCTTTCGACCAGGCCGGCCTCAAGCGGGTGCTGCGCACCGCCGCCCCCGGCGAATGGATCGACCTGAAGTAAGGGCCCCGCGCCCCGCAACGGGCTACAGGAACGGCAGCGTGGCGACTTCGCTGGTCTCCGAGGCGTCGAGGACCAGATTGCGATGCTTGTCTTGGAGGGCGGTCGTCGCGTCACCCACCGGCCGATCGCACTGCGGACACCGGATGCTGAATTGCGGCTGGTCCTGTTCGTCCGGCCAGAACCGGCGCGGGCCGACCTGGGCACCGGGGTCGTAGACGACTTGCTGGTGCGGCGCTTCCTTGAGGATTCGGCCGACGGGGTGGCTCTGTGGGCATTCGAGTTTCAGCGTGCCGATGCCCTCATGATTGCTCATCGTTGACTCCTTGACGGTCCGTGGAGGCGTTAATCCGGCTCACGTACCCTCCCATTCTCGCCGCCGACGACGGCTGTTCGCCGGGAGGTGCCGACCAGGCCGCCCGGCGACGTTGCTGACCGGACGCCGTCGGCGCCGCAGTTGCACGGGGCGACCCGGTGCGCGGCGACCGTTTGTCGCCGGTGTCCGATCGCCCAATCGCGGTCCCCGCCCGCCCCGACCTCGGTTGACGGACCCGCAGATTCCGCTCACGAGATTTTAATTGCTAGTACCCCTAAGGGAAATTTACGTTTTATGTGAGTTCACTTTGTGTTCACTATGGCGTTGCTGACGAGTCGCCGAGGTAGACGCGTCGCACAGGCGTTGTGATTGCTCAACGGCCCGAGACCGCGCGTGTGTTCGGGTGCACCGACCGTGCGACACCGGCCGTCACGAGGCACGAGGCTTCTCTGCCAACGCTGGCTAATGTCCTGACCACCAAGCAATGAGTTGCTGCCAGCCGCATCGCACACCATCGGCTGGCAGCGGCAGTCGCTGCTCGAGGTCGTTGTCAGTCGGAGCCGACGACGGTGAGCGCGCGCCGGTGGTCAGCACAAATGGGGTGGAGGAGCCAATGGAATTCGGAGCGTTACCGCCGGAGATCAACTCCGGGCGGATCTACTCTGGGCCCGGATCGGGCCCGTTGCTGGCCGCCGCGGCCGCCTGGGACGGGCTCGCCGCCGAATTACGTTCGGCGGGCGCCGTTTACGCCGCTATCGTCGCCGACCTGACGAGCACCGGCTGGTTTGGCCCGTCGTCACGATCGATGGTCGCCGCGGTGGTCCCCTACATCGCCTGGCTGAACAGCACCGCCGGCGGAGCCGAACAAACCGCCTCGCAAGCCAAGGCGGCGGCGGCGGCCTTCGAGGCGGTCTTCGCGGCCACGGTGCCGCCCCAGCTCGTCGCGGCGAACCGGGCCTTGCTGGCGGCGTTGGTGGCAAGCAACATCCTGGGTCAGAACACACCGGCGATCGCAGCCACCGAGGCCGAGTACACCGAGATGTGGGCGCAGGACGCGGCCGCGATGTACGCCTACGCCGGCGCCTCGGCCGCCGCCACCGAGCTGACCCCGTTCACCGCGTCGCCCACCACGACCGACGGCGACGGCGAGAGCAGTCAATCGACCGCGGTCGCCTCGGCGATCGAGTCCTCGGCCGCCTCCGACGTGCAATCCAAAGTCTCCGAGGCGGTTTCGCAGGCGCCGCTGGCCCTGCAAGGCCTGGTGAACGCAAACGCGATCACCACGGCGGCGGGGGCTCAGCTGCCGTTGAACCTGACGGACATCACCGGAATTCTCAAGACCTTCAACAGCGTGATGGGCACGATCTCCGGACCGTACACCCCGCTCGGTGTCGCCAACCTGATGAAGAACTGGTACCAGATCGCGGTCAGCATCCCCAACCTGGGAGTCGGGATTCAAGGTATCGGCCCCCTGCTGCACCCCAAGCCACTCATCGGCGTCTTGGCGCCGCTGATGCACAGCGACCTACTCAGTGGTGCGGCGGCCGTGCATTCGGTCGGCCCGGGCGCGGTCTCGGCCGCCGCGGGCCGCGCCGGTCTGGTGGGGTCGTTGTCAGTGCCGGCCAACTGGGCCTCGGCCGTTCCCGCGATTCGGACCGTCGCCGCGGAGCTGCCCGAGACGATGCTCGAAGCCGCTCCCGCGATGGCCGTCAACGGCCAGCAGGGCATGTTCGCTCCGACGGCGCTGTCGAGCCTGGCCGGGCGTGCCGTTGGGGCGAGTGCGACCCGCGCTGTCGCGGGGTCGACCGTCCGGGTGCCCGGCACCGTCGCGGCCGACAACATCGCGACCACCTCCACCGTCATCGTCATACCGCCGAACGCGAAATAAGGGAGGGTGCGGCAATGGTTTTCAGCGACTTCGCAGCACTGCCACCGGAGATCATCTCCACCCAGATCTACTCGGGCCCGGGCGCGGGTCCGTTGCTGGCGGCCGCCACGGCGTGGGAGGCGCTGGCCGCCGAGTTGCACGCCACGGCGGCCTCCTACGGTTCGGTGATCTCGGAGCTGGTCGACGAGTCGTGGACCGGTGAGTCGTCCGCGGCCATGGCCGCGGCGGCGGGCCCGTATGTGGCGTGGATGTCGGCGACGGCGGGCCAGGCCGAACAGACCGCCGCCCAGGCCAAGGCGGCGGCCGGTGCCTACGAGGCGGCCCTGGCGGCCACCGTGCCACCCATCGTGGTCGCGGCCAACCGGCTCGAGTTGGTCGAACTGCTGCAGACCAACGTCCTGGGTCAAAACGACGCGGAGATCGCGGCGAACGAGGCCGAGTATGCCGAGATGTGGGCCCGCGATTCGGCCGCCATGTTCAGTTATGCCAGCGCGTCGCAGGCCGCCGGCGAGTTGCCGCCGTTCGAGGAGGCGCCCCCTACCACCAACGACACCGGCCAGCTGACCCAGGCCGCCGCGGCGGCTACGTCGGAGTCGAGCTCGTTGTCGTCCTGGCTGAAACAGATCGAGGACTACCTCACCTCGCTCAGCAGCCAATACACCAAGTTCTGGCAGAACCTGATCGGCGGGGCCACCGGAAGCACGGAAGTGGCGCCCTTCTGGGAGGCGCTGTATTCGAGCATGGGGCAGGTCGGCACCCAGGCGACCTGGACCAACGTCGTCAATGCCAGTTCGAGCCTGGGCATCTCACAGTGGAAGAACTTCTTCATCTATGCGCCGTGGAGCGCCGCCATGTCGAAGTCCACGCTGGGCGCCGGTCTGGCGTCACCGGGAAAGGTGGCGGCCGCCATCCCCGTCAAGCCCGTGTCGGCGGTCTTGGGCAACGCGCCGACGGTTGGGCACTTGTCGGTGCCACCGAGCTGGGCCACCGCCACCCCGGCGATCAGGCTGTCGGCGACCGCGCTGCCGGCCGCGAGCGCGGCCGCGGCCGCCGCGGCGGATTTCCCGGCGAACCTGGTCAACGAGGCGACTATGGGCAGCCTGGCGGGTGGGGCGCTGGGCAGCCCGGCGGCCCGCGTCGTCAGCTCGACCGGCATCCAGACCCGGGCGATCACCGGCGAGCGCCGCGTCGGGCCGGTCAAGCTCGACAGCGTCATCGCCCAACTTCAGGAGCAGCCCGAGATGGTGCAGCACTGGAGCGTCGACGAGGCCGGACTCGATGATCTGGTCGCGCGGCTGACGACGACACCCGGCGTGCACGCCGTGCACGTGACGGACGGCGAAGAGATCGCGGTGGGCGGGACCGAATCCAAGTTGGGATAGCCGCCGCGGGTTTTCAGCCGTTGTCACGAAGGGCACTCATCCGCGATAAAAACCCACAAACATGAAACGCAGCAAAGGAGGATCCATGAAACTGCTGTTCGCGATTCTCGGCGTGTCGCTGAGCGTCGTAGTCGCGGCGCCCGCCTACGCCATACCCGGCGAGGACGAGGAGCCCACCGAGGAGAACAACGAGATCTTTCTCGCCGACCTGCAGAAGGTGGGCATCACCTTCCAGGACCCCGGCCAAGCGGTGAGCGCCGGTAAAGCCGTGTGCGGGTTGATCTCTCGGGGAGTCTCCGGTTTACAGCTCCTCAACGACCTCAAGGACAACAACCCCGCGCTGACCACCAACGGCGCGGCGCAGTTCGCGACGATATCGGCGAAGTCGTACTGCCCGCGCCAACTCGAGGCACCCCCGAGCGGCAAGAGCGGGTAAGCCGCCCGACGCGCATGGCAGACAACGACTCACTGCGGCCCACGCAACGACGCGGGGCCGCGCTGCCGACCGACACATTCGCCGCCGAGACGTGTGCCGAGCCGCGGCAGGCTGAGCAGCGATCCCCGGCGCGGCCGAATGTGACGCCGCTCTGGCCGGCAACCGAGTACGGCACGCTGCCGCCCGAGATCAATTCCGGGCGAATACATTCCGGCCCTGGCGCGCAATCGATCGTGGCCGCAGGCGAGGCCTGGGACCGGCTGGCGGACCAACTGGCCGACATGGCGGCCGGGTACGCTGCCGTGCGCTCGCAACTGGGTTGGACAGCGCACGACCCGGCACCGATCGCTCGCGGGTTGGCGGACCACACGGCCTGGCTGTCGGCGACCGCCGCCCGCGCGAGGCGGACAGCGTTCTACGCCAAAGTAGCTGCGAGCGTGCATGATTCGGCATTCGCAGCGACGGTGTCGCCTGACGTTATCGAGAGCAATCGTCGGCAGCGGCGCGTGCTGGCCACGACCAATCACCTCGGTCAGGCCAGCGGGGCGATCGCGGACATCGACGCCGACTACGAACAGATGTGGGCCCAGGACGCCGCCGCCATGTACGCCTACGCCCGCGCTTCCGCCGCCGTCGCGGCGCTGACACCGTTCAGCTCGCCCCCGGCAATCGCGGACTGCGACGAGCCGAGCCGGCGCAACTGGGCACTGACCGCGGCACCGGACGTGGTCGCGACCGGATCCCAGGTCGTCTCGGCCATCCCTGCCGCACTGGGCGCGCTGACCTCCGCGCCCCTGAGGACCCTCGACGCGTCGCTGTGGGCGGTGACCGCGCCGTTGTCCAAGCTGAGTTCGCTGTCGGCACCGCGGGACTTTGCCGTCAGCTACCTCAATTCCCTCAACAAGGCGGCGGCCATGCACCACGCGGCGGCCACAGTGTCGCGCGCCGGGCACAGCTCGACCCGGGCCGGGCGAGGCCGCGCGGCATCGGTGGGGCTGTTGTCGGTGCCCCCGGCATGGCCGCGAGAGTGAACCAGCGACCTTCCGCGTGTGAAGCGGCCAAAATAGGGATTGAGCTGCAGTTTATGTCCGTCTGCGCCCCGACTGCGACGCATTGAACTGAGCTGACTTATTCAGTTGGTCCGGCGATCGGACGCACACCGGACACGGTGACAGCGCTAGCGACAGGGAACCCTCCACGCCAGTAGACCGCGCGCGCCCGAGGCCGCCAAGGCCGCAGGGCGGGAGAGCGCACAAGAATCCCGCAAGAATCACGCAAGGTATCAGCGACATCGTTGCGGCAATTGCTGGAGCAGCCGTGACCGGTGACTGCTCCCGACCACTTACCGCTCGCGGGAAAGGAACCGAAATGATGACGAGTTCGCGCCGCTCCACCGCCGGCCACGAAGCCCCGCGGCCCGGTGCCGACGGTGCATCAGTCCCGGGGAGGACATGGCGACGTCGCGCTGGGATCGTCGCGCTGGCCGCGGTTCTGGCGGCTGGGTGCTCGTCGAACGATGCGACCGCATCGCACCAAGCGCCGGGTAACCCCACGACGTCCGCGCCGACCGCGGCTGCAGAGATGGCGGCTCATGGTGTCGAGAAATCGATCGGCGACGTGCCCTGGTCGCAAGTCGGTCCGGGCTGGATGCTCGCCACCTGGAGTCCCGCCGTGAGCACGCCTCCCGGCGTGTCGCCGCCTCCCGGCTCGCCGGCGCGCGACACGGTCCCCGTCACCCTGTACCTCGTCGACCCCGCGGGCGGTCGCTACGCGATCACCACCTTCCCGCCGAATACTGAACCCCATGGGGTCGAGTGGTCGGGCGACGGCGGCCACGCCGTTTGGGCCTCCGCGGGCCCCGGAAAATCGACGGTGGTCACCGAGCTCGACCTGCACAACGGCGCCCGCACCACATTCACCGTTAACGGCTCGTATGTCGCCCCTCGCTTCACGCGCCCCGACGGCAAGGCGCTGCTGCTGACAGTGGACAAAAAACTGATGCGGGTCGACCTGGCCGGCAACCCGCAGCTGACCTATCCGACCGACAAGCTTGCGAGCGCCTTCAAAGGTCGGTATCTCTCAACCCCGGACGGCACGCAGCTGGTGCTGGGTACCGCCTCCGGCCTTGCTCTGATGGCCAACGACGGAACAGTCGGTAAGGAGCTGTCGTCCGCGGCAGGAAGCTGCTCACCAGTGCGATGGTGGGACACCGGCGCGAAAACCGTCCTTGCCAGCTGCAGCGCCGCAAACCAGCGCTCACGACTCTGGCTGGTCCCCATCGACGGTTCAGCACCGACCGCGCTGACCGCCCCGATAACGGACCCGGCGTCGCACGACACCGGTGACATAAGCGCATGGCAACTGCCGGCCGGCACCTATGTCCAGTACGCGGGCGGATGCGGGGCCATCCACCTCGGCAAGCTCAACCCCGATGGCACGGTGTCCAAGGTGTCGGTGCCCAATGTCGATCCGAGTCACAGCATCTACGTGATCGGAGTCCACGGCGGGAACCTCGACCTCAAAGCCACGGTCGCCGGTTGCGGACCCGCCCAGTCGCTGCTCGAGTACGACCCCGCCGCCGGCACCACCACCGTTCTGCTGGGACCGCCGCTCAACGGCGGCGCGGTCATCAGCGCGGTGCCTTACCCGGGCGAGAAGTAGCGTGCGACCGCAGCCGCGGCTGTGGCGCCGAAACGCCACGATCGTCACCCTCGCCCTCGCCGTTGCCATCATCGGCATCGCAGCGTGCCACTCGTCGCCCCAGTCAGCGCGGGCGCCCCAACAAGCCGTGCTGTCGCTGGGTGGTCTTAGCCACCCCGCCGGCGTCGCGGTGGATATCAACGGCGCGGTGTATGTCGCCGACAGCGGCAACAAACGAGTGCTGAAGTTGGCCGCCGGGTCGAACAACCCGACGGTGCTGCCGTTCACCGGGCTCGACTACCCCGACAGCGTGGCGGTGGACAAAGCCGGCGCCGTCTACGTCGCTGACGACCACAACAACCGGGTGGTGAAGCTGCCGGCCGGGTCCAATACCCAGACGGTGTTGCCGTTCACGGGCCTCAACGGCCCGGACGGCGTGGCAGTGGATGCGGCCGGCGCCGTTTACGTCGCCGACTACCTCAATGCTCGGGTGGTCAAGTTGGCGGCCGGATCGACCACCCAGACGGTGCTGCCATTCACCCACCTCGGCCTCCCCCGTGGCGTCGCGGTGGACGGCACCGGCACCGTCTACGTCGCCGACTTCGGCGGCAAGCGGGTGGTGAAGCTGGCGGCCGGGGCGACCACCCAGGCCGTACTGCCCTTCGACGGCCTCCAAGGCCCCATCGGGGTGGCGGTCGACAGCGCTGGAAGGGTTTCTGTCACAGACTATTTCAACAACGCGGCGGTGACGTTGGCGGCCGGGTCATGCACCCAGACGGCGCTGCCGTTCACCGGCCTCACCGGCCCCGAGGGTGCCGCGGTCGACACCGCCGGAAGTGTGTATGTGGTCGACAGCCAAAACAACAGAGTCGTGAAGCTCTCGCCGCCGCAGTCAACGGCGCCGGCGTGCCGACAGACGGTGCTACCGTTCACCGGCCTCGACGATCCCTGGGCCGTCGCGGTCGACAACATCGGCAACGTCTATGTCGTCAACAACACCTCGGGCGACCACCGCAACCGGGTAATCAAGCTGGCGGCCGGGTCCGACACCCAAACCGACCTGCGGTTCACCGGCCTCGGCTTCCCCGAGAGCGTGGCGGTCGACACCGCCGGCAACACCTACGTCGTCGACAACAAGACCAATCGAGTGTTGAAGTTGGCGCCAGACTCCAATACCCAGACCGTGCTGCCGTTTTCCGGCATCGCCCCCCGGGCTGTTGCGGTCGACACCGCGGGCGATGTATTCGTCACCGATTACCGCAATCATCGGCTGCTGAAGTTGGCCGCTGGGTCTAACACGCCAACTGTCCTGCCGTTCACCGGCCTCAGCGACCCTTGGGGGATTGCGGTGGACACCGCCGGCGATGTCTACGTCGTCGACTTCGACAAGGTCCTGAAGCTGGCGGCCGGGTCGAACACGCCAACGGTCCTGCCGTTCACCGGCCTCAGCCGAGTCGACGGCCCGCACGGCGTAGCCGTCGACACGGCGGGTGCCGTCTATGTCACCGACTCCGCCAACAAGCGGGTCGTCAAGCTCGCGGCCGGGTCGAACACCCAAACCGTGCTGCCGTTCGCCGGTCTTGGCGAGCCGTGGGGGGTGGCGGTGGACGCGTCGGGCGCCGTCTACGTCACCGACCGCGATAACGCCGAGGTGGTGAAGCTGGCGGCGGGCTGATTAGTCGCACGATTTTGCCTGCGCTGCAATGTGTTTGAGCCGGCGCAAGGACCAAGCAAGAGACACGCAAGGCGCCCACCGGACCCTTGCCGCGACCAGCGGAATGGTGTTGCCGCCGTGTGACGACCTGATGGCCGGCTCTGCCCAGTAGCGGAGTGATCAACTCCCAGGACCCCGCGCCGAGCCAGGCACTGTGCACCAACGCAAAGTTGACATCGGGCGAGGGTACGGCGCGTGGTCCTGCGGGCAAGCAGAGTTGCGCCAACTTGCTCGTGTCCTGAGTGTTCCGAGCTCCACCAGAGCGCGTTGGCACTCGGGTTTTGCGGCGACGGCACTGCGTTGGCAGCGCAAGGCAGTATCCATAGACACACCAAGGATCGTGGGTGTACCGATCACAGCGTGCACAGCCGTGTTCGTGCAGGCCAGAAGGGTGGTCCCGGCTGGGATCGAACCAGCGACCTTCCGCGTGTGAAGCGGACGCTCTCCCACTGAGCCACGGGACCGGCGCCGAGAGGCGAACGACGTCGAAGACTAGCACGGATCCGCCCTGCGGAAGTACGCGCCACCTGCGCTCCGAGGGGTCGGGTTATACCGTAGAGCGACAACGTACATGAGATTTGTGCGCGCCCGCGTCGGTGGACTATCGTCGTCCTTCGCACCGGGCGACGATCTCGTCCGTTGCGCGCGGATGTAGCGCAGTTGGTAGCGCATCACCTTGCCAAGGTGAGGGTCGCGGGTTCGAATCCCGTCATCCGCTCGAAGGTGCAAGTGGCATCAATCCTCAGCGGTGGAGTGGCCGAGTGGTGAGGCAACGGCCTGCAAAGCCGTGCACACGGGTTCGATTCCCGTCTCCACCTCCAGTTTTATTTCCGGCGCGATTAGCTCAGCGGGAGAGCGCTTCCCTGACACGGAAGAGGTCACTGGTTCAATCCCAGTATCGCGCACCAGCTTTGACCTGCAGTTTCATCCACGCAGTGGGACCGCATGACCTAGATGTGACCTGACTCGGTGTAGAACCCGAGAATCGTTCTGTCACGTCGCCGTTCATCGCTCGTCATCCACTCCCAGTGACCTACGCGACCAGATCGCGCGATTCAACAATCGACGAACTGTGATTTGCTGCGCCTCGCGCCCGCGAGCCGCGGGCGGCACAGCACATCAATCGTTAAGCGCGTCATGGCTTGTGCGCTTCGCTGGTGAGGCTGGGTACGACGTGTCGCAGATGAGTCTCTCCTTCTCGCCATTCATCGTCGGCCCACAGGTCGAGGGCCTCCACATAGAGGTAACCCCTGCGGACGAATTTCCCTGGATAACCGGCCGTCGCAAGCGATCCGGCCCAGCAAGAGCGCATCGACGACGTCGCGTGACGAAGCGGAGACCGTGCCGCCACTGGCGACCTCGGCGGCCATGTGTGGTATTCGGCCACGCTCGTCGGTCAGCCGTCCGTGATCGCCTTGCCATATCGACCGCATGCTCGAACAACTAATGAATCAGGCGCGATCGTCGGCTTGGGCCCCGGCGAAGGTGTATTTAGGCGGCCGGCTCCCACCGCCAACCATCGTTATCCGCGCAAATTATGTGCTCGCCATTACCGGCCACCCCGGATGCTCCATGGTCGCTACCACGACAGAATTGGCCAGGTTCGTAGCAGTTGCCCTTGTTACTTTGCGGGTAGCAACCTGAGGGCGTCGAGGGTGCGGTTGTCGAGAGCGTCAGTCCCGGAGCCAGGGCGGAGCTTGCAACAACACTCGGTGAGCCGATGGCTATCAGGATCATAAAGCCTATGACGGTGACGCCGTGCTTGCCTTTTTGCGGCTTCACTTACCTCGGTCCTTTCCACGTAAACCGATGTTTGACGCGTGTTGAACGCGGAAGTTATCAGATGCGTGATGATGCAACGGGTAGGTTTGCGAAAACCGGCGATAGCTGTACCTCAACGCTGCGCCGTCTGGTACTAAGGCTCAGGACGATGCGTTGTGGGTATCTCGAAAGCTGCAGCCAAAGCGGCGAAGTCAGAATCGCCGAAAGGGAGAAGTTTAACTCACCTCCGTCAGCCTTTCCGGGACCACGCGGGAAAGCGCTCCCCGCAATTCGCCATACCGCCCACGAGATTTCCTGGCAGCTCGTAGCATTAGCTAGCCGAGCGCTTAGGAGGCGATGTGGAGCCCAGCCAGTACCCGCAGTCGTTGCCTCCGCCCATGTGGTGTCCGGACCCGGCAGGCACCAATCGGCTCCGCTGGTGGGACGGCTCCAAGTGGACCGATCACTTTGCGCAAGTTCCCCCGCCAGAGCCCGCCGCGTCGGTTGTGCCCGCTCTGTCTGCCACGCAGAATCCATCATTGGTCACTACCTACACGCGCCGGGCAATGCCTCCGATAAGGGCGAACGGTCGAAAGTCATCTCCACTTGCCGATGTCGTCGCTGCAGCGACACTCGAAGAGCCCCGCTATCCCCTCGAAGAGCAGGTCGAGGTTGTCGGCGAGACTTACCGCGCAAAAGATATTCGCCGGGTTTTCGAGGAAGCCGGTATGCCGATCACCGAAAGTGGTGTGACCCTAAAGTCTGTCCGCTGCATCCTCGTTCCCGAGCCATGGAATGAGCAGGACCCGAACGCCGTCGCTGTGATGGTTGCGCAGAACCACGTCGGCTACCTCGCCGCTGACCTTGCTGCTTCATACACCGATGGCCTCCTGCGCATCGCGCGCCTGGGCAGTCTGGCGACAGGCGAGGCGAGGATTTGGGCGAAGAGCGACGACGGGATAATCCGGGCACGTGTGACGATCCTTATCCCTGAAGCTTCCCAATTTGATTAAGTAGGCCTCGTCGCGCGGCAGTTCGTCCGCCTGATGCGTTCCGTCCAGGTCGTCTATTGGACGAATTTAACCCACTGCGACCCTAAAGTCCGACAGCGCACAGACAGGCAATGAATCAGCCGCAAACCAACATCTCACATCTAGCGTTCTCGGATTCTCAAATACGTTGCTGCGAAACGTGGCTTCGTTGCACCCCGACGATTCGGCATAGGATTTTGTCGTGCTGGATTGGGACCACAACGCCTATTACCACCGCCGACTGCTAGCAGAGCTGCCGCAGACCTGCAATCGAGTGCTCGAAATCGGGTGCGGCGCGGGATTGTTCGCAGCTCGACTCGCCCAACGAGCTAACCAAGTCGACGCGGTGGACCGCTCAGAGGCGATGATCGCGCTGGCAAGAGCGCGAACACCCGGCAACGTGAACTGCATCCTCGCTGACGCTCTGACAGATCCCCTGCCCAACGGCTATGACGCAATCGTCTCCATCAGCTCCTTGCACCACATGCCGCTACAAGATGCCCTACAGCGATTCGCGGCATTGCTGCGCCCCGGAGGGACACTGGCCGCCATCGTGCTACCCCGCAACGACCTACCGCACGAACTACCCACCGAAATCGTTGCCTCCGCCGCATCTCGAATCTTCGGCGCAGCCTTCGCCGCTGCCCGAACTGTCGGAACCGGCACGTGGTTCGCAAAAGATCAGACACACACCGTCATGCCCGTCGTACTGGACCCACCGCTAACGACCCGACAAGCACGCGATCAGGCCAATGCAGTGCTACCCGGCGTCGAAGTGCGCCGACTCGTCTTCTGGCGTTACCTACTGTGCTGGCAGAAACCAACCGAAGGCATGGACTGATACTGCATCTCCCCGTCGCCTGAGCCACCAATGCGCCGCATCTCAGAACGAAAGAAAAGAGACGGTTCAGATGGAATCATCAGCGCCTCACCGATGCTCTGGCCGCCGCGGGACACCTTCTCTTGCAGATTGCCGGACACCTGTCCCCATTCCGGTGCGCAATGCCAGTGCCGAACAGGAGCTGAGCGTGACGTCCGACGCCGATGACAGGGTAACGCCCGACGCCACCCTCGCGCCGATGGCCGCTGAACATCCGCCCGAGACGACCGCCACAGCGGCGGGATGTCTCACGGCGGCGGAGACGCTGATACCGAGTTCGTGCCGCCCGCGACTGCCCCGACGCCTGAGCACGCCTAGTCGGAAGAGGCACCCGACACCGAGGTGTTGTCGCGGCCATGGCGTTCTGTGTGGGTGCTAGCGGCCGCCGGGCTGCTGAGTGCGGTCGTCGTTGCCTTTACCATCTTTGGTGTCGTGGCGATGGTGCGGGGAAACGAAGGCGGCCAGACGCATTCGGCCCCGCCGCCCGTGCACTCTCCATCGGCAGTACCGGCAGTACCGCCATCAATGCCGCACGCGGTGAGGCCCGACGACGATGAGTTCGTAGCAATCGCGATATCACCGCGCCCCCCTCGGTACTTCCCAAGGCGGCATCGCATTCGGGACATGCTGGTGGGTGCCGGGGTATTCCACGGCTGCATTGGCGTCGCGGTCGGTGTCGGCAACAACGCACACGACTGGGCGTCCGGCTCAGGTGTGATAGCGACGCTGCGCGCGACTGCAGTTGGCCGGTTGGGAGGTTCAGCGAACTTCGTTTGCGCGCAGTGCTCCGATCCGCCTGGCATCCTTCGCGCGCCGGTCGCTGTCCCTTCGTCCGCACCGACGACACCGTCTCGACCGACGATCGCGCACGCAGCGGCCGTCGGCCAAACGTGTGACCCCACAGGGAAGAGTTCGCCTATGCGACCGACGGATCAGTGCTCGCTTGCCCCTCGTTCGGTAGGTGGGTTCAAACAGCCGGATGGTCCGGGGTCCAGGAAATCGGCACGCCGCGTCCCGGAGCTCGTGGCGCCCGGGCCGTGAGCAACGACGAGCACTGCCCGCAATGCACCCCGACGACGAGCATGCCGAGAATGACTGCCACACGCTCGATCTCCCGAACCCAGCTCGATGCGGACTGCAAGCGCAGCCGCCACATGAAGGATGGCAGTGCTACCGCCGGGCCCTCCTAGAATGGGGGCTCATGGCTATTAGCGCGACCTGACAAGGCAATGCGCGTAGCCGAAGTGGTCTCAACCTGTGCGCGCCGGAACCTTACTCATTCCGGTTCGCCGGATCGTAAGTGAAGGAGACGGACGATGGATCGCCCGACAGCCGCGGGACAACCGGGCAACACCCGCAAGGTTTCCGCCATTGCTGCAGTGTTCGTCGCGCTACTTGCCGCTTCGACGATCGCGGTGGCCGAAGCCCCCTCGGCTCATGCCGACGACCAGGCCTTCCTGGCCGACACCGCCGGCGTAATTATGAACCCCAACGCGAGACTCGCTGAGGCATACCGGGTTTGCACAGATATGCGAGCCGGCATGCCTTACCGGGCCGCACTGTTCGACGGATTTCGAAACTTGAACCTGATCGACGGGGTAAACGTGGCCATCGTCAACGCCGCTCAGCAAGACATCTGCCCGGACACGCTGGGGCGGTAGTCAATTAGCTCGAAAAGCGTTGCGGCATGGGGCAGTCGATACGTCACGCCGCAGGGTTCGGCAGGGCGACTGCTAGTCAGCGCATCGTGCTAATGCTGCTTCGAGATCGCGCCGACGCCAGAAAAACCCGATCGCGGGTTAGCTGCAATCGCCGCCTCAGTCCCCTAGCTCGCCCGGCCAGCCGATCGCCTCTAGGCGGCGCTGCACGCGGTCAAGGTCGGCGGGCGAGGGCAACTCGTCGGTGAATCGGATGATAGCCGCGCCGATATCGGCCGTGTCGACCTTCAGCTCGCCGCTCGTCGCCAACTGGACGGCGACGTCGGTCACCTCGTCATCGGTGAGTCTGCGGCGCAACAGTGCGAGCAGCGGAACGTAGTCCGTCGCGGGCACGCCGTGGGGATAGCCAGCGCGGATGAACGCGACGATCCTGGCAACCAGATCGCCCAGACTCGCCATGACATCCCCTGCAGTTGTCGGCCCACGTAGCCACCAACCTAACAACTCAAACGGGCAACCATGTCCATGGTGTCGAATCATCGCCACCGGTGGTCAGGCGGACTACCGTTGACTGATGCGGACCGCCTACCACCACCAGCTCGATGGGCTGAAGCGCGGCATCGGCGACTTGTGTGGCCTCTCGGGCGCCGCGATGCAACGGGCCACCCAGGCCCTCCTCGAAGCCGACATCGGCGTGGCCGAAGCCGTCATCAGTCAGCACGAACATTTTCTCGCCGCGGTCGCCCAGGCCGAGACCGACGCGTTCAACCTGCTGGCGCTGCAGGCCCCGGTCGCCACCGAGCTGCGCGCGGTGTTCGCAAACCTGCAGAACGTCGCCGACGCCGACCGCATGGGCGCCCTGGCGCTGCACGTCGCTCAGATTGCGCGTCGCCGACATCCCGCGCACGCAATCCCCGACGACGTCACGGGTTATTTCGCCGAGATGGGCCGCATCGCGGTCCGCATCGGCGGCGAAATCCGAGACATCGTGCTGTCGTCGGACCCGGACCGAGCCGCCACCCTTGCCGACAAAGACGACGAGATGGACGAGCTGCATCGACAGCTGTTCTCGGTACTGATGGATCGCGAGTGGCGGCACGGGGTGGCGACCGCCGTCGATGTGACGCTGCTGGGGCGGTACTACGAGCGGTTCGCCGACCATGCCGTAGAGATCGGTCGCCGCGTCATCTTCCAAGCCACCGGCACCCCCGCCGCCTGACCGCCGCCACGTTAAGGCGGCCGTTTAAAACCTAGAGGTATGGAAGTGACGCGGATCACAGACCTCTGGATTGTGACCCCACTCGATAAGCCTGGTAAATAAGCGGCGGAGGTATGACTTTGTCCGGAATTACGAACTTTGGGCTTTGAGATTCCATGGCAAGAATTCGCGTATACCGATCTCGAGGAAATAACAAACTCGAAGGTTTTAGCGATTAGATATTAACCATCCGGCTTACCTCAAGCGGTCAAGCACCACCCTTACGAGCACGAGCATCGATGCGTCTTTCAAGCACGGGCCAGGCCAACGCCCCGCCTCCGCCGCACCACATGCCGTCCGGACCGACCAGCGGCCGACGACCAGTCATCACCGATTCGAACGCCGAGAATGCGCTCTGAGCTGCGGCTTTACTCGAACGGGCTGGCCATCCGGCTCTCGCCGTCCTTGGGCGAGTCGCAGGAGGTGCACTGCATTCCGGCGCCATTGCCGAAGCACTCACTGATGCAATCGGCGCTGCCGACGCCGATTATTAGGAGGAAGGCTCCCACGGAAGCAATAAACAATGACGCTATGGTCTGCATTGTTACCTCCCACCCTAAACACCACAAATTAATGCGCTGGTGTGAATCAACTCAGCGGAACTAGACCAAAACTTCTACAAATTTTCAGCCGCGTCAAGACGCAATTCTGAGCAAATCAAGATCAGGTGGTGGATATTCAAGATCATTTCGTCGCGCCGCCAGGATTATTTAAATCCGCACGTGAATACATCCACGGGTCGACGCTTAGCGGCGCGGCGGGTGACCGCCTGCGAGCTGCCGATATGAGGGACTACCGGGCCGTCGTCGTCAGCGTTACGATCCCCGCATCGTCTAGAGAGTCGGGTTCGCGATGAATCACATTCGACGTTTTCTCACGGCGCTGGCCACGACAACGGTCATCGGACTTTCGGCCTGGCCGGCCTACGCAGACCCCGAAATTCCGCCCCCGCCGCCGGGTCCGGCGCCGGCCCCCGCGGGAATTCCGGGCCTGACCAAGGAACAGCAGTGCGCCTGGATCGCCTATCGAACCTGGGTGCCGTGCAACTGGGTGATGCCCAATCCGCCGCCGCCGGGAACACCGGGCACACTCTACGACCCACCCCAGTAACGCTGGGAGACAAGCGAACTCACAACCCGGTTCGGCCCACACATTAGTGAAGCGGCCACCGGGGATCCTCCCGATGGCCGCCTCGTCGGCCATTGAATGATGCTAGCTTTCACCCTCGCTTTGCGTGTCGTTTTCGCAACTTCTGGCACAGACCCAGCAACGCCCCCTGCGCTGTCCGCATCGCCGCAGGTCAGACGGACCAACAAGCTATCCGAGGGGCAACCAACTTGTGGGCAAGCATTCATGTTTAGGCCGGTCCGACGGTGGCATTCGCGGTGCTATGGGTATGAGAATGAGCCTCGCCGACCTGGTGATGAAGATGCTGGAGTTCGTCCGGGCCGGCTACCCGCCCGGAGATCGGGTACAGCGTCGCCTCGAGGCCATCGGTTGGCCGTCCCCCGAACCGAGCCGCTAGACCATGCGCACCGCGTTCCATCATCAGCTCGACGCCCTGAGCCACAGCATCGCCGACATCTGCGAGCGCAGTGGCACCGCAATGGCTCGGGCCACCGAAGCCCTGCTCAGCGCCGACATTGTGCTTGCCGAAACCGTCATCAGCGCCCACCGCGACTTCATCACGCGGTCCAACCAGGCAGAGACCGCCGCCTACAACCTGTTGCTGCTGCAAGCTCCGGTCGCCAGCGATCTCCGCGCGGTGCTGAGCAGCCTGAAAAACGCCGCGGACGTCTACCGGATGGCGGCCCTGGCCCTGCACGTCGCCGATACCGTCCGGCTCCGGCACCCCTCCTCCGCGATCCCCGACGACATCAAACCTCACTTCGCCGAAATGGGGCGCATCGCAGTCGATCTCAGCCGCAGCGCCACGGAAGTGGTGCTGTCGGTGAATGCGGACCACGCCGCCAAGCTCGCCTATGACGACGACGCAATGGACGAGCTACACCGACTGGCGTTCACCATCGTGATGGATCGGCAGTGGTCGCACACCGTCACCACAGCGGTCGACGTCACCTTGCTGAGCCGCTACTACGAGCGGTTCGCCGACCATGCCGTGACGGTGGGTCAGCGGGTCATCTTCCAGGCCACCGGTTCTCAGGTCGCCGTGCCTCGCGTGGGGCGCAACCAGAGCGCGTGACGAATCCTTCAGCGCGCCAACGGCGTATAGAAAACGACACCGTTGCCCTTGTTGTCGTACACCACCGCGCGACGTTCGTGGGCGTCGTCGTACGGCCCCTTCACGATCGCGCCGCCGCTGGCCTCCACCGCCTTCGCGGCGGCATCGACATCGGCGGTCTTGATGCCGACGACGACCCGGCCCGGAATGGGGTGATCCACGTCCGTCGCCAGCGCGAGGGTGACCGGACCGCCGTCCAGCGCCGCGAAGTGGGTGCCGTCGCGGAATTTCAGTGGCATGCCCAATGTCTCGCTGTAGAACGTGATCGACTCGTCCAGATTGTCGGTCGACAAGATGATCATTTTGACTTCATGCTCGCTCACTAGGCGCCCGCTCCTCTGCTCTGAGTGCCTCCACGTTAGGCACATTAGGCACAGTGGGCACCGGGTGAACCTGGCGTCGGCGAAATACCACCCACCGCATCGCGGTGTACATGTACACCGCTTCGCACAACCCCGCCGCCAGTCGCGCCACCTGATACTGGACACCCAGGGCCGCCAAGACACTGGTCGTCCCGAGGATGAAAGCCAGGTAATTCACCACGACCACGACGGCGTACACCGCGACCTGCGGGCCGACGGCCGCATGGGAACGAAAGTTGAACGTGCGGTTGAGCACGTAGCTGAGCGCGAACGCGCACACGTAAGCGACCGTGACGGCGACCGGCACCGGCACGCCGAAGCCGCTGCGCAACATCGTGAGCAAGCCCAGGTCTAGGCCGAAGGTGATGCCGTTGATCACGCAGAAGCCCAGGAACGTCGGAGCGACCAGGGATGCGAGACCGAACGGCAGCCGGGCGACGACCGCCGCGCAGCACTTGTGGAATGCGTCCACCGTCCGCGACGGTCTGCCCCCCGATTCGGCCAGCATGCGGCTACCGTGCCATGACCAGGTAGCCGCCACGTGATCAGTCGGCCAACTGCGCCCACACCGAGTGCGTCACAACGCGCTCAGCAAACCTTGGCGCACATAACATCACGGTCACCAAAAAAGCGGCAACCGCCATGGGCCGGTTACGACTTGGCTGCCTGCTGGGCGTCGATGTCCATGTCCGGGCAGAACGCCTCGACCGCGGCGAAGGCGATCACCTTCGTCTGCTGGCTGCTGTAGCCCATGTTCTGAATCCGCATCAGGGCTTGGTCGGGCGGGAGCATGTTGTTGCGCAGCTGATTGCACAGGTTGGTGCCCACGTGGACGATCGTTTCCTGGCTGCTGTACTTGATGTGATTTTGGTCCAGATACGCTATGTAGTCGGGTGTATTGGCCGGGTCTGCATTGGCGACGGCCGGTACCGAACACAGCAGTGCGGGAAGGGCGATAAGTGGCGCTGCTAGTGCTGCTTTCATGGACCATGAGCATAGGATCGCTAACGAACTTCTGAGTGAACGGCGGGCAAACGGTTCGTCCCGACGGACGGATGTAGCAACAGTAGTGGGCCAAGCCGCGATGGTGAGCATGGCTGGGGTGCCCACCGGTCAAGCTAGCGTCACCACAGCACGCTGCGGAAGAGTAAGGCATCGGCCACCAGTCCAACCCCGACAACCAGGAACATGATGCGCACCGATATCGGCGCGTAACGATTCAGGCCGCGCACGATCGCGCGCTGGATCCGCACCGCCCGCTTGTTCTTTCGAGTCGCCAGAAAAAGAATCAGCGCCGACGGCGTGAGCGCCAGCGTCCAGTAGGCGTAAATCAGCAGGGGCCACGCCGTCGGTCGTGGGTGCACCGCGGCCAGGGTGGCCAGCCCGGTGATGTACGGGATCGAGGTCGGCGCCTGGCCGGTGCCCACCGCGACGCCGAGGACGCCCAGCAGCCACGGCCGTTGGCGCATCGCCGCCAGCGCCCAGCCCGGGGCCGAGGTTTGCGCGGTCAGCGGAAAATAGGCCAGACACATCAGCGCCACACCCAGCAGCAGCTGACACCAAAACCGAAGCGCAGGAGTGATTTTGAAGTCGACCCAGTGCGTCAGGACGCTCAGCCCGAGGACGGTGCAGACGCCGAACGTGGTGGTGACCAGGAACAAGCCGGCGATGAAACTGGCGCCGCCGGGAACCGGCGAACGGCGGTCGAGTCGGCTGGCGTAGACGACAGCTGAGACCACACCCACGTTGAGGACATTCAGCGAGTCGAGGAAGGCCAGACCGGCGAGCGCCAGCAAAAGAGCTTCCATGATCGCACCCGAAGTTACTGCATCAACCCCATGACCGCCCGCGGGCGCCGCGCCAAGAGCAAGACCGTCTTCCGTCAATTCAGTAGCGGCTGTAATGTTCTGCGCATGCTGACCTGTGAGACGCGGGAAGCGGCGCTGGCCCGGCTCGGACGCGCCCTGGCCGATCCCACCCGGTGCCGGATTTTGGTGGCACTGCTCGACGGCGTGCAGTACCCGGGCGAACTGGCGACCCGGCTGAAGCTGACCCGGTCGAACGTCTCCAATCATTTGTCGTGCCTGCGCGGCTGCGGCTTGGTGGTGGCCACCTATCAGGGGCGGCAGGTTCGCTACGCGTTGGCCGACGTACACCTCGCCCGCGCGCTCCGTGAACTGGTACAGGTTGTACTCGCCGTCGACACCGACGAACAGTGCCTCGACGAGCCGTCACCGACCAGGGCGGTCACCCAGCGATGAACGACCGGGACGCCGCGCGCCGGGCCGAACATCCGTTGTCGTTGCCCGGGCGGACCCCGGATTGCTGCAACGACGGCCGCCACGCCACGTCCAGCACGAATACCGTTGCACCACAACGCCGCACGGTGTTGTCGCGACGCGTGCGCCTGCTCACCGCGGCGACCATCACCTACAACATCGTGGAGGCGGTTGTCGCGATCACGGCCGGCGCAGCGGCGTCATCGGCGGCGTTGATCGGGTTCGGGCTGGACTCCCTGATCGAGGTGTCTTCGGCCGCGTCGGTGTGGTGGCAGTTCTCCGGCAGCGACCCCGAAGCGCGTGAGCGCACCGCCTTACGGATCATCGCGGCGTCGTTCTTTGCTCTAGCCGGCTACGTCACGGTCGAGTCGATCCGGTCCTTAGCCGGCGGACAGACCGCTGAATCTTCTACCGCGGGAATCGTTTTGGCGGCCGTCTCGCTGGTCGTCATGCCGCTGCTGTCGGTGGCCCAGCGGCGTGCCGGCCGCGAGCTGGGTTCGGCCAGCGCGGTCGCCGACTCCAACCAGACACTGCTGTGCACCTACCTGTCCGGCGTGCTGCTGGTGGGTCTGCTGCTGAATGCGTGGTTCGGCTGGTCGTGGGCCGACCCGGTGGTGGCGCTGGTGATCGCCGCCGTGGCCGTCAAGGAGGGCCGCACCGCCTGGCGCGGCAAACACTGCTGCTGATCCAGGTGGCTTTTCGTCAGCTTGTGATGGTCAGGCAGGCAGCCCGGACTTGACCGCGACATCCTGCTTGCGCGCCACATCGAGCGCGATATCGGGGGGTACCGGGTCGTTCGGCGCGCCCTCGAACTCGATCAGGGCGATGACCTTGCCCTCGCGGAAGATCACCGACGTCACCGACTTGGCACCGTCGGCCGACGGGCCGGAGATGATCGTGCCGCCGATGCCCACGTCGGCCGGTGCCTGCGTGCCGCCCTTGATGGCGCCCGTTTGCGGGTCGGTGTAGGACTTGATGAGCGGGTCACGGTCCCGCTCGGCGGTGTCGGGATCGGGATAGACCAGCAGCGAGTCGACGATGCTGCGCGAGCCGCTCTGGTTCGTGAACACGCCTTCGATGCCCGGCGCGGGGTCGGTCAGCTGCCGCTTTTTGGGCGGGCCGAAGCTATCGCCCGGCACCACGATGTCCGTGGGCTTGATCAGCAGATTGCTGAAATCCGATGGCTGCGCGGAAGCACTGCTCGACGTGGCCGGCGGCGACGACGACGCCGCGGAAGTCGACGAGGTCGAGGACTTCGCCGACGACGAGGGGCCGGCCGCGTTATCGCCACCACATCCCTGCAGCGCCGCACCGACGACGAGGGTAGTTGCCGCCAGGGCAACTGCGGATAACCGCTTCACGATGGACTCCTCCGCGCGTCGTCGAACTTTGCCAGCGTCTCGCGCAACATAGCGGATCATCGCAGGAACCGGAAGTAAACCGGCAAAAAAATCCCCGCGTCAGCGGTTTGCAGGGCGGGAAGCCGCGGCGGCGGAAAGCACGCCCCGTAGCCGCGCCGCAACCGCTCGCGCGGTTGCCGACTCTCAGTCGCCGACGGCGCCTTCGGGTTTGGGACCGCGCCCCTCGCCGGTCAAATACTTAGGGCAGTACGAGCCGGCCGCGATGGCGGTGAACTTGGCCGCGCCGGTCCCGGTGAATCCCGGGTTGCGCAGCTGGAGGTTGTTGACGATCTCCTGGTCCGAGTGACCCGAGTCGACAAGCTCGCACACCGTCTTGCCCGCCGCGATCGCGGCGGCCGGGTCCTGGAACGTCAGCCCGGCGTCTTTGAGTTCGCTGAGGAACAAGGCGTCGGCAGCGGGGTCAGGCGCCGGACTGGGGCTTGGGCTGGGATCGGCATGCGCCGGAATCGCCAACGTAATCAAGGCAACCGAGGTAACCAAGGCAACCCTCGTGGCAACCGCCAGCAGCGTCATCAGGCCTCTCATAACTTCCGGATTCTCCCAGAGTTTCCCCGCCGCTGCACCCGCCGAGTCCCCCGAGCGGCAGAAGTTCAAATGGTGTTGGCTAGGACGATGTGGCAGCCATCCTGATTGTCCTGGACGTTTTTGTCGGCATCCTCGCGGTGGTCGGGCTGATTGCCACCTGGAATCACCTGCGGGCACGCCGCAGACGCTCGGGCGCCAAGGGCGTGGTGCTGGCCATCGATCGCCTCACCCCGCGCCGCAAGAATGTGACGCGCCTGCAGGTGAGCCTGCGAATGGTCGGTCCCGCGGTGCGCTACGAGGTGGGACTCGATCTCGAATCGGACGGCCACCCGTTCGACGTGTCCACGCCCAAACCCGCGCTGCGGTCGTCAATGGGCTGTGCGGACGAAGAACTGTCGTGGGGATTCGAGGTCCCCGAAGACGAACTCGACCACATCTGGGTCATTGCCTCCTGGATCGCTGCCGAGGACGCCAACCTACGCATGGCGGCACTGGCCTCAAACCTCGGCACCTCGGAGGTCTACGAGTGGCGGTGGGCGGCCGATTGGCGCATCTCCAGTGCCGGCCACTGGCGAAAACGACGCAGCCCGACGACTCCCCCGCGCAGCATCCCCGGAATGGGTCCGCTGCAGCTGGGCCGAGCACCCGGACCGGGACGCGCAAGCGCAGCACAACCCGGCGGCCAACCCGGCGCGGCCCCGCGGTAGCGGTTATTGGGGTCCGTTGCCGACGCTGGTGTGCGGCAAGGCACCCGGGCAATACGCGGTGGCCGCGATCGCCGCGAACTTGGCGGCATTCTCCTCGCGAAGTCCCGGATTGCGGTCTTGGACGGTCCTGACCACATCCACCATCTGGGTGCCTTGGCCGACCGCTTGGCACACCCACTTGCCCGCCGCGATCGCCCGGGCGGGATCCGGATAGGTGACGCCGGTCGCCTGTAACGCAGCCAGGAACTGGTCGTCCATTCCATCGGCGTGCGCGGGTGCGGCCGTGCCAACCAGGGCGACGGCGGCTACCAGCATCAAGAGGCGTTCCATAGCCCTCTGATCGTTGCAGACCCGCAGCTGATCCGCATCTCTTTTCGGCAGGTCGACCGGCGCCACCCGATCACCGGCCCACGCCCGCAACCCCTGCCGTTCCCCGCCAACGGTGTGCGATTATTCGAAGATGCGCCGCTGGCTGATCGTCCTGTCCACCGTGCTGATCGCCGCCGCTACCCACACCGCAACCGATGTGGCCGCCCCGCGCGCGTGGGCCGGGGACGCGCCGATCGGGCACATCGGCGACACCCTGCGGGTGGATACCGGCACTTACGTCGCCGACGTCACGGTCAGCAGCGTGGCCCCGTGCGACCCCCCACCCGGATTCGGCTACACCCGCAGCGGCGTTCCGATCAAAAGCTTCCCCGGCAGCACCCCAAACCGCGCCGACGTGACCGTGCGCGCGGTCCGGGTGCCCAATCCGTTCATCATGGCCACCGCGTTCAGCTTCACCGGGGTGACTCCTTACGCCGACGCCTACAAACCGCGAACCACTGACGCCCCCGACGACTTGGACAACGTGCTTGTCAACGCTCCGAACGGAGCGATCGTGCGCGGCGGGGTGTACTGGGACGCCTATCGCGACCCGGTCTCCAATGTGGTGTTGCTGGACCGCAAGACGGGCCATCACCTGGCACAGTGGAACCTCTGAAACCAGACGTCCAGCTCGCCACGGCCGAGCCCGGTCAGGCCGACGAATTGGCCCACGAACTGGCCCGAGTTGCCGCCCTGACGTTTCCGCTGGCGTGCCCGCCCACGGCGGCCGCGGAGAACATCGCGTCGTTCATCGCTGCGAACCTCTCGACTGAGCGTTTTGCGCAGTACCTCACCGACCCCGACCGGGCCGTCATCACCGCGGCGCAGTCCGGACGAATGGTGGGTTACGCCATGATCATTCACGACAACGCCGATGCATGTGCCGAACTGTCGAAGATCTACGTGTTACCCGACCAGCACGGCTCGGGAATCGCCTGGGCGCTGATGCAGCGAGCCCTGGACATCGCCCGGGACTGGCGCGTTCGTCGCATCTGGCTCGGAGTGAACCGGGAAAACCAACGAGCACAACGCTTTTACGCTAAATGCGGATTCAGGATCAACGGCACCAGAACATTTCAGGTCGGCGCCCAGATCGAAAACGACTACGTCATGGTTCGGGAACTCGATGAGCGGCAGCGGTCAGCGCCAATAGGCGCGACGTGGCCCGCAGATACTTCTTCCGGTAGCCGCCCGCCAGCATCTCCCCGCTGAAGATGGTGTCCAACTTCGCCCCCGAGGCCAACACCGGGATGCCGGCGTCGTAGAGCCGGTCCGTCAGCGCCACCAGCCGCAGCGCCACGTTCTGATCGTCGATGCCGTGTACGCCGGTGAGGAACACCGCCGTCACGCCCTCGATCAAGGTCAGGTAGCGCGACGGATGCATGGTCGCCAAATGCGCGCACAGTGCGTCGAAGTCGTCCAGCGTCGCGCCGTCGGTTCCGGCGGCCCGGGTGGCGACCTCTTCGTCCGACACCGCCGGTGGTGCCGGGGGCAGACCCCGATGCCGGTAGTCCGGGCCGTCGATCCGCACCGTGGTGAAAATGCTTGCCAGCGTATTGATTTCGCGTAGGAAATCTTGCGCGGCGAAGCGGCCCTCGCCGAGCTGCTCGGGCAACGTGTTGGAGGTGGCCGCCACCGACACACCCCGCTCGACCAACGCCGACAGCAGCCGCGACACAAGCGTGGTGTTGCCCGGGTCGTCCAGCTCGAACTCGTCGATGCACACCGCCGTGTAATCGGCCAACAGCTCGATGCATTCGGTGAAACCGAACACCCCGGCCAGTTGGGTCAACTCGCCGAACGTGGCGAACGCCTTCGGTTGATCCGGGACGCCGGGCCCCGACCCGGGCAGCTGGTAGTAGACCGAGGCCAGCAGATGCGTCTTGCCCACGCCGAACCCGCCGTCCAGGTAGATGCCCACGCCGGGCAACGCCTCGCGGCGGCCGAAAAACTTCCGCCGCCCAGCCCGCCGCTGTTCGGCCGCGCGGCAGAAGTCCTGACATGCCTGCAACGCGGCAGCCTGGGTCGGCTCGGCCGGGTCGGGGCGATAGGTGGCAAAGCTCACATCGGAAAACGTTGGGGGCGGCCGTAATTGGGAGATGAGCCGTTCCGGCGACACGCTCGGATGCCGGTCCACCAGATGTTGTACACGCGCGCTGTCGCCCGTCGAGGTGGACCCGTGCATGCGAAAATCCTAACGGCGTGCTGCAATCGTCCTCATGGCCGATTCCGGCACCGGCAGAGCCGTCGAGACCGTACTGACCCTGCTCGAATCGGGGCGCGCGGTCGGCGACGGCGAACTCCCCCAGCTCTACGCCTATCCGGACGGCGACGACATGTGGCTGCGGGCGAATTTCATCACCAGCATCGATGGCGGGGCCGCCGCCGACGGCAAGACCGGCCCCATGGCCGGACCCGGCGACCGGCTGATCTTCTTCCTGCTGCGCGAACTCGCCGACGTCATCGTCGTAGGCGCGGGCACCGTGCGGGTAGAGGGCTATTCCGGCGCGCACGCCGGCATCGCCGAACGCCAGCGCCGGCAGGCCCGCGGGCAGAGCGAGGTGCCGCAATTGGCCATCGTCAGCAAATCCGGCCGGCTGGAACGGGATATGGGCGTCTTCACCCGGACCGAGGTGCCCCCGCTGGTGCTCACCTGCAGGGCGGCGGCGCAGGAGAGCCGCCGGCTGCTCGGCGACCTGGCCGTGGTCGTCGACTGCTCCGGCGTGGACCCAGGCAAGGTCGACGAGGCCGCCGTGCTGGCCGTGCTGCGGGACCGCGGCATGCGCCGGGTGCTGACCGAGGGGGGCCCGATGCTGCTCGGCTCGCTGATGCGGCGCGGCATGCTCGACGAGTTGTGCCTGACCATCGCGCCCTACCTCGTCGGCGGGCAGGCACCCCGCATCGCGACGGGTCCCGGTCACGCGCTCACGTCCATGAGCCGCAGCCACATCCTGACCGATGCGGCCGGCTACCTGTACACGCGCTACATGCGGGGTTAGCCGGGCCATCGTGCCCTACCGGGCCAGACCACGCGGGATGGCTACTGTAGTCGGCATGAGTCGGCACAACAGGTCCGCAGCGGCGCTGCTCCCGTTGACCGTCGTGTTGACCGTCGTCGCGACCACGCTGCTGAGCGCCTGCATCCCGGTGCTGCCCGCCGATCCGCGCTTCGTGACCAATTCCGGCGCACGGCCCCAGGGCGCGGCCCCCACCAAACCGCCGCCGGCCGGCCCGCCGCCGATCGCCGCGCCCAAAAACGATCTGCCCTGGCGCGACTGCACCTCGAAGGTGTTCACCGACGCCGGCATCCGGCCCGCACCCGGCGGGATACAACTGGACTGCGCCAACTACGACGCCGACCTCGATCCGGTCAACGGCGGCTCGGGAACCGTGAGCATCGGCGTGGTGCGCGCCCGGTCCGGTCAGACACCCAAGGACGCCGGACCCGTCGTCTTCACCACCGGCTCCGACCTGCCGTCGTCGCAGCAGCTGCCGGTGTGGCTGTCCCAGGCCGGCGGCGACGTGTTGGCTGCCCACCCGATCGTCGCCGTGGACCGCCGCGGCATCGGCATGTCCAGCCCGATCGACTGCCGGGACCACTTCGACCGTCAGGCGATGCGCGATCAGGCGCAATTCCAAAGCGGCGACGACCCCGTCGCCAATCTGTCCGACATCTCCAACACCGCGACGACCAACTGCACCGACGCGATCGCGCCCGGCGACAGTGCTTACGACAATTCCCACGCCGCCTCCGACATCGAACGGCTGCGCAGCCTGTGGGACGTGCCGTCGGTGGCGTTGCTGGGCATCGGCAACGGCGCTCAGGTCGCGCTGGCGTACGCCTCGTCCCGGCCCGACAAGGTCGCCCGACTAATCCTCGACTCCCCGGTCGCGTTGGGAGTCAATGCCGAAGCGGCGGCCGAGCAGCAAGTCAAGGGCCAGCAGGCGGCGCTCGACGCGTTCGCCGCCCAGTGTGTGGCGGTGAACTGCGCGCTGGGCGCCGACCCCAAGGGCGCCGTCAACGACCTGCTGTCCGACGCCCGGGCCGGCCGGGGCCCCGGCGGCGCCTCGCTGGCCGAGCTCGTCAACGCCATCACCATCGCGCTGGGCTTCCCGTCCGGCGCGCGGGTGAACGCGACGACCAGCCTGGCCAACGCGCTGGCCGCCGCCCGCTCCGGCGATGTCAACCAGCTGACCAGCCTGATCAACCACGCCGATGCCACCCGCGACACCGACGGTCAGTTCGTCAACTCCTGCAGCGACACGATCAACCGTCCGACCCCGGACCGGATCCGCGAACTCGTCGTCGCCTGGGCCAAGCTCTATCCGCAGTTCGGCACCGTGGCCGCACTCAACCTGGTCAAGTGCGTACACTGGCCCACCATCTCGCCGCCGGCGCCGCCGAAGGACCTCAAAGTGGACGTCGTCCTGCTGGGCGTGCAG
The DNA here is from genome assembly GCF_010727605.1 of Mycobacterium simiae. Lineage (NCBI taxonomy): Bacteria > Bacillati > Actinomycetota > Actinomycetes > Mycobacteriales > Mycobacteriaceae > Mycobacterium > Mycobacterium simiae. Next base: position 518,818 of record NZ_AP022568.1, read on the forward strand.
AACGACCCGATCGTCGGCAACGAAGGCGTCGCCCAGACCGCGGCCACCGTCATCAACGCCGGCGCGGCCAGCCGGCGGGTGATGTGGCAGGGCATCGGGCACGGCGCCAGCATCTACACGCCCTGCGCGGTTCCGCCGCTCGTCGGCTATCTCAACAGCGGCAAGCTACCCGGAACCGACACGTACTGTCCCGCCTGACACGGTCGGGGGGTTTCGTCGGCGCGGCCTCGCTGCGGTGTACGGTGCGCTGGTGACGGCAGCTGATTCGACCCGGGCCGGCTTGCGTGATTCGGTGCTGGCCGCCTTCCGTCCCCGCTCCGGACCGCCCAGCGCGGCGACGGTTTTGCGGTCCGCGCTGTGGCCGATCGCCATCTTTTCGGTCCTGCACCGCAGCATCATCTTGACGCTCAACGGCAACATCACCGACGACTTCAAGCCGGTCTACCGGGCGGTCCTCAACTTCCGCCGCGGCTGGGACATCTACAACGAGCACTTCGACTACGTCGACCCGCACTACCTGTACCCGCCCGGCGGCACCCTGCTGATGGCGCCCTTCGGCTATCTGTCGTTCAACCCGTCGCGGTATCTGTTCATCCTGATCAACACCGTGGCCATCCTGATCGCCTGGTACCTGCTGCTGCGGTTGTTCAACTACACGCTCTCGTCGGTGGCCGCGCCGGCCCTGCTGCTGGCCATGTTCTGCACTGAAAGCGTGACCAGCACATTGGTGTTCACCAACATCAACGGCTGCGTCCTGCTGGCCGAGGTGTTGTTCCTGCGCTGGCTGCTGGACGGGAAGGTCGGGCATCAGTGGTGGGCCGGGCTGGCAATCGGTCTGACCCTGACCCTCAAACCCGTGCTGGGTCCGCTGCTGCTGCTGCCCCTGCTCAACCGGCAGTGGCGGGCACTGGTCCCGGCTCTGGTCGTGCCCGTGGTCGTCAACGTCGTCGCCTGGCCACTGGTCAGCGATCCGATGGACTTTGTCACCAAGACACTGCCGTACATCGGTGGCACCCGGGACTACTTCAACAGCTCGATCGAGGGCAACGGCGTGTACTTCGGGCTGCCCACTTGGCTGATCATGTTCCTGCGAATTCTGTTCGTTCTGCTCACGATCGGCGCACTGTGGCTGCTGTACCGCTACTACCGCACCCGGGATCCACTGTTCTGGTTCACCAGCTCCTCGGGTGTGCTGCTGCTGTGTTCCTGGCTGGTGCTGCCGCTGGCCCAGGGCTACTACTCGATGATGCTGTTCCCGTTCCTGATGACGGTGGTGCTGCAGAACTCGCTGATCCGCAACTGGCCGGCCTGGCTGGGTGTCTACGGCTTCCTGACACTGGACGACTGGCTGATCTACCGGTTCATGCGGTACGGGCGGGCACTGCACTATCTGAAGATCACCTACGGCTGGTCGCTGCTGCTGATCGTCGCGTTCACCGTCCTGCTGTTCCGGTACCTGGACGCCAAGGCGGACGACCGGCTGGCCGACGGCCTGGATCCGCTCTGGCTCCGGCGTGAACCCGACGTGGTTGACGGCGCAGCCTGAGCGCGACGCGGTGATCACCAGCGCGTCGGAGCCGGGCGCAGCGGGCCACCGGCATTCGCGCTAGCGTGGACTGATGACTTCCTCAGACTTGTCGCAGCCCAAGGTCCAGCTGACCGATGACGAGTGGCGCAAGAAGCTCACCGCCGAGGAGTTCCAGGTGTTACGCCGCGCCGGCACCGAGCGGCCGTTCACCGGCGAGTACACCGACACCAAAACTCAAGGCGTCTACCAATGCCGGGCCTGCGGGGCCGAACTCTTCCGCAGCACCGAGAAGTTCGATTCACACTGCGGCTGGCCGTCGTTCTTCGACCCGGCGAAATCCGACGCGGTGATCCTGCGTCCCGATCACTCGTTCGGCACCACCCGCACCGAGGTGCTGTGCGCGAACTGCCACAGTCATCTCGGTCACGTGTTTGCCGGTGAGGGCTACCCGACGCCGACCGACCAGCGGTACTGCATCAACTCGATCTCGCTGCGCCTGGTACCGACGGAAGGCTAGCTTTCTTGTTCCGCCGCGACCCTTAACCAGTTGCGACGACACGCCGCCCGAAAGTCGCGTGGTGTGGCGGGGCCCGCGCCGTCAGTCGATGCGGGTGGCGTGCACTTCCCAGAACGGCGCGTGTGCCGGCGCACCGTCGAGCCACGGCTCGATCACCCGGAATCGCTCCAGCAACTGCTCGGCCTGCTCGGCCATGTCGGGATTGCGGGCGACCATCAGCTCGATGCTCTCCACGCTCACGTTGACCCGGTAGGTCGTGGTGCCCAGATACGTGATCTCCCACCCCCCGGACGGCAGCACGTCGCGAAAGTCGTTCTCGGACAACGACCGCAGCATCTTGAAGCCGTTGACGCTGTGTTCGCCGAACTCGAACATGTACAACCGTGCGCCCGGCTTGGTCGCACGGTGCAACGCCTGCACGTAGGACTGCCGAAGCTCGGGCTCGGTGCTGAAGGTGTGGTAGAAGGCGCAGTCGACGACGGTGTCGAACCGGTTCTCCAGCCCGTCCAGCTTGGTGGCGTCGGCCAACTCGAAAGTGACCGACACACCGGCCTTTTGGGCATTCGCACGGGCCCGCTCCAGCGCCGCCGCCGACCCGTCGATGCCGGTCGCCGAATAGCCTTTGGACGCATAGTAAATCGCGTGATGGCCCGGGCCGGTGCCCGGGTCGAGCACCTCGCCTTTGATCGCGCCGAGCGCGACGAGTTGCTGAACCACGGGCTGCGGACCGCCGATGTCCCACGGGGTGGCGATGGGCAGACCGCGCGACGTCCGCTCGTCGCGGTACGCCTCCTCGAATCGGGCAGGGTCGCGGGGATCGAACGGGGTCGTCACCTGGCGCCACTCCTGCCCATCGCTTCGCTCTGCATCGTCGCCGGCGCGGACATGGCGCCACTCCTCCCCATCGCTTCGCTCTGCATCGTCGCCGGCGCGATCATGGCAGGGCATTCACCAACTGCTCGACGGCCACCCGGGGGCCGGTGAAAAACGGTGTCTCCTCGCGGGTGTGCCGGCGGGCATCGGTGGCGCGAAGTTCCCGCATCAAGTCGACGATCCGGTGCAACTCGGGCGCTTCGAAGGCCAGGATCCACTCGTAGTCACCTAGCGCGAAGGCCGGCACCGTATTGGCGCGCACATCCTTGTATTCGCGGGCGGCCATGCCGTGCTCGGCGAGCATGCGGCGGCGCTCCTCGTCGGGTAGCAGGTACCACTCGTAGGACCGCACGAATGGATAGACGCAGATGTAATTGCCCGGTTCCTCGCCCGCCAGGAACGCCGGGATGTGGCTCTTGTTGAACTCCGCCGGCCGGTGCAACGCCACGCTGCTCCACACCGGCGAGCTGAGCTGCCCCAGCGTGGTGGTCCGGCGGAAATCGGCGTAGGTCGCCTGCAGCGCCTCGACACGCTCGGCATGCGTCCAGATCATAAAATCGGCGTCGGCGCGCAGGCCGGCGACATCGTAGAGGCCGCGCACCACGACGCCGCGTTCTTCTTGCTGCTTGAGAAATCGGGTGGTCTCGTCGATAACGGCGTCGCGCTGGTCACCCAACTCGCCGGGCTCCACCGAGAACACCGAGAACATCAGGTAACGGATCGTCGAGTTCAGGGCGTCAAAGTCGATCTTGGCCATGAGACCTATCGTGCCACTTCCGCGTCCGAACCCTCGGTGGCCCTGATCACCCGCTCGGCGGCCTTGCCCGCCGCGCCGATACAGGCCGGCACGCCGATCCCGTCCAGGAAACTGCCGGCCACGGCGATCGTCGGCGGCAGCCCGGCCCGCAGCTCGTCGACCACCGCGGCATGCCCCGGGCCGTACTGCGGCATCGCGTCGACCCATCGCTGCACGCGCGCATCGACGGGCTCGACGTACAGGCCGAACACCGTGGCCAAGTCCTCGGCCGCCCACGCCAGCAGCTCCTCGTCGGACGCGGTGACGGCCAGATCGTCGCCGAACCGCCCGAAGGACAACCGCAGGTATTGCACCTCGCCCGGCACCCCCCACTTGCGTGACGACAACGTGATCGCCTTGCCGCGCAACGCTTCCCCGGTGGCCACCAGCACACCCGAACATTCCGGAAACGCCGTGTCACCCGGCACCGCCAGGGCGACCACCACCGACGATGCGCTGGCGATCCGCCGCGCGGCCGCGCAGCTCTGCGCGGCGACCCCGTCGAGCAGACCCGCCAGGCGCGGAGCCGGAACGGCCAGGACCACCGCGTCGGCGTCCCAGTGCGCGCTGGTACCGTCGCGCAGCACCCAACCCCGCTCGCCGCGGTCGAGCCGGTCGACAGCCGCCGGCACCCAGCGCGCCCCGGAGCGGGCGGCGAGTTCGTCGACCAGCACCCGGTAGCCGCCGTCCAGCGCGCCGAACACCGGAGCACCCGTCGCCGGCGGCAGCCCCTGGCGGACCGCGTCGGTCAGGCTGGCGGCGCCGCGATCCAGCGCGGCCGCCACACTGGGGGCCGCGGCGCGCAGCCCGATGGTGGCCGCCGAGCCCGCGTACACCCCGCTCAGCAGCGGGTCCACCGACCGGGCCACAGTCTGCTCGCCGAACCGTTCGCCGACCAAATTGGCTGTGGCGGGATCACTTCCGGGTCGCCAGTCCAGCGGCCGGCCCGGCTCGGCGTCGATCCGCGCGACCGTGGCGTCGTCGACGAGTGCGGCCACCGCCGCCGACGACGACGGGATCCCGACCACCGTGCCCGCCGGCAGCGGATGCAGCCGCCGCTGGCTGTAGAGCAGCGGCCGGGCCCCGGTGGTGCCGAGTTGGCGGTCGGACAGGCCCAGCTCGGCCAGCAGCGCCGGCATCTCCGGCCGGCGCAGCACGAACGCCTCGGCGCCCAGATCCATCGGCCGTCCGCCGACCCGTTCGGTGCGCAAGATCCCGCCCAGCTTCTCGCCCGGATCGAACAGCACGATGTTCGCATCGGCGCCGGCCGCCATGCGCAGCCGGTAAGCCGCCGTCAAGCCGGAAATCCCGCCGCCCACAACGCAATACGAGCGAGCGGTCATAGCGAGTGGACCAACGACACCAGGTCGGTGAGTACACCGGGATCGGTCTCGGGCAACACTCCGTGACCGAGGTTGAAGACGTGGCCCGCGGCTCCGGCATCCACGGCGCGGCGGCCATCGTCGACGACGGCGCGAGCCGCGCGTTCCACCACCGGCCAACCGGCCAGCGCCACCACCGGATCGAGGTTGCCCTGCAATGCGGTGCCGGCCCCCACCCGGGCGGCCGCGTCGGTGAGCGAGGTTCGCCAGTCCACACCGACGACGGTGGCGCCCGCTTCGCCCATCGCGCCCAGCAACTCGGCCGTCCCGACTCCGAAATGCGTCATCGGCAAGCCGTATTCGGCCAGTGTCGCAAAGACGCGGGAACTGTGCGGCAACACGTATTGGCGGTAGTCGGCCAGCGACAGCGTCCCCGCCCACGAGTCGAATACCTGGATGGCATCCACCCCCGCGTGGATCTGTCCACGCAGGAACTCCACCGTGAGGTCGGTCAGTTTCGACATCAGCGCGTGCCAGCTCGCCGGCGCGGCCAGCATCATCGCCTTGGTACGGGCGTGATTGCGGCTGGGACCGCCCTCGACCAGATACGACGCCAGCGTGAACGGAGCACCGGCGAAACCGATCAGCGGGACGTCACCCAGCGCGTCGACCAGCAACGAGACCGCCCGGCAGACCGGCTGAATCGCTTGCGGATCAACGGGTTTCATAGCGGCAATGTCAGCGTCGGTGCGGATCGGGTGAGCGATCACCGGTCCGACGTCGGCAACGATATCCAGGTCGACGCCGGCGGCGCGCAGCGGTACGACGATGTCGGAGAACAGGATCGCGGCGTCCACGTCGTGGCGGCGAACGGGCTGCAGGGTGATCTCGCAGACCACATCGGGCTCGAGACAGGCCGCCAGCATGGTGTGGTGCTGGCGCAGCGCCCGGTACTCGGGCAGCGAGCGGCCCGCCTGCCGCATGAACCACACCGGCACCCGGCCGGGTTTGCGGCCGGTGACCGCCGCCAGATAGGGCGACTCGGGAAGTTCACGACGCGTACTCATCGGAGACAATGCTGCCACGCTGCCGGTTTGGTGCCCCGGCGGCGGCCGCCCGGGCCCAGACCCGCTGCGTAACATCGAGCCCGTGCCCGTAGCGCCTGTCCCCGTGAATTACGACGAATTCCCCAGCCTTCGCTTCGAGACGGCCGACGACACCGGCCTGGACGGTGTGCTGACGCTGGTCCTGGACGCCCCGGGGCTCAATTCGGTCGGCCCGCAGATGCACCGCGACCTGGCCGATGTCTGGCCGGTGATCGATCGCGATCCCACCGTGCGCGCGGTCCTGGTCCGCGGCGAGGGCAAGGCCTTCTCCTCCGGCGGCAGCTTCGATCTGATCGCGGAGACCATCGGCGACTACGAGGGCCGGCTGCGCATCATGCGCGAAGCCCGCGACCTGGTGCTCAACATCGTCAACTTCGACAAACCGGTGGTTTCGGCCATCCGCGGCCCCGCCGTCGGCGCCGGCCTGGTGGTGGCCCTGCTGGCCGATATCTCGGTGGCCGGGCGGACCGCCAGACTCATCGACGGGCACACCAAACTCGGGGTGGCGGCCGGCGACCACGCCGCGATCTGCTGGCCGCTGCTGGTCGGCATGGCCAAGGCCAAGTACTACCTGATGACCTGCGACACGTTGCTGGGCGAGGAAGCCGAACGCATCGGCCTGGTATCGGTGTGCGTCGACGACGACGAGGTGCTGGCGACCGCGAGCCGCATCGCCGGCGACCTGGCCCAGGGCGCGCAGAACGCCATCCGCTGGACCAAACACAGCCTCAACCACTGGTATCGCATGTTCGCACCGGCCTTCGAGACGTCGCTGGGCCTGGAATTCCTCAGTTTCAGCGGCCCCGACGTGCAGGAAGGATTGGCCGCCCATCGCGAGAAACGCCCGGCGCGGTTTACCAGCTGAATGCCGTCTGATCAGGGTCATCAGCGTTTGGTCACGGACCGGCGGAGCCCCGGTAACAGCTTGGTCGCGCGGGGTTTGAAAGCGGCGCGCCTGTCGCGGCGGGTCAGACGATGGGTCTAGCGTCGATGCCTGTGACCCGCGCATACGACGATGCGGACCGGAGGCGAAGAGGAGGGGCGGCAGTGACCTCAGTCGAACCGGCCCCGTTCCGCGAGGCGGTAGCGGCGATGAACGCCGTGCACGCCCGCCCGGAGATCGAGCTGGGCCCCATCCGCCCCCCACAGCGCCTGGCACCGTTCAGCTACGCCCTGGGCGCCGAGGTCAAGCACCCCGATCTCGACATCGTGCCCGAACGGTCCGAGGGCGACGCGTTCGGCCGGTTGATCCTGCTGCACGACCCGGACGGCGCCGACGCCTGGGACGGCACCATCCGCCTGGTCGCCTACATCCAGGCCGATCTGGACTCGCACGAGGCCGTCGACCCGCTGCTGCCCGAGGTGGCGTGGAGCTGGTTGGTCGAGGCGCTGGAATCGCGCACCGACCAGATGACCGCGCTCGGCGGCACCGTCACCGCGACCACGTCCGTGCGCTACGGCGACATCTCCGGGCCGCCACGAGCCCACCAACTCGAACTCCGAGCCTCCTGGACGGCGACCACACCGGCCGTCGGGGTGCATGTCGAGGCGTTCTGCGAGGTGCTCGAGCATGCCGCAGGCCTACCGCCGGCCGGGGTCACCGACCTGAGCTCGCGGTCACGCGCCTGACATGCGGGAACCGGAGGCCCCCGGGCCCGACGGCACCGCGCCCGATGACCCCGGCGACACCGTGCTCGAGCCGGCGCTCGAACCGGGGGCCGCTCCCCTGCTGCACCCGGCCGACGGGATACCCGAGCTATCGGTCACCGTCGACCAGATAGCCGATGCCGCACGCCAGCTGGACCGCGGGCACGGCCCGTTCGCGGTGGATGCCGAACGGGCATCCGGCTTTCGCTATTCCAATCGGGCCTACCTAATCCAGATCCGGCGGGCCGGCGCCGGCACCGTGCTGATCGACCCGGTCAGCCACGGTGTCGATCCGCTGGCCGCGCTGCGGCCCGTCGCCGAGGTGCTGGGCACCGACGAGTGGATCCTGCACGCCGCCGATCAAGACCTGCCCTGCCTGGCCGAGGTCGGCATGCGCCCGCCCGCGCTCTACGACACCGAGCTGGCCGGCCGGCTGGCCGGGTTCGAGCGGGTGAACCTGGCGGCGATGACCGAACGGCTGCTGGGCCACGGCTTGGTCAAGGGCCACGGCGCCGCCGACTGGTCCAAACGTCCGCTGCCGACCGAGTGGCTCAACTACGCGGCGCTGGATGTCGAACTGCTGGTGGAGTTGCGCGCGGCGGTCGCGGCCGCGTTGGCCGAACAGGGCAAAAGCGATTGGGCTGCACAGGAATTCGACTACCTGCGCAGCGTCGCAGACAGGGAGGCGGCACCCCGGCGCGACCGCTGGCGACGCACGTCGGGCATCCACCGGGTCCGCGACCGTCGCGGCCTGGCGGCAGTGCGCGAATTGTGGACGGCCCGCGACAACATCGCCGCGCGCCGCGACATTGCGCCGCGCCGCATCCTGCCGGATTCGGCCATCATCGACGCCGCGCTGGCCGACCCGAAGACGGTCGACGACCTGATCGCCCTGCCGGTGTTCGGCGGGCGCAACCAGCGGCGCAGCGCCGCGATGTGGCTGGCCGCGCTGCAGGCCGCGCGCGAGAGCCCGGAGCCGCCGGAAGACGCCGAACCGCCGAACGGGCCGCCCCCGCCGGCACGCTGGAGCCGGCGCAAACCCGAGGCGGCCGCCCGGCTGGACGCGGCAAGGGCCGGGCTGTCGAAGCTGTCGGAGCGGGTGCACGTGCCGACCGAGAACCTGGTGGCACCCGACCTGGTGCGACGGCTGTGCTGGGACTGGGAGGACGCTTCGGATCCGGTCGAGGCCGTCGACGAATTCCTGTGTGCGGGCCAGGCGCGGGCCTGGCAACGCGGACTGGTCGACCCCGTGCTGGCGACCGCGCTGCAGCCGCCCCGCAACGCCAAAGACTCCTAGTCGAGGTGTTCGCGGATCTCCGTCTCAGATTCGCAACTGCCCAGTGCCGCAACCCAACCCGTGATCCGGCGGGCCACGTCCTGGTCGGTCAGCCCGAGGTCGGCGAGCACCTCACCGCGTGAGGCGTGCTCGTAGAACTCCTGGCTCAGGCCGACGTCACGGCACGGCATGTCGATCTCGGCACGGCGTAGCGCGGCCGAAACCGCCGACCCCACACCGCCATTGACGCCGTTGTCCTCACAGGTGACGAGCAGCTTGTGCTGCGCCGCCAGTTCGAGGACACCGTCCGACACCGGCAACACCCACCGCGGGTCGATCACGGTCACGCCGATCCCCTGGTTGTGCAACCGCTTGGCCACCTGCAGTCCCATCGACGCGAACGCGCCGACTGCCACCAACAGCACATCGTGGTTCAGCCCCTCGGCGGGCACGGCAAGCACGTCGACTCCCGAGCGCTGCTCGAGGGCCGGAATGTCTTCGCCCACATCGCCTTTAGGGAACCGTATCGCGGTCGGGCCGTCATTCACGTCGAGCGCCTCGCCGAGTTCCTCACGCAGCCGGGCGCCGTCCCGCGGGGCGGCCACCCGCATGCCGGGAACAATGTTCAGCATCGACATGTCCCACATGCCGTTGTGGCTGGGGCCGTCGGACCCGGTGATGCCGGCGCGATCGAGCACGAAGGTGACCGGCAGTTTGTGCAACGCGACGTCCATCATGATCTGGTCGAACGCCCGGTTGAGGAACGTCGAGTAGATGGCCACCACCGGGTGCATTCCACCCATCGCCAGCCCCGCCGCCGAGGTGATCGCGTGCTGCTCGGCGATGCCGACGTCGAACAACCGATCGGGGAACCGCTGCCCGAACGCCGTCAGCCCGGTGGGGCCGGGCATCGCCGCGGTGATCGCCACGATGTCGCGACGCTTCCTCGCGTAGTTGATCAGCGCCTCGGAGAACGTCGCCGTCCAACCCGGGCCGGGAATCTTGGTCGCCTGCCCGGTGGCCGGGTCGATCGGCACCGTCGAGTGCATCTGCTCGGCCTCGTCGGCCTCGGCCGGCGGGTAACCCATGCCCTTGCGGGTGGCGACATGCACGATCACCGGGCCGCCGAAGCCGCGGGCCCGCCGCAGCGCGGCCTCCACCGCGCGTTCGTCATGGCCGTCGACCGGGCCGACGTACTTCAGCCCGAGGTCGGTGAACAGCAACTGTGGCGCCAGCGAGTCCTTGATGCCCGCCTTGACGCTGTGCATGAAGTGGTAGCAGATCTCACCGATCAGCGGCACCGCGCGCATCACGTCGCGGCCTTTTTCCAGCATCTGCTCGTAGGCCGGTTGCAGCCGGAGCATCGCCAGGTGGTCGGCGACACCGCCGATCGTGGGCGCGTAGCTGCGCCCGTTGTCGTTGACCACGACGATCACCGGGCGACGGGAGGCCGCGATGTTGTTCAGCGCCTCCCAACACATGCCGCCGGTCAGCGCGCCGTCGCCGACCACCGCAACGACGTGCCGGTTGCGGTGCCCGGTCAGCTCGAACGCCTTGGCCAGGCCGTCGGCGTAAGACAGCGCGGCGCTGGCGTGGCTGGACTCCACCCAGTCGTGCTCGCTTTCGGCCCGCGACGGATACCCCGACAACCCGCCCTTTTTGCGCAGCGTCTCGAAGTCCTGGCAGCGCCCGGTCAGCATCTTGTGCACGTAGGCCTGGTGGCCGGTGTCGAAAATGATCGGATCGTGCGGCGAGTCGAACACCCGATGCAGCGCCAGCGTCAGCTCGACCACACCGAGGTTGGGACCCAGGTGGCCGCCGGTAGCCGCCACCTTGTGGATGAGAAAGTCGCGAATCTCCTGGGCCAGATCGCGAAGCTGCCGCTGCGACAGGTGCTGCAAATCAGCAGGCCCGCGGATCTGTTCGAGCATCTCGTCAGTGTACGCAGCGCCCGCCGGAACATCGGGTAAGCGCGGGGCCTACCGGCCGCCGAAGAGTTCGGCCAGGGTGTCGTGCAGCTCGGGATCGGCCAGGACGACGACCTCGTCCCCGGCCTGCAGTTCGGTGTCGCCGCGCACCGGCACCAGCCCGGTGGTGCGGACCACAATGCTCACCCAGATGTCGCCGACGCGGTCGCCCAGACCCTGCACCGTGCACCGCTCGGCGGCCGACCCCCGGGCCACGCTGAACCGATGGACCCCTTCCGGTTCGTCGGCGAGGCGCACACCGATCTGCCAGGGCCGGGTCTGCACGGTGCGCATGGGCAGCCGCAACAGTCGCGCCAGCCCCGGCACCGAACTGCCCTGCACCAGCACCGAAAAGATGACGACCACCACCACGATCCCGTACAGCCGGTCCGCGTCGGCGATGTGGGCGGCCCGCAGAAACTCACCGAGCAGAATCGGCACCGCCCCTTTGAGCCCGGCGAGCAGAACGAAGATGCGTTCGTTGCGCTGCAGCCGCACCGGAAGCAGGCAGGCGCCCACCGCCAACGGCCGGATCACCACCGTCAGGGCCACGCCGAGGATGACCCCGGGCACCCAGACGTCCGGCCGGCCCAGCACCGTGAGGTCGACGGTCAACCCCAGCACGGCGAACGCGACAATCTCGGCCAGCCCGGCCAACGCGGCGTGGAACCGCTTGATTTCCGGCTTGTAGGGCGCGCGGGCGTCGCCGATGACGATGCCGGCGACGAACACCGCCAGGTATCCCGACCCGTGCGCCAGCGTGGCAATGCCGTAGAGCATCAGACACGACGCCAACGTGCGCAGCGCGTAGAGGCCTTCGCTCGGCAGTGCCACCCGACGCATGAACACAAGCAGCGCGCGCCCGCCGAGTACCCCGACGGCCAGGCCCACCACCATCTGCGCGAGGAATTGCGTTCCCACACTGGCGAATCCGGCCACGCTCAGCCCGCCGGCGGCGATCAGGCTGGACATCAACGCGATGCCGACCGGATCGTTGGCGCCGGACTCGCCCTCCAGGATGGTGCTGCTGCGGCCCCTGATCTCCCGTTTGCCCAACACCGAGAACACCACGGCCGGGTCGGTGGGCGCCACTGCTGTGGCCACCAGCACCGCGGGAAACCAGCCGATGCCGCAGACGTAATGGACGATCAACGCCGCCCCCGCGGCGGTCAGCGCGGTGCCCACGACGCCGACCGAGAGGATCGGGACGGCGGCCGCACGAAACCGCGACGGCCCGATGTGCATTCCCCCGTCGAACAACACCAACACCAGCGCGATGGTCATGACCCGCTCCACCGCCAGCTCGGACGGGGCTTGCACGGCGGGCAGCGCGTGCACCGCGACGGCGGCCCCGATGAGAACCAGCAGCGGCACTGGGATTTTCACCCGCTCGGTCAGGCGGTTCGCCAGCACAGCGGCCAAACCGACGGCACTGCAGAACAATACGAGCGCCGCGTAGCGCAGCGTCTCATTCATGGTGCGGACACCCGTGCTCGGGTGAGCAGCGCCACGCACTCGATGTGGTGGGTCAGCGGGAACGCATCGAACACCTTGATCCGTTCGACCGTGTAACCGTGACCCAGGTAGATGCCGATGTCGCGGGCGAAAGACGCTGCCTCGCAACCGATGTGGACCACCCGTGGAATACCGGACGCGGCGAGTAGGCCGATCACGTCGCGGCCGGCACCCGACCGGGGCGGGTCGAGGACTGCGACGTCGGCACCGGCCGGTTGCGTCGAGATCGCACGGCGCACCGAGTCGGTGACGACGTCCACCTGCGGCAGATCGGCCAGCGCTGCCCGCGCCGCCCGGGTCGACGCTCGCGAGGTGTCGACGGTGAGCACCCGTCCGGACTCCCCGACTGCGTCGGCCAACGTGGCGGCGAAGACCCCGACGCCGCCGTAGAGATCCCACACCCGCATGCCGGTGCCGGGCTGCGCCCACTGGGCGACCAGCCCGCTATAGACCCGCGGTGCGTGGCGGTGCGCCTGCCAGAAGGCGGTCACCGGGACCTGCCAGCTCCGCTGGCTCACCCGCTGGGTTGCCTCGTAGTCGCCTTGCACCACATTGGTCACCGTCCGCCCGCCCTGGCGCAGCGTGCGCACCACATGGCGCCGGTCGTCGTCGTCGACGGCGACATGCAGCTGGGCGGTAGGCGTCAGATCCGCCGCCGTGCACGCCTGCACCAGCCCGTCCAGCATCCCCGGCACCAGTTGCGCGCAGCGCAGATCGGCGACCAATTCCTCGCTGTGGTAACGGTGGAAGCCGGGCCGCGCGTCCGCTCCGACTTCCAGACGCACCCGGGTGCGCCAGCCGGTCGCGCCACCGTCCGAGAGCGGTTCGGCTTCACCGCTCCAGCGATGGGCGGCCAACCGCTCCAGCTGGTTGGCCACGATCTGCGCTTTGAGCGCGCGGACCGCCTCGGGCCTGGCGAACGCCAGATCGCAACAGCCGGCGCCGTGCACCCCGGCGATCGGACACAGCGAGTCGATCCGATCCGCCGACGGTTCGATCACCTCGAGAACCTCTGCGTGCCAATAGGATCCGCGGTCCGCGGTGACTCGCACCCGCACCCGCTCGTTGGGCAGGGCGTAACGCACGAACACCACCCGACCTTCGTGGTGCGCCACACAGCTGCCGCCGTTGGCGGGCGCGCCGGTGACCAGCGAAAGCTCCGCTACTGACCCTTCGGACCGCACTACGTATCCCTCGCCGAGCCGAGTCAGTCGAAGATCCCGCGGCGGGCGTCGCCGGGCGCGGCATGCGGTTGCAGCGTCTTGAGTCGCTCCGACGAATTAAGTTGCCACGGAACGGAAGTGACCATCACGTTGGGCATGAACAGTAACCGGCCTTTGAGCCGCAACGCGCTCTGGTTGTGCAGCAGCTGCTCCCACCAGTGCCCGACGACATACTCCGGGATGAACACCGTCACCACCGTGCGTGGGGATTCCTTGGCGACCCGTTTCACGTAATCAAGGATGGGCCTAGTGATTTCACGGTAGGGCGAGGCAATCACCTTGAGCGGCACACTGACTTCGCTTTCCTCCCAATCGTGCACCAGCTTACGGGTTTCCGCGTCGTCGACGCTGACGGTCAATGCCTCGAGCACGTCAGGCCGGGTCGCGCGCGCGTACGCCAGTGCCCGCAGCGTCGGCAAGTGCAACTTCGACACCAGCACCAGCGCGTGGTTGCGGCTGGGCAACACCACGTCGCGCTGGGTGGCGGCTTGCTCTTCCAGCTCCCGGTTGACGGTGTCGTAGTGCTTGCGGATCAGCTTCATGACGACGAACAGTGCGCCCATCGCGACGATCGCGATCCACGCCCCGGCAAGGAACTTCGTGACCAGGACCACCAACAGCACCGCACCGGTGGACAGCAAGCCAACCGTGTTGACCACGCGCGAGCGCATCATCTTGCGCCGCACCGCGGGGTCGGTCTCGGTGCGCAACATCCGGCTCCAATGCCGGACCATGCCGATTTGGCTCAGCGTGAAGGAGATGAACACCCCGACGATGTAGAGCTGGATCAGCGCGGTGACCTCACCGCGGAAGGCGATGACGAACGACAGCGCCGCCGCCGACAGGAACAAGATGCCGTTGGAGAACGCCAGCCGGTCACCGCGGGTGTGCAGTTGGCGAGGCAGGTAGCTGTGCTGCGCCAGCACCGACCCGAGTACCGGGAATCCGTTGAACGCGGTGTTGGCCGCCAGCACCAGGATCAGCGCCGTCACCGTGGCGATCAGCAGGAATCCGATGCGAAAGTCGCCGAACACCGTCTCCGCCAGCTGCGTCACCAGAGTCTTCTGCAAGTAGCCGGCCGGGATGCCGCTCAGCTGGGTGGCGGGATCGTCGACCACCTGCACATGTATCTGCTGAGCCAGCACGATGATGCCCATCAGCAGCGTCACCGCGATCCCGCCGAGCATCAGCAATGTCGTTGCGGCGTTGCGCGACTTGGGTTTTTCAAAAGCCGGCACCCCGTTGCTGATGGCCTCCACACCGGTCAGCGCCGCGCAGCCCGACGAGAACGAACGGGCCAGCAAGAACGCAAACGCAAACCCGACAATCTGGCCGTGCTCGGCATGCATCTGAAAACCCGCGGAGGCGGCGCGCAACGGGTTGCCCAGCACGAAAATCCGGAACAAACCCCAGCCGATCATCACCACGACGCCGACGATGAAGGCGTAGGTGGGGATTGCGAAAGCCACCCCGGACTCGCGGATGCCGCGCAGGTTCAGCGCCATCACCAACAGGATGGCGCCCACGCAGAACCACACTTTGTTGTTCGCCACAGTCGGAACTGCCGAACCGATGTTCGCCATCGCCGATGAGGTCGAAACAGCAACGGTGAGAACGTAATCCACCATTAGCGCACTGGCCACGACCAGGCCGGCGGTCTCGCCGAGGTTGGTGGTGACCACCTCGTAGTCACCACCCCCGGACGGGTAGGCGTGCACATTCTGCCGGTAGCTGGCCACCACGACCAGCATGACCGCGGCCACCGCGAGCCCGATCCACGGCGTCAGCGCGTAGGCGGCCGCCCCCGCGACCGAGAGCATCAGAAAGATTTCCTCAGGCGCATAGGCCACCGAGGACAGCGCGTCCGAGGCGAACACCGGCAAGGCGATGCGCTTGGGCAGCAGGGTGTGGCTCAGCCGGTCGCTACGCTGCGGCCGACCGATCAGCAACCGGCGCGCTGCGGTTGAAAGTTTGGACACGAGAGCCAAGAGTAAGCGTAACGGGCCGTGCCGGTAGCGTTCCGTGAGCGAGAATGTTCCCAACGGAAATCGGCTGGCCAATTGAGTTTGCCGATGGAATGACACAGACAGGACCCAGCCGAGAGGACCTTACGTGCGGGTGGTTGTGATGGGTTGCGGCCGAGTGGGCTCGTCCTTGGCCGACGGCTTGTCCCGCATCGGTCACGATGTGGCCGTGATCGACCGCGACAGTGCCGCGTTCAACCGGTTGAGCCCCGAGTTCGCCGGCGAGCGAGTGCTGGGTCAGGGATTCGACCGTGATGTGCTGCTGAAGGCGCGCATCGAGGAGGCCGACGCGTTCGCGGCGGTGTCGTCCGGCGACAACTCCAACATCATCTCGGCGCGGCTGGCTCGCGAAACGTTCGGCGTCAAGCGCGTCGTGGCCCGCATCTACGACGCCAAACGCGCCGAGGTGTACGAGCGGCTGGGCATTCCGACGATCGCCACCGTGCCGTGGACCACCGATCGCCTGCTCAATGCGCTGACCCGGGAGAGCGAGACCGCCAAGTGGCGCGACCCCACCGGCACCGTCGCGGTGTCCGAGGTCGTCCTGCACGAGGACTGGGTCGGGCGCCGCGCGACTGATCTCGAGCAGGCCACCGGCGCCCGAGTGGCGTTCTTGATCCGGTTCGGCACCGGCGTCCTGCCGGAGCCCAAGACGGTCATTCAGGCCGGTGATCAGGTCTACATCGCCGCGATCTCCGGCCGTGCGGCCGAGGCGGTGGCCATCGCGGCGCTGCCACCCGCAGAGGACATCGATTCGGGGGCGGGGCATTGAGCCCCGGCGGGCCGACCGCGACTAAGGAGCGGCGCAGATGAAGGTAGTTGTCGCCGGGGCGGGTGCGGTCGGCCGCTCGGTCACCCGGGAGCTGCTCGAGAACAACCATGACGTGACGCTGATTGAACGCAATCCCGATCACGTCGATGTGGACGCGATTCCGGCCGCACACTGGCGTCTCGGCGATGCCTGTGAATTGAGCCTGCTGGAGTCGGTGCACCTCGAGGGTTTCGACGTGGTGGTCGCCGCGACCGGTGACGACAAGGCCAACGTGGTGCTGTCGTTGCTGGCCAAGACGGAGTTTGCGGTGCCGCGGGTGGTGGCCCGGGTCAACGACCCCCGCAACGAATGGCTGTTCACCGACGCGTGGGGTGTCGATGTGGCGGTGTCGACACCGCGGATGCTGGCGTCGCTGATCGAAGAGGCCGTCGCCGTAGGCGATTTGGTGCGTCTGATGGAATTCCGGCGGGGTCAGGCCAACCTGGTCGAGATCACCCTGCCCGACGACACGCCGTGGGGTGGCAAGCCGGTGCGCCGGCTCGATCTGCCGCGCGACGCCGCGCTGGTCACCATCCTGCGAGGATCGCGGGTCATCGTGCCGGAGGACGACGAGCCGTTGGAAGGCGGCGACGAATTGCTCTTCGTCGCGGTCACCGAGGTCGAAGAGGACCTGCGCAAGCTGCTGCTGCCGTCCGCGCCGCCCGCGACTTAATCGCCGAAGGTGTCGGCCTCAACCGCCGGATCCAAGACGGTGTCGGCGGCGGCCAGGGCCCGCTGAGCGGCTTTGATCGCCGCGTAGGTCACCAGCCCCGCCAGGGCGGTCAACGGCCAACCCATCCCGATACGCGCGGCCGCCAGCCAGCCGGTCTGATCGGCGTCGTACAGCAGCCGCTGCACCACGAACCGCGCGCCGAAGACCAGCACCCAGCACAGCGAGGCGACGTCGAACGCGTACACGGCTCGCGGCACTTTGCGCCAGCGTCGGTCACGGCCGCCCGCCCAGCTCCAGGCGTAGCCGACCAGCGGCCGGCGGATCGCCACGGATACCGCGAACACCAGCGCCCACAGCAGCGAGATCCAGATGCCGAGCAGGAAGTAGCCCTTGGATGCGCCGACGACGTAGGCGATCAGCGCGCAGACCGCGACGCCGACGAATCCGGAGAACGCCGGTTGCGTCGAATCACGTCGAATCAGCCGCCACACCAACACAAGTCCGGCCACGCCCAATGCCGACCCGATCGCGGGCACCAGACCCGCGGCGCTGGACACGGCGACGAAGACGACGACGGGCAGCGACGAGTAGACGACACCACTCACTCCGCCCAGCTGATTGAGCAGGCGATCCGGACTGAAGCGATTAGACGGGTTATCGGGAAGACTCAACGCTGAATTTCGTAGTGCGGGTTGTAGATGGCCTTGGTTCCGTTCTCCAGCTTGCCCATCCGCCCGCGGACCCGCAAAGTGCGGCCCGAATCAATGCCGGGGATGCGGCGCTGGCCCAGCCAGACCAGGGTCACGGTGTCGCTGCCGTCGAACAGCTCGGCCTTGACTCCGCCCGCGCAGTTCTTGCCGTTACATTCCACGCTGCGCAAAGTGCCGACCATCGTGACCTCCTGGCCGCGTTCGCAATCGATCACCCGCTGCGCGCCGGTACTGGCGACTTCGTCGGACAGCTCTTCGGAATCGCGTTGCTCCGGGTCCTCTGTCAACCGACGAGTGAGGCGGCGCAAATACCCTTGAGCCCCCATGGCTACTCCTGACAATTCCGATAAAGCTGCGGTGCTTTCATCTATGCCAACGGACACCGTAGACCTGTTGGTTCCCCGCCGCCAACCGAACCAAACTCGGATTCGCGGGCGCCCGGCGGCCCGGGCAGGATCGAAGCGTGACTGTCGATCTGCGCGGTGTGACGACCGTGCTGTTACCCGGAACCGGGTCCGACGACGTCTACGTCGAGCGGGCATTCAGCGCCCCGCTGCGCGCCGCTGGAGCGCGTCCGGTAACCCCTGCCCCGCGGCCGCAACGACTGGTCGACGGTTACCTGTCGGCCCTGGACGCCGCGGCCCGCGAAGGCCCCATCGCGGTCGGCGGCATCTCCCTCGGCGCGGCCGTCGCCGCAGCGTGGGCGCTGGCACACCCCGACCGCACGGTCGCCGTACTGGCCGCGCTGCCCGCCTGGACCGGGCCTTCCGGCACGGCGCCGGCCGCGCTCGCGGCGCGGTATTCGGCGTCGGCGCTGCGCGTCGACGGGCTGGCCGCGACGACCGCGCAGATGCGCGCGTCCAGCCCGTCCTGGCTGGCCGAGGAACTTACCCGGTCCTGGCGGGCGCAGTGGCCGTCCTTGCCCGACGCGATGGACGAAGCGGCCGCCTACATCGCGCCCAGTTGTGACGAACTACACAGTCTCGCGGCCCCTTTGGGGGTGGTCGCCGCCGTCGACGACCCGATTCACCCGCTGCAGGTCGGGCTGGATTGGGTAGCCGCCGCGCCGCACGCGGCCCTGCGCACGGTGACGCTGGATCAGATCGGCGCGGACAGCGCCACGCTCGGGGCGACCTGCCTGGCCGCCCTGGCCGACGCGTAGTGCTCCGCCGGCCTTCGGTGTGCACCCACCGCGCCATTCCCCGGCGTGTCGTCAACGTGAACGCACGGTCAAAGCCGCGGACGCACACTGCTGCGGGCTAGCCGCCGGTGGTGGTGCGCAGCTGCTGCATCGCCGAGCCCTCCGCGCTACGGCGAGCGGCCGGCTCACTGGGCGGCTGCTCGGTGCCGGCCTGCTGGGCGACCTGCTGCATGGCGGCCTGGCGTAGCTGCTCAGCCATCGGCTCGGGCAGCTGTACCGGCAACGGTGTGCGGACCGGCAGCGGGGTCTCGCCGCGGCGAACCACGGTGTCGGCCAACGCCGCTCGCGCCTCCGCCTCGAGCGCCTCCATGGTCTCGTGCGCGCCGTTGATGACGCAGCGGATCATCCAGCGATAGCCGTCGACCCCGATGAAGCGCACCACCCCGGACGCCGTGCCGACCACCTCGCGGCCCCACGGGCCGTCCTTGATGCTGACCTGAGCGGAGTCTTTGCGCAGCGATTCGGCGAGCTCGGCGGCCACCTCCCGCCACAGGCCGCCGGTCTTGGGCGCGGCATACGCCGCGATGGTGAACCGCCCGTTCGGCGTCACCACCCACACCGCGCTCGGCACCCCGGCCTCAGTCAGCTCGACCTGCAGCTGCCCCGCTTCCGGCATCGGGATGAGCACCGAACCGAGATCCAGGCGCGCCAGCTCCGCGACCGCTGGATCGTCGAAGTCGTCGATGTCGAACGGGCCTTCCAGCTCTTCCTCGAACTCGTCGTCGACCGGGTCGGCGGCCGCTTCGGTGACCGGCTCGCTGCCGGACGCGTCGTCGCCCGAACGTTTACCCAATGCAGCCATCGGCGCCGCCCCTTCTCATCGCTTCACAGTGCATCGTCGCCGGCGCCTCACAAACTCGCGTGTCCGCCGGAGGAACCGTGACCACCGTCGCCGCGGGATGTCTCCGCCAGCCCGGCCTCGTCGAACGAAGACACCTCGACCAGCTCGACCAGTTCGACCCGCTGCACCAGCAACTGGGCGATGCGGTCACCGCGGTGCACGACGATCGGCTCGGTCGGATCGAGGTTGATCAGCGAAACCTTGATCTCGCCGCGATAGCCCGCGTCGATGGTGCCGGGACTGTTGACGATCGAAAGGCCAACGCGCGCAGCCAATCCCGAGCGGGGATGAACCAGGCCGACCATCCCGAAGGGAATGGCCACCGCAACGCCCGTCCGGACCAGGGCGCGGCGCCCGGGATCCAGCGTGACGTCTTCGGCACTGAACAGGTCAACCCCCGCGTCGCCGTCGTGGGCGCGGCTGGGCAGCGGAAGCTCGGGGTCGAGGCGGATAACCGCCAGACTGGTCGACACGGGGCCACAGACTACCCTTGACCGCGTGTCCAGTACGCGCATCGCGCCGCACAACGTGCGATATCGCGAACGGCTGTGGGTGCCCTGGTGGTGGTGGCCGCCCGCCTTCGCGCTGGCAACACTGATCGCCGTCGAGGTCAATCTCGGCGTCAGTGCCCTCCCCGACTGGTTGCCGTTCGTGCTGCTGTACGTCGTGGCAGCCGGGGCGCTGCTGTGGCTGGGCCGCGTCGAAATCCGCGTCACCGCCGACGAAGACGGTACGGCCCAGCTGTGGGCCGGCGACGCCCACCTGCCGGTCACCGTGATCTCCCGATCCGCGGAGATAGCGCCGACGGCCAAGTCGGCGGCATTAGGACGTCAACTCGATCCCGCGGCTTACGTCGTCCATCGGGCATGGGTGGCACCGTTGATTCTGCTTGTCCTCGACGACCCCGACGATCCCACGCCGTACTGGTTGGTGAGCTGCCGGCACCCCGATCGGGTGCTGTCGGCCCTGACAGGCCCCTGACAAGGCGATGACAAGCCGGCGCAGCTGTCAGGCCGCGCAGTCGGTGCAGATCATCACGCCGTTCTTCTCGCTGGCGAGCCGGCTCCGGTGTTGCACCAAAAAGCAGCTGGAGCAGGTGAACTCGTCGGCTTGTTTCGGAATGACCCGAACAGACAGCTCTTCCCCGGACAGGTCGGCGCCAGGCAGTTCGAAATTCTCGGCGGATTCGGATTCGTCCACGTCGACGACAGCCGACGCGGCTTCGTTCCGCCGTGCCTTGAGCTCCTCGAGCGAGTCCTCCGAAACATCGTCGGTCTCGGTACGCCGTGGAGCGTCATAGTCGGTAGGCATTGTCCAATCCCCTCACATGCCTGCGTTACCTCAAGCAACGCTTTGTACCAGCGTCGAACGCATCCACCAAACGATTCGTGCCCGGATCCCGGTTGGATGAGTTGTGATTTACCTCACACCCCCGGATTAACCCCCGTATTTGCCTTTAAACAGTGGATTTAGTGTGCGGCTAGAGTGCAGCTGTGGTCGCACAAATCACCGAGGGTACAGCCTTTGACAAGCACGGTCGGCCGTTTCGGCGCCGCAATCCCCGGCCGGCCATCATCGTGCTCGTTCTCCTCGTTGTGGTCACCGCTACCGCATGGACGGTGGCGCTCACGCGGCCCGCAAAAGTGCGTGAAGCCGAAGTGTGCAATCCACCGCCCCAGCCGACCGGCAGCGCGGCACCGGCCCAACTCGGCGAACAAATGTCGCGCAGCGCGATGGCCGACGTGACCCCCGCCAAACTCAGCGACACCAAGGTCCGGGTGCTCAACGCCAGCGGCCGCGGCGGGCAGGCCGGTGACGTCGCCGGGGCGATGAAGGACCTCGGCTTCGCGCAGCCCACCGCCGCCAACGACCCGATCTACGCCGGCACCCGGCTCACCTGTCAGGGCCAGATCCGGTTCGGCACGGCCGGACAGGCCGCCGCCGCCGCGGTCTGGCTGGTCGCTCCGTGCAGCGAGCTGTTCAACGACAACCGGGCCGACGACTCGGTCGATTTGGCCATCGGCACGGAGTTCACCGCGCTGGCCCACAACGACGACATCGACTCGGTGCTCGCGAGCCTGCGTCCGGGAGCGACCGGTTCCCCAGATCCCTCGCTACTGCAGAAGATTCACGCCAGCAGCTGCTGAGTCAGTCTTCGATCGGAGCCAGCCCGCCGTAGCGCTGCAAGGCCGCCAGCAGCTCGTCGAAAATTCCGGGCGCGGCGGCGAGCACCAGCGCGGCCGCCGATCCGGGCGCCGCCCCGTCGGGCGGTGGCACCACCACCCGCGCCCCGGCCTCCGCGGCGATCAGCCCGCCCGCCGCACAGTCCCACACCTGCAACCCGTGCTCGTAGTAGGCGTCCAGCCGGCCCGCCGCGACCATGCACAAGTCCAGCGCCGCCGAACCGATGCGGCGCACGTCGCGAACCACCGGCAGTATCGCCGCCAACAGGCCCGCCTGCTTGGCACGCCGCGCAGGCGAATACCCAAACCCGGTGCCCAGCAAGGCCATTGACAACTTGTCGACGGCGGAGCAGCGCAGCGCATGCGTGCCCCGCCCGTCCCGAACGTGCGCACCCAGACCCTGGGCGGCCGAATAGACGCGGCCCCCAGCGACGTCGGCGACCGCGCCCGCCACCGAGACGCCGTTGCGCTGCGCGGCGACCGACACCGAGTAGGCGGGGATGCCGTAGACGAAATTCACCGTGCCGTCGATCGGGTCGAGCACCCAGGTGACCGCCTCGGTGCTGCCCTCGGCCGGCCCGCCGCCCTCTTCGCCGAGAACCGGGTCACCAGGGCGCAATTCGGCCAGCCGAGCGCGCAGCAGCCGTTCGGTCTCGGTGTCAACCACGGTGACCGGGTCGGTCGGCGTGCTCTTGGAGCGCACCGCCGGATCGCCGGCCCGGCCCGCATCCGCACCGAACACCTCGGCCCGCCGGGACAGCACGAATTGGGCGGCTTCGACGGCCAGCGTTTCGGCTACCGAGCGCAGCGGCGCCGCTTGGTCCTCGGGTCGCGTCACCGCTCTATCGCACCACAACGACGGGTCTCACCGCAGAGACCGCACATCGCGCGGCTTTGCCACGATCGCAACCGCGCCGCCGCCGGTTAAGGTGTGAACCAGCCCAGATCTCACCAAGGAGCCGTCGATGACCAGCACCGACTCGGCCACGGACACGCCCGTACCCGAGGCGGCCGCCGGGCCGCCGCAGCGCCGCGGATTCGGTATCGACGTCGGCGGCAGCGGAATCAAAGGCGGAATCGTCGATCTGGACACCGGAATGCTGATCGGCGACCGGGTCAAACTGCCGACTCCGCAACCGGCCACCCCGTCGGCCGTCGCCAAGACCATCGCCATGGTCGTGCGCGAATTCGGCTGGACCGGCCCGCTCGGGGTGACCTACCCCGGCGTTGTCACCAACGGCATCGTGCAGACCGCCGCCAACGTGGACCAGCAATGGATCGGCACCAACGCCCGCGATGTGATTACCGCGAACCTGGACGGCCAGGAGGTCACCGTCCTCAACGACGCCGACGCCGCCGGACTCGCCGAGGAACGCTACGGCGCCGGTAAGAACAACTCCGGCCTGGTAGTGCTGCTCACCTTCGGAACCGGAATCGGATCGGCCCTGATCCACAACGGGAAGCTGATTCCCAACACCGAATTCGGGCACCTGGAAGTCGGCGGCAAAGAGGCCGAGAAGCGCGCGGCGTCGTCGGTCAAAGAAAAGAACGAATGGAGCTACCGGCGCTGGACCAAAGAGGTGACCAAGGTGCTGATCGCAATCGAGAATGCGATTTGGCCGGACCTGTTCATCGCGGGCGGCGGAATCAGCCGAAAGGCCGATCAGTGGGTGCCGCTGCTGGCAAACCGGACCCCGGTGGTGCCGGCGGCGCTACTCAATACCGCGGGAATCGTCGGCGCAGCGATGGCCGCGACGGCCGACGTAACGCACTGATTTTGCCCGCTAGGCCGGTACAAGCGCGCAGTGTCGTTACAATGGGTCACGGCGACCGCCCGACACAAAGCGTGCGAGAGTCACGCTGATACCAACGCCGACATTCGACATAGCAGACACTTTCGGTTTCACCATGCCCAAACCCACCGAAAGTGAGTCCAAACCGAAGGGGTGTAAGTGGCAGCGACTAAGACCAGCCCGGCAACCGAAGAGCCGGTGAAGCGCACCGCCACGAAAGCTCCCGCCAAGCGGCCGGCGGCAAAAGCCGCCAACGGCACCGCACCAGCGAAGCGCACCACGAAGTCGGCAGGCCGGACCACCAAGTCCGATGACCTCGACGCCGGCGACGACGGCATCGAGGCCGGCGCCGCGAAGAAGGCCCGGACCGCCGCCAAGGCATCCTCCGGCCGCGGTACCAAGGCCGCCGGTAAGGGCAAGGACGACGAGAATCTAGACACCGTCGACGACGGCATCGCCGAGGACTTGGACGGCGAGCCCGATCTCGAAGGTGAGCCCGGTGAGGATCTCGACATCGACACTGACCTCGTTCTCGACGACCTCGAAGACGAAGACGTCGCCGCCGACGACGCCGACCTCGAAGCGGGCGACGAGGACACCGACGACGCCGAGGAAGGCGCCGTTGCGGCGAAGCCAGCGGCGGCCAAGGCGCCCGCTGATGACGACGAGGAGATCGCCGAGCCGTCCGAAAAGGACAAAGCATCCGGCGATTTCGTGTGGGACGAAGACGAATCCGAAGCGCTGCGCCAGGCCCGCAAGGATGCCGAACTCACCGCGTCGGCGGACTCGGTTCGCGCGTACCTCAAGCAGATCGGCAAGGTGGCACTGCTCAACGCCGAGGAAGAGGTCGAGCTGGCCAAGCGGATCGAGGCCGGCCTGTACGCCACCCAACTGATGGCCGAGCTGGCCGAGCGCGGGGACAAGCTACCCGCGGCCCAGCGGCGCGACATGATGTGGATCTGCCGCGACGGCGACCGGGCCAAAAACCATCTGCTGGAGGCCAACCTGCGGCTGGTGGTGTCGCTGGCCAAGCGCTACACCGGTCGCGGCATGGCCTTCCTGGACCTGATCCAGGAAGGGAACCTGGGCCTGATCCGTGCGGTCGAGAAGTTCGACTACACCAAGGGCTACAAGTTCTCCACCTATGCCACGTGGTGGATTCGTCAGGCGATCACCCGCGCGATGGCCGACCAAGCGCGCACCATCCGGATCCCGGTGCACATGGTCGAGGTGATCAACAAGCTGGGCCGCATTCAGCGCGAGCTGCTGCAGGATCTGGGCCGCGAGCCCACCCCTGAGGAGCTGGCCAAGGAAATGGACATCACGCCGGAGAAGGTGCTGGAGATCCAGCAGTACGCCCGCGAGCCGATCTCGCTGGACCAGACCATCGGCGATGAGGGCGACAGCCAGCTCGGTGACTTCATCGAGGATTCCGAGGCCGTGGTGGCGGTGGATGCCGTGTCCTTCACGTTGCTGCAGGACCAGCTGCAGTCGGTGCTCGAGACGCTCTCGGAGCGCGAAGCCGGCGTGGTACGGCTGCGCTTCGGCCTCACCGACGGCCAGCCTCGCACCCTCGACGAGATCGGCCAGGTGTACGGCGTGACCCGGGAACGCATCCGACAGATCGAGTCCAAGACGATGTCGAAGTTGCGCCACCCCAGCCGCTCTCAGGTACTGCGCGACTACCTGGACTAGTCCGCCATGTCGTCGCGGCGGGTGAAGATCTCGTCGGGCTCGGAGTTCGAGGCGCTGGTCGGCTATTCGCGCGCGGTGCGCACCGGAAACAACGTTGCGGTGTCGGGCACCACGGCCGCTGGCGGCAACATCGCCGAGCAGACCCGAAATGTGTTGCAGCGCATACAAAAAGCGCTGCAGGAGGCGGGTGCCGACCTGTCCGATGTGATCCGTACTCGGATCTTCGTCACGGACATCTCGCAGTGGCGGGAGGTCGGTGTTGTGCACCAAGAGTTCTTCGGGGCGGTCCGCCCGGCGGCCACCATGGTCGAGGTCGCGGCGCTCATCGAACCGGATTTTCTGGTTGAGATCGAAGCTGACGCCTACGTCGAAGAGTCAACTGGCTGACACTGCCTGTCCTGCTCCGGTGGGTGCTGGGGACGCGCTCAGCACCGCGGCCGCGGCAGCCGGCCGCATAGATGCGAAAGCACCGGCTGCACAAGTACTTTCGCGGCGGCCAGCCATCGGCTGCATCGCATCGGACAACTGCGGGCGGCCGCCGAAAATTCAGCTGCGCCGATCGCGCGGGCGCCGTACGGTGAGGCGCATGCCAGCCAACCGCTCACCGGTCTCGCCCGCCTCACCACACTGGGCGCGGCGGCTAGGTCGGGTCCGCGGCGCCGGTCAGTGGGGCGAAGGACCCGTCGGGCCCCGGCAGATAAACGGTGACGGTTTTCACAGCATGCACCGGCAGTGGTCCGTACAGATGCGGGAACAGCATTGCAGTGGGATCGGTCGGCACGCCTTGCTCCCAGCGCACGGGAGCGTCCAGCAACGCGGGGTCGACGTGTAGCAGAACTAGGTCCCGGCGGCCGTGGAAGAGCCGGTTGGCCGGAAGGTGGACCTGCTCGGGTGCCGACAAGTGGATGAAGGCCTCGTCGCCGCCTGCACCACGCGACAAGGGTTCGATCGCACCTAGTTCGCGGGCGCGACACCACTCGTCGACCGAACAGATATGCATCAAAACGTCCGAAGCCGAGGCCACGAAGGCCCACTTTAGGCGGCCGAATAAAGGGGTACTACGCCCGTGAGAAGTCCGTGAGAAACGACACACCCGATAACGATCGGGGAACAACGCGAAAACGCCAAACGTCTGAGACAGTGGATACATCGAGAACGGAGAAGCCAGTGAATGCAACTCTGACAAGTCCCGAGCTGACTAAACATGACCGCTGCGACCGCTGCGGTGCAGCAGCTCGTGTGCGCGCCAAGCTGCCTTCTGGCGCCGAACTCCTCTTCTGCCAACACCACGCGAACGAGCACGAGGCAAAGCTGGTTGAGCTAGCCGCGGTGCTGGAGGTCAGCGGGAGCTAGGTCCAGCCGGACTCACCCATCCAGAATGTGAGGTGTGGGTGCAGTCGTCGGTAATGCTGGACCAATATGAGCGAGCAGACCGCCAAACCGTCGCGCCATCACATTTGGCGAATTATTCGCCGAGCCCTCAGTAAGAGTTGGGACGACTCGATTTTCGCCGAGTCCGCACAAGCCGGATTTTGGTCAGCGCTGTCGACGCCCCCCTTGTTGTTGGGGATGCTGGGCAGTCTGGCCTATGTGGCCCCACTATTCGGGCCGGACGCACTGCCCAGCATCGAGAAGAGCGCGATTTCGGCGGCGCACAAACTGTTTTCGAGCAGCGTGGTCACCGAGATCATCGAACCGACGGTCCGCGACATCACCGCGCATGCGCGCGGCGACGTGGTGTCACTCGGGTTCGTACTGTCGTTGTGGGCCGGCTCGTCGGCCATCTCGTCGTTCGTCGATTCGGTGGTCGAGGCGCATGACCAGACCCCGTTGCGTCACCCAGTGCGCCAGCGGTTCTTTGCGCTGTTCCTCTACGTGGTAGGGCTAGTTGCCGCAGTGGTGACGGCGCCGGTGTTGGTCGTGGGCCCGCGCACGGTGTCTGAACACATTCCCGACAACCTGGCCAACATGCTGCGCTACGGCTACTACCCCGCGCTGATCGTGGGACTGATGATCGGGATTGTCGTGCTGTACCGAGTGGCGCTGCCGGAACCGCTCCCGACGCATCGGCTGATCGTCGGCGCAGTGTTGGCGACCGCCGTATTCGTGATCGCGACGCTCGGTCTGCGGGTGTACCTGCGATGGATAACCAGCACGGGATACACCTACGGCGCGTTGTCGACCCCGATCGCGTTCTTGTTGTTCGCATTCTTCGGCGGCTTCGCGATCATGCTGGGCGCCGAACTCAACGCCGCCATTCAGGAAGAGTTCCCCGCGCCCCGCACACACGCCCACCGGCTGCGCGCCTGGCTGTTCTCTCGCTCGCCGCGGCTCAAACGCACAGTGGAGACGCTGTCGGCGCCGATCGCCAATCCCGCGACGCAGGAACGCGGCACGGCGCCGGCGAAGCCACCGAGTTGATCAGCCCTTCTTGAGCCGCTCGTAGATCTTCTTGCATTCCGGGCAGACCGGCGAACCCGGTTTGGCGGCCTTCGTCACCGGAAAAACCTCACCACACAACGCCACGACATGAGTTCCCATGACCGCACTCTCGGCGATCTTGTCCTTCTTGACGTAGTGGAAGTACTTAGGGGTATCGCTGCCGGTCCCGTCGTCGACGCGTTCGTCGGTGTCGGTGCGTTCGATCGTCTGGGTCTGCATACGTCACATTGTGCACTGCCCGCGCGGCGAAAACCGGCTGGGCCGGAATCCGTCGGGTGTGGGACAGTGGAGGAATGAGGCGCGGCTCCGATTCGGGGTTCGACAGGTTCGACGACTTCGACCACAACCATGGCCGGCCGGTACTGATCACGGCCGCCGAACCTTCGTACGAAGAACAACATCGAGCGCGGGTGCGTAAGTACCTCACTTTGATGGCATTCCGGATTCCCGCGCTGATCCTGGCGGCGCTCGCCTACGGCGCCTGGCACAACGGCCTGATCTCACTTCTGATCGTCGGCGCGTCGGTGCCACTGCCGTGGATGGCCGTGCTGATCGCCAACGATCGGCCACCCCGCCGCTCGGACGAACCCCGCCGATTCGACAATGTGCGCCGCACCCCCTTGTTCCCGACGGCCGAACGGCCCGCCATCGAGGCGCACCACCCGCCGCAACCGCACCCGGGCTCGAAGGGCCGCGGCTACGACAGCGGTTCGGGGTCTGCTCGGGCCAATTGGCCATAAGACGCACTTCTCAGGACATTCTCAGGTCGTCGCGACATTTCTGCACGTCAAGGCGTGTGAGATCACGGAGCGGTGGGAACTCTCAGGGCTGATCTGTCGTTTAACACCATGACAGTTACAAGCCAACCGGGAGGCCGCCATGGCGAACGCTTTCACAGGCAGGATCGACAGCGATCTAGATGCTCAGAGCCCCGCAGCGGATCTCGTGCGCGTATATCTGAACGGCATCGGAAAGACGGCGTTGCTGAGCGCCGCAGACGAGGTCGAACTTGCCAAGCGTATCGAGGCCGGGTTGTATGCCGAGCATCTACTCGCAACG
The DNA here is from genome assembly GCF_010727605.1 of Mycobacterium simiae. Taxonomy (NCBI): domain Bacteria; kingdom Bacillati; phylum Actinomycetota; class Actinomycetes; order Mycobacteriales; family Mycobacteriaceae; genus Mycobacterium; species Mycobacterium simiae. Next base: position 548,020 of record NZ_AP022568.1, read on the forward strand.
CGGAAGCGCCTCGGCGACAACCGCAAACGCGACCTCGCGGCCGTCGTACGGGACGGGCAGGCGGCGCGCCGGCACCTGCTGGAAGCGAACCTGCGACTGGTCGTGTCGCTGGCCAAGCGCTACACCGGTCGCGGGATGCCGCTGCTGGACCTGATCCAGGAAGGCAACCTCGGGCTGATCCGTGCGATGGAAAAGTTCGACTACACAAAGGGATTCAAGTTCTCCACCTACGCCACCTGGTGGATCCGGCAGGCCATCACCCGGGGCATGGCCGACCAGAGCCGCACCATCCGGCTGCCCGTCCACCTCGTCGAGCAGGTCAACAAGCTGGCGCGGATCAAGCGCGAGATGCACCAGAACCTCGGACGTGAAGCAACCGACGAGGAGCTGGCCGCCGAGTCGGGCATCCCGGTCGACAAGATCAACGACTTGCTCGAGCACAGCCGCGACCCGGTAAGCCTGGACATGCCCGTCGGTTCCGAGGAGGAGGCGCCGCTGGGCGACTTCATCGAGGACGCCGAGGCGATGTCCGCGGAGAACGCGGTGATCGCCGAGCTGCTGCACACCGACATTCGAAGCGTGCTGGCCACGCTCGACGAGCGCGAGCACCAGGTGATCCGGTTGCGTTTCGGTTTGGATGACGGCCAGCCGCGGACGCTGGATCAGATCGGCAAGCTGTTTGGTCTGTCCCGCGAACGGGTTCGCCAGATCGAGCGCGATGTGATGGCCAAACTGCGCAACGGCGAGCGCGCCGACCGGCTGCGCTCCTACGCCAGCTGAGCCGCCGAGCAGGCGGCCCACCAGCCGACAAACACGACAGTATGCCCGCCGCGGTTCCGCGGCGGGCATACTGTTCTGCCTAGGAGGCGTTAAGCCCGTTTCGGCAGCTGGCCAAGTAGACTCGGCGTCAATGGAGGGTGCTGAATGAACGACCTGGTTGATACCACCGAAATGTACCTGCGGACCATCTACGACCTCGAGGAAGAGGGCGTGACGCCGCTGCGTGCCAGGATCGCCGAACGGCTCGACCAGAGCGGGCCGACCGTCAGCCAGACCGTCTCGCGGATGGAGCGGGATGGACTGCTCCACGTCGCCGGGGACCGCCACCTGGAACTGACCGACAAGGGCAGGGCGCTGGCAATCTCCGTGATGCGCAAACACCGCCTCGCCGAGCGGCTGCTCGTCGACGTCATCGGTCTGCCGTGGGAGGAAGTGCACGCCGAAGCTTGCCGGTGGGAGCACGTGATGAGCGAGGACGTCGAGCGCCGGCTGATGAAGGTGCTCAACAACCCCACCACGTCGCCGTTCGGCAACCCGATCCCCGGTTTGCTGGATCTGGGCGTGGGTCCGGACTCGGGCGCCGAGGACGTGAACCTGGTGCGGCTGACCGAGTTGCCGGCGGGTTCACCGGTCGCGGTCGTCGTCCGCCAGCTAACCGAGCACGTGCAGGGCGACATCGACCTGATCTCACGGCTCAAAGACGCCGGTGTGGTGCCCAACGCCCGGGTCACCGTCGAGACCGGGCCCGCGGGTGTCACCATCCTGATCCCGGGCCACGAGAACGTCACGCTGCCCCACGAGATGGCACACGCGGTCAAGGTCGAGAAGGTCTAACCGCCTATCCCGCCCGACGCCGGAAGGCTCGCTGCGGCGGCAGCCGTACGCCGAGGCGTCGAGCCAGTCGGCGGCCGGTCACCGCGAGTTCCCGGATCTGCTCCGGTCGCATGCCGGACTGCAGCGCGGTGTCTAACATGCAAGCCATGCGGTGATCGGAGTCGCAGTGGAGCGCGGCCTCCAGCGACACCCCGGCCAGCGGGCCATCGCCGCGGACATACGCACTGAACGCCAGCAATACCAGCGCCTCGACCCGCCACGGCGGCGGCAGGGTGCGTGCCAGCGTTGCCCACAGCGCCTCGGCCTCCCCGGCGGTCTCGCCGATCGCCAGGGCGTACAACGTGTCGCGAACCGCCGCGTCCGTTAGTGCACAGCCCACGGCGACTACCTCGGCGTCGGACAGCACGTCTCCCCGACCGACACGAGCGGCGGCGGCCAGCGCGCTGCGCACGTCGCGACGGGCGCAGCCGGTGGGATCGGCGTCCTGCGCCTGCTGCCGGGTGGCCGCCTGACGGGCCAGGGCACCGGCCAGCGCTGCGCTGCGACCCGAATCCTCGACGGCGACCACGGCCTGCAGATCAGCGCGACGCGGATAAAGCCGCCGCCCTTCCAGCACGGCCGCGGCGGCCAGCGGTGAGGCCGACGGATCGTCGACCGTGCCGACCGAGCCGCAACCGTCCGCGCAATGCCAGCGCCCGCCGCGCGCCACCCGGTCCACCACGTGCGCCGCATACAGTTCAATGTGGTGTTGCGCCAACGCTTCTACTAGCGCCGCGCACAAATGTCGGTACTCGTCGTTGCAACATGGACACCGCGCGCCCTCTTCGCTGACGATCACGACGATCACGGCCTGCGGTTGGGCCGCGGCGGCGACCTCGGCAAGGTGATCGACCCCGGCAAGGAGTTCCTCGGACAGATCGGCCCTCAGCACCGCGCCCAGCTCGCCGGCATCCACCGACACCAAGACCAGTGAATTCTCCGGAACGAAGCCGAGGACGGCAGGCAGGGCGGCGATCAGTGCCCCGGGGCGGTTAAGTACGAAATCGGGTGAATGCGGCGTCATGCGGCCAACGCTGCTGGCCGCCACCGTCAGGTTATGCACGCGCGACGCCATCGACCCATCCGATTGTGGAGAAAGTCCCGACTGTGAGGAGCCGACGATTCGGTCGCGTTCTACGTTAAGGCGCTGTCGCAGCAGGGTTTGCGGGTGCGCACACGGGGTCGTCAACCCGTCCGTCGTCTCGGCCGGTTCCCTCACGCACCGAGCGGACGTTGCCTGCGCGGACCGTCTGCCGAGAAAGTCTGCGCTGCGAGCCTTATCGTCTATCTCATGGGGTCGGCGCAAGAGTACGACATGGTGGTCATCGGTTCGGGGCCCGGCGGCCAGAAGGCCGCCATCGCCTCGGCCAAGTTGGGCAAATCGGTCGCGGTCGTCGAACGGGGCCAAATGCTCGGCGGCGTGTGCGTCCAGACCGGCACCATCCCGTCAAAGACCTTGCGGGAGGCGGTCCTCTACCTGACCGGGATGAGCCAACGCGAACTGTACGGCGCGAGCTACCGCGTCAAACAGAAGATCACCCCGGCCGATCTGCTGGCGCGCACCCAACACGTGATCGGCAAGGAAGTCGACGTGGTGCGCAATCAGTTGATGCGTAACCGCATCGACCTGCTGATCGGCCACGGGCGTTTCGTCGATCCGCACACCATCGAGGTCGAAGACCCGACGCGGCGCGAAAAACTAACCATCAGTGGCAAATACATCGTCATCGCCACTGGCACCCGTCCGGCGCGACCGTCCGGCGTCGAGTTCGACGAGAACCGGGTGCTCGACTCGGACGGGATCCTCGATCTCAAGTCACTGCCGGCCTCGATGGTGGTCGTCGGCGCCGGTGTGATCGGGATCGAATACGCCTCGATGTTCGCCGCACTGGGCACCAAGGTGACCGTCGTCGAAAAGCACGACGACATGCTGGATTTCTGCGACCCTGAAGTTGTCGAGGCGCTGAAGTTCCACCTGCGTGACCTGGCGGTGACGTTCCGGTTCGGTGAGGAAGTGACCGCCGTCGACGTCGGATCGGCGGGCACCGTCACCACGTTGGCCAGCGGCAAGCAGATTCCCGCCGAGACGGTCATGTATTCGGCTGGGCGGCAAGGCCAAACCGACCATCTCGATCTGCACAAGGCCGAGCTCGAGGCCGACAATCGGGGCCGGATCTACGTCGACGACTTCTTTCAGACCAAGGTGCCCCACATCTATGCCGTCGGCGATGTCATCGGGTTCCCAGCGCTGGCCGCCACGTCCATGGAACAGGGGCGGCTGGCGGCCTACCACGCCTTCGGGGAACCGACCGACGGCATCACCGAGCTGCAGCCCATCGGTATCTACTCGATTCCCGAGGTGTCCTACGTGGGCGCCACCGAGGTGGAGCTGACGAAAGACTCGATCCCCTACGAGGTCGGCGTGGCCCGGTACCGGGAGCTGGCCCGCGGTCAGATCGCCGGCGACTCCTACGGCATGCTCAAGCTGCTGGTGTCCACCGACGATCTCAAGCTGCTCGGCGTCCACATCTTCGGCACCAGCGCCACCGAGATGGTGCACATCGGCCAAGCCGTAATGGGCTGCGGCGGCACCGTGGACTATCTGGTCGACGCAGTGTTCAACTACCCGACGTTCTCCGAGGCCTACAAAGTGGCCGCACTGGACGTGATGAACAAAGTGCGGGCACTCAACCAGTTCCGGCGCTGAAATCAACAGGTGTCGTCGATGTCGACGGGCACCGGATCGCCCGGACCGCCGGCCTCGGCGCGGGTCAGCAGCTCGGCGATGTGTCCATCGAACGGCGCCGAGTAGGACACGTCCTCGGCACACCCGCCGCGTTCCAGCCCGCCGATCAGCCCGACGACGGTGGTACCGCTGACCCAGGGCGCACCGCTGGTACCGCCAACCAGCCCTTGGCAGGCCAGTGCGGGGAACCCACCGTCGGCCATCGTGGTCCTGCCCTGACAGCCGATCGGCGAGCCACCGACGCCGCTCGGATAGCCCACCACGGTGACCCGACTGCTCGGCGGCGGCGCCGTGCCCAAGGTCAGCGCCAAGCCCGCGGACGCCTCCACCGAACCGTGCTTCCCGTTGACCCGTGCGATCGCGTAATCGGCATGCGGATCTTTGCTGGCCACCCAGCGCGGGTCCAGGTAGACGTTGTCTGCCGTGAACAGATCCGGCGGTGCCCCGTCACCGGACAGGCCCGGCACGAAGGTGATCTGTGCCGCGCCCGCCAAGCAATGCGCGGCGGTCAGTACCAGGTTTCCAGTGGTGGAATGCAGCACCGAGCCAGTGCACACGTGCTGAGTGCTGCCGTCCAGGAAAATGGCACCCACCCGGCGGTCCGGGTCCACCGGGGTTGCCACTGCCGGCGGATCGGGCTGGCCCAGATGCTGTACGGGTTTGCTAGTTTTCGGCGGCGGGGTGGTTTGCCCCGAACCGTGCAGCACCGGTCGGCCACACGACGCCAGCAGCGTCGCGAGGCCGACAATCGGGCAGAGCAGCAGCATCGAGACGCGCATCGGGTCCCATCATGCCTGACCGCGGCGGTGGAAGCCGAAGTCGGCGCCCGGCGCCGGGCCGGTAGATTTGCTGGCAGATCCGGTGCGCGCGGCAATATTCCGCCCGGATTACGTTCGTGCGTCAACCTGTTTCGGATATGGGTGCCCGACGATTCGGAGCAGACTGGTTAGGGCACCCTGGAGAACTCGGCGAGAGGAGGGGAACCCGGTGGCCGACGAACACAAGGACGACCTGTACTACGAGCCAGGGCAATCCGGCATCTACGAGCTGGAGTTTCCGGCGCCCCAGCTGGTGACGTCGGACGGACGTGGTCCGGTGCTGGTGCACGCGTTGGAAGGCTTCTCCGACGCCGGCCATGCGATACGGCTGGCCACGAACCACCTCAAAGCGGCCCTGGACACCGAGCTGGTCGCGTCCTTCGCGATCGACGAGCTGCTGGACTACCGCTCCCGGCGCCCGCTGATGACGTTCAAGACCGATCATTTCACCAACTACGACGACCCGGAGCTGAGCCTGTACGCGCTGCGCGACAGCGTCGGCACCCCGTTCCTATTGCTGGCCGGCTTGGAGCCCGACCTGAAATGGGAGCGTTTCATCACTGCGGTGCGGCTGCTGGCCGAGCGGCTGGGAGTGCGGCAAACGATCGGGCTGGGCACGGTGCCGATGGCGGTGCCGCACACCCGCCCGATCACGCTGACCGCGCACTCCAACAACCGCGACCTGATCGCCGATTTCCAGCCGTGGATCTCCGAGATTCAAGTCCCCGGCAGCGCATCGAATTTGCTGGAATACCGGATGGCTCAACATGGACACGAGGTGGTCGGTTTCACCGTCCACGTCCCGCACTACCTAACCCAGACCGACTACCCGGCCGCCGCGCAGGCGCTGCTCGAGCAGGTGGCCAAGACGGCGGCGCTGGATTTGCCGCTGTCGGCGTTGACTGAGGCGGCGGCGGAAATTCGGGCCAAAATCGACGAGCAGGTCCAGGCGAGCGCGGAGGTCGCTCAAGTGGTGGCCGCCCTCGAGCGCCAGTACGATGCCTTCATCGACGCTCAGGAGAACAGGTCGTTACTAACCCACGACGAGGACCTCCCCAGCGGCGACGAGCTAGGCGCCGAGTTTGAGCGTTTTCTGGCGCAGCAGGCGGAAAAGAAGCGCGACGACGGCGATCCGGCTTAAACGCCAACGCCTCAGCCGGCGCAGACAACAAGGGTGGCGAGATGACCGAGCGAAAGCGCAAGAGCAACCTGCGCCCGGTGCGGGAAGTGACCGCCCCCCGTCTGGAATTTCGCACCATCCACGGGTACAAGCGCGCGTTCCGCATCGCCGGCTCCGGGCCGGCGATCCTGCTGATCCACGGCATCGGCGACAACTCCACCACATGGAATACGGTGCAGGCCAAGCTCGCTCAGCGCTTCACGGTGATCGCCCCCGACCTGCTCGGACATGGCCGATCGGACAAGCCGCGCGCGGACTATTCGGTGGCCGGCTACGCCAACGGCATGCGCGATCTGCTGTCCGTGCTCGACATCGAGCGGGTGACCATCATCGGCCATTCCCTCGGCGGTGGTGTGGCGATGCAATTCGCCTATCAGTTCCCGCATCTGGTCGAGCGGCTGATTCTGGTCGCCGCCGGCGGTGTCACCAAGGACGTCAACGTCGCCTTCCGGCTGGCCTCCCTGCCGATGGGCAGCGAGGCGCTGGCGCTACTGCGGTTGCCCCTGGTGCTGCCGGCGGTACAGCTTGCCGGGCGGCTGGCAGGCCTGGCGATCGGTTCGACCGGGCTGGGCATGGACTTACCGAACGTGCTGCGCATCCTCGACGACCTGCCGGAACCGACGGCCTCCTCGGCGTTCAGCCGCACCCTGCGCGCCGTGGTGGATTGGCGCGGCCAGATCGTCACCTTCCTGGATCGATGTTATTTGGCCGAAGCCATTCCGGCGCAGATCATCTGGGGCACCAAGGACGTGGTGGTCCCGGTCCGGCACGCGTGGATGGCCCACGCCGCGATGCCCGGCTCGCGTCTGGAGATCTTCGAAGGTTCAGGCCATTTTCCCTTCCACGACGATCCCGCGCGCTTCATCGAAGTCGTACAGCGGTTCATCGACACCACCGCGCCGGCGGCATACGACCAGGAGGCGCTGCGCGCCTTGCTGCGTGCGGGCAGCGCTCAGCGCGCGGTCACCGGCTCGGATGACACACGCGTCGCGGTGCTCAACGCGATAGGTTCCGACGAGCGCAGCGCCACCTAATCTGCCGTGCGGCCGAGTCGATACAGTCGGCTCATGGGCATCGACGTCACGGTGTTGCGGGTCTTCACCGACCAAGACGGCAGATTCGGCAATCCGCTCGGCGTGGTGGATGCCAGCCAGGTGGCGCCCGCCGATCGCCAGCGATTGGCAAGCGAATTAGGGTATAGCGAAACAATATTCGTCAATCTGCCGATCGGTGGTTCGCCCACCGCACGCGCAGCCATCTATACGCCGCGCACCGAAATCCCGTTCGCCGGGCACCCCTGCGTCGGCGCGGCGTGGTTGCTGCGAGCCAACGGCACGCCGGTCAACACCCTTGCGGTGCCCGCCGGAATCGTGCAAGTGCATGACGACGGCGAGGTGGTGGCCGTCAGCGGTCGATCGGAATGGGCGCCGGAATTCGCCCTGCACGAATTCGACTCTGTCGATGACCTTCTGGCCCAGGATCCCGGCGAATATGCCGACAACACCGCGCATTATCTGTGGACATGGCTGGACCGGTCCGCCGGTGCGCTGCGCTCACGCATGTTCGCGGCCCATCTCGGCGTGCCCGAAGACGAGGCGACCGGCTCCGCGGCGATACGCATCACCGACCACCTCAGCCGCGACCTGAGCATCATCCAGGGCAAGGGCTCGTTACTGCAAACCACATGGAGCCCCGAGGGCTGGGTCCGCGTCGGTGGCCGGGTCGTCACCGACGGCGTGACACACCTGTAGGAAACCAGCGCGCGGGTCAGGGTTTGCGCCGCAGTACCGCGGCGAGATGATGCTGCAGGGGCTGACCGACCGCACCCATCCGCATCGAGTACGACAGTTCGTCGCCGTCGATGCGCAAGGAACGCTCCAGCGCGGAAACCTCTTTGGCGCTGGGTGTCAGCCCCACCGACGTGGTGGCCAGCTCGATATCGATCACACCGTCGCGCACCTGGTAGGAGCCGACTTCGATCTCGGTGACGCCGCTGGGGTGGGCAAGCACCAATTCGAGGCGACCGGGTTCGGGCACCCGCAGATAGCCGGTCTCGGCGTGCAGCGGCATGCCGTCGGCCACCGCCTTGGTCTTTTGCGCGTAGGCCAGAAACGGCTTGCCCACATGGGAGAACACCACCTCTTCGAGGTACTCGAAGGGCTGGATCGTCGGGTATTCACCCGCCCCACGGCCGGCCCAGGTGCCGAGCAGCGGCGCGAGCGCCTCGAGGTCCGGATGCAGGTCGGGCATCGATCAGCCGGGCGTCGATACCTTGCGGTGCTGACGCAGCGACGCGATCTCGCGTTCGAAATCCTCGGCCGAGGAAAAGGATCGGTACACCGACGCAAACCGCAGGTAGGCCACCTCGTCCAGATCGCGCAACGGCCCCAGGATCGCCAGGCCGACCTCGTGGCTAGGGACTTCGGGTGAGCCGGCGGCACGCACCGTGTCCTCGACCTGCTGGGCCAGCAGGTTCAGGGCGTCCTCGTCGACCTGGCGGCCCTGGCAGGCGCGGCGGACCCCCCGGATGACCTTTTCGCGGCTGAACGGCTCGGTAACGCCGCTACGTTTGACTACGGCCAAAACAGCGGTTTCCACGGTGGTGAACCGGCGCCCGCACTCCGGACATGATCTGCGGCGCCGAATGGCTTGGCCTTCATCGGTTTCGCGCGAATCGATCACCCGCGAGTCGGGATGGCGGCAGAACGGACAGTGCATGGGCCGCCGCTCCTTCGTTGTGCCAGCCTCTCGGCGAACACTCCGAGCGTACCCGGGTGCTCTGCCGCCCGGCCAATGCAGCTGCGGTACCCGCGCTCGCCGCGCGTCGAGCGTGGAGACGCTCTGGCGCGCAGCAGCTTTCGCCGGCGTCAGCCGACGGGCGCGATCAGCGTCTGGCCGGCGGCCAGCGCCGGGGAGCTGAGGTTGTTGAGTTGGCGGATGCGGTCGGCAACCTGGCGGACCGAGGCCGCCGGTGCCACCCGGTGCGCGAGGTCCTGCAGGGACTCGCCGGGCTCGACCTGCACGACCGACAGCCGATCCGGGACGGGAGCAGCTGCGTTGGCGGGTTCCCCGTTGGCGATCTGCCCGAGGTTGGCCATCAGGCCCAACCAGAGCGTGATGATCCCGGCCATCAACGCCAGGCCCAGCGTCGTCTTCACGGTGACCGGCCGCCGCCGGTGCGGCGCCATGGACATCGTGACGCCCGTGCCGCGGTAGCGCATCGGCGCGCCGGCCGGCCGTTCGTGGCTGTAACGAGGACGTGCGACCAGCCCGTCGACGGGGCGTCGGACGCCGCCGGTGCGCGGTGTGACTGTGTGCATGAGCGTCATGTGCGTTCCTCCGGTCGACTAAATCCTCGCTCGTGTGTTCGACACTATCGCTCGTGTGTTCGAACTCCGAACATTTGAGCGAAGCGTGTCGCACGAGCAAAACGCTAGGGCACGCCACCGACAAGTTCCGCTGGCCGCTACCACTGACATGAGCCCCAAATACCCGATCCGATCGAGAGTTACACCATTGTTATTCGCGAGGTGATGCGATTTATTCCCGCGTCGCTTCCGGGCCGGCAGACCCCGACACGCCAGTCGAACACATGTTTGATTATCGACCGGCGGGCGGCTACATTCGTCCCATGAGCGACAGCAACGACCCCGCCGCAGCCGGCCCCGCAGATCGGTTGCAATCCGTGGATTCATCGCTTACCCAGCGGCAGCGCACCATCCTCAACGTCATCCGGGAATCGGTGACCAGCCGCGGATACCCGCCGAGTATCAGGGAGATCGGCGACGCCGTCGGCCTGACGTCGACTTCCTCGGTGGCTCATCAGCTGCGCACCCTGGAACGCAAAGGTTATCTGCGCCGCGACCCCAACCGCCCGCGCGCGGTGGATGTGCGCGGCGCCGACGACGGCGCGCCTGCCGCGCCGGTCACCGAGGTCGCCGGCTCCGACACGTTGCCGGAACCCACGTTCGTGCCCGTGCTCGGGCGCATCGCGGCCGGTGGACCGATCCTGGCCGAAGAGGCCGTCGAGGACGTCTTCCCACTCCCCCGCGAGCTGGTCGGCGAGGGCACGCTGTTTCTGCTCAAAGTGGTCGGCGACTCGATGGTCGAGGCCGCGATCTGCGACGGCGACTGGGTGGTGGTGCGACAGCAGAATGTCGCCGACAACGGCGACATCGTCGCCGCGATGCTCGACGGCGAAGCGACCGTCAAGACGTTCAAGCGGGCCAACGGCCAGGTGTGGTTGATGCCGCACAACCCCGCGTTCGACCCCATTCCCGGCAACGAGGCGACCGTGCTCGGCAAGGTCGTCACCGTGATCCGCAAGGTGTAGCGACGAAGCTGCGCTGCCGACCCGACCCTAATCGGCGCGCTAGTCGGCTTTCGTGAAGCCGTTGACCAGCGCGGCCTCCTCGCTAGACAGCCAGATTTCGGCGAGGGTGTCGTGGTAGAGATCGCTGTCCGGCGTGTAGTACAACCCGAAGCGGGCGCTGGCCTTGATGGGGTAACCGTCGGGCATTTCGTACGGATCGTCGAGCGGCATGTGGATGGTGGGCCGCCCAGCCGGCCCCAGGGCCGGCGCGAAGTCGGCATCGTCGTCGGCGGCCGCGTGTCGCCCGCTTCTCGACGCCGCCGCGCCGCGCGCGCCCTCGACATCCGGAGGCGTGTGCCGCACCGCGACGTCCGGATATTCGGGTTCCGCCGCCTCCTCCTCGGCGATCGGATAACCCGGCTCGGGATACGCGGCATCCTCGTCGGCGACGGCCGGATACCCGGCCTCGGCAATAGCATCCGGATCGGCGACGTCGAGGTATTCGGTGCCGGTGCCGTGCGGATAGGCGCCCTCCGGGACGACAACTTCCTGGGCCACGTCCGGATAGCCGGCGTCCGGGGGCTCGTCGTCGTAGCCCGCCTCCCGCAGATCCTGCGCCGACACCTTGGGGATGGAATCGGTGTCGACCGTGTCCGGGTCGCGCTCGTCGGCCTCCGCCCCCGTCCACTGCCCCTCCGCTTCGGGCGACGAGCGATCGTCGTAACCCACGGCAAGTCCACCATCATCGTCCGGCTCGGCCGTTTCTGGTGAGTGCGGCCACCGAACCCGCGGCGCGTCGGCGGTCGGGCCACCTGGGTGGTCCTGTCGGTGCACGTCACCGTAGGACAGGTGCTCGGTTGTGGCGTCGGTGTATTCGGGCGGGTAATCCGATTCCCAACGCGGTTCGCCGGCGTCGTCGTAACCGCCCACATCGGCATCGCGGTCGAAACCGTAGGGGGCGGCGGCCTTACGTTCGGCGCGGTTGCGTCGCCACCGCAATGCCATGAACACCGCCAGCAGCACCAAGACCAGCAGCGGGACCAGCGCCAGCAGATACCACCAGTTGAAGGTGTACCAATTCTTGGCGTGCGGCGCCGCCACCGAACTGCTCGGCTGGTTCTGGCCGGACACCTGCAGACCGGACAACAACGGAGCCAGATTGGCCGGATCGGTGGAGAAGGTGTTCTTCGCGCGGTTCCACGAGATCTTGCCGCCGGTGAACTTCTGCGAGATCACGTCGCCGTCGACGGTCTGATCGGCGACCGGCGCGCCCAGCTTCCCGGTCGGGCCGCGCAACTTGTCCCAGGCGGCCTTCATCGCGCCGCGCACGACGAACGCACCGTGGTCAGAGGTCCAGAAGATCACCGGCTTGTCGGCCGCGGAGAACGTGACGATGCGGCTGTTCGGCCCGACGCCGCCGTCGGACTCGTTGGTGATGGGGAAACCCAGGTCGCTGCTGACCGGGCCGCCGAGCGATTCGTACTTCGCCAGGATGTTGCTCTCGACGGCGTTCGCACCGGTCGCCGGGGTGAAGAACACCTTGCCCCCGGCGAAGTTCTGGACGATGCCATCGCCGCCGATCGGGTATTGACCGCCCTGCTTGGCGCCCAGCGGACCGCCGGCGCCGCCGGCCGCGCGCCAGGCCATGTTGATCGCCGCGGTGGGGTCGATCGCCACCTGCAGGCCCTTCAACTGGTCGGCCAATCCCGCTGGCTCAGTGGTGAATTCCTTGGTCTTGCGGTTCCAGGAGATCTGCCCAGCGGCGAACTTCTGCGCGGACACCTCGCCGTCGTAGGTCTCGTCGCCGACCGGCGGGCCGAGCACGCCGCCCGAACTGCCGAGCTTGTCCCACGCGGCGTTCAGGGCTCCGCGCACGACGAACGCACCGTGATCGGGCGTCCAGAAGATCACGGGTTTGTCGCTAGCCGATAAGGTCACCACTCGGCTGTCGGGCCCCGCCAGTCCGGGCACTTCATTGATGGTCGGGAAACCTAGATCGCTGCCTGCCGGACCGCCCAGCATGTCGTACTTTTCCAGAATCGGCCCGTACACGAATTTCGCGCCCGTGGCCGTGGTGAAGAACATTTTTCCGCCGTCGAAGTCGCAGGCGAAGCCGTCGGCGACCGGATAGACATCGCCCTTACGAGGTCCCAGGGGTGAGGTGTCGCCGCCGGCCTTGTCCCACGCGGCCATGATGGCGGCTTCGGCGTCGCCGATCGGAGACGCTGAGGCGGTAGGTGCGAGCAGCACGACGGCCAACGCTGTGGTCGCCACGCTGATCAGCGCCCGCCCGGCGAGCCTGCGCAATTGACCTCCTCCTCCGTTCACCAAGCCTCCCAGCCGGCGGACATGCCCTTGCGCATGGCCGTGCCCGTACCGTGCGCGCGGGCATAGCCCGAACGCGGGACACAAACCCCACCAGGGTTCGTATTATCGCCGGGCTCGCACAACTTTGCTCTAGCGAACAAGAAATACGAAGGCAATTCGCGAATATTACGAAAACGGATACCGCTTTGATGTCGAAATGATGCGGGCGGACGACCGTGTCGCGACCAGCCAGCCACGCGCTGGCCCTGTTCGACGCCAACAGTTCGCCGACGCTGAACTCGCTCGCAGAAGCAATTCATGGGCACCGATCATCTTGCCCCATACCCGGGCCACCGCAGGGTAAGCCGGCAATTTATGCGGCGGTCGTGTCACAAACATCGCGTCGCCGCGACGGGTGTTGCGTGGCACCGGAATTGGTTGACCGCCGTCGCGCCGATTGGCGAGGGGCCGATCGACGGCTAAACGCCGAGGCCCCGACCGATGATTTCTTTCATGATCTCGGTGGTGCCGCCGTAAATCGTCTGGACTCGGGCGTCGAGATAGGAACGCGCGACCGGGTATTCGCGCATGTAGCCGTAGCCGCCGTGCAGCTGCAGGCACCGGTCGATGAGGTGTACCTGCTTTTCGGTGGAGTACCACTTGGCCATCGCCGCTTGCTCGGCCGTCAGCTTCTTGTCCAAATGCAAGCGGAGGAACTCGTCGACCATGATCCGCACCACCGTGGCCTCGGTCGCCAGCTCGGCCAGCACGAAGCGGCTGTTCTGGAAGCTGCCGATCGGCTTGCCAAAGGCCTTGCGTTCCTTGGTGTATTGCAGGGTCTGGTTGAGAACCTGCTCCATCGCCGCGGCCGCCATCACCGCGATCGAGATGCGCTCCTGCGGCAAGTTCTGCATCAGGTAAATGAAGCCCTTGCCCTCCTCCCCCAACAGGTTCTCGACCGGAACCTTGACGTCGGTGAAGGACAGCTCCGCGGTGTCCTGCGCGTCCAGACCGATCTTGTCCAAATGCCGGCCGCGCTCAAAGCCTTCCATGCCGCGTTCAACGACCAGCAGCGAAAACCCCTGCGCGCCCTTCTCGGGGTCGGTCTGAGCCACCACGATCACCAGGTCGGAGTTGATGCCGTTGGTGATGAACGTCTTCGCACCGTTGAGGATGTAGTGGTCGCCCTGCTTGACCGCGCGAGTCTTGATGCCCTGCAAGTCACTTCCGGTGCCCGGCTCGGTCATCGCGATGGCGGTGATCAGTTCCCCGGTGCAGAACTTGGGCAACCAGCGCTGCTTCTGCTCGTCGCTGGCCAGCTCCAGTAGGTACGGGGCGACGATGTCGTTGTGCAGGCCGAAACCGATACCGCTGTACCGGCCGACGGTGGTCTCCTCGGTGATGATCGTGTTGTAGCGGAAATCGGGGTTGCCGCCGCCGCCGTACTCTTCGGGCACCGCCATGCCCAGGAAGCCCTGCTTGCCGGCCTCGAGCCACACGCCGCGGTCGACGATCTTCGCCTTCTCCCACTCGTCGTGGTACGGCGCGACGTGGCGCTCGAGAAATGCCCGATAGGACTCGCGAAACAATTCATGCTCGGGTTCGAACAGGGTGCGCTGGTACCTGATGGCACTGCTCATGACTACCTCCGGCGACATCGACTCTGCCGCCCAACATATACCAACCAGACGGTTGGTCGGCGGCGGCCCCGCGTCAGTCCGCGGCGAATTGCCGCAGGCTCGCGGCCAGGCCGACCGGGACCCGGGCCTTGATGTGCGTGCCCTCCGCGCTGTGTTCGGCCTGCTGCACGCGACCGTCGGCGTGCACGCGGGAGACCAGGTCGCCACGATCGTAGGGAATGACCACGTCGACCGCGGTGTCGGCGGGCGCGGCGAGTTCGGCCATGCGACGGCGCAACGCGTCGATGCCCTCGCCGGTGCGCGCGGACACGAAAACCGCGCCGGGCAACCCGTGCCGAAGCTGGGCCAGGGTCAGATCGCTGGCCGCGTCGACCTTGTTCACCACCAGCAGCTCCGGCGGCGGATCCCCCTGGTGGTCGGCGATGACTTCGGAGATCACCTGGCGCACCGCGTTGATCTGCGCCACCGGGTTGACGTCGGAGCCGTCCACGACGTGCACCAGCAGGTCGGCGTCGACGACCTCCTCCAGCGTCGAACGGAACGCCTCGACCAGCTGGGTGGGCAGATGCCGGACGAATCCGACGGTGTCGGTGAGCACGAACGGCCGACCGTCCTCGAATTCGGCGCGCCGCGTGGTGGGTTCCAGGGTGGCGAACAACGCGTCCTGCACCAGCACCCCGGCGCCGGTCAGCGCGTTGAGCACGCTGGACTTGCCGGCGTTGGTGTAGCCGACGATCGCGATGGACGGCATGTCGCTGTGCAACCGGCGACTGCGCTGGGTGTCGCGCGCCTGCTTCATGTCCTTGATCTCGCGACGCAGCTTGGACATCCGCTCGCGGATGCGGCGCCGGTCGGTCTCGATCTTCGTCTCACCGGGGCCGCGCAAACCGACACCACCGCCGCTGCCGCCGGCGCGACCACCGGCCTGCCGAGACATCGACTCGCCCCAGCCGCGCAGCCGCGGCAGCATGTACTCCATTTGCGCCAGCGACACCTGCGCCTTGCCCTCCCGGCTGGTGGCGTGCTGGGCGAAAATGTCCAGAATCAGCGCGGTGCGGTCGATCACCTTGACCTTGACGGCCTTTTCCAGCGCGGTGAGCTGCGCCGGGGACAGCTCGCCGTCGCAGATGACGGTGTCCGCGCCGGTCGCCACGACGACGTCTCGCAGCTCCTGCGCCTTACCCGAGCCGATATAGGTCGACGGGTCGGGCTTGTCGCGACGCTGGATCAGGCCCTCCAGCACCTGCGAGCCGGCGGTTTCGGCCAGCGCCGCGAGTTCGGCCAGGCTGGCCTGGTTGTCGGCGGCGCTGCCTTCGGTCCACACGCCGACCAACACGACACGTTCCAGGCGCAGCTGGCGATACTCGACCTCGGAGATGTCGGCGAGTTCGGTCGACAGCCCGGCGACGCGACGCAATGCCGACCGGTCCTCGAGAGCAAGTTCACCGACGCTGGGTTCCGGCGTGTCGACCGGCGGACGGTCATTGGGGGTATCTGGGTATGTCATAGCCAACTAGCAATAGTGCACGCCAGGTCCGTGACGTGCATCCGAATTATTGGGCGTGCCACCACGCCTCGCTCACTTCGCCGTGTGCCACCAGCACCGAGGGGCCGCGCAGATAGCTGGTCGCATCGGTGATGGTGACCACCACATCACCGCCGGGCACGCGTACCGTCAGCGTCCCGGTGTCTGCCCCGGCGTCGGCGAGTGCGGCCACCGCTGCCGCGACCGTTCCCGTTCCGCAGGACCGGGTTTCACCGACGCCGCGCTCGTGGACGCGCATCCTCACCACACCGTCGGTGGCCGCGGTGAGCACTTCGACGTTGACCCCTTCCGGGAATTGCGCGGGATCGAATTGCACCGGTGCGGCGATGTCCAGGGTGGCCAGCTCGTCACCGGAAAGCTGCGGATCGACGCACGCCAGGTGGGGGTTGCCGACGTCGATCGCCAGCCCGCTCAGCCGCCGGCCGCCTACCACCGCCTCACCGCTCCCCAGCCGGTTCGCCTTCCCCATGTCGACGGTGACGTCGGCGTTGGTGGCATCCGCGTGGTGCAGGGTGACCGTCCGCGGTCCCGCCATCGAGCCGACGACGAACTCGTCGCGGGATTCCATGCCACTGGCGCGCAGGTAGTGCGCGAACACTCGGACCCCGTTGCCGCACATTTGGGCGATCGAGCCGTCGGCATTGCGGTAATCCATGTACCAGTCGCCCGCGTCGACGCCGTCGGGCAGCCGGTCGAGCACGCCGAGCGCCACCGCCGCACTCGCGGTGGTGATCCGCAGTACTCCGTCGGCGCCCAGTCCCCGACGCCGATCGCACAGCGCGGCTACCCGCTGCGGCGTGAGCGACAGCGCGGCATCGACGTCGGGCAGCAGGACGAAGTCGTTCTGGGTGCCGTGCCCTTTACCGAAGATCATGGGCGGATCACCTGTTCAGGTTACGTGCCGCCACGCCCGCAGGCTGTCCGCGACGACGCGGGCGCGGTCGGATTCGGTGGCGGTACCGACATCGAGCCAGTGCACCCGGTGGTCGCGGCGAAACCACGACCGCTGCCGACGCACATAGCGCCGGGTGCCGATGTAGGTCAGCTCGCGCGCATCGCGCAAGGCGTCGGGGTCGGCCGCGTCGAGCGCGGCCAGCACCTGGGCGTAGCCGAGGGCGCGCGCTGCGGTAACCCCCTCGCGCAGGCCTTCGGCCACCAGCGCGCGCACCTCCTCGACCAGGCCGCGGGCGAACATGGTGTCGGTGCGCTGGGCCAGCCGCTCGTCCAGAATTCTTGTGTCGCAATCTAATCCGATGATGGCGGTGTCCCAGCGCGGAGTGCCGATGCGTGGCGCGGAGGCGGCGAACGGCTGGCCGGTGAGCTCAACGACCTCGAGGGCCCGGACCGTGCGGCGGCTGTCGGTGGGCAGGATGGCCGCAGCCGCGGCCGGGTCGCGGCGGGCCAACTCGGCGTGCAGCTCGCCCACCCCGGACTCGGCGAGTCGCTGCTCCCAGCGCGCCCGCACCGCCGGATCGGTCGCCGGGAACGACCAATCGTCGAGCAGCGACTGCACGTAGAGCATCGACCCGCCCACGATGATCGGCACCGCGCCGCGCGCCGCGATCGCCTCGACGTCCGTCGCGGCCGCCCGCTGATAGCGGGCGACGGTCGCGGTCTGGGTGACGTGCAGGACGTCGAGTTGGTGGTGTGGGACGCCGCGACGCTCGTCGACGGGCAGCTTCGCCGTCCCGATGTCCATGCCCCGATACAGCTGCATGGCGTCGGCGTTGACGACCTCGGCGCCGCGCTCGCCGCTGAGTCGCTCGGCGACGTCGAGAGCCAGTTGCGACTTGCCGGTTCCGGTGGGGCCGATGATCGCCAGTGGTCGCACGGCCACCTCAGAGCTGCCAGGCCCCCGCGAAGTACCCCACGCCGTAGGGCGCTCCGCGATAGAGCTCCTTGGCCGAACGGGGGCCGGGCTCGGCCAGCCCGGCCAGCACCGCAAACCCAACCCGGCCGAGGATTCCCGCCGGCAGCCGCGTCAGCGCGGCGATATCCCCGTCTGCCAGGGCGTCGTCCAGCACCCGCTGCACCGCTACGCTGCCGGGGTCGTGACCGCCGGGCGCGCTGGCGGTCAGGGTGTTCGCGCCGTCCGCGGCGACCAGCACGCCAACCGGCTCGGGCAGTTGCTCGATCTCGGCGCGCAGCTGCCGCCCCAGGACCAGCGCGGCCCGAGGGTCGCGATCGGCGCGGTAGATGCGGACCTCGGCGCTGGCCTCCGGACGGGCCTGGCCGCGTAGCCAGGCCGCGATCAACGCACAGATTGGGAAGTCCGCCAGCGACTCGGTCACTTCGCCGACTCGGGGTGCCAGCCGAACCCGGACATCGGCGCCGTACCCGGCGAAAGTCCCGACCCCGTCGGGTCCCACCACGGCATCCGCGCTGCCGGTTCCGATGACGATCCACCGGGGCGGCAGCAGCGCCGCGGCGGCCAGCGCCGCGGTGGTCAGGTCGGCGATCTCGACCGTCGCCGCACCGGAGAGCTCGGGCACCAGCACCGGCGGGCACGGCACGATCGCGATGGCGCTCAACACGCCACCAAACTAACCGACGGCCGTTGGGCCGCGGGCCGAACGCCGCGCCCGCCGATCCTCGGAGACACCCGCCGACCTCAGCGGTCAGCGGCACTCCACCTCGGCAAGCCGCATCTCGGCGGATTTCTTCAGTGCCTTTTTCGCCAGCTTCTCCGCGACCTTGCTCGACATGGTCGCGGCTTCACCGCGGGCCAGCGCCACGGTGGCGACGACCACCACCACCACGCCGGCGGCCAGCACCAACTTGGCCGGGCCGTTGCAGTCCAGGTACTCACCGAGCACCGCCACGCCGAGAATCGAGCCAACGACCGGCTTGGCGACGACCGATGTGGGCAGGGACGCGGTCAACGAACCAGCCCGGAAGGAGGACTGCTGGAAGATCATTCCGGCCAGCGCGGCAGCGATCCACGCGTAGAACTCGGGGGTCTGCAGCAACGCACCGACGCCATCCCCGACCACCTCGACGACCGCCTTGGTGAGCACCGCGAACAGTGCCAGCGACGACCCGGCGACGATGGCCAGCAGCACCGCGGCCACCGCCCCAGACCAGATCCGGGCGCCCACCACGCAGAACACCATGGCCGGGCCCATCACCAACGCCACCACCAACCACGTCTGCCAGCTGCCGCGCGAGGCCCCGGCATCGGGGTCGCCGACAGTGACCACCACCGCCAGTGCGGCGGCCAACAGCAGCGCCCAGGTCCACTCCCAGCGGCTGACCGCACGCCGCGTCATGCGGGCATAGATCGGCAACGCGAACAGCAGCGCAGTGACCTGCAGCGCGGTGACGAGCATGACGGAGCCCAGCGTCAAGGCGGCGGCCTGCAGCGCGTAGTTGGCGATCGCCCCGCCGGCGCCCAGCCACCACTTTGCGTCCCGTACCGACAGCCGGAACAGCTCGAGATGGCCCACCGGCTTGTCCGTGATCTCCTGCGCGGACCGCTGACGCACGACATTGCCCAGCGCCGACGCAAACGCGGCCAGCAGGGCTAGGAGAACCGCGACATCCGTCTTATTCATCTGCGATCCCCTCCCCCGGCGCAACAGTACATCGGCCCTGACCTGCGCCGGGCAATCATTGCCCGTTGTCGGGGCCTCCCGCTGATACGGAGCAACTACCCCGCGCTACTTGCGGAAAACGGCCCTGCGCAATACCTAAGTTCACGAACCTATGTACAACCTGTGTCGCGGCTATGGCCGGTCGGTGACATCCGGTAGGACCGTCGAACCCGCGTCCAATGGTGTCACAGAAGCCCCTCCGGACGCTTCCCCGGCACCGACCCGTCGTCGTTGACGTGCCTCAAGGCCCCTCCAGCCTCAATTCCCCCACGTCTCGACAACCGTACCCGCTGGATACGACGTCGCAATATGGCCTGGGCAACGGTGGAATCGAACTGTGACCCAGCCTCGGCGGGGCGGTCTGCACCGCGGCATCACCGAGCGCCGCCGCGACACGCCGGCCAGTCGCGACGGTGTCCACCCTGGCGCGCTCGGCGGCCGCTACCACCACCAGCGACGCCGCCACCGCCAGCGCGATCTGCCGCCTCGCCCGGTGTCGAGCGTCTCGCCGAGGACAACCACACCCAGCAAACCCGCCACGACCTGCTGGGAAACCTGCAGCGTCGGCATGGAGGCCGTCAGCGCGCCGGCCCGGAACGCCGACTGTTGCCATCCGATTTCCCGATCGCGACCGCCAGCCAGGCATATAGCTCCGCGCTGGCGAACACTCCCCAGCCGCCGTCGCTCAGCCGATGCACGACGCCCTTGGTGAGCACGGCGAAAACCCCCATAACGAACCGGAGATGAAGGCGAACAGCACCGCGGCGGGCCGCAGCACCAGCGCGGGTTGCGGGCCAGCCTCGCCAACAGCTGCGCGCCGCTAAGCGAGGCGTCGGTGAGGCGATGCGTCGCGCGTTGCTGAAGCGCGTCGCCGATCGCCACCCATAGCGCCGAACCCAACGCGAGCAACGCGGCATCATCCACCGTGTCCATCCGGTTCTCTCGGTTTCGACGGTTGCTACTCGAGCGGCGATCATAAGGTTGCGGCGCTCGGCCCGCCAAGCTGCTTGAATACTGGTGGAATCGGTGACGGAGCAGCTGTCGACGCGGCAGACCCGCAGCAGCTCTCCTGGCCGTATGGGTGCCGCTACGCGCGGCAGGTGCGCGGGACATGGACCGCGCGAAGGGTAGGTGACGAGCACATGACCGATGACGAGCCCCGCGCCAGCGATGCTCCCAAGCCCACTCCCCGGCCCGGACCACGTCCGGGTCCTCGTCCCGGCCCCGGGCCCACACCGCGTCCCAGCGCGCACGCGGTGGTGTTGCCGCCGGCCAGCGATCCGCATCGGTTCGGGCGCGTCGACGACGACGGCACCATCTGGTTGA
Source organism: Mycobacterium simiae (assembly GCF_010727605.1). Lineage (NCBI taxonomy): Bacteria > Bacillati > Actinomycetota > Actinomycetes > Mycobacteriales > Mycobacteriaceae > Mycobacterium > Mycobacterium simiae. Next base: position 569,141 of record NZ_AP022568.1, read on the forward strand.
TCAGCTCGGCCGGCGAACGCGTCATCGGCTCCTGGCAGGCGGGCGACGCGGAGGCGGCGTTTGCCCACTTCGGCCGGCGGTTCGACGACCTGAACACCGAAGTCACGCTGATGGAGGAGCGTCTGGCATCCGGCAGCGGTGATGCCCGCAAAATCAAGACCAACGCGGCGGCGCTGGCCGAGACGTTGCCGACGGCCTCCGTGCTGGGCGACATCGACGTCCTCGCCGGCCGACTGGCCACGCTGGTAGAGCGCGCCGAGGCCACGGTCGCGGCCGAGCGGACCCGGCGCGACGAGCATCGTGCCGCGCAGACCGCCCGTAAGGAGGCGCTGGCCGCCGAGGCCGAGGACCTGGCCGCCAACTCGACGCACTGGAAAGTCGCCGGCGACCGGCTGCGCGAGATCCTCGACGAGTGGAAGACGATCACCGGCCTGGACCGCAAGGTCGACGACGCGTTGTGGAAGCGTTACTCGGCCGCGCGGGAAGCGTTCAATCGGCGGCGCGGGTCGCATTTCGCCGAGCTGGACCGCGAACGCGCCGGCGTGCGGCAGGCCAAGGAGCGGCTCTGCGAGCGCGCCGAGGAGATGTCGGACTCGACGGATTGGGCCGGCACGAGCGCGGAATTCCGCAAACTGCTCACCGAGTGGAAGGCCGCCGGACGGGCGAGCCGCGAGGTTGACGATGCCTTGTGGCGGCGCTTCAAGGCCGCCCAGGATTCGTTCTTCAGCGCGCGCAATGCCGCGACGGCCGAGAAGGACGCCGAGTTGCAAGCGAACGCCACCGCCAAGGAGGCGCTGCTGGCCGAGGCCGAGAAGATCGACACCGGCAATCACGAGGCGGCTCGGGCCGCACTGCGTGCGATCGCCGACAAGTGGGATGCGATCGGCAAGGTCCCCCGGGAGAAGTCCGCCGACCTGGAGCGACGGCTGCGCGCGATCGAGAAGAAGGTGCGCGACGCCGGCGACGCGAATCGGTCGGACCCCGAGGCGCAGGCCCGCGCCGAACAGTTCGCCGCCCGCGCCGAGCATTACGAGCAGCAGGCCCGCAAGGCGGCCACGGCCGGCCGGACCAAGGAAGCGCAGGAGGCCCAGGCAAACGCCGAGCAATGGCGGCAGTGGGCGAAGGCGGCCGCCGAGGCGCTGAGCCGCAAGTCTTAGCGGGTATCGGGGCGGGTATCGGGTTGATCCGGCGGTGCGGTGTCCACCGCGCCGTCCTGGTCGCCGAGTGTGTCCAGCAGGGTCCGGGACTGCTGTTCGGCAATGACGCGGCGGCGCTCTTCCTCGGCCGCGAGTTGCACGATCGTTCGCGACCACACCACGCGGGCCCAGTGGAAGGTCAGCAGGATCACGGCGATCCATGCCAGGAAAAGCCCCACGCCCGGCCCGGGGTGACCGGCGGCGACGGTCTGGCGCGACCAGACTGCCAGCAGCCCCGTTCCGCTGGCCAGCGACGAACCGGCCAGCGCAATCCAGGCCAGCGCCCAGCGCCGGGTCAGCAACGCCAGCATCGAGAAGCCGACGCCGAAAACCAGTGCCAGCCAACAGAAGACCCTTGACGGCAGCGACAACGCGGCCGCCTGCGCGCCGTGGCCGCCGAACAGCACGTCCCAGCCCCGCACCGAGCCGGTGTGCGGCAAGATGAACGAGCCCAACAGCACCAACACCAGGATCGCAACGACCAATGCCCTTGCGCCCGGGTCGAATTCGCGGGCGACGCGGCGCTCCGCGGCCTCGATCTCGGCACGCAGGGCGTCGAAGTCGGTGTGCTTCTTCGTCATTGGGAACACCCCAAAATTTCTGCTGGTGTGGCGACCGGCCCGACACCGGGCATACCCAAGCCGATACTGCGCGGACGTTGCCCGGCGGCATGAGCGTCACCGGCCTTGGTGCGACGGTGGGCCAGGATGCCCGCGTCGGCGATCAGGTGATGTGGGGCGGCCTCGGTGACGGTCGTGGTGACAACGTCGCCGGGACGCACCGACGGGTCGGCGGCGAAGTGCACCAGCCGGCCGTCGCGCGCCCGGCCGGTCATGCGTGCCGTGCGCGCGTCCTTGCGGCCCTCACCGGTGGCGACTAGCAATTCCACGGTGCGGCCGATCAGGTCGCGATTGCCGTCCAGCGAAATCTGTTCCTGCAGCGCAATCAGTCGCTCATACCGTTGCTGTACAACGGGTTTGGGCACCTGGTCGTCGAGTTCGGCGGCGGGCGTGCCGGGCCGTTTCGAGTACTGGAAGGTGAACGCCGCGGCGAACCGGGCCTGGCGCACCACGTCGAGGGTGGCGGCGAAATCCTCTTCGGTTTCGCCGGGGAAGCCGACGATGAGGTCCGTGGTGATGGCAGCGTGTGGCATGGCGGCACGAACCCGGTCGATGATGCCGAGGTAACGCTCGGCGCGGTAGGACCGCCGCATCGCGCGCAGCATCCGGTCGGAACCCGACTGCAGCGGCATGTGCAAGGCGGGGCAGACGTTCGGGGTCTGCGCCATCGCCTCGATGACGTCGTCGGTGAATTCCGCCGGGTGCGGCGAGGTGAACCGAACGCGTTCCAACCCGTCGATGCGGCCGCAGGCGCGCAGCAATTCGGCGAAGGCGCCGCGGTTGCGGGGCAGCGCGGGGTCGGCGAACGAGACGCCGTAGGCGTTGACGTTCTGGCCCAGCAGCGTGACTTCCAGCACCCCGTCGTCCACCAACGAGCGGACTTCGGCGAGGATGTCGGCCGGGCTGCGGTCGACCTCCTTGCCCCGCAGCGACGGGACGATGCAGAACGTGCAGCTGTTGTTGCAGCCGACCGAGATGGAAACCCAAGCCGCGTAGGCGGATTCGCGGGCGCTGGGCAATGACGACGGGAACTCCTGCAACGCCTCGACGATTTCCACCTGCGCGGCCCGGTTGTGCCGGGCCCGGTCTAGCAGCGTGGGCAGCGACCCGATGTTGTGCGTGCCGAAGACGACGTCGACCCAGGGGGCCTTGCGCAGCAGCGCGTCTCGGTCCTTTTGCGCCAGACAGCCACCGACGGCGATCTGCATGGCGGGGTTGGCCCGCTTGCGTGGCGCCAGATGGCTGAGGTTGCCATACAGCTTGTTGTCGGCGTTTTCACGCACGGCGCATGTGTTGAAGACCACCACGTCGGCGTCAGCTCCGTCGGCGGCGCGCTGGTAGCCGGCCGCCTCGAGCAGGCCGGCCAGTCGCTCGGAGTCGTGCACGTTCATCTGGCAGCCGTAGGTGCGGACCTGATAGGTGCGCACCGATCCCGTCGCGGGCCCACTCGGGCTCGCGGCGTCGGGCGCCACTGTCGAAGTCACGGGGCCATGGTACGGCGACCAGTGCCCCGCGGATTAACCCGCAGCTAGAACTCCCCGTCAGACCCGACGGCGTTCCCGTTCGGCGGCGAGCTCGGCAAGAACGACCTCGCAGGCTAGGTTCTGGCTGTAACCGCGGCGGGCCAGCAGGCCCACCAGCCGGCGGGTGATCCGCGCCTCATCGTTGCTGTCGCCGCTCAGCGTCTCGCGGCGCAGCTTGGCCCGGACCAGTTCTTCGGCCCGCTCTCGCTCAGTGGCGCCGTCGATGTCGGCCAGCGCCGCGGCGATCACCTCTTTGGCGACGCCTTTGGTGTGCAGCTCGGCAGCCAACGCGCGCTTGCTTTTTCCCGCCCTGGAATGCCGCGACCGCACCCACTGTTCCGCGAAATCCCGGTCATCCACGAGCCCAACGGCGGTCAGCCGATCGAGCACGCGCGCACTGACGTCGCCGGGGTATCCGCGCTTGGCGAGCTGACCGGACAGCTCGGCCCGGGTACGCGACCTCGCGGTGAGCAGGCGCAGGCACAACGCACGCGCCTGCTCGTCGCGGGTGGGCTCAGAAATCGACGGGGGCTGGCAGGACGTCATCATCGGTCACCACCGCGCCAATGCCGAGCTTCTCCTTGATCTTCTTCTCGATCTCGTTGGCGATGTCGGCGTTCTCCATCAGGAAGTTGCGGACGTTCTCCTTGCCCTGCCCGAGCTGCTCGCCCTCGTAGGTGAACCAGGAACCGGACTTGCGGATGAAGCCCTGGTCCACACCCATGTCGATCAGCGAGCCTTCCCGGCTGATACCCCGGCCGTAGAGGATGTCGAACTCGGCCTGCTTGAACGGCGGCGACACCTTGTTCTTGACGACCTTGACCCGGGTGCGGTTACCCACCGCGTTGGTGCCGTCCTTGAGCGTCTCGATCCGGCGCACGTCCATGCGCACCGACGCGTAGAACTTCAAAGCCTTTCCACCCGTGGTGGTTTCCGGACTGCCGAACATCACCCCGATCTTCTCGCGAAGCTGGTTGATGAAGATCGCCGTGGTCCCCGAATTGTTCAGCGCGCCAGTCATTTTCCGCAGCGCCTGGCTCATCAGCCGGGCCTGCAGACCGACGTGGCTGTCACCCATCTCGCCCTCGAGCTCCGCGCGCGGCACCAGTGCGGCCACCGAGTCGATGACCAGGATGTCCAGCGCGCCGGAGCGGATCAGCATGTCGGCGATCTCCAGGGCCTGCTCACCGGTGTCCGGCTGGCTGACCAGCAGCGAATCGGTGTCGACGCCGAGTTTCTTGGCGTAATCCGGGTCCAGGGCGTGCTCGGCGTCGATGAACGCCGCGACGCCGCCGGCCGCCTGGGCGTTAGCCACCGCATGCAGTGCGACGGTCGTCTTACCCGAGGACTCCGGGCCGTAGATCTCCACGACCCGGCCGCGCGGCAGGCCGCCGATGCCCAGGGCCACGTCTAGTGCTATGGATCCGGTCGGAATGACCGAGATCGGCTGCCGCATCTCGTCGCCGAGACGCATCACCGAGCCTTTGCCGTAGCTCTTTTCGATCTGGGCCATCGCCAGTTCGAGAGCCTTCTCGCGGTCGGGGGCTTGCGTCATGGTGCCTCTCCTATAGCAGTGTGTTCGATGACCTGTTTCGGTCGGTTGGCCGTGACACTAGGCGCGGGGTCCGACAATTCCGCTTCAGCGCTCCCCACAGTAGCCGAACACCTGTTCGATTCAAGTTCGACACGCCGCGCGTGTGGCAACATCGGCTATCGAAAAGGGCGACGACGGGCCCGCGCGAAAGCTCGAGGAAACCGGTGCGAATCCGGTGCGGTCCCGCCACTGTGATCGGGCACATCCGAACCCGAAAGCCAGATACTCACCGTCGGCGCCTGCTCACCAGACACCGGGGCGGATCTCCCCGGGGAGGGCGGTCGCACACGCATGGACATCTCGGGCGAGCTTGCCCAAATAGCTTCGTATAAAGGGTTTTTCGCCTTGCCGGTGGGCGGCACCGCGATCGGATGGCACCCGGTCCGCAGGGACTACGCCGACGGCTTCGCCGATTTGATCGACGCCACCGCCCGCCGCTACCGCACCGGCGATCTGCGGATCGGCGCCTCACTGGTGCATCTGGGCCACGCCAGCCGGCTGTGGTCACCGGTGCTGGGCTGCGCGGTGGCACACCAGGTCGTCCCGGACCTGAAAACCCTCGAACGTGCCGACGACGGGGCCCGGCTGCGCCTTCCCGAACCCGTCGGGCGGGCCGTCTCCGGGGACTCCGACGCTGCGGCGAAGATGCTGTACCGCGCTGTGGTGCAGCGACACATGCAGCCGTTCGCGGCCGGGTTGCGGGTCAAGCTGGCCCCGGCCCTGTTAGCCGGCAACCTCGCGTCCGCCCTCGTCGGCGCCGCGCGAGCGCTGCTGTCCGCGCGGCCCGACCTGCGCGGCCCGATCCTGCAGATCACCGGCGCGCTGCTGGACACCGGCGTGCTGTCGGGAACCGGCGCCATCACCGACGCGCAGCTGGGCTTTCGGCGGGCGAGCTGCTGCCTGTTCTATCGGCTGCCGGGGCGATCCGTCTGCGCCGACTGCGTGTTTCGGGCGCGCGGGCCGGCCCGCTGGTGAACCCGCGGCTGAGCCGGCGGTCTCACCACTGGTCGCGGGGCACGTCGAAGTCGGCGCACAACGCCCGCCAAACCTCACGGGGTTCGATGCCGTCCTCGATCGCCTGCGCGGCGGTGCGGCCGCCGAAGCCCGCCAATACGTGGTCCACCAGCACCGATGCGCCGTACGCGGCGCCGAACCGCAACACCACTCGCTCGTTGAACTCCGTCAGACGCACATCAGCCAACATACTGGGCAGCCAACATCCCGAGACTTTTCAGCCCGCCCGGGCCAGCGCCTGATGGCAGACCCGCACCGGGTCGTCGACCTGGCGGATGCCGGCCGCCGCGGTGCGTGCGGCACCGCGGTAGCGGGGTGACGACAAGACGTCGCCGACGGCTGCCACCAGCGCCTCGGCGGTCAATGGGCGAATCAGCCGCGCGCTGCCCTGCCGGGACACCCGGTTGGCGATCTCCCATTGATCGCCACCGCCGGGCACCACCACCAGCGGCACGCCGGCCAGCAGCGTTTTGGCGACCATGCCGTGGCCCCCGCCGCAGATCACCACGTCGGCATGCGCCAACAGTGCGTCCTGGCGTCCCAGCCCGACCGTGGCCCAGGGGGGCACGGTCAGCTCGGCTCCGCCCAGGCGCGACACCAGCAGTCGCGACCCGGCCGGCAACGTCTGCCCCGGCGTCAAGCACGCCAGCGCGACTTCGGCCAGACCTTCAGTCCCGATCAACGCGGTTGACGGCGCGACGACCACGACCGGGCCCGAACCGTCGGGGACCTCCAGGATGCGGTCGGTCGGCTCGAAGTGCAGCGGACCCACCACGACGGCCTCGGCCGGCCAGTCCGGGCGGGGCACCTCCAGCGCCGGCAGGGTGGCGATCAGCCGGCGCAGCGGCCCGGGGTCGCGGACGGGCAGACCGATCTCGGCGCGTGCCAGCTCCCGCTGCCGCAGCCCGGTCCGCCACGACCGCGCCGTCAGGGCGCGCATGGTGGCATCGCGCAACCGGCCGCGGATACCGGTGCCGGGCGCCAGCCCGCTGCCGATCGGCGGCAGCCCTTTCGATGGCAGGTACAGCGGATGCGGGTTGAGCTCGATCCATGGGACGCCCAGCAACTCGGCGGCCATGCCGCCGCCGGCGGTGATCACGTCGGAGACCACCAGGTCGGGTTGCAGCGCGCGCAGCACCGGCACGTTGAGCACGGCCATCCGCGCGGCTCGCCGGTGGATGCGGGCGCCGGCGTCGAGGTCTTCGTCGGTGGCCGCCAGCCCGTCGAGCGGCAGCGCCGCGATGCCGGCGTCGCGCGCGGTCGGGAGCCATTCCTCGCCGGTGAACAGGGTGGGCTCATCGCCGGCGTCGCGGAACCGCAGGCAGAGCGCGATCGCGGGAAACGAGTGCCCGGGATCTGGGCCGGCGACGACGGCGACTCGCACCGCCTTACCCTGCCACAACGCGCCGCCGGCACGCGCCTACGCTGGCACCATGACCGAGCTGACCCAGACAGCCGTCGCAAACACGCGCACGGTCGAACGATTTCTGAATGCGCTGCAGGATGTGGACCTCGAGACCGCAGCGGCCGCCTTGGACGAAAACCTCATCTACCAGAACGTGGGCCTGCCTACGATCCATGGCCGCCGCCGGGCCATGCAGTTGTTCCGCCGGATGGACGGCAGGGCGGGTTTCGAGGTCAAGATCCACCGCATCGCCGCCGACGGCGCGGCGGTGCTGACCGAGCGTTCCGACGCGCTGATCTTCGGCCCGCTGCGCCTGCAGTTCTGGGTGTGTGGCGTCTTCGAGGTCCACGATGGCCGAATCACGCTGTGGCGGGACTACTTTGATTTCTTCGACATGACCAAGGCGTTGCTGCGCGGGCTGGCGGCCCTGGCGATTCCGTCGCTCAAAGCGTCGTTCTAGCGCGGTAGTCCGCCGAGTTCGTCGAACGCCTTGGCCCAACCCGTGAGTCGATCGGTGGCCTCGGCCAATTCGGCCCGGTAGCGCTGGTGGGCGGCCGCGAGCCCGGCATCGCCGTTGGCCGAAGAGACCAATTGCGCTGCGGCGGTAACCATTTCGTTGTACTGCCGCACGCCGGAGCTCAACTGCGCGGTGAACGCGTTGATGGTGGGCACCAGATAGGACCGGGAGGATTCGGTGTGCTGCGCCGCCCGCTCCATCGACACCACCTCCGCCGCCGTGGCGGCCATGGCGGCCGAGGTCTTGTTGGCCGCCGCGGTCAGGCCGCCGATTTCGTCGGCCGGCAGCATGGCGCCGCGCTCGATGACGCCCAGCAGCGAGAAGAACCCTCGCTCGGAGGCGCCGAGGGCGTACATCGCCGGTCGGGCCGCGGAACCGGGCGGCGGCAACCGGCGCGCGGCGGCGGGGCGGGTCGCCGGTAGCGGCTCCGACTTCAGCCAGTGGTAGCGGAAGAACAGCAACGTCGCAGGGATCACCTCGAGCACCGCGATCCCGCCGGTGATTTGAAGCAACAGCGCGAACCAGCCCCACCACGCGAGCACCGCGGTCAGCACGGCCCAGAACACGGCGCCCAGTGTGAAGATCCACGCCCACCGCAACGCGCGGCGGCGGCGGCGCAGCAGCCGGGCCCGCGGATCCGCGGCGGCGCTGATCTTTTGGGCGACGAAGCCGAACAGATCGGCGGCGGTGTCGAAGCCCTGCTGCAGCAGGTTGCGCCAGAGCCCGCCGTGGGTGGCTTTCACCGCCATGTCACACCGACCGTCGGTTACTGGCCAAACGGCTTCTCGGCGACCTGTCCGCCGGCGCCCTCGGCGGGAGCGGGAGTGGCGGGTGTGGTGCCGGGAGCGGCCGCCCCGCCGGTCGGCAGGGCCTCGCCGCGCATCGACGCCCGGATCTGTTCGAGGCGGGAATGCCCCGCCATCTGCACGCTGGCCTGCTGCACCTCGAGCATGCGGCCCTGCACCGATCCCTGGGCGAGTTCGGCGGCGCCGACAGCGTTGGCGTAGCGACGCTCGATCTTGTCGCGCACCTCGTCGAGGCTGGGCGTGTTGCCCGGCGCGGCGATCTCGCTCATCGAGCGCAGCGATGCGCTGACCTGTTCCTGCATCTTGGCCTGTTCGAGCTGGCTGAGCAGCTTGGTCCGCTCGGCGATCTTCTGCTGCAACACCATCGAGTTCTGCTCAACGGCCTTCTTTGCCTGCGCGGCGGCCTGCAGCGCCTGGTCGTGCAGGGCCTTGAGGTCTTCGACGCCTTGCTCGGCGGTCACCAGCTGGGCCGCGAAGGCCTCGGCGGCGTTGTTGTACTCGGTGGCCTTGGCGGCGTCGCCGGCGGCGGTGGCCTGGTCGGTCAGCGTCAGCGCCTGACGCACGTTGACCTGAAGCTTTTCGATGTCGGCCAGCTGCCGGTTGAGCCGCATCTCCAGTTGCCGCTGGTTGCCGATCACCTGCGCGGCCTGCTGGGTCAGCGCCTGGTGGGTGCGCTGCGCTTCCTCGATGGCCTGCTGGATTTGGATCTTCGGGTCGGCGTGCTCGTCAATCTTCGCGTTGAACAGCGCCATGACGTATTTCCACGCTTTGACGAACGGATTGGCCATGAGTTAGCTCCACCTTCGGTTCTGTGTGCCGGAGGACCCCCGATAGGTCCTGGCGATCACCTTGCCGCCCAATTTATCGGGTCGGCGCCGTTCGCCCTACCCTTGACGCGCGATCGGCATTGGCGAGCAGTAACGGGCACTCAAGCCACCGCGAGCGAGGCCACCGGCGGAATGACGACCTTGGTACTGGCGTCGATGTTCGCCGCGCGCGAGGTCGCGCGTTCCTCGGTCGCCATCCGCTGACCGGCGTCGGTGAGCACGGTCGACAGTGGGACGTCCAGAGCGTCGCAGATGGCGTTCAGCAGTTCGCTGGAGGCTTCTTTGCGGCCGCGCTCCACTTCCGAGAGGTATCCAAGGCTCACCCGCGCCGTGTCCGACACCTCGCGCAGCGTCCGGCCCTGCGAGGTTCGGGCCACGCGCAACACCTCGCCGATGACTTCGCGCACCAGTGGCGGCATTCTGCTCTCCTTCGTCCGGCCAAGCGGCTTCAATCAGGTCAACGCCGGCCGCCACGGTCTAGGTTCCCGTCCGCCGTATTTCTCTGACGGTTGAAGCGACATAGTCGATTCCGGTGACGACCGTCAGCACGAGCGCAGCGCCCATCACCACCGAGGCCGCCGTCAGCAGCGATCCAGACAGCGGCAGCACGAACAGCCCGATCGCCACCGCCTGGACGAAAGTCTTCAGTTTGCCGCCCCAACTGGCCGGGATGACACCGCGGCGAATCACGGCGAGCCGTAACAGCGTCACCCCGATCTCGCGGACCAGGATCAGCACGGTGACCCACCAGGGCAGCTCGGCCAGCATCGACAGGCCAACCAGCGCGGAGCCGATCAGCATCTTGTCGGCGATCGGATCGACGAACGCGCCGAACTCGGTCGCCATGCCGTAGTTGCGGGCCAGCAGGCCGTCGAGCCGATCGGTGATACACGCCACGGCGAACACCACGAACGCCACGATTCGGGCGACCGTTTCGTGGCCTCCGCCGGCAAACAATGCGAGCAGGAAGATCGGCACCAGCACGAGCCGCAGTAGCGTCAGGACGTTGGCCAGGTTGGCGATACTGACACGTCCTGCCGCAGGTCCCGTCTGCGGCTGGCCCGACACCGCATCAGAATAACGGTTGACCAGCGCAGCCGCCCCGGATGTCAATACTGTTACCCGTGACCCAAAGCCCACCGGGAAACCAGACGGTTGTCGTCCGACGCGCGCGGACCTCCGACGTCCCCTCGATCAAGCACCTCGTCGACACCTATGCGGGCAAGATTTTGTTGGAGAAGGCCCTAGTGACGCTGTATGAGGCGGTCCAGGAGTTCTGGGTTGCCGACCTGGACGGCGCGGTGGTCGGCTGCGGCGCCCTGCACGTGTTCTGGTCCGACCTGGGCGAGATCCGCACCGTCGCGGTCGACCCCGCTACGACGGGCCACGGTGTCGGCCATGCCATCGTCACCAAACTGATCGAGGTCGCCCGCGAACTTCAGCTGGAGCGGATCTTCGTGCTGACCTTCGAGACCGAGTTCTTCGGCAAGCACGGGTTCACCGAGATCGAGGGCACGCCCGTGACCGCCGAGGTGTTCGAGGAGATGTGCCGCTCCTACGACATCGGTGTTGCCGAATTCCTGGACCTCAGCTACGTCAAGCCGAACATCCTGGGCAACACCCGCATGCTGCTCAAGCTCTGACGGCCGGTGCGAATCCGGACCGCTTTTTCCCAGTAGGTGCACGTTCGGCGCGCTGGGTCAGTCCTCCGGGAAGTCGTCTCCGCCGTCGGCGCCGGCCGATCCAGCACCCGAGCCCCGGATCAGCGCCAGCGTCCCGGCCAGTTCGTCGGGCTTGATCAGCACCTCGCGGGCCTTGGAGCCCTCGGACGGCCCGACGATGCCGCGCGTCTCCATCAGATCCATCAGCCGGCCGGCTTTGGCGAAGCCGACGCGCAGCTTGCGCTGCAGCATCGAGGTGGAGCCGAACTGCGACGACACGACGAGTTCGACGGCCTGCAGGAAGACGTCCATGTCGTCGCCGATGTCCGGGTCGACGTCGGTGCGCTCGCCGGTGGGCTTGGCGGTGGTGACGCCCTCGGTGTACTCGGGCTCGGCCTGGTCCTTGCAAGCGGCGACGACGGCCTGGATCTCCTCGTCGGTGATGAAGGCGCCCTGCAGGCGGATCGGCTTGCCCGCGCCCATCGGCAGGAACAGGCCGTCGCCCATCCCGATCAGCTTCTCCGCACCGGCCTGGTCCAGGATGACGCGGCTGTCGGTCAGCGACGACGTCGCGAACGCCAGCCGCGAGGGGACGTTGGTCTTGATCAGGCCGGTGACCACGTCCACCGACGGGCGCTGGGTGGCCAGCACCAGGTGAATGCCTGCGGCGCGGGCTTTTTGGGTGATCCGCACGATGGCGTCCTCGACGTCGCGCGGCGCGGTCATCATCAGATCGGCCAGCTCGTCCACGATCGCGACGATGTAGGGGTACGGCCGGTATTCGCGCTGGCTGCCCAGCGGCGCCGTGATGGCGCCGGAGCGCACCTTCTCGTTGAAGTCGTCGATGTGGCGCACCCGGGACGCCTGCATGTCCTGGTAGCGCTGCTCCATCTCCTCGACCAGCCAGGCCAGCGCGGCCGCCGCCTTCTTGGGCTGGGTGATGATCGGGGTGATCAGATGCGGAATGCCTTCATAAGGCGTCAGTTCCACCATCTTTGGGTCGATCAGGATCATCCTGACCTCTTCCGGCGTGGCCCGGGTCAACAGCGAGATCAGCATCGAGTTGACGAAGCTGGACTTACCGGAGCCGGTGGAGCCGGCCACCAGCAGGTGCGGCATCTTCGCCAGATTCGCGGAGATGAAATCGCCTTCGATGTCCTTACCCAGCCCGATGACGAGCGGGTGGTGGTCGCGACGGGTCGACGGCGCGGTGAGCACGTCGGCCAGCCGCACCATTTCCCGATCGGTGTTGGGCACCTCGATACCGACCGCCGACTTGCCCGGGATCGGGGCGAGCATCCGGACGCTCTCGGTGGCGACCGCGTAGGCGATGTTCTTTTGCAGCGCAGTGATTTTCTCGACTTTGACACCGGGTCCCAGCTCCACTTCGTAGCGGGTGACGGTCGGTCCGCGGGTACAGCCGGTGACGGCAGCGTCGACCTTGAACTGGGTCAGCACCTCGCCGATGGCTTCGGCCATCTGTGTGTTGGCCGCGCTGCGTTTCTTGGGCGGGTCGCCGGCGACGAGCAGCTCGAGCGGCGGCAGGTGGTACGGACCTTCGACGACCCGGTCCAGCACCTGGGTGTCCTGCTTCTTGGCGCCGCGCCTACGGTTTTTGCCGGAGCCGTCTTTCAGGGCCGGAACGGTCGGGGTTTCGTCGGCGGGTGGCTCGTCCAGCGAGACCGGCGTGCCGGGCGCGCCGCTCGAGGGCCACGCCCGCGGCTCGTCGTCGCGCACGCCGTCGTCGTAGTAGCCATCGGAAAGATCTTCGCGCGGTTGGTCTTCGGCGTAGTCGTAATCGTCGGCGTACTCATCGGGGTATTCGTCGTCGTATTGGTCGTCGACGAACCGGGTGTGGAACATGGCGCGCATGACCTCGGGCAGCTCGCGGATCGTGGTCCCGGTCAGCAGCAGCAATCCGAACAACGCACCGATGAACAGCAGCGGCGCGGCGATCCAGGAGGTCAGCCCATCCGACAGTGGACCGCCGATGGCAAAGCCGATGAATCCCGCCGCGCGACGGCGCAATTCGGGGTCGCCCGGCGAACCTGACCACAGATGCCGCAGGCCGAGCAGCGACAGGCTGATCATGCTGGCGCCCAGGATCAGCCGGGGCCGTGCCTCAGGGTTGGGCTCGGTGCGCATCAGCATCACCGCCACCGCGCCGAGGATTGCCGGCAGGGCCAGGACCCCCGCGCCGAGGAAGGTGCGCAGCACCGCATCGACCCAGGCGCCGACCGGTCGGGCGGCGTTAAACCATGAACTGGCGGCGACCACGACGGCCAGGGCAAGCAGCACCAGCGCGATGCCGTCGCGGCGGTGCCCCGGTTCGATGTCGCGGGCGCGCCCGATCGACCGGGCGGCGCCGCCGGTGCCCCGCGCGGCCATCAGCCACGTGGCGCGCAGCGCGCGGCCACAGGTCACCCCGGTGGCGACCAGCACCGACCGGTTGCGCCGTTTCGCGGGCCTGCCCGGCCTTTTGCGGGGTGCCGGACGCGCACTTCGGGACACGCCGGTCCGCGAAGTGGCCTTTGACCTGCTCGTTCGGGTTCCGGAGCGGGCGGCGGTCTTACTAGCCATGGGGTCCAGCCTAGTCGCAATCGCCCCATATTCACCATCTGCCACACTGGTCACAAGACGGTGTCGGTTCGGTCATCCCAGCACTACGGCCCGAAAACGAGGGGCCCGAAAACGAGGGGCCCGAAAACGAGGGGCCCGAAAACGCCGGGCCACAAAACGACGGGGCCACAAAGCGGCCGGATCGCCGCATGTCGCCGCCCGCAACCGTGACACCGGCGGCACCGGCGGTGTGAGTAGGGTGACAGCAATCCCCCGCCCGCTACCCGCAAGGAGCCCCGATGCCCGTCGTCGTCGTCGCCACCCTGACCGTGAAGCCCGAGTCGGTCGACACTGTCCGCGAGATCCTCACGACCGCCGTCGAAGAAGTGCACGAGGAGCCGGGATGCCAGCTCTACTCGGTGCATCAAAGCGGCGAGACTTTCGTCTTCATCGAGCAGTGGGCCGACGAAGAGGCGCTCAAGGTCCACAGCACCGCACCCGCGATCGGCAAGCTGTTCGCGGCGGCGGGCGACCACCTGGCCGGACCGCCCGACATCAAGACCCTGCAGCCCATCCCCGCGGGCGACCCGGACAAGGGGCAACTGCGCAAGTGACCAAGGCCGGTCCGTCGGGACCCCTGACCGGAAAGGTCGCGCTGATCACCGGTGCGGCCCGCGGACAGGGCCGGGCACACGCGGTTCGCCTCGCCGCCGACGGGGCCGCGATCATCGCGGTCGACCTGTGCGAGCAGATCGCCAGTGTCCCTTACCCGCTGGCTACGCCCGAGGACTTGGCAGCCACCGTCAAACTCGTCGAAGACGCCGGTGCCCGCATCCTGGCCAGGCAGGGGGACGTGCGTGATCGCGCCTCGCTGACCGACGCCGTGCGGGCGGGTCTCGACGAGTTCGGCCGGCTCGACATCGTGGTGGCCAACGCCGGGATCGCACCGATGCAATCCGGTGACGACGGCTGGCGCGACGTCATCGACGTCAATCTCACCGGGGTCTACAACACCATCACTGCCGCGATCCCGACCATGGTCAAGCAGGGCACGGGTGGCTCGATTGTGCTGATCAGCTCCAGTGCGGGACTGGCCGGGGTGGGCAGCGCCGACGCCGGTTCCGTCGGCTACACCGCCGCCAAGCACGGCGTCGTAGGGTTGATGCGTGTGTACGCGAACCTGCTTGCCGGACAGATGATTCGGGTCAACTCCATTCACCCGTCCGGCGTGGATACCCCGATGATCAACAACGAGTTCACCCGGGAGTGGCTGGCCAACATGGCCGCCGCGACCGATACGCGCGGCGCGATGGGCAACGCCATGCCGGTGGAGGTGCTCGACGCGCAAGACGTCGCCAACGCGGTGGCGTGGCTGGTCTCCGATCAGGCCCGCTACATCACCGGCGTCACACTGCCGGTCGATGCGGGCTACCTGAACAGGTAGTGGCCATGGCACGAAACCCCGCGGCACAGACTGCATTCGGCCCGATGGTGCTGGCCGCCGTCGAGCAGAACGAACCGCCGGCACGCCGTTTGGTGGACGACGATCTCGCGGACCTGTTCCTGCCTGCTCCGCTGCGCTGGCTGGTTGGCGTGTCGCGGCTGACTCCAATGCGCCGCTTGATGATTCGCGGGTCGGAGTGGGCCGGGCCGGGTCTGTGGGCCAATCTGGCCTGCCGGAAGCGGTTCATCACCGACAAGATTGCCGAGGCGCGGGACGACATCAACGCGGTGGTCATCCTGGGCGCCGGATTGGACACCCGTGCCTATCTGTTGAACCGGCAGATCCGGATCCCGGTCTTCGAAGTCGACCTGCCGGTGAACATCGCCCGCAAGGCCAAGACGGTCCGGCGGGTGCTGGGTGGGCCGCCGCTGTCGGTTCGGTTGGTGGCGTTGGATTTCGAGCGCGACGACCTGCTCACCGCGCTGGCCGAGCACGGTTATCTGCCCGACTATCGAGCGTTCTTCATCTGCGAAGGGGTGACCCAGTACCTCACCGAGGACGGCGTGCGGCGCACGCTCGACGGACTGCGCGCGGCGGCACCGGGCAGCCGGCTGGTGTTCACCTACGTCCGCCGCGACTTCATCGACGGCACCAACCGCTATGGCACTCGCACGCTGTACCGCAACGTCCGTCAGCGCAAGCAACTGTGGCATTTCGGTCTGGAGCCCGACGAGGTCGCCGACTTCATCGGCGAGTACGGCTGGCGGCTGATCGAACAGGCCGGGCCGGACGAACTGGTGGCGCGCTACGTGCGGCCCACCGGCCGCAAGCTCAAGGCGTCGCAGCTGGAATGGTCGGCTTATGCGCAGAAAATCTAGATCTCGATGACGGTCGGCACGATCATCGGTTGCCGGCGGTAGGTTTCGCCCACCCATTTGCCGACGGTGCGCCGCACCCCCTGAGCGATCCGGATCGGGTCGGTCACGTTGGCGGCGTGCAGCGCTTCCAGCTCTTCTTCGACTTTTCGCACGACCGGTTCGAGCGCCTTGGGATCCTCGGAGAATCCCCGCGAATGCAGGTGCGGCGTGGTCGCCGACCGGCCGGTGCCGCGGTGCAGCACGACGGTCACCGCGACGAAGCCCTCGGACAGAATGAGCCGCTCCCCCAGGGTGATGTCGCCGACGTCGCCGGTGACCAGACCGTCGACGAACATCTTGCCGACCGGTACCGCCCCGGCGATCGACGCCCGGCCGCCCACCAGATCGACGCTGACGCCGTTCTCCGCCAGCAGGATCGAGGATTCGGGCACCCCGGCGCTGGCGGCCAGCTTGGCGTTGGCGCGCAGCATGCGCCAGGTGCCGTGCACCGGCATCACGTTGCGCGGCCGCACCCCGTTGTACAAGAACAGTAGCTCCCCGGCATAGGCGTGTCCCGAAACATGCACGCGCGCTTGGGAATTGGTGACCACTCGGGCGCCGATCTTGGACAGCGCGTCGATGACGCCGTAGACCGCTTCCTCGTTGCCGGGGATCAGCGACGACGACAGCACCACGAGATCGCCCGCGGTCAGCGTGATGCTGCGGTGCTCGCCGCGGGACATCCGCGACAACGCCGACATCGGCTCGCCCTGGGTTCCGGTGGTGATCAGCACCACCCGCTCGGGTGGCATCATCTCGGCGGCGCCGATGTCGATCAGGTCGGAATCCGCGACACGCAGAAAGCCCAACTCGCGGGCGATGCCCATGTTGCGCACCATGGATCGGCCGACGAAGGACACCCGCCGCCCCAACGCCACCGCCGCATCGATGATTTGCTGCACCCGGTCGACGTTGGAGGCGAAGCACGCCACGATGACGCGGCCGTCGGCACCCCGGATCAGCCGGTGCAGCGTCGGGCCCACTTCGCTTTCGGATGGACCGACCCCGGGGATCTCGGCGTTGGTCGAATCGCACAGGAACAGATCCACGCCGGTGCCGCCGAGCCGTGACATACCGGGCAGGTCGGTGGGCCGGCCGTCCAGCGGTAGCTGGTCGAGCTTGATGTCGCCGGTGTGCAACACCGTCCCGGCTCCGGTGGACACGGCGATGGCCAGCGCGTCGGGGATGGAATGGTTCACCGCGAAGTACTCGCACTCGAACACGCCGTGCCGGGTCCGCTGGCCCTCTTTGACCTCGACGAACACCGGCTTGAGGCGGTGCTCGCGGCATTTAGCGGCGACCATCGCCAGGGTGAATTTGGAGCCGACGACCGGGATGTCGGGCCGCAGCTTGAGCAGGAATGGGATCGCCCCGATGTGGTCCTCGTGGGCATGGGTCAGCACCAACGCCTCGATGTCATCGAGCCGGTCTTCGATGTGCCGCAAGTCGGGCAGGATCAAATCGACGCCGGGCTCGTCGTGGGTGGGAAACATCACCCCGCAGTCGATGATCAGCAGTCGGCCGAGATGCTCGAAAACGGTCATGTTACGACCGATTTCGCTGATGCCACCCAGCGCGGTCACCCGTAACCCACCAGCGGTCAACGGACCGGGCGGGCTGAGAGCTTCGTCCACTTCTAGGCCAGCCTTCGGGTCACCGCAGCACCGAGGCCGCGCGCATGTCGGCCGCCAGTGCCTCGATTTGTTCCGGCGTTGCCGGCACCTGCGGCAGCCGCGGGTCGCCGACGTCGAGTCCCTGCAGGCGCAGACCGGCCTTGGACAGGGTGACCCCACCCAACCGGCTCATCGCGTTGCACAATGGGGCGACCGCGACATTGATCTTGCGAGCGGTCGCAATGTCTCCGGAACTGAAGGCGGACAACAACTCTCGCAGCTGGCTGGCCGCGAGATGAGAGATCACGCTGATGAAGCCGGTGGCGCCCATCGCCAGCCAGGGCAAGTTGAGCGCGTCGTCTCCGGAGTAGTAGGCCAATCCGGTTTCGGCGATGATCTGGCCGCCGCTGTGCAGATCGGCCTTGGCGTCTTTGATGCCGACGATGTTCGGGTGCGACGCCAGCGTGCGGATGGTGTCGGGCTCGATCGGCACCACCGACCGCGGAGGGATGTCGTAGAGCAGCACCGGCAGCTCGGTCGCGTCGGCGACGGCGGTGAAATGGGCGATCAGCCCGCTTTGCGGCGGCCGGGAGTAGTACGGAGTGACGACCAGCAAACCATGCGCGCCCTCCGCGGCGCTGGCTTGGGCCAGCTTGATGCTGTGCGCGGTGTCGTAGGTGCCCGCCCCGGCAATGACGCGGGCCCGGTCGCCGACCGTCTCCAGGACGGCCCGGAGCAGCTCGAGCTTCTCGTTGTCGGTGGTGGTCGGCGATTCACCGGTGGTTCCGGAGACGACCAGCCCGTCGCAGCCGGCGTCGACCAGGTGATTTGCCAGCTTCGCGGCACCCGCCAGGTCGAGGGAGCCGTCGGCACCGAACGGCGTGGCCATTGCGGTCAGCAAGGTCCCCAGACGAGCGGGGGCATCGAATCCGACGGAACTCACGGGTCTCAGATTACCTGGCGACGCCAATGGGATTTCGCCGCCGCGCGAGGCAACACCGGGCTGCGCGACCCTCGCGTGTGCACTCAGGGTTTCGGATGTGCTCTCCGGGTGCCGACACGCCGAACGAGGCCGCCCAGGACGCACACGCCACGCCGCGAATGCACGCTCGCTCGAGCCGGATTGCGACCTGCAGCCTTCGCCGGCTCAGGGCCGGCTCAGGGCCGGCTCAGGCTTCGGTCGCTCGAGCCGGATTGCGACCTGCAGCCTTCGCCGGCTCAAGGCCGGCTCAGGCTTCGGTCGCTAAAGGGCTGGTAGCGACCTCGGAGCCGTCGGCCAGCGCGGAAATCTCGAAATCGGCGAATACCGCCGGCGCCACCTGACTCAGCTGACGCAGACATTCGATGGCCAGGCGACGGATCTCCACGTCGGCATGTTCGCTGGCGCGCATCGCAATGAAGTGCCGCCAGGCCCGATAGTTCCCGGTCACGACGATCCGGGTCTCGGTGGCGTTCGGCAGCACGGCACGGGCGGCCTGTCGCGCTTGCTTACGCCGCAGGACCGCGTTGGGTTGGTCAGCGAACTTGGCTTCCAACTTGGCCAGCAGTTCCAGGTAGCTCGCCCGGCTGGCGTCGGCGGCCGCGGCCAGTATCTCCTGCAGCTCGGGGTCGTCCGCCATGCCAGGCGGCACCACGATCTGGGCCTGAACCTCCGGCACGTAGCGCTGGGACAGTTGCGAGTAGGAGAAGTGCCGGTGTCGGATCAGCTCGTGCGTCAACGAACGCGAGACGCCGGTGATGTAGAACGAGACGCTCGCATGCTCGAGCACCGAGAAGTGGCCGACGTCGATGATGTGCTTGATGTAGCCGGCGTTGGTCGCGGTCTTGGGGTTGGGCTTCGACCAGCTCTGGTAGCAGGCCCGGCCGGCGAACTCGACGAGCGCCGACCCGCCTTGGACGTCCGGGCCGTCGGTGCTCCAGGGGACGTCCGGCGGCGCCAGGAACTCCGTCTTGGCGATCAGTTGCACGCGCAGCGGCGCAATTTCGGCCACGGCGCTTACCTTAGCCGGGCAGTTCAATCCGCCCGGAGTCGGACATCACCCGAGATCAGCAACGGCAGCGCGGCGTCGCGCAGCGCCGACAGTCGGACTGATTCGCTACGTCGCGCATGGCACAGCGCCCCCAGGCCGGCGATCGTCCGCGCCGTGGACGCGGTCAGCCGCCGAACGTCACGAACCGCGACGGCCATCAGGTCAGCGCGCCGGACGCGCTGGTGGCTGCCCGAGGTCCCGGCGACTTTTTGCTGCAGACTCTCGACGACGTCGCGCTGCCGCAGCGCCGCCCACAAGGCCGAGGTGTCTGGACCGGTGTCGGCGCCCGCGGGGGTCAGCACGACGAATTCGGTACTGGCGACTGCCATTTCGGTAGGTAACCGCGTCACGTTCCAAATGCGCGGAATTCGCGGATTCAGCTTGGCGAACAGCACACACGGCCCGGACAGCAGGAACTTGCCACTGCGCACGGTTGACCGGCGAACGAGACGTGGCATGGCGTCGTCGTCGAAGGCGGCCAGGCTGAAATGGGCCACCATGTCGTCGAAGTGTCCTGGTTGCCGAAGCGCCGTGGAGTGTTCGGCCAGGCACGACAGCGGCACCCGATCGCCGACCGTCTCGACGAGGGCAACCATCAGGTGTTCGGCCGCGGCGATCACGCGGTGGTTGGCGGCGATCTTGTCGTCGAAAGCGCCGAGCAGTTCGGCGATTCGGCGCCGCTGCCCTTCCGGCACCGTCCGCACCGACACGTCGCGCAGAATCCCCTGATTCAGTAGCGGTTGTCCCGATCCGGCGCGGTACTCGTTGAGCCGGCAGGTTTGCAGCGCGTAGTACCAATATCTGGTCTCGGCGGGTTCTTTGGCGCGGCACACCAGCGCGTTGTCGGTGACCCACACGTCGGACTCGCAGTAATGCGCACTGCCGCAATAGGATCCGACGCGACCGAGCACGATCAGCGGGCCGCGCGCGTTGGGCCGGGCCGTAAAGCCGATGACGCCGTTGGCGCCGTACACGGGAAAACGCCCGTCCGATACCCGTACCGGTGCGCCGCTGCCGGTGCTGAAGTCGAGGTATTCGCCCAGCATCGCGGTCAGCACAGTCGCTGCACCTGCTCGCGCACCGCCGTCTCCAATCGCGCGGACTCGTCGAGCGCGCGCAACAGGTCCTTGGTCAGCCGGGTGATCTTCGCGGCGGCCGGCTCCGCGTCGTCCTCGGCCACTGGAGTACCGACGTAGCGCCCGGGCGTGAGCAGATAGCCCGCGGCTGCGATGTCGTCTCGGGAAACCGATTGGCAATATCCCGCAACGTCCTGGTACTCAATGCCTTTCGCGGAGGCAGTGCCGCACCAGGCATGATAGGTGTCGGCGATATGGCCCACCTCCGCGTCGGTCAGTACGCGTTCGGTGCGGTCGACGAGGTAGCCGAACCCACGGGCGTCGACGAACAGTACCTGCCCGGCCCGCCGGCCCTTGTCCTTGGCGAAAAACCACAGGCACACCGGGATGCTGGTGCTGCGAAACAGCTGTGTGGGCAGTGCGACCATGCAGGAAACCAGGTCCGCGTCGACAATCTGAGCGCGAATAGCGCCCTCTCCCGAGGCATTCGATGACATCGAACCGTTGGCCATCACTACACCGGCCTTGCCGGCCGGTGTCAGCTTCGCCAGGATGTGCTGAATCCAGCCGTAGTTGGCGTTGCCGGCGGGGGGAACACCGAAGCACCAGCGCCGGTCATTTTCGTCGCGAGCCCAATCTTTGATATTGAACGGCGGATTGGCCATCACGTAGTCCATCTGCAGCCCGGCGTGCAGGTCTTCGACAAGCGTGTCGCCCCGGGCCAGGCCGGTGTTGTCGATGCCTCGAATCGCCAGGTTCAGCTTCGCCATTCGCCAGGTTTGTTCGATGCTTTCCTGGCCGTAGATGCGGACATTGGTGGAATCACCGGCGTGCTCTGCGATGAAAGCCTCTGTCTGGACGAACATTCCGCCCGACCCGCAGCATGGGTCGTACACCCGTCCGCCGGTTGGTTCCAAAACTTCCACCATCAGCCGCACGACGCTGGGCGGGGTGAAGAATTCGCCGCCCCGTCTGCCCTCGGCGCGGGCGAAATGGCCCAGGAAGTACTCGTACACCTCTCCCAGCGCATCCCCGGGATGCTGGCCGACCGGCACACCGTCGAGCAGGCGCACCAGCTCCCCGAGCCGGCGCTGATCGAGGTTTTCATACAACCCGGGCGCCACGCCGAGCGCATGGTCGGCTGCCGTCGCTTCGATCATCGCGGCATCCACCAGCCGGCCGATGGCGTCGTTACCTGCGTTGTCGGCCAACGTGTTCCAGGTCGACGCCGAGATGTGTTTGAGGAACACCAAACCCAAAATCACGTCCTTGTACTGACTGGCCGACAGCGAGCCGCGCAACTTCTCAGCCGCCTTCCACAGCGTGGCCTTGAGCTCTTTGGACTGTGTCATCAGCCGAGTCGCTTGACGGCAGCGCGCAAGTCGGCAGCCAAATCGCCGCGGCCGGACACGCTGACGCCGCCCAGGCCGAGCCAGGACGCCATCGACGCGAGCTCGCCGGCCAACGCATCGGCCACCTTCGGCCGCGGCGCCTCGGGCTCGGCGAACGCACCCACCACCCGCAGCCTGTCGGCAATGCGGTCGGCCTTGAGATCGACCCGCGCCCTCAGCTGACCGTCCACCAGCACCGGCCAGACGTAGTAACCGTATTTTCGTTGCCGCGCGGGCACATAAATCTCGATGCGGTAGTGGAAGCCGAACAGCCGTTCCACCCGGGGCCGGAAGAAGATCAGCGGGTCGAAGGGGCACAGCAGCGCGGTGCCGCGATCCTGCCGCGGCGTCGACTGGCCTGCTCGCAGATATGCGGGGCCCGGCCAGCCGTCGACGGTGACCGCCTCAATCTCCCCCGCGGCCACCAAGTCGGCCAGCGCGGGCTTGACCTGCCGCGGCGACAGCCGGAAGTAGTCGCGGATGTCGGGCTCGGTGCCCACGCCCAGCGCGGTGGCCGCCCGCAGTACGAGTTCGCGGACGGCTTCGGCATCGTCGACCTGGCGGGCCAGCACGCTCGCCGGCAACACCCGTTCCACCAGGTCGTAGTGGCGGGCGAAGCCCACCCGGGTGGCCGTGGTGAGCACGCCGGACGCAAACAGCGCCTCGGCGACCCACTTGGTGTCGCTGCGGCTGCCCCACCAGCTGCCTCTGGGGCCGCGAGACTCCGCCTCGAGATGAGCCTCGATCTGTCCGGCGGTGCTCGGGCCCAGTTCGCTGACGGCGGCGACGATCTTGTCGGCGAGGTGTGGATTGGCCTTGACGATGTGTGTGCCCCACCGGCCGTGCCGGTACTGGCGCATCCGCCAGCGCAACAGCGGCCAATCGTCAACCGCGATCAGCGCGGCCTCGTGCGCCCAGTACTCGGCCAGCAACCGCGCCGAGCGGGGGCCCCAGGCGGCGCGGTCCAGCACGTCGCGGTCATACGGGCCGAGCCGGCTGAACACCGGCGCGTAATGAGCCCGCACCGATACCGAGACCGAATCCAGTTGCAGCACTTGGATTCTGGAGATCAATCGACGAAGGTGCGCGCGGTTGACCGGGCCGCCGGGGCGGGGCTGGTTAAACCCTTGGGCCGCAACGGCTATCCGTCGGGCCTGAGCGACGGTCAGCGTCGGAGTCGACACGCGCCGAGAATACCGGTCGGCACGCCATGTTCAGCGCAGGCTCACCCCGCGCTCACCTTCTCGTCCACGGCGGCGGCGCCGTCTTGCAGCGGTTCCTCTTGTTCGCGGTAGGCCGCCTCCAGGGCGGCCGGAACCGAGTCCAAGTCGCGATGCACGGCCAACAGTTGCTCTAAGACCTTGACTCGCTGTTCCCGCGCGGCGGCGATGGCCCGTCGGGCCTCCTCGCGCTCGCGGTCTAGCTGCTCCTTCGCTTCGGCCAGCAGCTGTTCCCGCGCCCGCCGGGCATCGTCGTGCATGCCGGCCAGTTCCGCCTCGAGCGCCTCCTTGGCTTCGCGGTACTCGGTCTCCATGGCCTTGTGCCGCGACGCCATGTCCGCCAACCTCTGCTCGTGCTGTCGCCGCTCGGCCTCGATCTCCGCTTCGGCCGCCGTGATCATCGCCTCCGCCTCGGCCCGCGCCTCGGCCTGCATCTCCGAGATTTCGTCGACCGTGCTGCGCAGCATCTTGGCCATCCGTTGCTGCATCGCGTGTGGCGTCGGCGACGTGTCGGTGAGCAGGGCGACCTCCTTGCGCAGTGCGGCCACCTCGTCGGCGGAATTTTGCAGCCGCGCCCGCAGGCTGTCGACGTCGTCGACCAACAACTTTTGCTTTGCGGTCAGCATGTCGATGTGGGCATCGACTGCCGCCGGCTCGTAGCCCATGAACTTGCGGTTGAACGCCTTGGTGGGTTCGGTCATCACTGCCACTTTCCCCTCCCTGGAAGTGCAAAACCCCGTCTCGCCGACCCCACCGACTCCGTCGAGTATGTCAGGTCGGGCTAGCGGCGCCGAGTCGAGCGCGCTAGGCCCGACGATAGCTGTGGAAGCGGTACCGCAGCCCGGAGCGGCTGACGTGCCATTCCCCTGTCTCGCCGAGCCACGCCTCGTCGAGCACCGGGGCCAGCGCGTCCTCGTCGTCGCGCACCAGGTCGACCTCGATCTCGGTGACCTCGCACCGCGTCGCCAGTGGCAACGCCTGCGCGTAGATCTGTGCACCGCCGATCACCCACGCTGGGGACTCTGAGGCGGGCGCCGACAGGGACGCGAAAGCGGCATCCAGTGAGCGGGCCACCTCGGCTCCGTCGGCGGTGAAGTCGGCCTGCCGGGACAACACGATGTTGCGGCGACCGGGCAGCGGCCGCACCCGGGCCGGCAGCGAATCCCAGGTCCGCCGTCCCATGATCACGGTGCGGCCCACCGTCACCTGCTTGAAGCGGGCCAGGTCTTCGGGCACGTGCCACGGGATGTCGCCGTTGCGGCCGATGACGCCGGAGGTGGACTGAGCCCACACCAGACCGACTTCTCTCATACAGCGACGGGCGCTTTGATCGCCGGGTGCGGATCGTAATTCTTGACGACGACGTCTTCGTAGGTGTAGTCGAAGATCGAATCCCGATGGGCAAGAAAGAGTTCCGGATACGGCCGCGGCTCGCGGCTGAGCTGGATACGGACCTGGTCGACATGGTTGTCGTAGATGTGACAGTCGCCGCCGGTCCAGATGAACTCGCCGACGTCCAGGCCGGCCTGGGCCGCCATCATGTGGGTGAGCAGCGCGTAGCTGGCGATGTTAAACGGCACGCCGAGGAACAGGTCCGCGCTGCGCTGGTAGAGCTGGCAGCTCAGCCGCCGGTCGGCGACGTAGAACTGGAAGAACGCATGACACGGCGGCAGCGCCATCTGCGGGATTTCGCCGACATTCCACGCCGACACAATGTTGCGCCGCGAGTTCGGGTCCGTGCGCAGCAACTCCAGGGCGGCACTGATCTGGTCGATGTGGTCCCCCGACGGGGTGGGCCAAGACCGCCACTGCACGCCGTAAATGGGGCCCAGATCGCCTGTGTCGCTGGCCCATTCGTCCCAGATGGTGACGCCGTGTTCGTGTAGCCAGCCGACGTTGGAGTCGCCACGCAAAAACCACAGCAACTCATAGACCACCGACTTCAAATGCACCTTCTTGGTGGTCAGCAGCGGGAAACCGGCCGACAGGTCGTAGCGCAGTTGCTGGCCGAACAGGCTGCGGGTTCCGGTGCCGGTGCGGTCCGCCTTGGCCGATCCCGTTGCCAGGACCAGGCGCAGCAAGTCCTCGTAGGGCGTGGGGATGGGCACGCGGCCAGCTTAGCGGGTCGATACCGAAAATCCGGGGTTCAACGCCGCGGAGTACAACGGTGCCATGCCGAACATCATCGACACCGTCACCACCGCCGACGGAAGCTGCACCGTCCACCTGCTCACCCCCAACGGCCACGAGGCCCGGGTCCCATGGCCGGGCGTGGTCATGTACCCCGACGCCGGCGGACTACGCGACACCTTCCAGCACATGGCGGCCAAACTGGCCTCGTACGGCTACACCGTGTTGCTACCCGATGTGTATTACCGCAGCGGCGATTGGGCGCCGTTCGACATGGCCACCGTGTTCGGCGACGAGAGCGAACGCAAGCGGCTGTTCGCCATGATCGGCACGCTGACACCGGACAAGGTGGCCAGCGACGCGCGAGCGTTCTTCAACTACCTCGCGGACCGGCCCGAGGTCAGCGGCGAA
The DNA here is from genome assembly GCF_010727605.1 of Mycobacterium simiae. Lineage (NCBI taxonomy): Bacteria > Bacillati > Actinomycetota > Actinomycetes > Mycobacteriales > Mycobacteriaceae > Mycobacterium > Mycobacterium simiae. Next base: position 595,095 of record NZ_AP022568.1, read on the forward strand.
CGTTTCGGCGTGTGCGGCTACTGCATGGGCGGGCGGATCTCGCTGTTGGTGGCCGGTCGCGTTCCCGACCGCGTCGCTGCGGCCGCGTCCTTCCACGGCGGTGGCCTGGTGACCGACGCCGCGGACAGCCCCCATCTGCTCGCGCACCGCATGACGGCCACGATCTACGTCGGCGGCGCCCAGAACGACGCGTCGTTCACGACCGACGACGCCGAACAGCTCGACAAGGCGCTGACGGCGGCCCAGGTGCCGCACACCATCGAGTGGTATCAGGCCGGCCACGGCTTCGCGGTCCCGGACAACGCGCCCTACGACGAGGCGGCCGCCGAGCGGCACTGGGCGGCGATGACGGAGGTCTTCGCCGCCGCGCTGCCGCGCTAAAGCTTTTCGCCGCTCACCGCCTCCAAAAGCAGCTTCGCCGCTACCGCCGCGCCGTCGGCGGCGATGTCGCGGCCCACCGCGTCGGCGCGCGCGCGGGTCTCGTCGGCCAGCGCCACCTCCAGCGCGGCCGGCAGCGCCCCCACCGGCGGGGTGGGGCCGTCGCACGCGCTGCCGATCCCCAGCGCGATCACCCGCAGCGCCCAGTACACCTGGTCGGGGCCCTGCGGCACCACCACTTGCGGCACGCCGGCCCGGGCGGCGGTCGTCGTGGTGCCCGCCCCGCCGTGATGCACGACGGCGGCCACCCGCCGGAACAACGCCTGCTGGTTGACCTCGCCAATGGCGAAGCAGTCGTCGGCGTCGCCGTCGGGCGCCAGGTCCGCCCAGCCCCGGGCGAGCAGCACCCGCCGGCCCTGAGCGCGGATGGCTGCGATCGCCATCGGCACGACCTCCTTGGCACCCCACAGCGGCATGCTGCCGAAGCCGAGGTACACCGGCGGCGGACCGGCGTCGAGAAACTCCTCCAATTCGGCCGAGAGTGGGCGGTCGTCGGGCAGCAGCCACGCGCCGGTTTGCATGACGTCGAAGCCGGGCAGCCGCTGCCACGGGCCCAGAGTCGGGTCGGCGGCCAGCCACGGCCGGTCGGTGTAGGCGTAGCCGCGCACGTCGCTCACCGGGGGCAAGCCGATCGACGCCCGACGGCTGTTGAGCGTCGGACCAAACAACGCATTGGCGTTGCGGGCGTTGTGATCCCACATCACCCGATTGTCGATTTCGCTGGTGCCCATCCCCCGGCCGACATACTCCGGCGGCGGGTGATACGGCGACGGCAGGTGGGTCGGGTGATAACTGGCGTAGACATAGTGGATGCCCAGCTTGTCGGCGACGGACCGCGCGCCGGCCGCCGTCCACACCAGTGCGGTCGACACCAGCGCGTCACACCCCTGCGCTGCCGCCGCGACCGTGTCGAACTGGGCATCGATCAGGCCGAGCACATGCGTACGCAGCTGCTCCTCCGAGGATCGTGTCGCCGCGGTGGTCACCGCACGCACCGACGGGCCGAAGGCCACCAGCGGAATTCCGAATCCTGCTGCGCGCTCGGCAAATTCGTCATCCGGTGGGCAGGCCAGCACAGCCTGTGCGCCGAGTGCCTGCAGCTGCACTGCCAGCGCCAGCAGTGGTTCGACACCGCCGCGCGAATCGTATGTCGACAGCAACACACGCATTGCGCTTACTCCATTCCCCGGACTACGAGGCCGGGAGGTCGAATGCCAGCTGATCGCTGTTGGTGCAAGAACTTTTAGCTCTGCGGCCGCATTTGAAAGCCCTGCGCTCCGCCGAGCAGCAGGCCGCCGTCGATCACCATCGTCTCGCCGGTGATCCAGCTGGCCGCGTCGGAGACCAAGAAAGTCACCGCGTTTGCTACGTCGATGGGTTCGCCGATGCGCCCCAACGCAATCGACGCCCCGAGCGGGTCCTCGTTGTCCTTCCACAATGCCTCAGCCAGCCTGGTGCGCACCACGCCCGGGGCGATGGCATTGACGCGGATGCGCGGCGAGAGTTCGAGAGCCAGTTGCTTGGTGACGTGGATCAGCGCGGCCTTGGTGGCGTTGTACATGCCCATCCCCGGCGATTGATGCAGTCCGCCGATCGACGCGGTGTTGACGATCGCGCCGCCATGCTCGCCCATCCAGGCCTTGACAACCAACGATGTCCACAGCAGTGGCGCCCACAGATTGACGTCGAAGATCTTGCTGAAGCGGGCGTGATCCTGTTCGATCAGCGGGCCGAAGGCCGGGTTGGTGCCGGCGTTGTTGATCAGAATGTCGACGCTGCCGAACCTCTCCAGGGTGAGATCCACACACCGGCGCGCGGCGTCCTCATCGACAGCGTGTGCCCCTACCCCGACGGCCGCCTCACCCACCTGTGCCGCGGCCGCGTCTGCGGCCTCCTGCTTGCGGGCGGTGAGCACCACGTTGGCGCCGGCGGCGGCGAGCTGCTGCGAGATCGCCAACCCGATCCCACGGGAGGCTCCCGTGATGATCGCGGTGCGGCCGGTCAAATCCAATGTGGTCATCGTTGAACACCTTTTGTTGTGGGGGAGCCCGACTTCGCCAACGGTGAGTGTCGAACCCAATTAATCTTCCGGGAGAGGTTTTGTCACCGCATGCGCGTGGTATGCGTTGACGCATGTTAGCGAAATTCACCCTCCTGAAACCACTGGTGGTCGGTGGCGCCGTCGCTGCCGCGATCGCCGCCGCCCCGATTGCCGCTGCGGACAGTTTTGCGACCAGCCCGGCAATGACAGGTCCTGCTCCCACTCACATCGTGTTCAAGGATGATCCCGGTGGCGGTGGCTGCGACGCCAACGGCAACTGCGGTTCCGGTGGCCAGAACAACGGTCCGGGCGGCGGTCCTGGCGGCCAGGGCTGCGTCCCCGGCGTCGGCTGCGGTTCCGGCGGCCAGTTCGCCGGTCCGGGCGGCGTTCCGGGCGGGACCGGCTGTCTACCGGGCGTTGGCTGCGGATCCGGTCACGCCTGATAAATCCTCGGTTTAGACCCCTCGGGCTCCGGTCAGCCTGGCTATCCATGCCCGGGAGTCCGAGGGGTCTATTACATCGTCGAGTTCGAACGTCGACGCGGCACGCAAGGCTTTGCCGTGCTGGTAAGCCGCGGCGACGAGCCGGCTGAAAAGCTGTTCCTGCTCGGCGGGGCCGCCCGCGGCTGCCAGCTCTTTGCTGAAGCCCAGCCGCACCGCGCCTTCGAGTCCCATGCCGCCGATCTCGCCCGTCGGCCACGCGACGGTGAATTGTGGGGCGCGAAACGAACCGCCCGCCATGGCCATCGCACCAAGCCCATAGCCCTTGCGCAAGATGATCATTCCGATCGGCACGGTCAGGTGCGCACCGACCACGAACATCCGGCCGAACCGGCGGACTGTCGCGCGTTTCTCCGAATCGGGCCCCACCATGAATCCCGGTGTGTCGCACAAGGAAATCACCGGCAGTCGAAACGACTCGCACAGCGTAAGAAAGTCGCTGGCCTTGTCGGCCGCATCGGCGTCGATCGCGCCGCCCAGATGATGACTGCTGTTGGCGAGCAATCCGTATGCCACCCCCTCGACGCGGACCAGCGCGGTGACGATGCCCACGCCGTAGTCGGGCCGCAATTCGAGCACCGAGCCGACGTCGACGATCGACTCGATGGCGCGTCGCACGTCGTAGGCACGTAATCGGTGCTCCGGCACCACTTGTCGGGCCAGCCGCGGATCGGGTGCCGACCAATCGGCAACGCGGCCTTGAAAATAGGACAAATATTGCTTGGCCAGGGACACCGCATCCGCTTCGTCGCGTGCCACCAGGTCCACCACGCCGTTGTGGCGCTGCACGTCGATCGGCCCGATCGCTTCCGGCGGATACACTCCCAACCCGCCGCCTTCGATCATCGCCGGCCCGCCCATGCCGATGTTGGCGTCGGGCGTCGCGATGATCACGTCGCACACCCCCGCGAGCGCCGCATTACCGGCGAAACAACGTCCGGAGACGATCGACACCAACGGCACCCGGCCACGCAATCCCGCCAGTACCCGGAAGGTCGGCACGTCCAGTCCGGCCGCGCCGCCGACGTCCGTGTCGCCCGGTCGGCCACCGCCACCTTCGGCGAAAAGCACTACGGGCAAGCGTCTTCGGGCGGCCAGCTCGAACACACGGTCCGTTTTGGCGTGATTGCGCATACCTTGCGTTCCGGCGAGCACGGTGTAGTCGTAGGAGACCACCACCGCCCCGGCCGCCGCCGGCCCGAACCGGTCGGCGCCGATCGTGGCCAGGCCTGCGACCAGGCCGTCGGCGGGCGTGTTGGCGATGAGGTCCGCTTCGGAGCGGCGGCTGCGCTGCGCTGCGATGGCCAACGCGCCGTACTCGACGAAGCTGCCCGCGTCGACCAGATCGGCGATGTTCTCTCGTGCGGTGCGGCGGCCCCGCTGGTGTCGCTTGGCCACCGCCGCTGCCCTGCCCTCGTCGAGCGTCAGCAGATGGCGCTGTCGGACCTCCTCGAGGTCCGCCCTGGGCCGATCGAGATCGACTGCCGCGCTGGTCGATTCGCCATCCAAGCCGGCGCCGGTGCGGACGAACACCAGCAACGGATCACCGGTGCCGACGACCTGACCCGCGGCCACCAGATTCCGCACCGTGCGCAGGGCATCCGGTGCAGCGAGCACATGGTGCATCTTCATCGCTTCGAGTAACACCAACTGTTCGCCGGGATCGGCCTCGCTGCCCTGCGCCGCGATCTCGACCACGGTGCCGGCCAGCTGCGCGCGCAGTGCTTCCTCCCCCGGATGCAGCTCGACGGCGGGCATCGCGGTGTCGTGCACGTGGGACAGCGCGGCGGCGGCCAGCTCGGGAAGCTTGTCGTCGAGGAAATCCGTCGTCACCACTCCCGACTGAAGCTCAACGTCTGACAACAGCTCCCGTAGGAAATTCAGATTCGTGCGAACACCCTCGACATCGAACTCCGCCAATGCGGTTCGCGATTTGCGCAGCGCCGCCGGGAAGGACGCTCCGTGCACATGGGTGACCACCTTGGCCAGCAAGGAGTCGTACCGCGCGGTCAACGCCAGCCCGGTCCGGCCGTGGGTGTCCACCCGAACCCCCGGGCCGGTCGGCGGGCCGAACACGGTCAGGGTTCCGGATGCGGGTGCCACGGCCCCGTCCGCCGACAACGTTTCGGTGTTGACTCGGGTTTGTATGGCGATACCCCGCGGCGCGGCGGGCTCGCCGATCACCTCGTCACCGTCGGACGCAATTCCAGGCGGTAGGCCCAGTTGATAGTAGGAAGCGCCACCGGCGATCGCGAGCTGCGCAGCCACCAGGTCGACGCCGGTGGTCTCCTCGGTGATTGTGTGCTCGACCTGGATGCGCGGGTTCACCTCGAGGAAGACGAATTCTTCACCGCGGACCATAAATTCGACCGTGGCGAGGCCACGGAGTCCTACTCGGCCGCACAGCCGGGCAGCGGCCAGATGCAACTCGCGCCGCAACGCCTCCGAAAGGCCTTGCGCAGGCGCAATTTCAACGAGCTTTTGATAACGGCGCTGAATACTGCAATCACGGTCGCCGAGGGCCAGCGCGTGCGTGCGGGGCCCGGCAGCCGCCGCCACGACTTGCACCTCAATGTGCCGTGCGCCCGCGAGCAACGCCTCGGCGAATACCGCGGAGGTGCCGAATCCCAGCCGCGCCTCCGCCGCGCACCGGCGGTAGGCCCCGTCGATCTGCTCCGCGCTGTCCACTCGACGCATGCCGCGCCCGCCGCCACCGGCCAACGCCTTGATCATCACCGGTCCGGGCTGCGCGGCGAAGAACGCGTGCACGTCCTCGACCGTGCTCGGCCCCTCGGTCGCGGGCAGCACCGGTACACCGGCGGCCATCGCGGCAGCACGCGCCGAGGATTTGTTACCGACCATGTCGAGGACCTTGGCATCGGGTCCGACGAACGTGTGCCCGGCGGCCGTGCATGCGCGGGCGAAATCGCCGCTCTCGGAAAGGAAGCCGTAACCCGGATGGATCAGCTGTGCATCCGCGTTCGTGGCCGCCGCCAGTATCGACGACTGGTCGAGATAGGCCTGCGCGCCGGTACCCGGCAGCCCGATTGCTTCGTCTGCTGCATGCACATGCGGGCTGTCGCCATCGTCCTCGGCATAGACCGCGACCGTTGGCAGTCCCACTTCAGCGGCAGTACGCATGATCCGCAGGGCGATTTCGCCGCGGTTGGCGATCAACAGGGTCATCGAAGTGGGTCGCCCCAGTGCACTTCACCGCGCAGCTTGGCCTTTAGCAATTTGCCACCGGCATTGCGCGGCAACGCTTCTGACACGACTGAGACGTACTGCGGGATTTTGTAGTCGGCGAGCTGCCCGCGGCAGTGCTCGAGGACGGCGGCCACATCGATGGGCGTCTCACCGCCGACCAGCACGGCTCCGACCTTTTCGCCCAGGACGTCATCGGGCACCGCCAGCACACACGCGTCGGCGACCGTCGGCGCGGCCAACAGGACGGCTTCGACTTCGACGCTGGACACATTCTCGCCGCCGCGATTGATGATGTCCTTGAGCCGGTCGACGATGTACACGCGGCCCGCGTCGTCGAGCCGCACCACGTCGCCGGTGCGCAGCCAGCCGTCGACGATGGTATCCGCGGTGGCCTGCGGCCGGTTCCAATATCCGGTGGTCAGATTGGCGCCGCGGGCCACCAATTCGCCGACGCGCGGATCGTCGCCGTCCGGGATCAGGCCGAGCTCGACCGAGGGCACCGCGTATCCGACCGAGTCGGCGTGGTCGATGGCGTCGTGATCGGGCAGCACGGTCATCAGCGACGCGGACTCGGTCATGCCATAACCGTTGAACACCGTGGCCTGCGGAAAGGCGTCTTTCACCGCCCGCACCAGCGAGGGCGCGATGGGCGCGCCGCCGTACCCCACCCAACCCACACCCGACACGTCGGTGCTGCCGAACTCCTTGTGCCGCAGCAGCAGGGCATAGACGGCGGGGACGGTGACCATCAGCGAGATCCGCTCGGCCGCCAGGGTGGCGATCAGCAGGTCGAGGCTGAGAGTCGGCATTATCACCGCCGTTCCGCCGAGCCGCGCGGCGGCCAAGAGCTGTGAGTTGCAACCGGTCACGTGGAACAGCGGCACCGAGATCAGGGTGCGCAGGTCCGCACCGCGGCTGGTGGACAATCCCACGCACCGATTCGTGTTCTCGGTGTTGGTAATGAACGCCTCGTGCGTCGTCGGCACCCCTTTGGGGCGCCCCGTCGTCCCCGACGTGTAAAACAGCGCGGCAGTGTCCGCGCGTTGGAGTCCCTCGATCACGAATGGTCGATCGTCGGGTAGTGGTGCACCCGCGGCCAAATCCACCCGGGCACCGGCGTCGGAGAGTACGAACTCGACCTCGGGCTGCGCCGAACGCGTATTGACCGCCACCGCAACGCCGCCGGCCATCACCGCGCCCCAGAAAGCCAGCACCCAATCGATTCCGGCCGGGTAGCGCACCGCCACCCGGTCGCCCGGCCGCACGCCGGCCGCGCGCAGCCCGCCGGCCACCCGCGCGGCGCGGTCCCACAACTGCCGATAGGTCAATCGGCCGGCGCCGACCTCCACCACCGCCTCCCCGTCCGGATGGCTCGCCACGTGAACGGCGAGCATGTCCAGCAGCGTGGCGGGCACATCGTCATAGCGGGGGACGCCGTCGAGATCCCGGGATACGCCCGCCGTCGAGAACGGGTTATGGTTGCGCGGAACCCCAATCACTGGAAGCATGCCCGCTCCTTACTATTCGGTGTCCTATCGTGAGAGCGGTGACGATCGCGGATTCCGCCATCATGCCCGAGGCATTCTTCACTGTCGACGGCGGCTCCTACGTTCCCGGACCGATGACCCGCGGGCCCTGGGGGGCGGCGATGGGTGGCCAAATCGTCGGCGGCCTGTTGGGTTGGGGCATAGAACAATCGGGCCTCGATCCCCATTTCCAGCCCACCCGCTTGACGGTGGACCTGTTGCGGCCGGCGCTGCTGCTGCCGGTCCAGATTCAGACCTCGGTGTTGCGCGAAGGGCGGCGCATCAGGCTGCTCGAGGCGACGCTGATCCAACGCGACACCATCGTCGCCCGCGCCAGTGCGTTGTTCCTGCGCCGCGGTGCACATCCCGATGGTCAGGTGTGGTCGGCTCCGGTCGAGATGCCGCCGCTGCCGACCCGCCACGACGGCTTCCCGGCGGACATGCCGTTTCATATCTGGGGATACGGCGCCACACTCGAAGGCAGTCCCGGCATCGCCGCCGGCGAGTGGCAACAGTCCCATGCCCAAAAGTTCGCGTGGGCCCGGCTGTTTCGCCCGATGGTCCAGGGCCATCCGCTGACACCATTCACCCGCCTGGCATTCGTCGGCGACATCACCAGTTCGGTCACCCATTGGGGCACAGGCGGATTGCGTTACATCAATGCCGACTACACCGTCACCGCCAGCCGACTGCCCGACGGCGAATTTCTGGGGCTGGCCGCGCAAAACCATTACGGCACGGCAGGTGTGGCCACCGGCACCGCAACGCTGTTCGACCGCCACGGCCCGCTCGGTGCCAGCTTCGCGACGGCCGTCGCTCAGCCCGCCGACGCGTTCAACCCGACCCATACCTAGTCGCTTTGCCGGCGCCCTAGCGCTAACCCTCTGCACGCGGCAGACATTGGGGCTATGCTGCTGTGCACCAGCCGCCGAACGGGTCTGCACAGCCGCAGCGGGGGGACCGTCACGGCGGCGGGTGGACATTCCCTGGGAGGGGAAGGCGCCATGCGCATGCGCTATGACCCGCTAACCCCTTGCCGCACCGTCGCTGCGACGGTGCCCGCTGCAAGGTGGCCCGCCTCGTGACTACGCCGATTCTCGACCTCGACGGCCGTCTGATCGACCGGCAGCAGGAGCTGACCGAACTTCGAAATGCGGTGGAAGCGGCGGGCCGCATCGGGGGCGGCTGCTTCCTGCTCGACGGCGCGCCGGGGGTGGGCAAGTCGACGCTCACCCAGGCGCTCGGCGCCGACGTCTCCGGGCGCGGGTGCGTATTCGCCTACGGGAGGTGCCGGGACGGGGCGCCCGCACCGTACTCGGCGTTGTCCGACGCACTCAGTGCGATCTTGCGTGGCATGCGGGCCACCGGGCCGGCCGAGCGCGATCGGTGGCGCGCCGACATCGTCCGCGAGATGTCCGGGTTCGCGGGTATTCTCGCCGAACTCGTACCCGAACTGGCACCGCTGCTGGGCGAACCCTCGGCTGTCGCGGACCTGGACGCCGCGGATTCGCGCCGCCAACTGCACCGCGCCGTGATCCGCCTGCTCTGCGCGACCTCGGAGTATCGAACCGTCGTGTTGGCGGTCGACGACTTGCAGTGGGCCGACCGGGACACGCTGCTGCTGCTGGGCGAGCTCTTGACGGTGTCGCTGCGCAACGTCTTGGTCCTGGGTGCCTATCGCACGGGTGAGTTCGATCCGGTCGCGGCGGGCATCACGTCGGAAAACCTCACCACTTTGCACCTCGAACCGCTGGCCCCCGACGCTATCGAGGAGCTGCTGGCAGACGTCTGCGGCCGGAGCATGGAACTGGGCGATGTCGCGACCGAGTTCCACCACCGCACGGGCGGCAACCCGTTGCAGCTCCGTCAGCTGCTCTACCGCGCCCAGCGCGAAGGCGCGCTCGTCCGGATCGGTCCGGGTGGTCATGCGAGTTGGGACCTGCGGGTGCTCACGTCGATCGAGGTGTCCGCCACGACCGCGGAGTTCCTGGGGCGCTACCTCGACCAGCTGCGCCCCACCGACCGGGACGTGCTGAGTTCGCTCGCGTGCATCGGCGGTGAGTTCGACCTCGACGACGCGACAGCCGCGGCGGCCCGGTCCCCCGACGTCGTGGCGCACGCCGTGTGGGCATGTCTGGAACTGCGGTTGCTCGACGCCCTTGACGGCGGCGGCCAGCGGATCAGCAATGCGATCAGCCGCGACGCCCGATACCGCTTCAGTCACGACCGGGTGGCCGAGGCGGCGCGCGCGGGCGTATCGCAGGACGACATGCGGGCCGTTCACCTGCGCATCGGTCGACGGCTGCTCGCAGGTGGGGACGACCGCCTGTTCGAAGCCGCACGCCACATCGGCATCGGCGGTCTGGGGCTCATCGGCGACATCGAACGCATCACATTCGTCGGCGTGGTGCGGCGGGCGGCGCAAAAGGCCCGGGCGCAGGCGTCCTTCCCGTTGGCTCTCGGGTACTGCCGCAACGCTTTGCAGCTGCTCGGGCAATCCCGCTGGACCGAACACTTCGAGTTGTCCCGGGAGCTGCAGCTCGACGCTGCCGACGCCGCGTTGCTGGTCGGCGATGTGGACGCGCTCAACGCGCTGCTCGACGAGGCCGAACAGATCCTGAACGAACCCGCCGACCGCGCTCGTATCGCTCATTTGCGACTCAAAGGGCGGGTCGCGCAGAACCGGCTGCGTGAGGCGCTCGAGATCGGCCTTCAGGCGCTCGACGAACTCGGCGAACCGGTGCCGCATGACGCGGGCAAGCCACGCATTGGCTATGCGATCGCCCGAATGATGTTGACGACTCACCGCTGGAGCACCGAGCGGCTACTGCAACTGCCGCACTGCGATGACCGCCGGGTCGTCGAGATCCACCGGATTCTTCTCGAACTGCGCAACATGTCCTACCTCGTCCGGCCCAACCTTTTTCCGCTGATAGTCCGAAAGCAACTCGACCTCACGCTGGCCCATGGCCACACTCCGTCGTCGCCGCTGGTTATCGGCGGTTACGGGATTGTCCGCGTCGTGCTCGGTGACCTCGCGGGCAGCCAGCGATTCGGCGAGGTCGGCATGCAGCTGGCCCAGCGACCGGAATTCCGCGAAGCGCGACCGCAGACGGTATTCACCCACCTGGGCTACATCCGGCATTGGCGCCACCCGCTGCGCGACGGTTTGGGCGAGCTCCGTGACGCCGTCGAGGAAGCGCTCGACCAAGGCGACCAAGAATATGCCGGGTTTCTACTCGCCTGCCTGCTCGCCCAGTCGTTCTGGGCCGGCCGGCCACTGGCCGAAATCGATGCTCTGGCAAGCTCTCTGATCCCCCACACGCGGTCGCAGCCGGTGCCCACCGCGCTCTGCCAAGCCATGCAGCAGCTTTGCCTCAACCTGATGGGCCGCACCGCCGATCCCTTCCTGCTTGCCGGCGAGAGCGGTTACGACGAGCGGGATGTGGTGCCGGCGGCCCTGCGTGAGGGCGACGAAGTCGCCTTGGGCGTAGCGGCGACCATGAAGCAAGGGCTGCACTTCTGGTGCGGCGATTACGCCGGCGCGGTCGCCGCCACCCCGGAGGCGATCGAACATCTCGGCGGCCTCACCGGCACGGCCGCGTCACAACTGGTCTACCTGGCCGGCGCCCTCAGCATGATTCAGTGCGCACCGCGGGACGTCTCGACGGTCCACTTCGTGCGCCACGCATTGGCCTTGCACCGCAAGTGGGCCGCGGGTGCACCCGACAATTACGCCGCGGCGCACGCCCTGATCCAGGGTGCCTGGGCGCGAACGCGAGGCCGACACGCCGAAGCGGAGCGCTGTCTGCACCGAGCGATCGAGCTCGCCGAAAAGAACCAGCTGCCAACGATCAGTGCGTGCGCCCATGAACAGGCTGCCGCTCTCTACGCCGACACCGGGCCTGCGACGCTGCGTGAGCACATGCTGCGTTCGGCATACCAGCGCTGGCTCAATCTGGGCTTCGCGGTGCGAACGGATCGGCTTGCGCGGCAACATCCTTGGCTCCTCCGGCGCGATCTGACGGGTTCGGGTGGGATCGACCCGGTGGGCGCGCATCAACTGCTGCACGCATTATCGAAGGCGCGCACCCCGGACGGTTTGGCCAACATCGTGCTGGGCTCGGTTGCCGACACGACCGGTGCGGGGCGAGTCCTGTTTTTGACCGGGGACGCGGAGAACCTGTCGGTGCGCGCCGTCAACGACCACGGCAACATCACGACCGTGGACGGCCCGTGGACCGAAGTGTGCTACGACGGGGACGCCGTGCGCCGCGCGTTGGACGCCGGCTCCGCGCTGATCGTCGCTGCCGGGTGCGTGCAGCCGGGCGGCCGTTCCGCGGCACCCGATGCGCACCGGCCGGTTACGCCAGTGGCGCCGTCGTTACTCATTGTCCCAATCACGGTGCAGGACAGCATCGTTGGCGTAGTCTATGCCGAGCAGGAGGTGTCCGGACGCAGCTTCGACGCCAACGACGAGCGGGCGGTCACCTTCCTCTGCGCCCAGGCCGCCGCTCCCCTGTGGAACTTCCAGCTCGAGGCAAGACTGCGGGCCGCCGACGAATACCGACAGTCGTTGATGGACGTGCAATCCAGATTCGTGCCTAACGAACTGCTGCGCATCCTCGACATCGACGACCTTCGCCGCGTCCGCGCCGGCTATCGGGTGGAACGCGAAATGACGGTGCTCATCAGCGACATCCGCGGCTACACCACCATGATCGAGGACATGAACGTCGCCGAGGCGGGCAACCTGGCGATGGGCTTTTTACGCGCCGTCGAGCTCCCGATCATCAGTTATAACGGCATGATCCAAGACGTGCGCGGCGACGAAATCGTCGCCGTGTTCGAGTCCGAATCCGATGCCGTCCGCGCCGGATTGGGCATGCTGCGCTCCTTGCGTGAGCACAACGAGGAGCGCAGGGCGCTGGGCTCCCAGGAGTTGCGGGCGGGCATCGGCATCAATACCGGCGCGGTGGCGGTCGGGCTGGTCGGCGGGGTCAACCGGATGGTGCTCACCATCATCGGTGACGCGGTGAACCTCGCTGCCCGCATTGAAAGCACCAATAAACGCTACGGCTCCGCGTTGCTCATCTCCGACCGGACCTACCAGCGCATCGCGGCCTCGGAGCGGTTCGATGTTCGTCGCATGGAGCGCGTCATGGTGGTCAACCGGCGTCGACCCGTGACGATTTACGAAGTGTACGACGAAGATTCGGCCGTACTGCGTGCCGCGAAGCGCGCGGCGCAGGCCGAGTTCGACGAGGCCTTCGCGCTGTTCGACGCGGGCGACGTCGACGGAGCGCGCGCCGCGTTCGAACGATGCCGCGAGTTGTTGCCGGAGGATCCCGTCGCGCCGCTGCATCTGGCGCACTGCGACGCGGTGGCGCGCGGGGAGATGACCCCTGGTCAAGAAATAGCGCTGCTGAACAAGTAGCGCACTACTTCAGTTTGCCAACTTTGGGGAATTACTTGCGCACGTGCCGATTGTGTCTGCATGATTTGAGGACAATCGGGGGCCGTCAAGGAGTGGCAGCCATGTATCTCAGCGCCGAGCGGTTAGCCCTGGCCAATCAGGCAGTCAAAGAGACTTTCGAGCAGTGCAGCATTGTCTGGCAAGCCATCCCGCATTGGGATACCGGTGATCCGGGCCAGATCACGGTCGCGGATGGCAAGTACAACCCCGCGGGCTTTCTACCCATCGACCAAAAGGCCATACCCTTCGTGATCACCTTGGCCGAAGCGAATGCGCCGACGCCCGATCTGTTGCTCACCCAAGTCATGGCAACCGCCAAGGATCTCGCCCAGCAGGTTGACGACGCTGTCCTCCCGCTGATTTTCACTGGCGCGTCGACCAACACCGCGACGGGCGGCGGACCGGCCGCCCTGCTTGCATCGTTGATCAAAACCAGGGCGCTCATCGAGGACGCCGGCTACCGGGCGCCGTCGTGCATCATCACGAACACTGAAGGGCTGCTGAAGCTCAGCCAATTCTCCAGTGGGGTGTCCATCCTTGGGCAGCTGACCGCCGCGGCCAACGTGAATTCCCTTTACCGCACCGTGCCGCTGAATCCGTCTGATGGCGTTCTCAAGTTGGTCTTCGTCGGCCGCCGCCGACGCATCCCCCAAGGCGGGGCACCGCAGGCATCACCGGGTGAGGAACCGGTGGATCTCGCGGTCGCCCTACCGCCCAGCCTGGAGGTCGACGGAGAAACCGGGGGCAATATCCAGCTGACCGCCCGGATCCGCTATGCAAAGAGGATCACGGATGCCAACGGCCTCGCCGCCCTCCACGTCTAAACCCCTAGACGGCACAATCTTTCCGACGGGCCCCAATACGCTCGAGGGCTACCTCGCCCTGTGCAAGGAGGCGTGCGACCGGGAAATCCAGCGGCTGTACGGTCCCGCAGACCCCGGCTCGCACGGGCTCTACGACCTGATCCTGGACTATCCCCTGCGCGGCGGCAAGGCGCTGAGACCGGCCCTGAGCATCGCCACCTGCCTGGGACTCGGGGGCCATCTCGAGGCGATACTTCCGACCGCGGCCACACTCGAGCTGTATCACAACGCGTTTCTCATCCACGACGATATCGAGGACGAATCGTGGTGGCGGCGAGGTAAACCCACATTGCACATCGACCACGGCGTGCCGATCGCCGTCAACGTCGGCGACGCGATGTTGTCCCTGTCGCTACAGCCGTTATTGGACAACGTCGAACGAGTGGGGCTTGGGCCCGCGCTGCGCATCCTGCGCGCCATCGCCAAGATGACCCGAATGACCGTCGACGGCCAGGCGATCGAACTCGAGTGGGTCCGCTCCAACACCTGGCGCCTCGATGATGCGGACTACCTCACGATGGTGGAGCTCAAGACCAGCTGGTACACGTTCATCACGCCACTACAGGCCGGTGCGATCGCCGCCGGCGCCGGACCCGAGCGAATGCCCCCACTGGAGTCGCTCGGTCGGCACCTCGGAGCGGCCTTTCAGATCACCGACGATTTGCTGAACCTGCGCGCGGATCCTGAGGAGTACGGCAAGGAGATCGGCGGCGATCTCTGGGAGGGCAAGCGGACCCTGATGTTGCTGCACACGCTGCGATGCGCCGAACCGAGCGACCAGCAACGCGTGGTGCGGATTCTGGCCAAGCGGCGCCCGGCCCCCGACGATGAATTGGGCCTCGCCGAGCTACTCGACCGACTTGCGACCCGAGGCGAACTATCCCAGTCGGGTCGGGCCGAAATCAAGGCCCGGCTGCAGGGACACCATCCGTCGGAGCCGAAGAGCCTCAGCGACATTCGCTGGCTCTACGAATTGATGCAGGGCGTCGGTTCGTTGCAACACGCCCGGGACGTCGCCGCTGAGCATGCCCGGAAGGCGGCCGCCGCGCTGGCCGGCCTTGACTGGTTGCCGCCCAGCCGCCACCGGGACCTGCTGGCCGCCCTGGTCGACTATGTGCACGGACGGACCCGATGAACCCGGAGACCTTACTCGCCATGCTGGCGGAACTCGAGCGGATCCGCGAACTCACGCTCGACCTGATCGACCGCGAGACGCCACCGCTACGCCCGGCGCCGCCGGACGACGAGACCGGGGCGCAGCGGTCGGCGTTCGAACTCCTCCTGGGCGCGCGTCGCGCGGTCCTGGGCAGCCCGGCGGCCGCCCGAGGCCTGCACGACCTGCTCGTAGGCGAGGGTCGACGCTATGCGAGCACCCCACGCGGGGCGCGGTTGTGCCAGGGGTTGGCTGCCTCCGAAGCAGTGGAGAACCTCCGGCGCGTCTGGGAGATGGTGAGCCTCAACGTTCTCGATGGTCCGGCCGCCCCCAACGCCGCCCCCGAAGCCTGGGCGGATTTGATAGCGGACGCGGTCATCGGCCGCGGTCTCGACGACTCCATCCTCGCCCGCCTGCGGCCCGAGGGGTTCGCATGACACTCACCGATGCTCGCGAAGCTCTGGCCGACCACAGCAGTTTCATCGGTTACCTGATTGGCCTCGCTGCAGTGGCCCGGATGATTCGCGTCCTGGCCGACGATGCCGGCCCGACCGCAGCGCTTCACGACGACCCCGATGACTTCGTCTACGCCCTGCTTGGGCTCGCTAGTCTCGGTTCAGGAATCGAACGTCTCGCGAAATGCCGTCCGCCGCAACGATGTTCAGTTGAGCAATCCGTTACGCGGTGGCTGCAATGAACGCGCTGCTGGCACGCAACGACTTCCTTCGCGCCCCGATGCTGGCAACTGCTCGGCCGGCGGGATTCAAGGAGTGGCATCACTTCGTGATCCACGGGCGGGGCGTGCGGCTGTTGATCAACTTCAGTCTCAACAATGAAGTATTCGGCGCTGGTGATAGCCGGCTCGCACCGCGCCTCATCGTGATCGCCCACGACGAAAACTGGACCGGCGCCATCGAGCGGTTCGACCCACACGCCGCAAACGTCTCGGCCGATCTGGGTGAACTGACCATTGGCGACAACCGGATGTCTATCCGGCCCGACGGCTACCAGGTGGCACTTAACCTGCCCGACAAAGGCATTCACGGCGAATTGCATTTCGCCTCGACCACCAGGCCGTTCGTGGTGCGCAACCAATCGCTGGGTGAGGGTCGGATCAGCTGGCTGTTCGTACCACGACTGCGCGTGCGGGGCCGATTGGCCGTCGGCTCTCACGAGCACCGCTTCGATGACGAACTCGCCTATCACGACCACAACTGGGGACATTTTCGGTGGGGCGACGACTTCGGCTGGACATGGGGCACGATCCTGCCGACCGAACCCGGGGACCCGTGGTCGATGGTCTACCTGCAGACGACCGATGGGAGCCGGCTGCGCTGCCTGTCCCAAGCCCTCTACGTCTGGCACCGCGACGAGCCCGCCGCCATATTCCGGCACGCGGCGGTGCGGACCCGCTCGAACGGGCGGCTTTGCGTCCCGGCCGATTGCACCTTGCCGCCCCCGATGCGGTTGCTGCTGGATGGCGAGGTACCGGGAGTACCGGGGCACGTCGATATCACCGCAACACGTGCGGGCGACACGGTGCACGCCGAGTTCCGCGCACGGTCGTATGCCCGCGTGGCGCAGCCGAGCGAGACTCGTCTCGACCATTCGACCGTGCTCTGCGAAACGGTTGGCAGCACCGCGGCGCACGGCACCATCGGCGGCACGGACTTCAACTTCGCTGGTACCGGTGTATTCGAGTTCCTTTATGGCTGAGTGGGTTTCGTCGCTATTGCGGCGCTCGATCGCGCACCTGGAAGACGAGGTGCCCCAGAGTTATCGCGTGCTGGTCACAACGCTCGGCTCGCTGGTGGTCCAACTCGACGTGGACGGCGAGGTGTTTGCGCTGCGCGGCGGTGACCGGTTACGGGTGTCGAACGGTACGGCACCGGGGGCCGGTGTCCGGATTGCCACCTCGCGGCTCGCCGTTCTCGACCTGATCGACGCCAGGGTGGGGCTTGGTGAGGCTGTGGAGGCCGGCATGGTTCGAGTGCACGGCTCGCTCGACGACGTCCAGCGCGTGCATGACGCACTGCAGGCCTACGTGCACGCCGCGGTCCGGGCATCCTCCCAGCCGGCACTGCTGAGCCGACTTCGGGCGGCGTCGTGACCGAACGGATAACGACGCCAGCCTCACGCGAACCCCGTCCCACGGTGGCGGTCCTCGGCGCCGGCATCGCCGGCCTCACCGCCGCACATGAACTCGCCGAGCGCGGTTTCGCCGTCACGGTGTACGAGGCGCGACCGGATGAACGCACTGCGCTGGGTGCCACGCCGGCGGACACCTACCCGGCCGTCAAGCTGGGCGGCCTCGCCGCTTCTCAGTACTCGACGGTAGGCAGTAGCGACGGGAGCCAAGCCGAGCTACGGCCATTCCCGGGACGACGCGGTCGCCCGCGTGCACCCCGGCGCGCGGTGGCGGGCGAGCATGGCTTCCGCTTCTTTCCCGCGTTCTACCTACACATTTGGGATCTGTTCCAGCGGATCCCGGTCTATCAACTCACCCAGACAGCCGATGGCACGTCGTGGACACCAACGTCGCGCACCGTCTACGACAACGTCCGGCGCGTGGTGACCAAGGGCGTCACGGTGCACGACCGACCCTCCCTGGTATTTCCCAGCGAACTGCCCCGCAGCCCCGCCGAGTTTCTCGGCGTGCTCAGCGAGCTAGCGACATTGGGCTTCACACCCAGCGACGTCGGAACCTACCTGAGCAGGCTGCTTCGCTATCTGTCCACCAGCCCGTTGCGCCGTGCGCGGGAACTGCAGAACCTGTCCGCCTACGACTTCTTGGTCGGATACGACAGCAGGACCGGAATCAACGAGTTCACCTATTCACCGAGTTGCGACAGGCTATTGCGCCAAATGCCAAGAATTCTGGTGGCTCTGGATTCCCTGTGGGGCGACGCGCGCACCAATATGAGCACCTATCTGCAGCTGTACCTAAATATGGACCGTCGGGACAACAAGGCCGACGGCGTTCTCAACGGGCCCACCACCGAGGCATGGTTGGACCACTGGTATCGCCACCTCGTCAGGCTCGGCGTGCGCTTCGTCCACAACGCGGCGAGTCGTCTCGACCCGCCCGCATCCGACCCCACACAGCCACCGCACCTGCGGCCACGCGCGCGGATCACGTTCACCGACGGCACCCGGGTGAGTCCGGACTATATGGTCGTGGCCGTCGACGCCCCGGCGGCCGAGTACGTCACCACCGCGCTACGCGCGGCCGGCACCGGGGGAACCGTGGCCAGCCTGGACGGTTTCACCACCATCCCGCCCCCACCCGACGGGCCGTTGCAACCCGCCGCGACCCGCCCCCGCGGGCGACGGAATCCCTACTCGATGGATGAGATGGGGCGGGTGCCATGGGATCGGTTTCAAACCCTATGCGGCATCCAGTATTACTTCGACACGGAGTTCCAATTGCTCCGCGGACACATGTTGCTCACCGGCACACGGTGGGCGCTGTCATCGATCAACCAGACCGGATTGTGGGAGAATCGGCCGAATCTGGACGCGGACGGCCATGTCTCGGTGCTCTCGGTCGACATCGGAGATTTCAATACCCCTTCTGATGAGCTGGTCGACGAATCGGGCCGCGGCAAGACCGCCCGCGACTGCACACCCGACGAAATCGCCGCAGAGGTATGGCGCCAGATCGTCTCCGCGCTCACCAACGCCGACAGATCGGTTGGGGCAGAGGTCATGCCGTGGCCGGTGTGGTACGCGCTCGACCGCGGCCTGATCATGGCGACCGGCCCCGGTCAAGGGCAGGGCCGAATCATCCGCAACGAATCACCGTATCTGGTTCCCATCGTTGGAGATTGGAACAACCGCCCCGGCAGCGACCCGTGGAACCCGCACGGCACGTCCTGGACCAGCACGCCGGACGACGTCGGGTGGCTTGAAGATCTCGAGGTGCGCAACGTCTGGCAGGCCCGCCATGGTGGCTATCAGGTGCACAACAACTCGGTGGTGTTCGCGGGTACATGGAACAAAACCTTCACGCGGGTGACGTCCATGGAGTCCGCGTGTGAGTCGGGACGCCATGCCGTGAATGCGATTCTCGACCATTACATCTGGGTCGAATCGGAGGGTGTCGATCGGCGGGAGCAGAGTCCGCCGCTCGCGTGGGAGTTTCCCTACGGGTTCCTCGACCAAGGCCTGTCGAGTCCGATTCGCATGCCCACACCGGCCGGTGACTACTGCTATGTGTTCGACATCGAAAACCGGGAACCGGCCGACACCCGCGCGCTGCGTAACCTCGATTCGGATCTTTGTGAGCAGTCGCTGCCGCATCCGTTGGACACGCCGGCCGCATTTTCGTCCGGCGTCCCGATGCCCCTGTTCCCGCATTAGCTGGAGGTAACGAAATGACCATGCCGACGACGGATTACCACCAACAGCTGCTCTGGTATCTGCAGACCTGGCGACAGCTGCTGGAACAGTGGGCCGCGATGGCGGCCGGGGCACCGTTTTTGACCGCGTCACCCATGCCGCCCGCGCCGCCCATGCAATTCATGCCGTTCATACCACCGTTCGCGCCGCCGTTCGGGCTCCCGGTGCCGCCCGCGGCTCCGGTGTCACCGGTTCCCTCTGGGCCGCCGGCGCCGCCAGCGCCGCAGCCACCCGCGCCGGGCGATTACGCCCAGCAGCTCTTCAGTTACCTGCAGGCCTGGCGGCAGTACCTCGAACAGGCCGCGGCCGCAGGCACGCCGCGGGCAGGCAGCGTCCAACAATCCGCGGTCCAACGATCCGCGGCGCGCCCCGCCAACGATGGCGGCACGACCGGCCGGCCCGACCTGCCCGTCCCGCCCACCGACCCGCCGGGCGGCATAAGCGCCCTACAGAGCGATGAGCACAAGAAATCCGATCCGATACCACCGCCGAAGCTGGTGGATCGAGCGCCCAGCCATTTTCACCAATCCCAACTCGCCGCCATCGACTTGGAGCCGGCGGCGAGTCCGTTCGACGATCCCGGCGAGCGATTCCAAATGCCCGACCCTGTCACGTTATCGGCTCGACCGGAAGCTGCGCGCCGGATGGTGGAAGCAGTCCCCCACCCCAACGTCGGGTCGGCTTTCGTCAGCGCCATGCAGCGCGTGGGGCCGGTAGCATCACCGCCGGCCGCGCCGGTCTCGCTGTTTTCCACTCCCGACGTTTCGGCCAGCGTGCGGGAAGCCGGCGAAACACCTTCTCGCTGACCGGTATTCA
This sequence comes from Mycobacterium simiae, assembly GCF_010727605.1. Classification (NCBI taxonomy): domain Bacteria; kingdom Bacillati; phylum Actinomycetota; class Actinomycetes; order Mycobacteriales; family Mycobacteriaceae; genus Mycobacterium; species Mycobacterium simiae. The sequence continues at coordinate 615,516 of NZ_AP022568.1, forward strand.
CTCCATCAGCTGAGCGGCGACGGTGGCCCCGAGGTTCCAGCATGCTTCCACGTCGTCCTTACTCGGCTTGCCGGAAACCACCACCGTCTCCGCGGCTTTCACCCAGCCCAGCCCCGTCGTGATGGCGTCGAGTCCCCGTTCGGCACCTTCGGTGCCTTCGTTGCCGTGCAGGTAGACGCCGAACGGGCGCCCGCGTGTCGTGTCGAGCAATTGGTAGTACGCGCAGTCGAATGCGTGCTTGAGTGCGCCGGAGATGTAGCCGAGGTTGGCCGGCGTGCCCAACAGGTAACCGTCCGCCTGCAGCATCTCCACCGGTGAGACCGTCAACGCCGGCCGCCGAATAACCTGCACGCCTTCGATTTCGGGGTCGGTGGCGCCCGCCAGCACCGCCTCGAACATCTCCTGGGTGTGTGGTGATGGTGTGTGGTGGACGATCAGCAGCGTCTTGGTCATGGGCGTCCCTGCAACCGCACGGCGGTCTTCATGGCTTCCCGGGCACGGCGACGATCACCGGCGTAGTCGTAGGCTCGGGCGAGCCGGTACCACCGCCGCCAGTCGTCGGGGTCGGCTTCGACCTCGCCGCGCACGGTCGTGAACAGCGCATCGGCCGCGTCACGCGGGATGCGGCCCGACGGCCGTCGGGGCAGCGCGCTGGTGTCGAGTTCCATCCCGTCCTCGGCGATCAGCCGGGCCAATCGCTGATGATCGAATCCGGCCCGCAGCGTGGCAACCATGGCCCACAGTCCAATCACCGGCATGATCAGAATCGCCAGCCCGAGACCCACGGCCGGCGCCCGCCCCGCACCGATCATCACGACGGCCAGCCGGCCGAGCAGCACGAAATAGACCAGCATCGCCACGCACAGGAACGCGATCAGCAATTGCGTGCGCAGTGACTTGTTCATTGCAGGTTGAGCAGGGGCTCCAACCCCACGGTCAGCCCGGGACGTTCCCGGACGCGACGTACCGCCAGTAGCACACCGGGCACAAACGACGTGCGGTCCAGGCTGTCGTGGCGGATGGTCAGGGTCTCGCCCTCGGTGCCGAATAACACCTCCTGGTGGGCGACCAGCCCGGCCAGCCGCACCGAATGCACCGGGATGCCCTCGACGTCGGCCCCGCGTGCACCGGGCAGGCCGGTGCTGGTGGCATCGGGGTTGGGCGGCAGGCCTTTTCGAGATTCGGCGATCAGTTTCGCGGTGCGGGTGGCGGTTCCCGAGGGGGCGTCGGCCTTGTGCGGATGGTGCAGCTCGACGACCTCCGCGGACTCGAAGAACGGGGCGGCCTGCTTAGCGAAATGCATGGACAAAACCGCCCCGATCGCAAAGTTGGGCGCGATCAACACCGACGTGGCAGGGCTGCCCGCCAGCCACTCCTCGACCTGCTGCAGCCGCTCGGCGGTGAAGCCGGTGGTACCGACCACCGCATGAATGCCGTTGGCAATCAAGAACTCTAGGTTCGCCATCACCACATCGGGGTGGGTGAAGTCGATGACGACCTCGGTGCTGGCCTCGGTGAGCAGACTCATCGGATCGCCGGCATCCACTTCGGCCGACAAGGTCAGGTCATCGGCCGCGCGCACACCCGCCACCATTGCCGACCCGACCTTGCCCTTGGCTCCCAGTACTGCTACCCGCATGGCTTTCACCCTAGACGGGCCGCCCATCGGGCTTTATGCACAGTTCGGCATTGCTCCACAGCCGGCGATTTGGCCCGCGACTTGGGACCGAGATCGGACCTAGCATTCGAACATGCATTCGATTGAACTTCCGGCGGAGGTAGCCGATGCCTTGGACGGGCTGGACATGGCCGACGCCGCCGTCCGGGGCTTGAACTTCGATGCGTTGGGCCCCGCCGCCCGGCTGCATGTGCTGGGACGCATGGAGGCCTCGCGACGCCGGCAGATTGCGGTGAGCCACGACGTGATCGCAACTCTCGGCCCAGAGGAGCCCGCCGCACTCGGCGGACCGGTCGCCAAGGTGATCGCCGACCGGCTGCGCATCAGCTATGCCGAGGCTCGCCGACGCGTCAGAGAGGCCGCACAGCTCTCCAAGCGGCTGACTCTCACCGGCCAGGAGTTGCCACCGGAACTGCCGGCGACCGCCGATGTCTGGCGCGAGGGTCTCCTCGATGCTCAGCACCTGCGCGTGATCCAGGCATTCGCCCGCGACCTGCCCGACGCGACACCGCCAGCCACGGTGACCGACGCCGAGCGCTTCCTCGCCGAGCAGGCCGTCAAACTACGTCCGGACCAACTGGAGCGGGCCGCGCACCGACTCGCGTTGCACATCAATCCCGACGGCAAGTTCTCCGACTCCGACCGCGCGCGCCAGCGCGGGTTCACCTGGTGTGGTCAGCGCCGTGACGGGATGAGCCTCGGAAAGCTCGTCGCGTCCCCGGAACTGCGCGCCAATATCGACGCGTGGCTCGGGCGATTCGCCGCTCCCGGAATGTGTAACCCGGACGACCAATCCCCTTGTATCGGAGGCGAACCCAGCGAGGAGTCCGTCGGTAATGACGCGCGAACACCGGCCCAGCGTCAGCACGACGCACTCAACGCCCTGGTCCGGGGTCAGCTGGGTGACCCAAAGCTCGGCCAGCACAACGGTCTGCCGGTGACCGTCATCGTCTCTGCCACGGTGCAGGAGCTGGCGGCGGCCGCGGGACGGGCGGTGACCGGCGGCGGTACCGTGTTGCCGATTCCCGACCTGATCCGGTTGGCCCGCCACGCCTACCACTACTTAGCCGTATTCGACGAACATCAAAGCCGGCCACTATATCTCGGCCGGTCCCGTCGTGTCGCCTCACCCGACCAACGTGTCGTCCTCTACGCCAAGGATCGCGGCTGCACGCACCCTGGTTGCGACGTGCCGGGTTATTGGTGTGAAGTCCACCATGTCGAGGAATGGGCGGCGGGCGGTTCTACCGATGCCGATGCGCTGACGTTCGCCTGTCGGCCCCACCACAAGCTTGCCGGATTAGGTTGGCAGACGAGGAAACTCGCCAACGGCCGCACCGAGTGGATCCCGCCTCCGGAGCTCGACGTCGGCGCGCGTACCAACGACTACCATCACCCGGAACGTCTTGCCGGGGGCGACCAGCCATGCTAGCGCGTCGTCGGTGCACCACACGATCATCCGGCGCAAGCGCAGGCGCGCGGTCAGGCGGTCGGTTTGGTGGTGTCGTCGACTTCCAACGTCAGGGCGCGCGGGTAGCGAGAACGCCGGAGGGTTTGTGCCGGGTTCTCGCCGTAGCGAGCGGCATGTACGGCAGCGAAACGCCCTGCATTGGTGAAACCCCAACGCAACGCGATCGATTCGACCGTTTTCAGCGAAGGGTCGGCTTCCAGCAGATCCTGATGCGCGCGTCGCAACCGCACCTGACGCAGGTAATTCATCGGCGACATACCGACATGGCGCTGAAAGCCCTGCTGCAGAGCGCGTGCGCTGACGTTGGTGCGCTGCGCCAGCGACGACACCCGCAAGGGCAGGTGGGGCTCCGCCTCGATGATCTCCACTGCGGTCCGTATCGTATGGGGCGCGACATGTTTGACCTCGGCGTCAAGCAAATCCCGGTAGGGATGATCGGCGGCCACCAGCAAGGCGTACACCAAACTCTCGACAAACGGCGCGGCGACAAGCGGTTGGCAAAGCGCGTTGTCAACCTTGAAAATTTCGTGATTGAGCATCAACAGCATCTGCACCAGGCTGCGCACCGAACCTCGAGTGGTCGTCAATGAAGGCTTGAAAGCAATCTGTGACGTCAGCTGCTGCCCGATCGCATCGCTGAGAGCGTCTTCGATGGCACTGCGGTCGATGCGAAGCGCAATAGTTCGCCCGCGACCGGCCCACCGCGAGACGAAGAGTTCGCCTTCCGGCAGACACAACGAGGCATGCCCGGGCGCAACATCGAGCGTTGTTCTCCTGTGTATCAGCTCTATTCGACCTGCGACGGGAAGGCTGACCATGTAGTAAGGACGTTCGTCGAGACACCGGATCCAGGTGTCGGTGCCGAATGCTAAGTCGAGGACGGTCAGCGGTCCGAGCTGCCCGGCACGCTGGGTCAGTGAGAATCTGCTGTCCTCGTCGACCACCCCCACCGAATCTTGAAACGGAAACACGCTACGCGTCTGGTCAAACGCATAAAGTGTCGTTCGGTCGCGGGATGGCGCGGCGATGTTACATGTAATCACTTCCGTCCCTTCGTCATTGTCGTCAGCGACTGAACAATTGCCGACTCGGACCGATGACACCGCTGGCGAATATGGCTACGCGTCCCACCCCTGGCGTAGGGTGGTAAAGCATGACTCCGGAGTCTGAGTCGAAAAAAATGGACTCGCAAGTCCAAAAATTCACTGGGAAGGGCATCGCCACGCGTCGCCGGATCATCGAGGGCGCAGCCGAGGAGATTCGTGCCAACGGTGTCGTGTTGACCACCCTCGACAACATCCTCGCCCGTACCCGAACGTCGAAGAGCCAGCTCTTCCATTACTTTCCGGGTGGCCGGGAGGACTTGTTGTTGGCAGTGGCTCAGCATGAAGCGGATTTCGTGCTGGCCGACCACCAGCCGTATCTGGACGAGCTGACCTCGTGGGCCGGGTGGCAACGGTGGCGTAACGCCGTTGTCGAGCGCTGCCGGGTCCAGGCACGAAGTCGCCCGAACGCGATCCTCATGTCCGATCTGGGCCGTACGTCGCCGGACGCGCAGGATGTCATGGCGGCACTGATCCGGCAACTGCGCGTCCAGATCACCGCGGGCATTCGAAGTATGCAGCACCAGGACAAGATCGATCGCCGCGTCGATGCCGACCGCACCGCGGCCGCTCTGTTGGCCGGCATTCAGGGCGGCGCCGGAATCCTGCTGACGATCGGCGACGCGACCTTCCTCGAAGCCGCCATCGACGGTGCGATCAACGCACTGCGAACGGCCGGTAAATAGTCATCCTGGACCGGAATCGTTCGTAATAAGTACAGTCAACTGCCGAGTCTGTCTCGGCAGCTAAGCAGCGACCGCAGCTGCCTGTAGCTTCAGCTGTTGATGAATGGTCATGCGCGGCACCCAGCGACGTCAGGGAAATGACGTGGACCCCTCATGAGCGACGAGCGTCCGGTGCCCGAACCGACGGATCCGCGGATTTGGGCATCGTTGCTCGAGGCGGCGGCGACGGTGTCGCAGGGTAGGCAGGCCGTCACGCCGGCGCTGGTGCGGCGTTGGCACGATCAGATCGCCACGGCTATTCGCCGCTTACAGCGTGACGGCAGGGCACCCGACGACATCGACGCGGATCAAAGCGCGGCGGCGTTGCTGGCCGGCGTTCAGGGAGGAGCCGAAATACTGCTGGCCACCGGCGATCGGAGTTACCTGGAAGCCGCAATTGATGACGCCATCAGCATGCTCCGGCTCACTCGGGACTAGCCGCTACTTCTTGAATCGGCCCGCAAACGCGCGCAGCGGAAGGTCACCGCTGGTAATCAGGCCTGGCGGCGCGGCCACGACCGACCTGATCGCCGCCAGCGCGGGCATACCCGTGACGGTCATGCCGATCGAGGCGAAGTTCTCGGGGTTGGACAGGTCCACGCCGGGCTTAGGGAAAATCATGTGTTTGTTGTAGATGCACGGGTCACCCTTGATCTGAGTGATGTAGCAACCCTTGATGTCCCAATGCGGATCGGTGTGCGGCGTCATCTGCCATTCCAGGTGTGTCTCGACCCGCGGTACCCCGTTCACCATGCCTTGGTACTTGATGTAGTTGCCACCCAGCGATCCCTTCGGCAAGGTGTACCAGCCCAGGTCGACATCCTTCGTACAGGCGCCCAATTCGTAGCTGAACTTGACCTCGTCGAGTTGAAGATCGAAGCAGTCGGCCATCATCAGCACGCTGTCGGCGAACACCCGCGTGTATTTCTCCAGTTTCCCCGGGATCTCCGGATGATCCACCGGCAGGCCATAACCCACCTCGATCCAGGTGTCTCGGGAGTGGTGACACGACACATCGACGGACTCAATGGTCGTGACGTTTTCGATCTCGGCGACGTCGGCCGAGCATACGACGCCGAGGATTTGGTTGAGTCCCGGGTTCATCCCGGTGCCGTAGAAGGTTGCGCCGCCCTTCTCGCACGCCTCGGCCAGGAGTTGGGTCACCAGTTTGCCGGACGGGTGCGGATGATTGGTGTCGCGGTGCCATCCGGTGATCCAGTCGGCGGTGGTGACGATGTCGATTCCCGCCTCGAGCACTTTGACGTAGAGGTCTTCGTCGGGAAAAACGCCGTGAAAGGTCAGCACATCGGGCTTCGCGGCGATGATCTCTTCGATGGTCCCGGTGAACTTCACCCCGTTGGCCGGTAAGCCGGCAAACTCGCCGGTGTCCTTACCTACCTTCTCCTGCGAATAGCAGTGCACGCCAATTAAGTCCAGATCGGGCTGGGCCGCGATCCGCCTGATCATCTCCGAGCCGACGTTGCCGCTTCCGACCTGGAAGACGCGAATCGGTGCTGTACTCATTGCCTCAAGCCTTCCTGCGATATGAATGCCTCGGGATAAAACTGCTTGGCCCACTTGCGAATTGCGGTGAAGCCCGCATACTCGTCGGTCGCCAATGCGGGCGGGTCGGAGTAACGCTGGTGCTGCCAGATTTCGATGTCCTGCTCGAACTGCCGAATGACCTCACGCCCGAACTCCGCCGCCTTGCGTTCGGCGCGGTCCGGGTCTTTGCCCGGCGCCCGGCCGATGTAGACCATGAACCGGACGTCGGAGGTGAACTCGTCGACCGGCGTGACCGCCGAAATTGTGCGGTTGTCGATCATGCCCCAGCTCTTGGTCACGGCGATGCCCAGCCCGCCGTTGATCGCCTCCACACCGCTGTTGACGTCCTCTATCTTCTGACCGTCGTCGCCCTCGAAGGTGATGGTGAAGTCGACGAAGGACACCGGGCCGGCGAAGTCGTGGCGGGTGAATACCGGAACGATGGGTGTGTTGTGCACGAACTTGAAGTGCGCGAAGTCGACCCCGTTCTCGAGCACGTACTGCGGATGCAATTCCAGCCCCGCGCGGTACAACCGTTGCTGCGGATGGTAGCCGTCCGCACTGCTGCCGTCGGGAAAGGCGGCGAACACGTCCGGGGGATCGAAGAACGGCGCCCGCCGCTCGACGTCGTGCCAGATGTAGACCGAGTCGTTGCGCTCCACCACGGGATAGGTGCGTATCCGCCGGCCGCGGTTGGGGCGGTCCTGGTACGGGATACAAACATTGCGTCCCTCACTGCTCCACTGCCACCCGTGAAATGGGCATTGCAACACCTCGCCGACGACCTTGCCGCCGTATCCCAGATGTGCCCCCAGATGCTCGCAGTAGGCATTCATGACGGTGAGTTGGCCGGACTCCGCCCGCCACGCGACCATTTCCTGGTCGAAATACTTCATCTTGTGGACGTCGGCGACACCGATCTCGTCGGACCAGGCGACCTGGAACCATCCGGTCGGTTTCATCGACAACGGCGGCTTAGCCACCGAACTCACCCATCTGCGCTGTCCTCCTCGCGTACGAGTGATCGCCCCCGCCGCCCAATAATCAACGTACCCTCTATGAAAAGATAATCGGTCCCCCCGCCCCACGCAAGAAATCGATTACGATCGGCCGATGGCGCAGCGGGCTACCCAGCACATTTCGAAGGCGGGCATCGTCGGCCGCCGTCCCAACCGGCGCGGCAGCGCGACCCGGGAGAACATGCTCGAGGCCGCATTGCGATCGCTCGCCTCGGGCGAACCGGGATCGGTGTCGGCCAACCGCATCGCCAAGGAGATCGGCGCCACGTGGGGCGCGGTGCAGTACCAGTTCGGCGACACCGACGGTTTCTGGGCCGCGGTGCTGCATCGCACCGCCGAGCGGCGTCAAGGCACATTCTCGGCGCTGTCGACTCCGGTGTCTCCCGACACCCCGCTGCGTGAGCGCGTCAGCGGCATCATCGAGACGCTCTACCGCGGCCTGGCATCGGCGGATTCTCGCGCGATCGAAAATCTGCGTGCGGCCCTGCCGCGCAACCCCGACGAGCTCGAGCGGCTGTACCCGCGCACCGCCGCCGAGTTGTTTTCCTGGGGCAAGAGCTGGCTGGAAACCTGCCAGAACGCCTTCGCCGGTCTCGATGTCGATCCGGATCGGGTGCGCGAGGTGGCGGCGCTCATTCCTGGCGCGATGCGCGGCCTGGTCTCAGAGCGCCAACTGGGTTCTTACGTCGATCTGGATGTGGCCCGCCGCGGCTTGGTCAACGCCCTGGTCACCTACCTCGAGCAGTCGCCGCGGCGTTAAGGCGTTCTCAGGCGTCGATGACGAGCCGGCCGCGTTCGGCCCGCGACACGCACACCAGCATTTCGTCGCCATCGACTGCCATTCGGCCGCGGTGATCGACTTGTCCGGCAAGCACTTTCACCTTGCATGTCCCGCAGAAGCCCTGCTGGCAAGAGTACGGGGTGCTCGAATCGTGGTCACGCATCACGTCCAGCGCGGAGCGGTTGGCGGGTACCTGTAGCACACATTGCGACCGCGCCAGCTCGAGTTCGAAGGGCGCCCCGTCAACGGGCGGCGGGCTGAACCGCTCGTAATGCAGCGGCGCGTTGGCGTGTTCGTTACGGGCAGTCCGTACCGCCTCGAGCATGCCGGACGGGCCGCACACATAAACGGCCGTCGCCGGCCCGGCGCCGGCCAAGAGCTCGTCGACCGCGGCGCACCGGCCGTGTTCGTCGTCGGCCCACACTCGCACCCGCTGCGGGGCCACCGACAACACCTCGTCCAGCAACGGCATGTACTTCCGGCTGCGCCCGGCATAGACTGCGCGCCAATCGATTCCCCGTCGCTGGGCTACCTGCATCATCGGCAGGATCGGCGTGACGCCGATGCCGCCGATCACGAACAGCACCTCGCGCTCCGCCGTGCCGAGATAGAACGCGTTGCGCGGACCTTCGAACGCCAGTCGGTCGCCCACCCGGAACCCATCATGCATTTCGATCGAACCGCCGCCGCCGTCGGCGATCCGGCGGATGGCGATTCGGTAGTCGGTGCGCCGCTCGGGCGGACCGCACAACGAATATTGCCGTCGCCGCCCGGAGGGCAGCACCACGTCGATATGCCCGCCGGGCGTCCAGGACGGCAATAGCCCACCGTCCGGGTCGGCCAGTGTCAGGGCGACCACGTCGGGCGCGACGAATTCCCGTCTGGCGACGACTGCGGACCGGGTGCGCCGCACCGGAGCGATTCGGGACGGCTCCCATCGTGACACGGAGTTGAATCCGTCGAACACCTTACGGACGCCGCACAACACCGAGCCCAGCCTGTCGTGGGCGCGACGCCCATAGAGGTCGACGGGCCTGCTGTCCCAAAGGCTTTCCCGCACAGTCAGTCCCCTACCTCCCCAACTTCCCCTACTTCGGACGAATATCCACCCGCGCGAGCAGCCGGATCAGCGACGGGCTGATCCGGCGCATCGCGTAGCCGATCCTGGCCTCGGCGGCGATCGGCACCACCGCGGGACCGGTCTTGATGGCCTTGACGATTGCGGCGGCGGTGGCTTCCGGTGTGTAGTTTCGCCGGCGGTAGCTGGCTGCGGCCTTGGCCCGGGCGCGCTCCTGTTCGTCGCCCGACATCCCGGCGTAGATGGTGTTCTTGGCGATGTCGGAGTTGACAAAGCCGGGGCAGACCGCGGTGACGCTGATCCCCTCGTCGGCGAAGTCGGCGCGCAACGATTCGCTGAACGCGAGCACTGCTGCCTTGGTGGTGCTGTAGGCGACCATGGATTTCGACGGCAGGTACGCCGACGCGGACGACACGTTGACGATCGTCCCACCCGCGCCGCGCTCCACCATCTGCGCACCGAATGCCCTGCTGCCGGCGATGACGCCACGCAGGTTGACCCCGATGATGTCTTCCCAGTTCTGCGGACTGGTCTCCAGGAATCGCCCGGCCATCCCGATCCCCGCGTTGTTCACCAGGATGTCCACCACACCGTGGTCGTTGAGTACTTGTGCGGCAAGAATATTCATCGTCTCTTCGTCGCTGACATCGGCCTGGTAAACCGCCGCCTCGGCGCACGCGGCGCGGACGGCATCGGCGGTCTCGTTGGCGGCGGCCATGTTTCGGTCGACGATGATCACCTTGCGCGCACCGTGGCGGGCCAACTCCACCGCGGTGGCCCGGCCGATGCCGGCGCCCGCCCCGGTGACCAGCGCGAGCTGCCCCGCTATTTCGCCGGGACCACCATGCCCCATGACCATCCCGGCGTCTCGATCAATCCATTCACTGGTCAACCGGGCGATGACGTCGGGCCGCGACGTCACCACCCAATGCCCGCCTTCGATCGAAACAACCCGGCTGTCAGCCGGAATCGCGCCGGTGAACCGTTGCAGCGCCGGGGTGACGAACAGGTCTCGGCGGGGCACCAGTACCTGGACCGGGACGTCGGTCTTCGGCAAATCACGGCCGGGCGCCAACATGGGCGCGGGCATGTTGGCGCGGTACAGATTGAGCCCGTTGATGTAGTCGGCCATCGACCGCGGCGTTACACGCCGTTGACTGCGCGTACTCGATCGCCCGATACGTTCGATGGCCTCAACGACTTTCACCCCTATCCGGGAGCGAAACACCAGCTCCGGCAGACCAGGGCACAAGAACAGACCGATGTAGGCCGAACCCAGCAGCTGCCCGGCGACCTGGGCCAGTGTCCGCGGCGTACGCGCCGAACGCAGAAAGGCACCGGCGTATTGCAAATGTGTCCCGAAATCGAAGTCAACGAGGCGATTTTGCTCATCACCGATTGGTCGGTGATCGCCGCCCAGGCCTGAATTGAGCCCCAGTCGTGCGCCAGCAGGTGGACGCGCTCGACGCCCAAGTCGTCGATCACCGCGGCTAGGTCCGAGATTAGATGGGCGAAGGCGTACCCGGAACGTTTTGCCGGACTTGATGATTCGCCTGCGCCACGCACATCGTAGGCGACCACGTTGTAGCGGCCGGGGTAATTGCCGACGAATTCCTCGGCGACCGGATCCCAGACATGGTGGTTGTCGGGCCAGCCGTGGATGGCCACGATGGTCGGCCGCCGCGGGTCGATGTCCGTGTAACGATGGACGGCCAGCACCACGCCGTCGGACGTCATGAATTCGGAGTCGCTCGCCATGGGTCAGCGCGACGCCCGTGCCGCCGGCGACACGGCCAGATAATCGACCGCCAACCCGACTCCACCCAGTTGGGACGGATGGAACCCCGGCCGGTAGTAGTTCGTGATACCCCGCACGAAGCGCAGCGGCCCCGGCAACAGGCCCCGGCGGGCGGCCCGGAAGTAGTCCCGCCAGCGCGGCTTGGTGCCCGGCGTCAACTGTGGGTCCACCGAGTACAGGTAGCGCACACCGCGAATCCACAACAGCAACATGGCCGGCGACACGACCAACTGGGCCCGCACCCGACGCCAGTAGCCGGCCTGCAGGTGTTGCATCGTGTCGAAGGCGACCGCCTTGTGCTCGACCTCCTCGGCACCGTGCCAGCGCAGCATGTCCAGCATCACCGGGTCCGTACCGATCGCGTCGTGCGCCGGGGTGTTCAGAATCCATTCGCCGAGGATGGCGGTGTAGTGCTCGATCGCCGAGATGAACGACACCTGCTCGACCAGCCAGCTGTGCTGGCGCCGCGCACTCCATCCGGGGCGATCTCCGAGCACCTTCTCGAACATCCACCGAATCTGGTCGGTGTAGGGCGTCACGTCGATACCTTGGGCGTCGAAACGGTCCAGCACCCCCGAGTGGGCCTGTGAGTGCACCGACTCCTGGCCGATGAAGCCCTGCACATCCAGGCGCAACTGGTCGTCCTTGAGCAACGGCAACGCCTTCTTGAACACCTCGACGAAGAACTCTTCGCCCGCGGGCAGTAGCAAATGCAGGACGTTGAGCATGTGGGTGGTGAATGGTTCATTCGGCACGTAGTGGACCGGGAGTCGGGCCCAGTCGAACGCGACATCGCGCGCCTCGAGCATCAGACGTTCGTGGTCCAGGGATGTACCCGACCTGCCTGAGTGCGGCCCCACGGCCCGGTCGTCGACAGTGAACATACGCCCCCTACCTCAGCGTTTACCCGGACTTGAAGGTCGTCAGCGAACATCGGGCATGGCAAGTATAAGTTCGTGGGCGAATATGCGAAACCGCCGGTACCGGGTTTTGCTCAGCGGGCCGACACGTTACGGCGCAGGTCGTACTGGCCGGTGTCGGGGTGGGAGAGCATCCTGCGATGTTCGGCTGGCGTCAGCGGCCACACCTCCGGCACGCCGTTCTTGTTGAGGTACCAACTGTTGCAGCCGGTCGTCCACACTGTGTCCGGCATCGCGGCCCGCAGCTTGGCATTGAACCGCTCGGTCGCCGCCGCGGTGGGTTCGATCGTGTCGAATTCACCGCGACGCCAGCGCTCAATCCAGCCCAGGATGTGGTTGGCCTGCGATTCGGCGACGGTGGTCAGAGCAAGGTTGCCCACCGGGCTGTGCGGTCCCAGCATCATGAAGAAGTTGGGAAACCCGGACAACGCCACGGTTTGGTAAGCGTGTGGACCGTCGCGCCAGACGTCATTCGCGGCGATGCCATCGCGACCGATCAGCTCCAGCGGCCGGAAGAACGCGTGGGTGTCGAATCCCGTTGCCAACACGATGATGTCGGCCTCGTGCAGCATGCCGTCGTCGGTCACGATGCCACGCCGCTCCACATGATCGATACCGGTGGTGACCAGCTCGACGTCGTCGCGCTGGATGGCACGGTAAAAGCCATTCGACATCACCAGCCGCTTGCAGGCCGGTGTGTAGTCGGGGGTCAGGGCCCGGCGCAGCTGCCGATCGCGCACCTCCCAAAGGCTGGCGCGGCACAACGCCGCCATGATCCACCGTCGAAATCCGGGTTTGGTCAGCCCCACCGCGAAGAAGTCGTAGCCGCGGCTGTAGGTGCGGTACGCCGCCCGATCGAGCCACGGAAGCCGTCGCCGGATCATCGTGGTGACCCTGCTATAGCGCGGATTCGCCAGCCGCAGCACCCATTGCGGCGTGCGCTGGAACGTCAACACCTTGCCCGCCACGCCGGCCAAGCCGCACACCAGCTGGACACCGGTGGATCCGTTGCCGATCACGGCGATACGGCGGCCCCGCACCGCCACGTCGTGATCCCAGCGCGCGGAATGGAAAACGTGTCCATCAAACTTACCCAGACCCGCGATCGACGGGATCCGCGGATGGTGGAGTACACCGGTGGCCGAGATCAAAAAGTCGACCCTCGATTCCGTTCCGGCATCGGTGCGCAGCAGCCATCGGCCGTCCTCGAAACGGGCGTGGGTGATCTCGGTGTCGAACCGGATCCGGTCTCGCAGCCCAAATTGGTCCGCAATGGCGCAAAAGTAAGCCTGGATTTCGTCTCCGGGCGAAAACAGGTGGGACCAATTCGGATTCCTGGCGAAGCTGTACTGGTAAACCCTCGAGGGGATGTCGCAGACCAGACCCGGATAGGTGTTCTCCCGCCAGGTGCCGCCCACCTCGTGCGCTTTTTCGTAGATGATGACGTCATCAATACCGCTGCGCAGCAAGGCGATTGCGACACACATCCCGGACATACCCGCTCCGACGACGGCTACGGCGGGGTCGCGTCTCGCCGTCGGCGTGGCCGCTACGCACGGGTCGCCCATTCGTGGATCATAGCCACAGCAAACCGCCCGTTAAATAGGTGCGGCGCCGCGGAGATGTTCGAAGATGAGCGAGGTTTGGGTGCCGGCCACGTCGGCGTCGGCGTTGAGGTTTTCCACCACGAACGACCGCAGGTCCTCGGTGTCGCGCGCCGCGACGTGGAGCAGGAAATCGTCCGCACCGGCGAGGAAATACACATCGATCACCTGTCGCCTGGTCCGGATCTGGCGGATGAAGCTGCTGATCTTGCCGCGCGCATTGGAGTGCAGGTTCACCGAAATCATGGCCTGTAACGGCATGCCCACCGCCACCGGGTCGATGTCGGTGTAGAAACCGCGAATGACACCGAGGTCCACCAGGCGCCGCACCCGGCCGTGGCACGTCGACGGGGCGATCCCGACGGCCTCGGCAAGTGCGTTGTTGGTGATGCGTGCGTCGGCGTGCAGCAGGCTCAGAATCTTGCGGTCGACGGTGTCGAGGTCGGCGGGCCGAACATTCTTCGACGAACCGCCCGGAGTATCGGCGATATCCGTGCGGTTATCGGTCACGAAGGCATCATATAGAATTAACATCAGCTTGTTTGCCGCTTCGTCGAAGTTTCTTCACACTAGAAGCATGCGAGTCGGCATTCCTACCGAGACCAAGAACAACGAATTCAGGGTGGCCATTACGCCGGCGGGGGTCGCCGAACTGACCCGGCTCGGCCACGACGTGCTGGTTCAGGCCGGCGCCGGAGACGGATCGGCGATCGCCGACATGGAGTTCAAGGCGGCGGGTGCCCAGCTGCTCAGCACCGCCGAGCAAGTCTGGGCCAACGCCGACCTGCTGCTCAAGGTGAAGGAGCCCATGCCATCCGAATACGGCTTGCTCCGACAGGGGCAGGTGCTGTTCACCTATCTGCACCTGGCCGCGTCGCGTGCCGGGACGGAGGCGCTGATGGCGTCCGGCGCAACATCCATCGCCTACGAGACGGTGCAAACCGCCGACGGTGGACTGCCCCTGCTGGCGCCGATGAGCGAAGTGGCCGGCCGGCTGGCCGCCCAGATCGGGGCGTACCACCTGATGCGCACAGGCGGTGGCCGCGGCGTGCTGATGGGCGGCGTGCCGGGTGTCAAACCCGCCGATGTGGTGGTCATCGGCGCCGGAACCGCCGGCTACAACGCCGCCCGGGTGGCCAGCGGTATGGGGGCCAGCGTGCGGGTCCTCGACCTCGACGTCAACAAGCTGCGGCTGCTCGACGCCGAGTTCACCGGCCGCGTCCAGACCCGCTACTCATCGGCCTATGAGCTCGAGGGCGCGGTCAAACTAGCTGACCTGGTGATCGGCGCGGTCTTGGTGCCCGGTGCCAAGGCGCCCAAACTAATCACGAATTCCCTTGTGGCGCAGATGAAACCCGGCGCCGTGCTGGTCGACATTTCCATCGATCAGGGCGGTTGCTTCGAGGACTCGCGACCCACCACCTACGACGACCCGACGTTCGCGGTGCATGACACAGTGTTTTACTGCGTGGCGAACATGCCCAGCGCTGTTCCGAAGACCTCGACCTACGCGCTGACGAACGCCACCATGCCGTACGTGCTCAAGATCGCCGAGCAGGGTTGGCGAGGGGCATGCCGCTCGGATCCCGCTCTGGCGAAGGGACTTTCCACGCATGGGGGCGCGCTGTTGTCCGAGCGGGTGGCCGCCGACCTGGATTTGCCGTTCACCGAGCCGGCCGGCGTGCTGGGCTGACGCTCAGCCCGGACCGGCCAGGCAGCCCAGCACCGATTTCGTCACCTCGGCGATCAGCGGCCGCAGCCCATCGGCGTCGACGTTCGCCGACTGCGAGCGCGTCATCAGCGACAGCGACACGCGTTGCCCGCTCGGCCCGTAGACCATTCCTACGTCGTTGGTGCTGCCGTAATTTCCGCTGCCGGTCTTGTCGGCGGTAATCCATCCCGGCGGCAGGCCGGCCCGCATGCTCGAGGTCACATTGTCACGCAGCCACCGTTCTAGCTGGCTGCGCTGCGCCTCGCCGAGAACCGTTCCGGTCAGCAGCCTTTGGATTCCGGTGCCCAGGGCCCGCGGGGTGCTGGTATCGCGCGGGTCGCCCGGGATAGCGGTGTTCAAGTCGATCTCCCACCGGTCGAGCCGCGTGCGCTGGTCGCCGATGGAGCGGGCGAAGTCGGTGATGGCCGGCGGTCCGCCGATCTGCGCCAGCAGCAGGTTGGCTGCCGCGTTGTCGCTGTGCTGCAATGCGGCCGCGCACAGCTGCGCAAGCGGCATGGCGTTGCCGGCCTGTGGCGCGGTGACCGGCGAGTTGGGTAACAGTGCGGCCGGATCGACGAAAATTCGTTGCTGCAAATCCAACTCGCCGCGTTGCGCCTGCTGCAGCACTCGCGCCGCGGCGTAGGCCTTGAACGTCGAGCACATCGCGAACGGGTCGTCGTCGCGATGCGCCAAGGTGCGGCCCGAGCCCACATTCGTCGCGAAAAGCCCTATGTACGCGTTGTATTGGCGCTCGAGCTCGGCCAGGCGGTCGTAGAACTGCGGCGGGTCGGAGCGTGCGGTGGCGCAGGCGCTCAGCGCCGGAACCGTCGAGGCGGCCAGCAATAACCGCCGGCGGGACAGTCCTGGCACTTAGTCGTTGGGTGTGAGGCTCGCGACAATATCGGCCACCGGCCCCGGCCGCGCCTCGCGGAAAGACGTTCCCGCCCAAAGGTTCATACCGTTCGGATCTTCCCGCTCGGCGGCGGCTTCGCGGATCGGCAGCGTCATCTGGTTGACCTCGGGGTAGCCCAGCGGTGCGATGTTGTCGAAATGGCGGATGAATTCGTTCTCCAGGCTGCGGGCATAGCGGCCCGAGAAGGCGCGGGTAACGATGGTCCTGGCGAACAGCTGGTTCTTCATCGCGCCGCGATGGGCCGGGCTGGTGGCGGCCTCGTCGCTGAGCAGCAGCGCGGTCCCCACCTGCGCGGCCACCGCTCCCCTGCGCAACACCCCGGCGACATCCTCGGCGGTGCCCAACCCGCCGGCGGCGATGATCGGGACGTCGCGATGCGCCCGGTGGATGCGGTCGATCAGTTGATGCAGCGATTCGTTCCCTGGCTCCATGTCGGGCGCGAAGGTCGCGCGGTTCCCCCCCGCCTCGGGGCCTTGGACCACCAGGCTGTCCGCGCCCGCGGCGACCGCCACCCCAGCCTCGTACTGCGAGGTCACGGTAACCATCACCAGCAATCCCAGCGCGCCGAACCGGCGGATCACGTCTGGTGAGGGCACGCCGTAGGTGAAGGACACCAGCTCTGGGCGCAGGTCGGCAACCACCTCGAGCTTGCGCGCCCAGTCGTCGTCGTGGCCGTATTCGGGCCGGCCGACGTGTACCTGGTAGTGCTCGGCGACGCCTTCGAGTTCGTCCGCGTAGAAGTCCAGCGCTACCCAGTCGGCAACGCTGGGTTGCGGCACGAGCAGGTTCACGCCGATCGGGCCGGTAGTCGCGGCACGTGCCGCGGCGACATCGGCGGCGAACTGTTCGGCGCTCAGGTAGCCGGCGGGCACGAAACCGAGGCCGCCGGCATTGGACACCGCCGCCGCCAATGCCGGACTGCCGGGCCCGCCGGCCATCGGTGCACCCACGATCGGGACCGGGATGTCCCAAAAACCCAGCACCATCTGGCTAGTCCGGCGACGGCGAGCGCCGGCACGGCGCGAGTGAGGAGACGAACATTGAGCTACCGTACCATCGCCCGAAGTTGTTGCGGCAGTGATCGTTTGGACGCATACGGTCCCATGACAGCCGCACCGTAAGGCTTGGTCAACAATCGGCTCGCCACGGTGTTGACCTCGTCGACGGTGACGGCGTCGATCTTGCGAAGGCTGTCCTCGATACTGCGATGCTTGCCATAGTTCAACTCGCTACGCCCGATGCGGCTCATACGAGAACTGGAGTCTTCCAGCCCCAGGACCATCCCGCCACGCAACGAGCCCTTGGCGATACGACACTCCGCCTCGGTGATGCCGTCGCGCGCGACCGATTCGAGCACCGCGCTGGTGATCCGCACGACGTCGGTGAACCGCTCGGGCAGGCACGCGGCGTACACCGACAGCGCGCCGCTGTCGGAGAAGGTGTCGACCGACGAGAAGACGGAGTAGGCCAGCCCGCGCAGCTCCCGAACTTCTTGGAACAGCCGCGAGCTCAGCCCGCCACCGAGGGCGGTGTTGAGCACCGACAACGCCCAACGATGCTCCCAACCGCGCCCGGGCGTGCGCACACCCAGCGACACGTGAGTCTGCTCGGCCTCGCGCTTTGCCAACGCCAATCCCGGCCGGCCGGCGATCCGTCCGGCACCCGAGCGCGGCGATATGGGTGGGCGCCCGCGCACCAGGCGCGACCCAAAGTGCTCGCGAACCAACCCCACCACCTCGTCGTGGTCGACGTTGCCGGCCACCGCCACGACCATCCGTTCCGGTGTGTAGCGCCGCACGTGGAACGAGTGCAGCTGGGCGCGCGACATCGCCGACACCGATTGCGCGGTACCGATGACCGGCCGCCCGACCGGATGATCCCCGAACAGCGCCGAAAGGAACATGTCTCCGAGAGCGTCCTCCGGGTCGTCGTCGCGCATCGCGATCTCTTCCAGCACGACGTCGCGTTCCAGCTCGACGTCTTCGACGGCGCAGCGGCCGTTGAGGACGACGTCGGCCACCAGGTCGACGGCCAGCGCCAGGTCACTGTCGAGCACGTGCGCGTAGTAGCAGGTGTGCTCCTTGGCGGTAAACGCGTTCAGCTCGCCGCCGACGGCGTCCATCGCCTGAGCGATGTCGACCGCGGTGCGGGTAGGCGTCGACTTGAACAGTAGATGTTCGAGGAAGTGCGCCGCACCGGCAACGGTGGCGCCTTCGTCCCGCGAGCCGACGCCCACCCACACCCCGACCGACGCGGAACGGACCGCGGGCAGGTATTCGGTGACCACCCGCAAACCGCCCGGCAATGTGGTGCGCCGCAACGTTTCTTGCGGCGCAGGCTGGGCCTTGACGGCCTGTTTACCTCGCCGCAGCGCCCCCGCCCGGCCGGAGCGCGCCCCGGCCGCGTCGTCAGCTGCTGGCGGTCGCGGCATCGGCTGGCGCGGCCTCCTCGGGAACTCCGGCGTCAACGGGTGCGGCGCTGTCCTCTTCCACCAGGACCAGCGAGATCTTGCCCCGCTTGTCGATGTCGGCGATCTCCACCCGCAGCTTGTCGCCGACGTTGACCACGTCCTCGACCTTGGCGATGCGCTTGCCCTTGCCGAGCTTGGAGATGTGCACCAGACCGTCGCGGCCGGGCAGCAGCGACACGAAAGCGCCGAAATCCGTTGTCTTGACGACGGTCCCGAGGAATCGCTCGCCGACCGTCGGCAGCTGCGGGTTGGCGATGGCGTTGATCTTGTCGATCGCGGCCTGGGCCGAGGGGCCGTCGGTCGCGCCGACGAACACGGTGCCGTCGTCCTCGATGGAGATCTGCGCGCCGGTCTCCTCGGTGATCGCGTTGATCACCTTGCCCTTGGGCCCGATGACCTCACCGATCTTGTCGACCGGGACCTTGATGGTGGTCACGCGTGGGGCGTACGGGCTCATCTCGTCGGGCGCATCGATGGCCTCGGCCATCACCTCGAGGATGGTCAGACGCGCATCCTTGGCCTGGGCCAGCGCACCGGCGAGCACCTGCGACGGGATGCCGTCGAGCTTGGTGTCCAACTGCAGGGCGGTCACGAAGTCCTTGGTGCCCGCGCACTTGAAGTCCATGTCGCCGAACGCGTCCTCGGCGCCCAGGATGTCGGTCAGCGTGACGAAGCGACGCTCTGACTTGCCATTCACGTCGACGTCGTCGGAGACCAGGCCCATCGCGATGCCGGCCACCGGAGCCTTCAGCGGCACACCGGCATTCAGCAACGCCAGCGTGGACGCGCAGACCGACCCCATCGAGGTCGAACCGTTGGAGCCCAGCGCTTCCGACACCTGGCGGATGGCGTAGGGGAATTCGTCGACGCTGGGCAGCACCGGGATCAGCGCCCGCTCGGCGAGCGCGCCATGCCCGATCTCGCGGCGCTTGGGTGAGCCCACGCGGCCAGTCTCACCCGTCGAGTAGGGGGGGAAGTTGTAGTGGTGCATGTACCGCTTGGTGGTCTCGGGTCCCAGCGAGTCGACCTGCTGAGCCATTTTCATCATGTCCAGCGTGGTGATGCCCAGAATCTGGGTTTCACCGCGTTCGAACAGCGCGCTGCCATGCGCCCGGGGGACGACGGCGACCTCGGCCGACAGGGCCCGGATGTCGGTGATGCCACGGCCGTCAATACGGAAGTGGTCGGTCAGGATGCGTTGGCGCACCAGCTTTTTGGTGAGCGAACGGAAAGCCGCCGAGATCTCTTTTTCCCGGCCCTCATGGGTGTCGGCGAGCCGCGCCAGCACTTCCGCTTTGAGCTCGTCGGTGCGCGCGTCGCGTTCGGCCTTGCTCCCGATGGTCAGCGCCTTGGCCAGCTCGTCGGTGGCCACCGAGGCGACGGAGTAGTAGACGTCCTCGGCGTAATCGGGGAATGTGGGGTACTCGCCGGTCGGCTTGGCGGCGGCGCCGGCCAACTCCTCCTGTGCGGTGCACAATGCGGCGATGAATGGCTTGGCAGCCTCAAGTCCTTCGGCCACAACGGTTTCCGTCGGCGCCTGGGCGCCACCTTCGACGAGTTCGATGACGTTCTCGGTGGCCTCCGCCTCGACCATCATGATCGCGACGTCTTTGTTGTCACCCTCGCCGACCTTGCGTCCGGCGACGACCATGTCGAACACGGCGCGGTCGAGCTGCTCGACCGTCGGGAACGCGACCCAGGTGCCGTCGATCAGCGCGACCCGCACCCCACCGATCGGTCCCGAGAACGGCAGGCCGCTCAGCTGGGTGGAGGCCGACGCGGCGTTGATCGCCAGCACGTCGTACAGGTCGTTGGGGTCCAGACTCAGGACCGTCACGACGATCTGGATTTCGTTGCGCAGGCCGTCGACGAAGGACGGGCGCAGCGGCCGGTCGATCAACCGGCAGGTCAGGATCGCGTCGGTGGAGGGACGTCCCTCGCGACGGAAGAAGGAGCCGGGAATGCGGCCCGCGGCGTACATCCGCTCCTCGACGTCGACCGTGAGCGGGAAGAAGTCGAAGTGTTCCTTGGGCGACTTGCTTGCCGTCGTCGCGGACAGCAGCATGTTTTCGTCGTCGAGGTAGGCGGCGACGGAACCGGCGGCCTGCAGGGCCAGCCGGCCGGTCTCGAAACGAATGGTCCGGGTACCGAAGCTCCCGTTGTCGATCGTGGCGGTCGATTCGAACACGCCCTCATCAATTTCAGCTACAGACATGGGTGTCCGTACAGCCTCTCTGGGTTATTCAGCTATTTCGCGTCGTCATGCGCGAGTACCTCGAGAGCTACCCGAGAGGAGAGTCTGAATGCGGCTACGGCCGTCGATCGAAGCAGCCGACCTGCCCCAGATCCGGAGAGCCCGGCTGCCACTACCGAAGACCGCCCGATGCAGACTGGGCTGCTCTGACGAACATGCGTAGTGACACGCTGGAACGGAACACGCGGATCTGCGCGGACCGCACCGTTTGCTCGGGCCAGACGGCCCAGAACGCTCTTACTCTACACGGGCGAACGTCACCCGACGGAACCGTGCGTCAGCGACGCAAGCCCAGGCGATCGATCAGCGAGCGGTAACGCTCGACGTCGATCTGCGAGATGTACTTGATCAGCCGGCGCCGGCGTCCAACCAGCAGCAACAGGCCACGCCGGGAGTGGTGATCGTGCTTGTGCACCTTGAGGTGCTCCGTCAAGTCGGCGATCCGCTTGGTTAGCAGCGCGATCTGCGCCTCCGGCGAGCCGGTATCGGTGTCATGCAGCCCGTATTGGCTCAGAATTTCTTTCTTCTGCTCGGCAGTAAGCGCCACGAAAATATCTCCATCAATTGGTGCCGCGAAAAAATCTCGTGCATCGCCGCCGCGGACTGCAGCGCACACCGTTATCGGCTGGCGAGTCTATCAGCGGCGGCGACGTCTACCGAAATCGCAGGACGCGCGACACCCTTGACAACCTACAACCAATTGGTTGTAGGTTACTGGGGTGACCGTAGACCAAGAAGACCGGGTGGACGCCTTGTTCCACGCGCTCGCCGACCGAACCCGGCGCGACATCATGCGCCGGACACTCGCCGGCGAGCACTCGGTTTCCGCACTGGCACTCAAGTACGACATGAGCTTCGCCGCGGTGCAGAAGCACGTCGTCGTGCTGGAAAAGGCCGGCCTGCTCACCAAACGACGAAGCGGTCGCCAGCAGCTGGCCAGCGGTGACGTGGCGGCCGTGCGGTCGGTGGCCGCCATGCTCACCGAGCTCGAATCGCTCTGGCGGGATCGCATCGCCCGCGTCGACGAACTCATCGCATCCGACTCAAACCAGGAGGACTGAACCATGCCCGTGATCGATGTCCAGCACGACCCGGACAACCTGACGCTGACCATCACGGCGGACTTCGCCGCGCCGGTGGCCCGAATCTGGCAGGTGTATGCCGACCCGCGTCAGTTGGAGAAGGTGTGGGGACCGCCGTCCCACCCGGCGACCGTCGTCGACCACAGCCTCACCCCCGGAAGTCGCACGACATATTTCATGACCGGCCCGGACGGCGAGAAGTACGCCGGGTATTGGGAGATCACGGCCGTGGACGAGCCGACCAGCTTCTCCTTCCTCGACGGCTTCGCCGACCTGGACTTCAACCCGAACACCGACCTCCCAGTCTCGAGGAATGTGTATACGTTCGCCGCGCACCACGGCGGCACTCGCGCGACCTACGTGAGCACCTACTCCTCCGCCGAGGCGCTTCAGCAGGTACTCGACATGGGCGTCGTCGAGGGCGCCTCGTCGGCCATCAACCAGATCGACGACCTGGTCGCCGCCTGACGCCTCCCGCGCATCAGTCCTGGGCCGAGAGGGTGCTGCGGGCCCGTTCGGTGTCGGTGCCCATCGCCTCGACGAGATCCTTCACCGAGTCGAACTTGCGCTGCCCGCGGATGCGCGCGACGAAGTCCAACGCCACGTACTGGCCATAGAGATCGGCCGTCGTGTCCAGGACAAAAGCCTCGACGGTGCGGGTCCGCCCGGAGAAGGTCGGGTTGGTGCCGACCGACACCGCGGCCTGGTAACGCTCGCCCGGGACGACGGTACCGGTCACCGGCCCGTGCCCGAGCAGGGTGAACCACGCGGCGTACACGCCGTCGGCCGGGATCGCCGAATACATCGGCGGCGCGACGTTGGCGGTCGGGAATCCCAGCTCCATGCCCCGCCCCTCGCCCCGCACGACGACGCCCTCGACGCGGTGCGGACGGCCCAGTGCCTCCATGGCCGCCACCACATCGCCGGCGTCGACGCAGGACCGGATGTAGGTGGACGAGAACGTCACCGTCTCGTTGCTGTGGTGCTCCGAGAGTAGCGACATGGCTTCGACCGCGAACCCGAACCGATCACCGGCCTTGCGCAGGGTGTCGACGGTGCCGGTCGCCTTCTTGCCGAAGGTGAAGTTCTCTCCCACCACGACCTCGACGACGTGCAGATTCTCCACCAGCAGCTCGTGCACGTAGCGCTCCGGGGTGAGCTTCATGAAATCCGTCGTGAACGGCATCACCAGGAAGACATCGATACCAAGCTCCTCGACCAACTCGGCGCGGCGAGTCAGGGTGGTCAGCTGGGCAGGATGGCTGCCCGGATAAACCACCTCCATCGGATGCGGATCGAAAGTCATCAGCACGGACGGCACGTTGCGTGCCCGGGCGGACTTCACCGCATGGGCGATCAATTCGGCATGACCGCGGTGCACACCGTCGAACACCCCGATCGTCAGAACACACCTGCCCCAGTCAGTGGGGATCTCGTCTTGGCCGCGCCACCGCTGCACGATCGCAAGCCTACGGTGCACAGCCGCCCGGCGCGCCGATGGATGCCGATTCCCGCCAATCTGATGCCGGTCCGCCACCGGATCAGAGATAGTTTGCCTAAACTTTGCGGTTGTGAGTGCTGACGACGAGGCTGGCGGTCTTACCGCGGTCGGCCAGGACTACCTCAAGGTCATCTGGAATGCCCAGGAGTGGTCCCCTGACGGCACGCCGCAGAAAGTGAGCACCAAGATGCTGGCCGACCGGATCGGCGTATCGGCCAGCACCGCATCGGAGTCGATCCGCAAACTCGCCGAGCAAGGGCTTGTCGACCACGCGAAGTACGGCGCGGTGAGCCTGACCGAAGCCGGTCGACGGGCGGCGCTGGCGGTGGTCCGCCGGCACCGGTTGCTGGAGACCTTCCTGGTCAACGAGCTGGGTTACGGATGGGACGAGGTTCACGACGAGGCCGAGGTGCTCGAGCACGCGGTGTCGGAGCGGCTGGTGGCGCGCATCGACGCCAAGCTCGGATACCCCCAACGCGACCCGCACGGCGACCCCATCCCGGCCTCCGACGGCCAGATACCCACACCTCCGGCGCGGCAGCTGTGGGTGTGCGACGACGGCGAGAGCGCGACGGTGGCGCGGATTTCCGACGCCGACCCCGAAATGC
The DNA here is from genome assembly GCF_010727605.1 of Mycobacterium simiae. Classification (NCBI taxonomy): domain Bacteria; kingdom Bacillati; phylum Actinomycetota; class Actinomycetes; order Mycobacteriales; family Mycobacteriaceae; genus Mycobacterium; species Mycobacterium simiae. The sequence continues at coordinate 639,777 of NZ_AP022568.1, forward strand.
TGCGCTACTTCTCCAGCGTTGGGATCAACCTCGACTCACGGCTGCGGGTGCTGACCCGGCGGGAATTTGCCGGGATGATCTCGGTCGCGATCGAATCGTCCGACGGCGCCGAGACCACGGTCGATCTGGGCAGTCCGGCCGCCCGGGCGGTGTGGGTGGTGGCCTAACCGACGCGGTGTCGGCCAGACGAACTCATCCGGCCAGCAGACCCTTGGCGATGTGGGTGACCTGTACCTCGTTGCTGCCGGCGTAGATCATCAATGATTTTGCATCCCGCGCCAGCTGCTCCACCCGGTATTCGGCCATATAGCCGTTGCCGCCGAACAACTGCACGGCCTCCATCGCCACCTCGGTGGCGGCCTCCGAGGCGTACAGCTTGACCGCCGACGCCTCGGCCAGGGTCAGGGACTTACCGGCCTGCTGACGCTCGATCGTCATGAATACCATGTTCTGCACATTCATCCGGGCGATCTCCATCTTCGCCAGCTTCAGCTGAATCAGCTGGAATTGCCCGATGTTCTTGCCCCACAATGTGCGGTTCTTGGCGTAATCCACGCACAACCGATGACACTCGTCGATGATGCCCAGCGCCATCATCGCGATCCCGATCCGCTCAGCGGCGAAATTGTCGCGGGCGCTTTCGCGGCCGTCACCGCCGGCATGCTGCTCGCTCTCGCCGAGCAACCGGTCCCGGCTTAGCCGAACGTTGTCGAAGAACAGTTCCCCGGTGGGCGAAGACATCATGCCCATCTTTTTGAACGGTTTACCCTGAGTCAGGCCTTCCATGCCGGCGTCGAGCACGAACACCAGCACTGGGCGGTTGCGCTTGTCTTCCGCATCCAGCGTCGTATCGCCGTTGTCCAGCTTCGCGTAGACAACCAGGACGTCCGCGTAGGGACCGTTGGTGATGAACGTCTTCTGCCCGTTCAAAATGTAGTCGTCGCCGTCGCGCTTGACGTAGGTCTTCATGCCGCCGAACGCGTCCGACCCGGAGTCGGGCTCGGTAATCGCCCACGCCGCAATCTTTTCCAACGTCATCAACTCGGGCAGCCAGCGTTCCTGCTGCGCAAGCGTGCCGCGGCTCATGATGGTCGCCGCGCCCAAACCGAGGCTGACTGACGCGGTGCTCAGCAACCCGATGCTGACTCGGGCGATTTCGGAGACCAGCACCGCAATCATCGAGCCCTGGACACCCATGCCCCCGGAATCGCCTGCCCGCTCTGCTTTTTCGCCTGCGCTGTCCCCGTTCAACCTGGCTCGCTCGCGGTCCAGCATCTTCTTGACCGCCTCGGCGGCCATGGCGTCCAAGCCGAACTGGCTGAAGAACTTTCGGGCGATCGGATATGGCGACAGCGCTCCGGTTTCCAGCTCATCCAGGTACGGGCGGATCTCCTTGTCCACGAACTGCCGAACGGCGTCGCGCATCATCAGGTCGGTTTCGGACCACTCGATCACGGCTTATGCCCCTGGGCCAGCCCGCCCGCCGCGCCGCTCAGCGTTCGGCCCTTTGGTACGCGGTCACGACGGCGGCACCGCCCAGCCCGATGTTGTGTTGCAGTGCGGCGGTGACGTTGTCGACCTGACGCCGGTCGGCCTGGCCGCGCAACTGCCAGTTCAGCTCGGCACACTGCGCCAGTCCGGTCGCGCCCAGCGGGTGCCCCTTGGAGATCAATCCACCGGACGGGTTGACCACCCAGCGTCCGCCGTAGGTGGTGTCGCCGTTGTCGATCAGCTTGGGCGCCTCACCCTCGCCGCACAGTCCGAGAGCCTCGTAGAGCAGTAGCTCGTTGGCCGAGAAGCAGTCGTGCAGCTCGATCACCTGAAAGTCCTCGGGGCCGAGCCCGGATTGATCGTAAACCCGTTGCGCGGCTTGGACATTCATGTCGTAGCCGATTAGCGCCTTCGCGCTGCCATCGAAGGTGGATTTGAAGTCGGTGGTCATCGCCTGCCCGACGATCTCCACCGCCTGACCCGCGAGTCCATGGCGGTCGACGAATCCTTCCGAGGCCAGGATCGCGGCGCCGGACCCGTCCGATGTCGGCGAGCACTGCAGCTTGGTCAGCGGGTCGTAGATCATCTTCGCCGCCAGGATGTCGTCGAGGGTGTATTCGTCCTGAAATTGCGCGAACGGGTTATTCACCGAATGCTTGTGATTCTTGTAGCCGATCTTGGCGAAGTGTTCGGCGCTGGTTCCGAACTGTTTCATGTGCTCGCGGCCGGCCGCGCCGAACATCCAGGGTGCCGCCGGGAAGGCGAACTCACTGATTTCGGCCATCGCCTTGACGTGCTTGTCCATCGGGTTGGTGCGGTCTTCGTAGGTCGTCGCCAGCGATCCGGGCTTCATCTTCTCGAAACCCAGCGCAATGGTGCAGTCGGCCAACCCGCCCCGAATCGCCTGGGCCGCCAGAAACAGCGCGGTGGAGCCGGTCGAACAGTTGTTGTTGACGTTGACGATCGGGATGCCGGTCAAGCCCAGTTCGTAGAGGGCACGCTGCCCGGCGGTGGACTCGCCGTACACGTAGCCGACGTAACCCTGCTCGATTTCGCTGTAGTCGATGCCGGCATCGGTCAGCGCGTTGGTCCCCGACTCGCGGGCCATGTCCGGGTAGTCCCACCCCTCGCGGCGGCCCGGCTTCTCGAACTTCGTCATGCCGACGCCGATGACGTAAACCTTGTTGGACATTGCGCACACCTCCGGGCCATGGGGTTTTGACACCCGTCTAGTCGGCAGCTTAGCCGTGCCGCATTGGTTGCTGGAACCCCCGCTGGCGACGCCGCAGTGCGGTGCTTATTGTTCGCCGTTTGCGTAGGCTCGAATTAATACCGACGACGAAGGATGCACGACATGAAGGCAACGGTGACTCCCGAAGCCGCCACCGCTATCGCCGACGTCGCCGCGCGCCACGGCCTCTCGCAGGATGCCGTCCTGGCCATGCTGGTTGCCCTCCGCGCCGGCGGCGGCACCATGGCCCAGTTCTCCATCCCGGAGCTCGGCGGGAACGGGCAATGGATGCGCGGCGGAATGACGATGGTCGGCAACATGTTCGACAACGCGCTCAAGGCACGGGTCGACGCGCTGTGCAACGAGTTGGCCCAGCTGCTGTCCACCACCGAGGTGTTTCCGCCTGCGGCCGCGCCAGCCCTGGGCGGACTCGGCTCGAACAACTGGTGGCCGGCCGAACTCGGGGCGCCCAGTGCGGTCGGCGGGCAGAACGACGTGCGCTACGCATTCTTTCCCGGCACCAGACGTCTGGTGATCGAGATCAACGGCGTCGCAAAGGTTTTCGACACCGGCGAGCACCGGATTGCCGGTGTGCAACAGCAGCAGGGCGGCGGGTACAGCTCGGTGACCTTCACCAGTCAGCTCGGCAGCTTCGGCGTTTCCAGCTTGCGTGAGGTCAGCGGGCAGCAGTCGGCCGAAACGCCATCCACTGCATACCAGCCGCACGTTCAGTCGCAGTACCAGTCCGGCCCGCCGCCGCAGCCGGCACCCGAGCCACCGGCAGCCGAGCCGCCGGCACCCAGGCCGGCTTCCGGCGGCGCCGAGGATCCTGCCGCGATCGTCGCGGCCATCGAATCACTAGCCGGCCTGCATCAGCGCGGCATCCTCTCCGACGAGGAGTTCGCCACCAAGAAGGCCGAACTGCTCGGGCGGCTCTGAGCGCGAGAGCGTCGCCCCACTCCTCACCAGGACTTCCACTCCTGCATCGTCGCGGGGCCCAATCCCAACACCCCACTCCTCACCAGGACCTCCACTCCTGCATCGTCGCGGGGCCCAATCCCAACACCCCACTCCTCACCAGGACTTCCAGTCCTGCATCGTCGCGGGGCGGAGGACCACCGCGGGCTTTGTCCGCGCGCCCTCGTCGCGCAGCAACGCAATCACCCTGCCGGCCGGATCGGCGGCCGCATAGACACCGTCGATCCCCGCCGGCGACAGGGGCCGGCCGTGTTGGGTGGCCTCGGCCTCTTCGAAGGTGAGGACCCGCCGCGGGAACACCAGCAGGCACGCTTCGTCCAGCGTCCAGCTCAGCTGCGGCCGTTCCGCCAATTCGTCGAGTGACCGGGCCCGGTCCAGCTCGAACCGCCCCACGCGGGTGCGCCGCAGCGCCCTCAGGTGCCCGCCCACGCCGAGCGCGGTGCCGAGGTCACGGGCCAGTGCCCGGATGTAGGTTCCCGCCGAACAGTCGACCTCGACGTCGAGGTCTATCAGTGCGGCATCGCGGCGGGTCGACAAAATCTCGAACCGGTCAATCCGCACCGGACGGGCCTTGAGTTCGACCTCCTGGCCGTCGCGGACCAATTGATAGGCGCGACGGCCCCCGACCTTGATCGCGCTGACCGCCGACGGCACCTGTTCGATGTCGCCGCGAAGTCCGGCGACCGCGGCGGCGATCTGTTCGTCCGTCAGATGCGCGGCCGAAATGGTTTGCCGGACTTCACCTTCGGCATCCTCGGTGGCGGTGGTTTGCCCCAGCCGGATGGTGGCCGCATACGACTTGGCCGAGGCCGTCAACAGGCCGAGGATCTTGGTGGCGCGGTCGATCCCGATCACCAGCACACCGGTGGCCATTGGATCCAGCGTCCCCGCATGGCCAACTCGCCGGGTGGCGAAGATACGGCGGCAACGGCCCACGACGTCGTGACTGGTCATTCCGGCCGGCTTGTCCACGACGACCAACCCGGGGCCGCTGGGCCCGCCGGAGCCTTCGCTCATAGCACGATCGCGGTGAGCACTAGCCCGCGCTCGACCGACCAACGCCCGCGCAGCTCGTTTAGCGGCGGCCCCGACAATGCCTCCGGGTCGATCAGGATCTGGGAGACGAACTGACCGGTCGTCGCATCGGTGCCATCGACCTCGAAGGTGATGTGGGCGTCTTCGAAACCCAACCACCGCTTAGTCAGCGGAAACCACGCCTTGTACGTTGCTTCCTTGGCGCAGAATAAGATTCGATCCCAATGCAAGCCCGTCGGCATGGCCTGCGGGATCTCGCTGCGCTCCGCGGGGAGGCTGACCGCGTCCAGCACACCGTGCGGCAACACATCGTGCGGCTCGGCGTCGATGCCCACCGAACGCACGGCGGGGCTGCGCCCCACCACCGCACCACGGTAGCCGGTGCAGTGCGTCAGGCTGCCGACCACCCCGTCGGGCCAGCACGGCTCGCCCTTGTCGCCCTTGAGGATCGGTACCGCCGGCACGCCCAGCTCACCGAGAGCGATCCGGGCACAGTGCCGAACGGTGATGAACTCGTTGCGCCGCTTGGCCACCGACTTGGCGATCAGCGGCTCTTCTTCGGGCAACGGGGTCAGGCCGGGCGGGTCCGAGTACACCTCCGAATACGCCATGTCCTGCGTCGCCGGCAGCACCGACGACATCAACATGTCGGCGGTCATCGGGACTGCCGTTGCTGCAACCGCTCCCGGAATTTCGCGGACTGTTCCCGCATCTCTTGGGTGATGGTGAAATGTCCCCCGAATTCGTTGAGGTAGCCCGGCGCATATCTCGGATCGGGCAGCACCTGGCGCAGCCAGCTGAATGGCTTGCGACGCCGCCATTCTCGGGGGTAGCCCACCGAAACTTCCTCGAAGCGCACCTCGTCATACCAGGTGGTACGGGGGATGTGCAGATGACCGTAGACCGAGCAGACCGCGTTGTAACGGGTGTGCCAGTCGGCGGTCTTGGTGGTGCCGCACCACAGCGAGAACTCCGGGTAGAACAGCGCGTCGCAGGGCTCACGCACCAGCGGGAAATGATTCACCAACACAGTCGGCGTCATCCAGTCGAGTTGCTCGAGGCGGGCGCGGGTGATGTCCACGCGCTCCCGACACCATGCGTCGCGGGTCGGATAGGGCTCCGGAGACAGCAGAAATTCGTCGGTGGCGACCACGTTGCGCTCGCGTGCGATCTCCAGACCCTGGGCTTTACTCAGCGCCCCGTCCGGCAAGAAGGTGTAGTCGTAGAGCAGAAACATCGGCACGATCGTCGCCGGGCCACCGCGCTCGGTCCACACCGGAAAGGGATGTTCCGGCGTGACGATGCCCATCTCGTCGCACATGTTCACCAGGTAGTCATAGCGAGCCTTACCGAAAACCTGGTTGGGATCCCGATTGGTCGTCCACAGCTCATGGTTGCCTGGCACCCAGATCACCTTGGCGAACCGCCGTCTCAGCAGGTCAAGCGCCCAGCGAATCTCGTCGGTGCGCTCGGCAACGTCACCGGCGACGATCAGCCAGTCGTCGGGAGAGGACGGATACAAAGATTCGGTGACCGGCTTGTTGCCCAAGTGACCCGTGTGCAGATCCGAGACCGCCCACAGTGTCGGTTGGGAGGTCTGTTGGCCTCCGTTGGTCGAGTCCGGTGTCACCACGACTAACCAGCCTAACGACTCGGCGCGCCGCGGCCGGTCCCGCTAGGCCGTTCACCGCCGCGACGGCCATGCCGACCACCCCGGTTCGGGTTTAGCTGTGGCCTCCGCTCAGGTGACTTGTACACTCCCGGCAAGGACCGCCGAGGGTAGGGGGTGTCATGTTCACCAAGGTGCGCCTGATCGGGGCGCTCGGCGCGGTGATGACAGCGGTCGTGCTGGGTTGGCACAGTTCGCCGCCGGCATCGACTGCCGGTGGCAATACCTTCCAGCTGCGGTCCACCGCGCTGCCGCTGGAAACCACGATGAAGAGTCCGATCATCGCCACCACCGACCCGCGGCCGTTCGACGCGTGCGAAGACATCCCCTTTGACGTCCTGCAGCGGCTGGGCCTGGCCTTCACGCCGCCCGAACACGAGGACGGTCTGCGCTGCCACCTGGATGCGGGCAACTACCAGCTGGCCGTCGAGCCGATCATCTGGCGCACCTACGAACAATCGCTGCCACCCGACGCGCTCGAAACGACGATCCAGGGACACCGCGCCGCGACATACTGGGTGCTCAAGCCGACCTACCACAACAGCTACTGGTACTTCTCCTGCATGGTGGCGTTCAAAACCAGCTACGGTGTGCTGCAGCAGGCCCTGTATTTCTCCACGGTCTACTCCAACCCCGAAGTCGACTGCCCGTCCACCAATCTGCAACGGGCCAACGACCTCACCCCGTACTACAAGTTCTGACCCTCCCGGAACAGCAAACGCCTCGGCCTTAACCTGGTGGGCGTGTGCATGACATCGACGCGTCCCGGCGAACCGGCGCTGCGCAGCCTGCGCCAATTCGGGGGCAACGCGCTGGGGCGCGTGTTGGGTCTGCGGCCGGCCAGCACGGGGTACACGGTGAACCGGGTCGAAGTACCGATGCGCGACGGGGCGCGCCTGGTGGCCGACCACTACGCGCCCACCACCTCCAGTCCTGTCGGCACCGTGCTGGTGCGTGGGCCGTACGGGCGCGGGTTTCCGTTCTCGCTGTTGTTCGCCCAGCCGTATGCGTCGCGTGGCTATCACGTCGTGTTGCAAAGTGCGCGTGGAACTTTCGGCTCCGCGGGCGAATTCGAGCCGATGATTCACGAGGCCGAGGACGGGGCGGACACCGTCGCATGGCTCATCGAGCAGCCCTGGTTCACCGGCCGATTCGCTACCCTTGGACCGTCGTATCTGGGCTTCACGCAGTGGGCGATCTTGCAGGACCCGCCGCCGCAGTTGGCCGCGGCCGTCATTGTGGCAGGCCCCCACGATTTCGCCGCATCGGTGTGGGACACCGGATCCTTTGCGGCGGGGGACTTTTTGGGCTGGAGCGACATGATGGCCCATCAGGAAGATTCAGTGCGCCTCAAGGCGGGGCTGCGTCAGCTGCGGGCGCCGCAGCGGGTGGCGGCCGCGGTGGCCGAGGCCCCCTTCGGCGCGGCGGCCCGTCGGATGCTCGGCGCCGGGGCGCCATGGTTCGAGTCGTGGGTACAGAACACCGACTTAGAACTTCCGTTCTGGGAGCGGTTGCGGTTCGGCACATCGTTGGACCGCGTCGACGTACCGGTGCTGTTGCTGGGCGGCTGGCAGGACATCTTTTTGCGGCAGACCGTCGAGCAGTACCGCCACCTGCGCGGGCGCGGCGTCGACGTGGCGATGACCATTGGCCCGTGGACGCACAGCGAGTTGCTCACCAAGGGACTGTCCACCGGCGCGCGCGAATCGCTGGACTGGCTGGACACCCATCTGGCCGGAATTTCGGCGTTGCGACGGCCGAGCCGGGTTCGGGTCTGCGTGACCGGACAGGGCTGGCGTAACTTGCCGGATTGGCCGCCCGTCACCACCCAGCGCGCGTTGTATCTATGGCCCGGCCGCTACCTGCACGACACACCCCCCGAAGCCAAGGGGCTGGCACCGGTGACGTTCCGCTACGACCCCGCCAACCCCACACCGACTACCGGCGGTGCGCTGCTGGCCCCGGTCGGCGGCTACCGCGACGACAGCCCGCTGGCACGGCGCGACGACGTGTTGACATTCGACAGCGCAACGCTTTTGGACGATCTGGGCGTATACGGCAACCCGGTGATCGAGCTGGAGCACAGCTCGGATAACCCCAACGTCGACTTGTTCGTGCGAGTCAGCGAGGTCGACGCGAAGGGCAGGTCGCGCAATGTCAGCGATGCCTACCGCCGGTTGAGCGCCCCGGCGCAGCTGGTCACCATCGAACTCGACCCGATCGCGCACCGCTTCCGCGCCGGCTGCCGCATCCGGGTGCTGGTCACCGGCAGCTGGTCGCCGCGCTATGCCCCGAACTCGGGCACCGACGAGCCGATGCTTACCGCCCGCCAGACGAAGCCGGCCACCCATGCCATTGTCTACGGGCGGTCCCGCCTGCTGCTTCCGGTCGGCCCGACTGACCTGTCAGCCCACGGCGTCGCGGACCCGGGCCGCGACGCCGGCTAACACCGCGTCGTCGTGGATCGGCGCCCCCAGCGCCGGCCGCGCGGGCAGCTGGACCCAGCTTGTGCAACCCCCGTACTGGGGGATGCGGGTCAGGGCAAGGGGCTCGAGCAGCGGAGTCACCGACACCACCAGCGCCGCGAGTTTGTGCTTGGGCCGGAAGTCGAGCCGGTCAGCGCGCACCGATTCCGCCGTCCAGATATGCAAGTCCTCGATCTCCTCGAGCCGTTCCGGTCGGTTAACAGCCAGCGCGGCAACCACTTTCGCGGCGGCACGGATCACCAGCCGGTCTTCGGCGCTGTCGGCCGCCGCCGGCGCCAACAGATCGCGATGTTCAGTCCGCACGCGCTCTTCGTGGCTGTGCGCAACAGTGGGGAACAACAAGAACTCCGGCGCGGCCACTTCGAACCGCTTCTCCTTGATCCCACCCTTGCGCAGCAGCACATATTGCCGGCCGTCCAGCAGCGCATGCACAGCCGCGCTCCACTCCTTGAGCGCGGCAGTCGTTGCGGTGAGCGTCATTCGGCCACGGCCAGCCGCGCCCGGACCTCGGGCCGGCGCAATGGCGGGACAGTCTTGGGCGGTTGCCGGCGCGGCGGTAGCGCCTCCAGCAACCGCGTCGTGGTCTGCGTGACCTCGGCGACCGCCGCCTCGAACGCCTCGACGTTCGCCGCGGACGGGTGAACGATGCCGCTGACTTTACGCACATACTGACGCGCCGCAGCCGCGATCTCTTCCGCGGTGGCAGCTGGCTGCAAACCGCGTAGTTCGGTGATGTTCCGGCACATGGCTCCACGATAGGCCGGGTTTTCCCGCTTAGCCGTCCCAGTCCGCACCCGAGCTAGGGGACATATGAGTTTCATATGAGTGGGCTTCGAAACCACCGAGCAAACCTGCTAACTGAATACTGTATACAACACGCGCTCGAGGCGCGATGAGATCAGCGACACATCGCATGACCACAAGCGAGGCAAACATGGACTTCGGAGCGCTACCACCGGAAGTGAACTCCGGCCGGATGTACTCGGGCCCCGGTCCTGGGACTCTGCTGACCGCGTCCGCCGAGTGGGAGGAGCTGGCCGCGGAGATGTACGTTGCGGCCGGCCGATGCGAGTCGGTGGTCGCCGAATTGATCGGTGAATCCTGGACGGGGCCGTCCTCGATAGCGATGACAGCCGCGGTACTGCCCTACACCGGATGGGTGCGGGCCACCGCAGCCCAGTGCGAAGACGTCGCGATGAAGGCCACCGCCGCGGCCCGCGCCTACGAAACGGCTTTTGCGATGACGGTGCCCCCGACGCTGATCGCCGCCAACCGGGCACGCCTAGCCGCGCTCATTGCCAGCAACCTGATTGGCCAGAACACGCCGGCCATTATGGCCACCGAGGCCGAGTACGCCGACATGTGGGCAATCGACGCGGCGGCGATGTACGGCTACGCGGCTAACGCGGTTGCCGCGTCCGGACTTTCGGCATTTACAGCTCCCCCACGAACGGCCGATGCGAGCGGGCCCGACAGCAGCGCCCAGGGCATGTCGGCCAAGTTGCTGCAGTCGGCGGCAACCACGTTGCAAGGCCTGGCCGGACCGGGTTCCGGCGCGTCGACGACGCTGGGCACGGGCGCGCCGCTGGCCTCCTCCGGGCTCTCCGGACTCTCCGCGCTCAGCATGCTGTCGCGGGTGGCCAAGACCTCCGGCAAAGCGGTCCCTACCACCGCCAATGCCGGAATCCAGAGCGCGTCGCAACTCGCCCTAGCGATGCACAGCCTCGTCGACATCAGTGGCAGCAGCGCTCCCGAGATCGGTACTAGCGCATTGGGCTTCGGTTCAGACGGCTTCGGGCTGAGTACCGACATCAGTGGATTTGCCCTCGATCTGGCCGGCTCTGGTCTCGAATTGGTGGGCGGCGACTCACTTTTAGGTGTCGAAGAAGCCCTCCCCGAATTGGGCGCGGTCGGGCCGCTGGGTGCGTTGGATCAGCTCGTCGATCCCTGGTCGGCAGGATTGGGCGGCGACCCCGCGGCGGGTCTCGGTCAAGCCTCCCATTTGGGAACCTTGTCCGTACCACCCGGTTGGCTCAACGCGGTGTCTGGGCCCTCCGGTTCGCACGCAGCCGCCCCGGACGGGCATCATGGATCGGCGCCCGGGGCGCCGCACAAGCACCACGCCAAACTTCCGGCCGGTGGCATGGTGACTCACGCCTCCGGTAGCGCAGCTCACCGGGTCGGCGTACCGGCCACTCTCATTCCGCGTTCGCCGATCGGCGGTTGAGGTGAACGCCTATTCGCTATCGTGATGGATGGCTTCACTTTTCGTCATATCAGCCAGCTTCAACAGGCCAGGGCGGCCGGTACATTGGAAAAACATCGCGACGGGAGGAGATTTGGTGATCCGACCATCGTTCGGTGATGCGCTACGCGAGTTGCTGTTTTGCTCCCATCGCAGTGTGGCGGACGTGATGGATGCGTTCTTCGCCCAGGAGTACGAGCATCGGGACAACGGAAAAACCTACAGCAGAGACGAGTTCGCCAACTTTTGCGCCCTGGAGCGGGCGCAGATCGCGCACGGAAATGTGGTCACGGTCGAGGAGTTCCGGTTCTGGAATCGCTACGCCACACGTCTCGTCCTGGAAGCCAACAAGACTGACGGCTCTGAGCACCACGTCGAGATCAATGCCATCGGGCAGTACGCGATCGACGGGCGGCTGCTCAAGCTGAGCCAGGCTCGATTCCGGGTGCCCAGTGCCGAATACAGCATGGCAGTCAAACTCAGATCGCAGCCCGTAGCGTAACGGCGTCGGTTACCCCTTGATGAGTTCGCCGACATGCGCGACGACGGAATCCGCTAGACCCCTCAAGTCGTAACCCCCCTCGAGAATTGCGACGAGCCTGCCGTCGCAATGCTTTTCGGCGGCATTCAGCAACTCGCGAGTAACCCAACCGAAGTCGTCGGCGGTCATCGTCAGCGAGCCGAGCGGGTCCCGCTCGTGCGCGTCGAACCCCGCGGACACCAGGATCAGCTCCGGAGCAAAGCTGTCGAGCGCGGGCAGGACTCGTTGCTGGAATGCCGCCCGCAATTCCACGCCACCGTCACCGGGACGCAGCGGTGAGTTGAAGATATTGCCGACCCCGGTCTCGCCGACGGCACCCGTGCCTGGGAACAGTGGCATCTGGTGGGTGGACGCGTACAGCACATCGGGATCCGAGTAGAAAATTTGCTGCGTGCCATTGCCGTGATGCACGTCGAAGTCGACGATCGCAACCCGTTGCACGCCGTGCTCCTGCTGCGCGTGCCGCGCGCCGATGCTGATGTTGTTGAACAAGCAAAAGCCCATGGCGCGTTCGGTTTCGGCGTGATGCCCCGGTGGCCGGCAAGCCACGAAAGCGTTTTGTACGCGGCGACTCAACACGCCGTCGATCGCCTGTAGCGTGCCGCCGACCCCGCGCAGCACCACCTCCCAGGTCGACGGCTCCATCATGGTGTCGCCGCCATCGAGGTATACATAGCCTTCCGCCGGACGGGCGGCTTCAAGCTCGTCGACGTAGCGGTTGGAATGCACATAGCGGGTCGCCGCGAGATCGGCGATCTCGGCACGCTCGCGAATCAGGGTGTCGAATTGCGGCTGACGCAGCGCCGCTTCCACCACGCGGTAGCGGTCCGGCCGTTCCGGATGACCGCCCGCGGTCCGATGCTGCGCGAAGCTCGGGTGATCCAGCAAAAGGGTTGGCATAGGGCGGACCTCCTTCGGTCACGAACTGCCGACAGCCCAGCGGTGTGCGGTCCAGATCCGGTATGCAGCAGATGCTAGCGCGCGGTTTCCGGACACCCCAGTGTGATTGATTTTAGATATCAACCGACCGACCGCGCTCCGCGAAAGAATGGGGCTGCGACTGCCCGGATTGGGTGCTGTCCCGGACCAGCTGCTCGGTCACCCTGATCAGCAGTTCCGCAGCGTTGGCCGTGCAACGGGTCAGATCCGGCTCGACTTCGTTGAGGGTGCGCACCGCGCGGAAACCCGCGGTGCGGGCCTGGGCGCCCGTCAGGCTCGATATGCCGGCCACAGCGAAGGTGGGTATGCCGTGTGCGCGCGCATGCCGGGAAACACCCACCGGCGCCTTGCCGCGCAAGGACTGCTGATCGAGGGACCCCTCCCCCGTGATGACCATGATGGCATCCAACAACTTTCGATCGAGCTCGACGAGCTCGAGGATCATGTCGATGCCGGGTTTCATCTGGGCGCCCAGCACGGCCAGCGCGCCAAACCCCACCCCACCCGCGGCACCGGCGCCGGGCGCATTACGGCGATCCTCGCCGGTCACCCGTGCCACCAGGTCCGCCCAGTGAGTCAGACCGCAATCCAATTCGCCGACTTGATCGGCGCTGACCCCTTTTTGCGGTCCGTAAACGGCCGCGGCACCGAGCGGCCCGCACAGTGGGCTGTCTACGTCGGCGGCCAGGGTGACGGTGGCCGTGCTCAGACCCGGATGCAACCGGCTCAGCTCTAGACGGGCGGCATCGGCCAAGCCCTGTCCGCCGGGCGCAATCGCGGCTCCATGGCGATCCTGGACCTCGGCGCCCAGCGCCAACAGCATCCCCACACCGCCGTCAGTACTCGCGCTTCCGCCCACCGTGATCACCAGATCACGGCATCCGTCGTCGAGTGCTTGGGCGATTACCTGCCCCAGCCCGTAGCTCGTCGCCGTCATCGGCGCTAGCGTTTCTCCCGGAAGTCGTTGCAGGCCACAGATATCGGCCATTTCGATGACCGCACGCCCGTCCTTGCTGGCATAGCCGGTGCGCACCGGTGCACCGGTCGGACCACACGCCGCGGCGTCGACCGGCTCGAATCCGGCCGCCACGACCGCGCTCAAAGTCCCCTCGCCCCCATCGGCGACCGGACAGACGATCGGGGTCAGTTCCGGGTCAGCCCGATTGACCCCTTGGGCCATCGCCCACGCCGCCTGCTCGGCCGTCAACGAGCCCTTGAACTTGTCCGGCGCCAGCACGATGTTGCCCCGCATCAGGAGACCATCCCATCAAGGTTGAGCCGCAAGCGAAACATTCCGTCAGACGGAATCTGACTTCCATCTGGACAACCTGACATACGCGCGGAATTCATGTCAAAAGTTTCCTACCCGACACCCTGCCACCGATCCAAACTGCCTATCAAAGGCGACAATTGGCGTTGTCCCCGGCGCCGGCGGAGTTGACACCATAGTTGGTATCGCCTTGACTTATTCCGTATTCCGATGCGGATATTCCGCAATACGAAACCATGCTCTTTCGTGACGTGCAGCGGGCCCGCTTCGATGGGCACGCCGACTTTGTGCGGTCTAAGCAGGAAGGACAACTATGGCTACTGCGACCTATACAGTGAACTGCTCGATACTCTTCACCGACCTACCCGTACTGGAACGGCCGGCCGCCGCGCGGGCGGCGGGCTTCGAGGCAGTGGAATTTTGGTGGCCTTTCATCGAAGCCACACCCCCGGAGGCCGACGTTACGGCCTTCATTCGCGCCATCGAGCAGGGCGGGGTGCAGTTGTCCGGCCTGAACTTCTTCGCCGGATACATGGCCGGCGGCGACCGGGGTATTCTCTCTGACCCCGCCCTGACCACCGAATTCCGCGACAACGTGCGCGTCGCCGTCAGCATCGCCGAGGCCTTGGGCACCAAGGCTTTCAATGCCTTGTACGGCAACCGGATTGAGGGTGTGGCCCCCGACGTTCAAGACGATGTGGCGGCCAAGAACATCGCCTACGCCGCGCAAGCCGCGCAGCAAATCGGTGCGACGGTACTCATCGAGCCGGTCAGCGGCGCACCGCTCTACCCGCTCAAGACCGCTGCCGACGCCGTTGGCGTCATCGACCGCGTGAACGCGGAGGCCGGTACCACCAACCTGCGTCTCTTGGCGGACTTCTACCACCTGTATGTCAACAACGACGATGTGGTCGCGGCCGTGCAAGCCCACCGGGGCCTGATCGGACACATCCAAATCGCCGATGCCCCCGGCCGCGGCGAGCCCGGCACCGGCGAGGTTCCGCTCGGCGAGTACTTCGGCGTTCTGGGATCGGAGTACGGCGGTTATATCGGCTTGGAATACAAGCCCTCTCGGGCCGACACCTTCGACTGGTTGCCGGCGTCCGAGCGGGGCCGCGGCGGCTTCAACGTCGAATCACTGAACACACTGACAGGAACGAGGAATCGGTGAGCACGATCGCATTTATCGGGCTGGGCATCATGGGCAATCCGATGGCCTGCCATTTCGCCCGCGCCGGACACACGGTTATCGGCTACAACCGCTCGCCCGGCCGAGCCGCGGCACTGATCGAGGCCGGCGGGACGGAAGCGGACTCCATCGCCGACGCGGTCAAGGATGCCGATGTGGTGGCCGTCATGGTGCCCGACTCCCCCGATGTCCAAACCGTATTGCTCTCTGAGGGCGGTGTTTTCGCCAACGCCCGACCCGAGACGCTGGTGATCGACTTTTCTTCGATCCGGCCAGACATCACTGCACAGCTGGCGAAGGAAGCCACCGAGCGCGGGTTGCGTCTCATCGACGCCCCGGTGTCCGGCGGCGAGGCCGGGGCCAAGAACGCGACACTGTCGATCATGGTCGGCGGCACCGACGAGGATTTCGCCGCCGCCAAACCGTTTCTCGAGATTGTCGGCAAAACGGTCGTGCATGTCGGCCCCAACGGGGCGGGTCAGACCGTCAAGGCCGCCAACCAACTGATCGTCGCAGGCAACATCGAGCTCCTCGCCGAGGCGATCAACTTCCTCCGCGCCTACGGAGTCGACCTGGACGCGGCGGTCAAGGTGCTCGGTGGCGGGCTGGCCGGCTCCGCAGTGCTCGACCAAAAGGCGTCAAAGATGTTATCCCGCAACTTCGATCCCGGTTTCCGGATCGAGCTGCACCATAAGGACATGGGCATCGTCACCAGCGCGGCCCGCGAAGCCGGCGCGGCCATCCCGCTCGGCGCCGTCGTCGCCCAACTGATGGCGTCGGCCCTGGCCAACGGAGACGGGTCCCTCGACCACTCCGGCTTGCTGCGCGGTGTCGAGCGTCTGTCAGGACACACGGAAGGTGGCACCCAATGACACGAATGCGCACTGTCGACGCGGCGGTGAAGATCCTCGAAATCGAGGGTGCGACCAAACTGTTCGGGCTGCCCGGCGCGGCGATAAACCCGTTCTACTCGGCGATGCGTGCGCACGGCGGAATTCAGCATGTGCTGGCGCGCCACGTCGAAGGCGCCAGTCACATGGCCGAGGGGTACACCCGCGCAGCACCGGGCAACATCGGTGTGTGCATCGGCACCTCAGGCCCGGCGGGCACCGACATGATCACCGGCTTGTATTCGGCCAGCGCCGATTCCATCCCGATCCTGGCCATTACCGGCCAGGCCCCGGTGAACAAGTTGCACAAAGAGGACTTCCAGGCGGTCGATATTGCCTCGATCGCAGCGCCCGTCACTAAGATGGCGATGACGGTTCTCGAGCCCGGGCAGGTTCCCGGGGCCTTCGCCCAGGCGTTCCACCTGATGCGCTCGGGTCGGCCCGGTCCGGTGCTGATCGACCTGCCGATCGACGTTCAGCTGGCCGAAATCGATTTCGACCCAGAGGCTTACGCTCCCCTGCCGGTCTACAAGCCCTCGGCCACCGCGGCACAGATCAGCAAAGCTCTCGATATGCTGTGCAGTGCGCAACGCCCGCTCATCATCGCCGGCGGCGGCATCATCAACGCCGACGCCTCGGCACTGCTGATCGAGTTGGCCGAAGTGCTCAACGTCCCGGTGGTGCCGACGCTGATGGGTTGGGGAACGATTCCCGACGATCATCGGCTGGCCGCCGGCATGGTCGGGCTGCAGACCGCACACCGGTACGGCAACGCCACGTTGCTGGAATCGGATTTCGTCATGGGTATCGGCAACAGGTGGGCCAATCGCCACACCGGCGGGCTCGACACCTACCGGCGGGGTCGCCGGTTTGTCCACATCGACATCGAACCCACCCAGATCGGCCGCGTGTTCTCCCCGGACCTTGGGATTGTCTCCGATGCCAAGGCGGCGCTGGAACTGCTGGTGGCCGCGGCGTCCGAACGCCGCACCGCCGGAGCCCTGCCGGACTTCACGGACTGGGTGAGCGGTTGCCAAGAACGCAAGCGGACGATGCACCGCAAGACCCACTTCAACGACATCCCGATCAAACCGCAGCGCGTGTACGAAGAGATGAATCGGGCGTTCGGCCGGGACGCACGCTACGTCACGGCCATCGGCCTCTCCCAGATCGCGGGCGGCCAATTCCTGCAGGTGTTCAAGCCGCGGCATTGGATCAACTGCGGCCAGGCCGGCCCCCTGGGTTGGACAGTGCCCGCCGCGCTCGGCGTGGTCGCCGCCGACCCCTCCGCCACGGTGGTCGGGCTGTCGGGCGACTACGACTTCCAGTTCCTCATCGAAGAGCTCGCCGTCGGCGCACAGTTCAACCTGCCCTACGTCCATGTCGTGGTGAACAACTCTTACCTCGGGTTGATCCGGCAGGCTCAGCTCAACTTCGACATGAACTACTTCGTCTCGCTGGCGTTCGATAACATCAACGCCCAGGAGTCGGAAGACACCGACCTACCGAAGGGCTACGGAGTCGACCATCGTCGGGTGGCGGAAGGGTTGGGCTGCAAGGCGATTCAGGTCTCAGACCCCGAGCAGATCGCACCAGCCCTGGCTCGTGCCCAGCAACTTGCGCGCGAGCACAAAGTTCCGGTGGTGGTCGAGATCTTCCTGGAGCGCATCACGAACATCGCGATGGGCACCGACATCGACAAGATCACCGAACACAATGAACTGGCGGCCACAATCGATGATTCGCCCACTGCTGCAATGCTGTTCGACTAGCTCATCACCCGCTAGACCGTGACCCGATGAGCGAAGACGACCGCCGGAGCGGGGTTCAGTCAGTAGAGCGGGCTTTCGGCGTGCTGGAGATTCTGGCCGCCATGGGCGGGACGGGAGCACTGGGTGAACTTGCGGCACGCGCTCATCTGCCGCAACCCACCATGCACCGATTAGTGCGAACGCTGCTGAGTATGGGATATCTACGGCAGCTGCCCAACCGGCACTATTCGTTGGGGCCGAAGCTGATCCGGCTGGGCGAGAGCGCCGGTGAGCTGGTCGGCATGTGGTCCCGGCCGCATCTTGGTGAGCTGGTAGAACGTACCGGCGAGACGGCAAACATGGCGGTGATGGATAACGACATGGCGGTTTACGTCGCTCAGGTCCCGTCCCCCCATTCCATGCGAATGTTCACCGAGGTCGGCCGGCGCGTCTATCTGCATTGCACGGGCGTAGGTAAGGCGCTGCTGATGCAGCTGCCCGACGAGGCGTTGCGTGCTTTGGTGACGCGCACCGGAATGCCGGCGGCGACCGAGAATTCGCATACGACGCCCGACGGGCTGCTGCAGGACATCACATTGTGCCGGGCCCGTGGCTACGCGGTCGACGAGGGCGAGCAGGAAATCGGGGTGCGTTGTTTTGCCGTGCCGGTGCCCGACGCGCCGTCACTTACCGCGATATCGATTTCGGGTCCCGCGGTACGGGTCACCCTGACGTCCGCGCCAACAATCACTCCGTTGTTGAAGCGCGTGGCACACGATATCTCGTCGACGTTCCACAACGGCGCCGCCTGCTAAACGCGGCTCACTCGGTAGCGGCCGCGTTGGCGGCCTCGGTCGCGGCATACGAATCCGCGTTCGCCGCCATGGTTTTGACCAGGCTGTCGTGTACGGCTGAGGCTTGCGCGCTGACCGACTGATACATGCGAGCCTGCATGGTGAACTGTGCCGCGATCAGTTCCGACACTTCGTCCGCGGCGGCGGGAACCACTCCTGACGTGGGTCCCGCCGCCGCCGCGTTCTGGGCGTCCATTGCCGCCCCGACGGCGCCCAGCTGCGAAGCCGCTCCTGCCAAGGCTTCAGGATCGACGTTGACGAATGACATGTGCTGTTCTCCTTGGGTGCTGTTCTCCTTGGGCTTGAGCCGCTCAGCCGTAGACCCGGCTGGCGGCAGCGGTTCCACCCAGGTGGGCGTAGCGCTCGGCAACCGCCCGGAGTCGCCGCCGCACCACCCGGGCCGCCGCCAGGATCACATCGCTGGGGAAATCGCGGCGTTGTTCGCTGCGCCCGGGCCAATACGGCGCTTCGCCGCGGTGGATCGCGGCTTCGGCCTCTTCGACGATGCGTGCCATCGTGGCCACGGTGTGGGCCGGATAGGCGCCGACGCTGGTTTCCGCGGACAACATGACGGCGTCCGCGCCGTCGAGCACCGCATTGGCCACGTCGGAGACCTCGGCCCGGGTCGGCCGGCGGTCAGAAACCATCGAGTCCAGCATGTGCGTGGCGACGATCACCGGCTTGTCCGCCTCGCGGCACAGCCGTATCACTCGCTTTTGGACCAGCGGAATCTGTTCCAATGGCATCTCCACACCCAGATCACCGCGGGCCACCATGACGCCGTCGAACGCGCCGACGATCGCCGGCAAACACGAAACGGCCTCCGGCTTCTCCAGCTTCGCGATCACGGGCACCCGCCTGCCGACCTCAGTCATGACGCTGTGGGCCAGTTCGACCTCTTCGGGAGCGCGCACAAATGACATGGCGACCATATCGACACCGAGTTCCAATGCGAACTTCAGATCGGCGATGTCTTTGTCGGACAACGTCGGAGCGCTCACAGCGATCCCGGGGAGCGAGATGCCCTTGTTGTCGCTCACCGGTCCGCCGTAGATGACCTCGCACCCGATGTCGGCGCCGATGACTTCCACCACCGCCAGGTCGATGCGGCCGTCGTCGACGAGCAGCCGGTCGCCGGTTTTCACATCTGCCGAAAGACCACCGTAGGTGGTAGAGACCCGGTCGTGATCACCCGGGCAAGTGTCGGTGGTGATCGACACTTTCTCACCGGCACTCCAGACCACCGGTCCATGGGCGAATCGGCCCAACCGGATCTTGGGTCCCTGCAGGTCTGCGAGTACTTGCACCGCGCGGCCACGGCTGGCCGCGATCTCGCGGACGAGATCGTATAGGGCCGAATGCTCAGCGTGGGTGGCGTGGCTGAAATTCAAACGGGCAACATCCATTCCGGCGTCGATGAGTTCAGCCAGACGGGGAGCTGTTGCGGTGGCGGGTCCCAGCGTGCAGACGATCTTGGTTGTGCGCATCCCAGGTGTCCTTTCCCTTAGCGCAGAGCCGCTTGAGGTTGTTGTTGCACTATCCCGTTACCGTGTGACGGCGCCACCCCGCACGTGCGCGCGAGGAGACCGGTGGCCGCGTGGACCGTGCGCAACGTGGGGGCGGGCGCCTTGGTCAGGTCGGCGAGTTCCACCACCGCGGAGACAATCGCGTCGAGCTCGAGCTGCTTGCCCGCTTCCAGGTCTTGCAGCATGGAGGTCTTGTGATGGCCGACGTTCTCAGCGCCACGCAGCCGCTTGTCGATCGAGATATCGGGCGTGCAGCCCAATCTGGCCGCAATGTCCAGGGTCTCCTCCATCAGTTGGATCACCACCTGCCGCGTGTGCGGGTCCTGGCACATCTCGACCATCGTCGCTCTGGTCAACGCGCTGAGGGGATTGAAGGCCACGTTGCCCATCAACTTGATCCAGATGTCGTCGCGCAAGTTCTCTTCCACCGGGCATTTGAGCCCGCCGGCGATCATCGCCTCGCTCAACGCCTTGCATCGCTCGGACAGCTCGCCGGACGGTTCACCGATGGAAAAGCGCGTCCCCTCGAGATGGCGGACCACGCCGGGCTCATCCAGAACCGTCGCCGGGTACACCACACAGCCGATCGCCCGTTCGGGAGCCAACACCGCGCTGGTCGCGCCGCCCGGATCAACCGCCTCGATCCGATGTCCCTCGAACGGACCCGCCAACCGGTAGAAGTACCACCATGGAATGCCGTTCTGCGCGGCGACAACCGCTGTATTCGGTCCCATCAGCGGCTCCACCAGCGGACCGCAGGTGGGATAGCTGTGCGCTTTGAGCCCTAAGAACACATAGTCGACCGGCCCCACCTCGGCCGGGGAGTCAGTCACGTGAGGATGTGCCACGAAGTCGCCGCGAGGGCTCAGTACGCGTACTCCGTTTTTCTGCATGGCTCGCAGGTTGTCGTTTCGCGCGATCAGGTGAACGTCAGCACCACCGCGGTGCAACGCGGCGCCCCAATACGCCCCGATCGCTCCGGCTCCAACGACTGCAATCCTCATGAATTCTCCTCTGCATCCGGCGTACACTCAGTCGCTCTAGGACCATGGCCAGGCTTCGATCATTATTGCATACAGTATGCGATCCTTGTATGTTGTAGCCATCGCGCTCTCGGCGGGAGGCCGGCATGGCACCGGACCCGGGCGCGTCATGTGTGCCTTTCGGCCAATCAAGGAAGAGGAATATGCCTGCGATAGGAGTGCCTCGCGAAATCACCGACGGCGAAAGCCGAGTCGCCCTGGTACCCGCCGTTGTCGAACGCTTGCGGGGTGCCGGCCACGAACTCATCGTCGAGACGGGCGCAGGTGAGGGAGCGTTATTCCACGACGAGGACTACAAGAAGGCCGGCGCCGTCATCGGCGACCCGTGGTCGGCGGATGTAGTAGTGAAAGTGAATCCACCGACCGAGACCGAGATCAGCCGGATGAAGCAGGGCGCCTACCTGATTGGGTTCCTGGCGCCCCGCACCCGGCCCGAGGTCGGCGAGCAACTCCGACGCGCCGGCGTCACGGGGTTCGCCATGGAGGCCGTCCCGCGAATCTCACGCGCACAGACGATGGATGCGCTGTCTTCCCAAGCTAACGTCGCGGGATACAAGGCGGTTTTGTGTGCCGCGCAGTGTTCCACCCGCTTCTTCCCCATGATGACCACGGCAGCCGGAACAGTAAAGCCGGCAACTGCTTTGGTTCTCGGCGTCGGGGTGGCCGGGCTTCAGGCCCTGGCCACGGCGAAACGGCTCGGCGCCCGCACCACCGGGTTCGATGTGCGCCCGGAGGTTGCCGACCAAGTCCGCTCCTTGGGCGCCAAGTGGCTGGACCTCGGTGTTACCGCGGCGGGCGAGGGCGGGTACGCTCGCGCCCTGACGCCGGAAGAACAAGCCGAGCAGCAGCGCCGGCTCACCGAGGCGATCCCCGGCTTCGACGTGGTCATCACCACGGCCCTGGTCCCCGGCCGCCCGGCACCGCGGCTGGTCACCGCCGACGCGGTACGCCAAATGCGCAGCGGCAGTGTCGTCGTCGACCTGGCCGGCGAGGCCGGCGGCAACTGTGAACTCACCGTGCCGGGCGAAACGGTACGGCGACACGACGTCACGATCTGCGCGCCGCTGAACCTTCCGGCGACCATGCCCGAACACGCCAGTGAGCTCTACGCGCGCAACATCCAGGCCCTGCTGGAGCACATGCTCAGTGGCACGGGTACCCCCGACCTTTCTGACGAAATCCTGGACGCCTGCTGCGTCACCAAGTCCGACAACGAACTGACGGAGATCCGATGACACTCGTGGCCAACCTCGCGATCCTGACGCTGGCAGGCTTTGTCGGCTTCGCGGTGATCTCGAAGGTTCCCAACACCCTGCACACCCCACTGATGTCTGGTACCAACGCAATTCACGGAATCGTGCTGCTTGCCGGCCTGGTATTGCTGGGCCAGTCAGCCACCGATGCCTTCGACCGAGTGTTGCTGGTCATCGCAATCGCCTTCGGTGCGATCAACGTCGTAGGTGGCTTCCTCGTTACCGATCGCATGCTCAGCATGTTCAAGAAGAAGCCCACCGCCCAAACTGGAAAGGTTGCGTCTTCGTGAATGACGTTATCGCCATTCTCTATATCGTCGCGTTCGCCCTATTCATCCTGGGCCTCTCGGGCCTGACCGGTCCACGGACCGCCGCGCGCGGCAACCTCATCGCCGCCGTAGGCATGGCGATCGCGATCGTGGCGACCTTGCTGACCCCGGGCACCAGCAACTGGTTGCTCATCGCCCTCGGGCTGGTCCTCGGGACGCTGGTCGGTGTCCCCGCGGCCAAGCGGGTCAAGATGACCGCGATGCCTCAGATGGTGGCGCTGTTCAACGGTGTCGGCGGCGGCGCGGTCGCCCTGGTCTCGTGGGTGGAATTCCGCGACAGTCAGGGCTACGGCACCGTACCGGCCTACGTCGCGACCGCGTCGCTGTTTGCCGCGATTGTCGGCTCGCTGTCCTTCTGGGGATCACTGATCGCCTTCGGCAAGCTGCAGGAAGTGTTGCCGGGCAGACCGATTGGCGTGGGTCGGGCGCAGCAGCCGCTCAACCTGCTGCTGCTGATCGCCGCCGTGGGATGCGCCGCGGCGATCGGATTCGGTCAGCGAGGACAGCTGTTGTTCATCGGTGTGCTCGTCTTCGCGGCGGTGCTCGGCTTCATGGTGGTGCTGCCGATCGGCGGCGCTGATATGCCGGTGGTGATCTCGTTGCTCAACGCGCTCACCGGGCTCTCGGCGGCGGCAACCGGGCTCGCCCTGGACAACACCGCGCTGATCGTGGCGGGAATGATCGTCGGTGCCTCGGGCACCATCTTGACCAACCTGATGGCCAAGGCGATGAACCGCTCGATTCCTGCCATCGTCGCGGGCGGATTCGGCGCCTCAGGCGCGGGCGCGGCTGCCGGGGAGGCAAGCGGCGACCAGACCGTGCGCCAGACCAGCGCCGCCGACGCCGCATTGCAGATGGGCTATGCCAGCCAGGTAATCATCGTGCCCGGTTACGGAATGGCGGTGGCTCAGGCCCAGCACGCGGTGCGCGAAATGGCCGGGCTACTCGAGGAACGCGGCGTGGAGGTCCGGCACGCCATCCATCCCGTGGCGGGCCGGATGCCCGGGCACATGAATGTACTGCTCGCCGAGGCCGACGTGCCGTACGAGCACCTCAAGGAAATGGACGAGATCAACGGCGAGTTCAGCCGCGCCGACGTCGCTCTGGTCATCGGGGCCAACGACGTGACAAACCCCGCGGCACGGTCGAATCCGGCCTCGCCGATCTACGGCATGCCGATTCTGGACGTCGATCAGGCCAAGTCCGTCATCGTATTGAAGCGATCCATGAATCCTGGATTCGCCGGCATCGAGAACGAGCTGTATTTCAACGAGAAAACATCGATGCTGTTCGGCGACGCCAAGTCCTCAGTTGCCGAAATCTCCGAGGAGCTAAAGGTTTTGTGAATCAACGGCACGCACAGCCGAACATACTTGACCGCCACGTCAGCGTGGCGGCAAGAAGAGAGCCGAGCATCGGCGGATGAAAGGAATCGAATTTCTATGTCAAAAGTGGTGTGCGTCCTTTACGACGACCCAGTAACCGGATATCCCAGCGAGTATCCGCGCGACGGCCTGCCCGCTCTACAGCGTTACCCCGATGGGCAAACGCTGCCCACCCCGGAGGCCATCGACTTCACCCCGGGCACGTTGCTGGGCAGCGTCTCCGGCGAGCTGGGGCTGCGCCCCTACCTGGAGAGCCTCGGTCACGAGCTGATCGTGACCTCGGACAAGGATGGCGAAAACTCCGAGTTCGACAAGCACCTCGCGGACGCCGAAATCGTTATTTCGCAACCGTTTTGGCCGGCCTATCTGACCGCCGAGCGGATCGCGCGCGCGCCCAAGCTGAAACTTGCGGTCACTGCGGGTATCGGTTCGGATCACACCGACCTTGATGCGGCCATCGAGAACGGCATCACCGTCGCCGAGGTCACGTTCTGCAACAGCATCAGCGTTGCCGAGCACGTCGTGATGATGATCCTGTCGCAGGTCCGCAATTACTTGCCGTCCTACAAGTGGGTCATCGACGGCGGCTGGAACATCGCCGACTGCGTGCAACGGTCTTACGACCTCGAGGGAATGCACGTCGGCACCATTGCGGCCGGCCGGATCGGGCTGGCGGTACTGCGGCGGCTGGCGCCGTTCGACGTGCACCTGCACTACACCGACAAGCACCGGCTGCCCGCCGAGGTGGAGAAGGAACTGAACCTGACCTTCCACCCCAGCGTGCAGGACATGGTCCCGCACCTCGACGTGGTGACCATCAACGCGCCGCTGCACCCCGAAACCCGCGGGCTGTTCAACGAAGAGCTGATCGGCACCATGAAGCGGGGCGCCTACCTCATCAACACGGCGCGCGCGCTGATCTGCGACCGGGATGCCATCAAGCGGGCGCTGGAAAGCGGCCAACTGGCCGGGTACGCCGGGGATGTCTGGTTCCCCCAGCCGGCACCGGCTGACCACCCGTGGCGCACCATGCCCCACCACGGCATGACGCCGCACATCTCGGGTTCCACGTTGTCGGCGCAGGCTCGGTACGCGGCCGGCACCCGGGAAATCCTGGAATGCTACTTCAACGGCAAGCCGATCCGCGACGAGTACCTCATCGTCGACGGTGGTGCACTGGCCGGCGTCGGGGCACGCTCCTACACCGCGACCGCCAAGTCCGGCGCGGCCTAGGACAAATTGTCCTCCGGCATCCAGCTAATGCCGACGGCACCGATTGAGCCGGTGCCGATCTTCACGGGGTTGGCGAGCAGATCGATGGCTCGCCAACCCCGTTCTTTTGCCGCGCCGCAGGTATACCCATACCCGCGGCACCAGACTTCGCCGCACGCCGCCCCAATTCGGAGACATCCAGCAAACCCCGGCTACCTAGGCCGGTTTTTTGCATCCCGTATGCACTCTGGGCGCCACCAGCGTTTTTGGTGGGAAACTGCTGCGCATTTCACAATGTCGAAGGCCCACAATTGAAGGGCCCGGATTGTATGCTGTCTACGAAAAACATCGAATGGGGAGTGGGATAATTCATGGTCACCACCGGCGCGCGAAATGGGGCGGGATCGCGAATGAGGCTGGAACGTCCGGCGCCGTTGCGGGAGGCCGCCTACGAGGCGCTGATGGAGCTGATCATCACACGTGAGCTGCGCCCCGGACAGCATCTGGTCGAGAACGAGCTGGCCGCTCAACTGGGTGTAAGCCGGCAACCCATTCGAGAGGCATTGCAGCGCTTGCAAAGCGAGGGATGGGTCGATCTTCGCCCGGCCCTAGGCGCGTTCGTACACGTACCCACCGACGCGGAGGCGGACGAACTGCTGAGCGTACGCACTCTGCTGGAAGCCGAGTCGGCTCGATTGGCCGCGCGTGGTGCGAAACCGGCCGAGGTGGAGCGGCTGTGGGAGCTGCACCAAACCGGCGAAAAGGCACTCGCCGGCGGTGACAAGGAAGCCCTTGTCACCGCCAACGATGCCTTTCACTCCCATATCGTTGCGATGTCGGCCAACAGCGTCCTGGCCAACCTCATCGGCCAGGTCGGGCGCCGGGTGCGGTGGTACTACCAGCCCATCGCGCTATCCCGCGGCAAAGACGCGTGGGACGAACACGCCGAGCTGATCGAGGCGATCTCCGCACGCAGCGGCAAGCGCGCCGCGGACCTCATGCGGCGCCACACCGAACGCACCCGGGAGATCTACCATCAGCGGCGTCAGGAGGCCGCTGATGGCGCCGAAGGCGTGGCCTGACCGACGATCTCGGAGACCGAGACTTCCTTCGCCCGACGTCCGGGCTGCCGCAACAACGCCGCGGTGGCAGCCGACAGCAGCGCGCTCGCCGCGGCCACCCAGTAGGCCCCCGTGTAGCCCCAAGCGTCGATGACGCTGGCGCCCACGCCAATTCCCAGGATTGAACCGACGAGCTTGGCGCTGTAGACGATTCCGTAGTTGCTGGCGTTGTTGTTCTCGCCGAAGTAGTCGGTCGTCAACGTGGCGAACAGCGGGTAGAAAGCACCGCCGCCGAATCCGACCAGCACGGCGAAGAAGATGAAGGCGACCTCGTTTCTGGCAAGCCCGGTGTACAGCAGGCCGATCAGGGCGACGACCGACACCAGCAGCACGACCAGCAGCGTCTGCTTACGGCCGATCCGGTCCGAGATGGCCCCGGTCGCTGCGCGACCCACACCGTTGATGATCGAGAGCGCGCCGGCCGACGAAGCCACGATCATCGCCCCGAAGCCGAGGTGCTTGGCGAACGGCACCATGTAGCTGATGCCGAACAGCGAGACCCCGGTGGTGATGCCCAACGACAGCCACATCAACGGCAGCATGCCGGTCTTGATCGCCTCCACTGGACCGTATTGCCGGACGGCAGGCGGGTTCTTCTGCAGGCTCTTGAGACTGGACGTAGCGGCGGCGGCGGCGTGCTGCAACGGGTCGACATCTGCGGGCCACCAGTTCTTCGGGGGGTCCTGGAAGTAGTAGCCGCATATCCCCACAACCACCAGCATGAAGGCCCCAACCAGATCGAGCACCCATACGTAGGTGTTGGGGTGCAGCGCGTAGCTGAAGATGAAGATGAAAGGCACCGCACCGTAGGCGAATCCACCGCATACGAATCCGGTCTTCGCACCGCGCTTCTCCGGATACCACTTGCCGACGATGGTGATACCTGTCGAATACACCAATCCGACTCCGCAGCCGCCACACAGGGCGAACCCCAGGTAAGCCACCACCAAGTTGCTGCTGTGAGCCACGGTGATGAATCCCAGCGCCGACAACACGGCGGCGGCGATCATGGTTGACCTGGCCGAGGTGACGCCCTTCTCCCTCAGCCGGCCGGCGGGATAGGCGACGGCCGCCTGGAAGACAGCCCAAACCGAGAGCAGCCAAAAGGTTTCGGACAGGCTCCAGTGATGGGCGTGACGCAGTGTATCGGCCGCGGCACCGTAACCGTACTCGAAGACGCTGACCGCCATCATCGCAATCCATGGCAGCCACACCATGGTTACCCGCGATCTGCCGAGCAGTTCGCGGTCGGTTTCGCCGATGCGATAGACGCGACCGTTGTCATCGACTACCTCGCGATACGTTGCGAGAGTTGAAGACATCATTGACTCACTTTCGGAGAATAAAGAAGAGGGGATGGCTCGGCGGCCGCATGCATCGAACGGCGGGCCGCCGAATTGCTGGCGTTCGGTGGTTACGTGGATACGTGACCTATGGCGGTGCGCGGCCGGTGGTTTCGTGCGCACTTCGCACTCGGTGCGCCGCGCGGAGCGCCCACAACCGCGACCGGCCAGCGATGAGCCACCTCGGTGTCACACCGAGTCGCACGCGGTCAATTCCCACAACCGGGTCCTTCTCCGCCGAGCCAGTGGATCTCTAGATGCGTCTCGCGTCCGCGTCAGCTCGCGCGCTCAGACCACTCCCGCGCTTCTGAACTGCTCTACTTCCTCCGGTGAATAGCCGAGCTCCATACAGATCTGTTGGGTGTGCTCCCCCAACAGCGGCGGTCGCTCGACCTCCACGGGCGAGTCAGACAGCCGCAGCGGGCTGCCGACGGTCTTGAAGGTTCCACGCTCGGGGTGCTCGACGCTGACAATCGCACCGAGGTCGGCAAGGCTTTGGTCCTCGATCAGCTCCTTGGTGCCCAACACCGGACCGCACGGAACGTTGATCGAGTTCAGCGCCTCCATCGCATCGAACTTGCTGTGACGTTGGCTCCAGTCCTCGATCAGGGCAAAAACCTTGTCCAACTTGGGTAGTCGGTCCTCGGGGGAATCCCAATCCGGATGCTCGGCGAGGTCGGGCCGCCCGATGAGACGGGCCAGCGGCGCCCACACCGCAGGCTGGATGATCACGTAGAGGTAGTCATTAGGTCCATCGCCCTTGGTACGCACGGCCCACCCCGGCTGCCCCCCGCCGGACGCGTTGCCCGCGCGCGGCACCTCGTCGCCGAAGTGCTCGTTGGGATATTCGTGCAGCGGGCCGTGCGCGAGGCGCTGTTGGTCGCGCAGTTTGACCCGACACAGGTTGAGTACGGCGGCTTGCATCGCAACCTCGACGCGTTGTCCACGACCGGTATTGGTGCGCTGCAGCAGCGCAGCCAGAATCGCGGCGACAAGGTGCACTCCTGTGCCCGAGTCGCCAATCTGCGCACCCGTAGCAGTGGGCGGACCGTCCTCGAAACCCGTTGTGGCCATGGCGCCACCCATGGCCTGAGCAATGATTTCGTAGGCCTTGAAATCGAAGTACTTGCCCGGCCCGAAGCCTTTGATCGATGCATAGATCAAGCCCGGGTTGATTTCTTGCAGCCGCTCCCAACTGAACCCGAAGCGGTCGACGACGCCCGGTCCGAAGTTTTCCACCAAAACATCGGAGCGAGCTACCAATCTGCTGAAAATTTCCTGACCGTCTTCACTTTTCATGTTCACGGTCACGCTGCGTTTGTTGCAGTTGAGCATCGTGAAGTAGAGGCTGTCGACGTCAGGGATGTCGCGGAGCTGGCTGCGGGTGATGTCCCCACCCCTGGGCGTTTCGAGCTTGATGACGTCGGCGCCGAGCCAGGCAAGCATCTGCGTCGCAGACGGGCCCGACTGAACATGAGTCATGTCCAAGACCCGGACGCCGTCTAATGCCTTACCCATGAGATCTCCCTGAGAATTGTCGTGATGGACGCGGAATGCGTAGCCCTCCACGCCGATTAAGCGGCCGCCCGTTGTGGTTCCGGGTGTCGCACGACAGGGATGCAGTGCCCACCATTACCTCAACTTTCCGGGGCTTTTCGCCCGGTCGATCCCCCGCGCACCGCAAGACTCCGAAGCAGTGGCTGCGCTGCAACGGCCGGGATTCGATTGTGCCTACTGCAGACTGTATACCGTATACGACAAGTGTCACTAAAACTCACTCAATTGTCTAGGCCTAGCAACCACTGCCGTCCGGCCGCGACTTCCCCGCTGCCGATTGAATGGCCGCGGCCGGCGCGGAATTAGTCGGGCAAACTTCTTTGCCGAATAGCGTTGCGCCCAGCGCTCACAACTCCCGGCGGCCCTGCTGACGCCGGCGCACCCATCTCCCCCTAGACACACATGGGTTAACCGGGTAGAAAAGTGTATACAGTATGCACAAGGGAGACCACCATGACCGCTGGAGATGGACTGTCGGTCCTACAGATCAGAGCACACGGGTGCTCGTACCGCATCGGCGAGCGACCGCACGACATCATGGCCCGCTCCCGGAGCTGGATGCTGTGGTTGCCGTGGACGGCGATGGCCGGCATCAGCGTGCTCCAGTTCGGCTACGGAGTCGCCGTGGTAGCCATGCAGCAGCCACCTCATGCGGTCACCCCCGGCGCCTTCTGGGTGTTGGCGTTATGGGTCGTTTTTCAGGCGGCCGCCTCCGCGGCCACTCCACCGCTACGGCGGCGCTTGGGCATTGGGCCGTCGACGGCGATGCTGATCGGTGCCGATTTGGCAGCCATGGGCCCATTGACACTGTCGTGGACGGGCGATCTCGGGTTCACCATGCTCGGCTACTCGGTGCTGTGTGGTACCGGTGCCGGAATCGTTTATGCCACTTGCCTTTCCACCGTCGCGAGGTGGTATCCCGAGCACCGCGGCGCAAAGGTCTCGTTGGTGTCGGGCGCCTTCGGGGCCGGCGCGGTGCCGTTCGTCATGTTGTTCGCACTGGTCCTCCGCCCGGACAACCTGGACGCGGTCTTCACGGCAGTCGGCCTGTGCGTGCTGGTCGTCGTGACGGTGTGCGGCGCCTTTTTCCAGGACCCGCCGCCCGACTGGTGGCCGATCGAGGTCGACCCGAGACGATGGGTAGTCGACAAGCAGGTAAACCGCAGCCTGTTGGGCAACGCCCCGGCGATTCGCCAGTACTCGCCGCCCGAGACGGCACGGACCCGTGCCTTCGTGCTCACCTACCTCATCGCGGTGGTGGCCTCGTCGGCGGCGCTGCTGACCATCGTCTACATCCCCAGCATCGCCAGCGCGCACGGCCTGCCGCTTTCCGTCGGCGCCGCTGCCGTCGCGGTGCTGGCACTGGTCAACGGCGGCGGTCGGGGCATCGCCAGCCGCTACTCGGACCGATTTGGCCGGCGTCAGACGTTGAGTCTGGCGTTGCTCGGCGGGGGAATCGCCTTGTTGGGGCTGGCGTACTCGGCATCGACGGGCTCGTCCGTCGGGCTGATTGCATTCGCCGCACTCGGCGGCTTGGCCGGCGGAGCCTTCTATTCGCTGTTCATCAACCTGGTTGCCGACTACTTCGGCGAGCACAGCGCGGTTGCGAACTTCGGGCTCGTTTACAGCGCCAAGATATTCGGCGGCCTACTCGGGGTGGGACTGCCCGCGCTGTTGATTCCGTCCAGACGTTTGGACCTGGCCCTGGTGGTCGGCGGCCTAATCTGCCTTTGCACGGCCATCGCACCGCGCCGGCTGCAGCGGCCCGGCTACCCGGTGTGCCGGCTGCCGAACTAGCTCTGCCGGGAGTGCGCAAAGCCGCCGGAATACGAAGCGCTGCAGCGTCGCTCACAGATTTCCGCGAATGACGAGACCAGGCCCCAGGTAGCCAAGCCCTGGGGCCTGGTCTCGTCCGCGGGTCTGGTTCGCGGGTCTGGTCTCCGGGTCTCGTCTGCGGCCCGCCGATTCGGGCAACACACCAAGCCCATGGCGCCGGAATCCCATCGGGTGTCGGCCACTAATGCATCACTAATGAGAGATGGCCCCAGGGAACAGATCCCTGGGGCCATCCCCGCCGCGACCCGGCGATTTGGGGAGCGCACCAAGCGCACGGCGGTATTTTTTTAGACCACGATCTCGTTCTTGCGCCACTCGGCGATGGTGTCGGCGTCGTAACCCAACTCGGCCAGCACGTCGTCGGTGTGCTCACCCAGCAGCGGCGCACCCTTGATCTCAGGCTTGAACGAGGAGAACTTGATCGGGCTGCCGACCGTGAGGTATGTCCCACGGCCCTTCTGCTCGACCTCGACGACACTGCCGCTCTTGCGCAGATCGGGATCCACGGCGATCTCTTTCATCGAAAGGACCGGCGCGCAAGGGACTTCCCACTTACGCAGGATGTCGACGGCCTCGTACTTCGTCTTGTCGGCGAGCCACTTCTCGATCTCGGCGAAGATGTCGAAGATCTTGTCCTGGCGAGCAAGCGCCGTGTTGTAGCCCGGGTCCTCGGCCCACTCCGGGCGCCCGATCGCCTCGGCCGTCCGCTTCCAGTTCTGTTCCTGGATGGTGAAGTAGATGTAGGCGTTGGGGTCGGACTCCCAGCCCTTGCACTTGAGCACCCAGCCCGGCTGACCGCCGCCGCCGGCGTTTCCGCCACGGGGCACCGCGTCGCTGAACGTGCCGTTGGGGTACTGCGGGTACTCCTCCAGGTATCCGACCCGTTCGAGGCGCTGCTGGTCGCGCAGCTTGACCCGGCATAGGTTCAACACGGAGTCCTGCATCGAGGCCGAGACCTTCTGCCCCTTGCCGGTCTTCTCCCGCTGGATCAGCGCCGTGAGAATGCCGATCAACAGGTGCATTCCGGTGTTCGAGTCACCCAGCGCCGCACCGCTGACGGTCGGCGGGCCGTCCCAGAACCCCGTGGTCGAAGCGGCACCGCCGGCACATTGCGCCACGTTCTCGTAGACCTTGAGGTCGTTCCACGACGAGTCGTCATTGAAGCCCTTGACCGAACCGAAGATCAATCGCGGGTTCCATGACTGCAACTTGTCCCAGGACAGGCCCATGCGGTCCATTGCGCCAGGAGCGAAGTTCTCCACCAGCACGTCGGCCTGGCGGATCAGCTTCTCCATGACCTCGACGCCCTCAGGTGACTTCGTGTTGATCGCCAGCGAGCGCTTGTTGCTGTTGAGCATGGTGAAGTACAGAGCGTCGACTTCTGGTATGTCCCGCAGCTGATTACGCGTGACATCACCGCCAGTGGTCCGCTCGACCTTGAGGACGTCTGCTCCAAACCACGCGAGCATCTGGGTGCAAGCTGGCCCCGCCTGGACGCCGGTGAAGTCGATGACCTTGATCCCAGACAAAGGCAGTTCGGCCATATCGGATTTCCTTTCTTTCTGTGCTTTCCAGTTACCTTGTGTCGACGACCTGATTGTTAGGCCGACATGCCAACGGATTTCAGCCCTTGTTGGTGATCCCTTTCGGGTTGAGGTGAGCGATGTTGCCGCTCTCGGTTCCATCGGACGGGTCGATCAAGCAGTCGATCAGCGCCGGCCGACCGGAGGCCAACGCCTCCCGAAGCGCCGCGGCGACTTCGTCGGGCGTTTCGGCGCGGTAACCGGTTCCGCCGAAGGCCTTGATCATGAATTCGTGATGCGCCTGCAGTGACGTGGGAGCCGGGTCGTCATCGGACCCCGATGCCTCATCGCCGCGGTATACGCCACTGTTGTTGAGGATGACCGTGACGATGGGCAGGTTGTAGCGGCAGATGGTCTCCAGTTCCATTCCGCTGAAGCCGAAGGCGCTGTCTCCCTCGATCGCGACCACCGGCTCACCGGTCTCCGCTGCCGCCGCGATGGCGTACCCCATCCCGATGCCCATCACGCCCCAGGTACCGCTGTCCAGACGGCGCCGCGGCCGGTACATACCGATCGTGTTGCGCGCCAGGTCCAGCGCGTTGGCCCCTTCATTGACCAGGCAGACCTGCGGGTTGTCTTGCAGCACATCACGTATGGCCTGCAGCGCACCCAGGAACTTCATCGGGTGGGCTTCCCGTGCGGCCGCAAGGCGGTCGGTCATCTTGGCGATGTTTTGCTTCGCCTTGCCGGACAACTCCTCCCGCCACTGGGCCGACGTGCTGATCTGACCGGGCTTGGAGCGCTCCAGCAGAGCCTGCATCACCGAGCCGATGTCACCGACCAGCGGAGCGGCAATCGGCTGGTTGCTGTCCATCTCGGTGGCCTCGATGTCGATCTGGATGAACTTGGCGTCGGGGTTCCACTGCGGCGCATCGCCGTGTCCGAGCAGCCAGTTCAACCGCGCACCGACCAGCAAGACCACGTCGGCACGGCGCAGCGCCAAAGACCGCGAAGTCGCCACCGACTGCGGGTGGTCATCAGGCAGCAGTCCCTTGGCCATCGACATGGGCAGGTACGGCGCTCCGGTGCTCTCCACGAATTCTTTGATCTGCTCGTCGGCCTGGGCGTATGCGGCGCCCTTACCGAGGACAATCAGCGGGCGCTCGGCGCCGGCGAGCAGCTCGATTGCCGCGTCCACCGACTCCACGTTCGGCAGTTGCTTCGGAGCTAGATCGACTACGCGCCACAACGTTTGGGCCGCGAACTTCGCGTCGATCACCTCGCCCAGCACGGCGGCCGGGATGTCGAGGTAGACGCCGCCGGGCCGCCCGGATGCCGCGGTCCGCAACGCCCGGGCGATGCCGCGGCCGATGTCCTGGGCGCGAGATACTCGGTACGCCGCCTTCACGAAGGGACGGGCTGCCGCCAGCTGGTCCATCTCTTCGTAGTCACCGCGCTGCAGGTCGACGAGATGGCGCTCACTCGAACCCGAGATCTGCACCATGGGAAAGCAGTTCGTGGTGGCGTTCGCCAGTGCGACGAGTCCATTGAGAAAGCCGGGCGCCGAAACCGTCAGGCAGATGCCGGGCTTCTGGGTCAGGAAGCCGGCCGCGGCCGCGGCGTGTCCGGCAGCGCTCTCATGACGGAAGCCAATGTAGCGGATACCCGATGCCTGTGCCGTCCGCGCCAAGTCGGTGATAGGAATACCGACGAGCCCATAGATCGTATGAACGTCGTTGAGCCGAAGCGCGTCGACCACCAAATGAATTCCATCGGTGAGACCTCCGGCATCCTCAGCGTCGGTGTCTTCGATGGTAGCCGCCGTCGTCACGAGCAACCTTTCCGGCAGTACATGCCTTTTTCGTATTGTGTTACTGCTCTTTACTTTTCCCTAGCCTGGACCACGCGTCCAAGACCTAGTGGTATTCAAGCGATAAGCGAGAGTTATCACGGCCGCATCGGTCCGGGCGGGTCGGAGCACCCACCACGGCGTGATCACGCCACATAGGATTCCCTCGCCGGTGCGCTCGCTGGCACCACATCCAGATTCGGATCGAATTCACCGCCTACCTCACGACCACCGAAACTGAATTCTTCAGGCCCAAGCGGTGATCCGACCGCGACGTTCAAGAACGCCCGGGCAGCACACGAACCCGGCGCCGAAGCATGGATGGCTATCGAAATCTCGGTCCGCTGTTCGGGTTCGACCAAACGCAATCCCCGCAATGCGCCGGTCACCGGCATTGCCCGAAACCAGGTGTGCGGCACGATGCTTGCCCAAGCGCCCGTGGCGACGTGAGCGTACAGCGACGCCATCGAGTCGGTCTCGATCTGCGGCACGACCGTCGTGCCCACGTTCGCAAACGCGTCGTCGATGAATTGCCGGAAGCCAACCTCCGGTGCGGGCAGCGCAAGTGGAACCTGAGCCGCCTCAGCCCACGTGATGGTTCCGGATGCCGGCGCAAGCTGCTTTCCCGAGACCAGTAACACGCACTGTTCCTCGTAGAGCGGGATCAGCTCGAGACCGGAATGGTCCCGTTCATCGAAATGTCCGATCGCCACGTCGAGTTCGAAATTGCGAAGCTGTCGTACCAATTCCGTTGTTGGCAAATGCGATCGGACTTTCACCCGAGCCAGCGGGTGCAAGGAACAGAAGGTGGCGATCGGCAGCGCCGCGGTCGTCAATACCGTCGCACCCGCCCCCAATCGCAACACGCCCGAAATCCCGGATCGCAACGCGGCCGCCTCAGCCACCAGGCCGTCGTGTACAGCGAGCACCCTTTTGGCCCAGACGACCAGACGTTCGCCCTCCACGGTCAGGCCCTCGAAATTGCGTCCACGATTAATCAGCGTGACGTTGAGCTCGCGTTCAAGCTTCGCGATGGATGCCGACAACGCGGGCTGGGAGACGTAGCAAGCCTCGGCGGCCCGGGCGAAGTGTCGCTCTCTTGCGACCGCGACGAAGTACTCCAATTGACGTAGCAGCACCGGGCCTCCTCCTTGCCTGCCAACCGCGCCGAAAGCCCAACTGAATTAGTTGGGACTGTATGCAGTATGCATTATGCAGTAGACTACCAGTCGGTAGTGCCTCATTCACGTCGGCCCGGGACCAACGTCGGCAGGATCACAGAAAGGAAGAAAGTGAACAGCCCAGACGCAGGCCGCGCAGCAGAAAAGGCTCGCATCGCCGACATCACCGAGGAGTGGATCGCCGCGGCGGTGGTGAGCGCCACGCCCGAGGCTATCGTCGTGTGTGACGCCGGGGGTGTGATTCGACTGTGGAACGACGGAGCCCAGCGCATGTTCGGCTACTCGACGGACGAAGCGCTCGGCCAAAACCTGGACATCATCATCCCGGAAAAGCTGCGCAAGCGGCACTGGGACGGCTACCACAAGACCATGGCCACCGGACAAACCCGCTACGGCGACCAGCTGCTGAGCGTGCCGGCCACTCACCAAGACGGCCACCGGCTATCGATCGAGTTCAGTGTTGCCCTCTTGCAGCACGACGGCCGCATCGTGGGCATTTCCGCGATCATGCGCGAGGTGACCGAACGCCGGAACGAAGAGCGGGCGCTGCGCGCGCGGCTCGCCGAAGTCGAGGCTCGGCTCGGCGAGCTGGAGAGCGCCGTCAGCTGAGACGGGCACCCGCCACGGCGATCCCGTAGACCCGGCCGACCGTACTGGGGGCTCACGTCACCCTCTACGGTGATGCCATGAGCGACGATATCCTGCTGATCGACACCGAAGAGCGGGTGCGCACCCTGACGCTGAACCGGCCGCAGTCGCGCAACGCCTTGTCCTCGGCACTACGGGACCGGTTCTTCACGGCACTGGCCGATGCCGAGACCGATGACGACGTCGACGTCGTCATCGTGACCGGTGCGGACCCGGTATTCTGCGCGGGCCTGGATCTCAAAGAGCTCGGCGGCCAGGAGGTGCTGCCGGACATCTCGCCACGCTGGCCGTCGATGACCAAGCCGGTGATCGGCGCGATCAACGGCGCCGCGGTCACCGGCGGGCTGGAGCTGGTCCTGTACTGCGACATCGTCATCGCCTCCGAGCAGGCCCGCTTCGCCGACACCCACGCCCGGGTCGGCCTGCTGCCCACCTGGGGCCTCAGCGTGCGGCTGCCGCAGAAGGTGGGCGTCGGGCTGGCCCGGCGGATGAGCATGACCGGCGATTACCTCTCGGCCGCCGATGCGCTGCGGGCGGGCCTGGTGACCGAGGTGGTGGAGCACGACCATCTGCTGCCCACCGCACGCCAGGTGGCGGCCGCCATCGTCGGCAACAACCAAGGCGCGGTTCGTGCCCTGCTGGCCTCCTACCACCGCATCGACGAGTCGCAGACCAACGAGGGGTTATGGCTGGAGGCGATGGCGGCCCGGCAATTCCGCACCACGGGCGACGACATCGCCGCGAATCGGGAAGCGGTATTGCAACGCGGGCGTGCTCAAGTCCGTTAGCCGCGGTTCGGTGATGACGCAATTCATTCGTCCATGAGCTGGCCATGCGCAAATGGCCGGGCCCGCAACTTTTTATCGCCAGTAAAGGCGATAACCAATACGATCCCCCTAACGAGCCGAAACCATTTGCGCACGGCAGGAGGAACGATGTGGGGTGTCGTCGGCCTCAGCATGCGAGTAGTCGGCGTCCTGACCCTGGTCATGGCCGTTTCGATCGCCGTCGGGCAGCACGCGGGCGCGCAACCGCCACCACGATTTCCCAATCTCGACGCGTTCACCACAGTCGCGGTGGACGGCTATATCACGACCTCGCTTCCCGGCAACTCGCCGCGAATTAATTTCTCGACCCCGAACTCAGTGGTGTGTGACTTCTACGGTGGGCCAGCGCCCGCGCCACGGCCGTCGCAAGACATTAAGTGCAATGGCGAAGTTCCGGGAATGGACGACATTCCCTTTCCCGGCGGCGCTCACCCGAGACCCGGCGACTGCGTGGAGGGGTCGGTGACTTTCAAGGGACCCGGCTATGAACTGAGCCGAATGACCTACAGCGGGTGCGGCGGCAATCCGGCCGCGTTGCCCTACACCGCCAAGACGCTGAACGTGGGCCAGAAACTGTCCTATCTCAACGTGACTTGCGCGGTGGGCGCGGACAATCTGCTCGCTTGTCTGGACACCACCAGCGGGGACCACGGATTCGTCCTGCAATCCGACGGAAGTTGGGCGTTCTAGCGAGCCCTTTTGGTCAGCTTCAGCCGAGTGCGGCGCGCAGCGAGGTCACCACGTCGTCGATGGACCCCACGGTCGAATAGCCAGCGGCCAGCCGGTGGCCACCGCCGCCGAACACCGACGCGACCGCGGCCAGGTCCACCTCCGCCTTCGCCCGCATCGAGACCGACCACTGTTGCGGCTCAACCTCTTTGAAGACCGCGGCCACCTCCGCCTGTTGCGTGGTGCGCACGATGTCGACGATGCTTTCGACTTCCTCCGGGCGGGAGTTGTTCCAGTCGTCGTTGCCGACCACCGCGTAGACCAGCCCGCGTCCGTCGACCGCCTCCGGCACCAGCCGCGCCGAGCCCAACACCCGAGACAGCAGCGGCAGCCACACGAACGGATGGGTGTCCATCAGTGTCCGGCTGATCTTCGCGTTGTCCACGCCCACCTCGACCAGCCGGGCCGCCAACCGGAACGCGCGCGCGCTGGCCCACCGGAACGACCCGGTGTCGGTGGTGAGCCCCGCGTAGATGCAGTGCGCGACGTCGCGGTCGATCGGCTTGCCCCACGCGTCGAGCAGCTCGGCCACCAACAATGTCGTGGAGTCCGCCGTCGGGTCGACGAAGTTCGCGGTGCCGAACATCGCGTTGGAGGCGTGATGGTCGACCACCAACAGCTGCCGACCCGGGCCGGCCAAATCGCTCAGCGCGCCGAGCCGTTTGACGCTCGGAACGTCCACGGTCACAACGAGATCGACATCGCGGCGCATCGCGTCCGGGTCGACCAGCAGATGGCAGCCCGGCAGCGACCGCAACGACTCCGGCAACGTGGCCGGTGCGGCGAAGCTGACCTCGACCTCCTTGCCGCTGCGGTGCAGCACGGTGGCCAGGGCCAAGCCCGCGCCGATGGTGTCGGCATCGGGATGAACATGGCAAATCACCGCGACCGTCGTTGCGGCCGAAAGCAGTTCGGCGGCCTCGGCCGCATCGATGCGGTCCGCGGCAACCCGGTCGCGGGCCAAGTCAGTCTTGGGGTCTGTGGTCGTCACCGGTCTCCTCAGCGTCGACCGCTGCCCCCCACGTGGGCTCGGTTGCCGGCCCGCTGTCGCGGTACGGATCGGCCTCCCCAGCCGGTTTGGCTCCCACCCGTACCCGCGCCAGGTCGGCATCGGCGGCGCGGGCACGGGCCAGCAGCTCCTCCATTCGCTGCACGTTGTCCGACGTCGTGTCGCGCATGAACGTCAAAGTCGGCGTGAACCGCACCCCGGTGCCGGCCCCGACCTTGGTGCGCAGCGTGCCCTTGGCTCGTTCCAGCGCGGCCGAGGCCGCCTCATAATCCGGCTCGTCATCCAACGTGCGGCCCATCACGGTGTAGAAGACCGTCGCGTCGTGCAGGTCGTTGGTCACCTTCGCGTCGACGATGGTCACCCCGTCCAGGCCCGGATCTTTGATTTCGAACTCGATCGCCGACGCGACGATCGTGTTGATCCGCTTAGCCAGCCGGCGCGCCCGTGCTGGGTCAGCCATCCCGAATCACCGCCTTCCTCATCGCTTCGTCCCCCACCCGGGTGGTGCGTCACTGCAATGTCGGCCGTCAGGTGCGCGCTTTCTCGACCAGCTCGAACGACTCGATGATGTCGCCCTCCTTGATGTCGGAATAGGTCAGCGTCATACCGCATTCGTAGCCCTCGCGGACCTCGGTGACGTCGTCCTTCTCCCGGCG
The DNA here is from genome assembly GCF_010727605.1 of Mycobacterium simiae. Lineage (NCBI taxonomy): Bacteria > Bacillati > Actinomycetota > Actinomycetes > Mycobacteriales > Mycobacteriaceae > Mycobacterium > Mycobacterium simiae. Next base: position 679,373 of record NZ_AP022568.1, read on the forward strand.
TAGCGAGGAAATCGTCAGGTTGTCGGCAACCACGATGTTGTCCCGCAGCAGCCGAGCCTTGGCGTTGCGGCGCACGATGCCGGAAGTGATCAGGCAGCCGGCGATGATGCCCACCTTCGAGGACCGGAAGATCGCCCGAATCTCGGCGCGGCCCAGCTGGTTCTCCTCGTAGATCGGCTTGAGCATGCCGCGCAGGGCCTTCTCGATCTCGTCGATCGCCTGGTAGATCACCGAGTAGTACCGGATGTCCACGCCTTCGCGGTTGGCCAGCTCCGTCGCCTTGCCCTCGGCACGCACGTTGAAGCCGATGATCACCGCGTCCGACGCCGACGCCAGGTTCACGTTGGTCTCGGTGATGCCACCGACGCCGCGGTCGATGACACGCAGCTGCACCTCGTCGTCGATCTCGATGCCCATCAAGGCCTCTTCCAGGGCCTCGACCGTACCGGCGTTGTCGCCCTTGAGGATCAGGTTCAGCTGACTGGTTTCCTTCAGCGCCGAGTCCAGGTCCTCCAGGCTGATCCGCTTACGCGACCGCGCGGCCAAGGCGTTGCGCTTGCGGGCACTGCGCCGGTCTGCGATCTGCCGGGCGATGCGATCCTCGTCGACCACCAGCAGGTTGTCACCGGCTCCGGGCACCGAGGTGAAACCGATGACCTGCACCGGCCGCGACGGCAGCGCCTCGTGCACGTCCTCGCCGTGCTCGTCGACCATGCGGCGTACCCGGCCGTAGGCATCGCCGGCCACGATCGAGTCGCCGACCCGCAGGGTGCCGCGCTGGATCAGCACGGTAGCCACCGGTCCGCGACCGCGGTCCAGGTGTGCCTCGATCGCCACACCCTGAGCCTCCATGTCGGGGTTGGCTCGCAGGTCCAGCGCAGCGTCGGCGGTCAGCAGCACCGCCTCCTCCAGCGCCTCGATGTTGGTGCCCTGCTTGGCCGAGATGTCGACGAACATCGTGTCGCCGCCGAATTCCTCAGGGATCAAACCGAATTCGGTGAGCTGCCCGCGGATCTTCTGCGGGTCGGCGCCCTCCTTGTCGATCTTGTTGACCGCCACCACGATCGGCACGTCGGCCGCCTGGGCGTGGTTGATCGCCTCCACCGTCTGCGGCATCACGCCGTCGTCGGCGGCGACCACCAGGATCGCGATGTCGGTGGCCTTGGCACCGCGGGCACGCATGGCGGTGAACGCCTCGTGGCCGGGGGTGTCGATGAAGGTGATCAGCCGCTCGCTGCCCTCGAAATCAACGCCGACCTGGTAGGCACCGATGTGCTGGGTGATGCCACCGGCTTCGCCCTCGCGGACGCTGGCGTTGCGAATCGTGTCCAGCAAGCGGGTCTTACCGTGGTCGACGTGACCCATCACGGTCACCACCGGCGGCCGGGTCTGCAAGTCTTCCTCGCCGCCCTCGTCCTCGCCGTAGGTCAGGTCGAAGGACTCCAACAGCTCGCGGTCCTCATCCTCCGGGCTGACGACCTGGACGACGTAATTCATCTCGCTGCCCAGCAGTTCTAGTGTCTCGTCGCCCACCGACTGGGTGGCGGTCACCATCTCGCCGAGGTTGAACAGCGCCTGCACCAACGAGGCCGGGTTGGCGTTGATCTTGTCGGCGAAGTCGGACAGCGACGCGCCGCGGGCCAGCCGGATGGTCTCGCCGTTGCCGTGCGGCAACCGCACCCCACCGACGACGGGCGCCTGCATGTTCTCGTACTCGGCACGCTTCGCCCGCTTCGACTTGCGGCCGCGCCGCGGGGCACCGCCGGGGCGGCCGAACGCGCCGGCAGCACCGCCGCGCTGACCGGGACGGCCACCGCCACCACCGCCACCCCCGGGCCGGCCGTGGAAACCACCACCGCCGCCGCCGGGCGCAGCACCGACGCCGCCGCCACCACGGTAGTTACCGCCGCCACCGCCGCCGGGACCGCCGGGACGGCCACCACCGGGACGGCCACCACCACCGCCACCACCGGGGCGGGCGGGGCGGAACTGGCCCCCGGCACCACCGGGGCGCGGCGGCATGTTGCCGGGCGACGCACCGCCCGGGCGCGGTGCCCCCGGCCGGGGCGCACCGGGACGCGGCGCTTGTGGCCGCGGGATGGGCCGGTCGACGGGCTGCGCCGACGAGAATGGGTTGTTGCCGACACGCGGGGTCCGCGCCGCGGGCCGCGGGATCGGGCCGGGTCGCGGGCCGGGCGTGGCACCGGGCTGCGGAGGCTGCTGGCTGGGGGCCTGACCGGGGGTGGCCGGCTTCGCCTGGCCCGGCGCCGGCGCGGCCGGGCGCCCGGGCGATGGGGCCGGCCGGCGCGGAGCGGGCGTCGGCACCGCGGGTGTCTGAGTGCCGGCGGCCGGGGACGCCGGCGCGGGCGCGGCAGCAGCACTACCACTGACGGCGTTGTCGGCGGGCTTCGCGGGGGCGCTGACCGCCTCGCCGTTACCGGAGGGCTTCTGAATCGCCTTGTCCAGGGCCCTGTCGAGAGATTTGTCGGGGCTCTTCGCGGCGCCCTTGCCGGCGGCCGCGGGCTTACCACCGCCGAACGACTCGCGCAGCCGGCGAGCCACCGGCGCTTCTACGGTCGAGGATGCTGATTTGACGAATTCGCCCTGTTCATTCAGCCGGGCGAGAACTTCCTTGCTGGTGACACCGAGTTCCTTGGCTAACTCGTGTACGCGGGCCTTACCTGCCACTACATCTCCTGTCTAAGAGGCGACAGTCGTGGGGCCGCGCCTCGGGTGCTAGCTGTAACGCATAGAGGTGGGAGTCATCGGGACTTCACGGTGTGCTCATGTTCTTTGCTACCTGTTCTGTTGCCGAGCGAGTCGAGCGCTTCCACGTGGTCGAGCAACGCGGACGTGTCCGGAGGACGGTCGATGCGCAACGCTTTGGTGAAAGCCCGCCGCCGAATCGCCTCGTGTACACACCGCGGCACGGGGTGCAACCAGGCACCCCGCCCCGGCAGGCTAGTCGCTGTGTCAACGATTACGGCGTAATCGCCGTTCCCACTTGGCACAGCTATCACTCGGAGCAATTCGGCGGCCAACTCTCGCTTTCGGCACCCGACACACGTCCGCACAGGTCCACGGGGTTCATCCGGGTGACCGTGCGCCCGTGTGGCCCGGGGGGCCGAAGGCTCGCGCTGGATCACGGCTCAGTCTAGCGTCACCGAATCGATCGTCAGAACCACCCGCGGGTGCACAGTCGCGCCGGGACCCGATCGCGCACGCCGCCCGCGATGCCGTCTCGCCGGTTGCCACCCGAATCCGCGCGCCAAAGTCGAACGCGCGCCGACGATGTGGGTCAGTGGTCGTGCGCCATCGGCTGGCTGGCACCGTGCTCCGGACGGCCGTGTGGCTGTTCGCCGGCCGTGGCGGGCGAATCACCGCGGATGTCGATGCGCCACCCGGTGAGCCGGGCCGCCAGCCGCGCATTCTGCCCCTCCTTGCCGATCGCCAGCGACAATTGGAAGTCGGGCACCACCACCCGGGCCGCGCGGGCGGTCTGGTCGATCACCGACACCGACACCACCTTCGCCGGCGACAAGGCGTTGGCGACGAAACGGGCCGGGTCCTCGTCGTAATCGATGATGTCGATCTTCTCCCCGGACAGCTCGCTCATCACGTTGCGGACCCGTTGTCCCATCGGGCCGATGCAGGCGCCCTTGGCGTTGAGTCCCGGTACCCGCGACGTCACGGCGATCTTGGAGCGGTGACCGGCCTCCCTGGCCACCGCGACGATCTCGACCGACCCGTCGGCGATCTCGGGCACCTCCAGCGAGAACAGCTTGCGGACCAGGTTGGGGTGGGTGCGCGACAGCGTGATCACGGGCTCGCGCGCGCCGCGGGTCACGCCGACCACGTAGCAGCGCACCCGGTTGCCGTGCTCGTAGGTCTCGCCGGGTACCTGCTCGGCCACCGGGATGACGCCCTCCGACGCCTTGGTCTCGGTGCCCATCCGGACGACAACCAGGCCGCGGGCGTTCGCCCGGCTGTCCCGCTGGATCACGCCGGCGACGATCTCCCCCTCGCGGGTGGAGAACTCGCCGTAGGTCCGCTCGTTCTCCGCGTCACGGAAGCGCTGCAGCATCACCTGACGCGCGGTGGTCGCGGCGATGCGGCCGAAACCCTCGGGGGTGTCGTCCCATTCACTGATGACGTTGCCGTCCTCGTCGACCTCGCGGGCGATCACGGCCACGACGCCGGTCTTGCGGTCGATCTCGATGCGCGCGTCCGCCTGATGGCCTTCGGTATGCCGGTAGGCGGTCAGCAGAGCCGACTTGATGGTTTCGAGCAGTTCGTTGACCGAGATACCCCGATCGACCTCAATGGCGTGCAACGCGGCCATGTCGATATTCATCAGCGCCGCTCCTTTCCCCCACCAGCTGGAGGTGCCCCCACCTCGCTACGTCCCCCTCGCTGTCCCCCTCGCTGTTGCCCTCGCCGCTTCGCGGCCGGGGGCGCGCCCACTGCGTCGTCGCCGGCGTGGTTCATGTTCCGGCCTCCGTCCTGTCCGCCTCACCCACACCGGCAAGGTTCAACTCAGCTTGGGATGGCGACGAAAACTCAACTTGGACAACGGCTTTCGTGATTTCGGCGAGCGGAATATCGCGCACCGCCCAGTCGCGACCGTCGCGGACGACCAGGGCCACCGCGCCGGCGCCGGTCTGGCCCACCCGCCCGGTCAACCGCGTTCCGTCCGACAACTCGAGTTCGACCTTGCGGCCACGTGCACGGCGAAAGTGTTTCTCGCTGGTCAACGGGCGGTCCACGCCGGGCGAACTCACTTCCAACACGTAGCTGTCGGCGCCGCTGTCCAGGCCGTCGAGCAGCGTCGACGCCGAACGTGACAACGCCGCGACGGTGTCCAGGTCCGGTGCGGTGTCGCCGTCGGCGATGACCGTGATCCGAGGCGGGCGCGCTCGGGGATCGATGACCACGTCTTCGATCTCGTAGCCGGCGCGCGCGAACTCGCCACCGAGTAGCTCGATCACCTGCGTCTGAGACGGTAGCCCGGTGGTCACGGCGAGCTCCTCATCTTGAGTTGTCCGGTCATCTGGCTGGGTGGCGCCGCCCTGCCATCTTCAAGCGGCTTCCGGCGTCCCGGTGGAACGGGGCGGCTGCCGTTCCGCGAGAACCAGAAACTAACGATACGCCAGGAATCGCGTATGACGAGGTGATCGCGGAGGTCCGCATCCTTTCGCGAAAGGTTCGCGAAAGGATGCGGTCCTGGCATCAGGGCCGGCCCGGTGTGAATGGCAGGATATTGCTGTGCCTAGCGCAGGACCCGTCAGCAGCCGGCGGGGCGTGCTCGCCGGGGGTGCCGCGCTTGCCGCGCTCGGGGTGGTCGCCTCCGCCTGCGGCGACGCCCCACCGAAACCCCCCGCCGTCGAAGAGCTGTTGGGGCCGTTGGACCAGGCTAGACACGACAGCGCGCTGGCCGGTGCGGCCGCCGCGGCCGTCGGCAATCCGCCGCAGATCGCGGCAGCGTTGTCGGTGGTCGCCAACCAGCGCGCAGCCCACGCCCGGGCGCTGTCCACCGAGATTTCGCGAGCGGCCGGCAAGTTCACTTCGTCGTCGAGCTCGTCGAGCGAGACGACCAGTGCGAGTCCGGCGGCCCCGGCCGGACCCCCGCCGCCGCCCCCACCGGTGTCCGATGTGATCAATGCGCTGCGGGCCTCGGCCGACAACGCCACGCGTCTGGTCAGCACGCAGTCGGGGTACCGTGCCGGACTTCTCGCCTCCATCGCCGCGTCGTGCACCGCGTCCTACACCGTTGCGCTGGTGCCCGGGGGTCCGTCCATATGAGCTCCGGCAAGGACGCCGACAACGCGGCGCTCAGCGATGCGCTGTCCGTCGAGCACGCGACCATCTACGGCTACGGCATCGTGTCCGCGATGTCACCGCCCAGCGTCAACGACCTGGTGCTGGAAGCGCTGCTGCAGCACCGCAAGCGCCGCGACGACGTGATCGCGATGCTGGCCGCGCGTCAGGTCACCGCCCCGCCCGCCGCCGCGGGCTATCAGTTGCCCCTACTGGTGGCCAGCCCGGCCGACGCGGCCCGGCTGGCGACGCGGATGGAGAACGACGGGGCCACGGCGTGGCGGGTGGTCGTCGAGCGCGCCGAAACCGCCGAGGACCGCGCGTTCGCCGCGACCGCCCTGACACAGAGCGCCGTGATGGCCGCCCGCTGGAGCCGCATCCTCGGCGCGTGGCCGATCACGACCAGTTTCCCGGGCGGCAACGAGTAGCTATCCGGCGATGGCCGTCACGATGTCGGTGGCCAACGAGACGCCCGCGGCCAGCTCGCGCGTCTGGCCGCTGAAGCGGTCGCGCAGCTCCACCACGCCGTCCGCCCAGCCGCGTCCGACCACGACGATCCAGGGCATCCCGAGCAGCTCGGCATCTTTGAATTTGACCCCGGGTGAGGCCTGGCGGTCGTCCAGCAGCACTTCGAGGCCCAGCCGGTCCAGGTCAGCGGCCAGCGCGGTGGCGCCCGCACGTGCCTCCGGGTCCTTGTTCGCGACCACCAGGTGCACGTCGAACGGCGCGATCGAGGGGGGCCAGCGTAGGCCCAGCTCGTCATGCTGCTGTTCGGCGACCACGGCCACCAACCGCGACACCCCCACTCCGTAGGAGCCCATCGTCAACCGCACCGGCTTGCCGTCCTCGCCGAGCACGTCGACGGCGAAGGCGTCGGTGTATTTGCGGCCCAGCTGAAAGATGTGCCCGATCTCGATGCCGCGCGCCATGACCAGCGGCCCGGCCCCGTCGGGCGACGGATCGCCCTCGCGCACCTGGGCAGCCTCGATGGTGCCGTCGTCGGTGAAATCACGGCCGGCGACTAGCCCCACGACGTGGCGACCCGGCTCGTCGGCGCCGGTGATCCAGCTGCTGCCGTCCACCACGCGCGGGTCGACGAGGTAGCGAACACCATTGTCTCGCAATGCTTTCGGTCCGATGTAACCCTTCACCAGGAACGGGTACTTGGCGAAGTCGGCGTCATCGAGCAGCGCGTACTCGGCCGGCTCCAGCGCGGCGCCCAGGCGTTTGTCGTCGACCTCGCGGTCACCCGGTAGGCCGATTCCGAGCAGCTCCCAATCCCCGCCTGGCTGGCGGACCTTGACCAGAACGTTTTTCAGCGTGTCGGCTGCCGTGACGGTGCGGCCCAGGCCGGCCTCGTTCGCCCATGCCACCAGGCTCGCGATGGTCGGCGTATCGCCGGTGTCGTACACCACCGCCTCGGGCAGTCCCTCGACCGGCCGCGCCTCGGGGCGGGCGGTGATGACCGCCTCGACGTTGGCCGCGTAACCCGACTCCAGGCACCGGACGAAGGTGTCCTCACCGATCGGGCTTTCGGCCAGGAACTCCTCGGACGCGCTGCCGCCCATCGCCCCCGACACCGCGGACACGATGACGTAGCGGACCTGCAGCCGGTCGAAGATGCGTTGGTAGGCCTCCCGATGCGCGTGGTAGGCAGCCTTGAGGCCGGCGTTGTCCACGTCGAACGAGTAGGAGTCCTTCATCACGAATTCCCGGGCCCGGAGGATCCCGGCCCGCGGCCGCGCCTCGTCGCGGTACTTGGTCTGGATTTGGTAGAGAGTCAGCGGGAAATCCTTGTAGGAGCTGTACTCGCCCTTAACGGTCAGGGTGAACAACTCCTCGTGCGTCGGGGCAAGCAGGTAGTCGTTGTCGCGGCGGTCCTGCAGCCGAAACAGGTTGTCGCCGTATTCCGTCCACCGGTTCGTCGTCTCGTACGGGGCGCGCGGCAGCAGCGCCGGGAACAGGATCTCCTGGCCGCCGATCGCATTCATCTCCTCGCGGACGATGCGTTCGATATTGCGCAGCACCCGCAATCCGAGCGGCAGCCAGCTGTAGAGCCCCGGGGCGACGGGTCGCACGTATCCGGCCCGGGCCAGCAGCTTGTGGCTGGGCACTTCGGCGTCGGCGGGTGCATCGCGCAGGGTGCGCAGGAACAGCTCGGACATCCGGGTGATCACAGCGGGCCAGCCTAAATGGCGGGCGCTCAAGCCGCACCACAGGGTCGGCGACCACGTGCGTCACACCAGCCACATTGGAACGGGTCGGGGCGGTCGGGGTGGGGCGACCGGAGTACAGGCGGGACGGGCGGGCTACAGCTCGCCGGCGTCGATCGCTTCCTTGACCTCCTGCGCGTGCGCCACCTGCTCCGGGGTGTATCCGATGAACAGGGCCGCACATCCGACGATGACGGCCGCGCCGGCCACCCACAGCAGGCCGTAGGTGTAGCCGTGATCGAGCGCCCGCAGCTGAACGTCGTTCATGAATTTCACCGGACCGGTGGTGCCGCCCAGGTACAGCGTGCGCGAGGTGATCACGGCCTGGATGACGGCCAGCACCAGCGGCCCGCCCAGGCTCTGCAACATCAGCGCGATCGCCGATACCGGCCCGATCTGGTCGAAACCCACACCCGCGATCGCCGCGAGCGTCAGCGGGACCACCACCATACCGATGCCGATGCCGCCGACCACGATCGGCAGCACCAAGTTCGGGAAGTAGGGCACGCCGCGGTGCATGAAGGCCCAGCCGTAGATCATCGCGACCAGCAGCAGCCAGCCGCCGCCGATGGTCAACACCCGCGGCGAGAACCGGGACACCAGTTGCGAGGAGATGCCCAGCCCGATGCCCATCGCGATGACGAACGGGATGAAGCCGACGCCGGCCCGCAGCGCGCTGTAGCCGAGGATGTCCTGGACGTACAGGCCGATGCAGACGGTGAGGCTGAACATCACGCCGCCGGCCAGCAGGATCGCGGTGAACGTGACCAGCCGGTTGCGGTCGCGGAACAACTTGAACGGCACGACGGGGTTTTCGGCGGTGCGCTCGACGATCGCGAACGCGATGCCTGCGGCCGCTGCCACCACCCCCGAACCGATCGTGGTGAACGAGACCCAGCCCTTTTCCGGGCCCATCGAGAAGGCGAACACCGCGGCGGTGCAGGCCAAGGTGGCCAGCATGGCCCCGGCGGCGTCCAGCTTCATCCGCTCGCGGTTGGTCTCGCGCAGCGCGGTCCGGGCCAGGTAGATCATCACCAGGCCGATCGGCACGTTGACCAGGAACGCCAGCCGCCACGACACCTCGGTCAGCGCACCGCCGACCACCAGGCCCATCACCGAGCCGACGGCGGTCATGGCGGCGAACACCGCGGTGGCGGCGTTGCGGGCGGGCCCCTTGGAGAACGTCGTCGCCACCAATGCCAACCCGGTGGGGGAGGCGATGGCCGACCCGATGCCCTGCAGCAGCCGGGCGATGACCATGGTGGCCTCGTCCCAGGCGACCGCGCACAGCACCGAGGAGATGGTGAACAACGCGACGCCGACGATGAACGTGCGTTTACGGCCGATGGTGTCGCCGAGGCGACCGCCCAACAGCATCAGGCCGCCGAAGGTGAGCACATACGCGGTGATCACCCAGCTACGGCCGGCGTCGGACAGGCTCAGCTCGTTCTGAATCTTAGGAAGCGCGACGATCGCGACCGTGCTGTCCATCGTCGCCAGCAGCTGCATGCCGCCGATGGCGATCACCGCCGCGATGAACCGCCGCGAAGGCAGCCAGGCCGGGTAATACCTGCTGGTACGGGTCGGAGCGGCAGCAGATGAAGTCTCAGCCGGGCGTTCGGTGCGTCCCGGGGCCGGACGATCGGGGCGTGCAGCAGACCAATTCCGGGCCGCGCGCTCTGTGTCGTTGAGGGCCGTCATAACGGATTACCTTACAGTAATCTTAAGAATCGTTTAAACCCCGAGCATCGCTCAGGCCGACCACGGGGCCGATCACGATGATCGCCGGAGGTCGAATCCCCTCGGCGCGGACCTTTTGCGGCGTGTCGGCCAGCGTGGCCCGCAGCGTGTGTTGGGCGGGTGTCGTCCCGTGCTGAACCACCAGCACCGGTGTATCCGCAGGTCGGCCGCCTTTCAGCAGTACGTCGACGAAGAGTTCGATGCGCTCGACGGCCATCAGCAACACGATGGTGCCGGACAGCGCGGCCAACGCATTCCAATTCACTAACGATTCGGGATGCCCGGGCGCCAGATGCCCGCTGACCACCACAAACTCGTGATTGACGGCGCGATGCGTGACGGGAACGCCCGCCAGCGCGGGCACCGCTATGGCACTTGTCACACCCGGGACGACGGTGACCGGAATGCCCGCGTCGGCGCATGCGAGGACCTCTTCGTAGCCGCGGGCGAACACGAAGGGATCACCGCCCTTGAGCCGAACGACGAAGCTTCCGGCGCGCGCCCGTTCGATCATCACGTCGTTGATCGCGTCCTGCGCCATGGCGCGCCCGTACGGGATCTTGGCGGCGTCGATGACCTCGACGTGCGGCGGCAGCTCGGCGAGCAGTTCAGGCGGCGCGAGGCGGTCGGCAACGACGACGTCGGCCTGGGCGAGCAGCCGACGGCCGCGGACGGTGATCAGTTCCGGGTCGCCGGGGCCGCCGCCGATCAGGGCCACCCCACCGCGCGCGGCATCCGGGCTTTCCGGGGCGATCAGACCCCGCTGCAGCGCCTCGCGGATGGCCGACCGGATCGCCGCCGACCTACGGTGCTCACCGCCGGCCAGCACCCCGACCGACAGCCCGGCGTACTCGAAGGACGCCGGCGTCACCGCGCTGCCCTCGACGGCGATGTCGGCGCGTACACAGAAGATCCGCCGGGCGTCGGCCGCCGCGACGACGGCGGCATTCACCGCCGGATCATTGGTGGCCGCGATCGCATACCAGGCCCCGTCGAGATCGCCGTCGCGGTACTCCCGCAGCGTGAGGGTGATTCCCGTCATCGCCTCGACCGAGCGGGTGGCGCTGCGCGAGATGACGTGCACGTCGGCTCCGCTGGCGATGAGCAGCGGGAGGCGGCGTTGCGCAACCGTGCCTCCGCCGACGACGACGACCTTCTTTCCGGTCAACCGCAGTCCGGCGAGGTAGGGGCTTTCGGTCACCCGGCAAAGCCTAGTGGCGTGCGCTAGCTGTACTGACCACGGCCGTTAGTGCGCCGCGAATCTGACCGCACCGCGACCGTGCGCTCGATTTGTCGCAGTCTCGTTAGGCTCGCAAGCTTGCGGCACGGGCCACGAAGCGCGCCACCGCATCCGGCACGGCGGCGGGGTGCGTGTGCAGATAAGACGCGTGCACGCCGGCATGCACAACACCGTCGCGGCCGTCGCGGCCGTCGCCCATCGCCGCGGTGGACTCCTCGGCCGTGGCTGCCGGGTACCTCCACGCCGGCTGATAGCTCTCGGTGAATGTGATCGCAGTCCGGTGGAACTCGTGGCCCACCACCCGCGCCCCGACCGGATACAGCGCCGACTCCGCCACCGCAACCGCGTCGCGATACGCCAACGTCAGATTCGGCGTGAACCGCGCCGTGGCACTCAGCGCCCCGCACATCGGATAGCCGTCGAGTTCGGAGGTCAGATAGATCAGGCCGGCGCATTCGGCATGCACCGGCGCACCGGACCCGGCCAGTCGCTTGATCTGTTGCCGGACAACATCATTGGCCGACAGCTCGGCTGCGAACTGTTCGGGGAAGCCGCCGGGCAGCACGACGGCGTCGGCGCCCTCCGGCAGCGTGTCGACGAGCGGATCGAAGTCGACAACGTCGGCGCCTGCCGCGCGCAGCAACTCGGCGTGTTCGGCATAGCCGAAGCTGAAGGCCTTTCCGGCGGCCATCGCGACCCGGGCCATCCTGGCGTGCCGACGGCCGTCGGCCTCACCCACCGCGGTAACCGGATCCCAAGGCGCGCTGGGACTCTGGCTACGTGCGACCGCCATCACCGCGCCCAGGTCGACGTGGCGCGCGACCAGCGCGGTCATCGCGTCGACCGCGAGCCGCGCCCGTCGGCCGTATTCGACGGCGGTCACCAGACCCAGATACCTGGTCGGCAACTCTAATTCGGCATTGCGCCCAATCGCGCCCAGCACCGGGACACCGGTGTGCTCACACGCCTGTCGTAACACCTGCTCGTGGCGCAACGATCCCACCCGGTTGAGGATGACCCCCGCGATCCGGATCCCGGTATCGAACGTCGAAAATCCGTGCAACAGTGCGGCAATGCTGTGGCTTTGACCACGCGCGTCGACCACCAGGATCACCGGTGCGCCGACCAGGGCGGCGACGTGGGCCGTCGAACCCGCGGGCGCGGTGGCGGCGCCCGCCCCGATCCGGCCGTCGAACAGCCCCATCACGCCTTCGATCACCGCGATGTCGGCGCCGGCAGCACCGTGGGTATAAAGCGGCCCAATGAGCTGCTCCCCTACCATGACCGGGTCGAGGTTGCGTCCGGGCCGTCCGGCGGCCACCGTGTGGTAACCGGGGTCGATGAAGTCCGGGCCCACCTTGAACGGCGCGACGATGTGCCCAGCCTGCCGCAACGCCCCGATCAAACCCGTTGCGACGGTGGTCTTTCCACTGCCGGAGGCGGGTGCGGCAATGACGACCGCGGGGGCACTCACCACTCGATGCCCTTCTGACCCTTGCGGCCCGCATCCATCGGATGCTTGACCTTGACCATCTCGGTGACGAGGTCGGCGGCCTCGATCAGCCGGGGCGGGGCGGCGCGTCCGGTGATCACCACATGCTGATGGCCGGGCCGGGCGACCAGCGCGTCCACCACCTCGTCGACATCGACCCAACCCCACTTCAGCGGATAGGTGAACTCGTCGAGTACGTAGAAATCGTGGCGCTGCTCGGTCAGCCGACGCGAGATCTCGGCCCAGCCGTCCGCGGCGGCCGCCGCGTGGTCCTCCTCGCTGCCGGATTTACGGCTCCACGACCACCCGGCGCCCATCTTGTGCCATTCGACGGCTCCGCCGAAGCCGTGCTCGTCGTGCAACCGACCGAGCCGGGTGAGCCCGGCCTCCTCCCCCACCTTCCATTTGGCACTCTTGACGAATTGAAACACCGCGACGTCCAGGCCAGCGTTCCACGCGCGCAACGCCATTCCGAACGCCGCCGTCGATTTCCCCTTGCCGTCACCGGTGTGCACCGCCAGCACCTGCTGGTTGCGCCTGGCCCGGGTGCTCAGCCCGTCGTCGGGCACCTGCAGTGGGGTTCCCTGTGGCATGGCGGCGCACCTCCGTTGTCGTTGCCCGCCGGCTAGGCGACGTCGCGTATCGCTTGCGTCAGCTGGTCGGCGTGCAACTGCTCCAATCGGACAGTCGGCGCACCGAGATGACGGGCGAGCTGGCTGGCCAAACCCAACCGGACATATGATGTTTCGCAGTCCACGACCACCGCTGCCGCGCCTTCGCAAACCAGTCGAGAGGCAGCTATTCTGCTGCGGTGCAACGGATCTGGGCCCGCCGTGGCGCGGCCGTCGGTGAGCACCACCAGCAACGGGCGGCGTACCCGGTCGCGCGCCCGCTCCCGCACGATCAGCTCCCGCGCCGCGAGCAGTCCCTCGGCCAGCGGTGTCCGCCCGCCAGTGTCGAAGCGGGCCAGCCGGCGCGCGGCGATGTGCGCCGACGACGTTGGCGGCAGCAGCACCCGCGCCTGGTCTTGGCGGAACGTGATCACGGCGACCTTGTCCCGGCGTTGGTAGGCGTCGCGCAGCAGCGACAGGGTGGCGCCACTGACCGCCGCCATCCGATCCCGGGCAGCCATCGACCCCGACGCGTCGACCACGAAAATCACCAGGTTGCCTTCGCGCCCTTCCCGAATCGCCCGCCGCACGTCATCGGCGCGGATGCGCAGCGGACCGCCCCCGGCGTGCTCGGCGGCCGACAGCACCGTGGCGAACGGATGCAACCCGTGCGCGTCGGCGTCGGTGCCGTCCGCCGCGGCCACCACGCTTCCGGATCGATTGCGGGCGCGCGACCTTCGTCCGGGCGCTCCTTCACCCACGCCGGGAACCGTCAGCGCCCGGGTCCGGAACGTCTTGGACGGCGGGGCGCTGGGCCGCGTCTTCGGCACCTGCGCCTTAGGCGCAGCTGGTTGCGAATTCTGTTGTGCTGCACGGTCACCGGCTGGGTGTCCGCCGCCGGGTGGCTCGGGGTCAGGCTCGGGTTCTTCGCCCGCCCGCTGCAGCGCCTCGCTGAGCTGGTCGGGATCGATGCCCGGATCGTCGAACGGGTCACGGCGGCGTCGGTGTGGCAGCGCCAATTCGGCCGCCACCCGGATGTCCTGTTCCTGGACGCGCGTCGCTGCCCGCCACGCGGCGTGCGCGGTGGCGGTACGGGCCACCACCAGATCGGCACGCATCCCGTCCACGTCGAACGCGGCGCACAACGTCGCGATGCGGCGTAATTCGTTGTCCGGCAACACCACGTCTTCGACGAGTGCACGCGCCGCCGCGATCCGCTGGGCCAGTTCGGCTTCGTCGGCGGCGTAACGGGTGGCGAACCCGTCCGGGTCGGCCTCGTAGGCCATCCGTTGCCGGATCACCTCCACCCGTACGTCGACGTCACGCGACGCCTGAACATCGACTGTGAGCCCGAATCGGTCGAGCAGCTGCGGACGCAGCTCGCCCTCCTCCGGATTCATCGTGCCGATCAGCACAAAGCGGGCCTCGTGAGTGTGAGATATGCCGTCGCGTTCGATGTGCACCCGGCCCATCGCCGCGGCGTCGAGCAGGACGTCGACGAGGTGGTCGTGCAGCAGGTTGACCTCGTCGACGTAGAGCACGCCGCCGTGGGCCCGCGCCAATAACCCCGGTGCGAACGCATGCTCGCCGTCGCGCAGCACCTTCTGCAGATCCAGCGACCCGATCACCCGGTCCTCGGTTGCGCCGAGCGGCATTTCGACCAGTCCCCCGCCGGTGCCGTTGCCCGTCGCCGCGGACAACAGCGCGGCAAGCCCGCGCACCGCCGTCGATTTGGCGGTGCCCTTTTCGCCGCGGATCAGCGCACCGCCGATCTCGGGTCGCACCGCACACAGCAGCAGTGCCAGCCGCAGCTGGTCCTGGCCGACGATCGCGCTAAACGGATAGGGCCTCATGGCTGGTCCGCCACCCCGGAACCGGGCCGCAGCATCGGAGTGTGCGGCACACCGTCATCGAGGAAATCGTCGCCGTCGCGGACAAACCCGTGCCGGGCATACATGTCGGCCAGGTAGCTCTGCGCGTTGATCCGGCACGGGTAGTCCCCGACCTCGGCCAGGGCCGCTTGCAGCAGCCGGGTGGTATGTCCCCGTCCGCGCATGCTGCGTTTGGTGCACAACCTCCCGATCCGGAACACTTTTTCACCGCCGGCATGCTCCTCCGTCAGCCGCAACGTGCAGATCACCTCGCCGTCGGGCGTTTCCAGCCAGAAGTGCCGGGTTTCGGCGAGTAGGTCGCGCCCATCCAGCTCCGGATACGGAATGGCCTGTTCGACCACGAACACCTCGACCCGCAGTTTGAGCAGCTCGTAAAGCGTTTGTGCGTCAAGGTCTTTGGCCCAGATGCGGCGGAGCGCTTCTGTCATGAGCGTCTCTCCTGCGCATCGCTGCGCTCTGCATCGTCGACGCCGCGCGTCATCAGCGTCTCTCCTGCGCATCGCTGCGCTCTGCATCGTCGACGCCGCGTGTCATAAGGCATTCAACTGTAGTGCCTGGGCGCTCCACGACCGCACCTCGTCATAGAGCCTGGGCTCCTGGGACAGCTGTGTCCCCAGCGAGGGGACCATTTCTTTGAGCCTGGGCAGCCAGGCCTGATAGCGATTGGCAAAATACCCCCGGAGCACGTCGAGCATGATCGGCACGGCGGTCGAGGCCCCCGGCGAGCCGCCGAGCAGGCCGGCGATGCTGCCGTCGGCCGAACCCACCACAGTGGTGCCGAATTCCAGCGCTCCGCCCTTCTTTTCGGCCGGCCTGATCACCTGCACCCGCTGACCGGCGACCGTCAGTTCCCAATCCGGATCGGCCGCGCCGGGAGCGAATTCGCGTAGTGCCCGCAGTCGGTCGGCGCGGGTCAGTCGCAGCTGGCGGAGCAGGTAGGCGATCAGCGTCGTCTGGGTCATGCCGGCACCGAGCATCGACACCACGTTGTCCCAGCGCACCGATCGGGGCAAATCGCTGGCGTGGCCGTGCTTCAAAAATTTCGGCGACCAGCCCGCGTAGGGCCCGAAGACCAGCCACGACTTGCCGTTAACGAATCGCAGGTCAAGATGCAGCGCCCCCAGCGGCGGCGCACCGGGTGCGGGGACGCCGTACACCTTGGCCCGGTGCTCGGCGGTCAGCGCCGGGTTGTCGGTGCGCAGGAACCGCCCGCCGATCGGGAAGCCGGCGAACCCCCTGACCTCGTTGATGCCGGACTTCTGCAGCAGGGGCAACGCGTCGCCGCCCGCACCGATGAACACGAACTTCGCGTCCAGCTTGCGCTTTTCGCCGGTGCGCCGGTCGAGCATCTGCAGGGTCCAGCTGCCATCGCCGTTTCGGGTCAGGTTGCGGACCTCGTGACCGAATAGCGTGGTGGCGCCGCCCCGCACGCAGAAGCCGACGAGCTGCTTGGCCAGCGAACCGAAGTCGACGTCGGTGCCCTCGGGCGCCCAGTTCAGCGCAATCGGCTCGGAGAAGTCGCGTTGGGCGGCCATCAACGGGAGCCGGCGGGCAAACTCGTCGGCATCAACGATCAACTCGGTCTCGGCGAACAACGGGTTGTGGGCCAGCGCCTGCCGACGCCGTCGCAGATAGTCCACCCCGTCGGCGCCCCGCACGAAACTGACGTGCGGCACGGCGTTGAGAAAGCTGGGATCGGTGAGGACGCCGTTTTCCACCGCATAAGCCCAGAACTGACGGGTCACCTGGAATTGCTCGTTGATCAACACCGCCTTGGTGATGTCTATCGAACCGCCACGCTCGGGTGTGTAGTTCATCTCGCACAGTCCGGCATGGCCGGTGCCGGCGTTGTTCCAGGGACTGCTGCTTTCGGCGGCGACGGCGTCAAGCCGTTCGACCAGGGTGATCGACCACTGCGGCTCCAGCAGCCTGAGCAACGCGGCCAGGGTGGCGCTCATGATGCCGGCACCGACCAGCGCGACGTCGGTGCGCGCCGTTGACTCTGACACCCGAACGTTGATCCTTCCCTGAGCCGTGCCGTCCCTCAGGTTATCCCGGGCACGCGGTCGGAAACGACCTGCACCGGCCCGGATCAGCAAAAGCGACCGCCAGGCTAAGCTGACCTGGTGACTGGCTGGGTGCCCGACGTCCTACCTGGCTACTGGCAGAACACCATTGCGCTGGGAGCCGATCCCGCCGGCGAGGGCGACATCGTCGCAACCCTGATTCGACGCGGGCCCCAACCCGGCGCTGCCGGCGGCGTCGGGCATGCGGTGCTCGCGGTTCACGGTTACACCGACTACTTCTTCAACACCGCGCTGGCCGATCATTTCGCCGACCGCGGCTTCGCCTTCTATGCGCTAGACCTGCAGAAGTGCGGCCGGTCGCGCCGCGACGGCCAGACCCCGCATTTCATCACCGATCTCGCGCATTACGACACCGAACTCGAACGCGCCCTGTCTCTCATCACCGCGCAGGCCGGCAACGACCCGAAGGTTCTGATCTACGGCCACTCGGCCGGTGGCCTGATCGTGTCGCTGTGGCTCGACCGGTTGCGACAACGAAACCCGAAGGCGCACGCCCTCATCGCCGGGCTGGTCCTCAACAGCCCCTTCCTGGATCTGCACGGCCCCGCGATCCTGCGGCTGGGTTTCACCTCGGCCATGATCGCGGGGCTGTCGCGGCTGCGCGCCAAGAGCGTGGTCCGGCCGTCGAGCAAGGGCGGTTACGGTACTACCCTGCACCGCGACTACGACGGCGAGTTCGAATACGACCTGCAATGGAAACCGTTGGGCGGCTTTCCCATAACCGTGGGATGGCTCAACGCCGTGCGTCGCGGCCAAGCCCGGTTACACCGTGGACTCGACGTCGGGGTGCCCAACCTCATCCTGCGGTCGGACCACAGCGTGCCCGAAAGCGCGGACGCCGCGGCCATGCAACACGGCGACGCGGTGCTCGACGTCACCCAGATCGCCAGGTGGGCGGGCTGCATCGGGAACCGTAGCAGCATCATCCCGGTGGCCGACGCCAAACACGACGTGTTCCTGTCGTTGGCGCAGCCGCGCGAGGCCGCCTATCGGGAACTGGACGGCTGGCTGGCCGGCCACCTGCGCGGCCACGATGCCGACGTCCCCGCGTCATTCGGAAAGGGGTGAGGGCGTGCAGACCTACGACATCGCGATCATTGGAACCGGTTCGGGCAACAGCATTCTCGATGACCGCTTCGCCGACAAGCGGGTGGCGATGTGCGAGCAGGGCACCTTCGGCGGAACCTGCCTCAACGTCGGATGCATCCCGACCAAGATGTTCGTGTACGCGGCCGAGGTCGCCCAGACGATCCGCGACGCGGCGCGCTACGGCATTGACGCCAGCATCGAGCGGGTGCGCTGGGACGACATCGTCTCCCGGATTTTCGGGCGCATCGATCCCATCTCGGTCGGCGGCGAGGACTATCGCAGTTCCGCGCCCAACATCGATGTGTACAAACAACACACCCGCTTCGGACCAGTTCAGGACGACGGGCGCTACCTGCTGCATACCGACGCCGGCGAGGAGTTCGCCGCCGACCAGGTGGTGATCGCCGCCGGGGCGCGGCCGGTCATCCCCCCGGCGATTCTCGAGTGCGGTGCCCGCTACTACACCAGCGACACCATCATGCGAATCGCCGAATTGCCGGCGCATCTGGTGATCGTCGGAGGCGGTTTCGTGGCGGCCGAGTTCGCCCACATCTTCTCCTCGCTTGGCGCGCGGGTCACCCTGATCGTCCGCGGCTCCGCCTTGCTGCGCCATTGCGACGACGTCCTGTGCAAGCGCTTCACCCGCATCGCGTCGAGCAAATGGGAACTGCACACCCACCGCAACGTCGTGGGCGCCGAGAATCACGGGTCCGGCGTCGCGGTGCACCTCGACGACGGGCACACCGTGCACGCCGACGCGATGCTGGTGGCGACCGGCCGGGTCTCCAACGCCGATCAACTCAACCTCGAGCAGGCCGGCGTCACCGTCGAGGACGGTTTGGTGGTCGTCGACGAACACCAGCGCACCACGGCGCGTGGGGTTTTCGCGCTCGGCGATGTCTCTTCGCACTACCAGCTCAAGCACGTCGCCAACCATGAGGCGCGGGTAGTGCAGCACAACCTACTGTGCGATTGGGACGACACCACGGCGATGGCCGTCGCCGACCACCGCTACGTGCCGTCCGCCGTGTTCACCGACCCTCAGATCGCCTCCGTGGGATTGACCGAAAATGAAGCCATCGCACAGGGTTTCAAGATTTCGACCAAGATTCAGGACTACGGCGACGTCGCCTACGGCTGGGCGATGGAGGACACCACCGGGATCGTGAAACTCATCGCCGAGCGCGGCACCGGGCGGTTGCTGGGGGCACACATCATGGGCTATCAGGCCTCGTCGATCATCCAGCCGTTGATCCAGGCCATGAGCTTCGGACTCAGCGCACCAGAGATGGCCCGCGGGCAGTACTGGATCCATCCGGCGCTACCGGAAGTAGTGGAGAACGCACTGCTCGGGCTGCGCTGAGCGCTCAGCGCCGCCCCGCCGACTCGACGTCCTGGCACTCCGGGCACAGGCCGTGCAACGTCAGGCCCGCCCGCTCCGACAAGGCGAACGCGCTGCCGGCCATCGCGTGTTCGAGCGCCGAACTCAGCTGCCGGGCGGGCACCTCGATCATCGAGTCGCACTCGGTGCACACCGCGTGGTGGTGCGGGGCCGTCGCCAGCCCATAGGTTGTGGTGCCGCCGTCCAGCGTCAGCGCGTGTAACACCGACTGCTCGACCAGAGTGGTCACCGTTCGGTAGATGGTGGCCAGGTCGGGGGGCTGGGTGCCGGCGGGCAGGCACTGCTGCACCCGCTGGTGAATCTCCGCGACGGACAGATGCCCATTGACCGGTTCGAGCACGGCCAATACCTGAATACGCGATGCCATCCGCCGCAGCCCACGGGCGCGCAGGAATTCGCCGATACGTTCGGTAACCACGGGATCGAGTGCCGACGAGTTGGACGTCACCCGTTCAGTGTCGCGCCGGTTACGCAGGATTGCCAGTATTCGGAGCCTCAGAGGCCAAAGCTCCTGCAACTCGCTTGCATCGATCTCGTCCCCGAACCTAAGGTCATGGGCGTCGTCCGCAGGACGCACCGCAACCGCACCGCACCTGAACACACAAGGACCGAATGTCCACCACGGACCTCGCCCCGCCGCAGACCAGGTTGGCCAAGCTGCAGGGCTCGCTGAGCGCCGCGGAGTGGGGGCGTGTCGCAATGATGCTGACCCTGATCGTCGCGCTGCACCTGGTCGGCTGGGCGACCCTGCTGCTGCTGGTCGATCCGGCGCGGCTCAGCGTGGGCGGCAAGGCATTCGGCATCGGCGTCGGGGTGACCGCGTATGCCTTGGGCCTGCGGCACGCCTTCGACGCCGACCACATCGCCGCGATCGACAACACCACCCGCAAGCTGATGGGCGACGGGCAACGCCCCCTTGGCGTCGGGTTCTTCTTCTCGTTGGGGCACTCCACCGTGGTGTTCACGCTGGCGGTGCTGCTGGCCATCGGCACCACGACCGTCGTCGGGCCCGTCGAGAACGATTCGTCCACGCTGCACCACTACACCGGGCTGATCGGCACCAGCATCTCGGGCGTGTTCCTGTACCTGATCGCCGCCCTGAACCTGGTGGTGCTGGCCGGGATTCTGCGGACGTTTCTGCGCTTGCGTCGCGGCCATTACGACGAGGCCGAACTCGAGCAGCAGTTAGCGAGCCGCGGCTTCCTCAACCGGTTCTTCGGCCGCTTCACCCGCTCGATCACCAAGTCGTGGCACATGTATCCGATCGGATTGCTGTTCGGCCTGGGCTTCGATACCGCGACCGAGATCGCCCTGCTGGTATTGGCCGGTACCAGCGCGGCAGCCGGGCTGCCGTGGTATGCCATTCTGTGTTTGCCGGTGCTGTTCGCGGCCGGCATGTGTCTGCTCGACACCATCGACGGCTCGTTCATGAACTTCGCCTACGGGTGGGCGTTCGCCAGTCCGGTGCGCAAGATCTACTACAACATCACCATCACCGGACTCTCGGTGGTGGTCGCCCTGCTGATCGGCAGCATCGAACTGATCGACCTGTTCGCCGAGCAGCTCGGCTGGCGCGGCCCGTTTTGGGACTGGGTGGCAAGCCTCGACCTGAACACCGTCGGCTTCGTCATCGTCGGCCTCTT
This sequence comes from Mycobacterium simiae, assembly GCF_010727605.1. Taxonomy (NCBI): domain Bacteria; kingdom Bacillati; phylum Actinomycetota; class Actinomycetes; order Mycobacteriales; family Mycobacteriaceae; genus Mycobacterium; species Mycobacterium simiae. The sequence goes on from NZ_AP022568.1 coordinate 700,599, forward strand.
CGCGCTCACCTGGGTGGCGGCGCTGCTCATCTGGCGCTACGGCCGCATCGAAGAGAAGTGGGCGCCGGCCACCGAGCGCACGGTGTAGCTGTCCCTGCGCAAGCTGCGGGTATTCGTCGCGGCTGGCGCGGAGTAGAAACAACGGTATGGGGCCGCCCCCGACGCCGGCGGCCGGCGATGCATGAGCTCTCGCTGTGCGAGGCGATCGCCGGTGTGGTGAAGGTCCACGCGGACGGGCGGCACGTCGATGTGGTCCGCGTCCGGATCGGCGCGCTGCGTCAAGTGGTCCCCGAGTCGTTGTTGTTTTGCTGGACCCTGGTCCGCGACGCGCAGAGCCTGCCCGACGCCGAGCTCGAACTCGAGTGTGTCGGCGCCGAGGTGCGTTGCCGTTCCTGCGGTCGGCAATCCGAGATCACGTCGACGTGGTCGATTTGGTGCCCGCAGTGCGACAGCTCCGACGTGCAGGTGCTGCACGGCGACGAGTTCCTGGTGACATCGCTGGACGTCTCCTGAAAGGGCTTGCCGCCCAGCCGAGTTCGACGTCGGCGAGCATGGAGATCTGGTGTTGCTCAACAAGATCGACCGCACGCCGCCACTGGATGCCGAGGTGGACACCTACCTTGCCCACGGGCGCCAGGGATCGATCGCGGCGGGGGTGACCGTTGACAACTCCAAGGGGCGGGAGTAGACCCAGAAACAACGCTGCGCAAGTGGGCCGACGGTCGACTCCGGCAGCGCCAGGAGCCCAGCCCGGCCCCGGAAAGCTGCAGCATGCCAACGGAAGCAGCAGTCAAAGCGGAAGAAACATTGATCCACGTCCTTTGGATCAATGCGGGCCTCAGTTGTGATGGTGATTCGGTGGCGTTGACTGCCGCCACCCAGCCCAGTGTCGAGGAGATCGCCCTCGGAGCTCTTCCCGGTCTCCCCAAAGTCGCCGTGCACTGGCCCCTGATCGATTTCGAATGCGGCCCCACCGGAGGCGCCGACGACTTCCTGCAATGGTTCTTCAAGGCCGACCGCGGCGAACTGGAGCCGTTCGTCCTCGTGGTCGAAGGGTCCATTCCGAACGAGAACATCAAGCAGGAGGGTTACTGGTGCGGGTTCGGCAACGACCCCGCGACCGGCCAGCCGATGACCACCAGCGAGTGGCTGGACCGGCTTGCCCCCAAGGCCACCGCGATCGTCGCCGTCGGCACCTGTGCAACCTACGGCGGGATCCACGCCATGGCGGGCAATCCGACCGGAGCGATGGGGGTGCCCGATTATCTGGGCTGGGGCTGGCAGAGCAAGGCCGGCATTCCGATCGTGTGCGTACCGGGCTGCCCGATCCATCCGGACAACCTGTCGGAAACGCTGACCTATCTGCTCTACATGGCGACAGGTCAGGCGCCGATGATTCCGCTCGACGATGCGCTGCGCCCGAAGTGGTTGTTCGGCAACACCGTCCACGAAGGCTGCGACCGGGCCGGCTATTACGAGCAGGGCGATTTCGCCACCGAGTACGGGTCACCGAAATGCATTGTCAAGCTTGGCTGTTGGGGCCCCGTGGTGAAGTGCAATGTGCCCAAACGAGGTTGGATCAACGGAATCGGTGGTTGCCCGAACGTCGGCGGCATCTGCATCGGATGCACGATGCCGGGATTCCCCGACAAGTTCATGCCGTTCATGGACGAGCCACCGGGGGGCAAGCTCTCCAGCACCGCGTCCGGGTTGTACGGCTCCGTGATTCGCAGCTTGAGGGGTATCACGGCCCGCACCGTCGACAAGGAACCGCGCTGGCGCCACAAGGGCACTGAACTCACCACCGGGGCACGCCGCACCTGGTAGGTGCCGGCGCGTGCGTCAAGTTTTCCAGCGATCTTCACGCCACATGCCGTTGGGGCAGAGAGTAGTAATGCGATGACAACCATCATTCCCAAGCCCACGCAAGACAAGCAGCAGCCGGGTCAACTCGTCGACATGTCGTGGGACCCGATCACCCGGATCGTGGGCAGCCTAGGCATCTACACCAAGATCGACTTCGAGAACCGCCAAGTCGTCGAATGCCACAGCACCTCGTCGATTTTCCGCGGTTACTCGATCTTCATGAAGGGCAAGGACCCGCGCGACGCCCACTTCATCACCAGCCGCATCTGCGGCATCTGCGGCGACAACCACGCCACCTGCTCCTGCTACGCCCAGAACATGGCCTACGGCGTCAAGCCGCCACACCTGGGCGAGTGGATCGTCAACCTCGGCGAGGCCGCGGAATACATGTTCGACCACAACATCTTCCAGGAAAACCTGGTCGGAGTGGACTTCTGCGAGAAGATGGTCGCCGAAACCAACCCCAGCGTGCTCTCGTTGGCCGAGAAGACCCCCGCCCCACAGGCCGGCGCCCACGGCTACCGGACCATCGCCGACATCATGCGCTCACTCAACCCGTTCAGCGGCGAGTTCTACCGCGAGGCGTTACAGGTCAGCCGGTGGACCCGGGAAATGTTCTGCCTGATGGAGGGTCGCCACGTGCACCCCTCCACGCTGTACCCGGGCGGGGTCGGCACCGTGGCGACCATCCAGCTGATGACCGACTACCTGACCCGGCTGATGCGCTACGTGGAGTTCATGAAGAAGGTCGTGCCCATGCACGACGACCTGTTCGACTTCTTCTACGAAGCGCTGCCCGGCTACCAGAACGTCGGATTGCGCCGCACGTTACTCGGCTGCTGGGGTTCCTTCCAGGACCCCGAGGTATGCAACTTCAAGTACCAGGACATGGAACGCTGGGGCAACGCGATGTTCGTCACCCCGGGTGTGGTGGTCGACGGCAAGCTGGTCACCCACTCGCTGGTCGACATCAACCTCGGCATCCGAATCCTTTTGGGCAGTTCATATTACGACGACTGGACGGATCAGGAAACGTTCGTCAAGACCGATCCGCTGGGCAACGCCGTGGACCGGCGCCACCCGTGGAACCAGCACACCAACCCCCATCCGCAGAAGCGCGACATGGATGGCGGCAAGTACAGCTGGGTGATGTCGCCGCGCTGGTTCGACGGCAAGGATCATCTGGCATTGGATACCGGCGGCGGTCCGCTGGCCCGGCTGTGGGCGACCGCCCTGGCCGGCCTGGTCGACATCGGTTACGTCAAAGCGACCGGCAGCAGCGTGCAGATCAACTTGCCCAAGACCGCCCTGTTGGGACCGGTCGAGCTGGAGTGGAAGATCCCACAGCACGGCAGCAACACGATCGAACGCGACCGGGCGCGCACCTACTTCCAGGCCTACGCCGCGGCCTGTGCGCTGCACTTCGCCGAGAAGGCGCTCGAGGAGATCCGCGCCGGGCGCACCAAGACCTGGGAGAAATTCGAGGTGCCCGACGAGGCGATCGGCTGCGGCTTCACCGAGGCGGTGCGAGGCGTGCTGAGCCACCACCTGGTGATCCGGGACGGCAAGATCGCGAATTATCACCCTTACCCGCCCACGCCGTGGAATGCCAACCCACGCGACAGCTTTGGCACACCCGGGCCCTACGAGGACGCGGTGCAGGGCCAGCCGATCTTCGAGGAGAACGGCCGGGAGAACTTCAAGGGCATCGACATCATGCGCACGGTGCGCAGCTTCGACCCCTGCCTGCCGTGCGGTGTGCACATGTATCTGGGGAAGGGCAGAACCCTGGAGAGACTGCACACGCCGACGCAGTCACCTGCCGGGGAGTGAGCGAAGGTGGATCGCCCGGAGATCCCGGACAGCGAAACACAGTGGCGCACGGCGGGCGATCGAATCCAGACACTCCTGGATTCGATCGCCGCGGCCGGCACGGGCGCGCACGAACGCGCGCGACAGCTGGTTCGTGAGGTGGTCGCGCTCTACGGCGCCGGGCTGGAACGGATCCTGCGGCTGGGCGGCCCACAGCTAGCCGAGCGGCTGGCCACCGACGACCTGGTGGCCAGCCTGCTCCTTGTCCACGGCCTGCATCCGCACAATGTGGACCGCCGGGTGTCGGACGCCCTGGACCGGGTCCGCCCCTACCTCGGTTCACACGGCGGTGACGTCGAGTTGATCGACGTCACCGCGGACGGCGTTGTGCGGCTGGCGTTCCGGGGAAGCTGCAAGAGTTGCCCGTCGTCGGCGGCCACGCTGGAGCTCGCCGTCGAGGACGCGATCCGTGCCGCGGCGCCGGAGATTGCCACGATCGAGGTGGTGGGCGCCGAAGCCGCGGCCCGCCCCACCGTTATCCCCGCCGACACGCTGTTGGCCCCACTACGCTCCAACGGCCACCGCCATTCCACCGCCACGAGCTGGCATCCGGTGCCCGAGGTCGCCGGGCTCGAACCCGGCGACGTGGCCGGGTTCCTTGTTTCGGGCAGCACGCTGCTGGTGTGCAGGCTCGGTGACCTGCCGCTGGCCTACCGCGACTACTGCCCGGTGTGCGACGACTCGCTGGCGGGGGCACAGCTACGCGATACGACGCTGGGCTGCCCACGCTGCGGCACGCAGTTCGACGTGGTGCACGCGGGTGCGGGGCCCAACGGTTCCCACCTCGACCCGCTCCCCCTGCTTGTGCGCGACGGAGTGCCCTCGGTCGCGCTGCCCGAACCGCTGGGGGCGGGCAGATGACCAGTCCCTACGACGTTTTGGCCCGCATCACCGCGGTGCGGTCGGTTCCCGAGCCGGCCGGCGAGCACTGCGAAATGTGCTCCGAGCTGATCGCGGACGAGCATCAGCATGTGGTGAATGTCGCCGGCCGCCAACTAATGTGCGTGTGCCGAGCCTGCTATCTGCTGTTCACCGACGTCGATGCCGAACTGCGTTATCGCGCGGTGCCGGACCGGTATCTGGCCTTCCCGGACTTCGCGCTGGACCGGCAGACCTGGGACGCCCTGCAGATCCCCGTCGGGGTGGCATTCTTTTTCAGAAACTCCGCGCTGCGGCGCACCGTCGCGTTCTACCCGGGTCCGGCCGGGGCGTGCGAGTCCGAATTGGACCTCGCCGCCTGGAACGCCATCAGCAGCGCCGACGCCCGGGTGCACCTGCTGACCGACGACGTCGAAGCGCTGCTGGTGCGGGCACCCGAATCAGGTTCTCCGCAAACGTATCTCGTCCCCATCGATGCCTGCTATGAGTTCGTCGGTCGATTGCGGCTGCTGTGGCGCGGGTTCGACGGCGGCCAACAGGCGCGTGACTTCATCGACGGCTTCTTCGCCGCGATCGACGCCCGCGCTTCGGAAACACCCGGGACACCACCATGACCGAGGTGAACTTCACGGTGCTCGACGTCGCACCCGAACCCTATGCCGTCACCCCGGTGCTCACCGCCCGCGTCGGCGTGACCGCCGACGGCGACGACCCGGTGCACGCCATCGCGCTGCGCTGCCAGGTGCGCATCGAGCCGGCGCGCCGCCCGTACACCGACGGGGAAGCGGCCGGACTGACCGACCTGTTCGGCCCGCGCGAGCGCTGGACGAGCACCCAGCACGGCTTCCTTTGGCAGCACTGCACCGCTATGGTGCCCGGGTTCACCGGCCACAGCACGGTGGACCTGGCGCTGGAATGCACCTACGACTTCGAAGTCGCGGCCGCCAAGTATCTGCACGCGCTGCGCGACGGCAAGATACCGCTGCAATTCCTGTTCAGCGGAACCATATTCGTCAAGTCAGGGCGTGGCTTCTCGGTCCGGCAGGTGCCGTGGGACCGCGAGTGCCGCTACGACATGCCGGTCGACGTCTGGCGCGCGCTGATGGCACAGCACTTCCCCAACTCGGGCTGGGTGCGGTTGGGTCACGAGACCATCGCCGCACTGATCGCCTACAAGTCCGCACAAGGCTTGCTCGACCTGGACGGCGCGGTCACCTCGCTGTTGGACTCCGAACGGACCGGGGTATGACCACGCCGACCTGGGACCGGGCCCGCGCCGTCGCCGACGCGGTGCTCTACGAGGGCTACCTGCTGTACCCATACCGTGGTACGTCCGCCAAGAATCAATCGCGTTGGCAATTCGGCGTTTTAGGGCCACCTGGAGCGGGCGAGGCAGGCCTTGGCGAAGACGACGCCCTGGCGGCGCAGTTCCTGGTCGAGGACGCCGAGGCGATCGCCCTGGTGGTGCGTTTTTTGCAGTTGCAACACCGGCGGGCCGAGCGCGAGGAAGCCGATGGGCGGTTCACACCCGTCGCGCAATTGACCACGCCGGCCGGGTCCTGGCTGACCTGGGATGAGGCCGTCGAATGCGAGAGCTCGTTCGGGCCAATCGCATTAGGTGATCTGCCGTGCACTGCGCCGGTTGTGGCGGGCGCGGCGGTCGACATCGAAGCACTCGGCGGCGGCCGCCTAGTGCGCGAACGCAAACAGATTCGCGGCGAGCTCACCCTCTCCAGCGAAGCCGACGGCGCCTTGCGCAGGATATCGGTGCGGTTGACCAACTCCGGCCCCGCAGCACTCGACAAGGACGACGCGATCGCCCGGTCGATGATCGGCACCCACCTGATCGCCGTGGTTACCGGGGGCCGGTTCGTCTCGATGCTCGAGCCGCCGGCAGCGGCCGCCGACGCGGTGTCCCGATGCCGCCAACACCGCTGCTTCCCCGTCCTGGCCGGCCCGCCCGACAGCCAGGACACGCTGCTGATCTCGCCGATCATTCTGTACGACCACCCCGAAGTCGCCGAGCAGAGTAACACCGCGCTCTACGACTGCACCGAGATCGACGAAATCCTGACCCTGCGCGTGCTGACGATGACCGACGACGAGAAGGCGCAGGCGCGGGCCACCGACCCACGGGCTGCGCGGATCATCGACCAGTGCAACGCGATGTCAGCCGAGACGATGGCACGCCTGCACGGCGTGCTGCGCGACCCGCACCGCGGCGACCCAGCCGCGGGCCTGATTCCCGCGGTGCCCGACAGCGTCGATTGGTGGGATCCGCTGGCCGACAACGCTGTTCGTCCCGAGCTGGACGCCGTCCTGGTGCACGGGACCCGGGTGGCCCGGGGCAGCCTGGTTCGGCTGCGGCCACGCCGCAACGCTGACGCACAGGACATCTTCGTCGCCGGCCGGACCGCACGCGTCACGTCGGTGCACGAGGACGTCGAGGGCAACAAACACATCGGGGTTGTGGTCGACGACGACCCCGCCGCCGACCTGCACGACTGGTACGGCCGCTATTTGTACTTCTCCCCCGAAGAGATCGAGCCGCTGGCAGCAGCGCACGACATCACAGCCCCGGAAAGGAGTTCGACATGGAAATCGTAGGTTGGGTATTCGTCGCCCTGATCGCCCTGGCGGTCGGGATCGCGTTGGCGCTGGGGGTGGTATCGCTGCCAGATGCCCGCCGCTATCTGAAATTGAGGCGCATGTAGCCGCACCGGGGGCGGTCATGACAGCGCGAATCCTGGTGGCTGGCATCGGCAACATCTTTCTGGGCGACGACGGGTTCGGCTCCGAAGTGGTCCGCAACGCCGCGTTGCCGCGCGACGATCCCAGTGTCCGCGTCACCGACTACGGCATCTCCGGCATGCACCTGGCCTACGACCTGCTCGACGACTGGGACGGCTTGGTGCTCGTCGACGCGGTGCCCAATCGCGGCAACCCGGGCACCTTACACGTGTTCCAGGCGGACCACGACGATTCCCGTTGCGCGGCAGCCGGTCTCGACGGACACAGCATGAATCCCGCCGCGGTGTTCGCCAGTCTGCGGGCGCTGGGCGGCACACCGCCCTACACCGTGGTCGTGGGGTGCGAGGCGGGCAGCGTCGAGGAGGGCATCGGCCTCACCGAGCCCGTCGCCATGGCTGTGCCACGGGCCGCGCAGGCCGTCGGGGAGATCGTCGCCGCGTTGCGGTCTACCACCCCGAGCGTCGAGGGGTGTTGACATGTGCCTGGGAATTCCGGGTCAGGTGATCGAGATGCTGGACGGCTACGAAGGCCAGCTCGCGTTGGTCGACGTCGCGGGCGAGCAGCGCAAGGTCAATGTCGGCATGCTGCCGGAGGAGACGTTCGCGCCCGGCGACTGGGTGATCATCCACATGGGCTTCGTGGTCGAAAAGACCGATCGCGCCGGTGCCGACCAGGCGATGGAGGGTCTCGAGTTGATGGGTCGGGGAATCGCACCCTCGGCGGGCGGCTGAGATGACCGGCGCGCCCCTGCTGCTACGGCCCGATCTCGCCACGGGCCACGTCCGGCAGCGCCTCACCGTCACCGGTGTTGTCCAGGGGGTCGGCTTCCGCCCGTTCGTGCACCGGCTTGCCAACGAGCTGGGCCTGGCCGGTTTCGTCGGAAACGATTGCGGCGCAGTGTTTATCGAAATACAGGGCGAACGGCCCCAGGTGGCGGAATTCGTGCGCCGGCTCGCCGCCGATACGCCGCCGCTGGCCCGCCTCACCGCGGTCACGTCGACCGACCTGATGACCGACCCGGCATGCGGCGGCCAATTTCGGATCGTGGCCAGTACATCGACCGGCATTGGTAAGACGCCCATCTCCTCCGACATCGCGGTGTGCGACGAGTGTGTCGCCGAGCTGTTCGACCCGGGTAACCGCCGTTACCGGCACCCGTTCGTCACCTGCACCAACTGCGGGCCCCGATTCACCATCATCCGCGAGCTACCCTACGACCGCCCGGCCACCACGATGGCTGGGTTCCCGATGTGTGACCGGTGCGCCGCCGAATACCACGATCCCGCCGACCGCCGATTCCACGCCCAACCCATCGCCTGCCCCGAATGCGGTCCCGCGCTGTGGTTCTCGGCCGGGACCCGACGGGTGACCGGCTCCGATCCGGCATTGGCGGCCGCACAACGGGCATTGGCGACCGGAGCGGTGGTCGCCATCAAGGGAATCGGCGGCTATCACCTGGCGTGCGCCGTGCAGGACGAGACAACCGTCGGCACGTTGCGCGCCCGAAAGGCGCGCGGCGCCAAGCCGTTCGCCATGCTGGTCCGCGACCTCGATGCGGCACGCCGCTACGCCCATCTCGACGCGACCGAGGCGACGGTACTGACGAGCCCCGCTCGCCCGATCGTGTTGTTGCGGCGCCGCCGGGACGCACCCGTCGCCGAAGCCGTTGCACCGGGCCACCCGCTGCTCGGCTTGATGCTGCCGTACTCCCCCCTCCACCACCTCCTGTTGACGGAAGTTCCTGAGGGCCCCGGCGCCGAAGCGGCACCGGAAGCGTTAGTGCTCACCAGCGCCAACCGCAGCGGTGAACCGATTTGCTTCACCGACGACGACGTCGAGACCAGGCTGCCGGAACTCTGCGATGCGCTCCTCGACCACGATCGGCCCATTCACGTGCCCTGTGACGACTCCGTGGTGCGTGTCGTGAGGGAAGACGACGAAGTCAGCGAACTCCCGCTGCGCCGGTCCCGCGGCTACGCACCGCTGCCGATCGATCTGAACCTCGATGGGCGCATCGACGGGCGCCGGGCCCCCAGCGTCCTGGCGGTGGGCGGGGAACTGAAAAACACCTTCTGTCTCACCGACGGTGCGCTCGCCTACCTGTCCGGTCATATCGGGGACATGGCTACCTGGGAGACCGTTCGTGCATTCGAGCGGGCGATTGGTCAACTCAGCGAGATCCGCGGCACCCCAACACGATTCGCGGCCGACCTGCATCCGGGGTATCACACTCGCAATTGGGCCGAGCGCCACGGCGGCGGCAGGCCGCTGGATCTGATCCAACACCACCACGCGCATGTCGTGTCGCTGTTGGCCGAACACGGGCGCATCGGCGAACCCGTCGTGGGCGTGGCCTTCGACGGCACCGGCTACGGTCCCGATCACACCATCTGGGGCGGGGAGATTCTCACCCTCGGTCCGGACAGCCACCGCTTCGCGCGGGCGGCCCACCTGCGTCCGGCGCCACTGCCCGGCGGCGACGCGGCGATCCGCAATCCATGGCGGGCGGCACTGTCCCAGTTATGGATCGCCGGCATCGACTTCGGCGGCGATCTCGCACCGGTCGCCGCGGCCACCCCGGATGAATTACGGCTCATCCGCTCGCAATTGGAAACCGGTGCGGGATGTGTCCCGTGTTCCAGCGTGGGGCGGCTGTTCGACGCGGTCGCGTCGCTGCTCGGGGTGCGGCACCGCGTCGACTACGAAGGCCAGGCCGCCATCGAACTCGAGGCACTCGCCGAACGCGCCGACGGCCCCGTTCCCTCGCTACCGCTGCCGGTCCGTCCGAACGGGATGATCGACCCAACCACCCTGATCCAAACGATGGTCTCGGCGCTGTACGCCGGTACCCCACCCGCGCGGCTCGCCGCCGCGTTCCACCGGGCGATCGCGGCCGCGGTCGCGAAGGCAGTCTCGCTGGTGGCCGGGCCCACCCGACTGGTCGGCCTCACCGGCGGCGTGTTCCAGAACGTACTGCTGCTACGCCTATGTCGGGAATTGCTGCGAAACAACGGCTTTGAGGTGCTGAGCCACCACGTGGTGCCACCCAACGACGGCGGACTGGCGTTGGGACAGGCGGTGATCTCGATGCTGACCGCACTCGAGGAGGCAAAGACATGACACCCGTCGCCGCGATCGACCGCGGACTGAGCGCCGGGCTGGCCGCCGAGCTAGCCGACGACCTGGCCGCCACGGCCTTCACCATGGCTAAGCGATTCGCCGCGGGTGCCACCATGTGGTCGATCGCCCCGTCCTGGGAACCGCATGCCCTGCACATCGCGGTCGAATTCGTCCACCCGGTGATCATGGGCAAACGGGCGTTGCCGGCGGTCGCGCTCACCGGACCGGATCTGGTGGACCTGGCGCGAGTGTCGGTGCGGCCCGGCGACGTCGTGATCGCCGTTGCCGGTGCCGATGACGCGCAGGCACGTTCGGTGCTGCGCCGGGCCCCGGCATGGGGAGCCACCACGATCTGGATCGGCAGCGGCACCCGGCCGCCGGCCGGTGCCGCCGATCACGTGCTCTGGCTCGACGATCCCGATCCGCGGGTGCCGGCAACCGGCGGATTCGTGCTGTTTTACCACCTGCTGTGGGAGCTCACCCATGTCTGTTTCGAGCACTCTGGGCTGCTCAAACCCGAATGCGCCGACGACATTTGCCTCACCTGCAGCGACGAAGGCCGGCTGGGGGAGGTCGTGGGCCCCTCGACCGATGGGCAGGCCGCGGTCCGCACGGCCCGCGGGGTGCAGAACGTGATCACGACTTTGATCGAGCCGGTCGCCGCCGGCGACCTGGTGCTGGTGCACGCGGGCACGGCAATCAGCAAGATCCAGGAGGGTCTGTGATGAGCGACGAACCCACCAACTTCCTCTACCCCTTCATCGACGCCGAAGAGAGCGACCCGCCCTCGCTGCTCGCCGACCTGGCCGCATCAGCACAGGCCAAGGCGGCCGAGAGCCTGGCGTTGCGGCGCTCGACCCTGCAGGCCAATGCGAAACTGCTGGAGCAGGCGGGCGCCGAGACGGCGCGCCGCTTCGCCGCCGGCGGGCGAATGTTCACCTTCGGAAACGGCGGCAGCTGTACGGATGCCACCACCCTGGCGAGCTTGTTCGCCCGGCCGCCGACCGGCGGATCGCTGCCGGCCTGGTCGCTGACCGCCGACCAGGCCATCGTGACCGCTTTGGGCAACGACGTCGGATTCGAGCTGGTGTTCGCCCGCCAGCTGATCGCCCGCGCGAAGGCCGGCGACGTCGCGATCGCGATGTCCACCAGCGGCAACTCGCCGAACCTGCTCGCCGCGCTGGCCGAGGCGCACCAACGTGGCCTCTACACAATCGGTTTCGCCGGCTATGACGGCGGCGCCTTCGTGGACAACCCGAACGTGAACGCCTGCTTCGTCGTTCATTCGCAAAGTGTGCACCGGATCCAGGAATCGCAAGCGCTGCTCGGTTACCAGCTGTGGCTGACGGTCCACCACCGGCTCGACAACCATGGTGTGGGGGCCGCGTGAACAAGTACCTGGCATCGGGACCGCGCTTCGCCGAAGGCGAGGTGATCGAGCGGATCGAGTCATTCCGGCGGCGCCGGCCGCGGTTGCTCGACGATCACGTGACACTAGCGCACGGCGCCGGCGGCAAAGCGTCGGCGGCATTGCTGGACGCCGTGTTTGTGCAAGCGTTCCGCAACCCGGCGCTGGAGTCACTGGGTGACGGCGCGGTGCTCACCTTGCCCGGTGGCCAGCGACTGGCCATGTCCACGGATTCGTTTGTCGTGCAGCCCAGGCGTTTTCCCGGCGGCTCCGTGGGTGCCCTCGCCGTGCACGGCACCTGCAACGACCTGGCGATGACCGGCGCGGTGCCCGCTTGGATCTCGGCGGCATTCGTGCTCGAAGAGGGCTTCCCCATCGCCGAGTTGAAAGAGATCGTCGCCGATATGGCGACGGCCGCGGCTAATTCCGGCGTGCAGATCGTCACCGGCGACACCAAGGTGGTCCCGACAGGTGCCGCCGACGGCCTGTTCGTCACCACCACCGGAGCCGGCGTGATTCCGTCCGGGCGGACGCTGTCGGCCGATTCGATTCGTGTCGGCGACAAACTGCTGCTCTCCGGGACGATGGGCGATCATGGCATGGCGGTCATGCTGGCCCGCGGCGATCTGGCCATCGACGCCGACATCCGCTCCGACACCGCCTCGCTGGGCCCGCTGGTGGAATTGCTGATGGCCGCGGCCCCGTCAACCCGTTGGATGCGCGATGCCACCCGCGGCGGGGTCGGCACCGTGTGCAACGAGCTGGCCCAGGCGTGCGGCTTCGGGGTGCTGCTCGACGAGCGACGGCTTCCCGTACAACCCACCGTGACCGGCGCGTGCGAGCTGCTCGGCATCGACCCGCTCTACGTGGCCAACGAAGGCAAGTTCGTCGCCGTCGTCGCGGCCGAGGAGGCCGAGGCCGGCCTGCGGGCGCTGCGGTCGCACCCGTTGGGCGCCGAGGCCGCCGAAGTAGGGGAAATCGTCGCCGAACCAGTCGAAAGCGTGGTGCTGCGAACCGGTTTCGGCGGCACCCGGATCGTCGACATGCTGGTCGGTGACCCGTTGCCGAGAATTTGCTGAGCCGCAGACCGCAAGGAGGTGCAGCCACATGTGTCTTGGCATTCCAGGACGAATCGTCGAAATCACCGACCCCGCCAACTATCTGGCGAAGGTCGACGTCAGCGGCGTGCAACGGACAATCAGCGTGCGGCTGCTGGAAAACGACATGCCGGACCCCGACGAGTGGGTGCTGGTCCACGTGGGCTTCGCGATGGCCAAGATCGACGAGACCGAGGCGATGCGCACCTTGGCCGCGATCCAGAAGCTCGGCGACGCCTACGCCACCGAGATGGCGGCCTTCGACTCGTCGGCGATCGGCTAAGGAGGATCGACGTGAAATTTGTTGACGAATTCCGAGATCCCGCCGCGGCGCGAAAGCTACTCGTGGCCATCGAGCACCTGGCCGGGACCGACGGCGAACACTTCAAGTTCATGGAAGTGTGCGGCGGGCATACGCACACCATCTACCGGCACGGCATCGAGCACCTGTTGCCCGACACCGTCGAACTGGTGCACGGCCCGGGATGCCCAGTCTGCGTGATTCCGATGGGCCGCATCGACGACGCGATGTGGCTGGCCGCGCAGCCGGGCGTGATCTTCACCTGCTTCGGCGACATGATGCGGGTGCCCGGATCGAACGGAAGTCTGTTGGACGCCAGAGCCCGCGGCGCCGATGTGCGCTTCGTGTACTCGCCGCTGGACGCGCTGAAGGTTGCGATCGACAACCCAGACAAACACGTCGTGTTCTTCGCAATCGGGTTCGAGACCACCGCCCCGTCGACCGCGGTCACGCTGGTGCGGGCGCGCGATCTGGGGCTGGCCAACTTCACCGTGTTCTGCAACCACGTCACGATCGTCCCGCCGATCAAGGCGATCCTGGAATCACCGGATCTGCGGCTGTCGGGCTTCATCGGGCCCGGCCACGTGTCGACGGTGGTGGGCAATCGCCCCTACCGGTTCGTTCCTGAGGTATATCGAAAGCCGTTGGTAGTGACCGGGTTCGAGCCACTTGACATCCTGGCGTCGGTCGCGATGCTACTCCGTCAGATTCGTGAAGGCCGCTGCGAGGTGGAGAATCAATACCAGCGGGTGGTGCCCGAGCACGGCAACCCCGCCGCCCTGGCCCTGATGGGCAAGGTGTTCGCGCTGCGGCCGCACTTCGAATGGCGCGGCCTGGGCTTCATCTCCCAGAGCGCGCTACGGCTGCACGACGATTTCGCGGAATACGACGCAGAGCTGCGCTTCGCGATGCCGGGCGTGCGGGTCGCCGACCCCAAGGCCTGTCAGTGCGGCGAGGTCCTCAAGGGTGTGCTCAAGCCTTGGGAATGCAAGGTTTTCGGCACCGCCTGCACGCCGGAGACCCCGATCGGCACCTGCATGGTGTCCCCTGAGGGCGCATGCGCGGCCTACTACAACTTCGGCCGGATGCATCGAGACGCCGTCAAACTTGTGGGGCGCACTTGAGCGACACGATGATCCGGCGCGGCGCGGACATGTTCGCCCGCTACGCGCATGCGCCCAACGCGCTGGGCTACTGCGGGCCACCACTGGGAGCGACATTGCGCGCCGGCTCGGTCGCCGAGATACGCGCTGCGGCGGCAAAGTTCTCCGGAGCCTGGCCGTACCTGCGGGTGCTGGCCAGCCTGAGCGGGATCGACGACCCGCTGGACTACCGGGTCGTCGAATCGTATTGGCTGGGCGGCGGGATCGGTGCAGCGCTGGACCCGGCCCAGTTCCTCGAGGCGTTGCTGGCGATCATCGGCCCGCAGGCCGGGCACTACTGGTCGCACCTCACGCCGGACCTGGCCCGCGAGGCCGCCGGCAATCACTGCTTCCACGTCTTCGGCGTCTATCCGTGGACGCGATTTCTCGGTCGGGGCGCCGACCAGCATCCGCTGGACGTGCTGGACAATTGCCGAATAGCTTGGGGCACCGTGATTTCCCGCACCGGCGACACGGTCGAATTACGGTGCCGGCGGTTGGTCTGCGACGGTGACGGTCTCGCGCTGGGCGAACCGGCGGTGCGCGCCGTGGACGTCTGGGCCGACGGGCACAGCGCGCTGCCCGAGGTGGCCCTCGGCGACGAGGTCGCAGTGCACTGGG
Source organism: Mycobacterium simiae (assembly GCF_010727605.1). Taxonomy (NCBI): domain Bacteria; kingdom Bacillati; phylum Actinomycetota; class Actinomycetes; order Mycobacteriales; family Mycobacteriaceae; genus Mycobacterium; species Mycobacterium simiae. The sequence continues at coordinate 715,656 of NZ_AP022568.1, forward strand.
ACCGGTTGTGCGGCCGGTTGGACGCCGAGCAGGCACGCAGACTCGCCGACAGCACCCACCGCCAATTGCGGGTGACCAGCCGGCGGCTGGCCCGAGTCTAGGCCCTGCCAGACTGGGCCCATGTCTGGTCCAGCGCCCGGTTCCCTGTGCGATGTGCTGCCCGCGAGCGCCGCACTGCTTGGGATTGCGGGCAGCGCCGACCGGTTAGGCGTGACGGAATCGGTTGCCGCGCAGGTGGATCGGGTCGCGGTGCTGCTGGTCGACGGCCTCGGCTGGCACCTATTGCCACAGCTAGCGCCCAGCGCGCCGCTGCTTGCCTGCGTGCTGGGCGGCGGCACCGGACGGCTGACCCGGCTCGAGTGCACCTTCCCGTCCACCACGCCGAGCAGCCTGGTGTCGCTGGGCACCGGCGCGCCACCGGGCGCGCACGGCATCCTCGGCTTCACCGTCAACGTGCCGGGCACCGATCGGGTGCTGACCCACATCTATTGGCGCTCGGACTCACCCGGGGCCCCGCCGCACGCCCAATGGCAGCCGGTGCCGACCTGGTTCGAGCGCCTCGAGCGGTCCGGGGTGGCCACCCGGGCGGTGCTGCCGCAGCTGTTTGTGGGCAGCGGGCTGACCGACGCGGCGTATCGCGGCGCCACCGTGCGCCCGGCGAGCCCGACCGACGACTATGCCCAACTGATGATCGACGAACTGCACGCCGGGCCGGGGCTGGTCTACGGCTACATCGCCGACCTGGACACCGCCGCACACGTGTTCGGCATTGGATCGCCGCACTGGCATCAGGCGGCCGCACGCGTCGACACGCTGCTGACCCGCCTGGTCGACGCATTACCCGCGAACACCACACTGCTGGTCACCGCCGACCACGGCGGGCTGAACGTGCCGCCGCAGGCCCGCGTCGACCTGGACACCGACCCACGGCTGAGCGCGGGAATCCGGGTGGTCGCGGGGGAACCGCGGGTGCGCTACCTGCACACCGAACCGGGTGCCGCCGCCGATGTGCGCGCGGCTTGGAGCGAGGTGCTCGACGGCCGGGCTGTGGTCTACACCCGCGAACAGGCGGTCGCCAGCGGCATGTTCGGGCCGGTCGATCCGCGGCATCTGGCGCGAATCGGTGACATCGTCGTCATCTGCACCGGCGACACGGCGGTCCTGGCGACTGAGCACGAGCCCCCGGAAGCGGCCCGCCTCATTGGTTTTCACGGCGGTGCCGCGCCCGTCGAAATGGACATACCGCTCATCGTGTTCGAATAGCAGGCGACGTGCCGGTTAGGCACGACACAAGCTCGGCATCGCGGTCGCACAACGCGAATCACGGCACCCGTGCTCAATGTTTCGCTCGCCGGAACCCACAACGGACTCCGACCTTTCTCACAGCTTCGGTCAGCTGACGAGCAAGGTTCGTCGGCTACAGTCTGACCACTGTGAACGGGCACGGTGGCAAGAACTTTCGGCGGTGGCAGCCCGCCATCGCGATTGTGGCGGCATTGAGCCTGTTCCTCAGTCTCGTCGCGGGTGATGCGTTGCGATCCCAGTTTTCCGCGGCCTCCCTCCCCGAACCTGCGGCCTGGTTACACGCCACCCCGGGCACCGAGGGCCACGCCGCGCAGCACGCACCCGATGGCAACGCGGCGGCGCACGTGCAACATGCGTCGTGGGGAGCGTCTCCCCCGCACAAGAAGCCGTTCCACAGCACCTGGATGACACACAGCCGGCCGGATACCTGGCCGCGCATGCAAACCGCGCTACTGTGGCCGGCACTCCCTGTTTCCTTTGCTAACAACACTTTTCACCCAGGCGGGGGTGGTGTCGGCCCGCCCCAGACCCAGCATCGCGACCAGGACATTCTTGCCCTGAGCTGTATCGCTCGTCGCTGATCCCACGCCACCAGCCGGTCGGCACGTCCCTTTGCCCCACGCGGCGGGTGAGGCCGTGCCGGTCAGCACCAAGGCAGTGGTCGTTCTCAGCATCGATGCTTTGAAGGGAAATTCATGTTTTCGTGTCATTCCGCCAGCAAAAGAGCGAGGTAGCAGTGGAGTTCGCAACGCTGCCACCGGAGACCAATTCCGCACGCATGTACACCGGCCCCGGCGCGAGATCGTTGATGGACGCCGCGATCGCCTGGGAGGGACTGTCCGGCCGGCTGCGCCGGGCAGCAGCGCAATACCGCGCGGTGATGGTGCCGACCCACGCCGCGGCGGCCTACGCCCGTTGGCTACAGGTTCTTGCCGAGCATGCCGAACAGACCGCAGACCGGGCCAGGTCGGCCGCCTCGGCCTACGAGCTCGCCCTGGCCGCGACGGTGCATCCCTCGGCCGTCGCCGCCAACCGCAGCCTGCGAACATGGCTGGCGCAGACGAATCATCTGGCTCAAGCGAGCCCGGCGATCGCCGACGCCGAGGCCGACTACGACCAGATGTGGGCCCAGGACGCCGCCACCATGTATGCCTACGCCGCGTTCTCCGCCGAGGTGGTGACCGACGACCCCTTCCCGCCGCCGCCGGGGTCGGGTATCACACCGGACGACACACCAGGCAGCTGGGCGTTGACGTCCGCACCGGAGGTGGTCGCGACCGGCGGCCAGGTGCTTTCGGCGATCTGCGACACCCTGCATGCGCTGTCCACGTCGCCGCCAACCGCGTTCGAAACTTCCCTCGCACCAGTGACCGTGCCGCTGTCCAAGTTGGCTTCCGTGTGCGGCCATTCGGATTTCGCAATCAACCGCCTCAGTCATCTGAACAAGCACGCGACGCTGGACAACGCGGCAGCCTTGCTCACGCAGCTGCCGCAGCGCATACGGGTCGCGAATGCGGCGACGGGCCTGAGACGCGCGACGTCCGTCGGCATCCTGTCGGTGCCGCGCGCCTGGATGGCCAGGACGCCAGAAACGGCCACCGCGCAGTGGCCGAGTGCCGTCAACACCGAGATGTGCTACCGATTCGCGAGTTCGCGGCGTACGAGTTCGCGGCGTCGACAATCGCCGTGAACAGGCGCAAGTCGTCGAGGAACTGTTCGGGATGCCACTGTACGGCGACGGCGAAGTGGGCACCCGGTACCTCCAGGCCCTCAACGACACCGTCGGCGTCCTGGGCGCTGACGATCAAGCCGGCGCCGACCTTGTCGACGGCTTGGTGGTGGTAACACCACGCGTCGGCGGATTCGCCCAGCAGCGCGGCCAGCCGGGTGCCGGGGACCGTGCGGACCGGCAGCTTGGTGAACCGGCCGTAGCCTGCGTGGTGACCGCGGTGGCCGAGCACATCGGGCAGATGCTGGTGCAGCGTCCCGCCGAACGCGACATTGAGCAGCTGAGTGCCGCGGCAGATACCCAGGACCGGTAGGCCGCGATCCAGCGCGCCGCGCAACAGTGCGAGCTCGAACGTGTCGCGCACGGTGCGCGGTGCGTCGGTCTTGGGATGCGGCTGCTGGCCGTAGGTCGCGGGGTCCAGGTCGTAGCCGCCCGTGATCACCAGCCCGTCCAGGCTGTCGAGCAGGCTCTCGACGATGTCGTCATCCACCGGTTGGGGCGGCAGCAGCACCGCGACGCCACCGGACTTGATCACGCCCTCGAAATAGTTCGCGCCCAGATATCCGGCTGGGATGTCCCAGCCGTCGGACTGAATCTGCTCCAGATAACTGGTCAGACCGATGACGGGCCGACCGATCCCCGACGCGTTCACGCCGCACGCATCCTTTCCTTGACCGCGCGACCACGTTGTCGCCCAACGCTCGTCGCGATTGCGCCGCGACCGTTGATGTTGGTTGACCCGGTTGTCACCAGGTGCTGGTACGCAAGACTATTTCGGCTGCCAGCTGCGCGGTCGACTCCTGCGGGTTGCGCCGCCCGAGCAGGTCCACCGTGCGGTAGTCCGCATACACGAACCGCTGGCTGTTGCTGGCCACGTCGCGTCCATTCGCGCTGCTGACCAGCACGGTGGTGCCGATCTCCACGGGTGGGCAGTGATCGTCGCGGACCTCGCCGTGAATGTCGGCCACTCGCGGATGTCCGCGATCGATGACCACCAGCCCGACGAACCGGCCCAACTTGGTCGCTGCCAGCTCCCAGGCGAGGTCGCCGCCCGCCCGGTCACCCACCACCACCGCCCAGCCGATGCCGAGGCCGTCGAGAATGCCGATCACAGATTTGGGGGTCAGCCGGGGGTCGAGGCCGATGACGACGGTGCGAATGGACGCGGTGTGCAGCCGCTCGCACACCGCGTCGTATGCCGATAGCTCCCGCCGCTCGTCTCCGAGAATGACGACGACGACGCCGTTCTCGGGACCGGACACGCCGACGGGGACGGGAAACCCGTCGAGCGTGGTCATCATCGAGGGCACTTACGCACGCTACAGCCAATACTGAGACCGCGCGAGGTCTCCTGGCTCTTTACCGCCGAAGCGGTCAGGGCCGCAGCCGGCTCGCGATACACGGTCGCGGGGGCGGCGGCCCGTCGAGCAGCCCGAGCACGCCGTCGAGGTCGAGGTGAGCCGCCAGCAGCTCGGCCACCAGATCCAGCTGAGCGTCCCGTCGCGCCGCGACGTCGATGTCCTCGGCCACAACGAATCCCGGCCGTCCGGCCGCCGCGGCGACGACGCCGAGCCAGCCGCGGCGGAAGGCGTCGTTGTCCAGCAGGCCATGCCAGTGCGTGCCGAAGACCGCGTCCCGCTCGATGCCGTGCGGTTGGCCCTCAACCGCGAACCAGGCCGCCTCGTCGCAGCGGATCAGCCGACCGTGGTGGATCTCGTATCCGCTCAGCGGCTGCTGCCAGCGCCGCACGGTTTTCTGCTCGGAAAACGCGACGTCGGCGTCCAGCAGCCCCAGGCCATCCACTTCCCCGCACCTGGATTCCACCGTGTCCTCGATGCGCCGGCACAGCATCTGCAAGCCTCCGCAAATCCCGAGCACCGGCTTGCCCGCCCGGGCGTGGTCGGCGATCGCATTGGCCAGGCCGCGCTCGCGCAACCAGTGCAGATCGGCGACGGTCGCCTTGCTGCCCGGGAGCACGACCAGGTCGCTGTCATGCAGGTCGGCCGGGTCGGTGATCCAGCGCACCAGCACGCCCGGCTCGCATGCCAGCGCCTCGATGTCGGTTGAGTTGGAGATTCGCGGTAGCCGGATGGCGGCCACCGTGAGCCACTCGCTGCCCCGCGGCGGCGCCGGCCGTCCCACCACGCGGTGGGCGACCACCGACAGCGAGTCCTCGGCGTCCAACCACAGGTCGTCGGCATAGGGCAGCACCCCGTAGGTGGGTCGGCCGGTCAAATCGGCGAGCTGCCGCAGGCCCGGCTCCAGCAGCGCGGGGTCGCCGCGGAACTTGTTGACGACAAAACCCGCGATCAGCGCCTGGTCGTCGGGTTCGAGCACCGCGACCGTCCCGAACAGGTGGGCCAACAGGCCGCCGCGATCGATGTCGCCCACCAGGATCACCGGCAGGTTTGCCGGCCTGGCCAGACCCATGTTGGCTAGATCGGTTGCCCGCAGGTTGATTTCGGCCGGAGAGCCGGCCCCTTCACAGATCACCACGTCGAATTCTGTACGCAGCGCCGCTAAATCGTCCGCGACGATATTGGCCAGCCGATCACGATGCTCGAAATAGCTTGTCGCGCTCACGGAATTGGCGACGCGCCCCCGGACGACCAGCTGCGAGGTGCGGTCACTGCCGGGTTTGAGCAGGATCGGGTTGAACCGGATACTGGGCTCGAGGCCCGCCGCCCTGGCCTGAATTGCCTGAGCCCGGCCGATTTCGCCACCCTCGACGGTGACCGCGGAATTGTTCGACATGTTCTGCGCTTTGAACGGCGCTACCCGAATACCCTTGTGCGCCAACAACCGACATAGCCCCGCGACCACCATGGATTTGCCGGCGTCGGAGCTGGTGCCCGCGACCAGCAGCGCCCCGGTCAACGGTTCACTTAGATGGAGGTGAGGATCTCGACGCCGGTGTCGGTGACCAGCAGGGTGTGCTCGAACTGGGCGGTCCACTTGCGATCCTTGGTGACCACCGTCCAGCCGTCGTCCCAGATTTCGTAGTCCAGGCCGCCGAGGTTGATCATCGGCTCGATGGTGAACGTCATGCCGGGCTGAATCTCGGTGGTGACCGACGGCTGGTCGTAGTGCAGCACCACCAGCCCGTTGTGGAACGTGGTGCCGATGCCGTGGCCGGTGAAATCACGAACTACGTTGTACCCGAACCGGTTTGCGTATGCCTCGATGACGCGGCCGACGACCGACAGGGCGCGGCCGGGTTTGACGGCGTTGATCGCCCGCATGGTGGCTTCGCGGGTGCGCTCCACCAGCAGGCGATGTTCTTCGGAGACGTCGCCGGCCAAGAAGGTCGCGTTGGTGTCGCCGTGCACCCCGTCGATGTAGGCGGTGACGTCGATGTTGACGATGTCGCCGTTCTCGATCACCGTCGAGTCGGGGATACCGTGGCAGATGACCTCGTTCAGCGATGTGCAGCAGGACTTCGGATACCCCTTGTAGCCCAGCGTCGACGGGTAGGCGCCGTGATCGATCATGTACTCGTGCGCGATCCGGTCGAGCTCGTCGGTGGTCACGCCCGGCGCGACCGCCTTGCCCGCCTCGTGCAACGCACCGGCCGCGATCCGGCCGGCAATGCGCATCTTCTCGATGACCTCCGGCGTCTGCACCCACGGCTCGGTGCCTTCCTTGGCAGTCGGCTTGCCGACATACTCCGGACGTGGGATGCGGCTGGGCACCGGCAGAGTCGGCGACACCACCCCGGGCGATAGCGCGGTGCGAACAGGCATGGCGCCAGCTTAATCGCCGCAGCTCGGCCCTGAACACGCTCGGGCCGGCGACCCAGCCAAGCCGGACCGGATCAGGCGCCGCGGCGGGGCAGAATCGAGCGCCGCGGGCCCCGGATGGTCACCGAGCCGCAGATCACCCGCCCAGTCAGCACGACGTGCGGCCTGCCTTCGCCGGGCGCATCCTTGCGGCGATCGCGGGCGCTGCCGCCATACACCTCGACGTCGTCGATCGAGGCACTGGCGCCGTCGGGCAGCCAGATGTCGACCGAACCGAAGCGCACGTCGAGTTCCACCACCACCACCGGCCCGGCGAAACGGGCCTTGGTGAGCTCGAGTTTGACCGATCCCAGCCGGCGGACCAGCGCCAACCGGGTCGGTACCGTCCATTCGCCGTGCCGCCGCAACGAGCCGGCCCAGCCCCGCAACTCGACCCGGTCGGCCGCCGAGGTGACGATCGCGCCCGGCCCGGGCAGGTCGCCGACCAGACCGGCCAGCTCGCCTTGGGTGCGCGCGTAGGACACTTGCGAGGATCGCTGTTCGAACTCGTCGATATCGATCAGCCCGAGCGCAACCGCATTGTGCAGTCGCCGCATCGTGCCGTTACGGTCCGCATCGGAGACGCGCAATGTCACCATGTCGCCGCCGGAATCCGTCATGTTCGCAAATTTACCGCTGTTGCGGACACCGCGATCGGGCGTTTCAGGTCAGGTAGCCGGGCGGCATCGACTCGAACATGAATTTGGTCATCCGGACCGCCCATTCCGAGCTGCCGCCCCCGACGATCAGCGCCGCGAAGGCCAGGTCGCCGCGGTAGCCGGCGAACCACGAGTGCGATCCGCCCGGGAACTCGGCCTCACCGGTTTTCCCGTAGATCTCGCCGCAGCCATTGATCTCCTTGGCCGTCCCGTTCGTCACCACCAGCCGCATCATCGGCCGCAGCGCGTCGATGACCTTCGGACTCACCGGGGTGGTGTCCCCCTCGACCGAGGTCGGCCGGCCCGCAATCAATTGCGGCACCGGGGTTTTCCCGGCGGCGACGGTGGCGGCCACCAGGGCCATGCCGAACGGGCTGGCCAGCACGCGGCCCTGGCCGAAGCCGTCCTCGGTGCGTTCGGCGAGGTCGACCGTCGGCGGAACGGATCCGGTGACCGTGGTGATTCCGTCCACCGTGTAGTCCAGCCCGATGCCGTACTGGGAGGCCGTCTGGGTCAGGCCGCGCGGCGGCATCTTGCTGCTCAGCTCGGCGAACGTGGTGTTGCATGAGCTGGCGAACGCGCGCGACATGGACACCACGCCGAGGTCGAATCCGCCGTAGTTGGGAATGGTGCGGTGCCCGATGTCGAGGTGGCCCGGGCAGCCGACCATCGAGTTGGGGGTGGCCATGTCCCGGTCGACGGCCGCCCCGGCGGTGATCATCTTGAACGTCGACCCGGGCGGGAACAGGCCGTTGGTCGCGGGCAGGCCGTCCGCGTCGGCCGCACCGTTCTGGGCGACGGCCAGGATCTGCCCCGTCGACGGCTTGATCGCGACGATCATCGCCTTGCCGCCCTTGTTGTCCACCGCGCGTTGGGCAGCGTTCTGCACCACCCGGTCCAGCGTGATCGTCACCGAAGGTGCCGGCGATCCCTCGACCTCGTGCAGCACCGCGACGTCGACGTTGTTCTGATTGACGCTGACCACCCGCCAGCCCGCCTGGCCGTCGAGTTCGTCGATCACGGCCTTCTTGACCTCGTTGACCACGGCCGGCGCGAAACGCGGGTCGGTGGCCAACATGTCGGCTTGCGGTGTGACGACGATCCCGGGCAGCCGCCCGATCACCGGGAAGACCTTGTCGTTGTCCGCCGGCAGCAGGGTGACGCCCAGATCCACTTGGTGCGGTGTCGAGCTAGCTTCCTCGGCCAGCAGCTGCGGGTCGGTCAGCGCGTCGTTGAACGGCCGCAATACGTCGACGATCGAGTGGGTGGTGAAGCTCAGCGACTGCGGCGGTCCGGCCTTGCTGGCGTCGAGCGTGTAGTGGTAACGGAAGCCGGGCGTCAGCACGTCGCTGCCGCCGAGCTCATTCACCGAGGCCCGCCGCGGGCGGTCGGCCCGCAGCGCGAATGTCTGATGCTCGCCGAGCCGGGGATGCAGGTCGTTGGGCGCCCAACGGACCTCCCAGCGCCCCTCGTCGCGGGCCATTCGCAGCTGGCCGTCATAGCTCCAGGTGCGGTTCTTCGGCAGGTGCCAGGTGAAGCGGTAGCTGATCATGCCGGTGTCCTCGGCGTATTTGGAGCTGAGGACCTGGGCGTCCAGATGCGTGGCCTGCAACCCGGCCCACGCCGCATTGAGCGCCTCGCGCGCCTCGTTGGGGCTGTCGCTGAGCTGGGCGGCCGTCGCGGTATCGCCGACGCCCAGCGCGCGGAAGAACTTCTCCGCGGCCGGACCGGGGCCGTCGGGCCGCGGCGTGCAGCCGGACAACGCGACCGAGGCGACGAGCAGCACTCCGACGACAACCGATGCAGCTGATGCTGCTGAGGTTTTTGTGACCATCGGTGCTGATGTTAGAACCGAGGCGTACGCCGCGGCGCCGACACACCGAGACCGAACCGTGATGTAACGCGTCCGACACCAGTTGTGACCGCATTGCCCGGCCCGCCGGGCGCCGGCCGGTGAGTGCCCGGCGAGGCGGGCACTGGCACCGGAGACGGGCAGTTAGTCGAGCAGCACCGTGGCGAACGTCCCGACCTCGGCGAAACCCACCCGCGCGTAAGCGGCACGGGCCACGGTGTTGAAGTCGTTCACGTACAGGCTGGCGATGCGCCCGCTGCCGATGATCACCGCGGCCAGCATCGCGGTCCCACGGGCGCCCAAGCCCATGCCGCGCCACTCCGGATGCACCCACACGCCCTGGATCTGTCCGACGCCGGGCGATTGCGAACCCACCTCGGCCTTGAAGACGACCCGGCCCTGCTCGAAACGGGCCCAGGCCCGCCCAGCGGCGATCAGGCTGGCCACCCGGCGGCGATAGCCGCGGCCGCCGTCGCCGAGTCGCGGGTCGATGCCGACCTCGCCGATGAACATGTCCACCGCGGCCACCAGATAGGCGTCCAGCTCCTCGGGTCGCACCTGGCGCACCTCGGGGTCGAGCTCACACATCGGGTGCTTGTCCAGCGCCATCAGCGGCTGGCGTTCACGGACGTCGCGCGCCGGCCCCCACGCGGTTTCCAAGCGCTCCCACATCGGCAGGACCAGGCTGGCTCGGCCGACCAGGGACGAGCAACGTCGGGTGCCGCTCATCGCCTCGTCGGCAAACGCATTGAGGTCCGCGGGCAGCCCGCGCAGCGGAATCAGATTGGCCCCGGCGAAGCACAGCGACTCGTCGGCGCCGCGACGGGTCCACAGCTCGCCGCCGATCGCGCCCGGGTCGATCCCGTAGTCCGCGACGCGAGAAGCCACCATGCAGGACCCGATCGGGTCTTCGTCCAATACCCGCCACACCGCGGCGGCGTCGCGCACCACGGACACCCGTCTATCGCCGACCAGGCGGAAAAGCGGCGGAGCCGACATCTGGCGAACTCTCTGTGGTGCGAACCGACGGTCAGTAAAAGTGAAAGAGGTCCTTCTCAGCTTACGGTCACAATCGGCGTACCGCTTGCTGTTGAGCTAGGACCGTTATCAGTTTCCCTATCCGACGCCAACCGCATGGCCTCTTCGATCAGGGTCTCCACTATTTGCGCCTCGGGGACGGTCTTGATGACCTCGCCGCGAACGAATATCTGGCCCTTGCCATTTCCGGATGCGACGCCCAGATCGGCCTCCCGCGCCTCCCCCGGCCCGTTGACCACGCAGCCCATCACGGCGACCCGCAGCGGCACGTCCAACCCATCCAGGCCGGCCGACACCGCGTTGGCCAACGTGTAGACGTCGACCTGCGCCCGACCGCACGACGGGCACGACACGATCTCCAGCCCGCGCGGCCGCAGGTTCAGCGACTCGAGGATCTGGATGCCGACCTTGACCTCCTCGACCGGCGGCGCCGACAGCGACACCCGGATGGTGTCCCCGATCCCCCGCGACAGCAGTGCGCCGAAGGCGACCGCCGACTTGATCGTGCCCTGGAACGCGGGACCGGCCTCGGTGACACCGAGGTGCAGCGGGTAGTCACACTGCGCGGCGAGTTGCTCGTAGGCGGCGACCATCACCACCGGGTCGTTGTGCTTGACGCTGATCTTGATGTTGCCGAAGCCGTGCTCCTCGAACAGCGACGCCTCCCACAGCGCCGACTCGACCAGCGCTTCGGGAGTGGCCTTGCCGTACTTCTCCATGAACCGCTTGTCCAGCGAGCCGGCGTTGACGCCGATGCGGATCGGGATGCCGGCGGCGGCCGCCGCCTTCGCGACCTCACCGACGCGGCCGTCGAACTCCTTGATGTTGCCCGGATTTACCCGTACCGCAGCACATCCGGCGTCGATCGCCGCGAAAATGTACTTCGGCTGGAAGTGGATGTCGGCGATCACCGGAATCTGACTGTGACGGGCGATTTCGGCCAGCGCGTCGGCATCCTCCTGACGCGGGCAGGCCACCCGCACGATGTCACAACCCGCGGCGGTCAGCTCGGCGATCTGCTGCAACGTCGAGTTGACGTCATGGGTTTTGGTGGTGCACATCGACTGCACCGAGATCGGATAGTCACTGCCGACCCCGACGTCGCGGACCATCAACTGTCGCGTGCTGCGCCGGGGGGCCAGCGTGGGCGCCGGAGCCTCCGGCATGCCCAAACCAATCGTCACCGTTCCCCCTCTCGCTGGATTGTCACTGGAAAAGCCGGATCGGGTTGACCAGGTCGGCGGTCACCGTCAGCAGCATGTAGCCGACCACGAACACCAGCACCACATAGGTCGCCGGCATCAGTTTCAGGTAGTTCACCGGCGCGGCCGCGACCATGCCCCGGGCCGAGCGGACCAGGTTGCGGATCTTTTCGAACACCGCGACCGCGATGTGACCGCCGTCGAACGGCAGCAACGGCAGCAGGTTGATCGCGCCCAGGATCAGGTTCAGCTGGGCCAGGAAGAACCAGAACGCCACCCACAACCCGTGGTCGACGGTATCGCCGCCGATGATGCTGGCTCCCACCACGCTCATCGGTGTCTCCGGGTCGCGCTGCCCGCCGCCGATGGCGTGCACCAGGGCGCCCACCTTGGTCGGGATGGTGATCAGCGCCCGGCCGACCTCGACCGTGAGGTCACCGGTGAAAGCGAACGTGGCGGGGATGGCGGCCAAGACGCCGTATCGCGTCGGTTCCACCTTGACCGCCCCGACGCCCATGGCCCCGACGGTCGACGCGACCGGCTTGCCGTCCTGGCCGTTACCGCCGGCGTTCACGAAGCGCTGGGTCTGGGTGATGTCCACGTAGGTGGTGATCGGCTTACCGTTGCGCTCGACGACGATCGGCACCGTACCGTGCAGCTTACGAACCGCGGCGGCCATCTCGTCAAACGTGTTCACCGGCGTGTTGCCGACCTTGACCACGACGTCACCGGCGCGGATGCCGGCCAGCGCGGCCGGACCGGGACCGGTGCAGTCGCCCACCTTGCCCGGCGCCACTTCCGGGGCGATGCAAGCGGTTTCGCCGACGATCGCCTGGGTGGGCGGATGCAAGTTGGGCAGGCCCCAGATCAGTGCGATCACGTAGATCAGGGCCACGCAGATGACGAAGTTCATGCCCGGACCGGCGAACAGCACCGCGACCCGCTTCCAGGTCTTCTGCTTGTACATCGCTCGCTCGGTTTCATCGGGCGTCAAGTCCTCGACCGGGGTCATGCCGGCGATATCGCAGAAGCCGCCCAACGGCACGGCCTTGACGCCGTATTCGGTCTCCCCGCGGCGGGTGGACCACAGCGTGGGGCCGAAGCCGACGAAGTAGCGGCGCACCTTCATGCCGGTGGCGCGCGCGACCCACATGTGGCCGCATTCGTGCAGCGCCACCGAGATCAGGATGGCCAGCGCGAACAGCACAATGCCGATTGCGAACATCATCAGGCGCTAGGACCTTTCTAAGACCATTCCCGAGACCCTGTCAGGGGACTCCCGCGGGGCTGCGGCTGCCACCGCGCGCTGCGCTCGTTCCCGCGCCCAGCGCTGCGCGTCCAGTACCTCATCCACGTTAGCGGGTGAAACGGCCCACTGGTCGGCGGCGCTCAGCACGTCGGCGATTGTTCTGACAATGGTCGGAAAGCTGATACGGCCGGCCAGGAAGGCCGCGGCGGCCTCCTCGTTGGCGGCGTTGTACACCGCGGTCAGGCAGCCGCCCGTCTCTCCGGCCTGCCTGGCAAGCTCGACGGCGGGGAAAACGGTGCCGTCCAGCGGCTCGAATTCCCAGCTAGAGGCGGTGGTGAAGTCGCAGGCGGACGCGGCACCGCCCACCCGGCGCGGCCAGCCCAGCGCCAGCGAAATGGGCAGTTTCATGTCGGGCGGGCTGGCCTGGGCGATCGTCGAGCCGTCGATGAAGGTGACCATCGAGTGAACGATGGATTGGGGGTGCACCACGACCTCGATGCGGTCGTAGGGGATGCCGAACAGCAGGTGGGTCTCGATGAGTTCCAGCCCCTTGTTGACCAGCGACGCCGAGTTCAGCGTGTTCATCGGGCCCATCGACCAGGTCGGATGGGCGCCGGCCTGCTCCGGCGTGACGGCCTCCAGGTCGGCGGCGGCCCAGCCGCGGAACGGCCCACCCGAGGCGGTGAGCACCAGCTTGGCGACTTCGTCGGGGTCGCCACCGCGCAGACATTGGGCCAGCGCCGAGTGCTCCGAGTCGACCGGCACGATCTGCCCGGGCCGCGCCGCCTCGAGCACCAGCGGACCGCCCGCGATCAGCGATTCCTTGTTGGCCAGGGCCAGCCGGGCACCGGACTGCAATGCTGCCAGCGTCGGCCGCAGGCCCAGCGCTCCGACCAGGGCATTGAGTACGACGTCGGCCTCGGTCTCCTCGACCAGCCGGGTCGCCGCGTCAGGCCCGCAGAAGGGGACGTCACCGAGAGCGGCGGCCGCTTGCTCATCGGTGACGGCGATGTTGCGCACCCCGGTTGCGGTGCGCTGACGCCGCAAGGTGTCCGGGTTCGACCCGCCGGCGGCCAGCCCGACCACCTCGAACCGATCCGGGTTTGCGGCGATGACCTCCAAAGCCTGGGTGCCGATGGAGCCGGTGCTGCCCAACACGAGCACGCGAAGGGGGCGTTCGGCCTGCGTGGTGGTTGGGTCGGTCACTCCCTCATTGTGCCGCTCGGTTGCCGGTGCGGGCCATGGCCCGAGCCGTGCCGGCCGGTTTCGGCGTGTGCCAGAATCTGGGGGCAGCAGCCGATCCGATGCGAAAGGGAATCGCCGTGGCCAGTACCGAGGTGGAGCAGTACAACGGCGTCGACCCCGCGGAAGTGCCCTCCGCCGCCTGGGGATGGAGCAAGATCAACGTCCGCACCTGGCACGCCGTCGGCGTGTTCGCGATCCTGTTTTTGCTGGCAATGCTGCACGGCAACCATGTCGGTCACGTCGAGGACAACTTCCTGGTCGGGTTCGCCGTCCTGGCGCTGTTCGTCCTGGTCCGCGACTGGTGGGGTCGCCGGCGCGGCTGGATCCGGTAGCTAGCGCGCGCGTCGATGCCGGGCGCGCAGCAGCGCCGCCGCGGCCAGCAGCGTCACCAGCGCCGCGATCCAGGGCCACATGCCGTGCTGGTGCACCCAGCCCGCCAGCACCCCTTGTAGCCGGCCCGCCGCGGCAACCACCGCGTCGCGAGGATCGCCCGTCGCGCTCAGCAGCCGTACCTCGTAGAGGCCGTAGTAGCCCACGTAGAGCCCGACCAGCACCAGCAGCGCGCCGCCGATCCGGTTGACGAACGGCAGCACCCGCCGCAATCGATCGGCCAGCGCCGAACTCGCGGTCGCGGCAGCGACCGCGAGCACCCCGACGACTAGGGTCAGGCCCGCGACGTAGGCGAGATAAATCGACACGCCGGTGACCACCGACCCGCCGCGCAATCCGGCGCCGGTGACCGCCAGAAACGGTCCGACGGTGCACGACAGCGAGGCGATCGCGTAGCTGATCCCGTAGCCATACATGCCGAGCATCCGCGGCCCCTGCGCCCTCGGCGCCCAACGAGGCCCCAGCGGCCTTGGTGTCAGGGCCGTCAGCTCCCGCCCGGACAGCAACCAAATCCCCAGTGCCGCAAGCACGATGCCGATCACCACCGTCGCGTACGGCACATACCGCTGCACCGTCGTGGCCGCCGACACGGTGAGAACGCCGAACAGCCCGAACACCGTCGAGAAGCCCAGCGCCATTCCCGCGGTGGCGGCCAGCGCGCGGCCCACCCCGGCCGGCGAATGGGAACGTTCGTCGTCCTGGCCGCCCACCACCAGCAGCAGGTAGGCCGGCAGCATCGCGAAGCCGCACGGGTTCAAGGCCGCCACCAGCCCCGCGGCGAAGGCCAGCCCGACCAGACCTTGGTCCACGGCCTAGTGCAGCGCGGCGACCCGGCCAGCGAGTTCCTGCTGGGACATCGCCGCGGTCGGGTTGTTGACGAACGTCGAGCTGCCGTCCGCCCGGTAGAACACGTAGGCCGGCTGCCAAGGCACGTTATAGCGGGCCCAGATCGAGCCGTCGGCGTCGTTGAGGTTGGTGAAGTTCAGGCCATACTTCGACACGAACGCCTGCTCCGCCCCGACGTCGGAGTGTCCGGCAATGCCGACGAAGCTCACCCCGGGATTGGCGGCCGCCACCTGAGCCACGCCGGGTGCTTCGGCGTTACAGAACGGACAGAACGGCGCCCAGAACCACAGCACCGCCGGCTTGCCCTGCAGACTCGCGCCGTTGAACGGCGCGCCGCTCAGCGTCGTCCCGCTGAATTGCAGCCGATCGTCGGCGGCCACCGCGGATGGCGCGGCAACCGACATCACCACCACCGCCACACAGGCCACGGCAAACAGCTTCGCGAGCGACAGCAGACGAACGATCATTCCCGACTCCCTTGTACTGGACCTCTATCTCGAAAGACGGAGTAACCAGGCAACGGGTTCAGCAACCCCGAGCAGACCCGCCCGCTAGACGTTTTCGGCGGCCAGCTGTCCGCATGCGGCGTTGATCTCGCGGCCCCGGGTGTCGCGCACCGTGCACGACACCCCCTTGGCCCGCACCCGCCGGACGAACTCGCGCTCGGCGTCCTTGGGGCTGGCGTCCCAATCACTGCCGGGAGTGGGGTTGAGCGGGATCAGGTTGACGTGGGCCAGCGGGCCGAGCGCACCATGCAGCCGCTTGCCGAGCAGATCGGCACGCCACGGCTGGTCGTTGACGTCGCGAATCAGCGCATACTCGATGGACACCCGCCGTCCGGTGCGGTCGCCGTAGTCCCGCGCGGCGTCGAGCACCTCACTGATCTGCCACCGGTTGTTCACCGGAACAAGCGTGTCGCGTAGCTCGTCGTCCGGCGCGTGCAGCGACAACGCCAGCGTGACACCCAGTCGTTCGTCGGCCAGCCTGCGAATGGCCGGAGCCAGACCGACCGTCGACACCGTCACCGAGCGGGCCGAGATGCCGAACCCGTGTGGCGGCGCCGCGGTGATCCGCCGCACCGCGGCCAGCACCCGGGCGTAGTTTGCCAGCGGCTCCCCCATGCCCATGAACACGACGTTGGACAGCCGATGCTGGGTGGGACCGAACTCGTCGCGGAGTGCGACGGCACCGGCCCGCACCTGTTCCAGGATTTCGGCGGTCGACAAATTGCGCGTCAACCCGCCCTGCCCGGTCGCGCAGAACGGACACGCCATGCCGCAGCCGGCCTGCGACGAGATGCAGACGGTGTTGCGCTGTGGGTAGCGCATCAACACCGATTCGAAGGTGGTGCCCGGGTCGTTGACGGCCCGCCACAACGTCTTTCGCGTCTGACCTGCGTCGCAGCTGATATCCTTGGCGACGGTGAGCAGATCCGGGAACAGGGCGTCGGCGATCACCTCGCGCACGGCCGCCGGCAGGTCGGTCATCGCGCGCGGGTCGGCGATCAGCCGACCGTAATACTGCGCGGCGAGCTGCTTGGCCCGAAACGCCGGCAGACCCAGCTCGGCGACGGCCGCGGCAGCGGCCTGCGCGTCCAGGTCGGCGAGATGCCGCGGCGGCCGTTTCGCACGCGGCGCTTCGAACACCAGTTGTTGGGCCATGATCTATCCAGTATCGGCCTCGACTTGACTGGGCGGCCTAACCGGGCAGCAGCGTCAGCACGATCCACGCCGCCACCGCCGCGGGCAGCACGCCGTCCAGCCGGTCCATCAGGCCGCCGTGGCCGGGCAGCAGGCGGCCCATGTCCTTGATGCCGAGATCCCGCTTCACCTGCGACTCCACCAGGTCGCCGAGCGTGCAGGTGAGCACCAGCACCACACCCAGCAGCGCGCCCACCCAGGGCGCCTTACCGGCCAGAAACGTCGCGGTCACGGTGGTCGCGGTGACGCCGAAAACCAGCGAGCCCACGAAGCCCTCCCAGGACTTCTTCGGGCTGATCGCCGGGACCATCGGGTGCTTGCCCCACAACACCCCGACCGTGTAGCCGGCGACATCGGAGGCGACGACGGCAATCATCAGGCAGAACACCCGTCCCGCGCCGTCGTGCGCGTAGACGAGCATGGCGCCGAAGGAGGCGAACAGCGGCACCCAGGCCGCCAGGAAAATGGTGGCCGACGCGTCGCGCAGATAGTTCGACGCCGATCCGGCGCCCGAGGCCCGCCGACCGGGGTCCGTCATGAACAACCGCCAGATCATGCAGAGCACCACCATCGCACCGAAACCGGCCAGCGCCCCGGCCGCGCGGTAGGGCCAGGTCAGCCAGATGGTGAGCTGGCCTCCGGCCAGCAGCGGGATGACCGGAATGACATACCCTGCCTCGCGCAGCCGGCGCACCACTTCATGGCTGGCGACGAATATCGCGATGGCGACGATCAAAACCCAGAACCGCGGAGCGAACACCAGCGTCGCGATCAGCAGCCCCCCGATCGCCGCGCCGACCGCGATCGCGGCGGGCAGGTCGCGGCCGGCCCGGGAAGCTTTCCGGGCGGGTGGGTTCGGGGTTTTACCGGCGCCCCGCGCCGACTCGTCCGGCGGGGTGCCTGGGCCGGCGTCAGAGGTTGCCACAGACTTGGTTGCTGAGCGGCCCCTAGACCTCCAGCAGCTCGCCTTCTTTGTGCTTGACCAACTCGTCGATCTGGTTGACGTACTGCTGGGTGGTTTTGTCCAGGTCCTTTTCGGCGCGGCCGACCTCATCCTCACCGGCCTCCCCGTCCTTCCGAATGCGGTGCAGCTCCTCCATCGCCTTGCGGCGGATGTTGCGCACCGAGACCTTGGCGTCTTCCCCTTTGCCCTTGGCCTGTTTGACCAGTTCTCGGCGGCGCTCCTCGGTCAGCTGGGGGACGGCCACCCGGATCAGGGTGCCGTCGTTGGTCGGGTTCACACCCAGATCGGAGTTGCGAATCGCCGTCTCGATGGCGTGCAGTTGGCCGGCCTCGTACGGTTTGATCACGACAAGCCGGGCCTCCGGCACGTTGATGCTGGCCAACTGGGTGATCGGGGTGTTCGTCCCGTAGTAGTCGATGACGATCCGGGAGAACATGCCCGGGTTGGCGCGGCCGGTCCGGATGGTCGACAGGTCGTCACGGGCCACCGCCACGGCCTTCTCCATTTTCTCTTCGGCGTCGAAGAGAGCCTCGTCAATCATGTGCGCCGCTCCTTCTCATAGCACGCTCCGCATCCGGTGACCGGTTTGGGCCAGCGCCGATCATTCGTGTCTTTTCATCAAGTGGTAACCAGCGTTCCGATCTTCTCACCAGCGACCGCTCGAGCGATATTGCCGTCAGTCAGGAGGTTGAACACCAAGATCGGCATGCCATTGTCCATACAGAGGCTGAATGCGGTGGCATCGGCCACCCGCAGCCCCCGGTCGATGACTTCGCGATGGCTGATTACGGTGAGCAGCTGCGCATCGGGATCCTGTCGGGGATCCGCGGTGAACACGCCGTCGACCGCCTTGGCCATCAGGACCACGTCGGCGCCGATTTCCAGGGCACGCTGCGCAGCGGTGGTGTCGGTGGAGAAATACGGCAGCCCCATGCCGGCGCCGAAGATGACGACGCGCCCCTTCTCCAGGTGGCGGACGGCCCGCAACGGGATGTAGGGCTCGGCAACCTGACCCATGGTGATCGCGGTCTGGACTCGGGTGTCGATGCCTTCCTTTTGCAGGAAGTCCTGCAGCGCAAGGCTGTTCATCACGGTGCCGAGCATGCCCATGTAGTCCGACCGGGTGCGCTCCATCCCGCGCTGCTGCAGTTGCGCACCGCGGAAGAAATTGCCGCCACCGATCACCACCGCGACCTGTACACCGTCGCGGACCACTTCGGCGATCTGGCGGGCTACCTGCGCCACGACGTCGGGATCCAGGCCGACCTGGCCGCCGCCGAACATCTCGCCACCCAACTTGAGTAAGACCCTCGAATACGTGGTCGGCCGCTGTTGGCGGTCGGTCGACGATGCCGGCACGCCGTTAGCGCTGGTGGGCTCGGGCTGCGTCATCAGACTCCTCGCATGACAGTGCCATCCCGAGCGAGTCCGCCCGGAACGGCAGTTCATATCCTGCCCCATCGCAGCACAATCTAGGGTCGGCGGGGTGCATTATCCGACCGGTTGGCCAGCCAGGCGCCGCGCCGGCCGCGCTGTCGCCACCGACCCGCGACGCCGCCCCGGCCACCAGTTCGGCTCCGGCGTCAAATGTTTGAGCATTCGATCGCTTGGGAATTAGCACCAGCACGGCGGTACAGCATGGCCTTGAGAAGAAGGGCCATTACCTGCCCGATACCGAATTCGATCGCGAACCGATCGACAGGAGCATCCATTCGCTCCCACTACGTACGCCACGGAGGGGATCAGATCATGGCGGACAACGAAAACTCCGGACCCGCGGAAGCCGTCAAGGGCGTCGTCGAGGACGTCAAGGGCAAGGCCAAGGAGGCCGCCGGCGCGCTGGCCGGTCGCGACGACCTGACCCGCGAGGGACAGGCCCAGCAGGACAAGGCGGAAGCTCAGCGCGACGCCGCGAAGAAAGAGGCCGAAGCCGAAGCCGCGCGCGGCAGCGCGAAGGCGGCTGAGGAGCGCCAGAAGGCCAACCAATAACTTGATGGAAGGATGGGTCCGGCCCGGATCAACGGGCCGGACCCGTCGACTTTTAGGCGTCAGCCAGGCAAAACCATCTCCATATACCGTCCCGTCAGGTGCGCATTCTGCCGAATCCGGGCTACAAACTTGGCATAGTTGTAGCCCTAATGGGTATCCAGCGCTGCGCTAACAGCCCCCTCCGGTGAGGTGGCCGAGCGGCCGCAGGCGGCGCTGACCCCCATGAGGTTTGGAGATGTATTTGGACGTTCTACTGCTTTCCAATGCGGACGACTTCGCCGCCGCGCTGCCGACTCTGCAGTCGCTGACGCGCACAATTCGGCGCGTTCCGCTTTCGGAAAATCTCGACGGTCAATGCGCCGGCGCCGACGTGGCGATCATCGATGCCCGCAGCGACCTGGCAGCAGCCCGCAGCGCCTCCCGCGGCCTGACCGCCAGCGCCCCGACCCTAGCGGTGGTCGCGGTCGTCGCCGCGGCGAACTTCCCGTCGGTCGACATCGACTGGCGGCTGGACGACGTGATGTTGCCCGCCGCCGGTGCGGCCGAGCTCGAGGCGCGGTTACGTCTTGCGATCAAGCGCCGCCGCAACGCCGTGGAGGGGTCGCTGAAGTTCGGCGACCTGGTCCTGCACCCGTCGAGTTTCGCCGCGTCACTGTGCGGCAAAGATCTCAACCTCACGGTGACCGAATTCAAGTTGCTGAGTTTCCTTGTCCAACATGCCGGCCGGGCTTTCAGCCGGACCCGGCTGATGCACGAAGTGTGGGGGTATGACTCCAACGGGCGCGTGCGCACCGTCGATGTACACGTGCGACGGCTCCGCGCGAAGCTCGGCCGCGAGCACGAATCGATGGTGGACACGGTGCGCGGAGTGGGCTACATGGCGGTGACGCCGCCGCACCCGGAGTGGATCTTCGACGAGCCGGGTAGCGCCGCCCAGCACAACGGCGCCGCACATCGCTGACGCACCGGTAACAACCTGTCCCCCTTGGCTTTTCACCGGGTCAAGCGAAAAGCGGCAGTGCCCGCTTGCGGGCCAGGGCATCCATTCCGCGCTGGATGCTGTCCTGCACTTCCCGATACTTGCGGTCCACGTAGTCGTCGTCCTCCGCGCGCGCGGGGTCGTGATCCAGCTCGACGGCGGGCATGAAGCGGGTCCTGATCTTGGCCGGCAGCGGCAGCTGCGGAAGAGCCGCGGGCGCGATGCCCCACGGCAACGATACGGCCAGCGGAAAAACCTTGAGCCGTAACACTCGATCGAGTCGTAACGCCTTGGACAGGCGATCACCGCGAAACAGCACCGGCATGGCATCCGCACCGCCGACCGTCGCGATCGGCACGATCGGCACCCCCGCCCGAATCGCCATCTTCACGAATCCGGTGCGGCCGGCAAGGTTGGCGCGGTCCCGTTCCACCCAGGGGCGCAACGAATCCACTTCTCCGCCGGGCCACAACGCGACGTCGCGCCCTTCGGCCAGCGCCGTGGCAATGGCGTCGGGCGCGGCGGGCAGCACACCCATAGCACGGAAATAGCGGCCGAAAAGCGGAATGGCCATCAAGGCGTCGTGGGCGGTGCCGTGCAGGGTGCGTTCCGGACCGAAGCGCCGCCACCATTGCAACCCCACGGTCCACGCGTCCCACACGAACGGTGCGCCCGAGTGGATGCCGACCAACAGGGTCGGCGGACTCGGGATGTGCTCCCACCCGTCGATCTCCATGCGAAACCAGTAGTCGACCAACAGGTTCCAAAAGAATTTCTGCCGCTGCAGGGTGGTCTCGTCCTGGCCGCGTAAATCCCACTGCCCGGCGCGCTCGGCCACCCAGCCGCTGATGCCACCGTCCTGCTCGCGACGGCGTTCGGCCATCGTGTCGCGGGCCTCTTCGGCCTGCCGCTGTGCCTGGTCTCGCACGTCCGAGGGTCTGTGATCCGCGTAACTCATTCCTGTCGGGTACCCAGGCCGGTCGCATCCAATTCGCACGTTTTGCCGCCAAAATCCTTGGGACGCAGAACTCCCCGCGCCACGGCTGCGACGCGGGGAGTTTGCAGCCCTCGGCCCGTGCGGGCCCAGCGGCTTAGGTGTGCGCGGGCGCAGGTCCCGGCGGCGTACCGGGCGCCGGGGCCGGGCTCGAGTTCGGGGCCGCGCCAGGGGCAGCACCAGGAGCTAAGCCGGGCGCCGCGCCGGGCTCAGTCCCGCCCGGAATGTTCGACGTCCAGATCAGGATGTCCTGGGTGCCTTCGTTGTAGACCACGCCGTTCGGCGGTGCGCCGGTCACGTCGAAGTACAGCGTGCCGGTCGATTCGCTGCCCTGCGGGATGGGTGCCGGGTTCAGGCTGCCGGGAGCCTGCACATGGTCGATCACCCGGTAGTTCTGACCGTTGGGCCCGCGGGCGATGAAGTCGTTGACCATCGGGGTCACCAGGCCGCCCTCGGACCGCACGGTGACGTCCGCCTGGTACAGCGTGCCCTTGGGTGTGTAGCCCGGGATCGACGCGTTGCTGGGCTGCAAATTGCTCACCGTGTAGCTGGTGACCAGCGGCCCCTGCACGAGTTGCTGGCTGGTGCCGAAGCCCTGAATGTTGGGCGCCGCGGTGGCGGTCGCCGCGGTGAAAAGACCGGCCGCAGCAATAGCCGCGGCTCCGATCGCCGATTTCATAGCATTAGAAGTGACCTTCATGCTAAATCCTCTCCGTCCGATGATTGTTTCGCCGCGAACATTGACCCCCGGCCTGGGTTATCACGGCACCTTGGCCACATAGCCATTGATCAATGGGTTCAAACACCGGCCGGGTATAACTGCGGGATATCCATTTCTACGCAAATCCATTTCGCCCCAGGATTCGCATGGACCTCAAATGCCACAGCCCCCCATCGAAGGTTTTGCGAACTCTTTTTCTTCACAAATCGGCGTCCGCGGTAAACAGCGCAGCGCGAGCGACCTGATTAGCCGCCGGCCGCGCGGGTAGCGCCTAGCGGTAGCGCACAGACCACCCCGGGCAGCCGGAGACCCGACAGGAAGGATGCCGATGAGCTTCGCACCGCAACACCAGGAACCGCCCGGCGTGCAGGCACAGATGGACCCCGTCCCCGATTGCGGTGAGACCAGCTACCGCGGTTCGGGCAGACTGACCGGCAAGCGGGCCGTCATCACCGGCGGCGACAGCGGCATCGGACGCGCGGTCGCCATCGCCTTCGCGCGCGAGGGCGCCGACGTCCTGATCTCCTACCTCAACGAGCACGACGACGCGAAGGACGTCGCCCGCTACGTCGAAGAGGCCGGCCGTACCTGCGTGCTGGTGCCTGGCGACCTCTCCGAGCCCGCGCACTGCCGCGCGGTCATCGACCGGGCGGTTCAGGAGTTCGGCGGGATCGACATTCTGGTCAACAACGCCGCCTACCAGATGATGCGCCAGAACCTGGAAGACATCAGCGACGAGGAATGGGACTACACGTTCCGGTTGAACGTCGGCGCTTACTTTTATCTGGTCAAGGCCGCCCTGCCACACCTGGGCCCCGGCTCGTCGATCATCGGCAGTTCGTCGGTGAATTCGGATTCGCCCAACCCCACCCTGGCGCCGTACGCCGCCACCAAGGCCGCGATCGCGAACCTGTCCGCGAGCCTCGCACAGTTGCTCGGCGACAAGGGGATTCGAGTCAACAGCGTGGCACCCGGTCCGATCTGGACCCCGCTGATCCCGTCGACGATGCCTGCCGACAGCGTGGCATCCTTCGGGGACAACACCCCGCTCGGGCGGGCGGGGCAACCGGCCGAGTTGGCGCCGGTCTATGTGCTGTTGGCCTCGGACGAGGCGAGCTACGTTTCGGGCGCCCGAGTCGCTGTCACCGGGGGCCGGCCGATTCTGTAGCCGGGGCTTCTGTAGCCGGGGCTTCTGTGGCCGGCTTCTGTGGCCGGCGCGGCCCTCAGCGGCCGCGGATCCGGCGGTTCGCCTTTTTGATGGCGTCGACCAGCTCCGCTTTGTTCATCGTGGAGCGGCCGCGCACGTCGAGCCGGCGCGCGACGTCCAGCAGATGCTTCTTGCTGGCATTGGCGTCGACGCCCTCGGCGGACGGCGCGGTGTTGCGCGGGCCGCCGCGTTCGGCGCGTTGGTCGGAGGGCCCGCGCTGCGCCTTGGCCTCCCAGTGATCGCCCACCTTTTCGAAGCTGTGCTTGACGGCGGCGTAGGCGACCCGATGGGCCCGTTCCTCGCTTCCGTACTCCTGCGCCGCCGAATCGTGGGCCTTGGCAAACGTCCGCTGCGCCTTGGGGCTCGAACGCCGCAGCGTGCTGGGAAGTTCGTCTTTCTTGGCGGCACCGCTTTTTGTCGTCTTCGGCATCACACCTCCTCATTGCTGTCGACCTGCGACCTCATTGCTGTCGACCTGCGAGGTCGACTACCCGGCATCGCCGCGTTTAATCAGGCCGACGCGCCCGGTGTGCCGTCCGCGCGCCGCGCCGATATGTCAATATCATTGACATGGGTCACACCGACGATGCTCCGCTTGGCTATCTGCTCTACCGGGTGGGCGCCGTGCTACGGCCCGAGGTCTCCGCCGTGTTGGGTCGACTCGGCCTGACCCTGCCCGAATTCGTTTGCCTACGCTTGCTTTCGATGTCGCCGGGGCTGTCGAGCGCCGAGTTGTCACGCAGCACCAACGTGACACCGCAGGCGATGAACACCGTACTGCGCCGGCTGGAAGAGGTGGGGGCGGTGGAACGGCCGACATCGGTGTCGTCGGGGCGTGCGCTGCCGGCCACCCTGACCAGCCAGGGCCGCACACTGTTGAAACGCGCGGAAACCGCTGTGCGGGACGCGGATTCGCGCATACTGAGCAAGCTCACCGCGACGCAGCAGCGCGAGTTCAAGCGAATGCTGGAAAAGCTGGGCAGCGACTGACCGCGGTTACCCGGCCGCCTGGATCTTGGCCCACGGCCTGGCTTCTTCGAGTTCGTAGGCCAATTCCAGCAGCAGGGCTTCTTGGCCCAAGTCGGCGGCGAGCATCATGCCGACGGGCATCCCGTCGGCGGATTGGGCAAGCGGCAACGAGATCGCCGGATCGCCGGTGACGTTCTGCAGCGGCGTGAACGCCACCCAATCGATCAGTCGGTCCATGACCTGCTGGTAGTCGGTCGGCGCTAGGTGACCGACCCGCACGGTCGGGTCGGCGAGGGTCGGGGTGAGTAGGGCGTCGTAGCTGCGGTAGAACTCGGCGCTGCGCTTGCGCATTTTGCGCAGCCGCACGATCACGCCCGGTAACCGGTGCAGGTTGCGGCCGGTGTGGTGTTCCAAGCCCAGGGTGAGCGCGTCCAGACGGGTGCGGTCGAATGTGTTGCCGAACAGCCGCCGCCCCGCGCGCACCTGCATCAGCGCCAGAAATCCCCAATACAGGACGAAGTCGTCGACGAAGCTGTCCGGCACCGGGTGTTGTTCGAGGTGTTCGACGCGGTGTCCCAACTCCTCGAGCACCCCGGCGGTCTTGAGGGTCAGCTCCCGCAATTCCGGCGCGCAATCGCGGCGGAGCGAACTCGTCGCGACGGCGATGCGCAGCCGCTGCCGGCCCGGCCCGGTGACGTCGCCGACGGGCGCGAGTTTGGGGTTCCGCCAAAGCCGTTCGGCCTCACGGTAGAAGGCCGCGGTGTCGCGCACCGAGCGGGTCAGCACACCATTGGCGACTATGCCCACCGGCATCCGACGCAGCTCCGCGTCCAACGGCAGCCTGCCGCGCGACGGCTTGAGGCCGACGATGCCGTTGCAGGCGGCCGGAATTCGGATCGAGCCGCCGCCATCGTTGGCGTGGGCGATGGGCACCACTCCGGCGGCGACGAACGCACCCGAACCCGACGACGACGCGCCGGCGGTGTAATCCGTGTTCCACGGGTTGCGCACCGGGCCCAGCCGGGGATGCTCGGCGGCCGCGCTGAAGCCGAACTCCGACATCTGGGTCTTGCCCAGCGAAATCGGACCGGTGGCCAGGTACAGCCGGGTGAACTCGCCGTCACTGATGGCGTTGCTCGGCGCCCAGGCGTCGGCACCCCGCATGGTGGGCTGGCCGGCGACGTCGACGTTGTCCTTGACGAACGTCGGTACGCCCTCGAAGAACCGGGCGGCCCCGCTCGCCGGCTTGGCCGCCGCGGCCGCGCGCGCCTGCTCGAATGCCTTGTACGCCAAGCCATTCAGCATGGGGTTGACGGCCTCGGCCCGGGCGATCGCGGCCTCGACGACCTCGGATCTGGATACCCAACCCGCTCGGATGGCCTCGCTGAGGCCGGTCGCATCGAGATCGCCGAGGGCATCGTCGCCGAAAGCGTGCACGCGTCGCATGACGTCGACGCTAGCCGTTGCCGTCATGCGCGCGGCGAACGCCCCAGGCTAGGCCTGGCCGACCTCGAAGCGGACGAACCGGGTCACCGTGACACCGGCCTCGTCGAGCAGGGCCTTGACCGTCTTCTTGTTGTCGGACACCGACGGCTGCTCGAGCAGCACGGCGTCCTTGAAGAAGCCGTTGAGCCGGCCCTCGACAATCTTGGGCAGCGCCTGCTCCGGCTTGCCTTCCGCCTTCGCCGTTTCCTCGGCGATGCGCCGCTCGCTGGCCACGACGTCCTCAGGCACGTCCTCCCGCGAGAGGTAACGCGCCTTGAGCGCCGCGATCTGCAACGCCACCGCATGGGCGGCCTCGGCTTGAGCGGGCCCGCCGCCGGTGTATTCGACGAGCACGCCAACCGCGGGCGGCAGGTCCGCAGACCGCTTGTGCAGGTAGGTCTCGACGGTGCCGTCGAAGTAGGCGACGCGGCGCAGCTCGAGCTTCTCGCCGATCTTGGCCGATAGCGCGGCAACCGTCTCCTCGACGGTACCGTTGGCCGTCTTGGCGGCCTTGAGCGCGTCGACGTCCTTGGCCTTGGAAGCCGCTGCAGCCGAGACGATTTCGTCGGCCACCTGTTGGAACTCGGCGTTCTTGGCGACGAAGTCGGTCTCACAGTTGAGCTCGATCAGCGCGCCGTCCTTGGCCGCGACCAGACCTTCGGCGGTGGCACGCTCGGCACGCTTGCCGACGTCCTTGGCGCCCTTGATCCGCAGGGCCTCGACCGCCTTGTCGAAGTCGCCGTCGCTTTCAGCCAGTGCGTTCTTGCAGTCGAGCATGCCGGCACCGGTGAGCTCGCGCAGACGCTTGACGTCGGCAGCGGTGAAGTTCGCCATTTCAGCCTTCCTAAGAGGATTCAGGGGTTGTTTCGGGTGCGCCTCCAGCGGCGTCGGTGGTGGCTGTGGTTGTCGCCGTGGTGCTCGCCCCGGCAGTAGCGGAAGCCAGCAGCTCCTGCTCCCACTCGGCGAGCGGTTCGGCGGTCAGAGAATCCCCAGCCTCGGGCTTGCCGTCGCCGCGCCCCACACCGGCGCGGGCCTGCAGCCCCTCGGCGACCGCGGAGGCGATCACCTTGGTCAGCAGCGCGGCCGAGCGGATGGCGTCGTCGTTGCCCGGGATCGGGTAGTCGACCTCGTCGGGGTCGCAGTTGGTGTCGAGGATCGCGATGACCGGGATGCCCAGCTTGCGGGCCTCGCCGACCGCGATGTGCTCCTTGTTGGTGTCGACGACCCACACCGCCGAGGGCACCTTGGCCATGTCGCGGATACCGCCGAGGCTGCGCTCCAGCTTGTTCTTCTCGCGGGTCAGGCCCAGGATCTCTTTCTTGGTGCGGCCCTCGAAGCCGCCGGTCTGCTCCATCGCCTCGAGTTCCTTGAGGCGCTGCAGCCGCTTGTGCACGGTGGAGAAGTTGGTGAGCATGCCACCCAGCCAACGCTGGTTCACGTACGGCATGCCGACGCGGGTGGCCTCGGCCGCGACGGACTCCTGCGCCTGCTTCTTGGTGCCGACGAACAGCACGGTGCCGCCGTGGGCGACGGTCTCCTTGACGAACTCGTACGCCTTGTCGATGAACGTCAGCGTCTGCTGCAGGTCGATGATGTAGATGCCGTTGCGGTCGGTGAAGATGAACCGCTTCATCTTGGGGTTCCAGCGCCGGGTCTGGTGCCCGAAGTGGGTGCCGCTATCCAGCAGCTGTTTCATGGTCACGACGGCCATGGTGATGCCATTCCTTTGTTTCGGTTGCCGCCCGGCGTCGGGTGAAGCCGGGCCCTGGCGCCTGCTGCGATGCCGGACCCGACCGGGAAACCCGGCCGGGACCTCCCGGCATGCGATTGCGTTCTCCTGGTCGAACTGGGAGACGCGGGGCAGACGCGCGAAGTCAGCCCGCGAACGAGCTGCGTGGAGCAGTTTACACCGATTCAGCTGGTGGTTTTGCACGCCGGTATCCCGGTCGGTGTGCACACCGGCGCGTCCGTGCACAGATCGGGCGTACCCGAGTGGTCGAGTCGCCGGCACCGGGGTGAACTGGGCGGGTGCGGCGGGCGGCGCTGATCCTGGGCTTGGCCCTCGTCCCCGCGCTGACCAGCAGGTTTTGGGCGACGGCGGACCCGGACGGTGTGCAGGCCCGGCTTCAGTGGCCGCTGCGCCCGGCCCCGGCAGTCGTGCGGACGTTCGACGCGCCGTCGCCGAACTGGCAGCCCGGGCATCGCGGCGTGGACCTGGCCGGGCGGGCCGGTGAGCCGGTGTACGCCGCGGGCCGTGCGACCGTCGTGTTCGCCGGACTGCTGGCGGGGCGTCCGGTGGTGTCGCTGGCCCATCCGGGCGGCCTGCGCACCAGCTACGAGCCGGTCCGGCCGGTCGTGCGGGTTGGGCAGCAAGTCACGGCGCAGACGATGCTGGGCGAATTGATGGCCGGGCACGCCGGCTGCCCTGCCGGGGCATGTCTGCACTGGGGCGCGATGTGGGGTCCGGCGTCGGGCGCGGATTACGTCGATCCGCTGGGCCTGCTGGCGGCCACGCCGGTCCGGCTCAAACCGCTGAACGGCTGACCGGCCTTGCTACCGCATTGACCGTGCAATCGCGGCGTTGGGTGTGCAGTCGCGGCGTTGAGAGCGCAGTCGCGGCGTTGGGTGTGCAGTCGCGGCGTTGAGAGTGCAGTCGCGGGGTTGGGTGTGCAGTCGCGGCGTTGAGAGTGCGCTGGCGGCGGCCCGCCTCGGCGTGTCGGCACGCTGGACGCACACCCAACGCCGGTGATGCACACGCAGGCGTCAGGCCCGTGGGTGGGCCTGATCATGCACGGCCCGCAACCGCGACACCGCGACATGGGTGTAGAGCTGGGTGGTGGCCAAGCTCGAATGGCCCAGCAACTCCTGAACCACCCGCAGGTCGGCCCCGCCCTCGAGCAGATGCGTGGCGGCGCTGTGCCGCAGCCCGTGCGGACCCATATCCGGAGCGCCGTCCACCGCCGCGATCGTCTGGTGCACGACGGTTCGGGCCTGCCGCACGTCGAGCCGGCGACCCCGTGCGCCGAGCAGCAGCGCCCGGCCGGACTCCGCGGTCACCAGCGCGGGACGCCCGCCGGCCAGCCAGGCGTGCAACGCGTCAGCGGCCGGCACCCCGAACGGTGCGGTGCGCTGCTTGTTGCCCTTGCCGAGCACCCGCACCACCCGCTGTCCGGTGTCGACATCGTCGACGTCCAGGCCGCACAGCTCGCTGACTCGGATGCCGGTGGCGTAGAGCATCTCGACGATCAGCCGGTCCCGCAGCGCCAGCGGATCTCCTTGCTGGGCGCCGGATTTCGCGGCCGCCATGGCGTCGAGAGCCTGATCCTGGCGCAGCACCGCCGGCAGGGTGCGGTGCGCCTTGGGGACCTGCAGGCGCGCGGCGGGATCCGTCGCCAGCAACCCGCGCCGCAGCGCCCACGCGGTGAACGCCTTGACCGCCGAGGTGCGGCGGGCCAGCGTGGTGCGAGCGGCCCCGGCCACCGCCCCGCTGGACAACCAGGACCGCAGCAGCGGCAGGCTGATCGCGTCGAGACCCGCGCCGTGGCGCTCCAGATAGGCGAACAACGAGCGCAGGTCGCCCAGGTAAGCGCGGCGGGTGTGCGCGGACCGGCCGCACTGCAAATTCAGGTATTCGTCGAACTCGTCGAGGATCGCCTGCACTCGACCACGGTGGCAGCGCGACCCGCTGCTGGTCAGCCGACGCGCCGAAGTGTGTCCGGGGTGAGATCTTTCAGCGTCGGGTAACCGTCGACGGCCATGATGAGGTCCGCCTCGGCGAGCAGGCTGCGCAGCACGTGCACGATGCCGTCGACGCCGCCGAGCGCCAGCCCGTAGGCGTATGGCCGGCCGACGCCCACCGCGGTTGCCCCCAACGCCAGCGCCTTGACGACGTCGGCGCCGCTGCGAATCCCCGAGTCGAACAGCACCGGCAGCCCGTCGGCCGCTTCCACCACGCCCGGCAGGCAGTCCAGTGCGGGCAAGCCGCCGTTGGCCTGCCGACCGCCGTGGGTCGAGCAGTAGATGCCGTCGACACCGCCGTCCCTGGCGCGGCGGGCGTCGTCGGGATGGCAGATGCCCTTGATGATCAGAGGCAGGTCGGTCAGCGATCGCAGCCAGGCCAGGTCGTCCCAGGTCAACGGATTTCCGAACGTCGTAATCCACTGCACGACGGTGCCCTGCGGATCCTCCTCGGGCGGGCGCGCCAGGCCGGCGCGGAAGACCGGATCGCTGGTGTAGTTGCTCAGACAGTGCCCCCGCAGCTGGGGAAAGTTTGCCGTGCTCAGGTCGCGCGGACGCCACCCGGGAATCCAGGTGTCCAGGGTGACGATGATGGCTTTGAAGCCGGCGGCCTCGGCGCGCTGCACGAGGCTGGCGGCCAACTCCCGATCCTTCGGTGTGTACAGCTGAAAGAAGCCGGGGGTGTCGCCGAACTCGGCGGCGACCTGCTCCATCGGGTCGGCGGTCAGGGTGGAAACGACCATCGGGACACCGGTGGCCGCGGCCGCGCGCGCGGTGGCCAGGTCGCCGTGGCCGTCCTGCGCGCAGATGCCGATGACGCCGATCGGCGCCATGAACAGCGGCGACGGCAAGGTCAGGCCGAACAACTCCACGGACAGGTCGCGCTCGGCGGCACCGACGAACATCCGCGGCATCAGGCCCCAGCGATCGAACGCCTCGCGGTTGGCCCGTTGCGTACGCTCATCACCGGCCCCGCCGGTGACGTAGGACCACAGCGACGGCGGCATCGCCCGCTCGGCCCGGGCTTCCAACTCCGCGAACGCCATCGGCAGCGCGGGCGCCACCCCACCCAAGCCCTTGAAATAGATCTCGTTCTGGTAGTCGCCGTATGCCATGCGTAGAGGATGCCAGTCGAGGCTCAGGCCGACGAACTCGCCGACTGCGCCCCGGATTCCAACTGGGCCAGCTCCTTCTTCCACTGCCGGAAGGTTTCTTCGGTGCGGCCGCGTCGCCAGTAGCCGGAGATCGACGACGACCACTTCACGTCGATACCGCGCTCCTTGCGGATGAACGGACGCAGATTGTGCATGACGGTTTGCGCTTCACCATGGATGAACACATGCACCTGCCCGGGCAGCCACAGCGTCGTGGTGACCGCCTCGATCAGTGGCGCGAAGTCGCCGGCGCGGTCCTCGGTCACAAGGTCGGCCCGGCCGCCGCGGTACACCCAGTTCACCTGCATGCCGTCCGGCGCGGTCAACGGGATCTCGTCCTCGGGACTGGCCACTTCGATGAACGTCTTGCCGATTGCGTTGGGCGGCAACGCCTCCAGCGCGGTGGCGATGGCCGGTAGCGCCGACTCGTCGCCGGCCAGCAGATGCCAGTCCGCCGCCGGGTCGGGCGTGTAGGCGCCGCCGGGCCCCATCAGGTAGATCACCTGACCGGGCTGAGCCGACGCCGCCCAGACGCCGGCCACGCCGTGCTCGCCGTGCACGACGATGTCCAGCGAGATTTGGCGAGCGGCGGCGTCGACCTTGCGGACGGTGATGGTCCGCACCGGTGGCCGCTTCTCGGGCGCCAGCATGGAGAAACTGTCCTGGGTCAACGGCTGCGGCAGCGCGGCAACGTCGATGTCGTCGGCGACGAAGACCAGCTTGACGTAGGAATCGGTGAAATTGCTCGGAACAAAGGTGTCGAACTGGTCGCTGCCCAGCGTCACGCGAACCATGTGCGGTGCGATGTGCTGGGTACCGACGACTTCGAAACGTTGAAGGGGTCGACCTGCCACGTGTCCTCCTGTCCAGACCCGGCCCCAGCCGACTATACGAGCCGGGCCGTCGCCGCAGGTCGGCCGCCACCGTGGGTGCGCAAATGCGCCGTGCGATGGGGACAAACCGGGACAATGGAGGGATGAGCGAGGCCGAGAGCTTGGAGATTCCACCGCTGGCGCCGTCGCGGACCCTGTCCGCGGGGATGAAACCGTTGCTGGTCTTGGCGAAGATTCGCGGCATCATGGACGCCTTCACGCTGTCCGAACCCGAATTGACGCTCAGCGAAATCCGCACCCGAACCGGGTACCCGACGTCGACGGTGCAGCGGCTGGTGGCCAACCTGGTGGCCGAGGAGTTCCTCGATCGGGTGGGTGATCGGTTCCGGATCGGTGCGCGGGTCGCCTACTGGGCGGCGCCGGTCGCCAGCAGCATGGGATTGCTCGATGCGGTGACACCGGCGCTGGAATCGCTGCGCGACGCCAGCGGTGAGACGGCGTGCTTCTTCCGTCGTGAGGGACGGTTCCGGGTGTGTGTCGCACTCGCCGAGACGCGGCACGGGATTCGCCGTGAGATGCATATCGGCAAGATCATTCCGCTGCATGTCGGATCGGCGGGCCGGGTCCTGATGGCCTGGGACGACGACGCCCTCAACGAGGTGCTGGGCTCGGCGCTGGCCGAATTCACCGATGCGACGGTCGTCGATCCAGATCTGTTACGCAGCAAGGTCGACGAGACACGGCGGATGGGTTTCGCGATCACCAGCGGCGAACGCGACGAGGGCGCGACGGGTGTGGCGGCCCCGGTGTTCGACTCGCATGGCCATGTGCTGGGCGCGCTGATGATCAGCGGGCCCAGCTTCCGGTTCTCCCCCGAACTCGCCGAACGGTGGGCCGACAACGTCGTGGGGGCCGCCGACCAGGTGACGCGGACTCTGGGCGGCCGGCTGCCCTATTGAGGGCGGGCGCTTGCCGGCGCTACCCGGCGGCGGGTGGGCGGGGGATGACGGTAGGACGCACGCCGTATCGGGGTGTCCTACCGGGGCCTCCGGAGCCTGCCCCGGCCCCGGCGAGCGGCATGCCGCCGAAGACATCCCCGCCAGGTGCGTCCGGGGCTTCCCTGATATTGCTGACCGCCGGCAGCACCGCCCCGTGGGACGGCTGCGCCAGCGTGTTCTCGCCCCAAACCGCCGGAACCGATAACCGACCGACGGTGGCCGCGTGGCCCAAGGCTCCGGCGACCGGAGCCGTGCCACCGGTCAGCCCCAGCCCGAGTGCCGGTGGGCCCACCAGCGCCGGGGCCGCCGCGGCCGCGCTCGCCGCGCCGCCAAGTGCCCCGGTGGTTTTCGCGATCGATGCGAAGGTGTTCGCGATGCCGGCGGAGAAGAAGGGCAGGCCCTCGGTGTTGTAGAACGTGGTGGAAAACGGCGCGTAGAAGGTGAACAGATCACCGAGCCATCCCAGCGGACCCGACGTCAGCGCGTCTTTCACCGGATCTGCCGGTGCGGCAGCCTGCGTACCGCTGGCCAGCTTTCCCAATGTCGACATGATCGTGCTCATCTTGCTGTGCAACGTGTTTTGTGCCGTCCCCGCCGAGGCGCCAGTGGCTGCGGTGACCGCTGCGCTTTGATGGGCCGTACCGGCCGGGTTGGTCGTATGGGGTGCCGAGGTAAACGGTTTGACGGCTGCGCTGTTCGCCGATCGCCCCGCGTAGTTGTACATCGTGGCCGAGTCGGTTGCCCACATCTCCCCGTACTGAGCCTCCAAAGCTGCGATGGCCGCGGTGTTTTGGCCCAGCATGTTGGTGGACAGCAATTGCGTCAGCTTGAGGCGGTTGGCCGCAATCATGGGTGGCGGCACGATCGTGGCATGCGCCGTTTCGAAGGCCGTCGCAGCGGACATGGCCTGGCTGGCCGCGTGCTCAGCCACCGCGGCAGTGGTTCTCATCCATTGCACGTACGGGGCGACGGCCTGGACCATCGACGCCGAGGCCTGCCCTAACCACTCCTCGCTAGACAAGGTGTTCACCACCCTGTCGTAGCCCAGGGCAGCCGAATTGAGCTCAGCGGCAAGGGTATTCCATGCAGAAGCCGCCGCCGTCATCGACGCCGAGCCGGGACCGGCGTACATCAGCCCCGAGTTGACCTCCGGCGTCAACGACCCAAAGTCGAGCATCGTGATCCCCTTAACCAGCTGCGATCGCGTTGGCCGCCTCAGTGGCCGCATATGATCCCGAGCTGAAATCCAAAGCGTTGACAAACATCTCGTGAATTGCCATCGCTTGTGCACTGATCTGCTGATACAGCTGTGCATGGGCGGCAAACTGCGCCGCGGTCAGTATCGACACGTGGTCTGCGGCAGCGGGAATCACCCCCGTGGTCGGTGCCGCGGCCGCCGCATTCTGAGCCGCAAGTGCAGAGCCGATGGTCCGCAATGCGCCAGCCGCTGCCGTCAACGCTTCGGGTTGCGCAGTAACAAAGGACATTTGATCTCCTTACTCGATAACTTTCGGGTTCACTAAGCGCTTTGGTGTTCGAATGGTGTTTCGACCCGTGTCGTTACCCGGCCGATGGTGGACGAGCAATGAATCGGGGGCGAAACCCGTACTCGCGGGGCGGCAAGCCGCCGCGGTCACGTCTGCCGCGAGCCGGCGCTAGCTGGCGCAGCAGCGCCTCCGGTCCGTTCGACGGACCGCCAGCACCCTCGGCGCTGATCGCCTGGACGAGGGACTGCTCTGCTGCCTTGGGCGCTGTCGCGGACCAGGTCGGCGGAACCGATAGCGAACCGACCTTGGTCGACGAAGCCAAGTTTGCCGAGATCAGCCCGCCACCGAGGCTGATCGGCGCCGCGAGGGCAGGCGTTGCGGATAAGCCCACCGCGGCCCCGGCGGCCAGATGCTCGGGCCACAGCACCCCGATCTGCGAGAAAATCAGCGACCCCACGTAGATCATCGGCCAGTAGATGACGTCCAGCGGACCGAATAGCAGTCCTTTTACCTGACTGGACAGGCTGTTGACGATGTCGTTGAGCGATGACTGCGTCGCCGGCGGTGCGCCGGTCCCCTCCGCTGCGGCGACGGCCTTGGCGACCGCAGCTTGCTGTTGGGCCAGTCCGGCTTGGTCGGTGTTGCGCTGTGGCTCGACGAACGGGACGAGCTGTGCGGCCGTCGTCGCCAAGCCGGCATAACCGTTCATGGCGGCGGCGTCCTGGGCCCACATCTCGGCATAGGCGGCCTCGGTGGCCGCGATGGCCGCGGTGTTCTGACCGAAAAAGTTGGTCGCGATGAGCATCAACAGCTGGGCGCGGTTCTCGGCGACTACCGGAGGGGGGATGGTCATCGTAAAGGCCGTATCGAAGGCCGACGCAACGGCTTTGGCTTGCGCGCTGGTCTGTTCGGCCAACGCCGCGGCGGCGCTGAGCCAGGAGATGTAGGGCGTGGCGGCGGCCAGCATGGATCGCGATGCCGGGCCGAACCAGGACGAGCTGGTCAGCTCGGCTGTCACCGACGCATAGTCGGCCGCGCTCGAGGACAACTCGGCCGCCAGGTAATCCCAGGCGGCGGCCGCGGCCATCATGGGTCCCGGCCCGGCACCGGCGTACATCCGGCCCGAGTTGATCTCCGGCGGCAGTGCCCCGAAATCGATCACCGTTGCTCCTGGGCCGTCATACCGGGTTGATTTCTTCGAGACTGCGGCGCGAGGTCCGCGGACCCAACGTCAGGACGGCGGCGATGACAACGGCCATCGCGGTTGCCACCACGGTGAACATCGCACCCGCACCGTGACGGTCGAGGATCGGGATGAGAACGAAAGGCGCTGCGGCACTGGATAATCGGGATAACGAGTAGGTCCAGCCCACCGCGGTGGCGCGCACACTCGTGGGGAAGATCTCCGCCTGGTACACGTGGTAGACATTGGAGAAGACGTTGCTGGTGGCGGTGGTCAAGAAGCCGAAGAACACGATCGCCACGACCGACGACTGCGTCGCGAACAGCAGGCCGAACCCGGCGATGGCGACAACCGAGCCGACGAGCAGGAACTTGCGCTCGAATCTGGCCAGCAGCGGAATGGCCATCAGCGAGCCGATGGGATAGCCGAGGAACGACAGCGCGCTGAACAACATCGACGAGGTGACGGTGTAGCCGCGATTGACGAGAACCAGCGCGGCCAGGGTGCCGAACCCGTAGTAGCCGTACGTCTGAAACAGGTGGAAGACCGTCAGCATCGCCACCCGGCGGTTGTATGGGGCACGGCGCAGCAGCGCCGCTCCCCGTTGGGTTGGCCTGCCGATGCCGGCGTGGGAGTCGTCGGGCGCAGCAGCGATTCGCGCCGCGGGCACATGAGACCCGGCGGCGAACGTATTCAAGGCGTGCTGCGCCTCCTCGAGGCGTCCGGCATCGGCCAGCCAGCGGGGCGACTCCACGAGCCAGCGATTGAGGGCGAACACGATGACCGCGCCGCCCGCGCCCAGTGCCAGCAGCCAGCGCCACCCCGCCACGCCGAGCGGCGAGTGCTGGGTCAACCACCACGCCAGAAAAGCGACGAAGGGTACGGCGAGAAACGAACACGTGTAGGCGTAGGAGGCCAGCCTGCCCCGGTGTTCCTTGGGCAAGACGTCGGCAAGGTAGGAGTCGGCGACCGGATAGACGGCGCCGATGCCCACCCCGGCCAGGAATCGCGCGAGCACCAGCAGCGCTGGAGACGGCGCGAACGCGCCGGCCAGTGAGCACGCCGAAAACCAGCTGAGGCCGACCAGGAATGCCTTGCGGCGACCCATCCGATCGGCGAGGCGGCCGAAAAACGCTGCGCCGAAGAACATTCCGACGAACGATGACGCCAGTACCAGCTTGAGCGCGGTGCCCCGCACCCCGAAGTCGTGGCTGAGCGTGGCACTCATGGTGCTGGACAAGAAGATTTCGTAAATCTCGAAGAACAGTCCGAGCCCGACCGCGGCGACCACCTTGCGGTGCACCGCGCCCACCGGCAGACGGTCCAGTTGGGCGCCCACGGAGCTTTCGCTCCCGGTCCTAGTCGGTGCTGTGGTCATGCCGCCCTCTCGTCGTCGAGAGCCCGCCGTGCGGGGCGGGTCTACAAAGTGGGTTGTCATCCGCATTGTGAGCAAGACGACAAGACCCGACTGTAGCGGGTCACATCACGGGATGGAAGAGTCATTTGCCATATTGTGGGTCTGAATGCACGATGTGGTTTATAGGAGGCGTTTAGTGAACGAAGCCAAGGGACCGCTCGACCGGATACGCGTCCTCGAGCTGGGCAATTACATTGCGGCGCCCACCGCGGGACGGTTGCTGGCCGATTTCGGTGCCGAGGTGATCAAGGTCGAGCGGCCGGTCACCGGCGACGAGCTGCGGACGTGGCGGCTCTACTCGGGCACGACCTCGATGCTGTTCCGCACCATCAACCGCAACAAGAAGTCCGTGGTGGTCGACCTGAAGAGCGAATACGGGCAGTCGAGGGTCCGCGAGTTGTCCCGTGGCTGCGACATCGTGCTGGAGAACTTCCGGCCGGGCACCCTAGAGCGCTGGGGCATTGGCCCGGCCGAGCTCTGCGCGGAGAATCCCGACCTGATCTTCGTCCGGGTCTCGGCCTACGGGCAGACCGGACCGCGCCGGCACGAACCGGGTTTCGCCGCGGTGGCCGAAGCAATGGCAGGTCTGCGTGCGCTCACCGGGGAACCGGACCGTCCGCCGGCACGCACGGGCGTGTCCATCGGCGACTCCATCGCCGGCATCTATGCCGCCTTCGGGGCGCTCGTCGCCTTGCACCGACGCCAAAGAGACCGGGTGGCAGGGCGATTGACGCCGATTGCCGACCGCACCGTGGACGTCGCGCTGACCGAGGCGATCTTCTCGGTGATGGAATCCCTGCTGCCCGAGTACGACGCGTATCAGCTCACCCGGACTCGTACCGGCGGCCGCATGGAGGGGATCGCACCCTCGAATGCCTACCGGTGCGCCGACGACCGCTGGGTGGTGATTGCCGGCAACGGCGACAGTATCTACCGCCGGTTCATGAACCTGATCGGCCGGCCGGACTTGGCCGATAGCCCGCGCCTGACCAACAACGCCCAGCGCTGGCAGGCCCGCGACGAGCTCGACGAGGCGATCAGCGCGTGGACCACCACCAGGGCCGCGCACGAAGCACTTTCGGCGCTGGAAGCCGCCGGGGTGCCGGCCGGGCCGATCAACACCGCCGCCGACATCAAGACCGACGAACAGTTCCTGGCCCGCGGCATGATCCAGCACCTGCCCGTGTCGACCGGCACCGAGGTGTTGCCCGACGTGGCGTTCCCGGGCATCGTGCCCCGCATCGGCGACGGCGCGGCGGCGATCCGCAGCCTGGGACCGGACCTCGGCGAGCACACCGAAGAGATCCTCGGCGCGCTGCCGCACGACCTTCGCACGTTCGACATCAAGGAGGTGGTCCGATGACGACCCCGGTGCGGTTACGCGATGTGACCCTGCGTGACGGTTTGCAACTCACCGGCAAACTGCTCGACACGGACACAAAGGTGAGGCTGGCACGCGTCCTGCTCGATGCCGGTATCGACGAGCTGGAGATCGGGGCCATGGCCCGTCCCGACCTAGTGCCGCCGATGGCCAATACCATCGAGGTCATCACGGCGCTGACACCCGAAGAGCGGCAACGCTGTTGGGTGTGGACGGCTACCCCACGCGGCATCGCCCGGGCGGTCGAGGCCGGTGCGCAGAACTTGGAGTACTGCCTGTCGGTCAGCGATGCGCACAACCGCGCCAATGTGGGGCGTACTACCGCGCAGAGCATGGCGGTACTGCCCGAGGCCGTCGACATCGCGGCGCTGGGCGGCGCGCGACTGCAGCTCACCCTGGCGACCGCCTTCACTTGTCCGTATCGCGGCGCAGTCGACCCGCAGCGCGTCGTCGACTTGGTCGGCGATAGCCACACGGCGGGCATCACCAGTGTGGCGCTGTGTGACACCCTGGGCCAAGCCACGCCCGACCAAGTGCGACAACTGATTTCGCGGGTACGCGAGGTGGCGCCCGAGCACGAGATCGTCTTCCACGGGCACGACACCTGGGGGTTGGGGGTGGCCAACACCATGGCGGCGATCCAGGCCGGGGCCGCCATGGTCGACGGCGCGCTCGGCGGCCTGGGCGGTTGTCCGTTCGCTCCGGGAGCCAGCGGTAACACCTCGACCGAAGACCTCCTGTTTGCCCTGCAACCTTCGTGGCTCACACCCGCGGTGTTCTCCGACATCGTCACGGCCGGCGGGCAGATCCTCGCCCGGCTCGGCGAGCCGAACCGGTCCCGGGCCGCCGAGGGTGCACGGTCGACGACGGACGTGTTTCCCTGGGTCACCTAGGCCGTCCCGCCGGAGCACCACGGGCCCGCACGATGCGCCATCGCCCGCCGTCGCGTTCGGTCAGCCCGCTCAGCTCGAGGATCGCCAACGGGCCGAGCACCTGCTCGGGCATCAGGCCCGCGGCGACGGCGACCTCGTCGACCGAGACCGCGCCGCGACCAGGGAGCGCCTCGTAGACCAGGCGCTCGGACTCGCCCAGCTTGTCCAGCTCCGTGACGGGGCGCTCCTCCTCGCCGGCGAGCTCACCGATGCGCCCGACCAGCTCGACGATGTCGTCGGCGCGGGTAATCAACTCGGCGCCGTCGCGCAGCAGCGCATGGCATCCCGCCGACGCCGACGAGGTGATGGGCCCGGGCACCGCGGCCACCACCCGACCGAGCGCACGGGCCCAGGCCGCGGTATTCGCCGCGCCGCTGCGTAGGCCCGCTTCCACCACCACGGCGGCCCCGGCGACGGCGGCGACCAGGCGATTGCGGGTCAGAAACCGGTACCGGGCCGGACGGGTTCCGGGCGGATACTCGCTGAACAGCAATCCGTGCTGGCCGATGCGGTGCAGCAGCGCCGAATGGCCTGCCGGATAAGGGATGTCGATGCCGCCCGCTAGCACTGCCACGGTGATGCCCTCGCACTGCAGCGCCGCGCGATGTGCGGCACCGTCGATACCGTAGGCGCCGCCGGAAACCACCGCAACGTCGCGCTCCACCAATCCGGCCGCCAGATCCCCGGCGACGTGCTCGCCGTAGGTGGTGGCCGCCCGGGTACCGACCAGCGCGGCCGCGCGCGGTGTCACCTCGTCGAGGCCCGCCGGGCCTAGCGCCCACAGCACCAGCGGCGGCGCGCCCTGCGGCCTGCCCCCGACACCGGCGAACGCCGAAAAGGCGGTGGTGGGCCACTCCGGGCAATCGGGGGTAAGCAACCGGCCGCCGCGCCGGGCGAGCACCTCGAGATCGGCTGCGGCGCGGTCGATGTCCCGCCTGGCCGCGGTACGCCGGCCGAGCTCGTCGCTGACCAGTCCGCGCCGCACCCGCTCGGCCGCTTCCACCGGGCCGACGCATTGCACCAGCACGGCGAGTGGCGGGCACGGCGGTTCGGCGACGCGCGAAAGGTATGCCCAGGCCCGGGCCGTCGGATCGTCGATGGCCGCGCTCATCGGTGCGCTCCGAACTGCCGAAAGCTCAACGCCGCGGCGACCTCGTCGGGGCCGGGCGAGGTCCGGCCCGCCAAGTCGGCCAGGCTCCACGCGACAACAAGCCCAACAAAGTCGCATATGTCGAAAGGACTCAGCCCCATGACGACTCCTAGTACAGCCTTCGATGACATCGTTGCCGCCTTCCATCAACATCCGCCTTGCGAGATGCCCGGCGCTGCTGGGGACACCTGCCGGCGGCCCGCGCGCTGGCGCGTGGACCTGCACGGCTGCGAGCAGGTGCTCATGTGCACGCAGCACAAAAACACCTGGATAGGCGCCCGCCGGGCCGACGAGCAGGCAGGTCAGCCTCGCTGCACACACTGTGGTCGGGTGTTCGAGAGCCTCGACGCGGCGGTCACGGTGGTGGCGATATGAGCGCGGTTAAACACCTAGCCTTGGTGCCTGACGTCGGCGTCGGAGACGATGGCCGCGGCCTGTCTGCACTGGAGCAGTGGGAGCTGTACATGCGGGGAGCCGGCCGCTCGAACCGCACGATCACCGAGACGATCGGCGTTCTGCGCCGGCTAGAGAAGTACGCGGGTTGCCGCCTGGAAGCGGTCGGGCCCCTCGACATCGCACGGTTTTTAGGCAGGTCAAGGCTCAAGCAAAACAGCCGCGCAGCCTATTTCGGGTACATCCACAGCTTCTACCGCTGGTGGGGCGAAAACGGCGGGGCGAACACCGCTGCCAACCTAAAGCGCCCCAAGGCCCCAAAAGGTGTGCCCCGTCCCATCACCGACGAGCAGCTGCAGAAGCTACTCACGGTGAGGATGCACCGGCGCACGCGGGTGATGATCCTGCTCGCGGCATTCGCCGGGCTGAGAGTCCACGAAATCGCCAAGGTCCGCGGTGAGGACGTCGACCCCATCGCCCGCACCATCCGCGTCACCGGCAAAGGCAACGTCACCGCGCAACTACCGCTGCACCCGTTGCTCGTAGAGGCCGCCAAGGGGATGCCGCGGCGGGGTTGGTGGTTTCCGGCGAACTCGCGGCGCCTTGGACAGCCGATCCGGTCGCGGAGCGTAGCCGACATCATCGGCAACGCCATGGATCGCGCCGGCATACCGGGAGGCACCGCACACCGGTT
Source organism: Mycobacterium simiae (assembly GCF_010727605.1). NCBI lineage: Bacteria > Bacillati > Actinomycetota > Actinomycetes > Mycobacteriales > Mycobacteriaceae > Mycobacterium > Mycobacterium simiae. The sequence continues at coordinate 757,318 of NZ_AP022568.1, forward strand.
ACGCCACTGGTACGGCACAGCGCTAGTCAACCGCGGGACCGACCTGCGAACGACCCAGACCCTGATGCGCCACGCCCAGCTGAATACAACGGCGATCTACGTTCAGGTCTCCAACCCCAAGCACGCCGAAGCGATCGGTCGACTCGACCCGTTCGGTGAAGTGGGCGGCTCCGATGAACACGGCTAACCAGCCCTGCGAAAGGGTGTCGACGGCCGTGGACACCCTTTGCACCGTCGAGGGGGTGCGCCAGACGCACACCCTTTTCGCCGACTGCCAGACACACACTCCCCATCGGATGCACAATGCCAGTGCCGACCAGGAGGTGCGTGTGACTTCCGATGCTGATGACGCAGTCGCGCCCGACGCCACCTACGCGCCGATAACCGCTAAACATCGTCCCGAGACGACCGCGACAGCCGCGGGGACATCACACGGCGCGGGAGACGCACAGACCGAATTCGTGCCGCCCGCGCCCGCCCCCGCGCCTGAGCACGCTTGGTCGGAAGAAGAACCCGTCAGCGAAACATTGCCGCGGCCCTGGCGTTCAGCGTGGGTGTACGCGGGCGCCGGACTGCTAAGTGCTGTTGTCGTCGCGTTCGCCATCTTTGGTGCGGTCGCGATAGTCCGTGGAAACCACGGCAGCGGACCAACGATCCCGGCACCGCAGGTGGCTCAAGCCGCGGCGCCGCCGCCCGCGTCTCCACCCAACCCGCGGGCGGCGAGCCCCGACGACGACGAGTTCGTGGCGATTGCCATTTCACCCCGCTCACTCGGCACCTCCCAAGGCGGTGTCGCCTTCGGGACTTCCGGCACGCAGGACCACGCCAACCAGATCGCACTTGGCGAGTGCCGCGCCGGCACAGGATACGACGATTGCATGCTGGTTGGAGTCGGCATGTTCCATGGCTGCATCGGCGTCGCAGTCGGTTTCGGTAACAACGCACACGCCTGGGCGTCGGGCTCCGGCGTTGACAGCGACACCGCGCGCGCAGCTGCAGTTAGCCGACTAGGTGGTTCAGCGAACTTCGTGTACTCCCAATGCTCGGACCCTCCCGGCATCATTCGGGTACCAACCACCGCCCCGACAGCGCCGGAACCGAAAACATCGTCTGCACCGCCGATGGCCCACGGAGTGTCCATCGGTGAGTCGTGTGACCCCACAGGGCCTGAGTTCGGCTACGCGACCGACGGGTCAGTGCTCGTGTGCCCCTCGTTCGGTAGGTGGGCGCAAACCATCGGATGGTCCGGTGTACAGGAAATCGGCGCGCCGTGTCCCGGTGGTGCGGGCTCGGCGGTATCCCCCAGTGGACTCGGCCTCGTGTGCGTAACCTCTACGCGCTCGGGGATGAACTCGTGGCAGCCCGGGCCATGAGTGACGACGATTACTGCCCGGAATGCGGCTGCCCCGAAAACGAACACGACAAGGACGGCTGCCACGCCCTCGATCTTCCGGAACTTGGGCTGACTTTGGATTGCAAGTGCACGCGACACCAACATGCGGAACGCCAAAACCCTTGACTACGTCTAGCATTAATTGTTACTCTTGACAATCCGCAAGAGAAACGGGGATCATGAACAGCGACATCACCGACATCGCGAAGTGGGCGAAGTCGCAAGCATGGCGGGTCGAGGACGACTCGAAGGGTTACACGCGTTTCTACGATCGGAACGGGAACTACATCGCCAGCTATCCGGCAACACCGAGCAATCCCTACCGCCGCCGCCGTGACCTCCTCGTGGGCTTGAAGAGAGCGGGGCTGCCGTGGCCCGCCCCAAGCAAGAAAGAACAACGATCCGGACGCCAGAAAGGGGGACCGAAATGATGGGTTGGGTGATCACTTTTACTTTTGACGACGACCCGTCGATGGAATCGATGGACGCGTGGGAAGCAGAACTCGAGCCGTTCGACGCCTCCGTTGCGCGTGTGCCTGGGCGCGGTGTCGCTGTCACGATGTACGCGCCGGACGGACTGGACATGCTCGAGGCGATGTACAAGCTGCAGGCTGAGGTGGTTTCAGTGGTGCATGCTCCGCTGATCGGTTTGCAGGTCATGACAGAAGCTGATTACCAGCAGGCAGCTGAGGCGCCGACCATGCCTGAGTTGATGTCAGCCGCTGAGATCGCCGACGAGTTGGACGTTTCCCGCCAACGAGTGCATCAACTCCGCGGCATGGCGGGTTTCCCAGCGCCGTTGGCGGACCTGCGTGGTGGCGCGGTCTGGGATGCGGCAGCTGTGCGGCAGTTCCACAAATCGTGGGTGCGGCGACCGGGACGCCCGCGGAGCGAGAACACCGGCCACCGTCTTGCAGCAATTCGCCGCGTAGACCTGGCGACTGCACTCAAGGAGGTAACGATGGCAGGGCCGAACAGTCGAGAGGTTGTTCCGAATCCCGACGGCGGTTGGGATGTGAAGAAGCCCGGGGCGAGCCGCGCTAGCGCTCACTACGACAGGCAATCCGACGCTGTCGACCGAGCACGGCAAATCCTGGGCAACGACGGCGGCGGTGAGCTGCGGATCCATGGCCAAGATGGCAAAATTCGCGCCTCCGACACCATCGCCCCTGGCAACGACCCGTATCCGCCGAAGGGCTAAGTTAGAGCGGTCAATCGGCAGACCGCCGGGTGGTCGGCGCGCCACAGCACGATCTGTGCTTCGACGGAAGCCGAGTCGTTCGGTGGCGTGCATGTTTGGTCACCGCATGCTGCGCAGCGCCCCACACCGATGTACCAGGTTGTGTCGGAGCCGACAATGTTCTCTCTGCTTACGGTGATCACTGCAAGCGCGATCGTTCTGCCCGCCGCGTGGATGCCGTCAAGGACGTCGTCTATCGGTACGCGTTTCGTTTGGGTGGCCACAGCACCAATCTTTCAATCACCCGTCGTCGGGGTGCGGAGGTGTACAGCGCGCCCCGCTAGCCGTCGAGGTTGATTCCGTCGGCCAGCCTCTGTCGCCGATCCTGCTCCGCCACACGCGCGGCGTAATCCTCGGCTTTCCGGTTTGCCGCCTCTACAGCGCGCTTCCGGTATTCCTCACCCCCGGCGGCGATCCTGACGACTACGTCCTTGAGCGAGTCGAGGTGTTCACGGACTAGCTCAATAGTCGTTTGCAAGACGACCAAGGACGTGGCGTCTGAGCTGACAGTGACGGCGCCAGCCGCGCTTGCCATGGGCCTACCTAGCCCTTTGATGAAGTCAATCTCGCCAGGTGCGAGACCGCGAGAGAACGGCAACAACACATCGTATGTGTGGGCATCGGTTTGCTCGACAATAGGATTCCCAACGAGTTTCAGTTCCTCGGCGGGAGCGTCCAGGTTGGGTTCCGACATTTCTCTCTTTCCGATCGGTGGGGCTGCGGTGAGTATGTCGACCATCAGAATGGTATGCCGATTACAACCGACGGACTCGCCTATCGCGGTAACTAGCCATCCAGCCGATGCGTCCAATCGATGAAGTCGGCACCGAATTCGAACTGGGTTCCGGCCATCGCGAGGGCACGGGTGGTGCCGTAGTGGTGTTCCATGAAATTCGCGAGCGTGCCGCCCAGAACCGCGAGCAGGGATGTGAGGCAGCCGGTGCAGTGGCCGAACTGCGTGATTTGGGCCAAGGATTCTTCGTAGCGGTTGTCCGCCAGGTTCGCGATGACTAGGCCCCATGCGCGTTCGTTGTCGATACGGCCAGTTTGCTTGAGGTCGCCGATGCGTAACGCATCGCAGCGCTGGCAACCAGGTGCTGGACTCGTCATGGGCTCGGTCATCCGGAACCTGCCTGCGTTGTGCTGCTGCGGAATTGCGGAGTACTGGACTGCGATTGCTGCGCGTTGAGCATCCCCTGCCATTGTCGCGTGATATCGCGCTGCTGGGCGTCGTCGGGGTTGCCCGGAGCGTAGTTGTTGTAGTGGAACTGCACCTGCGGCCCTTCGTCTTTGCTCTTCCCGCCGTAGCCGTCACCGTTGGGGCTGTTCGGGTCGTTCGGATCGTCAGGCTGGCCAGCACCTTTGGGCTGGTTCGGGGTGTTGCCGTTCGGGTCTTGGCCGGGGTTGGCCATGCCGGCCATGTTCGGCAGCGCTGCTTTCGCGCCGGCCGCGGCGGACAAGATGCGGCCGCCCCACGACTTGCTGGGGTCGGCCAGTGGGCTGTCGTTGAGCATGAACGTCTGCAGGAGACCGGACGCGCCGATACCGGCGACTTCGCCTGCGAACTGGATGCCGCGGTTGATCTCGTCGATGCCGATTTGCGCGGCCTGTGACGCGAGGGCCATTGCGGGTGCGGCGCCAGCGCCGACGCCGGTCATCGCGCCCGCGCCGCCAGCCATCTGCATGGCCATCCCCGGCATCGATTCGGCCATACCGATCAGGCCGCCGACGCCGATCTGGATGCCGTCGCTGGGCGATCCGTCCATCTGTCGGCCGCCGATGACTGAGGATGGTCGGCCGCCGAACCTACCCGCCCCCATGCCGGGTACGCCAGGGGCCATGCCGCCGCCGGGAGCCCCGTAACCACCCGGCCTGAAACCTGGGGCGCCCGGTGCACCTCCCAAAGCTCCGGGCGCCCAACCACCACCGCCTTGCCCGTCGCGGGCCCAGCTCGGGCCGCGGGCGGCGCCCGCGCCGGGGCCGCCGGCGGGGGTGCCGGGGCCGCCGGAGGCGGGTTGGCCGCCGCCGTGACCGAGACCGCTGATGCCGCTACGGATAGCGCTGGGCCCGCCCGGGGAGCCGAACGGGGATGCTCCGCGCGCCGCCATCGCCGCGGCAGCGTCAGGGCCTAGCCCGTATTGGTTCAGGGCCGCGTCGGTTCCGTAGCCGGGGTAGCCGTAGCTGGGCCCGTATCCGCCGCCGTAGCCGCCGTAGCTGTCTTGGCCGCCGCCGGCTGCCGTGGCGATCATGCCCAGCAGGCCTTTGCCGCCGTTGTTGCCGCCCCACTGCGTGACCGCACCCAACGCGCCCAACACGGGTGCGAACGCCAGGTTCCCGAGGAACATGGTCAGGTTCTTCGCCAGCCCGGGCAGGCCCTGCGATGCCCCGAAGTCGCCGTCGAGCGGGGCACCGAGTTGCCCGCCGTAGCCGCCGCCACCCATGCCGCCCATACCGCCGCGGCCGCGGTGGAACGTGCCCTGCTTGATCTTGTCCAAGTCGGCGCGGGCGTCCTGGGCGTCCTCGCGGGCCGCGCGGAGCTCGTTCTCGAGCCGCATCCGCTCGGATTCCTTCGCGGTGCTCTTGAGTTCGTGTTGGCGCTGCTCGAGGACTGCGACGCGCTGGTCGGCGCGCGCGACGCGTTGTTCGGCGTCACGCACCCGGGACGGGTCGGCCGGCGTGAAGTAACCGCCGCCACCGGCGCCTCCGCCACCGCCGAAACCACCACCACCGGCGCCACCGCCGAAACCCCCGCCGCCGCTGCCTGCACCGGATCCTGAGCCCAGTGCGCTGAATCCGCCACCACCGGCGCCGCCGGCACCGCGGCCGTCGGGGTATAGCGCCTGCATCGGCAGATAGGCGTGTTGATCGAACTGAGCGTCCTCGGCGCCCTTCGCGGAGCCGCCCAGCAGGATGTTCCCGTGGGATCCGCCCGACTCGAAATGCGTCCCATCCGGCAGCGTGGCCGCCATGTGCCCGCCGCCCGGGCCGCCTTGATGCCAGCCGATCCGGAACGTGCCGGGCGGACCCTGACCGAGGATGAATCCCCGCGCGGTCAGCCACGCCGCGGCTGAGCCGGTGTCCATGCGGCCACCACCGCCGACTGCCGCGTTCACCAGGCGGGAGACAGCGCCGGAACAGTCGGTGTCGCCCCACTGGTAGGCGCCGCCCGACAACCCGGCGGCGACCTGGTAGAGGTTGCCGTATCCGGACGCATCGCCACCGTTGCTGTCGCGGATGCCGCCGACCTCGAAACTCTTGATCCCGCGGCGGTGTTGGCGCCACGGGTCCAGCGGCGAATAGGGCAGGAACGGCCAACCCGGCCACGGGAAATCGGTGGTCCAGCCTGGGTCGTCCCCAGGCTTGCCGTACGGACCCCAGTGCACTCCGGGCCCCCAGTTACCGGGCACCGGTGGGGTCATCAGTGAGCCCTGGTCGGGCCCGCCGGGGGGTTGACCGCTGCCGATGATGTCGGCGAGCCGGAACCCGCCGCGGTCGAACGCGCCGAGGAGTCGCCCGGTCCGCGCCCAGATGTCCAATGAGCGCCGACCCCCGCGTAGCGGGATGAAAGCCTCACCGCCAGTGGAGTCCTCAGCCCACTGCACCAAACCCGCCCGACCCGACGGGCGTTGGATCGTCGCCGAGGTCGGTAGGTTGCGGTATCCGCCTGAGGCGAATGATGCGAGGCCGCGGAAGATGCCGCCGTGTGCGCGCGGCGGTGTGGGCAGCCCGGGGCCGACTGTACCTGGGAGCGGAAGGACCGGCGTGCGGGGCGCAACGTTCGGGGTGATCAGCATGTTGCGGTACTGGTCGAAGAACCGCTGCATCGTGCCCGTTGCGCTGCTGAGGTCTGGCTGCACCGGAGGTGTGACAGGCGTGTTGTTCTCCTGCGCACGCCAGGCAGCTAGAAGTCGTTGCGCATCATCGGTTTTCGCGATCACGCTGAAACTGCCGTCTGGCAGCTTCTGCACCTCGAACCCCAGGGCTTTGAGTCTCTGCTGAACCTCAGGGGTGTTCTCTTTGATCGTGATCGTTTTGCCGTCGGGTAACTGCGTAATCTCTTGTCCGACAGCGTCAGTCAGCTTGAAGGCATCCGACGCGGCCTTGGTGTACTTGTCGACCGTCTCCGCGAGGCTGGGCAGATGGCTTCGGGCTTTGTCGATGCCCTCTGCGAAGTCGTTCATGGTGTCGCCCATGTGGAACGACATGTTCGCGAACGAGTGTCCAGCCTTCGCCGCGTCTTGCAGGTCTTTCCCGAAGCCCTGCATGCCGGGGATGTGCTTGACGATTCCGCCGACGACGTTGGCCATGTCGGAGAACAAGTGGACCCAGGTGCCGGATGCGCGGCCAAGGATTTGGGTGACACCCGCGAGCAGCCGGATCGATCCGGATGCGAATGCGCCGATCCCGTCCAGGGCGCGGAGGCTGCCGGACACGAAACCGCCGAACCATTCGGCGATCTCCGATTTGTGGGTGTTCACCCACGTGCCGACCTTGCTGATTCCCTCGACAATGCGGTCACCGAGCTGTTGCGCGCCTTGGGTTTTGAACAGGTCGAACAGTGACAGTTTGATGCTGTCGATGCCGTTTTTGACTTTCTCGACTACGCCGGGCCAGCCCTGCATCATCGCGGCGCCCATCTGCTGGGCTTGGCCGCCGTGCTGGAACTCAGTCATCACCTGGTCGAACATCTTCGTGCCGTTGTTCCCGGCGATCATGGCGCCGCGGATCGCGTCTGTACCGAACAGCTCGGCGACATTCCGCTGGTAGTCGTCGGGTCGCATCCGCGTCCGCGCGGCGCCGAGCTGCTGGAACAGCGACCGCATCCCCACGAAATTGCCTGCCTGGTCATGGATCTGCAGACCGAGTTCATCCATCGCGCCCTGCGCTGGGTTGCTCGGGTTCGCCAGGTGAGTGAGCAGCGTCTTCAGCGAAGTGCCGGCGTCGGAGCCCACGATTCCTGCCTTCGCGAACGTCCCCAACGTGGCCAGGGTCTCCTCGACCGAGATGCCGAAGCCGTGCGCCACGGTGCCGGCCTGCTGCAAAGCCAGTGCGAAGTCCGGGATGTCGCCGGGGGCGACCTGCTGCGTCGCCGTGAGTAGGTCCGCGACGTGACCGGCCTTAGACGGGTCCAGCTCGAACGACTGCAGGACCGATGCTTGCGACGCGGCGGCCTGCTCGGGGCTGATTTGCGCCGCGGTCGACAACAGTAGGGTGCCGCGCACCGACCTCTGGATGTCGGCCAGTTCGAGGCCGCCCTTGGACAGTTCGAGCATCGCGTCGAGTGCGTCCTTCGGCGACACCCCGGGAAGGGTGAGGTCGTTACCCAAAGCTTGGGCCTGCGCCCGGAATTGGGCCATCTCTGAAGCGTTGGCGCGAGTGACGCCCTGCAGCTTGTTGAAGGTCCGCTCAAAGTTCAGGCCGTTGTCGAAGACGTCTTTCATCGCGCCGACCGCGGTCCGCGCCGCCGTCTGCGCGGCGCTGACAAGGCTGCCGGCCACGATCGCCGCCGCCGCCCCGGCGATGAACGCACCACCAGCACCCCGGCCCAGGCTCGAGAACTGGCCGATGATGCCGCCCTGCTGGGAGATCAAACCGGAGGCCAGCTTCCCGCCGCCGCCGAACAACGACCGGAAGAAGCCCGGAGGGCCGGCCTGCGCGCGCCGCTGCGCCGCTTCCAGTTCCCGATACGCCTGAGCGGCTTCCCGGACCTGCCGCGCCTGATCGCGGCTGCTCTTCGCGATGCTCTCCGACGTGCGAACGAGTTTCGTGTCGTTCTGCGCGGCAGCGTCGCGGGCGCGTTGCAAATCCCGCTCAGCCTTGAGTGCCTCGCCGGCGGCGCGGGACTGCGCCAGCCACGCCTTCTCCAACGCCTGCTCAGCCTGCGCGGCCTCGCGGGAGTCGCGGCCCAACGTTTCCCGGACCTGCCCCAGCCGCCGCTCAGCGTCCGACACTGCACGGGCCTGCGTCTCGGCGCGCTCACGGGCCGACTCGACACGCCGCTCCGCGGCCTCAATCTCTGAGGCCTGACTCTTCGCCTTATCCCGCAGCCGCTGCAGATCCGCCTCGGCGGTCTTCACTTTGCCGGTGGTGTCAGCGACCTTGTCGTAGGCCTTCGCATACTGAGACGCCGCCTGCTCGATATCCCGCGCCCCCGTGGCGAATCCCTTACTAAACGACGCTGCCGCCTCACGGCCGGCCGTGGCGAACGTCTTCTCCGTGAAAGCCGCAGTCCGTTTGAACGATCCCTGGTCGGGCCGTGCCTCAACTAGCAACGGAATCGCCACGGCTCACCACCTTTCGCTCATGGGTTCCGCGCGGGCGGGCCAATCCGAGGCGGGGCCACTGAAAGGAGTGTGAAAGATGGCCCCTACCCGCCCGCGCGGAAGCTGTTGGGACTACGTGCAATTCAGCAGTCTAAAAGCTGAGTCATTGACCGAGTCAGCGCCGGTACGGATCCAGGCGTGCCACCCGGCCTGTCCGGTCGGGCGGCCGTTGGGGCCGAACAGGTGCGGGATGTAGGACATCGTGGTGCCCAGGCGATCGGCGATGACGTAGTTCTTGAAGTCGCCGTACAGCAGCACCAGGTTGTCCGACAGCGCGGTGATCGAGCTGTCCATCGCCTCCGAGACGTAGTCCGGGCGGCCCAGCAGCTCCGACTTGCGGGCATCCGCGAGCTGACCCCACAACGCGTTACCGCCGGCGGTGTCGAGCTGGCGCAGCTTGTTGTAGATCTTGCGGTGCGCCAACCACGACGCGTTGAACGCGAACCGCTGCGGCAGATCCCCGTCGACGTTGTACACGTCGGCCACAGCCAGCGTGTCCGTCGTCGCCGAAGGCACCACCGAAGAGCCGCCGGTGAGCGCGGTGATGATGCCCGTCGGCTGCCCGGTACCGGAACCTGTCACGAACGCGATCGACTCCTTGACGTCCTTCTCGAACGCCACCATGGTCGCGATGTCGTTCGCCAGACCGGCCGCGTCCATCTGCACCTCGTGCGACAACTCCACGAAAATCTGCAGCTTGTACACCGGAATCTCCGGCTGACCCAGCGACGGCGAATCATCGGAAACCTCAACCGCTTCACCATCCCACGAACCCGACACACCCGTCGAGGAGATCCCGCTCCACTTGTCACCAGTGGCGGTGACAACGCGGGCAAGCTGGCGGACCTGGTTGAACGACCCATTCGCGGTCAGAATCACCGTCGGGTCCAACTGCATCGGTACCAGGAACCCGCCCTGGTTGTCAGTCAACGACATCGCGCGCTGGAACGCTTGGGCCTCGTCCCCGGCCAAGACCGCAGGATTACCGCGGGCCTTGACCAGCTTGATGAACGCCCGACCGTACGCCGGCGACGTGGTGGCCAACACCAGCCTCGAGATCGGGGCGTCGTCTTCGCCATCGCGCTCCACGAAGCGAGTCGCCGCCTCGCGGACCTTGTCGTCGGCGAACTCCATCCGCTCGATCGCATCGCAGGCACGGGAACGCAGCTCCGCCGCAAACGATTCCGGCTCGAGACCCATGCGCATCTCGGAGGTGTTCCACGGGTCGCGGTACTTGCCCGCGATGAACTCCGCGCTCATGTTGCGGTCAGCAACTTCTGTCATTGCAGCTCCTCGTCGAATTTGACTGATTTTCACGTCGTGCTCGATGTCCAACCGCCGCCGGTGCACATCGCGGAACTCATTGAGTAAGAAAGGAACCAGGTTCGCGTCCGCCGCCGTTCGTGGCTTCTTGGCGCGGAGCAGCTCAAGCGCTCCCTCAATTCCTGCCTCACGGGCGAGCGCCTCACGATACGAGAGTTTCACAGCGGGAGCCTTCGGGATTTCGGATTGGTGGCGTAAAGCAGAATCCCGGGCTGTTGAATCCTGCTAATAGGATAGCACCTGGTGGCCTCGTACCATGCGTCGCAAAACGCCGTGAATACCTGCCGCTCTTTGGAGTTCAGGAACGCCAAACCGCCAGCGCCGCCGCCGCGGGACGACGCCATCTCCGAGACGCCAGCCCCCGAACGGCTTGGCAGACTCGTCAAGGACCCGGGTTGCGGAATGACCCGCCGCCGCTCGATCCCTTGGCGCTCAAGGAACGCCGCCCGCATACGGCCGTACGACTTCCTAGTCATCTCTTCGGACCCCTTTCTGTTCCGGGCGTGTATCCAGCTGTGACTTTGCGACCAGGCCGTTCTTCTGAATGTCCTTTTGCGCCTGATACCAGCGGGACCAGAGCTCGCAATACGCGGCCAGCGCCGCGCGGTCCTCAGCCTTGATCAGATCCAGCCGCTCGAGCCCGGGCGCGATCCGTCGCCACTCGGCCTTGGCCTCACGGGTCAGCCACGTCGGCGGGTTCGGCCCTACCCGCTTGAAGTTCGGGGGCGTCGGCACCACACGCCCGGCGCTGTCCTTACCGTCACCGCGGCCGTTGAGCAGCAGCAGCTTCGCCGGCTGCCGAGCACCCCCCGCCATCAGACCCCCCCATGTGACGAACTTGTGCAGAGAAAAGCGACACCACGAACGCGGTCAGTAGCGGCCGACGCCCCGTGATGTTGGACCGCCCCCCCACCTGCGGAGATGCATCTCATCCGACCAGTGCAAGCTTCGGCCTCGGTAATCACAGCCATGTCCTGGGATCCGCCAGGGGTACTCACTGGATGAGTAACCCCTGTCATCGTTGTCCAGGCGGCATGAGCTCACGCTCGTAATACTCGGTGACGCTAATGAGGTGGCTCTCGATGCGAGTCCTTGCTCGGTCGGCGCCTTCGTGTTCGATGAGCGATCGAATTACATAGCCGGCCAGCGCATACAGGAGCTCGGGTAGATGGTTCGCCGCCTCGGCAATGACGGCGTTGTATCTGGCCGGGTCGTCGTCGAACGCGGCGAGGACAAGTCTGCTTGCACGGGCCATATCGGAGATGCCGATGATGGGGATGTCACTCATGGGGTTGTGGTCCTTTCGGTTTTGGTGTCGGTGGTGTTGAGGCGCAGGCGCTCGATGCAAGGGGTGCGGCGAACTTGGCCGTCGTCGCGGCGGCACCACATGTGCGGGCCGGCATGGCATGTCGGGCATTTGGAGTCCATGGCGGCGAGGCGATAGGCGCGGCCGATCGGTCCGCGGCTCATGACTCGTACCCGAGTGCGACATTGCGATCGATACGAGCCAGCTGTTCAGCGGTTGGGGTGTACGGCATTGTGCCGTTGGATCCCTCGCGCGCGCGTAACTCACCTTCTCCTTGCTGATTACGTTTCATGCCTGTCCAGACCAGACCAGACCAGTCCCTTTCGGTTTTCGATTGGCTAACCGATTCGGTTTTATCTGTGATGGCATGCGTTGGAGCAGAAAGCGATTCGTTAACCAAATCGCTAACCGAGTCGGTAACCGATTTGGTTTCAGGTGGACGGATGTCGGTCCCTCGTGGACGTCCTCCCTTTGCGCCGTTGCGGCGGTTGACTTCTTGCTGCGCGAGGATCTTGTCGGGCTCACGCTGGTAGCCCATGTGGTGGACGATGACGTAGCGATCGCCCTCATCGCGCCAGTAACCACGGTCGGCGAGCTCGACCGCTGCTTCGGGTCGCTTGGCCCACCTAGGCATTTCGCCTTTGATGAGTACACCGCGGGTGAGTTTTCGCATCGTCCAGTTCAGGCCCTCGACATGCAATCTCACAGCGGCGTCGCTCAGCTCCCAGCAGTCGTCGGCGAAGTCATCAGACAACTTGGTCCACGTCATGCCGGCGGCCGCCTGTCAATGCGGGTGCCGACGGCGATGGCGCTCTGCCGCTGGTGTTGCTCGTGGGCAACATCAGCCCAGGACGCCGCAGCTGAAACAGCACGCGACGCCAAGCATTCGGCCACTTGGCATGTCTCGACACGCAGCGCAAAATGCTGGGCTGCGTCGAGCAATGCGGCCCATTTCCGTGGGTCGTCATGCGCTAGTGAACACCAGGCCGGTGTCCCGGCCATCGGCCAGTCATTGACTTGATCCAGCACCGCAGTGACAAACTCGTGAACACTCCACCAGCTGGCCTGTTGTGACCTCGAAACGCTGCTTGGTGCAGTAAGATCGGAGTTGGATGTTGGGTTCAGAGGAGCCGCCTGGTAGCCCGGGCGGCTTTCTCGTTCCTGAGGTGGCCCGTTCACGCCGCACCACCGCCTCGGAGTATTGCGGCGATGCGGTCGCGCTGCTCAACGGTAAGTGGTGGCGCTTCGGCGACTACTCGCGTCACGTACTGCTCAAGGTTGAGCGCTGCGAGGTTGCGCTTGGCTGAGATGAGTTCGGGATCGTCGGCAGTGCGGGATCGGCTGAGTGCGGCTACTCGGGCTCTGCCAATGTGGATGGCGGACATTTGGGGACCTCCGGGCACAAGCAACCCGCCCAGATCACTCCGGGCGGATCATTGCGCTGGTCCACGTGCCCTACTGAGTATTCCCGCAGCTCGATTTCGTCTGCTTGTGCGCCACAACTTTATCTGGCTCTGTTTCGGTCACAACCGCTGCTTTGGACTTTAGCAGCTAGTGGCGGCGCTGCCGGGGAGCTTCGTCGTAGGCGCGTTGCAGTGCGGCGAGCGGGATGTCGGTAAGTCCTGCGTCTGAGAGACGCGTCAGCGCCACCTGTGCCCGATACGCGTTCATTGCCACTAGTCGACTGCAGCGCTTGCACCGCGCCGTGAAATGCTCGCCGCTGAGAGCGACTGGGTTATCCTCATCATCGAACATTGGCGGTATCGGCCCATGCGGAGCAGCGCCCGAGACGTTCGGCGCGTGCGTCGCACCTTCGGCGGTGTAGTCAGTGGGATTCCACCTCCCCATGCTGATGTCGAACCGATATCGTTGCACGAAGGCGCTGTTGCCATTTACGATGCCGTGGCTGCACCAGACGACGATGGGTGGCCGCGAGTGGTTCGGCTCGACACCACCGTCCTCCGTCCAACTGTAGAAGCGGCCACGTCCTCGTCCCATTCCTATGCCTTCCAACGGATTTCGACTGTTTCGGGTCGGAACGTACGAGTCCCGGGTCCGGGTGGATGGATTACGGGTACGACGAGCGCGGCGATGATGTTGCGCCGCTGCGCAATTGACAGCGCCGCCCATGTCTCCTCGACATGGCCGCTTGCGACGATCGATAGTGGCGACGACGAACCGGCCGATGCGAGCTTCGCCTCAATCTCGCCCAGACGGCAAGCGATTCGCTCGTTCATGGTTCGCCACCGGACCCGGTCAATGAGCCCCTCGGCGCGGTCATCGTCGATTCCGTCACGCTCGCGACGCAGCTTGTCAGCCTCGGCCATCAGCTCGTCGGCGTCCGGCAGCTCAGGCGCCCAGAGACTCGCCGCGTCTGGCTGCTGCAGCCGCTCGACCACGACGGCCATCACATACTCATCGACAGGCTCAGCCCGTCGCGACACGTGGCGTCCGCTGATGCATCGATACATTGGGTACCGACCAACAGCTCCTCCGCGATGCACCGTTTGGCCGCAAACACCGCACAGCGCCACACCGGTCAGCAAGCCCTTCGCGCCGGCGCGGCCAGTAAGTCTGGCCGGGTCGGTGAGGATCCGCACGGCGGCGCGCCAGGTCGTCTCGTCGACTATGGCCGGCCATTCCGCTTTGCCTACGATGCCGAGCTCGGGGTTTTGGCGGATCTTCGCCCGCTCCTCGGGCGTCCGGTATCGACGCAGACCCGCATGTCGCGGATTCGTCAGGACGTCCTTGACTGTTCCGCGGTACCAACGCTTTTCACTCTGAGCGGGCGTGACACCCGAAGCATTCCACCGTCGTGCGATCTCGCTCACCGTTTCACCCGCGAGCACATCGACATACGCCTGCTTAATCATGGCCGCTTCTGGCTCGCAGATGGTGATGCCGTCCTTCTCGTAGCCGAACGGGCGGCGTCCGCCGACCCAGCGCCCCTGCTTGGCAGCTTGGGCTGCCGCGGACCGTTGGCGGGAACCCTTCCGCTCTACTTCGCCTTGTGCGACCGACGAGAGGATCCGGGCGACCAGACGCCCTCCGTCGGTGGAGGTGTCGACACCATCTGACGCCGTGACGATTGCGACACCTGCCCGCTGACATCGCTCGAGTGTGCTCTCAAGCTCGGAAAGCCGGCGCAGCAGTCGGTCCATGTGGCGGGCAACGATGACGTCGAACTCGCCCGCGTCGACCCTGGTCATCATCGCCGAAAACTGCGGTCGCGGTTTGCGACTCAGCGCGGATACATCATTGTCGACAAACTCAGCCACGACAGTCCAGCCCCGCGCTTCGACGAGACGACGCACGTCTTCGCGTTGACGGTCAATACCGAGCGCCTCGCCCGAGCGGTCTTGCGACTGACGTAGGTAGACAGCGGCGCGCACCGCTTGACTGTAGCACTAGTTCTGCTAGTTTCGATTCCACGCGACGCGCAATGTGCGATCGAGCCCCCGGATGCTGAGCAGCCCGCGATCGACCGCCCGGCGCAGCGGATCCATGGCCTGGCTGCTGGGCCGGAACTTTCGGCGCAACAGCGTCCCGCTCACTTCGGCGTTCGTCCGAAAGCCGTGTGGTCGCCATCGCGCGGCGGCCGTCTCTCGAGCCTGCGCCACCCGGTGGCGCACCCGGGCAGACGATTCGCCGTCAGCCGCCGCGAACGCCTCCGCCCGTACCGGATTCATCTGCACCCGCAGGTCCACCCGGTCCAGCAGCGGGCCCGAAAGCTTGCCCAGGTAGCGGCGTTTGGTCAACGCCGGACAAATGCAATCCTGCGGATCGGCCGGCGCGCATGGACACGGATTCGCGGCCAGCACCAGCTGGAACCGGGCCGGGTAGCACGCCACGCCGTCGCGGCGGGCCAGCCGAATGGCCCCGTCTTCCAAGGGCGTTCGCAGCGCTTCCAAGGCGCTGACGCCGATTTCGGCGCATTCATCGAGAAACAGCACACCGCGGTGGGCGCGGCTCACCGCGCCAGGGCGGGCCATCCCCGAACCCCCGCCGACAAGGGCCGCGACGCTCGAACTGTGGTGTGGCGCCACGAACGGCGGCCGGGTGATCAGCGGCGTGTCCCCGGACAACAGCCCCGCCACCGAATGGATCGCGGTGACCTCGAGGGCCTCACTGTCGGTCAGCCGGGGTAACAGTCCCGGAAGACGTTGGGCCAACATCGTTTTACCCACGCCCGGCGGCCCGGTCAACATCAGGTGGTGCGCACCGGCGGCCGCCACCTCGACCGCGAAACGCGCCTGGGCCTGCCCCACCACATCGGTCAGATCTTCCGCCGGCTCCGGACCCGCGGCGGACGCGGTGATCCGGGCGTCCAACCGCACCGACCCGGTCAGCCAGCCCCGCAATTGGCGCAGCGTGCGCACCCCCCAGACGTCAATGCCGTCGACCAGGCTGGCCTCGGCGAGGTTGTCCACCGGGACGACGACGGTGGGCCATCCGTCGCGTTTGGCGGCCAACACCGCGGGCAGCACCCCGCGCACCGGCCGGATCCGGCCGTCCAGCGACAGCTCGCCCAGCAGCACCGTCTTCTCCAGGCGTTCCCAGGGGTTTTTGCGCTGCGCCGAGAGCACGGCCGCCGCCAGGGCGACGTCGTAGACAGAGCCCATCTTCGGCAGCGTCGCCGGGGACAAGGCGAGCGTTAGCCGGGCCATGGGCCAGCTGTTCCCGCAGTTGGTGACTGCGGCGCGGACCCGGTCCCGCGACTCCTGCAACGCGGCGTCAGGCAGGCCGACGAGGTGGACACCCGGCAGCCCCGAGGTGATGTCGGCCTCGATCTCCACGATCTGCCCATCCAGCCCGCGCACGGCCACCGAGAATGCCCGTCCCAGCGACATCAGCCGATTCCCTGCAAGTGGGAGATCTCCGGGACGCGGCGGCGGCCGACCCGAACACCGATCACGTCGATGCGCACCGCCGCCCAGCGTTCGTCCTGCGCGGCCAGCCACAGGCCGGCCAGTCGGCGCAGCCGCCGGACTTTGCGGGGCGTGACCGCATGCGCCAGCCCCCCGTATCCGTCGCCCGTGCGGGTCTTGACCTCGACGAACACCACCGTCCGGGTGGCGTCGTCGGCGGCGATCACGTCCAGCTCGCCGTAGCGGGATCGCCAGTTGCGGTCCAGGATCCGCAACCCGGTCCGGGTCAGAAAGTCCACGGCCAGGGACTCTCCCATCGCCCCCAGCTCGATCCGGGTCGGTGTCTTCGCAGTCGTCATGCGGCCAAACGCTGCCGGGCGGTCCCGACATCGCGGGTCGCGTCGAGCGGTCAGGCCCCCCGGTGACGACCCGTCATCCCCAGCCGGGCGTCTATCCACAGCCGCTCCGGCGCAGAAAGCCGGGGACGGCGCCGCATGCGGTCAGGCGATCCGGTCGGGGCGGGTGTAGACGTTCATCGAATCCTGGCGCAGGAATGCCACCAGCGTGAGCCCGGAGTCCTCGGCCAGCGATACCGCCAGCGACGACGGCGCGGACACCGCGGCCAGCACCGGAATCCCGGCCAGCACGGCCTTCTGCGTGAGCTCGAACGACGCCCGGCCACTGACCAGCAGCACCGAACCGCGCAACGGTATCCGCTGCTGTTCCAGCGCCCAACCGATCACCTTGTCGACGGCGTTGTGCCGGCCGATGTCTTCGCGGACCACCAGCATCGACCCGGCCGCGTCGAACAGCGCGGCGGCGTGCAAGCCGCCGGTGCTATCGAAAACCTTTTGCGCACCGCGCAACTGGCCGGGCAGCGCCTTGAGGATGTCGGCGCCGACCAGGACGGGGTCATCCCCCGGCGGAAAGCGGCTGATCAACCGCACCGCGTCCAGGGACGCCTTGCCGCACACTCCGCACGAGGAGGTGGTGTAGAAGTTACGGGTCACGTCGAGACCGGGCGGCTGCACGCCCGGCGCGAGCGTCACGTCCACCACGTTGTAGGTGTTGGCGCCATCGGGTCCGCGACCGCCGCAGTAGCGAATGGTCTGTACGTCGCCGCGCCGGGCGATCACGCCTTCGGTGAGCAGAAAGCCTTGGGCGAGTTCGAAGTCCGATCCGGGCGTCCGCATGGTCACGGTTACCGGCGTGCCGTTGACACGCAGTTCCAGCGGCTCCTCCACCGCCAAGGTTTCCGGACGGTTGACGGCCTGACCGGCGTTCAGATGCAGGGCGCGCCGGCGCGCGGTCACATTCCCCACGGCATTGACCTCACCAGGTCAAACTACCCGGCGGGCGATCACACCGCCGAGGCCAGCGCCGCCAGCGCCTGCGCCGAGGAGTACAGCGGCCGCCAGCCCAGCCGCGTCCGCGCCTTGGTGGTGTCCATCACGACCGATGTCCGGGTGGCGTGCAGCCATTCCAAGGCCGACGGGACGAACGGCACCCTGGCCAGCGCCGCCGACGCGGCCGTCGCCGCCGCACCGGGAACGCGGAGCGGCCGGCCGCCTAGCGCCCTGGCCACCTCGGCGATCGTCACCAAGCCGTCACCGGCAATGTTGTAGGCCCCCGGCGGTACCGGGGCGGTCGCGGCCAGCGCGATCGCGGCGGAGACGTCGTCGTGGTGCACCAGCTGCAGCGCGAAACCCGGATCCGGCACGACCGGCTTGAGCGCCGGCACCGCCTTGACCACGGCACGCACCGGGCCCGGGAGCTGATTCCACGGCATCGCGTCGGCCAGCGCCGGAGCGTTCGGGCCGGCGACGACGCAGGGCCGCAGCACGAACACCTCCAGCGCGGAATCCGCGACGATGTCGCCGAGCATCGCCTCGCAGGCCGCCTTCTGCGCGGAGTAGTAGTGCTCCGGTGACCCTCGGGTCGGCACATCCTCGGTCAGCGGCACCGGGTTGTCGGCGTGATAGCCATAGGCCGCCACCGACGAGCAGTACACCAGGCGCCGTGGGCGGGACTGAGTCACCGTCGCCTCGAACACGTTCCGCGTGCCCTGCAGGTTGATACGCTCGCTCTCCTGCCGCGAACCCATCACGATGAACGCCAGGTGGATCACCACGTCGGCCTGCGCCACCAGTGCGTCCACGGCCGTGCGGTCCAGGATGTCGCCCTGCCGGTAGCTGGTCTTCTGCCAGCCGCGCGACGCGGGGTCGAACGGCCGCCGGGCCATCCCGATGATCGTGTCGACAGCGGGTTCGCGCTCCAGCGCGGTTACCGCGGAGATACCGATCTCTCCGGTCGGCCCGGTCACAGCAACGGTAAGCCCCACCCTCAGATGCTTCCCGGTGACGCTTCGGACCAACCACCATCGCCGAAAGTCGGTGGTGAGCGGGCCGCTTGCTCTAGGGTCGACTTGACTTGCCGGTTGGCGGCGAGTGCGGATTACACAGTGGGTACGGCCTGGTTGGCGCGCAGCGATTGCCGGCGGCTTACCGTGGGCGAGACGGCGACATCGCCGGGGAGGCACGACATGGCAGAAGAAGCGAAGGGCGGCCCACGCACCGCGACACCGGGCGGGGAGAAGGCCGACCCCGCGACGGTCTTCGCGGCGCTGGCCGAGATCTTCTATCAGGGCTCGGAGGCCAAGGAGATGTACGCGGCCATCTGCGTCGCCGCGACCCTGACCGTCCGCGGCTGTGATCACGCCAGCCTGCTGCTGCTGGAAAACGACCGCTACATCACCGTCGGCGCCAGCGACGAACTCGCCAAGAAGATCGATCAGATGGAGCTGGAAGCCGGCGACGGCCCGTGCCTGGACGCGATCGAGGAGGAAACCCCACAGATCGACACCGACCTGACCACGCCGTCGCACTGGCCGAAGCTGGCGGCCCGGCTGGTCGCCGAGACGCCGGTGCGCGGTGCGATGGGGTTTCGGCTACTGGTCAACAAGCGCAAAGGCGCGGCGCTCAACCTGTTCAGCGACACCCCCAACATGTTCGACAACGAGTCCGCCGGGCGGGCGGCGGTGCTGGCTTCCTTCGCCAGCGTGGCCATCAACGCGGTAGCCAAGGGAGAAGACGCCGCCAGCCTGCGGCGGGGCCTACTCAGCAACCGGGAAATCGGCAAGGCCGTCGGCATGCTGATGCTGCTGCACGACATGACCGAGGAGCAGGCATTCGACCTGCTGCGCCGGCACTCGCAGGCCCTGAACATCAAGCTGGCCGACGTGGCGCGCGAGGTCATCGAGCGGCGCGGAAGCCTGCCGTCCAACGGCGAGCAACTACTCGGGTAGCCGCAGCTCGGGCTTCTCGACCTCTTCGATGTTGACGTCTTTGAAGGTGACCACCCGCACCTGCTTGACGAACCGCGCCGGCCGGTACATGTCCCACACCCAGGCGTCGGACAGGCGCAGCTCGAAGTAAACCTCGCCGTCGGCGTTGCGGGGCACCATCTCGACGCTGTTGGCCAGGTAGAAGCGGCGCTCGGTCTCCACCACGTAGCTGAACTGGCCGACGATGTCCTTGTATTCGCGGTAGAGCGAGAGCTCCATCTCGGTTTCGTACTTTTCGAGATCCTCCGCGCTCATCTGCCACTCACCTGCTCAGACGTCCTTTTCCCTGCCAGTATCCCGACTCCGGTCCACGGCCGCTGCTGCCAGCATGACCGCCCCGTCAGGAGTCTGTGTCCATCTTTCCTCACAGGTACTCGGCCCGCTCGGCCGGTAGGTCCGGTTTGCATTCGGCGACCACCCGGGTGCACGATCCATCCCCGGACGGCGAGGCCACCCGGCGGACGTTGATGAACGAAAAGCGGTGCTCGGGACAGGGGCCCAGGCTGTTCAGCGCGCGGCTGTGCGCGGGGGTGCTGTAGCCCTTGTGCTCGGCGAAGCCGTAGCCGGGATGCTCGGCATCCATTTTCACCATCAGCCGGTCGCGGCTCACCTTCGCCAGCACGCTGGCCGCCGCGATGCAGGCGGCCGCCGCGTCGCCACCGACGACCGGCAGCGACGGCATCGGCAGCCCGGGCACTCGAAAGCCGTCGCTGAGCACGTAACCGGGCCGCACCGACAGCCCGGCTACCGCACGCCGCATGCCCTCGATATTGGCGACGTGCACGCCGCGTCGGTCGACTTCGGTCGAGGGGATGAACACGACGTGATAGGCCAGCGCGTAGCGGCGAATCAACGGGAACAGCTTCTCCCGCATCTTCTCGGTCAGCTTCTTCGAATCATCAAGAGCAGCAAGGCTTTCCAGTCGATTAGGACTGAGCACGCACGCCGCCACCACCAGCGGGCCGGCGCAGGCGCCGCGACCCACCTCGTCCACTCCCGCCACCGGGCCCAGACCATTGCGGTGCAGCGCGGATTCCAGGGTGCGTAGCCCTGACGCTTTCCGGATGACCGTCCGCGGCGGCCACGTGGTGGCCACGGCTACTGACCTTGCTGGGGGTTCGTCGAACCCACGCCACCCCATCGTGTCGGCGGCCAGACGATGAACCTGGCCTTGCCGATAACATTGGCCACCGGCACCGTCCCCGACATCGGATCACCGGTACACAGCACGCCTTTGAGTGCGTCGGCCGGAACACTGGTGCAATGGGCCCGCGAATCGGCGGAGTGGGTGCGATTGTCCCCCATCACCCACAGCCGGCCTGCCGGCACCGTCACCGGGCCGAATTCGCTTCCCAGACAGGGATATACGGTCGGATCGGCCATCATCGTGCCCGGGTTCAGATACGGCTCCTTGAGTGGCTTGCCGTCGACCGTCAGTCCGGTGTCGGCCCGGCACTGCACCGTCTGTCCCCCGACGGCGATGACCCGCTTGACCAAATCGTTCTCATCGGGCGGCACAAACCCGATGAACGACAACGCGTTCTGTACCCAGCGCAGCGCGGTGTTGCTCGACCGGATCGACTTGTAGCCGACGTTCCAGGACGGCGGCCCCTTGAAGACGATGACGTCCCCGGGGTGCGGAGACCCGAAGCGATAGCTGAGCTTGTCGACCATGATCCGGTCGCCGACGCAGCCGGTGCACCCGTGCAGAGTGGGCTCCATCGACTCCGACGGAATCAGGTACGGGCGCGCCACGAACGTCAGCATCACGTAGTAGAGCAGGATCGCCGTGGCGGCCAGCACCGCCAGCTCGCGCAGCGCCGACTTCTTCTTGGGCTCCGGCGTTTCCGCTTCGTCCCCCGCGTGGGCCTCAACGCCGGCAGAGTCCGGCTCGACGGTCGTGTCGTCGACGTCACCCAACGGCGTCTCGGGGGTGCGCGTGGAGACCTTCGGCTCCGACTGAGCAGGGTCGGACTGGGGCTCGGGTGAGTCCGTGGAATCCGTCACGAGATCAGCGTAGTCAGCACGGTGTGCCGGCCGGTAAGGCGTCGTCGCGACCGGCCGGGCGTACCGCCGGCATCGCCGCGACGGGCGCGGTCAGCGCTTTTCCTTGATCTTCGCCTTTTTGCCGCGCAGTTCGCGCAGGTAGTACAGCTTGGCCCGACGCACATCACCGCGCGTTACGACCTCGATGTGGTCGATGTTCGGCGAGTGCACCGGGAAGGTCCGCTCGACGCCGACGCCGTAGCTTTCCTTGCGCACGGTGAAGGTCTCACGGATGCCGCCGCCCTGCCGACGGATCACTACACCCTTGAACACCTGGATGCGCTCTTTGGCACCCTCGATGACCTTGACGTGCACGTTGATGGTGTCGCCCGGGTTGAAGGCCGGGATGTCGTCGCGCAGCGACGCCTGGTCAACAAAGTCCAGCCTGTTCATGTGAGAGACACTTCCTTGCGGTCACGGCGTGCGGCAGCTGCCCGCACGCAGGGGTGGTCGGCAAGCCATTGGGGCTTCGGGGGCGCATCCCGCGGCGAGCGCAAAACCGCCCAGCCGCGAAAGACAACTGGTCAATTGTGCCAGACACCCCGCGTGCATTGAAAATCACAGGTAAACGCTGCGGTTTGCGGTGCGCCGAAGCCGCTGGTGAGTGGTACATATGACTGGGGTCATCCGCGCTTGTTAACCAAAATTCAACCCGGAGCCAACCCGGACCCAAGGATGCCTGGGCAGATTGCAGGTAGACCGCCCACTAATAGCCGATGTCGGAGAACAGGGAGAACAGCGATGCGTGTCCGTCCGCTCACCGCGCTCGCCGTGATTGCGGCGGTGACGCTGGTGTTGGCCGGATGTGACGAGGCGCAGCTGGGCGCGCGGGCCCAGAAAGCATCCGGCAAGCCCGCCGCTGGCTCCTCGCAACTCGTGCAGCTGCTGCTGGACACCAACCCGGACAGCGGCCAGCTGGCCGGGGCGCCGATGGCCGGATTCAACGGGCTACAGGCGCGCATCCAGCAGGCCACCGAGCAGGCCGCCGCGAGCGGGGCCACGCTGTCGGTGGGCATCCTCGACCGCAGGACGCACGAGCTGGTCTCCAACGGCAACCCGCTGATCGTGGGCACCGCGTCGGTGGCCAAGCTGTTCATCGCCGACGACCTGCTGCTGCAGGAGGCCCAGGGCAGGATTCGGTTGTCCCCGCAGGACCGTCAGGCACTGGATGTCATGTTGCAGTCGTCCGACGACGGCGCCGCCGAACGGTTCTGGGATCAGGGCGGCGGCAGCAGCATCATCAGTCAGGTCGCGAGCCGCTACGGCCTGTCGTCCACCACCCCGCCCTCGGACGGCCGGTGGTGGAACACGATGAGCTCGCTGACCGACCTGATCCACTACTACGACGAGCTGCTCGACGGCACCGGTGGGCTGCCCGCGGAGCGGGCCAAGATCATCGTCAACGACCTGGCCCAGTCGACCCCGAACGGCATTGACGGCTACCCGCAGCGGTTCGGCATCCCCGACGGCCTGTTCGCGGAGCCCGTGGCGGTCAAGCAGGGCTGGATGTGCTGCATCGGCACCGAGTGGATGCACTTGTCGACGGGCGTGGTGGGCGCGGACCGTCGCTACATCGTGGTGGTCGAGTCGCTGCAGTCCTCCGACGACGCGACGGCGCGCGACACGATCACCCAGGCCGTCAAGACGATGTTCCCCAACGGCCGGATCGGCTCCACGGCTTTCTAGCGTCGGGTCAGGCGCCGGGCTCGCCCGGATCGAGATCGGGGCGGCGCTCACGGGTGCGCTGCAGCGACACCTCGCGGCGCCAGGCGGCGACCCGCGCATGGTCGCCGGACAGCAGCACCTCGGGAACGTCGAGGCCCCGCCAGGTCGGCGGCCGGGTGTAGCTGGGCCCCTCGAGCAGCCCGCCCAGCGTCGGTGAGTGCGAATCTTCGCGGTGTGACGCCGGATTGCCCAGCACGCCGGTCAGCAGCCGCAGCACCGCTTCGATCATCACCACGGCCGCCGATTCCCCACCTGGCAACACGTAGTCACCGATCGAGACTTCTTCGACCCGCATCCGGCGGCCGGCGTCTTCGACGACGCGCTGGTCGATGCCTTCGTAGCGGCCGCAGGCGAACACCAGATGCCGCTCCCGGCTCCAGCGCTGCGCGGTGGCCTGCTTGAACATCTCGCCCGCCGGCGTTGGAACCACCAATAGTGTTTCGCTGGAGCAGATTTCGTCGAGCGCCTCGCCCCAGACGGGTGCCTTCATCACCATGCCGGGGCCGCCGCCGTAGGGTGCGTCATCGACGGAGCGGTGCACGTCGTGCGTCCACCGACGCAAGTCGTGCACTCCGATGTCGACCAGACCCGACTCGATCGCCTTGCCCGGCAACGATTGCCGCAGCGGATCCAGGTAGGCCGGAAAAATCGTGATCACATCGATCTTCATGCCGATACGCGCCCCATCTACGCCAAATCCAGCAGACCCTCGGGCGGATCGATTTCGACCGTCTGGTCGTCCAGCGACACCGACGTGACGATCGCAGTCACGAACGGCACCAACACTTCTCGGGTCTCGCCGCCTTCCCTTCGGCGCACCGCCAGCAACTCGCCGGCCGCGGTGTGCAGCACTTCGGCGACGACACCGACGTCGTGCCCGGCGGTGGTGCGTACCTGCAGGCCTTCGAGCTGGTGGTCGTAGTAGGTGTCCGGCTCGTCGATCGGCGGCAGGTCATCGGAGTCCACCACGAACAGGTTGCCGCGCAACGCATCCGCGGCGTCGCGGTCGTGCACTCCGGCCAACCGCACCAGCAGCCGACCGCCGTGGTCACGCACGGTGTCGACGACGAAGCTACGCGGCGCTGCGTTGCCGCGAGAGGGCTTGGCGCGCAGCGTATTACCCGGGGCGAAGCGGATGGTGGGGTCGTCGGTGTGAACTTCGACCACCACCTCGCCGGTGATGCCGTGCGCTTTCACGACGCGCCCGACGAGCAACTCCATGAGTGCGAAAGACCTACTGGTCGGTGTCCACCACGTCGACGCGGATACCGCGGCCACCGATGCCGGCGACCAGCGTGCGCAGCGCGGTCGCCGTGCGTCCGCCGCGACCGATCACCTTGCCCAGGTCGTCGGGGTGGACGTGAACCTCGACCGTTCGCCCGCGCCGGCTCGTCACGAGGTCAACCCGGACATCGTCCGGGTTGTCCACGATGCCGCGGACCAGATGCTCAACAGCGTCGACGACGACCGTACTCATGGCCACAGTCAGCTTTCGGTAGCGGACTCGGTCGATTCGGCCTGCGCGGCCGGGGCGGTTTCGGCGGTCTCCTGGACCTCGTCGGCCTTGTCGCCCTTCTCTGCGCCCTTGGCGGCCTTCTTGGCGGGGGCCTTTTTCTTCGGCTTGGTGGCCTCGGCGGTCGGGCCGCCCTCGGCCTCGGCGAGCGCGGCGTTGAACAGCTCCAGCTTGCTCGGCTTCGCCGCGGCGACCTGCAAGGTGCCTTCCGCGCCGGGCAGACCCTTGAACTTCTGCCAGTCACCGGTGATCTTCAGCAGTTTGAGGACCGGCTCGGTCGGTTGCGCGCCAACAGACAGCCAGTACTGGGCCCGCTCCGAGTTGATCTCGATCAGGCTGGGCTCTTCCTTGGGGTGGTACCGGCCGATCACCTCGATCGAGCGGCCGTCACGGCGGGTGCGTGCGTCGGCCACGGCGACGCGGTACTGGGGATTGCGGATCTTCCCAAGCCGGGTGAGCTTGATCTTGACAGCCATGGGTAAGCGATTTCTCCTGTGTGTGTCACGCTGCAATTCAGCGATCCGGGCGGGATGCCCGGGTCCGGTTTTGCCTCGCGTGTGTGACCGCTGCGCAACCGTAGTCGCGGGGCGGACAGCCGCTTATTGTGCCAGAACGAGGGGCTTCGACAGAAATTCGCCCAGCGGCGTCGCCGCGGCGGCGTCACATCACCTTCTGGAAGACCTTCGTCTCGACCCGGCGGGTCATCCGCCAACCCTGCGGCGTACGCACGAACTCGTCGTCGTACCAGAGGCCGCAGAACATCACCTGGTCTCCCGGTTTACCCGAATCGCCGGGAAAGACCATCGGGTTGAAGCAGATCACCCGTGACGAGGCCTTATCCCCGTCGATCTGCACCGAAAAGTTCCCGAGCATGTGCGCGTAAACCGGAAAGGTCGGCAGCACCTCCGACAGCCACTTCTTGACCTCGGGAAATCGGCCTTCGATTCCACCCAGGGCGGTGTAATCGATGTATGCGTCTTCGGTGAACACCTTGTCCAAATCGTCGAACCGCCGCTGGTCAATCGCGGTGGAATAGTCCACCATCAGCTGCTGGATCTCCAGACGGTCGGAAATTTCGGCCAGACTCAACATGCCTAGATTCAACACCCGGGCCGGACCCGACGCCGACGCGACTCGTCGGTGCTTTCCCGCTCCTGTCAACTCGCTTGGGATCCAGCATGTTTCGCCGCCACCGCGGGCGGCGGAGGACAGCAGCTGATCCCCGAATGCATGTCAGCAATTGCCCGCGGAAATCTTCGCCCGGGCATCGGCAAGGTTGGACTTGGTGATCATCAGCGCCTCGACCGGGACGAAACGGTCGTTGGGCTTGGTGCCATTGCGTAGGTTGTCGATCCGCTTGGTGGCAGCGACGCGGCCGGACGCGTAGCCGCGCAAGCTGATCGTCATGTCGAGCGTCCCCGCAGCTATGGCATTCAGCGCCGGCTCGCCTCCGTCGGAACCAATGATGACAATGCTGTCTATCGGCCGTCCGCGCTGCTGGACGGCCAGGATACCGCCCAAAGCGATGTCATCGTTGTCGAAGTAGAGCGCGTCGATGGCCGGGGTGGCCGTCAGCACGTTCTCCGTGGCCCGCAGGCCTGCATCTCAGGTGCCTTGTCGGCGAAGCCGTGCCCGGGAAAGTCGATCGCGTAAGTATGGAATCCGGCATCTACCAGTCCCGGTATCACCGCGATGAAGCGGTCAGCACGCGACCCCACACCGTGCAGACATACCAAAGATGTTGTGCCGGAGAGTGACTCGACAACCCGCGATCGGACCCCGAGTGCGGTCACCGGATACGAGATCACCTGGTCGCGACCATGCGTGAACGGAAGTCCCCGCGCACGAACGGTCATAGAAACCCGTTCCGGGCGCACGCCAGTGCCTCGATCTCGACTACAAATCTCTCTTCGACCAGACCGGCAACCACCAAAAGCGTGTTGGGTGGGTACACCCCGGCCGAATAGATCTTCTTGAACACCTCTTTGCGAATTGCCATAAACGCTGGGATCGTCTCCCTGCCGACGACGTACGTGGTGAACTTGATGACGTCGCAGAAGTCGAGCCCGGCGGCGGCCAGAGCCTTACCTACGTTGCCGAATGCGCCACGTACTTGCTCTTCCGGGCTGTCTGCGTCGCCGCCGAACTGGCCCGCCACCGCCACCAGGTTATTGGCGACGGACACTGGTGAGTAGTCGCCATACTTACCCAGACCGTCGACCGTGGGGATGTAACTGACTGCCATTGGCCTAATGCTCCTGTTCCCAGTTATTTTCGAAATTCCGATGATCGCTCGGGTAGCACCGGTGATACTTGCTTGACTGTTGACCGGAGGTGACGTCGTACCGCTATCTCCATGGCGTCGCCATCGCGGGCTCGTAACGCATTCAACATCTCCTGGTGCCCGCGCAACGCGCTGTCGGCGGGCGGCCTGCTCGATACCAGGATGCGCACATAGAACTTCGATCGCTCCGCCAGCGAGCTGATCATGTTGAGTAGCTCTTTGTTTGGACACGGACCGTACAACCGGACGTGAAACTGTTGGTTCAGCTGAGCCCATGCCACAGGATCGGTGACTTCGGCCATCTGGCGGTTGAGGGTGGTGATGTCATCGACGTGATCGGTGCCCGCCGCGGCAACGGCAAGGCGCCCAGCGAGCACCTCGAGTTGCTCACGGATCTCGTAGAGGTCCAGCAACTGCTGGACCGTGGGCTTCGTCACCATCGCCCCGCGCCGCGGGTCGATGGTCACCAGACCCTCACTTGCCAAGGCATGCAACGCTTCCCGCAGCGGTGTCCGACTTACGTTCAGTCGAGTCGCAAGCTCGTCCTGGCGCAGCGGGACATCGGGGAGGAGGTCGCCGCTGATGATCAGATCACGCAACGCGTCGCGTACCACATCGCGCACGGTGGTGCCACGGCTTATCGGCACGATGTCGATCCCGCGGCCTGAGGCGAGACTAGTAGCCACCGACACCTACTGATCCGCTGCCACGGTGTTGACCAGGGTCCCCAGGCCGGTGATGGATATCTCGATCACGTCGCCAGGACGCAGGAATCGCGGTGGGTCGAATCCAATGCCAACACCGGGAGGTGTACCGGTCGCGATGATGTCACCCGGCAGCAGCGTCATCCCGGCGCTGATAGTGGCGATGAGTTCGGGCACATCGAAGATCAGATCGGCCGTCTTGGCGCTCTGTCGTAGTTCACCGTTCACACGAGTCTCGACAAGGAGCTCTCGGTGGTCGATCTCGTCGGCTGTCACCGCGAACGGGCCCATCGGACACAGGCCATCCAGTGACTTGCCCAGGAACCACTGCTGATGTTCGCGCTGCCGCTCACGCGCTGTCACGTCATTCACGATGGTGTAGCCCCACACGTGAGACATTGCGTCCTGCGCACGGATGTTTGCGCCGCCCGTCCCAATGATTACCGCGAGTTCTGCTTCGTAGTCCAAGGATTGGGTTAGCCGACCGTGCGCCGGGATATGTTCGCCGGTTCCGATGACCGTAGTCGGAGCCTTGGTGAACACCACCGGCCGGTCCGGAACTCCGATCCCCCCCGCCGCGTTGAACCCGGATACGTCGAACTCGTTGGAGTGCTCGACATAGTTGAGGCCGACGCAGAAGATGTTGCGCCGGGGGGCTGGGATCGGAGCGACCAGAACGACGTCGTCGAGCGGCACCGCAGTCTGTTCGTCGAGCTCCCCCAAGGGTTCCTGCGTCGTGATTCGTGCGAGCAGCCCAACTGGGTCGCCGGTCCAGTCAACGGCGTCACCGCCTGGCAACGGGATCACGTAGGATCCTCGCACCACTCCGGCAACGACGCCGGTCGGGCCGGTGAACGACACATATTTCACGAGTGACGCCTCCTCATTGCTTGAACCGCACTGCTTGAACGACACGGAAAGTTTCGACACTCCAAGATCAGACGACGGTGTCCCGGGCGCCAGCCGGGACCGTGCGGGCACCTTTGTTCAACCCGTTCTGGAACGGCCGGGTGTGGGAAACGGAGCGGAGCAGGCACGCCCGCAATCCGTCGACGCGTTCCGAGACCCGAGCACGCGCGAAACCGGATAGGTAGGACCACCGTTGAACGTGGTTGGTCAGTGGCCGGCATTCCCTCTCCCACCCCGAGAGCGCACGCGGGATTTCTTGTTCGCGCTCGAGGATCGCCGATCACCGCCGCATGGCCTCGAGACCAATACCGACACCGCACGTTCACGAGTCGATCCCACCGGCTCGCTTCGGCGAACCGGTCCACAAGATGCGCCGCTTCGGGAAATGCTGTCCGCCAAAGGTCCCGGTCAACCGGCATCTTGTTCGCGCGCTCATCGGACACCGGCGCGCTTAGGAAGATGTGGCCAACAACAGGCCAGACAGACCTGCGCCGGCGACCTCAGCGGTTCTAGGCAAGCTGATCCCCCTTGTCGGCATCGGCGCCACTCGGCCAGATTGGATCCTGTATGCAGGATCCAAAGCTACCCAATCGGGCCAGCACCTGACAACCGGAACAGCGCCTGCCTCGGAAGCCGCGAGATATGCACGCAAACAACGATTTTCACACAGCACTACTTGAAACACTGTCGGGCAAAGACGATTCCGGGTGCCGGTAGCACAGCGTGGCGCGAATTCAATCGAGGTTAGGACCGCGGGACCCACAGATCAGTGCGGCCGCGTGAGGCGGCGAATTCCCGTGCGAGTCCGGCAATTCGATCTCCGCAGCAAGCTATTGTGGCAACACGTTTCGTCGATCCGCGAAGATCGGATCCCTGGCGGACAACCAACGTTGCCGTAACACGGCCGCAACAGCACACCTCGGTCTATGTAACAGAAACATTGTCCACTATCAGTAGACAGCCCGTGAGGGGCTCTGCCCCGCTCCAGGCCCCGCTCCAGGAGGTATCTATGGACACCGGAACCACGGCATTCATGTTGTGCTGCATCATCGGACTCACGGTGATGATTCCCGGTCTCGCGTTGTTCTATGGCGGCATGGTGTCGGTCAAAAGCTCAACGAACATGATGATGATGACGTTCGGTGCCGTGGCCGTCGTCGGTGTGCTGTGGGTGTTATTCGGGTTCTCGATGACGTTCGGAACGTCCTACGGCGGCTTCGTCGGAAGTTTCACCGAATTCCTGGGCATGAAGAACCTGACCAAGCCGATGACGACGATCAACGGCTTGCCGGTCAGCCTGTTCGCCCTTTTCCAAGCGCTGTTCGCCGCAATCACAGTCGCGCTGGTATCCGGCGCGGCGGCAGACCGAATGAAGTTCAGCGCCTGGATGGTCTTTGCGGCCGCGTGGGCGGTCCTCGTCTACTTTCCGGTGGCGCACTGGGTGTTCGCCGTCGACGGTGTCGTCACGCCGGACGCCAAGGGTGGCTGGATCGCCAATAAACTCAAGGCCATTGACTTCGCCGGCGGAACGGCGGTGCACATCAATTCCGGCGCCGCGGCGCTCGCAGTTGCCATCGTGCTGGGCAAGTCCCTTGGCTTCGGCAAGTTCCGTAAGCCCCACAACGTGCCCCTGACATTGCTCGGCGCCGGCTTGCTGTGGGCGGGTTGGTACGCGTTCAACGGCGGGTCGGCACTCGCCGCCGGAACATCGGCGGCGATCGTCATGGTCACGACGTTCACCGCAACTTGTGCGGCGACACTGGCATGGCTGGTCGTCGAGAAAATCAAGGACGGGCATGTAACCGGTGTCGGCGCCGCCTCGGGTGGCGTGACCGGGCTGGTCGCCATAACCCCGGCCTGCGGGGCAGTCACGCCGATCGGCTCGATTCTGCTCGGCTTGATCGCCGGTGCGATATGCCCGCTGGCGGTAGGGCTCAAATCCAGATTCGGTTACGACGACTCGCTTGACGTGGTCGGGGTTCACCTGGTGGGCGGCGTGATCGGCACCTTGCTGATCGGGTTCTTCGCCAGCGCGAGCATGCCCAACCAGACTGATGGGCTGTTCTACGGCGGCGGGGCCGACCAACTGTGGAAGCAGGCGATCGCCGTCGCTGCGGTCATGGCGTACTCGTTCGTGATCGCATACGTCATCGCACTGATCATCAAGAAGACGATGGGCATTCGGATCTCCTCCGATGAAGAGGAAATGGGCATCGACGCCAAATACCACCGCGACGCGGCGTACGAGTTATTGCCCGCCTAGTGACTCCGGCCGGCGCGGATCACTCGCCCGCGCCGGCCGGCCCTACTGAGCAAGACGGAATTGGAGGAGCCGATCGTCGCCGCGGGCTTGAGCGGGCATGGATTCAAGAGCGCATCCGCCGTGGGCGAACTCGTCGCCGATCTCGTCGTTGATGGCCGTTGATGGCCACAGCGGCGACCCGCGCATCCCGGCCAGCGACTTCCGGCTGTCGCGATGTACCGAAAACGCTCTGTTGAAGTCGCGGTATCCCGGTGCCGCGGCAGGCCAGATGCGCTAGACAGTGGACTGATGAGCAACGTCCCTCTGCTGCGCAACAAGTCAGGCATTGCCCGCGACCGTGATCCGCACCAACCGGTCGAGGAACTCGAGTTCGAGGCCGCCATCGGTCGCAATGTTCGGAAACTGCGTCTGGCGCAAGGATTGACGGTGGCCGACATGGCCACCCGGGTAGGCATCTCCAAGGCGATGCTGTCCAAGATCGAGAACGCGCAGACCTCCTGTAGCCTCAGCACGCTCGCGCTGCTGGCGAAGGGCTTGGACGTGCCGGTCACCAGCCTATTTCGTGGCGCGGATGTCGAGCGCCAGGCCGTGTTCGTCAAGGCCGGGACCGGTGCCCGCGTGGCGCGCAACGGCACCACCCAGGGCCACGAGTACCAGCTCTTGGGATCGCTGCGCGGCGAGCACAAGCGACTGGAGTGCCTACTCGTCACGCTGTCGAAGAAGAGCACGACCCACCCGCTCTTCCAACACTCCGGCACCGAGTTCATCTTCATGCTCGACGGCGTGATGGATTACAGCCACAGCCGGTCGGTGTATCGACTGCATCCGGGTGACACACTGCAGATCGACGGCGAGGGGGCACATGGGCCGGTAGATCTGGTGAAGTTGCCGATTCGGTTCTTGTCGGTCATCGCCTTCCCCGACTCCCAGATCTGAGGGCAGCTGAAATCCCGCGACCGGCGTTCGGTGATATTCACCGCGAGGCCGCCGGCAGGATCGCAGGTGAGCCGCTTCCCGTCTGCCCGATTCCGCCCTGGTGTCCCTGAGGTAGCGGCTCCGTGGGCGCCCATGGGCGGCTGCGGGGCCAGGACGTTACACTTTGCGCCCATGCGGAAACTCATCGCCGCACTCGCTGCGCTGCTCACGGCCGCCTGCCTCGCCCTCGGTACGGCCGCAACGCCGCAGGCCCGCGCCGACGACATGCAGCCGATCGGCTCCGTGCCGATCCCCGACGGCCCCGCCCAAACCTGGATCCTGGCCGACCTGGACAGCGGTCAGGTGCTGGCCGCCCGCGACCAGTACGTGCAGCATCCGCCCGCCAGCACCATCAAGGTGCTGTTGGCGTTGGTGGTTCTCGATGAGGTGCCGCTGGATTCCACCGTGGTCGCCGACGTCGCCGACACCCAGGTGGAGTGCAACTGTGTCGGCGTCAAGCCCGGCCGCAGCTACACCGCGCGCCAGCTGCTCGACGGCCTGCTGCTGGTGTCGGGCAACGATGCCGCCAACACGTTGGCGCATCTTCTGGGCGGCGCCGACGCCACGGTGGCCAAGATGAACGCGAAGGCAGCGTCCCTCGGGGCGACCGCCACGCACGCGTCCACCCCGTCCGGCCTCGACGGGCCTGGCGGCTCTGGCGCCTCGACGGCGCACGACCTGGCCGTGATCTTCCGGGCCGCCATGGCCAACCCGACGTTCGCCCACATCACCGCCGAACCATCGGCGATGTTCCCCAGCGATACCGGCTATCAGCCGATCGCCAACCAGGACGAGCTGCTCACCCGCTACCCAGGTGCCATCGGCGGCAAGACCGGATTCACCGACGCCGCGCGAAAGACGTTCGTCGGCGCCGCGACCCGCGGCGGACGCCGACTGGTGGTCGCGATGATGTACGGGCTGGTGAAACCTGGTGGCCCGACCTACTGGGACCAGGCGGGCAGCCTGTTCGACTGGGGTTTCGCGCTGAACCCGTCGTCCAGCATCGGCTCGCTGTAAAGCCCGTCGCTAGGCACTTTCATCGGGGACGAGTCCGGTTATCAGCTTGGATAGCAACGCGATTCGCTGCTCCTCGATATCGGGCTCCGGGAAAATGCCGCGCACCATCGCCGCGCCGTCGAAGACGTTGGTCAGCAACGCCACCAGTACCGGGAACGTCTCCTCGCCGACCACCTCGACGCCCGGCAGCGCCCGCGCGGCGTCAAGAATCTTCGCGGTGTACGGCGCCATGACATCGCGCAGATGGGCGCCCAGCTTCGCGTCGGTACGCGCGGCGACCATCAATTCGTAGAGCACCGCGTTGGTGGGGCTGGCGGTGATGTCGCGCAGAATTGTCAGCGCCGCGTCGAGTGCCGGGCGGTCGGCGGGGATTTGGGCGACCTGCTTGGTGAACGACTCCACCTGGCGGCGCAACACCTCCGAGGCCGTCGCCGCCATGAAGTCGCTCATCGTCTCGAAGTGGCGGAACAGCGCGCCCACCGACACCCCGGCCCGCTTGGTGATGACGGCCGCGGATGCCCGCGCGTAGCCGACCTCGATGATGCTGGCGATGGAGGCATCGAGGAGACGGCCGACGGTCTCTTCGCGGCGCTGCTGCTGGGTCCGGGCCATCGCGGCAACTCAGACCAATGCGGCCGCGCGCCGCGTCCGCTGACCTGCCCGCAGGTAGCGGCCGGACTTCACCGTCTGCCCGTAGCCCTCGCGGAACTTCCCGGCCCGGAACACCACGGACCCGCCGACGCCGGTGGCGACCACGGCCTGGTCGTTGCGGTTGACCATGCGCCGCAACCCGCCGTAGAACGGGACCGCTTCCTCGTGGTAGCTCTCGACCTCGTCGTTCAAGCCGTGCGGGTCGATGATCACGAAGTCCGCCCGGTCGCCCTGGCGCAGGGTGCCGGCGTCGATGCCGAACCACTCGGCTAGTTCCCCGGTCAGCCGGTGCACGGCCCGCTCGGTGGTCATGAACGGCTTACCGGCGCGGTAGGCGTCCCGGGTCCGCTTGAGCAGCTTGATTCCGAAGTTGTAGAAGGCCATGTTGCGTAGGTGCGCACCGGCGTCCGAGAAGCCCATGTGCACGCTGCCCTCGTTGGCCAATGCGTCGAGCAGCTTGGGCCGGTGGTTGGCCACGATGGTGGTCCACCGGACGTTGCGTTCGCCGTTTTCGACGAGCACGTCCAGGAAGGCGTCGAGGGGGTGCAGCCCGCGCTCGTCGGCGATCGCGCCGAAACTCTTGCCGATCAGCGACTCGTCGGGGCACTCGACGATCACGGCGTCGTGGAAGTCCCGGTGCCACAGCGACGGCCCGAGCTTGATGCGATCGAACTCTTTACGGAACTCCCGGCGGTAAGCCTGGTCGGCCAGTAGCTCGTTGCGCTGCAACTGGTCGCGCAGGTGCAGGGCGGCGGTGCCGGCGCCGAACTCCTCGAAGACCGGCAGATCGATTCCGTCGGAGTACAACTCGAACGGCACCGGCAAGTGTTGGAACCGCACGCTGGAGCGCAGCAGCTTGTTGGCCAGCCGGGTGGCCGGGCCGAACACGTACACGGCCAACGGCATCGACTTGGCGTCGGCCGAGACCAGCAGACTCATCCGGACACCCTTGCCGCGGTTGAAGATCCGGCTACTGGCCAGGAAGAACATCAGCGCGGACGACGGCCGGTCGACGTTGGGCGCGCTCTGCAGGATCCGGCCGCGTTTACGCAGCACCTTGATCAGCTTGCGCCGTTCCCGCCAGCTCGCGAAGGTCGACGGCAGCGCCCGGGACCGGAACCGGTCGCCGTCCAGCTTGTCGATCGCCGCATCCATGCCGGACATGCCTAGCATCCCGGCATCGAGCGCCTCGTCGAGCAGCGCCGCCATCTTGTTCAGTTCGGCGTCGGTGGGCTTGACGGCCGCGTCGGTGGCGCGGTCCAGCCCGAGGACCGTGCTGCGCAGATCCGAATGACCAAGCAGCGAACCGACATTCGGCCCGAGTGGAAGCGAATCGATGGCGTCGATGTATTCCTTGGCGGTGGTCCAGGTCCGGTTGTTTTCCAGCGCGCCGAGCACGAACGGGCGCGGCACCGCCTCGACCCGGCTGAACAGGTCGGCGGCGTCCTCGGAGTCGGCATAGACCGTCGACAGCGAGCACATGCCCAGCAACACGGTGGTGACGCCGTGGCGCACCGACTCGCGCAGGCCGGGATCCAGCAGCACTTCGGCGTCGTAGTGGGTGTGCACGTCGATGAAGCCGGGCACGACCCACTTGCCGGCCGCGTCGATCACCTCCGGACATCCGGTCTCGTCGAGCGGCTCGGAGGACACGGTGGCCACCACGCCGTCACGGATGCCCAGCGTGCGCGTGTGCGGCGCGCTGCCGGTCCCGTCGAACCACAATCCGTCACGGATGATCACGTCGTAGGTCACTGTTGCCTCCCGGCTTGCTGGTTGCGGCGACGCTACCATAGATAGTGAGCGCTCGCAATCTTTCTGGGGAATCGGCGGCCTCGATGAACTTGCTGGTCACGACGGTTAGCGGCCCGGTCGGCTGGACACCGCGGGCGGCTTCGGGGTGTGCGAGGGCAGGACGGACACCGGCGGACTGCTGGGCTCCGGGACGGCCACCGGGTCCGGCACGTAGACGCCGGACGGGGTGTCGGCCACCCGGCTCAGCTTGGCGGGAATCCGCACGACCGAGGCACGCTGCCCGCACTCGTTGGTTTGTACGACGAGCTCCATCTCGCCGACCAGATCACCCTGCGGGTTGGGCCGCAGCACCAGCGTCTGCACGGTGGTCTGCGACTTGGCCGCCCCGCTGGTCGCTACGCACGCGAACGGCACCGTCTCCGGACGTGACTGCCACTGACCCTCTTCGAACCGGAAGACCACCGGCCGACCTCCCGTCGAGGCCAACTGGGTGTGATCCTTGTCGTCGAGCGGTATCGCCGCGGCCGAGCAGTATGACGGTGTGCACGACGAGCGGAACGCCCACCAGCTGGTCACATCCGGGGGCTGCGGGCTCGGGGTGTAATCGAAAGTCTCCTTGGAGCGTTCGACCTCGAGGCGATAGGTGCCTTCCAGGGCGGCGGGCGGGGTCGACGCGGCGGTGGTCGGCGGCAGCGCGACCGCCGCGGCGGGAGTGCTCAGCGGGCCGCTCGTCCCCCGTTCGGCCGTGGACTCGATCTTGCGTCCGGTGAGGATGCCGAAGGCGAACAGTCCGAGCAGCAGCGCGATCGCGGCGGCCCCCATCACGATCTTGCGCGGCCGGCGCCTGGTCGGCCGGTTGACGACGGGCTCGGCGTCGGGGGCGGCCGCGCCGGCCGCTGCGTCACCCGGCGCGACGTGGTCCTCGGGCCAGTGGTATTCCGGGTAGTCGACGGCGAGCACGGCGTACGGACCGTGGCTGCCGGTCACATCACCGGCCGCGTCGTTGAGCGCGTCGGCGAACGCGCGGCAGCTGATGAACCGGTCCGCCGGCCGCGCGGCCAGCGCCTGCACGAACACCTCGTCCAGGTGTGCCAGCTCGGGGCGCTGATCGCTGAGTTTCGGTGGCGCGCCACGCAACACCTCGCGCAGGGTGGTGGCCGCGTTGCGGTATTCGGTCGGGGGCGCACCGGTCAGCAGGTGAAATGCGCTGGCCGCCAGCGCGTACTGATCCGCGCGTCCGTCGATGTCGGCTCCCATCAACTGTTCGGGCGCGGCGTAGCCCACCGTTCCGGCCGGAACGTGCGACGACCCCACCACGCCCGCGTGCTCACCGAGCTGACGGGCTATTCCGAAGTCGCCCAACAGGATCCGTTGCTCACCCGCTTGCCTGCCGGTCAGCAAGATGTTGGCCGGCTTGACGTCGCGGTGCAGCAACCCGAGCTGATGGGCGTAGTCCAGCGCGCCGGCGACGGCGTCGACGATCGCCAAAACCTCGCCGGTCGGCCACACTGCCGGGAACCGATCCCGTAACAGCTGCGCGGCGCTGCTGCCCTCGACATAATCCATGGCGACCCACAGCAGTCCGTCGAAGTCGCCGCGGTCGTGCACCTCCACGATGTGCGGGTGATGCAGACTCGTCACCGCCGGGGTCTCCGCGAGAAAACGGCGACGGAATTGACTGTCCGACGACAGCGGGAGCGACAGTATCTTCAACGCCTGCCAGCGCGCCGAACGCGGATCCTGAACAAGGTAGACCTCGCCGGTCACCCCGGATCCCAGCTTTCGCGCGACGGTGTACTCGGCGAAAACCGCGCCGCTGGCCAGTGCCATCCGCAGATTCTATCTGCAGCCACGGCACCTCGCCTGCTTGGAGCCGGTGCCGCGCTAGGGCCGAAACGCGTTGCCGCGCAGGAGTACCAGGTCGGGTTGGCTCAACACGGATGGGCCTTTTCGGGGGTCCTCGGCGTAGCACACCAGATCGGCCGATGCACCGTGGTCCAGGCCGGGACGGCCCAGCCAGTCACGGGCATCCCAGCACGCGGCGCCCAACGCGGCGGTGGGGCTCATCCCGATGCCCTTGAGCGCCTCGACCTCGTCGACGATGCGTCCGTGCGCAATCATCGGGCCGGCGTCACTTCCGGCGTAGATCGGCACGCCCGCCTCCGCGGCGGCCGCGATTCGCCCCGGGCAGCGCGCATACAGCTCGCGCATGTGGGCGGCATAGGTCGGGTAGCGCGTCGCGGCGTCGGCGATGCCCGGGAAGTTGTCGACAATGTTGATCAGCGTGGGCACCAACACCGTTTTGTGCTCGACCATCAGTGCGATGGTGTCGTCGGTGAGTCCGGTGCCGTGTTCGATGCAGTCGATCCCGGCCGTGATCAGGCCGGACATGGCCGCGTCGCTGAACACGTGCGCGGTCACCCGGGCACCGTGCGCGTGCGCGGCGTCGATCGCCTCCTTGAGCACCGCGTCGGACCACAGCGGCGCCAGGTCGCCGATGCTGCGGTCGATCCAGTCGCCGACGAGTTTGACCCAGCCGTCACCGCGCTGCGCCTCCACGGCCACCGCGGCCGGCAGCTGTGATTCGTCTTCGAGTTCGTTGGCGAAGCCGGCCGAGTACCGCTTAGGCCTGGCCAGGTGCTTGCCGGCCCGGATCAGGCGAGGCAGATCGTCGCGGTCGTCGAGGCTGCGGGTGTCGGTCGGCGACCCGCAGTCACGCAACAGCAGCGCGCCGACATCGCGTTCGGCCTCGGCTTGAGCGACGGCCTCGTCGAGCGGAATTTCACCCTGCTTGCCGAGCCCGACGTGGCAGTGCGCGTCCACCAGGCCGGGCAGGATCCACCCGCCGTCAAAGACGGTGTCGGCGCCGGCCGCCGGTTCGGTGCTGATGCGGCCGTCGACAATCCACAAGTCGATCTCGGTCTCGTCGGGTAACCGCAGACCTCGCACGTGCATGGCCACCGGGCGGCTACTTCCTTCCCGGGTTGCCTGGGAACTTGAGCTTGGACAGATCGAAGTCCGCCAGCCCCGGCGGCAGCTCGTTGAGCCCCTCGGGCAGCTGGGACAGGTCGGGGAACCCGGCGGGCATGCCGGGCGCGCCGGGCCCGAACGGGCTCTTGACCTTGGGCGGTGTCGGCCCCCGTCCGCCCTTTTTGCCTTTTTTGCCCTTGGCGGCCTTGCTTTTTCGGGTCGCCGACTTGCGGCCCAAGCCCGGAATTCCCATGCCGCCGAGCATCGACGACATCATCTTGCGCGCCTCGAAGAACCGGTCGACCAGCTGATTGACCTCGGAGACGGTCACGCCCGAGCCGTTAGCGATGCGCAGCCGTCGCGAGGCGTTGATGATTTTCGGGTCGGCGCGTTCCTGCGGGGTCATGCCGCGGATGATGGCCTGCAGCCGGTCCAGTTGGCGGTCGTCGACCTCGGCCAGTGCGTCCTTCATTTGACCCGCGCCGGGCAGCATGCCCAGCAGGTTGCCGATCGGTCCCATCTTGCGGATGGCCAGCATCTGCTCGAGGAAGTCCTCCAGGGTGAGCTCGCCGGTGCCGATCTTGGCGGCGGCGGCCTCGGCCTGCTCGGCGTCGAAGACCTGCTCGGCCTGCTCGATCAGGCTGAGCACGTCGCCCATGCCCAGGATGCGGCCGGCCATCCGGTCAGGATGGAAGACGTCGAAGTCTTCCAGCTTCTCCCCGGTGGACGCGAAAAGGATTGGGACGCCGGTGACCTCGCGGACCGACAACGCGGCACCACCGCGGGCGTCGCCGTCCAGTTTGGTCAACACCACGCCGGTGAAGCCGACACCCTCGCGGAACGCCTCGGCGGTGGTGACCGCGTCCTGACCGATCATCGCGTCGAGGACGAAGATCACTTCGTCCGGGTTGACCGCGTCGCGGATGGCCGCGGCCTGGCTCATCAGCTCGTCGTCGATGCCCAGCCGGCCGGCGGTGTCGACGATGACGACGTCGTGGTGCTTGGCGCGGGCCTCGGCCAGGCCGGCCGCGGCGACGGCGACGGGATCGCCCGGTCCGGACTCCGGTGACGCGCCGGGGTGCGGCGCGAACACCGGTACGCCGGCCCGTTCACCGGTGACCACCAGCTGGTTCACCGCGGCGGGGCGCTGCAGGTCGCAGGCCACCAGCAGCGGCGTGTGGCCCTGACCGCGCAGCCAGGCCGCCAGTTTTCCGGCCAACGTCGTCTTGCCGGAACCCTGCAGGCCGGCCAGCATGATCACGGTCGGCGGCGTCTTCGCGAACGCCAGCTGGCGGGTCTGGCCGCCGAGAATGCCGACCAGTTCGTCGTTGACGATCTTGACGACTTGTTGCGCCGGGTTCAGGGCGCCGGATACCTCGGCGCCGCGGGCGCGCTCCTTGATGCGGCCGACGAACGCCCGCACGACGGGCAGCGAGACGTCGGCCTCCAGCAGCGCGAGCCGGATTTCCCTGGTGGTGGCATCGATGTCGGCGTCGGTCAATCGACCTTTGCCGCGCAGCCCCGCCAGGGCACCGGTCAACCGGTCGGACAGCGATTCAAACACCCCAACAGGTTACTGGAGTGCCGGCGGGCCGCCGCACCAGCGCGAGCGTGAAACTAACTTCACGTTCGCTACCCAACGTGAAGCCAACTTCACCTTCGTCGGTGGGGCTATTATCCCGCCAGCTCCCGCCGCGCTCTTGACGACCCGGCCCCGGCCAGCAAATGTCAGCTCATGCTCGAGGTGATCGACAAGGGGCGCTGCACCGACGCGCACCCCGTACCCCTGCTCTTCGTGCACGGCGGCTGGCACGGGGCGTGGTGCTGGGACGACGGATTCTTGGACTACTTCGCCGACGCCGGCTACCGCGCCGTCTCGCTCAGCCTGCGCGGGCACGGTTTGAGCCCCTCCGCGAAACCGTTGCCCAAGGTCTGCATCGCCGACTACATCGACGACGTCGCGTCGGTCGCCGACCAGCTTGGCGGCGGCCCGGTCCTGGTCGGGCATTCCGTGGGCGGCTTCGTGACCCAGCGCTACCTCGAGGAGCGCAGCGCGCCGGCCGCGGTGCTGCTCGGATCGTTGCCGCCGCAGGGTGTGCTGGGCACCGCGCTGCGGGTGTGGCGCCGCCGCCCGTCGATGACGATGGAATCCTGGAACGACCCCACCTTGCTGAAGTTCCTCGCCACCCCGGCGCTGGCCCGCGAATACCTGTTCTGTCCCAACACGCCCGACGACGTTGTCGAATCCTGCCGCCGGCGCGCCGGTGCCGAAAGCATCCGCGCGACGATGATCGACCCGACGGTTCGCCGCGTCCGGACCCGGCGGGTGCGCACGCCGATCCTGGTGCTCGGCGCCCTATACGACGGTTTCGTCAGCACCCGCGCGGTGCGCGCCACCGCGCGGGCTTACCGGACGCAGCCGGAGTTCTTTGCGATGGGTCACAACATGATGCTCGAACCGGGCTGGCCCGACGTCGCCGAACGGATCGACACCTGGTTGCAAGCCCGCGGTCTGGCCCGCCCCACGCGGCTTTCGGGATAACCTGTCCGCGGCACCACGGCATCGGCGCGGCGTCGTTGCGACGCCGAAAAGCGTTGCCATGCTACATTTCACACCCGCCGCCATGCCGGATGACCATGCCGGATGACATCGTGCGGCCGGGGCCAACGACTTGGATGGGCGCGACCTGCGAAACGGCGCGCCGGAGGGGAGCCTGTGTCGATGCAGCCGGTCAGCGACACAGCGACTGCTGAAGCTGACAGCCGACCGCTGCGGGGTTGGCAGCGCCGGGCCCTGGTCAAATACCTCTCCGCCGAGCCGCGCGACTTCCTGGCGGTGGCCACCCCGGGATCCGGCAAGACGACGTTCGCACTGCGGGTGGTCGCCGAACTCTTGCGCAGTCGCACCGTCGAGCAAATCACCGTCGTGGTACCCACCGAACATCTCAAGATGCAGTGGGCACAGGCCGCGCAACGGTACGGCATTTTCCTGGACCCGAGGTTCGCCAACACCAACCCGCAGACCTCGCCCGACTACCACGGCGTGATGGTCACCTACGCCCAGGTTGCGGCGCATCCGACGCTGCACCGGGTGCGCACCGAGCAACGCAAGACACTGGTTGTCTTCGACGAAATTCACCACGGCGGCGACGCGAAGAGCTGGGGCGAGGCCATCCGCGAAGCGTTCAGCGACGCCACCCGCCGACTTGCCTTGACCGGCACCCCCTTTCGCAGCGACGACAGTCCCATCCCGTTCGTCACCTACGAGCTGGGCGCCGACGGGGTGCGCCGTTCGCAGGCCGACCACACCTATGGCTACGCCGAAGCGCTGGCCGACGGGGTGGTGCGGCCAGTGGTCTTCCTCGCCTACTCCGGACAGGCCCGCTGGCGCGACAGTGCCGGCGAAGAACACGAGGCCCGCCTCGGCGAGCCGCTGTCGGCTGAGCAGACGGCGCGGGCCTGGCGCACCGCGTTGGACCCGGCCGGCGAATGGATGCCCGCGGTGATCGCCGCCGCGGATCAGCGGCTGCGCCAACTGCGCTCGCATGTCCCCGACGCCGGCGGCATGATCATCGCGTCGGACCAGACCGCCGCCCGCGCCTATGCCGCCTTGCTGACCAAGCTGACCGGCGAGGCGCCCACACTGGTGCTCTCCGACGACCCTGGATCGTCGGCGCGGATCAGCGAATTCGCCGACAGCAACAGCCGCTGGCTGGTCGCGGTGCGCATGGTCTCCGAGGGTGTCGACGTCCCGCGACTGTCGGTCGGCATCTACGCCACCAGCGCCTCGACACCGTTGTTCTTCGCCCAGGCGATCGGACGGTTCGTGCGCTCGCGGCGGCCCGGCGAGAGCGCGAGCATCTTCGTGCCGTCGGTACCGAACCTGCTGATGCTGGCCAGTGAGCTGGAGGCCGAGCGCAACCACGTCCTCGGTGAACCCCACCGCGAATCCCTCGACGGCGACCCCGCACTCCGGACGCAGACCGAGAAGACAGAACTGGACAAGGGATTCACGTCACTGGGCGCCGACGCCGAACTGGACCAGGTGATCTTCGACGGCGCGTCGTTCGGCACCGCCGCGCCGGCGGGTAGCGACGAGGAGGCCGACTACCTCGGCATCCCGGGGCTGCTCGACGCGGCCCAGATGCGGGCCCTGCTGCACCGCCGCCAGGACGAGCAGCTGCAGAAGCGGGCCCACCTGCAGAAAGAAGGCGGGCAATCGGTACCGGCACCGGCGGCGACGGGCAGCATGCACGGTCAGTTGCGCGAGCTGCGCCGCGAGCTCAACGCGCTGGTGTCGGTGGCCCACCACCGCACCGGTAAGCCGCACGGCTGGATTCACAACGAACTGCGTCGCCGCTGCGGCGGTCCGCCGATCGCCGCCGCCACCCGCGACCAGCTGCAGGACCGCATTGCCGCGCTGCGGCAATTGAATTCGGAGCTGAGCTAGCAGCCGGTCAGCCCAGGGCGGCCTCGCCGGGCGCGCCCAGCACGGTCAGCAGGTGCTTCTCGACGTCGGCCCGCGCGGCCTCGTCGCCGATGTCGGGCAGCACGACGGCGAACACGTCGGCCGCCGTCGACCCGAAGGTGTTGACCTTCGCCCAGACGATATCGGCGCCGGCCCGCTCCAGCGCGCGGGTGAGCAGAGCAAGCAGGCCGGGCCGGTCCATGGCGCGGACTTCGAGGGCCTGCTGACCGTCGGTGCCGCTGTCCAGCCAC
This sequence comes from Mycobacterium simiae, assembly GCF_010727605.1. NCBI lineage: Bacteria > Bacillati > Actinomycetota > Actinomycetes > Mycobacteriales > Mycobacteriaceae > Mycobacterium > Mycobacterium simiae. The sequence continues at coordinate 800,645 of NZ_AP022568.1, forward strand.
AGGATGTGTGGTGGCGCGGTGGAGCGGGTGACGGGCACGCCGACCTGCACCTCCCCCGCCCGGGCGGACGCCGAGCTGGCGGCCTTGCTGTCGCGCTGCTCCACCATCGTCAGCACGTCGATGTCGCCGGCCAGCGCGCCGACGAACTGCTGGCGCAGCAATTCGGCCGCGGCCGGCGAACCGAAGTGCGGGGACACCACGAACTCGGTGATGGCCACGCCCGCATGACTGCTCACCGTCGCCGAGTGCACCCCGAACGAATTGAGCGACAGCACCGCGGCGGCCTTGGACGTGAATCCCCGCGCGTCCGGACCGACCATCACCACCTGGTAGGTGCGCGCGCTGTCGCCGGGCGTGATCTCGACATGTACCCCGTGATCGGCGGCAAGCGCAATATACTGGGACGCAACGGGTTCCGACCGCGGCAACGGCTCACCGGCCATCACCAGCCGGCACCGCCGGACCAGATCGTCGATCAGCGAGGCCTTCCAGTCGCTCCACACGCCCGGGCCGGTCCCCTTGGAGTCGGCCTCGGTCAACGCGTGCAACACCTCCAGCAGCCGCGGGTCCCCGCCGAGGGCCTCCGACACTTCGGTGATGGTCCTCGGGTCGTTGAGATCGCTGCGGGTGGCCACCACCGGCAGCAGCAGGTGATGGCGCACCAGCTTGGACAGGAACTCGACGTCGGCGGGCGCGATCCCCATCCTGGGGCCGATCTCGAGGGTCATCTCGGCCCCCAGCACGCAGTGGTCGACCCCGCGGCCCTTGCCGATGTCGTGGAACAGCGCGCCCAGCGCCAGCAGGTCGGGCCGCGCCACCCGGGTGGCCAGCGGTGCGGCGTTGACGGCGACCTCGACGGTGTGCCGGTCCACCGTCCACTTGTGGGCGACGTCGCGGGGCGGCAGGTCGCGGATCACGTCCCACTCCGGCAGCAGCTTGCCCCACAGCCCGGTGCGGTCGAGCGCTTCGATCGTCCCCACCGCGGTGGGGCCGGCACTGAGCACCCGCACCAGGTCGTCCAACGCCTCCCGCGGCCACGGGCTGGGCAGGTCCGGGGCGGTGGTGGCCAACCGGCTCAGCGTGGCGGCGCCCATCGGCAACCCGTTCTCGGCGGCCGCGGCGGCCAGCCGCAGCACCAGGCCGGCGTCGTGCTGTGGTTGCGCCTCCCGGGCAAGCACGATTTCGCCCGCGTACTCCACCACGCCGTCGGCCAGCGGCCGGCGCTTGGGACGGCGCATCAACACCGAGATGCCGCGTTTGGGCACCGCGTTGACCGCGGTGCGCAATCCGGTCTCGGAGTGAAAGGCGATGGTGCGCCCGGCGTCGGAAATCCTGCGCGCCAAATCGAATCGATCGCCGATATGCAGGGCGGCGCTGATCTCGTCGGCGAACTGGGCGAGCAACTGGTCGCGGCCGCGGCCGGATACCCGATGCAGTTCGGTGCGCACGTCCAGCAGGGTCAGGTAGGCGTCGTCGAGGGAGCCGCCCGGGCTTTCCGGACGGCCCATCCCGTGCCGGTCGATGAGCTGGGCTAGCCCCAGCGCGTCGAGCAGTTGGACGTCACGCAGGCCGCCGCGACCTGATTTGAGGTCGGGTTCGGCGCGGTGCGCGATGCGCCCGCAGCGCAGCCAGCGCGCGTGCGTCATTTCCACCAGCTCGTCCATTCGGGAACGAATTGCGGTGCGCCACTGCCTTCTTGCGCCCCCGATCAGTTCGCCGGCCAGCTCGGCGTTGCCCGCGATGTGGCGGGCGTCCAGCATGCCCAGCGCGGCGATCATGTCGCCGTTGGCGACACCCAGCGTTCCGGTCACGGTGCGCACGCTGTGGTCGAGCCGAACGTTGGCGTCCCACAACGGATACCACAGCCCGTCGGCCACTCGTCGCAGCACGTCGTCGGCAACGTTGTCGTGCAACAACATCAGGTCCAGGTCGGAGTACGGCAGCAGCTCGCGGCGACCCAGGCCGCCCACCCCGACGATCGCGAACGGACTCGTTTCGGTGATGCCGAGCTCAGTCGCCTTGTCCGCCAGCCACGACTCGTGCAGATCCAGCCATGCATGTCGCAGCTCGGCCGCATGCAGAGCACTTCCGTCGGACAATAACGCACGCCGCGCAGCGGCCAGATCGCTTGCACCAGAAGCGATCTCGGGCTGCGCGGCGTCCGCTCCAGACTCCGGGTCGGGCTCGTTCGGTTTCATAACCTCCCGGCCCGCCCGGGCTGGACCCTCAACGAACGGCTACCGTCATATCGCATCGGTCCCGCGCTCACCGGTGCGCACTCGCACGATGGTTTCCACGGGGCTGACCCAGACCTTGCCGTCACCGATCTTGCCGGTGCGCGCCGCCCGGACGATGCTGTCCACCACCTTGTCGACGATGGAGTCGTCCACGACCACTTCGATGCGGACCTTCGGCACGAAATCGACCGAGTACTCCGCACCGCGGTAGACCTCGGTGTGGCCCTTCTGCCGGCCGTAGCCCTGGACTTCGCTGACCGTCAGCCCGAGGACGCCCGCGTCCTCCAGACTGGTCTTGACGTCATCGAGCGTGAACGGCTTCACGATCGCGGTGACCAGCTTCATGATTGCTCTGCCTCCACTTTCTCGGCCACTGCTACGTCCAGTCCATTAGAGCTGTCCGGCAGGCTGGCACGGGGAAGGACCGACGACGTGGCCACCGCGAAATCGTATCCGCTCTCCGCGTGCTCGGCCTCGTCGATGCCGGACGCTTCCGCCTCGGCGTTCAGCCGCAACCCAATCGTGTACTTCAGGATCAACGCCAGGATAATCGTCACGGTGAAGGAGTAGCCCAACACGCTGAACGCGCCGACCGCCTGCTTTTCCAGCTGCTCCCAGCCGCCCCCGTAGAACAATCCCTTGGAGACGCCGGTGACGCCGTTGATGGCCACGCTTTCCGGCGCGGCCAGCAGGCCCACCAACAACGTGCCCGCCAACCCGCCGACCAGGTGCACCCCGACCACATCGAGTGAGTCGTCGAAGCCGAGCTTGAACTTCAGCCCGACCGCTAGCGCGCACACCACACCGGCCACCAGGCCGACGATCAGCGCGCCCAGCGCATTGACTGACGAGCAGGACGGGGTGATGGCGACCAAGCCGGCGACGATGCCCGACGCCGCTCCCAGCGTCGTGGCGTGACCGTCGCGGATGCGCTCGGTGAGCAGCCAGGCCAGCATCGCCGCGGCCGTCGCGATAGTGGTGGTCATGAAGGTGGATCCGGCGGCACCGTTGGAGCTGGTGGCCGACCCGGCGTTGAATCCGTACCAGCCGAACCACAGCAGACCCGCGCCGAGCATGACGAACGGCAGGTTGTGCGGGCGGAACAGCGTCGTCGGCCAGCCCTTGCGCTTGCCGAGCACCAGCGCCAGCGCTAGACCCGCCGCACCAGAGTTGATATGGACCGCTGTCCCACCGGCGAAGTCGATGGCGTGCAGCTTGTTGGCGATCCAGCCGCCCTTCTCGGCGGCGAAGCCGTCGAACGCGAACACCCAGTGCGCGACCGGGAAGTAGACCAACGTGGCCCACAGTCCGGCGAACACCAGCCAAGCGCTGAACTTCAGCCGGTCGGAGACCGCTCCCGAGATCAGCGCCACCGTGATAATCGCGAACATCAGCTGGAACGCCACGAATACGGTCGCGGGCAGCGTGCCGGCCAGCGGGATATCCGTCGCCGCCACTCCCTTGGTCGGGTCAGCCGCCACCGCGTTGCCGCCGATCAGGCCTTTCAACCCGAAGTACTCGGTCGGGCTGCCCATCACGTTGCCCACGTCGGTACCGAAGGCAACCGAATATCCATATAGCACCCACAACACCGTGACCACGCCCATGGCGCTAATGCTCATCATCAGCATGTTGAGCACGCTTCTGGCGCGCACCATCCCGCCGTAGAAGAACGCCAGGCCTGGCGTCATCAACAACACCAGCGCGGAACTCGCCAGCATCCATGCCGTATCGCCGGTATTGGGCTGGCCCATTACTGGGAAACTCACTCGGTATCACCTCCGGTCGGCCCTGAACTGGTCATCAGACATGTGCCTGATGGCCTGATCCAGAACCTTGCGCAATGGTTGTTTCCGAGATGGGGCCGCTGTGTTTCAGCGTTATTAACGAAACGCCCCTCGTGTAAGGGGTTTTAGCCGAGCAGGGCGTCGACGAACGCGGTTGCCTCGAAGGGCGCCAAATCGTCGGGTCCCTCCCCCAGGCCAACAAGTTTCACCGGCACGCCCAATTCTTGCTGCACCCGGAAAACGATGCCGCCCTTGGCCGTTCCGTCCAATTTCGTCAGTACGGCGCCGGTGATGTCGACGACCTCGGCAAACACCTTCGCCTGAGCCAGTCCGTTTTGCCCGATCGTGGCGTCGAGAACCAGCAGCACTTCGTCGACGGCGGCCCGCCGAGTCACCACGCGCTTGACCTTGCCGAGCTCGTCCATGAGGCCCACTTTGGTGTGCAATCGCCCCGCCGTGTCGATCAGCACGACGTCCGCGCCCGCCTCGATGCCCTTGTCGACGGCGTCGAAGGCCACCGACGCCGGGTCGGCCCCCTCCGGTCCGCGCACCACCTCAGCGCCCACCCGAGCGGCCCAGGTCTGCAGCTGGTCGGCGGCTGCGGCCCGGAAGGTGTCGGCAGCTCCCAGCACAACGCGGCGGCCGTCGGCAACCAGTACCCGCGCCAGCTTGCCGACGGTGGTGGTTTTGCCCGTGCCGTTGACGCCGACGACCAGCAGCACCGACGGGTGGTCGTCGTGCGGCAGGGCGCGGATCGAGCGATCCATCTCCGGATGTAGTTCTTTGATCAGCACGTCACGCAGCACCGCGCGGGCATCGGCCTCGGTCCGCACGCTGCTGCTGGCCAGTCGGGACCGCAGCTGCGCGACCACGGATTCGGTGACGACCGGCCCCAGGTCGGCGACCAGCAGGGTGTCCTCGACGTCTTGCCAGGAGTCTTCATCCAGGTCGCCGCCGCCGATCAGGCCCAGCATGCTGCGTCCCAGCGCGTTCTGCGACCGGGCCAGCCGACCGCGCAGTCGTTCCAGCCGGCCTGCGGTCGGCTCGATCTCCTCGATCTCGGCCTGCGGGACCTGAGCAACCTCGGGCGCCCCGGCAGCTGGCACCTCAGGCGCCGCAGGAGCCTGGGCAGCCTCAGGCGCCTGGGGAGCCTCGGGAGCTGGGGCCTCAGGAGCCCGGTGAACCGGCGCCTGGGTCTTGGTCTCGGTCTCCGGCGCTGGCAGCTGAACCTCGGAGATCGTGCGCCGCGGCGCGTCGCGTGGGATGGTGGCGTCGTCCCCGACGGCGGGCAGCCCGGTGGTGTCGAGCGTCGGTGCGCCCTGACTGAAGGTGATGCCCGACGACGCCGTGTAGCGCCCCCGGTCAAGCGCGGTCGGGTCGGGCCGGGTCAGGGTGATGCGCCGGCGACGGTACCGGATCAGGCCCAGGACCAGCGCGGCGACGAGCACCAGGGCGGCAACAACAGCGATCGCGATCCAAAGGCCTTGTGACACGCTGACATTGTTTCAGGGCCGCACCCGCGATCCGACAGCGACTCATCGCGGCGGCGCCGCTCACCCCTGCGTGCTGCGGCCTCAGGAAGAAGTGGCGGCGAGCTGCTGCACCTGTTGCCCGCGCATGCGTTGCGAGATCACCGCGGTGATGCCGTCGCCCTGCATGGTCACGCCGTACAGCGCGTCGGCGACCTCCATCGTCGGCTTCTGGTGGGTGATGATCAGCAGCTGCGAGCGCGCCCGCAACAGCTCGAACAGCGAGATCAGCCGGCGCAGGTTGGTGTCGTCGAGCGCGGCCTCGACCTCGTCCATGATGTAGAACGGCGACGGGCGGGCTCGGAAAATCGCCACCAGCATCGCCACCGCCGTCAGCGCCTTCTCGCCGCCGGACAACAACGACAGCCGCGTCACCTTCTTGCCGGGCGGCCGCGCCTCCACCTCGATGCCGGTGGTCAGCATGTCGTCCGGATTCGTCAGCCGCAGTCGCCCCTCGCCGCCCGGGAACAACACGGTAAAGACTTCTTGGAATTCGCGTTCCACGTCGACGAACGCGTCGCTGAACACCTGCAGAATGCGGGCATCGACCTCGGCGACCACGTCGAGCAGGTCCTTGCGCGCCGACTTGACGTCCTCGAGCTGAGTGGACAGGAAGTTGTAGCGCTCTTCCAGCGCGGCGAACTCCTCCAGCGCCAGCGGGTTGACCCGGCCCAGCTCGGCCAGCTCCCGCTCGGCCCGCTTGGCCCGCCGCTCCTGGGTGGGCCGGTCGTAGGGCACCGGGGCGGGCGCCGTCACCTGTTCACCGCGCTCGCGGGCCAGCTCGAACTCGGCCATCTCCAGCTCGGACGGCGGCAGCGCGACCTGCGGGCCGTATTCGGCGATCAGGTCCGCCGGCGCCAGCCCGAACTGCTCGAGCACCATCTGTTCGAGCTGCTCGATGCGCAGCGCCGCCTGGGCGTTGGCCACCTCGTCGCGGTGCAGCGAGTCGGTCAGCTTGGCCACCGTGGCGCCCAGCGTGTGCACCTCGTCGCGCACCGCCGTCATCGCCGTCGACCGTGCTTCGCGTTCGGCTACCAGGGCGTCGCGGATCTGCGACACCGCGTCGACGACCCGGTTGAGCCGCGCCGCCAGCAGCCGGCCCGAGTCCGCGACGGCCGCTGCGACCGCGGCCGCGCGCAGTCGCGCGGCATGGGCCTGCTGGGAGCGGATGCGTGCCTCGCGTTCGGCGGCGGCCGCGCGGCGCAGCGAGTCCGCCCGTCCGCGCACCGCGTTGGCCCGTTCCTCGGCGGTGCGCACCGCCAGGCGGGCCTCCACTTCGATGCCGCGGGCGGCCTCGGCCGCGGCGGCGATGCGCTGACGATCGACGGGCTCTTCGGCCGGTGCGACCTGGCTCTGCTGCGCGTTACGCAGGCGCGTCTCGAGTTCGGTGACCTCGGCGACGGTCTGCGCCCGATTGGCCTCGAGTTCCTCGCGTTGGCGCAGCAGCCGATTCCATTCGGCCTCGGCGGTCCGGGCGTCCTGCCCGAGCCGGCCCAGCTGCTCGTACATGGCCGAGATGGCCGTGTCGGATTCGTTGAGCGCGGCCAGCGCCTGCTCGGCGGAGTCCTGACGGCCGCGCTGCTCGGTCAGTGCACCTGACAGCGCGGCGCTGAGTTGGGCGACCTGCGTCTCGGCGGCGGCCAGTTCGCTGCTGGCCTTGTCGATCTCCGAGGTCAACTCCAGCGTGGACGGTTTGCGGTCTGAACCGCCACTGACCCAGCCGCGGCCGACCAGGTCACCGTCGAGGGTGACCGCCCGCAGTTGCGGACGGCTTGTGACCAGGTCCAGCGCCGCGCCCAGGTCGGGCACCACCGCGACGCCGGAGAGCATCGCGACCATCGCGCCGCGCAGCCGCGGCGGGGCCTCGACCAGGTCGAGGGCCCACAGCGCAGCGTCGGGCAGAGGTGCGGCCGACGGGGGCTGATCGACCGGCCAGTCCCCCAACACGAGGGCCGCGCGGCCGCCGTCGGCCTGCTTGAGTGCCGCGACCGCCGAACGGGCCGCGCCGAAACTTTCGGCGGCCAGCGCGTCGGCCGCCGATCCGAGCACCGCGGCCAGCGCCGCCTCGTATCCCGGCCGAACCTTCACCAACTTTGCGATCGGCCCGAAAAGACCTGCGCCAGTGTGATTTTGGGTGAGCCACGCCGCGCCGTCCTTGCGTTCGAGGCCCACCGACAGCGCGTCGATGCGGGCCCGCAGCGAGGCCACCCGGCGCTCGGCCTCCCGCTCCGCGGCCTGCAGTTCGACGACCCGCTCGTCGGCCAGCCGCAGCGCGGCCACCGTCCGCTCGTGGTGTTCGTCCAGGCCGACCTCGCCCTGATCGAGTTCACCGACGCGGGCCTGCACGGTCTCGAATTCCGCCCGGGTCTGCTGGGCGCGGGCGGCACCGTGTTCGATGCGCTCGGACAGCCGGGCGACGCTGTCGTCGATCGATTCGACCCGGGCCCGCATGGTCTCGACCTGACCGGCCAGCCGGGCCAGGCCCTCGCGGCGGTCCGCCTCGGCGCGCACCGCGGCCAGATGCGCCCGGTCGGCCTCGGCGGCTTGTCGTTCCCGTTCGGTCAGCTCGGCGCGGGCCGTCTCGAGCCGGGTCCGCGCCGCGGCCAGTTCTGCCAGCAGTTGCTGCTCGGCGGCTGCGACCCGGTCGGCCTCGGCGTCCAGCGCGTCCGGATCGGTGTCACCGGTTGCCGCCGGCTCGACGTCGAGATGCTGGGCGCGTTCGCTGGCAATGCGCACCGTGGCGCCCACCCGTTCGGCCAGCGCGGACAGCCCGAACCAGGTGTGTTGGACCGATTCGGCCCGCACCGAGAGCTCGGCCAGTGCGGTTTCGTGCGCGGTCAGCTCCTCGGAGGCGACCGCCAGTCGGGCGGCGGCCTGGTCGTGCTCGCGGCGCATGGTGGCCTCGGCCTCGAGGATCGCGTCGCGCTGTCCCTGCCGGCTGACCAGGTCGTCGGCGGCCAGCCGTAACCGCGCGTCCCGCAGGTCGGCCTGGATGGTCTGGGCGCGGCGGGCGACTTCGGCTTGCCGGCCCAACGGTTTGAGCTGGCGCCGCAATTCGGTGGTCAGGTCGGTGAGCCGGGCCAGATTGGCCTGCATGGCGTCGAGCTTGCGGAGCGCTTTCTCCTTGCGTTTGCGGTGTTTGAGCACGCCGGCGGCTTCTTCGATGAACGCGCGCCGATCCTCGGGCCGGGACTGCAAGATCTCGTCGAGCTTGCCCTGCCCCACGATGACGTGCATCTCACGGCCGATGCCGGAGTCGCTGAGCAGTTCCTGGACGTCCATCAAACGGCAACTGGCGCCGTTGATTTCGTACTCACTCGCGCCGTCGCGGAACATCCGGCGGGTGATCGACACCTCCGAGTACTCGATCGGCAACGCATTGTCGGAGTTGTCGATCGTCACGGTGACCTCGGCGCGGCCCAGGGGGGCGCGCGACGACGTGCCGGCGAAGATGACGTCTTCCATCTTGCCGCCGCGCAACGTCTTGGCGCCCTGCTCGCCCATCACCCACGCCAGCGCGTCGACCACGTTGGACTTGCCGGAGCCGTTGGGCCCGACGACGGCGGTGATGCCCGGTTCAAAGCGCAGAGTCGTCGGCGAGGCAAAGGACTTGAAGCCCTTCAGCGTCAGACTCTTGAGGTACACGGCCAGCCAGACTACCGCTGAATATGGCCCGCGCCAGCCTCACCACGGGGTGTCGCACCGCGCGAACTGCGCCTCGCGCCCACACCTTGACGCACTGGTCACAGCAGTCCCTTGCGTCACTGAACCGGGGCCGCGATGCTGTCAGCGTTCGACGAAGCCCTCGAACTGTTCGGTCGGCGTGGACCAGTCGGCGACGACCTTGTCGACCCGGCCCGGCCGCGGGGGCCACGCGTGGCCGCCTTCCAGTAGCTTGAGTAGTTTTTCGGCCGCTTCCCGAGGGCCGTGCGCAACGACCAGGACGCGGCCGTCGGCCTGGTTGGCCGCGTAGCCGGTGAGGCCGAGCTCCAGCGCCCGGCTGCGCGTCCACCAGCGGAAACCGACGCCCTGGACGGCGCCGTGCACCCAGGCGGTGAGCCGGATGTCAGGTTCCGGCATCGCCACCCTTGGAAGCAATCTTGAAGTCGACTTTCGTGCCGGCCTTGAGCGTGCGCCCGACGGTGCAGACCATCTCGATCGCCCGGTCGACCACCACCAGCAGCCGCTCCCTCTCCTGGGCGCTCAGAGCGGACAGGTCGAGCTCGAGCGTCTCCTGCAGGAGCGGATACACCTCGCGTTCGCGGTCGGCGGCGCCCGACACCCGGACCACCGCCTGATAGTCATCGCCGAGCCGACGCGCCAGCGGCTGATCGCTGGACATCCCGCTGCACGCGGCGAGCGCGATCTTCATCAACTCGCCGGGGGTGAACACGCCTTCGACATCCTCGGAGCCGATCAGCACCTGCGCGCCCCGCGAGCTGCGGCCGGTATAGCGGCGAGTCCCGGTGCGCTGCACCCATAGGTCGGTCATGGCTCATTTCTACCGGGTTTCTACCGGGCGCCAACTACCGCGCGCCCCTCGCCTGGTTGTCGAATGTGCGTCCCGGGCGTGCTTGACCGGCGTGTCGCCGCCCTAGTCGCGCCCGCAACGCCACGGCGGCACGCCCGCCGACGGGCGGGCCTCAGCGGACGATCAGCGACAGCAGCTTCTTACCGAACGACAGTGTGCCCGAATCGCTTTCGGCTGCAACGACCACGGCCTGCGGATCGACCCGACGGCGCAGTTCGCGCTCCAGCACGTCGCGCAGCGTGGCCGACGCGCCGGGACAGCCGTCACAGGCGCCTGACATCCGCACCGTCACCTGGTGGCCGTCCACCGAGACCAGCTCGATCGACCCGCCGTGCGATGCGGCCAGCGCCCCCACCTGCCCGGCCAGCAATTCGGCCGCGATAGCCTCCAGTCCGCTTGCCGCACCGCGGGATTCGTCGATGGCCCAGGCCTCGGGCTGCAGCAGCGCCGCACTGAGCGCGGCGCGGACGTCGTCACCCAGCTCGCGCCAGGTGTGGCCCGCGCCGATCCTGATCAGGATGCCGCCGGGCTCCACCACCAACTCGTCGAGCGCGCCAGCATCCAGCAAGGCACCCAGCGTGCCCGGCGCGGCGCGCACGGCGCCGGCAGGCGGCAGCCGATCCGGGCTGACCACCCAGCGCAACTGCCGCGCGTCGGCGGTGGCGGTGGCGTGCAGCGGAATCATCCGCCCAGCCCGATCGCGACCGAACGGGCGAGGAACGCCATCGTCCACGCCAGCACGAACATGTAGCACCAGGCGACCGCGGGCCAGCGCCAGGAGTTGGTTTCGCGGCGCATCACCGCGACGGTCGACATGCATTGCAACGCGTACACGAAATACGCCATCAGCGCGATCACCGTGGGCGCGGTGAACACCTTGCGGCCCTGACTGTCAGTCATGTTGACCAGCGCTTCGCGCGGATCGTCGGGGCTGGTCGCCGCCGACACCTGGCCCAGGGTCGACACGAAAACCTCGCGTGCCGAGAACGACCCGAGCAGGGAAACGTTGATGTGCCAATCGAATCCGAGCGGCGTGAACACCGGCCCGACGGCCCGTCCGATGTCGGCGGCGAAGCTGTGCTCCATCACGTAGGCGGTGGCGTCGGTCGCGGACATGTTGGCCGTCTCCGACGGGCGCGCCGGCAGGTTGAGCAGCACCCACAGCACCACGGAGGTGGCCAGGATGATCGTTCCGGCCTTGCGTAGGAACATCTTCGCCGAGTCCCACATTGTGATCAGCACGTTCTTGGGCGACGGGAAGCGGTACGGCGGAAGCTCCATCGTGAACGGCAGCAGATCGCTGCGCAGGATCGTCGACTTGAACACCGACGCGGCGATCAGCGCCGAGGTGCCGCCGCACACGTACAGCGCGAACATCGCGATACCCTGCGCGCTGAAACGGCCCCACTGCGTGCTCGGCGACACCAGCAGCCCGACCAGCAGGGTGAACACCGGAAGCCGGGCCGAGCAGGTCATCAACGGGGCGGTGATGATGGTCGCGATCCGGTCGCGCGCGGACGGCAGCGTCCGGGTGGCCATGATTCCTGGGATGGCGCAGGCAAACGACGACAGCATCGCGACGAAGGCGCGCCCCTCGAGGCCGGTCGCGGCCATCACCCGGTCCATCAGGAAGGCCGCGCGCGCCATGTAGCCGATGTTCTCCAGCAGCGCGATCAGCAGGAATAACAGCACGATCTGCGGAATGAACTGCAGCACCGTTCCCACGCCGCCGATCAGTCCCTGGCTGAGCAGTCCGCGCACCACGTAATTGCCCACGTGGTTGCTGACCAGCCCACCGAGCTGACCGAGCCAATCTCCCACCTGATCCTGCAGTGGCGCGGCGACGGTGAAGACGACCTGAAAGAAGCAAAACATCACCGCGAAGAAGATGACGGTGCCCCACAGCGGGTGCAGCACGACCGCGTCGATCCGCGCCGTCCGCCGATCCGGTTTCGGCGCAACGTAATCGGCCGCCTGTAGCACCGATCTGCCCCAGGCGTCGATGGCGACGTCGTCGGCGGGCGGCAGGACCGGTGGCCGTTGCCACCGGTGGAAGGCGACCAGTTGGGCACGCAGGGCGTCGATGCCGACGCCGCGGTTGGCGATGACGGCCAGGACCGGGACACCCAGCCCGGTGGACAGGGCATCGATGTTGACGCCGCCGCCGCGCGCGGTCAACTCGTCGGTCATGCTCAGCACCAGCAGGCAGGGCAGGTCCTGCCGCAGCACCTGGGCCACCAAAATGATGGAGCGGTGCAACGTGGTGGCGTCGGCCACGATGACGATCCCGTCGGGCCGGCCGTCGCCGTAGACCTCGCCACCCAACAGATCCGCTACCACCTGCTCGTCCGGGCTGATCGGGTCCAGGCTGTAGGTGCCGGGCAGATCCTCGATGGCGATTTCGACGCCGTCCACCTTGGTGGTGCCGACGCTGCGTCCCACGGTGACGCCCGGGTAGTTACCGGTCTTGGCTCGCAATCCGGTCAGGTGGTTGAAAACAGAGGTTTTACCCGCATTGGGACTGCCTACCAGGGCGATCCGCGCCATCCCGGCTACGGCGACCGCGCCGCCGCCGTCGTCATGGCAGGAGGTCATGCGTTGGTCTCCGGGCTCACTTCGATTAGCCGTGCCTCGCGCCGTCGCAAGCACAGTTCGGTGTCTTGCACCCGGTAGATCGTGGGGTCGCCCATCGGGGCCCGGCGGATGACCTCGACGTCGGACGACGGCCGAAAACCCAACTGCCGCAGTCGTCCTGCGACCGCCGCCGACGCCGCCGACGCGACCCCCACAATGGTGGCGCGCTCGCCCGGGCACAGCTGGGACAGCACGGCCGGAGAGCCAGGACAGCGATCTGCGCTTCGCGCGGAATTGCGCATCTAACCGCCCCGGCGCCAGAGGTTGATCATCCTGGTAAGGATAACCTCACGATGCTGAGGATAGCCTCAGTTCTTTGGCAGAAGTCCGCGGGAGTCCTCAGTGTCGCGGTCGGGGCTGACAACGCGGGCAATAGAACGACGAGCGGTTCATGAATTTCTCCCGGCGTATCACCGCGCCGCACCGGCGGCAGCTGTCTCCTTCGCGCCCATAGGCATCCAGCGATCGGTCGAAGTAGCCCGACTCGCCGTTGACATTGACGTACAGCGAGTCGAACGAGGTGCCGCCCTGTGCCAGCGCCTCGCGCATCACCTCGGCGGCGGCGTCGAGCACGGCGATCAGCTGGCGGCGGGTCAGCGTGGCGGCCACCCGGGCGCCGTTGACCTTGGCCCGCCACAACGCCTCGTCGGCGTAGATGTTGCCGATACCCGACACCACCTGCTGATCGAGCAGCTGGCGCTTGATCTCGGAATGCTTGCGGCGCAACACCTTTACCACGGCATCCGGGTCGAAGCGGGGATCCAGCGGGTCACGCGCCAGGTGCGCGACCGGCGCAGGCAGCACGCTGCCGTCCACCTCGACCAGATCGGCCAGCAGCCAGCCGCCGAAGGTGCGCTGGTCGGCGAAGCTGAGTACGGTTCCGTCGTCGAGCAGCGCCGAGATCCGCACATGATCCGCCCGCGGCACCGTGCCCAGCAGCATCTGCCCGCTCATGCCGAGATGAACGACCAGCGCGCTGTCCGGGCCGGCTGGGCCGTCCAGCAGCAGCCACAGGTATTTGCCGCGCCGATCGGTTCCCTCGATCCGCGCGTCGAGCAGTCGGGCGGTCAGGTCGGTGGACCCGGCCTCGTGCCGGCGTACCGCGCGGGGATGGTGCACCCGGACGGCGGTGATGGTTTTGCCGACGATGTGAGCCTGCAAGCCGCGGCGCACCACCTCGACTTCGGGCAGTTCGGGCATCGACTAGGCGGGAGTGGTCCCGGCGGGGTCCAACGCTTCCAGCGTCTTCCAGGTCGACGCGGCCGCCTTCTGCTCGGCTTCCTTCTTCGAGCGGCCCACTCCGGTCCCGTACTCGGTCTCCATCACCACGACGACCGCGGTGAACTCCTTGTCGTGGTCGGGACCGGTCGCGGTGACCACGTAGGACGGCGCCCCCAGGCCCCGCGCCGCGGTGAGTTCCTGCAGGCTGGTCTTCCAGTCCAGCCCTGCCCCCAGCGTGGGCGCGGCGTCCAGCAGCCCACCGAACAGCCGCAGAATCACCTCGCGCGCCGTCTCGATGCCGTGCTCCAGGTAGATCGCGCCCAGCAGCGATTCCATGCCGTCGGCCAGGATGCTCGACTTGTCCGCCCCGCCGGTGTTCGCCTCGCCGCGCCCCAACAGCAGGTGCACGCCCAGACCCTCGTCGGAAAGCTTGCGTGCTACATCTGCCAGCGCTTGGGTGTTGACGACGCTGGCCCGCAGCTTGGCCAGGTCCCCCTCGGAACGGTCCGGATGCCGGTGGTAGAGCTCGTCGGTGACGGTCAGGCCCAGCACGGCGTCGCCGAGGAACTCCAGTCGCTCGTTGGTCGGTAATCCGCCGTGTTCGTAGGCGTAGCTGCGGTGGGTCAATGCCAGACAGAGCAGTTCGTCGGGAAGATCAACCCCGAGCGCGTCGAGCAGAATTTGCCGCGAGGTCACCGTTCACCTCCCGCGGCGTCGGGGTCGGCGGAATCGTCGGAGAACATGTCCACCAGCTTGGCCCATCGCGGATCGATGTTGTCATGGTGGTGGCTGGGATCGTCGGCCAATGGCACACCGCATCGCGGGCATAGTCCCGGGCAGTCCGGCCGGCAGACCGGCGCGAAGGGCAGGTCGAGCCCGACGGCGTCGATGATGGCCTGCTCGAGGTCGATGCGGTCGTCGACGACGCGGCCGACCTCGTCTTCCTCGGTGGTCGCTTCGGTTGTACTGGCCGGGTAGGCGAACAACTCGGTCAATCCGACCTGTACGTGGCCGTTGACCGCGGTCAGGCATCGGGAGCATTCGCCGACGGTGGGTCCGGATACCGTCCCGGTGACCAGCACGCCTTCCGACACGGACTCGACCCGCAGATCCATGTCGAGCGGAGCGCCCTGCTCGATAGCGATCATGTCCAAACCGATGCGCAGCGGGCTGGGCACGGTGTTACGCAGGGTAACCATCGCTCCCGGGCGCCGTCCGAGCCGCGTGACGTCGACCGTCATCGGCGAGGCCGGATGGTGCTGCGCGGTGGTTCTCTTTTCGCGCACCATAGAAAAATCTTACGGCGGGGCCCAGACGCCGGGGGCGGCACTTCTGCCGTGCGCGGCCCGTCCACCCAGGTGGCGGGTGGGGCGGCGAGGTCGACGGCTGGCCAGCGAATGGCCTAGTGAGTCGGCTATCGAGTCGCGTAGTCGTGGGTGCCGGCCGCCGTCCGCAGTTGGTGACGGCCGCGGCCCACCGACCGCAGTGTGCCGTTGAGGAACTCCTCGAACTCGGCGAGCTTGTTGTCGACGTAGATGTCGCACTCGCCGCGCAGCCGGTCGGCCTCGGCGTGCGCGGTGTCGATCAGCCGCGTGGCCTCGGCGTTGGCCGCCTGCACCACCTCGTTCTGCGAGACCAGCCGCTGCTGCTCCTTGATGCCCTCCTGGACGGCCTTCTCGTAGGAGATGTTGCCGTTCTCGATCAGCCGGTCGGCCTCAGCCTGGGCGCGGCCGACGCTGGCCTCGTACTCCCGCTTGGCAGCGGTAGCGATGCGCATTGCCTCCTCGCGGGCCTCTCCCACCATCCGCTCGCTGTGCTGACGCGCCTCGCCGACCATCCGGTCGGCCTGCGCCTTGGCGTCGGACAGCAAACGGTCGGCCTCGGCGCGAGCGTGGTTGAGCATCGACTCGGACTCGGTGGTCGCGGAGGCCACCATGGATTCGGCGTGCGTCTTGGCGTCGTGCAGCATCGAATCGCGAGCGTCGAGCACGTCCTGGGCGTCGTCGAGCTCGCCGGGGATCGCGTCCTTGATGTCGTCGATGAGTTCGAGCACGTCACCGCGGGGTACCACGCAACCGGCCGTCATCGGCACGCCGCGGGCTTCTTCGACAATGGCGCCCAGTTCATCCAGCGCTTCAAAGACTCGATACACGGCCGTACCCTCCTGGCTTGTTGTTGTTACCAGTGTGCCTGGTGTTACGTCTGTGACGGCGGTGGCAACGCCGGTGTGTCGGGCATTGACCTCACGAAAGCACATTCTTCCAGGACTTCTGGGTGGCTGCTCAGCCGGACGCGGGCCCCCGTGCACCGACCTGCAACGGGTGGCCCCGAAGCGGCCGGGCGAGCGAACACGCCACGTTAGGCTGGGTCAGTGGACGGGCCCGCAACCCCAACCGGCACCGGCACCAAGCCGGCCCTGGCAACGCTGTACATATTTCCGCACGCCGGCGGCTCGGCGACGTTCTATGTTCCGCTGGCCAAGACGTTCTCGGCGAACATCCAACGGGTCGCCGTGCAATACCCGGCACGCAGCGACCGTGGACTCACCGAGTTGCCCAGCGTTCCCGAATTCGCCGACGAAATCTTCACCCTGATGGCACCCAGCGCGCCCACCGACCGTCCGGTGGCGTTCTTCGGTCACAGCATGGGCGGCCTGTTGGCCTTCGAGGTGGCGCTGCGCTTCCAGTCCGCCGGGCATCCGATCGAAGCCCTTTTCCTGTCGGCCTGCGCGGCCCCCGGCCACATCCGCTACCCGGAACTGCAGGGTTCCGACCTGGACATCCTGAACGTGGTCGCGCGGGTCACCGGCACCGACCCCGACGTGCTTGCCAACGACGACTTCGCCTCGAGGATCCTGCCCACGCTGCAGAGCGTGCGGGCAATTGCCGGCTACGACCGCGCGCCCGAGGTGCGGGTGTCGTGCCCGATCCATGCCTTCGTCGCCAACAACGACCTCATCGTCGCCGAAGGGAACATGACCCCGTGGGCCGATCGGACGACGACGGAATTCTCCTTGAAGAAGTTTGCTGGAGACCATTTTTATCTCACCGAACATCTATCGGAGCTGGCGAAAGACGTCGAGGAAAAACTCCTCGATCGCCGCGGCGTGAATTAGCTGGCTGGTGCCGCCGCGAAGCGTCGGCCCGGGCCGGCGCGCGGCCGGCATGCCACCGCGGCAAACACGTGCCGCGGGCCGAGACGCCTCGGGGCCGCCTTCACGATCGCGACCGTGGGGTCCGGGTACCGGACCGGGGCGGGATGCGGCCGCCCGGCCGCCGGGCACGGTCGGGCACCGTAGGACGCCATTGCGCACCGGACCGCCCGCGCCCCCGCCCAAAACGGTGCGCTGGTCCCAAAACCAAGCGACCCGAACGGCGGCCGCAACGTGTGGCTGGTCACATCACAGCGCTCATAAAGCACTTAGGCATCAATTGCACCACCGGCCACTTGCCGGGCGCACCGCGTTAACCTGCGCGAACAGGCTTCCGGGGATGATCTTCGGGATCGATCAACAGTCCTCGCCCATGCCTGTGTATGAAGTCTGTGGATTTTCCGAAACGGGTCCGCTCCCCGTGTTAGATTGCTTACCTTACTGACGAAGGCTGTGGGCGGGGAGGGAAACCGGGGACTCCGCCCATGCAGTCTTGACGCGCCAAGAAATATCGCCAGCAGCTGCTGTGTGCTAGGGGGGCTCCGTTCAGGAGCCACAAAGCCGCTTACCGGCAACACACAGGGTGCGTGCCGTTAGTACGCCGACAGCGAGCTGGAAGGTACGACATGCCGGTAACCAATGCGTCCATACCTGCTTTGCTGCAGGAGCGGGCTGAGCAACAACCCGACGCGTCGGCATTCACCTACATCGATTACGACGACGACCCGGCGGGATTTGCTGAGACCGTGACGTGGGCGCAGATTTCGCAACGCGCGCGCGTCGTCGCGGAGGAACTCGCGTTGTGCGGCTCACCCGGTGACCGGGTGGCGATTCTGGCTCCGCAGGGGCTGGAATACATCGCGGCGTTCTTCGGCGCGCTCGAAGCGGGCTTCATCGCGGTGCCGCTGTCCACGCCGCAATACGGTGTGCACGACGAGCGCATCTTTTCGGTGCTGCGGGACTGCGCCCCGGTCGCCGTCCTCACCACCTCCGCAGTGGTCGGCGACGTCTCGAAGTACGCCACGGGGCACGACGGGCAGCCCGCCCCGTTCGTCGTCGAGGTCGACCTGCTCGATCTGGACTCCCCGCGCGCGCTGCCGCCCATCCCGCAGCACTCCGGCGGCCCGGCCTATCTGCAGTACACGTCGGGATCGACCCGCACCCCGGCCGGCGTCGTGGTGTCCCACACCAACGTGATCGCCAACGTGACCCAAAGCATGTACACCTACTTCGGGGATCCGGCACAGCTGCCAAGCGACTTGACCGTGACGTCCTGGCTGCCGTTGTACCACGACATGGGCCTGATTCTGGGGCTGTGTGCGCCGTTGGTGGGCCAGCGCAGCGCGGTGTTGATGAGCCCGATGTCGTTTTTGGTCCGCCCCGCGCGCTGGATCAGCATGCTGGCCACGAACGGCCCGTGCATTTCGGCGGCCCCGAACTTCGCGTTCGAGCTGGCCGTGCGGCGCACCTCCGACGACGACATGGCGGGACTTGACCTGGGCAACGTGCAGTGCATCGTCAGCGGCAGCGAGCGCATCCACGTCGCCACCGTCAAGCGATTCAACGGTCGCTTCGCTCCATACCACCTGAGCCCCAAGGCGATTCGGCCGTCCTACGGGCTCGCCGAGGCCACGCTGTATGTGGCCGCGCCGGCGCCCGGCGCGGCGCCCAAGACGGTTCGCTTCGACTACGAGCACTTGACGGCTGGGCAGGCCGTGCCGTGCGGCACCGAGGGCACCCTCGGGACCGAACTCATCGGCTACGGCTCCCCCGACCCCGCCTCGGTGCGAATTGTCGATCCGGAGAACATGATCGAAAGTCCCGCAGGCACCGTCGGCGAGATCTGGGTGCGGGGTGACCACGTGACGATGGGCTACTGGCGCAAGCCGGAACAAACGGAACGCGTCTTCAACGCCAAACTCGTCCATCCCGCGCCTGGTGTCGCCGAGGGGCCTTGGCTGCGCACCGGTGACTTGGGCGTCATCTCCGAGGATGAGCTATTCATCATGGGCCGCATCAAAGATCTGCTCATCGTCGACGGCCGCAATCACTACCCGGACGACATCGAGGCGACGATCACCGAGATCACCGGCGGCCGGGTCGCGGCGATCTCGGTACCCGACGACATCACCGAGCAACTGGTGGCCATCATCGAACTCAAGGGCCAGCCGGCGTCCGAAGAAGGACTGGTACGGCTACGTTCGGTGAAGCGCAAAGTCACCTCGGCGATTTCGAAGTCACACAGCCTGCGCGTCGCCGATCTCGTGCTGGTGTCGCCCGGCTCGATCCCGATCACCACCAGCGGCAAGATCCGCCGCTCGGCCTGCGTCGAGCGTTACCAGACCGACGGATTCCAACGGCTGGATGTGACGGTATGACCTCGTCGAGCATCAATGGCGAGGCCGACCTCCGCCACTGGCTCGTCGACTACCTGGTGACCAACATCGGTTGCACGCCGGACGAGGTCGATCCCGATCTGTCGCTGGCCGACCTCGGGGTCAGCTCCCGCGAGTCGGTCGTGCTGTCCGGCGAGTTGTCGGAGTTGTTGGGGAAACCCGTGTCCCCGATCGAGTTCTGGGAACACCCAACGATCAACGCGCTGGCCGCCTATCTCACCGCACCCGAGCCCGACCCCGACTCCGAGACCGCGGCCAAGCGCCCGGCCCGCAATTCGCTCGACGAACCGATCGCCGTCGTCGGGATGGGGTGCCGCTTCCCCGGCGGGATCACGGGCCCGGAAACCTACTGGCAATTCCTGCTCGAGCGGGGTTGCACGATCGGAGAAGTGCCGGCGCAGCGGTGGCAGCCGTTTGACACCGGCACTCCAGAGGTCGCGGCGGCGCTGGCTCGCACGACGCGGTGGGGCTCCTTCCTGCCCGACATCGACGCCTTCGACGCCGAATTCTTCGAGATCTCGCCCAGCGAGGCGGACAAGATGGATCCGCAGCAGCGGCTGCTGCTGGAGGTGGCGTGGGAAGCGTTGGAGCACGCCGGAATACCGCCCAGTTCGCTGCGCCGCTCGCAGACGGGTGTGTTCGCCGGGGCCTGCCTGAGTGAATATGGCGTGATCGCGTCCAACGACCTATGCCGGGTCGACGGCTGGAACAACACCGGCGGTGCGATGAGCATCATCGCCAACCGGCTCTCCTACTTCCTTGACCTGCGTGGCCCGTCGGTCACGGTGGACACCGCCTGCTCGTCGTCGTTGGTGGCCATCCACCTGGCGTGCCAGGGCCTGCGCACCCAGGACTGCAATCTGGCCATCGCCGCGGGCGTGAATTTGCTGTTGTCCCCGGCGGTGTTTCGAGGCTTCGATCAGGTCGGGGCGTTGTCGCCGACGGGTCGGTGCCGCGCGTTCGACGCGGCGGCGGACGGTTTCGTGCGGGGTGAGGGTGCGGGCGTGGTGGTGCTCAAGCGGCTGACCGACGCGCAGCGCGACGGCGATCGGGTGCTGGCGGTGATCTGCGGGTCGGCGGTCAACCAGGACGGCCGCTCCAACGGTTTGATGGCCCCCAATCCGGCCGCCCAGATGGCGGTACTGCGAGCGGCGTACGCCAACGCCGGCATGCAGCCCGGCATGGTTGATTACGTCGAAACCCACGGCACCGGAACGCTTTTGGGTGACCCGATCGAGGCCCGCGCACTCGGCACGGTGCTGGGTCGCGGCCGTCCCGAGGATTCTCCGCTGCTGATCGGCGCGGTGAAGACCAATCTCGGTCACACCGAGGCGGCGGCCGGGATCGCGGGCTTCATCAAGGCGGTGCTGGCCGTGCAGCGCAGTGAGATTCCACCCAACCAGCGCTTCGAAAGACCGAACCCGCACATCCCCTTCGACAGCCTGCGGATGAAAGTTGTTGATGCACAGACACCCTGGCCCGACACGGGCCGGCCGCGGCGGGCGGGGGTGTCGTCGTTCGGCTTCGGCGGCACCAACGCGCATGTGGTGATCGAGCAGGGCCAGGAGGTCGCGCCGCGTCGCCGGCCGCCCCGCCCTGGTGTGTCGACGTTGGTGGTGTCGGGGAAGTCGGCGGGGCGGGTGGCGGCGTCGGCGGCGGCGTTGGCCGACTGGATGGACGGCCCCGGCGCCGATGTGGCGTTGCCCGACATCGCACACACCCTCAATCATCACCGGGCCCGGCAGGCCACGTTCGCCACCGTGGTGGCCCGCGACCGCGCTGACGCGGTACACGGCCTACGCGCGCTCGCCGCCGGTGCACACGCCCCCGGCGTGGTCGGCCCACACCCAGGCCCCGCGGGCCCGGGTGTGGTGTTCGTCTACTCCGGACGTGGCTCGCAATGGCCCGGCATGGGCCGCCAACTACTGGCCGACGAACCCGCCTTCGCCGCCGCGATCGCCGAACTAGAACCCACCTTCCTCACCGAGGCCGGCTTCTCACTACACGAGATGATCGCCACCGGCAAACCCCTCGACGGCATCGAGCAGATCCAGCTCGGTCTGATCGGCATGCAACTGGCACTGACCGCGCTGTGGCGCTCCCACGACATCACCCCAGACCTAGTCATCGGCCACTCCATGGGCGAGGTCGCCGCCGCCGTCGTCGCCGGCGCCCTCACCCCCGCCCAAGGATTGCGGGTCACCGCAACCCGCTCCCGGCTGATGGCCCCGCTCTCCGGACAAGGCACCATGGCACTGCTCGAGCTCGACGCCACCGCCACCGAGGCCCTCATCGCCAACCACCCCCAGGTCACCCTGGCCATCTACAACTCGCCGCGCCAAACCGTGATCTCCGGGCCCACCGAGCAGATCGAGACGTTGATCCACCGGGTGCGCGCCCAGAACCGCTTCGCCAGCCCAGTCAACATCGAAGTCGCCCCCCACAACCCGGCCATGGACGCCCTGCAACCGGCGATGCGCACCGAGCTGGCCGACCTCACCCCCAAACCCCCCACCATCCCGATCATCTCCACCACCTACCAAAACCCCACCACCACCCCGCCTTTCGACGCCGAACACTGGGCCACCAACATGCGCAACCCAGTCCACTTCCAGCACGCCATCACCACAGCGGCAGCCACCCACCACACCTTCATCGAAATCAGCGCACACCCCCTACTCACCCAAGCGGTGCTGGAGACCTTGCACAACGCCCAACACGGAACCAAGTACACCTGCGTGGGAACCCTGCACCGCGACACCGATGACACCGTGACGTTCCGGACCAACCGCAACAGGGTGCACACCGCCCATCCACCACAGACCCCGCATCCCCCCGAACCGCACCCCCATCTCCCCACCACCCCCTGGCACCACACCCACCACTGGCTGCCCCCCGCAAGCTTGGTCACATCGGCACCGAAGCCGTTGTCCCAGAACGGATCACCAGCGGCGACCGGCACGACGTCGGACCACCAGGACGGTGCACTGGAAGCGTGGTACTACCGGGTGCAGTGGACGGTGCAGCCTTTGCCGGAG
Organism: Mycobacterium simiae; assembly: GCF_010727605.1. Classification (NCBI taxonomy): domain Bacteria; kingdom Bacillati; phylum Actinomycetota; class Actinomycetes; order Mycobacteriales; family Mycobacteriaceae; genus Mycobacterium; species Mycobacterium simiae. The sequence continues at coordinate 823,169 of NZ_AP022568.1, forward strand.
CCGCGGGCGGGGGTGGTCCGCACCGGCCGGTGGCTGGTGATCGGCGACGCCGAGTTGGGCCGGGAACTCGCCGGGATCGCGGGTGGGCAATCCCACATCGACGTGGCGGGGACCGCGCTGCTCGACGTCGAGCCCGCGCTGCGCTCCGCACTGAGCGGTGTCGACCATGTCGTCTACGCGCCCGCCGCGGACGCGGCCGTCGACCCGGCGCGAGCGTATGAGCTGTTCGGCCAGATACGCCGTCTGGTGACCGCGATGACCGCCGGCGCCGCGCCGGCCAGGCTGTTCATCGTTACCCGCAATGCGCAGCCCATTGCCGAAGGCGAGCACGCCAGCCCCGCCCACGGCGCGCTGTGGGGCCTAGGGCGCACACTGGCCCTCGAGCACCCCGAAATCTGGGGTGGCATCGTCGATCTCGACGCCTCGGTACCGGGCGAAGTGGCCGCGCCTTGGCTGCTGCGCGAGGTCGGTGGCGACGAGGGCTTAGACCCGGGCGAAGATCAGGTCGTCTACCGCGGGGGTGCGCGGCGCGTCCCCCGGTTGCAACGCCACGCGGTGCCCGCGCAGTCGCCGGTCACGCTGGACGCCGGCGCCTGCCAGCTGGTCATCGGCGCGACCGGCAACATCGGCCCGCACCTGATCCGGCAGCTGGCCCGGATGGGAGCCACCACCATCGTCGCGGTCTCCCGCAACCCGGGACAGCGGCTACGGGCACTCACCGAAACCCTTGCGACACAGGGAGTTACCCTCATCACCGAAGCCACCGACGCCACCGACGAGACCGCGATGCGCACCCTGTTCGACCGGTTCGGCGCCGACCTGCCCCCGCTGGAGGGCATCTACCTGGCCGCCTTCGCCGGTCAGCCGGTGCTGCTCAGCGAGATGACGAACGACGATGTCACGGCGATGTTCGCACCCAAGCTGGGCGCCGCAGCTGTGCTGCACCGCCTGTCGCTGAAAACATCGGTGCGGCATTTCGTGCTGTTCTCCTCCATCTCGGGGTTGACCGGGTCGCGCTGGCTGGCCCACTACACCGCCACCAGCGGCTACCTCGACGCACTCGCCTACGCGCGGCGCGTCATGGGCCTGCCCGCCACCACCGTCAACTGGGGACTGTGGCAATCACTGGCCGATGGCGACGACAAAGTCGGTCAGGTCAGCGTCGGTACCGGTCTGCTCCCCATGCCGGACGACCGTGCCAGCAAAGCACTGCCGGTCGTGATGAGCGCTGACGCCGGGGTGCAAACGGTTGTCGTCGATGCGGATTGGGCGCTACTGGCCGCCGCCTACCGCACCCGCGGCTCGCTGCGCATCCTCGACGAGCTACTGGCGGACGCCCCGCCCGCGACGCTCGTCCCGGCCCGGGATTGGTCGCAGCTGTCCCCGGCCCAGATCCATGCCGAACTGGAAACCGGCCTGCGCACCATCGTGGCCCGCGAACTGCGGATCGGCGAATCCGACCTGGACGGTGACCGGCCGCTGGCCGAATTGGGCCTGAATTCGTTGATGGCCATGGCGATTCGACGCGAGGCCGAGATCTTTGCCGGCGTCGAGCTGTCAGCAACCATGCTGTTCAACCATCCCACTGTCGCTGCCTTGGCCGACTACCTCACCAACCTGATTGCTCCGCAATCGGACTCGGGTACCGATCGGATTGCGCAACTGTCCGCGTCGGCAGGCAGCACCCTGGACAGTTTGTTCGACCGCATCGAGTCGTCCCCGGTAGCCGCCGAGGAGCGCGGCTAATGCGAAGTGTGTCCAGCCGCATCCTCGCACTGACAGCGCAACAGCGCGCGGCCTTGTCCGACGAGTTCGCCCGGGCCGCGCGAACCGCCATGACCGAACCGGTCGCGGTCGTCGGCATGGGCTGCCGATTCCCCGGCAACGTGACCGGCCCGGAAACCTTTTGGGAGCTGATGGTCGAAGGGCGCAACGCCATCTCCGACATCCCGGCCGACCGCTGGGATGCCGAGGCCTTCTATGACGCCGATCCATTGACCCCCGGCCATATGACGACGAAGTGGGGCGGCTTTATCCCCGACATCGCGGGCTTCGACGCCGAGTTCTTCGGCATCACTCCCCGGGAGGCGGCATCGATGGATCCGCAGCAGCGGATGCTGCTCGAGGTCGCCTGGGAAGCCCTCGAACATGCCGGGATCCCCACGGATTCCCTCAGCGGCACTCGGACTGCCGTGATGATGGGCGCCTACTTCAACGAATACCAGTCCATGATCGCGGGCAGCCCGGACAGCGTGGACGCCTACACCGGAACCGGGAACTCGCACAGCATCACCGCGGGCCGCATCTCCTACCTGTTGGGATTGCGGGGCCCAGCCGTGGCCGTCGACACGGCCTGCTCGTCGTCGCTGTCCGCGATCCACCTGGCCTGCCAGAGCCTGCGGTCCCGCGAAAGCGATTTGGCGCTGGCCGGTGGGGTCAGCGTGACCCTGCGCCCGGAGACCCAGATCGCCATCTCCGCCTGGGGATTGCTCTCGCCGCATGGTCGCTGCGCCACCTTCGACGCGGCGGCGGACGGTTTCGTGCGGGGTGAGGGTGCGGGCGTGGTGGTGCTCAAGCGGCTGACCGACGCGGTGCGCGACGGCGATCCGGTGCTTGCGGTGGTACGCGGTTCGGCGGTCAACCAGGACGGCCGCTCCAACGGCATCACCGCGCCCAACACTGCCGCGCAATGCGACGTGATCGCCGACGCGCTGCGCTCGGCCGACGTCGCCCCGGACAGCGTGCATTACGTCGAAAGCCACGGCACCGGAACGGCTCTCGGTGACCCAATCGAGTTCGAGGCGTTGGCCGCCACCTATGGGCGCGGCGAGGGCCGTTGCGCGCTGGGCGCGGTGAAAACCAACATCGGCCATCTCGAGGCCGCGTCCGGCGTGGCCGGCTTCATCAAGGCGGTACTGGCCGTGCAGCGTGGCCAGATACCGCCGAATCTGCATTTTTCCCAATGGAATCCGGCTATTGACGCGGCACCGACCCGGCTGTTCGTACCGGTCGAGAACACCCCGTGGCCGTCGGACTCCGGCCCCCGCCGCGCCGCGGTCTCCTCGTTCGGGCTCGGCGGCACGAATGCGCATGTGGTGATCGAGGAGGGCCCGGACCCAGCGCCCGTCGCCGCAGCCGGCTCGGATACCGAAGTGTCGACGTTGGTGGTGTCGGGGAAGTCGGCGGGGCGGGTGGCGGCGTCGGCGGCGGCGTTGGCCGACTGGATGGACGGCCCCGGCGCCGATGTGGCGTTGCCCGACATCGCACACACCCTCAATCATCACCGGGCCCGGCAGGCCACGTTCGCCACCGTGGTGGCCCGCGACCGCGCTGACGCGGTACACGGCCTACGCGCGCTCGCCGCCGGTGCACACGCCCCCGGCGTGGTCGGCCCACACCCAGGCCCCGCGGGCCCGGGTGTGGTGTTCGTCTACTCCGGACGTGGCTCGCAATGGCCCGGCATGGGCCGCCAACTACTGGCCGACGAACCCGCCTTCGCCGCCGCGATCGCCGAACTAGAACCCACCTTCCTCACCGAGGCCGGCTTCTCACTACACGAGATGATCGCCACCGGCAAACCCCTCGACGGCATCGAGCAGATCCAGCTCGGTCTGATCGGCATGCAACTGGCACTGACCGCGCTGTGGCGCTCCCACGACATCACCCCAGACCTAGTCATCGGCCACTCCATGGGCGAGGTCGCCGCCGCCGTCGTCGCCGGCGCCCTCACCCCCGCCCAAGGATTGCGGGTCACCGCAACCCGCTCCCGGCTGATGGCCCCGCTCTCCGGACAAGGCACCATGGCACTGCTCGAGCTCGACGCCACCGCCACCGAGGCCCTCATCGCCAACCACCCCCAGGTCACCCTGGCCATCTACAACTCGCCGCGCCAAACCGTGATCTCCGGGCCCACCGAGCAGATCGAGACGTTGATCCACCGGGTGCGCCCAGAACCGCTTCGCCAGCCCAGTCAACATCGAAGTCGCCCCCCACAACCCGGCCATGGACGCCCTGCAACCGGCGATGCGCACCGAGCTGGCCGACCTCACCCCCAAACCCCCCACCATCCCGATCATCTCCACCACCTACCAAAACCCCACCACCACCCCGCCTTTCGACGCCGAACACTGGGCCACCAACATGCGCAACCCAGTCCACTTCCAGCACGCCATCACCACAGCGGCAGCCACCCACCACACCTTCATCGAAATCAGCGCACACCCCCTACTCACCCAAGCGGTGCTGGAGACCTTGCACAACGCCCAACACGGAACCAAGTACACCTGCGTGGGAACCCTGCACCGCGACACCGATGACACCGTGACGTTCCGGACCAACCGCAACAGGGTGCACACCGCCCATCCACCACAGACCCCGCATCCCCCGAACCGCACCCCCATCTCCCCACCACCCCCTGGCACCACACCCACCACTGGTTCGCCGCCGACCTGGCCGCCGACGCACCGAAACAACAGCGCAATAGCGTTGTGCGGCAGGCGTTTCCAGCCCGCGGCGGGCCGCTCGACGACTGGTCGCTGCGCCTAGCATGGGAGCCGACATCCCTTCCCGAGGGCGGCGGCGCGGCCGCCGGCCGGTGGCTGGTGGTCGGCGACGCCGCCCTGGCCGCCGAGCTGGGCTGTCTCGCCGATGTGCGGAACTGCGATGTGGAGCCGGCCGCGCTCGGCGAGGCGCTGCCCGGCGTCGACCATGTCCTGTATGCGCCGATCGCCCCGGTCGACCCGCTTGACGTCGGGACGGCTTACCAGTTGTTCCATCAGGTACGCCGGCTCGCCGCGGCAATGGCCGCCAGTAACTCGCCGGTCAGGCTGTTCATCGTCACCCGCAATGCGCAGCCCATTGCCGAAGGCGAGCACGCCAGCCCCGCCCATGGCGCGCTGTGGGGCCTAGGACGCACGCTCGCCCTCGAGCACCCCGAAATCTGGGGCGGCATCATCGATCTGGACGCCTCGGTACCGGTCCAGCTGGTGGCACGGCAGGTGCTCGACGAGGCCGCCGCCCGTGACGGCGAGGACCAGGTGGTGTACCGGTCCGGGCGTCGCCATGTGCCGCGGCTGCGGAAACGCCCGCTGCCCGCCGACGAGGTGACGCTCGATGTCGGAGCATGCCAGCTGGTGATCGGCGCGACCGGCAATATCGGCCCGCACCTGATCCGGCAGCTGGCCCGGATGGGAGCCACCACCATCGTCGCGGTCTCCCGCAACCCGGGACAGCGGCTACGGGAACTCACCGAAACCCTTGCGACACAGGGAGTTACCCTCATCACCGAAGCCACCGACGCCACCGACGAAACCGCGATGCGCACCCTGTTCGACCGGTTCGGCGCCGACCTGCCCCCGCTGGACGGGATTTACCTGGCCGCGTTCGCCGGTCAGCCGGTGCTGCTCAGCGAGATGACGAACGACGATGTCACGGCGATGTTCGCACCCAAGCTGGATGCCGCAGCTGTGCTGCACCGGTTGACGCTGGAGAAGCCGGTGCACCATTTCGTGCTGTTCTCCTCCATCTCGGGGTTGACCGGGTCGCGCTGGCTGGCCCACTACACCGCCACCAGCGGCTACCTCGACGCACTCGCCTACGCGCGGCGCGTCATGGGCCTGCCCGCCACCACCGTCAACTGGGGACTGTGGCAATCACTGGCCGACGCCGAACACGACTTCAGCCAAGTCAGCATGGGATCGGGTTTACGGCCGATGGACGACGAAACCGCCATCGGCGCCCTGGCGCGAGCAATGAGTCCCGGCGCGGGCATGCATTCCGTCGTCGTCGACGCGGACTGGCCGCTGCTGGCCGCCGCCTACCGCACCCGCGGCTCGCTGCGCATCCTCGACGAGCTACTGCCGGATCCGCAGGATACGGCCATGCCGGAAAGCGCATTCCGTAAAGCCCTGCGCACCTGCCCGCCGGAACGACGTCACCAGATGCTGCTCGACCAGGTCGCCCGGCTGGCCGCCAAGGTGATGGGACTGCCACCCAGCGAATCACTCGATCCCGCCACCGGATTTTTCCAACTCGGCATGGACTCACTGATGAGCGTGACGCTGCAACGGTCATTATCCGATGTGCTCGGTGAATTCCTGCCCGCATCCGTCGTTTTCGACTACCCGAGCGTCTACAGCCTCACCGATCACCTGGCCACCACGCTGCCCGAGCTCACCGATGACAGCGAGCGGCCGGATGCGGATGCCTACGACGAATTCAGCGAAGCCGAGTTGTTGGAACAACTTTCGGAAAGACTCAGAGGGTCGTCATGACCACCCCGACACCGGATCGCCGGGCGATCATCGCCGAAGCGCTGCACAAGATCGACGATCTGTCCGCGCGCCTGGAGATCGCCGAGAAGGCGGGCACCGAACCGATCGCGGTGGTCGGCATGGGTTGCCGCTTCCCCGGCGGCGTCAACAGTCCCGATCAGTTCTGGGACCTGTTGCGCGACGGGCGCAGCGGCATCGTCAAGGTCCCGGCCGGACGCTGGGACGCCGACGCCCTCTACACCGAAGACCACACCGTGCCGGGCACCATCTGCAACCGCGAGGGCGGGTTCCTGTCCGACTGGGAGCCCGACGAGTTCGATGCGGAATTCTTCTCCATCACCCCGCGCGAGGCGGCGGCCATGGACCCGCAGCAGCGGTTGTTCCTCGAGGTGGCGTGGGAAGCGTTGGAGAACGCCGGCATTGCGCCGCATACCATCCGCGGCAGCCAAACCTCGGTATTCGTCGGTGTCACCGCCTATGACTACATGCTCAGGATGTCCGGCACGGTACGGCCCGAAGATCTCGACGCCTATGTGCTGACCGGGAACTCGGCGAACTTCGCCGCCGGGCGGTTGGCCTACCTGCTCGGCGTCCGCGGCCCCGCGATGGTGCTGGACACGGCGTGCTCGTCGTCGCTGGTGGCCATCCACCTCGCCTGCCAAAGCCTGCGCTGGCGGGAAAGTGATGCCGCGCTGGTGGGTGGGACCAATCTGCTGCTCACGCCGGGCACCAGCATCGCCTGCTCGCGCTGGGGCATGCTGTCGCCGGCGGGCCAGTGCAAGACCTTCGACGCGGGCGCCGACGGGTACGTCCGCAGCGAGGGCGCCGGAGTCGTGGTCCTCAAGCGGCTCGTCGACGCCCAGCGCGACGGCAACCGCGTCCTCGCGCTGGTGCGTGGTTCGGCGGTCAACCAGGACGGCGCCAGCAGCGGGGTGACCGTCCCCAACGGCCCGGCACAACAGGCGCTGCTGCGCCAGGCGCTGGCGTCGGCCAAGCTGACACCGGCCGACATCGACTACATCGAGGCACACGGCACCGGTACACCGCTGGGTGATCCGATCGAATTAGATTCGCTGGGCAAGGTTTTCGCTGACCGCGCCGATCGCCCACCACTGGTACTGGGCGCGGTCAAGACCAACCTCGGTCATCTGGAGGCAGCGGCCGGCATCGCCGGATTCATGAAGACCGTGCTGGCCGTGGGGCACGGCCGCATCCCCCGCAACCTGAACTTCCGGCAACTCACGCCGCACGCCGGCGAGGTGGCGTCCCGGCTGGCCATCGCCACCGAGGACACGCCCTGGCCTAGCACCGGGCAACCGCGCCGGGCGGGGGTGTCCTCGTTCGGCGTCAGTGGCACGAATGCGCACGTCGTGCTCGAGCAGGCCCCGACGCCGGTTACGTTGCCGCCGCAAGGAACCGGCCCGACGGTGTCGACGTTGGTGGTGTCGGGCAAGACGCGGCAGCGGGTGGCGGCGTCGGCGGCGGCGTTGGCCGACTGGATGGACGGCCCCGGCGCCGATGTGGCGTTGCCCGACATCGCACACACCCTCAATCATCACCGGGCCCGGCTGCCCAAGTTCGCCACGGTGGTGGCCGCCGATCGTGCGCAGGCTGTCGCCGGGCTGCGCGCGCTCGGCGCTGGCGAACCCGCCCCGGGCGTCGTGACCCCGGCCGAGGTGCCGGTCGGCCCGGGTGTGGTGTTCGTCTACTCCGGACGTGGCTCGCAATGGCCCGGCATGGGCCGCCAACTCCTGGCCGACGAACCCGCCTTCGCCGCCGCGATCGCCGAACTAGAACCCACCTTCCTCACCGAGGCCGGCTTCTCACTACACGAGATGATCGCCACCGGCAAACCCCTCGACGGCATCGAGCAGATCCAGCTCGGTCTGATCGGCATGCAACTGGCACTGACCGCGCTGTGGCGCTCCCACGACATCACCCCAGACCTAGTCATCGGCCACTCCATGGGCGAGGTCGCCGCCGCCGTCGTCGCCGGCGCCCTCACCCCCGCCCAAGGATTGCGGGTCACCGCAACCCGCTCCCGGCTGATGGCCCCGCTCTCCGGACAAGGCACCATGGCACTGCTCGAACTCGACGCCACCGCCACCGAGGCCCTCATCGCCAACCACCCCCAGGTCACAGTCGGGATCTACGCCTCCCCACGCCAAACCGTGATCTCCGGACCCACCACCCAGATCAACGCCCTGATCAACACGGTCCGAACCCAGGGCCAGTTCGCCAGCCCAGTCAACATCGAAGTCGCCCCCCACAACCCGGCCATGGACGCCCTGCAACCGGCGATGCGCACCGAGCTGGCCGACCTCACCCCCAAACCCCCCACCATCCCGATCATCTCCACCACCTACCAAAACCCCACCACCACCCCGCCTTTCGACGCCGAACACTGGGCCACCAACATGCGCAACCCAGTCCACTTCCAGCACGCCATCACCACAGCGGCAGCCACCCACCACACCTTCATCGAAATCAGCGCACACCCGCTGTTGACGCACGCCATCGACGAAACCCTGGCCGCGCGTGACGCCGACGGCAACGGATATGGCGGAGGGGGTTACCTGAGCCTGGGCACCCTGCTGCGCGACGCGCACGACACGCTGACCTTCCACACCAACCTGAACACCACCCACACCACTCACCCGCCGCAGACCCCGCACCCCGCCGAGCCGCATCCGGTCCTGCCCACCACGCCCTGGCAGCACACTCGGCACTGGATCGAGCCGACCGTCCCTGCGCACCACACCGCGGACACCCACCCGTTGCTCGGCATCGGCGTCACCGACCCGACCACCGGAACCCGGATCTGGGAATGCGATCTGCGGCCGGACCTGCTGTGGCTCGGCGATCACGTGATCGACGACCTGTGCGTGCTGCCGGGGTCGGCCTACGCCGAAGTGGCGCTGGCCGCGGTGACGGACACCTTCGGCGACACTTCGGGGTGGATGATCCGCGACCTGAGCCTGCACCAGATGCTGCCCGTCGCCGACGACACCGTGCTGGTCACCACCCTCACCGGTGACGAGCAGGCCTGCCGCGTCGAAATACGCACGCGCGCGGCCACTTCAGGATGGGTCAAGCACGCCACGGCCACCGTCGCGCGGGCCATCGACGACCGGCCGCCGGCACCGGTGTTCGACGAGGTGACCGACGACCTCAACCCCGACGACCTCTACGAGCGGCTGCGCGGCGCGGGACAACAACACGGCCCGGCCTTCCGCGGCATCGTCGGACTCGCCGTCGCGCAGTCCGGTGCTGCCCGCGCCGACGTGCGGTTGCCCGCCGCGGCCCGAACCGGATCCCGCAGCTTCGCGCTGCACCCGGTGATGATGGACATCGCCGTGCAGACCCTGGGCGCCACCCGGGTGGCGACCGATCTGGCCGGCGGGCAGACCGCCCGCCAAACCCTGGTGCTGCCCATCCGTTTCGCCGGTGTGCACGTCTACGGCGACATCACCGACGGCGTCCACTCGATCGGATCCCTGGCCGCCACCGACACCGCGGACCGGCTCTGCGGCCAGGTCACGTTGACCGATTCGGACGGGCGGGCGCTGCTCGTCATCGACGAGGTCGAGATGGCTGTACTCGGATCACACAGCGGCGCCACCGAAGACGGCGGCCAGCTGTTCACGGTGCAATGGGAAGCCACACCCCGAGACAAGGCCGTCGGAACGCTCGGGGCCGTGCTGCTCATCGGCGATCCCGCCGATCAACAGCACGGCGGCGACGAGTTTCTGCCGGCACTGCGGTCGTCGCTGCGAGACGGCGCCACCGAGATCGACGTGGTCTCCCCCGCCGACGTCGCCGGCCTGCGCGAGGCGATCACCCGCACCCCGCGGGACAGCATTGTGGTGCTCTGCCCGCCTCGTTGCGCCGACGAGGCGCTCGACGACGTGGCGCAGCTGGATCTCGCGCGGTCGCGCACCCTACTGATCGCCGACATCGCCAAGACGGTGACGCGACTGGGCGCCAGGAACAGTCCCCGGCTGTGGATCGTCACCCGCGGCGCCCAGCAGGTCGAGACCGACGATCGAATCACCCTGGCGCAGACCACACTTCGCGGAATCGCGCGGGTGCTGACCTTCGAGCACCCGGAGCTGAGAACCACCATCGTCGACATCGACGCCGACGGTTGCGGCCCGGTCGCCGCCCTCACCGAAGAATTACTCGCCGGCGCGGACCACGACGAGATCGCGTTGCGCGACGGAGGGCGCTATGTCAACCGGCTGACGCCGGCACCCGTCGACCCGACCGGTGCGCTTGCCGCCGAACCCCGCCGCACTGTGGTCAACCTGGCCGGCGGTGCCGCCGTCCGGCTGCAGATCGACCAGCCGGGACGACTCGACGAGCTCAAACTCCATGCGGTGCAGCGCATTTCGCCGTCAGCCGGACAGGTGGAAGTGCGCATTGTCGCCGCGGGCCTGAACTTTTCCGACGTGCTCAAGGCGATGGGCGTATATCCCGGGCTGGACGGCCCGCCGGTGATCGGCGGCGAATGTGTCGGCTTCGTGACCGCCGTCGGCCCAGATGTCGACACGGTCGCGGTTGGGCAGCGCGTGATCGCATTCGGCCCTGGCACTTTCGCCTCCCACATGACCACACTTGCCGACCTGGTCGCCCCCGTCCCGGACGCGCTGCCCGACGGCGAGGCCGCCGCCTTCGGCATCGCCTACCTGACCGCCTGGCATTCGTTGTGCGACGTCGGCCGGTTGACCGCCGGGGAACGCGTGCTGATCCATTCCGCCACCGGCGGCGTCGGATTGGCCGCCGTGTCCATCGCCAGGATGATCGGCGCCCGCATCTATACGACGGCCGGATCGGACACCAAGCGCGAGATGCTCGCCGGGCTGGGTGTCGAGTACGTCGGCAACTCCCGCAGCGCGGACTTCGCCGACGAAATCCTCGAGCTCACCGACGGCTACGGTGTCGACGTCATCCTGAACTCGCTTCCCGGCGAAGCCATTCAGCGCGGTGTGCAAATTCTTGCTCCCGGCGGCCGGTTCATCGAGCTGGGCAAGAAGGACGTGCACGCCGACGCCAGCCTGGGATTGGCGGCGCTGGCCAAGAGCGCGTCGTTCGCCGTCGTCGACCTCGACCTGAACCTGAAACTGCACCCGGGGCGGTATCGGGAGATGCTCGGCCGCATCCTGGCCCACGTGGCCGACGGGCGCCTGCGAGTGCTTCCGGTCACCGAATTCCCCCTCACCGACGCGGCCGACGCGTTCCGGCTGATGGCCGGCGGACGGCACACCGGCAAGATCGTCGTGTCGATACCGGCGGGCGGGGACCTCGAGGCGATCGCGGCACCGCCCCCCCAACCCCTGGTGCGCCCCGACGGCGGGTATCTGATCGTCGGCGGCATGGGCGGTCTCGGTTTCGTCGTCGCGCAGTGGCTGGCCGCCCAAGGCGCGGGAATGGTTGTGCTCAACGGCCGTTCGGAACCCGACGAGGACATCCGGTCGGCGATCGCCGACCTGAACGACACCGGGACCCGCGTCGAGGTGATCACCGGCGATATCGCCGCCGCCGACACGGCCGGCCGGCTGGTCGAGGCGGTCCACGACGCCGGTTTCCGGGTGGCCGGAGTTCTGCACAGCGCCATGGTTCTCGACGACGAGACCGTGCTGAACATCACCGACGCGGCCGCGCGGCGGGTGTTCACGCCGAAGGTCGACGGCAGCTGGCACCTTCATCGGGCCACCGCCCATCTCGACGTTGATTGGTGGCTGACGTTCTCCTCGGTGGCTTCCCTGCTGGGCGCCCCGGGCCAGGGCAGCTACGCCGCCGCGAACTCGTGGGTCGACGGCCTCGTCGCGTATCGACGCTCGCTGGGCCTGCCGGCCGTCGGAATCAACTGGGGGCCTTGGGCTCAGGTGGGTCGCGCCCAGTTCTTCGCCGACCTCGGCGTCGCCATGATCACCGTCGAGCAGGGCCTGGCCGCGATGCAGCGGGTGCTGGCGGCCGACCGGGCCCGCACCGGCGTGTTCAGCCTCGACGCCCGGCAGTGGTTCCAGTCCTTTCCCTCCGCGGCGGGTTCGGCACTGTTCGCCAAGCTGCAGGAGGCGAGCACCGCCGAGCGGCGCGGCGGCGGTGCGATCCGCGCGGAGCTGGATGGCTGCGAACCCGTCGAGCGGCCACGGCGTTTGGCCGCCGCGATCGCCGGCGAAATCCGCGCGGTGCTGCGCTCGACCGACCCGATCGACCCGGACCGGCCGATGGAGTCGTTGGGGCTGGACTCGTTGATGGCGCTCGAGTTGCGCAACCGGCTCGAAGCGAGCTTGGGCACCATGTTGCCCGCCGCCCTGGTCTGGGCCTACCCCACCATCACCGATCTGGCCGGCGCGCTGTGCGAGCGGCTCGGCTACGCCGCGATGACCGCGGACCCACCGGCACCGGAGGGCGAATCCGAGCTATCGGATGAAGAGATGGAATTGCTGTCCGACCTCGTGGCGGCCAGCGAGCTGGAGACGGCAACCGGGGGCAGTGAGTAGATGACGAGTCTTGCCGAGCGCGCGGCGCAGATGTCACCCAAGGCGCGCGAGGTCCTGGCACGCGAATTGGTACGGGCGGGGACGGCGTTTCCCACCGACGTTGCCGAACCGATCGCGGTGGTCGGCATCGGCTGCCGGTTACCGGGCAGTGTGGTTGGGCCGGACAGCTTTTGGCAGTTGTTGATGGACGGCCGCGACGCCGTCGACGTGGTGCCGGCCCAACGGTGGGACGCCGACGCGTTCTACGACCCCGACCCGCAGGCGCCGGGGCGGATGACCACCAAATGGGGGGGCTTCGTCGACGACGTCGCCGGGTTCGACGCCGACTTCTTCGGCATCACCCCGCGGGAAGCCGAGGCGATGGACCCCCAGCAGCGGATCCTGCTCGAAGTCGCCTGGGAGGCACTCGAACACGCCGGGCTGCCGCCCGATTCGCTGAACGGCACCCGCACCGCGGCGATCATGGGCCTGTCGGCGTGGGACTACACGATCGTCAACCTGGAGCGTCGCGCCGACATCGACGCGTACATGTCCACCGGCAACCCGCACAGCGCCGCGGTGGGACGGATCTCGTATCTGCTCGGGCTGCGCGGGCCGGCGGTCGCCGTCGACACCGCGTGCTCGTCGTCGTTGGTGGCGCTACACCTGGCATGTCAGAACCTGCGTCTGCGCGAAAGCGACGTGGCGCTGGCCGGCGGGGTGCAGTTGATGCTGTCGCCGTTCACCAGCATCGCGCTGTCCAAATGGTCGGCGCTGTCACCGACGGGGCGCTGCAAGACGTTTGACGCCCTGGCCGACGGGTTCGTGCGCAGCGAGGGCTGCGGCGTTGTGGTGCTCAAGCGCCTGGCCGAGGCCATCCGCGACGGCGATCGGGTGCTGTCGGTGATCCGCGGTTCGGCGATCAACCAGGACGGCCGATCCAACGGCATGACCGCCCCGAACGCCGCCGCGCAGCGCGACGTGATCAGCACCGCGCTGCGCCTGGCCGGCACCACCGCCGACAGCGTGAACTACGTCGAAACCCACGGCACCGGAACGATCTTGGGCGACCCGATCGAATTCGAAGCGCTGGCCGCGACCTACGGATCGGCGCACGGGTCCGGCGATGTCAGGTGCGCGCTGGGATCGGTGAAGACCAACATCGGCCACCTGGAGGCCGCGGCCGGGATCACCGGGTTCATCAAGGCGACGCTGGCCGTCAGCCGCGGGCAGATTCCGCCGAACCTGCACTTCACTCGGTGGAATCCGGCCATCGACCCGGCGTCGACCCGGCTGTTCGTCCCCACCGAGGCCACCCGCTGGCCCGCGGGCGTGCGGCGCGCGGCCGTGTCGTCGTTCGGTCTCAGCGGCACCAACGCGCACGTGGTATTGGAGCAGGCACCGGAGCCCACACCGGAGTCGTTGTCGGCCAACACATCCGAGAGTCGAGTGTCCACGCTGGTGGTGTCCGGCAAGACACCGCAGCGGGCCGGCGCGCTGGCGACCCACCTGGCCGAGTGGCTGGAAGGGCCGGGCGCCACCACGTCATTGGCCGATGCGGCCCAGACGCTGAATCATCGTCGGCCCCGCCACGCCAAGACCGCGGCGGTGGTCGCGCGGGATCACGCGGACGCGGTCGCGGGCCTGCGGGCGCTGGCCGCCGGCCGGCCCGGCCCGGCGGTCTCGGCGTACCGGGACGGCTTCACCGGGCCGGGAACGGTGTTCGTCTACTCCGGGCAGGGCTCGCAGTGGGCCGGCATGGGTCGGCGGTTGTTGGCCGATGAGCCGGCCTTTGCCACGGCCGTCGACGAACTCGAGCCCGATTTCGTTGCCCACACCGGTTTTTCGCTACGGCAAACCCTCACCGATGGCGCCGAAATAACCGGCATCGACCGCGTTCAGCCGGTGCTGGTCGGCGTGCAGCTCGCGCTCACCGCGCTGTGGCGCGGGTACGGCGTGACGCCCGACGCGGTAGTGGGTCATTCGATGGGCGAAGTCTCGGCCGCCGTGGTGGCCGGCGCGCTGACTCCCGCCGACGGCCTGCGGGTGATCGCCACCCGCTCCCGATTGATGGCCCAACTGGCCGGGCAGGGCGCAATGGCGCTGCTGGAACTCGACGCCGAGGCCGCCACCGTGCTGATCGCCGACTACCCGCAGGTGACGCTGGCCGTGCATGCCTCCCCGCGCCAATCCGTGGTCGCCGGCCCGCCGGACGCGGTGGATGCGGTGATCGCGCAAGTGGCCGCGCAAAACCGGTTGGCCCGCCGCATCGAGGTGGACGTCGCCTCCCATCACCCCATCATCGACCCGGTGCTGCCGCAATTGCGTTCCGCGCTCGCCGATCTGACCCCGCTGCCGATGGCCATTCCGATGATCAGCACCACCGATGAGCAACCTCAGCGCACCGTGGACGCCGACTATTGGGCCGACAACCTGCGCAACCCGGTGCGCTTCCACCAGGCCATCACGACCGCGGCTGCGCGGTATCACACCTTCATCGAGATCAGCTCGCACCCGGTGCTGACCCACGCCATCGACGACACCCTCGCCGACATGCCGATCCGGGCCCGGTGCCGGACCATCGGCACGCTGCAGCGCGACACCGACGACACGATCGTCTTCCACACCCAACTCGCCACGGTCGGCAAACTGCCCGCGGCCGACGCCGGGCGCCCGCTGGCCGACCTCCCGCTGACCCCGTGGCAGCACACCCAGTTCTGGGTGGCGGACCGGTCGGCGAGCTCGGACTCGGTGGACACGCACCCGCTGCTGGGCACGCACGTCGAGGTTCCCTCCAGCCACGACCACGTGTGGCAGGCCGATGTCGGCACCGACGTGTGCCCGTGGCTGGCCGACCACAGGGTGTTCGGTCAGGCCATCATGCCGGCCGCCGGGTTCGCCGAGATCGCCTTGGCCGCGGCCAGTGAGGCGTTGGGAAAGCCGGTCGATGCGGTGGTGATCAATCAGCTCGAGGTCGAGCAGATGCTCCCGCTCGACGCGCACACCCGGCTGACAACGCAGCTGACCCGCGGCGCCGACGACAAGACCCGCATCGAGGTGTATTCCCGCACCCCGGCCGGCTTTACCCGACACGCGACGGCCAAAGCCGCGGTGTCTCAGCCGGATCGCGCAGCGCACCAGGAGCCGCCCGGCACCCGCGACCACCCCGTGTCCCCGGCCGACCTGTACGCCGCGCTCCGCTCGACCGGCCAGCATCACGGCCCGGCCTTCGCCGCGCTGACCCAAATCCATCGGCAGCCCGACAGTTCGGTGGACGTCGAGATCGTCCTGCCCGACGGGGCGCCCCGGCATCCCGGCTACCGCATCCACCCCGTACTGCTCGACGCCGCCCTACAGAGTCTGGTCGCGGCGATGCCGGACTCCCAGGACGAGATCGGGGTGACCGGCGCTGCAGCCGAGATCAGTTATCTTCCAGTATCATTCGAGTCAATCCGGGTATACGGGGATCCCGGCCGGCGCGCCCACTGCCGGGCCCGGCTGATGAATCTCGACGAGGGCGGTGCCGGCAAGCTCGGCAAGCTCACCCTGACCGACGACGCCGGAAACGTCACCGCCGAGATCAACGACCTGTACTTGCGGCGGGTGGAACGACGCAGCGCGCCGGTACCGTTGGCGCAGAAGGTCTTCGACACCAGCTGGGTCGAGGCACCGGTTACCCCGGCGGTGTCCGAGGCCCCGGGCAGCTGGCTGGTGCTCACCGGCGCCGGCGCCGACGCCGAGGTATTCGCGCAGCGGTGGCGTTCCCCGGCGCGCCGGGTGCTCACCGCCGACCTCTACGACGAGGCCGCCGTGCTGGCCGCATTCGCCGAAACCTCGGGTGATCCCGAACGCCCGCCCGTCGGCGTCGTCGCCTTCGTCGACGACGGACCCGCCGACACCCCGTCGCTCACCGACGCCGGTCTGGCCCGGGCCCGGGATTCGGTGTGGGCGGTCTCGACGGTCGCCCGGGCCATCCTCGGCGGCTGGCACGGCCGCTCCCCGCGGCTGTGGCTGGCCACCCCGGGCGGTCTCGCCGTACACGATGAACCCGGACGGCCCGCGATCGGCGCCCTGCGCGGCCTGGTCCGCGTCCTGGCCTACGAGCACCCCGACCTGCGCACCACCCTCGTCGACCTCGATACCGCCGGGGATCCGACCGCAGCCCTGGCCGCCGAACTCCAATCAGCGGATGTAGCAACCGCTTTCGACGACATCATCGCCTGGCGCGAGGGGCGACGGTACGCCGAACGGCTGCGCCGCGCCGCGCTCGGCGAACCGGTTCGCGACACCGTCGTCGCGCCGGGCGGGTCCTACATCGTCACCGGTGGTCTTGGCGGCCTCGGCCTGGTGTTCGCCCGGTGGCTCGTCGACGCCGGCGCCGGCCGCGTCGTGCTCAACGGACGCGGCGAGCCCTCCGACGAGCAGCGCACGGTGCTGGCGGAGCTGGAGAACCGCGCCGAGATCGCGATGGTCTGCGGCGACATCGCGGCCGCGGGCGTGGCCGAGCGGCTCGTCACGGCGGCCGAAGACGGGGATCGCCGGCTGCGGGGCATCGTGCACGGCGCCGCCGTGATCGACGACAGCCTGGTGCTGTCGATGAGCAGGGAGAGTTTCGAGCGGGTATGGAGTCCCAAGGCCGCCGGTGCGCTGCGGTTGCACCAGGCGAGCACCGGCCGGGAGCTGGACTGGTGGGTCGGATTCTCCACCACCGCCTCGCTGCTCGGGTCGGCCGGGCAGGGCGCCTACGCGTGCGCGAGCGCCTGGCTGGACGCGCTGGTGGGCTGGCGCTGCGCCGCCGGAATGCCTGCGGCGGTGATCAATTGGGGCCCGTGGTCGGAGGTGGGTGTGGCGCAGTCGTTGGTCGGCAGCCCGCTGGACCCGATCAGTCCGGCGGAGGGCATCGCGGCCATGGAGGCGCTGCTGGCCACCGATCGGTGCCGCACCGGCGTCACGCGGCTGCGCGCCGACCGGGCGATGGTGGCCTTCCCGGAGATCCGCCACCTCGGTTATTTCGCCAACGTGGTCGCCGAGCTCGACCTCGACGATTATGGCGGCGACTGGGCCGGACCGGGCGCGCTCGGCGAACTCGAGCCGGGACAGGCCCGGGCCGCGGTGCGAGAACGACTGTGCAGCCGGATCGCGGGGGTGATGGGCTACGCGGATCGGTCGGCGATCGACACCGGGACACCGCTGACCGAACTCGGCATGGATTCCTTGATGGCCGTGCGCATCCGCAACACCACCCGTGCGGATTTCGGTATCGAGCCACCGGTGGCGATGATTCTGCAAGGGGCGACGCTGCACGACCTCACGGTCGAGGTGATCCGCCAGCTCGGCCTCGCCGAGCCCGAACAGAGCCCCGAACGGGGTAACGCGGTTCGCGACCGGGCACAACAGCGCGCCGCGGCGCGCCACGGAGCCGCGATGCGGCGAAAGCGAGGACAGTAGGCATGAGCAGCACCACAGACGCTTTGCCGGACACCGCTATTGCGGTGATCGGCATGGCCGGCCGCTTCCCCGGTGCCAACAGTGTCGCGGCGTTCTGGGACAACCTTCGCCGCGGTGAGGAATCGATCGCCACGCTGTCCGAAGACCAGCTGCGGGCGGCCGGGGTCGGCGACGAGGTGCTGGCCAACCCGGCCTACGTTCCGCGCGCCCCGCTCGTGGACGGCATCGACGAGTTCGACGCCGAATTCTTCGGCTTCCCACCACAGTTCGCCCGGATGCTAGACCCGCAGCACCGACTGTTCCTGCAGTGCGCGTGGCACGCGTTCGAGGATGCCGGCTGTGATCCGGCCGGGTTCGACGGCGCCATCGGCGTCTACGGAACCTGCTCCCCCAGCGGCTATCTGCTACACAACCTGTCGTCACAACACAACGCCTTCATGGGCACCGGACTCAACTTCGAACAGTTCAACCTGTTTTTGCAGAACGACAAGGATTTCCTGGCCACTCGGGTCTCGCACCAGTTCGATCTGCGCGGCCCGAGCCTCACCGTGCAAACCGCGTGCTCGTCGTCGCTGGTCGCGGTGCATCTAGCCTGCCAAAGCCTGTTGAGCGGGGAATGCGACATGGCCCTGGCCGGCGGGGTGTCGCTGTCGGTTCCACACCAGGTCGGGTATTGGAACTCACCGGGATCGATGGTGTCGGCCGTTGGGCACTGCCGGCCGTTCGACGTTCGCGCCGACGGCACGGTGTTCGGTAGCGGGGTGGGCATCGTGGTGCTCCGGCCGTTGCAGGCCGCGCTGGACGCCGGGGACCGCATTCACGCCGTGATCCGCGGATCGGCGATCAACAACGACGGCTCGGCGAAAATGGGCTACGCGGCGCCGAATCCGGCTGCCCAGGCCGACGTCATCGCCGAGGCACATGCGGTGGCGGGTGTCGATGCCGCGACCGTGAGCTATGTCGAGACGCACGGCACCGGCACACCGCTGGGCGATCCCATCGAGGTCCAGGGCTTGAAGAACGCGTTCGCCGTTTCCGACACGGTCCGGCCGGGCCCGTGTGTCCTGGGGTCGGTGAAGTCGAACATCGGCCACCTGGAGGTGGCCGCCGGGGTGGTGGGCCTGATCAAGACGATCCTGTGCCTGCAACACCAGGCGATTCCCGGAACGCTGCACTACACCAGCCCGAACCCGGAGCTGCGCCTCGACGAGACCCCGTTCACCGTGCGGAGCAGCTACTCCCACTGGGAGTGGGACGGCGTGCGCCGGGCCGGGGTCAGTTCGTTCGGCGTGGGCGGCACCAACGCGCACGTCGTACTGGAAGAGGCGCCAGGGGTTGTCGCGCAGACCGGTCCGAGCGGGCCTCAGGTGCTGCTGTTGTCGGCGCGGACCCGTGCGGCGCTGGACGAATCCCGCACGGCCCTGGCCGACGTGCTGGCCGCGCCGGATGGACCGGAGCTTTCCGACGTCGCCTTCACCCTGGCCGGGCGCCGCAAGCACCCCGTCACCGCCGCCGTCGTGGTGCACGACCGCGAGCATGCCGCGAGCGTGCTGCGCGCCGCCGAGCACGACAACGTCTTCGTCGGGGAATCGTGCGGCGCTGGCCACCTTAAGGATGAATCCGCTTCGGAGCGTGTGGTTTTCATGTTCCCCGGTCAGGGTGCTCAGCACCTGGGCATGGCACGCGGCCTCTACGACACCGCGCCGGTCTTCGCCCTGCATTTCGACGCCTGCGTCGCGGGCTTCCGCACCGAGATGGGGATCGACTTGCATGCGGAGATATTCGGCGACGCCAGCACCGATCTGGAACGCATCGATCGTTCCCAGCCCGCGCTGTTCACGGTGGAGTACGCGCTGGGCCGGCTGCTCGAGACCTACGGCGTCCGGGCCGGGGCGTACATCGGGTACAGCACCGGCGAATACATTGCCGCCACCCTGGCCGGCGTCTTCGATGTGCAGACCGCGATCAAGCTGGTGGGCCTGCGCGCGCGTCTGATGCATGAATCCCCGGCCGGTTCGATGGTCGCCGTCGCGCTGGGGCCCGACGACATCGCCCCGTACCTGTCCGAATTCGCGGCCCAGGGCGTCGAATTGTCCGCGGTGAACGACCCGGGCAACTGCGTCGTCGCTGGGCCGAACGACGCGATCCGCGCGTTCACCCAACGCCTGCGCGCCGCGAACATCACCGCACGGCGGGTGCGCGCGACGCACGCATTTCATTCCAGCGCAATGAATGCGATGGCGGCCGAGTTCGGTCAATTCCTGTCCAGCGTCGAGCTGCGGCCGCCGACCACGCCGCTGCTGTCCAACCTCACCGGCACCTGGATGACCGATGAGCAGGTCAGCGATCCCGGCACCTGGGCGCGCCAGATCAGCTCCACGATCCGGTTCGCCGACGAACTCGACGTGCTACTGCGCGATCCGGACCGGATCTTGGTCGAGGTCGGCCCCGGCGGCAGCCTCACTGGTTCGGCGATGCGTCACCCCAAGTGGTCGAGCACGCACCGCGCGGTTCGGCTGATGCGGCACCCGATTCAGAACGTCGACGACCGGGACACCTTCCTGCTCGGCCTCGGCCAATTGTGGGCGGCCGGTGTGCCGGTCGATTGGACAGCGGCGACCGGGCCCAAGCGCCACATCGTGTCGTTACCCGGTTATTCCTTTGCCCGCGACCGGCATTGGGTTGACCCGCAGCCGGTCAACGGGACCGGCCGGGCCGCCGAGATGCAGTTGGTGGCCGATGTGTCCAGGAACGGCAACGGCAACGGCCATGCCGGGGTCTCCGGGCAGTCGCACACCGAGACGGTGCTGCGCCAGATCTGGATGCAGTGCCTGGGCCTGAACTCCGTCGGCCGCACGGACAACTTCTTCGACCTCGGCGGCGACTCCCTGATCGCGATCGGGATCGCGACCAACGCCAGCAACGCGGGTCTGGACGTCAGCCCGCAGGACCTCTACGCGAACCCGACCCTGGTCGCCCTGGCGGCCCACGTGGATGCGAAGTACGCCTTGGGCGGCTTGGCGAAACCGCCCGAGCCGACGGCACATCCGCCGATTCCGCCGAACATCGCGCACTTCCTCGAGGACGGACTGCGCGACACCGGACGCTGGCGGTTGCCGCTGATCCTGCGCCTCGACCCGGCGGTGGGCCTCGACGACGTCCGCTGTGTGCTCACCGCGCTGACCACCCACCATGACGCCTTGCGCCTGACGTTCGTCGAGCGCGCCGGGGTGTGGGAGCAGCAGATCGGGCCGGCACAGGAATTCGCGGCGCTGTCGTCGCGCGAGCTGCCCGACTCAGGCCCCGACTCAAATTGCGACCCCGACGCGCACCGGACGGCGATCCACGACACCGTCGCCGACCTGACCGCCCACGGTGAGCTGACCGCACCGTTGACCGCGGTCTACGTCGTGGACCCGCACGGTGCGCGCTATCTGGTGCTGTCCCTGCACGAGGCCGTCGCCGACACCGCGTCGCGGGAGATCCTGATCTCCGACCTGTTCACCGCATTCACCCAACGCCTTGCCGGAGAGGACATTTCGCTGCCCCCCGGCACCACCTCATGGCGGGACTGGTCGCTGCGCTGCGCGGCGCTCGCGGCGCATCCGACCGTCCTGGACACCCGCGACCACTGGCTGCAGACCGCACGGCAGGCGACCGTGCGACCGGCGTCCACCGACGTCGCCGGCCCGCCCCACGCCGACGATCTGACCAAGGTGTCGACGGCGCTGACCGTCGAGCAGACCTCCGAACTCGACGACGCCCGCCGAGTGCTCGGATCCTCGGTCGAGGAGCTGCTGCTCGCGGCGCTCGGCCGGACCCTCGCCGAAACCGTCGGCGCCGGGGTGGTGGCCGTCGACGTGGAAGGGCAAGGCCGCTCGGTGCTGCGACCGGACGTCGACCTGCGCCGCACGATCGGGCAGTTCACCACGATCTATCCGATCGCGCTGCCGTGCGCCACGAGTGCACAGGCCCGGGCCGGCGAACTGCTGGAAGCCATCCACGACGTCCTCGGCGCCGTGCCACATTACGGCGTCGGATACGGGTTGCTGCGCCGCCTCTGTGCGCCCACAGCCCGGCTCTTGGCGGCCGCGGGCGCGGCGGATGTGCACTTCCGCTACGCCGGTGCGATCCCGCACGTGCCGGCCATGGACGCCGCCGTGCAGTTCGACTCCGATGCGGCGTCGGTGCTCGCGCCGGTGCGCGACACGATCCCGGGACTGGGCCATGCCGTCGAGTTCCGGGTGTACCGCTATGCCGGGGTGTTGCACCTGGATTGGTGGTACGACACCCGCCGGGTGGCCGACACGCGGGCCGACGCACTGGCCCGGCGGTTCCCGAGCGCACTGCGCGACCTGATCGCCGAGGCCCTCGCCGCGCGGCCCGAGGACGACTCGGCTTCGCAGCCCGTCGAGCTGGCGCTGGTGGACCTCTCGGCCCTGGATGCGGGTTGAACCAATGGTAAAGGCGCACAAGGGTTTCGATAAGGCCGTCATTGTCGACAAGGTTCGCAAGACGTTCGGCGATTTCGTGGCGCTGCACGAGGTCAGCTTCGACGTCGGCCGCGGCGAGGTGCTCGGGCTGCTCGGCCCGAACGGCGCGGGCAAGACCACGCTCGTCGACATCCTCTCCACGCTGAGCCGGCCGGACAGCGGCCGGGCGGTGGTCGCGGGTTATGACGTCGTTTCCGAACCGGCCGGAGTGCGGCGTTCGATCATGCTCACCGGACAGCAAGTGGCGATCGACGACATGCTCACCGGCAGCGAAAACCTGGTGATGTTCGGTCGGCTGTTCGGATTGGGTAAGTCGGCGGCGCGCGCCCGCGCCAAGGAACTTATCGACGAATTCGACCTGGCCTACGCCGCCGACCGGCGGGTAAAGACCTACTCGGGCGGCATGCGCCGACGCATCGACATCGCCTGCGGTCTGGTGGTGCGCCCCCAGGTGGTGTTTTTAGACGAACCCACCACCGGCCTGGATCCCCGTAGCCGGCAAAGCATTTGGGACCTGGTCGGCAAGTTCCAGGAGCTGGGCATTGCGACGTTGCTGACCACTCAGTATCTCGAAGAGGCCGATGCGTTGGCCGACCGGATCGTGGTGATCGACCACGGGCGGGTCATCGCGGCCGGCACCGCCGACCAGCTCAAGGAGCGCACGGGCGGCAGTTACTGCGAGATCGTGCCGCGCAACCTCGGGGATCTGGCGGTCATCGCTGAGACGCTCGGCTCGTTGGTGCCCGACAAGGTCAGGGCCGCCCTGACCCCCGAGTCGGACCGGATCGCCATACCCGCACCGGAGGGTGCCAACACGCTGATCGACGCTGTCGGCCGGCTGGCCGCCGCCAATATCGCCGTCGCCGACGTCGCCCTGCGGCGCCCTTCCCTCGACGACGTATTCCTCGCGCTGACCGACGATTCCCCGCGCACCCGCACCCCCGTCGCGACACAGGCCGCCGGGTGACCGCGACGAGCACCACCGAGCGACACCCGTCACCGATCGCGCAGTGGTGGGTACTCACCAAGCGTTTCATCGCACCGACCCTGCGCAACGGCGAACTCGTCGTCACGGTCGCGTCCTCGGTGGTCTTCACGGCGGGTTTCTACATCCCACTGCACCAGATCATGGGGACCGCCACCAAAACCCTTGCCAGCAGTTACGCGCAATACGTGATGCCATTGATCGCGTTGCAGGCGATCACGTTCGCCGCGATGTCGACGGCGTTTCGGGCGGCGACCGATTCGGTGCAGGGCATCAACCGCCGGTTCCGGTCGATGCCGCTGGCCCCGTTCGCTCCGGTGGGCGCTCGCATTTCGGCGGCGGTGTATCGGTGCACGATCTCGGTCGCGGTGGCGATCGTGTGCGGCTACGTGATCGGATTCCGGTTTCACCACTCCGCGGCCTCCATTGCCGCCTTCGTGCTGCTGGTGGTGGCGATCGGGTCGATCCTGTCGTTCGGCGCCGACCTGGTCGGCACCGGCAGCCGCAACCCGGAGGCGATGACACCGCTGCTGATCCTGCCGCCGCTGATCTTCGGGCTGTTGTCCACCGGAGTCCAACCCGCCCAACAGTTTCCACGGTGGATTCAGCCCGTCGTGCGCAACCAGCCGGTCTCGCAGTTCGTCACGGCGTTGCGTGCCCTGGCCGGTGACGCCGCCCCGTACGGCGGGCCGGTGACCTGGTCGGTGCTGGCACCCACGGTGGCGTGGCTGACCGGGCTGACCCTGTTTTTGATCCCGACATCGGCGGTCGTCTTGTCCAGGCGGGCGCAATGACCCTGACACACCAGCCGCCCACCGGACTGGACGGCCAGCAATACCACGAGAATTCGCCGTCAGCGCTGGTGTCACAAACCCAGGTGCAGACCCGGCGCATCCTGCTGCGCTGGGCGCGCGACCTCACCACCGTGATCGAGGCGTTGGTGTTGCCGGTCCTGTTCCTGTTGACCCTGAACATCATTCTGGGCAATGTCATTTCCCAAGTCACCGGTCACAGCGCGCTGTTCGGGACGGTCCCGTTGAACGCGCTGGCCGCGACAATCAACGGTGCGGCGGTCGGGGCGATCGGGCTGATCGGCGAACGCTCCGACGGCCTGCTGCGCCGGCTCTGGGTGGTGCCCGTGCACCGGGCGTCGGGTGTGCTGTCGCGCATCGCCGCCGAAATCGTCCGTATCATGCTGACCACGCTGGTCGTGCTGGCCGTCGGAATGATTCTGGGATTCCGCTTCCAGCAAGGCATTCCGGCGACCCTGCTATGGTTTCTCGTCCCGCTCATCTTCGGGTTGGCGTTCGCGACGCTGATCACAACGGTGGCGCTGTACACCGCCAACAACTTTCTCCTCGAGACGGTCACCCTGGGGCACGTCCTCGCGGTGGTGTTCTCCACCGGCTTCTTACCCCTCGACCAATTCCCACGCTGGATACAGCCGGTGGTCGCGCATCAGCCGATGAGCTACGCGATCGAGGCCATGCGCGGGTTGTCGATGGGCGGCCCGGTGCGCGCGCCGATGATCGCCACGCTGCTGTGGGCCGGCGGCATCACCGCGGTGTGCATCGTTCCGGCGTTTATCGGTTATCGGCGAGCCAGCACCAGCTGAACAAAGGGGGGTAAGACGTGTTTCCCGGATCCGTGATCCGCAAGCTGACCCGCAGCGAAGAGGTGTTCGCGGTCAACGAGACATATTTCGCCTTTACCGCACACGTCCACGGTCCGGTCGACCTCGACGCGATGTCCGACGCGTTCGACGCATTGCTGGAATCCCATCCGGTGTTCGCCGGTCGGCTCGAGCTGACCGAGGACGGGCGCTACCAGATCGTCGCCGAAGACCTTATGCACCCGGGCATTTGGGTGATCAACTCCGACGCCCCGGACACTCCCGACACCGCCGGCATGCGGCTGGATCAGCGCCAGACCCTGCTCAATCTGCGGCTGAAAGACAGCGGCGGACGCACCGAGCTCACGCTGTACACCCACCACAGCCTGGCCGACGCCCACCATGCGTTCGGCCTGCTCGAAGAGCTTTTCTCGCTCTACACCGACGTCGTCACCACCGGCGCACCGGCGCCGGTGACACCGCAACCCGCCCCCGAGTCGCTGGAGTTGTTGCTCGAACAACGCGGCGTAATCAAGCAGCAAAAGTCCGGACTGGAAAAGCTTTTCAAGGCGATGTTCGCCTACGACCTACCGGAACCCGAGCAGCCGCCCGCGATGGCGGATCCGGATGCCATCCGGCCCATCCCGATCGCGCGCATCCGGTTCACCGAAGAGGAGACGTCGGAGCTGGTGGAGTTTGGGCTTGCCAATCAGCTCAGCCTCAATTCCGTGGTGGCCGCGGCCATCCTGCTGGCCGAGTGGGAACTGCGCAATACCCCGCACATTCCGATTCCCTACATCTACCCGGTCGATCTGCGTTACCTGTTATCGCCCCCGGTCAGCCTGACCGGCAGCACGTTACCGCTGGGCGTGGCCACCTATTTGGCGGAAATCAAATCCGACACCGAGGTGGTGGATCTGGCCCGCGGCATCGTGGAATCGTTCCGGACCGACCTCGCCGAAGGCGTCATCCAGCAATCCGCTATGCATTTCAACTTGCAATACCAGGGCACCCCGCCCGGGCTACCGCCGGTGGTGCTGTGCACGGACACCGGGACGATCCCGCCGCTGCGCACACCTCCGGGCATGGAGCTCGACGACTTTCAAAGCGAACTGTGGTTCCCCACCCGCGCGCCCGTCGACCTGTACAGCTGCGGGACCTTCGCCGGCCGGCTGTTCATCGAGCATCACGCGCACCTGCCCGGGCGAGAAAAGCCTTTACAGGCAATACATTCGCTGCTGTGCTCATTGCTCAGCGAAGAGGACAGCTGGGTCGTCGAATAACCGCTGATGCTCCCGCGGCAGCGCCGCGGTCACGGCGTGCCCAGCAGCGGGCCGAGCCGATAGTCGACGAGACGACGCATGACCAGCCCGGTGGTAGTTTTCTCGACCCCGTCGATGTCGAGGATCTGGCCGGCCAGCCGATAGAGATCGTCGGCGTCGCGGGCCACGACGTGGACGAGCAGATCGGTGACACCGCTGAGCCCATGCACCTCGAGCACTTCGGGCACGCCGGCCAGGGCGTCGCCGATCCGGTCCAGCTTGCGCTGGGTGACCGTGACCATGATGAACGCGGTCAGCGGATAGCCCAGTGCGCCCGGATCGATTCGTCGCTCGAACGACTGCAAGACGCCGCCGGACTCCAATCGGGTCAGCCGCGCGTGAACCGTGTTGCGGGCCAAACCGGTGGTCTCCGCTAGGGCCACCGCGGTCGCGCGAGGCGCCGCCACCAGCGCCCGCAGAATCCGCGCATCCGTGTCGTCGACAATCCGTTGCGAGTTGGCCACGATGCGCACCGCCGATCAGTTGAACTCCGCCCGGTTTGTGCATTCTGCCCAAAATCGACAAACACACTTGCCATACGTTACGCCTGCCTGCTGGACTCGGTGATCTATCTGCCCAACCGAACAGGCAGGACACCGTGAACACCCTGAACACCCTCGCCATCGGCGATATCGATCACGCGATCAGCGAGCTCGACACCCTGGAAACCATCGCCGAGCGCGTTCTGTGGCTATCCACGGCGGTGGTCCATCACGCCAACCGGGTGCGGCCCAATCCCTCGGGACTGAAGGTGGGCGGTCACCAAGCCTCGAGCGCCTCGATGGTCGCCATCATGACCTCGCTGTGGTTCAGCCAACTGCAGCCCGGCGACCGGGTGTCGGTGAAACCGCACGCGTCGCCGGTGCTGCACAGCATCAACTACCTGCTAGGCGAGCTGGACGAAAAGTACCTGACCACGCTGCGCGAGTTCGGCGGTCTGCAGTCCTACCCCAGCCGCTGGAAGGACCCGGACGTGGTGGACTACTCGACCGGGTCGGTCGGCATCGGCGCCACCGCCCCGATCTGGGGCACGATGGCTCGCCGCTACGTCAACGCACACCTGGGTGCGGGCGGGCAGGGCCGACAATACTCGCTGGTCGGCGACGCCGAGCTGGACGAGGGCGCGGTGTGGGAGGCCATTCTCGATCCGGCAATCGCCGAACTGGGCGAGGTGGTCTGGATCGTCGATCTCAACCGTCAGTCCCTGGACCGGGTGGTGCCCAACATCGCGGCCCGACGGCTCGAGGCCATGTTCGGCGCGGCGGGCTGGCAGGTCATCACGGTCGACTTCGGCCGCCAGCTCGAGTCGGTGTTCGCTCTGCCCGGCGGAGATGCGCTGCGGCAGCGGATCATCGCCATGGAGAACCCCGAATACCAACGGTTGCTGCGCTGCGACGCGAACGGGATCCGGCAGCGCCTGCCCGGTGCGGGTCCCGACAGCGGCGCGATCGCCGGCTTGATCACCACGCTGGACAACGCCACGCTGAGAGCGGCGATCCGCAACCTGGGAGGCCACGACCTCGCGGCCCTCACCGCGGCTTACCAGCAGATCGATGACACCCGCCCCACGGTGATCCTGGCGTACACCATCAAGGGCTACGGACTGCCCACCGAGGGACACCCGCAGAACCATTCGGCACTGCTCACCGAAGATGAATTCGCAGGACTGGCAACGAAACTCGGCATGGACACCGACAACCCGTGGCACCGGTTCAGCCCGGAGGGCCCGATGGGAAAATTGTGCGCCGCGACCGCGGCACGGTTACGCCGTGACCCCGTCCCGGCACCGGTCGCGCCTGCGGTGCCCACCGACATCGGCCGCACCCCGAAGGGCACGTCGACGACGCAGGCCGCGCTCGGTCGCCTGCTGTTGGACCTGACCCGCGAGGCGCCCGACGTGGCCAAGCGCGTCGTCACGGTCAGCCCGGACGTCAGTTCCACCACCAACCTGGCCGGATGGGTGAACAAGGTCGGAGTCTGGTCGGCCAGCGAGCGGCGCAACTGGTTCGCCGACGACGGACAGACCCTGATGCACTGGAACGAACGCCCGAGCGGGCAGCACATCGAGCTCGGTATCGCCGAGACCAACCTGGTGGGCTTGATCGGCGAACTGGGCGCCACCTGGAGTCGGTGGGGTGAGCCACTGTTCCCGATCGGCGTGCTCTACGACCCGTTCGTCGAACGTGCGCTGGAGCCATGGTCTTTCGGGATTTACGCCGGCGGCCAATCCATTCTCATCGGCACGCCGTCCGGGGTGAGCCTGGCCGCCGAAGGCGGCGCCCACCAGTCCATCAAGACCCCGTCAATCGGGCTCGAGCAGCCCGGCTGCATCAGCTACGAGCCGGCGTTCGCCATCGATGTCGAGTGGACCTTGCTGGCCAGCATCGCCCGGCTCGGGCGTCCGGACGGCACCTCGGCGTACCTGAGACTGTCCACCCGCCCGGTCGACCAGACGGCCGCCGCCGTGCCGCAAGACCCCGCGGCTCGGGAACGGCGCCGTCGGCAGGTGGTGGCCGGCGGTTATCCGTTGCGGCGCAACGATTCCGCGAAAGTCACCATCGCGGCGATGGGCACCATGATCATGGCGGCGCTGGCCGCCGCCGACCGGCTGGCGCAGCTCGGGGTTGCAGCCGACGTCGTCTGCGTGACCAGTCCGGACTTGCTGTTCCAGGCCTGGCAGGCGCGCCAGGGCCGGGGCAGCGCCGACAGCTGGATCCTCGATCAGCTCTTCCCCGGCGACCGGGCGCACCCCATGGTGACCGTCCTGGACGGACATCCCCACACGCTCGCCTTCCTGTCGAACATTCAGCGAGTTCCGTTGACCGCCTTGGGCGTGCGCACGTTCGGTCAAGCCGGTGGCCTCGACGACGTGTACCGCTACCACGGCATCGATACCGACAGCATCGTGCGCGCCGCACTCGACATAGCCGGCTGACCCGAAAGCAGACGCGTGTCGACTGCCCCCGTTACGTCGCCGCCAGTGGCGCCTCTTCGGCAGCCAGCGTCTCCGACAGGTGCAGCCCCAACGCGCGCGCCGAATTGTAGGTGGCGATGGTCTTGGGCGTGACGCGGATGCCGGTCTCGGCTTCGATGCGGGTGCGCAGTTCCAGGTTGCCCAGCGAGTCCAGCCCGTGCTCGGCGAACGGCCGGTCGGGATCGATGGCACGGCGCAGGATCAGGCCGGTCTGGTCGGCGATGAGACGGCGCAGCCGGGCCGGCCACTCGCCGGGCGCCAGGGCCCGCAATTCGGCTCGCAACGCAGAGCTTTCGGCACCGTGCTGGTCCCCGGACTGCTGGAAGGCTTCGGCGAACGGGCTGCGCGCCACCAGTGCGGCCAGCCAGGGCGCACCCGTCGTCGGCACGTAGCCGGTGTAGGTGCGGTCGTAACGCAACAACGTCTCGAACGCCCGCGCTCCCTCCTCCGGGGCGATCATCGTCGTACGGCCACCGGCCGCCAGGAAGGTGGCGCGGCCGATCTCGCCCCATGCGCCCCACGCGATCGCGTTGGCCGGCAGGCCCTGGCTGCGGCGCCAGTGCGTGAACGCGTCCAGCCAACTCGATGCCGCGGCGTAGGCACCCTGCCCGGCCGACCCGAACAGCGCGGCCACCGAGGAGAAGGAGCAGAACCAGTCCAGCGGCTGCCCGGCGGTCGCGCGATGCAAGTTCCACACCCCGTTGACCTTTGGCGCCCAATCCTTGTCGATCAGCTCGTCGGTAATGTTGGCCAGCACGGCGTCCTCGACGACGGCGGCGGCGTGCAACACCCCACGCAACGACAGACCGGTCGCGGTGGCCGCGGCCACTACCGCGGCGGCCGTCTCGGCCTCGGCGATATTGCCGCTCTCCACTACGACGTCGGTCCCGTTCGCGCGAAGACGCTCAATCGCCTGACGCGCCTTCGGGGTCGGAGCCGAGCGAGCCGTCAGCACGATGCGACCGCACCCCGCCTTGGCGATCTGGCCGGCCAAGAACAATCCCAAACCACCCAGACCGCCGGTAACGATGTAGGCGCCGTCGTTGCGGAACACCGGTGCTCGCTGCGGCGCCAGCACCGCTTCGGTCTGTCCGACCCGGGGCACGGTGAGCACCAGCTTGCCGGTGTGCTCGGCGCCGCTCATCACCCGGATCGCCGTCGCCGCCTCCGACAGCGGATATTCGGTGCAAGACGGCACCGGCAGGTCTCCGTCGGCGATCCGCTGATACAGCGTGCGCAGCAGCTGTTGCACCCGGCCCGGGTGAGTGTGCGTGAGCAGCGCCAAGTCGACGGCGTAGAACGACAGGTTGCGGCGGAAGGGGAACAGGCCCAGCCGGGCATCGGCGTAGATGTCCCGCTTGCCGATCTCGACGAACCGCCCGCCGTAAGCCAGCAGCTCGATCCCGGCCTGCTGGGCCGCACCGGTCAGCGAGTTCAACACGATGTCGACCCCGTAGCCGTCGGTATCGCGGCGGATCTGCTCGGCGAACTCGGTGCTGCGCGAGTCGTAGACGTGCTCAATACCTTTGCTTCGCAACAGCTCTCGACGCTCGGGACTGCCAGCGGTGGCGAAGATCTCGGCGCCGGCTAGCTTCGCGATCGCGATCGCGGCCTGACCGACGCCGCCGGTGCCGGAGTGAATCAGCACCTTGTCCTCGGCCGAGATCCGGGCCAGCTCGGACAACCCGTACCAGGCGGTGCCGTAAGCCGTGGCCGCCGCGGCGGCCTGCACGGTGGACACAGCGGCCGGCAGACCGACCACCAATCGGGCATCGCAGGTAACGAACGTGCCCCAGCTACCGTTGCCGAATCCGGAGAAGCCGCCCACCCGGTCCCCGACCCGCAGGCCGGTGACGCCGTCGCCGACCCGAGTGACCACACCGCCCACGTCGAAGCCCAACTGATGCGGCTGACCCTCCAGATCGGGGTAACGGCCCAGCGCCGCAAGCACTTCGGCGAAGTTGACGCTGGACGCCTCGACCGCGATCTCCACCTCCCCGACACCGGGTGCGGTGCGGTCGAACGCGACGAACTCCAGGGTCTGCAGGTCGCCGGGGTGGCGCACCAGCGCGCGCAGCTGCTCGGTCTCGTGGTGGACCGTGGTCGTCCGGCGTTCGTCGGCCCCCAGCGGAGTGCACCGCAGCCGGGCCGTATACCACTGGCCGCCACGCCAGGCGGTTTCATCCTCGGCCGTACCGGACCGGAGTTCCTGGGCGACCAGCTCGATGTCCTCGTCGTCGGCCAGGTCGATCTGGGTGGTGTGCAGTTGCGGGTTCTCCGCGCCCACCACGCGCAGCAGGCCACGCAGCCCAGCCTGCACCAGGTTGGGCTGGTCATCGCCCAGCACGAGTTGAGCCCGCCGGGTCAGGACGTAGAGCCGCGGCGGCTTGGCCGACATTTCCGGCAGTTCGCGGATCATGCGGACCAGGTGGCGCACCTGCTCGCGGCCCTGCAGCAACCCCTGCTCGTCGGGTGGACCGGCCGGTGGCGGGCACACGATCACCACACCCTCGATGCCACCGCGCACCGCCGCGGACAGCTCCGCGATCTTGGCGGAGTGGTCGGCCTGCTGCGGCCAGGTCAGCGGGCAGGGTTGGGCAGCAAGCGATTTCAGCGCGTCGGCGAGGCGGGAGCCCAGCAGGTCCGCCTCGGCGGTGGTGATCAACAGCCAATTGCCCACCGGTCTTTCGGGCGCGGCCGGCAACGTCTGTCGCTGCCACTCGACCGTCAACAGCCGCTCGGTCATCAACTGCTCGGCGCCGCCGCCACTGGCCGCCATGCGCAGGCCTTCGACGGCCAGCACCATGGCGCCGGTCTCGTCGAGCAAATCCAGGTCCACCTCGAGGGCCGACTCGCTCGCCGACACGATGCGCGCGTGGCAGTAGCGCGTGCCGCGGGCCGGCGCGTACCGACGCAACCGCGCCACGCTCACCGGCAGCAGCAAGCCGACTTGCGCCGCGTCCTTGATGGCGGGGTGGGCCAGCACCGTCTGGAAACAAGCGTCCAGCAGGGCCGGATGAACGCCATAGCTGCCCTGCTGGGAACGGACCACCCTGGGCACCTCCACCTCGGCCACGACGCTGCGGCTCTTGCCTTCCGCGTTGTATGCCGAGACCAGGCCGGCGAAGGCGGGGCCGTAATCGACGCCACGCTCGGCGAACGAGCATCGCAGCGCGACCCCGTCCGTGCGCCGCGGGTGGGTGGCCAGCAGGGTCGCGATGTCGCGGCGCTGCGGTTTTTCCTCGGCGCTCGCGTCGCCGGTGCGGCACAACTGTGCGGTCGCGGTCCGGGACCGTTCGCCGTCGCGGTCGGTGTCCACCGCGAACTCGGCGACGCCGGCGTCCTTGATCGAAGCCACTGCGCTGACCGGGGTTTCGTCGTCCATCAGCAACATCTGCTCGAACCGGACATTGCGCACCTCGGCATCGGGTCCGAAGATCTCGGCCGCCCCGGCCAGCGCCATTTCGCAAAAACCCGCGCCCGGGAACACCGCGACGCCATTTACTTGGTGCTCGGCCAACCACGGCAGCGCCACGGTGCCGATCTCGCCCTGCCAGGCGTGCCGCTGCGGCTCCTCAGGCAGCCGGACGTGTGCACCGAGCAGTGGGTGCACCGCGACGGTGCACTCACCGCGCCTCGCCGACTCGTCGGCCTCGACCAACAGCCGTTGCCGGGTCCAGGTCGGCAGCGGCGCATCCACCAGCCGGCCAGCCGGATACAGCGCGGCGAAATCGATTGCGGCACCGGCGCTGTAGAGATCTGCCAGAAAACCGAGCAGGCCGTGCGGGGCCGGTTGCTCACGGCGCATGCCGGCCAACGCGTGCACGACGACGTCGGCCGCGGCAGCGGTCTGTTCCACCGCACGAGTCAGCAGCGGGTGCGGCGACGGCTCCCCGAACACCCGGTGACCGTCGTCCAAGGCGGCGTGCACGGCGGCGGCGAACTTCACCGACTGGCGCAGGTTGTGCACCCAGTAGCCGGCGTCGAAAGCCGGTGCGCTACGCGGATCATCCAGCGTCGCAGAGTAATACGGCACCTTCGGCACGTCCGGCGTGAGGTCGGCGAGCCGCACGGCCAGGTCGGCCAGGATCGGGTCCACCTGCGACGAATGCGACGCGACGTCCACGGCCACCTCGCGGGCCATCACGTCGCGGGCCTCCCACCCGGCGACCAGATCGCGAACCCGCTGGGCAGCGCCGCCAATTACGACGGAGTTCGGCGAGGCGATCACCGACACCACGACGTCGCCGATGCCGCGGGCCGCCAACTCGTCGCGCACCTGCTGGGCGGGCAGCTCCACCGTCGCCATCGCCCCGGCGCCCGCCACCCGCGACATCAGCTCGGAGCGCCGGCAGATCACCTTGACGCCGTCGGGTAGCGACAGCGCACCGGCGACGACGGCCGCGGCGATCTCGCCCATCGAATGCCCGATGACCGCGCCGGGCTGCACGCCGTGGGACCGCATCGCCTCGGCCATGGCGACCTGGAAGGCGAACAGCGTGGGTTGCACCCGACCGATGCCGGTCACCGTTTCCGGTACCGACATCGCTTCGGTGACCGAGAACCCGGACTCCGCCGCAATCAGGGGCTCGGCCTGGGCGACGGTCGCCGCGAACGCCGGCTCCTTGGCCAGCAGCTCGGCCCCCATCGCCGCCCACTGCGAGCCCTGCCCGGAGAAGGTCCACACCGGCCCACGGTCGTCGCGCCCGGCAGCCGGCGGGTAAGGCGTTTCACTGCAGGCGATTTCGCGCAGCCGTGCAGTCAGCTCGTCGAGGTTGTTCCCCGCGACCACCGCGGTGCGCACCCTCCGGTGGCCGCGCCGGCGCCCCAGGGTGTAAGCCAGGTCCGCGGCATACACGCCGGCCTTATTAGCGGCCAGCCAGTCGGCGAGCCGCCCCGCGGTGCGGCGCAGCTCGCCGGCCGACGTCGACGACAGCGGCAAGACGAGGGCATCGGGCGCGGGGCGCACAGAGAGCTCGGCGGGGCCGTCGGGTGCCTGCTCTAGGACGGCGTGCACATTGGTGCCCGACATCCCGAACGACGTCACTCCGACCCGTCGCGGCACCGGGCCCTGCGCGTCGCGTTTGTCCGGCCACGGCGTAACCTCTTGCGGCACAAACAGTCCGGTGTCGATGCGGGCGAGTTCGTCGGGCAGACGGGTGAAGTGCGCCATCGGCGGCACCACACCGTGGTGTAACTCGAGGACGGCCTTGACCAATCCGACGGCGCCGGCGGCCGCCTCGGTATGGCCCACATTGCTCTTGGCCGAGCCAAGCGCGACCCGGTTACCGGAGGCACCGTAAACCTCTGCCAGGCTGGTGAATTCGAGCGGGTCGCCCTTCGGTGTCCCGGTGCCGTGCGCTTCCACCACGCCTACCGTCGACGGATCGACTCCGGCCGCCGCCAATGCCGCCCGGTATACCGCGGCCTGGGCAACCGAGGACGGCGTGGTGATGGTCTCGGACCGGCCGTCCTGATTCGCCGCGGTGCCGCGCACCACCGCAAGGATCCGGTCGCCGTCGCGCACAGCGTCGGACAACCGCTTGAGCACCACCACCGCGCACCCGTCGGAACGGACGAATCCGTCGGCGGCGACGTCGAACGTGTGGCAGCGGCCGGTCGGCGAGAGCATGCCCTGGCCCGACGCCGACGTCGACACCCGCGGGTCCAGCACCAGCATCGCGCCCCCGGCCAAGGCCATGTCGCTCTCACCGCTGTCGAGACTCCGGCAAGCCAGGTGCACGGCGAGCAGACCCGACGAACACGACGTGTCCATCGTGATGGCCGGGCCCAGCAGCCCCAGCCCGTAGGCGATGCGCCCGGAGGCCATGCTGAACGGGGTGCAGGTGTAGCCGTAGGCGTCGCCCAGCACGCCGGCGTCGCCGGTCATCAGCGTGTAGTCCTGCTGGCAGAGCCCGACGAACACGCCGGTGCGCGAGCCGCTCAGCGATGCCGGCACGATGCCGGCGTGCTCGATCGCTTCCCAGGACGTCTCCAGCAGCAATCGGTGCTGCGGATCGATGGCAGTCGCCTCGCGTTCCCCGAAACCGAAGAAGGCGGCGTCGAAGCCCCCGACGTCGTCGATGAAGCCGCCCCAGCGTGACACCGACCGATCGGGGACTCCGCGCTCGGGGTCGTAGTGCTCCTCGACGTTCCACCGTTCGGGCGGGATGTCGGTCACCAGGTCGTCGCCACGTAGCAGCGCTTGCCAGAACCCGTCCGGTGAGTCGATACCGCCGGGGAGCCGGCAGCCCATCCCGATGACCGCAATGGGCGTAACACGCGACTGCATCGCCGTTCGTACCTCGTCTCAGCTCTGCCGGCGGCGCCTCCCCCAGCACCACCAGATGTCGATACGCGCAACGGAACCCCCGTAGCAGCGCTCGCAGAACCACTAATCCGGGTATCGACACGGAAATATTCGAACCGCACCAGCTTAGACGCCGGTCCCCGCGGTGGCGCGGGAATGGAGGAATTGTTCACTCACCCGACGGGGGCAGCCACCAAGAGGGCGCGCGCGACCCCGTTGGGCGATAATCACCGCAGCACGCACCCACGGAGGCCGAAGTGACCAGCAAAGCACTAGCGGCCCTGGGCCACGCCCTCGCGCTGGCGGGATCGATGACGTGGGAGATCACCTGGGCGCTGATCCTGGGCTTTCTGCTCTCCGCGGTGGTGCAGGCGGTGGTGCGCCGGTCGACGATCGTGAGCCTGATGGGCGACGACCGGCCCCGCACGCTGGCGGTGGCGGCCGGACTGGGCGCGGCCTCGTCGTCGTGTTCGTATGCTTCGGTGGCGCTGGCCCGGTCGCTGTTCCGCAAGGGCGCCGACTTCACCGCGGCGATGGCGTTCGAGATCGGCTCCACCAATCTCGTGGTCGAGCTGGGCATCATCCTCGCGTTGTTGATGGGCTGGCAGTTCACCGCCGCGGAGTTCGTCGGCGGACCGATCATGATCGTGGTGCTGGCGGTGCTGTTCCGGCTGTTCGTGCGGTCCCGGCTCGTCGACGCGGCCCGCGTCCAGGCCGAGCGCGGCCTCGCCGGTTCGATGGAAGGCCACGCCGCGATGGACATGTCGATCAAGCGGGACGGGTCGTTTGCGCAACGGTTGTGCTCCGCAGAGGGTTTCACCTCGGTGTCGCACGTGTTCGTCATGGAGTGGTTGGCGATCTTGCGCGATCTGGTGCTGGGTCTGTTGATCGCGGGCGCCATCGCGGCGTGGGTTCCCGAATCCTTCTGGCAGGGTTTCTTTTTGGCCAACCATCCCGGCGCGGCGGCGCTGTGGGGCCCGATCGTCGGGCCGGTCGTGGCGATCGTGTCGTTCGTGTGCTCGATCGGGAACGTGCCGCTGGCCGCGGTGCTGTGGAACGGCGGCATCAGCTTCGGTGGTGTCGTCGCGTTCATCTTCGCCGACCTGATCATCCTGCCGATCCTGAACATCTACCGGAAGTATTACGGCGCCAGGATGATGCTGACGATCCTGGCAACCTTCTACCTCGCCATGGTCGTCGCCGGCTACTCTGTCGAATTGCTGTTCGGCGCAACGAATCTCATCCCCCACCAGCGCAATGCCACCGTCATGGAGGCGGCCGTGTCGTGGAACTACACCACCTGGCTCAACATCGTGTTCCTGGCGATCGCGGTCGTGCTGGTCGCCCGGTTCGTCACCTCCGGCGGACTGCCGATGCTGCGGATGATGGGCGGCTCCCCCGAATCAGAACCCGGCGACCACCACCACTGAGCACGTCAGGTGTCGACGCATTGGGGGCAGGTGCCGTAGAAGTCGATCTGGTGGGCGACCTCGGTGAAGCGGTGTTGCTGGGCGAGTTGACTGGTGAGGCATTCGACGTCGTCGACGGTGAACCCGATGGCGAGCCCGCACTGCCGGCACAGCAAGTAGTGTCGATGCTCGGACGTGGTGCGCAGCCGATACAGCATCTCGCCGTCCTCGGCGCGCTGGGTTTCCACCATCTCCAGGCCGGCGAACGCGTGCAGGATGCGGTACACGGTCACCAGTCCGACCCGGACGCCGTCGTCTTGGCGAAGCTCGAGATGCAGTTGTTGGGCACTACGGAAGCGGTCGCTGCGCTGCAGCAGGTCCAGCACGGCTCGCTGCTGGGCGGTCATGCGCGAGCGGTGTAGTAGCCGCGGCGACGGCATTGTTGTGCTCCTCGGATGTGTTGGGTGGTCGAACGGCCCCCGGGCCGCGCAAGCGCCGGCGGTCTCGGGCACCGATGACGGCGGTGATCAGGTAGCCGGCGGCGGCGGCGCTCATGATGGTGAAGGTCGCCGGTGCCGCCGGGACCGCGTATGCGACGGTGACGCCGATCCAGATCGCGGCGGCGGCCAGGAGCGCGGACAACCAGAACCCCAACCAGGGTTGACTGGTCAGCCGGACGGCCGCGGCGGCCGGGGCGGCGAGCAGGCCGAGCACGACCAGGGTGCCGACGATCTGGGTGGCTTCGGCGACCGTGATTCCGACAACGACCAAAAAGATCATGCTGAGCAGTCGGGTCGGCACGCCGGCAGCCCGGGCGATGCCCGGATCGATGGTGGCGAATAGCAGTGGACGGGCGATGGCGACCAACACCGCGGTCAACGTCGCCGCGCCGGCCAACGCGAAGGTCCTCGCGTCATCGTTGATGCCAAAGATGCTGCCGAACAAGACATTCACGTTCGCCGTGCCGTTGTTGCCGCTGCCATGGCTGGTGTAGTACGTCAAAAACAGCGCACCCAGTCCGAGTATCCAGGAGAAGAACGACCCGATCGCGACGTCGTCGGCACCGACTCGGCTCAGCGCGGCCAGCACGACGGCCGCGATGATTGTTGAGGTGAACAGTCCCACCCGTGGGTCGACGCCCGCAACTAGGGCCGCCATGGCGCCGGAGTAGGCGACGTGTCCTTGCGCGTCCCCGGCGAAGACCTGGCCGCGCAGCACCAGGAAGTAACCGGCCAGCCCGCACACGGCAGCCACCGCGCTCCCGGCCACCAGCGCGTGGTCGATGAACGGATGCGACAGCATGTTCGCCGCGCCGGTCAGCGGATCCGATGCCCGCACGTAGCCGTCGAACCTGCTCATGCTGTCACCAGCGGACCCGCCGGGACGCGCTGCCGATCGTTGCGCGACAACGCTCGTTCGGCGGCCGCCCGATAGCCCACGGCCAGCAGATAGCCGGCGAATGCGAAACTGCTGACCCAGAATCCGATTGGATACGGCGAATAGAAGGCACACCCGATACCCAGCCATGTCACCGTGACCGCCAGCACGATGGACAACGCGATCCCCGTCGCGGGCCGGGCGGTGAGTTGGAACGCGGCCGCGGGCGGGGCCACCAGTAACACGAAAACCAGTAGACTGCCGGTGATTTGGCTCGCACCGGCCGTGGCGGCACCGAGCACCAGCAGAAAGACCATGGCGACGGCTCGGGTCGGCACGCCGTTGGCGGTGGCGGCGTCCGGATCGATCGAGGCCCAGAGCAGTGGCCGCCCGACCACGGCCAGCAGCACCAGGCACACCAGCGCGGCCATCACCAGCACGCCGAGCTGTTGCGCGGTGACGCCGGCGATGGTGCCGAACAGCAGGTTGGTCAACCCCGACAAGAATCCGTGATACAGGCTGACGAACAAGAACCCGGTCGCCAGTGCGAGCGCTTGGATCGTCCCGATGCCGGCGGATTCCTCGCTGCGGCTGTTCAGCGTTCCCGCGCGAGTTGACCTGGGCAGCAACGCAATTACCGCGGCGGCGCCGAGACTGGCGGCGAAGTAGCCGTACCCGGTGGCGATGCCCAGCCACGCCGCGGCAGCGGCTCCGGGGAAGCCGACGATGGCTAGGGTGTGCCCGGCGAAGCTTTCCTTGCGCAGCACCATGATCCATCCGACGACACCGGCCAGGACGGCGACGACGGTGCCGGCCCGGAAGGCGGTCACCATGAACGGATAGACCCACATCTGTTCGACGTCGGCGATCACATTCCAGCTCAGCCGCGCAGTCATCCACGCGCTCCGGCGATTTGAGTCCGAACGGCGCCGGGCTGGCCGACGACGAACAGGTGACCTGCTCGGTCGTGCAGAACATCGATCGGCATGCCGTAAAGACCGCTGAGTTGATCGGCGGTGATCACTTCATCGGGTGTACCGATCACCGCTGACCCGGCCGCCAGATAGATGACGCGGTCGAGGTAGGGCAGGATCGGGTTG
Organism: Mycobacterium simiae; assembly: GCF_010727605.1. Lineage (NCBI taxonomy): Bacteria > Bacillati > Actinomycetota > Actinomycetes > Mycobacteriales > Mycobacteriaceae > Mycobacterium > Mycobacterium simiae. The sequence goes on from NZ_AP022568.1 coordinate 862,956, forward strand.
ACGTCGTGGGCGACCATGACCACGGTGACACCGTCGCGGCGGCAGATGTCGCCCACCAAGGCGCAGATCCCCGCCTGGCTGGGGACGTCCAAACTGTCGAGCGGTTCGTCGAGCAGCAGCAGCTTCGGCTGGCGGACCAGCGCCTGTGCGATCAGCAGCCGCTGTTGTTCGCCACCGGAGCAGCAGCCGATCGGACGCGTGGCATAGCCACTGGCGCCGACCGTTTCGATGACATAGTCGAGCCTTCTTCGCCGTCGCGCCGATCGTCGCGGAGCCAGCAGGCGGGCCAGTCCAGGGACGGGTGTGCCCCAGCGCGCGCCGTCCAACCCCAGCGACACCACGTCGACGCCGCGGATTCGCACGCTGGCGTCGAACGCGCGTCGTTGCGGCAGATACCCGATCAGGTTCGCGCGCCGCCCTGGCCGCTCGTCGAGCACTTCCACCAGGCCGCGCGTCGGCATCAGGCCGATTAACGCTTTCAGCAGCGTCGATTTCCCGCAGCCATTCGGTCCGAGCACCGCGACGAATTCTCCGGCAGCGAGGTCCAGGGACACGCCCGACCACACGGTCTTGCCGCCCACCACAGCCGACGCGCCGCGCATCCGTACCACGGTCTGCTGAGCCGCCGCCGCGCCGATCCGGTGGCCCGCGCGGCCGGGGACGCCGACGGTCATCTACTTCCCCGTCGTGCTGTGCAGGGCGTCGGCCAGGGCGGACAGTTGGCTGGACTGCCAATCTTGAAACGACGCGTTTTCGGGCGACAGTGTCTCGGTCACCGTGGTGACGGGTATGCCCTGTTTCTTCGCCGCGTCGACTTGGGCCTGCACATCCGGTGTGGCGTTTTGGGTATTGAACACGTACACCTTGACCGCCTTGCTCGCGATCTGCTGGTCGATGGTGGCCTTGTCCGCCGGCGAGGGATCAGTGCCTTCACTGATTGCCTGGAGGAACTCCGGTGGGGTAATCAGATTGAGCCCCAACGCGTCCGAGAGTGGAGAGAAAATTGACTCGCTGGCACCGACCGGGGTCCCGGCGTATTTGGCTTTGATGGTGGCGATCAGGCTGTGGTAGGTCGCCAGGGTTTGGTTGAGGAACTCGGCGTTGCGTTGATCGAAATATGCCGCATCGTTCGGGTCTGCCTTCTTGTATGCGGCGGTGATCGCCCCGGCAACCTTCGCCACCGAGTCGGGCGAATACCACTGGTGCGGGTTCCCGCCCGCCGGGACCCCGACGGTGTCGCCGACGTTGACCACGGTGTGCTTCGAGCCCGATTGGGACGCAAGCATTTTGTCGGCCCAGGCGTCGTAGCCGATGCCGTTTTCGACAACGACCGTCGCGTCGGAGACGGTGCGGGCGTCGGCGGCCGACGGCTCGTAGCTGTGCGGGTCGGTGTTGGGGTTGGTGATGATGCTGGTCTCCTGAACCCGGTCGCCACCGAGCTGAGCGGCGATGCTGCCCCACGCATTGATGGTGGCGACCACCGACAGCTTGGCCGCCGCGCCGGGGCCGGCCGTGCCGCTAGGGCTAGATTGCGGCGGATTGCCACCGCTGCACGCGATCGCGCCCAGCAGTATCGCGACCGTGTTCACAGCCAGCCATGCCGCTCTCCGCCGCCGACCTGCCATCACATCACTCCCCTGACCTATTGAAAATGGTTTTCATTAACACAGCGACGGTAGCACGCGGCCGCGACATTTGCAGCACCGCGCGCACCAAATCCGCACCCCCGGCTGCCGGCCGGGACTGGGCGGAATCGCGTTGCACGACAGGGCAAATTGCTTCCGGTGAATGGCGTACTTTGCTACCTTGACCCGATGGCCTCCGACGAGCAACGGCCGCGGGTTTTGCTCCTGTACTACACGTTCACGGGGCAGGCGCTGCGGGTACTCGAGGCCGCCGGCGAGGTCTTCGGCGAACGCGGCTTCGACGTGCGTCAGGCCCGCATCGAGTTCACCGATCGTCGCTACGCGCAGCGGTTTTCCCGCGTCCCGCTGCGGCACGCGATGCTCGACCTGCTCAGTATGTTGCCCGCGCAAGTGCGCCGCGCCGGCGGGGAAATCCGCACCCCCGACGAGGTGCGCGCCGGGGACTACGACCTGGTCTGCATCGGCTCCTCGACCTGGTGGTTCACGACGAACCTGCCCATGCGCACCTTCCTGAAGTCCCCGGAGGCCGACCGGCTACTGGCCGGTACCCCGTTCGCCACCTTCTGCGTGTGCCGTCGCTACTGGCGCGGAAATTTCCGCGCCACACGCAAGCTCGCCGAACAGCGCGGCGGCCGGTATCTGGGTGGCATCCACTTCGAATACCTCGGCGGGCAGTTGGCCTCCGGGCTGTCGATGATCAGCTACCTGCGGTCGGGCCGGTATCGCGATCGCTACTTCGGCGTGCCCATCCCGCCGACCAACGTCGTACCCTATCAACTCGAGCAGACCCGGCATTTCGCTGCCGAACTCGCGAACCGGTTGCCGCAGCAGGTGATTCGCTAAGGATTCAGCCGCACCGTGTTCATTGCCACCCCGGCGGCGGGCAGCCGCGTCAGCAACGCCTCGCCCATCGCCGCGGCCGGGGTGAGCACGCCGCGCACAGCGGCGAGCCGGTCACGATCGAAGGCCAGCGCCAGCCCGCATTCCGCAAGCAGCACCCCGGTACCGCTGTAGGCGTCGAGTTGCTGGCCAACGGTCGCCAGGTAGCGGACCCCGGATGTGGTGGTGGTGTAGGTCTGTGCCGTGTAGTGACCGCGCTGACGTAGCGCTTCGCCCGGACCGGTACCGGGCTTGGTCAACCGCTGCAGCCATCGTCGCGGCAACCGGTGAAAGTGCCTGGTGCCCAGGCTGAATACACCGGCCAGGGTTCCCGTCACCGCCGCGGCAGCCGCCGGCGCGGCGAATGACCTACCCAGACTCATGGTCTCCGAGTAGCGAAACCGGCGGCCATAGGCCCAGTCCTGTAAGGCGTTGCTGCGCCGGACGACTCGGGTATTGTGCGGCGCCCACACCAGACCGCCCACCCAGAAACCGGCGAGTTCGGGTGCGATCCGGCTGCCCTGCCGCCACCGGAAGTCGGGCTGGCGGCCCAGATCCGGCTCGGCCCCGTGGTCGGGAGTCAGCGTGTACGGGTCGGCCATCAGCCGACGCGCCGCGGGATCGCGGGACGCGGTGCGCATCGCCTCGAATTCCGAGGCGACGGTGCCGCCCGATCCGCCACCCTGGAAGAAGGACCGGAACACCAGGGTGGTGTCGCACAATTCGCCAGTTACGTCGTCGACTGCGCGGCGGTAGAGCTGGTAGACGTTCAGATCCGAAGGCAACGAAGCGAATCCACATGAGACGACGATCCGGGCCCCGGTGTCGGCGGCCTGCTTGTGGTAGCGATCGATGGCGGTGCGCACGAACATCACCTCACCGGTCAGGTCGGCGTAGTCGGTGCCTGCCTTGGCGCATGCCGCCACCACCGGCAAACCGTGCGTGGTGTAGGGGCCCACCGTGGTCAACACCACGCGGGTGCGGGCCGCCATCGCCTGCACGGCGGCGGGCTGCGCGGTGTCGGCCACGATCAGCGGCCACTGTCCCGCCCCGGCGCCGAGGGATTCGCGCACCGCCAGCAGCCGCTCTCGGGAGCGCCCGGCCAGCGCAACCCGCGCGTGGCCCGCGGCCCGGGCCAGGTATTCGGCCACCAGCCGGCCGGAATAGCCCGTCGCGCCGTAGACGACAATGTCGAACTCGCGGTCGAACTCGCGGTCGAACTCGCGGTCGAACTCGCGGTCGAACTCACGCTCGGCCGAACTCACGCGTCAATCCCCCGGCAGCACTGCGACCGGCGCGGGACCACGCTCAGTGCTCACGCGAACGCCGCTCCCGCAGCCGACGGTTCACCGGATCCGGCAACAACGCAGTGACGTCGCCGCCCAGCATCGCGACCTCCTTGGCCAACGACGACGACACGAACGAATACTGCGGCGAGGTCGCCACGAAAAACGTGTCCACATTCGCGACGTGCTTGTTCATCTGCGCCATCTGCAATTCGTATTCGAAATCGGTGCCGGTGCGCAGGCCCTTGACGATCGCGGTCATCCCGTGGGACGTCACGAAGTCCACCACCAGACCTTGACCGACCTCGACGCGCAGATTGGGCAGATGGGTGGTCGACTCCTCGATCATCGCGATCCGCTCGTCGATGTCGAACATGCCCTTTTTCGCGGGGTTGGTCAGAATGGCGACGATCACCTCGTCGAATTGCGCCGCGGCGCGTTCGAAGACGTCGATGTGACCCAACGTCACTGGGTCAAACGAGCCCGGACATACGGCGCCGCTCATAAGCGATCAAGGTAGCAGGGCGCCTGCGCCAAATTCGGCCAGCTCCAAACGGGTGTCGCCGTATACCCGCTGCGGCCATGGTGTCCAGCCATCCGGCCAGGTCAGTGTCGTACCGGCGGCGGCCCGTTCGACGATCGCCAGCGACCCCGAATGCACCCACCCGTACTGGCCCAGCGCGGCCACCACGGACTGCACCTCGGCGGTGTCGACCTCATAGGGCGGATCGGCCAGGACCAGATCGGCCGGGGATGCGGTGCCCCCGGCCAGCACGGTCGCCACCAGACCGCGGCGCAGCGTGGCACCGGGCAGGCCCAGGGCCTCGATATTGCGGGCGATGACGGCCGCGGCGCGCTGATCCGACTCGACGAACAGCGCCGACACCGCGCCGCGGGAGAGCGCCTCGAGACCCAGCGCACCCGAGCCGGCGTAGAGGTCCAGCACCGCCAGGCCGGCCAGATCCCGCCGCGCGGTGACGATGTTGAACAGCGATTCGCGGACCCGGTCGGTGGTGGGCCGGGTTCCCCGTGGTGGCACCGCGATGCGCCGCCCACCGGCCACCCCGCCGATGATCCTGGTCACACCCGTCGGCGCGTCAGCTGAGCACCACCAGCAGGTCTCCGCCCTCGACCTGCTCGGTGCTCGACACCGCGACCCGCGCCACCGTGGCGTCCTTTGGCGCGGTGATCGGAGCCTCCATCTTCATCGCCTCGATCGTGGCGATGGTCTGGCCGGCAGTGACCCGATCGCCTTCGGCCACCGAGACACTCACCACGCCGGCAAACGGCGCGGCGACATGATCGGGGTTGCCCCGGTCGGCCTTCTCCGCGGTCGGGACGGTGCTGGCAATGCTGCGATCGCGCACCAGCACCGGACGCAACTGCCCGTTGATAATGCACATCACCGTGCGCATGCCGCGCTCGTCGGGTTCGGAGATCGCTTCGAGGCCGATCAACAGGTCGACCCCGCGCTCGAGCTTCACCCGATGTTCTTCACCTTGGCGCAGACCGTAGAAGAACTGGTTTGCCGACAGGTGCGAGGTATCGCCGAAGATTTCCCGGTGTTCCTCGAATTCCTTTGTGGGGCCGGGGAATAGCAAGCGGTTCAGAGTGGCTTGGCGTTTCGGGCCGGTCAACGCCAACCCGGCCTCGTCCTCGGCGGTCAATTGCTCGATCGGCTTGGCGGGTGCCCGCCCAGCCAGCGCGGCACTACGCAACGGCTCCGGCCAGCCCCCGACCGGATCACCCAGCTCGCCGCGCAAAAATCCCAGCACCGATTCCGGAATGTCGAATCGCCCTGGGTCGGAAGCGAATTCGTCCGCACTGGCCCCCGCACCGACCAGGGCTAGGGCCAGATCGCCGACCACCTTCGACGATGGGGTCACCTTGATCAGTCGGCCCAGCACCCGGTCGGCCCCGGCGTAGGCCTCTTCGACCTCTTCGAAGCGGTCGCCCAGTCCCAACGCGATCGCCTGCTGCCGCAGGTTCGACAGCTGCCCGCCCGGAATCTCGTGGCGATACACCCGTCCGGTGGGTCCGGGCAGACCGGATTCGAACGGAGCGTAGACCTTTCGCAGCGCCTCCCAGTAGGGCTCCAGCGCGCATACCGCCGACAACGACAGGCCGGTGTCGTGTTCGGTATTTGTGGCGGCGGCGACGATCGAGCTCAGGGCGGGCTGGCTGGTGGTGCCGGCCATCGGCGCGGCGGCGCCGTCGACCGCATCCGCACCGGCCTGCCAGGCGGCCAGGTAACTGGCCAGCTGCCCGCCCGGGGTGTCGTGCGTGTGTACGTGGATCGGCAGATCGAAGCGGCTGCGCAGCGCGCTGACCAGCCGGTGCGCGGCCTGCGGGCGCAACAGTCCAGCCATGTCTTTGATGGCCAGCACGTGCGCACCGGCATCGACGATCCGCTCGGCCAGGTTGAGGTAGTAGTCCAGCGTGTAGAGCTGTTCGCCCGGATCGCTCAGGTCACCGGTGTAACACATCGCGACTTCGGCTATCGCCGAACCTGTTTCGCGCACAGCGTCGATCGCCGGCCGCATCGAGTCCAGATTGTTCAGCGCATCGAAGATGCGGAAGATGTCGATCCCGGTTGCCGTCGCCTCCTCGACGAAGGCCGACGTGACCGACTCCGGGTATGGCGTGTACCCCACCGTGTTGCGACCCCGCAGCAGCATCTGCAGACAGATATTCGGGATCTCCTCGCGCAGCGCGGCCAGCCGCTCCCACGGATCTTCCTTCAAAAACCGCAGTGCCACATCGTAAGTCGCGCCGCCCCAGCACTCCACCGACAACAGCTGCGGCATCGTGCGCGCCAGGTACGGCGCCACCATCAGCAGGCCGCTGGTGCGTACCCGGGTGGCCAGCAAGGACTGGTGCGCATCGCGGAAGGTGGTGTCGGTGACGCCGACCGCGGGCGATTCACGCAACCAGCGCGCGAAGCCTTCGGGTCCCAACTCGACGAGGCGCTGCTTGGACCCCGCGGGCGGGGCGGCCTCGAGGTCGATCTCGGGCAGCTTGTCGTGCGGATACACCATCGACTGCCGCGGCCCGTGCGGCTGGTTGACGGTGACATCGGCCAGATAGCTGAGGATCTTGGTGCCGCGGTCGGCCGAGGCTCGTGCGGTCAACAGCTGGGGACGCTCGTCGATGAAGGATGTGGTGATCCGGCCGGCCTGGAAGTCCGGGTCCTCCAGAACTGCCTGCAGGAACGGAATATTCGTCGACACGCCGCGGATCCGGAACTCCGCTATCGCGCGGCGGGCCCGGGCCACGGCCGAGTGGAAGTCGCGGCCCCGGCAGGTCAACTTGACCAGCATGGAGTCGAAATGCGCGCCGATCTCCGCGCCCAGGTTGGTGCTGCCGTCCAGGCGGATGCCCGCCCCACCGGGGCTGCGGTAGGTGCTGATCCGGCCGGTGTCGGGCCGGAACCCGTTGGCCGGGTCCTCGGTCGTGATCCGGCATTGCAGCGCGGCGCCGTGCGGGGAGATGTTCCCCTGTCGCAGCCCCAGATCGTCGAGCGTCTCACCGGACGCGATGCGCAGCTGGCTAGATACCAGGTCGACGTCCGTGATCTCCTCGGTTACGGTGTGCTCCACCTGAATTCGGGGATTCATCTCGATGAAGACGTACTGCCCGCTCTCGTCCAGCAGGAACTCCACCGTGCCCGCACAGCTGTAACCGATGTGCCGGGCGAACGCGACGGCGTCGGCGCAGATCTTGTCCCGCAGTTCGGGGGAAAGGTTTGGCGCAGGCGCCAATTCGACAACCTTCTGGTGGCGACGCTGCACGCTGCAATCCCGCTCGTACAGATGGATCACGTTGCCGACGTTGTCCGCCAGAATCTGCACCTCGATGTGACGCGGCTTGATCACCGCCTGCTCGAGGTAGACGGTCGGGTCGCCAAAGGCCGACTCGGCCTCGCGGCTGGCCGCCTCGATCGCCTCGGGCAGCCCGGCCAGCTCGGTGACCCGGCGCATCCCCCGCCCGCCGCCACCGGCAACGGCCTTGACGAACAGCGGAAACCGCATGCCGTCCGCCTCGGATTCCGCCACGGCCACCAGCTCGTCGACCGACGCCGACGGCGCCGACGAGCGCAGGACCGGCAGCCCGGCTTCGCGGGCAGCCTGGATGGCGCGCGCCTTATTCCCGGTCAGCTCAAGAATTTCCGCGCCCGGACCCACGAACGTGATTCCGGCCGACGCGCATGCCGCGGCCAGGTCCGGGTTTTCCGACAAGAAACCGTAACCCGGGTAGACGGCGTCGGCGCCGGCCCGGCGGGCGGTTTCGACGATCTCGTCGATCGACAGGTAGGCGCGCACCGGATGACCGATCTCGCCGATCTGGTAGGACTCGTCAGCCTTGAGCCGATGCTGGGAATTGCGGTCCTCATAGGCGTACACCGCAACGGTGCCCACCCCGAGTTCGTAGGCCGCGCGGAAAGCACGAATCGCGATTTCACCGCGATTGGCTACCAGCACCTTGGAGATCACTTTTGACTCCTCACAGCAGCGTCGACCAATAGTCCCAGAATCGCACCATGATCAGCAGAAACACCCCGGTAAACCATAGCGTGGTAAGCGACCACCGCCATTGGTAGAGCAGCCGCACCACGGCGCTGTCCCGGCTTTCCAGCACCGGACGCAACGCGATGGACCCCACCACCACCAGCAGCGTAATCGTCATCGCCCAGACCACCATGCAGTAGGGGCACAGAGCGCCGATCCGGTACAGGCTTTCGAGGATCAGCCAGTGCACGAACACCGCACCGACCAGGATCCCGGCGGTCAGCGCCAGCCAAAACCATTGCGGAATCGGTACTTTCGCTACCGCCAAGACTCCCGCGACCAGCACCACCGTGAAGGCCACGATGCCGAGCAACGGGTTCGGGAAGCCCAGCAGCGACGCTTGCGGTGTCACCATCACCGACCCGCACGAGATGATCGGATTGAGGTTGCAGGACGGCACGTAGGACGGGTTGAGCAGGATGTCGATCTTCTCCACCGTCAGCGTCGCCGACGCGGCCAGGCCCACCGCACCGGCGATCAGCACCCACCAGGCACTGAGCACCGGTACCTGACGCGTGGCAGCCGGTGCCGGATCTCCTGATGGTTCGGCGGGCTCGTCCGACACCGCAACGCCTACGCGGCCGCAGGGGCGACGGCCGTGTCGATGCCCGGTATGTCACCCACGATGCTCTTGATCTTGGCGACCAGCGCGTCCGGCGTCGACGGGTCGTAGTTCTCGCCGTTGATCTTGACCGTCGGCGTGGCGGTGATGCTCGCGGCCGAGGCTTCCCCGACCACCTTGGCGAGGTACTTTCCGCTGTTGATGCAGTCCGGCACCTTGCCGACGACACCGGCCTGACGGGCGTATTCGATCAGCTTTGCGTTGTCCGGGAAATTCGGGCCCCGCTCGTCGGGCTGGATCCCTTTGGAGAACAGCGCGGTGTGGAAGCGCCGGAACGCATCCATGTTCTCGTCCGCGACACAGAGCGCCGCCGCCCCCGCCCGCGAGGAATAGTTCTGGGTTTTAGTGCTGTCCAGGATGGCCACCATCGCGTAATCCGCCGCAATGGCGCCGGCGTCGATCAGCCTGGATACCGTCGGCCCGAAGGTCCGCTCGAAATTACCGCAGGCCGGGCACAGGAAGTCCTCGTAGAAAGTGACCACGGCCTTGGGGTTGTTCGTACCGGGCTGGGTGACCAGCTTGCTGGACGTCACCCGCACCGTGTCGCCCTCACCGGGCACGCCGCCCTTCTTGTCGTGATGCGACGTCACAATGTAGAACACGAGCGCAACCGCGAAAATGACGATGAACGCGGTGCCCCCGATCTGAATGAGCCGGCCGGACTTACCGTCGGAGGCCTTCAGGTCGAATCGGGGGGGACGTTTCGATTTGTCGGCCACGGTTCCGGAGATCCTTTGCGTGCGTGGGGTCGGCTTGCGATCGGGTCCGTCAGTCGGCGACGGCGCTTCTAGGTTACCGGCGTGGGGCCCCGCACGGATCAGGCCCGGCTCAGGTGAGCGCGCAGCGCCGAGATCAGATCGCTGGTGGCGGCCGCGCTGTCGCCGCCGAGCTGAAACACACTGGCGAAGCCGTGCGTCAGGGAACCGAGATAGCGCAGGTCAACCGGAGTGCCAGCCTCCTGTAAGGCCGCCGCGTAACGCTGTCCCTCATCGCGCAACGGGTCAAACCCGGCGACCGCGATCAGCGCGGGCGCCAGCCCGGACAGCGACTCGGCGTACACCGGCGACACGCGCGGGTCCGCCAGGTCGATGCCGGTGCCAGTCAGGTATTGCTCGGTGAACCAGTCGATGTCGCGCTTGGTCAGCACGAAGCCACGCGCGAACAGGCTCAGCGACCGGGTGTGGGCGGTGAAGTCGGTCCGGGGGTAGATCAGCCATTGCAGCAGCGGCGCCGGACCACCCTCGTCGCGCGTCAGCTGGCACACCACGGCGGCCAGGTTGCCGCCGGCACTGTCACCACCGACCGCGACCCGCCCTGGGACCGCACCGAGTTCGGCCGCATGTTCGCACGCCCACCGATACGCCGCGTAAGCGTCGTCGATTGCGGCCGGCGCCGGGTGCTCGGGAGCCAGCCGGTAATCGACCGACAGGACGTGCACACCGGCGTCGCGGCTGGTCAGCCGGCACAGCGCATCGACGGTGTCCAGGTCGCCCAGCGTCCAACCGCCGCCGTGGTAGAAGACCAGCAGGTCGGCGGCCGCACCGCTGGCCGGACGGTAGTGCCGCGCCGGAATCGAGCCGGCGGGCCCCGGCAGCGTCAGCTCTTCGACCGTGACGTGAATCTGCGGGCCGGGCAGCGCCAGCATCGACTGGCGCAGCTGCGCCCGAGATGCCGCCGGGTCGCCGCGGACGACCAATCCGTCGATACCGCCGAGCCGCAGCCCGGACAGCATCAACTGCAGGGTGGGGTCCAGTGTGTTGCCGTCGATGATGATCGCCCGGCCGGCGCACATGACCCGCTTGGCCGGGTTCGGGATCCACGGAATGGCCTTGACGCCGACGGTCGTCACGACGTCCTGCACACGGTCGGCCCAGCGGGTCGATCCGCGCCGAGCTCCGAGACGCACCTCCGGTGCGCCTGGCAGACTCTGTGTCATGCCCGGTCCCCTCGAACAAAACTCTGAACAAAACTCTGCGAAAAACCCTGCCCAGAACGTAGTCACGCTCAATGACGGTCTTGCAATACCCACCGTAGGGCTCGGAGTCTTTCAGGTTCCCCCGGCGGAGACCGAACAGGCGGTGAGTGCCGCGCTACGCGTCGGCTACCGGCATATCGACACCGCCGCCGCCTACCGCAATGAACGAGAGACCGGCCGTGCGATTGCCAATTCCGGCGTGCCGCGCGATCAACTCTACGTGGTGACCAAACTGTGGAACGCGGACCAGGGTTACGACAGCACCTTGGCCGCATTTGAGGCCAGCATGGACCGGCTCGGGCTGGACTATCTGGATCTGTACCTCATCCATTGGCCGCTTCCCGCGCTCGGAAAGTTCGTCGAGACGTTCAAGGCTTTCGCGCATCTGCGCGATCAGGGCCGCATCCGCTCGATTGGGGTCAGCAATTTCGAGCCCGAGCACCTGATGGTGCTCATCGATGCCACCGGCATCGTGCCGGCGGTCAATCAGGTTGAGTTGCACCCGCGGTTCTCCCAGCCGGAAGTGCGGAAAGTGCACGCGCAACACGGGATTGCGACCGAGGCGTGGGCGCCACTGGGCCAAGGCGCGCTGCTGACGCACCCCAGCGTCATCGCGGTCGCCGAAGGATGTGGGCGAACACCGGCCCAGGTGTTGATTAGGTGGCATATACAGCTCGGTAATATCGTGATCCCCAAGTCGGTGAACCCTGCACGGATTGCGAGTAACTTCGACGTGTTCGATTTCGAACTCAGCGCCGATCAAATGGCGTCGATCTCCTCGCTCGACGACGGAACTCGGCTTGGCCCGGATCCGAAAACCTTCACTTTCACAGGTAGGTGAATGACCTTGACTGGCGACTCGAGCGCCGCCGTACCCTCGATTGCTCTCAATGACGAAAACACGATGCCGGTGCTGGGCCTCGGCGTCGCGGATTTGTCAGAAGAGCAGACCGAGCGCGCCGTAACAGCGGCGCTGGAGGTCGGCTGCCGACTGATCGACACCGCCTCGGCCTACGGCAACGAGGCCGCCGTCGGCCGCGCCATCGCCGCCTCCGGAATCCCCCGCGCGGAGATCTTCGTGACCAGCAAGCTGGCCACCTCCGATCAGGGCTTCAAGGGCGCCGAGGATGCCTGCGTCGCCAGCGTGGAGCGGCTGGGCCTGGACTACGTCGACCTCTACCTGATCCACTGGCCGGCCCCGGCGCTGGGCAAGTACGTGGATTCCTTCGGCGGGTTGCTGCAGGCCCGCGGTAAAGGACACACCCGTTCGATCGGTGTCTCCAACTTCACCCAGGAGTACCTGGAGATGGTGATCGACCTGGTCTTCACCACGCCGGCGGTCAACCAGATCGAGCTGCATCCCCTGCTCAACCAGGCCGACATGCGCAAGGTAAACGCTCAGCACAATGTCGTGACGCAGTCTTACACCCCGCTGGCGCTGGGCAGGCTGATGGACAACCCGACCGTGGCCTCGGTGGCCGGCGAATACGGCAAGACACCCGCGCAGGTGCTGCTGCGGTGGAATGTACAACTGGGGAACGCGGTCGTCTTTCGGTCGACCTCCGCCGAGCACATTGCCGGGAACCTGGACGTGTTCGACTTCGAGCTGGCCGCCGAACACATGGACGCGATCAACGCCCTGCACGACGGCACCCGGCTGCGCCCGGATCCGGAAACCTACGACGGCACCTGAGCGGCGGTCCCGTCAGGCAGGCCGTCTCCAGGGAGCCCTGCCGGGCGCGGATCGACGGCCCGGATTTGTCGTACCTAGTTGCGATGATGGGGTTATGTCTTTGACCGCGTCGCCTCCCGTGGTGGTGGGTCCTGCCGGGCGCCTTGAGGTGTTGTTTGAGGAGTTGGCGGAGTTGACCGGTCAGCGGAATGCGATTGATGGGCGCATGGTGGAGATCGCCGCGGAGATCGAGCGCGACGAGCTGTGCGGTGTGACCGGGGCGCGGTCGGTGGCGGCGTTGATGGCCTGGAAGACGGGGTCGTCGTCGGCGAATGCCCACACGATCGCCGCGGTGGCGCACCGGCTGGCGGAGTTTCCGCGCTGCGTGGCGGGGATGCGGGAGGGCCGGTTGTCGCTGGATCAGGTCGGGGTGATCGCGGCGCGCGCGGGTGCGGGTTCCGATGAACACTATGCGGAGCTGGCCGCGGTCGCGACGGTTAATCAGTTGCGGACGGCGGTCAAGCTGGAACCGCGACCCGAACCCGAGTCCCGGCCGGGCCCGCAGGCCTCGATTACCCACACCTGCACCGAACAGTTCAGCTGTTGGCGGATCACCCTGCCGCATCTGGATGCGGCGACGTTCGAGGCGGCACTGGCGGCGCATCGTGATGCGCTGATCGGCGAGTGGAAACACGACCACGACAATGGCGCGCATTCCTGCGCTCAGGTGCCGCCGCTGCCGGGCACCGTCGAGGCGTTTATGCGCCTGGTCGAAACCGGGTGGGACGTTGAGGCGGCCCGCCGGCCCCATGGACAGCACACCACGGTAGTGGTCCACGTCAATGCCGCGCAGCGTGCGGCGGCGTTGCATCTGGGTCCACTGCTCTCTGAGGCCGAACGCCAATACCTCAGCTGTGATGCCACCGGTGAGGTGTGGCTGGAACGCGACGGGCAGGTCATCGGCGCCGGGCGCAGCACCCGGGTGATCAACCGAGGCTGCGCCGCGCCCTGGAGCACCGCGACCGCACCTGCGTGGTGCCCGGCTGCGGCGCCACCCGCGGGCTGCACGCCCACCACCTGCGCCACTGGGAAGACGGCGGGCCCACCGAGTTGGCCAACCTGGTCCTGGTCTGCCCGTATCACCACCGGGCACACCACCGCGGCCTGATCACCCTCACCGGACCCGCCGACAAGCTCACCATCACCGACAACTCCGGGCGAGCACTCCGCCCAGGATCCCTCGCGCGTCCACCCACCCAACCTCCACCCGCGGTCCCACCCTGTCCCGGGCCCACCGGCGAACGCGCCAACTGGTGGTGGTACGAACCCTTCCAACCCCAACCACCACCAACCAACTAGCCCGGTGAAGCATCCTCCGATGCTGAAACTTGTTGGGACATAAAGAAATTTGTGCGGGCCCTACGAATGTCCTGGTCAACTCCTGGGGCACGTCTGAGCAGCCCGGCGCAACACGTCCGCCGACGGCTGGTCCACGGGTAGCTGATAGCCGCGCAGCACCGCGACGAACTGCATCGCGTATTGGCAGGCGAACGCCGTGTTCGGCGGCATCCACAGCGCCGGCGGCTGATCGCCCTTGTCCTGATTAGCCTGACCCTGCACGGCCAGCAGATTGGCTGGGTCGTTGCCGAAGCGCCGTCGCTGCGAGTCCGGCCAGCCGAAAGCCCCCATGTCCCAGGCGTAGGCGAGCGGGACGATGTGGTCGATCTGCACCGATTCGCCGACCTTGGCGCCGCGCCGGAAGGCGATGGTGGTGTTGGTGTACGGGTCGTGCAGGATGCCGGTGGCCACGGCGGCGGGACACCGCTTGATCGACACGAAGGTCTTGTCGACGAGATCGCGGTCCAGAATGTCGTCGCGGGTGTCACAGCCGTTGTGGCCGCCGGGAGCGTCGTTGTCATCGTCCCAGGCGTCGCCGAAGGCCGCCCGACGATAGTCGTAGCGGTGGGCCCGCTGCGGCAGCACCGCAACACCGGCCAACACGTCGATGCCGGGCGCCACCGTGGGCACGCCGGCGCGGGCGGTGATCTCGGTGTGCTTGGCCGCCGTGGAGTCCAGCGTTTGATAGGCGACCAGCACCGCGACCACCGCGGCCAGCGACAGCCACAGCAGCGCCCGGCGGTTCATCGGCGCCGCTCCTTGTCATCGCTTCGTTCTGCATAGTCGCCGGCGGTCATGACTTGTCCAGGTATTCGATGCGGTCGGTGTCGGTGAATTGCGCTGCCAGCAAAGCCAATCCGGGCCGGTTGCTGTTCTCTTCGTAAGCCTTGGTGCAATACTCGCGCGCGGCTTCGAGGTAGGCCAGGTGGTCGGCCAGCGACAGCAGGCGCAGCGCGATCGCTCGCCCGGATTGATTGCGGCCCAACACATCTCCTTCACGGCGCTCCTTGAGGTCCAATTCGGAGAGGGCGAAACCGTCCATGGTCTCGGCGACGGCGCGCAGTCGCCGGCCGGCCGGCGAGGCCGGCGAGCTCCAGGTGGCCAGCAGGCACAGGCTGGGATGCTCACCGCGGCCGATGCGGCCCCTGAGCTGATGCAACTGACTGATCCCGAACCGGTCGGCGTCCATCACCAGCATCACGGTCGCGTTGGGAACGTCGACGCCGACCTCGATGACGGTGGTACACACCAGCACGTCGATCTCGCCGGCCCGAAAGGCCGCCATCGCGGCGTCCTTCTCCTCGGCAGGCAACCGGCCATGCATCAGCCCGAGGCGCAGCGTGGCCAGCTCACCGGAGCGCAGCCGCGTGAACAGACCCTCGGCGGTTTCCGTCGGGTGCGCCTCCTCGGCGCTCTTCCCCGACTCGTCGGACTCGTCGATGCGCGGCGCCACCACGTAGGCCTGCCGACCGGCCGCGACCTCCTCGCGGATGCGCTGCCAGGCGCGGTCCAGCCAGGCGGGTTTCTCCTTGACGAAGATGACGTTGCTGGTAATCGGCTGGCGCCCGCGCGGCAGTTCGCGCAGCGTCGAGGTTTCCAGGTCGCCGTAGACCGTCAGCGCGACCGTGCGCGGGATCGGAGTCGCCGTCATCACCAGCAGGTGTGGCGTGATCCCCGCAGGAGCCTTGGCCCGCAACTGATCCCGTTGCTCCACCCCGAACCGGTGTTGCTCGTCGACCACCACCATGCCCAGGTTGTGAAACTCCACCGCGTCCTGCAGCAGCGCGTGCGTGCCGATGACGATGCCGACCTGCCCGCTCGCGATGTCGGCGCGGACCTGATTCTTCTGCGCGGCGGACATCGATCCGGTCAGCAGCGCGGCCCGGGTCGCGTTGTCTGCCCCGCCCAGCTGGCCGGCCATAGCCAGGGGGCCGAGCACGTCGTTGATCGACCGCAGATGTTGTGCCGCAAGGACTTCGGTGGGAGCCAGCAGGGCGCACTGGTAGCCCGCGTCGACCATCTGCAGCATCGCCAGCACCGCAACGATCGTCTTGCCGGAGCCGACCTCGCCCTGCAGCAGCCGATTCATCGGCCGCGTCGCCGCGAGCCCGTCGGACAGCACCCCGAGCGTTTCACGTTGCCCCGCAGTCAGCTCAAACGGTAAACGGCGCAACAGTTCTGCTACCAACCCATCGAGGCGTGGCGGCGCCGACGGTCCCGATTGCGACAGCTCGCCATGCCGGCGCGAGACCAGCGCCCACTGCAGACCGACGGCTTCGTCGAAGGTCAGCCGTTCCCGCGCGCGGCGGCGGTCCACCTCGTCCTCGGCCAGATGAATGGCGCGCAGCGCCTCATCTTCGGAGATCAGGCCGTGGGCGGCGATCAGTTCGGCGGGCAGCGGGTCCGCGACGGGCTCGAGGACGTCGAGGACTTGACGCACGCAGGAGAAGATGTCCCAGCTCTGCAGTTTGGTGCTGGCCGGATAGATCGGGAAGAAGCGGCGCTCGAACTCCGACATCAACACCTCGCCGCTGACGGCCCGGGAGGCGTCGGCGATGGACTTGAGCGCCTTACTGCCGCGGTTGCGTCGTCCGGGCGCGTCGAGGAGGAGAAAGTCCGGGTGCGTCAACTGCATGACGTTTCGGAAATATCCGACCTCCCCGGAAAGCATCACCTTGGCCCCCGTGGTGAGGTCCTTGCTCAGGTAGTCCGCGTTGAAGAACGTCGCGGTCACCTTGTTGCGCCCGGAGCCGACGGTGATGCGCAGGCATTTACGCCTCGGGTTCTTCTTCATGGGAAACGTGTGGGTATCGGTGATCGTGTCGACGAGGGTGATGTGCTGACCCGTTTCGGGCCGGTCGTCGTCGCTATCCCAGCGGGCGGCGCCCTCGGAGTAGCTGCGCGGGTAGTGGCGCAGCAGATCGTCCACGGTGCGGATGCCGAACACCTCGTCGAGGGGATCCGCGGCCTTGGCACCCAGCAGGTAGTCCAACCGATCTTGCAGCGACACCACGACTACTCGACCCCGATCAACAGCGCGTCCCCCCGATGCCCGGTGCGGTAGGTCACCAGCTCGGTGCCCGGATGGTGATCGTGTACGTGCTGCTGCAGCACGTCGGTCACCGCCGCGCCGCTCGAAGTCAGCACCCCGGCGCCGACCAGCACCGTCACCAGATCACCACCCGAGGCCAGCAGCAGGTCGAGCAGGCCGATCGCCGCCCCGGTCACGTCGTCGGCGACGATGAGCACCTCGTCGCCGGCGATGCCCAAGCCGTCGCCCGGCTGGCAGCGGCCGGCCCAAGTCAGCGCGCTCTCGGCGGCGATGCGCACCGAGCCGCAGCGGGCACTGCCGGCGGCGCGGGCCATCGTGTAGCCGTCGTCGACGGCCTGGCGATCCGTTTCGTGCACGGCCAACGCGGCGAGGCCCTGCACCATCGACCCCGTCGGTATCGGCACCACGTCGATGCCCCAACCGATCGCCGCGGTGCAGCCGGCGACCAGCTCTTCGGCGGCCACGTACCCATTGGGCAGCACCATCACCTGGGCGGCCCCGGTGTCGACGACGGCCCGCATCAGCTGGTGGGCGCTCACGGTCGTGGCCTGGTCACTCCCCTGCCGGTCCAGTCGCAGCACGTGCGCCCCCTCGCCGGCGAACAGCGCGGCCGCGCCGTCCCCGTCGACCACGGCCACCACCGCCCGCTCCCGGGTCCAGCTGCCCGCCGGCAGTCCGACCGCGCCGGAACTCAGCGCGGAAATCACGATCCGGCTCAGCCGCCCGGCCGCCAAACCCGCTTCGACCGCGGCACCGGCGTCGTCGGTATGTACGTGCACCGAGTAGCTGCTCGAGGACTTCGTTGAATCCGTCGCGATCGCCACCGATTCACCCAGTTCTTCGAGCCGCTGCCGCAGCCGGTCGGCGGTGCGGGCGTCACAACCGGCCAGCGCGTACATCACCTCGAACTGCGGCGCGGGCCGCTCGGCTCCGGCGGGCACTGGCTGCGCGCGCGGCGACAGTTCATAGACCGTGCGGATGGGCGGCGGCCCGGTGACCGTCGAGCGCAACGCATCCAATAGGACCAGCAAGCCACGTCCGCCGGCGTCCACGGCACCGGCGTCAGCCAGCACTTCGAGCTGCTCGGGCGTCTTCTCCAGGGCGACGACCGCCGCGTCGCCGGCAGCGGTGACCGCCGCGGCCAAGCCGTCGTTGGCGCACTCCTCGACGGCCTGGGCGGCGGCCCGTAGCACCGAGACGATGGTGCCGGGAACCTCCTCACCCCCCATCGAGGCGATCACCAACTCAACCCCGCGCTGCAACGCCGCACCGAGCAACGGGGCGTCCAGGTGCGGCAGTTCGCCGCCGGCTTCGGCGGCCGCGGTCGCGGTGACGTCGGCGATGCCGCGCAGGATTTGCGACAGAATCACCCCGGAATTGCCGCGGGCGCCGTTCAGCGCGCCCACCGACAGGGCGGACGCGGTCCGGGCCACGCAGCCGGAGCCGCCGTCGGCGCCGCCGCCCGCGTTGGCCTCGGCCAGCGCGGAACGCATGGTGAACAGCATGTTCGCCCCGGTGTCGGAGTCGGCGACCGGGAACACGTTGAGGCGGTTGATCTCGTCGATATGCGTGATCAGGTCGCTGACGGCAGTGTGGGCCCAGTCCCGCAGCGCCGGCGCATCGAGCAGACGATCCGGATTGCCCACGTGACCCACCTCCTCGGGCGATTCGAGCCAGCCGACCGGTCTATTGAGCCTAGCCAGCGGCCGCGACAGTGTCGGTGTTCAACCGACCGTCGCTTGTGCAGCGTTTTGGTGGTTGCCCACCACTGTCGGTATCCTGGACCGGCCCGGGTAACCTGGGCCGTTCCGGCTCGCGAGCTGACCGTGCCGGATCCCCGAACATTTGAGGAGCAAGAACGATGGCCGCTGTGTGCGAAATCTGCGGGAAAGGCCCCGGCTTCGGCAAGTCGGTGTCCCACTCCCACCGGCGCACCAGCCGGCGCTGGGACCCGAATGTTCAGACCGTGCACGTGGCGACTCGCCCGGGCGGCAACAAGAAGCGCGTCAACGCATGCACGTCCTGCATCAAGGCCGGCAAGGTCGTCAGGGCCTAGCCCGGCCGGCCACCGCGCCTACATCGCGATGTGCCCGGCGTCCACGGGTATCGACACGCCCGTCACATAGCGAGCGCGGGGACTGACCAACCACAGCACTGCTTCCGTCACGTCCTGCGCCTCGACCAGCGGCACATCGGGTAGCAGCATCTGAGCCACCGCCGGATTGGGCTTCTCGAGCATCCGGTTGACCACGAATTCGTTGATGATCATCGGAGTCGCGACGCCGGCCGGATGCACCGAGTTGACCCGAATCTTGTGTGGCGCATACGCATTGGCCGCCGACCGCATCAACCCCACCACGCCGTGTTTGGACGCGGCGTAGGCGAACATCGCGGCGCTGCCATCGCCGCCGCGGCCGGTGAGGCCCTGCGAGGAGCTGACCATCACGATCGATCCCCCGAGACCCTTGCGGACCATCGACGGCACCGTGGCCAGCAGCGTGTGCCATACGCCCTTGAGGTTGGTGTCGACGATCGACGTGAATACCGGCTCGTCGTGCGTGTCGTCGTTGCCGATCGCCACCACCCCGGCGTTGGCGATGACGATGTCGATCTCGCCGAGCTCGTCGATCCCGCCGCGCACCGCGGCCTGCAACTGTTGCGGGTCGCGGACATCGGCGACCCCGGGCACCGCCTTGCGGCCGGTAGCTTCCACCAGCCGCACCGTCTCCTCGAGGTCCGATTTGGTTGCCAGCGGATAGGGAATCGCGTCGATGTCGGCGCAGATGTCCACCGCGATGATGTCGGCGCCCTGTTCGGCGAGCGCCACCGCGTGGCTGCGGCCCTGGCCGCGGGCCGCGCCGGTAATGACGGCGACCCTGTTGTCGAGTTCGCCCATGGCTACACCTCCAGCTTCGTGCGGGTCTGTTCTGCGGCGACGGCCACCGGACGGGCGGCCGGCGCCCGGGCGGTGCCCAGCCCGACGCCGCTGGTCGCCCCGGTCACGAGGATCCGTTTACCGGTCAAGTCGCCGAGGCCGCTCGGCGTCCAAGGTATTGCCACGGCGATCAAGAGTAATGGGCGGTTCTAGGTAAGTCGGGTCAGTTCTGCCAACATGGTCTGCGACACCGGTGGACGAGTTCATCGAGGATGGCTTGGCATGAGTGACAGCGCGCGAGAAATCACCAACCTGATCTACAGCTATGCCGAGCTGCTCGACGGCGGGAATCTGGACGCGGTGGCCGGTCTTTTCACCCACGGCCGCATCTGCGGCGTGGCGGACGGGCCGCCGGCTACGGTGTTCGAAGGGCCGGCCCGGGTGCGGCACATGTACGAGATGGCCACCCGATTCTACGAAGACGGCACGCCCAAGACCCGCCACCACACCACGAACGTGCAGTTGTTCGTCGACGAGGACGCGGGCACCGCGCGGAGCACCTCGTATTACTGCGTCACGCAAGCAACCCCGGATCTGCCCCTGCAGGTGATCGTCACCGGGCGTTACCGAGACACCTTTCACCGGGTCGACGGTGCCTGGTGGTTCGACAGCCGCACCATGTTCGTCGACCAGGTTGGCGACGTCAGCCAGCACCTGAAGTTCTGATCGAGTAGCAACATCGTGCGCGTTCGGTCCGGGTCGATGTCCTTTTACTCCAAGGGCTTTGGCCAGTTCGTCGGCGGAACGGCCGTTGGCTGAACACCCGGTCGCGGCCACCGCCGGTGAGCCGCATCATCCGGCTCGCACATCCGATGGCGGGCCGTCAACTCCCCGGATGACGTTGGGGCACCGACCAGGACGGCACTGCTGGCACACTTCGCCGACTTCACCGGCCAGCTCAGCCACGGTGGGTACCGCTTAGGGCAACCGCCAGTCGATCGGTTCAGCTCCCATGCCGGTGAGCAACTCGTTGGCGCGGCTGAACGGGCGCGAGCCGAAGAATCCGCGCGAGGCGGACAGCGGGGACGGGTGCGGCGACTCGATCGCCACGCAATTGCCCTCGGCCAGAATCGGTTTGAGCGTCGACGCGTCGCGGCCCCATAGGATCGCTACCAGCGGTCGCGACCGGGCCACCAGGGCGCGGATGGCGCACTCGGTGACCGGTTCCCAGCCCTTGCCGCGATGCGAGGCCGGGTTGCTCGGCCGCACCGTCAGGACCCTGTTCAACAGCAGCACCCCGCGCTGCGCCCACGGCGTCAGATCGCCGCAGCCAGGTCGCGGATGACCCAGGTCGGCCGAGTACTCGTCGAAGATGTTGGACAGGCTCCGCGGCAGCGGACGCACGTCGGGAGCCACCGAGAAGCTCAAACCCACCGCGTGTCCGGGTGTCGGGTAGGGATCCTGGCCCACGATCAGCACCCGTACCTCATCGAACGGAAAGGTGAAGGCGCGCAGCACGTTCGGACCGGCGGGCAGATACCGACGGCCCGCCGCGATTTCCTCTCGCAGGAACTGCCCCATCCGAGTCACCTGGTCGGCGACCGGCTCCAGCGCCGCAGCCCAGCCCGGCTCCACGAGTTCATGTAACGGACGCGCAGTCATCCCACCACCGTGTCGGTCACATTGTCATTAAACGGCACGCTAGTCCTGGAACGACTGCCAGCCCGGGTATCCCTGCCACGGCGCACCGTCGACCAGCACCCGGGCCGGGCCGTCGAGCACCCGCCCGATGACACGCCACCCCGGTGGCAGCGGACCCGCGAAACACGCAGCCAGAGCGTGGTCTTCGCCACCGCCCAGCACCCACGAGTAAGGATCTTCATCCACGGTGGCCGCGGCCGCGCTGAGCGCGTCGCGGTCGGGGGCCAGTGCCGCGGTGGACAGGTCGATACCCACACCCGACGCCTGCGCGACGTGCTGCAGGTCGGCGATCAGGCCGTCGGAGACGTCGATCATGGCCTGCGCACCGTGCGCGGCGGCCACCGCGCCCTGACCGTAGGGTGGTTCCGGCACCAGATGACGGGACCGTAACTGCTCGAACCCGCCAATACCTTTGTGCCACAATGCATATCCTGCCGCTGAACGCCCCAACTCGCCGGCGACGGCAAGCACGGCCCCCGGTTGGGCACCGGACCGCAGCACCGGGGACCGGCCGTTCAGATCGCCCAGCACCGCAATCGAGAGCACCCAGTGCGGGGAGCTGACCAGATCACCGCCGGCGATGCCGGCGCCGATTCGCGTTGCCTCTTCCCACATTCCGTCGGCCAGCGCCTCCACCTCCGCCGTCGGCGTCTCGGCGGGCGCGCCGAGGCCGACCACGAACGCCGTGGTCCGGCCGCCCATGGCTTCGATGTCGGCGGCGTTCTGCGCGATGGCCTTACGACCGACGTCACGCGGGGTCGACCAGTCCAGCCGGAAATGCCGGCCGGCGACCAGCATGTCGGTCGACACCAGCGTTCGACCGTCGCCGAAGGTCAGCACCGCCGCGTCGTCGCCGGGTCCCACCAGCACCGCTGCGGGTTGACGGCGACCACGAACCAGCCGGTCGATCACGGCGAACTCGCCGAGCTGCCCCAACGTGGACGGCGCGTCCGCGGGATCGTCGGGCATGTCCACCTCCTGTGCCGCGTTCGGTGCCATCAGCCCCTCGTCTAGCAGTCCGACCTGCGGTAAATTTGGTCCCTGCCCGCGCGAGCGGACCGCGCCAGTGTAGAGCGCTGTGGCGACGCGGACCCGGTGCGGCCCAGGAAAATCGCGAATGCGATGCAACGTAACGAGGGGAGGTGCCGGTATTCGGCGCGCTCCGTCGACGATCGGGCGATGATGGCGACTTCGGGCACCGACCCGGTAGCGAACTCCGACGACCTGGGCGGGCCCCCGAGGGGACTGCTGATCGCCGCGGTGGTGGTCGCGGTGCTGGCGGTCGGCGTCGTGCTGGGGATCGCGGCGACCCGTCAGGCACCGCCGCAACCGGTCGCCCTGCCCGGCGTCCAGGCGCCGCAGGCCGGCAGCCCCGCATGCCGGGCGCTGGCAGCGGCGCTGCCGGACCGGCTCGGCGACTACCAGCGGACACCACTGGCCCAGCCGGCACCCGAGGGCGCCACTGCCTGGCGCGCCAAACCGGACACCGAACCGGTGGTACTGCGCTGCGGGCTCGACCGTCCCATCGGTTTCGTGGTGGGGTCCCCGATCCAGGTGGTCGATCAGGTCCAGTGGTTCGAGGTCGCCGGCGAACAGCAATCCGCCGGTGCCGCAGGCAGATCCACCTGGTACACCGTCGACCGGCCGGTCTATCTCGCGCTCACGCTGCCGATGGGGTCCGGGCCGACGCCGATTCAACAGGTTTCCGAGGTGATCGCCCGCACCATCACGGCCGTGCCCATCGATCCCGCTCCCCCGGTGCAGCCTTAGCGCAGGCCGACGCCCCGGGCCAACGCGGTCTCGACCATCGTCGCCAGCAGGGTGGGATAGTCCACGCCGCTGGCCGCCCACATCCTCGGAAACATCGAGATTGTGGTGAACCCGGGCATCGTGTTGACCTCGTTGATCACCGGCCCGTCGTCGGTCAGGAAGAAGTCGACCCGGGCCAGGCCCTGGCAATCGATGGCATTGAAGGCCCGGATCGCTAATTGCCGTACGGTGTCGGCGATGTCGTCGTCGACCTTGGCGGGAACATCCAATTCGGCTGCGTCGTCGAGGTATTTGGTCGCGAAGTCGTAGAAGCCGTCCTCGCGTCCTCGCACCCCCGCCACCCGGATCTCGCCGACCGTGCTGGCTTCTATTGTGCCGTCCGGCATTTCGAGCACGCCGCATTCCAGCTCGCGTCCGTTGATCGCGGCCTCCACGATCACCTTCGGATCATGGCGCCGGGCGTCGGCGACCGCGGCGGCCAGCTCGTCCCAATTCGTCACCCGGTTGACGCCGATCGAGGAACCACCGCGAGCGGGTTTGACGAACACGGGCAAGCCGAGCCGCTCGCACTCGTGAGGCGGCAGCGTCGGTTGCGACGGCCGCAGCACCGCGTGCGCCCCAACCGGAAGTCCCGCGGCGGCAAGCAGCTTCTTGGTGAACTCCTTGTCCATCCCGACCGCGCTGGACAGCACCCCGGCACCGACATAGGGCACACCCGCCAATTCGAGCAGTCCTTGGATGGTGCCGTCTTCGCCGTAGGGACCGTGCAGCACCGGGAACACCACGTCGACCGACCCCAGAACTTCACCGGCCCCGGTCGACAAGGACACCAACTGGCCGCTGCGTCGCGGATCGGCCGGCAATGCCAACTCGGTGCCCGAGGCCACCGTCACCCCGGGCAGTCGCCGGTTGGTGATCGCCAGCGCGTCCGGGTCGCCGTCGGTAAGCACCCATGAGCCTTCGGGCGTGATGCCGATCGCGACGACCTCGAATCGCTGCGGATCGAGGTTGCGCAAGATGCTGCCCGCGGACACGCACGAGATCGCATGCTCGTTGCTGCGTCCGCCGAAGACGATCGCCACGCGCACCCGCTTGGGTGACACAGGGGACCCGCTCGTCCGGTCAGCGGCGTTCACAACCTAAAGAGGCTACCGGTTGCGCCGCTGGCAGGCCGGGTCGCCGCTCCCCGGGCGGGGTTGGTGCTGGACCGCCGCCGTTATGGGTGCGGCCTCACTCGGGCTTGGTGCTGCGCCCCAGCAGCAGCGCCATCGCCTGGTCGACCGAGAGACCCTTGTGACAAACCCGGTGCACCGCGTCGGTGAGGGGCATTTCGACGTCGTAGCTGGACGCCAGTGCGAGCACGGATTCGCAGGAGGTCACGCCCTCGACCACGTGTCCGTCCTTGCCCTCCAGCGCAGACTGGATCGTCGCACCCCGGCCCAGCTGCTCCCCCATCGAGCGGTTGCGCGAATGCGGCGACGAGCAGGTGGCCACCAGGTCACCCACCCCGGCCAGGCCGGCCAGCGTGGCACCCTTGGCGCCCAGTGCGATGCCCAGCCGCATGATCTCCGCCAGGCCGCGGGTGATGATCGCCGCGACCGTGTTTTCGCCCAGACCGACGCCGACCGCCATGCCGCAGGCGAGCGCGATGACGTTCTTGCAGGCCCCGCCGATCTCGGTGCCGATGACGTCGCTGTTGGTGTACGGGCGAAAGTAGCCGGTGTTCAGCATCCGCTGCAGGGCGACGGCGCGGCCGGAGTCGCTGCATGCCACGACGGTGGCGGCCGGCTGGCAATCGGCGATCTCGCTGGCCAGGTTCGGCCCGGAAATCACCGCGACCTGCGAGGGATCGACGCCGGTCACCGAGACGATGACCTGGCTCATCCGCATTAGCGTCTCCAGTTCGATGCCCTTGGCCAGGCTCACCAGCGTTGCACCGTCGGTGATCAGCGGGGCCCACTGCTCGAGATTGCCCCGCAGTGTCTGCGCCGGCACGCCCAGCAACACCGTCGTGACGCCGTCCAACGCGTCGGCAGCGTCGGTGGTGGCCCGGATGCGCGCCGGCAGCAGGGTGCCGGGCAGATAGGTCGGGTTGTAGTGGGTGGCGTTGATCTGCTCGGCCACGTCGGGCCGCCGCGCCCACAGCCTGATCTCGGCGTCCGGCGCCCTGCTTTCTTCGGGGGCCCCTTCTAGGACCTCGGCAAGCACCTTTGCCAATGCCGTCCCCCACGCCCCGGCGCCCATCACCGCCACGGTGCCCGCTGTGCTGGCCATGTCCCCAATCCTGATCCGTCCCGATCTGTCCCGACTTGTCCCGGGACGCCGCATCGGTGGCCGCTACACCCTAGAACAGGCAGCCGGCATCGTCACCACGATGTTCGCGACGATGCTCACGAGGATGCTCGCGAGGCCGTGAACCGCGGCGCTGGCAGGATTGACGCCATGAGCGGCACACGGGCCGACGGTGCCGGCGACATCGCGTTGATCATCGCCGTCAAGCGGCTGACCGCCGCCAAGACCAGGCTGGCGCCGGTGTTCTCGGCGCGGACTCGCGAGACCGTGGTGCTCGCCATGCTGGTGGACACCGTGACAGCCGCGGGGCGAGTCGGCTCGGTCGGTTCGATCACGGTCATCACGCCGGACGAGGCGGCCGCCGCGGCCGTGGCAAAGCTCGGCGCGCACGTGCTCGCCGACCCCACACCCCAGGGCCATTCCGATCCGCTCAACCACGCGATCGCCACCGCAGAGCGCTCCGTCGCCGGATCATTCTCCAATGTCATTGCGCTGCAAGGAGATTTGCCCGCGTTGCAGACTCAGGAGCTGGCTGACGCGATCGCCGCCGCTCGCCAGTACCGGCGCAGCTTCGTCGCCGACCGGCTGGGGACGGGCACCGCCGCGCTGTGCGCCTTCGGCGCCGCGCTGGAGCCGCAGTTCGGTTCGGATTCCGCCGCGCGCCATCGTCATTCGGGCGCCATCGAACTGACCGGACCGTGGCCGGGCCTGCGCTGCGACGTCGACACTCCCGCCGACCTAGCGGCCGCCCGCCGCCTCGGCGTCGGATCGGCAACCGCACGCGCCATCGCGCAGCACTGAGAGCCGCGGTGTAGCAAACCTGTCCGCTCGATGAACGCCGCGCCAACGACGGATGGATGTCTACCATGCGCTAGCAGCACCGCCGGGTGATGCGCCATGATTCCAGGGTGACCGAAATCGAAGCGCAAGCACGTGTCGACGAAACTGTGTGGCAACCTTCCGAGAGCGCCGTCGGAGCACCACCGGCGACGACCCAGGCCGCCATCGACGACGCGCTGCCGGAGGATCGGTACCTCAACCGCGAACTGAGCTGGCTGGACTTCAACGCACGCGTGCTGTCGCTGGCCGCCGACACATCGCTGCCGTTGCTGGAAAGGGCCAAGTTTCTGGCCATCTTCGCGTCCAACCTCGACGAGTTCTACATGGTCCGGGTGGCGGGGCTCAAGCGCCGCGACGAGATGGGACTGTCGGTCCGCTCGGCGGACGGCCTGACGCCGCGCGAGCAACTGGCCCGCATCGGCGAGCAGACGCAGCGCATCGCGACGCGGCATGCCCGGGTGTTCCTCGACGCCGTGCGACCCGCGCTGGCGCAGGAAGGGATCTACATAGTCACCTGGGCGGATTTGGATCAGGCTGAACGAGAGCAACTCTCGATCTACTTCAACGAGCAGGTCTTCCCGGTGCTGACCCCGCTGGCCGTCGATCCGGCACACCCGTTCCCGTTCGTGAGCGGGTTGAGCCTGAACCTGGCCGTCACCGTCAAGGACGACGGTGGCCAGCACTTCGCCCGAGTCAAGGTTCCCGACAACGTCGATCGTTTCGTGGAGCTGGAAAGACGCAGTGACGCGGAGGGAACCGACGGGCACGCGGCCATTCGTTACCTGCCGATGGAGGAGCTCATCGCCGCCTTTCTTCCGGTTCTCTTCCCGGGCATGGAAATCGTGGAGCACCACGCGTTCCGCATCACCCGCAATGCCGATTACGAGGTTGAAGAGGATCGCGACGAAGACTTGCTGCAGGCCCTCGAGCGGGAACTGGCCCGCCGCCGATTCGGTTCGCCGGTACGGCTGGAGATCGCCGACGACATGACCGAGAGCATGCTGGAGCTGCTGCTACGGGAGCTCGATGTGAATCCCGGTGACGTCGTTGAGGTTCCCGGCCTGCTTGACCTCTCGTCGCTATGGCAGATCTACGGCGTCGACCGGCCGGCACTGAAAGATCGTGCCTGGGTTCCGGCCACCAGCCCCGCCTTCGCGGATCGGGAGACACCCAAGAGCATCTTCGCGACGCTGCGCGAAGGCGATGTGCTGCTTCATCATCCGTATGAGTCGTTCTCCACGAGTGTGCAGCGATTCATCGAGCAGGCGGCCGCCGACCCCAACGTCCTCGCCATCAAGCAGACGCTGTACCGCACCTCCGGTGATTCGCCGATCGTGCGCGCACTCATTGCCGCCGCCGAGGCCGGCAAGCAAGTGGTGGCGCTCGTGGAGATCAAGGCGCGGTTCGACGAGCAGGCCAACATCCGCTGGGCACGAACGCTAGAGCAGGCCGGCGTGCATGTGGTCTACGGGTATGTCGGACTCAAGACACACTGCAAAACCTGCCTGGTGGTACGGCGCGAAGGTGCCACGATCCGGCGCTACTGCCATATCGGAACCGGCAATTACAATGGCAAGACGGCGCGGCTCTACGAGGACGTCGGTCTGCTCACCGCCGCACCGGATATCGGCGCCGACCTGACGGACTTGTTCAATTCGCTTACCGGGTATTCACGCAAGGTGTCCTACCGCAACCTCTTGGTTGCCCCGCACGGCATTCGGACCGGCATCATCGAGCGCGTCAACCGCGAGATCGAGACGCACCGTGCACACGGTGGCGGCCGCATCCGAATGAAGATGAATGCATTGGTCGACGAACAGGTCATCGATGCGTTGTATCGGGCATCGCGGGCCGGCGTGCAGGTGGAAGTCGTGGTACGCGGTATCTGCGCCTTGCGGCCGGGTGTGGAAGGTTTCTCGGAAAACATTTCCGTCCGGTCGATTCTGGGCCGATTCCTCGAGCACTCGCGCATCATGCATTTCAGTGGCATCAATGAGTTCTGGATCGGCAGCGCGGACATGATGCACCGCAATCTCGACCGGCGCGTCGAGGTGCTGGTTCAAGTCAAGGACCCGAAGCTGACGGCCTACCTCAACGAGTTGTTCGAGTCGGCGCTGGATCCGGCGACGCGGTGCTGGGAACTCGAGTCCGGCGGCAAGTGGATCGCGGCGCCCCGAGACGGCCACACCGTGCGCGATCACCAGGAGTCACTCATGGAGCGGCACCGCAGCGCCTGACGTCATGTGGTAGTTTTCCAGGCCACGTCCATGGTCGGCGACGCCGGCCCTTTCAAGGCCGAATTGACCTGCAGGAGTGAGGTGTCGGACCAGAACTCGTCAGCAGGCCACCGACCGGGCAAGCGGATCGTCTACGCCGCGGGCGCGGTGTTGTGGCGGCAACGCTGCGCCGATTCGGTCAGCCCCGAACTGGAGATCGCCGTCATCCACCGTCCCCGCTACGACGACTGGTCGCTGCCCAAGGGCAAGGTCGACCCCGGCGAGACCGCACCCGTGGCCGCGGTACGCGAGGTGCTGGAGGAGACCGGACACCGCTGCATCCTGGGTCGGCGACTCAACAAGGTGAGCTATCCCATCGATCAGGGCGTCAAGAAGGTGTACTACTGGGTGGCCCGCAGCACCGGTGGCGAATTCACGCCGGGCAAGGAGGTCGACGAACTGGTCTGGTTGCCCGTCCCCGAGGCGATGGCGAAACTCGACTACGCCCAAGACCGAAATGTGTTGCAGCGCTTCACAAAATACCCGGCTGATACACATACGGTGTTGGTGGTCCGGCACGGCACGGCGGGCCGCAAGTCGCGCTTCTCTGGCGACGACACCAAGCGCCCGTTGGACAAGAGGGGCCGCGCGCAGGCGGAGGCGCTCGTTCCGCAGCTGTTGGCGTTCGGCGCCACCGACGTACATGCCGCCGACCGGCTGCGCTGCCACCAGACTGTGCAACCACTCGCCGAGGAACTCGGCGTCACCATCGAGAACGAACCCACCCTCACCGAAGAGTCGTATGCCAAGAATCCCAAACGCGGCCGGCATCGCCTGCTGCAGATCGCTGAGCGCCAGGGCACCCCGGTGATCTGCTCACAGGGCAAGGTGATTCCGGATCTGGTGGAGTGGTGGTGCGAGCGCGACGGGGTGCACGCCGACAATTCGCGCAACCACAAGGGAAGCACCTGGGTGCTGTCGCTCTACGACGGCCGACTGGTGGGGGCCGATCACATCGGCGGTGCACTGGCCGCGAACGTGCGAGCCTAGAAAACGAAATACCCTTCGGGGGCAGCGATGCCGCCCGAAGGGTATCCGCTTCTGAACTTGTTTACTTGCGACCGCGCTTGGCGGCGGTCTTCTTGGCCGGAGCCTTCTTGGCCGCGGTCTTCTTGGCCGGAGCCTTGGTCGCGGCCTTGCGCACCGGAGCCTTGGTCGCGGCCTTCTTCACCGGGGCCTTGGTCGCGGCCTTCTTGGCCGGGGCCTTGGTCGCGGCCTTCTTGGCCGGGGCCTTGGTCGCGGCCTTCTTGGCCGGGGCCTTGGTCGCGGCCTTCTTCACCGGGGCCTTCGTCGCGGCCTTCTTGGCTGCAGTCTTCTTGGCGGGAGCCTTCTTGGCAGCAGTTTTCTTGGCTGCGCCTCCTACAACACCACGTTTCACGGCCGGTCCTTCCGACGGGAGGCGCTGTGCGCCAGCGACAACCGCTTTGAATTGGGCGCCCGGTCGGAACGCCGGGACAGACGTCGGCTTTACCTTCACCGTCTCACCGGTACGCGGGTTGCGGGCCACACGAGCTGCGCGGCGCCGTTGTTCAAATACACCGAACCCGGTGATCGTTACGCTGTCACCCTTGTGCACCGCACGCACAATGGTGTCGACAACGTTCTCGACGGCGGCGGTCGCCTGCCGACGGTCCGAGCCCAATTTCTGTGTGAGCACATCTATGAGCTCTGCTTTGTTCATCCAAACCCTCCGAAGCCAGTGGTTCCATTTTTGGCAACCGACTAGCGAACACGGTAAACCCTGACCCAGCAAATTGCCAAGCGCCACGCGCAATTTCACGGCCACTCGACAGGAAATTTGGGAATCCGGTTGCCGCCCTTGGAAGGTGACGCCGGCGAAAAATAAGCCTTGCTAGCTAAGGCGATCGGAGCGAAATCTCACCCCGATCGGCGATTCACGGGGCCGGCACAGTGCACGGTTTCCAGTCCGGACGGACCGCCTCGAAAGACTCGATCTCGCCGAGTTTCCGCAGCGTAAGGCCTATATCGTCGAGTCCTTCGAGCAGCCGCCAGGCGGTGTGGTCGTCAATCCTGAACGGCAGCACCGTCGTTCCCGCGGTGATATTTCGATCTTGAAGATTGGCAGTGATTTCCAGCCCCGGGCTCTGCTCGATGAGCTTCCAAAGCAGTTCCACACCGTCCTGGTCGACTTCGGCAGCCAGCAGCCCCGCCTTGCCCGCGTTACCCCGAAAAATGTCGCCGAAACGAGACGAGATCACCACTCGGAACCCGTAGTCCATCAGTGCCCACACCGCATGCTCGCGCGACGATCCGGTGCCGAAGTCGGGACCGGCCACCAACACCGAGCCTCGGTCAAAGGGGCTGAGGTTGAGTACGAATGACGGATCCGACCGCCACGACGCGAACAAGCCGTCCTCGAATCCGGTTCGGGTGACGCGCTTCAGGTACACCGCCGGAATGATCTGATCGGTGTCGACATTGGAGCGGCGTAGCGGCACGCCAATCCCGGTGTGGGTCTGAAAAGGTTC
The DNA here is from genome assembly GCF_010727605.1 of Mycobacterium simiae. Taxonomy (NCBI): domain Bacteria; kingdom Bacillati; phylum Actinomycetota; class Actinomycetes; order Mycobacteriales; family Mycobacteriaceae; genus Mycobacterium; species Mycobacterium simiae. The sequence continues at coordinate 894,297 of NZ_AP022568.1, forward strand.
CATCTTCGTCCTCGATTTCGTTTTCAGTTCAAGTCGGCCGGAGCGGACAACGTGCCACGGATCGCGGTTGCCGCCGCGACCGCCGGCGATACCAAATGTGTACGGCCGCCTTTGCCCTGCCGCCCTTCGAAGTTGCGGTTGGAGGTCGCGGCGCACCGCTCGCCGGGTGCGAGCTGATCGGGGTTCATGCCCAGGCACATCGAGCAGCCCGCCTGGCGCCATTCAGCGCCGGCAGCGGTGAAAATCTCGCCCAGCCCTTCGGCTTCGGCCTGTGAGCGCACCCGCATCGAGCCCGGGACCACCAGCATCCGCAGTCCCGGAGCTACCTTGCGACCGCGCAGCACGTCGGCCACCACCCGCAAATCTTCGATACGACCGTTGGTACAAGAGCCGACGAACACCGTGTCGACGGCGATTTCCCGCATCGGCATACCCGGCCGAAGGTCCATATACGCCAATGCTTTCTCGGCCGCCTGTCGTTCGGCATCGTCGGTCATCAACTCCGGATCGGGCACCGTGGCACCCAGCGGCACGCCCTGGCCCGGGTTGGTCCCCCAGGTGACGAACGGAGTCAACGATTGCGCATCCAGGTAAACCTCGGTGTCGAAGACTGCGCCCTCGTCGGTACGCAGCCGTTGCCAGTACTGCACGGCGGCATCCCATTGCGCTCCGGTCGGCGCGTGCGGTCGGCCACGCAGGAATTCGAACGTGATCTGATCCGGTGCGACCATTCCGGCCCGGGCGCCTGCTTCGATGCTCATGTTGCAGACCGTCATGCGGCCTTCCATGGATAGCGATTCGATGGCGCTGCCGCGATATTCGATGACATGGCCCTGCCCGCCGCCGGTACCGATCTTGGCGATCAGCGCGAGAATAATGTCCTTGGCCGTCACGCCGGGAGGCAACTCCCCATCGACATTCACCGCCATTGTCTTGAACGGCCGCAGCGGCAAAGTCTGAGTCGCCAGCACATGCTCGACCTCCGAAGTACCGATGCCCATTGCCAATGCGCCGAATGCGCCGTGCGTGGACGTGTGACTATCCCCACACACGATCGTCATTCCCGGTTGAGTGAGTCCTAATTGCGGCCCGACGACATGGACGATGCCCTGCTCGATATCGCCCATGGGATGCAGGCGCACACCGAATTCGGCACAGTTTGCCCGCAATGTCTCGACTTGAGTGCGCGATACCGGGTCGGCGATCGGCTTGTCGATGTCGACGGTGGGCACGTTGTGGTCCTCGGTGGCCAACGTCAGATCCGGCCGGCGCACGCGGCGACCGGCCAGGCGCAGACCGTCGAACGCCTGCGGGCTGGTGACCTCGTGCACCAAATGCAGGTCGATATAGATCAAGTCGGGCGCGCCGGCGCCTTCGGCTGCGGACCCGGATACCACGACGTGGTCCTCCCAAACCTTTTCGGCCAAGGTGCGCCGCCGGCTGTCGCCGGGCCCCTGCATTTCGGTTCCCACCGTGAACTCGCCTCGATTCGCCTCGTGCGGCTCGCCGACCATCTGGGCTGTGGTCTCATAATGCGAGACGCTAGTATCTCTGTATGAGACAGCATAGCGGCATCGGCGTCCTGGATAAAGCCGTGGAGGTGCTGCACACAATCGCGGAATCCCCCTGCGGGTTGGCCGAACTGTGCGAGCGGACCGGATTTCCGCGGGCCACCGCCTACCGGTTGGCGGCCGCGCTGGAAGTGCATCGCCTGGTTGCGCGCGATGACGACGGCCGTTGGCAGCTTGGCCCCGCGCTGACCGAACTTGCGGCGCACGTTGATGATCCGTTGCTGGCGGCAGGTGCGGCGATTTTGCCCCAATTACGCGAGACCACCGGCGAGAGCGTGCAGTTGTACCGGCGCGAGGGCAACTCGCGGGTTTGCGTGGCGGCCCTGGAACCAGCTGCGGGTCTGCGCGATACGGTCCCCGTCGGTGCTCGGCTGCCGATGACGGCGGGTTCGGGCGCCAAAGTCCTGTTGGCGCACAGCGATGCCGTCACGCAAAAGGCCGTCCTGCCAAACGCGATGTTCACCGAGCGGACACTGACCGAAGTACGCCGGCGCGGTTGGGCGCAAAGCGTCGCCGAGCGCGAGCCGGGAGTGGCAAGCGTCTCCGCGCCGGTGCGCGACGGCCGCGGTGCCGTCGTCGCGGCCGTCTCGGTCTCGGGGCCTATCGACCGGATCGGACGTCGCCCGGGTGCGCGCTGGGCGGCGGACCTGCTGGCCGCGGCCGAGGCGATGACCCGCCTTCTGTAACCAGGCGTCGGGCGATCGTGTCTTCGGAGTGCGCCCGCAGCAACCAGTGCAGACTGGCCGCGGGGCGCCTGTCAGACTGACCGCCATGGGAACCAACCAACGCGCGAGCATCGTCATGTCGGACGAGGAGATCGCCGATTTCGTCGAAAAAAGCCGTACTGGAACGCTGGCCACCGTCGGTCCCGATGGCCACCCGCACCTGACCGCTATGTGGTACGCCGTCGTCGACGGCGAAATCTGGCTGGAGACAAAAGCCAAGTCGCAAAAGGCGGTGAACCTGACCCGGGACCCGCGAGTGAGCTTCCTGATCGAGGACGGCAACACCTACGACACGCTGCGCGGTGTCTCCTTCGAGGGAGTCGCGGAGATCGTCGACGATCCGGACGTCGCACACCGGGTCGGGGTCAGCGTGTGGGAGCGCTACACCGGGCCCTATACCGACGAGATGAAGCCGTTCGTCGAGCAGATGATGAACAAGCGGGTCTGCGTACGCATCGTCGCTCGGCGCGCGCGCTCGTGGGATCACCGCAAACTTGGCTTGGCACCGATGCCGGTGGGAGGTTCCACGGCACCGGCCGTGCTGGGGACCGGCCGGTAACTGCGATCGCAGTGTTGTAGCCCCGATGGGATTCGAACCCACGCTACCGCCGTGAGAGGGCGGCGTCCTAGGCCGCTAGACGACGGGGCCAGAACCGATCCGAGCTGCCAGCATAGCTCACCGGGCGAGGGCGGCCTAATCGCTTGGCATCGCTCGACATCGCTTCGACAGCGGTGTGCAGCTCGACGGACTTGGCTGGGGTACCAGGACTCGAACCTAGAATGGCTGAACCAGAATCAGCTGTGTTGCCAATTACACCATACCCCATCGGCTGCCTATAACCGCTGGTCAGAGCGGTTACTGCGAGCTAGTGCCCGCCGGGAAACCACCGCTGCCAGCCGTCGTCGGCCTTTGCAAACCGCAGTGCAGACTACCAAAGACTCACCGGTCCTTCCGAATGCGCCGTCGGCTTCGGGCTACGGCGCGGCGATCTGGGCACGAGCGGCCCGCAGCCGGGCCAGGCTGCGATCGCAACCGAGCAGCTCCAACGACTCGAACAGTGGCGGGCTGATCGTCGTCCCGGTGACCGCGACCCGGATGGGGCCGAACGCCTTGCGCGGTTTGAGGCCCAGTCCCTCGATCAAGGCGGATTTCAGCGCCTCCTCGATGTGGGACGCGGTCCAGCCCGTCGCGCCGTCCAGGGCCGTCAGGGCGGCCTCCAGCACCGCTGCCCCGTCGGGCCCCAGCTCCTTGGCGGCGGCCCTGGGGTCGATCGCGTAGTCGTCGTCGTTGAGGAACCTCAGCAGATCCCAGGCATCGGCCAGCACCACGATGCGCGTCTGCACCAACCCGGCCGCGGTCGCGAACGCCGCCGCGTCCAGCGGCAGCCGATGCCCGTGTGCGACGAAATAGTCACGCAGCCGAGCGGTGAAGTCCTCGGCATCGAGCATCCGGATGTGTTCGGCGTTGATGGCGTCGGCCTTTTTCTGGTCGAAGCGGGCCGGGTTGGAGTTGACGTCGACCACGTCGAACGCGGCCACCATCTCGTCCAGGCTGAACACATCGTGATCGTCGGCGATCGCCCAGCCAAGCAGCGCAAGGTAATTCAGTAGGCCTTCCGGGATGAAGCCCCGGTCGCGGTGGGCGAATAGGTTGGACTGCGGGTCACGCTTGGACAGCTTCTTGGTGCCCTCGCCCAATACCGTTGGCAGGTGGGCGAATTCCGGAACGCGCTCGGCCACTCCGATGCGGATCAACGCCTGGTACAACGCCAGCTGACGCGGCGTGGAGGGCAGCAGGTCCTCGCCGCGTAGCACGTGGGTGATCTTCATCAGCGCGTCGTCGCACGGGTTGACCAAGGTGTACAACGGATCTCCGCTGGCGCGGGTCAACGCGAAATCGGGTACCGAGCCCGCCGCGAAGGTGGTGGCGCCGCGCACCAGGTCATTCCAGCGCAGGTCTTCGTCCGGCATCCGCAGGCGCACCACCGGCTTCCGGCCCTCGGCCAGGAACGCGGCGCGCTGGGCGTCGGTCAGTTGCCGGTCGAAGTTGTCGTAGCCCAGTTTGGGGTTGCGGCCGGCGGCAATGTGACGGGCCTCGACCTCCTCGGGGGTGGAAAACGCGTAGTAGGCCTCACCCGCCGCGAGCAGCTTGTCCACCACGTCGCGGTAGAGGTGACTGCGCTGCGATTGCCGATACGGAGCGTAGGGGCCGCCGATCTCGGGGCCCTCGTCCCAATCCAGACCGAGCCAGCGCAGCGCGTCGAGCAGAGCCAGATAGCTTTCCTCGCTGTCGCGCTGCGCGTCGGTGTCCTCGATCCGAAAGACGAAGGTTCCGCCGGTGTGCCGGGCGTACGCCCAGTTGAACAGCGCGGTGCGGACCATCCCGACGTGCGGAGTGCCGGTCGGCGATGGACAGAACCGGACTCGAACCCCGCTCGATGGGGTCACGACTTTCCTTTTCGGACCACGGGATTGGACAGCGTGCCGATGCCCTCGATGGTGATCGCGACGGTGTCACCGTCCTCAATGGGGCCGACTCCGGCTGGTGTCCCGGTAAGGATGAGGTCGCCGGGCAACAACGTCATCACCGCCGAGATCCACTCCACGATCGCGCCGACGTCGTGAATCAGCAGCGAGGTGCGGCTGTCCTGTTTGACCTCGCCGTTGACCTCGGTGCGCAGTGCGAGGTCGGACGGGTCTAGCGGGCTCAAGTCGGTCACGACCCACGGTCCGACCGGGCAAAAAGTGTCGTGCGCCTTGGCGCGAGTCCATTGCCCGTCCGCCTTTTGTTGATCGCGCGCCGACACGTCGTTGGCGATGGTGTAGCCGAGGATGTTGTCGGCGGCTTGGGCGGCGGGGACGTCCTTGCATGGGCGGCCGATCACCACCGCCAGCTCCCCTTCGAAGTGCACGGGTGATGCGTTGGCCGGCAACCGGATCGGCACGTTCGGCCCGATAATGGCGGTGTTGGGCTTGAGGAAGATGATCGGATCCTCCGCGGCGGGCCCGGTGGCGAATTTCGCCATTTCGGCGATGTGGTCGGCGTAGTTCTTGCCGATGCAGACGACCTTGCCCGCCAGCATCGGCGCTAACAGCCGAACGTCCGCGACGGGCCACGAGCGGCCGGTGAACGTCGGGGTGCCGAAGGGGTGTTCGGCAATTTCACGGGCAACCATCGCGCTGGGGTCCTCCAGCGGACCCTCAATGCTGACAAAGGAAACACCGTCCGGACTGGCGATTCGACCAAGGCGCATTCCGTCGAGCCTAGTGTCGGTCGCGAGACCGGCGGCAGCCGGGCGACGCGGGCCGACACCATCAACCCCGTGTCGGTCGCGAGACCGGCGGCAGCCGGGCGACGCGGGCCGACACCATCAACCCCGTGTCGGTCGCGAGACCGGCGGCAGCCGGGCGACGCGGGCCGACACCATCAACCCGTGTCGGTCGCGAGACCGGCGGCAGCCGGGCGACGCGGGCCGACACCATCAACCCGTGTCGGTCGCGAGACCGGCGGCAGCCGGGCGACGCGGGCCGACACCATCAACCCGTGTCGGTCGCGAGACCGGCGGCAGCCGGGCGACGCGGGCCGACACCATCAACCCGTGTCGGTCGCGAGACCGGCGGCAGCCGGGCGACGCGGGCCGACACCATCAACCCCGTGTCGGTCGCGAGACCGGCGGCAGCCGGGCGACGCGGGCCGACACGGGCGGCAACAGACCGGCGCACGGCCGCGGTCCAAACCTGATGCACCGTCCCAAATTGCCGTCGGCCGAGTCGCCACCTACTTGTGGAAACATGGACAAATGACGAAGGAGCCAACCGCGTCGGAATCACCGAACGCCGGCACACGCTGGGCGATCATGATCGTCGCGCTGGTTGTGACGTCGAGTTCCTTCCTGTTCATCAACGGCGTCGCGTTCCTGATCCCGGCGCTGGAAGCCGAACGCAAAACCTCGCTGGCCCAGGCCGGTCTGTTGTCCTCGATGCCCAGCTGGGGCATGGTCGTCACGCTCATCGCGTGGGGCTACGTACTCGATCGCGCCGGCGAGCGACTGGTCTTGACCGTGGGCTCGGCGCTCACGGCGGGCGCGGCCTACGCGGCGACCGCGACGGACTCGTTGGTGCGGGTCGGCCTATTCCTGTTCCTCGGGGGAATGGCCGCGGGCGGTTGTAATGCCGCCGGTGGCCGACTCGTGTCGGGCTGGTTCCCGCCGCAGCAACGTGGCCTGGCGATGGGAATTCGCCAGACCGCCCAACCGCTGGGTATTGCCCTGGGGGCCTTGGTAATACCCGAGTTGAGTGAGCACAGCCCGCACGCGGGCCTGATGTTTCCCGCAATCGCGTGCACGCTGGCCGCCCTGATCAGCCTGGTGGGCATAACCGACCCGCCGCGCAAATCCCGCGCATCGGCCACCGACCAGGAACTGGCGAGCCCCTATCGCGGCTCGTGGGTGCTGTGGCGAATCCACGCGGCGTCGGCATTGCTGATGATGCCGCAAACGGTGACCGTTACGTTCATGTTGGTCTGGCTGATTCGCAACGACGGCTGGTCGATCGCGTCCGCCGGCGCGGCGATGACCGTCTCGCAACTGCTTGGCGCGCTGGGCCGCATCCTGGTGGGGCGATGGTCAGACCGCATCGGCTCGAGGATGCGCCCCGTCGCCCTGATCGCCGCCGCCGCGGCTCTCACCCTGTTTGCGCTGGCGTTCGCCGACGGCCGGACTTCGCGTTACGAAGTGCCGCTGATGATCCTCGTCTCGGTGATCGCGGTGCTCGACAACGGATTGGAAGCAACCGCGATCACCGAGTTCGCCGGCCCGTTCTGGAGCGGGCGGGCGCTGGGTATCCAGAACACCACCCAGCGGCTGATGGCGGCAGCGGGACCCCCGCTTTTCGGTGCGTTCATCAGTGCGGCGCGGTATCCGCCGGCGTGGGCGTTGTGCGGGTTGTTTCCGCTACTGGCGATCCCGGTGGTGCCGATCCGTTTGCTACCACCGGGTTTGGAAACTACAGCGCGGCTGCAATCCGTTCGCCGACTTCGCTGGTGGCGAGCTGTTCGTTTCCCCGCGACGCCAGATAGGTCTCGACGGCCCGCTCCACCCGACTAGCGGCTTCGGCCTCGCCAAGATGGGCGAGCAGCAACCCTACCGAGATGATCGCCGCGGTCGGATCCGCGACGCCCTTGCCGGCGATGTCGGGCGCGCTGCCGTGCACCGGCTCGAACATCGACGGGTTGGTTCGGGTGGCATCGATGTTTCCGCTGGCGGCCAAGCCAATTCCGCCCGACACCGCAGCGGCCAGGTCGGTGATGATGTCACCGAATAGGTTGTCGGTGACGATCACATCGAAACGCCCCGGGTCGGTCACCAGGAAGATGGTGGCGGCGTCGACGTGTTGATAGGCCACCTCGACATCGGGATACTCCGCAGCGACGTCGGCGAAGACGCGCGACCATAGTTTCCCGGCGAACGCCAGCACATTGTTCTTGTGTACCAACGTCACATGGTTGCGGCGCTGTTGGGCCCGCTCGAATGCGTCCTTGACGACGCGGCGCACGCCGTACGCGGTGTTGACGCTCACCTCGGTGGCCACTTCGTGCGCGGTGCCCGCCCGGATCGCCCCGCCGTTACCCGTATAGGGTCCCTCGGTACCCTCCCGCACCACCACGAAATCGATGTCGGGGTTTCCCGCGAGCGGGCTGTGCACACCCTTGTAGAGCCGGGCCGGTCGCAGGTTGACGTGATGATCGAGCTCAAAGCGCAGCCGCAACAACAGGCCTCGCTCCAGCACGCCGCTGGGCACCGAGGGGTCACCGATCGCCCCGAGCAGAATCGCGTCGTGCTGTCGCAGTTCGGCGAGCGCCGACTCCGGCAGCAACTCGCCGGTGGCGTGATAGCGCCGCGCACCGAGGTCGTACTCGGTCTTCTGCACGCCCGGTTTGACCGCATCGAGGACCTTGACCGCCTCGGCGACCACCTCCGGACCGATACCGTCGCCGCCAATGATCGCCAATTTCATGACAGGTCAACCACTTCCAGTTTGTTGGCGCCGACGGCGGCCGAGATCGCCGATCGGACATCGGTGGGCACATCCTGATCGAGCCGCAACAGGATCGTCGCGCTCGGCCCCTCGGCATCCTCGGAGAGCTGCGCGGCTTGAATATTCACGCCGGCTTCACCGAGGATAGTGCCGATCTTCCCCAACGCCCCGGGCGCATCGGCGTAGTTGATCACCAGGTTGGTGCCCTGCGCGCGCAGGTCGAAGTTGCGGCCGTTGATCTGAACGATCTTCTCGACCAGCTGCGGCCCGGACAAGGTGCCGGCCACGTTGACGGTGGAGCCGTCGTGGGCCACGGCACGCGCATCCAAGACGCTGCGGTGGTTGGGACTTTCGGTGGCCGTGCTGATGTCGGCGGTCACTCCGCGTTCGGCGGCCAACGCCGGCGCGTTGACGAAGGTGACGGGATCTTCGATGACCGCCGAGAACAGCCCTCGCAAGGCCGAAAGTCGCAGCACCTCAACATCTTCGGATGCCAGCTCGCCGCGTACCTGGACTGACAACGAGGCCGGCAGACCGTCGGACAGCGCGGCGGCCAATACCCCGAGTTTGCGTGCCAGGTCCAGCCACGGCGCCACCTCTTCGTTGACCACGCCGCCGCCGACATTGACCGCGTCGGGTACGAACTCGCCGGCCAGCGCGAGCCGTACGCTTTCGGCCACATCGGTGCCCGCACGGTCCTGCGCCTCGGCGGTTGATGCACCCAGGTGGGGCGTCACCACCACTTGCGGCAAGTCGAAAAGCGGGCTGTCCGTACAGGGCTCGCTGGCGAACACGTCGAGCCCGGCGGCGCGGACATGACCGCTGGTGATCGCCTCGGCCAGCGCCGCCTCGTCGACCAGACCGCCGCGCGCGGCGTTGACGATGATGACGCCGGGCTTGGTCTTGGCCAGCGCCTCCTTGTCGATTAGCCCCGCCGTCTCCGGCGTCTTCGGCAGATGCACCGAGATGAAGTCGGCGCGCGCCAGTAGGTCGTCCAGCGGCAGCAGTTCGATACCGAGCTGCGCGGCGCGCGCCGGCGAGACGTAGGGATCGTAGGCGACGATGTGGGTGCCGAACGCCGCGAGCCGCGCCGCGACCAATTGGCCGATTCGGCCCAGCCCGACGATGCCGACGGTCTTGTCGAAGAGTTCGGTGCCCGAAAATGACGAGCGTTTCCACGTGTGTTGGCGCAATGTGGCGTCAGCCGCCGCGATCTGTCGGGATGCGGCCAGCAGCAACGCGATCGCGTGCTCGGCGGCGCTGTGGATGTTCGACGTGGGCGCGTTGACGACCAGCACACCGCGTTCGGTGGCTGCGTCGACGTCGACGTTGTCCAAGCCGACGCCGGCGCGGGCCACGATCTTGAGTTTGGGCGCGGCCGCCAGGACCTCGGCGTCGACGGTGGTCGCCGACCGCACCAGCAGCGCGTCGGCCTCGGGCACCGCCGCCAACAGCTTCTCTCGGTCCGGTCCGTCTACCCATCGCACCTCGACCTGGTCGCCCAAGGCGGCGACAGTCGATTGAGCGAGTTTGTCGGCGATCAATACAACAGGCAAGTTCACCCGACCAGGCTATAGGCCGGGGTCTGGACTGTAATTGACCGGTGGACGTCACCGTCGTCGGCAGCGGACCCAACGGCTTGGCCACCGCCGTCATATGTGCCCGCGCTGGACTCAAAGTGCAGGTCATCGAGGCACAGCAGACGCTGGGTGGCGGGGCCCGCACCGCGACCGACCCAGAATTTGCCGGAGTTGAACACGACATCTGCTCGGCCGTGCATCCCCTGGCGCTGGCCTCACCGTTTTTCGCCGAGTTCGACCTGGCCGCACGCGGCGTGCAGCTGAAAGTGCCCGACATCGCCTACGGCAATCCGCTGCCGGGCCGGCCGGCCGCGATCGCCTACCGCGACCTCGAAGGCACCTGCGCCGAGCTGTCCGACGGTGCGTCCTGGCGGAAACTGCTCGCCCCACTGGTGACGGACTGGGCGGCGGTGGTGGACGTTCTGCTCGGCGACAAGCGTTCCATGCCGGCGTCGCTGCCCGCGGCGCTGCGCCTGGGGATGCGAATGCTGGCCCAGGGCACGCCGGCCTGGGGCTCGCCGGTGGGTTTACTGAGCGGCGCTGACAACCGAGCCTTGTTCACCGGCGTTGCCGCCCATGTGCTTTCGCGCATGCCGTCCATCACCGCGGCCGGAGCCGGGTTGCTGCTGGCCGTGCTGGCGCACGCGGTGGGCTGGCCGATTCCGGTGGGCGGCAGCCAGGCGATCACCGACGCGTTACTCGCCGACCTGCGCGCGCACGGCGGCGAAGTGACCGCCGGTGTCGAAATCACCGAGCCGCCAAGCGGTGTCGTTGCGTTCGATACGGCGCCCACCGCCCTCCTGCGGATCTACGGCCGGAGTTTTCCAGGGCTGCCAAAGCGCTACGCAAAAGCTTTGCGCCGCTACCACTTTGGGCCCGGTGTTGCCAAGGTCGATTTCGTCCTCAACGGCGAGATTCCCTGGTCGGATCCGCGCCTGCGGGCCGCGCCCACCCTGCATCTGGGCGGCACCCGCGAACAGATGGCGTTCGCCGAGAAGGAGATCGCAGCCGGACGGCACGCGCAGTGGCCGATGGTGCTGGCCGCCGCGCCGCACCTCGTCGATCCCGGCCGCATCGACGCCGGGGGCCGTCGACCGTTCTGGACGTACGCCCACGTGCCGGCTGGTTCCACGCTCGACGCGACCGAAGCCGTCACCGCGACCGTCGAACGATTCGCCCCCGGCTTCCGCGACATCGTGGTCGCCGCCCGGACGGTCCCCGCCGCGCAGTTGGCCGCCCACAACGCCAACTACGTCGGCGGTGACATCGGCATGGGCGCGAACTCGGCCTGGCGCGCGATCGCCGGGCCCACACCGCGCGTCGACCCGTGGCGCACGCCGATTCCGCGGGCATATCTGTGTTCGGCGGCCACCCCGCCGGGCGGCGGCGTGCACGGCATGGCCGGGTATTACGCCGCCCGCAGCTTGTTGCGCCGCGAGTTCGGCATCACTCAAATGCCGGCGCTGCGGCCTAAGCTGACCGCGTGACCAAACTCGCAGTCATCTACTACTCGGCCACCGGCCACGGCACCACAATGGCCAAGCGCGTCGCCGCTGCGGCCGAGGCCGCCGGCGCCGAGGTTCGCATTCGCCCGGTTGCCGAGACGCGCGACCCAGCGTCCTTCGCGCAGAACCCCGCGTGGACGGCGAACTACCACGCCACCAAAGACCTGCCGGCCGCGACCGGCGAGGACATCGTCTGGGCCGATGCCGTTGTCTTCGGCTCCCCCACTCGCTTCGGCTCGCCCGCCGCTCAGCTCCGCGACTTCCTGGACTCGCTGGGCGGGCTGTGGGCCGAGGGCAAGCTGGCCGACAAGGTGTACGCGGGGTTCACATCCTCGAATACCCTGCACGGTGGTCAGGAGACGACGCTGGTCTCGCTCTACTTGACGCTGATGCACTTCGGCGGCATCCTCGTCCCGCCGGGCTACACCGATCCGTGCAAGTTCGTCGACGGCAACCCGTATGGGGCCAGCCTGGTCAGCACCCACGACAACATCGAGCACATCGGTGAGGTCACGGCCGCCGCGTTGGAACACCTGGCGCGCCGGGTCGTGACGATCGCCGACCGCCTTTCGTCGTAGCCCAGCGCGCTTGCGCCCGGCTGGCCGGGCGGTCGTAACCTTGCGCCCGGCTGGCCGGGCGATCGAAGCCCGCCGCCCGGCCAAGCGCTCGGTAAAGGTGTTACGCCGTCTCGGTGATCGGGCGGTCGACCCAACTCATCAGATCGCGCAGCTTCTTGCCGGTGACCTCGATCGGGTGCTCGGCGTTCTCCTTGCGCAACTGCTCGAGCTGCTTGTTGCCACCTTCGACGTTGGCAACAAGTTTCTTGGTGAATTCGCCGCTTTGGATGTCGCGCAGGATCTCCCGCATCCGCTCCTTGGTGCCGGCGTCGATGACACGCGGACCAGACAGGTAGCCGCCGAACTCCGCGGTGTCGGACACCGAGTAGTTCATCCGCGCAATGCCACCCTCGTACATCAGGTCCACGATCAGCTTCAGCTCGTGCAGCACCTCGAAGTAGGCCATCTCCGGTGGGTAGCCCGCCTCGACCATCACATCGAAACCGGTCTTCACCAATTCCTCAGTGCCACCGCACAATACGGCCTGCTCACCGAACAGGTCGGTCTCTGTCTCGTCCTTGAAGGTGGTCTTGATGACGCCGGCGCGGGTGCCGCCGATGGCCTTGGCGTAGGACAGCGCCAGCGCCTGGCCGTTGCCGGTCGGGTCCTGGTCGATCGCGATCAACGCGGGCACACCCTTGCCGTCGACAAACTGCCGGCGCACCAGGTGGCCAGGCCCCTTCGGCGCGACCATCGCGACGGTGACATTCGCCGGCGGCTTGATCAGATCGAAGTGAATGTTCAGCCCGTGGCCGAAGAACAACGCATCGCCGTCTTTCAGGTTGGGCTCGATGTCGTTGGTGAAGATCTCGGCCTGCGCGGTGTCGGGGGCCAGCAGCATGATGACGTCGGCCCACTTGGCGACCTCGGCAGGGGTGTCGACCTCGAGACCCTGCTCCTCGACCTTGGGCCGCGACTTCGAGCCTTCCTTGAGGCCGACGCGCACCTGCACACCGGAGTCGCGCAGGCTCAGCGAATGCGCGTGGCCCTGACTGCCGTATCCGATGACGCCGACCTTGCGACCCTGGATGATCGACAGATCCGCGTCGTCGTCATAAAACATCTCTAATGCCTCTGGCACGGTGAATTTCTCCTTCTCATTTGCCTTCTCGGCGGCCTTCTCGGGCAGCCTTTCGGGTGCGCGGCGTTACTTGGCGGTGCCGATGCCGCGTGGGCCGCGGGATAGCGAAACCACACCCGATTGGACGATCTCTCGGATACCGAACGGTTCGAGCACGCGCAACAGCGCCTCGAGCTTACCGCGGGTACCGGTGGCCTCTACGGTCAGCGATTCAGGGGAAACGTCGATGACCTTGGCACGGAACAGGTTTGCTGCCTCGACTACCTGTGCCCGGGTGGCAGCGTCGGCGCGCACCTTGATGAGCGCCAATTCGCGAGCCACCGAGTTGTCCTCGTCCTGCTCGACGATCTTGATGACGTTGATCAACTTGTTTAGCTGCTTGGTGACTTGTTCGAGCGGTGTTTCCTCGGCGGAAACGACGATTGTCATGCGCGACATGTCCTTCTGTTCGGTGGCACCCACCGCGAGCGACTCGATGTTGAAGCCACGCCGAGAGAACAGTGCCGCGACGCGCGCGAGCACACCGGGTTTGTCTTCCACCAACACCGACAAGGTGTGCGTCTTCGTATACATCAGGCGTGCCCCTCGGTCTCGTCGTCGAACAGCGGGCGGATTCCGCGGGCGTGCTGGATCTCGTCATTGCTGGTGCCGGCGGCCACCATCGGCCACACCTGAGCGTCGGCGCCGACGATGAAGTCGATCACCACCGGGCAGTCGTTGATCGCACGCGCCTGGTTGATCACGTCAACGACGTCTTCCTCACGCTCGCAACGCAATCCGACGCAACCCAACGCCTCGGCCAGCTTCACGAAATCCGGGATGCGGCGCGAATGCGTGGCCAGGTCGGTTTGGGAGTAGCGCTCCTCATAGAACAGGCTCTGCCACTGCCGCACCATGCCCAGGTTGCCGTTGTTGATCAGCGCCACCTTGATGGGTATGCCCTCGACCGCGCAGGTGGCCAACTCCTGGTTGGTCATCTGGAAGCATCCGTCGCCGTCGATCGCCCAGACCTCCGCCTCGGGCCGAGCGACTTTGGCGCCCATGGCGGCCGGGATCGCGAAGCCCATCGTGCCCAGGCCGCCGGAGTTCAGCCAGGTGCGCGGGTTTTCGTAGGAGATGAACTGCGCTGCCCACATCTGGTGCTGACCGACGCCGGCAACGTACACCGCCTCGGGCCCGGCGATCTTGCCGAGCTGCTCGATCACGTACTCCGGGCTCAGGCTGCCGTCACTTTGCGGGCCGTAGCTGAGCGGATAGGTGGACTGAACATCGTTCAGATAAGCCCACCACGCGTCCATCTCCGGAACCTTGGCGGTACCGGCATCCCCATCCTGGCGAAGCATCGCGATCAGGTCGGTGATGACAGCCTTGACGTCGCCGACGATCGGCACGTCGGCCACCCGGTTCTTGCCGATCTCGGCCGGGTCGATGTCGGCGTGGATGACCTTGGCTTCGGGCGCAAAGGAATCGAGCTTTCCCGTTACGCGATCGTCGAAGCGGGTGCCCAACGCGATCAGCAGATCGCTGCGCTGCAGCGCGGCCACCGCTGCGACCGTGCCGTGCATGCCCGGCATGCCCAGGTTCTGCCGGTGGCTGTCCGGGAACGCGCCCCGCGCCATCAGCGTGGTGACGACCGGAATCCCGGTCAGCTCGGCCAGATCCCGCAACTCCTCGGTCGCTTCGCCGCGGATGACACCACCGCCGACGTACAGCACAGGTTTGCGCGAACGTGCGATCAGCTTGGCCGCCTCCCGGATCTGGCGGTTGTGCGGCTTGGTGTTCGGCTTGTAGCCCGGCAGGTCCATCCGCGGCGGCCAGCTGAACGTGCACTGGCCCTGCAGCACGTCCTTGGGAATATCGACGAGCACTGCGCCCGGCCGTCCCGACGCCGCGATGTGAAATGCCTCGGCCAGCACCCGGGGAATGTCGTCCCCGGAGCGAACCAGGAAGTTGTGCTTGGTAATCGGCATGGTGATGCCCGAAATGTCGGCTTCTTGAAAGGCGTCGGTGCCGATCAGGCCACGCCCGACTTGCCCGGTGACCGCAACCACGGGGATCGAGTCCATCTGCGCGTCCGCCAGCGGGGTCACCAGGTTGGTGGCCCCCGGACCCGAGGTGGCCATCATGACGCCGACCTTGCCGGTGGCGTGCGCATAACCGCTCGCCGCGTGACCGGCGCCCTGCTCGTGCCGAACCAGCACGTGCCGCAGCTTCTTCGAGTCGAACAGCGGGTCGTAGACGGGAAGCACCGCGCCACCCGGGATCCCGAAAATGACCTCCACGCCGAGTTCCTCGAGTGACCGGATCACCGACTGGGCCCCGGTAAGTTGTTGCGGTGCAACGTGTTTGGTTTTCGCGGCCGGGACGTTGGCGGCGGCGGTAGCGTCCGGGCCGTCCGATGCCCAGTCGCCGTTCGCCGACCCGGCTCGTTGGTGCCTGGTGGGTGCGCTCACTCTGGTCCTATCTTGTTGGGCTGGCTGTGGAAGTTTTGTCGACGCAAGAAAAAACCCCCGTCAGCTCCCGCTGATCGAGGGTTGCGCGTTGGTACCGGATCGCTTCACATGCTGAAGGAGCTAGTCAGGCACCAACGCGCCGACTAATTACTACGAGCATCCCGGGCTGTCCGGCGGTATCCATAGCCCTCGACGGTAGCCTTCGCACTGCTCAACCGTCAAATCCGGGTCCGCCGGTCCCCGTCGGCGCCGCGCAATGGTCGGCTCGGGCCGGGTGAAATGATGCTGGGGTGGCCTCCGGTTCTGCTGCCCCGACTCCCACCCCCGTCGTCATCCGGATCTCGCCGATGGCGCATTTAGCCGTGGGGTTTTTGACCCTCGGGCTGCTGATCCCGGTGTTGTATTGGCCGCCCTCGGCGCCGCTGCTCGGCCTGCCGGTGCTGTTGTCGGCGATGATCGTCCGGCTGCGCACGGTGGCAGACGACTACGGTGTGACCGTCCGGAACCTGCTGAGCAGCCAGACCGTGGCGTGGGACCACATCGACGGGCTGCGCTTCCACCGCGGCTCCTGGGCGCGCGCCAAGCTCAAGGACGGAGCGGAGCTGCGTCTGCCGGCCGTCACGTTCGCGACGCTGCCGCAGCTGGCGGCCGCCAGTTCCGGCCGGGTGCCCAACCCTTACCGCTGACGCGGGTCAGGCCACCGGGTTGACGCCAGTGAGCAGCACCCACACCGCGATACCGGCGGCGATACCGGCCAGCAGGGCCACAAACGACCCGATGAACGGCCGGTGCGCCCAGCCGCGGTTGGTGTCCAGGCTGTAGCGGCCCGGTCCGGCCAGGATGACCGCGACGGCCATCACGATCAGCGAGATCTGGTATTCGTGACCCTGCGGCAAGAAGAACGCGAACGTGTGCGGGCGCGCCGAGACGGTGGCCAGCATGCCGTTGATCAGGAAGGCCAGCGCGCCCGCCGCGGCCACCGGGGTGAACAGCCCCAACATCAGCAGCGCGGCCGCGACGATCTCACCGCCGGCGCTCACGTAGGACAGGATGTCGGCGTGCTGGTAGCCAACGTCGGACAGCGAGTTTTTGAAGCTGGCCATCCCCTGTCCGCCCCACCAGCCGAACAACTTCTGTAGACCGTGCGCCCCCAGCACCACCCCGAGGCCTACCCGCAGCACCAGCAACCCCAGGTGCTGGGTGCCGCGCCGGCCGACGGCGCGTTGCCGCTCGTAGTCCTCGCTCGGGTCGATCTCGGTGGGCTCGGCGGCCAGATGCCGCGGTGCCGACGCCGACACCGGAGGGGCCGGCGGTTGCGGCTGCACGTAGGGCAGCGGCTCCTGCTGGTCGAGCACGTGGTAGGTCGGCGCCGCGGGTAGCACAGCCTGGTTGGGGTCCTGGTAGGGGATGACGGTGGTGGTACCGAAGTCGCCCGGATACCCGACGGGGGTCAGGTCATCTTCGGGGTCGACCAAGCGCGCTGCGGCGGGGCGTCCCGGGGCCGGCTCCGGTGCGTCTCCGGGCCGCTGCCATGGTGCGTCATTAGATTGACCGGTCACGGGTGTCAGGGTAAGGGCATCGACGCCCGAATTGGGGATTTGAGCGGCGCTTTCGCCGGATAATTGACGCATATACCGCTAACTGGGCCCGGATTGGCTCGAAATCGACTCAACAGTGTTTCGAAACGGTAACCAAGGCGGCTCGTGGCGGTGGCGCAGGCGTGCCCCGCCCGACGCCTGTGGCGCCGGTGCCCGCACTATCCGTAGCCTGTCGGTCATGCGTTTGGGGTGGCCGGTTCGGTGCGGGCTCGCTGCGCTGTGCGCGGTGCTGCTGGTGGCGACAGGCTGCGCCCGGTTCAACGACGCGGCGTCCCAGCCGTTCACCACCGCCCCGGAGCTCAAGCCGCAGCCGAGTTCCACGCCGCCGCCACCGCCGCCGCTGCCGCCCACGCCGTTTCCCAAGGCCTGCCCGGCCCCGGGGGTGATGCAGGGCTGCCTGGAGAGCACCAGCGGCCTGATCATGGGTCCCGACAGCAAGACGGCACTGGTCGCCGAGCGCACCACCGGTGCGGTCAAGGAGATCTCCGTCAGCGCCGAGCCGAAGGTCAAGTTGGTCGTTCCGGTTGACCCGTCCGGCGACGGCGGCTTGATGGACATCGTGCTGTCACCGACCTACACCCAAGACCGGCTGATGTACGCCTACGTCAGCACGCCGACCGACAACCGGGTCATCCGGATCGCCGACGGCGATATCCCCAAGGACATCCTGACCGGAATTCCCAAGGGCGCCATCGGGAACACCGGTGCGCTGCTGTTCAGCAGCCCCACCACGTTGCTGGTGCTGACCGGTGATGCCGGCAACCCGGCGCTGGCCGCTGATCCTAAATCGTTGGCCGGCAAGGTATTACGCATCGAGCAGCCAACCACCGTCGGGCAGGCACCGCCGACTACCGCGCTGTCCGGCGTCGGTTCCGGCGGCGGAATGTGCATCGACCCGGTCGACGGCTCGCTGTATGTGGCCGACCGCACCCCTACCGCGGACCGGTTGCAGCGCATCACCAAGACTTCCGAGGTCTCCACGGTCTGGACCTGGCCGGACAAGCCGGGCGTGGCCGGGTGCGCGGCGATGGACGGGACCGTCATGGTCAACCTGGTCAACACGAAAATGACGGTGGCGCTGCGGCTTGCGCCGAATACCGGTGCGGTCACCGGCGAGCCCGAGGTGGTCCGCAAGGACACGCATGCGCACGCGTGGGCGTTGCGCCTGTCGCCGGACGGCAACGTCTGGGGTGCCACCATCAACAAGACCGCCGGCGACGCCGAGAAGTTGGACGACGTGGTGTTCCCGCTGTTCCCGCAGGGCGGTGGCTTCCCACGTAACAACGACGACAAGGCCTAACAGCCTCTTGCACCGCCGCCGAATCGGCCTCGCTAGGCCTGCCCGCAGGCGGCCAGCACCAGTTCGCGCACCCGTGCCGCGTCGGCCTGGCCGCGAGTGGCCTTCATCACCGCACCCACGATGGCCCCGGCGGCTTGCACTTTCCCGCCGCGAATCTTCTCCGCCACATCGGGATTGGCGGCCAGCGCTTCGTCGACGGCGGCCTGGGTGACCGAGTCGTCGCGCACCAACGCCAGACCGCGAGCGGTCATCACCTCTTCAGGTTCACCTTCACCGGCCAACACGCCCTCAACGACCTGCCGGGCCAGTTTGTTTGAGAGCTTGCCCTCGTCGACCAGTGCGATGACCGCGGCGACCTGCGCGGGCGTGATGGCCAGCTCGTCGAGCTCGACGCCCGCCTCGTTGGCCTTCTGCACCAGGAAGTTGCCCCACCAGGCGCGGGCCTGCTCGCTGGAGGCACCGTGCTTGACGGTCGCGGTGACCAATTCGACGGCTCCGGCGTTGACGAGGTCGCGCATCACCTCGTCGGAAACTCCCCACTCCTGCTGAATCCGCTTGCGGCTCAACCAGGGCAGCTCGGGAATGGTGTGGCGGAGCTGCTCAACCAGCTCCCGGCTGGGCGCGACGGGTTCCAGGTCGGGCTCGGGGAAATACCGGTAATCCTCGGCGGTTTCCTTGGTGCGGCCCGGACTGGTGTATCCCGCCTCGTGAAAGTGCCTGGTTTCCTGCGTGATTCGACCACCACCGAGCAGAACGGCGGCCTGGCGCTGCATCTCGTATCGCACCGCGACCTCAACGCTTTTCAGCGAGTTGACGTTTTTGGTCTCGGTACGGGTGCCGAACTCGCTGGCGCCGATCGGCTTGAGCGACACATTGGAATCACAACGCATCGAACCCTGGTCCATCCGGACGTCGGATACCCCCAACGCGCGCAACAGGTCTCGCAACGCCGTCACGTAGGCGCGAGCGATCTGCGGGGCGCGCGCCCCGGCGCCCACGATGGGCTTGGTAACTATTTCGATCAACGGGACACCGGCGCGGTTGTAGTCGATCAGCGACGTCGTCGCGCCGTGAATGCGGCCCGTCTCGCTGCCCAGGTGGGTCAGCTTGCCGGTGTCCTCCTCCATGTGCGCGCGCTCGATCTCCACCCGCCACGTGGTGCCGTCTTCCAGCGGTGCGTCCAGGTAGCCGTTCACGGCGATCGGCTCGTCGTACTGGGAGATCTGGTAGTTCTTCGGCATGTCCGGGTAGAAGTAGTTCTTGCGGGCGAAGCGGCACCACGGCACGATCTCGCAGTTCAGCGCGAGCCCGATGCGGATCGCCGACTCCACTGCAGCCTGGTTGAGCACGGGCAACGAGCCGGGCAGGCCCAGACAGACCGGGCATACCTGCGTGTTGGGCTCGGCGCCGAACGCCGTGGAGCAGCCGCAGAACATCTTGGTGACCGTGGACAGCTCAACGTGCACCTCGAGGCCGAGCACCGGCTCGTAACGCGCGAGGACCTCGTCGTAATCCAACAGGTCGGCCGCGGACGCAACAGTCATAACGAGAATCCTAGTGGGGCCCGCGGGGCGACTGGGCCGGGAGCGAGGGCCGGGATCAGGGCATGCGTACCCGCCGCGGTGCCGCGGCGTCGCCCACCGAACGCCCGGCGGCCAAGTCGCCGAGCGCGGCCGCCAGCTCGAGGTAGCCGCGTCGGCTTTCGTTGCTCAACCGGTCCAGCCCGAGTTCCCGCCCGGCATGGACATGCCGATCGAAGGGCAACACCACGGCGGTGGCAACGCGCGCAGCCATCGACTCGAACTCCTTGGTGACCACGCCGTCCGCCTTCGCCGGCTCGGTGTGGTTCATCGCGAGCACGGTTGACCTCATCAGGTGTCGATATCCGTTGTTGCACAACCACTCCAGGGTGGTGTCGGTTTTGCGTACCGCGTCGATGGAGGTGCCGGTGACCACCACCAGGGCGCGCGCCTCGGGCAGCACGGCTTCCATCAGCGCGGAGTTGATCGCCTTGACGCAGTCCACCAGCACCACCGAATAGTGGTTCCGCAGTATCGAGAACGCCTTGGCGAAGTCGCGGCGCTCCAGCCGCCAGCCGGTGTGGGCGTAATCGGGCAGCCCGAGCACTTCCAAGCCGAAGCTGTTCATGTGGGTGTGCGCCCGAATCTCGGAATACTGCGTGACCGCGTTGCGCGCGACCAGGTCCACCAGGCTCAGCGGATTACGGCGGCCGTGGCGCTCGGCCAGATCACCGGTGTCGATGTCGACGGCGATCACCCGGTCACCGCGCGCCTCCGCGAACGTCGACCCGAGCGCCTCGACCACTGCGGTCTTGCCGACACCGCCTTTGAAGTTCAGCACTGCGATCGGGAACACCCCACCCATCGGCGTCGCGATCCGCTCCCGCAGACCCTGTTCGAACCGCGCGTCTTTGCCCGGTCCCAGATCGATTCCGGTGACCCGTTGGATCACCTGCCGCCAGCCAGATCGGGACCAGCCGACCGAATCGCCGTGGTCAACCCCATCCAGCGCGGTGCCGCCCAAGGTCAGCTCGGGGCGATACGGCGCGGCCACGCCCCGCGGCCGGGCCAGCCGATGGTGTGGTTCCGGCACCGTGACGGCCGCCGAGTCGCCGCCCCGCCACGACACCGAGGACGTCGGCCTCCCGGCAGCCGGCGGGGCCGCCGGGACAGCGGATTGCGGAGGGACTCCGCGAATGCCACCGCGATTGCTCATAACCGGGGATAGCCCCGGCGAACAGCAAATTAAACGCAAAACTGTGACGAATCCCACTAAATCGGCACCCGCCGGCAAAGCGGGCGGACGCTACGTCCGGTGGCTGTGCCTGCGGCCGGGGTCAGCCAAAGAACGCGGCGGCCTCGTCGTAGCGGCCGTCGGGCACCAGCTTGAGGTGCCGGGTCGCGTCGGCCAGCGACACGCGACCGATGTCCTGCCCACGCAGCGACACCATCTGCCCGTACTCGCCGGCATGCGCCGCGTCGGCGGCGTGGACCCCGAACCGGGTGGCCAGCACCCGGTCGTAGGCCGTCGGTGTGCCGCCCCGCTGGACGTGGCCTAGCACCGTCACCCGCACGTCCTTGTTGATCCGCCGCTCCACCGCAACGCCCAGCTGCTGGGCCACGCCGGTGAAACGCTCGTGCCCGAATTCGTCGACCCCGCCCTCGCGCAACGGGATCGAGCCGGGAACCGGCTTGGCACCCTCGGCGACCACGCAGATGAAATGTGAATCCCCGCGCTGGAAGCGCCGTTTGACGAGTCGGCACACGTCCTCGATGTCGAAGGGCTGCTCGGGGATCAGCGTCATGTGGGCGCCGGAGGCCAGCCCGGCGTTGAGCGCGATCCAGCCGGCGTGGCGGCCCATCACCTCGACCAGCATCACCCGCTGATGGGATTCGGCCGTGCTGTGCAGCCGGTCGATCGCGTCGGTCGCCACCGTCAGCGCAGTGTCGTGACCGAAAGTCACGTCAGTGCAATCGATGTCGTTGTCGATCGTCTTGGGCACCCCCACCACGGGGACGTTTTCCTCGGACAGCCAATGCGCCGCCGTCAAGGTGCCCTCGCCACCGATCGGGATGAGCACGTCGATGCCGTTGTCGTCCAGCGTCTGCTTGATCTGGTCCAGTCCAGCCCGCAGCTTCTCGGGATGCACCCGGGCGGTGCCCAGCACCGTTCCGCCCTTGGCCAGCAGCCGGTCGTTGCGGTCGTCGTTTTGCAACTGGATGCGCCGGTTTTCCAGCAAACCGCGCCATCCGTCCTGAAAACCGACCACCGACGAGCCGTACCGGGCATCGCAGGTGCGCACGACCGCCCGAATCACAGCGTTGAGGCCCGGACAGTCGCCACCTCCGGTCAGTACTCCGATCCGCATGTTCTTATCTTGCCCGTCCCGACGGCCCGGCGGGCAAGTCTGCGGCTAAACCGTCGGCGCCGCGGGCAACGGACCGCGTGCGGCCTCGTAGGCGGCACCCACCCGATACAGGCGGTCGTCGGCCAGGGCGGGCGCCATGATCTGCAGTCCCACCGGCAACTGATCGTCCGGGGACAGCCCCGACGGCACCGACATGCCGCAGTGCCCCGCCAGGTTCAGCGGCAGCGTGCACAGGTCGAACAGGTACATGGCCAGCGGGTCGTCGACCTTCTCCCCCAACGGGAACGCCGTCGTCGGGGTCGCCGGCGAGATCAGCACATCAACGGACTGGTAGGCCGCATCCAGATCGCGGGCGATCAGGGTGCGGACCTTCTGCGCCTGGTTGTAGTAGGCGTCGTAGTAACCCGCGGACAGCGCGTAGGTGCCAATCATAATGCGGCGCTTGACTTCCGGGCCGAATCCCGCCGCCCGCGTCATCGCCATGACTTCCTCGGCGCTGTGGTTGCCGTCATCACCGACCCGCAGGCCATAGCGCATCGCATCGAATCGCGCCAGGTTGCTCGACACCTCCGACGGCAGAATCAGGTAGTAGGCGGCCAAGGCGTGATCGAAGTGCGGGCAGTCGACCTCACTCACCTCGGCGCCCAGCTCGGTCAGCCGCTGCACCGCGGCCTCGAACGACGCCAGCACGCCCGGTTGGTAACCGTCGCCGCGCAACTGCTTGACCACACCGATCCGCACGCCTTTCAGGTCGCCGGCCGCGCCGGCCCGTGCGCCGGCGACCACGTCGGGCACCGCGACATCCACAGAGGTGGAATCCAGCGCGTCGTGCCCGGCGATCACCTGATGCAGTAGTGCGGTATCCAGGACGGTGCGCGCGCACGGGCCGCCCTGGTCCAGCGACGAGGCACATGCCACCAAGCCGTAGCGGGACACGGTGCCGTAGGTGGGTTTGACCCCGACGGTCGCCGTCAGCGCGGCGGGCTGACGGATCGAGCCACCGGTGTCGGTCCCGATGGCCAGCGGCGCCTGGAAGGCGGCCAACGCCGCCGCGCTGCCACCGCCCGAGCCGCCGGGCACCCGGTCGAGGTCCCACGGGTTGCGGGTCGGGCCGTAGGCCGAGTTCTCCGTCGACGAGCCCATCGCGAACTCGTCCATGTTCGTCTTGCCCAGAATCGGGATACCGGCGGCACGTAACCGGGCGGTGACGGTGGCGTCGTACGGCGAACGCCATCCCTCGAGGATTTTGGATCCGCAGGTGGTCGGCATGTCGACGGTGGTGAAGACGTCCTTGAGGGCCAACGGGACGCCGGCCAGCGCCGAGGGCAGCTGCTCCCCCGCCGTCACCGCCGCGTCGACCGCGGCCGCCGCCGCCAGCGCCTCGTCGGCCGCGACATGCAGGAAGGCATGGTAGCGGTCGTCGGTGGCCGCGATCCGGTCCAGATAGGCCTGGGTGATCTCGACCGAAGACAGCTCCCGCGCGACAACCTTGGCCGCCAGTGACGCGGCATCCGAGCGGATGATGTCGTTCACTGGCTGTCCCCCAGGATCTGCGGGACCGCGAACCGGCCGTCGACGGCCTCGGGCGCCGCGGCCAGCGCCTCCTGCTGCGTTAGACACGGCCGGGCCGTGTCCGGGCGGGTGACGTTGACACTCTTGAGCGGATTGTCGGTCGCTTCGACGCCGGTCACGTCGACCGCCTGGATCTGGCTGACGTGCGTCAGGATGGCGTCGAGTTGGCCGGCGAAGCTGTCCAGCTCGGTATCGGTCAGCGCCAGCCTGGCCAGCTTGGCAAGGTGCGCAACCTCGTCGCGGGAGATCTGGGACACGAGCGAAAAGCCTAACCGGGCTGAAATGCCGCGCGCGCGGCACTGTGCAACAGTGGGCGCGTGCCGTCGTATCTGTTGCGCATCGAGCTCCTCGATCGCCCGGGAAGCCTGGGCGCGCTGGCCGTTGCGCTCGGTTCGGTGGGCGCGGACATCCTGTCCCTCGACGTTGTGGAGCGCAGCGCCGGTTATGCCACCGACGACTTGGTCATCGAGCTGCCCGCGGGGGCGATGCCCGACACGCTGATCACCGCCGCCGAGTCGCTGAACGGTGTGCGCGTGGATAGCGTGCGCCCCCACACCGGGCTACTGGAGGCGCACCGCGAGCTGGAGCTGCTCGATCACGTCTCCGCGGCGCACGGCCAGGCGGCGCGGCTGCAGGTGCTGGCCGACGAGGCGCCCCGGGTGCTGCGGGTGAGCTGGTGCACCGTATTGCGCAGTGTCGACGGTGAACTGCATCGTGTCGCCGCCAGCCCGGGCGCCCCCGAGACGCGCGCGGTCTCGGCGCCGTGGTTGCCGATCCGGGAGGCCCTGACGCTGGACGGGAGCGCCGAGTGGGTGCCGGAGGCCTGGCGCGACATGGACACCACGATGGTGGCCGCCCCGCTCGGCGACCCGGATACCGCGGTGGTCCTGGGTCGCCCGGGCCCGGAATTCCGGCCGTCGGAGGTGGCCCGGCTGGGCTATTTGGCGGGCATCGTCGCCACGATGCTGCAGTGAGCTGAGCTGCGCTGACCTGCACTGAGCTGGGGCGGTCAGCGCGACGAGGGAGCCGGGGATCCGGCCAGCACCGTGTCGTCGTCCTCCCACAGCAGCAGCTGACGCACCGCGGGCCGCGGACCGTACGGTCGCAGCATTGTGCTGGCCGGGCGCGGTCGCACGTGCTGCGGCCACCAGAACCAGCGGCCCAACAGCCTTGCGACCGAAGGCGTCATGAAAGACCGGACGATCAGAGTGTCGAACAACAAGCCGAGGCCGATCGTGGTCCCGATCTGTCCGAGGACCTGGAAGCCGCTGAATACGAACGCGCACATGGTGACCGCGAACACGATGCCCGCCGAGGTGACCACCGATCCGGAGCCGGCCATCGCCCGGATGATGCCGGTATTGAGGCCGGCGTGGATCTCTTCTTTGAACCGGGAGATCAACAGCAGGTTGTAATCGGATCCAACCGCCAGTAACAGGATCACGGCCAGTGCCAGCACGACCCAATACAACTGGATGCCAAACATATACTGCCAGACCAGAACCGACAGCCCGAACGAGGCGCCCAGCGACAGCGCCACCGTGCCGACGATGACCAGCGCGGCGATCAGGCTGCGCGTGATGATCATCATGATCAGCAAGATCAAACTCAGGGCGGCGAACGCCACGATCATCAGGTCGTACTTAGCGCCGTCCTGAATGTCCTTGTATGTGGCCGCCGTCCCGCCCAGATAGACCTTCGCGTCGGCCATCGGTGTGCCCTTGAGCGCTTCGTGCGCGGCCCGATCTATCGGGTCGATGTGCGAGATCCCTTGGGGCGTGGCGGGATCGCCGTCGTGCGTGATGATCATCCGCACGGCCTTGCCGTCGGGCGAGAGGAACAGCTTCAGCCCGCGCTTGAAGTCAGGGTTGTCGAACACCTCGGGCGGCAGATAGAACGTGTCGTCGTTTTTGGCCGCGTCGAAGGCCCGGCCCAGCGCGGTCGCGTTGTCGATCGCGGCGGCGGTTTGCGCATAGATGCCCGACAGGGTGGCGTAGTTCGCCAACGTCAGATCGCGGTTGGTTTCCTGACTCTGGATCTGTGGTGGTATCAACGCGACCAGCTGCGGTTGCAGCGCGTCGAGCTTGTCCAGTGTGGCCGTGAGGTTTTCGAACTTCTCGGTGAGCTGGTCGGTGGTGTCGAGCGCCTCGAAGGTAGACCGCAGCGCGAAGCAGGCGGGAATGTCGTAGCAGTGCTTTTCCCAGTAGAAGTAGCTACGGATCGGGCGCAGGAAGTCGTCGAGGTTGGCCAGTTTGTCGCGCAGTTCCTGAATCGTGGCGATGGTGTCGTGAAAGCTCTGGGTCTCGCTGTGGGTGGCGTCGGCGAGCTGCTGCTGCAGCGCGTACTGCTGCTTCAAAATATTGATCGTCTTCGACAGCTCGTTGGCCTGTTTGAGCGCGTCGTCGGCCCGATCTCGTTGATACTGCAGGTTTTGCTGCTGCCCGGCGGCTTGGTTGCTGACCACGAACGCCAGCGAGCTGTGTACCAGCGGGGTGCCCAACGGCCGGGTAATGGTCTGCACCTGCGCCACCCCGGGCACGTGGAACACTGCCTTGGCGACTTTGTCGAGAATGAGCATGCTCTCCGGGTTGCGCATGTCGTGATCGGTTTCGACCATCATCAACTCGGGCTCTAGCCGGGCCCGGGAGAAGTGCCGCTCGGCGGCGGTGTAACCGACGTTGGCCGGGGCGCTGGCCGGCATGTAGGGACGGGTGTCGTAACTGGTCTTGTACCCAGGCAACGCGATGAGTCCCACCAGCGCCAGCGCACTGGCGGCCGCGAGCACCGCCCCGGGCCAGCGCACAATGGCGGTGCCGATCCGGCGCCAGCCGCGGGTACGTATTGCGCGTTTGGGGTCGAAGATGCCCGCCTTGGCGCCCAGGGTCAGGATCGCCGGCCCCAGAGTCAGCGCGGCGCACAGCGCCACCAGTATGCCCAAAGCGGCTGGAATGCCCAGACTTTGGAAATAGGGCAGGCGCGTGAAACTCAGACAGGCCACGGCGCCGGCCACGGTGAGTCCCGAGCCCAGCACGATGTGGGTGGTGCCGTGATACATGGTGTAGAAAGCGGTTTCGCGGTCCTCGCCGGTTCCGCGCGCCTCTTGGTAGCGCCCGACGAAGAAGATCGCGTAGTCGGTTCCCGCGGCGATTACCAGCAGCGTGAGCAGATTCGTCGCGTAGGTCGACAAACCGATCACACCGGCGTTGCCGAGAAACGCCACAAGGCCTCGGGCGGCGGACATTTCGATCAAGACGGTGGCGAGCACCAGCAGTGTGGTGAGCACCGAACGGTAGACGAAGAACAGCATCACGAAGATCACGCCGATGGTGATCGCGGTGACCTTCGCGGTGCCCTTACTGCCGACGTCGAACTGGTCGGAGATCAGCGGCGCCGCGCCAGTCACGTACGCCTTGACGCCGGGCGGCGGCCTCATGTGGTCGACGATGTCGCGGATGGCGCCCACGCCCTCGTTGGCCAGCGCGGAGCCCTGGTTGCCGGCCAGGTTCACCTGAACATAGGCGGCCTTGCCGTCGCTGCTCTGCGATCCCGCCGCGGTCAGCGTGTCGCCCCAGTAGTCCTGCACGTGCTCGACGTGCTTGCGGTCCTGCTCCAGCCTGCGAATCATCTCGTCGTAGAACTTGTGCGCATCCGCGCCCAGCGGCTTATCACCTTCCAAGACGATCATCGCCGTGCTGTCGGTGTCGAACTCGCCGAACTTCTCCCCGATTCGCTTGATCGCCTTGAGCGACGGGGCATCCGGTGAATTCAACGCGACGTTGTGCGTTTTGCCCACGTCTTCCAGTTGTGGCACCGCGATGTTGGTCAGCGCGGCCAGCGCCACCCAGAACAGCAGGATCGGCAGCGCGAACCGGCGGATGGTGCGCGGCACGAACGGCCGCGACTGCTCATGATTGCTCATCCCGATTTATCCAGACAGAAGGTGTAGGCGTCGACTTTGTGGACGGTGCGTTGGTCTTTGACTTCGCCGTTGACGGTGATGCGGCACCCCAGCGTGTCGCCGTCGCCCTGTGCCACCACGTTGGCGACGACGGCGGGCTCGGTCGTGGTGATGGTGAACGACCAGGGCAGCGTAGCGTCCTTGACCTGCTGCGGTTGGGCGTTGACATCAAGGTAGTTGATGGTGGCCACCGCTCCGGGTGCTCCGAACACCTCGAGCACCACTTGCTTGGGGTTGAACGGAACGATCTCGTTGGCCAGGCCGCTGTTGGCCGAATTGGTGGGGTCCGAGCCGAAAATGCCGTGCAGGCGATAGATTCCGAATCCGGCAATCGCGACTACCAGCAGCGCGACCAACACCATCCAGCCTTGCCGCAGCACGGCAGACATCGAAATCGACTTCACCCGTTGGCCTTTCGCTGGTCGGGCGTTGCTCGATCGGCTAGTGACCACGACCGGTGTCGCGCTCAGGTGGGACCGACGGATCTTAGAGTACGGTACTGGACCGTACTGTACAAGAGACGCGCCCGTACACATCGGGCGGCGCGGCCGGCGATGGCTTTTACCGGGCGGTTCGGGTCAGGCCCGGGAGCAGAATCTGGTCGACGAGCAGCTGCACGGTGCGGCGAGTGGGCGGCCGGCCCGGGATGATCGACCGGAAAATCAGGTACCCGGGCAACAGATCCCAAAGCTCGTCATCGATGGCGTCTTCGGTGATCTCGCCGCGGTCGACGGCTTGGCGCAGCACATGCCGAATCAGCGCCTTGCGCTGCTTGAGGAATTGCTCCTGCAGGACGTCGTTGAGCGCGGGGTGCCGCGACACCTCGACCAGCACGGCACGAATGGTGCTGGCGTGCAGCCGGCCATGCTCGCCGCAAATCTCGCCGAGACTGATCAAATCGCCGCGCAGGCTGCCGGTGTTGGGCGCGACCGCCACCTGGCGCACCCCCTCGGTGAAGGCGGCCAACACCAATTCGGCCTTCGACGGCCAGCGCCGGTACACCGTGGCCTTGCTGGCCCGGCCCGCGGCGGCGACGGCGTCCACCGTCAGCTGGTCGTATCCGTGCTCCTGCAGCAGTCGTAGGGTGACCGCCAGCAGTTCGGCCTCGCGGGCAGACCACGGAGACTCCTCCGTGTACGGTTCGACGGTCTGGGTCATAGCGCCCACCATAGATCCGCTACCTGTGCCGGGCCCAGTATCACGCGGTTACTGCGATTCCGGGCGCACCTCCGGTCCCGCGTCCAGTAACCGCCGAAACCCATCTTCGTCGAGGATCGGCACGCCCAACTCCACCGCCTTGTCGTACTTCGAGCCCGGCGCGTCGCCGGCGACAACGTAGTCGGTCTTCTTCGACACCGAACCCGCGGCCTTGCCGCCGCGCGCCAGGATCGCTTCCTTGGCGTCGTCGCGGGAAAAGCCGGTCAGCGACCCAGTGACGACAATGGTCAGCCCCTCGAGCGTGCGTGGGGTGCTCACGTCACGCTCGTCGGCCATCCGCACCCCGGCGGCCCGCCATTTGTCGACGATCGCGCGGTGCCAGTCGACGGTGAACCATTCGGTGACCGCGGCGGCGATCGTCGGCCCGACGCCCTCGACCGCGGCCAGCTGCTCGGTGGTTGCCGAGGTGATGGCGTCGAGACTGCCGAACTCGGTGGCCAGCGCGCGCGCTGCGGTCGGGCCGACATGCCGGATCGACAGCGCCACCAGCACCCGCCACAGCGGCTGGGCCTTGGCCTTGTCCAGGTTGGCCAGCAGCCGCTGCCCGTTGGCCGAAAGCGTGCCGGCCTTGGTGGTGAACAGCTCGGTGCGCAGCAAGTCGTCCTCGGCGAGGGTGAACAGGTCGCCCTCGTCGGTGATCACCCCCGCCTGCAGCAGCGCGATCGCGGCCTCGTAGCCCAGGCCTTCGATGTCGAAGGCGCCGCGACCGGCGACGTGAAACACCCTCTCCCGCAGCTGCGCTGGGCAGGATCGGGAGTTCGGGCACCGGATGTCGGCGTCGCCTTCCTTGGCCGGAGCCAGTTCGGTTCCGCACTCGGGACAATGCGTGGGCATGACGAATTCGCGTTCGGTGCCGTCACGCAGATCGACGATGGGTCCGAGCACCTCCGGAATCACATCGCCGGCCTTGCGGATCACCACCGTGTCGCCGATCAGCACGCCCTTGCGCTTGACCTCGGCCGCGTTGTGCAGCGTGGCCAACCCGACGGTCGAGCCGGCGACCTTGACCGGCGTCATGAATGCGAACGGTGTTACGCGCCCGGTCCGGCCGACGTTGACCCGGATGTCGAGCAGCTTGGTCTGTACCTCCTGCGGCGGGTACTTGTAGGCGATCGCCCAGCGCGGTGCGCGCGACGTCGACCCCAGTCGGCGTTGGAGTGCGACATCGTCGATCTTGACGACAACACCGTCGATTTCGTGGGCGACGTCGTGGCGGTGCTCGCCCCAGTAGGCGATCCGCTCCAGCGCGCCGGCGGCGTTGGGCACCCGCGCGGTGTGTTCGGAGACGGGCAGGCCCCAGGCACCGAGCGCCAGATAGGCGTCGTGCAGGGTGGCGGGACGGAATCCCTCGGTGTATCCCACTCCGTGGCAGATCATTCGCAATTTGCGGCGCGCGGTCACCGCGGGATCCTTCTGGCGCAGCGACCCGGCGGCGCTGTTGCGGGGATTGGCGAACGGTGTCTTGCCGTCTTCGACCAGCGCGGCATTGAGCGCCTCGAAGTCGGCGACACGAAAAAACACCTCGCCGCGCACCTCGAGGACGTCGGGAATCGGGTAGCCGTCGCTGGGCGTCAGCCGTTCCGGGACGTCGTCGATGGTGCGCGCGTTGTTGGTGACGTCCTCGCCGGTGCGACCGTCGCCCCGGGTCGCCGCCCGCACCAGCCGGCCCTCGCGGTAGACCAACGCCAGCGCCACCCCGTCGATCTTGAGCTCGCACAAAAAGGGCACCTCGTTACCCACCTCGGCATGGACGCGCCCTGCCCACAGGGCGAATTCCTCGGTGCTGAACACGTTGTCCAGCGACAGCATCCGTTCCAGATGCTCGGCGGAGGTGAAATCGGTGGCAAAGCCGGCACCGCCGACCAGCTGGGTGGGCGAATCCGGAGTGCGCAGCTCGGGATGCTCCTCCTCGAGCGCCGCCAGCCGGCGCAACAGCTGGTCGAAATCGGCGTCGGAAATGACCGGTGCATCACGCACGTAGTAGCGGAACTGGTGTTCGCGCACCTCGTCGGCGAGTTCCCGCCACTGCCGCCGGATCTCTGGTGGGACGGGATCAGCTTCGGGCGAACTCACCCTCGCAGGCTATCGAAGCGCCCCGACAGCGGTTGCTGGCACCGCCGCGCGCCCGGCGCTGTCCCGCGTGGTCGGTTAACCGATGGCGTCGGGGTCCTCGGCGAACGCCTCGGCGGCTTGCCGGGCGAGCTCGATCGCGGTGCGGGCCCACTGCGGCGTCGCCGAGGCCAGGCCGCACGCCGGCGTGACGCCGATGCGATCCCGCAACGCCGAGCGAGCGAAGTCAAGCCGATCGGTCACCGCGACCAGCGCGGTAGCCACCTGCTCCGCCGAGGGTGGGCGCTGCGGGGCAGTGGCGGCGACCACCCCGAGCAGCACGGTGCGCCCCGACTCGACGAACCCCGCGATTCCGTCCAGGTCCGCTGCCGTCAACGTCGCGGCATCAACTGACATCGCACCAATACCACTGCGCCCCAACAGTTCCCACGGCAGTTCGGGCGCACAACTGTGCAGTAGCACGTCGTCGCCCAGGGCCGCGGCACAGGTGTCGAGCAACGTTTCGGCCACCGCTTCGTCGAGCGCCGCGACGGGGCTCAGCGCGGTCACCCCGCTCAATCGGCCGCCCAATGCCGCGGGCAACGACGGCTCGTCGAGCTGCACCACGACCGGCGTGTCCAACCGCCGTGACAGCGCCGCGCGGTGTGTGGCGACGCCTTCGGCCAGGGACGCCGTCAGGTCGCGCACCGCCCCGGCATCGGTGATCGCCCGGTGACCGTTGGCCAGCTCCAGCCCGGCGGCCAGCGTGATCGGGCCGGGGGCTTGCACCTTGACCGCGTGCCCGCCGCCGCGCAAGCCGGCCGTCTCCCAGGCCTCCTCCAGCGCGTCCATGTCCTCGTCGAGAAGACTGACGGCCCGACGGGTCACCGCGCCGGGCCGGGCGGTGATCCGGTAGCCGCGGGGCACGGTGTCGATCGCGACGTCGATCAGCAGCGCGCCGGCGCGCCCCAGCAGGTCGGCGCCCACTCCCCTGGCCGGCAACTCCACCAGGTGCGCCAGCGCACCCGCCAACTCCCCGACGACGATCTGCGCCGCCGACCGGGCCGCGGTGCCGGGCCACGACCCGACACCGGTGGCCTTCGGAACGATGTCGGCGAAAACACTCACCGGCCAACCGTATTCGACGTGGCATCACCGCCCACGAGCCAGGGGTGCGTGACCGCCGTCGCCAGGGTTAGGCTCGACGCTTTAGAGGGGTGCAAAACGGTGTGGCGCAGGGCAAGATTCGCGGGACCGCTACTGATGTACGGCGCGGTCGCGCTCACCGTGGCGTGCACCCGGGTCGTCGATGGCTCGGCGGTGCCCGGCGATACCGGTGGCGCCCGGGGTGTCAACGGCGTCAACGTCGACACCATCCTGCTGGACCAGTCGCGGATGCGTGCGATCACCGGTGCCGGTGAGCATCTGTCGATCATCCCCTCGATGGACGGCAGCGCGCCGGTCGACATCGAGGCGCTGGCCGGGGCCGCGCCGGCCGCCTGCCGCTTCCTCTACGCCGAGACCGCCACGTTCGGGCCGGAGATCGAAGAATTCCACAAAATCACCTTTCAGGATCCGCCCGACGGCGCACTGATCTCCGAGGGCGCGGCGGCCTACCGGGATGTCGGCACCGCGCAACGGGCCTTCGCCGCGCTGGTGTCGACCGTGACCGACTGCGCCGACGGCGCCGACGGTCGCGCGTTCGTGGGCGAGTGGAAGGCGGGCACCGATTCGCTGCACCTGGGGCCCGGCGGCTGCGGCCGCGACTACCGGCAGCTGTCGGTGGCCTTGCTGGAAGTGACCTTCTGCGGGTTTCCGCAATCGGTGTCCGACATCGTGATGACCAACATCACCGCCAACATGCCCCACTAGCACATGTGAAAAGCATTGCACACGAACATCTTTCACCAGTGCGCGGTGGTCATTAGTTCAAAATTCGGATGCCCGCACTCGATCCACATCGCGACGTGCAGGGCGGTGACCGCAGCCGAGACCACCAGCGCGGCAAGGCCGAACGCGAATCCTTGCTGCCCATGCCGTTTGACCTGACGCATGCCAACGAGGGCCAGAACGCCGCTCAGGATCGGGCTGGCGTACATGCCCATGATGCTCAGCACAAACGCCGCGACGGTCAGGCTGTTGGTCTGCGTCACGTGCGCGGTGGCCTGGTTGTCGCTCATCGTTGTTCGTCCGTCCTCTCCGGCCCGCTGCGGGTTCGCCACAGTGTCGAGACGAATGGTCTCCACAACGGCTTGGGAAATTCTTGGAACGTGCGCCGCCGAGCGACTATCAGCGGGAAGTGCCGGCGATGACCGCGCTGCCCAGCACCTCGTCGCCGGCCGAATCCGGGCGGTACAGCGCCACCGTCTGACCGCGTGCCACGCCGCGCAGCGGGGTGCGCAGCCGCACGTCGAGCTGGTCACCGACCAATTCGGCGACCGCGGCGACGGTTTCGCCGTGCGCCCGCACCTGCACGGTGCACTCGATGGGGCCCGTGGGTGCGGTTCCCGAAGTGAACACGGCCTCGCGGCCGGTCAGTGCCCGCACCTCGAGGTCGGCGACGCTGCCCACGTGCACGGTCGAGGTGTCGGCGTCGATGGCCGTCACGTAGCGCGGCAGGCCGTCGGGTCCGGGACCGGCGATGCCCAGTCCCTTGCGCTGTCCGATCGTGAAACCGTGCACGCCGTCGTGCGTGGCCAGCACCGCGCCGTCGGCGCCGACCACGTTGCCCCGGCGCACGGCGATGCGCTCGCCCAGGAACGCGCGGGTGTCACCCGACGGGATGAAGCAGATGTCGTGGCTGTCCGGTTTGTCCGCCACCGCGAGGCCGCGCCGTGCGGCCTCCGCGCGGATTTGCGGCTTCGGCGTGTCGCCCACCGGGAAGGCCGCGTGGCGTAGCTGTTCCGCCGTCAGCACGGCCAGCACGTAGGACTGGTCCTTGTCCCGGTCGACGGCGCGCCGCAGTCGGCCCTGCGACAGCCTGGCGTAGTGGCCGGTGACGACCGTGTCGAAACCGAGGGCCAGGGCACGTGCGGACAGCGCGGCGAACTTGATCCGCTGGTTACAGCGCACGCATGGATTCGGCGTCTCGCCACGCTCGTAGGCCGACACGAAATCGTCGATCACGTCTTCGGCGAATTTCTCCGCGAAATCCCAGATGTAGAACGGGATTCCAAGTACGTCGGCGACGCGGCGCGCATCGGAGGCGTCCTCCTTCGAGCAGCACCCGCGCGAGCCGGTGCGCAGTGCGCCAGGCGCCGACGACAGCGCCAGGTGCACACCGACCACGTCGTGCCCGGCGTCGACCATGCGAGCGGCGGCTACCGATGAATCGACGCCGCCGCTCATCGCGGCGAGCACTTTCACCTGGACGCCCCCGCGGCGGCCAGCGCCGCTCGCCGGGCGCGGTCGACGGCCGCGGGAAGCACCCGCAGTACCTCGTCGATGTCGGCGTCGACAGTGGTGTGCCCCAACGACAGCCGCAGTGATCCGCGCGCGGTGGCGGCGTCGTCGCCCATAGCAATCAGTACGTGTGAGGCCTGCGGGACACCGGCGGTGCACGCCGAACCGGTCGAGCACTCGATGCCGTTGGCATCCAGCAACATCAACAGCGAGTCGCCCTCACAGCCGCGGAAGGTGAAGTGTGCGTTGCCCGGAAGCCGCGCCTCGCGGGACCCGTTGACACGGACGTCGTCGATCTCGGCGAGCACGCCCTCGACCAAGCGATCACGCAGTGCCCGCAGCCGCGCGCTGTTGGCCTCCAGGCCGTCCACCGCAAGCCGCACTGCGGTCGCCATGCCCACCGCGCCGGCGACATCCGGTGTGCCGGAACGAATGTCACGCTCCTGCCCACCACCGTGCAGCAGCGGCACACAGGCCACGTCGCGGCGCAGCAGCAACGCGCCCACTGCCACCGGCCCGCCGAACTTGTGCGCGGCCACGCTCAGCGCGGACAACCCGCTGGCGGCGAAGTCGACGGGCAGCTGCCCGACCGCCTGCACAGCGTCACTGTGCATGGGAACGCCGAATTCGGCGGCAACGGCGGCAAGATCGGCGACCGGCATGACGGTGCCCACCTCGTTGTTGGCCCACATCACCGAGACCAACGCAACGTCGTCATGGCTCTGCAGCGTCTCGCGCAGCGCGGCCGCGCAGACCGATCCGTCCGGCTCGGTCGGAAGCCAGCTCACCTCGGCGCCTTCGTGCTCGACGAGCCAGTGCACCGAGTCCAGCACCGCATGGTGTTCCACCTTGCTAGTGACGAGGCGGCGATGACGGGCGTCGGCGTCGCGGCGGGCGCGGTAGATGCCCTTGACGGCCAGGTTGTCGCTCTCGGTGCCGCCGGTGGTGAAGATGACCTCCGAGGGACGTGCACCCAACCGGTCCGCGATCAGCTCGCGCGACTCCTCGATCCGGCGCCGCGCGGCCCGGCCGCTGCTGTGCAGCGAGGAGGCGTTGCCCACGGTGCCGAACACAGCCGTCATCGCCTCGACGACGGCGGGGTGCATCGGGGTGGTGGCGGCGTGATCGAGGTAGACCATGACGCGCCCCACGATACCGGGCCGGCCCGGCGGCGACGCGGGCCGGAACGGCTTGGGCTGCTCTTAGGCCACCAGCGCGTGACGTTGTCCTGGCCGACGCGTCACGCCGACCCCCACGGCCTGTTGGCTGCGACGGGCCAGCGCCCGCCGATCATGGCCCGGCAGCTGCAGCGACTCGACGTGCACGTGCGCCAGGGTGCGTCGCTGGGTAATCAGCCGGACGAGCGCCGCGGCCAGGGTGTCGTCGCCGACGAAGGCCGGGGCGGTCGAGATGAGGCCGTCGACGTGGTGATAGGTCAGCCGCAGTGGTTGCACCGGGCGGCCCGCGTCGATCGCGGCCTGGAACATCGCCGGATAGAACGACCCGCAAGCCACACCGCACCAGGTGGTGCCCTCGGGGAAAGCAACCACGGTCTGACCCGCGCTCAGCCGCGACGCCACGGAGTCCACCACGCCGGGCAGCCGGCGCAGGCTGCGCCGGTCGATGGGAATGATCTTGAGCACGCGCGCCCAGGGCTCGCCGAACATGTCGGCGCGGGCCACATACCAGCCCGGCAACACCGCGCCGATGGAAAAGACATCCAGCCAGGAGATGTGCGGGCTGACCACCAGGACGCCGCGCAGGTTCCGGATCGGGGCCCCCGAGACGCTGATGCGCACCCCGAAACAGCGCAGCAACGTGCGGCAGTGGAACTGCCGCAGTCGCATCTGGCCCGGCATCGGGACCAGCGCCAGCGGCAGCGTCGGCACCATCAGCAGCGCCAACATAAGGCGAAGCGTCACCCGCAGCACCACCAGCCACCGCGGCGACGCGGGGCCCACACCCACACAGCTGCTGTCGCACGTCGAGCGCGGCAGCCAGGCGTGTGTGGTGGCGGGTGGATTCCTCGGGGGGGCATTCATCGGGTGCCGCCCGCCATTTCGCTGCTCATATGGGCCGTCGCCGACACCGACCGCAGCCGCCGCAGATATCGGGTGTCGGCCCGGCTCTTGTCGAGCACGACGCAGAAGTCGCCGACGCCGAAGTCCGGATCCAGGGCGGGCTCGCCGCAAACCTTGGCGCCCAACCGCAGGTAGCCGCGCATCAGGGCCGGTATCGCGGGCCGGGGCGGCGGTGCGATCTCGTCGAGGGTCTTGCCGTCCACCACCACCGGCCGATGCGGACGGACCCGGTATTCCGGCGGTGCGGCGTGCCGGTTCAGCACGAAATCGCGCACCCCGCGCAGGTGACTGCCCGGCGCCTGGTCTTGTCGGTCGCCCGATTCCCCGCAGATCGGCACCGACACACATCCGATCACGTAGTCGTAGCCGTAGCGGTCCAGGTAGGCCAGGATCCCGGCCCACATCAGCAACACCACCGCGCCGTTGCGGTGCCCGTCGCGGACCGCGGCCCGTCCCATCTCCACCAGCGAAGGCCGCAGCGGATCGAGGGCGGCGAGGTCGAATTCGGTCGCCGTGTACAGGCCCCCGGCCGCGATGGCGCCCGCGGGCGCCAGCATGCGGTAGCACCCGACCAGGTCACCGCTGTCGTCGTCGCGGACCAGCAAGTGATCGCAGAATTCGTCGAAGCGATCGGCGTCGCGGTCATCGGCGCCGGTCGTCGGCAGCACGAAGCCGGGTGTGCTGGCGAACACGTCGTAACGGAGCCGCTGGGCCGCCTCGACGAGGCGGGGGTCGGTGGACAGCAACAGCGAATAACGCGGCGCGCCAGCGCTGGCTGCCGCCCCGTCCGGTGTGTCGCTCGGGATCAGAACAGAAGCAATGCTCACGGGAACAACGTCGCGCAATCGAGGAGCGAATCGGCATCGACGCTATGACGTGTCGGTGCACGTCAGATGACGAATACGGTGCCGGACGAGCGCCGCGCGCGGCCGGTCACAGCAAACGCCCCCGACGCGCGGCGCCGGGGGCGTTTGGGGTGAAGCGCGGATCAGCCCTTGCGGGCCTTGATCGCCTCGGTCAGTTGGGGAGCCACCTTGAACAGGTCGCCCACCACGCCGTAGTCGGCGATCTCGAAGATCGGTGCCTCTTCGTCCTTGTTGACCGCGATGATCGTCTTCGACGTCTGCATGCCGGCGCGGTGCTGGATCGCCCCGGAGATGCCCAGCGCGATGTAGAGCTGCGGGGACACCGTCTTACCGGTCTGGCCGACCTGGAACTGGCCGGGGTAGTAGCCGGAGTCGACGGCGGCACGCGACGCACCGACGGCCGCACCCAGCGAGTCGGCGAGTTCCTCGACCACCTTGAAGTTCTCCGCGCTGCCGACGCCGCGGCCCCCGGACACCACGACGGTGGCCTCGGTGAGTTCCGGACGGTCACCGGCGACCGCGGGCTCGCGGGAGGTGACCTTGGTCGCGTTCTCGGCGGGTGCCGGGACCTCGACGGTGACCTGTTCACCCGCGCCGGCTGCCGGCTCCGCGTCGACCGCGCCGGCCCGCACGGTGATCACCGGGGTGTCGCCGTTGGCCTGCGCCTCGACGGTGAACGCGCCACCGAAGATGGAGTGGACGGCCTTGTTGCCTTCCTTGACCTCGACCACGTCGACCAGCAGCCCAGAACCGATGCGGGCGGCGAGCCGGCCGGCGATCTCCTTGCCGTCCGCACTGGCGGCCAGCAAAACCGCTGCCGGAGAAGCGGATTCGACCAGCGAGGCCAGCACGTCGACGACCGGGGTGATGAGGTATTTGTCGACGTCGTCGGATTCGGCGATGTAGATCTTGGCGGCGCCGGCCTCCTTGAGCGCGTCGGTCAGCGGCGCGGCCGTGCCCGGGGCGCCGACCACGACGGCGGACGGCTCGCCCAGTTTGCGGGCGGCGGTGAGCAACTCGGCGGTGACCTTCTTCACCGCGCCTTCAGCGTGCTCGACGAGCACCAGTACTTCAGCCATGGGTTATTTCGCTCTTCTCGTGTATGGGGGTAAGCGTCAGATGATCTTTTGGGCCACCAGGTATTTGGCGATCTCGTTGCCGCCATCACCTTCATCGGTGACCTTCTCACCCGCGGTCTTCGGCGGCTTCGGGGTCGAAGACAGCACGGACGATCCGGCGTTGGCCAAACCGACCTCGTCGGCCTCGACACCGATGTCGGCCAGGCTGAGCACCGTGACCTCTTTCTTCTTGGCGGCCATGATGCCCTTGAAGGAGGGGAAGCGCGGCTCGTTGATCTTCTCGGTGACGCTGACGACCGCGGGCAGCGCGGCCTCCAGGGTGAACACACCGTCGTCGGTCTCGCGTTCGCCGGTGACCTTGTCGCCTTCGATGGACAGCTTGCGCAGGTGGGTCAGCTGCGGCAGGCCCAGGTATTCGGCGATGATGGCCGGGACCGCACCCCCGGTGCCGTCGGTGGCCTCGTTGCCGGCGATGACCAGCTCAGTGCCCTCGATGGTGCCCAACGCACGGGCCAGCGCCCACGCGGTCTGGATCACGTCGGAGCCGTGCAGGCCGTCGTCCTTGACGTGAACCGCTTTGTCGGCTCCCATCGACAGGGCCTTGCGGATGGCCTCGGTCGCGCGCTCGGGGCCCGCGGTCAGCACGGTCACGGTGCCTTCGCCGCCTTCCCGCTCGCGGATCTGCAGGGCCTCCTCGACCGCGCGTTCGTTGATCTCGTCCAGGACCGCGTCGGCGGCCTCCCGGTCAAGCGTCCAGTCTCCGTCCGTCAGCTTGCGCTCCGACCAGGTGTCTGGGACCTGCTTGATCAGGACCACGATGTTCGTCATGA
Source organism: Mycobacterium simiae (assembly GCF_010727605.1). Classification (NCBI taxonomy): domain Bacteria; kingdom Bacillati; phylum Actinomycetota; class Actinomycetes; order Mycobacteriales; family Mycobacteriaceae; genus Mycobacterium; species Mycobacterium simiae. The sequence continues at coordinate 933,707 of NZ_AP022568.1, forward strand.
GTGTGGTTCGTCCTCCTTGAAGGAGCCTCGCAGCGGCGAGCCACGAGACGTTCAGTACGCGTTCTGCCACGCACGATTGTGTTACTTCTCGGTAACTTTGTGCGACCTGCCCTCACACCATAGCGGGTCGTACTGCAGGTTCTTGCGGGCCGCCTGTTCCCGCGACCGGGATCTACCCCGCTGGACGGTTCGCGAATCCGACACTTCGCGTTAGCCTCCCTATGCAATGAGCGCATTCGTCCCCGACGCCCCCCACGCCTGCCCTGGCGGCACCTCACCGGCGGTCTCTGCAGCGCCGCCGGCGGTGTTGACGCTGACCGGGGAGCGAACTATCCCCGACCTGGACATCGAGAACTACTGGTTCCGTCGCCATCAAGTGGTGTATCAGCGGCTGGCAACGCACTGTGTGGGCCGCGACGTGCTCGAGGCCGGGTGTGGCGAAGGTTACGGAGCGGATTTGATCGCCGAGTCGGCCCGGCGGGTGGTCGCGGTGGATTACGACGAGGCGGCGGTGGCCCATGTGCGCGCCCGCTATCCGCGGGTGGAGGTGTTGCATGCGAACCTGGCCGAGCTGCCGCTGCCCGACGCGTCGATGGACGTGGTGGTGAATTTTCAGGTCATCGAACACCTGTGGGACCAGCCACAATTCGTCAAGGAATGCGCGCGGGTGCTGCGCCCGTCGGGGCTGCTGATGATGTCCACACCAAATCGCATCACCTTCTCCCCCGGCCGCGACACTCCGATCAACCCGTTTCACACCCGGGAATTGAACGCCGACGAGCTCACCGAGCTACTGGTCGACGCCGGCTTTTCCGACGTGTCGGTCAGCGGCCTGTTCCACGGCGCACGGCTGCGGGAGATGGATGCCCGGCATGGCGGGTCGATCATCGACGCGCAAATCGCCCGCGCCGTTGCCGACGCGCCCTGGCCGCCGGGGTTGGCGGCCGATGTCGCCGCGGTCACCACCGACGACTTCGACCTGCTCCGCGCCTCCGACCGGAACATCGACGAGAGCCTGGACTTGGTCGCAATCGCGGTGCGTCCGTGACCACCCCCGCGGCGCCGGTGCCCGGCATGTTCACGCTGGTGCTGCACACCCACCTGCCGTGGCTGGCCCACCACGGCCGCTGGCCGGTCGGGGAGGAATGGCTCTATCAATCGTGGGCGGCGGCCTATCTGCCGTTGTTGCGGGTGCTGCGCACGCTGGCCGACGAGGATCGCCGCGGGCTGCTCACCCTGGGCGTCACCCCGGTGGTCAATGCCCAGCTCGACGACCCGTATTGCCTGGACGGCATGCATCATTGGCTGGCCAACTGGCGGCTGCGCGCGGCGGAGGCCGCCAGCGTGCGGTCGATCCCCAAATCGAAGTCGGCCGGCTATCTTTCCTGCACGCCGGAAGCGTTGCGGGCGTTCGGAAGTCGCGAATGCGCCGAGGCCGACCGGGCACTGGACGACTTCGCCACGCTGTGGCGGCACGGCGGCAGCCCGTTGCTGCGCAGCCTGGTCGACGCCGGCACGGTCGAGTTGCTCGGCGGTCCGCTGGCCCACCCGTTCCAGCCGCTGCTCAATCCGCGGCTGCGCGAGTTCGCGCTGCGTGAGGGCCTGGCCGACGCCCGGCAGCGGCTGGCCCACACCCCGCGCGGCATCTGGGCCCCCGAGTGCGCCTACGCGCCCGGCCTGGAACACGACTACGCCGCCGCGGGCGTCACGCACTTCATGGTCGACGGCCCGTCGCTGCACGGCGACACCGCGCTGGGCCGGCCCGTCGGCGACAGCGATGTGGTGGCATTCGGACGCGACCTGCAGGTCAGCTACCGGGTGTGGTCGCCGAAATCGGGCTATCCGGGGCACGCCGCCTACCGCGACTTCCACACCTACGACCACCTGACCGGGCTCAAGCCGGCACGGGTCACCGGGCGCAACGTGTCGTCGCACGACAAGGCGCCCTATCACCCGCAGCGCGCCGACCACGCCGTCGACACCCATGTCGCCGACTTCATCGACGTGGTGCGCAACCGGCTGCACAGCGAATCCGAGCGCATCGGCCGGCCGGCCCACGTAATCGCGGCTTTCGACACCGAGCTATTCGGCCACTGGTGGTACGAAGGGCCGACGTGGCTAGCTCGCGTACTGCGTGCGCTGCCTGCCGCCGGCGTTCGGGTGGGCACCCTGAGTGAGGCGCTGGCCGGCGGCTTCGTCGGCCCGTCGGTGGCGCTGCCGCCGAGTTCGTGGGGTTCGGGCAAGGACTGGCAGGTATGGGCGGGCGAACAGGTCGCCGACTTGGTGCAGCTCAACACCGAGGTGGTGGACACCGCGCTGAGCACCGTGGACAAGGCGCTGGCGCAGACCTCGGCGGCACTGGACGGGCCGACCCCCCGCGACCGGGTGGCCGACCAGATCCTGCGCGAGACGCTGCTGACCGTGTCCAGCGACTGGCCGTTCATGGTCAGCAAGGACTCGGCCGCGGACTACGCCCGCTACCGCGCCCACCTGCACGCCCATGCCACCCGCGAGATCGCCGCGGCGCTGGCCTCGGGCCGACGCGACACCGCGCAGCGGCTGGCCGACGGCTGGAACCGCGCCGACGGCCTTTTCGGCGCGCTGGATGCCCGGAGGCTGCCGCGATGAGAATTCTGATGGTGTCGTGGGAGTACCCGCCGGTGGTGATCGGCGGGCTGGGTCGCCACGTGCATCACCTGTCGACGGCGCTGGCGGCGGCGGGGCACGACGTGGTGGTGCTGTCGCGGCGCCCAGCTGGCACCGATCCGAGCACGCACCCGTCATCCGACGAGGTCCGCGAGGGCGTCCGGGTGATCGCGGCCGCGCAGGATCCGCACGAATTCGGTTTCGGCACCGACATGATGGCGTGGACACTGGCGATGGGCCACGCCATGATCCGCGCCGGACTCAACCTGAAGAAACCGGGCAGCGGGCGGCCCTGGCGGCCCGATGTGGTGCACGCACACGATTGGCTGGTCGCCCACCCCGCTATCGCGTTGGCCCAATTCTACGACGTACCAATGGTTTCCACGATTCATGCGACCGAGGCGGGTCGGCATTCCGGCTGGGTCTCCGGGGCGATCAGCCGACAGGTGCATGCGGTCGAGTCGTGGCTGGTGCGCGAATCCGATTCGCTGATCACATGTTCGGCGTCGATGACCGACGAGATCACCGAGCTGTTCGGCCCGGGGCTGGCCGAGACGACGGTCATTCGCAACGGTATTGATGCCGCGCGCTGGCCCTTCGCGCCACGGCGTCCGCGCACCGGTCCGGCCGAACTGCTGTATGTCGGCCGACTCGAGTACGAGAAGGGCGTGCACGATCTGATCGCCGCGCTGCCGCGGATCAGGCGCACCAATCCCGGCACCACGCTGACCATCGCCGGGGATGGAACCCAGCAGGACTGGCTCGTCGGGCAGGCCCGTAAATACCGAGTTCTCAAGGCAACTCGCTTCGTCGGGCACCTGCACCATGACGAATTGTTGACCGCGCTGCATCGGGCCGACGCCGCTGTCTTCCCCAGCCACTACGAACCGTTCGGGCTCGTCGCGTTGGAGGCCGCTGCGGCCGGCACCCCGCTGGTGACCTCCAACATCGGTGGCCTGGGCGAGGCGGTGATCAGCGGCCAGACCGGTGTGTCGTGCCCGCCCCGCGACGTGGCGGCCCTGGCAGCGGCGGTGCGCACCGTGCTCGACGACCCGGCCGCCGCGCAGCGGCGCGCCCGTGCTGCCCGCGAACGGCTCACCTCCGACTTTGACTGGGACACGGTGGCCGGCCAGACCGCACAGGTGTACCTGGCGGCCAAACGCGGCGAGCGTCAGCAACTTCCCCGCCTGCCCATCGTTGAGCACGCGCTGCCCGACCGCTGAGCAACAAGCGCCCAGGCATGCTCTGAGCGCCAGCGGGTATCCCTGTTGCCACGATGGGACTGGAATTCTGCAGCGTGATCGACGCGCCGCGCGACACCGTGTTCGCCTGGTATCGACGACCGGGTGCGTTCGAGCGTCTCTCGCCGCCGTGGGCACCCATCCGGCTGATCGCCGAGGCTTCTTCACTCGAAGACGGGCGGGCCGTGTTGGCGCTGCCGGGCGGCTTGCGCTGGGTGGCCCAGCACCGGCCCGACGGCTACGACCCGCCGCGCCAATTCGTAGACTGCATCGGCGGTGACGGGCTGGCGTCGCTGCCGGCACGGGTCGCGATCCGGTGGCAGCACGTGCACCAGTTCGAGGATCTCGGCGACCAGCGCACCCGAGTGATCGACCGGGTGCAGACGCCGGTGCCCGGCGCGGCGTTGCGGCCGATGTTCCGGTACCGACACCGCCAACTGGCCGACGACCTCGCCGCGCATCGGCGTGCCGCCGCAACCGGCCTGGCCCCGTTGACGATTGCTATCACCGGAGCGTCGGGCCTGGTGGGTACGGCGCTATCGGCATTTCTGGGCACGGGCGGGCACCGCGTCATCCGACTTGTCCGCCGAGCCGCACGCCGACGGGGGGAACGCCAGTGGAATCCCGACGACCCGCACCCGGACCTGCTGGCCGGCGTCGACGCGGTCATCCATTTGGCCGGCGCCTCCATCGCCGGGCGGTTCACCGATGAGCACCGCAAAGCCGTGCATGACAGCAGGATTGGCCCGACGCGTCGACTAGCCGAGCTGGTCGCGCGCGGCCCCGATCGCCCGTCGGCCCTGATCTCGGCCTCGGCGATCGGCTATTACGGATACGACCGCGGCGAGGAGATCCTCACCGAAACCAGTGCACGCGGCGACGGTTTTCTGGCCGACGTCGTCGGCGACTGGGAGGCGGCGACGACCCCCGCTGCCCAAGCCGGCGTGCGGGTGGCGCAGATTCGCACCGGCATCGTGCAGTCCCCGCGCGGGGGCACGCGGAAGCTGCTGCGACCGCTGTTTACCGCCGGGTTGGGCGGCCGGCTCGGCGACGGACACCAATGGTTGTCGTGGATAGGCATCGACGATCTGGTCGAGGTGTATCACCGCGTCCTGTGGGATGCCACATTGTCGGGACCGGTGAATGCCGTTGCCCCCCAACCTGTCCGCAATGCGGAATACACCCGGATCCTCGGCGACGTCCTGCACCGGCCGACGGTGTTACCCGTGCCGCCGCTGGGACCGCGGATCCTGCTCGGCCGGCAGGGGGCGCGCGAACTCGCCTTGGCCAATCAGCGCGTCGGTCCGGAAAAGCTCGCCCGAGCCGGACACGGCTTTCGTCAACCGGAGTTGAGCCAGGCGCTGCGGCACCTCCTCGGGCGCACGGGCTAGCGCCGCGCCGGTAGCAATCCGAACAACCGGCCTTCGCGGCTGCGCCGGTAGGCGTGGGCGCGCAGGTCGGCGAGCCAGCCGGGATACAACGTCAACCCGGGCGCGGTGTTGAGGACCGGATCGAACGACACGTCCGCCTGCTGCGGGTCCATCACAGTCGACAGGTGCAGCCGCGCCAACGGGGTGAAATCGCCTCGCCCGCGGGCCTGGTCGAGCGTCACGTCGATCCCGCCGTGGTCGATGCGCCGTGCGAGGTCGTCGAGCGACAGCCCGTTGCCGCGGATGTCGGTCTCGATGCGGGCGCGTAACCACCACGGACTGTCGCGGTAGCGCACCGGCATCAAATTGGACAGGGTCTGCCCGGTCCAGGAGGTGACCGGGCGCAGCGCCACGGCCCGAGTCAGCACGCCCGATCCCGCGGAGACGAGCAGTATGTCCCACGGCGCGGCGCATGACTGCGGTGCATCGATCCGGATGGCCAGCCCGATGAGATCGGGCAACGATCCCGGCGTTCCGAGCGCCTTGGAGACCCGGACGATGACATCGCTCGACGGCAACGGCAGCCCGCATTGCGCGGGTGCCACGCGTTCGGCACGTCCTTGTGCCAGCACCCCGACCGGATGGAAGAACCGTCGGCCCCGGACGGCGGATCCCACGCGGAACGGCAAAGCAACCACGTCGGCAACACTCACGGGCGGGCTCCTCTTGGTCGTGTCGGTTTGGCGCGCTCCAGCCGGTGACGCCCCGCGTACCCGCCTGTCTGCCGGCCAAACCCCACGCGGCGCGACCACCCGGGCGATTTCATATCAACTATTTAATGTTTAAAATTTTGAATTATGTGGCATGTTGGTGTGACCGGGGCGCTCGACGCGCCGTCGCGCCGGGCCTGTTTGTTGTTGCACCGAAGGGGTACCAACGCGTGAATCCAAGCCGTTCACAACGGCGGCCGACCGACCGTGCGAGGGGTGCTTCGGTGGCAACCGTGCGTTCGTTTCCCCAGCTCCGTTCCGTGGCGCCAATGCCCGATGCCGTTGCGCTGCTGGCCGACCCGGGACAATTGGGCGCCTGGCGTCAAGGGGTGCGACAAGCGGTGCTGGCGGAGGTGGCGGAGTTCGTAGCAGCGCGTTGCGCCGCAGACCTGGGCCCCTGCGGGGTCGACGTAGCGGCCGAGGTATTGACCGAATTCGTCCAGGGCGGCAAATGCCTGCGGTCGACGTTCATGTACCTGGGCTGGCTGTGCGGCGCACCGCCGGACAGCGCGGCGCTCGCGGCGGCCGCCAGCCTGGAACTGCTGCAGGCGTTCGCGCTGCTGCAGGACGACGTGATGGACGCATCGCCGTCCCGGCGCGGCCGTCCGTCAGCGCACGTGCAATTCACCGAGTGGCACCGGCGACGGGGTCGTTCCGGGTCGTCGCAGAAGTTCGGCGAATCGGCCGCCATCCTGCTCGGCGACCTGTGCCTGGTGTGGGCCGAGCAGATGCTGCGCGACAGCGGTGTGCACCAGGGGGCGCTGGGACGCGCCTGGCCTCGCTACGACGCTATGCGCACCGAACTCGCGGTCGGTCAATTCGCCGATGTGGCAACCAATCTGCGTGATCTCCCGACGATGGAATCGGTGCTGGCGGTGGCCCGGATGAAGTCCGGCAACTACACGGTGCGCCGGCCGCTGGAGATCGGCGCCGCCATGGCCGACTGCGACGACGTGGTGCTAGCCGGGCTGAGCGAGTACGGGGCGGCGCTGGGCGAAGCCTTTCAGCTGCGCGACGACATTCTCGGCGTCTTCGGATCACCCACGGCCACCGGCAAACCCAACGGCGGTGACCTGAACGAGCGCAAGGCCACCAGTGTCGTGGTCGCCGCCTACCAGCTTGCCGACGCCTCCACCCGCCGGCAGTTCGGCGAACTGATCAACCGTGACCGCCTAGACGCGGATGCCGTCGAGCATTGGCGCACGCTGATTTTGGCTACCGGCTCCGTGCAATTCATCGAGGAGTTGATCGATGACCGAGTAGCCACCGCACGAAAGGCACTGGACGGCAGACCGTTTGACGAGCTGGCATTGGCCGCGCTGATCGATATGACAGACGTGTGCACCCGGCGGGCCGCATGAACGCCCGACGAGACCGGGTGGTCGTCGTGGGCGCCGGATTCGCGGGCCTGTCCGCGGCGCTGCACCTGGCCGGCCGGGGACGGGAGGTGACGGTCGTCGAGCGCGAGGGCTGGCCCGGCGGCCGAGCGGGACGGCTCGACGTCGCCGGGTATCGCATCGACACTGGGCCCACCGTGCTCACCATGCCCGACATCATCGACGAAACCTTCGCTGCCGCCGGTAAAGACCGCACCCGGTTCGTCGACTTGCAACCGGTGGATCCGGCCTACCGTGCGATGTTCGCCGACGGCAGCAGCATCGACGTGCACGCCGACGCCGACCGGATGACCGCCGCGGTACGCGAATTCGCCGGCCCGGAACAAGCCGCAGGGTACCTGCGATTGCGCGCGTGGCTGGAACGGCTGTACTGCACCGAGTTCGATGGATTCATCGGCGCCAACTTCCACTCACCACTGTCGCTGGTCAACAAGCGGCTGGTGCAACTGTCGGCGATCGGTGGATTCCGGCGCTGGGACACCATGGTCAAACGCCATATCGGCGACCCGCGGCTACGGCGGATCTTCACGTTCCAGTCGCTGTATGCCGGTGTCGCGCCGCAACACGCCTTGGCGGTCTATGCGGTGATCGCCTATATGGACACGGTCGCCGGGGTCTTCTTCCCACGCGGCGGGGTGCGCGCCCTGCCCGATGGCCTCGCGGCCGCAGCGGTCGAGGCTGGCGTTGAATTCCGGTACGGTGCAACGGTTTCTGCGCTGGAGCGGGCGGGGGCCCGGGTCACGGCGGTGCGCACCGTCGACGGCGAGCGCATCCGGTGCGATGCCGTCGTGCTGACCACCGAGCTGCCGCAGACCTACGCACTGCTGGGGCGGCGGCCGCGCCGGTTGGCACCGCTACGCCCCGCGCCCTCGGCGGTGGTCATGCACGTCGGATTCCGCCCCGCCGACGCGACACCGCACGCGCATCACACCATCCTGTTCGGCGAGTCGTGGGAGCAGACGTTCACCGACATCATCCGCCATGGCCGGACCATGCGGGACCCGTCGCTGTTGGTGGCCCGCCCCACCGTCAGCGACCCCACCCTGGCGCCGGACGGACGCGGCCTGCTTTACGTGTTGGCCCCGGCGCCGAACCTGTCCCGTGGTGACATCGATTGGTCGCGGCACGGCGAGGCCTACGCCGGCACCCTGCTGGATGCGGTACGCGACCGCCTGCTGCCCGAGTTGGGCGAGGGCGCCGAACTGCTGGGCGTGTCCACCCCCGCCGATTGGGCCAGCCAGGGCATGGCGGCCGGGACGCCGTTCGCGCTTGCCCACACCTTCGCCCAAACCGGGCCGTTCCGGCCGGCCAACACCGTGCGCGGAATCGCGAACGCCGTGCTGGCCGGGTCGTCGACCGTGCCGGGTGTGGGGGTACCGACGACGATGATCTCCGGACGGCTGGCCGCGGACCGCATCACCGGGTCGGACTCCCAAACACACGGGGCGGCAAGGGTGCTGGATCTGAAGGTGCCGCTGCCATGATCCGCACCGAACTGGACGCGGCCGGTGTCGCCGACCCGACGCTTCGCCTGGCCTATCGGCACTGCCGGCAAATCGCCGCCAAGCACGGCCGCACCTACTTCCTGGCCACTCGGCTGCTGGCCCCCGACCAACGTCCGGCCGTGCACGCGCTGTACGGCTTCGCCCGCCACGCCGATGACATTCTCGACGAATTCGACCCGACGCTGGACACCGCCGCGCGCGCACGACGCCTGCAGCGGCTCTCCGATCACCTCTTCGCCGCCGAGCGGCATCCCGCGGAGCCGGTGATCGCGGCGGTCACCGACACCATCGGCCGCTACGGCATCGCCACCGACCTGTTCGAGGACTTCCTCACCTCGATGGAGATGGATCTCACCGTCACCGACTATCCCACCCGCGACGCCCTCAACGTCTACATGCGCGGCTCGGCGGAAGTGATTGGCTTGCAAATGCTTCCGATCCTGGGAACCGTCGCAGGGCCGGACGAGGCGGCGCCGCATGCGGCCGCCCTGGGCCGCGCCTTTCAACTCACCAACTTCCTGCGCGACGTCGACGAGGACCTGCAACGCAACCGGATCTACCTGCCCGCCGACGAACTCGCGAGCTTCGATGTCGACCGCCAATTGCTGCTGTGGTGTCACGAGCACCGCCGCACCGATCCGCGGGTGCGTGCCGCGCTGGCGGCCCAGCACGAGATCACCCGCAAGATCTACCGGTTCGCCGCCGAGGGCATCGCAGCGCTGGCTCCGCGCTCGCGCCCCTGCGTCAGCACCGCGTTGACGCTGTACTCGGAGATCCTCGATCGCATTGCGGCAAGCGACTTCTCGGTATTCAGCGGCCGGGCGAGTGTCGCAACGTCGCGACGACTCCGCGTTGCCGCGGGCGGCCTGCTGCGATCGTGGCGGCTGCGACTCGCCGAAGCCGGGCAGCAGAATCGCGGTGCGGCGTGACCGACCGTTGGCAATACCTGATCGTGTTGGGGTTGTGCGTGGCGATCACCGCACCGCTGGAATTCTTCGGCCCGGGGGTCTACCGGCAGCCACTTCGGCTGCTGCGCGCGGTGCTTCCGGTGGCCGCCGTGTTCCTGGTCTGGGACGCCGTCGCCATCGCCGCCGAGGTGTGGACCTACAACGGCGCCTACATCAGCGGCCTGCACATTCCGTTCGGGATACCCATCGAGGAAGTGCTGTTCTTCGTGGTGATTCCGTTGTGCGGCTTGCTGACCTACAACGCGGTGACCGCCATCCTGGCGCGGAGCAAACGCCGATGACCGGGCTGGGCTACACCGTGCCCGCCGTCGCATCGGTGTTGGCGGTGATCGGGCTGGAATTCACGTTGCTGCATACCGGGTTGTTCCGCCGGCTCGGGTACTGGTTGTCGATGCTGATCGTGCTCGGTTTCCAGGTGCCGGTGGACGGCTGGCTGACCAAGACCAGCGCGCCGGTGGTGATCTACAACGGCCGCGACACCAGCGGGGTGCGGTTCCCGCTCGACATCCCGATCGAGGACTTCCTGTTCGGCTTCGCACTGGTCACCGCCGTCCTGCTGCTGTGGGAGTACCAGCGTGCGCATCGATAGCCGGGGTCTGCCCCGCCGCGACGTGCCGAGCGCCTTCGACGTTGGGGCGCGCGCGTATGACCGGCTGGTCGGCGCCAACCCGGGCTACCACGCCGGTCTCCAGCTCTGCGCGCGCCGGATGCGAATACCCGACCGCGGCCGGGGGCTGCGGCTGCTGGACGCGGGCTGCGGCACCGGTGCGTCCACGGCGGCGCTGCTTCGGGTGGCTCCCGAGGCCCAGATCGTCGCGGTCGACGCCGCGGGCGCAATGCTGGCCGCCGCGCGGGCCAAGCGTTGGCCCGCGTCGGTCCGATTCGTACACGCGCGTATCGAGGAGCTCACCGCGCACGGCGTCAGCGGCCCATTCGACGGCATCCTGGCCGCCTACCTGCTGCGCAACCTGGCCGACCCGGATGCTGCGCTGCGCGCATTCCGCGACCTGCTGCGCCCGGGCGGCACGCTGGCGGTGCACGAATACTCGGTGCGCGATTCCCCTGCGGCGACGTGGATTTGGCATGCGGTGTGTTGGGGCATCATCATTCCGGCCGGCTGGTGGCACACGCGGGACACGGTGTTGTACCGGCATCTGTGGCGCAGTGTGCTGGCGTTCGACGGGGCCGCGCAATTCCGCAGCCGAATGAGCGACGCGGGCTTCGTCGCGGTGCACCACGACACCGTGGCGGGCTGGGAACGCAATGTCGTGCACACCTTCGTGGGGGTGGCGCCGTGACGATCGACGGCCGCCGCCACCGCCGCCCCGCACCCCCCGGGCTGCCCGACGCAAGCGCGCTGTCGTCCCGCCCCCGGGCCGTGGTGGTCGGCGCCGGCATTGCCGGGCTGACTGCGGCCACCGCCCTGGCCGAGCGCGGCGTCGCCGTCGACGTGGTGGAGCGCGAACCCTACCTGGGCGGGCGGGTGGGCGGCTGGACCGAGCCCGCAAACTCACACGGGGACAACGGCTTCCCGATGAACCGGGGATTCCACGCCTTCTTCCGCCAGTACTACAACCTGCGGTCGCTGCTGCGCCGCGTCGACCCGCAGCTGCGGATGCTGGTACCCGTCGACGACTACCCGTTGGTCGACGGTGCGGGCCGGCGAGACACTTTTCGAGGACTGCCGAGAACACCGCCGTGGAACGCACTTGTATTCGCGTTGCGCAGCCCCACATTTCGATTCGGCGATTTACTGCGCCTGGACGCCCGCGCCGCCGCCCCGCTGGCCGCCGTGTCGGTGCCGGACGTCTACTCCCAGCTCGATCACATCGACGCCGAGACCTTCCTGAAGAGCATCAACTTTCCGCAGTCCGCTCGGCATCTCGCGTTCGAGGTGTTCTCCCGCAGCTTCTTCGCCGCACCGGAGCAGCTCTCGGCCGCCGAACTGGCGACGATGTTCCACATCTACTTCCTCGGCTCCAGCGAGGGCCTCATCTTCGACGTCGCGAACGCGAATTTCGACGCGAGCCTGTGGAATCCGCTGCACCAGTACCTGCAGGACCGGGGTGTTCGGGTGCACCTCGACACCGCGGTGCGGCGGATCAACCTGTACACCGCGGCGTCCGGATACGTCGAAACGCATTCGGGAGACCGACTCAACGCCGACGCCGTGGTGCTGGCAACCGACGTGCGCGGCCTGCAACAGGTCGTGGCTGCATCCCCGGGCCTCGGTGACAACCGGTGGCGCGCCCGGATCCACGAGTTGCGCACCGCCCCGCCGTTTGTCGTGCACCGGCTGTGGCTGGACCGGCCGGTCGATTCCGGTAGGCCACCGTTCCTGGGCACCTCGGGGCATCCGCCGCTGGACAACATCAGCGTCCTCGAACGATACGAGCGCGAAGCCGCCACCTGGGCCCGCCGCTCGCGGGGCTCCGTCATCGAATTACACTACTACGCAGTCGATTCCGATACTTCTCCGGAAGACGGGATCCGACAGCTGCATCGGATGTATCCGGAGACGGCGACCGCCCGCGTGCTGCACCAATGCGTGCTGCACCACAGCGACTGTCCGCTGTTCGCCCCCGGCACGCATGCCCGGCGCCCCACCGTGACGACGCCGCATCCCGTGCTGATGCTGGCCGGCGACGGGATTCGGGTGGACCTGCCGGTGGCATTGATGGAACGTGCCGCCACCACGGGCTGGGTCGCCGCCAATCGGCTGCTCAGCGGGTGGGGGCTGGCCGGCCACGAGCTGAGCACCGTTCCCCTGGGTGGACGCTCGAAGCTCCTTCGATCGCTAGCCCAACGGCAACGGCGGACACGATGAGCGTGCGCGATCGACTCCGCAGCCGCTGGCCGAAAGGCTGGCCGATCGAGGTGCTGGCGCAGCACCCGTGGGCTGAGCAACGGCCGACCTATGCCGACGCGAAGCCGAGCATCATCGAGGCCGCGTTGACTCGGTCCCAGCGCAGGCCGACGGGGAACTGGTATGCCTTCGCGGCCAGCCGCGATGTTCGGCCCGGCCGGCCGTTCGGCGCCCGCGTGGCGGGCATCGAGCTTGTCGCCTGGCGGGATCGCGACACAAATCTGTGCGTCGGCCCCGCCGCGTGTCCGCACCTGGGGGCGGATCTGGCCACCGGTGCCGTCCGCGGCGGCGTGTTGTTCTGTCGCTGGCACGGTTTGGCGTTCGACGGCCAGACGTGCGAGATGCGCTGGAAGCCCTTGCCCAGCCATGACGACGGCGTGCTGGCCTGGGTGCGCCTGGACGCCGTCGGCGCCGAGACGCCGCTGGACGCGCCGGTCGTGCCAGACCGACCGCCGAGCCCGACAGTGCACGCCGTCGCCCGCAGCGTCGGCCGCTGCGAGCCCTGCGACATCATCGCCAACCGGCTCGATCCCTGGCATGGCGCCTGGTTTCACCCGTACTCGTTCACCCGTCTCGAGGTGTTGAGCGTCCCGACGGACAGCGACGACCGGTTCGTCGTCGCGGTCACGTTTCGGATGGGCCCCGTCGGAGTGCCGGTGCTCGCGGAGTTCACCAGCCCCGAGGCACGCACCATCGTGATGCGCATCGTCGAGGGCGAAGGCACCGGCAGCGTGGTGGAAACTCATGCCACACCGGTGGGCCCGGGGCCGGACGGCGCCCCCACCGTCGCGGTCATCGAAGCCGTCGTCGCGCACTCCGAACGGCCCGGCTTCCGGCACGCCGGGCGCGCCGCGCCCTTGATCACCCCGCTGGCGCGCTATGCCGCCAACCGGCTGTGGCGCGACGATCTCGACTACGCCGAACGCCGCTACCGGCTCCGCGCCGGCGATTCCGACACGCGCCGGCTCGTGTAGTTCAGGCTCGAGCGCGCGGATACGCTGGGACGTCTGATGAAGGATCCGGGAAGTGACCAAGCGCCGCACATCTGACCCGCAACTCAGCCGGGCTGAGTTGGAACGATCGTTGTCGGCCGATTTGCGGGCCATCACTGCGAGGTCGGATCGCGTCGGCCGTCATTTCGCCCGAATGAACGAGGTGAGCAGCAGCGACTTCCACGCGCTCCTGCACATCATGGTGGCCGAGACGGCGGGCGAGCCGTTGACGTCGGCGCAGTTACGACAACGGATGGACGTGTCGCCGGCGGCCATTACCTACCTCGTCGATCGGATGATTGAGGCCGGCCACATCCGGCGTGAAGCCGACCCGCAGGACCGGCGCAAGTGGCTGTTGCGTTATGAGCCCACCGGAATGAGCATGGCGCACGCGTTCTTCAAACCGCTCGGCGCCCATTTCAGCACCGCGATGGCCGATCTGAGCGACGACGACTTGCGGGCCGCGCACCGGGTGTTCACCGCGATGATCACCGCGATGTCGACGTTCGAAGACGAGGTTCTCCGCGCGGCAGCGGGCCCGCCGCAGGACTCCGATCAGCGTGCCGGGGGTCAGCGTCAGGGCGCTGCGCGGTAAACGCCGCCGCGCTGCCCACGATTACCCGCCATCGTTCCCGCCCGCGACGGTGGTCAATCCGACGCCGCGCAGTGCCTCCAGATTCCACGCGCCACAGCCGTGCAGGCATACCCGCATCTCGTCGATGATGTCGCGCAGCACAGCCGTCACCGCGGCAGCGGACTCGATGGCCGCCGACAGCAGCGGGCGGGCAACGGCCACCACGTCGGCACCTAGGCACAGCGCCTTGGCGGCATCCGTTCCGGTCCGGATGCCGCCGGAGGCGACCAACGGGAGGCCGGGCAGCGCTGCACGCACCTCTCGTACCGCCTGCGCGGTCGGTATGCCCCACTCGGCCAGATCGGGGTAGCGCACTTGGCCGTAGCGGACGAGTTGCTCGACCCGCGACCACGACGTGCCGCCGGCCCCGGCCACATCGATCGCGGCCACCGGGGGTTCACCGGTCAAGCGCAGGAGTTCACCGACGGCACCAGCGCCGATCCCGTGCCCCACTTCCTTCAGCAGCACTGGATAACCCAGCAGGCCGGTCAGGTCATGCAACCGGTCCAGCGAGCCGGCGAAGTCGGTGTCGCCGTCGCGCTGGATGGCTTCTTGTAACGGATTAGTATGCACGGCAAGCGCATTCGCACCCACCCGGTCGAGTGCCGCAGCGATGTCGGACAGCGCGTCCTTGGTGAACTGGGACAGGCCGATGTTGCCGAGCAGCAGTACGTCGGGCGCCACGTCACGCACGGCGAAGCTCGCCGCGGCCCGCTCCCCCGATGGGCCGCGCAGCATGACGCGTTGCGATCCGAGCATCATGCCGATGCCCAATTGTTGTGCCGCGGCAGCCAGATTGCGGTTGATTGTCCCGGAGAGGCGGGCGCCACCGGTCATGGCTCCGATCAGGATTGGCGCCCGCAGCCGCACGCCGAGAAATTCGGTGGACAGATCGATGTCGCCGAGGTTGGTCTGGGTCAATGCGTTGTACGTCAGCCGATAGTGCTCAAGGCCCGTCGTCACGTGCCGGTACCCGACATCGTCGTGCAGACAGACGTCGATGTGGCGGCGCTTGCGGGTGCTGATCTGGCCGCGACGGTCCATCGTCAGGTCATACCCATCCGGGCAGCGCGGACGCGCGTCTGTTCGATGAGCTGCCGCATGGTGTGTGGTTCTTCCAACTCCGCACGTTCGGTGGTGCCCAGGTCCGGGTACCTCAGAATCGCAGCATACTGGTTTTTCCGCGCGATCGTTAAGTTGATTAAACATTAATTTTCTGAAATAGTGGGGCAAATGTCCGACGCTCTCGCCAGCTGGGTCACCGACCGCCGTTCGTGGCGGTGGGCGCTGGCTGCGGTGCTGCTGGGCATCGGCTTCATCGTGTTGATCGGTGAAAACGCCGCGGCAGCCCAGGCGCCGCAGTTGGTTCCGGTCGACTCGGACTCCGCGCAAATCGCCAGCCTGGCACGCCAGTTCCCGGACGGCGACCACGCGCCGGTGCTGCTGGTCGTCAACCGCGTCGACGGCGCCCCGCTGACGGCCGCCGACATCGCGGCCACCGGGGACGCCCGCGACCGGATGCAGGACGCGGTGACGCCGTTCGCATCCAGCCATCCGCTGCCGCCGACGGTGTCGACGGATGGCAAGGCGGCCATTGGCGTGGCGACCATTCGGGCAGAGCTATCCGGCCTGGTACTGAGTCAGGGGGTGGCCGCGCTGCGCAGCGCTGCCCACAACGGCCTGCCGGCCAATCTCGTCGCGCACGTGACGGGCGGCCCCGCGTTCGGCGCCGATATCGCCAACGCCTTCACCAATGCCAACATCACGCTGCTGGCCGTGACGGCGTCGGTGGTGGCCGTGTTGTTGATCGCCACCTATCGCTCCCCGGTGCTGTGGCTGGCGCCACTGCTGGTGATCGGGTTCGCCGATCGTGTCGCAGCCGCGATGGGCACGGCGGTTGCGGCCGCGACCAGCTTGAGTTTCGACGGCTCCACCTCCGGCATCACCAGCGTGCTGGTCTTCGGAGCCGGCACCAACTACGCGCTGTTGCTGATTTCCCGCTACCGACAAGAACTCCGGTTGCACGTCGACCATCGCGACGCTCTGCGGCGGGCGGTGGGCAGGGCCGGACCGGCCATCCTGGCCAGCAACGCCACCGTGGTGCTGGCCCTGCTCACCTTGCTGTTCGCCGCCACCCCCAGTACCCGCGGCCTGGGCGCGCTCGCAGCCTGCGGACTGGTGATTGCCGCGGCATCGGTCCTGGTGATACTGCCGCCGTTGCTCGCGGTGTGCGGCCGGCCGATATTCTGGCCCTTCATCCCCAAGGCCGACGGAACCACCGGCCCCGATGCGGGGCCCTGGCACCGCGTGGCCGAACGGGTCTCCCGCCGACCGGCCGTCGTGGCCGTGCTCGCGATCACCGCGCTGGGCGTGCTGGCCACCGGCCTGCTCGGAACCCGCATCGGCCTGTCGCAGACCCAACAGTTCCGGGTGCAAGCGGATTCGGTGTCCGGCTACGACGTGGTTTCGGCGCACTTTCCGGCCGGTCGGGCCAACCCCACGCTCGTTGCCGGTCCCACGGCCCGGGCGCCGCAACTGCAGGCGGCCATCGCCGCCACCCCCGGGGTGGTGTCGGCAACCGAAACGGGCCGATCGGTGACCGGTATGACGAAATGGTCGGTGGTTACCAACTCGGCACCGTCATCAGATCAGGCATTCAAAACGATTGTCGCGCTTCGACATTCAACGAAGTCCGTCGCACCGTCGGCGTTGGTCGGCGGCCCCGACGCACAAGCCGTCGACGTCCGCGCCGCCGCCGTCCACGACCGGCTGATGCTGATCCCGGCAATCCTGGCCGTGATCCTGGTCGTCCTGTCCGTGCTGCTGCGCTCGGCGCTGGCACCGCCGAACCTGCTGTCCGCGACCATCCTCGGCGCGCTGGCCGCGCTCGGGCTCGGTGGTTGGACGAGCAGGCACGCCTTCGGTTTTCCCGCGCTGGACGACAGCACGCCGCTTTTCGCGTTCCTGTTCCTGGCCGCCCTTGGCGTGGACTACACCATCTTCCTGGTCACCCGTGCCCGCGAGGAAAGCGAACACCACGGCACCCGCGACGGCATGATTCGCGCCGTGTCGGCCACCGGCGGCGTAATCACCAGTGCTGGAATCGTTTTGGCGGCGGTTTTCTGCGCGCTGGCCGTGTTGCCGCTGATCGTGCTGACACAGCTCGGCATCATCGTCGGTCTCGGCATCCTGCTCGACACTTTCGTGGTGCGCACGCTGGTGATCCCGGCGATCTTTGCCCTGATCGGCGATCGGATTTGGTGGCCCGCGACCCCTACTTCACCGGAAACCATTGAGCTGCACAGTAATTGGCTACAACAAGAACGGAGCAGGCGGTGAAGCCCTCGACGTTGGCCGCGACAGCCCTGGCAGTTGCCGTGGCCGCGGGCACCGGAAGTATCGCCAGCCCGCGACGGACGCCGGCGTGGTTCGCGCGACTGCGCAAACCCTGCTATCAGCCGCCCGACGCGGCCTTCCCGGTGGTGTGGACCGGCCTGTACGCCGACATCGCCACCGCCTCGGCGGTAACGCTGGACACGTTGCGCGCCGCCGAACAGCACGACGAGGCGCGCCGGTATGTCACGGCGTTGGCGACCAATCTGGTGTTCAATGCCGGGTGGAGTTGGCTTTTCTTCCGGTTTCACAAGCTCGGCCCGGCCGCGATCGGTGCGGCCGCACTGACCGTCAGCAGCGCCGACCTGGCCCGCCGCGCCGCCGCCGCGGATCCGCGCGCCGGGTTGGCGCTCTCGCCCTACCCGGCCTGGTGCGCATTCGCGACCGTGTTGTCCACCCACGTCTGGCGGCTCAACCGCAGCAGCCGATAATGCCCGCGCTGTTGTGGTTTCGCCGCGATCTGCGGGTTTGGGACCACCCCGCGCTGCTGGCCGCGGCCGGCAGCGACGAGGTGCTTGCCTGCTTCGTGCTCGACCCGCGATTGGAGAAATCGTCGGGTCAACGTCGCCTGCAATTTCTGGGCGACGCGCTGCGGGCGCTGCGCGACAACCTCGATGGCCGGCTCCTGGTGGTGCGCGGGCACCCCGAGCACCAGATTGCGCTCCTGGCGAGCAAGATCGACGCAGCGGCGGTCCACGTCTCCGCAGACTTCGCGCCCTACGGCAAGCGACGCGATGAAAAGGTCAGCGCAGCACTCGGTTCCATCCCACTGGTGGCGACGGGGTCGCCCTACCTGGTTTCGCCGGGGCGGGTGAAAAAGTCGGACGGCACCGCGTACAAGGTCTTCACACCGTTCCTTCGCCAGTGGCGGGTGACCGGATGGCGGGCACCGGCGAAGTCCGATGCCACGTCCGCGCGCTGGATCGATCCGGCCGACGTCCCAATCCGGGCCTGCGCCATCCCCGACCCCGGTGCCCCCTTGGACATCGCGGCCGGGGCCGCGCAGGAGCGATGGAAGTCCTTCGTGCGTGACGGGCTGAAAAGCTATGACACCGACCGCGACAGGCCCGACATGGCGGGCACCAGCCGGATGTCTGCCCACCTGAAATTCGGCACCATCCACCCCCGCACCATGGCCGCCGACCTCGACCCGCGCGACCGCGGAGCCCAGGCGTATCTGCGCGAGTTGGCGTTTCGCGACTTCTACGCCGACGTTCTGCATCACTGGCCGGGGAGCGTCTGGCGTAACTGGAACAGCCACTTCGATGACATCGAGATCGACACCGACGCCGACGCCCGGCGCCGCTTCGAGGCGTGGAAGGTCGGGCAAACCGGATTTCCGATCGTCGACGCGGGAATGCGCCAGCTGCGCCAGACCGGCTTCATGCACAACCGGGTACGGATGATCGTCGCGTCTTTTCTCGTCAAGGATCTCCACCTGCCGTGGCAGTGGGGTGCCGCATGGTTCCTCGACCAGCTCGTCGACGGCGACCTGGCCAACAACCAACACGGCTGGCAGTGGTGTGCCGGGTGCGGTACCGACGCCGCGCCCTACTTCCGCGTGTTCAACCCGAACACGCAGGGCGTCAAGTTCGATCCTGGCGGGGATTACATCCGGCAGTGGGTTCCCGAGCTCCGCGGCGCCGTTGACGTGCACTTGCGTACCGGTAATCGCCCGCCCGGCTATCCTGCGCCGATCGTGGACCACGCCGCCGAGCGCAGGGAGGCTTTGCACCGCTATCAGGTGTTGAGTTCCTAGCCGAAATGGCCCCGCGAGCGACCCCAGAAAATTTGCGGAATAGCCCTCACATGGCGCTCTGTCATGCGATTATCAGCCGATTCGCAGTTGCTGATGCGCCAGGGAGGCGATATGGCTGGCTCGCTCGTTCGGACATTGCTGATTTGCGGTGCCGCCGCCGGCCTGATGGCCGGCGTCGACGCGTGCTCCTGCTCGATCGGATCGTCGTCGTCGCACGCCGTAGCCAAGAGCGACGTCGCCAGCCAGATCACCCAGAAGCTGACCGACGCTCAGGGCAATAAGCCCGAGTCCGTGGACTGTCCGGGCGACCTGCCCGCCACGATCGGAGCACAGCTGAACTGCACGATGAAGGTGAAGGGCGTCGCCTACAACGTCAACGTGACGGTGACCAGTGTCAACGGCAGCGACGTCAAGTTCGACATGGTCGAGACCGTCGACAAGAACCAGGTGGCCACCGCCATCAGCGACAACATCACCCAACAGGTCGGAACCAAACCCGAATCGGTGACCTGCCCGGACAACCTCAAGGGCGTGCAGGGCGCAACGTTGCGCTGCAAGCTCGTCACCAACGGTGAGACCTACGGGGTGAACGTGTCGGTCACGGGCGTCGACGGCGGCACCGTCGACTACCACTTCGTCGTCGACGACCGCCCATCAGGGGGCTAGCGGGCCGCCTTCTTACGCTCGATATCGGCCAGTGCGGCAGCCAATTCAGCACGCTGGGCAGCCGAGCTCTCCCAGGACAGCTGCCGGTTCTTGACGACCTTGGCCGGCGCACCCACCGCGATCGAGTAGTCCGGGACCACCCCGCGCACCACCGCGTGGGAGCCGAGCACACAGCCGCGCCCAATCGACGTGCCGCGCAGCACCGTCACCTTCACCCCGACCCAGGTGTCCGGCCCAATCCGGACCGGGGACTTGACGATTCCCTGGTCCTTGATGGGCAAGGTGATGTCGTCCATCCGGTGATCGAAATCGCAGACATAGCACCAGTCGGCCATCAGAACCGAATCGCCGAGCTCGATGTCGAGGTAGGCGTTGATTACGTTGTCGCGGCCCAGCACGACCTTGTCGCCGAACCGCAGTGAGCCCTCGTGCGCACGGATCGTGTTCTTGTCGCCGATGTGTACCCACCGGCCGATCTCGAGTTGCGCCAATTCGGGTGTCGCGTGGATCTCCACGCCCTTGCCGAGGAACACCATGCCGCGGGTGATGATGTGCGGGTTGGCCAGCTTGAACTTCAGCAGCCGCCAATAGCGCACCAAGTACCACGGCGTATAGGCCCGGTTACGCAGCACCCACTTCAGCGAGGCCAGCGTCAGGAACTTGGCCTGGCGTGGGTCCCGCAACCGTGATCCTCGCCAGCGGCGATGGACCGGGGCGCCCCACATGCTCGTCATGGCCGGAAAGCCTAACGCGGGCAATCATCCGCGCGCGAACCGCCACGGGTTACCCTCACCTGTACTCAATCGCCGCCGAACGACCGGGTCTGCCGACGAGCGGCCCGCCTCGCAAGAAGGATTTGGGAAACCGAACGTGCTTGCCCGACAACTAGTCCGTGGGCTTCGGCGTCCGTCTTGCGTGGTGTTGGCGGCCGCGCTTGCGGTGGGGCTCGGCGGTTGCGGCAACACCGATTCGTGGGTGGAGGCGGCGCCCCCGCCGGGGTGGTCGGCGCCCTACGCCGACGCGGCCAACAGCAGTTACACGGCGACCGGCGGCGCCGACAAGCTGTCGCTGCAGTGGACCCGCTCGGTCAAGGGCAGCCTGGGGGCCGGTCCAGCCCTGAGCGGCAACAGTTATGTGGCCCTCAACGCGCAAACCCCGGCCGGATGTTCGCTGATGGAGTGGGAGAACAACGACAAGGGTCGGCAGCGCTGGTGCGTGCGGCTGTTTCAGGGCGGCGGCTTCGCCGGTCCGCTGTTCGACGGCTTCGACAACCTCTATATCGGCCAGCCGGGCGCCTTCCTGTCGTTCCCCGTGACGCAGTGGACCCGGTGGCGTCAACCGGTGATCGGGATGCCTTCCACGCCAAGGTTTTTGGGTGGTGGCCAACTGCTGGTCACGACGCACCTGGGACAGGTGCTGGTGTTCGACGCGCACCGCGGCATGGTGGTGGGCAGTCCGCTGGACCTGGTCGACGGGGTCGATCCGACGGACGCGACGCGTGGGCTGGCCGATTGTGCGCCGGCACGGCAGGGCTGCCCTGTCGCGGCGGCCCCCGCCTATTCGACGGCGTCGGGTATCGCCGTGCTCGGCCTCTGGCAGCCCGGAGCGCCGGCGGCGGGACTGGTTGGGCTGAAGTACCACCGCGGCCAGACTCCCCTGATCACACACGAGTGGACCAGCGGCGCGATCGGCCCCGGCGTCATCGCCAGCCCGGTGCTCTCGGCGGACGGCGCGACCGTCTACGTCAACGGGCGCGACCAGCGGTTGTGGGCCCTGTCGGCGACCGACGGCAAGCCGAAGTGGTCGGTGCCGCTGGGCTTTTTGGCCCAGACACCGCCCGCGGTCACCCCGCAGGGCCTGATCGTGGCCGGCGGCGGGCCCGACACTCGGTTGGCGGCGTTCAAGGACGCGGGCGATCACGCCGATCAGGTGTGGCGCCGCGACGACGTCACCCCGCTGTCCTCGTCGGCGCTGGCCGGCGGCGCCGTGGGTTACGTGGTGACCGGCGGCCCGGGCCGCGACGGCGCCGCGGGTATGTCGCTGCTGGTATTCGATCCCGGCGACGGCCACACGCTCGGCAGCTACCCGTTGCCCGAGGCGACCGGATATCCCGTCGGCCTGGCGATCGGCACCGATCGCCGGGTGGTGGTTGCCACCAGCGACGGGCAGGTCTACAGCTACGGGCCGGCTTAGGCCCGCTCACATCTCAGATCGCCAGGGGCGGGATCGCGTTGCGCGGTACCTGGGCTTGTTTGGCGCCGGCGAACGCGGGCAGCAGCTCCCCCGGCGCGAAATAGAAGATCAGCTGGTCGTCGGTGATGGCAAAGTTCTGGTAGTGCGACGGGTCGCGCCCCGACGAGGGCAGGATGGCCGCGCCGAAGGCGTTCTGCCGATCCAGGTCGCGCTGGACTAGCGGGAAGATCGCGTCCAGCGGCGAGGTGTTCGGCGCGAAGAGCGTGTCGAAGGTGATGGGTTGCTTGGTGCCCAGGTTGTAGTTGAACGACTTGTACCAGGTCGACGTGTGGGAGCCGCCGACGTCTTGAAAGAACTTGAGCACCACACTGCGGGTGTTATGCGGTGGCTGACCGGCGTTGTGCTGCTCGGTGGTGGCCTCCAATTGATAGGGCTGGTCGCGGGGCCCCGAGGTCTGTGCGACGGCCAGGAATCCGTCGCGGTTCTGCGTGATGTAGTCGGTCAGGGCCTGCTGGTCGGGGTAATCGGCCGGGAAGATCAGGTTGAGCGTGTAATTCGGCCCGGTCGCGCGCACATGACACAGCTCGCCCGCTTCGATGGTGCCCGCCAGGCTGGCGCACGAAGCCGGTTCGGCGGCGGCGGGCCCGCCTAGCACCACCGCGGTGAGGAGCACCGCAGCCGCGATCACATAACGCATAACTTGAATTGTCCTTGTCGACGGCGATGGTGAGGTCCCCCCGAATGAACCGCCGACAGCGTACCGGGCGTCACCGCGACGGACGGCAGACATAGGCCGTGGCACGAGCTGCGGGCCCCCCGGCGCGCATCGAGCCAATGCGGGTCAAGACCACCGCCAGGGACTGGCTGCCGCGCAGGCGCAGCCGTCGCCGCAACGCGTCGGGGTCGACCTGGAGGCCGCGCACCAGAATTTCCACAGCGCCGCAGTCCAGCCTGGCCAACACCTGCCGAAGCCGGCGCTCGTCGAAATCCAGCCGCTCGAGCACCTCGAACCCCCGCTGGGCGGGCGGCAGTTGATCGCCGGACAGGTAGGCAATGTCGGGATCGAGTTGCCATAGGCCGTGCCGGGCGCCGTACTGACGCACCAGGCCGGCCCGGACGACGGCACCGTCCGGGTCGACGATCCACCGCCCGGCCGGCCGGACGTCGCAGTCGCCCGGCTCGGCATCGGTGAGTTGTTCGCCCCGATCCAGCACGCTGGCCCTACGCCGAACCCCCGGCTCGGCCAGACCGGCCGACCAGAGGCAGGCTTCCCGCACCGAACCCCGGTAGGACGTCACCTCGATTTCGCCGTCGAAGCCCAGACGGGGCAAATCATCGAAATTTATTCCGGGAGCACACTTTACGACGAGATCGCGACCCCGGTAGCAGTCCAGGACTGCGTCGAGCGCAGGCTGATAGTCGGTGAAGTCGAACCGGCGCCGCCCACCCCGGCGGCGCGCGGGATCCACGACGACGACCGCATCCCGGGTAACCGGGTGCAGGGCGTCGGCGCGGCAGAGCTGAGCATCGGGACCCAGGTTGTGGGAGGCCATCGCCAGCCGCACCGGGTCGATATCGCTGCCCACCACTGCGGCGCCCGCATCGCGCAGCGCCGCCACTTCGGTGCCGATCGAACAGGTCGCATCGTGGACCACGGCGCCGGCCGCGCTCACCCGTGTGGCCCGGTGCTGGGCCACCGGCGCCGCGGTGGCTTGCTGGAGCGCCTCGTCGGTGAACAGCCAGTGCGACACGTCGCCCAATTTTTCGGTGGCCCGCCGGCGCAGCAGCGTGGTTTCCACCAGCACCGGCGCCCGGTCACCGAATCGGGACCGCACGGCCGCGATGTCGGCGATACGGGTGGCGTCGGACAACGAATATTCAGCGACCACCGCCAGCGCCGCGGCACCCGATTGCGACCGCAGGTAGCCGACATCCTCGGGAGTGAAGCGCAGGCCCGAAATGGACGGGTTCAGCAGGGTTTGACCCCGGTGACCATCACGTTGTAGAACCAGCCCTTCGGCGCGACGTGCCGCCAAATGTTGGCGTCCACCCAGCTCAGCGCCTTCCAGCCGTTGAACGCGAACTTCGCCCAGCCCCAACCCAGCCGCCCCGGTGGCACGGAGGCCTCGAAGGTGCGCACCGGCCAGCCGAACATCGCCGCGGTGAACTCCTCGCTGGCGGTCGCGACTTGCTCGGCGCCGGCGTTGGTCGCCATCCGCTCCAGGTCCTCCGGCGCGAAGGTGTGCAGGTCGACGATGGCTTCCAGCGCCGCCACACGGGAGGACTCGTCGAGCTCGACCTGCGGGCGCCGCCAGCTGCCCAGACCGGGCAGCTTGGTGACGTTGGTGGCGACCCGCCAGGTCAGGGTGGACAGCGAGCGGGCGTAGACCTCGCCGACGTTGGTCGGCTCGCCGGCGAAGACGAATCGGCCGCCGGGCTTCAAGACTCGGATCACCTCGCGCAGCGACAGCTCGACGTCGGGAATGTGGTGCAGCACGGCGTGCCCGACCACCAGGTCGAAGGTGTTGTCGTCGTACGGGATGCCCTCGGCGTCGGCGACCCGCCCGTCGATATCCAGCCCCAGCGACTGCCCATTGCGAGTGGCAACCTTGACCATGCCGGGTGACAGGTCGGTGACCGAGCCGCGCCGCGCCACGCCCGCCTGAATCAGGTTAAGCAGGAAAAACCCTGTGCCACAACCTAATTCGAGGGCACGGTCGTAGGGCAGCTCGCGCTGCACGTCCTCGGGCACGGCGGCGTCGAACCGGCCCCGCGCGTAGTCCACGCAACGCTGGTCATACGAGATCGACCATTTCTCGTCGTAGGTCTCGGCCTCCCAGTCGTGGTAGAGCACCTGGGCGAGCTTGGTGTCGTGCCGCGCGGCTTCGACCTGGTCGGCCGTGACATGGGCGGCCGGAGTCACTTCGGTCATGGAGGGCAGCCTAACTGCCGACCGATCCGCCTTCGAACGAGGTGAAGTGCTAATCGGCAGTACCGGCCTAAACTCATCGACGTGGCCGACATCCTTCATGTCAGTGATGAGGGGCTGCAGGTGCTGGCAGCGCACTGCGAGAAGGTGTCGGCGGAGCTGATGGCGGCGACTCCGCCGCCCCGGGCTGGGTTGCCCATCCAAGCGACATCCGGCGCCGTCGGCGCCGCCCACGCGGCTCTCGGTGGAGCCATCGCCGCCCTAGCCCGACGAGCGCAGGCAAGCGCAGTCACATCGGCTGCGGCGGGCGCCGAGTTCGCACTGACGGACGCCAATGGCGCGCAGCAAGCCGCAGCCATCGGTGACTCCGTTCCCCAGGTGTAACTGGTGGCAGGGCTCGGTGGCGTGGGATTGCCGTCCCTCTCGGAGATCCAAGCCTGGGATGTCGCTCATTTAGAAGGTGCGGCCACTGACTGGAAAGCCACTGCCGAACGTTGGGAGTCCTCCTTCACCTCTATTCATCGGGTTACCGTGTCGCCGGGCGGAACGGTGTGGGAGGGCGTCGGGGCCGAGGCGGCACAGGAAAGAGCCTTCGCCGATCTGGTGCAGGTGCGGGGACTGGCTGATGTGCTGCACGAATCTTCGGCGATAGCGCGCCGAGGAGCTGAGACTCTCGATGCCGCCAAACGCAGTGTGCTCGACGCGGTCGAAGAAGCGAGTGACGCCGGATACGTTGTGGGCGAGGACCTTTCGGTAACACCACCGCGAGCCGGTGTGACGGCTGCGGCCCAGGCGCAGGTCTATGCCGCCGAGATTCAGCAACGCGCCGCGCAATTGGTCGCCCATGACGCGGCGCTCGCCGCCAAGATCACCGTGGCCAGCGCACCTCTAAACGGCGTTACTTTCCCGGAAACACCTCCCATGGCTCGGGCGCTCGGCGCCGGTTTCAAGCTGGACCATCCTTGGGATCCCTACACCGATCAGCCCGCGCACGGGCCATTCGAGCCAGTCCAGCCGGGTCAAACCCAGTTCGATCCAAAAACCGGAACGGTCCAGGGCGGCGGCGGTCCGATCGGCGGGAAAGGCGGTGCTGGCGCGGCCGGCAAAGGCGCCACCGGAGGCGCTGAGCCACCGCGGGTGGGCAAGGATGGAGGCGAGATACCGAAAAATGTGCGAGACACATTGGAACAGATCGATGCCGGCAAATGGCCCGGGTCTGCGAAAGCGCCAGGCACGAAGGGAGGAAGCGCTTTTGAGAACACGCCACCTCCTGGCCGACCCCCGCTTCTGCCAACCACAGATGCATCTGGCAAACCGATTACGTACCGGGAGTGGGACGTCAATCCCAAGGTATGGGGCGGGGACCGGGACGAGGAACGCATCATTACCGGAAGCGACGGCTCGGCTTGGTATACCAAGGATCATTACGGAACATTTCACAGGATGCGATAGTGATGGCACACACCGTGAACCTCGACCAGTTTCTACAGCAGGCGATCGACGGCGGCCCGTGCATCGCTGTACGTCAGGAAACTCGGTCACCACTGTCGCCTCCAGCCGGGGTCGAGTTTCGTACCGTCGATGGGTCGAACGCAAAGACACTGAATGCCCTCTTCAGCGCCTTCGCTCTGGTTTGGGATTTTCCGCCCTGGTTCGGCCACAATTACGCGGCGTTTGATGATTTGATGCGAGATCTCGACAACCTAACCAATAAAACGCTTGAGAAGCCCCCTGCTCACGCGTATCTGACCGAGGTCGCCCGTTCCCATCTCTTACTGGTCGACGAGCCCGAGATTTTCTCTTGGTTCGCCAACAAAATGTCGTTTTACCGCAATTACTACCGTGACGAACTCAATCCGCCAGCGGCCTTCGGCTTATTGCTCTCCGCACCAACAGATCAACTTCGAGGAGTCCGGGAACGCTGGACTTCGGCCGGCGTGGAGGTCGCAGACGTGGAGGCATGAGCATTTTGCCCGGAGTTTAAGTGCCCGCCTCGAACACCGCATTGATGCCGGCCTTGGCGGCAGCCAGCGCTTCGCGCGGGCCGTCCAGGAAGCGCCGCGCCCAGGCCGCGGCGGCGTCATACACGTCGTCGGGGGCCACCATCTCGTCGATGAGGCCCAGCTGCAGGGCCTCCTCGGCGTCGACGAAGCGCCCGCTGAACACGAGTTCCTTGGCCTTGCTCTCCCCGACCGCACGGGTCAAGCGCGCGATGTCACCGGGCACCCGGCCGGAGAGGATCTCGGTCGCCCCGAACTTCACGTTGTCGCCGCTGATCCGCCAGTCGGCGGCCAACGCCAGCGTCAGCCCAGCACCCAAGGCGTAGCCGGTCACTGCCGCGACGGTCGGCTTCGGGATGGCCGCGACGGCGTCGACGGCCTGGGCGCGCACCCGATCCGCGAAGTCGGCCTCGGCGGCGCTGAGTGTCTCCAGCTCGGGCAGGTCGTCTCCGGCGGAGAAGATCTCGTGGCCGCCGAACAGGATCACCGCGGCCACGTCGCCGCGTTGGCCCAATTCATCTGCTGCCGCGGTGATTTCGCGGTAGACCTGGCGGGTCATCGCGTTGGTCGGCGGCCGCGACACCAGCAGCACGGCCAGGCCGGCGTCCTGCGAGCCGTCACTGACCACGACATGGACGAACTCACTCAATGCCGCCACCCCATGCCGCCCTTTTCGCGGGCCTGGTGGTAGCGGTCGGAGTCGAAGAACTCGAAGATCCAGTTGTCCCCTTGGATCTCCAAATGTGGTTGCACCGTGACGATTTGGCGTTCGACGGCCAGTACTTCGGTGACGGTGTGCCCGGCCAGCGAGTCCAGCTGGGTCCAGGTCGGCGGCAGCAAAAAGCAGCGTCCCGCCTCGAAGTCGTCGATCGCGGCCTGGGGCGTCGACCAGCCGGCATGGTCGGATTCGGTGTTCTGGCCGTCGGCTCGCTGACCCTGGGGCAGGGCCCCGACGAAGAAGTAAGTGTCGTAGCGACGGGTGCGCTCGGCTTCCGGTGTGACCCAATTAGCCCACGGCCGCAATAGGTCTGAGCGCAGCACCAGGTTTTCGGTACGCAGGAAGTCCGCGAACGACAACGTTCGCTCGTCCAGCGCGTGACGAGCATCGGCGTAGACCGACGGGTCGCCGACGATGCTGTCCGAGCCGTCGGCCGGGCCGGCGAACAGCACGCCCGACTCCTCGAAGGTCTCCCGGGCCGCCGCGCACACCAGCGCCGCGGCCAGCTCGGGGTCGACACCGAATCGCTGTGCCCACCATTGTGGGGACGGACCGGCCCACGCGATATCGGCGTTGCGGTCGCGGTCGTCAACACCGCCACCGGGGAAGACGATCACGCCCGGGGCGAACTCCATTTTCGAGTGGCGTCGCATCAGGAAGACCTTCAACCCGCCGGGCGCGTCGCGGACCAACATCACGGTCGCCGCCGGGCGGGTCGGCAGGGGTGCTGGGGTGGTCATTCCGCCCTCCTGCGGTGCGCCGCGCGAGGACGGACACGCCGTGCGAAGTACCGCCCGTCGATCACCTCCAGGGCGATCTGCTGTCCAAACGCGTCGGACAGGTTCTCCGAGGTGAGCACGTCGGACAGCAATCCGGCCGCCACGACCTGCCCCTCCGACAGCAGCATGCAGTGGCTGAAGCCGGGCGGAACCTCTTCGACGTGATGGGTGACCAGCACCAGGGCCGGCGCGTCGGGGTCGGCGGCCAGGTCGGCCAGCCGCGCCACCAACTCCTCGCGGCCGCCCAAATCCAGGCCCGCGGCGGGTTCGTCGAGCAGCAGCAGTTCTGGATCGGTCATCAGCGCGCGGGCGATCAGCACCCGTTTGCGCTCCCCCTCCGACAGCGTGCCGTAGGTGCGGTCGGCCAGGTGTTCGGCACCCAGGCTTTCCAGCATGTCGAGCGCGCGTCGGTAGTCGACGTCCTCGTAGCGCTCCCGCCACCGGCCCAGCACCGAGTAGCCGGCCGATACGACCAGGTCGCGAACAATCTCGTCGCTCGGGATGCGTTGCGCCAGCGATGAGGAGCTGAGCCCAATCCGGGCCCGCAACTCAGACACATCGACCCGGCCCAGCCGTTCGGCGAGCACGAATGCGACGCCGCTGGACGGATGCTCGCCGGCCGCGGCGATCCGCAGCAGCGACGTTTTTCCCGCGCCGTTGGGGCCGAGGATCACCCACCGCTCGTCGAGTTCGACCGCCCAATCCAACGGACCGACCAGGACGTTACCGCCGCGGCGCAGCGAGACGTTTCGGAAGTCGATCAGAAGATCGGGATCGGCCACGGGCTCGTCTGTTACAGAGTCTGTTTCGGGGCCGGTTTCGGGCACCCGACCATCGTGCCGCATGCCGTGCGAACCACCCAATCGGGGGGAATGTCAGGGAATCTCGGGGCGACGCACCTCGCCGTCGACGGCATCGGCCGCCTCGATTTCGCCGCGGGTCACGCCCAGCAGAAACAGCACGGTGTCCAGGTACGGGCTGCTCAACGACGCGTCGGCGACCGCACGCAACGCCGGCTTGGCGTTGAACGCCACGCCGAGTCCGGCCGCCGAAAGCATGTCGATGTCGTTGGCGCCGTCGCCGACCGCGACGGTCTGCGCCATCGGCACCCCGACCTGCTGAGCGAAGTCGCGCAGCGCCTTGGCCTTACCGGGCCGGTCAATGATCTGGCCGAGCACCCGGCCGGTGAGCTTGCCGTCGACGACCTCGAGCTCGTTGGCGGCGACGAAATCCAGCATCAGTTCTTCGGCCAGCGGTTCGATGATGCGCCGGAACCCGCCGGACACCACGCCGCAGTGATAGCCGAGCCGCCGCAGGGTACGCAGCGTGGTCCGGGCGCCGGGCATCAGCTCGAGTTGATCGGCGACCTCGTCGATGACCGTGGCGGGCAGGCCAGCCAGGGTGGCCACCCGCTGTACGAGCGATTCCGCGAAATCCAGCTCGCCGCGCATCGCGGCCTCGGTGATCGCGGCGACCTTGCCCTCGGCGCCGGCCCTGGCGGCCAGCATCTCGATGACCTCGCCCTGGACCAGCGTGGAATCGACGTCGAACACGATCAGCCGCTTGGCCCGACGTTCCAGGCTGTAGTCCTCGACCGCGACGTCGACGCCCTGCCCGGAGGACACCTTGTTCAGGGCGGTGCGCAGTTGCGCCTCGACTCCCGGTGGCACCGAGACTCGCAGCTCCAGCCCGGTGACCGGGTAGTCGGACACACCGCGGATCAGGTCGATGTTGACGCCGAGCTCGGCCACTTCCCGGGCGACCGCACCGAACGCACCGGCGGTGATCGGCCGGCCCAGCACGAAGATGGTGTGCGTGGACGGCTCCCGGATGACCGGCGTGGCGTCGCTGCGTTCGATGGTGACGTCGAGGCCCAATCCATGGATGGCGTCCTGGACGTCGTCGCCCTGCACGATGCTTTCGGCGACATCCGGCGGACAGCACAGCAACACGCCCAGGGTCAGCCGACCCCGGATGACGACCTGCTCAACGTTCAGCAGGTCGATGCCGTGGCCGGACAGCGCGTCGAAGAGCGCCGAGGTCACACCGGGTTGATCCACGCCGGTGACGGTGATCAGCACCGACACCTTGGGTGGTGTGCTCACACGCGATTGCCGCGACGGGCCATTAGCTGCGGACGTCGACGTCGTCGAGCCGGGTCACGTCGTGGCCTTCGTGACCGTGGGCCCGGCCGACGTGCGATTCGGCACGCATCCGTTCGACCATGTGCGGGTAGTGCAGCTCAAAGGCCGGGCGCTCCGACCGGATGCGGGGCAGCTCGGTGAAATTGTGCCGCGGCGGCGGGCAACTGGTCGCCCACTCCAGCGAGTTGCCGTAGCCCCACGGGTCGTCGACGGTGACGACCTCGCCATAGCGCCAGCTCTTGAAGACGTTCCATACGAAGGGGAACATCGAGGCACCCAGGATGAATGCGCCGATCGTCGAGACGAGGTTGAGCCCCTGGAACCCGTCGGTGGGCAGGTAGTCGGCGTAGCGGCGCGGCATGCCTTCGTCGCCCAGCCAGTGCTGCACCAAGAACGTGGTGTGGAAACCGATGAAGGTCAGCCAGAAGTGCAGCTTGCCCAGCCGCTCATCGAGCAGCCGTCCGGTCATCTTCGGGAACCAGAAGTAGATGCCGGCATAGGTGGCGAACACGATGGTGCCGAACAGCACGTAGTGGAAGTGGGCGACGACGAAGTAGCTGTCGGTGACGTGGAAGTCCAGCGGCGGGCTGGCCAGCAGCACACCGGTCAGGCCGCCCAGCAGGAACGTGATCAAGAACCCGACCGAGAACAGCATCGGAGTCTCGAACGTCAGCTGGCCCTTCCACATCGTGCCGATCCAGTTGAAGAACTTGATGCCGGTCGGTACCGCGATCAGGTATGTCATGAACGAGAAGAAGGGCAGCAGCACGGCACCGGTGGCGAACATGTGGTGTGCCCACACCGCGACCGACAACGCGGCGATCGACAGCGTGGCGTAGACCAGCGTGGTGTAGCCGAAGATCGGCTTGCGGGAGAAGACCGGGAAGATTTCGGTGACGATCCCGAAGAACGGCAGCGCGATGATGTAGACCTCGGGGTGCCCGAAGAACCAGAACAGGTGCTGCCACAACAGCACTCCACCGTTGGCCGCGTCGTAGATGTGGGCTCCCAGGTGGCGGTCGGCGGCCAGGCCGAACAGCGCCGCGGTCAGCAGCGGGAAGGCGATCAGCACCAGGATCGAGGTCACCAGGATGTTCCAGGTGAAGATCGGCATCCGGAACATCGTCATGCCCGGTGCGCGCATGCAGACCACGGTGGTGATCATGTTGACCGCGCCCAGGATGGTGCCCAGACCAGCGACGGCCAGGCCCATGATCCACAGGTCGCCGCCGGCGCCTGGTGAGTGGATCGCGTCGGTCAGCGGGGTGTATGCGGTCCAACCGAAGTCGGCGGCACCGCCCGGCGTGATGAAACCGGCCATACCGATCGTCGCACCGAATAGGAACAGCCAGAACGAGAATGCGTTGAGACGCGGGAAAGCGACGTCGGGTGCGCCAATCTGCAAGGGCAGCACCAGGTTTGCGAAACCGAACACGATCGGCGTGGCGTAGAACAGCAGCATGATGGTGCCGTGCATGGTGAACAGTTGGTTGAACTGTTCATTCGACAGGAACTGCAGGCCGGGTGCCGCCAACTCGGTACGCATCAACAGCGCCAGCAACCCGCCGATGAAGAAAAAGACGAAGCAGGTGACGCAGTACATGATGCCGATCAGCTTGTGATCGGTGGTCGTGATCAGTTTGTAGATCAGGTTCCCTTTGGGACCGGTCCGGGCCGGGTATGGCCGAATGGCCTCTAGTTCTCCCAATGGGGGCGCTTCGGCTGTCAACAGCTCCTCCAAACATCCGTCCCAGACAGGGGTTCCTCCAAATCTTAGCCCCCGACCAGGCCGGCGACAGGGCTGGTCCTACAAACTGTCGTAAATGGCTGTTCGCGGCCTTCGAGCTGCGTTCGCGGAACGGTTCTCAGCTGCCCGGATGTTAGCGTCGACGGGTGCTATTCGTCGGTCGCCAGCCCGCTGCGCGGCCCGGATCGGGACCCATCAAGAGTCGGCTAATCGTCGCCGTCGCCGTCGCGGCGGTACTGGTGTGCGGTGCGTGCGGGTCCAAGCAGTCCGGGACCACCTCCTCGTTGGTCACGCCTACCACCCAGATCGCGGGTGCCGGGGTGCTGGGTAACGACCGCAAGCCCGACGAGTCGTGCGCCCACGACCCGGCCCCGGCCGACACCGGTCCGGCGACCCGGCAGGCGCACAACGCCGCCGGCGTCACACCGGAGACGGTTCAGGTGCCTGCCGAAGCCCAGCGAATCGTGGTGCTTTCCGGGGATCAGCTGGATGCGCTGTGCGCGCTGGGTCTGCAATCGCGCGTGGTCGCCGCGGCCTTGCCGACCGGCTCGTCCAGTCAGCCGGCGTATCTGGGCAACGCGGTGCACGCACTGCCCGGCGTCGGCAACCGTGATAATCCCGACCTGCACGGGATCGCCGCCGCCCACCCGGACCTGATCCTGGGCTCGGTCGCGCTGACGCCGCATATGTACGCGAAGCTGGCGGCGATCGCGCCGACGGTGTTCACGGCCGCACCGGGCGCCGGCTGGGAAGACAACATGCGCGTCGTCGGGGCCGCGACCGCCCGCACCGGAGCCGTCGACGGGTTGATCGGCGCCTTCCGGCAGCGCGCCGAACAGATCGGCGCTCGCCATGACGCCGCGCACTTCCAGGCGTCGATCGTCCAGCTGACCGTCAACAGCCTGCGCATCTACGGCGCCAACAACTTCCCCGCCAGTGTGCTCGGCGCGGTGGGCGTGGACCGGCCGGCCGCCCAGCGTTTCACCGACAAGCCCTACATCGAGGTCGGCGCCACCGACGCCGACCTGGCCAAAGCGGATTTCTCGGCGGCTGACGCCGATGTGGTCTACATGTCATGTGCCACCAAGGCCGCGGCGGACCGGGCCGCGACGGTGCTGGACAGTGCGCCGTGGCGCAAGCTCTCCGCCAATCGGGACAACCGGGTTTATATCGTCAACGACGAGGTATGGCAGACCGGTGAGGGCGTCGTCGCCGCCCGCGGCATCGTCGATGACCTGCGCCTGGTGAACGCGCCGATCAATTGACGGATCCGGCCGATTGGCCCGAAGCCATTACCTTAGCTAAGCTTTTCTGAGACGCACCGCACCGAAAAGGGATCGTAATGAGCACCGTTTCCGCCTACATCGCGACGTCAGCGACCGAACCGCTGACCAAAGGGACCATTGAGCGCCGCGAGCCCGGCCCGCACGACGTCGTCATCGACATCCAGTTCGCGGGGATCTGCCACTCCGACATCCACACCGTCAAGGCCGAGTGGGGCCAGCCCAACTACCCGTTGGTCGTCGGCCACGAGATCGCCGGGGTGGTCAGCGAGGTCGGCCCGGAAGTGACCAAATACCAGGTGGGCGACCGCGTGGGGGTGGGCTGCTTTGTTGATTCGTGCCGTGAGTGCAGCAGCTGTAAGGCCGGCAACGGTCAGTACTGCCAACGGGGCGCGACATTCACCTACAACTCCGTCGACAAATACGGCCAGCCAACCCATGGCGGCTACAGCGAGGCGATTGTCGTCGACGAGAACTACGTACTGCGCATCCCGGATGCCCTGCCGCTGGACAAGGCCGCGCCGCTGCTGTGCGCGGGTGTCACGCTCTACTCCCCGCTGCGCCATTGGAAGGCCGGCAAGGACACCCGCCTGGCGATCATCGGGCTGGGCGGCCTGGGCCACATGGGCGTCAAGCTCGGCGCGGCGCTGGGCGCCGAGGTCACCGTGCTGTCCCAGTCGCTAAAGAAGATGGAAGACGGGCTGCGGCTGGGCGCCAAGCACTATTACGCGACCTCAGACCGCGACACCTTCCGCACGTTGCGTGGCAGCTTCGACCTGATCCTGAACACGGTGTCGGCGAACCTGCCGCTCGACGATTACGTGAACCTGCTCGACGTCGACGGCACGCTCGTCGAATTGGGTATCCCGGAGCACCCCATGCAGCTCGCCGCGTTCCCGCTGGCGGTGATGCGGCGCAGCCTGTCCGGCTCGAACATCGGCAGCATCGCCGAGACCCAGGAGGTGCTCGACTTCTGCGCCGAGCAGGACGTGGCCCCCGAAATCGAGGTCGTCGCGGCGGATTACATCAACGAGGCGTACGAGCGGGTGCTCGCCAGCGACGTGCGGTACCGCTTCGTCATCGACAT
Source organism: Mycobacterium simiae (assembly GCF_010727605.1). Lineage (NCBI taxonomy): Bacteria > Bacillati > Actinomycetota > Actinomycetes > Mycobacteriales > Mycobacteriaceae > Mycobacterium > Mycobacterium simiae. The sequence continues at coordinate 968,794 of NZ_AP022568.1, forward strand.
CTCAACCCTGTGACGCACCCTCGGGTACGTCGTCGCGGCGGCAGGCAATCTCTTCGGCCGCCTCGCCGTGTTCGTCCCCGGGGATCACCTCGCTGACGTCGATGCCGGCCAGCGGCCAGCCGGCGGCGGCCAGCGTGGCGGCCACCCGCTGAATGTTCTCCCGACCGGGGTCGTGGCGGGTCACTTTGGTGATGAATTCGGCGATCTCATCGCGGCTGACCACCCCGTCAGCCCCGGGCTGCGACTCGTTGACCGCGATCTTGTGGGCGACCTCTTCGAGTTGATCCTGGGTCAGCGGCGTGCTGCGCAGCAGGGCGAACAGTGCGACCTGGTCCGGGCCGGGCACCCCTTGGGGATAGCCGACGTCGAGCCAGCGAATTACCGACCGAAGAAATTTGGCGCGCTTGGGCGAGTGTTGTTCGGACACTCCCCTAGTCTCACGGCCGCGGCGCGGCCCGCGTGTCGGGGGATGGCCACTATTCATGCGCCGTTTACGACCTCCACATCTGGTACCCGAAACCGGGGTGTGTCCCGGGCGCGGGCCCGCGACCGACCATCCCGGCTAAACCGGTCCGGTTTGCTGCTCGCCGACTTACGATGAGCAGGCCCAAAACGGCCCGGGCCTGCGCCGGAAGAACGGAGTGGTCATGTCTGGTCTCCTGAGCAAACTCATCGTCACCCTGGTGCTCGCGTGCGCGGCCGCCACCGCCGCGGGATGCACCATCGACTGCACGCCCGGCGGCCTGTGCAGCATCACTTGATCGCGTGGATTAGCTGTTTTCCTCGCGAAGCGCCTGCATCGCCAGGTTGTTGAGCAGTTTCCGGCCGGGGTCGGTGCGCAGCTGCGGCAGCATCGCCGAGACGACACCGGCCGCGGTAAGGGCGAGCCGTATTAAACCGTCGGGTGCCGCGGCCGCGTCGCGGAGTACCTCGTACTCGACGCTGGCATCTCCCGAATGCTGCGCCATCGCCATCCGGGCCACCAGCCGGTTGTCGCGATCCAGATACAGCTCGTCGGCGCCGGACGCCGAGATCAGCGTGTCACCGATTTCAGCGATCTCGTACGGCTCGCACAGCTGCGCCACCAGCTGCCACAGGATCGACACCGTGGCGCGGATCAGCTGGGCGAGACGGTCCGCGGGAATGACCTCGTCGTGGACGATGACGCGCATGCCCGCTTCGTCGCCGCGCTCGCCGTGCTGGATAAGTGCCAACGCGCGACGGAAGTCCGCCGCATCGACCGGGTCCTCATTGCTCACCCCGCCCATCTTGCCCGCCGCGCGGGGGCACGTCGCGCCGGCGAGGATGGACCGCGGCGGCGTTAGAAGTTCCAGTCCTCGTCTTCGGTGACGACGGCCTTGCCGATCACGTACGACGACCCCGAACCGGAGAAGAAGTCGTGGTTCTCGTCGGCGTTGGGCGACAGCGCCGAGAGGATCGCGGGGTTGACGTCGGTCTCGTCGCGCGGGAACAACGCCTCGTAGCCCAGGTTCATCAGCGCCTTGTTTGCGTTGTAGCGCAAGAACTTTTTGACATCCTCGGTCAGCCCAACCTCGTCGTAGAGGTCCTGGGTGTACTCGACCTCGTTGTCGTAGAGCTCGAAGAGCAACTCGTAGGTGTAGTCCTTGAGTTCGGCACGCTTGGCCTCGTCGACCATCGCCAGGCCGCGCTGGAATTTGTAGCCGATGTAGTACCCGTGCACGGCCTCGTCGCGGATGATCAGCCGGATCATGTCGGCGGTGTTGGTCAGCTTGGCCCGGCTCGACCAGTACATCGGCAGGTAGAAACCCGAGTAAAACAGGAAGCTCTCCAGCAGCGTGGAGGCCACCTTGCGCTTGAGCGGCTCGTCGCCCCGGTAGTACTCCATGACGATCTCGGCCTTGCGCTGCAGGTTGGGGTTCTCCTCCGACCAGCGGAACGCGTCGTCGATCTCGGCGGTCGAGCACAGCGTGGAGAAAATCGAGCTGTAGCTCTTGGCGTGCACCGACTCCATGAACGCGATGTTGGTGTAGACGGCCTGCTCGTGCGGCGTCAGTGCGTCGGGAATCAGGCTGACCGCACCGACCGTGCCCTGGATGGTGTCCAGCAGCGTCAGCCCGGTGAAGACGCGCATCGTGAGCTGCTTCTCGTTGGCGGTCAGCGTGCCCCACGACGGGATGTCGTTGGACACCGGCACCTTTTCCGGCAACCAGAAGTTACCGGTCAGCCGGTCCCACACCTCGGCGTCCTTGTCGTCTTGCAGCCGGTTCCAGTTGATCGCCGAAGCACGGTCGATCAGCTTCATGTTCTCGGTCACCAGAACCCCACTTCACCTGCCGATTTGCCTGCATTGGCTTCAGCCTCCAGACACTACCCCTGGTATCCGACAACCCGTGGCAACACCAGAAGTTGTGTTTGCGTGTCGTGGCGGGGTGGTGTCGTCAGTCGATTGTCCCACCGTTCGCCGGTCCGCCGGTTCCCGCTCGTTAGTGGGACGCGAGCATGACCCCGGTCAGGGCGACGGTCGCGATCCACACGGTGGACACGACGGCCAACACGAACGGGCGGGGGCCCACCTTCTTAAGCACTGACGCATGCACGCCGGTGCCGAGCGCGAACATCGCCGCGGTGAGTAGGGCGACCTGAAAGACCTTGGCGTACTGCAGCAGGTGTGGAGGAACGACGTCGGCCGAACGCAGGGCGACGCAGACCATGAAAGCCAGCACGAATAGCGGCACCAGGGGCGGACGCTTGATGTCCGTTCCGGTCCCGGCGATCCTGCGCTGCCGAACGCTGAGCACCGCCATCACGGGCGCAAGCATCAGCACCCGCGCCAACTTCACCACGACAGCCACTCCCAGCGCGCCGCCTCCCATCGTGGCGGCCGCAGCAATCACCTGGGCGACTTCGTGAATCGACCCGCCCGCCCAGGCGCCGGCAGCGAGGTCGGACAGTCGTAGCGCCTGCGCGAATGCGGGCAGGAGCGGAATCATCAGCGTTCCGCAGATCACCACCAACGCAACAGCGGTGGGGACGTCTTCGTCGTCCTCGGCCTGGATCACCCCGTCGACGGCCGCCACCGCCGCGGCCCCGCAGATTGAGAATCCGCATGCGATCAACAGTCGCTGGGTCCAGGTCATCCCCAGCAACTTGCCCGCGAACATGGTGCCGGTGATGCCCAGAGCCACGATGGACACGACGACGATGATGACGCCGTAGCCCAGGCGCAGGATGTCGCCCAGCACCAGCTGCAGGCCCAGCATCGCGACCCCGATGCGCAGTAGTCGTTTCGCGGAGAACTGCAGTCCGGGTCGCAGCCACCGCGGCAATGATGCGACGTTGGCTGCCACTGCTCCGAGCACGATCGCGATCAACAGTGGACTCACCGTGGGCAACCAGTGATTGATCGCCAACGCGCCCGCGGTCGCGAGCGCGCACAGGGCAACGCCGGGACCGACCGCTACCGGGTTGAGCTGCCCCCGCGACGATGTGGCCGTCGCCTCGCGCACCTGTTGCTGGCCCAGTGAACTGATCATTCCTCAACGTTGGGCCACGACCAGGGGCAACGGTAGCCACCAAATCGGTATCCGGTCATATCAAAAGTGCATACCCAACGGGGAGGCCGGTCATATAGTTCGGGTATGTCGCTGCGGCTACCACCTTTTGAATCGCTCAAACTACTCGTCGGTGTCGACGATCACGGAAGTCTCAGCGCCGCTGCACGTTCGGTCCAGATGTCGCAGCCGAATGCCAGCCGGGCCATCAGGGGACTGGAACGCCGCTTCGCACTGCCACTCGTCGACCGCAGCCCCAACGGCTCGACGCTGACGGCGCAAGGCACGGTGCTGGCGCATTGGGCGCGCCAGATTCTGGTCGACATCGACAAGCTACTGATGGTCGCCGACGGGCTGCGGGCCGAACACGGCGCACAGTTGACCGTTACGGCCAGCATCACCGTCGCCGAACACCTGATGCCGGTGTGGCTGGCCAGATTTCGCGCCCAGTATGCCGACGTGACGATCTATCTTCAGGCCCGTAACTCCACCCAGGTGATCGAAGACGTCCGCAGCGGCGCGTGCGATATCGGGTTTGTCGAATCGCCGAATCCGATCCGGGGCCTGCACAGCACCGAGGTCGCACGTGACGAACTCGTCGTAGTGGTCCATCCGCACCACCCGTGGGCGCGACGCCGTGCCCCGCTGACGGCCGCCGAGTTGGCCGCAACGCCGTTGCTGGTTCGCGAATCCGGATCGGGCACCAGAACCACACTCGAGTTGGCCCTGCAGGGTCACGACATCGCGACCCCACTGCTCGAACTCGGCAGCGCCTCGGCGATCCGAACGTCCGCGCTCAACGGCGTCGGTCCGGCCGTGCTCAGTACGCTGGCCATCGCCGAGGACGTACGCGCCGGTCAGTTGAACGTCGTTGCGGTCAAAGATTTGCGCATGCTCCGGTCGCTGCGGGCGGTCTGGCGGGGCGCACGCCGGCTCGACGGCACCGCGGCCATGTTGCTGAAGTTGATCTTCTCCGAGTCCGCCTAGCTCGCGGTGCTATGCGGATCCGCTGCGGACGGGCTCGGCCGGCGTGGCGGTGGCTTCGACGCCCAAGGAACGCAGCGCTTCGCCGATGGCACTGGGCACTTCCACGACCTCGGCACCGGCTTCGGTGAGAGCGCGCACCTTCGACTCACCGCTACCGCAAGCGCCGGTCACAATCGCGCCGGCATGGCCCATCCGCTGCCCCGGGGGCGCGGTGCGGCCGGCGATGAAGGCAACGACGGGCTTGGTCATGCCGGCGATATACGCCGCGGCCTCCTCCTCCATCGCACCGCCGATTTCACCAACGACGACGACAGCCGACGTGCGCTCGTCGGCGTCGAGAAGGCGTACCGCGTCAAGCGTTGTGGTGCCCAAGATTGGGTCGCCACCGATGCCGATGAAGGCGCTCTGGCCGAAACCGGCAGTGATCAGTTCCATCGACACCAGGGTTCCCAGGCTGCCACTGCGCGAGATCACTCCGATCGGACCCGGCCGAAAGATGTTGTGCGCGAAGCCCGGCATGATGCCGACCGACGTTTCGCCCGGCACGACCAGGCCCGCGGTGTTGGGTCCGAGCACCGTGGTTCCGGCCGCCGCGGCACGGGCCAGGATCTCCATGACGTCCTGGGCGGGCACGTGTTCGGTGAGTAAAACCAGCTTGCGAACGCCCGCCTCGATTGCATCGAGGGCCGCGGCCCTGGCCTGCATCGGTGGGACGAACAGCACCGAGGCGTCTAGCGGGTGTTGGGTCGCCGCCTGCACCACGCTGTCGTAAACGGGTATGGAATTGACCGTGCGTCCCCCACGGCCGGGACTCGCGCCCGCCACGACTTGGGTCCCGCATTCGACCATGCGCTCGGTCCAATACGAGCCCTGCTTGCCGGTAATGCCTTGGACGACAACCGTTTCCCCACGCCGAATCAACATCGCTCACACCTCCACTGTGGTCGCCGCGGCCGCCACTGCGGCCTTGACGGCATCGTCCATGAGTTCGTACGGTTGCACCCCAAGCCGCTCTTGAACGAGGCGTATCGCCTCTTGTTCGCCGGTGCCGTGGATGGTGAAGAAGTACGGAATCTCCGGTCGCAGTTCTTCGATGGCGGCGACAACGCCTTCGGCCATCACGTCGGTGCGGGCGAAGGCGCCACAGAAGTTGATCAGCAGGCTGCGCACCCGCGGGTTGTCCAAGACCAGCTTGAGGGCCGGGGTGGCCTTCGTGTAGGCGTCGCCACCGATCTCCAAGAAATTGGCGGGCTTACCGCCATAGTGGTTGACCACGTCCAGGCTGGTCATGGTCAGTCCCGCACCGTTGGCCAGGATGCCGATATCACCGTCGAGCTCGATGAACTGCAGGCCGAGTTCGCGGCCGCGGCGTTCGAGTTCGGTCCCGACCTCCAGCTGATCCGCGCGGAGATCGGCGACGAGCGACGAATGACGGGGCAGCGCACCCGGATCCAGCGACACCTTGCTGTCCAGGGCCACCAGCTCGCCCGAGGTCGTGACGGCCAGCGGGTTAACCTCGACCAGGTCGGCGTCGGCCGACCGGTAGGTCTGGTAGAGGGCGGCCAACGTGCGCGCCACCGCGCGCCGGGACTTCTCGGGCAGGTCGGTATCGGCAAGCATGTCGCCGGCGACGTCCTCTGCCAGACCCCACAAGATGTCGATGGGCAACCGGTGCACCCGATCCGGTGATTCGGTGTTGATCTCTTCGATGTCCATACCACCCGCAGTGGAGAACAACAGCAGCGGCCCTTTGCTCTGGGCGTCGTTGAGGATGGCGGCATAGAGCTCCTGCTCGATGTCCACGCACTGCTCGAGGAGGACCTCCTGGACGCGATATCCGCCTAGCTCGGTGCCGAGCAATTGGCGGGCCGCGTCGGCGGCCTGTGCCGGTGAGTCGGCGAACAGCACGCCACCCGACTTGCCGCGTTTACCGGTCGGCACCTGGGCCTTGAGTACCACGCGCCCGCCGATTGCGGTCGCTGCCCGCATCGCCGACTCGGGTGAGTCGACAACCGTTCCCTGCGGAATGCGTACGTCGGCGTCGGCTAGCAGTCGCTTACCTTGGTATTCGAGAAGTTTCACGTTCACCGTCCGTAGGTCGCGAAGTAGGAGCCCCACAGGTCCTCTTCGGTTGGTTCACACGCCGGGATGACCCGCGCGAGTCGGGTGATGTTGAGGAAGTCCCGGTACGACAGGTTGTGGGAAATGCTGTTGCCGGCCCAGGTCCCCGCACCCATCGTCAGCGTGAATCCGAGCCCGTTGTCGAATCCGCCCCCGGTGCCGAAACAGTGCGCCTGGTTGACCAGTACCCGCGCCACCTTCAGCCGCTCGGCGACGTGGCGGGCCCGATCATCGTTTGTGGTGTGAATGCCACACGAATGGCCGGCGCCCTGGAAGTCCAAAATCCCCTGGATCCGGTCGATCGCCTCGTCGAGGTCGGTGAAGCGGTACACGGTCAGCACCACGGAGAGCTTCTCGCCGCTGAACGGGTGATCCGGGCCGTAGCTGTCCTCTTCGACCAGGAAGAACTCGGCGTCGTGTGCGCCCTGCCCGTTGAACCCGGCGAGCGCGGCGATCTTGCCCGGGGGCTGCGCGGTGATCTCGGGGCTGAGTTTGCCGTCCGGCCACATCACCTGCTGCAGGCGGCGCTTCTCGTCTGCGCTCACCAGATACGCGCCCTGACGCCGCAGCGCTTCGATCGCGGCGTCGTAGACCTCGGCGTGGATGTGCAGCGAGTTCTCCGAGGAACAGCTGGTGGCATAGTCAAACGTCTTGCTGGCGCGAATCTTTGCCGCCGCATCGGCGAGATCTGCGTCGGCGTCGATGATGACGGGCGCGTTGCCCACACCGACACCGATGGCTGGGGTTCCACTGCTGTACGCGGCGCGGACGTTCTTCTGCGACCCGGTCACGACGACGAAGTCGGCCTGCCGCATCAACTCGTAGGTGACCGCTTTGGACGGAACTGCGGTGTATTGCACCAAATCTCGGGGCACACCCAGCCGGTCGAACTGCTCGTGAATGTGCCGCACCAGCAGTGCGCACGTGGACGCACCCTTGGGAGACGGAGACAGGATGACCGCGTTGCCACCCTTGAGCACCATCATCGCCTTGTTGGCCGGGGTGGCGGCGGGATTGGTGGAGGGGCAGACCGCCGCGACGACGCCCATTGGCTTCGCGTATTCGGTGATGCCGGTTTTGGGGTCTTCGCTGATGACGCCCACCGACTTTGCTCCCGTCAGATCGCGCAACGTCCCCATGGTCTTGCGTCGATTCTTCAGCGTCTTGTCCTCGACATTGCCTAGTCCGGTGTCGCGCACGGCGAGCTCGGCGAGTTCGAGGGCCCTGGTCGGCTCGGCGATCGCCCAAGCGACCGCTGCGACAACATGATCGACGCGCTCCTGGGAATATCCCGCGAACTCTGCTTGGGCCGTGCGGGCGCGCCGCACCATTTCGGCGACGACCTGTTCGGCGGTCTCGGCTGCGTGCGGAGGTGACGTCGTCATGCTGATTCTCTTCTCCTACTTCGGCAATGGTGCCGCCGCGGTGACGGCTTGGACGGCGCTTGCCAGCGCCACAAACTCGATGTCGTCGACGCTGCACCCGCGGGACAGGTCGTTGATGGGCTTGGCGAACCCTTGCAGGATCGGGCCGAGTGCGGCCGCACCGCCGATCCGCTGCGTGATCTTGTACGCGATGTTGCCCGCATCGAGGTTGGGAAAGATCATCACGTTGGCCCGGCCGGCGACGAGGGAACCGGGCGCCTTACTGGCGCCGATATCGGCTACGAAAGCGGCGTCGAACTGCAGTTCGCCCTCGATCGGCAGTTCGGGGCAGAGCCGGCGGGCGATTTGGGCGGCCCTGCGCACCTTGTCGACCTCGGTGTGTGCCGCGCTGCCCATGGTGCTGAACGAGAGCATGGCGACCACGGGCGGCACCCCGGTCAGCGACCGGTACGTCGTCGCTGTCGCCACCGCGATCTCGGCGAGCTGTTGGTCGTCGGGCATGGGAATGACCGCACAATCGCCGTAGCCGATCAACTGCTCCGAGGGCAGCGCCATCAAGAAGCAACTCGACAGGGTATGCGTGCCGGAAGCCATCCCGATGACCCGCAGCCCGGCGCGCAGCACCTCCGCCGTCGGACGCGACGCACCTGCGACGCAGGCATCCACAGAGCCCATGCGCAGCAAGGCAGTCGCCGCGTAGAGTGGATCGGCCTGCAGCGCAACAATTTCTGTTTCCGTCAAGCGGGGACACAGCGCGTCACGCAGCGCCCCGGCGAGGCGCTCGGCCTCGGTCGGGCAGGCGAGATCTACGATCGCTGACTCCCGTGGCGGACGGATTCCGCTGTGCACCGCCACGTCCTGGATCACCGTGCGCCGGCCGACGAGATAGGGCGCGACCGCTCCCGATTCGCTGAGACGCGCCGCCGCGGCGATCACCCGTGGGTCTTCGCCGTCGGCCAGAGCCACCCTCACATTTCGGCCTGCCAGGACACTGCGCCAGGACGCCCGCAGGGCTTGTAGCGCCCCGAGGCCGGCGCCGGTGCCGACCGCGGTCATCGGGGCACAGGCGACATCGCTGACGGTCATCGATCCTCGCAGTTGAGCTCGGTATTTCAACTTATGAAATCATTTCCCAAACTCTCACGATGGCGGTTCCCTGTCAAGGTTGCAGCGGCGGCACCGGGCGCTGTCGAGGTAAGCCGCACGCGGTTTTCACAACCACGTAAATCCTTGTAGACCAACATCTTTCGCAGATATGCGGTCGCCTCCGAAGCGGATCTTCGCCCGGACGTTATTGACATCACACCTCCTTGTGGCTAGCGTCACAACACACCAGATCTGGGATGAGCTTTCACATAATGGGATGACGAGCCCCGGTGTCGCGTTGCCACCCGAGGCCATAGCTAGGTGGTGACCGTTGATGCTCAAGCCGGCATTCCGTCTCGACGCCCCGCATGGGCAGCCGACAGCAAAGACCAGACCGTCGCTCCGGAGCGCGTTCGTCGGGCGGGTGCGCGGCAAGGTGCTACTGCTGCTCTGCATGCTGTACTTCGTCACCTACGTGGACCGCGTGAACATCGCGACGGCGGCGCCGTTCATCAAAAGTGAACTTGGATTGACGAATACCCAGCTGGGACTGACTCTTTCGGCTTTCGCCCTTCCGTATGCGTTCTTCCAGATCTTCGGCGGGATGATCGGTGACCGTTTCGGACCCCGGATCGTGCTCGGCATCGTCGGCGTTGTCTGGGCGGTATCGACGGCGGCCACCGGGTTTGCTGTCGGACTGGTATCGCTGTTCGCCGCCCGGCTTGCGCTCGGTTTCGGCGAAGGAGCGTCCTTTCCAACAGCGACACATGCGATGGCGAAATGGATGCCACCGGACCAACGTGGGCTGGCGCAAGGCGTGACGCATGCCGCCGCCCGGCTTGGTAACGCCATAACCCCGTTGGTCGCCGGGGCGCTGATCGCCCTTTACGGTTGGCGACTTTCGTTCTGGGTCTTCGCCGCGGTGAGCTTTCTGTGGGTCATTGCGTGGGTGTGGTCGTTCACCGACTCGCCCGCCGATCACCCGAAAATGACGCCGGCAGAGCTCGACGAGCTACCGCAAGATCAGCAAACAGAACAACACACACCCACGCCCTGGGGCCCGCTGCTGCGACGCATTCTTCCGGTGACCCTGGTGGACTTCTGCTACGGCTGGACGCTGTGGGTGTTCCTCACCTGGCTACCGTCGTTCTTCAAGGGCAGCTACGGCTTGGATCTCAAGGACTTCGCGATGTTCAGCACGCTGGTGCTGTTGGCCGGGGTGGTCGGCGACACGATGGGCGGAGTGGTGTCTGACGCGCTGCTGCGACGGACGGGCAACCCCAAGATTGCGCGGCGTGCCACGCTCGTGGTGGGCCTGATGGGATCCTTCCTGTTTGTCCTGCCCACCCTGGTGACCCACCGGCTCTTACTTGACGCGACGTTCCTGGCGCTGTCGTTCTTCTTCCTGGAGTTGACCAATGCGGTGCTCTGGGCGATCCCCATGGACATCGCACCCCAGCACGCCGGCACTGCCGGCGGACTGATGAACACCGGTTTCGGGATCGCGGGCATTCTTTCCCCGCTGGTCTTCGGCATGCTGCTGGACGCGACCGGCAGCTGGCAGGTCCCCTTCGCCGTCTCCGCCGCACTTCTGTTCATCGGAGCCGTCGCCGCCCTGCGCATCGATCCGCAGCCGCTGCCGGATGAGACGGCCGTCCGATGAGTGCGGCAGCCAAGCGCATGTACCACGAGTTGAATGCGATTGCCGTCGAACTGAATTCGAGCGCGCTGGCTTATCAGACGGCGCTCGACCGGATGTCCGTCGAGAAGTCGAGGGGTCGCCCGCGGGGCATCCGACACGGCGGGTGCGTCGACAGCGAGACCGCCTGCGATCGCGGGTCACCGCGGCGAATCGGCGTCAGGGGTGCCGGTCAACCGGGTTCCTGGTATCCGACCGGGGCGCGCTGCCCGCGGTGCGGAAGGTGATGGCCGAAGGCTGAGGGCAGGGCCCAGTCAACATCGAAAGTCAACATCGAAAGTCAACACCGAATCCCCGCCGCCCCGGCACGATGACGCCAGCGGGTAGGCGCGACCGCTTCAGGAGGTCACGGTCAGCGGCAACGGAATCCCGGCCAGCGGCCGACGCACGGCACGCAGCCGCGTCGCAATGTCGGCAAAGACGACGGCCGACGGGGCCAGCGGCTGCTGGATAACCACCGGAATACCCTCATCTCCGGCCGCGCGGAGGTCGCCGTCAAGGGGAACGCGGCCAAGCAGTTCGGTGCCCAGTTCGGCTGCCAATCGGGCTCCGCCGCCCGACCCGAACAGGGCCGTGCGCTCACCGCAGCAGCCGCACACCAGCGCGCTCATGTTCTCCACCACGCCAGCGACCGGCATCCGCATGTCGGCAGCCATCCGACCGACCCGGGAAGCCACCGTCTGCGCCGCGGGTTGTGGTGTGGTCACGGCTAGCAATGCGGCCTGCGGCACGAGCTGCAGCAGCGACAGCGTCACATCCCCGGTTCCGGGGGGCAGGTCGATGAGCAGGACGTCGATATCGCCCCAATGGACGTCGAACAGGAACTGCTCGAGCGCCTTGTGCAACATCGGGCCGCGCCACACGACGGGCTCACCCTCGTCGACGAAGAAGCCGACGGACATCAGCCGCACGCCGTGAGCCTCGACCGGCAGCATAAGTCCGTTGAGCGCCACCGGATTTCGACGGACGCCGAACAACTGGGGAATCGAATAGCCCCACACGTCGGCATCCAGCAAGGCAACGCTTTTCCCCGCAGCCGCCAGGGCCACCGCCACGTTGGCCGCCACGGTGGACTTGCCGACACCGCCCTTTCCGCTGGCGATCGCGAACACCTGGGTCTGTCCATCCAGTCGTTTTCCGTCCCAGCCACGCAGCCGGCCGGCCAGGGCGAGGCGCTCCCGCTCGCTCAGCACTGAGAATGTCACCTCGACACCGACCACGCCGTCAACCGTCGCGGCCGCGGCGGCAATCTCGGCACGCAGCCGATCGCGCATCGGGCAGGACGGCGTGGTGAGCGCCACCTCGATGTGCGCCACGCCGTCGCGCCGCGCGCCGACCTGCCTGACCATGCCCAACTCACCTAGCGGACGGTGGATTTCAGGATCTTCGACAGCCTCGACCGCCCGGCGCAGCGCGTTCTCGTCGACCAGCGGCCGGCGTCGGGGCCGGGTCATCATCACCATGTCGCTGTCATCCTTCGACCCGGTAGCCGCGCCGGGTCGGCGCGAGGGGCCGCATCATGAACTCGGGGCGGCGCTGGCCGCCCGGCCCCAATGTGGCCCTGGTTCGTGACAACCACTGTCGGTAGACCACCGCGGATCGCCGCGTGTCGACGTACACATCCCCATACCGGTCGTCCGGATGGGCGGGCTCCAGCCGGATCTTCTGCAACCAGCAATGCATGCCCGAGTGCGGGTCCGGATGGACGGCGAACGCCAGGTTCTGGTGCACACCGGGGTCGTCCCACGAAATGCGCGACGAGTCGGGGTCGGTGGAGGCGAACGGGGCAACCCCGCCCTTGTGGCGCAGGAACCAGGTGTGTTCCCCACCGGGATGGGAGATTTCGACCATCCCGGACACCCAGCGACTGCCCTCACCCGGGTGAAGCCGCCACCGGCCCATGTGGTGGGACAGCGCACACACGCCCGGACGAATGCCCTCGGTGACCCACACTCGCGCAACGAAGTAGCCGATCTCGGTGCTGATGCGCACCAAGTCGTCGGTGCTCACGTTATGGCGTGCGGCATCGCGGGAGTTCAGCCACAACGGGTGCGTATTGGAGATTTCGTTGAGGTACTTGGCGTTTCCGGACCGGGTGTGAATCAGCGTGGGCAGCCGGAAGGTGGGCACCAGGACCATTTCGCCGGCGTCGAGGTCGATCTCGTCGGCCGCCACATGCGACCGGATGTAGCCCGGTGTCGCATGCTCGGGCCAGCCCCAGTCCCGCATTGCCGACGAGAACACCTCGAGCTTGCGTGACGGTGTTGGCCAGCCGAAGGTCACGGTACCGTCGTCGTGGCGGACACCGACCGCGCCGGCTTCGCCGACGATCGGTGCGACGGAGTCCAGGGTCACCGGTTTGCGCACCACACCCAGCTCGTCGACGGTGGTGTCAAAGAGCTCCGCGTCGTCGATGACACGTTCGTCGCGGCGGTATACCGACTGTTCCACCTCGACCACGCCGTAGCGTCGCATATATTGCATCGGTGTCATGTCTTGCGAGGCAGCCTTTTCCGGGAGCCCGGGAACGCTGTGCTCGAACATCCACTGGTAGTAGTCGTCGACGGTGATCTTCTCGCCGGGACGGTATGGTGACTCGAAGTATTTTCTGATGCCCAGCGCCCCTTCGGGATCGATACGCCAGGACAGCTCAAACCAGAACTCGTTCTCCTCCCACACCTCGCCGGGGTTGGCGTCGCGGGTGTCGGTGAACTCGTGCCCTAGCTTCGCCATCGCAACGCGGCGCACCGGTTGCCGGAAGCCGAGCCAGCGGCCGGCGTGCGTCTCGTACGAGTGCGTATCGTGGCGTTCACTGGAGTGACCCATGGGCAGCACATAGTCTGCGAATTCGGCCGTTTCCGACCAGGTCGGAGTCAGCGCCACGTGCAGACCCACCTTGTCCGGATCGCACAGTTGCTCGATCCAAGTGAAGCCGTCCGGATTGGTCCACACCGGGTTGTAGACCCGGGAGAAGTACACTTCCAGCCTGCCGCGGCCCTCAGCGAGGAAGTGCGGCAACAGGATTGACATCTCGTTGGTACACAGCGGGAACTCACGCGGGAAGGTCAATTCGTTCCACCGCTCGTGGTGGTTGGGCTTGTTGGGCGGCTCCGGGATGAACTTGTGCCAACCGTTCGGGCTGGTGCCACCGCGGGTTCCGATGCTGCCGGTCAGGGCGAGCACGAACCACAGTGATCTGGCGACCTGCCAGCCGCCCAAGTTGCCGGCGGCCGCCGCGCGCCAGATGTGAGACGAAAGCCGGTGGTCGCAGTCGGCGACGAGTTCCGCGATCTCCGCGATCGTCTCGGCAGGAACCTGGGCCTCTCGTGCCGCAAATTCGAACGTGTATTCGGCGTAGTCGTCGGTGATCCGGTCCAGGAATGTCTCGAAATCCCTTGGCGCCTCGGGGTGTAGCTCCTGCAGATAGGTGCGCCAATTGAGCCAGCGGCGCAAGAATGGCTCGTCGATGCGCCGGGTGCGGAGCAGATAGGACGCCACCGCGAGCAGAATCGCAGCTTCGCTACCGGGCCACGGCGCCAGCCAGACGTCCGCGTGCGAGGCAGTGTTGGACATTCGGGGGTCCAGCACGATCAGCTTGGCGCCGGATTGTTTGGCTTCCATGATCCGCTGCGCGTGCGGGTTGAAATAGTGCCCCGTCTCGAGATGGCTGGACAACAGCAGCATGACTTTGGCGTTCGCGTAGTCGGCGGACGGACGGTCGAAGCCCGCCCACAACGACATGCCCAGCCGGGCGCCGGCTGAGCAGATGTTGGTGTGGGTGTTGTGCCCGTCCACCCCCCAGGTGTTCAGCATCCGCTCGGTGAAGCCGTCCTCCCCCGGCCTGCCGACGTGGTACATGATCTCGTCGTGCCGGCCTTCCGTCAGCGCCGTGCGGATCCGGCCGGCGATATCGTCGAGCGCCTCATCCCAGCTCACCCTCTCCCAGCTGCCCGCGCCCCGCTCGCCGGTACGGCGTAACGGATAGAGAATCCGTTCCGGATCGTTGAGTTGGTTGACCGTCGCGGGACCTTTCGCGCAATTGCGCCCCCGTGAACCGGGGTGCGCCGGATTGCCTTCCAGCTTCTTGACCGACAGGTCCTCTTTGTCCACATACGCCAGCAGCCCGCAGGCACTTTCACAGTTGAAGCACGTGGTTGGGATCAACAGGTAGGAATGCGGCACCTTTCGCGGATGCGCCTTGGCGTCGTATTCAATGTGGTTGTCCCACTCCGAAACGGGCGGGAAGTTGTGCAAGTGCTCGTGACAGCGCAAGCCGGGCAGGGGCGGTTCGACGGGCATGGGTGCTCCTTAATTCACGACAGGGGGACGTCTTGGCCGGCCCGCACGAACACGCTCTCGTAGGCGATCAGCGCCCCTTGAACGACGAGTCCGCCGACCACCGCGAGCGCCAAAGGTGCTGCGGCCCAGCTGGACCCGGCAAGCACAGCGGCCAGCACCGCCGCGGCAACGCCGCCCACCCAGAACTCGCGCGCGTAGCGACCCTTGACGACCATGTGCGCGGCGGCCGCTGCGTGGCCGGTTGGATGCCGACCGAGGAATTCCAGCAGCACCATCGCGACATGTCCGGCCGTGGCGATCGTCAGGGTGACCAGCAACAACTTCCAGCCGAGGGACCCCGGATCGATGGCGGTGGCCGCGACGGCCAGTGCGCCGGAGCCCACCATGAACGCCTGCACGATGAGGTGCCAGAACAGTAGCGGCGACTGCCACAGATCCCGGCCTTCGGCCTGGCCGAAAAGGAAGCCGGTATAGCCGGTGGTCATCACCGCGGCCAGCATCGTCGGTACCGAGAGCGCCGAGCGCAGCACGCCAGATGTGTCCGGATTTACTACGCCCGCATCCTCGAGCAGTCCAACCGCCAACCACGCGGTGAACAGTGCACCGGCTACGCCCAGAACCACCGCACCCCAGAACAGCCACGAGCGAGGGTTGGGTTTGAGCAGGATGTAGAGGAACCGCTCGGGCCGCTTGAGATCCCATACGAGCAGAACCCCGGTGAGACCCACGCCGGCCACCCCAATGGCCGGCGCAGCGACCGAGCCCAGTACGCCCAGATCGATGCCGGCCAATTGCGCAAGCGCGGCGATCAGCATGGCTCCCGCTGCGACCGCCTTGGTCCAGAGATAGGCCGTCACCCGCCACCCCCACGGGCGTGGATGCGCCGTGTTCAGGGTGGTCCGCGCCTTACTGACCGGGTCGGTGGGCAGGTCGGTGGACACCTGCCGGCGATGTTCGTCGGGACGTGCCCACAGGTAGGACGTGCCGGTGGGGGCGGCCAATGGGTCGAGGACCGCCCGGTCTGCACCCAGATAGAACACGTTGGGACCGGTGTTCTGCTCCGGCGCACGCACCTGCACCGGGTTGGAGTTGACCAGGCGGGCGATGCCGCTCGTCGGATCCTCAAGGTCGCCAACCCAGATGGAATGTGTCGGGCAAACCACGACGCACGCCGGCTCCAGTCCCTCGTCGACCCGGTGGGCGCAGAAGTTGCACTTGGCGGCGGTGTGCGTTTCCTCGTCGATGTAGATGGCGTCGTAGGGGCATCCCTGCATGCACGCCTTGCACCCGATGCAGCGTTCATTGTCGAAGTCGACGATGCCGTCGTCGCGCTTGAACAATGCTTGTGTCGGGCAGATTTTGACGCACGGCGCATCCGTGCAGTGGTTGCAGCGCATCACCCCGAAGTCGCGCGTCGTAGCCGGGAACTCGCCCGACTCAACGTATTTCACCCACGTCCTGAATTGGCCCAGCGGGACCTCGTGCTCGGTCTTGCAAGCTACGGTGCAAGCGTGACAACCGATGCAGGTGCGCTGATCGATAGCAAATCCATACCGCATGGCACCTCCGATTCCGTTGTGCCAGCGACGTTAACGGCCGTGGCCGAGCGACGGTAGCGTTCTCAAACTTTCAAGCCCCCAAAGCGAACTTTGATCCCAAGCAGTACGGTTAACGTGTGCCGTTGTCGCCACGGGTGCCGGAAATCGGTTCGCTTGACTTGCTACTCAGCGTTGCCAGGCTGGGCAGCCTCGCGAAGGCGGCCCGGGAACATGGCGTCTCCCAGCCCGCCGCGGCGTCGCGCATCCGAAACATGGAACGGCTGATCGGCGTGCCCCTCATTGTGCGGTCGACGGCGGGATCACGGCTGACTGATCATGGCGCGATGATCGCGAACTGGGCCCGGCGGGTGGTCGACGCCGCGAGCGATCTGGACGCCGGAATCACCGCGCTACGCGGCCACCAGGCGAGCCGGATTCGCGTCGCGTGCAGCATGACGATCGCCGAGTATCTGTTGCCCCGCTGGTTGTCCGAACTGCGCGCACGGGTGCCCACCGCAACCATCGGCCTACAGGTGATCAATTCCGCAAAGGTCGCCGAACTGGTCCTCGGCGGCGCCGCCGACGTCGGTTTTGTCGAAGGCGCAAAGGTCAGCGACGGACTGGATTCGGTGGTGGTCGCCCATGACGAGCTGGTGTTGGTGGTCGGCCACACCCATCCCTGGGCCCACCGCCGGGCTCCGGTGGGCGCGGCGGAGCTCAGCCGCACCGCCCTAATCAGCCGGGAACCCGGATCCGGCACACGATATGTGCTCGAGCACGAGCTCGACCATCTCGGCTACCCGGTCACCGTTGATCCGATGATGGAGCTGTCCTCGACGACCGCGATCAAGTCGGCGGTGGAAGCCGGGATCGGTGCCGCTGTGCTCAGTTCGCTGGCCCTGGCCGATGAAATCGCGCAACACAGACTGATCGTGGTGCCCACCGATGGCATGGATTTGCGGCGCAGCCTGCGGCTGGTGCTGCGATCCGGCGAGCAGTTGCCGGCGATGCTGCGCGACGTCGTCGGGGCAACCAGGGTAATCGCAAACTCCGACACCAGTTAACTCCCAGCTCGATGTCGTTATCCTGGTGCCATGGCACGGGGATCAAACGCGGTCGGCGACCTGGCGGTGCAGGACGAGCCGCTGATGGGCACCCAAACGATCAGCCGCGCCCTGAAGGTTCTCGGCATACTTCGGCAGTCCCCTAACGACTTGGGCGTCACCGAATTAGCCCGCACGCTCTCGCTGAACACCAGCACCACCCACCGAATCCTGCGTGCCCTCGTCGCGGCCGGGTACGTCGCACAAAGCAGTCGAACCGAGCGGTATCAACTGGGGCGCGAGGCCTACCTGCTCGGCCGCGCCGCCGAGCGCAGCTTGGGGTTCGACAGCGTCTCCCCGGTGCTGGAGCGGCTCAGCGAGGAATCGGGCGAGTCGACCAATCTTGTCGTCCGCGACGGTGACCACGGCCTGGTCGTGGTGCGCGTGGAGTCGAAACACCCGCTGCGGTTCATCCAGCCCGTGGGCACCAGAATTCCGCTGCATTGCACCAGCAGCGGCAAGGTGTTCCTGGCGTTTGCACCGGATATCGCGGCCGAGGTGGCCCGGCTCGGGGAGCTTCGCCAGCTAACCCCCATCACCATCACGTCGAACAGAGCGCTGTTGCAGGATCTGCAGGAGACGCGGGTTCGTGGCTACGCCGTCAACCGGGGCGAGCGCCTCGAGGGGGTCCGAGGTGTCGCCGCTCCGGCGTTCGATGCGCAGGGGGCGGTGGTGGCTGCAGTTGCGGTGCAGGGTCCCGAGGTACGCGTTCGCGACGATCGGCTGGACGAACTGGGTCGCCTCGTGGTCAGCGCGGCCAACGAGATCGCCGCCCTGCTGCCCGGGGGCTACCAGATCTGAATGAGACCACCGGTGACCCGTCGACGCCGCTGGGTGCGGTGACTGAGCTTCTGCCCGCCGGCACCCAATCGGTGGGTCGGGCACTCGCCGTGTTGAAGTTGCTTGCCGGGTCGCCGGATGAACTGAGCGGCAACGCAATCGCCAATTCGCTGCGGCTCTCGTCGGGCACCGCGAATCGTTTGATCAGGGCACTGATCGCGGAAGGTCTCGTGGCGCGCAATCCGGTGTCGGACTGCTACTACCTGGGCAGCGGGGCGGTGCTGCTCGGTCAGGCCGCACAACGTGGGTTCGGCATCGACAAGGCGCTGCCCATCCTTGAACGCCTGAACCGTGAGACCGAAGAGGCGATCAACCTGTCGATCCGCCAGGGCACGGAGTCGGTGGTGATGATGCGGGTACCGTGCACGCTCCCGTTGCGGTTCGAACAACACACCGGAGCACGATTTCCCCTGTACAGCACGGCTTCCGGCAAGGCCATCCTCGCATTCTCGCCCGACGCCGATCAATACTTGAATTCGTTGCCGGCCAAGCTCCGCAAGGTCACCCCGCACAGCCTCAGCACCCCCGCAGCCCTCGCCGATCAGCTCGCCGGCGTCCGGCGCCGTGGCTACAGTATCGACGAACAGGAAAACATCGAGGGTCTACGCTGTGTCGGCGCTCCGGTGCTCGACCCGGAGGGAAATGCACAAGCGGCCTTGGTGATTCAGGCGCCAAGCGTCCGGATGTCGAGAAACCGCATGCGAACTTTGGGTAAACAAGTCGCCCAGGCCGCACGCGATGTGTCGCAGTTCGTGCCCGTCAACCGCGCCATGTCGTTCTGAGTTCCCGCCAATTGGGTTTTGCCGAAGTCTTTTTGGCACGTCCGCTCGGACCGCAACGAGGTAGGTAGCCGCGCTCACACCACCCCACCACCCCGCCGCCCGGGGCTTAGCTGGAGCCTGTTGCCGGTTGTGATGCACTTCTCATCGATCGGACCGAGGCGTACCGTCTCACACAATGTGGGGACTCTTCCTACATTGTGAAGGGCAAGGGAGCACCGAGAATGCTCGGATCGGGCCAGAACGAAACCGTATTCACCTGGGCAGCAACGCCATTGAAATTTGGTGTGGGAGCCTTGGACGAGATAGGCCCCGAACTACTGGCACTGGGCATCGAATCCTGTTTGGTAATTACCGACCCCGGGGTTCGCGCCGCGGGCATCCCGGATCGGGTATTCGACCAATTGATCGCGGCGGGAATCAAATCGGAGGTGTTCGACAAGGTCGTCGTTGAACCCACCGATGACAGCATCGAAGATGCCGTGAGCTATGCCAAACAACAAGATTGGCAATGCTTTGTCGCAGTGGGGGGCGGCTCGGCAATGGACACCGCCAAAGCGGTCAACCTGCTGACCACCCATCCCGCAGAACTGTTGGACTTTGTGACGGCGCCGATCGGCGCCGGGCGGGCACCATGGCTACCGCTGAAACCATTGATTGCGGTGCCAACCACCGCAGGCACGGGCTCGGAATCCACCACCATCTGCGTGGTCGATCTGCTGGGATTACGCCTGAAGGCCGGAATCAGCCATCCCAAGCTACGCCCGACCCTGGCCGTCGTCGATCCGCTCGCGACCGTCTCGCTGCCGCCTCAGCCAACCGCTGCCAGCGGGATGGATGTCTTGTCGCACGCACTGGAGAGCTACACCGCCATCCGATTCGACGCAAAGCCCGCGCCCGCCGACCCGATGATGCGGCCCGCGTTCTGCGGATCGAACCCGATCAGCGACCTATGGTGTGAGCAAGCGCTGCAGCTGGTGGGCAGGTATCTGCGGCGAGCGGTCATGAATGGCCGTGACCTCGAAGCGCGCTATCAGATGGCGCTGGCGTCCACCTCGGCCGGCTCCGGCTTCGGCAACGCCGGCACGCATCTACCGCACGCCAACGCCTATCCCGTCGCCGGAGCGGTGGACAGCTATCGGGCGCAAGGTTATCCACCGATGCCGATGGTGCCGCACGGGCAGGCCGTAGCCGCGACCGCGGCGGCCGTTTTCCGTTGGACCTACCCCAGCAACCCGCAACGCCATCTGCGCGCGGCCGAACTGCTGTCCGGACAACGGTTCACCGCAACCGACGGAGCCGACGCACTTCCCCACGTGCTCGGTGAGCTGATGACCGACATCGACATGCCGGCGGGGTTGCGCGCCTTCGGCTACGGCGAACAGCACCTGCCCACCCTCGTCGACGGCACGATGAAGCAGACCCGGCAGCTGGCCGTCGTGCCGCGACCGGTGACCCGTAGTGCGCTCACCGACATCTTCCGGCAATCGCTATGAGCGGCACGGTCGTCCCACCGCCGACCAGGGCTGAGATTCGCACGGTCATCGCGTCCAGCATCCTCGGCACGACCGTGGAGTGGTACGACTTCTTCCTCTATGGGATCGCGGCCGGGTTGGTTTTCCACAGGTTGTTCTTTCCCAGTACCGATCCCGTCGTCGGGACGCTGCTCGCGTTCGCGACTTTCGCCATCGGATTTGTCGCTCGCCCGGTCGGCGGCCTGATCTTCGGTCATATCGGCGATCGCGTCGGCCGCAAGAAGACGTTGATCGCCACGATGATCATCATGGGGCTTGCTACCTGTCTGATCGGCTTGATCCCGAGCTACGCCACGATCGGGATCAGCGCCCCGATCCTGCTTGTGCTACTGCGATTGGCGCAGGGGGTCGCGATCGGCGGGGAGTGGGGCGGCGCCGTGCTGATGGCCGTCGAGTACGCCCCACCCGGCAAGCGCGGCTACTACGGCAGCCTTCCCCAGCTAGGGCTCGCGCTTGGATTGATGCTGGGCACAGGTATTTTCGCGGGCCTCAACTCGGTGATGTCGGGCGAAGAATTCTTGGCATTCGGCTGGCGAATCGCCTTTATGCTCAGCCTGGTGCTGGTTGCAGTGGGTACGTTCGTCCGCCTCAAGGTGATGGAGACCCCGGCCTTCCGGGCGCTCGAGAAGATGGAAGCCAGATCGTCTTTGCCCGCGCTGGAAATGGTCAGAGAACCACGACTGAGACGAAATCTGTTGCTAGGTATGGGAAGCCGGTGGGCCGAGGGCGTCGCGTTTAACACTTGGGCGGTGTTCGTCATCACCTACGGCACCAACACGCTGGGAATCGATCGCCAGCGGATGCTGATGTCGGTCATGGCCGCGGCGGCCACCATGGTCTTCTTCATCCCGAGGTACGGAAAGTTCGCGGACCGTTACGACAGCAGGAAGCTCTTCGCTCTGGGCGTCGTGATCAGCACCGCGGCGACCTATCCCGCTTTCCATCTGATGAGCGCCCGGCCGGCGGGCGCCGCCGTCGTCACGATCATCGTCATGCTCGGGCTCGTCTACCCGATGATGTACGCACCTCAGCCGTCGCTGTATTCGGAGCTGTTTCCGACCCGGGTTCGCTACAGTGGGATTTCGGTGGTCTATCAACTCTCCGGAATCTTCGCTTCGGGTCTGACCCCTCTGCTTCTGACGTACTTCCTGAGTGCCGCCAACGGCGGCACTTCGCTGATCATGGTGTACCTCTTTATCGTCGGGACCATCAGTGCCGTGGCAACCTTGGCGATTCGCCGCCGGGACACGTATCCGGAGTCGGATGAAAGACCTTTGCCCTCAGTCGAATTCAGTCCCACCAGGCCATCTGCTGCTACACCCCGTTCAGAATTGGGTGGCCACCTCGCGTAGTTTGAGGACCTCGGGAATGGTCGCGGCGCTGGTCAGGATATGGGTATGCGGCGCGGACCGCAGGCTGGCCGCGTCGTGCGCACCGGTGAGTACCCCGGCCACATATCTTGCGCCGGCATTCGTGCCCGCACGCAGATCGTTCGGCGTGTCGCCGGCGACAAGTACCGCCGAGACGCTCTGCACGCCGACCGCCTCCATCGCGCGGAAAACAAGATACGGGGCCGGACGGCTAGTGGGCACCTGGTCACTGGTGATCACCGCATCGATATCACGTCCGACGCGCCAGCCAACTTGATCGAGCAGCGGGCGGGCGATGTCACGCGAATACCCGGTCTGTAGAACGATCTTGATTTTTTGCTCGTGCAGGAGCGCGAAGGCGTCCACGATGCCCGGCAGCGGCACCGGCGGCACCGACCGGTATGCGTCAAGCAGCGAATCGGTGAATCGGCGCTCAACCGTGTCGATCTCGTCGACTGTCGAATCGCCAAGTAGTCCAATGATCGCGTCGCGCTTACCCGCGCCCTTCCACCGATCGAATTGGTCGTCGGGAATCGGCTTGCCGGTGTGCGACTCGACCGCTTTACGCAACGCCACGTACACCGCGCCGCCCTCGTCGATGCTGGTGCCGGCGATGTCTAACGCAACCATCTCAATTCGCTGTTCTGTCACCGGTGATTTCCTCCTCTACATGCCAATGCGATGGTGTCGGCCACGTCGGACAGCGCCCGACGAGTCGTGCCTCGGGCGAGGTCCACTGAGGCGAAGCGGTCGTAGTAGACGCTGAGGTCCAGTCCCACGCCGACGGCACAGATGTCGACGTCGGATCCTGCGGCGAGCACATCGCGCAGATGTTGGTCCAGGTAATTGTCACCGTTGGCCAAGACGGTGGCGGCATCCATTGGGCCGCCGTCTGAGATCACGACGAGTATCCGTCGTTGTTCGTCACGCGCTTGCAGCCGCCGGCGGGCCCACTGCACCGCCTCGCCATCGATACCTTCGCGGTAGAGGTCGGTCTTCAGCAGCCCGGCAATCGCCGTGCGGGCAGATCGGTACGGGGTGTCGGCACTCTTGATCAGGAGATGACGGACTTCGTTGAGGCGGCCGGGGTTTCGCGGGCGCCCGGCGCGGATCCAGTCGCGCCGAGCGCGACCGCCATCCCAAGCGGCGGTGGTGAAGCCGAGGATTTCGCAGCCGACCTCGGCTAGCTCCAGGGCGCGCGCGAACACGTCGACCAACACGGCCACCGGCTCGCTCAACGCTTTCATCGACCCCGAGCAGTCGACGAGAAACGACACGATCGCATCCGTATGGGAAACAACTGCTTCGGCTTGGAAAACGTTGCGCTCGTTCGGTGTTGCGATCAGTCGGGCTAATCGGCGGCCGTCGACGAACCCGCAATCGCGGCCGCCTTCCCATCCGTCGTTGCGGCGTTCGTCCAGCAGCATCCGGAGCCGGCGGCCCAGGACAGATGCGCTCAGCGCGCTGGCATCGATCAGCCGATCGAGGTGTTCACGGTACTCACGCAGTGCAGCCCGACGCGCCAACGACCGTACGTCTCGTGTCTCGTCGTAAGCCTGGGTGAACACCCGATACTGCGCGCTTGGGCTTTCGGGCGGCCGCTCACCACCGCCGGCCCCGGGCGCGCTGGCGTGCTCCTGCGACCCGGTGTCGAACAGCCACTCGAACACATCGCCGTCGGCACCTGGCTCGCCCGAGTCTGCCTGAAGCTGGGGCAGGTCGCCGACCAATTCCGCGATGCGACGGGCATGCTGTCCAAAGGAGCTTTGGCAGTGTCGATTTCGACGAAGCAATACAAGTTCCCCGCCGACCGCTCGGGTCAACTCGATTCTGGTTTGTTCGATCAGATCTTGCGTCCGCTCGGCGATCGGTTCCGCGGTCAGCCACGAACGGCCGACCTGCGCGAGGGTATAAAGCAGCAGACCGGACTCCGTTTCCGCCGAACGGGACGACTCGAACGCCACCGACCACTCGCGGAACCGGGCGGTGAGATTGCTCCGCACCCCGGGCCACGACGCGGGGACCAGCGACTCCACCCGGAACTGTTCCAGCATCTCGTAAATCAGCCGACTCGCCGTGTGCTCGGGCAGCAACGCGGCATGTACGTCGGGATCGTGGTGTCGCAACCGAAGTGCCATCCCATCGGCGGCCCCGCGATCCGCGGGCGGATGCAGGTGCGGAGCGGGCATCGGCACCGGTCGCCGCCCGCGATACAGCGCAGTGCCGCGAAAGTGCAAGTCGCGCTGGTCGCTCAGCGCGCGAATGGATGCGGCGCGCAGTTCACGCGCGGGTAGCTCGCCCCGGTTGACGGCGGAGTCGCTCACGCGACGCACACCGCGGGCTCATCGAGCTCGTGATCGAAGCAGCGCTGGAAGTACTCGGCGACGATCGGTCGTTCTGCGTCGTCGCACTTGTTGACGAACGAGAACCGAAAGGCCAGCCCGACGTCGCCGAAGATTGCGACGTTTTCCGCCCACGCGATCACGGTGCGCGGAGACATCAGGGTGGAAAGGTCACCGACGCGGAACCCGGCGCGGGTCAGGTTCGCCACCGCCACCATCGAGGCAATGAGAGCACTGTCGACCTCGGGCACCCTGGATGCGACGATGTCGATCTCCGCCTGGGGCAGTGGGTGATCGAGCGACGCGACGATGTTCCATCGGTCGATCTGCGCATGGTTGAGTCGCTGCGCACCGTGGTAGAGCCCGTTGAGGTTGCCCAGCCCGACGGTGTTGGCGGTCGCGAACAGCCGAAACCACCTGTGTGGCGTGATCACCCGGTTCTGGTCGAGCAGCGTGAGCTTCCCCTCGTGTTCGAGGATGCGCTGGATGACGAACATCACTTCGGGCCGGCCGGCGTCGTATTCGTCGAGGACCAGTGCGACCGGTCGCTGGATCGCCCACGGCAGGATGCCTTCTTGAAATTCGGTGACCTGTAGGCCATCTCGCAGCGTCACCGAATCGCGCCCGATCAGGTCCATCCGGCTGAGCTGGCCGTCGAGGTTCACTCGCACGCAGGGCCAGTTCAGCCGCGCGGCAACCTGCTCGATGTGTGTCGACTTACCGGTGCCGTGCAGCCCTTGCAACAAGACGCGCCGGTTGTGTGCGAAACCGGCAAGCAGAGCCAGCGTGACCGATGGGTCGAATCGGTACGCTGGGTCGATCTCCGGCACGTGTTCGTCCGGTTCGGCAAAGGCGGGAACCCGCAGCTCCGAATCGATGCCGAAGGTGTCTCGGACAGACACCAGCTGCGTCATGAGCTTGCTCGCGAGGACTCGCCGGCGGTCTCGGCCTCGATCTGGCCGATCGCATCGGCTGCCCGCCGCAACGCGGGCAAGACTCGCAGGGCTTTGTCGGGTGTCAGGCGCATCACCGGCGCCTGAACCGCGATGCCCAGGTTGGAGATTCCCGACGGTGACGGCACCAGCACGGCCGCGCAGACGAGACCAGGCAGGAACTCCTGATCGTCGATTGCGTACCCGTCTCGCCGAACCTGCTTGAGCTGTTCCTCGATCTGGTCCACATCGGTGATCGTGTTGGGGGTGTATTGCTTGAGTGGCGCCGCTTCCAATAGCCGGCGCCGCTGAACAGGGGCGAGCTGGGACAGGATCATCTTTCCGCTCGCCGAGCAGTGCACCGGCACGCGCGACCCCGGCTGCAGCGTGAAGCGAAGCGGCTCAAGAGTTTCCACGCGATCGACATACAAAATCTCGTCACCGGACAACGCGGTCAGGTTGCAGCTCTCACCGAGTTCCTCCACCAGGCTGCGCAGCACGGAGTGACGCGCACCGTGGTGAGTGTCGTTGAGCAGCAGGCTTTCTGCCATCCGTCGCAGCCGCGCGCCGACCACATAATGGCGGCCGTTGTTCTCCCGGATCAGCAGTCCGGCACCTTCGAGTTGTTGCAGCATGCGATGCAGAGTCGGCTTGGGCGTGCCGGTCAGCTCTACTAGACCCTGCAGGGTGAACAGCTGGTTCTTGGTTGCGATCAGCTCCAACAATGAGAACAGTCGCAGCGTCGGCGTGTCGCCGGTGAGCGCCGTCTCGGCCAACGCGGCCGCTTCGTCGATGCTGTGAATCTCGCCCATACCCCTCCTCACCGAACGTCGGCTTCTATAGAACCGGGAATCCTGCGAAAAAACAAGACAACCTATACCGGATCCTGAAATATCGATTGACGCAATCCTCGGATAACCCCTAGTCTGCCTCTAAGCCGCAGAATTGGAACAGTTTATTCCGATTTTTCGGGGACCCGGGACCGAGGAGGACAAGCCGATGACCCAAGCAACCACTCGTGCTGCCGCATCAGGCGTGCAGCGAATGACACCGTCCGAGGCTTTCGTCGAGACGATGGCGGCTAATGGCGTCACCGACATCTTCGGCATCATGGGCTCGGCCTTCATGGATGCGATGGACATCTTCGCGCCGGCCGGCATCCGGCTCATCCCCGTGGTACACGAGCAAGGGGCGGCGCACATGGCCGACGGCTACGCGCGCGTCAGCGGCCGTCATGGCGTCGTCATCGGTCAAAACGGCCCCGGAATCAGCAACTGCGTCACCGCGATCGCCGCCGCCTTCTGGGCGCACAGCCCGGTGGTCATCGTGACTCCCGAAGCCGGCACCATGGGCATCGGCCTCGGCGGCTTCCAGGAAGCCAACCAGCTTCCGATGTTCCAAGAATTCACGAAATACCAAGGGCACGTGAATAACCCACGTCGTATGGCAGAGCTCACGGGACGCTGCTTTGACCGCGCCATCATGGAGATGGGTCCCACCCAACTGAACATCCCCCGCGACTTCTTCTACGGTGAGATCGAGACCGAGATTCCGCAGCCGCGCAGACTCGACCGCGGGCCGGGCGGTGCGCAAAGCCTCGACGAGGCCGCGCAATTGATCGCCGAAGCCGAGTTCCCCGTGATCATCTCGGGTGGCGGCGTGGTGATGGGCGATGCCGTCGAGGAGTGCAAGGCCTTCGCGGAACGCCTCGGCGCCCCGGTGGTCAATAGCTACCTGCACAACGACTCCTTCCCCGCCAGCCACCCGTTGTGGACCGGTCCGCTTGGCTACCAGGGCTCCAAGGCTGCGATGAAACTGATATCGCGGGCCGACGTGGTGATCGCGCTGGGCACCCGGCTCGGACCCTTCGGCACCCTGCCGCAGCACGGAATGGACTACTGGCCCAAAGATGCCAAGATCATCCAGATCGACGCCGACCAAAAGATGCTCGGGCTGGTCAAGAAGATCAGCGTGGGCATCTGCGGCGACGCGAAGGCGGCGACGACGGCGCTGATGGAGCGAATCCGGAACCGGACATTGGCCAGCGACGCCACCCGGGAGCAGCGCGCCGCCACCATTCAGGCCGAAAAGGACGCGTGGGAAAACGAACTCAGCGAGTGGATCCACGAGCGTGACCCGTTCAGCCTCGACATGATCGCCGAACAGGACCAGGAGGAAGGCAACTGGCTGCACCCACGGCAGGTGTTGCGCGAGCTCGAGAAGGCGATGCCGGCCAACGTCATGGTGTCGACCGATATCGGAAACATCAACTCGGTGGCCAACAGTTACCTGCGCTTCGAGCGGCCGCGAAGCTTTTTGGCCCCGATGAGTTACGGCAACTGCGGCTACGCGTTGCCGACGGTCATCGGCGCAAAGGTGGCCGCCCCCGAGCGGCCGGCAATCGCCTATGCCGGCGACGGCGCGTGGGCCATGAGCATGGGCGAGATCATGACCGCCGTTCGACACGACATCCCGGTCACCGGAGTCGTTTTCCACAACCGGCAATGGGGTGCGGAAAAGAAAAATCAGGTGGATTTCTACAACCGTCGATTCGTCGCTGCCGAGCTGGAAAGCCAGTCCTTCGCGGGCATCGCCGAGGCGATGGGGGCCGAGGGGATCGTCGTCGAGAAGCTCGACGAGGTCGGGCCCGCGTTGCAACGCGCCGTAACCGCCCAGATGAAGGAGGGCAAGACAACGGTCGTCGAGATCATGTGCACCCGCGAGCTGGGCGACCCGTTCCGCCGCGACGCACTATCCAAGCCCGTCCGGTTACTCGACAAGTACAAGGACTACGTCTAGGCGTAGCTGAGGCGGTGCCGCGCGAATTACGTTGCGGCACCGCCTCCTAGCGCTCCAATAGCAGGAGTTTTTGATGTTCCCCCGCAAGCCGCCACTGCAATCGGTAGGGACCGATCCCGATTATCGATTCACCTTCGCGAACGAACGAACGTTTCTGGCGTGGCTTCGTACCGGGCTGGCGCTGCTCGCCGGCGCGGTCGCATTGGCCAGCCTGGTACACGACTTCGGTCCGCGCTCACTGCGTATCGCGATCACGGTGTTTCTGTTGATCCTGGCGCTGGTCGTCACGGTCGGCGCTTATGGACGGTGGGATCGCGCCGAGCGTGCGCTACGCGAGAGCCGCTCGCTGCCGAGCGACCCACTGCCGCGGCTGGTGGCCGCCGGCGCGGGGATCACCGTCGTCGCGGCGGCGATCCTGGTATTTCTCGCCGAGACCAGCACATGACGGAGCAGCAATTGATCGATGTCGGCGCACAGGCCGAGCGAACCGCACTTGCCTGGCAGCGCACCGCGATTGGTGCCATCGCCGTCGCCGCCCTGGTGTTGCGCTGGGACGCACTTGACCACCTGCCGATGTGGCCCGGCATCGTGCTTGCGATTGCGGCCGGCGCCACGGTGGTGTCTTTCGCCTCGGGACGCTACCGCAGCATGCTGCACGCCATGGCAGCCCACCGTACCCCGGTGTCTCGTCGGATGGTACCGGCCGCGACGGTCGCGATGACCGCCGTGATCCTGGGCATCGGCGCCGAGCTGGCGGCCGCGGGGCTCGGGTGAGGCAGTTTGGCGTGCCGGCCCCTGGCCCACCCCTTTTCGACAGGACGCTAAACATGTACCATTTGGTACATGTTTAGCGAGGACCACATCGCCATCGATGCTCCCCCGCAGTTGGTCTGGGACGTCTTCACCGACGTCGAGCATTGGCCGAATTGGACCGCCTCGGTGACCTCGCTGGTCGGGTTGGACGGCCCAAAGCTCGAGGTGGGCAAGCGATTTGCGATCAAACAACCCGGCATGCGGAAACTCATCTGGCGGGTGACCGAGATCGAACCCGGGACGTCCTGGACATGGGTGCAACGCTCCCCCGGCGTGCTGGTCAGCGCCCGGCACGACGTCACGCCCGCCCCGGCCGGCGGCACCCTGGTCCGCCAGCAGCTTCACCAAGGCGGCATCCTCGGGGCGTTAGTGGGACGACTGATGGCCAAGAAGACCAAACGTTTTCTCGAGCTGGAGGCCCAAGGACTCAAGGCCCACTCGGAGCAGCTCAGCCGCGCCGATGGTGCGCACCCCTGACGTCGCGCGGCGCGGCCAACTCCTCGACGCACTGATCGAGGAATTCGCGGCCGGGGGCATCGGCGACCGCTCACTGCGCGAGGTCGCCGTCGCCATCGGCACCAGTCACCGAATGTTGCTGCACCACTTCGGGTCTCGCGACAATCTTCTCCTCGCCGTCGTTGAGGAGGTGGAGCGCCGCCAGCTGGGCGTGCTGGCCGAACTGCCTACCGATGCCGCCGGTGGCTTCGCCGCCATGTGGGCCGACGTGCGGCGTCCAGGACTTCGCCGGCTGGAGCGTCTCTTCTTCGAGTGCTATGCCCGCGCCGCGCAGGGCGAAAAGCCTTTCGCCCGAATGGTTCCCAATGCCGTCGATGGCTGGCTGCGCGCGGTCGAGGCGGCAGCCGGCGATTCGTTAGACCCTGCGCTGGTCCGACTGGGGCTGGCGGTCACGCGCGGGCTGCTACTGGATCTGGTCGCCACCAACGACGATGCTGGTGTGGACGCGGCCGCGGCGGCCTTCACCCGCCTGCTCAGCCGCTGAGCTCCGTCCCCCTCGGCAACACCGAGATAAGTGTGTCGACGAGTTCCTCGGCGTTGGTGTGCCACTTGTCCAGATCCATATGACCACTCAAATCCAATCCGGTGATCCCATGGGCGCTGGTCAACAGCAAGGCCCCGTACCGCCGCGCCTGCTCGGGGCCGGTGATGCGACCGACGAGGTCCAGAAACAGCTCCTGCGCTCGTTCAGCTACCCGCATCGCTTCGCCCGGGTCACCCGCCGGCGGGGTGAACATCAATCGGTACAGGTGCGGCCGGGTACGACCGAGATCTATCAACGACAGCAGACCCGAGCGCAGGGATTCCTCGGCCGAGTCGTCGCTGTCGACCAAGGCCTGGAGTAGGTCGGCCAACCCACGCAACGCGTCGGCGGCCAACACCGCCAGCAGGGCTTCCTTGTCGGCAAAGTGCCGGTAGGCGGCCGAGTGCGAGACACCGGCCCGTGCGCCCACCTCGCGCAACGTGACGGCCTCGACTCCGCCCAGATCGAGTAGCAGGCCCGCAGCCTCGAGCAGCGAGCGGCGTGTGGCCGCAGCACTCTGCGCGCGTGTTGTCACCTGGCGAGCATAGCCAGGCGGTCAGTTGACAATGTTAACTCAACGTCCTACGTTCAGTTAACAACGTTAACCCAAATTCTCGTCGCCGAATGGAGACCGCCATGAATTCCTCACCTCGCGCCACCCGTCAGGAGCTGATCGTCGTGACCGGCGCGTCGACCGGGATGGGCGCCGCAACGGCGAAAGAACTGGCCCGCAGGGGATTTCACGTGCTCGCCGGGGTACGCCGCGACGCCGACGCCGACGCGCTAGTGGCCGACGGACCTGAGGGGCTAGAACCGGTGATCCTCGACATCACGATGGAATCGGACGTCGCCGCCATTGCCGACTGCGTCGCGCGCGACCCGCTGCGCCGGCCGCTGCGGGCGCTGATCAACAACGCCGGGATCGCAGTCAACGCGCCGGTGGAAGCCCTGCCGATAGCGCACTGGCGCAAGCAGTTCGAGGTCAACCTGTTCGGCCACGTCGCGATGACCCAGGCGTTGTTACCGGCGCTGCTACTCGGCGGCGGCACCGTCGTGAACATCAGCTCCGTCGGCGGAAAGGTGGTGTTGCCGACCTACGGCGCCTACGCCGGGTCCAAGTTCGCGCTCGAGGCGGTCAGTGACGCCCTGCGACGCGAGGTTTCCCACCTCGGCATCAAGGTGGTCGTCGTCGAACCCGGCGCGGTCAAGACGGAGATGGTCGACCGTGGCATCGCCACCGCGGAGGAGCTGCTGGCGAACATGAGCGCCCCGCAACTCACCCGCTATGGCGATCTGGCCGCGGCCGTCACGGCACAAGCCCGGTCGTTCGGTGAGGCCGGTGTTTCGGCGGAGCACGCAGCGAAGGTAATCGCCAAGGCGGCCACCGCATCTCGGCCACGAACTCGCTACACGATCGGGCGCGACGCCGCGGTCCTGGTGCGAATCAGCCGCCTGGCATCCGACCGGGTCCTGGACCGCATTGTGCGGCTGAATCTTCGATCCTTCGCGAAAGGTCCGCGGCCGAGTGAAAAGAATGAAAAGGCCGACGCTGCAATGGCTTAACCCCACGCCCAGGCGGCCGGCGTCAGTCGGCGGTGTGAACGATAAGCACGTCGGTCTTGGACCTGCGGGAGACTTCGGATGGGACCGAGCCCAGCAGCCGCCCGGCGACGCTGCTGAGGCCGACGTTGCCGACGACCAGCAGGTCGGCACCGACGTCCTCGGCAAGCTGCACCAGCGCGTTGATGGGAGCACCGACGATCGCCTTCTCCTCGACGTTTTTGGCCCCGGCCTGGTGCGCCCGTTCCCGAGCGTTCTGCAGAATCGCGTAGTAGGGGGCCTCGCCCACCGTGCGGTAGTCCGCACCGTGGTCGCTCCCCGGCGGGATCGCGTAGCGACCTTTTTCCTCGGGAATGGGCGGATGTGCCGTTGCCACGATCAATTTCGCGCCGTGGTCCGCAGCGACCGCGGCCGCGCGTTCAACCGCGCGCAGCGATGAGTCCGAGCCATCGGTGCCGACCACAACGGTCTGATAGGCGCTCATATCCCAGTGAGTGTAGAGCCCGATGTCTGCTCAGCACCGGAAATGAAGAGGAATTCGCCTGACGAGTCCCCCAGTTCGCCACCGCGTCGGTACGCCGCACCCGGCGCCTCAGGCCCGAGCGGTCACGCCGTGCGCTTGGCACGCTTGCCCGTGCCGACACCGAAGAACTGGTACTCGCTGGGTTTGACCGAGCGGGTCGCTCGCCAGTACTGCCAGGTATAGCCGCCCCACAACACCGTGTTTTTGCCGTGCTCGTCGAGGTACCAGCTGCTGCAACCGCCGCTGTTCCACACCGAGCCCTTCAGTTGTTCCTGCAGCTCGTCGTTGAACTTGTCCTGTGCCGCGCGGGTGGGGGCCAGCGCCTGCGCGCCGTATTTGTCGCAGGTCTTGATCGCATCGGCCACGTAGTGGATCTGCGACTCGATCATGAAGACCACGGAGTTGTGCCCTAGCCCGGTGTTGGGCCCCAGTAGGAAGAACAGGTTCGGCATTTCGGCGACGGTGATGCCGCGATGGGCGCCGATGCCCTCGCGATTCCACCGGTCGACCAGGTCCTCGCCGCGCAGGCCTTTGATGCCGACGTAGGTGTAGGAGTCGGTGACGTGGAATCCGGTCGCATACACGATTACGTCGACCTCGTGCTGCCTGCCGTCGGCGGTGACGATGCCGTCGCGGGTGATCCGCACGATGCCGTCGGTGATGAGTTTGGTCTTCGGGTTCGCCACGGCGGGGTAGTACGTCGAGGAGTTCAGGATGCGCTTGCACCCGATGCGGTAATTCGGAATCAGCTTGCGGCGCAGCTCGCGGTCCTTGACCGAGCGGCGGATGTTGTATTTGCAGTAGGCCTCAATGAATTTCAGCGCGTTGGGCCGTTTGGTCATGCCGAACGCCAACGCTTCCTGGCCCCAATAGATGGCCAGCCGCACCAGTGCCCGTAACCCGGGAACGCGTTGCATGGCCTTGCGCAGCGCCGGGGAAAGCTCGGGATTGGACCGCGGTACCACCCACGGCGGCGTGCGTTGGTACAGCTGTAGCTCGGTGACCTGATCGACGATCTCCGGCACGATCTGGATTGCGCTGGCGCCCGTCCCGATGATGGCCACCCGCTTGCCGGTCAGATCGACATTGTGGTCCCACTCCGCGGAATGGAAAGCGGGACCGGCGAATTCGTCGCGTCCTTCGATGTCGGGCAGCTTCGGGATGTGTAGCGCGCCGGCGCCTGAAATCAGGAATTGAGCGATGTATTCCCGCCCGTCCTGGGTAAACACATGCCAGCGGTACTCGTCTTCGTCCCAATAGCCGCGGTCCACCAGCGAATTGAACTCGATGTAACGGCGCAAGCCGTACTTCTCGGTCACACCCTTGAGGTAGTCCCAGATCTCGGGCTGATAGGAGAACGGGTTCTTCCAGTCCGGCTTGGGTTCGAAGGAGAAGGAGTACAGGTGCGACGGGATGTCGCAGGCACAACCGGGGTAGCTGTTGTCCCGCCAGGTGCCGCCGATGTCGTCGGCTTTCTCCAGGATGACGAAGTCCACCCCCTGCTGCGCAAGCTTGATCGCCATACCCAGACCGGAGAATCCGGTCCCGATGATCAGGGCGCGGGTTCGCACCGGCGTCGGGGCCGCGGGCTGCGGAGCTGGTTTCTCCTGGGCTGCTATCACTGCATCGGTCACTGCGGATCGGTCTTCCTATTGCCTGTCAGCTCGCGCTTCTGGTGGGTACCGCACGGGGCTACGGTGGATACCCCGTGGATACCCGGTACCCTCGGTACCGGCTACAACGAGTGTTGTAGATCCCCGCACCGATGTCAACGTCGTCGGCGCTGCTCAGCTGGCGGCGGGGCTCCTGCGTACGGCGCTGTGGACCGGCTGGTCGGGGTCGACGACAATGCCCAGCGCCTCGGCCGTGCCGACGATGACCCCCAGCATGATCGTGGTCAGGTGAGCAACGAACTGGTCGCGGGGCATGCGGCGGGGGCTGCCCGGTTCGGGCCCTAACCACCATTCGGTGGACGAGGCCGCCGATCCGAACGCCGCGTGCGCGGCCAGCTCGAAGGCAGCGTGGTCCAGCTGCATGTCCTTGAGCTCGTTGTCGAACATGTCGGCCATGGTGAGCGTGATCTGACGGCCCTCGTTAAGGGTGCGGACCGTCGACTCGGCGGTCGCTCCGGAGCGCGCCGAGATGAACACCCGCAGTACGTTGGGATGCAGGTCCACCAGGTTGACGTATTCCTCGACGCTGCGCCGGACGATCTCCCGGGCGGAGTCGGTGGCCAAGTCGATCGACGGGAAGATCGCCGCCCACAACATGTCCCGCAGCCGCTCGCCGATCGCCTGGAATAGGTCGGACTTGTCCTGGAAGTGGCGATAGATCTTGGGCTTGGCGGTGCCCGCCTCTTCGGCGATTTCTCGCACGCTCAGCTCGGGCCCCAGCCGGTCGATGGCGCGAAACGCCGCCTCGACGATCTCACCGCGCACCTTCTTGCGGTGTTCCCGCCAGCGCTCGCTGCGCGCGTCGACCTTCGCGCCCGGCTTGACGCTCGAATGGGGCCGAGGAGGTCGGGGCATTCTCACCACATCAAGAACCATACCCCCCGAGAGCCGCTGACCTGGGCAGACCGCGCGTCCCCGCGACGCGGCGTTGCGTCCGAGTGACTGCGCCGTGTCTAGGCCGTGTCACTACCGCCCACGCAGTACCTCACTGGGCGAGCGGCCGAATTCCCGCCGGTAGTCGGCCGCGAACCGGCCCAGATTGCCAAACCCCCAGCGGTATGCGACGGCCGCGACGGTCGTCCCGTCCTCGACAGCCGACCGCCGCAGATCCGCGTGCGCCCGAGCCAGTCTGATCGATTTCAGATGGGCCATCGGAGTCGTGTCCAGGTGCTTACGGAAGGCTTCCTGAAGCGCACGAGTGCTCAACCGCGCGGCGGCCGCCACGTCGCTGATCCGGATGTCCTCGGCCGCGAAGTCGTCGAGGTAAGCGAGCGCGCGCCGCACCGCCGGCGGCCGCACGGCACCGCCGCCCGCGTCGGCCGTGTGACTAAGGCCGGGGTAGGCCTCGACGATGCTCGCTACCAACATTCGAGACATCTGTGCCGATACCAATGACCTCGATGCCAGCAGCCCGGTCGGCCCGGCATTGCGGAGCAGGAATCTCATCACCTTCGCCACGGCCAACGTTCCCGGTGTGGACGGCTGCCAGCTCGTCGGGATTCGGACCGGGCTCGGCTCGGTCGCACCGGTGAACTCGGCGACCGCCGCCTCGAAATCCGTGCGCGGAATGCGCACGTGAAAAATATTGCAGTTCTCCTCCCACCGCAGCCGAAACGCCGTGTGGGCGTCCAGCACAACGAAACCGCCGGGCAACACGGCCCGCTCCCCGTGGTCCGCGCCGGCCACGAACCGCCCACTGATCTGCTCGGACACTAAGACGAAGTCGTCGAATGTCGACGACTCGAGCACCGTGGTGGCAGCGCCGTACGACAGGGAGTAAACGCCAAGCCCGCTGCCGCCGCCCTCCGCATGCCGGGCGCGAAACGCCGACACGCGGCCCCGGACGGTGAGGCGGTGGGGACAGTAGACAGCGGCGATCTGACTGCGCGCGTCGTCGGGATCCGTGGTGTCGGTCCGGACGCGCAATCCGTCGATCATGAGGCCGCGCCCCGTTCGCGGATCCGCACCGCAGTGTGCGGCGCTGCCACGACCACCCAGGTGTCCAGGCCGGCGCTCTCGGTGGCGGCAGGCGATGCGGTGCGGACGGTCAACGGGTCGGCGGCCCGATGCCAATGTTGCGGTCCCGCGAAGAGCGGTCGTTCGCAAGTCCACCGGGGCGGGTGAAGTCCAAGTCTCATTCGGTACCTTCCGTCGAGTCGTCACGGTCAGGAAAAAGAACAACCATTCGGCGCCACCCATGCCGTCGAGAGTCAGCGGTGTCCTTTTCTGTGGAGCGGATGGCGCATTGTGAGCGGTGCGCGGCTGCTACCAGAGTGGTTCGCCGCCAGAGTATTTGGGGCCGCCGATCCCGTCGCCGGGCCTTGACGTCGGGTCGCCGGAGGGTCTCGCACGCATCACTACGACGACCGACCCGCGCGAATTACTCGAAGCGTTCTACGTCAAAACCCTGCACCTTCCCCGGGCAGCCGTCAAAGACCTTGCCGAGCGCGAGTTTCCGTATCTGGCCGCCTCGTTCGCACACACCGCCGGGCGCGAACTCGCGGTGGCTCGCGGCTACCGTGCCACCAGTCGGCTAGCCCAGATCACCGCCCCACTGCGGATCTTGTTCGGTACCCAGAGTCCCGCGTATTTCCGGGTGGCCGCGACGGCCGTCGCCGAGCTGGTACCGGGAGCCACGGTGGGCGCGTTGCGCGGCCAAGGGCACCAGGCGGTCGACTACGACCCACCGCAATTCGCACGGGCGGTACTCGATTTCGACTTGAGCTCGACTAGTCCGCATCGGTGATGGTGATGACGGTCTTGCCACCGCCCCGATGCGCCGGGTCGAATGCCCCCGCAGCTTCGGCCAGCGCACATACCGTCTTGACGACCGGGTGCAGTCGCCCATCGCGAACCCTGCGTTCCAGCCTGGTAAGGGCCCGCCGGTCGGGTTCGACGACGAAAAAGACGGCGCGTCCGTGCTCGGGTCGGACCCGGGGCGGCTCGGCGATGGTGATCAGCACGCCGTCCGGGCGCACCAGTTGCGCTGAGCGGTCGAGGATCTCGCCGCCTATGACGTCGAATACCACGTCGACCGGGCCGGCCTCCTCGAGGCGATCGGATCGCAGCTCCACGAAACTGTCGGCGCCGAGGCCCAGGACCACGTCCCGGTGCTCGGCGCGGCCGGTGCCGATGACGCGCGCGCCGGCGTCGCGAGCAAGCTGCACCACCAGGGAACCGACGCCACCGGCGGCGCCATGAACCAGAACGGTCTGGCCGGCGACCAGGCGCGCATGGATGAACAGCCCCTGCCATGCGGTCAGCCCGGGCAGCGCCAACGCGGCGGCCAGCGCGTGGTCGACATCTGCCGACAATGGCGCGAGATTGCGGGCCTCCACCGCGACGTACTCCGCGAGTGAGCCGTCACGGGCCCAGTCGGTGATCCCGAAAACTCGCTGTCCCACCGTCAGTCCGGTTGTGCCGTAGCCTAATTCCGCGACGACGCCGGAGACTTCATGCCCCGGAATGACGGGAGTCCGATCGCGCCCGGAGCGGTCGGTCCAGGTGGCCGGCCAGTCGAGCTCGTCCGGGGTGAAGCTGGCGGCATGCACTTGGACGACGACGTCGTTTTCGGCGGCATGCGGGTAGGGCACCTCGGCCAGAGCAAGCCCACGGAAACCGGCGGCGCGCTCGCGCGCGGTGATCGCTTGCATCGTCTTCTCACTCCCCTATCGACCCCCTATGGACCTCGTTGGATCACGCCGATAACGTTTGCACCTCCGCGGCGCGATCACCAGGGCCATTGAGCCACGCGGTCCACGAAATGCGACAACGCGCCGGTCATGGGACAACTGCGTACTCGGCCGGCGCTGCCCGCTGGGCGTGCAGACGCGCCGGTCGAGCGCGAATCAGGCGGGGCCACCAGAAGAATGGCCCGAGCAGCCGGGCGAGGGCAGGGGTGATGAACGAACGCACGATCAGTGTGTCGAGCAGCAGGCCGATCCCGATCGTGGATCCCATTTCACCGACCGAGATCAGCTTGCCGGAGATCATGGCCATCATCGTGACGGCGAACACCAGACCGGCGGTGGTGACCACTTTGCCGGAGTTGGCGACCGCTCTGATCAGACCCGTGTTCAGGCCCGCCTTGCTTTCCTCCAGGTAACGGGCGATCAGCAGCAGGTTGTAGTCCGAGCCGACCGCCACCAGGACGATGAAGGTGAGCGGCAGACCCAGCCAGCTGATCGGGATACCCAGCAGATGTTGCCAGATCAGGACCGACAGACCGAACGCTCCCGAATATGAAAACGCCACGGTTCCGATGATGACCAGCGCCGCGATCATGCTCCGGGTGATGAGCAGCATCACCAAAAAAATCAATGCGAATGCCGCGGTGGCCGCGATGATCAGATCCGTCGCGGCCGCATCCTGGATATCCCAGTATGTCGTCGCTGCGCCGCCGAGGTAGACCCGCGCGCCGGCGAGCGTGGTGCCTTTCAACGCCTCCTCGGCGGCGGGCAGGTACGTCTGGTCGTGGTGAATGCCGTCTTCCGTGAGTGCTTCGCCGTCGTGATAGACCATGTACCGTGCGGCTTTGCCGTCGGGCGACATAAAGAATTTCAGGTCGATGCGAAACGACGGGTTGTTGAACGCATCTGGTGGTAGATAAAAGAATTCGTCATTCTTCGCACTGTCGAACGCGTAGCCCATATCCATCATTTGCCGGCTCAGCTCGTCCAACTGGGTCAGCTGCGGCGTGATCGTACTGTGCTCGGCCAGGATCACCCGGTGTAGCTGCTCGAGCTGGTCGACGTTGCGACCGAGGAGTTCGACCAACTGCGGCATCACCGAGTCCTGGATCATCGCGGCTTTCAGGTTTGTGTCCATCTGCTCGTCGAGCTGGTCGAACTTGTCGGTCACGTCGAACAGCGAACGCAACGACCAGCACAGTGGGATGTCGAAACAGTGTTTCTCCCAATAGAAGTAGCTGCGGATCGGACGCCAGACATCGTCGAAGTCGGCGATATTGTCGCGCATCGCGTCGGTGACGTCCTTCATGCCCTGGGCCGCTTCGGCGGC
Organism: Mycobacterium simiae; assembly: GCF_010727605.1. NCBI lineage: Bacteria > Bacillati > Actinomycetota > Actinomycetes > Mycobacteriales > Mycobacteriaceae > Mycobacterium > Mycobacterium simiae. The sequence continues at coordinate 1,007,769 of NZ_AP022568.1, forward strand.
GATATGAGCCGCGCCGGCCTGTTGAGACGTCAATTCCTGTTGATGCCGCATTAGCCCCGTCATGCGTTCGGTGATGTCGGCCATCTCGGTGAGCCGGGTGTTGAGGTCGGTGAGGAACGGCAGGATTTCCTTGATCTTCGTTCCCATCGAGCCCATGGTGTAGGTGAACGACGAATGTTCGAGCGGGGTCCCCAGCGGCCTGGTGACGCTTTGGATCAATCCCACACCGGGCGTGTGAAACACACTGCGGGCCACTCGGTCCAGCGCGATCATGTCCGTGCTGTTGCGCATATCGTGATCGGATTCGACCATCAGCATGTCGCCGTTGAGCCTGCTGACCGGAAAGTGCCGGTCGCTGGCCGCGTACCCCTGTTTGGATGGGCTGTCGTCGGCGATGTAGATCCGGTCGTCGTAATTGGGATGGTAGGTGGGCAGCGTGAGCGATCCCACCAGCGCCACCACGCAACTCGCCACCAGGACCCGGCCGGGCCACCGGACCGTCAGCGTGCCCACTTTCCGCCAAATCCCAGTCCCGGAACGGTGTTTCGGCTCGAATATCCCGACCCGGCTGCCCAGCGCCAACACCGCCGGGCCGAAGGTCAGAGCGGCCGCGACGGCGGTGAGCATGGCCACCGCGCACGGAATACCGCAGGTGTTGAAGTAGTTGAGCCGGGTGAACTTCAGACAAAACGTGGCGCCGGCAATCGCGAGACCCGAGCCAAGGATGACGTGGGAGACGCCGTTGACGGCGCAATAGTAGGCAGTTTCCCGGTCTTCGCCAGCGTGCCGCGCTTCGTGGTAGCGACCGATCAAGAAAATCGCGTAATCGGTTCCCGCACCGAGGATCAGCGACACCAAGAGGTTCGATGCGAACTCGGATATGCCGATGACCTTGTGGAAGGCGAGAAAGGACACGATGCCCCGTCCGCAGTTCAACTCGAGCATCACCATGAACAACACCAGGAACGCCGTCTTCATCGAGCGGTAGACGACCAGCAGCATCACGGTGATCAGGACGATGGTGACGAACATGATCATTATCAGGCTCTCGTTACCGGCCTGCAGCATGTCCGCTGACAGCGGAGCCGATCCCGAGACGTACACCTTCAGGCCGGGCGGAGTCTTGGCCTGCGAGACAAGATCTCGGACAACCTTGATCGACTCGTCGGAGACCGCCGAGCCGAGGTTACCGGCAATCCGTACCAGTGTGTAGGACGCCTTTCCGTCGTTGCTTTGCACACCGGCGGCGGTGGTTCCTTGGCCCCACAGATTCATGACGTATTGAACATGCTTGTCTCGCTGCAGCTTTGCGATCAGGTCGTCGTAGAAATGGTGGTCAGCTTCGCCGAGCTTGTGATCGCCTTCCAACACGACCATCACCAGGCTGTTGCTGTCCGACTCGTGGAACACTTCCCCGATGTGGATGAGCGCCCGCGACGAGGGCGCATCGACCGGGACCAGTGGTCCGCGGTTCGCTTCGGTGACGGGTTCCAGCTGCGGGACGGTCACGTTGAGCACCACCATGAGCCCGACCCACGCCATCACTACGGGCACCGCGAACTTGCGGAGGGTCCGCACAAGGAAGGGTTTAGCGACCTTGACGTCGACGCCGTTGCGCCTCATGCGGACAGCACCTGGCACCACACCCCGGCGTGCTCACCCGTGGCGGTGTGTTCGGACCGGACCTGGCCGTCGACGATGATGCGGCAGCCGACGTTGCCTCCGGCCACCTGCGCGGTGATATCGGCGGTCGCCGTCGTCAACACCGTGACTTCGGTGTGCCTCCAGGGCAGCGTCGCCAGGTCGACGGCGATAGCGTGGGAGTTCACGTCCCAGTAGCTGACCCGCCCCCACCCGCCCAATTCGCCGAAGACGTCGTATTCGATGCGTTTGGGATTGAATTGCGCTATCGAAAACTTGCTGCCCGGGCTGCGTGTCCGGTCCTGGGAGCCGAATACTCTGTGCGCGGAATCGATGACGCACCCCGCCAACACGGCGACGACGACCACCAGCGTTGGCAGCCACAGCTTGGTGACCAGTCGCCGACGTAGAGACGCGACCATGACGATGACCCTCCTCGGGCACTCACAGCGAAAATCGGACTGAATTCAACCGCCGCGCGACGCGTTAAATGCGAACTCCGCTCAGCATCCGGGTGAAACTCGCCACCTCGACCAATCCGTCGGCGGTGGGAGCCGGGCGTCCGATCGCCGCGAAGACGTCGGCGATCTCGCCACTGCGCGTCGTCCACCCCCGCTCGGCCAGATACTTGGCCGCGTCTGTGTGCTGCCCGGCGAAAGTCACACTGCGCAGGTCGATCTCGGGGTCCAACTGATTCCATACCGCGTGGCGTCTTCGCAGATTTTCACCGAGTGCATCGGTTTTGGGGGTATCGATGTAATCTGCCCCGAGTCGGCTTCCGGGAGCACTCAAATCGGTGATTGCGTCGAGAATTCGGTCGTGCGCCTCCGGCGGGAGATATCCGATCAGAAGTCCCTCGACGATCCAGACGGTCGACTGGGCGTCATCGAAACCGCTTTGCCGCAGCGCTGTTGGCCAGTCTTGACGCAGGTCGATGCCCACGCAATGGTGCCCCTCGGCTGGCGCCCAGCCCAAGCCGGTCAAGACGCGTCGTTTCCAATCGATGACCTGGGGTTGATCGATCTCGTAGCAGGTCGTGGCCGGCGGCCAGTCCAATCGGTAAGCCCGGCAATCCAGTCCGGAGGCCAGAATCACCACTTGCCGAATGCCAGCCCGGCACGCGTCGCGGGCAAAGTCATCGAGTGTTCTGGTCCGCACGCCGAAGTAGTCCGGCATCCACTCGACTTCGAGGTCAGAGAAATCGATTTCGTTGTCCACTATTCGGGTGAACAGTTTCAGTCCGACCGCCCGAACCAACACCTCGGCGAACGGATCGCGGATGACCGGATCGGGCTGTCTACTGGCAACCGCCCGCGCCGCAGCGACCAGCGTGGCGGTCGCGCCCACGCTGGTCTTGAGGTCCCAACTATCGTTGTGGCTGCGTGGCATTTGTTCGCCCCCTTCGAATAACCTTGTGGAATCACCTTGTGCCTGAACGAGTTCCCCTCGTTCAGGCCGCTTTCTGGTGCAAAGTTAGGGCTCCGGCGAGGGTCGGTCTACCCGGATGGCGCGGTCGATAGCCGGAAAGCGCGGGTGAGTTAGGTTCGACACTGCCCAGCGCGTGATACCGCGCGCAGGAGAACTCGATGCGGCTGCATCATGAACCCGGCGACCGATTGAGGGTCACATCACGAACAAGTGCCGCGGTGAAAACCGGTGGGATAGTGGGAGTATGGACGCGCGGGATGCGCCCGACCGTCGGTCCAGGCAGCCGGCACCACGTTGTGGTTGAAGCGGAACATGTTGGTCGGGTCGTACATCTTCTTCACGCGCGCCAGGCGCTCGTAGGATTCCGGACCGTAGACCGCGACGGCGTCGGCCGCTTCTTCAGGAGCCAGGTTGTTCACCAGCCGCCGCTCGCCCTGCCAGGCCGCCATGCCGCCGAGCAGCTCCGCGACCGATTCCTTGAGCCGCCGTTCCTCGGCCAGCGGACCGACCTCGACGCCCAACAAGACATACGGCAGGCCTCTGGTGGCTACGGCGTTGGGCACCAACGGCTCTCGGTCCCAGGCTCCCCCGAGGGCACGCAGTTCGGCGATCCACATGGTGGTTGGGGAGTCCGGGCCGACAAGTTCCACCATCTTGTCCTGCGCCTCTGCAGGGAATTCTCGCAGCATGATGCTGCGCTCGTAGTAAGGCAATGGTTCGGTCGGTTCGTCGTGGATCGACGCGACTGCCGTGTACGGCATCTTCGCGACGGTGTCCAGGACGGAAGGTGCGACCGCCCGTAGCGGCGCGATCATCCGTTCGCCGTCCTCGGCCGTCCCGTTGTAGGCAATCCGCAGCGCCACGGTGAACACACCACGCAGCGGCTCGGGGATTTCGGGCAACGGCGGTAGCCGCAGGGCCGCGAACGAGGAGATCATCGTTTCCGGTGTATTCGGATGCCAAACGGTCCAGGCGCGCAGCACGTCGGCCATGTGCTTCCCCGGGAAGTAGAGGGCGCCGCCGTAGAGGCGAGACACCGGGAACAACGCAAACTCCAGGCTGGTGACCACACCAAAGTTGCCTTTGCCACCGCGCAGCGCCCAGAACAGTTCGGGATCGGATTCGGCGTCGACATGGCGCAATTCACCGTCTGCCGTCACCACGTCGAGCGAGCGCACGTGGTCCGCTGCGTAGCCGTGCGAGCGGCCGAGGGTAGGGCTCAGACCGCCGCCCAGGGTGTAACCGACAACTCCCACGGTGGGGTTGGATCCGTTCAGCGGCGCCAGCCCCGCCGCGGCGGCCTGCTGGACCACCTCTGCCCATACCGTCCCGGCGCCGACTTTGGCGGTGCGGCCGACGGCGTCGATCTCGACGTCGTTCATCCGGCGGGTAGTGATCAGGACGGCGCCCTCTGCCATGCCGACGACCTGGTGACCGGTGGCTTTCACGACAACCGGCCGATGCGCTCGCGCGGCGAAGGCGACCGCCGCGACGACATCGGTCGCGCACTGCGCCACCACGATCACAGCGGGCTTGAGTTCGTGGTTGAGGTTGAAAACAGCGCGTTCGTCGTCATATTCCGCGACATCAGGCAGCAGAACCGAGCCCGATACCGCCGCAGCCAGGGCTGCGGCATCCTCCGGTTGTACGGGCGAGAGACGGGGACAACCGAAAACCACGGCGTACATCCTCTTTTCCTTGCGCGATCGAGCCGGGCGGACACCGCCATGGCGGGGACCATCGAGGCGCCGTTTTTCGGCAGCCACTGTCCGCTGCAAAGCTAGGGATGTCGCCACCGCCGGTCTACCCAGATAGCGCGCTGGTTGTCCGCACAGCGCGGACAACCACCATGCATGCCGCTCCGGGTGCGACGAGGAAACGGTCGGCCAGGAGGAACCTGGAGCCGCACCGGAAGTGTGACCGGGCAGCAGGTATCCGCGATGAGGTGTTATCCCGCGATCAGGCTCGGCGATTCGAGCCCGCGTGTCCTACAGCATGCAGGACACGCAGCCCTCGACCTCGGTGCCTTCCAGCGCCATCTGCCGCAAGCGGATGTAGTACAGCGTCTTGATTCCCTTGCGCCAGGCATAAATCTGCGCCTTGTTGACGTCGCGAGTGGTGGCGGTGTCCTTGAAGAACAGCGTCAGGCTCAGCCCCTGGTCCACGTGCTGGGTGGCCGCGGCATAGGTGTCGATGATCTTCTCGTAGCCGATCTCGTACGCGTCCTGGTAGTACTCCAGGTTGTCGTTGGTCATGTACGGCGCCGGGTAATAGACGCGCCCGATCTTGCCTTCCTTGCGGATCTCGATCTTGGACGCCACCGGGTGAATCGAGCTCGTCGAGTGGTTGATGTAGGAGATCGACCCCGTCGGCGGAACGGCCTGCAGGTTCTGGTTGTAGATGCCGTGCGCCTGCACCGACTCCTTCAACCGCTTCCAATCGTCCTGGGTGGGAATGCGAATCCCCGCATCGGCGAAAAGCTGACGCACCTTGTCGGTCACCGGCTCCCACACCTGCTCGGTGTACTTGTCGAAGAACTCCCCCGAGGCGTACTTGGACCGCTCGAAACCACCGAACGCCCTTCCCCGTTCGATCGCGATGCGGTTCGACGCCCGCAGCGCGTGATACAGCACGCAGTAGAAGTAGATGTTGGTGAAGTCGATGCCCTCTTCGGAACCGTAAAAGATGCGCTCCCGGGCCAGGTAGCCGTGCAGGTTCATCTGCCCGAGACCGATCGCGTGAGATTCGTTGTTGCCCTGCTCGATTGACGGCACCGACTTGATCGACGTCTGGTCACTGACCGCGGTCAACGCGCGGATCGCCACCTCGATGGTCTGCGCGAAATCCGGTGAGTCCATCGCCTTGGCGATGTTCAGCGAGCCGAGGTTGCATGAAATGTCCTTGCCCACCTTGGCATACGACAGGTCGTCGTTGAACTCCGAGGGCGTCGACACCTGCAGGATCTCCGAGCACAGGTTCGAGTGGGTGATCTTGCCGTCGATGGGGTTGGCCCGGTTCACCGTGTCCTCGAACATGATGTAGGGGTAGCCGGACTCGAATTGCAGCTCGGCGAGCGTCTGGAAGAACTCCCGCGCCTTGATTTTGGTCTTACGGATGCGCGCGTCGTCGACCATCTCGTAGTACTTCTCGGTCACCGAGATGTCGGCGAAGGGAACGCCGTACACCCGCTCGACGTCGTACGGCGAGAACAGGTACATGTCCTCGTTCTTCTTCGCCAGCTCGAAGGTGATGTCGGGAATCACCACACCCAGGCTCAGCGTCTTGATGCGGATCTTCTCGTCGGCGTTCTCCCGCTTGGTATCCAAGAAGCGGTAGATGTCGGGGTGGTGCGCATGCAGGTACACCGCACCGGCGCCCTGGCGCGCACCCAGCTGGTTGGCGTAGGAGAAGGAGTCCTCGAGCAGCTTCATGATCGGGATGACACCCGACGACTGGTTCTCGATGTTCTTGATCGGCGCACCCTGCTCGCGAATGTTGCTCAGTAGCAACGCAACTCCCCCGCCACGCTTGGACAGCTGCAACGCCGAGTTGATCGACCGCCCGATCGACTCCATGTTGTCCTCGATGCGCAGCAAAAAGCAGCTCACCGGTTCGCCGCGCTGCTTCTTGCCCGAATTCAAAAACGTCGGGGTGGCCGGCTGGAACCGCCCGTCGATGATCTCGTCGACCAGCTTCTCGGCCAGCGTGGTGTCGCCGGCCGCCAGGGTGAGCGCCACCATGACGACGCGGTCCTCGAAGCGCTCCAGGTAACGCTTCCCGTCGAAGGTCTTCAGCGTGTAGGACGTGTAGTACTTGAACGCACCCAGAAACGTCGGGAACCGGAACTTCTTGGCGTAGGCCCGGTCCAGCAGCGTCTTGACGAAGTTGCGCGAGTACTGGTCGAGAACCTCACGCTCGTAATAGTTCTCGCGGATCAGGTAGTCGAGCTTCTCGTCCTGATTGTGGAAGAAGACGGTGTTCTGGTTGACGTGCTCGAGGAAGTACTGCCGCGCCGCCAGTACGTCTTTGTCGAACTGAATCTTGCCGTCCTTGTCGTACAGATTCAGCATCGCGTTCAGCGCGTGATAGTCCGTTTCTTCGGGCAACACGTGCGGGCCGGCGGTTACAGGCTCTGCAGCGACGGTTGGTGGCACGTCTGTTCCTTCCAGAAGTCGATCAGGCCCGCCCGGACGGCGTCCACGTCGTCCGGGGTGCCCATGAGTTCAAAACGGTAGAGATAGGGGACGCCACACTTGCGGGAAACCACGTTGCCCGCGTACGCGAATTCGGCGCCGAAATTGTTGTTGCCCGCCGCGATGACGCCGCGGATCAACGACCTGTTGTGCTCGTTGTTCAAGAACGTGATGACTTGCTTGGGGACATAGCCGCCGTTGTTGATGTCCGGTGTGGCCTTGCCGCCGCCGTACGTCGGCAAGATCAACACATACGGGTCGTCGACCTCGATGCGGCCATGCAGGGGGATCCGCGTGGCGGGAACACCCAGCTTCTGCACGAAGCGGTGGGTGTTCTCCGACACGGAGGAGAAGTAGACCAGTGACGATCGCGAGCCCGGCGCTGCCGGGCGCTGCGGGTCGTCACCCATCCAACCCAGTGACGATCGCGAGCCCGGCGCTGCCGGGCGCTGCGGGTCGTCACCCATCCAACTCAGGTTGCGTTCGGTGACCTCCATCGCACCGCAACCCCCTTACTTGCTCATCTACTGCGCTAGGCGCTCAGCGCGGCTCCGGCGAGCGCCTTGATGCGATCGGGCCGGAACCCCGACCAGTGCTCGTTGCCCGCCACGACGACGGGCGCCTGCAGATAACCCAGCGCCATCACGTAGTCGCGCGCCTCGGTGTCCAGGCTGATGTCGACCGTCTCGTAGGCGAGGCCCTGCTTGTCGAGCGCCTTATAGGTGGCGCTGCACTGCACACATGCCGGCTTGGTGTACACGGTGATGGTCATAGGAGCCGCTCCTCTGCGGGAAAGAAGGTCGAGACGTTTGCTATGGACTGGCAACTGCTGGGGGCACCGCATCTCCGCTATCTTCAGCGATCCGCCAAGCCCCAGGATTCCCGTCCTACGGCCCTGGGGACCGAAGCGCTCGGCTTCGCACCTTCGAGCCGATTACGGGAGGTTCTCTGGGCCCTGACTGCCTTGACTGGCTTGCTGAACCTGGGATCTGTCGGCCTTCGAAACACTACACCTAGTGGCTGACAAGATCTCGAGATACAAGATGTTCTGAATAACAATTTTGAAATTCCCAGGTCGTAAGCCCTACCGCGTGTTGCCACCCCGGCGTGTCGCAGATCACAAAGTTGGTTCGGCCCGTTCATGACTACGGATATAGCAGGGGCCACCGACAACCCCGCCGGGGTTCGCGCGGGACACCGCCGCCGCCGACCGCTAGCAAAGCCGCCAGCACCAACTGGCGGCTTTAGCTATTAACTTGCGGGAACGCTGCTGGTCATCCGGTGACCGGCTTGTTGGATACGGCCAAGTCAGCCCACTTCGGCGGTGAGCTTGCCGAGCGCATCGCGCACATTGGCCACCAGTTCGGCGTCCTCGGCCGGCGCCTTGCCGTCCAAACTGCCGAACGGCACCGACAGTTTGATCGACTCCACGACCCGCGCCCCGGCGATCCCGAAGGACTTGCGCGTCTCGTCGTGCGCCCAAACTCCGCCGTAACGACCGAAGGCCCCGCCGATCACAGCCAGCGGCTTGTCCTTCAGCGCGCCGTTGCCAAAGGGGCGCGACAGCCAGTCGATCGCGTTCTTCACAACCGCCGGGATGCTCCCGTTGTATTCGGGCGTCACCACCAATGCCGCGTCCGTCCCGGCCGCCGCTTCACGCAGCGCCACCACCGGCGGCAGGGCCGTGGCGTCGGCGTTCATCGCGTCGTCGATCTCTTCGTTATAGAACGGAAGCTCCCCCAGCCCCTCGAACACGGTGACGGTGACACCGTCGGGAGCGACTTCAGCCGCAAGTTCGGCGATCTTGCGGTTGAGCGACGCCACCCGCAGACTTCCCACCAACGCCAAGACCTTGATCTGTGCCACTGCTCCATCTTCCCTTCGATTGTTGGTCGCCATCTTCGCACGGATAAAGCGGACTATAGTCCGTTTTATTCCATCGGCGTTAAAGTGCAGTGATGAGCGGTGTCCAACGGCTGGGCGACTTGCCCCTGTCGGCTCGCGAGCTGCCACAGGAACGGGGCGATGCGGCACGCAACCGTGAGTTGCTGCTGCACGCGGCGCGGCGGCTGGTTAGCCAGTACGGTGCGGACGCGGTCACGATGGACGACGTTGCGGCGGCCGCCGGCGTCGGCAAGGGCACGCTGTTTCGTCGGTTCGGCAGCCGGGCCGGCCTGATGATGGTGTTACTCGACGAGGACGAACGCGCCAGCCAGCAGGCGTTCCTCTTCGGTCCCCCGCCGCTGGGGCCCGACGCGCCGCCGATGGATCGGCTGGTCGCCTTCGGCCGATCTCGCCTGTGCTTTGTGCACGCCCACCACGGACTGCTGTTGGCGAGTAGGGGCGATCCGCTGAACCGCCACATCGGGGCGGCCGCGGTGCAGCGCACCCACGTGCGGGTGCTATTACAGGCTGCACAAACCAGCGGCGATCTCGAGGTACAGGCCGATGCGCTGCTGGCCCTGCTCGATGTGGATTACGTTGAACACCAACTGAATTACGGCGGGCACACTCTCGACACCCTCGGCGACGCCTGGGAGAGCTTGGCGCGCAAGCTATGTGGCCGGTGATCTGATCACATGGACGCACCGGCACCGAAATGGGTCCTGCACGTCGACCTCGATCAGTTTCTCGCGTCAGTCGAGTTGCGCCGCCATCCGGAGCTGGCCGGGCTGCCCGTTATCGTCGGTGGCAGCGGCGATCCCACCGAAGCGCGCAAGGTCGTCACGTGCGCCTCCTACGAGGCCCGTGAGTTCGGGGTGCACGCGGGCATGCCGCTGCGTACCGCGGCCCGGCGCTGTCCTCCAGATTCAGGAGTCACCTTCCTGCCGTCGGATCCGGCCGCCTACGACGAGGCGTCGGATCAAGTGATGGGATTGTTGCGGGATTTCGGCCACCCGGTCGAGGTGTGGGGCTGGGACGAAGCCTACATGTCGGTGACGGCAGCCGATCCCGTCGAAGTCGCCGAACAGATTCGCGCCGTTATCTTTTCAGAAACGAGGCTGTCCTGTTCGATCGGCATCAGCGACAATAAGCAGCGCGCCAAGGTAGCCACCGGGTTCGCGAAGCCCGACGGTGTCTTTGTACTCACCGACGCCAACTGGATGGACGTGATGGCCGACCGTCCGGTCGACGCGTTGTGGGGGGTGGGCACGAAGACTGCGAAAAAGCTTGCGGCGCTGGATATTAACACGGTCCGAGTACTTGCCGACAGCGACGCCGAGCTGCTGACGTCCACCTTCGGGCCACGGACCGGCCTGTGGCTACTATTGCTGGCCAAGGGCGGCGGCGACGCGGAGGTCAGTGCCGAACCGTGGGTCCCGCGCTCCCGCAGCCACGTCGTCACGTTCCCGCGCGATCTGACCGAGCGTTTCGAAATGGATTCCGCGATCGCGGAATTGGCGAGTCGGGCACTGGAGGAAGTCGTGGCTTCGGGCCGTGTCGTCACGCGGGTAGCCGTCACCGTGCGCACCGCTACGTTCTACACCCGCACTAAGATTCGCAAGCTGCCCGCGCCCACCACCGATCCTGCCGTGATCGTGGCGGCAGCGCGCACCGTCCTGGGCCTTTTCGAACTCGACCGGCCGGTCCGGTTACTGGGGGTGCGACTCGAGTTACTGATGCCGGCCTAGCTGGGCCGGGCTGGAAGCTGATTGCCCGCCTCCTCCTCAGGCCGCCGTGCGGCCTGCATCGTCACCGGGCTGGAAGTTCATTGCCCGCCTCCTCCTCAGGCCGCCATGCGGCCTGCATCGTCACCGGGCTGGGCCGCAGGGCGCGGGTGAAGACGACGTTGACCTGGCGCATCACGACGCTGTAGGGCCACCAAGCCAGCCGCTTGAACGCGTAGAGCGCCCGGATGTCCTGGGAGGTGTATATGAGGTATCGGTTCTTCGCGACGCCGGCGAGGATTTTTTCGGCCGCTCGTTCTGGCGACACCGCGTGCCCGCTGAATCGGTCGACCCACCGAGCAACCTTGGGATCGTCGCGGTTGACGCCCGCGATCTCGACGGTGTCGACCAGCGGCGTCTTCACGGCACCGGGCACCACCAGCGACACCCCGATGCGGTGTCGGGCCAGGTCGAAACGCAGCACCTCGGACACGCCGCGCAACCCATACTTGCTGGCGCTGTAGGCCGCATGCCACGGGAGCGCGACCAGCCCGGCCGCCGACGACACGTTGACCAGGTGCCCACCGCGGCCGGCCGCGATCATCGGCGGGACGAACGACTCAATGACGTGGATCGGACCCATCAGGTTGATCGAAACCATCTTGGTCCACTGTTCGTGGCTCAGCCGGTCCACGGTTCCCCACGCCGATACCCCGGCGATGTTCATTACCACGTCCATGCTCGGGTGCGTGGCGTGGATGTCCCTGGCGAAGCCCACGACCGCGTCGTGGTCGGCGATGTCCAGCGCCCGGTGTGTCGGCACCAGGGCACCCAGCGCCCTGGCATCGGCCACGGTTTGCGCTAATCCGTCGGCGTCGCGGTCGGTGAGGAACAGCTCGGCGCCCTGGGCCGCCAGCCGCAATGCCGTGGCCCGGCCGATGCCGCTGGCCGCGCCGGTGACCAGACTGCGCTTGCCCGCGAAGTAACGCGAGGATCTCCGCTGCGCCATGACGGTGACGATACCGACGGTACCGGGCTACCCCCGGCCGCCACCCCACAGGGAGTTCAGCCATAACTGCTCGAGAAGGCGGACGCGACGGTCGATGTCGTCGTCGCCGCGGCCGATGAAGGCTGGGTCGCCGGTCAACAACATCGCGGTGGTACCGGTGAGGGTGCGCACCAGGGTCGGGATGTCATCGCTGATCGGATTGGCGGTCCCGGCCTTTATCTCCGCCTCGACGACGGCGACGATCTCGTTCACCACGACCTCGAACTGCTGCTCAAGCATGCCCTGGATTTCGACGTCGGTGTAGCGGGCGGCGTTACAGGCCGCCATCACCGGGTCGTTGTGTGCGTAGACGGCGGCGGCACTGCCCACCATCCGCTTCGCGAACTGCTCGGGTGACTCGTCGGGCCCGCGGGGGGCGAAGAATTGGGTGAGTTCTTCCAGCTCCTGGGTGGCCTCGGCGACGATCTGTGCGAGCACGGCGTATTTGGAGTCGAAGTAGAAGTAGAAGCCGGATCGGCCCACTCCGGCGCGCAGACTGATGGTGCTGACCGACAGCTCGGAAAACGGGCGTTCCTCCAGGAGTTCCCGCACCGCCTGCATGATCGCCTGCCGGTGTTTGTCGCCGCGACGCCGCGTGGCTGGCTCGCCCCGCTCCGCATGGCCGCTCATCCCGCGGCCTTGCGCCATGGCGTCCGAAGCATTCCCTGACCTTGCACCACGGCGCACAAAAAGCAAACTTGACAGCCGTCAACTTTTTGTCGAAGGTTAGTGTCAAGTGACGGATATCACCGATTCAGGGTCCGCAAAGGAGCGTCCATGCCCGCCACCATCAGCACCCCGCATTACCTGCTCGACCAGGCACGACGCCGGTTCACGCCGTCGATCAACAACTTTCCCGGCATGGGGATCGTCGAGCGCAGGCTGCTGAACACCGACTTCCCGGAGCGCAAGCTCGCCGAGCCGCCGCCGGGCAGCGGGCTCAAGGCCGCCGTCGGCGACGCGGGCCTGCCGGTCATCGGGCACATCATCGAGATGCTGCGCGGCGGCCCGGACTATCTGTTGCACCTGTATCAGACCAAGGGCCCGGTGGTGTTCGGGGATTCCCCGGTGCTGCCGGGCATTGCGGCCCTGGGCCCGGACGCCGCCCAGGTCATCTACTCCAACCGGAACAAGGACTACTCCCAGCAGGGCTGGGTGCCGGTAATCGGTCCGTTCTTCAATCGCGGCCTGATGCTGCTCGACTTCGAAGAGCACATGTTTCACCGGCGGATCATGCAGGAGGCTTTCATCCGCTCCCGCCTGATCAGCTACGTCGAGCAGATGGACCGAGTGGTCTCGCAGACGATCGCCAACGACTGGGTGCCCAATGACGCACGCTTCCTGCTCTACCCGGCAATGAAGGAACTGACGCTCGACATCGCGTCGATGGTGTTCATGGGCCACGAGCCGGGCACCGACCACGAGCTGGTGACCAAGGTCAACAAGGCGTTCGCGATCACCACGCGCGCCGGCAACGCGATTATCCGCACGCCCGTGCCGCCGTTCACCTGGTGGCGCGGCCTCAAGGCGCGCGAGTTACTGGAGAACTACTTCCGCGAGCGGGTCAAGGAACAACGCGCGAATCCCGGGACCGACCTGCTGTCGGTGTTATGCGAAACCGAAGACGAGGACGGCAACAAGTTCAGCGACGACGACATCGTCAACCACATGATCTTCCTGATGATGGCCGCCCACGACACCTCGACGTCGACGGTTACCACGATGGCCTACAACTTAGCCACGCATCCGCAGTGGCAGCAGCGCTGCCGCGAAGAATCCGACCGGCTCGGCGACGGACCGCTGGACATCGATGCCCTCGACAAGCTGGAGACGCTCGATCTGGTGATGAACGAGTCGATCCGGCTGGTCACTCCCGTACAGTGGGCCATGCGACAGACCGTGCGCGACACCGAGCTGTTGGGCTACTACATCCCGAAGGGCACCAACGTCATCGCCTACCCCGGCGTGAATCATCGACTGCCCGAATTGTGGACTGACCCACTGAAGTTCGACCCCGAGCGGTTCACCGAGCCGCGCAACGAACACAAACGGCACCGCTACGCCTTCACACCGTTCGGCGGCGGGGCCCACAAGTGCATCGGGATGACCTTCGGGCAGTTAGAGATCAAGACGATTCTGCATCGCCTGCTGCGCCGGTACCGGTTGGAGCCGCCCCGCCCGGGCTACAAGTGCGAGTGGGACTACGGCGGCATGCCCGTGCCGAAAGACGGCATGCCGATCGTGTTGCGTCCGCTCTGACCTTCTTTAGACGGCGCTGGAGGGCCGGATTCAGTCCGTCAGCCGATTGGCGCATGCGATCAGCGCGGACAGCGCCGACTGGGTCGGGTCCTCGGCGAGGCCCATCGCCCACTCGGCGCGAGTGCCGTTGCTGCCGCAGATGAACGTGGCGGTGCAGTCGGTCGACGTCATCTGATGGAACTTGAGTGTCTCGATGGCGATGCCGCGCTCGTGCAGCATTGCGGTGAGTGCGGCGATCGGCCCGCTGGCGGCCGCGGTGCAGGTGCTGACGGACTCGCCGACGGAGATCATCGCCCGGAAGTTGCGGGCCTGGGTGCCCAGACGCGCCGCGGGTCGCTCCGCGTCGGCGCACTTCCAGTGCCGCAGCCGCAGTCGGCCGGCGGCCTGGCCGTACGTCGCGACGAAGCTCTCCCAGCTCATCGCGTCGGCCCGATGTCGAAGACTGCGCGGCATCGGGACCCCGAAGTGGTCGCCGAACCACGTGCCTGCGTCGCGCGGCTGCCCGGCCACGCAGGAGGGGTCCAGCTCAGCGGGGGCGAAAGGCTGGGAAAGAGGCCCGGTGAGAGGCTGTGTAAGAGGCATGGTGTCGGTCTTCTCTGGTCAGTAGGAGCGACCGACGGTAGTAGCTTCCGACCCACAGCGGGGGGTCGGTCTGGATCAGACCCCGCTGCGGGTGCTGGCTACTACGGCACTCTTCAGAAGACGCACGAGCGCGACACTAGACCTCAAAGCCGCGATTGCGCAAATTGTTTTCACTGGGGAGGTTTACATGTGTCGAATAATGGTTACCCGGTTTGTCGCCTTGGTCTCCCACATGACGACGCATCCCCTCCGATGAAAGGCATCGACAATGACGTCGACGAGAGTCGAGAAGGTCCGCGAGGCCGCAGAGGTGGCCATCGGGCTGCTTCAGGTGCTGCTGGTGCCGGCACGCTTCGCATGGCCACGGCGGCGGGTGGCAGCCGCCGACGACGCACCCCCGACATGCCCACCGCTGCCTCGCTCCGAACCGCCCCAGCAACCTGCGGCGTGATGTCCACCCGACTACTCAGCTCCCTGATGAAAGGGCGACGACAATGAAGTCGGCAAGTGCCAGGAGAACCGGCAGAGCCCTCGTGGCAGCGACGGTCCTGATCGCGGTGTTGCTGATTCCCGGTTGTTCTTCAGCAGTGGGCGGCGCTGGCGGCGACGGTGGGCTGACTATCAGTCTCCCGATTTAGTGAGCTAGCGGGGCGTTTCGACGGCCCCTCGCAGGGTGTCGCCGACGGTAGTGCGCGCCCGTTCCCATCGTCGTGATCAGTTTGCTGAATGCCGTTGCGGCACAGCGGGTATGGCCAGCGCGTGCCGGATACCAAATTGGCGAAAAATTCCCGTTTACACGTGTGTAACAGCGGGTACATGGCCTATTGTCATTGACCGTACGACGATTTTGTCCCCCCTCTCGGAAAGGCACGACGATGAAGTCGCACCGCGCGAAAACTACTGTGAAGACGGCCGCAGCTGCGCTCGGTCTAGCTGGAATAATGCTGGCATCCAGCGGATGCTCGACGGCGGCTGGTGGCGCCGGCGGTGGCGGCGTAATCGGTGGTGGCAGCGGCGGCGGTATTTGCGTGTTGATCGTCTGCATTTAACTGTGCGGGCAAGACGGCCCGCCGGGAACTTCGGTTCCTGGTGGGCCGTCTTCCTGTTCAGCCCACCGGCCCGGACGAGGGAGTCATCCGCAGATAGGCCTGGATCGTCGTCCCGGTACTCCCGGTGTGGGTACGCACCAAATCCGAGATGGCATTGACCAGAAATAATCCGCGGCTGGCCGGCCCGGTCGGGCCGGGGTCCAGGCGTCCCACCAGTGGGTCGTCGAGCCGGCCGCTGTCGCGCGCCTCGCACACCAAATAGTCGTCGTCGCGCCAAAAAGCCAGCCGGCATGCGCCGTCGGTGTACATCAGGCTGTTGGTGGCCAGCTCGGTGGCGACCAGTTGCAGATCCTCGATGCCGTCTTGGGACAGGCCTACCCAGCCGGCGTAGTTCACGGCGAACGACCGCGCCGGTTTCAGGTCGTCCGACTTACGCACCATGTACGTCACGGCCCCCGGGTTCGCCGGCAGCGGCTGGTTGCACCGCGCCAACACCTCACCGGGTGCGTAGTCGGGGCTGTCGTGGAGGGCACCGCCTTCGTACAGCGTCGGGTGCGTGGCGCGTGCGCTCGCGAGGATGTCGTCGCCCAGCCGTTGGGCGTCGAACAGACACAACACGGTCAGCGGCCGCCCGTCGAACGCGCTGTTGACCAAGGCCTCGTGTTGTGTGCACGCCACGAATTCGTCCGCGCTCCGGCCGGGCCAGAACACCTGGCTGACGATCCGCGCGGGCCGGTCGACATTCTGCTGCGCGAAAGAGCCTTCCACCGCCAAGAAACGACTCGGGTTGCGGCCAACCTCGGCAATGTCGACCAGCTGTAGACCAGACGTCGACCCGTGCCCGCCCAACGCCTTTCTCAGCAACGCCAGGTACTCACCGGGAACCGCGACGAGTACCGGTTCATCCGTTGCCAGGCCCTCGAGAATAAAGGGCACGACCGCGTCTACGTACTCCAAATGAGAGCGGAAAAGAAAGGCCGAGTGGACGAAGGCGCGATATCCGTTTCCCGTGCCCGTCGTCACCTCGGCGCTCCCGCTTTCCATCATTACCAATGCCAACCCCCTGCCGGACCGGCCGTCTTGCTGCGTATGTCGCGCCCCATTACCCATCCCAGTACCCCGCACGCGCCGTCCCTATGCAGGGAACACATCACAAACCGGCCTCGACGGGCAGGGCCTCGCTCACAGCCACCAGGACGCGGCGGCATCGAGGTGACGACGCATGCGGTAGCGCGCCAAGCTGTCATCGCCGGCCTCGATCGCCTCGATGATCCGCAGGTGGGCATGCTCGACGGCGACGAGGTCGGTGTGGGCGGGCGGCTCCTGACCCGTGCTGGACCAGTGCCGGCGAAACAGCTCAACGATGATCCGCAAAAACAGGTCCAACAGCGCGTTGCCGGCCAGTTGGGCCAGCCCGACGTGGAACCGGCCCTCTTCCCAGCTCGCCTGATGCACGTCATCGCCACCGCGGGCGCCGTGATCGAGTGCGGACCGGTGCAGCCGCAGAAAGCCGGTCACCTCGGGTTCGGCCCGCCGCTCGACGACAGCGGCCACGTTGTCGATTTCGATCGCGTCCCGCACGCACCGCAGGTCGTCGCGGCTCGGTTGGCGGAACTGCAGGTACAACGCGATCGTGTCGATGCTGGCCTGCGCATGGGGAGTGGTGACAATCAGACCGCCGCCGGGTCCGCGGCGCATGTGCGCGACCGAGTGGTATTCGAGCAACCGCACCGCTTCCCGCAGCACCGCACGACTCACCCGATAGCGCTCGAGCAGCCCGGTCTCGGTGCCGAAGACCTCACCCTCACGCCAGCCGCCGGAGCCGATCTCGTCGCCAATGGCGGCCGCCAGGACCTCAGCACGCTTGCCGTGCGGGACTTCCGCGTCGGCCGGCCGGCGCCTGCGGCCGCCGCGGTCGCGCGGGCGCACCGAACCGCCCGGGTAGTGCTGCTGCAGCCAGGCGGTCACCGCTTCGACATGTCGCTGCGACAGCGTCATGGCGCGGGCAGCATCGCCGGCGGTTACCGCGGCGACGATTTCGGCGTGATCGCTGTGCATGTGGTCGAGGGCTTCGATGGCTTCACTGTCCGAGTCGGTTCGAGACCGAAGAGCGTAGCGCGCGGTCAGCCTCGTCAGTACGTCGATAAACAACTGCAACACCGGGTTTTTCGACTGCTCGGCGAGCGCGATGTGGAACTCGTCGCGCGGCGCGGGCAGATCCGGCCGCCAGTGCTGCGTCGCGCGCAGCCGCTGGATGCCGGCCTCGTCGATCCGTTCCGCCGCAAGCGAGGCCGCCAGCGGCTCGAGCACCAGACGCGCGTTGAGCAGATCCGTGAGCGTGGTACCCAGGTACTCGAGATAAATAACCACCGCCCGGGTCGCCGGCCCCGCGTCGGGCTCACTGATCAGCAGCCCGCCACCCGGCCCGCGCCGCATCCGAGCCACCCGATGGTGCTCGACGAGCCGGACGGCCTCGCGCAGCACCGAGCGACTCACTCCATAGCGCTGTTGCAGCGCGGGTTCTGAACCCAGCGATTCCCCGACGGGCCACCCGCGGCGAACGATGTCCGCCTCGATCTCGCGGGCAATCGTCGCGGCCAGCTTCTTCGTCTCGCCCAGGCGCGGCGCTGGGCTTACCTGAAGCTCAATGCTGGACTCCCGCAACCGCTGTCAACACGTGAGCAGCATGCAACCGGCGACCGGGCCGCCACCCACGGACACCACACCGACCTCGGGACGTCGAGTCACCTGCCGCTCCCCCGCGTCGCCGCGCAGCTGCAGGCACCCTTCGTGCAGCGCCCAGTAGCCGTGCATGCGTCCGGCCGATAGCTGGCCACCGTAGGTGTTCAGCGGCAACTGGCCGTCCCTGGCGATCCGCGCGCCGCCCTCGACGAACGGACCGGCCTCGCCGTCACCGCAGATTCCCAGCGCCTCCAGCCACGCGAGGGCGAGATAGGTGAAGCCGTCGTAAAGCTCGGCAATTGCGAGGTCGGCCGGCGTCAACTCGGTACGCGACCACATCTGGGCGGCGGCGTCCGACATCGCCATCTTCGGGTAATCGTCACGGTGAAACCAGCCGCCGGCACCGTCGGCTCCGCCGACGGCCTCCACCCGCACCGGCCGGTACGGACAATCGGGGCCGTACTCGGCGTTCGACACCACCACCGCGATCGAGCCGTCGATCGGCACGTCGCAGTCCAACAGCCCGAACGGCGTCGACACCAGCCGTGACCCCAGGTAGTCGGCCATGGTCATCGGGTCGCGGTACACCGCGCGCGGATTCAGCGCGGCATTGCGTCGGCCGTTGAGCGCCACCCACCCCAGCTGTTCCTTGGTGGTCCCATACAGCTCCATGTGGCGACGGCAGTTCAGCGCCAGCCAGTTTGCGGCCGAATACGCTTGGGCCGCAACGAGATCGTTGACGTCGTCCATCGCCCCGACGGCCGGGCGCTCCTCCCCCTCGGGCGTCTCGAACATCCGCGCCAACGGCGGGGCCGGGGCGTTCTCTTCCTGCTTGACCGGCACCGTCCCGCCGAGCATCTGAATGGTTCGGTACACCACCACGTGCCGGGCCCGTCTCTCCGACACCGCGCGACAGGCCGACATGACCGGGCTCAGCAGCCCGCCGGTGCCGAAACCGCTGCCACAGTCGGCCGCGTCGATCCTCAACTCGGCGTTGACCTCGGCGGCCGGGGTGTCGCCCAGCGTGGCGATGCCGTCGATGTCGGCGGGCGCGAGGCCGGCGTCGGCGATCGCGGCCCGCACCGCCTCCATCGTCAGGTCCCGGCCCGGGATGCCGGTACGGCGGCCGATCCGGGAAATGCCTAGACCGGACACGATCGCGTCTTTTTCGAAATACGTCACCTGCACCGCCCGCCAGAGGAGAACCGCTCTACGCACCTGTACGCACCGCAAACAATAGAGTGTACTGTATTGCCCGTGTCAGCCGACTCACCGCTACTGATCGAATATTGCGACGACTGCTGCCGCTGGGTGCATCCCGCGGCCGGGGTCTGCCGGCAGTGCGGCGCCACGCTGGCCGCGCGTCCCGTATCGGGACAGGGCACGGTGTTCACCTATACGGTGAACCATCATCCGTACAACCCGGAGATTCCGGTTCCGTATGTGATCGCCATCGTGGAGCTCGCCGAGCAGAGTGGACTGCGCGTGGCCGCCAATATCGTTGACTGCGAACCGGATTCGGTGACCTGCGGGATGGCAGTCGAGCTTCGCGCGGACCGGGGCGCCGGCGGGGCACCCCGGTTCGCACCCGCTGGCTAGTTGATCAGCGGGTCGCGCGGCATGCCGAGAATCCGCTCCGCGATCTGGTTTCGGGTGACCTCCGACGTGCCACCGGCGATCGCCATGCCGCGGGCGCCCATGATCAGCCGGCCCGGTGCCGCACCGGCCCCGTCCACCAGCGCAACTTCGGCGCCAGTCAGGGCGGCCATGATCGCCGCGCCCTCCACCATGTGCTCGGCGAGCTTGAGTTTGGTGACGTTGCCTTCCGGGCCCGGGCCCGACCCTTCGACACTGCGGGCCACCCGGCGTAAGTTGAGCAGCCGCAGCGCGGCCTCGTTGGCCAGGTAGGAACCGACCCGAACATCGGCCCCCGCCAACCGCTCTGGGTGTTGGCGGGCGAGCTCGACCAGGGCGGTCGCCAGCCCCTCGTAGAAAGACCCGCTGCCGCCGATACTGACCCGTTCGTTGCCCAGCGTCGCGCGCGCGACCGTCCACCCCGAATTGGGCGTCCCCACGACGTCTTCGTCGGGGACGAACAGGTCGTTGAAGAACACTTCGTTGAAGTCCGAGCCGCCGGTGATCTGCCGCAACGGCCGCACCTCGACCTCGGGCGCCTTCATGTCGACGATGACCGTGGTGATACCGGCGTGCTTAGGCGCATCGGGGTCGGTGCGCACGGTGGCCAGGCCCCGGGCGCAGTAATGCGCACCGCTGGTCCACACCTTCTGGCCGTTGATCCGCCAGCCGCCCTCGACCCGAGTGGCCTTCGTCTTGATGGATGCGGCGTCCGAGCCTGCCTCGGGTTCGGAGAACAGCTGGCACCAGATCTCGTCCTTACGCAACGCCTTTTCGACGAATCTTTCGATTTGCCAGTCAGTTCCGTGCTGAATCAGGGTCAGGATCACCCACCCCGTGATGCCGTAGTCGGGCCGCTTGATGCCGGCGGCACGGAACTCCTCCTCGATCACCAACTGCTCGACCGCGTCCGCGGCCAGGCCCCACGGCTTGGGCCAGTGCGGCATGACATAGCCGGTCGCGATCAGCTTGTCCCGCTGCGCCGCTTTGTCCAGCGACGCGATAGCGGCGGCGTCGGCCCGGATCCGGGCCCGCATCTGCTCGGCCTCCGGCGGCAGGTCCAAACTGTTGTCGCGTACGACGCCCGCGGCGGTGCGGTCGAAAACATCGCGGGCCGGCGCGTCGCCACCGAACAGCGCCCCCGTCACCAGAGCGCGGCGCAGATGCAGATGCGCATCGTGCTCCCAGGTGAACCCAATGCCGCCGTGCACCTGAATGTTGAGCTCGGCGTTGCGGGCGTAAGCCGGAAAGGCCAGTGCGGCAGCAACACCGGCGATCAGCCGGAATTGCGCTTCGTCTTCGGACGCCGCGCGCGAGGCATCCCATACTGCCGCCGTCGCCGACTCCGCGGCCACCAGCATGTTGGCGCAGTGATGCTTGACGGCCTGGAAGGTCGCGATGGTGCGGCCGAACTGCTGGCGCACCTTGGCGTATTCGACGGCGGCGTCGACGCAGTCGGCCGCCCCGCCCACTGCCTCAGCGGCCAGCAGAACCCGCGCCCGAGCCAGCGCCGAATCCCGCGCCCCCGTGACGATGTCGTCGGCACCGATGCTGACGTCGCGCAACCGGACCCGCCCGGAACGCCGCGTCGGGTCGAGGTTGTCGGGCACCTCGACCGATACGCCGGAACGGCCGCGGTCCAACAGCACCACGTCGTCGCCGGCGGCGATCACCAGCAGATCAGCCAGACCCGCGCCCAACACGACTCCGGCGTCACCGTCGGCGACTCCGTCGGTGATCTGCACTTGGCCGCCTAGGCCGACGCCCGCGGTGACCGAGCCGTCGATCAGGCCTGGCAGCAACCGCGACTTTTGTTCGGCGGTACCGTCTTTGGCGATCAAGGCCGAGGCGATCACCGTGGGGACGAACGGACCCGGGGCCACCGCGCGGCCGAGCTCCTCGACGACCACCACGAGTTCGGGCAACCCGAACCCGGAGCCGCCGTGTTCCTCGTCGATGTGCAGGCCGAGCCAGCCGAGCTCGACGATGCCGGGCCAGAACGCGGGCCGGGCTTCCTCCGGCGAGTCGAGCAGCGCCCGCGCCGCGGCACGCGCCTTCTGCGAAGTCAGGAAAGACCGAGCAACCTCGGCGAGCTCGCGATGATCGTCGGTCAGTGCGATACCCATGGGACCTCCTCGCGCCCGTGCCCGCCCCGCATCGTCGCCGGGTGGTCAGCCGCCCCGCTCCGAGGGAGAGCGGGGCGGCTGCCTAAAGAGTGTACTTATTGCGAACGGGCCGGTGCCGAGGGTCTCTACTTGGGCGCGAACCGCTGGCCCGCGTCCAGCCGCAGGCACTGGCCGTTGAGCATCGGGTTGTCGACGATGGCCACCGCCAGCTTGGCGTATTCCTCGGGTCGGCCCATCCTCTTGGGGAAGGCCGCGTCCCGGGTCAGCGTCGCCGCCATCTCGTCGGGAACCATCGACGTGAGGCCGGTGAGGAACAGGCTCGGAGCGATCGCCAGCACCCGAATACCCAGCGATCCCAGGTCGCGCGCCATCGTCAGGCACATGCCGGCGACGGCCGCCTTGGCGGCGGTGTAGGCGACCTGCCCGATCTGTCCTTCGAAAGCGGCGATCGACGCCGTGTTGATGATGACACCGCGCTCCTCGTCCTCGGGTTCGTTCTTGGACATGTGCGCGGCCGCCAACCGACTGATGTTGAACGTGGCGATCAGGTTGAGGTCGATCACCTGTTGGAAGGATTCGAGGTCGTGCGGACCCGACTTGGTCAAGGTGCGCTTGGCGATGCCGCCGCCGGCGGTAGTCACGGTGATGTGCAGGCCGCCGAGCTTGTCGACCGCCGTCTGCAAGGCCTGCTCGGTGCCGGTGAAGTCGGTGACGTCGACCGGGTAGAACGTGCCGCCCCCGCCGCTGAGGCCCTCGGCGACCGTTTTGCCGTCGGAACCCTCGCGGTCGAAGATGGCGACGTCCGCGCCACGTTCAGCGAGCATCTCGGCCGTGGCGCGGCCCATCCCCGACGCACCGCCGATGACGACGGCCTTCTTCCCATTGATCTCCATCCGGACTTCTCCTTTGGTTGTCAGATCCTGCGCAATCTGTAACGTTACGTAGGCACGCTAGCGTGTTTGTGTCGCAGGGTTGTCACCGAGCCATGCCAAGCTGGCGACCGTGCTCCTACACGAGGTGGTCGCGACGTCGATCGACGTCGGCGCCACGTCGTCGCGGCTGACCAAGATCGCGCGCATCGCCGACCTGCTCACCCGCACCGCACCCGACCCCGCTGTCGCGGCAATCGTCGTCTCCTGGCTCTCCGGTGAGCTGCCGCAACGCCAGATCGGCGTGGGCTGGGCGTCGCTGCGCACCCGCCCGCCCCCGGCCGCGCGATCCACGCTCACCGTCGCCGGCGTGCACGCCACATTCACCGACATCGGCGCGGTCTCCGGCAAAGGATCGCAGGCCCGCCGCGCCGCACTGCTCGGATCGCTGTTCGCCGCCGCGACCGACCCCGAGCAGACCTTTCTGGCGCGGCTGCTCAATGGCGAGCTGCGGCAGGGCGCGCTGGCCGGGATCATGGCCGACGCCGTCGCCAAGGCCGCGGGCATCCCGGCCGCCGCGGTACAGCGCGCGGCGATGCTCGGCGGGGATCTGCCCGCCGTCGCCGCCGCTGCCCTGTCCGGCGGAGCGGCCGCGCTTGATGCGTTCACGCTGCGGGTGGGCCGGGCGGTGGGGCCGATGCTGGCCCAGCCGGCGGCCAGTGTGGCCGACGCGCTCGAACGGCATGGCGGCACAACGATTTTCGAGGCGAAGCTGGATGGCGCGCGGGTGCAGATCCACCGGGCCGGGGAGGCGGTCACGGTCTACACTCGAAGCCTCGACGACGTCACCGCTCGGCTGCCCGAGGTGGTGGAGGCCACGCTGGCGCTGCCGGTGCGCGACCTCATCGCCGACGGCGAGGCGATCGCGCTGCGGCCCGACAACCGGCCGCACCGCTTTCAGGTCACCGCGTCGCGGTTCGCGCGATCCGTCGATGTGGCCACTAACCAAGCCGCGCAGCCGTTGTCGGTGTTCTTCTTCGACATCCTGCACCGCGACGGTGTCGACCTGCTCGACGCGCCGACCACCGAGCGGCTGGCCGTGCTGGACGCGCTGGTACCGGCACCACAGCAAGTCGACCGGCTGGTGACGTCCGACGCCGCGGCCGCGTCCGCTTTCCTCCAGGCCACCCTGGCCGCTGGCCACGAAGGAGTAATGGCCAAGGCGCCCGGCGCGTCGTATCAGGCCGGCCGCCGCGGGGCGGGGTGGCTCAAGGTCAAGCCGGTGCACACCCTCGACCTGGTGGTGCTGGCCGTCGAGTGGGGTTCTGGACGCCGCCGCGGCAAGCTCTCCAACATTCATCTGGGCGCGCGCGATCCCGCCACCGGCGAATTCGTCATGGTGGGAAAGACTTTCAAAGGGATGACCGACGCCATGCTGGATTGGCAGACGGCCCGATTCCGCGAACTCGCCGTCGGACCGACCGATGCCGACGTCGTCCAGGTCGTGCAGCTGCGCCCCGAACAGGTTGTCGAGATTGCCCTCGACGGCGTTCAGCGCTCGCCGCGCTATCCCGGCGGGGTGGCGCTGCGGTTCGCCCGGGTCGTTCGGTATCGCGACGACAAGAGCCCGGCCGAGGCCGACACGATCGACAACGTCCGTTCCCTGTACTGAATCTCACAACCGACTTCGTCCCCGGCATCATAGGGTTTCCGGGTGACTCTGCGCGACAAGGATGTCAGCTATATCCGGACCGACGACGATTTGCCGCCGGTGGCGATCATCGACCGCTCCCCCATCTCGGTCGGACACAAGATCATCTTCGGGGTCATCGCAATCGTTGGCGCGATCGCTTGGGCGATCATCGCATTCGTGCGCGGTGAGACGGTGAACGCCGTCTGGTTTGTGGTGGCCGCGATCTGCACCTACATCATCGGGTTCCGGTTTTATGCCCGATTGATCGAGCTGAAGGTTGTGCTCCCGCGCGACGACCACGCCACCCCCGCCGAAGTCATCGACGACGGAACCGACTACGTGCCCACCGACCGGCGGGTGTTGTTCGGTCACCATTTCGCCGCGATCGCGGGAGCCGGGCCGCTCGTCGGCCCGGTACTGGCCGCCCAGATGGGCTACTTGCCCTGCAGCATTTGGATCATCATCGGTGCGGTGTTCGCCGGCGCCGTGCAGGACTACCTGGTGCTGTGGATTTCCACCCGCCGCCGCGGCCGGTCGCTGGGACAGATGGCCCGCGACGAGCTCGGCCCGACCGGCGGGGCCGCCGCAATGGTCGGTGTGCTCGTCATCATGGTGATGATCATCGCCGTGCTGGCGTTGGTGGTGGTTCGCGGACTGGCCCAGAGCCCGTGGGGCGTGTTCTCCATCGCGATGACCATTCCCATCGCCATCTTGATGGGCTGCTACTTGCGGTTCCTGCGGCCCGGGCGGGTAGGCGAGGTGTCGCTGATCGGCTTCGCGTTGCTGATGGCCGCGGTGGCCTCGGGCAACTGGGTCAGTGAAACGTCTTGGGGTGCTTCCTGGTTGAACCTGTCCCCGGTCACCGTCTGCTGGCTGATCATCGGCTACGGTTTCGTCGCGTCGGTGCTGCCGGTGTGGTTGCTGCTCGCGCCGCGCGATTACCTGTCCACCTTCATGAAAGTGGGCGCGATCGCGATGCTGGCCCTCGGCATCTTCGTCGCGCACCCGCTCATCCAGGCGCCCGCCGTCTCCCGATTCGCTCACACCGGCGACGGGCCGGTGTTTCCGGGTTCGCTGTTTCCCTTCCTGTTCATCACCATCGCTTGCGGCGCGCTGTCCGGATTCCACGCACTGATCTCATCGGGCACCACGCCGAAGCTGCTGGAGAAGGAAAGCCAGATGCGCTTCATCGGCTACGGCGGCATGCTGACCGAATCGTTCGTCGCCGTCATGGCATTGATCAGCGCGACGGTCCTCGACCAGCACGTGTACTTCGCCCTCAACGCCCCGACCGCGCAGACCGGCGGCACGGCCGCCACCGCCGCGCACTACGTCAACACTCTCGGGCTGTCGGGCGGCCCCATCACCGCCGACGAACTCGCCGGAGCCGCCACCAGCGTCGGCGAAAAGTCGATCGTGTCCCGCACCGGCGGAGCCCCGACGCTTGCGGTGGGCATGTCCGAGGTCTTGCACCGCGCTTTCGGCGGCACCGCCCTCAAGGCGTTCTGGTATCACTTCGCGATCATGTTCGAAGCGCTGTTCATCCTGACCGCCGTTGACGCCGGCACCCGAGTCGCGCGGTTCATGCTGTCCGACACGCTCGGCAACCTCGGCGGACCGCTGACGAAGCTGCGCAACCCCAGCTGGCGGCCCGGCGTGTGGGTGTGCAGCCTGGTCGTGGCCGCCGGCTGGGGCAGCATCCTGCTCATGGGCGTCACCGATCCGCTGGGTGGCATCAACACCCTGTTCCCGCTGTTCGGGATCTCCAACCAGCTACTCGCCGCGATCGCACTGACGGTCATCACGGTCATCGTCATCAAGAAGGGTCTGCTGGCTTGGGCGTGGGTTTCGGGCGTCCCGCTCGCGTGGGACTTGGTGGTGACGCTGACGGCGTCGTGGCAGAAGATCTTCTCCGCGGACCCGAACATCGGCTATTGGGCGCAACACTTCAAGTACGCGGCCGCCCGGGCGGCCGGCAAGACCGCCTTCGGTTCGGCCAAGAACGCCCACGAGCTCGACGCGGTCATCCGGAACACGTTCATCCAGGGGACCCTGTCGATTTTCTTCGCGGTTGTGGTGCTCATCGTGCTGGTGGTCGGAATTGTGTCCTCGGTCAAGGCGATTCGTGGCAACGGCCGGCCGTTGACCGAGGAGGACCCGGTCCCGTCGAAGCTGTTCGCCCCCTCGGGCCTGATTGCCACCGCCGTTGAGCGCGAGGTGCAACGGCAGTGGGACGCGCCCCGGCCGGAGCCGGCTGACCAGCGCCACGCCGGAATGATGCAGTAGTCCCGAAGTTCGGCGCGCCGCCCTAAGATTGTGCGGAATGAGAGTCGGTATCGACTTCGGCACCACCCACACGGTCGTCGCGCTGGTCGACCGGGGCAACTACCCGGTCGTCTCCTTTGACAGCGTCGACACGTGGCCCTCACTGATCGCGGCCAACGCCGCCGGAGAGCTGCGCTTCGGCGTGGACGCCAGCGCCGTCCGCCACGACCCGCAGTGGTCCGTACTGCGGTCGATCAAGCGTCTGCTCAACGACGCCGGCCCACAAACCGAGGTGACGCTGGCCGGGCGCAACTACCGCTTGGCCGACCTGCTCACCGGCTTGCTGGCCCAGCTGAAAACCGACCTGCTGCAGCGCTCGAACGGCTGCCTGACCCCGGGTGAACCCATCGAGGCGGCCATCAGTGTGCCGGCGAACGCCTCGAGCGCGCAGCGCTTGCTGACGCTGGATGCCTTCGTCGCGGCCGGTTTTCACGTCGTCGCACTGTTGAACGAGCCGTCCGCCGCGAGCCTGGAGTACGCCCACCGGTACCGGTCCACGATCACGACGAAACGCGAATACGTCCTGATCTACGACCTGGGCGGCGGCACCTTCGACGCCTCGCTGCTCAAGATGACCGGGCACTCCAACGAGGTGGTGATCAGCGAAGGCATCCAGCGGCTCGGCGGGGACGACTTCGACGACGCCATTCTGCGGTTGGTCCTGGACGGAGCGAAGTTGCCGGACGTCGACGCCGGCGCGCTCGCCCTGCTACGGGAAGACTGCGCGGCCCGCAAGGAGAGCGTCGGCCCGCAGACGCGCCGCTTCCTGGTGGACATGACGGCAATCGACCGGCCGCCGTTCTCCTGCGCCATCGACGACATCTATTCCGCGTGCGCGCCGCTCGTCGAATTCACCATCGAACTCCTCGACCGCATCTTGCGCGACGGCAACACCGACGTGGCATGGAACGACGTAGCCGGCATCTACGTGGTGGGCGGGGCCGGAGGCTTCCCGCTCGTCCCGCGGATGCTGCGCAGCGCCTTCGGCGACAAGCGCGTCAAACGTTCACCGCACCCGTTTGCCGCCACCGCCATCGGACTTGCCGTCTTCCTGGACAAAGAGTCGGGTTTCGCATTGTCCGAACGCTTTTCGCGGCATTTCGGCGTCTTCCGCGAGGCCGAGGCCGGCGCCGGCATCGTCTTCGACCCAATCGTGTGCAAGGACGCTTCGCTCCCGGCCGACGGGCACTCCCCCCTCGTCGTCAGGCGGACCTATCGGGCCGCGCACAATATCGGACATTTCCGCTTCGTGGAATGCAGCCGCCTGGTCAACGGGCGGCCCGACGGCGACGTGACGCCCTACGATCCGGTGCTGTTTCCCTTCGATCCGGCCCTCTACGGCCGCGACGACCTCGGGCGCCAACCCGTCGGACGGTGCACGGATGGACCCGACGTCGAGGAGCGCTACGTCGTCGCCCCCGGCGGCGCGGTGGAGGTGACGCTCACGACGCAGCCCGGCGGCTTCATGCGCACCTTCCGTCTAGAGCGTTGCACTTCCGCGTAGCCGACCATGCCGTCGGTGCGCAGCGGCGACCAAAAAAAGCGGGGCGAATCATCGCCATGCGCTATGTCCTGGCTCAACGCGCCTACGACGACAAGGATTACGGTGTCGTGATGGGCCAGCCGGATTCGCAGACCGTCGGCCGCGCCCTGGCCGACTGAGCGGCAACCATGGCGGCGCGGCTCGCGCCACGACGGAACGAGGACACCATGCCCACCTGGCTCATCACCGGTTGCTCGACCGGTCTCGGACGCGCCTTGGCCGAGGCCGTGATCGGCGCCGGCCACAACACCGTCGTCACTGCTCGCGACGTTGCCAACGTTGCGGATTTGACCAACCGCGCGCCGGATCGGGTGCTGCCCGTCACCCTGGACGTCACCCGACCCGATCAGATCGCTTCGGCGACCCGACAGGCCCTCGACCGGTTCGGCGTCGTCGACGTGCTGGTCAACAATGCTGGCTACGGGTACCGGGCCGCGGTGGAAGAGGGGGACGACGCCGAGGTCCGAGCCCTATTTGAGACGCACTTTTTCGGAGCCGTCGCCATGATCAAGGCCGTCCTGCCCGGCATGCGGCAGCGTCGCCGCGGCGCGATCGTCAACATCTCGTCAATCGCAGCGCAGGTGACGCCGGTGGGATCGGGCTACTACTCCGCCGCCAAGGCGGCGCTAGAGGGCATGAGCGGTGCGTTGCGTGGCGAGCTGGCTCCCCTGGGCATTTCGGTGACGGTCGTCGAGCCGGGCGCCTTTCGAACCGACTTCGCCGGGCGCTCGCTGCACCAGTCGGCTGTTCCCATCGGCGACTACGCCGGCACCGCGGGCCAACGCCGCAAGGAGAACGACACTATGCACGGCAATCAGGCCGGTGACCCCGCCAAGGCCGGCGAGGCCATCGTCGCGGCGGTCGAAGCCAGCGAACCACCCGCATTCCTGCTCCTGGGCCCCGACGCCCTTGCCCTGTACCGCTACACCGCCGACGCCCGAGCCGACGAAATAGCGAACTGGGAACAGCTGACTGCCAGCACCGATTTCGACTGATCCGGCGGCGCCGGCAGCCTCAATGCGAGCGCAGCTCCCGGCGCAGGATCTTGCCGGTCGGCGACTTCGGGATCTTCTCGACGAACTCGACCTGGCGGATTTTCTTGTACGGCGCGACTTTCCGAGCGACGAAGTCAACGACCTCACCTTTCGACAGGACGGCGCCGCGCTGCCTGACCACAAACGCCTTCGGAATCTCTTCGCCAGAGCGGTTATTGACCACACCGACCACCGCGACATCCGCGATGTCGGGGTGAGTCAGCAACAGCGCTTCGAGCTCTGCGGGTGCTACCTGGTATCCCTTGTACTTGATCAGCTCCTTGAGCCGGTCGACGATGTAGACGCACCCGTGCGCGTCCACCCGCGCCAAGTCGCCGGTGTGCAAGAAACCATCGCTGTCGATGATCTCCGCGGTCGCTGCATCGTTTCTCAGGTAACCCGCCATCACGTTGGGCCCGCGGACGCATAACTCCCCCGGCTCACTCAAGCCCGACGCGGGAAGGGGTATTTCGGACCCGGTTTCGACGTCGACGATCTTGCTTTCCGCGTTCGGCAACGTCCACCCACATGAGCTCACCGGGGCGACCAGCCCCTCCGGATGCCTGCCCGCGTGCGGGGTCACATGGCTGGCGGGACTCAACTCGGTCATCCCGTAGGCCTGCACGACACGACAACCGAGTCGTTGCATCACCGCATTGGCCAGTTCTTCGTCCAACGGCGCCGCCGCCGAGGTAAGCACCCGCAGGCATGACAGGTCGAACGAATCGACCATTGGGTCTTTGGCCAACGCCACGGCCAGCGGCGGGACGATGAATGCCTGTGAGCAGCGGTACTTTTCGATGGCGGCCAGGAACGCAGCAAGGTCGAATTTGGGCATGACGATCAGCCGCGTCCGCGCCTGCAACGCCGCACATAACAGCTCGGTCAACCCGTAAATATGGAAGAAGGGAATCACCGCCATCAGTGTTTCATCGGGATCAAGCCCTGCCACGGGGTGCAATTGGGCTACGTTCGCGACGAGGTTGCGATGGGTCAACATGACGCCCTTGGGTTTTCCCGTCGTGCCCGAGCTGTACGGAAGCACCGCCAGATGCGTCGCGGGATCGAAGTCGACGTCGGGACCGGCCGCGGGGATTAGCAGCGTTTTATCGTCGACCAGCAGCACCTCATCGACGGACAGGCCCGCCACGGACGCCGCTGCCACGGCCCGGTCCCACAGCTGTGGGGCAGTGATCAATAGCCGGGCCGCCGAATGCCCTACCTGGCCGGCGATCTCGTTGACCGTGGACAGGGCATTGATCGGCGTAGCCGTCGCACCCGCCCGCAAGATGCCGTGCAATGCCACCGCCGACGCCGCACTATTGGGTGCCAACAGCCCCACCACGTCGCCGACTCCGATGCCCCGTTGGGCCAGCGCCGCGGCGAATGAGTCGATGCGAGCGACCAGCGCGCCGTAACTCAGCTCGGTCTCGGTGGCGAGTTCCACCAACGCGACGCGATCCCGGTCGGCCTGGTCGAGGTTACCGAACACGAAGTCGTACACACTCGTGTTCGGAATGACCACGTCAGGAAAAGGACTGGCGAACTTCATGATTCCTCCGGGATGGTTCGATCACGGCGAGCTACTCTCGACACCTACCGCTGGTCACACCAGCGGCGAGATCCGTTCAGCCACGCCCAACAGCGACTTGCCATAAATTTCGTAGCCGACATAGGAATTCAGTCCGGCGTGTCGCGCACCGACGTTCGCATCCCGCCAATGTTGCTGCATCGCATTGGAATCGGCGAAGCTACCCGCGCCATGGACATTGACCAATATCTGGATGGCTTCCAGCACTTGTTGCGCGGCATAGCCGCACTGGGCACGCGCTCTGGCACGCTGGGCGTACCCAGCATCGCCGTGGCCGATCTCGCCAGCGTCCAAGGCGTCGGCGACTTCGAAGGCATGCAGCCGGGCGCTGCGCAGCTTGAGTTCCGCCTCGGCGATCTGGATCTGTACGCCGACAGAGCCACTCTGCCGGGCAAAGAACGTGTTGGTCAACGGCTTTGCCCCGGCTTGCTCAATCGCCAGGTCCGCGGCCGCTCGGCCGATACCGAGCAGGGGTCCGACCAGCACCAGAGGAGCCGCTGTCGCCAACGGTGGCTGGGCTTCGGGCTCGCTTGGCGCTACCGAACGGCCCAGCAGGGTGCTGAATGGGATGGTGCGGTAGTCCGGAACGAAAACCTGGTTAGCCAAGAATGTCTGACTCGCCGTGCCGCGCATACCGACTGTGTGCCAAGTGTCGCGCAACCGCACCTCGGCCGCGGGCACCAAACACAGGTAGGACTCCGTGTCGCCATCATGCTGCCCCGGCACCGCGGCATGGATGGCCGCCCAATCCGCGTGTGGGGCCCCCGAGGCATAGGACCAGCTGCCGTTGATCAACAGCCCGCCGTCGACCCGGCACGCCGTGCCGGGGGCGAGCCCGCCCGCGATCCGGCTATCGGGTGAGCTGAAGACTTCGGATTGCGCCCGCTCCGATCCATGCTTGGCCACGGCCGTGCCACCGGCAGTGATGCTCACCAACCACGCTGCCGACGCGTTGGCGGCTCCAAGAGCTTCGGTGAGCTCGAGCATGGTCCGCTGCCCGACCGGGAGACCTCCGAATCGGTGCGGCTTGAGCAACCGGAAGAAGCCGGCGTCGGTTAACGTCTCGACGGTCTCGTCCGGCAGTCTGCGCATGGCCTCGCTGGACAACACGCTCTCGCGAAGCAGCGGTTGCAACCGCACCGCATTCGCCAAAAGTTCTTGGTGCGCTGCGTCGCAGTCCACCGGCGTCGTCGTCATGTTACTCCGATCACTAATCGAAATCTGTTGTCGGATAACGCTTTCACAGCGAGGGTACGGCCGCTAGAGCGGGAGGACCTTTGCTCAGTACAGATCGCGCAACGTTTGAGACACTTTGCTACCGACGCCACCCATTCGCGGGTGCAGTGCAGACCTGTCTTCCCGGTTTATCCACACTTTATGTGACGTCCGCCACATAATGCGATCCGTGCCGCCCCCCGCCGCGAATGCCCGAGTAGTTCCGGCCAGTAGACGCGAAGCGCGAGAAGCGGAGTTCGAAATGGGCGACAAATGCCAGCCGTCGATGACTGCAGAATTTCAATCCACCGACGCAGCCAATCAACTCGCCGAATTCTTCCCTTGCCTGAAACCGATCGGACCCCTCGATCGCCGCAAGCCGTTTTCTCCCACCCACCGAGTCAGTACCGTCGGGCCAATCACCGTGTTTGACCTGGCGCTAAGCGTCGACGCCTGCCTCGCTAGCACGCACGGTCGGCCGTTCTACCAAGTCAACGTGTTGGCGTCGGGACAAATGCAGCTGGTCCACCGCGGGTCCACCATTAACTCCGGCCCAGGGCTGGCCACAATTTGCCTGCCCGAGGGGGAACTGATCGTTCCGCGCTGGCAGGCGTGTTCTCGATTGCTTGCATTACGCGTCGCCAGAAACGCGCTCGAAGACACGCTCGGCGAAGCACTCGGTCGTCCATTGACCACGCAAATCGAGTTCGAGCCGTCGATGGTGACCGGCAGTGGTCCCGCACGCAGTTGGCTGCACATGTTCACCGTGTTCGCCCAAGAGCTCTTCCGGCCGGACAGCACCTTGGTGCAACCGCTGGTGGCGGCGCCGTTCGTGGACAGCCTGTTGCGGGCGTTGCTGCTCGCAGCCAAGCATCCGTACCAGAGCGCTCTGGCAGAGAAGACTAAACTCATTGCGCCCCAACGTATCCGGCCCGCGGTCGAGATGATCGAGTCGGAGCCGCAACTTCCCCTGACGCTGGCCGGCCTGGCGGCCGAATGCCATGTCAGTTCGCGCGCGCTGCAGCAAAGCTTTTCGCGTCATATGGGCATGTCGCCGATGACGTACCTGCGCCAGGTGCGGCTGAGGCGCGCGCACCGCGAATTGCTCGAGTCCGATCCGTCGGTCGAAACCGTCGCCTCAATTGCCCGGCGCTGGGGATACACCAACCCCGGCCGGTTCGCGGCGGCGCATGCGGCCCGGTATGGCGAGAGTCCCGCGGCCACGCTGCGCCGCGCTGGGGTCGCCGCGGTATAAAGCAACAGCCAGACGCCGGGGTATCTGTGCGACCGGCCCGCGGCGGCCGTCAGTCCCGCAGCGCGGGCAGCACGTCGCGCTGGTAGGCCGCAAAGAAGCCCTCTTTGTCCGGGCCGACTTGCTGCACGTACAGCTCGTCGACTCCGGCGTCGAGATACTTGCGCACGCGCGCAACGTGGGTGTCCGGGTCTGGGCCGCAAGTAATGGTGTCCGCAACCTGGTCCGGCGTGACGAGGGACATCAGTGCGGCAAAGTCCTTGGGACGGGGCAAGGTCTGCGCGGATTGCCCGGGCAACGCGTCGTTGGCCCACAATCGGTGCGCTGCCTTGAGCGCGGCGTCGGGATCGGCGTCCCAACTGGCCTTCATGCCTGCCTGCACCGGCTTGTCGCCGCCGCCAGCCTCGCGGAAAGCCTTCACCAACTCGGGCTCCGGCGTCACCAGGACGTAGCCGTCGCCGATGCGTCCCGCCAGTGCCGCGCCCTGCGGGCCGAACCCGGAAACGTAGATGGGCACCGGTCGCTCGGGTCGGGTGTAGATGCGCGCCTCCTGCACTTCGTAGTACTTGCCATGGTGGCTCACCTCGTCGCCACGGTGCAGCAGCCGGATGACCTCCACCGCCTCTTCCAGCATTTCCTGGCGAACGCCGACCGACGGCCAGGGATCGCCGAGCACGTGCTCGTTGAGCGCCTCGCCGCTGCCCACGCCCAGCACGAAGCGGCCGTCGAGCTGCACGGCGGCAGTGGCGGACGCTTGCGCGATGATCGCCGGATGTATCCGGATTGTCGGGCAGGTCACGGCCGTGCTCACCGGCAGCGACGTCACCTCCGACAACGCACCGATGACGCCCCACACGAAGGGGCTTTGGCCCTGCTCGTCGTTCCAGGGGTGAAAGTGGTCGGAGATCCACAACGCGTCGAAGCCAGCGGCCTCCGCTCGCTTGGCCTGGTCCACTAGTTCCTTTGGCCCGTACTGCTCGCAGGACAGGAAGTATCCGATCTTGGTCATGGCGACGGGCTACCCGCTACGCGCGACGTTATGCGCCGTTTATTCGCCGCCGGTCGCGGGAACTCGTCGGCTCGTGTGCCCGGCCCCAGAGCTCGACCCCGACGTTTCACAGCCTTCCGAATCTTTTTGCCGGACAGACGGTTTCACAGACCTGCGCGGCTACGCGCCGATTGGCGACGGCCGCACGGTGGCTTTGATTGCCCAAGACGGTGCCATCGACTGGTTGCCGATCCCGAACCTGGACTCGCTCCCGGTATTCGCGGCGGTGGTCGACCGGCCGAACGGCGGACGGCTGGACTTGATGCCGACGGTTCCGTTTCGCACCGACCGACGGTACCTGCCGAAAACGAACGTGCTGCAAACAACTTTCGTTACGGACTCCGGGCGGGTCCGCGTCACCGACGCGCTGAACATCGGATTCGGCGGGCGGTTGCCGTGGACCGAGTTGGCACGTCGGGTAGAAGGCCTCGACGGCGCCGTGCCGATGCGCTGGCGGGTAGCGCCTGGCACCTGCTTCAATTCCACGTCGCCATGGGCGCGCCACACTCCACACGGTGCGGTACTGCGGGCCGGAACTCTCAACCTCGGGGTCTGCGTATCGGATAACGTCGCCGTGGACTGGACCGACCAAACGGCGTCCGGGACGTTCACCACCGCGCCGGGCGAGCGTGAGCTGATCGGTGTGGTGGCGTCCGAGTCCGAACCGCTGATGCTGTCGCGGGCCTGCGACATCGACGACGGCCTCGACACCACCATCGCATTCTGGGAAAACTGGTCGAGCCAATTCTCGTGTCCGGACGCCTGGTCCGAGGCGGTGCGCCGCAGCGCGCTACTGCTGAAGCTGCTCATCTTCAGCCCGACGGGCGCGATCGCCGCGGCCGCGACGACCTGCCCGAGCGGTTATCGGGCGGCAAGAATTGGGACTATCGCTACGCCTGGGTGCGCGACACCGCGTACACCCTGAGTGCGTTGCGCCGGTTTGGGATTCGCGAAGAGACCCATGCCGCCGTCAGTTGGTTGCTGCGCACGGTGCGCCGACACGGCCCGGAAATGGGGGTGTTTTACTGCCTCGATGGCTCGTCGCCACCCCCGGTATCCCACTACGAAGTGGCCGGGTGGCGCGGCATCGGTCCGGTGGTCACCGGTAATCGCGCCGACGGACAATTGCAGCTCAGCATCTTCGCCGATCTCTTCGACACGGTTCGGCTCTACGTCGACAGTGGTCATGTGCTCGACACCGAAACCGGCCACCTGCTTGCCGGATTCGCCGATCGGGCCTGCGATGCGTGGCGGCATCAGGATGCCGGCATGTGGGAACTGCGGCGGGCCGAGCACTACACCACATCCAAACTCGGCTGCTGGCAAGCGTTGCGGTGCGCCGTGTATCTGGCTGAGCTGGGCCAGATCCCGGGCGATCCGGGCCGGTGGGCCGGCGAGGCCGACCGGATCCGCGAGTGGGTGCAACGGTGCTGCTGGTCCGACCACTTGGGTAGTTACGAGTGGTACCCGGGCAGCGGAAAGCTCGACGCCTCAATCCTGCTGCACGCCGGGAGCGGTTTCGACCGCGGTCCACGCATGTCGGCCACCATCGACGCGTTGCGTCGAGAGTTGGGCTGTGGGCCACTGCTTTTCCGCTTCAGCGGGGCCCGCGAGGAGGAACAGGAGGGCGCGTTCGTCGCGTGCTCCTTCTGGGTCGTGTCTGCGCTGCATCATGTCGGCAGGCGGGACGAGGCCAAGCAGCTGATGACCGAACTCGTCGAACTGACCAACGACGTCGGCGTGTTGCCCGAGATGATCGGGGCCGACGATCACGCCTTCCTGGGCAACCTGCCGCAAGGATTGAGCCACCTCGCGTTGATCGGCGCGGCCCTTGATCTCACCTCCTGAGCGTGTGCAGCCCGTACCGGGACCAACCAGCAGGGAGCGAGAGCAGCTTCGCTAATTTGGAGAAGGTGGTTCTCCGGTGCCGAGAGACGGCTTACGATACCGATGGTCGCACGGTTCCGCCCGACGATGGGAGTTGGTCATCGACGCCTGGATTCTGGACGCGGTCCGCACGCCCCGCGGCCGTGGCCGCCCCGACGGCGGGCTACATGCAGTCCATCCGCAGGCGCTGTTCGCCCGTTGCCTCACCGCGCTCGCCGACCGGATCGGTTTCGCGCCGGCCGAGGTGGGCGACGTGATCGCCGGTAACGGCATCTTGTCCGGCGACCACGGCGACGACATTGCGCGGTTGTCGGTCCTGCTGGCGGGCTGGCCCGAGACCGTGCCGGGGCTGACGTTGAATCGCTTCTGCGGATCGGGCCAGCAGGCCGTCACCGTCGCCGCGGCCGCGATCGCCG
This sequence comes from Mycobacterium simiae, assembly GCF_010727605.1. Lineage (NCBI taxonomy): Bacteria > Bacillati > Actinomycetota > Actinomycetes > Mycobacteriales > Mycobacteriaceae > Mycobacterium > Mycobacterium simiae. The sequence continues at coordinate 1,044,893 of NZ_AP022568.1, forward strand.
CCGGCGCCGAAGACCTGGTGATTGCGGGCGGTGTCGAATCGATGTCGCGATGGGACGTCACCGCCGGGGTGCCCACGATCGACGGCAACAATGCCGACTTGCGTGCGCTCTATCCGACGGTCCCGCAAGGTGTCTCGGCGGACCTGATCGCGACCCTGGAGGGCTTCACCCGCGACGTTGTCGATGCATATGCCACGCAGAGCCAAAGCCGGGCCGCCGCGGCGATCGACGAGGGACGATTCGAACGTTCCCTTGTCGAAGTGCACACCGCCGGCGGGGTGCTGCGCCGCGACGAGCATCCCCGACCCGCGACGTCGGTGGAAACGCTGGCCCGGCTCACGCCCGCGTTCGCGGCGATGGGCGGCACCTGCGTCCAGGGCGAGCAGCGGACTTTCGACGAAATCTGTCTACAGCGCTATCCCGCGATCGACCACATCGACCATGTCCACCACGCCGGCAACTCCTCCGGAGTGGTCGACGGCGCGGCGGCCGTCCTGCTCGCCTCGCCCGACTGGGCGCAGGCCAACGGCGTGCAGCCGCGCGCCAAGCTGCGAGGGGCCGCCGCGATCGGCAGCGAACCGATCATCATGCTCACCGCGCCGGGACCGGCCGCCCAGCGCTGCCTACAGCGCGCCGGGATGAGCGTCGATGACATCGACCTGTGGGAAATCAACGAAGCCTTCGCCGCCGTCCCGTTGAAGGTGATCCGTGATCTCGAGCTCGATTCCAGCCGGGTCAATGTCAACGGGGGCGCAATTGCTCTGGGCCACCCGATCGGCGCCACCGGCGCGATGCTGATCGGGACGGTCCTGGACGAGCTCGAACGCCGCGACCTCGCAACGGGGTTGGTGACGATGTGCACCGGCGGCGGCATGGGTACCGCCACGATCATCGAACGGGTGTAAGCATGCCCGGCACCCTCGAACTGGATCGACCGCGTGACGGTGTCGTCGTCCTACGGCTGAACCGTCCCGAGCGGCTCAACGCCATCAACGAGGCCATGCGGAACGAATTGGCCGGGCGCCTGAGCGATTTGGCCGGTGACGACTCGGTCCGGGCCGTCGTCCTGACCGGCGCCGGTCGCGGCTTCTGCTCCGGGATCGATGTGCGTGATTTCGGGCCCGGCATGCTCGAGGCGAGCGCGCCGGCGCTGGACCGGATGCGCTTTCAGGCGCGGATGGCTGCGCTGGGCGAGGCTGTTCGGGCACTGCCGGCGCCCGTCATCGCCGCCGTCAACGGCCCGTGTGTTGGTGCGGGGCTGGCCTTGTGCTTGGCAGCGGACATCCGAATATGTTCGGCTGTCGCATCATTCGGCAATGCCGCTATCCTGCTTGGGCTCTCGGGCGCCGAGATGGGCATGAGCTACCACCTGCCCCGCATCGTCGGGACCAGCGTCGCCGCCGACTGGATGCTCACCGGCCGCACCGTGTCAGCCGCCGAAGCCGACCGGCGCGGACTGGTCAGCGAAGTCGTCGAACCGGATCGTTTGTGTGACCGCGCGCTCGAGTTGGCCTCGCACCTTGCGGATCTCGCGCCGCTCGGTGTGCAGTTGACCAAGCGGGCCTTGCAGGTGAACACCGACGCGGGCGACCTGGCCGCGGCGCTGGAGCTGGAGAACCGCAACCAGGTGATCACCCACGCCACCCCAGAGGCGGCCGCGCGTCGACAAAGGCGGCCCTCGGGCCAAATCCCGTGAGCAATCCACTGGCCGGTGTCGACGGTGCATTGCCGCTCGACTACACCGTCCGCCGCAACCACTGGGCTCGCAGTGACCAACGAAGGGGATGACTGATGGCGTGGGATTTCTCCACCGACCCGGAGTGGAACCAACAGCTGGGATGGGTCGAGGACTTCGTGCGCACCGAGTGCGAGCCCATTGACCTGATCGTCAAGGAGTCCCACGATCTCAACGATCCGGTGCGCCGGGCATTGATCCCGCCGCTGCAGGAGATCGTCAAGCAGCGCGGGCTCTGGGCCACCCACCTCGGCCCGCATCTCGGTGGTCCCGGATACGGCCAGGTGAAATTGGCCCTGCTCAACGAGATTCTGGGCCGCTCGGAGTGCGCACCGATCGTGTTCGGTTCGCAGGCACCCGACTCGGGCAACAGCGAAATTCTCGCACATTACGGCACACCCGAACTCAAAGCGCGTTACCTCGAGCCGTTGCTGGACAACCGAATCGTGTCCTGCTTCTCGATGACCGAACCGCAGGGCGGTGCCGATCCGAAGGTGTTCACCACCTGCGCGGTCCCCGATGGCGATCACTGGATCATCAACGGCGAGAAGTGGTTCTCGTCCTTTGCGTCGATGGCGTCGTTCATCATCGTGATGGCGATGACCGACCCCGATGCGCCTCCCTATCAGCGGTATTCGATGTTCGTCGTCCCGGGCGACACCCCCGGCATCAATGTGATGCGCAACGTCGGACTGGGATATCAGCCGCTGGGCGGCGGCCGCGAAGGCTACGTCCGCTACGAGAACGTGCGGGTGCCCGCCGATCACATGTTGGGTCCCCGCGGGGGGGCTTTCGTGGTGGCGCAAACCCGGCTCGGCGGCGGGCGCATTCATCATGCGATGCGCACTGTCGGCCTGGTTCGCCGCATCTTCGACATGATCTGCGAGCGGGCGGTGTCGCGTTACACCCAGGGTGAGGCGCTTTCCGACAAGCAACTCGTCCAGGAAATGATCGCCGACTCGTGGATGGAAATCGAGGCGTTCCGGCTGCTCACCCTCCAAACCGCTTGGAAGATCGATCAATTCGACGATTACAAGGCGGTACGCGCCGACATCTCGGCGGTCAAGGCGATGATGCAGAAGGTACTGCACGACGTGTCGGCGCGCGCACTCCAGCTGCACGGGTCGCTGGGCACCACGCACGAAATGCCATTCGTGCAGTACCTGGTGGAGTCGTTCGTCCTCGGCCTTGCCGACGGCCCGACCGAGGTCCACAAGGTGACTTTGGCTCGCCTCCTGCTCAAAGACCGCGAGCCGGCGCCCGATCTATTTCCTTCCGAACATCTGCTGCGGCTGCGGGCAGCCGCTGAGGCGAAGTTCGCCGACAAGCTTGCCGGGATCCCCCGCAATTAGACTGCGCAGCTCGCCCGCTCGCCTAGACTGCGGTCGTTACACCGACGTAGGAGAGCACCACGTCGGACAGATCAGTCACCCGGGTCAGCGTCGCGTAGGAGCGAATGAACGACTGGCCCACGCAACCGTCGATCTTGACGTGGAAGTTGCTGATCATCACCCACGGATTCGACCCCCTGAACTGCTTTTTGTTGACCGGCACCACGACCACGAAGCCAGGTTTGAGGCCCACGTTGATGGTTCCTTCCACCGGTGCCGAAACCAGGGGCACAAGCCCCGTTGCTACACCGGGCAACAACGCCGTCGTGCCGAGTGACGGGCCAATGCCGGCCGCACCACCGATCTCGACGCCGTTGGAGGTGCTCATGTCGATGCCGCACCCGATTTCGAACCCCACTTCGAGGAGGCCCTGCGCCTGCTCGGGTCCGGTCAGCGAGCCGACGAATGTCCCGCTGGAGAGGTATTCGCGCGATGACAGGGCGGTGGTCAGCGGCGCGATGGGAACGTGCGACTCGTCCCTGGCGCCCAGGCCCAGGCGCCAGCCGTCGGGCGTATCGATGATGGTGGGCGGGTTGGAGGGCACCCGCCCATCGTTTGCTGGTGCGGCGGCGCCGGCGGGCTCGGCCTCCGGATCACCCCCCGCCGGTGGAGCGATCGTCACTGACATGACGACGCAGACAGCAAGTGCCGCGGCGCGCCGTGCCACCAGGGTGATCCCCCTCACACGCATCAACCTATGGGCCACGACGGGTAACTCAGCGAACGCGGTGCGTGGTCGGGTGAAGTCGTTGTGCGTTCGTAACTGTTATGCGATGTCCGTTGGGCACGCTGGCGTTGCCCCCCGCGGCGGCTGCGCCGCTAAAATTGCCGGCAGACGACGGAAAGGAGCGGCGGTGAAAGCTCGTTCCTACGCTCGCGGGGTGGTTGCCGCCGCGGTCGGCATCGCGATCCTCGGGTGCGGCACCGGCGCCGCGCATGCGGATCCCGGCGACGACCCCGGCACTCCGATGGTGCCGCCAACCCTGAACGAATGGTTGAAGGTGGAAGGTCCGTCGATATTTACCAATCCGGCCAACCGGGGTCGTCCAGTGGAAAAGAACTGGGACGGCGTCGGAATGTACTGCCAAAACATATTCATCCGGTGTGGCTGACCATCCCAGGTTTTAGCTCACCATCGCCTGCGCGCGGCTCAGCAACCTCGGGATGGTTGCGGCCATCGCTTCCCATTCGTCGCGCGGTAAGCGCCGCCGGCGGTTGTGTTTGACAATGAGCGACCAGGTCGCCGCCGACTTGAAGCACGCCAGCGCGGTGAACCACGCCAAGTCGGTCACCTCGTGCCCCAGCGCGTGCTGGTAAATCTCGACAAGCTCGGTGAGCGGCGGCGCCATACCCGACGCGTCCGGAACGCGTTGGTAGGTCTCGGGATCGCAGTTGACCAGAAACCAGCCGACGTCGATGCGCGGATCACCGATCGACCAGATCTCCCAATCGATCACCGCACTGATGCCGGCGCCCTGCGCCAGCAGATTACCCAGCCGAAAGTCACCGTGCACCACAGTGGGGACGAAATCAGTTGGCGCGCAATGCAGCAACGCCTCACGCACCTCCCGCCAACGTGGCGCCAGAGCCGCATCGACGGTCTGCAGTGTCTGACACCACCGTTCGACTTCGGCGACCGGACCGACAACCGATTCATCGGCCAGCCCGAGATCTGCGGGCACCACGCTGTGCAGCGCCGCCATGACCCTGCACGCATTGCGGTAGCGCTCGGCCAGATCGGGCCCCGGCGCGCAGCCGTCGAACAGCGGCTCGACGCAGTCCCCCTCGACGTGCGACATCACGAACAACGGCGGATCGCCCGGCTCCTCCCACAACACCTCAGGAACCGGAACCCGAGTAGCAGCAAGGGCTTTGAGGATCCGAGCCTGACGCAACACATCCCGGTGTCCGATCGGCTCCACCCCCGGCGGAGCGAGCTTGATTACCACCGGCCGGCCGGATTGCGCGCCTAGAAAACTGAAACTGGACGCCCCGCCGGTCAGCGCGACGACATCGGTGACGCCGATGGCCGCGAGTCGCCGCCGCAGCTCGCCCAGATCGACCTCGACCATCAGCCGGCAGGCTGGAACCAGCCGGACTCAGCGAGGAAGGACTGGGTGTGCGCGATGCGCCCGGTCAGGGTTTTCGGGTCGCCCGTGCACAGCCGGTACGCGGTTTCGGTGATCAGTTCGATGTCCTCCGTGTCGGTCTTCGCCAGATCGAGAGCGCCCGCCCCGGGGGTCGCCACGGGGCTGGACGGCGCGGCGGCGTTGACCGCGATGCCGTCGTCGTACAACTCTGCGGCAAGGCTTTTGGTCAGTCGGTTGAGCGCGGCCTTAGCCGTTCCGTAGATCCCGAAGCCCGCGCTCCGGTCGAACTCGGAGAACGGCGGTCCGGCCGGCAATTCGCCGCCCACCGAGGTCAGGTTCAGAATCCACCCTCGCCCCCGCTCGCGCATCGCGGGAATTGCCAACTGGCACAGATGCAATGGCCCCAGGACATGCATCTCCATCATCAGCCGGGCGCGCCGGTCCGGAAATCCGTCCAGGGATCTGAGGAAGGTGACCGCGGCATTGTTGACGAGGATGTCCGGGGCGCCGACAGAATCCACCACTTCGCCGAACAACCGCTCACGCTCGTCGGCATGGGACAGATCCGCCTGGACCGCGAAGGCCCGGCCGCCCGTGGCGACGATCTCCTCGAGGGTTTGGCGCAGTGATCCCTGGTACTTGGGATCGGGGTCCATCGTGCGGGCGGTGAGCGCCACCGTGGCGCCCTGCGCGGCAAACCGCTGGGCGATCGCCTTGCCCAGCCCCCGGCTGCTCCCGGTGACCAAAGCGACCAAGCCGTCACATCGCGGGCTCGCGCTCATCAGGCCTCCCGACCCTTAACGGAAATGACTTCTCCAATACAGAGAATGTTATTACCACCGCTGGGCGAGACGGGTTCGATCGGCCCCAGGTGTCGTGGCCTAAATCGTGGGAAGCGTGTCTTTCTACCCGGTCACGATTTGGTGGCATCGACCCTAGCGTGGTCGGCATGCACGCAATTTCAGCTCTTCCCGACACACCGATCGCCCACGCCGCCATCCGGTTGGCGCAGTCGACCGAGTCGCCGTCAATCTTCAACCACAGCGTGCGCAGTTACCTGTTCGGCGAGTTGGTGGCCGAGCATGAGGGGATGCGCCCGCGGGCGGACTACGACCCGGACGCCCTGTTCCTCGGCTGCGTGCTGCACGACCTCGGCGCCGGCTCCGCGGCGCCCGGCAAACAACGGTTCGAGGTCGAGGGCGCGGACCTGGCGGCCGCCCTGCTGAGCGAGCACGGCTGCGATCGCGCGCTTGTCGACGCGGTGTGGGAGGCCATCGCGCTGCACACCTCGATGGGCATTGCCGATCGCCGCGGCGCGCTGTGCCACCTGGTCCGCAGCGGCGTCGGCGTCGATTTCGGCCGCGATGCCGACTTCATCGACGACGGGATCGCCGCGGCGATCCACGACCGCTATCCCCGGTTATCCATGGCGCGCACCCTGCTGGATGCGATCGCCGTGCAGGCACAGCGCAGCCCGGAGGCTGCTCCCCCGTACACGTTCCCCTATCAGGTGCTGCGGGAGCGCGATACCGACGGCGTCACGCTGCTGGAATTGGCGGCGGCGCAGGGCCGCTGGGGCGACTGATTCAGCGCCGACGCCGGGCGTCGATCGAGTAGCGACCCGGGCCGACGAAGACCAACAAGAAGAAACCGAAACAGAACAGGATCGCCGGAAGCCCTCCGTTACCGGCGGGCGGTGCGCCGATCGGCCATAGGGCGTGCGGTTGATGCATCCAGAAATAGGCGACGGCCATTTCACCGGAAGCAATGAATGCGGCTGGGCGAGTGAACAATCCGACCGCAATCAATAGTCCCGCGACGAACTCGATGAGTCCGGCATACCAGCTGGGCCATCCGCCCACCACGATGGGCATGCCCGTGCGGATAGGCCAGCCGAAGAGATTCATCGAGCCGGACACTGCGAACAGGAAGCCGTACACCAGTCGGAACAGGCTCAGCACCGCCGGCGTCAAGCGACCCAGGCGATCATCGAGATTCGTCGTCATCTGACTAACGTTACGGCCGCAACGCCCACGCGTGGTGTAGACAGATTCATGCACGATCCACGCAAGGAGGCGCGTTGACGTATCTGCTCCTGCTCGGGGCGATCTTCACCGAAGTGGTGTCGACCAGCCTGCTCAAGAGCACCGAAGGGTTCACCCGGCTGACGCCGACCTTATTCTGCCTGGCCGGCTACGGCACGTCATTCGCACTGCTGGCGTGGTCGATCCAGCGCGGCATGCAGACCGATGTCGCGTATGCGTTGTGGTCGGCGATCGGCACGGCCGTCATCGTGCTGATCGCGGTGCTGTTTCTGGGCTCCCCGATTTCGTTGGCCAAGGTGGTCGGGGTCGCGCTCATCATCGCAGGGGTGGTCACGTTGAATCTGTCCGGCGCCCATTGATGATGACGTCCGTCCAGCCAAGCAGTCGCCGCCACAACCGGGTCGGGTCGATCAATGCCGCATGCTCGACGACTACCCCCGGCACCACGGCCGTGCCGAATATCCGCGGCGCCACCGATTTAGCGGTCACCGACTCGGCCTGGGCACCATCGGCCGGAACATCGTCGAGATGAAACCAACCGTGTAAGTGCTCGCCGGCGGGCTGTTAAGGGGACCGGTGCGCAGACCAGCACTCCAAGAATTCGTAGAGGCCGGCACGGGAAGCTCGGCGAATGATCCGGATCGCGATTGTGGCGCGCACCGCCACCATTGCCGTCCTGACCGGTGCAGCCGCCCTCGCACTGACGACGGGCACCGCGCAGGCCACCCCCGATGCTCCCGGCCAGCCGAGCGGCACGCGCTACGGCGGCCCCACCGCGGCGGCCTTGTTCTGGCGCTACCAGCGTTACGACGACGACTGCGTCGAGATGGCCGTCGCCGACGTGGTCGGTGAATTGACCGGCAGAGAGCCGTCCGAACACGAGATCGTCACGCTGGCTCAATCGACGCCCAGCAGCGTCCACCCCGGCCCGATCTACACCACGCCCGGGAAGCACCACAGCGGCGCGGGCACGTCTTTCGACGACGAACCGACGCTGCTGGCGCACTATGGCATTCACGCCGTGACCACCGACCAGGGCAGCGTCGCGAAAACGCATCCGCCGACCCCGATGACGGAGCTGGAACAGGACCTGGCCATGGGCCGCAAGGTAATTGCCGCGGTCAACGCCGAAATCATCTGGGGTGAACCCGTCGAGGACAGAAATTCCAACGGCGATCCCCAAGCCAATCATGCCGTGGTGGTGACCGGCGTCGACACGGCGACCGGCATCGTGCACCTCAACGACAGCGGCAGCGAGCAGGGCCGAGACGAGCGGGTCCCGATCGACGTTTTCATCCGTTCCTGGGATAGCAGTGACGACCAGATGACGGTGACCGACGAGGCACGCCGCGTCCCAAATTAGAGGTTGCCACCGCGATGATTTGCTGGCATTGTCAGCAGCAAAGCTGCTGCCTCGCAACATGTCTCAATCGCGCCGGCCGCGGTCTGCTGCGAGCGCGCCGAGAGGGGATCTTCGTGAAGATGCGGGCGGCCCGGATGCACGGATACCACCAACCTCTACGCCTCGAGGAGATCGAGGTACCCCGCTTCGGCCCTACCGAGGTCTTGATCAAGGTAGCAGCGGCGGGCATGTGCCGCAGCGATTTTCAGCTCGTCGACGGCTACTTCGAGGCAGGCTTTCCGCTCTCGTTTCCCATCACGCCGGGTCACGAGGTGGCCGGACGCGTGGATGCGGTGGGCGCCGACGTGCCCGCATCGTCCGGCCTGGCCGAGGGGACGCGGGTCGTGGTAAACCCCAACTGGGGTGACGGGCGATGCCGGCAATGCCGCGAAGGCAACGAGCAGCTGTGCGCTGACGGCCAGCTCGCCGGGTTCGGCCCACCCGGCGGCTTTGCCGAATACATGCCGGTCCAATATCGGCACGTCATCCCCGTCCCGGAACAGGACGGTCACGCACCGCAAACGCAGGCCCCGCTGACCGATGCCGGCCTGACCCCTTACCGCGGCATGAAGAAGTTGCTGGCCGCCGGCAAACTCGGCGCCGGGCGCACGCTCGTCGTCAATGGCATCGGCGGTCTGGGCGGTTACGGGGTGCAGTACGCCAGGTTGCTCGGCGGTGGGGCAACGGTGGTGGCCTTCGCCCGCAACGACGACAAGCTCGCGGTTGCCCGGGAGAACGGCGCCCACTACACCGTCAACACCCGGGATAAGACCGCCGAACAGGTGCAAAACGAGCTGCAAGACCTGACCGGCCGCAGGGAAGTCGACGCAGTACTGGACTGCGCGGGCGCCAAAGAATCACTGGAACTTGGGTTTTCGATTCTGGCTAGGGAAGGCGCGCTGACCTGCGTCGGCTTGATCGGGCAGAGCGCCCAAGTTCCCGTCTTCCCCTTCGTCAGTGGTGAGAAGTCGTTCTCCGGGTCGTTCTGGGGCAATCACAACGATCTGACCGAAGTACTCGCGCTCGCCGGCCAGGGGCTGATCAAGCATCACATCATTCCGGTCGATTTCGACGACATCAACGACAACCTGGAGGCATTGGGCCGCGGCGACATGGTGGGACGCGCCGTGCTCGTCTTCGACTAGGCAGGCCCGTCCCAAACCACAGTGCGCCAGCCCACACCCGACGATGGTCGACTACACCCCGAGCACGCATAGGCCGCTGCCCGATTCGCGAACCGAGCCGGGCCGGGCGGATCGATGCGATACTGCCAGCACATCTACCGACTTAGGACACCTATGACCGATCTCGATCAGAATCAGAACCCCTCGGACGGAGCGTCTGCCAGCGTGCGCGTCGACTTGGTCGAACCCACCCGCACCGGCATGCAGGCCGCCGCGTTGCAGCGGGCAATCGCTGATCACCTGCGCTACTCGATCGGCCGACCGGCCGCCGCGCTGCGCCCCGAGCACTACTACCGGGCGCTCGCGCTGGCCGTACGCGACCGGATGCAGGACCGCCGGGTGGCCTCGACACAGACGTCCCTCGACCTCGGCCGCAAGGTGACCTGCTACCTGTCGGCGGAGTTTCTAATGGGCCCCCAGCTGGGCAACAACTTGTTGAACCTGGGCATGGAGCGCGCTGCCCGGGCCGCGCTGGCGGCGATGGGCCAGAACTACGAAGAAGTATTGGCATGCGAGGAGGAGCCGGGACTGGGCAATGGCGGTCTGGGCAGGCTGGCCGCGTGCTATCTGGACTCGCTTGCCACCCTCGAGCGCCCGGCTATCGGCTACGGCATCCGTTATGAATTCGGCATTTTCGATCAAGAGATCCACGACGGCTGGCAGGTCGAGCAGACCGACAACTGGTTAGACAGCGGAAACCCTTGGGAGATCCCCAAACCCGACGTCAACTACCTGGTCAAGTGGGGTGGCCACGTCGAGCGCTACGCCGACGACATGGGACGCGAGCGCGCCCGGTGGGTACCGGGATTGCTGCTCAAGGGCGTCGCGTATGACACCCCGATCCAGGGCTACGGCGTCAACACCTGCAACGTCTTGACCCTGTGGAGCGCAAGGGCCGTCAAATCTCTTGCGTTGGACGCTTTCAACACCGGCGACTACTACAAAGCAGTCGAGGACGAAGTCACCTCGGAGACGGTCACCAAGGTGCTCTACCCCAATGACGAACCGGAAGCCGGCAAGCGGCTGCGCCTACTGCAACAGCACTTCTTCGTGTCCTGCTCGTTGCAGCACGTCCTGCACATCATGGACGACCTCGCCGACGTGTCGGTCCGGGAACTGCCCCAGCGATTCGCCCTCCAGCTCAACGACACTCACCCGTCGATCGGGGTGGCCGAGCTGATGCGACTACTGCTGGACGAGCGGCTCCTGGAATGGGACGAGGCGTGGGAGATCACCGCCGCCACGTTCGGCTACACCAACCACACCTTGTTGCCGGAGGCGCTGGAAACCTGGCCGCTGGAAATCTTCGGCGAGTCGCTGCCGCGCCATCTCGAGATCATCTACGAGATCAACCGGCGGTTCCTCAACGAGGTTCGCACCCGATTCCTCGGCGACGCCGACCGCGTCCGCCGGATGTCGCTGATCGGCGAGGACAACGGCAAGAACGTCCGGATGGCGCACCTGGCCACCGTCGGCAGCCACGCCATCAACGGTGTCGCCGCGTTGCACACCGAGCTGCTCAAAGACAGTGTGCTCAAAGACTTTTACGAGATGTGGCCGGAACGGTTCAGCAACAAGACCAACGGTGTAACGCCGCGCCGCTTCCTGGCGCTGGCCAACCCAGGGTTGCGCGAGCTTTTGGACCGCACCGTCGGCGACGGCTGGCTGACCGATCTGCGACGGCTGCGTAACCTGGAGCCGTTCGTCGAAGACTCGTCATTCCGGGAGCAGTGGCGAGACATCAAGCGCAACAACAAGGCACGGCTGGCCGCCTTTGTCCGTCAGGCAACAGGTGTGGACCTGAACCCGCAATGGATCTTCGACATTCAAGTAAAGCGCATCCACGAGTACAAGCGCCAGCACCTCAACGTGCTGCATATCATCGCTCTCTACTACCGGCTCAAGCAGAATCCGGAACTCTCGATTCCTCCGCGGGCGTTCATTTTTGGCGGCAAAGCCGCTCCCGGTTACTTTCTAGCCAAGCGGATCATCAAGTTGATCAACGCCGTCGGCGAGACGATCAACAACGACCCGGAGGTCAACAAGTCGCTCAAGGTCGCGTTTATCCCGAACTTCAACGTACAGAACGCACATCTGATCTACCCCGCTGCCAACGTCTCCGAGCAGATCTCGACGGCGGGCAAGGAAGCGTCGGGCACCGGCAACATGAAGTTCATGATCAACGGCGCCCTCACGATCGGCACCCTCGACGGGGCCAACGTGGAGATTCGCGAGGAGGCCGGCGCGGAGAACTTCTTTCTATTCGGTCTCACCGTCGATGAGGTGGAAGCGTTGAAGGCTGGGGGTTATCGCCCCGCGAACTACATCGACAGCAATGACGAGCTGCGCGCCGTGTTGGATCTGATCGCCGACGGAACGTTCTCGCACGGTGACACCGAGGTGTTTCGGCCGCTGGTGGACAACCTGCGCTATGACGACCCGTTCCTGGTTTGTGCCGACTACGCGTCCTATGTGGACTGCCAGGCGCGCGTGAGCGCCGCGTGGCAGGACGGGGAGTCGTGGACCAAGATGTCGATCCTCAATACCGCGCGCAGCGGCAAGTTCTCGTCAGATCGCGCTATCGCCGAATATTGCGACGACATCTGGAAGGTGTGGCCGCTGACCGTGACCCTGTGAGGCGCGGCCAGCTCGATCGCCGGCGGCGCGGCCGCGAATCGCGGTGTTAGCGGGTCTCTTTCGTGACGTAGACGATGATGTAGCCCATCGGGATTCCGGTACGGGCGGCGATGCATTCCCGGGCCACCTGGTCGACCGTTGCACGGCGACTGGCGCGGGCCATGGCGGCGATCTCCGGAATTCGGATGAGCCACCCGTCGGTCTCGCGGGTGATCTCGACGTCGAAGCACTGACCGACCTTGGGAAAGGTCACACGGGAAGAGCTGCGCGGCGACTGCACCCGTCGCAGAGTGGACTGAATAAGCATCTGCTTTTCCTGAGTCGACAATGAGCCGCGGGCAAGAATAATGCGAACTGGGGCAAAACACCTAATCCGCAGGCAGAGTGCGAGCCTCGGTTGTGATACGACCGTTGCGCTTCCGTAGCTCAGCGATATCCGGGCAGATCAGGCACCCCGCTGGCGGTCAGCCAGCCCCCGCCGTCGACCACCAGCACCGCACCGGTCACGTAAGAAGCGGCGTCGCTGGCCAAGTACAGCACCGCTTCGGCAATCTCGGTGGTTGAGCCGGGACGCCGCAGCGGGTTCTGGATCGCCCGGTGTTGCTTGTCGCCGGCGATTCGGCGCACGCCCTCGGTACCCGACATTGCGCCGGGGGCAACCACATTGACGCGGACCCCGTCGGGGCCCCACTCGATCGCGCAGGCGCGGCTGAACGCGTCGACCCCGGCCTTGGCCGAAACGACGTGTGCCTGCAACGCCATGCCGCGGTATTGGATCGCCGCGCTGATGTTCACCACGGAACCGCCATGTTCGCGCAGCCAAAGGTCGTATGCCGCTTTGGATACGTTGAACGTGCCGACCAGGTCGATGTCGACGACCGCCTTGAATCCATTGGGGCTGAGTTCACTGATCGGCACCGGAAAGTTTCCAGCGGCGTTGTTGATTACCACGTCGAGTCGCCCAAAGGCGCTCAGCACCTGCTCGACGACGGCAGTGACCTCTTCGGCCCGCCGGACATCGCAGACACCGTAGACCGCCTCGATCCCCTCGCCGCGCAGGGTCTCAACCGCGGCTTGCAGATTGGGCTCTTTGCGGCTGCAGATCGCCACCCGAGCGCCATGGCTGCCCAGAACCCGGGCAACCTCCAGACCGAGGCCCGTTGCGCCGCCGGTAATCAGCGCCACCTGCCCCTGCAACAGATCGGTCCGGAACGGACTCGGCCGGACACTCACGGGGATTCCAGCTGGGAGATGAGGTCGGCCAGGCCCAGGATTCGCTGGGCGTCGCGCACGTGCAGGCTTTCGATCATGCGGCCGTCCACGGTGATGACGCTGGCCCCCGCCGCCTGCGCCTCCTGGTAGGCCGACACGATTCGGCGCGCGTCGGCCAACTCCTTCTCCGACGGGCCGAACAGTTCATTCGCGGGCCCAACCTGGCCAGGATGGATCAAGGTCTTGCCATCAAAGCCCATTTCGCGACCCTGCGCAGCCTCGGCCCGGAACCCCGCCTCGTCGTCGATCGCGTTGTAAACACCGTCCAAGATGGACTTACCGGCCGCTCGGGCGCCCAGCACCGCCCACGACAACGCCGGTGCAACCGGCGCGCGTCCCGGCACGTGCCGTCCGTGCAGATCGTTCACCAGATCATTGGTTCCGACCACCAGCACCGTCAACCGCTCGCTGGCGGAGGCGATCTCCTCCGCCCGCAAGATAGCCCGCGGTGTTTCGATCATTGCCCACAGCTGTAACGACCGCGGTGCGCCGAGCCGGTCGAGCGTGTTCGCCAGCGCCTCAACCTCGTGTCCCGTCTCCACCTTCGGCACCAGCACCGCGTCAGCGGCCGAGGCGGCCACCGCCGTCAGATCGTCGTCATGCCAGTCGGTCCCGGCGCCGTTGATGCGCACCACGACCTCCCGGGGCCGGTATCCCGCCGAGGCGACCGCGCTGCACACCCTGGCTCTCGACTCGGCCTTCGCATCCGGTCCGACGGCGTCCTCGAGGTCGAAAATCAGCACGTCGGCCGGTAAGGACTTCGCCTTTTCGAGTGCTCGATCTTTGTTACCGGGCAAGTAGAGCGCGGATCGGCGCGGCCGCGGCGTCGGTGCCATGCCGATAGCGTAGAGGAGCTCACTCCCGTCGAATCCTCGGTGGCAATAATCGGGGTGCTCCGTGCGGAATCGTCGTGATTTTCGCGGATATATCGCGCAATTGCCACCATCCTCAAATCGGTCCGTGGCAAACGGCGCGGCGAGGTTTATGCTGATATTCGCGGCATAGTGCCGACCGCAAAGAGTTAGGTCGAAGCATGAGCACGGAAAAAATCAACCGCGGCATCCTGCTCACCATTGTGGCGATCGGAACCATCGCCTACATCGCCCTCTACGACCATGCCTCATCCAACTTCAGGCTGTACGTGCCGCTGTGCGTAGCGGCCTTGTTGGGACTGGTCGTCGCGGACGCGGTGAGCGGTCACAAGCCCCGCAGGCACTGAGCCTGCCCTGGTCGTGTCGTCCGATCACGTCACCGGGAAGTTTCGGCGTGGCCGGGGTGTTGTCCGATCCGTGGCACCAACGGGCTTTCACGAGGGAGAAGTCGCGGTGCAACGGCGTGCCGGCGTCGAAGCCACCGCAAAACGACTGGAGAATATGCTGCGTGCAAACCGCATATCCGCGGGCGCTACACAATTTCTTTCCACGCAGCGTTTCGCCGCGCTGACCGGACGCGATCACGCGGGGGTGCTGTGGATCTCCCCGGTGGCCGGGCCGCCGGGCTTCTTGCGCGGCGCCGATGACATCGTGCAGATTTCACAGGCCCCGCGGGATGGGGATCCGCTGCACCGAATTACGGCCGGCCAACAGGTCGGGTTGGTCGCCATCGATTTCGCTACCCGGCGGCGGATGCGCGTCAACGGCACCCTGCTCGTCAACGGCGACACCGGCATGTCGATCCGGGTCGACCAGGCCTACGGGAACTGCCCCCAGTACATCCACCGTCGCCATATCAACGTCCCCGCGATCGCCAACCCGTTCGGCGCATCAAGGCATGCAGCGACTTTGAGCGCGGCTGAGCAGGCGATGATCGCGACCGCGGATACGTTCTTCCTGGGCACCACGCACCCGAGCCGGGGCAGCGATGCATCGCACCGAGGAGGCACCGCCGGATTCGTGAAAGTCGACTCCCCCACCAGGCTGTGGTGGCCGGACTACCCGGGTAATAACATGTTCAACAGCCTGGGCAACTTGACGGTCGACAACGAGGCAGCTCTGCTGTTCGTCAACTTCGCCACCGGCGCCAGCATCCAGCTGTCCGGATCCGCCCAAGTGCAGTGGAGTATCCCCGAAGCCGACGATGGCGCGGGACGGGGTGTCGTGTTCGAGGTCGACGATGTCGTCACGTCGTCATCGGCGGGGTAACTCTGCACACCTCGGCTTTTCGCGGCGGACGCGGCACGAAGGCAAGCCACCCACCCCCTCGTTGCTTGAACATTCGGTAACGCCGGTCCCACATGCGACAGACCCGGAAACGCAAAAATTCAATGTGCGGTCAGCCGCACCGCTCACAGCACGGCCACGACGGCTATGAGCTAGAACCGCAGTCGGTCAACCGTCGGTGTCGGAGCAGCTCGAACGCGAAACGCCGGACTGAGCACGAAGACCACCAAGGTTGCGAGCGTGTCGGCGATCGGGGTGTCCAGCCGCGGAGCTGACCCGTGGGTGGGGCCCATGTCAGCCCTGGCGCGAGCCAAATCGGGTGGGCCGCCGTGGCCAGACACAGCGACCCCGCCTTGCTCGCCGTCGTCATCCTCAGAGCTCAGCGAGGCTGTGTCTATCAGTGATGTAGATCTCAGACCGGCGCGGGTCTCGAATCAGCCTGATTGCGAGATCTTGCGCGCGAGTAGCCATTTGGTTCACCCGTCAAGCGGACACGGGATTGTTTAGCGAGTGTTCATCCGGCCGGACCTTGGTCTGCACGAATTGCACAGTCACGTTAGGGTCGTCACGTTATCGAGCGGGGGGTGGCGTCGCTCATTGTCGGCATGAAGGGCGTGCGGGCGTGTTCTTGGGCACAGTTGACGACTGGACGGCTGAGGGCGAGGTCGTGTCCTGGTGCCCCACCGCGTCGACGTACGCCTGCGCGGCCGCAGCATACCCACACCCCGCACCGGTGAGTTACCAGCAGTCGCAACATCTTCACTACTACCGGCGTCAGGTCGGCCTCGGCCGCGATATTCCACGGTTGTGCATCGGAGCGTGGGAAATCGGAGGCACCTGCGATATCGACGCGATGACGCAGGCGGTCAACGGCCACGTGCGCCGCCACGACACCTATCACGACCGGTTCTCTTTCTGCGACAACGACGAAATCCATCGCTACGTGATCGCAGAGCCGGAGGCGATCACCTTAGCGCCCAAGGATCTCGGTCGGATGGAGGCGGCGCAGATCCGAAAACTGTTGCTGAACACTCCGGATCCGATGCAATGGGATTGCTTCACGTTCGGCGTGATTCAGGGGAACGGCCACTTCACCGTCTTGATTGCGATCGACCACCTGCGAGCCGACGGGATGTCGGCCGGTGTGATTTTCCTCGACATCCAGACGATGTACTTCAGCGCGCTGCAGAGCGGGGAGGCGACACTGATACCCGCGGCCAGTTACCGCGAGTACAGCGCGAAACAACGTGCGTACACCGCCGGCCTGGATGAGGCCTCTCCCGAAATTCAGTCCTGGCGCGACTTCGTCGCCGCGAACGACGGTGCGCTGCCCCAGTTCCCGTTGGAGCTTGGTGACGCGACCCCGGACACGCCGGGCGCCATCGACGTGTTCGACCTCATCGATGCCGATCAGGGCCGACGTTTCGAGGCGGCGTGCCGAGCGGCCGGCGCGCGATTCAGCGGCGGTGTGTTCGCCTGCGCGGCCCTGGCCGAGCATCGATTGACCGGCGCCGCGACGTACTTCGGCCTCACGCCGTTCGACAATCGCCGCGAGCCCGCCCACGCCCTCACGGTCGGTTGGCTGGCGAGTTTCGTCCCGTTGACGATTCCCACCGCGGACGCCTCGTTCCAGGAGGTTGTCCGGGCCGCACAGGCGTCGTTCGACACCAACGCCGCCCTCGGCGGGGTGCCGTTCTATCACCTGCTCGAGACGCCGGACGGATCGTCGGGTGGCATCTCGGTTCCCGAACGTCCCGTCCCGATGCTGTCCTACATCGACATTCGCAAGCTGCCCTTTGGGGACGACTACAACGATCTGCGGGCCGGCATCTGGGGTGATAACCGGCTGCCGGAGACGGTGTGCATGTGGGTCAATCGCATGCACGGCAAAACGCAGGTGGTGGTCGCCTACCCGGGCACCGAATTGGCCCGCAGTTCCGTTCGCCGCTATGTCGAGGCGATGCGAGCCGAGTTCGTCCGCGTATGCGACAGCGACCAGCCGCACACCGATGGCTGAGGAAGGCACGGCCGGCGCGGGGTGAGCGTCGCGAGGCTGGCGCTGCTGGATCAAGCGGCTTTTTTGCGGCTGCGGGCCAATGGCCAAGGTAGCGCGGTGCAATGCACCTGGGTGTACGACCGCGACGTCGACCTCGATGCGTTGCAGCGCTTCAACGACCTCCTCGGCGCCGGCTTGCTCGGACGGCGGATCGAGCGTTCGCGGTTGCCGTTCGGGCGCCACCGCTGGGTGGTCGACCACCGCTCCCCGGACATCGTCGTCGAGACGCGACGGCCACGATCGCAGGTCGGTTCGTGGATGGAGACCCGTGCGCGAATTCCCGTCGACCCGGAGCACGGGCCCACATTTCATCTGGGCGTGCTGCCGTTGGAGGACGGGGGCGCGGCCGTCACACTGGTGACATCACACTGCATCGTCGACGGACTCGGGTTGGCAACGGCCATCACCGACGCGGTTGGCGGAACACGGCGCAATCTTGGTTATCCACAACCGAATTCGCGCACCCAATATCGTGCAGTGGTCGAGGATCTGGTCGACGCCGTCGCGGCCCTGCCCGCGGCCATTCGCGCGCTGATCGCCACCCTGCGGGTAGCGATCGAGGCTAAGTCGAGTCAGCAGGGCCCGCCGCGGGGGCGCCGGCCACCCATACGGGTCGACGATGACCTGACCGCGCTGCCCGCGGTGACGCTGCACACCGACGCTGCGGCGTGGGAGGCCCGGGCGCGCAGCCTCAACGGAAGCGGCAACAGCCTTTTCGTCGCCTACATGGCCGCACTGGCGCAGCGGATGGGCCGAGTGCACGCTGACGGAAAGTCCGTGACCGTGGTCCTGCCGGTCAGCGACCGCGGGGTCGACGACGACCGCGCCAACGCGCTGACCTCGATCACACTTACCGTCGACGGCCGGCGGGTGAACGAGGACCTGACCGCCGTGCGTGCGGACATTAGGAACCGGCTGATCTCGTTGGGCACCCAGCCCCACGAGATGCTGGCGGGGCTGCCGCTCGTCCCGTTCACGCCCCGATGGCTGGCGCGGCGGGCCGAATGCATCGCCATGGCGGCCGACCGACTGCCGGTGGGGTGCTCCAACATGGGCAGGTTCGATGCCGCCATCGCCCGCATCGACGGCGACGCGGCGACCAACATGTCGATCCGGCTCGTTGAGCCGGGCCTCACCTGCCACCGGATCGAGCAGGTCGGCGGCCAATTATTCGGCGCTACTGGGACTGTCAACGGCGATCGGTTCATCGCCGTCGCCGCCTATCAGTGTGCCGTCGACAACAGTGCTGCCGCCACCCGCGAGCTCGCCTGTGATGCGCTCGCGGACCTTGGCCTGGGCACCACTGCCGTGTATGGGGAGGAGTCCTGACGACGAACCCGCGTCTCCGCGTGAATCCCCCTGCCCGCCAACGACTTTATGTCGGGCTCGGCGTGGTTTTAGCGCTGTGGGCGGCGGTGGTGCTGTGGTTCGCCATAGCCGTCGTGCCGCTGGACGTGTACTGGATGTCGTACTACTCGGCCAGCTACGCACACGGATTCGTCCGGCGCGGTCTGGCCGGTCAATTGGTGGGCATGTTTCCCGGCCGCTACTTCGCAGTCACCCTCGGTCTGCGGTGGATGTCCACCGCGGTTTACTTGTGCGGCCTGGCGGCTGTCGCCGCCGGGGCGCTGGTGCGGCGGCACCGGTCCGAACGTCGCCTGATGGCTGTAATGCTGATTCCGTTGCTGCCCTTCGGCATTCCGTTCGCCGCCTACTCCGCTCGACCCGACCTGTTCGGCGGGGCGGCCCTGGCGCTGTTCGCCACGGGGTTGACGTTCGCACGTTCCCGTCCGACGGCGATGGGCCTGTGCCTGGTCTACGGCGTCGCGACCGCGGCACTGACGCTGGTGCACGAGGCGGTGGGGCTGCAATTTACGTTGGGGGCTGTGCTGGCGGTGCTCGTCCTCGGCGGTGTGCTTTCAGCCAGCCAGGGTACCGGCGCGCTGCTGGCGGTGGTACCGGGTGTGTTGACTACTGCCGCCGTGGCAGTGTTCGGCCGTCACGACATTGCGCCCCAACTGTGTGCGTCGGTTCCGCATCGCATGCTGCCCAATCCATTCGCCACGATCACCTCACCGTCGACGTTGGTCGGCTACGTGATCGACGGGCGGCCGCGTCACACCGACTACCACGACTGGGTCTGCCGCAACGTGATGCCGAGCTACGACCACGGGATCGTCGATGCGCTCCGAAGCGTCGGCCATATCGGGGTGGTCGGCCTCACGGCGTCGTTCGTGTTCGGCGTTGCCGGGCTCGTCGTGACGTTGTGGGGTATCAGCGCGGTGTCCGGCGTGCCGCTGCGCGCGTTCGCCGAGACGCTGCAGGGCCGGACGACGTGGGGGCTGGCGGGGGCGATGTTGATCGTCCCAGTATTCCTCACCGGCTACGACTGGACGCGCTGGCTGACCATCCTTGCCTTCGACGTGGGCATCGTGTTCATCCTCTTCGCCGCAGGGAGGCCGGAGATCGAGCAACAGCGCGGCCCGAAGACATTGCGTCTCTTCGCTTTTCTCGTAATCGCGCTGGCGCTAATCCCGATCGGTGCCGTCCCAGGGTTTGGCGGACCGCTGATGACGTAACCGCCGCATTTTCAGTCAGTAGACCTGCGAAGTTCCGGCGTCAGGAACCCCTTCAGTCGGCGCAGGTTTCGCTGCATGGCCCGGTCCTTCCTAACGTCGTACGCCATGACAAATACAGCGCGCCGCTCACCGGTATCGCCGACCGTTGCGGCGCAGCGGCTTCGTCTGGCACGAATCCGTCTGTGCCAATCGAGCGAGAGGTAACCACGGACGCCTGACCGGTCGTGATTATCGGCGCCGGCCCGGCAGGGATGTCTGCCGCGCTGGGCCTGCAGGACAAGGGAATTGCGGTTTTCAGTCCACCGACATGTCGTGGGCACGGCGCCGAGAAGACCACCCTGGTGTGGGGGGCTGCTCATGTGGAGATGGTGTGAGGAGTTCGTTGTGGGTGTTCATTGTCGTGGGATGTTGGCGCGCAGATCTCTAGCCGCGTCGAGTAAGCGCCGCAAGACTGCGGACACTTCAGGATACTGTTGCGAACGTTCCAGCCAGTCCCGCAGGTACTGCACCAGTGCGTCGGGCTGGTCTTCGGGCCTTTGTGAACCTATTTGCCTGCGGATGTTTTCCGAAAACTGATCGATGAATGCGGTGGTGAAGGGCACCGGCTGCAGGGCCTGACGGGTAAATTGCGCCCAGACGTTTGCCGGGGGGCCACCAGGCTGGCTGAATTGGTGGGCTAGGTCCGCGACCCAAGGCGGTGGCGCTGCGGGCCGCCCAAACAACCCTCCCCCCGGCGGCGGCTGGGGCCGCTGCGAGGAGGAGGCAGATTGCGGGGGGAAGCCTCGGGAGTGGGAGGGCCCCGCGGCCGGTGCCGGTGGCGCTGCGGGTCGCCCAGACAACCCGGCCGCCGGCGGCGGCTGGGGCCGGTGCGAGGAGGAGGCAGATTGCGGTGGGAGGTTTCGGGGCTGGGAGGGCCCCGCGGCCGGTGCCGGTGGCGCTGCGGGTCGCCCAAACAGCCCACCCCCCGGCGGGGCCGGGGGCCGGTGCGAGGAGGAGGCAGATTGCGGTGGGAGGTTTCGGGAGTGAGAGGGCCCCGCGGCCGGAGGCGGTGCCGGGGCGGGTCGCCGAAACAGCCCACCCCCCGACGGCGGCGGGGCCGGGGGCCGGTGCGAGGAGGCGGCCGGTGTTTGCGGTGCTGGGGGGAGGTTTCGGGGGTGGGAAGGCCCTGCCACCGCGGCCGGTGCCGGGGCGGGTCGCCGAAACAGCCCACCCCCCGACGGCGCCGGGGCCGGGGGCCGCTGTGAGGAGGCGGCAGGTGCTTGCGGCGGGAGGCCCCGAGGGTGGGAGGGCCCTGCCACCGGGGCCGGGGCCGGGGCCGGGTCTGGGGCTGGCCGGGGTCGGGGCTGTGGTGGGGGTGGGGGGTCGGTGTCCATCGAGTCGGTGGCGGGGTGTTCTGTTTTGATGCGTTTGCGTTCCGGCTCGGCTGCACGCCGTGCAGCGCGTTGCGCACGAGCGGAAGGCTCGAGTTGGAACCGGTTACCGTAGTTGACAATCACCTGGTCCCCGGGGCGCAGGTTGTCAAATCCCACCAGCACCGGAACATATTCATGGGTGAGATTGCCCTGGTTATCGGTGAGGTTGACGCGAAACGAAACAAACGCGGCATTAACCCGACCACGATCCAGGGCAGGGGTCTGGCCTGATCTAAAAGGCAACACCGCGGTATTAGCAAAAGCAGTGCTATTACCGCCCCCATCAGCAGAATAGGACGACACCCGGCGACTGGAGCCACCGTCGACATCCATCATGTACTGGCTGGCACCCGGGTGAAGGTCCTCTGCTCGCTCTAGGTCGTCCGGTCCATGAAGCAACGCCCCCAAATACATACCCAAAATCTGTCCCTGGCCCCCGGTGCCCACCTGAGGCGTAGCGAACAAACCGTACTGGCCTATCAGAACCTGTTCATGGGGTTGCACGTCGGCGGCCGTCAACTGGCGCACCTCGGTACGCCTGACTCCCGGCGGCGGAGGCGGCGCCCCCCGCCGCGAGTTGTTGATCAACCGCTCCATTCAGCCCGCACCACCGCGGGCAAGGCCTCCACCGCCTCCGCCGGCAGACCACGCAGTCGTTGCTGCGTCTCGCGAACGGAGAAACCCAGTTGCACACTTTGCACCTGCACACGCGGATGAACTGACCCGTCGACATCAGCAAAATCACGATGGACCCGCCCCAACGGATCATCAAGATCCCGCAGCGGAAACACGTCATCCAACCACGGGATCGGCTCCATCCGATGATGAACAATCAACTGGTTATCCACATCAAAACGCGGTGGTTCCCACTGGGTCGTATCACCGGTCAAATCGCCATGCCATGGGAGTAGACGCTGAAACCCTGTCCGGGACTGATCCAGCGGCTGCTCATGCCACGCACCCACCCCCGCCACCGGCTCCACAAGCGGCGACCCCGGCCGCTCCCGCTTCACACCAGAACCCTCACCCACCACCACATCCGAGCCCTCACCCACCGCGCCACCGCCCGCCGCGCCGCCCCGAGGCGGAAGGTCGCTGTGGCTGGTCCTGCCGCTGTTGAGATCGATAGTGACCGTACGTATCCGGTTTCCCGCAGAGTCAAAGACCGTCACGACCCTAACGTCATGATCCTCAACAATCTCCACCCGCACGTGTGTGCCGGCGTGTTTCTTACCGACACTCACTTTGTGGGTCTGTCCGTGCAACGAGAGTGAGAGCTTGCCTCCCTTGCTTACCTTTAACTCCCGGTTGCTTGGATCGCGGGTCGGGAGGGTGGTGTGGCTGGTCTTGCCGCTGTTGAGATCGATAGTGACAGACTCATTTATCTGGTTTCCCGCAGAGTCAAAAGCCGTCACGACCGCAACGCCGTGATCATCCTCAACAATCTCCACCCGCACCTCTGTGTCAGCGTTGTCGATACCGAGACCCACTCGATGAGGCTGTCCGTGCAACGAGAGCGAGATCTGGCCGTAGCGGTTGACCGTTAACTTCCGGGTGCTTAGATCACGGGGCGGGAGGGTGGTGTGGCTGCGTCTGTCGCTGTTGAGATCGATAGTGACAGACTCATTTATCTGGTTTCCCGCAGAGTCAAAAACCGTCACGACCCTAACGTCATGATCCTCAACAATCTCCACCCGCACCTCTGTGCCGGCGTGTTTCTTACCGACACCCACGTAATGAGGCTGCCCCTTCAACGAGACTGAGATCACGCCGTGGGGGTTGACTATTAACTCCCGGGTGTTTGGATCACGGGTGGTGTGATAGGTCTTGTCGCTGCGGGGATCGATGGTGACAGAGTGACCTATCGGGTTTGCCGCGGAAGTAAAGACCGTCACGACGGTAACGGCATGATCGTCAACGTCATGATCTTCAACAAACCGCACCCACACCGTTGTGTTGGCGTGTTCCACACCGACATACACGTAATGACTCTGGTTGTACAACCGGAATGCGATTTGGCCTTGCTCGTAGACCGTGAAGTCCCGGATGCTTACATTGCCGGGGTCATCGCCGTGGTCACTGGGGCCGGGTTCGTGGTCGGGGTTCTCGGCATCGCCGTGGTCACTGGGTCCGGGTTCGTGGTCGGGGTTCTCGGCATCGTCGTGGTGGCCGTGTTGGTCTCGGGCGCCTCCTTTACCGCCGGGATAGGACTCACCGGTGAGCACTCGGTGGACCAACACCTGAGCCAACGCCCGGGTATTGAGCCGACGCTCACCCTCGCTAAGCCCGCCATAAGCCCGCTGAACCCATTCCCCCTCGATCCCGGTGGCCTCCAACATCTTTGAGGCATCGGCCAACACCGCCGCAGCGCGCTCAGGATCAGCCCGCACCAACCGCTGCCACTGATCAAACGGCGTCCTCACCCCCCGCCACCCACCCGCAGAAGCCACCGAATCAGACTCAACAGAAGAATCGCTTTTCTTGCTGTGCGGTGCTAAAGCCCCCCGATCAACGGACTGGTGGGACCCACCGTCGTCGTCATGGACCGCCCGCGCCACCGGCAAACCAGCCCCGCTGCCCTGCCCCGCTAAAGCCGCCCAATGAGAATCCACACCAGAGTCGCCTTGCTCCACCCACTCCGAGTCCGGCTCGCCGCCACGACCCACCCCCTCCCCGCCACCGTCGGTCGCGTGGGTGGCCACGGGCTCGATGGAGCGGGGATGTGCGGTGTCGGATCGCTCGACCGGATCATGGCCGCCCTGGTGCCCCTGGCTGTCTTGGCTGTCTTGGCTGTCTTGGCTGTCGTGGTCGTGGTCGTGGTCGCCAGCAGTCGATGATCCCTCGGTTGAACGATGACTGTCGTTGCCGGGGAACGGGTGTACGTCATCGCCGTTCACGCTGTCGCGCGGCGGTTTAACACCGTTCGCACTGTCGCGCGGCGGTTTAACACCGTTCGCACTGTCGTGCGGGGGTTTAACAGTGGTGGTTGCTCGCTGCACATGGTCAGTCCCCGCCGGCGGGGCGCCCGCCATGGACCTGGTGGCACCGTCCCCGGCACCGACCGCCTCGGTGTCATCACCGAGGTGCTCGGTCGTGGACCCCCGACCCGCATGGGACCCCCCACCACCCTCCGACGACGCCTTACCCGCCCCCGCCACCGGCCCCTGAGCAGACCGCGCCACCACCACCGGCTCCGACCGCAACGACCGCCCAGCACCACCGGGAACCGCCGACGAACCACTAGGCCTGTCCGCCGGCGTCCCCCGCGACCCACCACCGGCGGCCTCGGTCGCCGACCCCGACACCCGCGCCTCACCACCTGCTGCCCCCGACTCCGACAACCCGACCAAACCCCGCACCTGCAGGATTTCCGAATCCGGCTTGCCGCCAGCCACACTCGCGCCACCCCCCACAACGGGGCCGTCCAGGACACCCGAACCGCTGCCCCCCGGAACGGACAATCCCGCATCCGGCACCGCCATCGCTGTATCGAGGTGCTCCTCGCGCTGCTGAGCACCGTCAGACACCAAGAAACCCTCAACACCGCCATCACCACCACCCGCGACGCCGAAGCCTGCCCAGGCCGTCGCGGCCCCCGCCGCGCCGGCGGGCGAGGTATCACCAGCCAGCTGCTCCCAGGACACCACCGCCGGTGCCGAACTATCCGACCCCACACTTCCCGGCCGATCCGACAGACCCCCGGCGCCATCCCCGTTGGGGGTGGCCAACCCCTGGGCATTAGCGGGCGAAGCCGCATGCCCGAGGGAAAACTGAACGGGCGGTGGCGACGCGGCATCCCCCTGATCAGAACCCAACGCCGACACCACACCCGGACCCGCATCAGGTGCACCCGTCCCACCATCCACCGCCGCGGGCGCCGGGGGCGGCGGGTCGGCGGCCACCGACGACGAGGCGGCGGTCGAAGAGCCCGCACTGACCGAACCCAACACAGCATGACCCTCAGAGTGCTGACCCCCCGCCGCAGCGGCCCCACCTTCGGCGCGGCCTGCGGTGTGGGTAAACGACTGGGCCACACCCGATGTCGCGGACGGGGCAGCCGCGGGCTGATGGGCCAACCGCGACGCCGAGGACGATGCCGACCCCGCCGCCGACGAATGGTGGGAGGAATCGGCCACCGACGTGCTGGCCGCCGCCCCTGCCGACCCGCTCACCAACCCCCGACCCGACGACACCGACCCAGTCGTCGCCGACTTGGATACCCCAGCAGTCGTCGCCGCATCGGCAACCAGGCCCGAGGACTGCCCCACACTGCCCTGCCCCGCACCATGAGTAAAGGTGGAGGTGTTCTCTCCCCCACCCGCCACCGTTGAGGACGCCGACACCCCGCTACTACCACCGGCATCGTGTCCGGCACCAGCCACCGAGGTACCGCCGACAGCCGACAGATCACGCTGCGAGCCCGACCCGGCACCGGCCGCCGACCCGCCAGTCTCAGCCGATACCTCCCCACGCGCGGACGACCCGGCACCGTTGGGTGATGCCGTGCCCGCCGGTGTTGGGCCCTTGGCGGTCGGGGTGGTATTGGTCTGCGCTAGTGAGCCGGCCCCGTTGATGTCAGTCGAAATTCCCTGCGCCCCAGCAGGATCAGCACCAGCGCCCTCGTCGGAGGTGTTCGAGGTGTTCGACGGGGCCTGCTCGTCTGGCGGTGGCCGGAATAGCCGATCACCCGACCCCCCACCACCGGCAGGGAAGTCGGTGTCGGTGTGGGGGGTGGTGGGCTTGGTGTCGGGCACCGCCACCGGGTGGGCCTCGTCATCCCCTGCGCCGTGAGCCCCGCCGTGTTCGAAACTGCGGATTCCTCCCGACGGCGCTCCCCCGGCCGCCCCCCCAAAAATATCGGCCGCATCCACACTGCCCCCCGTGGCCACCGTCCCCGCGACATTGGCGACCACCCCCACCCCGAAATGGGTCCCCACCCCGCTGAGCGCCTTCCCCACAATGCTGCTCGATTGCCCCACCACATGAGCCAACCCATGATGCACAACCGGACCCACCACCCCACCGACAAGCCCACTCACCCCAATGTCGATGGTCTGCTGCACATCAAGACCGTTACGAACCCCCTCCAATATCTGAAAGTCCTGAATCAACAAATCCTGCACCACACCCTGCACCACCCCCTCAGCCACCGACTCGGCAATACCGGGAAGCAAATGCCCCGCCTGCACCAACGCAGCCTTACCCAAGGCTGCCAACCCCTCCTTAGTCACCACCTGCGACAACAACGCCGCGATCCGATCCCACAACTGCTCGACCAACTCCCGCACCGCGGCCACCGTGATCGCCTCAATCGCCGGAATCCACGCCAACGACCCACCAAACGTAAAATCCGCCTCCCACAACGCCGTCGCAATCTCATACGCCGCAATCGCCAACGAACTCAAAATCTGCAGTTTGGTGTACTGAATCTGCGTCCCGGTCTGCTCAGCCAAATTCCCCAACGACGTCATCGACCCCGCCACCGACGACACCGACGAATCCCCCGACAACAACGACGCAAACACCCCCGCCACCGCATTCGCCGTCTGACCGGTCAACGACGAGGACACCTGCGACTGCGCCTGCTCCAACCCCGACACCACATCCGACAACTGCTCGCCCGCACCATTCCAATCGCCAGCAAGAGCAAACATCGCCGTCTCATCACCCTGAGGCCACTGCTGACCCGTCAAATACGCAACCCACTGCAACTCCGGCGGAATCTCAATACCCACCCCACACCCCCCCACCCCACAGAGGCGTTTCCACCACGAGCCCCACCATCACCGCGTCGCCCATCCCGCCACCAGCAGACCGGCGCAACCCACCACACCAAGCCAGCACAGCTCTCCACGCGAGGACAGCCGCATCAACGACCCCGTCGCCCGCACAGCTGCCGGATGCGAACTCCCCGCGACGCGATCGGTCACCCCGTGCGCAGTCACCCCCCACCGACCTCAACACCCCTGATCGGCCCCACCGGTCACCGCGCGCGCCGCAACCCACCGGTGCACAAGAACTCGACCTGCGGTCCCGGCACGGAGAATCGATCCCGCGGCCCAGCAACCCCACCGGACGACACCACAAAACCCACCGCACCCATAGTGCTCATTCCCCTACTATTCGCACCACGCTCACGAGCCACCGCCGCCAGCATCACCGCCCACCACCCCCACCGCTAGAACACCCACGCCACAAACACCGCCCCACCACGCCACCCCCAACACCAAACCGACCCCCTACCGGCCGCAGGTGAGTTTGCCAACCTGCTACACCGAAAAAGTGCCGATCACTGAGGCGAAAACGCATCGTCGATCCCAACATCGACGGCCTCAACCGACAGGCGTACTACCGCGACGAGCTGCCTGGCGAAATAAGCCGATCCATGCAATCCGCACCGGGCATCTCACCCGCTCGGTTCGGAGACAACCCCGACGGGGTCGGCGGTCTCTAGGTGGCCGCCGTCAGGAAGCTGCGGAGCAGTTCGGTAACGATGTCCGGCCGCTCGAGCGTGGTGGAGTGGCCGGAGTCCGGGATGGTCACCAGGCGGGCCCCCGGGATGAGCTCGACGATGCGTTGTGACTCGTCAGGCGGCGTAGCGACATCGTCGGCGCCGACGATGACCAGCGTGGGCGCCTGAATGCGTCCAATCTCGTTCTCCATCGGCAGTCGGTCTGCAACAGCAATGGTGGCCTTGCTGATACCCGAGCGTCGACTACGGCGCAGCGCCCGCTCCCATCCTTCGATCACCGGCTTGTTTGAAGGATCTGCGCGGAACGTGGGACCGAATACCATTGGCAGCACCGGTTTTCGCAGCATCCCAATGCCCGTCAACCGGAAGATTGTGCTCAGCAATTTGTATTTGGCGGCGTCGCGCGCGGGACCGGCGCTGGTGTCTAGAAGCACCAGCGTGCGAATCAATTCCGGACGGCGGGCGGCGATGCGCTGGCCGACGAATCCCCCCATCGACAATCCGACGTAGTGTACGGGCGCCACACCGAGCGACTCGATCAGGGCGATAGCGTCATCGGTCAGCGTGTCCATGTCATAGCCGTCGTTCGTGGCAGGACTGTCGCCTTGGCCGCGCCAATCGATTGCTACACAGCGGTATTGGCTTTTCAGCGCGGCGATCTGTGGATTGAACATCCAGCCTCCGAACAGCAGGGCATGGCCGAAGAACACGGTCGGCGCGTCAGGGCGTCCCGGCGGTGCTCCGGTGTCCGAGTAGGAAATAGTCGCTGAACCGTGCGTGAATGTGGGCATACCCGTCCTAACTGAGCGTCGCACGTCGGTGCTGGGCGGTGATTCCCCGCACCGTAGTTGTATACGCGATTTGCGATTGCCTTCGGGGTGCTGGTGCACTACCTGACATCAGAGATTGCCAACGCCGACGATCGCGACCCTGCAACACCAGCGCACCCGTCATTGTGATCGGTGAGCACGCAGCTGATCTGCTGCTCGATGGGTAACAACGTGTTGCGATTGTGCCTCTTCCCCTGGAACGTTCCTTCACCATGAATTGGCGACCAGGCGCAACTTTCTGGTCATCGCGCTTGCGCTGTTCCCAATCGGTGCCGTCCCAGGGTTCGGTGGACCGCTGATGGCCTGACCGCCACACGGCCTAGCAGGTCATGCAGGTCAAGTGCCCCGAATTGTCAGTCATCGGGAAACCCACTCAGTGGGCGCACGTTTCGCTGCACGGCCCGCCCCTTCGTAACGTCGTAGACCATGGGCAGGCACAACGCTGCGCTTACCGGTATCGCCGACCGTTGCGGCGCAGCGGCTTTGTCGAACACGAATCGTCCGTGCCAATCGAGCGAGAGGTGACCAACGGATGCCTGACCGGTTAATTGTGATTGTCGGCGCCGGCCCGGCCGGCATATCTGCCGCACTAAGCCTCAGAGACAAGGGAATTCGGTCATTACTCGTCGACCGAGCCGACGTGGTGGCGGCGTCGTGGCGCGGTCGGTACGACGGGCTCAGGCTCAACACCGGTCGACAGTTCTCCCACCTGCCCGGGCGGCGCTACCCGAGAGGCACTCCGGTCTATCCGACTCGTGACCAAGTTGTCGCTCACCTTGACCGGCATGCTCGCGAGGATGGTATCCAGCTCCTGCTCAATACCACGGTTGACCGCATCGACCACCATGGCCCGGGCTGGCGATTGACGACGTCGAACGGGGACCTTGACGCCCGAATCGTAGTGGTCGCCACCGGTTACGAGCACACTCCGTTTATCCCGAGCTGGCCGGGCATCTTCACCGGCGAGTTGCTACATTCCAGCAGCTATCGAAACCCGGCGCGATACGCGCACAAGCGCGTGCTGGTCGTCGGCTCCGGCTCGTCCGGTATGGAAATTGCCCATAACCTCACCACGAGCGCAGCAAGCAAAGTGTGGCTATCGGTGCGAACGCCGCCAAACATCATGCCGCGCAGAGGCCCTGCCGGACTGCCCAATGACGTCGTATCAGTCCCATTGTTTCACCTGCCCGCGCAGATGGCCGACCGGATCGCTGCCGTCGCCCGCCACCGAGCGTTCGGCGACCTCGAGGAATTCGGTCTGCCCGTTCCCGCTGAGGGCCCGTTCACAAGAGCCCACCGGCTGCGGGCCGCACCCACCGTCGTTGACCCCGACGTCATCAACGCGGTGCGCGACGGGTCCGTCGAGGTCGTCGGAGCGGTCAGCGAACTCGAGGGCGCCATGGTGGCGCTGGCCGACGGTGCACGGGTGCAGCCGGACGTGATGATCTGCGCCACTGGATATCGCCCCGGCCTGCATCCGTTGGTCGGACACTTGGACGTGCTCACGCCCGAAGGCGCACCCACCGCGCTGGCACCGTTCCCCGCTGCCGACGGCCTCTACTTCCATGGTCTGCTCAGCCGCCCCGCGCTGCTTGGCCATGTAGCCAAACAATCCCGAAAGCTGGCCAAGCGCATCGCGCAGGGCTGCCCGCCGCCGTACTGCCTGTGCCGGCCCGCCGCACTGGCCGAGGCATCGCGCACCCAACAACCGCAATACGGCACCTAATCGATTACGCCATAGCAACACGGATGCAGTTGCCGGCATGCCTGCTGACGGCGTCCACGGGCAGGTCACACGATCGATCGTCGCGTCGGCACGTCAAATCGCGGGTCAGTCGGACACGGTGCCGTTCAGGCCGCAGACCACTGTGTTCAGGTATGCCCAAACACTTCGGCCGCATCTGCTCCAAAGCGAATGCGTCGCCCCGTGAACAACAGGGTGTTGTTTTCGCTATTCGGAATATTTTGCTGTGTTTGCGCGATCAGCTCGGGGATGTTCGTGACTTCGGTGTCGGCATCAGAGCATGAAGGGGTCGATGGTGGACCAAGCCGAGTTGGATCGATTGACCGACCGTAAGGCCGGCTGCAGGCGTGCGGGCGCGCAGCGCGGCTCGGTTCGCAACGACGGTCGCGGAGTCATCGAGAGCGCGTTTGAGCTGCTAGATCACGTGAGTGCGTTGGAGCCCGTACGGCTGCTGGACTTGGCGAACGCCAGCGGGATCCCGCGGGAGACGGTGCGTCGACTACTGCAGCAGTTGATCGCCGTTGGGGCGGTCAGCCGCGACGGTACCCGCTATCGGCTCGGCGCGAGCCTGCTGGGGTTGGGTTCACGGGTAAGCCCGGAGCGTCGACTGCGGGTGGCCGCCCGCCGGCCGATCGCCGAACTCGCTACCGCCACCGGAGCCGCGGTGCAGTTGTCTGCACTGATCGGCGGTGATGCGGTTTATCTGGACGCCGTGGAGGGTCGAAGTCCACTGGGATTCCTCGTTGAACCCGGAACGCGGGTACCGCCGGAATGTGCTTCCTCGCGTGCCTTTAAGGCGTTGGGCGCCGCGACACCGATCGTGGACGCCGGTGGGGTGATCGCAGGCGTGAGTTGTGTCGCGGTAGCGATTCCACTGGGGGACAATGCGGCGGCAGCGGTTTCGGCTCTTGTCGCTGGGCCGCATCCTCCGTTTGGGCTGTTGGCTGCCACCAAAGCTACCGGTGCCCGCATCGCGGGCCTCCTTCGCGCACCGTGACCGGCGAGCAGCGAGAAAACCCGCCGAGTAGGCACAGATTGGCCGTTGGTCGCGCGGCTTCTCAGCGTCATCGTCATCGCGGTGACAGCCACCAATCCACCAAAGACGGCACCCCGACGTGACGTAAAGGGAGGAACGCCAATGCATTTCGCGTCCACGGTGGCGGATTATGTCGTGGTAGGTGCGGGGTCGGCCGGGAGTGTGGTTGTCCGCAGGCTGCTCGAGGCTGACCGCAGTGTGCACGTCATCGAGGCTGGCCCGCCAGATACCGACCCCGCGATCCACTCATTGCAGGGCTGGCCGAAGTTACTGGGCGGCCCGCAGGACTGGGGCATCTTCACCACGCCGCAGCGACATGCCAACAACCGCAGGCTGTTTTGGCCTCGGGGCAAAGTCCTGGGCGGAAGCAGTTCATTGAACGGGATGATCTACATACGTGGACATGCCAGCGATTACGAGGGTTGGGCGCAAACTACCGGCGATCCCAATTGGGGCTGGGACAAGGTGTTGCCATTGTTCAAGCGCTCGGAGGCACACCAACTGGGCGGCGACGAATACCACGGTGCTTTTGGACCGCTACCGGTCTCCACCATCTCTGACCCGCACCCACTCTCCGAAGCATTCGTCGAGGGGGCATTAGCCCTCGGCCACAAATGGATCGACGATTTCAATGCCGAGGAGATGGTCGGTGTCGGATACAACCACATCACTGCGTTGCGCGGCGAGCGAATGAGTGCGTGGAAGAGCTTCGTCGCGCCGATGCAGGCTCATCCTCGGTTGACGGTGACCACTAAGGCCCTCGTTCATCGGGTGCTCCTGAGCAAGGGTCAAGCCGTGGGGGTGGAGTACTCGCAAGGAAACCAACCCCTCCAGCGTGCGTACGCCCGCGCGGAGGTGGTGCTCAGCGCAGGTGTTTTGGGCTCACCACAAATACTGCTACTCAGCGGGATCGGACCGAGTGCCCATCTGCAATCGGTCGGTATTACCACGATCGTGGACCTCCCTGCAGTCGGAAATAATCTGCACGATCATCTGTTGGTTAGCAACGTCTATGCGGCCAAAGAGTCGGTGGCGGTCGGTGCTAACAACCTGCTCGAAGCACAGCTGTACGCGCGCAGCAGCGGGTGGCAAGGAGCAGCACCGAACCTGCAGCCGCTGTTCATACACATTCCCTACGCCGCGGACGCGAGCCCCGTCCCCGAGCATGGATATGCGATCGCCGCGGGGTTGGTGGCGCCGAAAGCGCGCGGAACGCTGCGGCTGGCTTCCGCCGACCCAAGCGACCCGCCGCTGGCAGATCCCAATGTTTTGGCCGACCCCACCGATCTCGAAGCGATGGTCGATGCGGTCGAAATCTGTCGTGACATCGGAGCGGCAGCGGCATTCACGCCGTGGCGCAAGGCCGAAGTCACTCCAGGACCCGCGGCTGCGACTCGCAACGCCTTACGCGTCTTCGTCCGCCGGGCGGTGGGCACGTACCACCATCAGGTCGGCACCTGCAAGATGGGAGCAGCCGATGACCCGAATGCCGTTGTCCAGCCGGACCTTCGAGTCCGCGGCGTGGAGGGTTTGCGAGTCGCAGACGCTTCGATCATGCCGGCGATCACCAGCGGCAATACCAACGCACCCGCCATCATGATCGGTGAGCACGCAGCTGATCTGCTGCTGCATAGGTAACAACGCGGCGCGGTTTTGTCGGCTGTCCCTGGATTGTTTCTGTCATGCCCGCGAATTAGCGGGCAAGGGCAACCGCCCACTCAGTGGGCGCGGACTCGCAGTTAGTTTCGTCGTTTCTTAACGTCACAAGGGTGACCGAAGCACATGCTGCCGCGGATAGCGCGGATGAAATCTTACGGCGTGCCATGCATTTCGCGTCTCGATCGCCGTGACGGCGCCGCCAGCCAAAGCGCTGCCCGGAACTCACGCCCGCCACTGCGGGCCGCGCCACAACGCGCCAGAAGCTCTCACCTCGGCGCCGACGTCTTGCTCGACACGGTCGTAAACCCATAGGAGACAAGTGAGTACAACCGGTGTGACAACCGCGGCAGCGAACGACCTGGCTAGCCGGATCAAGGCTACTCAGGTGCGTGTGCCCGACGCTGCGCCGTCGATCTGGAACGCGGCGGTGCAACATCTTCCGGCGCTGATCGTGCAGGCCGAGTCACCACGCGACGTACGCGAAGCAATCCGCGTGGCGTGCGACCACGAGCTA
The DNA here is from genome assembly GCF_010727605.1 of Mycobacterium simiae. NCBI lineage: Bacteria > Bacillati > Actinomycetota > Actinomycetes > Mycobacteriales > Mycobacteriaceae > Mycobacterium > Mycobacterium simiae. The sequence continues at coordinate 1,079,110 of NZ_AP022568.1, forward strand.
CCGCTCTCGGTGCTCGGCGGCGGCCACGACTGGGCGGGCCGCGCCGTGCGCGACGGCGGTCTGGTGATCGACATGTCCGGGCTGCGAAGTGCCGCCGTCGATCCCGGGACGCGGGTCGCAACAGTCGGCGGCGGGCTCGTAGCGAGCGAACTGATCGACGCGGTCGCGCGGTACGGGTTGGTTGCCGCCACCGGCAACTGCGGTGGTGTTGGCATGATCGGTCTGACACTCGGCGGCGGCTACGGACCACTCAACGGGAGGTTCGGCCTTGCCTTGGACAACCTGCTCAGCGCCGAGGTTGTGTTGGCAGATGGCCGAATCGTCACAGCCGACGCGACTCGGGAGCCAGAGTTGTTCTGGGCACTGCGTGGTGGTGGCGGCAACTTTGGAGTGGTCACTTCGATGCGTGTGCGGCTGCATCCGTTGGATCGGTTGATCGGCGGAATGATCATGTTTCCGTGGGCGCAGGCCGCGACCGTATGGCGCGGGCTAGCTGAGCTGTTGTCAACAGCACCGGACGAGCTGACGGTGCAGAGCGGACTGATGTCCGGGCCGGACGGCAATCTGGCAGTTTATCTTCAGCCAGCCTGGAGCGGCGATCTTCGTCGCGGCGAAGCGGCCGCCGATCTGCTCGCAACGCTCGGGACGCCCTTGACCACACAGGTTGGGCCCATTTCCTACCGGGAAGTGCTGGGCCTGTTCGACGCGGGCTGTGTCCCTGGACTGCGCTGGGCGTTTCACACTCGCACGGTCGCGGGGTACACACCCGACGTCATCGATGCGCTGGTCGAGGCCGCACGCACGGTGACCTCGCCGCGGAGCCTGATTTCCATCCACCACTGTCACGGCGCATCGACCCGCGTGGCCACCGATCAGACCGCGTTCGCGAACCGCCACCCGCATTTCGTCGTCGAGATCGGCGCCTGCTGGGCGGTCGGCGACGGCAGCACTCACCGGGCCTGGGCAGCGGCATTGTCGGAAGCGCTTGCGCCGCATGCGTTCCCCGGCGGATACGCCAATCTGCTGGGGCCTGGCGACCATGATCAGATCGAGAACGCCTACGGCGACAACGCCACACGACTCATCGCCGCCAAAAATCACTACGACCCGGACGGGCTGTTCACCGCCATCCCGCTGCCCAACTCCGGTTAGAAGGGGAGAAAGAATGTCCTACATTGTCGATAGTCATCACGTCACCATGTCGGTGAACGGGGCCCAGGAAGACGTCGACTTCCACGTCAAGTTGCTCGGATTGCGACTGATCAAGCGCACGGTGCTGTTCGACGGGAATATCCCGATTTATCACCTGTATTACAGCAACGCCGACGGTGACCCGAGCGCGGTGCTCACCACCTTTCCCTTCGCCCAGGCCGGCGTCTACGGCCGACGCGGCACCAACCAAGCGCGGGAAGTGTTGCTCGCCGTTCCGGCAGGGTCACTGAACTACTGGTCCGCCAGGTTGCGGCAGCGGGCCGCCGACGTCCGCGACGCGACCGTATTCGATCGGCGTCGTGTGCTCTTCCGGCATCCGTGCGGCATCGAGTACCAGCTGGTCGAGGTCGATGACGACCCACGTCGTGGTTACAGCGGCAGCGACGTACCCGAGGAGTACGCCATCCATGGCATCTACGGCGTCGGCATCCACGTGACGGGGCCCGACACCGCCGTCGAATTCGCGGCCAGCCACCTCGGCGCTCAGGCAGGCCTGACGGAACGTGATCGGTTCGCGCTGCAAGCCGGCAAGTTCGGCCTCGGCGGCGCAGTCGAACTTGTTGTCAACCGCGCCGACGAGCCGGGCACGTGGATCTACGGCGCCGGAACTATCCACCACTTTGCCTGGAACGCAGACACTCTCGAAAACCAGGATGAACTGAAAGCCGAGATCGAGGCGGCGGGTTATACAGATATCTCCGAAGTCCGCGACCGCAAGTACTTCAAGTCGGTCTACGTCAGATCGCCCGGCGGTGCCCTTTTCGAGCTGGCTGTGACACACCGCGAGGGTGGCTGGGACTGCGATGAGTCACCGCGGGAACTCGGCCAGCGATTCCAGCTGCCGGACAAGTTCGAGGCGCGCCGCGAGGAAATTATCGGCCGCCTCGAGCCAATCAGGCCGTGAGGTGCCGCGCTGAAGAGCACCGCAGAACGAGGTATTCGTGTGACGACGCCGACAATCTGGTTGTGCGGCTGGGCAATCCGCCGTCTTGGCCGTTCTGCGCGGTCACCAATCAGGCGCACATCATCGCGATAGAATGGCGAACGCTGCTTTGGCCAAGAACTGCACCGCGATGCAAGCCGGTAGAACGGAAGGGCCACATCGCTTACCCGTCAGCGGTGATGACTTCTTACCGCCTCGAACCTTCACCGCCCGGTTAGTTGGTTGGTGATATCGAATCCGGCGCCCGGGTCGTGGTGGTGGTCGCTGGTGTTTCGGCACTCGCCGTACAGAATTATCTGGCCGCGACTGTGATCAGACGGCACGAAGCCGATGGTCGCGGTCACGCCGTTCTTATTCAATGCTGCACCGTGATAGCGCTGCCCCGGTGGGGCGCCCTCGCTCCAGCCGCTCGAGCGCATCGCGGACCGCACGTGCTGAAAGTAGGAGTCCGGGTCGCCCTGCAGCAGAAAGCCGATCGTGGCCCTGCCCTGATAGGGCGGATCACCTTGGTCGTTGCACGACGCGAACGAGAAACCGCCGTCGACGCCTTGCAGGCCGGCGACGGCGACGATCTGCTTGGCCGGCTCGATCACCTGTGATTTGGTCTGATCGTCAGTCATCGGATGCGCGGAATCATCAAATGGGTTGGCCGGACCCGAGGAATGCGGTTTGGGGAACATCAGCGAACACCCTCCTAACAGCAACGCGACGACAGCCACTACCGTCGCAAGGCGCACTTGCCGGAACGAAACGTGTTGCCGTTCAGTGATGGTGTTGGTCATCGAAGACATGATCATCGGTAACAGATTCTGGCGGGCGGCCCCACTCCGGGTCGACGACGGCGGGTGTGCCGGGTATGCCGATGCCGACCGGACCGAGGCCAGGGATGTCGACCTTGCCCGGCTGGTACCGATGCTCGGCCGTCATGCCGTCGGATTCCAGCGCGTCGCCATGGCCCGAGGCGATGTCGGCCATGCTGTACAACGCCTCGCTACCCGGGTGGTAGTAGTACGAATGGTCGTGCGGGTTGATGCCGTCGGCACCCGGCACCTCCGCGCGGAACCGCACCGACCCGAAGCCGTCCGCGGCCGGGTCGGTGCCCAGCCCCGGGGCCAAGCCGAGCACCTGACCGCCAATGTTGTCCCGGTTCAGGTAATGGCTGAGGCCATTGAGCTGACCGAGCATGCCCACCGGATCCGTCGAGGCGTCTCCGACGTACACGTGCCCGCCGTCCAGATGAAAACTTGCGGCGTTGGTAGCGAGATCGGTTCCTGGGCAACCGATGAGCACCGCGTCGTTGGCATGCATATGTCCCAAAGCGAACGCGTCGGCGACGGTGGTCGAACCGTACGAGTGACCCAACACGGTGACGTGCTGGCCACCACCGAGGTGGGTGGCCCACAGGCCGTTGACATCCTGCGCCAAAGCCTGACCACCCGTGCGGGCCAGTGCCGGCGTGGAAATGCGCTGGACGTCGTCGAAATCATTCGGTGCGTCGTAGCCCATCCACGCGATCACCGCCGTGGGATTTCGGGGGTCGGCCGCGTTGGCCTGGCCGTAGAGATTGAGCGCGTCGTTGTGGCCCTCGTGCAGCCAGCCGCCTTTCACGCTGCTGCTGGTGCCCGGCACGATCACCGCGGTGTTCTTCGCCAGGTCGGGATTTCCGATCGCGATCGCGGCACGCCCCTTGCCCCCGAAGGCCAGCGGGTCGTAGGCGAACAGGAACACCGGGTTGTGGCCATGATCGGCGTCGTGGTCGAGACCTTGCTTAGTCTGGTCGGCGTTCTGGTAGCGGGTGATATCGCTGGCCGACAGACCGTATTTCGCCGGGTCGCGCATCACGTCGTCCGGGGATACGCCAAAGCGGCCGGCGGCATCGCGGACCCGGTTGAGGTCCTGCGTCATCACCGCGAGATTGGCGTTGTTACGTGCCGAGACCGGGACGCCGTTGAGATTACCGACCTGATCGGGGTGCTCGGCGATGAGCTGCTGGCGTTCCTCGGGTGTCAAAGACGTCCACCACTTGTGCACCTCCTCGGGACTGGTATCCGGGTGCGGAATCTGCGGTCTTGCATCGGTCGCTTGCAGAATTCCCGGGTCGTACCCCTCGGTTCGCAGCGTGGCGAGGGCCTTGTCCAGGTAATCGGAATACCCATCGCGTACCGACTCGACCTGCCCCAGAGCCGATTTCGTGTCCTCGATGGCTTCGTCTTCGAGCTCGGTGATGTGCGTATCCAGTAGTTTTCGTTCGCGGGCGGTGAGGTTTGCGTCTTTCTCGGCAGTCACCGCCAGACCGATTTCATCGTCGAGCTGCTGCAGCTGTGCTTCCAGCGTCGAGATCAGCACCGTGCCGGTTCGCTGCGCCTGGGCCAGGGCGGCCGCGATGTTTTCCAGATCCACTCCAATTTTGGGCAACAGCGAGGATTGCGCGCCCAATGCCTTGGTCACCCGCTGCACCTCGGCAGCGTCATTGATCGGATGCACGCCGTCTTCGTGATTCCACGACGCCTCGAACCGGCGGCGCGCTTCGGCGAACGCGGCACTGGACTCGGCCGTGTATCGGCCGGCGGCGTGAAACGCCTCCGCCAGATCGGCGATCTGCGCCGGACGACCAACCTGAAGGCTCTGGTTGATTGCCCACGGATCGCCACCGGCTTCAGCGATCAGCGCCGGGACGCTTATGTATCGCAGCTGCACCGCCCCACCCGTCCCCGGTACGGGGAAGCGCTTCCGGTCAAGATCGCCACCCCCTTGTCCGAGCTGGCGACAACGCTACTACTGCCGTTCTGCGACGCACCTCACGGCGCGCTGCGCCGTTCACGAGGCCTGCCAGACCGTCCGGGAACGAGCAGAATTGGCTGCTGTCAGGGAATCGGCGGCATGCCCGCTGCAGCATCCCAGCGGGCGGCCATCGGGTGCACATCCGTGGTATCGCCAAGCGACTTCGGTTCCATGGTCCGGACATCGCGCCGGCAATAGAGAACATGACGTTTATCGACATGGCTATCGGGCAGCGCTCTGGTATGGCTGAAGTGGTTGCAACCGCGGACTTAGGGGTGGCGGGTGAAGTCAGCGGATCCGTGGGCGGGCGGCCGTTGGTTGCCCTCCATGGGTGGCCGGACACACCACATTGCTGAGACGGTGTACTGCCGGCGCTGCATGACGACGGCTACCGGGTGTTTCGGCCCTGGTTGCGGGGTTTCGGCTCGACGCGCTTTCGGCGCGCCGACAAGCCACGCAGCGGCTAGATCGGTGCACTAGGCAAGGACCTCGCAGATCTCCTGGATGCGCTGGCTGTCGAGGATGCCGTTGTGGTGGGCCACGATTGGGGTGCACGCGCCGCCTACGTGGTGGAGGCCCTGTTCCCAGCGCGCGTCGCGCGGATCGTGGCGCTCTCAGCGGGGTATGCGACCAATCGTGCTGACGCGTCGCTGAGTTGGCCGCTGACGCATGCTTATTGGTATGAGTGGCTGGTCGCTACCGAACGGATCCAGATCAGCCGTCTTAGCGGGAGGCTTGGCGGCCAGAGGCCGGCGGCGCCCCCAGGACTTGCCAAGCGTCACCCAGGTTGCATCGCTACCATGACGACTGGTGCCTGCAGCGCTGCCACCGGTCTTTCAGGGTTGTCTCCGGAGGTGGGCGTTGCCGACGTACGGCTACAAGTGTGGCGACTGCGGGCCGTTCACCCTTGTTAGGCCGATGGCCGAGGCGCGGTCGCTGGCGGACTGCCCCGGTTGCGGCGATGCCGCCCGCAGGGTGTTCGGGTCGCCTGCATTGCGTGCGCTCGACACGGACGTACGCCGGGCACACAACGCCAGCGAGAGAAGCGCCGAGGCCCCGCAGGTCGTTTCGTCGGTGCCTGGGCGTTCGCGGCGCGCCACCCCTATCACGTCCGACCCGCGACACGCCCGTCTGCCCCGTCCCTGAATCTGGAGGTTGTCATGCCCGACGTCGTCTTCTCGGTTGACCAGGCACGCTCGATGCGCGACCAGGCGGTGCCCGGTCACAACCGGTGGCACCCCGATATCCCGCCAGCGGCCAATGTCCGCCCCGGACAACACGTTCGAATCGAATGCCGGGAATGGACGGACGGTCAGATCGGCAACAACGACTCCGCCAACGACGTGCGCGACGTCGACCTGACGCATGCGCACATGCTGTCCGGGCCGCTCTACGTCGAGGGTGCCGAACCCGGAGATCTACTGATCGTCGACATCCTCGACCTCGGCCCAGTGCCGCAGGAGGTCGGCGACGTTCCCGGTCAGGGCTGGGGCTACACCGGCATCTTCGCGAAGGCCAACGGAGGCGGGTTCCTCACCGACCACTTCCCCGATGCGTACAAAGCCATTTGGGATTTCGCGGGCCAGAAGTGCACCTCGCGGCACATCCCCGGAGTGGAGTTCACGGGGATCACCCACCCGGGGCTGTTCGGCACGGCGCCGTCGCCTGAGCTGCTGGGTAGGTGGAATGCCCGCGAGCGGGCGCTGATCGACACCGATCCGACCCGGGTGCCGCCGTTGGCACTGCCGCCGCTAGAAGAAAACACGTTGGGTGGCACCGCAACTGGCGAAGCACTGGCCGCGATCGCCCGGGATGGCGCACGCACCGTGCCCGCCCGGGAGAACGGCGGCAATCACGACATCAAGAATTTCACCCGCGGCTCGCGGGTGTTCTATCCGGTTCACGTGCCGGGCGCCTTATTCTCCGGCGGCGACCTGCATTTCAGCCAAGGCGACGGCGAGATCACCTTCTGCGGCGCCATCGAGATGGGCGGCTTCATCGACTTCCACATCGACCTGATCAAGGGCGGAATGGAAACGTATGGGGTGACGACGAATCCGATTCTGATGCCGGGCAACGTCGAACCGCGCTATTCGGAGTTCCTGACTTTCATCGGCATCGGCGTTGACCACGGCACCGATACGCAGTTGTACAACGACGCGACGGTGGCGTATCGCAACGCGTGCCTGAATGCGGTCGCATACCTGCAGAAGTTCGGCTACTCGGGCGCGCAGGCGTACTTGTTGCTCGGCGCGGCACCGATCGAGGGCCGGGTCAGTGGTGTTGTCGACATCCCGAACGCCTGCTGCTCGTTGTATTTGCCCACTGCCATCTTCGATTTCGACATCCGGCCGACGGCGAGTGGTCCGGTGCGAGCAGATCGCGGCAGCTGTGCCGTGTCGTCCTGAAACGAGCGGCCTGGTGTTCACCACCGCGCACGGCGGCTTCATCGAGCCGCGGAATGCATCCGCTTAAGTCCAGGCTTGACCCGCGGTGTCGTCACAACCGAGTGTTCGAGTGTGGCGCCGTCGTTCGAACGAGGACTGTCGTCAATGCTGTCGTCAGACCGACGGTTGGACGGAATTATCACGCCCCGATCGTCGCGAACCGTCTATTCAAATGGGTGGAGCTAAGGGGACTCGAACCCCTGACCCCCACACTGCCAGTGTGGTGCGCTACCAGCTGCGCCATAGCCCCAAGTCGTGCCCATCGAAGCTACACCACCGCTACCTGTCCTTCAAAGTTGCAGGTCACACCGGCTCGACGTCCGCCTCCCCCGCAAAGAATTCCTCGTCAGCATCCAGCATCGTCCGCGTCTCCGGTGCCACCATCCAGCCGATGGCCGCGATCAGCAGAACCAGCCCGCTGATGGTAAAGCCCCAGGTGTAGCTCCACTGTTCGGCGGCCCACCCCACCACCAGGGACCCGATGATGGCGCCCAGATCCGACATCATCTGCACCGTCGCCACCGGAAGACCGGCGCGCGCCTCGCTGCCGAGGATGTCGGCGACAGCCGCCTGCAGCGGCGACATGAAGATACCCGTCATCGCGCCCACCACAGCGGCCGCGACCAGAAAAGTCGGCAGCGTCGATACGAAGCCCAGCCAGCCGGTCGCCAGCCCCGACGTCACCAGTCCGACGATCAACAGCGTGCGCCGCCCCATCCGGTCCGACAGGTAGCCGCTGGGGACGACGGCCAGCGCGTTACCGCCGGCGAACGCCGCGAGCACGACGCCGATGACGCCCACACCCCGACCCATCACGTCGGAGATGAACAGCGGGACCAGCGCGACGCGGAGCCCGAACGCCGACCAGCCCGTCGCGAAGTTCGACAGCAACGCCGACCGATAAGCCCGAATCCGCAGCGCCTCGCGCATCGTCACCGTCGAGCGGGTCGGCGGTGGCGGCGCGGCCAGCGCAGAGTTCCGCAGGCTATAGAACAGCACCGTCGCCACGCCCAGCATGGCGAGGCCGTAGACGACGAACGGCGCGGTCAGGCCCCACCCGGCCGCCAGGCCGCCGACCGCCGGACCCCCGACCGCGCCCACCATGAATGACGTGGTGAACAGCCCCGCGATCCGCCCGCGCGCGTCGGGTGGGCTGATGTGGATCATCAGTCCCAGCGCCGAGACGTAAAACATCGTCGACCCGATGCCGCTGAACACCCGGAAAACCAGCAATTGCCAATACGCCTGCGAGAACGCGCACGCCGCGGTCGAAACGGCGACGATCAGCAAACCGCCGATATAGATTCGCCGTTCACCCAACCGCTGCGCCAGCACGCCGCTGACCGGGGCGAAACACAAGCGGCTCAACGAAAAGACGGTGACCAAAAAAGTCACCGCCTTGATGCTGACCCCGAAGGTGCGGGCAAAGGTCGGCAGTGCCGGCGAGATCACCCCGTAGCCGAGCGCAATCATGATGTTCGCCCAGCTGAGAATCCAAACTTCGCGCGGCAACCGGGCTGAGGCGGACCCGCAGCCCCCCGCGCGGGCAAGACGGAGGCAACAAGTCACCCGATGACTTTATTAACCACCTCGCGCGCGGTTTCCTGCACCTCGGCCAAATGGTCGGGTCCGTGGAAGGATTCCGCGTAAATCTTGTACACGTCCTCGGTGCCGGAAGGCCGGGCGGCAAACCACGCATTGGCGGTGGTTACTTTCAGCCCGCCGAGTGGGGCGCCGTTGCCGGGCGCCGCGGTGAGCTTGGCGGTGATCGGCTCCCCTGCCAATTCCGTGGCGGTGACCTCGTCGGCGGAGAGCTGGGACAGCCGGGACTTCTGCTCCCGAGTGGCGGCTTCGTCGACCCGGGCGTAGCACGGTGTGCCGTATTCGTCGGCGAGTTCCCGGTAGAGCTGTGACGGTGTGGACCCGGTGACGGCCAGGATCTCCGAGGCCAGCAGAGCCAGGATGATGCCGTCCTTGTCGGTGGTCCACACCGATCCGTCGCGCCGCAGGAACGACGCCCCGGCCGACTCCTCGCCGCCGAAACCGATGGTGCCACCAACCAAGCCGTCCACGAACCACTTGAATCCCACGGGTACTTCGACGAGTTTGCGGTCGAGCCCGGCGACCACCCGATCGATGATCGAGGAACTAACGGCCGTCTTGCCGACGGCGATGCCGGTCGGCCAGGACGGCCGATGCGTGTACAGGTAGTCGATGGCCGCGGCCAGGTAGTGATTGGGATTCATCAACCCCGCGTCCGGGGTGACGATGCCGTGGCGGTCGGAGTCGGCGTCGTTGCCGGTGGCGATCTGGTAGTGGTCGCGGCTCGCGATCAGCCCGGCCATCGCATCCGGCGAACTGCAATCCATCCGGATCTTGCCGTCGTGGTCGAGCGTCATGAACCGCCAGGTCGCGTCGACCAGCGGATTGACGACGGTCAGCTCGAGCCGGTGCCGCTCGGCGATCGCGGCCCAGTAGTCCACGCTGGCCCCGCCGAGCGGATCGGCACCGATCCGGACGCCCGCCTTGCGGATCACGTCGACGTCCACCACGTTCGGCAGGTCGTCGACGTAGCTGTCCAGGTAATCGTGGCGCCGCGCGGTCGGCAGCGCCCGCGCCAGCGCAACCCGTTTCACCCCGGAGCCGCCGGCACGCAGAATCTCGTTGGCGCGCTTAGCGATTGCGTTGGTCGCCTCCGTGTCGGCCGGGCCACCGTTGGGCGGGTTGTATTTGAAGCCACCGTCCGGCGGCGGGTTGTGCGACGGCGTCACAACAATGCCGTCGGCCAGCGCTTCGGTGCGGCCGCGGTTGTAGGTGAGGATGGCGTGGCTGATCGCCGGAGTCGGCGTGTAGCGGTCAGCCGAGTCGATCACCGCGGTTACGTCATTGGCCGCCAACACCTCGAGTGCCGACACCCACGCCGGCTCGGAGAGACCGTGCGTGTCACGGCCGATGAACAGCGGCCCGGTCGTACCGTGGGCCGCCCGATACTCGACGATCGCCTGCGTGATCGCCACGATGTGGGCCTCGTTGAAGGCGCCGTTCAGGGACGAACCGCGGTGTCCGGATGTGCCGAAGACAACTTGCTGCGCGACGTCCTCGGGGTCGGGTTGGATGGCGTAGTACGCCGTGACTAGATGGGACAGATCGACGAGGTCTTCGGGCTGGGCCGGCTGACCGGCTCGCGGGTTGGCCATGTCTACAGATTGTGCCCGTGTCACGGCGCGCACGTCGCTTCGTGCTGCATAGCGCATGGGCAAACGAGAGGGAACCGACACGTGGCACAACCCGACTATCGCGAATTGGCCGCGGTTTTCGCCGGCGGAGCACTAGGCACGCTGGCCCGCGCCGCCCTGAGCACATTGACGGTGCCGGACCCCGCGGCCTGGCCCTGGCCGACGTTCACCGTCAACATCGTCGGCGCGTTTCTGATCGGCTACTTCACCACCCGCCTGCTCGAGCGGCTCCCGCTGTCGAGTTATCGGCGCCCAGTGCTGGGCACCGGCTTGTGCGGCGGTTTGACCACGTTCTCGACGATGCAAGTCGAGACATTGAGAATGATCGAGCACGGCCACTGGGTGCTCGCGACGGCCTACACGAGCGTCAGCATCGTGCTGGGGTTGGTGGCCGTGCAGGTGGCCACCGCGTTGGTGCGCCGGGCGCGCGTCCGTTCATGACGGCGTCGGCGATCCTGGCCTGGACGGGGGTGGTGGTCATCGGCGGTATCGGGTCGGTGCTGCGTTTCCTGGTCGACCGTGCGGTCGCGCGGCGGCTGGCGCGGCCGTTCCCGGTCGGCACGCTGGCGGTGAACATCAGCGGCGCCGCGCTGCTCGGTTTCCTCGGCGGTCTGGCGTTAAGCAGGAACGCCGCCCTGCTGGCCGGCACCGCATTCGTCGGCGCGTACACCACCTTCTCTACCTGGATGCTCGAGACGCAGCGGCTCGGCGAGGAGCGCCGCGCATGGGCGGCAGCCGCCAACATCGTCGTCAGCGTGGTGCTCGGCCTGGCTGCCGCCCTGCTCGGACAATGGTTTGCGGAGCAGCTATGAACCAGTCGTGTCTGAAGTTGACGGTGTACTTCGGCGAGCGCCAGCGCGTCCTCGGTGACAGCAGGCGCTTTCTGGCCGATGCGATGTTCGATGTGTTCGGAACTCATGACGTGGCAACCAGCGTGATGCTGCGCGGTATCGCCAGTTTCGGGCCGAGTCAGCAACTGCGCAGCGACTTGTCGTTGAGCTTGTCGGAGGATCCGGCGGTGGCGGTCGTGGCGGTCGACGTCGAGCCCAAGATCCGCTCCGTGATCGGGGAGGCGGCCGCGCTCACCGGCCGCGGGCTGCTGACCGTGGAGCGGGCGCGGCTGTTCACCCGGCAGCGTGGCACCAACGCGCTCGGTGGCTTCGACGCCCACAACGGTGATGCCGCGAAGTTGACCGTATACGTGGGCCGTCAAGAACGCGTTGCCGGAAAGGCCGCCTACTATGCGGTCTGCGAACTGCTGCATCGGCACGGATTCGCCGGTGCCATAGCACTTCTCGGCGTCGACGGGACGGCACATGGGCAGCGCGTCCGGGCGCACTTCTTCGGCCGCAATGTCGACGTGCCGATGATGATCATCGGCATTGGCTCAACCGATCAAATTGGTTCTGCCACAACGGAGTTAGCCGCTCTGCTGGCCAACCCCCTGCTGACCGTCGAGCGTGTCCGGTTGTGCAAGCGCGACGGTGAGACGTTCGCGCGTCCGCAGCAGCTCCCCACCGTGGACGCGCACGGGCGTACCCTCTGGCAGAAGCTGATGGTGTACACCGCCGAGGCCACGCGACACGACCAGCTGCCGATCCACCGCGCATTGGTGCACCGCCTGTTGCATTCGGGAACGGCCCGAGGGGCGACGGTGCTACGGGGCGTGTGGGGATTCCACGGTGACCACAAACCGCACGGGGACAAGTTCTTTCAGATCACGCGTCAGGTCCCGGTGACCACCATCATCGTCGACACGCCGGAGTCGATCGCGCGCAGTTTCGACATCGTCGACGAGCTGACCGTCCGCCACGGGTTGGTCACCAGCGAAATGGTTCCGGCGGTGCTGTCCCTCGACGACACCCGACGTCTGGGCGACATCTCGTTGGCGCAGCTCGACTATTGACTTCAAGACGATGCCAAAACCGCACTCACAGCAGCCTAACGCCGCGGATGGCATGGCGGGATGAGCGCGTTGTCCTCTTCGACGAGCTGGCCGATGAGATGCTGATAGGAGTCGCGCCACCCGAGTACCCGGTCGGGGGGTGGGGTCGTAAACGAGTCACGGCGCGCCTCGGTCACTGTCGATACCGCGTTCGTGGACAGCTCCGCGATGCGGCGCAGGTGAGGTGCGAGCTCGGGTGCCGACACCTGGTGTGAGTAGGCGACAAGCTGATCTGACCAGTCCCGGTATTCGTCTAGACCGGGGCCGCCGGGCGTGATCAGCCAGGGATCGAGCATGTCCGGGTGCGCGTGAATGTAGTTCACCGCCGCATCGGCGGTCCGGCAGTCGTGGCTGGGCCTGCCTTGCAGATACCCTGCCATGCCTCCCGCCGCGCCGGCCGCGACCACCACCACCATGACGGCTATGCGGTAACGCAATCCGGCCGGCGCGGCCGGCGAATCGTGCGGGTGCGGTAGCGCCGAAAGCGCTTGCGGGCTCGAGTTCGCCGCCGAACGAAGCAGCTCGAGACGTTGCGGCAATCGCCGCGCCGCGCGCGTCGTGCGGCCCAAACGGATCGCCACCAGCAACGCCAGTGCAGCCCAGACCAGACCGAGGCGGGCATCGTGGCCGACGAATTCCAGCACCGCCGCCGCCACTGCCAGCAGGGGCACAAGCCAGGCCAGTCGTCGCTGCCACGGCGGCACCCGGCGCAGGTATGCCGTGCTGAGGTCTCCGACCCGGATCGCCGCCGCCAACACTGCCGGGTCCGAAGGCGCCTCGCCTGCGCGCAACGCTCGGACGACGTTCGAGCGCTGTTCCAGATTCAACCCGGCAACGATCCGCGCATAACTCTGCTGAACCGGGCGCCGCGCATGGGTCAGCAGCGCGGTCACGATCAGGCTGAATGCCACCAGCGACAGCAGCGGCCACGCCCAGCCCAAGGCCATTAAGCCGGGAAACCCCAATGCGCCCAGCACGGATAGCGTGACGGCCAATATGGCCGCGTTGAGCAGCCAATGCACCCACCAAGGTGCCACCACCAGCCGTGCCCACATTGGTGCTCAGTTTGGCAAAGAATCAGCTGTCGCGGGGCCGCGGCACGTCGTCGGCAGTTCGCGGCAGCACGTACAGCGCCATCCGCCGGTTGGACATGTCGTGCTCACCGAGGAAAACGCAGCCGCCGCGCTCACAGAATTTGCGCGCCTGCACGTTGCGATGATCCGGATCGAACATCACCCGCCGACACTGCGGATCGAGAGCGAACACGCTCAGTACGACGTGCGGCAGCACGTAGCTCACGTGGCCGCGCCGCAGGTATTCCAGATCAGCGACCGCGGCGTGCAGGCCCAGATCGTGGGGGTCGTAGTCGTACCGAGTAGCAATGGAATCCCTTGCCGCCCGGTAGAGTTCGACATACGCGTGGTCCACGCCGTCCAGGCTGATCAAGATGGGCAGCGAGAAGTCGCTGTCAAGCTGCGCCTGCAGGTAACGGCGCCAGCGCTCGGGCGGCCACGGATACTCCCAGGATTCAGCCAAGTGCGGCCGGTTCATCCATTCCGAGATCATCTCGGCGTCGTTATCCGGGTCGGCGAGACGCAAACCGTATGGCTGCGGCACTTGCGGTAGCGGCGGTGGCGGAACATTGCCCACTTCGGCGCTGACTTCGGTCAATCGCCGAGGCAGGATCACTTCAGGGTCGCTCATATCGTCGCGCAGCCTACCCCCACGGCCCGCGGCCTAGCTGCGAGTTTGGCGGTCCTCAACAACGCCGCGCCGCCCAGCAACGCCGCGCCGCCGGCCGCCGCACCACCTCAGTGACGGTCCAGCAGTCTCGCCAGCACCGCCGCATGGCTTTCGGCCACGTCGCGAGTGGCGGTGACCAGGGTCACGACTCCTTGCTGCGCCAGTGTCCGTAGCTCCTGCAGCGCGGGGTTTCCGGCCAATTCGGCTTCGTAGCGCGACGCGAACTCGTCGAAGCGCTCGGGGTCGTGGTGGTACCAGTCGCGCAGTTCTCGTGACGGCGCTACGTCCTTGCACCAGACGCCCACCCGCGGGTCATCTTTGCGAACCCCTCGCGGCCAGAGACCATCGACGAGGACGCGCTGCCCGTCAGCGGGGGCGACGTCCTGGTAAAGGCGCTCGACCCGAACACGGCTGTTGGTGCTCACGTCGCCAGGGTAGCGGCGACGGAGCAAACAACGGGCGTTTATCTGCGCCTGCTCGTGGTAACCGACACCGAAAGTGCGCGACAGCCCCGCGACGTGCTTCCCCACACCCCAACCCTGGAGGTCACCCGTGCCCGAGATGATCATCGAGACCCCTGACGAGGTGGTCGCCTTCCTCAAAGCGCAGCACAACTTGATCGAGGACATGTTTGACGAGGTGCTGTATGCGTCGGACCCCGAAGCCCGGGAGGCGCCGTTCACCGCGTTGCGCCAGTTGCTGGCCGTGCACGAAACGGCCGAGGAGATGGTGGTGCATCCCCGAATGCGACGCGAGTCCGATGCCGGCGACGCGGTCGTCGATGCCCTGTTGCAGGACGAGCACAGCGCCAAAGAGCTGCTGTCCCGGATCGAAAAGCTGGATGTGACGTCGCAGGAGTTCGTCGACCAACTCACCAAACTGCGCCAGGCGGTTCTGGACCATGCCGAGCAGGAAGAGCAGGACGAATTCCCTTACCTGGAAAGGGAACTCGACTCCGACGATCTGAGACGCATGACCACAGCGGTGCGGGCGGCGCAGGCCATCGCCCCGACGCATCCGCATCCGGGTGTCGAATCGGCGAAAATGAACTTTGCCGTCGGGCCGTTCGCGTCGATGCTCGACCGGGCTCGCGATGTGATCCGGCAAGCCGTCAGCTTTCTCGATTCTCCGTAGTCTGAATGATTCTCCGTAGTCTGAATGACGTGAGTGTCGCACCCGATGTCAGCATTGCAATCCAGGACCGCTTCGCACGTGAGCTGCCCGAGCTGGGTGTCCGCTGGCGCGCCGAGACGCCTCCCGACCCGCGACTGCTGGTTTTCAACGAGTCACTGGCGACGCAATTCGGGCTCGACCCCGCCTGGCTACGCGGCCCCGACGGTGTGCGATTCCTGGCTGGCAATCTGCTTCCCGCCGGGGCGGCCCCGGTAGCGCAGGCTTACGCCGGTCACCAATTCGGCGGCCTGGTGCCGCAGCTGGGCGACGGGCGGGCCTTGCTGCTGGGTGAACTGGTCGACGACCACGGCGGCCTGCGCGACATCGCCCTCAAGGGTTCCGGGCCCACCCCGTTCGCCCGCGGCGGTGACGGCCTGGCGGCGGTCGGCCCGATGCTGCGGGAATACATCGTCAGCGAGGCGATGGACGCCCTGGGCGTCCCCACCACGCGCTCGCTGGCTGTGGTCGCAACCGGGCGTCCCGTGCAGCGCGAAACGGTGTTGCCGGGCGCCGTGCTCGTCCGCATCGCCCGCAGCCACTTGCGGGTGGGCAGCTTTCAGTACGCGGCCCTGACGGGTGACATCGACCTGCTGCGGCGCCTCGCCGACCACGCAATCGCGCGGCACCATCCCGGCGCGGCCCACGCCAAAAACCCGTATCGCGCGCTGTTCGAGGCGGTGGTAGGCGCGCAAGCGTCGTTGGTCGCTCGGTGGATGCTGATCGGATTCGTCCACGGCGTGATGAACACCGACAACATGACGATCTCGGGCGAAACGATCGACTACGGGCCGTGCGCGTTCATGGAGGCCTACGACCCCGACACCGTGTTCAGTTCGATCGACATGTGGGGCCGTTACGCCTACGGCAATCAACCCGCAGTTGCCGGGTGGAATCTCGCGCGCTTCGCCGAGGCACTGCTTCCCTTGTTCTCCGACGACGTCGACGAGGGCGTAGCGCTGGCCGAGGAATCCTTCCGGGTCTTTCAAACCGAATACGACGCAACGTGGTCGTCAGGTATGCGCGGCAAACTCGGTCTTTCTGCCGACGTCGACGCGGCGGAGGTGACCGGCCTGGCCGACGCGCTGTTGCGGCTGCTGAAGGAGAGCCACGTCGACTACACCTCGTTCTTCCGCCAGCTCGCCCGCGCCGCGCGGGGCGATGCCGAAGCTGTCCGCGGATTGTTCGTCGACCTGGCCGGGTTCGACGACTGGCTCTTACGCTGGCAAGCCATGGGTCCGGATGCCGACGCGATGGATGGCGCTAACCCGATCTACATTCCGCGCAACCACCTGGTCGAAGAGGCCCTGGCCGCGGCGACGGAAGGCGAATTGGCTCCGGTCGTGCAGCTGCTCGAGGCGGTGACCGCTCCCTACGACGAGCGACCGGGCTTGCAACGCTACGCCCAGCCGGCGCCGGAGGAATTCGGCACGTACCAAACATTCTGCGGCACTTAGGCTTACACTCCCGATCGCGAATCGGATCCCCGCGGCGCCGAAGTCGCGCGGCACCGGCGAATTCGGTGCCGAGCCTCAGTCCGCCGGCCGCTCTTGCGTTTTAGGCGCGGGCCGCGCCGCGCCCCACAACCCGACAGCGATGCCCACGACCGCACCGCCCAGGCCGATCAACTGCTGCGAGCGTTTGAGTTCGTGGTGGACGCTCAACCCGCCCAGCAGGTCCGCCGCGTCGGCGCCGCCGGAGGCCAGAAACCAGCCGCGGGTGTTCTTGCCGCGCAACGCCGCCGCCGTGAGCAGCCCGCCGATCAGTGCGTCGCGGTAGCCCATCGAGCGCAGCAACAGCCGCGCCGTGGGCGTCGGCTCCCCCGGGTCGCCCCACAGGCGGTTCGCGCCAAGCGGGTCGACGAGAAAATGGACGCCTGAGGCGAGTCGGATACTTCCCGCGACGAGCGCGGCACGGTCGATCGGCATGGCCGCAGCCTACGCCGCGGCTCAGCGGGCCGCGCTGATTTGCCCTGCGGCGGTGGCGTGGTCGGCAAGCAGGGCTGTCGCGGCGGCGCAGCATTCGGTGACGGCCCGCCGGTCTTCGGGGGACAACCGATTCGATGCCCCGCTCAATGTCGGGTCGATGATGTCATTGCCGAAGTCCAGCCACTGCGGATCCGCTTCGATGTCAAGGAAACTCGCCAATCGGGTCAGGGACGATCGTGGGTCGCCAACGAGGTCGGCATACGACAACGGCAGGTAGCGATCGGTGGGTAGGCCGGCCAGCTCGGCTTCGCCGGTGACGATCAACTCGCTCCACATCCGGGCAAATCGGACAACGGGCAAGTTCTGCCCCATCAGATAATCGACATCGCAGGTGTCACCGAGCAGGGATGCCAGTTCGATCGGTATCGCTGTCGGGTCCAGCCGCAGCCCGGGATGCCGGTGCTCGGGGTCGAGATCGAGCAGCTCGAGCGCGTCTTGGATGAGCGCCATCAAACGGAATCCGGTGTGGCGACTCATCGAGACGGCCGTGTCCGGCCCGTTGCGGTAGAGGTGCACGAATTTCGCGTCGGGGAACGTCGCACGCAGCCACGGCACGCTGCTCAACGACATTGCGGACCGCTCGACCACCACTGTTCCGCCGAAATGTCTTGCGAGCCAGGCGAATAACCTCTTGTAGTGCAGTCGCGCCGGTTGCTCGGGCCAGGCCCGGACCTCGGCGGCGAGAGCATCGAAAACGCCGTCGGGATCGGAGGACAGATGCGGCAGCGTCATCATACTGATCGCCGGGATGCCGGTCGTACTCGCGTCGAACCGCGTGCCGTCCAGTCGCGGATAGACGAACTCTGGCATGGCCGAGCCGCCCCGGACCATCGAGTCGAAGATGGGGTGCGGGTCGGCCAGCATCCGCCAGAATTGTTCGCCCGACAGCGTGTGGTCGACTACCGACGAAGCCCGCACAGATAGGTAGAACTCGTTGAGGCTGAGCACATCCGGATGCGCACCCAAGACGCGTGACAGCGCCGTCGACCCGCTGCGACCGACCGTGACGATGAACGTCAGCCCTCTGATCGGGCCCGCGCTCCGATGATGTGCCTCAGCGCCGCGGGCGGCGACGTCGAACGGCCGGCGCACGCAGGGCAGCGGCGGCGGCGCCGAGCCACGCGCCTGACGCGACTCGGGATTGACGGTGAAGTATCGCTTGTAGCGTCCCACGCTGTTCAACAGGTAATCGAGGTCGACAACGGTATTGCGGTGCGGCTCACCGAGAACGGCCCGTGCTCCGGTCGTGTCGTACGTCCGGCTGTGCTCGAGGTAGGGCATGAATCCGCTCGCCCACCGCAGTCGCCGCTCCAGCAGATTGGGGTCCTCGATGGGGCCTTCGACCAACGTCAGCGGGATCGGCGACAACGCGTTGAACAGCTCCACCAGGGTTTGCACCGCCACGTCGTGGTGATGCACGACGTGGTAGGTATTCAAGCCGTCGGGCGCCGACCGCATTAAACGGACCATCTCGTCGGCCGCCTCGCCGGCGGGCATGTAGTTCAAGTGGCCGTTGGGATCTCCGCTGAGTCGCATCGACATGTTGGTACGCATCGGCCGTCCGGACACGGAGAACAGACGCATCCCGTTGTCTGCCGATGTCGACAGAAAGGAAAGCGGATGCAGGGGAAAGTCCGGGTGCGGCGGCCGGTCCACGATCAGGGCACTCGGCCGCAGCACCACGACCCGACGCCCGGTGCGCCGGGCCCAATCGCCGACCAGTGACTCGGATTCGAATTTGGAACGCTCGTAGTTATTTTCGAAACCTTGGTCGTCGCCGAGTTCGGTCTCGTAGATGAGGCCGGTACGGCGCTTGCCCGCGACGAACGCGGTCGACACATGGAACAGATCGGGCGCCCGGCCGCCGGCCTCGGCGAGTTCGAGGATCCGCGTGGTGCCGCCGACATTGGTGCGGCGAAGGTCGTCGAGGTCGGCATCCAGCTCGATGATGCCGGCGCAGTGCAGGATGGCATCCAGACTGTCAGCAAGCTCTCGGAACTGCCGCTGCGTCAACCCCAGTCGGGGCGCCGCCAGGTCTACCGGGACGATCCGGAGTCTTTCGCGCAACTCGCCTTCAGTCCACGTCTGCCTGTGTGACGCGGTGTTTACGTCAGCCAGCGGGAGGGCCTTGTGGATGCGGGTGATGGGGTCGGCGTCCGGCCGGGTCAGCAGGGTGAACGTATCGTCACCGCGAAGGATCTCGCCCAAGATGTGAATTCCGAGAAATCCTGTTGCGCCGGTGATCGCCCAATGCATTAAACAGTTCCGTCCCTCGCCCGAGCCCGTGCCTCGACGGCCCCAGGTGGCCCCGGGTGGCCCCCTCGCGAACTTACTGGGGTATCACAGAGCCCGCCATCTGAATTCACTCGTTTAGCCAACGTTGCAGGTCAGCGCCCTGACGGCGGTGCAGTTTGCCGCGAGATGAGCCTCTCCTGTAATACGTTGCCTGTCGCCGCCGATCAACCAATGAGAGACTTTGGAAGCGTCGCCTGCTCGCGGCAGGGCGGCGGTAATACCAGAGGGAGACTAGCGATAGTGACGGCAGCTGCTCGCGCACCGGGGTGGACGGCGTGGTCGACGGGGATCACGCGCGACGTGAACGCCGACGACTTCTGCTGGCTGTGGAACGCATGAGCGATCCACGGGTAGACGGGGAGCAGCGCGCCCCCTTCGCCGCACGGCTGATCCATCGGCTGTCGGTGCCGATCATCTTGGCGTGGCTGATTCTCACCGTGATCGTGACGGTCGCCATCCCCTCACTCGAGCAGGTGGAGAAGGAACGCTCGGTCTCGTTGAGCCCCAGGGATGCTCCGTCGATCAAGGCGATGCAGCGTCTGGGCGAGGACTTCCAGGAGTCAAGTTCCGACAGCCTGGCGATGATTGTCCTGGAGAGCCAGCAACCCTTACGCGACGACGCGCACCATTACTACAACGACCTGCTCCGTGAGTTGCGCAACGATCCGAAACACGTACAGCACATCCAGGACCTGTGGGGCAATCCGGTCACGGCCGGTGGGGCGCAAAGCGAGGACGGCAAGGCCGCGTATGTGCAGCTGAAGCTTGCCGGCAACCAGGGCACGAGCCTGTCCAACGAATCGGCCGATGCCGTCCGCAAAATCGTGGAGCGCACGCCTGCGCCGCCCGGCGTCAAGGCTTACCTCACCGGACCGGCGCCGTTGATCGCGGATCTCAACCACAGCGGTCAGAGGACCATTCTCAAGGTCACCGTGGTGAGCCTCGTCGTCATCTTCGTGATGCTGCTGTTGGTGTACCGCTCGCTTCTCACCGTCATCGTGCTGCTGCTGATGGTCGGAATCGAGCTGCAGGTGGCCCGCCAAATTGTGGCGTTCTTGGGCAGCAACGGTGCACTGAGTCTTTCCACCTTCGCGGTCAACCTGCTGATAACTCTCGGCATCGCGGCGGGCACCGACTACGGAATCTTTTTCTTCGGGCGCTACCAGGAGGCCCGCCAAGCCGGTGAGGACCGCCAGACGGCCTACTTCACCACGTACCGCAGTACGGCGAAGGTGGTGCTGGCTTCCGGTTTGACCATCGCCGGATCCGTGTTCTGCCTCAGCTTCACCCGGATGCCGTACTTCCAGACCATCGGGGTCCCCTGCGCGGTCGGCATGCTCGTGGCGGTGGCCATCGCGCTGACGTTGGTGCCCGCGGTGCTCGCGGTGGGCGGCAGTCTAGGTCTGTTCGAACCCCGGCGACGGCTCACCGTTCGCCGCTGGCGACGGATCGGCACGGCGGTCGTCCGATGGCCTGGCCCAATTTTCGCCGCCGCGTGCGCCGTCACGCTGGTCGGTCTGCTGGCGCTGCCGGGCTATACGACCAACTACCACGACCGGGTGTATCTGCCCAACGACCTCCCGACGAACCAGGGCTATGCGGCCGCGAATCGGCACTTTCCACTGGGCCGCATGCTGCCGGAGTTCGTCTTGATCGAGGCCGATCACGACATGCGCAATCCGTCGGATTTCCTGATCTTGGAGCGACTAGCCAAGGGCATTCTCGCGGTCCCGGGCGTTTCCCGGGTGCAGTCCCCCACCCGCCCCGCTGGTTCCCCGATGGCGCACACAACGATTCCGTTCCGGCTGGGAATTATGAACGCGAGCCAGATGGAGAACATCGAATACCAAAAGGCCCGCATGAACGACATGCTCAAGCAGGCCGACGAGCTCGCCAAGACGATCGAGATCACCACGACGCTGTATCACCTGATCCTGCAATTGAACGCCGTGACCCATGACCTGGCGATGAACACACATGACGTGCAGGCGATCACCACCGAACTCCGGGACGACATCTCGAATTTCGAAGACTTCTTACGGCCGATCCGCAGCTACTTCTATTGGGAAAAACACTGTTACGACATTCCCATCTGTTGGTCGTTCCGGTCGCTGTTCGATTCCTTCGACGGCATCGACGAGCTGGACGACAAACTCGCCGAACTAGTGGTGGACATCGACAAAGTTGATGTGCTGATGCCGAAGCTGGCCGCCGAACTCCCGATTCAGATCGACACCATGAAGCAGATGCGCACCATGATGTTGACGATGCACTCCACGATGAGCGGCATCATCGGCCAGGCCGATTCGCAAGGAAATATCACCACCGACATGGGTGCGGCCTTCGATGCTTCCAAGAACGACGACTCCTTCTACCTGCCGCCGGAGGTCTTCCAGAACCCGTCGTTCCAGAAGGTGATGGGACTGTTCCTGTCGCCGGATGGCAAAGCGGCCCGAATGATCATTTCGGATCGCGGCGACCCCGCCACGCCCGAAGGGATCGCGCGGGTCGCGGCGATCAAGACTGCGGCCGAGGAATCGCTGAAGTCGACGCCCTTGGAAAACACCAACATCTATGTGGGCGGGGTTTCGGCGACCTACAAAGACCTGCATGACGGCTCGCGTTACGACCTGATGATCGCCGCCATCGCCGCGCTGTGCCTCATCTTCGCGATCATGCTGATGATCACCCGCAGTTTCGTGGCCGCCATGGTGATCGTGGGAACGGTCGTGACGTCGCTGGGCGCATCCATCGGATTGTCCGTGCTGCTTTGGCAACACATCATCGGACTTGGGTTGGAATGGCTCGTCTTGCCGATGTCCGTCATCATCCTGTTGGCCGTGGGATCCGACTACAACCTGCTGCTCGTCTCGCGAATGAAGGAAGAACTGGGCGCCGGTATCAACACCGGCATCATTCGCGCGATGGGCGGCACCGGAAAAGTTGTCACGGCCGCGGGTCTGGTGTTCGCCGTCACGATGGCCTCGATGGTGGTGAGCGATCTGCGTGTGATCGGACAGATTGGCACCACGATCGGTCTGGGCCTGCTGTTCGACACCTTGATCGTGCGGGCGTTCATGACGCCGTCCATCGCGACGCTGCTGGGGCGCTGGTTCTGGTGGCCGCTGCGGGTGCGGCCGCGCCCGGCGAGCTTCCTGCTTCGGTCCGAGGGCTCCCGCCCGATGGTCCGCGCCCTGCTCGGCACCCACGCGCCCGACTAACGGCAGGCCACCCGCAGCTACCATGGCCGACATGTCCGAGCCGGGACCGGCCGCCGACAAAACCGTCGGGTTCGACGGTGACCAGACTGCCGCCGCTCCCACTGCTGCCGAGCCCGAGGCGGTGGGGGCGCCAAACTCCGCCGGTCTGGCCTGGTCCCGCGACGACGAAGGCGATGCACCCCGCGAGCCGACGAGCCAGCGCCGGTCCTGGCGATCCACCTGGCGTACCGCCGCTGCGCTGTTCGCCGCCGGGCTCGTCGTTGCCGGAGCGATCGTGCTGGGGTGGTCGCTGTTGACCGACCACTCAACGAAGTCCGCACCCTCACCCAGTGCGGCACCCACCTCGACTGCCGCACCCGCGTCGACCGGGCGATCGCCGGCCACGGCCGCTCCCTCCTCGATCGTGTCCACCCCCGATCAGGACAACCGATACGTGCAATCCCTCAACGATCGGGGTATCTCGTTCGCCAACCCCGATGCCGCCATATACAACGGGAAGATGGTGTGCGAGAACATCCGGCTGGGCATGACGGTTCAGCAGGTCATCGCCGACTTCCGGGCCAGTAATCCGGCGCTGAGCAACGACGCCGACGTATACGTGACGATCTCGGTCCACACGTACTGCCCGCAGTATTCGAACCTGGTGGGCAGCGGGCCCTAACGGTCCTTGCGGACCAGTGACAACAGCTGGCCGAGGCCGAACGCGGCGAATCCGACGAGCAATCCGATCAGGGTGGACGCCGCCGCGTTGACGAGCCAACCCAGCAGCCCCCCGACGATGTCGACGGCGTGGCTCAGGTGGGTTTCGGCATCGTGAACCGCCCTGCCCGGGGTCCGCCAGCCGAGCCGGGCGCTGCCGTCGAGCAAGATGTGCCCGCCGACCCAGAGCATCGCCGCCATCCCGATGAGTGAGAGCGCGGAAAGCAGCCTGGGCATGGCCGCGACCAGGCCCTGTCCGATTCCCCGGCCGATTCGAGAGCGAGTCGCAGTGAGACGCAGTCCGATGTCGTCCATTTTGACGATGACGGCCACGACGCCGTACACCGCGATGGTGAGGACCACGGCGACGATGAGCAATATGATCAGCCGCGGCACGAAGGTCTGGTCGGCCACCTCGTTGAGGGCGATCACCATGATCTCGGCGGACAGCACCAGGTCGGTCCTGATCGCCCCGGCCACTACGTCGCTCTCGGCGGCCGACACCGCGTGTGGTGTCCCGCCACGCAAACTCCCCCAGACCTTTTCGGCGCCTTCGTAGCACAGGTAAACCGCGCCCACCATCAGAACCGGTGTGACCAGTCGCGGAGCGAACTGACTGAGCAGCATTGCGACGGGCAGGATCACCACGAGCTTGTTGCGAAAGGACCCCAGCGCGATGCGCCTGATGATCGGCAACTCGCGCTCGGCGGCGATGCCGTGAACGTATTGCGGCGTGACGGCGGTGTCGTCGATGACCACACCCGCCGCCTTAGCGGTCGCGCGGCCGCTGGCGGCGGCCAGTTTGGCCAGAACGGCGACGTCGTCGAGGAGTCCAAATAGGCCCGCGCTCATCGTGTCCCCGCCATGGCGTTGCAGGGTACCCGTTCGGTGTGCGGTAACCCCGCCATGGGACAAGTTGACAGCAAAGTGGTGCTGGTCACCGGCACCCGCGGTATGGGCACGTCCCAGGCGCAGGCCCTGGTGGCCGAGGATGCGGCGCGTATTGATCGCCGACGAAGTCGATGACGAGGATTACGCGGTCGCCGAAAAGCCAAGCGAAGCCGTTTGTTTGGGTCAAGTCCATCGATCCCGGACTGATTTATACGCCGTTGAGGGGAGCTGGCCGGCGACGAGCCAGCATACCCCACCGGAGCTGAGTTCGTCGTCGACGGCGGACTGCGAGGCCGCGTACCAGCCAAGATTTGATTCACCTCAACATCACCGACCACACCAGCATCAAAAGTCCTGGGCTAGAACGCATCCGGTAGGGGCCCGCGGTGCGCCGCCACATACAACGCGCGCCGGTGATATGTTCCGGCAGACGACTCACCGGCGGGTGCGAAGGGGATCGCTGTGCGGACGAGCATCTGGGCTCGGTGGATGGTGAGGTACGGTGCGCCGCGGGCGTTCTTGGCCGTGCAGGCTCGTCGCGGGCAGCCCCTGGCCCGGTTCCTGCTGGGCCGAGCCACCGACGACGAGATGTATCGCCTGGTCGAAGACATTCGAGCCCAAGGCCGCATGGTGCGGCGGCCGTTCGTGTGGGTGACCGCTGATCATCAGGTCTGCCGCTCGGTGTTACGCGATGACGCGTTCGGGGTCACTAACCTGGTGAATGCGCCACTCCCACAACCATTTCCGGCTTTGATGGATCGCACCGATCCGGGCTTGCCGAATCCGGTGGAACACCCCGCCATGGTGATGAGCGATCCGCCCGATCACACCCGGTATCGGCGGTTGTTCGCGCAAAGTTTCACGCCGCGCGCCATCGACAGGCTCAGTGCCCGCGTTTCGGAGATCACGGCCGAGTTGCTCGACCGTTTGGCGACCAACCCCCGGCCCGATCTGGTGGCCGACTTCGCGACCGAGCTCCCCGTCGCAGTCATCGCCGAGATCCTCGGGCTGCCAACCGATGCGCGTCCACAGGTGCGCGACTGGGGGTACAGCCTGGCGCCGCTGCTGGATTTCGGGACTGGTTGGAAGACGTTTCGTCACGCCGTCGAGTGCCTCCGCGAGGTCGACCGCTACGCGGCCGAATTCATCGAACGAGCACGCACCGGCGACGCGGGCGACGATCCGTTTGGCCGCGTGGCCGCCGGCGATGAGCTAACCCACCGCGAATTCGCAGCCAACGCAGCACTTTTGGTCGGCGCCGGGTTTGAGACGACGGTGAACCTGATCGGCAACGGCATTGTCTTGCTGTTGAACCATCCCGACCAGTTGGAATTGCTGCGCAACGACCCGGGGTTGTGGCCCGCGGCGATCGAGGAGATCCTGCGGTTCGAAAGTCCCGTGCAAATGCTGGTACGTACCGCGCGCCGTGACGTCGAAATCGCGGCCACGCAGATCCGAGCCGGATCGATGTTGGTGTTGTTGATCTGCGGCGCCAACCGCGACCCACGCGTCTTCACCGATCCTGGGTGCTTCGACATCACCAGACCCAGCGCGCGCGAGCACCTGGCGTTCGGTTCCGGCATGCACGGCTGCCTGGGCGCGCCGCTGGCCCGAATCGAGGGCGCCATCGCCCTGCAAACGCTGTTCGAGCGGTTCCCCGACATGACGCTGCGCGGGCAGCCGGAGCGACTGGGCCTCGTCACCCTGCGCGGGTTCAAACGTCTGCCCGTCGAATTGCGGGCCGGCCAGACCCGGTAGGGCGGCCTCGGCCTAAACAGCTCCCGGCGCCGACGGGGCGCCTGGTTCCCCTTCATGCTGCGGGCAGTAGGCGTCCTCCGCGATCGCGGTGAACTGGGCTGCCGCGTCCGCCTTGAACGCCGGATTGCTCTCCGACACGGTCTTGATCACCTCACTCTCGGACATCCCCTGGTCCATGAGTGCGCATTCCCTCTTGCCGACGCTGATCGCGGCGCTCGGGGTCGGATACGTGATGCCGGCTTTGTTCAGCGCGGTCAGAAACTTCGAATCCGGACCCGGGTCCGCCTGGGCCGGCACGGCCACGGCGATTACGGCAGCAAGGTTGACAAGCATTACAAGGATTCCCCGCATCACCCCATCGTCCTACGCGGCTGCAGTGCTGTCCTGTCGAGCAAACGCATTCGCCGAGGGTTCTTGGGATCGGTAGTCGCTCCGGCTCGATGTACTGGGCGCTATCGCAACCGGCGGCAGGACATGAAAGGAGCCAGCCATCAGTACGAACAGTGCTACCCCGATCCCTTCCCCGTCGGAAAACCGCCGGGCAGCACGGATGACGGGCCTCTACGGGCTCAAGCCGTGGTTCAGCGCGCGGTTGACGCCGATCGTTGACGCGGCGGTGGCTCGGCGGATCTCCCCGGACGTCTTCACTGCCGCCGGCGTCATGGCCGCGGCGGCAGCCGCGGTCACCGT
This sequence comes from Mycobacterium simiae, assembly GCF_010727605.1. Lineage (NCBI taxonomy): Bacteria > Bacillati > Actinomycetota > Actinomycetes > Mycobacteriales > Mycobacteriaceae > Mycobacterium > Mycobacterium simiae. Next base: position 1,106,129 of record NZ_AP022568.1, read on the forward strand.
CGCGTTCGGCTGGTGGCCGCTGGCCGCGGTGTTCATGGTGCTACGGCTGGCCGGAGCCAACCTCGATGGCGCGGTGGCCCGCGCCCGCGGGGTGAGCCGGCCGTGGGGATTCGTCGTCAACGAAATCGGCGACCGCACCGCGGATCTGCTCGCTTTCGCCGGGTTAGCGGTGTGGGCGGCACGGCAATCCGGTGCCGGGCTGCACTGGCTGTCCTGGCCAGTGTTTCAGGTGCTCGTCGCGGCTCTTGCCGCGACACTTCCGACCTTCGCGTCGCTGGCGGCGGCGGCGGCCGGTGCCACGCGCCGCAACGGCGGCCCCCTCGGCAAGACCGAACGCTGCCTCTTCGTCGTGCTAGCGACGGCGGTTCCGGTGCTCATGCCCGTGCTGCTAGCGCAGCTGGTGAACGGTTCGATCCTCACCACGGTGTTGCGGCTGCGGGCAGCACACCGCGAGGTGAAGGAACGCGCCGCGCAGTCCCAGCGCGTCGTGCTCATGGAGCAACTCGACGCGGCGACGCAGCCGTTCAACACCGTCACCCAGCCGCTGAACATCGCCACGCGCCCGCTCGACATCGTCACGCAGCCGCTCAACATCGCCACCCGTCCCCTCGCGGCGGCAGCGGCATGACCGAGAACCGGCTGCCCAGCCTGCTTCGGCACTGGCTCTGGCGAATCGTGTGCGCCGCCTCCGGCGGATTGACTGTGGACCGACCCTCGCAGACCCCGGGCGGTTGCGTGGTCGTGGCCAACCACAGCTCGCATGCCGACACCGCGGTGCTACTCGCCGCGCTGCCACCGAAGGCCAGGCCGGTGTTCGGGGCGGCGGCCGACTACTGGTTCGACGTACCCGTGCGGCGGTTGATCGCGACGTCGCTCGCCGGGATCCTGCCGATCCGGCGGTCCGGTGATGGCAACTACGCCGCACTGCTCGCGGCGGCCGGACCCGCCCTCAAGGCCGGCCGCATCGTCGTCATATACCCCGAGGGCACCCGGTCGACCGACGGCCGTGTCGGCGAGTTCCGATCCGGTGCGCTAAGACTGGCCCGCGACTGCGGCGTGCCGATCCTGCCCGTCGCGATTTCGGGTACCTCCGCCGTACTGCCCAAGGACGGCGGCTACTCCCCCGGTCCAATGCGTGTGCGCATCGGTGCCTCGCTCGACCCGCACGCCGTATCCGCAGCCCAGTTGCGGGCACACGTGCTGGCCTTGCGCGAAGACCTCGGCACCGACCCCGCCGACCGCTATGCGCTGGCGTCGTGAATCGGGTCGGCTGACATGACGATCGTCGACGGCTATCTGGCCTTTCTGCACCGCGATCGGCGGATGGCGCTCAACATCGACCTCGGTCCGCTGCACCTCCACCTGCACTCCCGGGCCGTGTTCCTCATGTGGGTCACGCTGGCAATCCTGGCCCTCGCCGGTCTCGTCGTCCTCGCCGCGCGCAGGCAGGAGCTGATCGAAAAGTGGCGTACGTGGGCGCTCATCGCCCCCACGGTCGGCATCCCGGTCTGGATCGGCCCTGGCACGACCGCCGTGCTGGCGGCGGCACTCGCCGTCGTCGCGGCCACCGAATACGCGCGACTGGTCGGGCTGGGACGCCGGGACACCTACCTGCTCGGGGCACTGGCCGTGCTGTACCCGGCAGCAGCCTGGTTGCGGCCGTCGTTGCTGCAGCTGGCGCCCGCCGTCGTGCTGCTGTGCGCGGTGCCGTCGGTGCTGAGCGGCGACGTCGCGCACGGCGCCAAACGCACCGTATTCACCGGCTTCGGATCTGTGTGGATCTGTTGGTCTCTGTCCCACCTGGTCATGCTGTGGCCGGACAGCTATCTGCTGTGCTTTGCCATCGCGGCCACCGACGTCGCGGCCTGGTGTGGCGGAAAAGGTTTGCGTCGCATGGCGTGGGCCCGCCGGCCGTTGTCGCCGTTGAGCCCGAACAAGACCGTCGGCGGGATGGTCGGGGCGATCATCGGGGCGTTCATCGTGCTCAGCCTGCTGGGCACCTTGTCGATCGGACTGCTGGTGGCCATCTCCTTCGGCGGTGTCTTCGGAGACCTGCTGGAGTCGATGGTGAAACGGCAGGCTCAGGTCAAGGACGCCGGTTGTTGGCTACCGGGCTTCGGCGGCTTGCTCGACCGGATCGACTCGTTGCTGCTCGCCCTCCCACTCGCCTATCTACTCGGATGAAGACTCAGATGGATTTTTCGACAGCGCCCACGATCGTGGCGCGGATCCCCGCGACCGCCACTGCCGCCGGTCTGGAAGTCAATGACGTCACCCTGACCCGCGAGCGCGGTACCGTTGCGCTGGAACACATTTCATTCGCCGCGCGCCCCGGCACCTTGACGGCGATCATCGGACCGTCGGGTGCGGGGAAGTCCACGCTCGCAGCGGTGATCGCCGGTGTTACGCGCCCGACCGGCGGTGGGGTGAGCCTGGACGGGCGCGATCTTTACGCGGAGGATGCGTCGTTGCGCGATCGGATCGGGCTGGTGCCCCAGGACGATGTCGTGCACGGTCAACTGACCGTCCACCAGGCGCTGGGTTTCGCCGCCGAGCTGCGGATGCCGGGCGGCACCTCCGCTGACAACCGCCGCCAAATGATCGGGGCGGTGCTTGAGGAGCTCGAGTTGACGGCGCACGCGACGACCCGGATCGAGAAGTTGTCGGGCGGCCAACGTAAACGGGTGTCGGTTGCCCTGGAGTTGTTGACCAGCCCGTCGCTGCTTGTTCTGGACGAGCCGACCACGGGGCTGGATCCCGCGCTGGACCGGGCGGTGATGACGATGTTGCGCCGGCTCGCCGATGCGGGTCGGGTGATCGTGGTCGTGACGCATTCGCTGACATTTCTCGATGTGTGCGACCAGGTATTGCTGCTCGCGCCCGGCGGCAAGACCGCATTCTGTGGCCGGCCGGACCGGCTGCCGTCGGCAATCGGTGCCGACGACTGGGCCGACATCTTTAACATCGTCTGCGCCGATCCCGACGGCGTCGCGCGACGGTGCGGCGAAAGGGCCTGGGCGCCAGGCGAAGATACGGTGGCTCAGCTCACCGGCGATCTGCCTTCGGGGCCCAGTGACCCGGCCCCGGTCCGGTTGGCCAGCCAATGGTCGACGATCGCGCGTCGACAGGTCCGGCTGCTGCTGGCCAATCGCGGTTACTTTGTTTTTCTGGCGGTGTTGCCGTTCATCGTCGGTCTGCTTCCGCTGACGGTGGCGGGTCATGCCGGTCTCGGTCATCCGTCGCCGGACGGTTCCGCACCGTTCGAGGCCAAGCACGTCATCGCGTTGACGAGCTTCGCCGCAATTCTCATGGGCGTTACGCTCACCGCGCGCGATCTCGTCGGCGAACGTGCGATCTTCCGCCGGGAGCAAGCGGCGGGATTGTCGGCCTTGTCGTATGTGTTGGCCAAGATCGTGGTGTTCGGCGGCGTCGCGGTGATCCAGTCAACGATCCTGGTACTGGTCGTCACCGCACCCGGAATCGGCAAACCGGCTCCGTCGGGCGCCGCATTGCTGGGCTGGCCGATGGCGGAGCTGTTTGTCGGCGTGGCGGCGACATCTGTGGCGGCGGCCGTTCTGGGACTTGCGATCTCAGCAGTGGCGCGGACCAGTGATCAGGTCATCGTGTTGCTGGCGATGACGCTGATGGCACAGCTGGTGCTCGCCGGCGGATTCATCCCGGTGACCAACCGGCCGCTGTTCGAGACTCTGGCTTGGTTCACCGTCGGGCGATGGGGTTTCGCCGCCACCGCGTCGACGGCAGACCTGCCTCATCTGGTCGCTGGAATCGCCAACGACCCGCATTGGGTGCACGCCGCCTCGGCGTGGTCGTTCGATATGACGATGCTGGGAGTGCTGGGCGTCGTGTTCGCCGGTTTCACGTGGTGGCGGATGCGGTCATAGGCGCAGCCGCACGCAGTCCGAGCGTGGCGCGTCATGCCTTCACGAAGCAGTACATGCGGTAGTCGGTCGAGCCGCCGGGCCGCATGTCCTGGAAGACCTTCCAGATGAGCACATAACCGCGGACCAACAGCCACTTGCGCAGGAAAGCCGGGACCAAACGGTCGATTACGCGGACCCACCATTGCGAGTTCTTCTCCATCCCGCGCATAACGTCATCGTTGATGTTCCGATGGGCCAGCATTGTCATCGCGGCCTCGGTCAATTGTTTCTCCCACCCGGCAACGGTGTCGGAGAACCGGAAATCGGCGTACAGGAAGTGGCCTCCCGGACGCAATACGCGCGCCACCTCATCAAAAAAACGCGGAAAGTCGTGGTAAAGGTGAGACGACTCAATATTGATCACCGCGTCGAAGGAGTGGTCGGGGAAGGGCAAATCCTCTGCATCGCCTTTGACGAATTCCAGCCCGGATATGTGGTGCCTCTTCTGGCAGAAGGCGATGCCGGTCGCGTTCAGGTCCAGTCCCGTGTACGACGCCGGGCGCACCGTGCGCGCGAGGTAGGACGCGCCGCCGCCGTGGCCGCAACCAACCTCCAGCACACTCTTGCCGGCCAGATCGACCTGGGTCGCCGTGCGGTGATAGAGCTGGATGAAATAGCGGTCCCGCTCGTCGTCGGCGGATAGCGGCACCGCCATCGGCGGATCCTCCTCATACCCGTAATTGAGGAAGAGCACATCGTCCTTACGGAGCCGACGGGTCAGGTACGGATAGAAGTTTTGGTAGATGAACTGCAGGAATTTCGCTTGCAGTGTGGTCAGCAGCGACGGGTGAAATTCGCGGGCTCCGACTCCCATGCGCGGAGTGTAATGCGCATGTTCGCCAGGGGGACAGAATTCGCAAAATTAGCGAATACGCTGACAAGTCGTACGGGTTCACCGAACCCGGCGGCACATTTCAGCGGTACTTATCCACCTTCGCGGCGTATTCATCGAGCAACCGCAGCGATTCGTCTAGCGGCTTGGTCGGCAACAACAGCGCCAATTGATGGAAACCCAATTCCTTTGCGCTATCCCAATATTCGGGATCGGCCGGTGTGCCGAACATTGCCAGCGGTACATCGCGTCCCGCGCTGCCTTCGCGCAACTGCTCGATACGTCGCGCCAGATGCTCGAGCGGCAGGGGGTTGGAGATCCAGCCGGCCTCGTGGCGAATCACCCGCTTGACCGTGGCATCCGAGTCGCCGCCGATGAAGATCGGCGGATGCGGTTTCTGTACCGGCTTGGGCCGGCTATAGGCGGGATCGAAATCGACGAATTTGCCGTGGTACTCGGCGGGTTCGGTGGTCCAGAGCGCCTTGATCGCCTCGATGCGCTCGTCGAGCAGTTTGCCGCGTGTCTTCGGGTCGGTGCCGTGATTTCGTAACTCTTCGATGTTCCAGCCGGCGCCGACGCCGAAGACGAATCGGCCGCCGGAGATCAGATCGATGCTGGCCGCTTCCTTCGCCGTGATGATCGGATCGCGCTCGATCAGCAGGGCGATGCCGGTGAACAACTCGATGGAAGTGGTCACCGCCGCCGCGGCGGCCAACGTGACGAACGGATCGAGCGTCCGATAGTAGATGGAGGGCAGCTCCCCGCCACGGGGGTAGGGCGATTCTCTGCTCGCCGGAATATGGGTGTGTTCGGCGATGACCAGCGAGGCGAAGCCGCGCTCTTCGATTGCCCGGGCCAGCGAGACCGTGTCGATGGTGTCGTCGTTGACGAACGTCGAGATTCCGAACTTCATGCTGTTCCCTATCTTCGCCGGGTGAAGTGTCACTTAACGCGGACCAACGCCCGCAGACCCGACGCTAATCCCCCACGCCGCCGGCGGCCTCGGCTGTTGTCAGGGCAACCCCGCTCAAACCCTGCGAGCTGAACGTTCGCCGGTGCCCGCCTCCGAGCGACTCTGCGACGTGGCCGCTATGACCTCGGGTCCAGCTGGCGCGGCCGTCGACGTCGCTATCGACTTCGTCAGTTGGACGTCGCATTCGCTCAATAGCGGCTCGACAATCCGGCGCACTTTGGTCAGAAAGTCGATGCATATCATTCAATCGTTTAGAGGTTCACGAATGTCCGGAAGTAAGGCGATGTCTTCCGGTTGGCCGCCGCGGAAAATTGCGGCGAGCTCGCGCACCCGCCTTTTCGCCCAGTCGACGCTGAATCGGCTCAAGACCTGAAACTCATACCGGAAGCGCTCGGAACGATCGCCAACCAATTTTGCAGCTTGGTCCGCCACCACGCCCTCGGTGTACCAGTACAGAATGTCGTCAAGGCTCCCCACCCGGTCAAATCCCAATTGGCCCCGCTCGAAGAAGGTGAAATGATAACAGCCGTCGTCGGCGACATAAATATTCAGACCGTCGCGCGTTCGAAGCCCGATTGGCATAGACCGAACCCCAAGGCTCTCCGACAGCCGATTGATCTCGGCTTGGACTTCCGAGGCGGACCGACAGCGGTGCACTACTGCCCCCCGACCACCACGGCATGCGCCGAGTCGAAGTAACGAAGGATGCGCTCCTTCGTAATCCATTCGAGCCAGTTCGACGTGGTTTCAAAATTTGCGCGTTCAGCACCAAGATCTTTCAGCAACTCTTCCAACGATACGGTAGGCCATGTTTCAAAATCGCTGAAATATCTCCACTTTCCCGAGTCATCGTAGGCGCCATGCTTGTTCGGTGCGTCGAGTGGGCCGATCATGGCGTTCACTTCACCCTCCCGGGACGAGTAATAGATCTGGATTTTGCAGTCGGCCCCTCGGTAGATCGCAACCGAGCCCATTCGCCCTCCCTCGTCAACACTTTCGTCGACGGTATCCAGGGTGAACCCCATGCCCGACAAGGCTGGCCCAACGATCGATTGGACGTCATCCGGGAAACTGACTTCCGCCATCAGTCGCCTTCCTTATTTTCGTCGAGCAAAACAAAATTTATGTGTTTCGCTACGGATGCGGATCCCAATACTCCGGACCGCGCATTTCCAAAACACCCGCGTGTGCGATGGGGAAATACCTTTCAATCCGGCCACGCACGGACTCCAAAAACTGGTCGGTCGTGGGGAAGTCAGGCAAGGCAGTCTCCCGAACCTCATCGAGCGGAACGCCCTGCCGCAGTGCGAATCTAGGAAGGTATTGCCACATACCGGACTGATCGTGCGGTCCGAATACGTTGAGAGCACCCAACGGAGCGATCATGCAATTGATCGAACCGTCTCGACTAGAGTCATAAATTTGTATTTTGCAATCCGCGGATCGGAAGTACACGACCGCACCCCTCCGGCCCCATTCGTCAACGGCGTCATCATAGCCGTCCAGTTGAAAGCCAAGATTAATTAATAGAGGCTCGACAATAGCGCGCACTCCGGCCAGGAAGTCTTGTGTCATCACCGCTCGCCTGTTACATGTACCCAGACGTTTCCAACTTGCCGATAACCGTATACCTCCGCATTCCTCTTCAAAAACGCTATTTCTTTACCCGAGTAAGATTCCGGATCCAACATCATCAGTTCTTCAACGCTGCCAAACTGCCGCGGCAAGTGATACTCGATGCGGGGAACTCCACTCTCCATTTGACCTCGGAGAAACTGTTCGTTGACCGGCCACACGAGGCGCTGCTCGTCAGCCTTACCAAGGCCGTAGGTCATAGCGTCCCAAACTGGGTTGCCGGTATCAAAGTAAATTCCACCCTGGCCTCTGGCTTCGCCGATGTAACCTCCCTCCAATCCTCCATACTTGCCCAGAACAACGCGATCAGGGGCGTCCCCGACGTAGTGAGTCGACATCTCAGCGAGTTGCCGAGTGAGGGTCGTGGTTGGTTCGCCATGCACAAAGGCGGCGTAAAGATCTTGCCCGGCTTGGTCGGCGAACGAGTGGAGTCGGATGGGATTGTCGAAGCCGACCGGCGTGTGCGGTAGGTGCGTCGGGCCGTAATCGATCGCGGCCGCCGCGTCGAAGTCGGCTAGCTTCCCGACGCCTAGGCCCTCCGGGCCAAATATCATCCCGGGCACCGCGAAGGCCGCATCTGCCCCTTTGCCGCCGAGATAGTAGGCGGGGCTCGGCGAGTCCAAAGCGCCCCTGACCTCCTCGACCGCGGCGCCCACGGGGTTTTGAACGGTCTCCAAGGTTCCCTTGACCATCTGCGTCCATGACTCGAGCACGCCCGGCGCGCCGGGTCCGCCCACCCCGAGAAGGTTGTGGATGCCTTGCTCGGTGGCCCGCCAGCGATCGCCGAATCCTTCACCAAAGCCCGGTGGCGGCGGGGCCTTCGGCTCGGGCGGGATGTAGTTGGGCATGCCGTTGTCGACGTATCGCTGGGCCGCGGCAACAACCTCGTTCAGGCGTGCTTCGACCTGATCCGGCGGTACGCCGTCACCAAGCATCACATTGCGTAACAACCCCTTGGCGGTCTCCACGTCCGCGGGATTCAGCGGCTGGGGTGGCAATCTGCCGGCGGGCAGCAGCATGTCCTGCCAGGTTTTGGGCTTGCCAACGGCGCCGGCGGCGATCGGCGCACCTTTTGGCGGGACACCGCCCGGAGCGACGGCTGCTGCAGGCGGAGCCTTCGGTGGGGCATCAGATGGCGCATGGCCCGGCGGAGTCCCGGCCGCAGTAGGGGGCATCACCAGGTCCTGCCACGTCTTCGTGGTACCGCGGGAAGCTGCCGGGTCCCCCGGCCCGGCACCGGCCGGCGTGGCATCCGCGGCACCAGGCGGCATCACCAGGTCTTGCCAGGTCTTCGGCTTGCCCCCGGGCGCGCGGTTCGTGGCGCCTTGCGCGGTAGGAGCACCGCCCGGCGCGGATCCGCCGGCGTTCAGCGGCGCTGCACCAACGGCTGCGGCGATCGCGGCGGCTAGCTCATGATCGGCCGTGTGGGCATGCACCTTGCAGGCGTTGAGCTCGCTCTGCAAGATCTCCAGCTGATGGGCCAGATCGATTCTATTTGCCGGAATCCCTTTGGGCCCCGGATCAATTCGCCAGTCCGATGTGATTGACCAACCGTTCGCCTGAGCGGCCCGTTCGATACCGTCCAGCTCACTCTTGCACGCACTCACGTCGGCCTCGGCACGCTCCACCGCGGCTGCCACCTGCTTGGCCTCGGCGCCGTCGGCCTCGATATCGCGACGAACCTTGCCCACGTCGGCGCGAAACGCGTCCCCCGCCTCGCCTTGCCACTCGGCGAGAACGTCGTGCGCCTGCTGCAGGTTGTCGCCCAACCGCTGCAATGTTGCGACGCGCCCACTGGCTGTCTGGAACACCGCGCGGATTGCACTGAGATCCCAGCGCTTGACGTCAGCAGGAGTCAGCGACCCCACTCGCTACCCCTGCTCCTGCACCGACCTGAGCGCGCCGGCCGACTCGTCCTCGTTTTTGGAATAGCCGACCATCGCCTCGGCGACGTGGGTCCCCAACTGCCCCACGCGAAGCCGGTGCCGGCTGTTCTGCGTCTCCCACCGCGCCGCGAGCTGAGACAGGGCCAGCTGGGAGGACCCGACCCAGCCCGGCGCGGCACCGGCCAGCCCGTTCTCGTGGCCGACGAAGTCCACAGCGGCCTCGCCGATCCCATTGAGTACATGGTTGCTGCCCACCTGCAGCGCGACAAGCTCTACATCCAGCTCATCAGCCACGACGACCCCCCTCCGGTCCCCAGCACGGTGTCGTGAAGCTTAGCTCGTTTCGTCGGGCCACGCCCTTCACCTGTCTGGGACGGCCACGCCCTACGATTTCGCAGGTGACTCGTCGACATCCTCTTGACCGATATGCCGGTTCCTGGGCACTGGTCACCGGCAGCGCCCGGCAGGAAGGGCTGGGTTTTGCTTATGCGCGGGAGATCGCCGGCCGTCGCATCAATGTTGTCCTCGTGGACATCCTCGCCGAGGAATTGACCGCCCGTGCGGCGACGCTTCGAACCGAGTACGGCATCCAAGTCCGAACCATCGCTGCCGATCTCGGCGACTTGGCGGTCTATCCGCGGATCCTGGACGAGGTGGCCGACGTCGACATCGACGTTCTGGTCTGCAACCACATGTACACGCCCAAGGACACACCGAAGATCCTCGATATGCCGCTGGATGTGCACAACGCGATGATCGACATCAATGCGCGAGCGTACGTCAACCTGATCTACCGCTTCGCCCATCTGATGAAACCGCGCGGACGAGGGGCCATCGTCATCGTTTCGTCGGGGTCCGGCCTGATTCCCGCGCCGTACACCGGCGCATACGCCGCCAACAAGGCATTTCAACTCGTCTTCGGTGAGGTGCTGTGGTACGAGACCCGCGGGACCGGCATCGACGTCCTGGTCATGTCCGCGGGTCTGATGGACACACAAGGTGATGCATTCGCACAGTATCCGCGGTGGCAGATCGCCGACCCCCGTGCCGCCGCGGCGGAAACGCTCAAAGCCATAGGCCGCAAACATCTCGTCATGCCCGGATACCCAAACCGATTGGTCACTCTGTTGAACACCAGGGTCATGCCGCGCCGTCGTGCCGTGACGTTCATGGGCAACTTCATGGAACGCGGACTGGGCAAGGGTTCCAGCTAGCCGCAACAGGCGGTGAAACCCGTTGTCTGTCAGTGCTCGTCCCTAAGATCGACTCATGCATCGGGTGTCCTGCATCGCTGACGCGGCATGAAGACGGCGTTTCTGTTCCTGCCGCTGTACTTCGGACTCCTCGTTGGTTTCATCGGGCATCGCGTCTCGCTCGGCCTGGTAGGAGCATGCTGCGGACTTCTTTTCGCGGGGTTGATCCAACCGGCCTACCGCCGCTCGCGGCGGCTGCGGGCCGACGCGGGCATCACGGAAATTGACGCGATGAACGGCGTGGAATTCGAAGACTACATTGCCGCCCGGATCCAGCGGGCCGGCTGGCAGGTCGACTTCACTCCGACCGTGGGCGATTACGGCGTCGATCTGATCATCCACAAAGACGGCGAATACGTGGCGGTCCAATGCAAGCGGCACGCGAAAACAGTTGGCGTCGCCGCCGTTCAGCAGGTGGTCGCGGGCGCTCGGCACCACGGGTGCACCCGGAGCATCGTAGTCAGCAATCAGGAGTTCACTGCTGCGGCAAAGCAATTGGCATATACGCATGGCTGCCAGTTGATCGGGCGCAAGGCGCTGCAAAATTGGGTACCCGCGCCCATCAACGTGCTGGGTAACTGAAGGCCTGCGGTTACCGGACCCCCAGGGCGCGAAGGTATTCGATCATGGTGTCGACAGCGGCTGCCAGCGGGGCGGTGTCGCGGCGGATTTGGGCGAGTAACAGGCCACCCTGCACTGCGGCCAACAGCGCCAGTGCCAGATTATCGATGTCGGTGCCGTCTGGTATTTCGCCCCGTGCAGCGATGGCGTGGAGTCCGTCGCGAATCATGTTCTCCCACTGGGTAAACGACCGCTCGAGTTGGGCACGCACGAGCGGATCGGTTTCGGCGAGTTCGCCGGCCAGTGATCCGATCGGACAGCCTCCGACGCAACCCAGGCCGCGCACTGTGTCGACCATGATGTCGCGCCACCGGCGCAGGTCTTCGAGGCTCTCCAGGCGATCCAGTCCTAGCTGCTGCACCGCGAGAACCTGGTCGGTCTGGAAGTCGATGACTGCGGCGACGAGGGCGCCCTTGTCGGCGAAATAGTGATACATCTGTGAGGTGCTGATCCCCGCGGCATGCTGAATGTCTTCGATCGTGGTGCGGGCCACCCCTTGGCGGGACATAAGCTCGGCGGCGGCTGCCACGATCCGTTCGCGGGTAGCGCGCCCCTTCGGCGTCAGTTTTTCCCGTGCGGCTGTCGGCATTCGCAACCCCTCTCGGCCGCCATTCGACTCGGACGGCAATGGAGTGTCAACTCCAGTCTAGGCGATTTTGGAGTTGACACTCCATTTTTCTGCTCGCAAGGTATCGGATGTCGACCATGCCGGGCTTGCTGCGACGCCGGCGTATGTGTGAAAGGACTGCAATGACCACCGCTGCCGACGCCAACATCACCACCATCGCCGATCGCGTGGCCAAGCTTCAGGAGGCAATGGCGGGGAAGGTCCCCGACGAGATAGTTGGCGTGTTCAGCGCCGAGCAGACGGAGCTAGGCGAACGGGGAATTCCCGCGGGCATTGCCGAACCCGGAGACTTACTCGGCGATTTCACCCTTCTCGACGTGCATGGGGCGTCTACGACGCTGTCGACCGCTCGGGCCGGCCGCGTCGCCGTCGTCGTGCTCTATCGCGGTGCGTGGTGCCCGTACTGCAATTTGGCGCTGCACGCCTATCAGGAAGACCTGGTTCCGGCGCTGGCCGACAGGGGCGTCGAGCTCGTCGCGATCAGCCCGCAGAAGCCGGACGGATCGCTGTCCATGAAAGAGAAGAACGAGCTCACGTTCACGGTGCTGTCGGATCCGGGCAACACGATCGCCAAGCGGTTGGGCGTGCTGACCGCGCCAACAGACAAGGCCCGGGCCGCCCAGCGCGCCATAGGCATCTCGTTGACCGACGTAAATGCCGATGGCAGCCACGACGTGCCCATGCCGACTGTCGTCATCGTGGACGCCGCGGGGGTGATCCGCTGGATTGACGTGCACCCCAACTACACGACACGCACCGAAGTCGGCGACATCCTCGCCGCCCTCAACGCCCTCCACTGACCGGCCGACAAACGCACAACCTCCGAAACCTAAGGAGCCCTTCGTGTCTCACGATTTCATCGGTCAATCGGTGCTCATTACCGGAAGCACAAGCGGCATTGGCCATGCGGCTGCCCAGCAGTTCGCGTCGCGCGGCGCACACGTGATCGTCAGCGGTCGCGACAAGACACGCGGTGATGCCGTGGTCACCAAGATCCGTGAGAGCGGTGGCCAGGCAGACTTTGTCGCCGCCGAGCTCGGCCAGATCGGCGGCGTCCGCGCACTAGCCGCCGAAACGACCCGGCTGGTCGGCCACGTCGATGTCTTGGTGAACAACGCCGGGCTCTTCCCGATGGGCCCGACCACACAAGTGACCGTCGACGACTTCGATGCGGTGTTCGACGTCAACGTCCGCGCCCCCTATTTCCTTGTCGCGGAGCTTGCGCCGCGGATGGCCGAGCGCGGCCGCGGCGCGATTGTCAACGTCAGCACGATGGTTGCCAACTTTGGCGCTTCCGGAATGTCGCTCTACGGGTCGAGCAAGGCTGCCGTGCAATTACTCACCAAGGCGTGGGCGGCCGAGTTCGGCCCGTCCGGAGTGCGCGTCAACGCAGTAAGCCCCGGCCCTACCGACACTGAGGGCACCGCAGGGATGCAAGACATGCTCAATGAGATGGCCGCGGCGCTGCCCTCGCGGAAGGTCGGCACTCCCGCCGACATCGCGAACGCGATCGTCTTCTTGGCCTCGCCGGCCGCGAACCAAATCCACGGCGCCGTTCTGCCCGTCGACGGGGGCCGTATCGCGGTCTGAAACCGTCGTACCGCGTCGCCGCTCGCACGGGTTACGAATTCGAATTGTTCCGTGTGATTAGCGCAGTGGTTTCCGCGGATACGGGCGCCTCGAGAAATCCCGTGAGCCCATCGACCACGCCGCTGACGAACAGGGCGAAGGGGACGATTGCGTCATCGCGGCGGATCGCCCGCTCGCGTTCGGCGGCGATGTGCACCGCGAGATCTTGGGCGTGCTGAATTCGCATGACACGCACCGGGTCCGGCAGGTGTGATAGCAGGCGCTGCATCCCGGAGGTGAACTCTTCCTGCGACCGCATCGCATCCGATTGGAACAGGACGACGTCGACCTGCCCACTGCGCTGCAGCTGCTCGACAAACGACACATACGAGCTGTCCGGCGACTCCGCGAACTCGAGCAGCGGCAGGACGTGCGCCTCCAGTTGCGCGCGCAGATCGTTGGGATCCGCTCGGGCCCGTAGTAGCGCGCGTCGTTGCGTCAGGTCGCTTATTCGGTAGGCGAAGATCGCCCGCAGCAGGCCGTCTTTGGATCCGAAGTGGTAGCGGATGGCCGAGTTGTTCGAGGACCCCGCCTCCATAGAGATCTGGCGCAACGAGACGCCCGCGAGTCCGTGCTCGGCGAAAAGCCGCTCGGCGGCCAGCACCAGTTGCAACGCGGTGGCCGGCGCGGGTCCTCGCGGTGTGCTCACCACCAGATCATTGCGCATCGGCCGCCGCCGAGTGGTCGAGGGCTTGGGGCAGGCGAGCCCAGAGCGTTGGGGGGTGGAACCTGGGCCGACGCCTCGACGATCTGTTGGCTGAAGTTGCGAACGATACCGGCGCCAGCGGCCATACTGACTCCTGGCGTGATCAAAACAGGAGGCTGCGGTGACGATCTTGGTGCTGGTAGTGACCGCCGTGTTTTTCTTGGGCATGGGCATCTATGCATTGGCGGCTCCGGCGGCGTTGATTCGGGTATTCGGCATCACGCTGTCCAAGCCGGAGTCCCGCGCCGAGGTACGTGCCGTCTACGGCGGCTTCGGCCTCGCGATCGCCGGGGCATTGGCATTCGCGGCCCAGCAATCGGACACCGGGTCGCCTCGAACGGGAATCATGATCGCCGTCGGCCTGGCCCTGGCGGGTATGGCATTCGGCCGGCTGGTTTCCGCAGTCATCGACGGCCGGACTCCCTTCTATCCCAACTGGTTTTACTTTCTCGTAGAGGTGGTGGGCGCCACCGCGCTGCTGCTTACCGCACGGGGATGACTACGGTCGAACGGCCACCGCGGGATCCGAATGCCGTCAGCCGTCGTCACATGCTGCGACTGGTCGGCAACGTCGGATTGGCCGCCACCATTGCCGCCTGCGCACCGCCGAGCGTGGCGGATCCCGCCGCGCCGAATCCTGTTGCCGCACCGCTACTCTGCCGTGACGCCTGGGGTGCCCGCCCGGCGCGGCCTGGTGGACGAGTCCATACGATCACCCGGATGACGCTGCACCACGAAGCTGTGGTGCTCGGCGACAACCGCAATAGTCCCAGCCGGCTGCGCCAGGACCAGCGCTATCACCAGGATCAGCTGGGCTGGATCGACATCGCCTATCACGTTGGGGTGGACCGCAACGGCAACATCTACGCACTGCGCGGCACCGAGTATGCGGGTGACACCGCGACGGACTACAACACCATGGGCCATTTCCTCGTTTTGTGTGAGGGCGACTTCGATCGCGAGGAGGTGTCGGAGGCCCAGCTGCATGGTGCCGCGTTGGCATTCGCCTGGGCCGCACAACGCTTCGTCATCGCGCCCGACACCCTTGCGGGCCATCGGGACCTCGCCAACACGTCGTGCCCGGGGGCGAACCTCTATGCCCATCTGAGCTCCGGTGACTTGAAGCGGCGCATCACCAACCTGCTGGCCGCCGGACCGGTCAACCTGCGGTCGTTCTGTGGACCCGAAGCGGCCGAGCGAGTCGCAGCAATCGAGGCCGGCCACTAGCAGCCGTACTCAGTGCACCCGTTCTATGGCGGTGCAGCGCGTGCCGTCGATGGTCAACAGCACCGCCCCCATCGTCATCGGCCCCGACGCCAACCGGTACGGGGGTAACGCGCCATAGTCCTCACCGCGGATCTCGGCCACCCAATGCTCCGGGTCGATGCCGATGACACCGCCTGTCGCGCCGGTCATTCCGACGTCGGTGACCAGCGCGGTGCCCCCGGGCAGCAGATGCAGCGGCAGCGTCGCCTCGTGGGTGTGGGTACCTAACACCGCGGCGGCAGTGCCGGCAACAGCGTGGGCGAATGCCTGCTTTTCGTTGATGCTCAACCCGTGGAAATCCACGATGACCGCGCCGCTCCGGTCAATCGACTGCCACGCCTGCCACGGGGACGTCAGGTGTTGTCGTCCGGTCAACCATCGGCCGAACAACGGCTCCGGCTCCACCACGGCGGTCCTGCTCATCAGGTTGACCACGGTGAAATCCATTCCCGAGACATTCATTTGGAGCACCCCGGAGCCGGGCAGACCGTCGGGCATGTTGAACGGGCGCAGCACCCTCGGGTGGGCGAGCACCTTCTCCACGTCCGGCATATCTCCGTCCCAGGAATGATTGCCCCCGGTGATGACGTCGACGCCGGACTCCAACAGGCGCTCTGCCGCTTCAGCATTGAGCCCAAAGCCGGTTCGGATACGGGGGCCGCTGCGCTGCGCGTTCTCCGCGTTGACCACGGCAAGGTCGACCTCGCATTGCGAACGCAGCCCGGGCATGCGTTCGCAGACATAATCGAGTGCAGCCGGACCGACGACATCGCCGAGAAAAAGCACGCGGGCCATGTTCCCCCATTCGTCAGCGGGCCCGGTGATCCCGGGCACGGCCCCGGTGTACGCACCACGGGTGGCCAGCTGGCAACGGGGCGGTTACACGACGAGGTGTACCCGGCTACTTGTTCACCGAAAACTGTTGACATGCTAAGTTTTTGAGACCTGCCTCACTTATCCGCATGACGGCCACGCACATTCCCCTGGTGTTAACGCCCACGTCAACGACGTTCGGTATCGCGGTCGCATAGATCCTGAAACTGAGGAGGTATTTGACGGTTCCTCATCATCAGGGAGAAGTCCATGACACGGACCCTGGATGCCAGCACGACGTCCGCCCGGACACCAGTGGATCCGATCGAGGAAGCCCTCGACAACGCGCCGCTGAGCCTGTTTCACCTCAAGGCCGCCGCGACCGCGGGCGCCGGCTTTTTCACTGATGCCTACGACCTCAACGTCATCGGCACCGTCATCCTGCTGGTCAAGCCGGAATTTGGGCTGAACTCCGGACAGGTGGCGCTGCTGACCAGCTCGGCCCTGCTGGCGGTGGCCGTCGGCGCGTTCGTCTTCGGCCGGCTCGGCGATCTGCTCGGCCGGCGCACCGTGTACGGGCTGGAGGCCGCGATCATGGTGGTCGGTGCATTGCTGTCGGCGTTCGCTCCGAACTTCACCTGGTTGCTGGTCGCCCGGTTCATCCTCGGCGTCGGCATCGGCGGCGACTACCCCGCGTCCAGTGTGATCACGACGGAGTACGCCAATCGCTTCAACCGCGGTCGGGTTGTCGGCTTCGCGTTCCTGTTTTTCGCGTTGGGTCAGGTCGCGGCATACCTTGCGGCGCTGCTGATTCTGGCGACGGGAACGCCGCATGAGCTGGCCTGGCGGCTCATTCTGGGCCTCGGTGCGCTGCCGGCGCTGTTGGTGTTGTGGAATCGCCGACACATGCCCGAGTCGCCGCGCTGGACACTGCGAGTCGCCCGGGACCGCGAACGCGCCGAAAGTGACCTGTCGGCGTTCTCGGCGACCACACCGCTCGCCGCCGCCACCGGCAAGGCACGGGTCAAGGTCCGGCTCTCCGAGGTGCTGACCAACCGGCACTTCCTGATCACGCTGATCGGCACCGGCGGCAGTTGGTTCTTCTTCAACATCGCCACCTACGGCAACGCGGTGAGCCAACCGCTGCTGATCAAAAGCATCTCGCCGTCGACGGCGACCATCACCAATGTGGCGATCAATGCCGTGCTGATGATCTGCTTTGGCCTGAGTGGTGCGCTCGTCGGCTTGGCGGTGGTGGATCGATTGCGCCGCACCACCCTGCAGATCTCGGGATTGGCGTTGTGCGCGGGGTCGATGTTGCTGATCACCGTGATTCCGGGATTGACCCATACCGTCATCGCGTTCGCGGCGGTGTTTGGACTGTCGTTATTCGGCACCACCTTCGGCCCGAACTATGCGCTGATCTTGCTCGGTGCGGAGTGCTATCCCACCACCGTGCGCAGCACCGGGCACGGGTTGTCGTCGTGCCTGGGCAAGGTGGGCGGTTTCATCGGCGCTCTGCTCACGCCCTTGGTGCTGAGCGGAATGGGGCTGCGTATCACCACGCTGCTAGCCGGTGTGTGCTTCCTGCTCGCGGGTGCCGCAACGCTGGTGTTGCGCGACCCATCCGGGGTCCCACTGGACGACGCGAGCGCTGGTATGCGCTGGGGGGTGCGAGCAGCGCCCACGGAAGGTCTGGGTGCAGAGCCCTAAGTGGTGGCATAGCCGGAGTTCACGACGACACGCGTCATTCGCTCGCCGCGTTTTCTGGAATCGACCTCTGTGTCAACCGTTCCTGCTATTTGGCTTGGTGCCGCGACCGCCATTCCTGCCACAACAGGGACGGGGTCTGGTACCAGACCGACTTCGATGCACCTACGGCGTCCCGGCTCGTGACCTCCGGCGTCCGCACAATATGCACAACGCGATCTTCATCCATGTATTTGACCCAACGCTCGTCGTAGGACAGCACATAGACCGGTTCTTTCACTTTCGCAGCGACAGTCAACCTCTCCTTCGGAAGCCAAACACCCGAACTGAGCCAAAAAAGTAGTGGCGCAGCCACGAACATGACTGCCCACGCCTGCGCCATTCCAGTGTTTACTTTTTCGGCGGCCGGATGGGAGAAGTGACGCATCAACACCACGCCAACCATGCACGAGACCAGCACGACGAAGCATCCGAGATTGATAAGGATGTATCGCAACGGCATCGCAAAAAAGTCGATGAATCCGACGAGAAGGAGAAGCAACACAAGAGATGGCCATCGACCAGGCTTTCGTGCGGACCCTACCTTGACGATGATGCTGAAAAAGAGCCACCACGTTAGGAGAGAGCTTCCAAGTGGAATGATCGTTGCCAGCACCAACGCCGTAACGTTCAGATTTTGCATTAGCGATTTGAGGGTCTCAGTGTTTCCGCGTGCGAGTGTCATCAGCCGCAAGCAAGCGAAAACGGCTGGAAGTAGACCTAGAAGCCAGATCGAGAATGTCCAGTCTAGGGGCGTTCCGGACTGCCGGCCTGAAACGCTAATCATCTGGCGCCCGAGTTGGGCGGTGGACGCGAAGGGTCGCCAAACCGTTACACGATCCGCTTGGTGTTGCCGCTGCGGTGGATCGGTGTGTGTTGTGGGCGTAGAGTCTTCTGTCATTAGGGCCCGTTGGTGCCTGTCAGAACTGACGACCGGTTTGGTGTTCGGAGAACCGTCAGACTACCTGCAAAAGATATCGGCAGGGTGAATTTGGGCAATTGCATCGCCAATGTTCACGATCCCCATAAACTTCGACGGTTTGATTGGGCTAGTCGCTCAAACCGCGTTCGCGGGGAAGCGGCCCAGGATCGAAATTGGCGCCCTCGCCATTCCATTGGTGTTCAGCGGATGGAGCTGCGCACGATGACCCGGCTGCCGGGCGTCTATTTTTTACTCGCGGGTATCGCGACGAAGATGTTGTCATGGTTGCCGTGTCGCGAGCGCCGCTACGAGCTCGCAACGACGCCGTCGGACCGGAGGTAACTGTCGATCACGCTCTGCGGCAAGGCCTCTGCACTTGGGACAATTCCTGAGACGGCCGGGCTACTGCGAGCGGCTCGCCCGCCGGGTGGTTTTATTCGCCGAGGTCTACGAAGACCGTTGGTGTGCGCCCCTGCGAGTTTCTGTCCATGTCGGTCCTCGAACAGGATGCCGCCCGCGGTCATCGCGACCTTCGATCGGGGTGGCCGGAACTTTCAAAAATTCGCCGCAGGTCTATTGACGATGAGGCACAACGTATTTGGGATGCACAGGCCAATCACGCGGCCGACGACAAGCGCGCTCTTGTGCAGCGCCCTGCACACGTTCTACTCAGGACCACCCTCGACCACCGAGCCACAGCGGCGGTTCCTGGCCGTTGTACATGCTCTTGGGATGCCATCGTTGTCGACGCGACAGCCGGGCGGCGTGGTGCTCGGCGACGTCCTTGAGGTACTCGACGTCATCGCTGGTCCAGGGGTGCTGGCCGGTGCCGTCCAACCACCACCGGGGTTGGCCGTCCTGCTCGTAACGGGTTATCCGGTAGCGCGAGGCGACGTGCCTACCGTTGTCATCAACCTGCCAGTCCAGCAGCCGCGGTTGCAGGGCCTCGCGGGTCGGATGCGTCGACTCCCAGGGATGGGTTATGCGGATCTCGATGAATTCGCCACCCATGAATCAACATTAATAGGAGTGATCGCTGCGCGTCACACTCAACGTCGACGGATTTACGCTCCGCTTTTCGTGGTCAGCCCGCGTTGCCTGGAACCGACGGGCTCGTGGGAGTCGTCGAGGTGGTTGAGGTCGTGGGAGCCGTCGAGGTGGTTGAGGTCGTCGGACTGGTAGACGTCACGGGACTCGTGGGGGTCGTGGAGCTTGTCGACCGCGCCGGACTGGTAGGAGTCGTCGGGGTCGTGGCAGCCGTCGGGCTCGCCGGGCTGGTGGGCGTGGTACTGGCAAGGCCTGGTCCCTCGCCACACCAGTCGGCCACATCTTTCGGGTACTGCTCGAGCGGCGGAGGACAACGCTGCCCCGGCGGGAAATTGGCGCCGGCGTTGAGGAGATCGCATGGGACGTAGACCTGCTTGCCCATAGGGGTGTTGGTCAGGCACTTCGTCGGCGGCGCGCCGTGGGCCGTGACGGGAATGACGGCCGCCGCCGCCACCGCGCCGAGCCCCAACGCAAGGCCGCGATAGGTCATGAGAGCTCCTCGTTCTGCCGCGAAAGTCATCACTGAGTTCACATAGTGACGGCTGAGCAAACACATTCTGCCTTGCATCCAACCGAGCGCTGTCTTGCGTTCGTTCGCGAGGGCATCGACACGTCGAGCACGGCGGGCCGTCCTATCGAACCTGGACTCGAATTGCAACCGAGTGGTGAGGGGCGGGCAGCCACGCGCAAAGCCGCCGGGCACGCGACGAGCGTGTCGGTCGGTTACGTCGCTCGACGGCTCAACGGCACTGGCGCGGCGGATCGGCATGCGGCCGAGGCGACCACCACTGTTGCGCCGGCACTTGGCATTTCGCAAGAGAGCGCCAGGCCCGGGCGAACGAGTCCGGGCCCCGCTCAATCGATCTGGTGCGCGGGATGCATCGCAGCAGCCGTTGCACCCCAGTGGCTTAACCCCTTGACCGCGGACCGATCATCGCTGGCCCGTCGCTCCGGGCTTCATGTCCCCCGGTTTCATGTCCCCCGGTTTCATGTCCCCGGGCTTCATGTCCCCGGGCTTCATGTCCCCGGGCTTCATGTCCCCGGGCTTCATGTCGGCACAGCAATCCTTCGCTTCGTGCGCCGTCGCCGCGTGGGCCATCTGCAGGGGCGCGTGCTCGCTCCAGCCCAAGAAGTAACCGGAGAAGAAAATCGCGCCGACGACAAATAACCCGCCGGCCACGATGCCCACCCAGGCGAGGGCTTGGTTGAGGCGAGACGGGCGGTGGCGCACTGTGCCGGGATCATGTGACGGGTGTGAAGCGTCGGTTGTATCTGCCATAGCTGTACCTCCAATACGGGACCAAACGCCGCCATGCTACCCCACCCTGGGTGGGGTGGGAGTCGAGTAGACTGGCGACGTTCATCTAATGAACAGCGATGCGGTGCTACTGGCGGAAGGGAACCGCGATGTCTGATGAGTTGACGGTTAAAAAGCGATCCGCGCTGAATCGGCTCAAAACGGTGCGTGGCCACCTCGACGGGATCATCCGAATGCTGGAGACCGACGCCTACTGCGTGGATGTCATGAAGCAGATCTCGGCGGTGCAGTCTGCATTAGAGCGAACCAACCGCGTAATGCTGCACAACCACTTGGAGACTTGTTTCTCCGATGCCGTGGTGGGCGGAAAGGGCCAGAAAGCGATAGCCGAATTAGTCGATGCCCTCAAGTTCAGCTCGGCCTTGACTGGCCCCGACACGCACTTGAACGGAACGACTCGCGACGAGGCGATGCAACCCGGCAATGCAGCTTCGCAGTAGTTGGGTCCCCCTCCGCGTCGTGCGCGGGAACAGTCCATCGGCCGCCCGAGGGCGCTGAATCAGCCGAAGTCGCTCTGGCACAACGGATGCATGCGAGCGGCGAGGCGGCCGGCGCCATCGCCTTAGTCAGCGATGCGCGTCAAGGAGCGCGGCAACCGCCTGCTGTGCATCCTTGGTGGACAGCGGGTGCGCTGCGAACATCTCCGCGATCATCATCGCTACCGGTGTGGTCCACAGCAGCATCCCCAACGCGGCGGCGTGTTCGCCATCGGTCGCGGCGTCTAACCGCGCCATCATGTTGGCCAACGCCGTGCCGAGACGTTGCATGAGCCGCCCCTCAAGCGCGCCACGCAATTGCTTGCTGGCGATCAGAATCTCCAACCCCGCCATTGCTTTTGGATTGGCGAACGCTTCCCACGTCGCCCGCACCCATTCTTCGGTGTCCGTAACTTGCGAAGGATCGGCTAACAGATCAAGTGCTGCGCTGAGGCGGTCAACTGCATCTTCGATTACCGCGGTCAACAGGCCATCCCGATCGCCGAAGTGATGTTGGATGACACCCCAACTCAGCCCGGCTCGTTCAATGATGTGCCGGGCGCTGGCCGCAGAGAAGCCTTCCTCGCGAATGCACCGGACCGTCTCGTCGATGAGTAATTCGCGGGTCCGGTCCCCGCGCTCCTGCCGCCCGGTACTTGGACGACGCGGTGCAGTACGTGCCCGTTCCGTCATCTCCGCAATCCGCCCCGCTCAGCGCGTTGCCTCATGCACAGCACCTTAGGTCAAGGCCCTTGTCAGGAAAACATTGCATATGCCATGCTTTGCGCATGCAGCTACCGGCCCAGCGGATGGTAGGGCCATGACAGCGACGATCAACGCCGACGAATACCAGCAGAGGCGCGGGCTCTCGTCACTGCAAAAGTCGTTGTTCGGAGTTCTGGCATTCTTCTTCGCAATCCATATCGTGTTCTGGTTTCTCGAATTTCACGGCGGGGTTTCCCATGTCGTCGCTTCCACCGGATTGGTCGTTGTCGTCGTTGGGTGTTTTCTGACGGCGCTTGCGCTGCCGTGGCTACCGGTGGCGGGCCGTCGCGACTGGACGAAGTCGGAGCGACTGAGCGCGATGGTGATCGTGTGGGTCTTCATCGCGCTAATCCCACGCTTCATCTGGGAGCTGCCTTGGCTATTGCTGTTCGACCAAATCAGGGCTGGGGTGCAGAAAGGTGCGCTGTGGACGTACATGTGGGCGCCCATCCTGCTTGGAGGCGACGCACGCTACTTAAACGGGGACCCGCTCATCGTCGTTCTTGAGTGGATTGCCTTCTTCATCGGCCTCTTCGAGGCTTACGCGATGGTGCAGTTCTTCCGGAATGGCAAGCGGTTCACCAGCACTCAACTCTCATTCATCATGGGCGGGATGATCGTCGAGGTCACGCTGCCCGCGGTCTACTTCGGAGTCGAGATTGCGAACAATCTGCAAAGCATGAGCAGTCCCGTCGAGATGTGGATCAAGTTTGTGGTGCTGAACCTCTTGTGGTGCACCATGCCCTTCGTGACCTACTTCTGGGGCGTTCGACGTATAGCCCGCCAAGACCTTGCAGTGAAGTTTTAGCGTCCCAGCGCCAGACCACTGAACGCGACTACGAGAAGCCGAAACCTGTGCGGGTCAGCAGTCGTCTCTTTCTCCCCGCCTGCGCGGCAATGTGGTGCACTTGACGTCCGGAGGCTGAGCGTGGTCATTCGTCGATGCCGATGGCACGCTCAGGGCAGTTCACGACCGCCATCCGCGCCTTATCTTCCCATTCCGGAGGGATGTGGTCGACGTGGACGAATGCCTTGGCGTCGTCATCAACATCGAAGATTTCGGGGCACGTCATTGCACATCGACTGTGACCTTGGCAAGTGTCACGCTCTATGCGTACACGCATCGTTTCCTCCCCCTGCAGCCGATCTCGATTCGAAGCGTTGAAAGCATTCACTCAACCGATGCCGTTGAGCCGAGTGCCGATTACAGATTCGGTGGCGAGCGTCTCGATCGCGGTTTCGTCCAATCCGAGCAATTCCTTCAAGATGGTCTCGTTGTGCTCTCCGACCGTGGGTGCCGGGGTTCGGCACCATCGATCGACGCTGCGGAACCGAAATGGAATGGTCGGGACCTGGTGCTGACCGACGATCGAGTGATTTACGCGTTCGAAATAGCCACGCGCGACCAGCTGCGGGTGTTGAGGGCTGAACCGCGCGTCGTAAAGCGTGGAAGCAGGAACCCCGGAAGCCGACAACATGGCCGCCGCGTCGGCGCTGTCTTGCCCAGAGGCCCACTGCTCAAGATGTTTGTCGATCAAATCGTGTGCACGCCAGCGCCCTTCGTGCGTGTCGAGCGAGGGATCGTCCGCCCAGCCTGGCTGGCCGAGCACTGATTTCAATGCAGACCATTGCTCGTCGGATGCGATGGAGAGGGCGAGCCACTGTTCGTGCCCGCGACATGAGTACAAGCCCTGAGGCGCCGCGTCCCTACTGCGATTGCCCAGTCGCGACAGGATGGTGCCGTAAGCGGTGTACTCGATGACTTGCTCCGCGGCGGCATTCAGTGCCGCCTCGACCATGGATACCTCGACGAAAGAGCCCCGGCCGGTCTGCTCTCGCCGACTCAGTCCGACAAGCATTGCAAAAGCGGAATGCATGCCTGCCAACGGATCACACGGGCCGCGAGGTATGCGCGGTTGATCGTATTCGTGACCGGTTATCCAGGCCATGCCTGTCATCTGCTCCATCGTTTGCGCGAACCCGACGTTGTCCCGCCACGGTCCGTCCAGACCGAAAGCGGGCATGCGGGTCAGGATCAGCCGCGGGTTCGCAGAACTCAACGCTTCCCAGGTAATGCCGAAATTCTCAAAGACTCGCGGTGAAAAGTTTTCCACGACAACATCGGCATGTTCGACAAGCCGGAAGAATAACTCTCGGCCTCTTGGTGACGACAGATCGAGCGTCAGGCCCTTCTTGTTGGCATTGGTGGCCAAGAACATGGCCGAGCGCTCCCACCAGCTGGGCTGGTCCATGAATGCTCCGGCGGTCATCCGCGCACCGTCTGGATGCTGAACTGACTCCAAGTGAATGACCTCGGCGCCTAACGCCGCCAAGATGTGGGTGGATGAAGGCCCGGCCCACCAAGCCGTAGCGTCGATGATGCGTGTGCCTGTCAGCGGCAGATTCACTGCCGACACGGAATTTCTTGGCGTCCCCGGCTTAGAGAGAGGTGCCATCGCATCGAGCTCACCGAGCCGCGGCGCAACCTTCGGCTCGCTGCCCGGCCGCATGCCATCGATCCGGTAGGGCGGAAGCGGATGAGTGAATGTTCCGTTGGCGCTCGCGGCCCATACGCCCCGCGCGCGGAAGTGGGGATGGTCCAGGACGGTCCGCCCATTGTTGACCTGCGCAACGGGAATCCGAAGCGCGGAAGCCACTTCAACGATCTCTTCAGTAGTGCGCTGGGTAGTCCAGTCCCGCACAATCTTGTTCCACTGCTCCATGCGTTCGTACCGCGTCGGAGCCAGGGCCCAGGTCGCATCCTGCTCGAGGAGGTCGGCACGGCCGATCATCAGCAGGAAGGACTCGAACTGCTGGTGGGTGTTGGTGTTGAATCCAACCCAGCCGTCGGCCGTCGGCTCGATTGACGGCAGTTCAGTCAGTCTCGGTGGTGCCGATGTCGGTGGACTTCCCGCGAGGGCGTAGTACAAGTCGATGAATCCGCTGGCGCTGAGATGACACGCTTCCATCAACGAACAGTCGACGATCTCGCCGCCGCCTCCGTCACGCGCTCTCAGAGACGCTGCCAGCGCTCCGACAGCCGCATAACTACCCAGGACCCATTCGAAGATGCGACCGCCAGCCTGCAAAGGAGGCTGGTCCGGCCGGGCGCGCAGACCCAGGGTTCCGCTTTCGGCCTGCAGCGTGAACTCTGTTGCGGGTCTGCTTCGATATGGACCGGTCAGGCCGAACGGGGACAACGTCACAATCACCAAATCGCTTAATTTATTGAGTAATTCGTCGTGGTCGATCTTGCCGCCGACCCCGCCATCGATCACAATGTCGGCGGTTGCGATCAGATCGGCAACATGCGGTTCACCGTAAGCCCCCACGACTGAGCGCTTACCGGCGTTCAGAAAGGTGAACAAAGCCCCGTCCTCCCCCGCGCGCCTCCGCGACCCCCGGCGACGAAACCGATCACCGGCCGGCGACTCGACCTTGATCACTTCCGCGCCTACATCCGCGAAGAGTTTGCCGCAATAAGGCCCGGCGATCTCGTCGGCGATCTCGATGATCCGCACACCTTCGAGAATGTTCATTCAGATCACTCCGTCGCGGCGCAATTGTAGGAGTTCCGCCTCATCGCAGCCGGCCAGTGTGGTTAGCACTTCATAAGTGTGTGTCCCAACGTCTGGCGGAAGGGGCGCGGCGAACGGACGGCGGGGTCTCGTCTTGACAGGCGTTGCGATGAGCCGCAATGGCGGGCGGTCGTGGCCGCAGGGTTCATACACCATGCCGCGTGCTTTGACGTGCTCGTCGTCAAGTAGGTCGGCGCCCTCGAAGGCTGGCGCACCGGCGATGTCGGTGGCCATGAAGAAATCAATCCACTCACTACGAGTGCGGCCCTTGAAGATCGCGGTGAGTTCACGGCGCAGGCGTTCGTCGGCTTGCGGATCATCGCCGAGCCGGGCCTGTCCGGGCTCATAGAGATCCGCTCGGTTCACGGCTTCGCAGAATCTGCGCCAGAACTTGTCTTCCAACGCGTTGAACACCACGTAGTTGCCGTCGCTGGTCTCGTAGTACTGATACCGCAGGGAAGCCTGCATGCCGTCTGAATAGCCGAACAGGCCGTTGGCCAGCGCCGTCAGCTTCTGGAAGTTCCACGCGATGGCGGCGTCGACTTGAGAGACCTCGACGTACTGCGATTGCCCGTCGCGGCGCGCGCTGTGTAGGGCAGCGAGAACTGCCATCGCGGCATAGAGGGGGCCGGCCAGTACACCCGTGGTGCCGGTCGCTCCGGCGGCCAGGCGCGGTGTTCCGTCGGGTTGAATTACTGGCGGGTTCAAGCCTGCGAAGCAGTCAAACGAGAGCCCATGCGTGGGGAGCTTGGCGTACGGGCCATAACCGCCCATCCCGTTGAGACTGCAATAGACGATCGTCGGGTTGAGTTCGACGACGTCGTCATAGCCAAGCCCGAGTCGCTCAGCAGCGCCTGCCCGCAGGCCGTCGATCATTACGTTGGCTTGCGCCGCAAGGCGGCGAAAGATTGCAGCCCCCTTGTCTGATTTCAGGTTCAGCGTGACGCTCTTCTTTCCGCGGTTCCATTGGAGGTTTTGTACGTTATCGGGCGGAAAGAGTTCGCCGCGGAATCCGCCGCCCCCCGGTTGTTCGATCTTGATTACCTCGGCGCCCAGATCGGCGAGGTGTCCGCCGAGCGCGTCGGGGGAGAACAGGGATAGCTCGAGCACTCGAACATCGTGAAGCACGGCAGTCACCCCTCAGATTCCCGATGCCCGTGTGAACTGAACCCTCACATCCACGAGATCGACTTGATCTCGGTGAATTCCTCAAAGCCCCAGCGGCCCTGCTCGCGCCCAAGACCGCTGTGCTTGAAACCGCCGAATGGGCCTCCGCCGTTGAACATTCCACGCGCGGGCACCGACCAGCCCGGGCCCTCGCCGTTGCCCGGGTTGGGAGCGTCGTCTAGCGGCCCACCGCCGCAGCATTGAACGATGATTGTGCCGGTACGGATTTGGCGTGCCACGTTGAAGCCGCGTGCGGCGTTGCGGGTCATGACGAGCCCTGCGAGTCCGAAGTCGGAGTCGTTGGCGATGCGCACCGCCTCCTCTTGATTCTGGTAAGTCTGCACTGTGAGAACCGGGCCGAAGACTTCTTCTCGGCAGATCCGCATGTCGTTGTGACAGTTGACGAAAGCTGTCGGCTCGTAAAAGAATCCTCTGCTCAGATGTGCGGGCCGCCGGCCGCCGGCCACCAGCGTGGCCCCTTCGTCGAGTGCCGACTGCACGTAGCTCTCGACTCGCTGCCGCTGCTGTTCACGGATCAGGGGACCCACCACGGTGGCCGGGTCGCGCGGATCACCGATGGTGAGGCTCGGGGCCATGGCCTTAACGCCGTCGATATAGCTATCGAGTAGGTGCTCCGGCACCAGCAGGCGCGACGCCGCGACGCACGCTTGTCCCGAATGCATGAGCACTTGTCCGAAACCGATACCGGCTACGTCGGATTCGGTCACGTCGTCAAGGACGATGTGAGCGCTCTTGCCGCCCAGTTCCAGCTGGGCCCGCTTCATCGTCCGCGCCGATACCTCCCTGATGCGCTTGCCGGTTTCCGTCGAGCCGGTGAAGGCGATCATGTCCACAAGGGGATTCGTCGAAAACTCCTCCCCGACTTCACCGCCACCCACGACGACGTTGAAGACACCCGCCGGTATGCCGGCTTCCTCGCCGATGCGGGCGAGTTCGAGTGCATTCATCGGCGTCCACGGATGTGGTTTCAAGACGACGGTGCAACCGACGGCAAGCGCCGGCAAGCACTTTTGCAGGTTGATCGAGAACGGGAAGTTGAACGGTGTGATCACGCCGACCACTCCGACGGGTTCTCGCACGACGACGGTGCCGCCGAGCCCGGTCGGTGAGACTTTCGGCCCTCCCGGAGTCTCGACCCAAGTGACGTCGTGCTCCACGAAATCGCTGTAGTAGTGCGATGCTTCGATCGCTCCGCCCACCTGCAGAAAGTCGGTAAGGAAGGCGACGGAACCGATCTCGGCGACAACGAGCTCGCGAAGCTCGTCATGGCGCGACTCCATGATTTCGCTGAAGCGCTTCAGTATCCTCGCGCGCTCACGCACCGACATCCACGGCCAAGGGCCTTCGTCGAAGGCCCGGCGCGCAGCTTCGATAGCCATAACCGCTTGCTTGGCGCCGCCGTCAAGCACGCGGCCGACCACTTCCTCAGTGGCGGGGTCGATTACATCGATCGGTGCCCCGGCGTTGTCACTGGTCCATCGACCATCGATGAAATTCTCGTACTGCCGGATTGCCACGCTGTTGCCCTTCGGTCGCTAGTTCGCGATCGGGTACGGAGCGGGCTCGAAGTTGAAGACGCGGCGGGCATTGCCTTGCAGCACCTTGTACTTGTCCGCGTCCGATCGACCCTCGAGGCTTTTGAGCACGGCCTCCAGCGAGCGCGGCCACAGGCTGTCGGTATGCGGGTAATCTGTTTCGATCATCACGTTTTCGACGCCGATGTAATCGAGGTTGGCAGCACCGAATTCGTCCTCAATGAAGCAGCCGTAGATGTGATCGCGGAACAACTGCCGAGGCGACTCCGGGAAGATCGCCGGGTCCGTCGCGATTGCGCTCATGCGCATGGTTGCCGGATCCACTGTCCAGTTATTGGCTCGTAGGTAGCGATATTCGGCGGCGACGTGCTCAGCGCGCTCGAGCAGGTATGGAATCCACCCAATGCCACCCTCGGCGAGAACGATCTTGAGGTCGGGGAACTTCTGTAGCTTTCCCGAGAACAGCCAGTCTGTTGTCGAGTGGGCGAGGTTGAGGCCGATGTTGACCGACTGCACTCCGAATGGCGCGTCCGGTGATGTGTTCGGGCTGACCGACGACGACCCGATGTGCGTGCACAGCGGCATCTTCGTTTCGTTCGCCGCCGCGAAGAATCCGTCCCACTCCCCCGAGTGGATCGACGGGAAGCCAAGCGCGTGAACATTTTCCGAAAAAGCGATCGCCTTCGCACCCTTGCCTGCGCACCGAAGCACTTCGGCGACTGCCAGTGCGGCGTCCCACAGCGGCACGATGATCATCGGAATGTAGCGACCCGGCGCCGCCCCGCACCACTCGTCGATGATGTAGTCGTTGTATGCCGTGAGGCACTTCAGACCAAGTTCGCGGTCCTGAACCTGCGAAAATACCTGTCCGCAAAAGCGGGGAAAGAACGGGAAGTTCAACCCGGCGATGACGTGATCCTGGTCCATGTCTGGGATTCGGGCCTTGGGGTCGTAGTAAACCTTCGGGAGTTCGTCGTAATTGACGGGCAGCGGGGAGTAGTCGTCGGGCTGCTGATGGGCGGCCACCAGGATGCCCATGACGGTGGCGCGGTGTTTCTCGTAGACCCAGGTATCGACACCGTCGATGCGTTCCACGTGCGGCACGCGATCTCGGTCGGCAGCAGATGCGCGGTCAACCCAGACGTTCGGCGGCTCGATGATGTGGTCGTCAACGGAGATGAGCCACTGCAGATCTTGTTCCACGGATACTCCCTAGGGCCGTTGTGCGGTCGGTCGACAGGCCGCGCGTCGGGGTAACGGGCCACCGCGTGCAAATCCGCTGTTAGTACCAACCTCTTCGGACACTAAGAGCGACCCCCAGCCTTGTCAAGTAACACTTGATAACTGCACGGCCGAGCTTATCGAGTGCCACTTGACTACCCTTTTCATGCCATCTATCGTGCGAAAACACGGCTCTCGACGCATCACTGGGCCGACGCCCAACCGCTGCAAGAAGCCCGCGTATCGATGCCACGACATCGACGTTGTGGTCAACAAGAGAAGGACTACGCCCCAGTGCCCAAGTCGCTCGAGAACCATGCCGAGAACTTCGATCTTCGCCACGAGGATTTCAAAGATCCGGACTACTTGTACGAGCTCTATTCACACATGCGCGACAAGGCAGCCATCGCGCACACCGACTTCCCGTTTCTGAGCACGCGGGAAGACGGTGCCTGGATGGCGATGACGTACGACGAGTGCTACGAAATCCTCAGGGACTGGGAGACCTTTTCCAGCACGCCTCCGCCCGGCGACGCTATGCAGCTATCGGGTGACGTCGTCATCCTCTTGGACCCGCCGCGCCAGCAAGCACTCCGCAAAGTGCTCAATCCATACTTCTCCCCAGGCCGCATGAAGCAGTTGCAGCCCCAGATCCGCGCCGAAACCGACGCATTGATCGATGAGTTCATCGAGGACGGTCATGGGGATTTGGCAGTGGTCGCCTGGCAGCAGCCTGGCATCGTGTTCTTCAAGTACCTCCTTGGCATGCCGGTCGACGACGTTCCGCTGTGCATTGAACTCACGGATAGAGCGCTGAACGGAGAAAACGAAGAGATTCGCCTGACGGCTTGGGGCGGCCTCTACCAACACATCACCAACGCCGTCACGACCCGGATGCAAGGCGAACCCCGAGACGACATGATTGACGTCCTGCTATCGGCTGAGATCGACGGCGTCAAACTACAATTCGACGACGTTGTCTCGAACGCAATGCTTTTGGTGCAGGCGGGCCTAGAGACGACGGCAAGCGCGATGTCGTGCGCATTCCACTACTTGGGCAGTCGCCCCGACGAACGGGACCGGCTGATCCGCGAACCTGAGCTCATGTCGACTGCCGTCGAGGAACTAATCCGCTTCGCCGGATCGATTCATGGCATTCCGCGAACGGTTACCAAGGAGGTCGAAATCGGAGGGCAGAGCCTGTGCCCAGGTCAACAGGTCATCGTCAACTACGCATCCGCCAATCGCGACGACCGTGAGTTTCCCGATGCGCACAGATGCATCCTCGACCGAGAAACGAACCGTCATCTCGGATTTGGCGCAGGTGTTCACCGTTGCCTCGGATCGAACCTCGCACGGCTGGAGTTTCGCATCGGCGTCGAGCAGACGCTGGCCCGTATGCCCGACTACACCGTAGCGACCGATGCTGAGTCGATCTTCCATGGGAATTCAGTGACGCGAGGCTTCCGCAAGATTCCAGTGGTGTTTACCCCCGGGCCACGAGTAGGGCTGGGCTGACGCGTTCAGTTTGCGGAGTCAGTGTTCGTGAATAATTACGCCGCGAATGTTTCGACCGGCGAGCATGTCGTCGTAGGCGTCGTTGATGTCGGCGAGCTTGTATTCGGTGGTCACCGTTTCATCCAATAGAAGCTTGCCCTCACGGTAGAGGCTGAGCAGTCGGGGAATGTCGGAGCGCGGGTTGGCTTCACCGTAAAGGCTTCCCAGCAATCGCTTTTGAAACAACGTGACCATCGCGACCATTGACATGGGCAGGGTCGTCGTCATGTCGAGCATCGACCCCAGCGCGGTGACCACGACGGCGCCGTTCTTGCTGACGATGTTCAGTGCGTCGACGATCATCGGAGCTTCCACGAGCCCCACCGTCACGATGGCGGCGTCGGCCATCACGCCGCGGGTCAGCTCTGCGACTAAGGCGGTTGCCTCGGGCATCGATGTCACGAAGTGAGAAGCGCCGAACTGAGAAACCATGTCGCGCTTGGCCTCCGCGATGTCCACGGCGATGATCTTCTCGGCTCCGGCCAATCGCGCGCCTTGGATCGCGCCACTGCCGATACCACCGCATCCGACCACCACAACGGTGTCGCCCGGTTTGACTCGGGCGGTGTTCACGGCCGAGCCCCAGCCGGTCGTCACGCCACAGCCGACAAGGCAGGCTCGACTCAGCGGGAGGTCCTCGTCGATCTTGACCAAGGACGCCTCCGGCACTGTGCCGTATTGCGCAAAGGCGCCGAGCCAGGCCAGCGCGCCGATATCGCGGCCCTTGGCGTGACGCCGGAAGCCGCCGTCCAGTTGCTCACCGGTCGCCATCTGGGCCCCGAGATCGCACAGATTCTGGCGGCCGGTTGAACACCAACGGCATCGCCCACACGCCGGCAAAAACAAGCCCACCACATGATCGCCGGGCTTCAGGTTGCGCACACCTGGTCCGACCTCTTGGACGATGCCGGCGCCCTCATGCCCGCCGACCAGTGGCAGTGCGAGAGGAAGGTCGCCCTCGCGAACGTGATGATCGGAGTGACACAGCCCCGTCGCTTCGAAGGAGATGAGCACTTCGCCCTCTTTGGGGCCGTCGAGCTCCACCTCTTCGACACTCCACTCCTGGTGAACATCCCATAAGACCGCGGCATTCATCTTCATCGTGGACGCATTTAACGGCGTTGCGCGCACTATTGTCAAGTGTCACTTGATAGCCCACGCGCCAACCGCCCTGGGAAGACTAATGGGGCAATGATGGGGCAATGATGAAGTGCGCCGGCGCGCTACGGTGTCCCCATGACCGGTAGTGCGAAGCGAGTCCGAGACAAGGACGGCAAGCAGCGCGCCCTACTGGAGGCGGCCACTGAAGTGTTCGCCGAACAAGGATTTGATGCGGCGGTGACGAAAGAGATAGCCCGGCGCGCTGGCTGTTCAGAAGCGATGCTTTTTCACTATTTCGGTGACAAGCAGGGCATCTTCGAGCAGGTCGTATCACGTCAGATAGCCCAGGGAGTTACCGAAGCCGAGGACAAAGTCATGGAGTCTTTGCCCGACAGGTTCGTCGATTTCGTGAGGCAACTCTTCCTTGCGCGGCTGTTAGTCAAACCGCGCGGTGACACCGTGCCAGGTTGGGACATAGCCGGGCGCGCGCTGTCCGACCCCGCCTTCTCCCTGCGGATCATGCGTCCGAATCACCAGCGACGTGTGCAGGTGATCGCCGACGGCATCGCGCATTATCAAGACCTCGGCCAAGTCACGCCCCACGTAGATCCCGTTACGGTGGCCGAGCTGCTCGCCAATTTCACCATCTTCACCACGACCGTCGGCCCGCGCTGGTTCGGTACAACCGAGGCTGAGATTCGTGCTCAGATCGACCTTGGGGCTCGAATCTTCGCCGAGGGAGTCCGCGGCTCCGCAGCAAGCGGGCCCTCCCGTCGCGCTGGCCGCTCGCGGCGCCGCCCTCACATCACGGCGCCCTGACATTTGAATGGCAATCGCCGGCCTCTCAAGCTGTTTCATCGCCTAAGGGCCCGGCATAAGCCTTGGCCTGGTCTTCTACGGGTCTGCCGCAAATTGGGCCCAGTCGGCGACCGACCTCCACTACTCATCCACCTTCGTCCGCGGAGGATGGACTGAGCCTGCACGGCACACATCGCATCTTGTTTGGTGGAGCTGCCGGGAATCGAAACCGATGCCCCACCTGGGCTTTTGCGGACTGAGCTGCAAATTCGCTACTTCTCGTTCCCGTTCGGTCCCGCCGGTTACCTGCGGTTTCGCATTCAAGTCTTGACGGCGTCAAGACCAGCGGAGCTACCCAGGCCCCTGCCGCCACGGCGGTCAAAGCTGTGGTGTCGTCTCAGGCACGCCCTATGTAGGCCGCGACGACTCCCTCGATCGCGCCGCGCCCATATCGCCAACGTTGGCGTCGGGTTTGGCTCTAGAGAAAAATATTCAAGCATGCTTCTAAAGTGCTGCAACGTTGCCTTGTAGGGCGAAATCGCCCCGGAGGGGAGCTGGCAAGTAATGGCATATCCGTCAGTGACCTCGCCATCACCTCTACTCGGGGTTGATGCAGTGACGCATAACGTTTCCGAGAACGGGGGCAGCGGACGGGCGACCCCGCGAAGCTGCGCAGCATGCGTGGGCGAAACCCGCGTACAAGTCATGGCGGCGAACACCTGGCAGGGCCGCGCGCGCTTGGCCCGCGATGAAGGCTACGTAGACGGTGTCTCAGCGCAGAGTGTCCGGGCATAACTCGTGCTGTGCCGCATCCGTAACGGCAGGTCCCAGCGGTGATCCCGCCGTGGCAGCTGCTTGCGTGGGCGTCATGCCGCCCTGGATGAACGTGCACATCCGGTGTCCGCCGAGCAGCAGAACCAGGGGTGAGATGCTTCCGGTCACCTCGTTATGGCGCTGGGCGAGGTAGTCCAGGTAACTCTGGTCGTCGGCGCGCGCCTCCGGTGGCATGCCGAGCGCGACACCGGCTGCAACTGATGCAGCTATTGCTAGCAGCGTTCTCATAATTTCCCCTCACCGGCCAGACACGGCATTGGCTAACGGTCGCAAGCGATTCCGTCGCCATCGCGGTCGAGCGCGGGGTTGTAGGCGAGGTCGCCTTGCAGGATGTTGGACCGGCCGTCCGCATGGGCTTCGTCGCAATTGGCGTACGGCGGGCCTCTAGAAGCGGACGTTTCAGCGAACGTTGTCGGCCGTTCCCCCGGTCCGTCCTGAGGCATATGCCGCGATTCATCATCGCCAAACACCACCAAAAGAACGGCAACAATGACGACGGTTGCAGCCACGAGAAACCGAGTTGCCGCCTCTCGACGAATCGCCATACTCTGCGCCCCTTCCTGTGGACGGGAGCTTACGACGATGCTCTGTGCCAACGGGGCAAAGTTGGCAATAGAACATCAACTATCTGAACGTTAACTACTCTTCCACCAGAGGTTCAATGGTCATTTGCCCGTCGAACCTCCTTTCGCAATCCGCCGACGTCTCCCCATTGCGTACTCGGCGGCGATCTTCAAGGGCGGAAGACGGCCGTGATCGATCAAATGCAAGGTGGCATTACGCTGCCCTTGCTCAGCCCAGATTTCAGCGACGTGCGGACAAGGTGAGCAGCTTCCACGGACGAGTTGCTGTTTGTAATCGAAACAGGCGCACGTGACGGGCCACTGTTTGTATCGAGTCGCATACCCGCACTGTGGGCAGGGCGAGCGAAGGTGGGGATCAACATTGCCCCTCACGCTCACGCCCATTTTTCCACCTCCAACCCTCCATGGCATCCTCCGTCGTGGTCGCGGCTATTCTTCGTGGTGTGATCCTGCAGATTAGGGCCGGGCTGACTTAGTAATACTCGGCCTGCTTCAGCGTCGCCCAGCGAGGAAGATTCGCCGGTGCCGCATCTCGTTCTCGCATGTGCCTTCACAACGATCCTCTTCAATTCAATCAGGCGACGAAGGACACGTTCGTCCACGTACGCCGATGCGTCGCATATCCAAATGGTCAGCATCTTGTTGACCTCGTTTTGGTCAACGCCATAGTGCTGAGCTGCCTGAGTGATCGTTACCCAAGCCGGAGTTCCACGGATTGACTGTGGGCTCGGCACTGCCAACAGGGCACCACAGACTCGGACCACCCCATCGTCAACCACCACCGCTTTGGGGGACGGCCGACGCGACTACGGCTCCCGGGGCTTCGCTACGGTTAACAGCAACCTCGACTTGCGAGTGATGCGCGCATGTTGTCTTAATCAAGTTCGATGACGGTGCACTTGGAGGTCGGCAATTTACGCCCGGCCAGTGATCCCTATAAGGCCGGAATGCTCTCTTCACATGAGTGGTTGTGCAATCATCGGCTGTCATGGACCTTGCCGAGTTCGTGAGGCGGACAGACGTCGAGCAATCGGTTTTGCTGCTAGGGGCCGGTGCCAGTGTTCCGTGCGGCGGACAAACAGGTGTCGAACTAGCCAGGGACTTGTGTGACACGCTTTCCTCAGGACAAATCGAATCAGATGAGTTGGCTGAAGCGGCCAGTCTGCTGGAGGAACGCTACGGACGCCAAGCTCTCGTTGAGGCCCTGTCAGTCAAGTTGGAACCACTCCGCCCCGATGGACCGACTATAAGTCTGGTATCGCTGCCTTGGCAACGGATATATACAACAAACTTTGACCAGGTGATTGAGCGCGCATGTCAAGAAGCAGAAAGATCCTTTGAAGTTATTCGCTCGAATCGTGACTTTACAAAGCTCGACAGCGGACGCCTAGAGGTCCTCAAAATCCATGGTTGTATTACCCGCGACCGCGCCTTGGGCCATCGCGACAGCATGGTCCTCACTGAGAGTGATTATCAGGAATTCGATAATCAGCGCGAAGCACTGTTCGCCAAATTGCTGTTTGAGCTCCACACAAAAGACGTTTTGATTATTGGCCAATCTTTAAAGGACCGACATCTTCGAGACCTCATAGACGAAGTTGCAAAGCGCGCTAAACGCCAGAACACATCTAATCGGATTCGAACATTGATTTATAGTTCTGACCCTGCCAGACTACGCCTAATCTCTGAGCGTGGATTAGAGGCTGCATCCGGCAGCATTGCGGCATTTATAGACGCAGTAATGCGTTCAGGAAAATCTTCCGAAGCTTCCAAGCCGAGAAGTGCTAGGGGTACCCTTCCAAACCTATTGCTACCGCGAACAGAAAAAATCGCAAACTCGATTAATAAGCCAGCTGATGCGCCGCGCATGTTCAATGGGTCCTCCGCATCCTGGGCAGATATAGAGAGCGGTTATACGTTCGCCCGTACCATCGAAAATTTGCATGCGGATGCACTTGAGAAAGGCGATTACACTTACCTGACAATCCTTGGTGCGGGAGGCGTAGGAAAGACTACCGCCGCGAGGCGCATACTTTATCGGTTGCACAAAGCCGGATTTGATGTTTACGAGCATGTTACCGAATTTCCCTTTACTCACGAACCATGGCTCGAAGTTGCGAGCTCCGCAAAAGCAGGGAATCGACCAGTTTTTCTTCTGGTTGACGAGGCCTCCAAGCATCTATCTGGGCTCAACCGACTAGTCGCCGAATTGGATCGCGAGTCAAACAGCTACCTGCGAATCGTCTGTACAGCGCACTTGAGCGCGTGGACCCAACGTGCCGTGTCTGGATTGCTACGAAAAAGTGGACGCGAAGAGACTCTGAAGATTCTGCAGAAGCAGGATGTCAGAAACCTGGTCGACTTGATCCGGACTCAAAGCGACATTGGGAAGCTGGTTGACCCGCAGTTTGCTGGTATGAGTAGATCGAATCAAATTAATGCCGTGCACACACAATGTGAGGCGGATATGTTTGTGGCACTGAAGTACTGCTTTCCCGGCGACGGAATCGATGAAATTATTTTAAAGGAATACCGCGATCTGTCCGAGGATGTTCAAGAGGTATATAAGGTAGCTGCCCTATTGGGCGCCACGTACGCGATGCCGTCCCGTCAGCTAATTCTGGACGTAGTCGGATACAGCTGGGAAGAGATACCTGTAATACTCAAACAGTCTCGCGGTGTGCTTACGGAACGATTGGTCAATGCAAAGGAAGGCATATACACGTGGAGCACGCGCCACCCTATAATTTCGCAAGTATTGGTCCGCTTCAAGTATACCGATCAAGACGAGCTCTATTATGCCTATCGGCGGATCGTGGCAACGCTTAATTCTGCAATGCTTCTGGATCGCAACATCATTCCCAGTATATGCAATAATGACTACGGGATCGGTCGCATCAAGGATGCTTATAAAAGGATAGAGCTGTATGAACTTCTATGCGAGAAGACTTCGCTCGGGGCTCCTTGGCATAAATTAATTTCCAATTGGATGGACCTCGACTTAGACAAAGCATCCCTCGCGATACGTCGGGCAGAGAATACGATTGGAATCGATTCGCCGATCCAACGCTATAAGGTCAGATTGAATTTAGTCAGATCTGCACAATACCGCAGATTAGGCACTGATGACTATATCGCATTGATACTTGAAGCTGAAGACGTTGCGCGAGAGGGCCTTGAGAAGTGGCCGGACAACAAATACTCATACCTCTCTCTTGTGGATGTCGGCAAAGCTCTCCATGAAGCAACCCGGTCGACAAGAATTCTGGAGGACTGTGTCCCACTTCTAGATCGGGCATACACAGATCTCCTCGACAACGATATTCTCAGGTACAAACGTCTGGCGGAGCGCGCAATAGCCGACTAGCTAGCTTTTCGAGCTACCTTGAGCATTTAAGTTACGACGTCAAATTTCGCGAAATATCGGTACATCGTCGCCCGGCTTACCCCGAGGTACCTGGCAATCGCTTTACCTGTATGACCGTCGGATTGCATCCGCTTGGCTGTAGCGATGTGCTCGACGTCACCCACCTTCCGAGGCCGGCCAAATTTTGTGCCGCTAGCGCGAGAAGCTTTTCGCTTCAATGCCGTTCGTTCCTTGATCAGCTCCCGCTCATACTCCGCTAGCGACCCCAGCACCCCTATCATCAGGCGCCCGGCCGGAGTGGACGAGTCGATGCCGTCGCTGATGGAGATCAACTTGACGCCACGGTCACTCAATTCTTTGACCGTCGCCAAGACGTGCAGCATGTTGCGGCCCAGCCGGTCCAGCTTCCATACCACGACAACGTCGCCCTCGCGGACGTACTGCATCAGCGCGGCCAGCCCGGGACGGTCATCCCTTGCGCCGGACATTGTGTCGGAGAACGTCTTCGTGGCCCCTGCCGCTTCAAGGGCCTCGTTCTGCTGGTCGAGGGTTTGGGCGACGGTGGAGACTCGGGTATAGCCGACCCGTTGGCCGAGTGAGCGTCGGTCAACGCCAACTTCGTGACTCATATGTATTGGAATCGCAGTTTTGCGCAGGTTATTTCCGAGACGAAGTTTTGAGACAGTCCGACCTCGCAGAACGTGACCGGGTCCGACCTGCCGGTCGCTGT
This sequence comes from Mycobacterium simiae, assembly GCF_010727605.1. Taxonomy (NCBI): domain Bacteria; kingdom Bacillati; phylum Actinomycetota; class Actinomycetes; order Mycobacteriales; family Mycobacteriaceae; genus Mycobacterium; species Mycobacterium simiae. The sequence goes on from NZ_AP022568.1 coordinate 1,145,082, forward strand.
CTTGTATCTGATCTTTTTTGAGACAGCGCTCCAAGCTCTGCGCTGGGCTAAGGGTAGGTCGTGCTGCTGAGCTGTTTCACACTTCCGCTTGGGTCGCGACTGAAGACCATGACCCGCAAGCTTGGGATTGCACCGGATTGTGCAAGATTAATCATGCCGAGCGCGTTCGTGCAGCATACTGACTTTGCTGTGCCTGAATAGCACAGGTCGATGAACCCGGGTGGCATGAAGCGACCGCCGAGCGGTTCCATACTGTTAGCCCAGCGTTGCCTCCCGTCCCACCACCGGGACAAGGCCTGTTCGTGCGCGGTTGCCCGGCCGATTTCGACATCGAAGACTTGAATCGAGGTATATCTCGCTGCAGCTAGTTCGCGGAATAGTTGTGGCCCCTGGCCTGACCAGGTCAAAGTTCCCTCGATGACGACGTTCTCTCCCCGGCTCACACAGATCTGCCGCATCTGATCAATTAGGGCGGTGGACTCCCGATGAACAAGGGGCGCTAGCTCACGGGGGGCTATGCAATGCCCGTCGGCGAGTCGTCGATGGACCAAGTCGTCATAGATGCCATCACTTAAGGCCTGTGCGATGAGGTAGTCCTTAACGATGTCGGCGTCGAGAATTCGGTAATTCGTGAGCCGGGGCACCTGGGCACGGAGAAGGGTGGTTTTCCCGGCACCCGGTGGACCCGCAGTCACGATCGCCAAGCGGCTCACCTGGGGGCGAGGACCAGAATCGAGATATTTCTGGATGATGCTTTTCCGAAAGCGCCGACGGCCGATATCTGAGGCGTACATCTTGTTGGTGCAATGGTCAGCGTCGGTGTTCAGCGCGTGACCCCTGCCCGAGAGGAAGTTGAGTTCGGCGGCGACGTCGGCGCGGGATCCTGTCATTCCCGTCAGTAGCTTTGAACTGCTTGCTCTGCCTCAGCTGCCTGCTCGGTACGGGCCGCCTCCTCGAGCTGGTCCCGCTGCCGCTCCATCAATTGGCTGAACTCCCCTTCGGACAGAAGGTCTCGGTAGTAGGCCGTCTCGATCTGATCCCAGTCCCCACGGATGTACGCGTCGGTGGCGATGCCCTCAATGCTGGGAACGTGCCCGAAGGAATACGTCCGGTTTAGAAGCATCTCCATCATCGTCTCGTCGTCGATCAACCCGGCAGCGCGACGATCTATCACCTCTGCAGGTGTTTCTTCTAGGCGCGACGGGTCCTCGTCAATCCGGCGAATAATCCGCTGGACGGTCGCTTGCGAGATGCTTCCCACGACTTCACTAATCAGTCGCTGCGGTACACCGACATCGTGAGCGGCGTGGTAGATCTCCCTGTGGAGATCTTTCTCCGCGACGCGTAGATGCGCCGCCCCTGCGGTCAGGCGCTGTAGGGAGTCATCGCTTCGATCAAGTTGTCCAGGCATCTCCAACCTCCTGATTCATTATGAATCATACTCTACTGTACGCGTATGCGGGAAGTGCGTCTACGCGGTCCCAGAAGGCGCGATAACCACGTCGTGTCGAGCGATTGCCCCCGAGTTCACCGGTGAGCATGACTAATGACCGTGGATCGTTCACCAGCGCACTTGCGCTACGTTGGTTAAAATCTGAACGCGATTCACGTGTCGACAATGTCGCGGAGTCCTACACCCGCGAGCCCGCTGACTGCGATGCCGACTAGCATCTGGCTAGCGACGTTCGCTCATGGCTTGACGTTTTCCAGCATCGCCTTCGCTATCGCAGCGGCGTCGGGTATCGCCCACCCAGGGTCTCTTGGCCAGCCGTTAGTCGGGTCGTAGCTGCTGGCTGCGTTTGGGACTTGGCAGGTGCGCGTTTCGACGATGACGTTCTCGTGCGCACCTAATGCCTGCTGACAGGCATCCGGTCCGTTCAGGCCACTATTAGTCGCCATGGAAACCGTGATGAAGTCTCCTTGTCGCTGCACCGCGCCCAGTACATAACTGGCGCCGTTTTCGTAGCCGAGGGTCGCAGCAACCTCTCCCTTGGCGCACGTGCTCCATTGAGCCTGCGAAGAGGTCAGAAAGTCTTGCGCTTGACCGGCGGACGGGTACACGGCGACGGTCTGCTCAACAAGATGTGGCCCTTTGTCCGGCCCACCACGGTAGAGGTTGCCATACATCTGAGTCTTGATTTCCGTGGGCTGGGAGGCAGCGTATACGTCGTGCTCACCAGTGAAGACCACCCCAACACACGACCGGGGTTTGACCTGACTCGAATGATCTGACATCCCATACGACGAGGAAGTGATACCGAGCGCAATACCCCCGCCAGCAGTGGCCGGATTGTCACTGACGTTTGCTCCCAGCAGCTTGCTTAACTCGTCTCCCGTTAGCAACACGTGATCAATCGCCTCCGGCGAGAACGTCGGCCGTGCTGGCGGTGACGTTGGTGGCTCACTTGCCGACCCGACGCGATCAGATTCATCGAGGAGCAGGACGCCATTCACCGACGACACCTTGAACCAACGGCTTTCAGTATTGGACGTTCCGTCGCGTCGGAGATAAGTGAGTTCGGCAACGACGCTGCCGGTGTCGCGCGGACTAACCGAGAGAACCGTCACCGAATCGATCGTTGCCCAGAAATTTCTGAATTCGCTTTGCCTTGTCTGGTTTTGGTAGCGAACATCGAGCTTGGCCCATGCATCGTCGGGATGTGCTGGGAGGTCGGCGTAATAGCCTATGACGAAGTCACGCATGCTCTCGAAAGTGATCGGTGGCGCAGCTGGTGCACCACTACCGGTGCTGCTATTCCCGTGTGGGGCATCTGCTGGTCGCCGAAGTAAGAGCGCGGCCGCACCGATCGAGACGACCAATAGAACAACAACTATGGCCATTAGGTATCCAGCCCGTCGCTTAGTTGCTTCGGCCCGAGGGACGACTGCAGGCTCGGCCCTGGGCGTCGCCGACGCAGTGGGAGCTGAACTTGTTGTTCTATTGGCCGGGTCGATTCTCTCGGCCAGAGCGCGTGCGAAATCCGAGCAGCGTTCGAACCGGTCGTCGGGGCGTTTGGCCAGGCCGATGGCGAGCACGGGGTCAAGTTTCGCCAGAGCCGGTCGTCGGTCAGCCAAAGCGGGTGGAGGAACGTTGAGATGGCGACTGATGACAACTGCCGGATTAGAGTTCTCGAACAGCCGCGATCCAGTGAATAGATGGTAAGCCGTGGCCGCCAATGCATACTGATCCGCGCGCCCATCAACGTCTTCGCCGAGGAGCTGTTCGGGCGCGCTGTAAGCCACCGTGCCCACGGTCATGTTCGTCTTGGTAAGGCCGCTGATGTCGTCGACCTTGCGGGCTATGCCAAAATCCGTCAGCAGAACTCGCTGCTCGCCCTCGTCGCTGACGTGGGTCATCATGATGTTGCCTGGCTTTACATCTCGATGCAGGAGATGTCGTTTGTGGGCATAGTCCAGCGCGCTGGCGACCGCAGTGACAATCCGGACCACTTCTTCGACCGGCATGCCAGCCGGGTAACGATCGGCTAGAAGCCGCGACGCATCGAGACCGTCGACCAAATCCATCGAGATCCAAAGCTGGCCGTCTTCCTCGCCGCGATCATGCACACCGACGATGTGGGGATGCCACAGGGTCGAAGCAAGATCAGCTTCCCGGTTAAACCGGGCCCGGAACTCTTCGTCGGCCGACCACTCGCGAGGCAGCAATTTCAGTGCGTCACGCCGGGGCAGTCGCGGATGCTGCGTTAGATACACCTCACCCATGCCGCCAGAGCCCAATAGGCGAATGACGGTGTACCCGGCGAAAATCTCACCGTTTGCCAAGGGCATGGACGAATATTAGGGGTTGCAGCAAAGCAGTGGTCCTGTTCTGACGGCACTCTTTTTTCTTTTCCAGACGAGGGATTAGACCCCGGCTCAGCGCAACCCCACGTGCGGGGACCAATTGCTGTCAGGCGCACCTGGTTAATCGACGCCGGTTAAGCTCCACCGCGCAAGCGAATGACCGATCGCTTCCCGAGGAGGGACGTCAGCCGCCGCACGAGGGTCTCGACGACGGCAGCCTTGGTCGCGAATAGAACAGCAGCAGTGGCCACCCGTGTCCGCCGCCTGAATGGTCCGGCCGCGCGGCGTTGACCGCGTGCGTCGGCTGGCTGTTTGATTGATACGCAGTGGGAGTCGAACTTTTTGTTCTATTGAGTGAGTCGGCTGGCTCATCTGTCTATAGAGCGGCCACTCCACAGCCCAAGATCACGGAGGCGTCGCTCACATCCCGCCTCGTAGTCGAGCGGGTTGTAGGGGCTCGGGTTCCATCCATTCGCCGCCTCCGCCATCTCCTTGCACGCCGTTACGGGCGATACGCCGCTTCGTACCATGTTCATCGCGCGATCCGCACCTTGGTGATAGCCAGCCTGGTACGACCGTGCGTCCGGTTGCGGTCTGGTCGAACACCCTGCGACAGTCGTCACCGCGATCAAGACCGAAATTCTCGCGGTCTTGCTCATCACCCAGCGCCTCAGCATGTTGTGGTCATGAATGTGGCGACCACGCGGGAAAGATGTTGGACGAATATGACCGGGGTGTAGTTGATCGACGCGGGAGTCTTCCACAGCTGCAAGGCTTGCCGTGTCAGTCGAAGAGGTTCGTGCTGCACGTTGGCGGCGATGCCACGGGTAGTCGTCATCAGCATTGGCGCGGGTTATCGGGGCAAAAACTCAGCAACGCCCCGACCAAAAGGATGGCACCTAAGGCACGGCATGACCACCTGCTTCGTTTCATCGCCACTCCTTTCGGTCCAACGACCTACCGACTCTTACAAGCCCTACCTTCTGACGACTTGTGGGCAGTAAGCCGCAGCGGCGATGCCCGCGAACAAAGCTGCTTTCTGGACAGTGACCGCCGGATTCGCACGTTGCAGAATCGGGACCTCGTCCATAACAGGGTCAGCACCCCTATCTGCGGCCATGTCTGCGCAGGCGATATGGGCGAGGCGAATCAAATCCTCTTGGCTGTTCGCATGGATGTTGTCGCGGGCCATCATGTATAGGAAGTAACAGTCCGCGTTTACGGTCGGTGGGACGAACCGGTTGGGGCAGGTGATCTCAGCGTGAGCGGGAAGCGTGATCGACGGCACCATGGCTGCCGCCAATGGCAATGCCCAGGCGATCCCGGTGATGATGGTGGGGACCTTCATTTTGCCTACCTTGTCGAAAAAGTCCGCCTTATTTTCCGCTAGTGAGGCTTTTTAAATTGCAGATTGCCGTATTTCGGGCAGTAGTGGGCCACCGATAAGGACTCGAAGATCGCCGCGCGGTCCGACCTCATGCCCAACTGGGAAACAAGAGCGTCGGCGATGGCATCCGGACTAGTTCCGCTATCAAGACCTCCGCAAACCTGATGTGCGATCCGCAGCAGATCAACGGGAGCACCGACGACCCCATTGTTATTAGCCGCCTGGACAAACTCGTCATCGTTGCTGTCGGCGTGAGCGAGACCTATCGAAAGCAATGCAAGCGGCATCGCCACCAGAGACGCGGTAAGGGACCTTAGTTGCATGTCGTCACGCAGTGATAGCCGGTGTTACCACTGTCGTAGCACTGTGTCTGACAATCAGCTTTGGCAACGCCGGTGCCGAACATCAGCATCGAGGCCATGCCCGCAATCAGTCCCGTGATTGCCTTCATCCCGTTTCCCTTCGAATGCCGTCGGCAATTCCGAGGCGCCCCATGCGCGGCAAACACGCGCCTTCTTAGAGTACTACTAGTAGGGCAGACAGTTCTCGCTTTTGGCTGACTACTAGGACGCGTGCCGACGCGACCGAGCCAGAACGATCCGGACCGTGTCGCCCTCTGGGAACTGCGCCGCCGTGAAGTTGGAGAACGAATCCGGGCTCTTCGCATTGAGCGAGGTCTCACGCAAGAAGCCCTGGCGTTGCGATCAGGCGTGACGCGAAACGTGCTGATCGACGTTGAACTCGGCCGACGGGGCTTGCTTTACGAGCGGCTATTTGACATCGCCGAGGCGCTGCATGTTCCTGCGGCCCTGCTTTTCGGGGCAAAGCCGTAGTCCGCCAAGCCAATGCCAATTCGTCCCGGCGCGGCAACCAGCATCTATTTCACACGCCCGCCGCCCGGATCCATCATCGGCAAACCCTGGCCCGGCAAAACGTCCTGCCCCGGCTAGGGCGAGCATGGCTTCCGCTGCGGCGATTGTGCGAGCCCCGCCCTGATTGTCCTCGTGTAACCAGGCCGGTCTACGGCTGGTTGGGCGGGCGGAAATCGAGCTTCGATTGCACTGCCTGCATGGAGTCGGGGTAGCGCGGGTCAACGTATGTGAGGTCATGACCCCGGCGTTGCAAATACCGGCCCGCCGTGTAGATGCCAAGGCATATGAGCGTGAAGGCCGCAACGATGCCTGCAATAGCGAGGATCTGCATGGACTGCCTCCATGGAACGCACTAGATCTGAGTGCTCCGTGATCCCCAGTCTCTCGGAGAGCGCCGGAATGTCAACTGCCATTCCGGCCGGGATCGCCACTGACTTGCGCAGCGGTGTCGGCTTTAGTCCCATAGAACGAGGTAGGTTGGGCCGGTCGAGGGGGGCAGTGGTGGTCGGCAGGAAGCTGGACGTCGATCTCGACGCGTTAGCGTGTTCGGCAGCGCATGTCGGTGGGCAGGCTGAGGATTTAGCGAGCGCCCACTTGTCGTCGGACGATCAGATTACGGCTGCACAATCGGGTTGGGTGGGCAGCTCCGCAGCAGCGCTGGCCATCAAGACCGACGTGTGGTTGGAGACCTCCCGCAGGCTTCTGGGCCGGGTCGGTAGTCATGCGACAGCGCTGAGCAATGACAGGATCACCTTTTCAGCGATGGAGAACGAGAACGCTGAGGGCATGGGCGCGGTAGTGCCGGGTGCCGACGGGATGCCTCCTTCAGCCAGGGCGTGACCAACGATGTTGACCGTGGCCGATATTGATCGATGGAGCGCCGATGCGGTGCGAACGGTTTTCCATGCTGCAACCGCACGAGGGCAGGCCACACTCGACGCCTCACGACAACTGAGTTCATTGGCCGTTTTTGACAGCTGGGAGGGAGCGACGGCCGAAGCTCGCAAACACACCAACGCGTCCATCCGCCAAGACCTCGACGCACACGGCAACGAGTCCCTCGCGGTGGCCCAGGCCGCAGCCAAGGCCGCCGACGACATCGAGCACGTTCAGTCCAAGCTACGCACGTTGCGCCATGATGCCGCCGAGCTGCACATGCAGATCGACCCGCTGAGCAACAAAATTGTCCCGACTTCGGCCGCGCTCCCGACCGAAGCCTTGATCGCCGAAAACCAGCTGCAGCCCCAATTGAATGCGATCCTCGCCGAAGCCAATGCGGTCGACCAAGAGCTGGCGACCGCTATCAATATGGCCGACGGAGACATCCCAGTACCACCGGGGGCGGGTGTGCGAATTCCAGGCGGGCAGTTGGATGCCCCGCCCCCGGGCGAGAACACCACGACCGGACAATGGCAGCTCGACACGTCGCGCGCCTACGACGAACCCTTCTCGTCCCCCCAAGGTCCCTACATCCCATGGCGGCCTACCACCATCCCGGAAAAGCTTGCGACCGGACCGACCACAGGACTGCTCTCGACCGATAAAACCGGTCTGAGCAACACCGCCAATGGATTCGATTTACAGCAGGGATACAAAATCCGACTTACCGGCGGCCAGGCCACCGGGATCACCAAGATGGTCCAGGGTGCCGACGGGAAGTGGTACCAAGCCCGGTGGGTCGAAAACACCTACGAAATGCAGACCACGAAGGTGCTTCAAGGAACTGGCAGCTTGGGCGGTATCACGGGCTACCCACTCGTCATGCCGTGGAAGCCGGTATCGCTGGGCGAAATCATGAATACTTCCGCGATGTACCCCGGTAAGACCTTCTACCTTCCAGACGGGTGCGGTGGCTCCATACCGATCGTCAACGGCAAATTGCCGACACCCACTGTTCCGGTCATGACCGCTCCGCATTGAGCGAACCCGATGACTAAATCTCTTCGTGTTGCGCTGCGATCGGCCGCAGCGGCTACTTTCGCCGTCACGATTGCCGTCTCGGCCTGGCTGTTGATTGGTCCGGATGGAGGCAGAGCTTCCGACTGCGCGACAGCCCGCGCCATGTGGACCTATTACGAATCGCAGCTCGCATCAGCGCGAGCGGCTACCCAGGATCCCGACGCCGACAACGGCAAAACCGAAGCCGCCTACCAACACATGCTCAACCAATTGCAGGCGTACGCGGACCGCACCAGCACACCAGACATACGGTCGGAGGCGGAAGCGATCGTGGCCATCAACCGAGACATGTTCGAGCACTGGAAGAGGTGGGTTGCCGACAGTCAGCAGGAACCGTCAACCCCGACCGGCCCAACGCCCTCCGACAAGCAATTCGTCGACGATTTTGCGAAAGATGCAGAAAAGCTCAAGGGCATCCATACCGTGCTCGAACAAAGATGCGGAAGCTGATCTGGAACCCCTAGCGGAGACCTTCGCGCACAATGTCATCACCTATAGGTGGTGCGTCACCACAAGATGACGACGGCGTTGTTGCCACCCACGCATCGGACAGAGTCGACGGTCAGGCCGTTGTTGAGGTGCGAAGTGATGCCACCATGGCATTCCATTACATACGAGTCTCCGGTTACCGGACTGTAGGCCACCACGGTGGTGCCGCCCTGGCTGAGGTAGCTCTTGTGGACATTCAACGCGAACTCGCACGAAGTCACGTTGGTGGCAACCCCCGTGCGACCGTCAGGGCAAACAAGAAACGTGAAGTTAGGCGGAGGTGCCGTCACCGTGACCGGCGGCGGTAAAGCCTGAGCAGTTTGTGTCACAGTCACCGGAGGTGGTGCCGTAACCGTGATCGTCGGCGGCACACCAGATGTGGGAGGTACCCCCACCGTGATGGGCCTTAGAACCTCACTCCCCCCTGAGGGCCTGCTCAACTGGTTCACCCAGGCCCCGATCACGACGGCCAACACAATGAGTGGAACGAAGATAGCTGCGGCAATCAGCCATGTCCGTCTCCACCGAAGATCCTTGGGCTCTTCTGCTGAATAGTCAGACCAGGCAGTAGGTGTCGACTGGGTGTCGCGGTGCTGGTCAAAGTCGGACGCGGAGTTGACGATCTCGGTCTCATCGCCACCAGCCCCATCATGCTCCCACGCGACGGTCCCATCCTTCTCATCGGCCATCGCTTTATGGTGGCCGAATCCGACGCCTCATACAGCCGAATTCGCTGCAACGCATCCACAATTCGTCGGCAACTCCAGGGGCTTCGCGCGTCTAGAGCGACGTGCCGATACCGGAGCCTGAGCGGTATGAGCGACTGGGCGGCTTTCTGCCCCACCTGGCCCGCCACTGATCAAGACCAACTTCAAGCACCGGTGACTCCGCTCGACCTGCCGGTCTCGTCGACCTGCTCCGTACCGTCGATCACGGCCAAGCGATTCGCTCGTACGCCTCCGAACGTGGCCGATCGGCAAGCGCGTTACCGGCACGGTGCCCTTCGGAGAAGGCCTGGGCTTGTTGCGGATGCCGCTACACGCCAAGACGGGAGCATCGAAATGTCCGAACCGCAATACCGGGGAGTACTGGCGTGTGTCGTTCTCCGAATACGCCGAGCCCATTTCGACGGCGCACTGTATGCCAAGTGGAAGACGGCCGAGATGTGCATCGGGCTACCTCGCGAAAAGCAGCAGGCTCGACACGAGTGGATCCGTACCGGCCCACGGTGCGGACGCACACAATCCCACGTACCCGTCGTGATCACCTACACGCGTCGCCGGTGCGGTCGTTAACCGTCAAGGTGTGCCCCACATGCAGGTGGGTGTCGAGGATCTCAAGTCGGAACACCCAGGGATTAGCGGAGATCACTGACTAGGACACCGGTACCCGCAGCGCCCCCAGGCGGTGGACTTGGTCGCCTTCGCGTTCAAATCTATTCAAGTTGAAGTCCAATTCGGCTCAAGCTGAAGGCGATTGGGCTGGGGGGATATTTGTATTTAATCGCTTCTCGACGCGAGCGATCGATATTCCTCAACCGGTAGCCCGTAGAGTTGTGCCAACTTCTTTTCGATCCGGGATTCCCAGTACGCCGCTCTTCCGGCCGCGCTGTGATGTCTCTCGGCATGGGTTCTGAGGCCGTGGTAGGTGATCTTTTCCCTCTTGTCGAGGCGAGCGTTGAGGGGTTCGAGGTCACGCAGGATGTCGGTGTAGGTGACGACATGGATTTTCCCTGGGCCTAGGAAGATTGGGGCACCGCGCCAGTCGAGTAGTTGGTTGACCAGAACACGGATAGCCTCGTCGCGACAGACCCGACAGCGTGGCTCCCGAACTTCGAAGACGCTCCGCGCAGTTTGCTCAGTCCTCAACAAGCCGCACCGCCTCCGGCAGCACACAACTGATGTCGATGACGTATTCGCTTTCCAAGCGTCCGATTTCGTGAATGTATGCCAACACTCTGTCCGGCTTTGCGTCCAGTGCGTAGACATGCCCGACACCACGTCCGCGTAATTGGCCGTGGGCGAACCGCCGAGCCACTGTCAGATCTGAGGTCCACGACATGCCCTCCCGCCCGCTCGGCGTGCAGCCCCGGTAGACGGTCACGGGTCCGGTTGGCGGTGCCGCCGGCCGGCCATCCTCGGTGTATCCAGCCGTTCGGAAAAGCTCGTCCCACACGTCTTGTTCAAGCGCGCTCTCAGGGTGTTCGGATATCGACCAAGCGACGGCGACGACGCTGGGGTGCGCAGCAAGGTCGAGCGATCCGCTGTAGTAAAGGCCGGAAAGCAACGCAGGCGCATTGTTGCGCCCCAGGCGGGCGCAGGCTAAATCAAATGTCTCCGCGTCCATTTGGCCGTCGAACTGGTAATCTCCATTCTCATCTTCGTATAGGCCTCCAAGATAAAGACTCTCGCAAGGTGTAGTTGCAGCTTTGGACATTAGTGGTTCCTTTCACTGGATTTGGACTGGTGTCCGTGGTCAACTTCGATCTGGGGATGTCCCAGATTTGTCAGTAAGTGGCCCAGCTCAGCATCGGACTCACCCGGACTCTTATCGAGGGCTAGGGGCCTACTGACATTTCTGGGGACGATGAGGGCGGCGGGATCAATATCATCGTTGAGGGAGTAGCGCCAGATTGTCTTGTTGTTCATCCCTTCCTCCTCCCCACACACCACCGCGCCGAGCATCTGCAGCGCTTGCAATTGCCGGTCGACGGTGCTGCGCGGCTTTCCAACTCCTTTCCGGACTTCAGTGGTGGTGCTGTCCGGATGCGCGGCAAGGAAGTCGATGATCGCCAGTCGTAGCGGCGGCATCGAGTCTCGCGCGCAACGGATCGCCAGCCGCATTGCGGCGCTTCGGCTCATACCGATTGCGGCTCCGCCCCGCATCACCTGGGCGAGCTGTTTGGCGAACCTCGTCGGCATCTCTGGTGCGTGGGCATCGACCACGTTGCCCCTGCCATCGAACTCGACGCCCGTGCGTGCCAGGGTAACTAGGTTTGCCGCAGCCAGTAGTTTGTCGGTTTCCTCGGGGCTCACTTCGATACCCGTGGGGCTGGACCCAGCCAGGACATCGGCGACTGCCGTTGACAATTCGGCACGCATTTTGTCTTCGTTGCCGGTATTGGCGATAGCCTGGCGGCCCGCGCAGACACGGTCTTTGGTGGAATCCATCCGGAGCAATACGAAGCGATCACCCATGGCAGCGATGACGGCATGAGCGGTATCCCAAGCAGTTGTCACCGCACCCACCAACGCAATTCGTCCTTCCCACTCCAGCGTCCGACCACCATCGGTCCCGACCGTCCGGACCCAATGACCGTCGTAGATCTCCCGCAACGCAGCAAGGACTTCAGCGCGCATTTCACGGCCCATCGACAAGATCGACGTCACATCCTTGATGACCAACAGACCCGTTTCACCGATCTGACGGAGCAGTCCCCCGCTGGCGTCGACGCTGCGCTCCTTCTTGGAAGTCGCTGACAACAGCGCACCTTGCGACGCGATCGTCGACACGACATGGGCGCCCGGGCCGTGCAAAGCTTGCACTGTCTCGGTCTTTGCATTACCCGACCCGGAGACCAGCAGCAGCCAGAGTGGGTCGCCGTCGAGGCCCTCGACTGCTGCGGCAGCCATGCCCGCATTGATTGCATCTAAGTCATAACCGTCGCCCAGCCAATCCCGAAAGACTCTATGCGCCGTATCAAGTGCCGACGCCCGCTCAGCGTCGGTCCGCTCCACACGGACCCGCCTGGCCCCCGGGGTTGGTATATTGGGCATCTTCTCCGCGACCCGCTGGTGTACCTCATCAAGGTCAGCGACCCGCGCTTCTCGGACTGCCCAGGCGACGATCTCGTTCCATTCGTCGAGTGCTTGCCCATCGCTGCGCTGGCGTTCTTGACCATTCGGCTGTCTGGTCACTGCATCAAAGAACAGCGGCCTCAAGGTGTCGATCGCCGATGCCGCTGAAAAGTAGCCCGCCCGAGCTTCTTTCAATGCGCCGGTGACCACAGAGACCGTCGAGCTATGCCGACTCCGCTTTTCTCTGAAGCCCACCTTCATCGCCTTTACCCAGCCCTGCAAGATTTCTGGCCGTTGAGCACGGTGATATTCGGCGATGAACGCCGAGACTTCTGTGGTCGAGGAAGCAGCCTCCGAATGCGCGGTGGCGGTGCGGGAGTTGAGCGTCCTCCGATTCGCATCGACCAGGCGACCTAGCGCTTCACCGGTCCGGTCTTGTGGGCCATCTGCGGCCAGGGCTTGCAGATCCGGAGGTTCCACCCATCGGTATTGGCGGACGGCGCCGTCCAGCTTGGAGAGCTTCTTGGTCGGAGGAATGAACAGGAACCCGCGTCCAGTGCCCTCAGGCGTGCCAGCCTTGAGATCGATTCCAGGGCAGACGTTATCGAGGGAGCGGACACCGATAGTCGACACCAGTTCGTGGGTTCCGCCCGACGGGGTTTGGGCCACGCCGTAAACCCGAGGCATGGTGCCGCTGGCTGCAAGATCGGCGCGGGACTTATCGCCTCCGTTTCGAGGATCGGTGTCCACTCCGTCGACCTTGCGCCCGCAGACCATGCCGAGAGCGTCACCGGGCTGGTACTTCTCAAGCACACGAAGATCCGGTTCTGTTGACTGCCACTTTTTCGGCAACCAATAGCCGCACCCGTGGTGGCCGCCGCTGGAATCCCAACCGCCGTCGAAATGCTTGGCCGGCTTCGCGATGAAAACGGGTACACCTGCCTCAATCAGGACCCGCGCCACCCACAATGGGTCGGTGCGCTCGTCCGCGCCCCGATCTGGCAAGCCCGCAGATTCTGAGCCCGATCCCTCAACGGCCGCGCTCGATATCATCGTCGGTCACCACCGTCGAGGAGTTTGCAGTCGAGAATCCGCAGGTCGGCCGCAAACCAGGCGACGTAGCCGAGATGGATATGCCACGCCTTGAAGGTCAAGTCCCACCACCGCGCTCCCGCCGGCAACGCCATCATCGCCGCGATCAAGTACTCGTCGCATTCGCAGCTGAGCAAGACATCGTCGTAGTCCTGACCGAGATGTTCGAGCATGGTCGTCACTGGACCCCCATCCGCCGCGCGGTAGTGGGCGTCATCGACGATGCTGGCGTAGAAAGGGTGGCGTCCGTCGCCAATCCGGCCGGTACCGCGCAAAGCCGGATTATTTCGGCAAGATCTGCGTCAGTGAAGCGCCAATAGCGCCCCATTTTTCGAGCCGGGAATTTCCCAGAACGCAGCTGAGTAGCGAGCCACCGTTCGGTGGTGCCGATTTCTTTCGCGGCCTCTGCCAAGCCCATTAGCGCCATTCGCGCCTCCTGATTACTAAGAACTACCTTGGAGATCGCTGCAGACCCTATGTGCCTGCCGAGCTGCGTGCAAACACACAAACAGATCTAATCTGAAAAAAGGCTGAGAGGATTTGACACGGGTTTGGCACGGGCTTGACGCCGCATGGAAATGGCATTGACAATGGCGACACAAAATCCCAGCTTGGTCGAATTAGCACTCGGAATTTGCTCTATGATGCATATCACACAGAAAAGAGGGAATGGGCCGGGAATGGAGCGTTTCAAGCCAGCAGAGTTGCCATTGCCGCCGCCGCGACCTGGCCAGCCGAACGGTCCAGGTGCGCATATATGCGGGCCGTGGTGGCGGCATCCTCGTGACCAAGGTGAGCCGATACGGTAATCAGCGGCACCCCCTCACGCAGCAGCCAGCTGGCACAAACATGGCGGAGATCGTGGATGCGCGGCCTGGCGGTCAACAACAACTTGTCTGGGTTGTCCTGGTCGTTGGTCATGGCCTTGGTTACGCTCGGAGCCCATACGTTGCTGCGCCAGCTGTACAACCGGATGGGTCCGCCCTCGGTGTTGACGAATAACCACTCGTGGCCATAGTCAAGCTGGTCGAGCACCGCAGCGGGGACGTTGATAGTGCGCGTCGACCGTCGGGTTTTGGGCTGCCCGATCTCATATTTGGCCGCGCCGTTACTCGGCGTCCTCTTCCAAGCCCTGGTAATCCTGACGGTGCTGTTGGCGCGGTCGACGTCACCAGGTTTCAATGCCGTGGCTTCCGAAAATCGGCATCCACTGGCCACCAGAAAGTCAAGGAACGGGTGCCAGCACTCGGTGAAAGATGCCCTCAGCAAACGATACTCGTCTTTGGTCAGCAGGGTCATGTCGCGCCGGAGGGTGCGCGGGACCCGAATTCCCGCTGCCGGGTTAGCGGGGATCTCGCCCGCCTTGACGGCCAGGTTCAGGACGCCCGACAAGAAGCCCAGTTTGTTGCTGATCGTCTTGCCGCTGGCACCGCCAGCCGACATCCTGTTGACCCATTTGGAGACGTCGGGGCGGCTGAGTGTCGACAGCGGAATATGACCGAGCACCGGCTCGATGTCACGCGCAAGGTAGCGCCGGTACTCAGCGATGGTCTTCTTCTCCACACCAGTCAGGGTGTCTAGGTGCTCGGTGACGTAGCTCGCGAGGGTATGCCCGCACCCGGGAAAGGAGACCTTCCAAATCTTGCGGGCCTCGGCCGGGCCTAACCGGTTACAGACGTCTTGAAACTTCAGCGCTTCGGCGTGGTCGTTGAAGCTAGAGGAAGTCTGCTTTCCGTCAAGGGTGTAAAGCACCGAGAAGTAGGCGGTGCCGTCCTTGCGGGTTCGGACGCGAATGGACGCCATAGACGAGGAGCCTATACCCGGATCTTGACGTACATCTTGACGCAGCATCGCTAACAGACGCTTCTAGGCCTCTGACCAGCATTTTCTCAGTGGAGCTGCCGGGAATCGAACCCGGGTCCTACGGCATTCCCTCAAGGCTTCTCCGTGCGCAGTTCGCTGTGCCTCTACTCGGATCTCCTGGTCTCGCGAACTAGCCAGGATGACGATCCCAGTCGCTGTTTGATGTCCCCACGGGTCCCGCGACCGAACCCGTGGGTGGGTCCCTCTAGCTGATGCCAGGGTCCGGGCCGAGGGCGCTCCCGGTCTGACAGACTAGCTTCGCTTAGGCAGCGAGAGCGTAGTCGCGCTGATGTGAATCGGCGCTTATATAGTTGCAACGACGCTTACGGTGGTCTCTTGCCTGCACCGGCACGCTTCCCTTGATTCGATGCGCGAAGTCGAAACCGTTCAGCCCCTTGTCTTGTGTTTTCGCACATCCCGACCGATTTTCGGCCGGACACTCCATTCTACGGGTGCACTAACGAGCAGCAACTAATTTATGTTCCGCGCCGCCACGCGCGCCGCAATCAAGTTGCTCCAGGTCCGGGCGCGAAGCCGGGCACCCCCGGTCTCGCGACAGCGGGGGTGCCCGGGGCGCCTGGCGACGTTTGCCGATAGACGCCTGTTTAGCTCGCTACTTGATGCCGACGACGTCTTGCGCGATGGCAGCGACGCGCGTCTGCGCGGCAGAGACGAGGCGCTGCCGATTCTTGTGGGCCTCCTCGTAGGCGATGATCACCCGGACATCCTTCGGCGAGGTCAGGTCCTTGATCGCGGCGACGGCGTCGTTGATGTTGAGGTCGTCGTAGCCCTTGATCGGCAACTCGTGTGGTTCCAGCACACCAACCGATTCGCGCCCGGAGTGCAGCGCGTCGGCGGCACGATCCGCACCTTCGGAGCGGGTGACCCGCTCGGCGGCACGCAGGGCGGCGTTCTGCGACGCCGACAACGCCTTGGTCGCGATCTCCCCGGCATTGTTTCCGCGCTTGACCAGGTCGTTGATGGCAGGACCGGTTGATCGCAGAGCGTCGACGGCACGGTCCAGCCCACGAGCCGACCACGCAGCGGGCAGGTTGACCAGCTTCACCGCGGCGCCGGCGGCGGCCTGCAGCGGGGTGCGGCGCAGCGCGGCCGGGCCACCGAGGGCATCTTCGGCCAGCACGGTGGTCAGCCAATCCACCGTCGCCGCGTGCGCGGCGATCAGCCGGTCGGCCAGGCCCACAATGTCCTGCTTTTCCGCGGCGACGGCCAGCGCCTTGGTGTAGCGGGCGCGGTCGAGCAGCTGGTCTTCGAGCGCCAGGTCCCCCAGCAACGCCTCGTCGAACGGCTCGGCCTGCTCGGTCAGCGCCTTCACCGCGGCCGCGGCGCGGCCCAGGAACGGACCGATCACGTCGGGGAAACCGCCGAGGTCGCGGATTGCGGCCTCGATGGCCTCGGCGCGTTCGCGGCCATTTGCCGCGTTCTGGGTGAGCTCGCGGCGAACGGCCTCGGTGCGCGCCTGCGCGACGCGGGTCTCCGCGATCTGAATTTCGGTGTTGGTCAGATCCAGCAGTGTGCGAAGTTGGGCGAGCAATCTGCTCGTGTCGGGTGCGGTCATACTTACAAGGCCTCCTACGTTGGCTTTTGCTTGTCGGCGCGAAGCGCGCCCTTGCATTTGGCTACCCGTCGCGGCGCCAGAGCCAACATGCACAGGTGTGACATATGTCGCATTCACCCGTCGGCTGCGCCAAAAATGTTGTCAGATAACGAAATTCAGCTTCTCAAGAATTTGAGCAGCAAGATCTTTATCTCCGCCGAGGTCGATGTCCTGCGGTCGGATCGGGCACATCGGCCGGCCCCCGGCAAGCCGGGTGAACTGCAGCGCGTTCACGCGGATCGTCGCCGTCGGCTCGCGACCGCCGAAGTCCTCGACTACCTGGGCGCGCCCGTCGACGCTGACGCGGACAGAGCGCGCCAACCGGCCGGTCAGGTCGAACTCGACGCGTGCCCCGTCGGGGGCTTGCGCAAGTTTGCCCACGACGAAGCCCAGCGTGGCGGCGATCTCGTCGAGCGACAGCCGCGCGGCGACCCCGCTCAGCTCGTCGTCGGACGACGGCTGCTCGATCGCCACCCGGATGTCCTGTTCGTGCATCCAGCAATCGAAGACCCGGATCCTCATGAACCGTCCATAACTGTCCGGGCCGGCCGGCGTCCTCGTCTCGGCGTTCCACTCCTCTTCGGACATCGCGCCCAACACCTGGCGCCGATCCTCGATCACCGCGCGGTAGCGCTGCAGGACACTGCCGATGGGCTGCCCGGCGAAATGGCGCACCCAGCACTCATTCATCGCGCCCACGCCGTTGCGGACATGGTCGAGCCCCTTGACGTCGATGTCCGGCTCGGGTGGCGCGATGCCCTGCAGGAACGACTCGGTGCCGATGACGTGTGACACCACCGCCCGCACATCCCAGCCCGGCAGTGGGGTCGCCGCCTGCCATTGGCTCTCGGCCAACCCGGCCAGCAACGCGTCGATGGAATCCCACACCGTGAAGAGCCCGTCCAGCACCTCAGCTTTGTCCAGTGTGGTGACTGCGCGCGTGGCCATGGTCGGATGCTAGGCCGATTACCGGCCCGGCGTTACCCCCATGCCGAGCCCCGTCCCGTCCCGGAGCCGTCAGCTTGCGGCGATCATGGCCACCGACCCCATGGCCATCACCATGCCGATCCCCTGCCAGCGCGTCACTCGTTCGCGCAGCACGATCATCGCCAGCACGACCGTGGCGGCGGGATAGAGCGAAATCATGATGCTGGCCAGCGAGAGCAGCCAGGACTGCAGCGCGATCAATTGGGTGACCAAAGCACAGATGTCCAGCAGGGCGATCGCCAACGCCAGCTTCAGCGACTGCCCCCGGGGCAGCCGCAAGTTCCGTCTCGACGCGGCCAGGATGGTGATCACCACGGTCGCAGACAGTCGCGCGAACATCAGCGGCCAGAGCTTGGAGTCGTGCGGCGATTGGTGCAGGAACACCAGATCCAGACCGAACGCGCACCCGGCCAGGGTCGTGAGCCCGGCCACCTTGGCGGTGAACCGGAACCGGCTGGCGCCGTCGCCGGTCGCCTCCCGGCTGACCAGCATTACCGCGACGATGGCCAGGCCGACGCCAGCCGAGGCCGCCGGGCCGGGGCGCTCCCCCAGCGCGACGCCCACGGCGACCGGCACCGCGGCATTGAGCACGCCGGCGAGCGGGGCGACCACGGAGATCGGGCCGGACCCCAAGGCCGCATAGAACGCCCACATGCCGAACGCCTGACCGACGCCGTACAGACATCCCCAGAAGATGGCACCGGAATGGATCGGGCCACCGACGGTGAAGGCGAGCAGCCCGAGCAGCAGCGCCTCGACCGGGTAGGCCGCCAGCATCACGCGCAGTGCGGCGACCCGCCGCGCTGCTACGCCGCCTACAAAATCGCTGACCCCGTACGAGACGGCGGACAGCTGCGCGTAAGCGGCTCCGATCAGTTCATACCCTTTGCTCGGCGGCCCAGTTCACGTAGTACTTCGCGCTGGGCATCACGGCGGGCGAGGTCTTGGCGTTTGTCGTGTGCCTGCTTGCCTCGCGCTAGCGCGAGCTCAACCTTGACCTTGCCCTCGGAGAAGTACAGCGAAAGCGGCACCAGGGTGAGGTTACCATCACGAATCTTTCCGATCAGGGTGTCGATCTGGCGCCTGTGTAACAACAACTTTCGATTGCGGCGCGGGTCATGGTTGGTCCAGCTACCGTGCTCGTACTCCGGAATGTGCAAGTTACGCAACCACACTTCACCGTCGTCGACGGTTGCGAAAGCATCGGCCAGCGAGGCCTGCCCCTGCCGCAAGCTCTTCACCTCGGTGCCGACTAAAGCCACCCCGGCCTCGAATGACTCCACAATTGAATAGTTGTGCCTAGCTTTGCGATTGGTGGCGATGATCTTTTTGCTGTCACGCTGGCCACGACCCGTCGCGCCGGCATTGGACTTATTGGCCACAGCTAACGCCGTACGTAGAGGCGCAGCGTCGCATATGCGGTCAACCCTGCCATCGACACGCCGAGCAGGAACAAAATCGGTGAGATGTAAAGAATGTCGGCGTAGTCAACGCGTGCGATCAAATTGGCTTGGTAGAACTGATTTAGCGCGTTGTCCAGGAACAGCGCCCGCACCACGAGCAGGCCGGCGACCGCAATCGCCACACCAACACCCGCGGCCAGCATCGCTTCCACCAAAAATGGCAACTGGGTGTACCAGCGACTGGCTCCCACCAGCCGCATAATCCCGATCTCGGTACGCCGTGTGTAGGCGGCAACTTGGACCATGTTGGCAATCAACAGAATTGCGCCGACGGCCTGCACCAACGCCACGGCGAACGCTACGCTGCTCAGGCCGTCCAGCACCGCGAACAGCCGGTCGATCAGGTCCTTCTGGTTGAGCACCGAAAGTACTCCGGGTTGGCCCTGCATCGCGGAGTCGAAGTCCTTGTGTTGTTCGGGATTGTTCAACTTGACGATGAACGAGGCTGGGAAAGAATCCTTTCCGGCAACGTCCTTGTACTGCGGGAACTTTCGGATCGCGTCGTCGTAGGCGTCTTGGCGATTGAGGAAACGAACCGATTTGACGTCCTGTCGCTTTTCGATCGCTTCCCGCAGCGCCTTGCACGGATTGGTGCCGCAGGATGGATCATTCGCGGAGACGTCCTCGGTGAGGAACACCTGCGTCTCGACCCGGTCGAGGTAGATGGCGCGCGAGTGCTCGGCCAACCGGACGACCAGCAGACCGCCGCCGAACAGGCCGACCGAGATCGCGGTCGTCAGGATCATGGCCACCGTCATGGTGACGTTGCGGCGAAGCCCGGTCAGAACCTCATTGAGCAGGAAGCCGAAGCGCACTAGCGATCCATCCCGTAGACGCCGCGCTGTTCGTCACGAACCAGCCGGCCCAGCGACAGCTCGACGACGCGCTGGCGCATCGAGTCGACGATGTGGTGGTCATGGGTCGCCATCAGCACGGTCGTCCCGGTCCGATTGATCCGCTCAAGCAGATCCATGATGTCGTTGCTGGTGTCCGGGTCAAGGTTTCCGGTCGGCTCGTCGGCCAGCAGGACCAGCGGCCGGTTGACGAACGCGCGGGCAATCGCCACCCGCTGCTGCTCACCACCGGACAGCTCGTTGGGCAGCCGGTTGGCTTTGCCCGACAGGCCGACCGTCTCGAGCACCTCGGGCACCACCCGGTTGATCTGATCGGAGCGTTTACCGATGACCTCGAGGGCGAAGGCGACGTTCTCATACACCGTCTTTTGCTGCAGCAGACGAAAGTCTTGGAAGACACAGCCGATCACCTGACGCAGCTTCGGCACGTGCCGCCCAGGCAGCTTGTTGACGTGGAACTTCGACACCCGCACGTCGCCGCTGGTCGGTGTCTCCGCCGCCAGCAACAACCGCATGAACGTCGACTTGCCCGATCCCGACGGGCCGATCAGGAAGACGAATTCACCCTTGTCGATTTTGACGTTCACGTCCTCCAGCGCCGGACGCGCCGACGCTTTGTACTTCTTGCTGACATGGTCAAGGGTGATCATCACGGCACGCCAGTGTAGCGGTGAATTTCGCTGCGACGCGAAGATCAGCTCGCCGGTGGCGGCGTGCTCGGCGCCGGGCCCGGACCCGGTACCGGTTGCTGTGGCGGCGGCGGCGTGGTACTTGAGCTGGGCGGACAGAACGGCGGCGGCAGCAAGCACGGCAGCTGGAACGGCGGCGGTGCCGTCGTTGTTGGTGGCGGCGGCACGGTGGTGGTGGGACTGGGCGGGACCGTCGTCGTCGGCGTCGGCACGAACGTCGGCGTCGCCGGGCGGGGCGCGTCGACCCGGGTGCGGGGCACCCAGGTGTAGTTGGGGTCGGGCAAAAAGCCGGGTGGCACCACCTGCGGAGGCGGCGGCGGTTTGGCCGGCTCCGGGCGGTAGGCGTCGTAGACCCACCACATGGCCAGGAACGCCACAATCAACACCAGCGTCGACGTGCGCACCCGTCCGCCGAAGAGGTGACTCCAGCGCCGCTGCTTATCCTCGTTGCGCTTCTCGAAGAGGCTCACGGTGAACTTCACCCGCGCTGCACCGCCGTGCTGTCCGCCTCGCCTTGCGCTTGGGCTTGAGCTGCGGCGACCTCAACACCCGGGCCGTCAACCAGGCCGATCTTCGCGTCGGCGGCGGTGACGATCCCGACGCGGGCCAGTGCCCGGATCACCAACACACGCAGCTGCCGGCCGACCTCGAACTGCTTGCCCGGCAACGTACGGGCCACCACCCGCAGGGTGACGGTATCGACCCCAATGCTTTCCACGCCCATCACGGTCGGCGGATCAAGCAACAACTCGCCCAGCACCGGGTTGTCCATCGCACGGTCGCATTCCTGGTGCAGGACGTCGTTGACCTGATTCAGGTCGGCGTTGGTCGACACCGGAATGTCCACGACCGCGCGTGCCCAATCCTTGGACAGGTTGACCACCTTGACGATCTGCCCGTTGGGAATCGTCAACACCTCGCCATCCGCCGAGCGCAATCGGGTCACCCGCAACGTCACGTTCTCGACCGTGCCGCTGGCCTCCGTCGACGAAACGACGGTGAGGGTGACCAGGTCACCGAACCCGTACTGCTTCTCCACCAGAATGAAGAAACCGGACAGCAAGTCCCTCACCAACTGCTGGGCGCCGAAACCCAGCGCCGCGCCCACTACCGTGGCGGGCGCGACCAGCCCGCCCACCGAAAACCTCAGGATGTCGGCGATCTGGAGCATCACCCAGATGCCGATGATGACGACCGACACCCAAGAGATGACCGATGCGACCGCCTGACGGTGCTTGGTGGCCTCCGAGCGCACCAGCGCGTCGCTCTCGGCGAAGCCCACGTCGAGCTGCCGGGTCACCTGCTGGGCCACCCAGTTGACGAAGCGGGCGGCCAGCACCGCGCCGATTAGCACCATTCCGATCCGCAAACCGCGGGTGATGATCCATTGCCCTATGTCACCGCGCCAGAAGTCGTGCCAGCCCAGCGCCGTGGTTGAGGCGATAAAGGTGGTGTTAGTTGTCATCTTTTCGATTGCGCCACCGGATGCCTGCTTCGAGGAATCCGTCGATGTCTCCGTCAAGAACGGCCGCCGGATTGCCGACCTCGTACTCGGTCCGCAGATCCTTGACCATCTGATACGGGTGCAATACATAGGAGCGCATCTGGTTACCCCAGGAGCTGCCGCCCTCCCCTTTCAGCGCGTCCAGCTCCGCACGCTCTTCTAAACGCTTGCGCTCCAACAGCTTTGCCTGCAACACCCGCATCGCCGAAACCTTGTTCTGCAATTGCGACTTCTCGTTCTGGCAAGTCACGACGATACCCGTTGGGATGTGGGTCAAACGTACCGCGGAGTCGGTGGTGTTCACCGACTGGCCGCCCGGACCGCTGGACCGATAGACGTCGACCCGCACGTCACCTTCGGGAATGTCGATGTGATCGGTGGTGTCCACCACCGGCAACACCTCGACTTCGGCGAACGAGGTCTGACGCCGACTTTGGTTGTCGAACGGGCTGATCCGGACCAGCCGATGCGTGCCCTGCTCCACCGACAAGGTGCCGTAGGCGAACGGGGCGTGCACGGCAAACGTGGCACTCTTGATACCGGCTTCCTCGGCATACGACGTGTCGAAGACCTCGACATTGTAATTGTGTTGCTCGGCCCAGCGGATATACATCCGCATCAGCATCTCGGCCCAGTCCGCGGCGTCCACCCCACCCGCGCCGGATCGGATGGTCACCAGGGCCTCGCGCTCGTCGTACTCTCCGGACAGCAAGGTGCGCACCTCGGCGGCTTCGATGTCGGCGCGCAGCGCCTTGAGCTCAGCGTCGGCCTCCGCCAGCGCGTCGGCCCCCTCTTCGTCCGAACCCTCCTCTGCCGCCAGCTCGTAGAGCACCGGCAGGTCGTCGACCCTTTGTCGCAGCTGCTCGATGCGTCGCAGCTCTCCCTGGGCATGGGACAATTCGCTGGTCACCCGCTGCGCGTTGGCCTGGTCGTCCCACAGTTTCGGATCGGACGCCTCCTGCTCGAGCTTCTCGATGCGGCTGCGCAGACCGTCGACATCGAGCACCCTCTCCACCGTGGTAAGGGCAGAGTCGAGGGCGGCGAGATCGGCTTGACGGTCGGGTTCCACAGCCGACCACGTTACCGGCGCCCCGGTTTGCGGCGATTGTTCAGGTGGCGACCTGCGGCACTTCAACCATCTGCCGGGGTTCAGCGTCTAGCATCGAGTCCACCATCCATGTGCGCCCGCAACTGCGACGCCCAGCCCGATTTCAGCCCTTGCGTCGCAGCCGGGCATGAACAGAAGGGTTGGTTATGCGTCCATTTCATGTCGCGATCGTCGGGTCTGGCCCGTCGGGATTCTTCGCCGCAGCGTCTTTGCTGAAAGCGGCCGACTCGTCCGACGAGTTCGACGTTGCCGTCGACATGCTCGAAATGTTGCCGACGCCGTGGGGGCTGGTGCGTTCCGGCGTCGCGCCCGACCACCCCAAGATCAAGTCGATCAGCAAGCAGTTCGAGAAGATCGCCGGTGATCCTCGCTTTCGTTTCTTCGGCAACGTGGTCGTCGGCGAGCATGTCGAGGCCGCGGAACTGGCCGAGCACTACGACGCGGTGATCTACGCGGTCGGGGCGCAGTCCGACCGGCCCCTCAACATCCCCGGTGAGGACCTGCCCGGCAGCGTCGCCGCCGTCGACTTCGTGGGCTGGTACAACGCGCACCCCAACTTCGCGGAAATTTCCCCCGATCTGTCGGGCGCCCGGGCCGTGGTGATCGGCAACGGCAACGTCGCGCTGGACGTCGCGCGCATCCTGGTCACCGATCCCGACGCGCTCGCCGTCACCGACATCGCCGACCACGCTCTGAAATCGTTGCGCCCGCGTGGTGTAGAAGAAGTCGTCATCGTTGGCCGGCGCGGGCCGCTGCAGACCGCGTTCACCACGCTGGAGTTGCGTGAGCTGGCCGACCTGGAAGGCGTGGATGTCATCGTCGATCCGGCCGCGTTGGAAGGCATTAGCGACGAAGACGCCGAGGCCGCCGGAAAGACCACCAAGCAGAACATCAAGGTGCTGCGTGACTACGCGGCCCGCCCACCACGCCCCGGGCATCGTCGGATGGTATTCCGATTCTTGACCTCCCCCATCGAGATCAAAGGCAAGGACCGCGTCGAGGCAATCGTGCTGGGCCGCAACGAATTGGTCACCGACTCGAGCGGACGCGTCTTGGCCAAGGACACCGGGGAGCGCGAGGAACTACCCGTTCAGCTCGTGGTGCGCTCGGTCGGGTATCGCGGCGTGCCTACGCCGGGGCTGCCGTTCGACGACAACAGCGCGACCATCCCGAACACCGACGGCCGGGTGGCGGGCAGCCGCAACGAATACGTCGTCGGCTGGATCAAGCGGGGACCGACCGGCGTGATCGGCACCAACAAAAAGGATTCTCAGGACACCGTCGACTCCCTCATCGCCGATTTGACCGGCACAACCGAGCTGTCCGAATTCCCCGACGACCACGCCGATAAGCTCGCCGAATGGCTGGCTTCACGGCAGCCGCAGCTGATTACCTCGGCCCATTGGGACGTCATCGACGCACACGAGCGCGCCGCCGGCGAGCCGCACGGGCGTCCGCGCGTCAAATTGCCAAACCTTGCGGACTTGTTGCGCATCGGCCGCGGCTGACCCTAATTCCGTTGCGGCCCAGCCTCATTTAGCGCCTGACGACGACGAGGCCGGCACCGGCCAGGAGCATCAGGATCGCCGCGGCCACCGCCCATCCCGCGCCGGCCAGCCACCAGATCACGCCCAACACTGCGAGGGCGGGCGAAACCGCGAACAGCACCAGCACCGGGTGCTGCCTGATCACTTCGAGTGCGCTCTTCGCCCGGATCGGGTCGATGTCTTTGCCTGCCATGGCTAAAGAATGCCAGTCGGGATCGATAATGCAAGCAAACGTTTCGTCGGCTACCCCGCCGCCGGTTCGGGCGGTTCAGGCGGGGCGAACCTCCAGTTGTCCGGGTTCTTCGGCGAATACACGACCGCATGCAATTGGCCCATCGTCGGCCAGTCGTCGACGTCGACCGCCATCCGCCAGTACACGGGGTGCTCGTTGACGGTGGGTCCGTTGATGACGCCGGTGATTGTGACGTATTGCTCGCCGGTGGCATCAGGTCGCGGGCTCACCCCGGTCACCAGCAGGGTGCCGCTGAGCTGCTCACCGCGGGGGCCGCGCGGGATGAAGCGTTGAGCAAGCAGCATGCCCAGGACTGCAACGAGGAGGATCAGCAAACCGAATTCCCACACGCCGCCATGGTAGGCCGCCGGTGGTCCGGCCGAGTTGACCTAGGACCCTACTGCCAGAGCGCGTTTCGCCGTAGCGTCGAGGTCGGCGGAAAACGGTGCGCGAGAAGGGTGCGGTCGATGACTGACGAACCTGCAGTCGTTTTGTCCGAGGACGAGAGCTGGCGCCGGTTGGGCGGTGTCGGCCTGGGCCGGCTCGTGACAAGCTTCGCTGGTGAGCCCGAGATTTTCCCGGTGAACTATGCGGTGCAGGACCGAACCGTGCTGTTCCGCACCGCCGAGGGCACCAAATTGTTTTCCGCTGTGGCAAGCAATGTGGTGTTGTTCGAGGCCGACGACCACGACGTCGCCGAGGGCTGGAGTGTGATCGTGCGGGGCCGCGCACGACTGCTGCGCACCGCGGCGGAAATCGACGAAGCCGAACGCGCCGAACTGATGCCCTGGACCGCGACCGCCAAGAAGCATTACGTGCGGGTGACCCCCTCCGACATCACCGGACGCCACTTCACCTTTGGCCCGGAGCCGGACCCGCACGCAACCTTCGCCTGACTTTGATCGGGTCCGCCCGACGTTTCGCTCGGCCAGCAAGATCGGGAATCCGGGTCACCGCGAAGTTTGCGCTTGCAGTCGACATCATCACCCCGCCCTGCGCAACGCGGAGGCATTGCGAAACGTGCTCGACAACGTGAACCACAGCGGCTGAGCGCGCCGTGATAGGACTGCTGGCATGGCCCAGGACGACCTCGCGCTAGCGATCGCGCTTGCCGACCGTGCGGACACCGTGACCCGCGACCGATTCGGTGCGCTGGATTTGCGCATCGACACCAAGCCGGATCTGACGCCGGTCACCGACGCCGATCGGGCGGTGGAGACCGAGCTGCGCCAGGTGCTCGGGCGGGAGCGCGCCGATGACAGCGTCGTCGGCGAGGAATTCGGCGGAACCGCGACATTCACCGGGCGGCAATGGATTATCGACCCCATCGATGGCACCAAGAACTTCGTGCGCGGGGTACCGGTTTGGGCCAGCTTGATCGCCCTGCTCGAAGACGGGGTTCCCACCGTCGGGGTGGTGAGTGCGCCGGGGCTGCAGCGCCGCTGGTGGGCGGCGCGCGACCAGGGCGCCTTCGTCTCCGTTGACGGTGCGCCGCCTCGATCGTTGTCGGTTTCCTCAGTGGCAGAACTGAATTCGGCGAGCTTGTCTTTCTCCAGTCTGTCCGGGTGGGCCGAACGCGGTCTGCGGGAACGCTTCATCGGACTGACCGACGCGGTCTGGCGGGTACGCGCCTACGGCGATTTTTTCTCCTACTGTCTGCTCGCCGAGGGCGCCGTCGACATCGCGGCCGAGCCGGAGGTATCGGCGTGGGACCTCGCGGCACTCGACGTCCTGGTGCGCGAGGCCGGCGGCAAGTTCACCGGCCTGGACGGCGTCGCGGGCCCGCACCAAGGCAGCGCCGTGGCGACAAACGGCCTGCTCCACGACCGTGTCCTAGACAGCCTGGGTGTGAATTAGCTAACAACTACACATTATCTTACTCCGGAGTAAGATAGCCTTCTGTCGGCAATGCCCCAACTACCGAGGCTGCTCAAATGACGGAAATTCTCTCCGGTCCCCGTACCTCCCGCCCGCGCGGCAAACGGCGCGGCCGCAAAACCGGCGTCGGGATGCAACCGCACAAACGCACCGGCATCGACATCGCCTTGGCCTTGCTCACCCCGCTCGTCGGCCAAGAATTCCTGGACAGATACCACCTGCGCGATCCGCTCAATGAGAGCCTGCGCTACGGCACCAAGACCCTCTTCTCGACCGCCGGTGCCGCATCCCGGCAGTTCAAGGCGGTGAAGAGCATCCGCAGCAAGCCCACCCGGCTCAAGTCGAGCGGCAAGGACTACTACGACCTGAGGCCCGACGACGAACAGAAGATGATCGTCGAAACCCTCGACGAATTCGCCGAGGAGGTGCTTCGCCCCGCGGCGCCCGAGGCGGACGAGGCGGCGAGCTACCCTCGCGACCTGATCGCCAAGGCCGCGGAACTGGGCATCACCGCGATCAACATCCCCGAGGACTTCGAAGGCATCGCCGCGCACCGGTCGAGCGTGACCAATGTCCTGGTCGCCGAGGCACTGGCCTACGGCGACATGGGATTAGCACTGCCGATCCTGGCGCCGGGCGGCGTCGCGTCGGCATTGACCCACTGGGGCAGCGCCGATCAACAGGCCACCTATCTGCCCGAGTTCGCCGGGGACAACGTGCCGCAGGCCTGCGTGGCCATCGCTGAGCCGCAACCGTTATTCGACCCCACCCAATTGAAGACCACCGCGGTGCGCACGCCGAGCGGCTACCGCCTAGACGGTGTGAAGTCGTTGGTCCCGGCCGCTGCCGAGGCCGAGCTGTTCATCGTCGGCGCACAACTCAACGGCAAGCCGGCGTTGTTCATCGTCGAATCGTCCGCCAAAGGCCTTACCGTCAAACCGGATCCGAGCATGGGCATCCGCGCCGCCGCCCTCGGCCAGCTGGAGCTGTCCGGCGTCTCGGTGCCACTGCATGCCCGGCTCGGCGAGGACGAGGCCACCGATGAGGACTACTCCGAAGCCATTGCGCTGTCCCGGCTGGGCTGGGCCGCCCTGGCCGTCGGCACCTCGCACGCGGTCCTCGACTACGCCGTCCCGTACGTCAAGGAACGCGAGGCGTTCGGCGAACCCATTGCCCGGCGGCAAGCGGTGGCGTTCATGTGCGCCAACATCGCCATCGAGCTGGACGGGCTGCGGTTGATCACCTGGCGCGGCGCTGCCCGGGCCGAGCAAGGGCTGCCGTTCGTCCGCGAAGCGGCGCTGGCCAAGCGCCTGGGTGCCGACAAGGCCATGCAGATCGGACTGGACGGCGTGCAACTGCTCGGCGGTCACGGCTACACGAAAGAACATCCCGTCGAACGCTGGTACCGCGACCTGCGGGCCATCGGTGTCGCCGAGGGTGTTGTCGTCATTTAGCTACTCACTAGCGAAAGACCTGTCATGGCAATCAATTTGGAACTTCCCCGCAAGATGCAAGCAGTTATCGACAAGGCGCATCAGGGCGCCGCGGAAATGATGCGCCCGATCGCACGCAAGTACGACGAGCACGAGCACGCCTATCCGGTCGAACTGGACACCCTGGCCAGCTTGTTCGAAGGGGCCGCCGCGTCCAACGCGGTGGGGCTGGCCGGGGCCGAGGCGTTCCGCAGCAGCGAAAGCAAAGAAGAAAACCGCAACGGCTCCAACATGGCGGCCGTGCTGCAGACCATGGAGGCCAGCTGGGGTGACGCGGCGATGATGCTGTCGATGCCCTATCAGGGCCTGGGCAACGCGGCAATCAGCGGCGTGGCCACCGACGAGCAACTCAAGCGGCTCGGCCGGGTGTGGGCGGCGATGGCCATTACCGAACCGAGCTTCGGATCCGACTCGGCCGCCGTCTCCACCACCGCCAAGCTCGACGGCGACGAGTACGTGATCAACGGCGAAAAGATCTTTGTCACAGCGGGTTCGCGGGCCACCCACATCGTGGTGTGGGCGACGCTGGACAAATCGCTGGGCCGCCCCGCGATCAAGTCATTCATCGTGCCTCGCGAATATCCGGGTGTCAGCGTCGAGCGGCTGGAGAAAAAGCTCGGCATCAAGGGCTCTGACACGGCGGTGATCCGCTTCGACAATGTGCGGATACCAAAGGACAACTTGTTAGGCAATCCCGAGATCGAACCGGGCAAAGGCTTTTCCGGTGTCATGGAGACCTTCGACAACACCCGCCCGGTGGTGGCGGGCATGGCCATCGGGATCGCCCGGGCCGCACTGGAAGAGCTGCGCAAGCTGCTCACCGAGGCGGGGGTGGAGATTTCCTATGACAAACCCGCGCACGCGCAAAGCGCCCCTGCGGCGGAGTTTTTGCGGATGGAGGCCGACTGGGAGGCCAGCTACCAGCTGACCCTGCGCGCGGCCTGGCAAGCCGACAACAAGATCCCCAATTCCAAAGAAGCATCGATGGCCAAGGCCAAGGCCGGCCGAGTGGGCACCGACATCACGCTCAAGGCCGTCGAGTTGGCCGGCACCACAGGCTATTCCGAGCAAACGCTGTTCGAGAAGTGGGCCCGTGATTCGAAGATCATGGACATCTTCGAGGGCACCCAGCAGATCCAGCAGCTCGTGGTCGCCCGGCGGCTGCTGGGCCTATCGTCCGCCGAACTCAAATAGCGCCCCGATGCGCCGAAGGTATAACCCTCGCTAGACCGGCAGCGCTAGCCGGCGAGCGCGTTCAGCTGCTGCCGGGAGTCGTCGTCCAGCTCGATCGACGCGACGTCGAGGTTCTCTTCGAGATGGCGCAACGACGAGGTGCCCGGGATCAGCAGCACGTTGGCCGCCACGCCCAGCATCCAGGCCAATACGACCTGCGCGGGCGTGTGCCCGACTCGCTGCGCGACGCGCCGCACCACCTGGTGACCGAGAACTGGGTTCGGCTGCACGAACGCCGCCCCCAGCGGGAAGAACGGAACGAAGGCGATCTCGCGGCGTGTGCACTCCTGCAGGACCGCGGCCGACTCTCGCTCGAGGACATTGAAAGCGTTTTGCACACATACGATTTCGGTGTGCTCTAACGCATGCAGCAGGTGTTCGCGGTTGATGCCACTCAACCCGATCCCGCCGATCAACCCCTCGTCTCGGGCCTCGATCATGATCGACAGCTGTGCGTCGAACAACTCGTCGGGGCCCTCACTCTCCAAAAGGCGCAGATTGACGGCGGCGAGTTGGTCGACCCCGAGCGTCCGCAGATTCGCCTCGATATCGCGGCGTAACTCGGCGGGCTCGCGGACGGGCAGCCAGGCACCCGACTCATCGCGCCGCCCACCGACCTTGCTCACTAACGCCAAGTGCTGCGGGTACGGATACAGCGCCTCGCGGATGAGTTCGTTGGCGACATCGGGACCGTAGAACTGGGCGGTGTCGATGTGGTCGACGTCGCGTTCGACGGCTCGGCGCAGCACCGCAATCGCTTCATCATGGTCGCGCGGCGGCCCCATCACACCGGGACCAGGCAATTGCATGGCCCCGAAGCCAATCCGGGCGACCGAAAAGCGACCGAGTGGAAAGCGTTCCATGCGAGGAGGTTAGCTTCGTCATATGGACACATTTCACGCACTGGTGGCCCGTCAAAATGGCGATCAGATCACCGCGTCGGTCGAAACACTCGGCCCCACCGATCTGCCCCCCGGTGATGTGACGATCCGGGTTCTGTTTTCCAGTGCGAACTTCAAGGACGCACTGGCACTGACGCCGGGCGGCGGCGTGGTGCGCGACTATCCGGTCGTGCCGGGAATCGACCTGACCGGCGAAGTCGTCGAATCGCAGTCACCGGATTTCGGCGTCGGCGACTTGGTGCTGGCCCACGGCTACCAGATCGGCACCGGCCACCATGGCGGCTACGCCGAGTACGCGCGGTTACCCGCAGACCAGGTGGTCGCGCTGGGCTCGCTTAGTCCACGTGACGGGGCAGCGATCGGAACCGCTGGCTTCACCGCCGCGATGAGTGTGCAAGCACTGATCGAGTGGGGCATCACGCCCGACGCCGGGCCGATCGTCGTCACCGGCGCGTCCGGCGGCGTCGGCACGATCAGCGTGGACTTGCTGGCGGCGGCCGGCTATCGCGTGGTCGCATCCAGCGGCAAAAAGGGGGCCGTCGACTTGCTGAAAGAGCTTGGCGCAGCGGAGGTTATCGGGCGGCTGCCCGCCGACCCCGATGCCAAGCCCCGGCCGCTGGCCAAGGCGCGCTGGGCCGGTGCGGTCGACTGTGTCGGCGGGGCGACGCTGGCCGACGTGCTCAGCACCATCGACTACGGCGGCGCGGTGGCGGCCAGTGGACTTACCGGCGGGCCCGCCCTGCACACCACGGTGATGCCGTTCATCCTGCGCGGGGTCGCCCTGCTCGGGATGGACTCGGTGCTGATGCCGATCGCGCGGCGACGCAAGCTGTGGGCGCTGCTCGGGGAGTCCCTGAAGCCGCGGCATCTGGACGCAGTGACCAAAGACGTCGACGTCAAGGATGTCGTCGATGTGCTGGAGCAGCTTCGCGCCGGCACCTTCTCGGGTCGCGCGGTGGTCCGCGTCGCCGGTGGATTCTGAGCTGGCAGTAGGCTCATCGACCATGCGCGCAGCACGGGTAACACGGCTAGACGGTCCGGACGCGATCGAGATCGCCGAGATCGACGAACCCGCCGGCGACGGAATCGTTGTCGACGTGCACGCCGCTGGGGCGGCCTTCCCGGACGCGTTGCTCACCCGGGGCCTGTACCAGTACCGGCCCGATCCGCCGTTCGTCCTCGGCGCGGAAATCGCCGGGGTCGTTCGGTCGGCCCCGCAGGGCTGCCATGTGGGTCCCGGCGATCGGGTCGTCGGCCTGACGATGCTGACCGGCGGTATGGCCGAGGTGGCCGTGCTGTCCCCCGAGCGGGCGTTCAAGCTGCCCGACAACGTCAGCTTCGAGGCGGGCGCCGGCCTGCTGTTCAACGATCTGACGGTCTACTTTGCGTTGACCGTGCGAGGACGCCTGCAACAGGGCGAGACCGTGCTGGTGCATGGCGCGGCCGGCGGCATCGGGACCTCGACGCTGCGCCTGGCGCCGGCACTCGGCGCGGCGCGCACCATCGCCGTCGTCAGCTCCGAGGCGAAGGCGCAGGTCGCCCTGGCGGCGGGTGCGACGGACGTGGTGCAAACCGACGGCTTCAAGGACGCGGTGAAGGAATTGACCGGCGGGCGGGGCGTCGACATGGTCGTCGACCCGGTCGGCGGTGATCGATTCACTGATTCGCTGCGGTCCCTCGCTGCCGGCGGGCGCCTGCTGGTCGTCGGCTTCACCGGCGGTGAGATTCCGACCGTTAAGGTAAATCGGTTGCTGCTAAACAACATCGACGTCGTCGGTGTGGGCTGGGGCGCCTGGACGGGGACGCACCCCGGCGCGCTGGAAGAGCAGTGGACCGGTCTCGAGCGTCTGCTCAGCTCCGGGCGGTTGGCTGCTCCGCAACCGGAGGTCTACCCGTTGGCGGAAGCCGCCGCCGCGGTGGCGTCCATGGAAAACCGCACCGCCAAGGGCAAAGTCGTCCTGCGCATCCGCTGATCACGCCGCGACGCTTTAGACGTCTGCAAGAACCAGCGCACTGGCTTAAGCCTCGACCAAAACCGTACGGACCGCCCACCCTTGTGTCACCACAAAAGGGAAAGTAACGTCACTTTCAGTTTTCGCTTCGGCGCGCCCGCTCCAGCACTCGGGAGTCACCATGGAATCCTTCGTCCACCTGCGCAAAGGTAAGACCCCGCGCCGTTTGCACGCCGACCTCGACGGGCTGAAGGACGACGAGCTGGGGCGCGGCGGCTTCACCGGACGGACGGCCAACATCTATCGGCGCCACGACCCGACCGCCTACCGTGCGGTGGGCCCGCTGCGGCCGGTCGACGTGCTGTCCAGCGAGCTCAAACCCAGCGACAGCACCGACGCCGACGGCGGGCCGCTGCAGATGTTCAGCAACGACGACTGCCGCATTCTGCTGAGCCGCCGCGCCGAGCCGATGCCGTACTTCGCCCGTCATGTCGACGGCGACCTGCTGTGCTTCGTACACCGAGGCGGCGGCATCCTGGAGACAGAGTTCGGCCCGCTGCCTTACCGCACCGGCGACTGGGTGTACCTGCCGAAGGCGTGCACCTGGCGGCAGCTGCCCCATACCGAAACCACACTGCTGATGGTCGAGGCCACCGACGAATTCCGGGTGCCCCCGCCGGGCGCCCTGGGCCGCCATTTCCCCTTCGACCCGTCGCAGGCGACCATCCCCGACCCAGCGCCGATCGACGACGATGGGCGCGACGAGTACGAGGTTCGGCTTGTCCATGTCGGTGGGCCCACAACGCTGTATTACCAACACAATCCGCTCGACGTCGAAGGGTGGCGCGGCGACAACTTCGCCTTCACCTTCAATATCGACGATTACAACGTCGTCACCTCCGACAGCGTGCACCTGCCGCCTACCGTGCACCTGTTCATGCAGGCCACCGGCGTCTACGTGATGAACTTTCTGCCTAAGCCGGCCGAGGGCGTCCCGGGCACCGAACGCACACCGTGGTATCACCGCAACGTCGACTACGACGAGATCGCCTTCTTCCACGGCGGCTCGCTCTACGGCATCCCGATGCCTCCAGGACTGGTAACCCATGCGCCGCAAGGCGTTCACCATGGAGCTCCGGAGAGGGCGCGGGAGCGGGCACGCCGCAAATTCGACGAACATTCGCGCGTCGACTGGCAGGTCATCGCGATCGACACCCGCCGGCGGCTGGCCCCGTCACCGGAAGTACTGGCCCACGATTTAGGACAACACGCGTGACGCAGGCAGTCAAACACGACTACGACCGGATCCCGTATCTGGTTGCCTTCCAAAACAATTCCACGGCCCGCGACGTGTACGGCGGGCTGGCCGAAATCACGGTTCTGGAAAGCTATCTGCTCAAGCCCCAAGACAAGCCGTCGGACACCGTGCTGGTGTTCATGCACCCGATCGGCGGCGGCGCCTACCTGCCGATGATCAACGCGCTCGCGCGCGCCGGGCACCACGTCATCTATTGCAACAGCCGATTCCGCGGTACGGACGCCGCACTGCTGATGGAGAAGGTGGTCGAGGATCTCGGCGAGTGCATCAAGGACGCCAAGAACCGGCTGGGCTACCGCAAGGTCGTGCTGGCCGGGTGGAGTGGCGGCGGTTCGCTGTCGCTGTTCTACCAGCAGCAGGCGCAGCACGCGACGATCACATCGAGCCCGACCGGCGACGGCCCGGACCTCACCAAGCTGGAGCTGCCCGCCGCCGACGGCATCATGCTGCTGGCCGCCCACATCAGCCGGCACGGCACGCTGACCGAATGGCTTGACGCGTCCATCCTCGACGAGTCCGATCCCACCAAGCGCGATCCCGAGCTGGATCTGTACAACCCCGGCAACCCGAACCAGCCGCCGTACACCCTGGAATTTTTGGACCGGTACCGTCAAGCGCAGATCGATCGCAACCGCCGGATCACCGCATGGGTCAAAGAGAAACTGGCTGAATTGAGCGCGCAGGGCCGTCCCGATGACGAGTTCGGATTCGTCGTGCACGGCACGATGGCCGACCCGCGGTGGCTGGATCCCACCGTCGACCCCAACGAACGCACCCCCGGAACGTGCTACCTCGGCGACCCCCGGGTGGTGAACATGGGCCCCGTCGGCCTGGCCCGGTTCTCGACACTGCGCGGCTGGCTGTCGCAGTGGAGCTACGACGAGGCACGCGGCGACGGCATCCAGTGCGGGCGCGACATGGCTATTCCCGCGCTGGTGATCGGTAACCTGGCCGACGACGCCTGCACTCCCAGCCATACCCGCCGACTGTTCGAAGCGATCGGGCACCCCGATAAGGAGATGTACGAGATCCCCGGTGCCACACACTATTACGCCGGGCCAGACCAGCGCGACAAGCTGCGCCGAGCCGTCGACATCGTCACCGACTGGCTGGTGCGGCACGATTTCGCGAGCGCGCAATGACCTCCGCGACCTCCGCCGGCGACGACGCGGCCAACGGGCGGCGCACCGACGTGGCCGGGCCGCTAGACGGTATCCGGGTGCTCGAGCTCGGCACCCTGATCGCCGGCCCCTTCGCCGGCCGTCAGCTTGCCGATATGGGCGCCGAGGTCATCAAGATCGAACCCCCGGACGCGCCGGATCCGTTGCGCCACTGGGGGCAAGCCGAACACAACGGGCACCACGTGTTCTGGACTGTGGCCGCACGCAACAAAAAGGCGATCACGCTCGACTTGCGCCGTCCCCACGGCCGCGAGCTATTCCTTGAGCTCATCGAGAAATCCGACATCGTGGTGGAGAACTTCCGCCCCGGCACGCTGGAAAAGTGGGGCCTGGGCTACGACCTGCTCAGCGCCCGCAACCCAGCCATCATCCTGGTCCGGGTATCCGGCTACGGGCAGACCGGGCCCGACGCGCACAAGGCCGGTTACGCCTCGGTGGCCGAGGCCGCCAGTGGGCTGCGGCACCTCAACGGTTTTCCCGGCGGCCCCCCGCCGCGACTGGCTCTGTCCCTGGGCGACACCCTGGCCGGCATGTTCGGCGCCCAGGGCGCGATGGCCGCGCTGTACCGCCGCAGCGTCACCGGCCGGGGACAGGTCGTCGACGTCGCGCTGACCGAAGCATGTTTGGCCATCCAGGAATCCACCATTCCCGACTACGACGTCGGCGGCGTGATACGCGGACCGTCGGGCACCCGACTGGATGGTATCGCGCCGTCCAACATCTACCGCAGCGCCGACGGTTCCTGGGTGGTGATCGCGGCCAACCAGGACACCGTATTCACCCGGCTGTGCGCGGCGATGGATCGCCCGGAGCTGTCCACCGACGACCGGTTCGCCACTCACGTCGCCCGCGGCCGCAACCAAGACGAGCTCGACAAGATCATCGGCGCCTGGGCGGCCGAGCGGCAACCGGCTGACATCGTCGAAACCCTCAGCGCCGCAGGCGTTATCGCGGGCCCGATCAACACCGTCGCGGAGGTCGTCAACGATCCGCAGCTGCGCGCGCGCGGCATGCTGGTCGAACACTACGACCAACGCCTGGAACGCAATGTCCTTGGCCCCGGCGTCGTTCCGTTGCTTTCGGAGTCACCGGGAACCGTCCGCCATGCCGGTCCGGCCCGCCCCGGACAGCACAACGACGACGTCTACATCGGCTTGCTGGGCAAGACGACCGTACAGCTCGAGCAGTTGCACGCCGAGGGGGTGCTATGACCCAAACCGCGAACACCCACGTCGTCATCCGCGAGGTCGGGCTGCGCGACGGGTTGCAGATCGAAAAGCCGATTCCCTTGTCGGCCAAGCTGGAACTGCTTGCGGCCGTGGCCGCCACCGGCGTGCGGGAGGTGGAGGCAACCGCCTTCGTCTCTCCCACCAAGGTGCCGTCGATGGCCGACGCCGCCGAGCTCGCCGCACACCTGCATAACTACCCCGCCATCGAATTCTCCGCGCTAGTCGCCAGTCCCAACGGCGCCAAGCGCGCCGTTGCCGCGGGATTGCGCTCGATCGAATACGTCGTAGCCGCCGACGACGCATTCAGCACGGCCAACGTCGGGCGCACCACCGCGGAGGCGACTGCGCAGATCGACGAGATCGTCGCCATCGCGCACGGCAGCCCAGGCTTTCCTGTCACCGTCGAGGTCATCGTCGCCACCGCGTGGGACTCGCCGTTCGAAGGCCCCACCCCGCCGCAGCGGGTCGTAGAGATCGCCGCGGCCGCCCGTGACCGCGGCGTTGATCGCCTCTCGATCGCCGACACCATCGGCACCACCACCCCCGGCCGGGTGAACTCGCTTATCGCCCAACTCCTTCCGGTGATCGGCAACCTGCCCTTGGGGGCACACCTTCACAACACCCGCGGCGCGGGATTGGCCAGCGCGTATGCGGCGGTCACCGCCGGGGTGACCCGACTGGACGCCTCCGTGGGCGGACTGGGTGGTTGTCCGTTCGCACCGGGCGCCACCGGCAACATTGCCACCGAGGATCTGGTCTACCTGCTCACTGACAGCGGGTTCACCGTCGACGTCGACCTGCAGGCCGCGATCGCGGCCGCCGAAGTCGCGAAATTGGCTGTCGGCCATGACTTGCCGGGTGCACTGCTGCGCGCCGGCGACCGGATCAGAAATTGATGAGCGCGCCCGCGCCCGGCTCTTCGCGGGCGCTGACCTCCAAGGGCCGGCAGACCCGCCAGGCCATCGAACAAGCGGCGCGAAAGTTGTTTGCCGAACGCGGTTTTCACGGCACGACGCTTGCCGACATCACCTCGGCGGCGGGCAAGTCACCCGCGGTGTTCTACCGGTACTTCGTCGACAAGGAAGATTTGCTGGCCGCACTGGCGGAGTCGTTCCTGCGCGATGTAGTGACGCCATCGGGCTTGAGTGTGCCGCTGCCGGAGTCGCCGCAGGACGACGCCTTCTTCCGCTCGGTGGTCAGCGGCTACTGGAACATCTTCAAGCAGAACATCGGCATCATGATTGCGGTCGCCCAACTGGCCACCACCCAGCAGCGGTTCGCGGGCGTGCAAAACGAGTTTCGGCGGTTCGGGATGGACATCGTCGCCGCGTCCGTGCGGCGCGCCCAGGAGCAAGGCTACGGCGCTGAACTCAACCCGCAGCACACGGCCGCGGCCATCGCGCTGCTGTTCGAGAACTTCACCACCGTCTTCGTCGGCCAGTCCGGACTCGGAATTCAAATCAGCGATGAGGACGCCATCGCTACCTTGTCGACGGTGTGGAAGAAGACGCTCTATGGCGCATAACCGCGAGATCGCAAGGAGATAGCAGTGGATTTCACGCTCCCAGAACATCTTCCGGGCGTATTGGCCGAAATGGACGCATTCATCGAGGCCGAGATCAAGCCGCTGGAACGCGAGCACATCCAATACTTTGACCAGCGACGCGAGTACGCACGCACGGATTGGGAACGCGACGGCATCCCGACTGCAGCGTGGGAGGAGCTGCTCGCCGAGATGCGCCGGCGCGCGGACAAGGCGGGCTGGTTGCGCTACGGTCTGCCGGCCGCGCTCGGCGGCCGCGACGGCACCAATGTCGATATGGCGGTGATCCGGGAATATCTCGCGCACAAGGGACTCGGCCTGCACAACGACCTGCAAAACGAGTCCTCCATTGTGGGCAACTTCCCACAGGTGATCATGATGGAACGGTTCGGCACCGACGAACAGCGGCGCCAGTGGTCAGAAGCGCTGATCACCGGCGAGCGGTCGATGGCGTTCGGACTCACCGAGCCGCAGCACGGATCGGACGCAACCTGGCTGGAGACCACCGCACGGCTCGATGGCGACAGCTGGGTGATCAACGGCGCCAAGCGGTTCAACACCGGGGTGCACCGCGCCACCCACGACCTGATCTTCGCCCGCACCTCCGGCGAGCCGGGACAGGCCCGGGGCATCTCCGCGTTTCTGGTCCCGACAGACACCCCCGGATTCAAGGTCCCCTACTACTGGTGGACCTTCAACATGCCCACCGACCACGGCGAAGTCGAGTTGACCGACGTACGCGTGCCCACCGACGCGGTGCTCGGCGAGGTCGACCGCGGCCTAGACGTCGCGCAAACTTTCTTGCACGAGAACCGGATTCGTCAGGCCGCCAGCAGCCTGGGGGCGGCGCAGTACTGCATCGACCGGGCCGCCGAATATGCGTCTACGCGAACGGTCTTCGGCAAGCCGCTGTCGGTCAACCAGGCCGTACAGTGGCCGCTGGCCGAATTGCAGACCGAAGCCCAGATGGTGCGACTGCTGGTGCAATACGCGGCCTGGCATTTGGATCGCAACCACCACATGGAGGTGTCGGACAAGGTGTCCATGGCGAACTATCGCGCCAACCGACTGGTCTGCGACGCCGCCGACCGGGCGATGCAGGTCTGCGGCGGCCTCGGCTACAGCCGCCACGAACAGTTCGAACACATTTACCGTCATCACCGCCGCTACCGGATCACCGAGGGAGCCGAGGAAATTCAGATCCGCCGAGTGGCGCAGCGGCTGTTCAACTTTGGCGCGCAATGACCGGCAACGAGGAGCTGACGGCCAAACTGACCGCGGTGCTGGCGCCGGTGCTCGGTGCCGGCACCTCAGTCGAGCAGTTGCGCGCGCTCAGCGGGGGCGCGAGCCGCAGCACCTGGGCGTTCGAGGCGGTCACCGGCGCGCAGCGGCGCGCGCTGATCCTGCGCACCGGGCCGCCCGACGACGTGCACGCGGGCATGGAGCTCGAAGCGCGCTCGCAGGCCGCCGCCGCGGCCGCTGGGGCACCGGTGCCCCACGTCCTGGTCGCCGACGATTCGCTTGCCGCGCTGGGCAATCCGTTCCTGGTCTGCGACGAGATCAAGGGAGAAACCATCGTCCGGCGCATCCAGCGCCGGCTCGACACCACTGACGGGCACACCCGCCGAACCGAGCTGCTGCGCCAATGTGCGCAGGCGCTGGCCGCCATCCACCGGGCCGACACCGACATCGCGGGCCTGACCCACGAGGACCAATTGGTCCAGTGGCGCGAGCGACTCGACGCGATGAACGACACCACGGCCACGCTCGAGTGGGCGTTTCGCTGGCTGGCGGCTCATCGGCCAGCACCGTCGGCACCGGTGCTGGTGCACGGGGACTACCGGATGGGGAATCTGATCGTCGACGGATTTGACCTGGCCGCGGTGCTCGACTGGGAGCTGGTGCACCTGGGCGAGGCCTACGAGGACCTGGCGTGGTTCTGCATCCGCGCGTGGCGATTCGGCGCTCCGGCCGGCCTGGCCGCTGGCGGCCTGGGCAGCACCGAGCAATTCCTCCGCGAATACGAACAAGCCGGCGGCATTACCGTCGACCGGGTGGCGTTTCACTGGTGGCTGGTGCTGGCCACGCTGCGCTGGGGTGTGATCTGCCGCTTCCAGGCGGATCGGCATCTGAGCGGGCAGTCGCGCTCCGTCGAACTCGCCACGATCGGTCGGCGGGTGTGCGAGACGGAATGGGATTTGCTCAACCTTCTCGACGCGCCCGGTGACGATGCGCGCCGCGCAGCGGCGCGAGGAGGAGGCGGGCACTCGGGAAAGGCCCGGCCCGTGACGGGTACCTACGGACGCCCGGTGGCAGCCGAACTGGTGGCCGCCGTGGCGGAATTCCTGGAAACCGAGATCCGGGCGGCGACCACCGGACAGGTCAATTTCCACGCCCGGGTGGCCGGCAATGCCCTGCGCATCGTCGAGCGGGAACTGCTCGACGAGAGCGCGGCCGAGACGGGTGCCGCGCTGACCGCGCTGGGCTTCGCCGATGAGCAGCAACTCGCCGCCGCGATCCGGGCCGGTGACCTCGGCGAGCGGGCCGGTGACGTCTTGGCCGGCCTGCGGACCCTGGTCCGCAATCGGCTGGCGGTTGCCCATCCCGGATATGACAGCGAATAGGCAGCGCCAGCCCGGAACCCGTCCGGACGGACGACAAGGCCCGCGCGCTGCGGGTCATCGACTGGTTCATCACCGGCACTGTCGCCCGCCGCTACGAGACCCTCGACCACCGCTTCTTCGACGACGGAGCGATCAACGGCTTTGTCCAGCAACACATGCTGCACGCCACGGGCCATGGCCGCCAAACGATCTCGAGGCGGGTACGCATCGTGATCAGAGTGGGCGCAAACGGGCGGACCGACGAGTACTCGACTCCGCCCAGACCCCGCCCCGATCCCGCCGCTGACCGACTGACGGACGATGACCGGGGCACAATCCCGCGGTCTGCCCGATGAGGGTGGCCCGGCAGCAGTAGCATCTGCACCGTGTCCGACGCCACCATCGCTCTGCGGATCCTGGTCTACAGCGACAACCCCAACACCCGCGAAGAAGTGAAGCGCGCCCTCGGCAAACAACTGCACCCCGACCTACCGGAGTTGAACTACGTCGAGGTGGCCACCGGACCGATGGTGATCAGCACCATGGACGAGGGCGGCATCGACCTGGCCATCCTGGACGGGGAAGCCACGCCGGTCGGCGGCATGGGCATCGCCAAACAGCTCAAAGACGAACTCGAGACCTGCCCGCCGATCCTGGTGCTCACCGGGCGACCCGACGATGCCTGGCTGGCGCGATGGTCGCGGGCCGAGGCCTCGGTGCCACATCCCATCGACCCGATCGTGCTGGGTCGTACCGTGCTCGGGTTACTTCGCGCACCCGCCGCCTAAGCCGACGACCTGCTCGTTCCGGGCGCCATCGGGACGCCGTTTTCGGCGTGCCCGAAAAACGTGCCCGATCTCACACCAAGAACCGCGCTTTAGCGCCACCCCGGCCACACAGCATTGCTGGCTCACGCTATGTTGAAGATCACTGTGACGGGCAATAGACCCGGTTCGTCACAGCAGCCCAGTCGCCGCCTGGTCGCTTAGAGGCGGCCCAAACGACGGATCTTGGAGCGAGTTGAACGTCTACATACCCATCCTGGTGCTAGGCGGAATCGCCACCGCCTTCGCTGTGGGCTCGGTCGGAATCGCGAGCATCGCCGGCCCGTCGCGGTACAACAAGTCGAAGCTGGCCGCCTACGAGTGTGGCATCGAGCCGACGGAGACCTCGGTCAGCGGCCCGCATGCCACGCCCGGGCAGCGGTTTCCGGTGAAGTACTACCTGACCGCGATGCTCTTCATCGTCTTCGACATTGAAATCGTTTTCCTCTACCCGTGGGCCGTCAGCTTTGACGCGTTAGGGGTGTTTGCCCTTGTGGAGATGGTGGTGTTCATGCTCACGGTCTTCGTGGCCTACGCGTATGTGTGGCGTCGCGGCGGCCTGACGTGGGATTGAGGTAGACGTGGGCCTGGAAGAACAGTTACCCGCCGGGATCTTGCTGGGGACTGTCGAGAAGATCGCCGGCTACGTTCGCAAGAATTCGCTGTGGCCGGCCACCTTCGGGCTGGCCTGCTGCGCCATCGAGATGATGGCAACCGCCGGACCACGATTCGACATCGCGCGGTTCGGGATGGAGCGGTTCTCGGCGACACCGCGGCAGGCGGATCTGATGATCGTGGCCGGACGGGTGAGCCAGAAGATGGCCCCGGTGCTGCGTCAGATCTACGACCAGATGGCGGAACCGAAATGGGTTCTGGCGATGGGCGTGTGCGCGTCGTCCGGTGGGATGTTCAACAACTATGCGATCGTTCAGGGCGTCGACCACGTCGTCCCGGTGGACATTTACCTGCCCGGCTGCCCGCCCCGTCCGGAGATGCTGTTGTACGCAATCCTCAAGCTGCACGAGAAGATTCAGGAAATGCCGCTGGGAGTCAACCGCGAGGCGGCGATCGCCGAAGCCGAACAGGCGGCGCTAAGCGCGCGGCCCACGATCGAGATGCGGGGACTGCTGCGATGAGCTCCCCGGAGCAGGACCCGAGGGTAGCCGCCAGTGAGGTGGGCGGCGCGGTGCCGGCGGCAGGCGACGAAGTGATCAACGTGCGCCGCGGCATGTTCGGCGTCTCGGGGTCGGGTGACACCTCCGGATATGGACGGTTGGTGCGCGCGATCACGCTGCCCGGCAGCAGCCCCCGACCCTACGGCGGTTACTTCGACGAGGTGGTCGACCTGCTTGCCGACGCGCTCCAGGCCGACGGCATCGAGTTCGAGAACGCCATCGAGAAAGTCGTCGTCGACCGCAACGAGCTGACCCTGCACGTCGGCCGCGCGGCGCTGCCCAAGGTGGCGCAGCATCTTCGCGACCAGCCCGAACTGCGGTTCGAGATGTGTCTGGGAGTCAGCGGCGTGCACTACCCGCACGAGCCGGGCCGC
Source organism: Mycobacterium simiae (assembly GCF_010727605.1). NCBI lineage: Bacteria > Bacillati > Actinomycetota > Actinomycetes > Mycobacteriales > Mycobacteriaceae > Mycobacterium > Mycobacterium simiae. The sequence continues at coordinate 1,188,049 of NZ_AP022568.1, forward strand.
GAGCTGCACGCCGTCTACCCGCTCCAGTCGATCACCCACAACCGTCGTGTCCGGCTGGAAGTGTCTGCGCCGGACGATGATCCGCACATCCCGTCGCTATACGGCATCTACCCGACCAACGACTGGCACGAGCGCGAGACCTACGACTTCTTCGGCATCATCTTCGACGGGCATCCGTCGCTGACCCGCATTGAAATGCCCGACGACTGGCACGGCCACCCGCAGCGCAAGGACTACCCGCTCGGTGGCATTCCCGTCGAGTACAAGGGTGCACAGATACCCCCGCCCGACGAGCGGAGAGCGTACAACTAATGAGCACAATCACTGATTCGACGCCCGATGGTGGCGCCGCGGAGATCCCTGAGCGGGTCGTGGTCGCCGGCGGACAGGACTGGGGCCAAGTCGTCGAAGCCGCACGCGCCGCGGATCCCGGTGAACGCATCGTCGTCAACATGGGACCGCAGCATCCCTCGACCCACGGGGTGCTGCGGCTGATCCTAGAGATCGAGGGCGAGACCGTCACCGAGGTGCGCTGCGGAATCGGTTATCTGCACACCGGAATCGAGAAGAACCTCGAGTACCGCTACTGGGCGCAGGGCGTCACCTTCGTGACCCGGATGGATTACCTGTCACCGTTTTTCAACGAGACCGCCTACTGCCTGGGCGTGGAAAAGCTGCTCGGCATCACCGATGAGATTCCCGAGCGGGTCAACGTCATCCGCGTGATGATGATGGAGCTCAACCGGATTTCCTCGCATCTGGTGGCGTTGGCCACCGGCGGCATGGAATTGGGCGCCATGACGCCGATGTTCGTCGGGTTTCGCGGACGCGAGATTGTGCTGACCCTGTTCGAGAAGATCAGCGGTCTGCGGATGAACAGCGCCTATATCCGCCCCGGCGGTGTGGCGCAAGACCTGCCCCCCAACGCCGAAGCCGAGATCGCCGAAGCGCTCAAGGGTCTCAAGCAAGTGTTGAAGGAAATGGGCGATCTGCTCAACGAGAACGCCATCTGGAAAGCCCGCACCGAAGACGTCGGTTACCTCGACCTGACCGGGTGCATTGCGTTGGGCATCACCGGACCGATCCTGCGCGCCACCGGATTGCCGCACGACCTGCGCAAGAGCGAGCCGTACTGCGGATACCAGAATTACGAATTCGACGTGATCACCGCCGACACGTGTGATGCCTACGGGCGCTACATCATTCGCGTGAAGGAGATGTGGGAATCCGTCAAGATCGTCGAGCAGTGCCTGGACAAGTTGAAGCCGGGGCCAACGATGGTCGAGGATCGCAAGATCGCCTGGCCCGCCGACTTGAAGGTCGGCCCCGACGGAATGGGTAACTCGCCCGAGCACATCGCCAAGATCATGGGCGGTTCGATGGAAGCATTGATTCATCACTTCAAGCTGGTCACCGAGGGCATTCGGGTCCCCGCCGGCCAGGTCTACAGCGCGGTGGAATCGCCGCGCGGCGAGCTGGGTGTGCACATGGTCAGTGACGGCGGCACCCGGCCCTACCGGGTGCACTATCGGGATCCGTCGTTTACCAATCTGCAGTCGGTCGCCGCGATGTGCGAGGGCGGTTTGGTCGCCGACCTGATCACCGCCGTCGCCAGCATCGACCCCGTGATGGGCGGGGTGGACCGGTGAGCGAACCGAACGTAAGTGGCAGCGGCGAACGGGTCTTCCTGCGGCTGGGCCCGCCGCCGGAAGAACCCAACCAATTCGTGGTTGAGGGTGCCCCGCAGTCATATTCGCCGGAGGTCCAAGCCCGGCTGGAGGTCGACGCCAAGGAAATCATCGGGCGCTACCCCAACAAGCGATCCGCCCTGCTGCCGTTGCTGCACCTGGTCCAGGCGCAAGACTCCTACCTGACGCCGGCCGGCCTCGAGTTCTGCGGCCGACAACTCGGCCTGACCGGCGCCGAGGTTTCGGCGGTCGCGAGTTTCTACACCATGTACCGGCGCGGACCCACCGGGGATTACCTGGTCGGTGTCTGCACCAACACGCTGTGCGCGGTGATGGGCGGCGACGCGATATTCGACAGTCTCAAAGAGCATCTCGGTATCGGTAACGACGAGACGACCCAGGACGGGTCGGTCACGCTGCAGCACATCGAATGCAACGCCGCCTGCGATTTCGCGCCGGTGGTGATGGTGAACTGGGAATTCTTCGACAACCAGACACCCGAATCGGCGCGTGATCTCGTTGACTCGTTGCGGGCCGGCAAGCCCGCGACGCCGACTCGCGGCGCACCGCTGTGCGTGTTCCGGGAGACGTCGCGCATCCTGGCCGGCCTGCCCGACGAACGGCCCGACCAAGGCCAGGGGGGCGCCGGGCCGGCCACGTTGGCCGGACTGCAGGTGGCCAAGGAGCACGGCATGAAGGCGCCGGACGCCCCAACGACGCCGACCGGGGAAGGAGACTGATGGCCGCCCCCACCGCGCCCAGCGACCAGGCGACACCGCTGACCCCGGTGATCAGCCGGTACTGGGACGACCCCGAGTCGTGGACGTTGCAGACCTATTTGCGCCACGACGGTTACCAGGCGCTGAAAAAAGCGCTCGCCATGCCGCCCGACGACGTGATCGCCACGGTCAAAGACTCCGGCCTGCGTGGCCGCGGCGGCGCCGGCTTCTCGACCGGCACCAAATGGTCGTTCATCCCGCAGGGCGACACCGGCGCGGCAGCCAAACCTCACTACCTGGTGGTCAACGCCGACGAGTCGGAACCCGGCACCTGCAAAGACATTCCGCTGATGCTGGCGACCCCGCACGTACTCGTCGAAGGCGTCATCATCGCCGCGTACGCCATTCGGGCCAGCCACGCCTTCATTTACGTGCGCGGTGAAGTCGTGCCGGTGCTGCGCCGCCTGCAGAACGCGGTGGCCGAGGCCTACGCCGCCGGCTACCTGGGCCGTGACATCGACGGGTCCGGTTTCGATCTCGAGCTGGTGGTGCACGCCGGCGCCGGAGCGTACATCTGCGGTGAGGAAACGGCGCTGCTGGACTCCCTGGAAGGCCGGCGCGGTCAGCCCCGGCTGCGCCCACCGTTTCCCGCGGTGGCTGGCCTATACGGCTGCCCCACGGTGATCAACAACGTGGAGACCATCGCCAGCGTCCCGTCGATCATCCTCAATGGAGTCGAATGGTTCCGGTCCATGGGCAGCGAGAAATCGCCTGGTTTCACCCTGTATTCGCTGTCCGGGCACGTCACCCGCCCCGGCCAGTACGAGGCCCCGCTGGGAATCACATTGCGGGAGCTGCTCGCCTACGCCGGCGGGGTCCGCGCGGGGCATCGGCTGAAGTTTTGGACGCCTGGTGGCTCGTCCACCCCGCTGCTCACCGACGAACATCTGGACGTACCACTGGATTACGAGGGCGTGGGTGGCGTCGGATCGATGTTGGGCACCAAGGCACTGGAGATCTTCGACGAGACCACTTGCGTGGTGCGGGCGGTGCGGCGCTGGACCTACTTCTACAAACACGAGTCCTGCGGAAAATGCACACCGTGTCGTGAGGGCACCTTCTGGCTGGATCAGATTTACACACGGCTGGAAACCGGTCGTGGGACCCACGAGGATCTCGACAAACTGCTGGATATTTCGGACGCGATTCTCGGAAAGTCGTTCTGCGCGTTGGGCGACGGCGCGGCCAGCCCGGTGATGTCATCGATCAAGCATTTCCGCGATGAGTACATCGCCCACGTCGAGGGCGGCGGCTGTCCGTTCGACCCACGAGACGCCATGCTTACCGCGAACGGAAAGGCCTGAAAGCGCCCATGACCCGCGCCGACGACGATGCAGAGCGAAGCGATGAGGAGGAGCGGCGCCCATGACCCGCGCCGACGACGATGCAAAGCGAAGCGATGAGGAGGAGCGGCGCCCATGACTTCAGCGGCCAAAACGCAGACCGGTGGTGACGAGGCGACGCCGCCGGACATGGTCAACCTGACCATCGACGGCGTCGAAGTCAGTGTCCCGAAGGGAACTCTGGTGATTCGCGCGGCCGAGTTGATGGGCATCCAGATTCCGCGGTTCTGCGACCACCCGCTGCTCGACCCGGTCGGGGCCTGCCGGCAGTGCCTGGTCGAGGTCGAGGGCCAGCGCAAGCCACTGGCGTCGTGCACCACCGTCTGCACCGACGACATGGTGGTGCGTACCCAGCTGACCTCCGAAGCCGCCGACAAGGCCCAACACGGCGTGATGGAACTACTGCTGATCAATCATCCGCTGGACTGCCCGATGTGCGACAAGGGCGGTGAATGCCCACTGCAAAACCAGGCGATGTCCAACGGCCGCACCGATTCTCGCTTCGAAGATGTCAAGCGCACCTTCGCCAAGCCGATCAATATCTCCTCGCAGGTCCTGTTGGACCGAGAACGCTGCATCCTGTGCGCACGCTGCACGAGATTTTCCGAGCAGATCGCCGGTGACCCATTCATCGACATGCAGGAACGCGGCGCGCTCCAGCAGGTGGGCATCTACGCGAACGAGCCGTTCGACTCGTACTTCTCGGGCAACACGGTGCAGATCTGCCCCGTCGGCGCACTGACCGGCGCCGCCTACCGCTTCCGGGCGCGCCCGTTCGACCTCGTCTCCAGCCCCAGTGTGTGCGAGCACTGCGCCGGCGGGTGCGCCGAGCGCACCGATCACCGCCGCGGCAAAGTGCTGCGCCGCCTGGCCGGGGACGACCCCGAGGTCAACGAGGAATGGAACTGCGACAAGGGCCGGTGGGCGTTCCGATACGCCACCCAGCCCGACGTGCTCACCACTCCCCTGGTTCGGGACCCCGACGGCACGCTGCAGCCGGCGTCGTGGGCACACGCGATCGTGGTCGCCACCCGCGGGCTCGAGGCCGCCCGCGGGCGCACCGGCGTGCTCGTCGGCGGTCGGGCCACCTGGGAAGACGCCTACGCCTACGCCAAATTTGCGCGAATCGCGTTGGACACCAACGACATCGACTTCCGCGCTCGCCCCTACTCGGCCGAAGAGACGGAGTTCCTGTCGGCGCGGATCGCGGGCCGACCGCTCACGGTCACCTACTCCGACCTGGAATCGGCGCCGGTGGTGCTGCTGGTCGGATTCGAGCCCGAGGACGAAGCTCCGATCGTGTTCCTGCGGCTGCGCAAAGCCGCCCGCAAGCGGGGCGTGCCGATCTACGCGGTCGCCCCCTTCGCCACCCGCGCGTTGCAGAAAATGTCGGGCCGATTGCTGCAAACCGCTCCGGGTGCCGAGCCGTCGACGTTGGACGGGCTGGCCACCGGCGAGGTCGGCGACCTGTTGTCGACGGCCGGGGCGGTCATCATGGTCGGCGAGCGAATGGCCACGGTGCCCGGCGGACTGTCCGCGGTCGCCCGGCTGGCCGATGCAACCGGGGCGCGTCTGGCGTGGGTGCCGCGACGCGCCGGGGAACGTGGCGCGCTGGAGGCCGGAGCCCTGCCCGGGTTGCTGCCCGGTGGTCGCCTCGTCACCGACGAGGCCGCCCGCGCACAGGTCGCTGCGGCGTGGAACGTCGACGAATTGCCTTCTGCGCCAGGGCGTGACGTCGACGGAATCCTGGCCGCCGCGACGGACGGAAGTTTGGGCGCTCTGCTGGTCGGCGGCATCGAGCCCGGCGACTTCGCCGCTCCCGACTCGGTACTGGCCGCGCTGGACGCCGCCCGCTTCGTCGTCAGCCTAGAACTGCGGCGCAGTGAGGTCACCGACCGCGCCGACGTGGTGTTCCCGGTCGCGCCGACGACGCAGAAGGCCGGCGCATTCGTCAACTGGGAGGGCCGGTTCCGGCCCTTCGAGGCCGCGCTGCGCGGCATCACCCGACAAGCCGCCCAATCCGACCATCAGATTCTCGACACGCTGGCCGACGAGATGGGTGTTTACCTGGGTATGACCACCGTCGCCACCGCCCGCGAGGAGATCGCCGCGCTGGGTAACTGGGACGGTAAACGCGGAACCAGCCCGTCGGTGCAGGCACCCCAGCCGCCGCAGCCGGGCGCAGGAGAAGCCGTGCTGACCGGCTGGCGGCTGATGCTGGACAACGGCCGGCTGCAGGACGGCGAGCCGCATCTGGCCGGGACGGCGCGCAAGCCCGTGACTCGACTCTCGGCCGCTACGGCCGCCGAGATCGGTGCCGCCGCGGGGGACACGGTCACGGTGAGCACACCTCGCGGCTCGATCCGCTTGCCGCTGGACATCACTGACATGCCCGACCGGGTGGTGTGGTTGCCGCTGAACTCGCCCGGTTCGGCGGTCCAGCGGGACCTGGACGTCACCGCCGGCAGCATCGTGCGGATCGGAGTGGACCAATGACATCCACCTTGACCGGCTTCGGCCACGACACCTGGTGGCTGGTGCTCGGTAAATCACTCGCCATATTCGTGTTCCTGATGCTCAACGTGCTGGTCGCGATTTTGCTCGAGCGCAAGATCCTCGGTTGGATGCAACGGCGGCCCGGCCCCAATCGGGCCGGACCGTGGGGGGTTCTGCAAAGCCTGGCCGACGGGATCAAGCTGGCCTTAAAGGAAAGCATCACCCCGGGCGGCGTCGACAAGTTCGTTTACTTTGCCGCGCCGGTTTTTTCGGTCATCCCGGCGTTTACCGCCTTCGCGTTCATCCCGTTCGGTCCTGAAGTATCGGTGTTCGGTCACCGCACCCCGCTGCAGTTGACCGACCTGCCGGTCGCGGTGCTGTTCATTCTGGGGCTGTCCGCGATCGGGGTGTACGGCATCGTGCTGGGCGGTTGGGCATCGGGATCGACGTACCCGCTTTTGGGCGGGGTGCGCTCCACCGCCCAGGTAATCTCGTACGAGGTCGCGATGGGGTTGTCGTTCGCGGCGGTCTTCCTGTTCGCCGGCACCATGTCGACGTCGGGCATCATCAAGGCGCAGGACGGCCTCTGGTACGTGTTCCTGCTGCTGCCGTCGTTCATCATCTATCTGATTTCGATGGTCGGCGAAACCAACCGCGCCCCTTTCGACTTGCCCGAGGCCGAAGGCGAACTGGTCGCCGGATTCCACACCGAATACTCGTCGCTGAAGTTCGCGATGTTCATGCTCGCCGAATACGTCAACATGATGACGGTCTCCTCGCTTGCGACCGTCCTGTTCTTCGGCGGTTGGCATGCGCCCTGGCCGCTCAACCTGTGGGAGGGCGCCAATACCGGTTGGTGGCCGCTGATCTGGTTCACCGCCAAGATGTGGACCTTCCTGTTCATTTACATGTGGCTGCGGGCCTCGCTGCCACGGCTGCGGTACGACCAGTTCATGGGCCTGGGCTGGAAGTTGCTGATCCCGGTCTCGCTGGTCTGGGTGTTGATCGCCGGCATCATCCGGTCGCTGCGCAACCAGGGTTACGCGCACTGGACGCCGCTGCTGGTGGTCTGCAGCATCGTCGTCTCCGTCGTCCTGATCTCGTTGCTCAGCAAGCCTTTCAAGGCACCCGCCGACCGCGCCTTGAAGCGTGAGCTGCGCAAGCAGCGCGACGCGCTGCCGCCGCCCGCGGCGTTTCCGACACCTCCCCTGCCGGGCAAGGTCTTGACGTCATCGGTCAGTGCCAGCAAGGAGAACGCGCATGGCTAAGTTCTTGGACGCCGTGGCCGGATTCGGCGTGACATTCGCGGCGATGTTCAAAAAGACTGTGACCGAGGAGTATCCGGAGAAGCCCGGGCCGGTCGCACCGCGCTACCACGGACGCCATCAACTCAACCGCTACCCCGACGGCCTGGAGAAGTGCATCGGCTGCGAACTATGCGCATGGGCCTGCCCGGCCGACGCCATCTACGTCGAGGGCGCCGACAACACCGAAGAGGCGAGGTATTCGCCGGGCGAGCGCTACGGCCGGGTCTATCAAATCAACTATTTGCGGTGCATCGGATGCGGCCTGTGCATCGAAGCCTGCCCGACCCGCGCCCTGACGATGACCAACGACTATGAGATGGCCGACGACAATCGCGCCGACCTGATCTACGAGAAGGACCGATTACTGGCGCCGCTGCTGCAAGACATGCTCGCGCCGCCGCATCCGAGAACCGAGGGCGCCACCGACAAGGACTACTACCTCGGCAACGTCACCGCCCATGGCTTGAAGTCGGGCAGCCACGCCAAAGATGCGGCAGGAGAGCCGAAGTGACCGCGATGACTGGGCACCTGCTCGCCACCACGCTGGCGAGTGACACCATCGTGCGCACCTCGACCGGCGAAGCAGTTGCGTTCTGGCTGCTGGGTGCCTTGGCGCTGATCGGCGCGATCGGGGTGGTGATGTCCGTCAACGCCGTGTACTCGGCGATGTTCCTGGCGATGACCATGATCGTCCTCGCCGTCTTCTACATGATTCAGGACGCCCTGTTTCTCGGTGTGGTGCAAGTCGTGGTCTACACCGGCGCGGTGATGATGCTGTTCCTGTTCGTGCTCATGCTGATCGGCGTGGACTCCGCGGAATCACTGAAGGAGACACTGCGCGGGCAGCGCATCGCCGCAGTGATCACCGGAGTCGGTTTCGGCGTCCTGCTGATCGCCGCTATTGGGAGCGTTGCCACCGGCGGCTTCGTCGGCCTGACCACGGCCAACGCCAACGGCAACGTGGAAGGCCTGGCGGCACTGATCTTTTCGCGCTACCTGTGGGCATTCGAGTTGACCAGCGCGCTGCTGATCACCGCCGCGGTCGGGGCCATGGTGCTCGCGCACCGCGAACGTTTCGAACGCCGCAAGACACAGCGCGAACTGTCCGAAGAGCGGTTCCGCTCCGGTGGACGCCCCACACCGTTGCCCAACCCGGGCGTCTATGCACGCCGCAACGCGGTCGACGTGGCCGCGTTGTTGCCGGACGGCTCGTACTCACAGGAGTCGGTGTCGAGCTTGCTGCGCGCCCGCGCCGCGGACGGCACGACAACCCCGCAAGCCCTCAAAGGCGGTACTTCATGAACCCGGCCAACTACCTGTACCTCTCGGCGCTGCTGTTCACGATCGGAGCCGCGGGTGTGCTGTTGCGGCGCAATGCCATCGTGATGTTCATGTGCGTCGAGCTGATGCTCAACGCCGTCAACCTGGCGTTCGTCACGTTCGCCCGCCTGCACGGCCACCTGGACGGGCAGATGATCGCGTTCTTCACGATGGTGGTGGCCGCGTGCGAGGTCGTCATCGGCCTGGCCATCATCATGACGATTTTCCGTGCCCGCAAATCCGCGTCGGTCGACGACGCCAACCTCCTCAAAGGCTGAGAACGCCACAGTGACTAGTTTCGAGAATCACTACACCTGGCTGTTGGTCGCATTACCGCTGGCGGGCGCCGCAATCCTGCTGTTCGGCGGCAGACGCACCGACGCGTGGGGACATTGGCTGGGCGTCCTTGCCGCGTTGGGATCGTTCGGAGTCGGCGCAACGCTGTTGTCGGAGTTACTCAGTCGCGACAGTGCCAATCGCGTCATCCATCAGCGACTGTTCACCTGGATCCCGGTCAACGATTTCCAGGTGGACCTCGGGCTGCAGATCGACCAGCTGTCGGTGTGTTTCGTGTTGCTGATTTCCGGTGTGGGATCGCTGATCCACATCTACTCGGTTGCCTACATGGCCGAAGACCCGGACCGCAGAAGGTTTTTCGGCTACCTCAACCTGTTCTTGGCCTCGATGCTGCTGCTGGTCGTCGCCGACAACTACCTGGTGCTCTACGTCGGCTGGGAAGGCGTCGGCCTGGCGTCATATTTGCTGATCGGTTTCTGGTACCACAAGCCGTCGGCGGCCACCGCCGCCAAGAAGGCGTTCGTGATGAACCGGGTCGGCGACGCCGGTCTGGCCGTCGGAATGTTCCTGATGTTCAGCACCTTCGGAACGCTCTCGTACGCGGGTGTATTCGCCGGAGCGACCGCGGCGGGCCCCGGCAAAACCGGCGTCCTGACCGCCATGGGCTTGCTCCTGCTGCTCGGCGCCTGCGCCAAGTCCGCGCAGGTCCCGCTGCAGGCCTGGCTGGGTGACGCGATGGAAGGCCCGACGCCGGTGTCCGCGCTGATCCACGCCGCCACCATGGTGACCGCGGGTGTGTACCTGATCGTGCGGTCCAACCCGCTGTACAACCTGGCACCCGGCGCGCAACTGGGCGTGGTGCTGATCGGTGTCATCACGCTGCTGTTCGGGGCGTTCATCGGCTGCGCCAAGGACGACATCAAACGCGCGCTGGCCGCCTCGACGATGAGCCAGATCGGCTACATGGTGTTGGCCGCCGGCCTCGGTCCGGCGGGTTACGCCTTCGCGATCATGCACCTGCTCACCCACGGCTTCTTCAAGGCCGGCCTGTTCCTGGGCTCGGGCTCGATCATCCACGCGATGCACGAAGAACAGGACATGCGCCGCTACGGCGGCCTGCGCGCAGCTCTGCCGATCACCTTCGTCACGTTCGGGCTGGGTTACCTCGCGATCATCGGCGTGCCGCCGTTCGCCGGCTTTTACTCCAAGGACGCCATCATCGAAGCGGCGCTAGCCGACGGTGGTGCCCGCGGTTACACACTGGGCGGCGCCGCACTGCTCGGCGCCGGCGTCACCGCGTTCTACATGACGCGAGTGATGCTGATGACCTTCTTCGGCGAAAAACGTTGGGCACCGGGCAGTCACCCGCACGAGGCCCCGGCGCTGATGAGCGGACCGATGATCCTGCTCGCCTTCGGCTCGGTGTTCTCCGGTGGCCTGTTCGCCATTGGCGGCACCCTGCCGCACTGGCTGGAGCCGGTCGTCGGAGCGCACGAGGAAAGTACGCACGCGCTGCCCGCCTGGATCAGCACCACGCTGGCGTTGGGGGTCGTCGCGGTCGGAATCCTGGTCGCGTATCAGAAGTACGGCAGAGCCGACATCCCCAGAGTCGCACCCGTCCAGGTGTCGGCACTCACCGCCGCCGCACGGAGAGACCTCTACGGCGATGCCTTCAACGAGGAGGTGTTCATGCGCCCTGGCGCGCAGCTGACCGAGGCGCTGGTCGAGGTCGACAACGCCGGCGTGGACGGCTCGGTCAGCGCCTTGGCCACACTAGTCAGCCGGACCTCGAACCGCCTGCGCGCCTTGCAAACCGGGTTCGCCCGGTCCTACGCGCTCTCGATGTTGGCGGGCGCCACCCTGTTGGTCGCGCTGATCCTGGCGGTGCAACTGTGGTGAACGTTCCGTGGCTGAGCGTGCTGTGGCTGGTCCCGCTGGCCGGTTCGGTGCTGATCATCTTGATGCCGCCGGGGATGCGGCAGCTGGCGAAATGGACCGGCGTGGTGGTCAGCTTGGCGACGTTGGGGGTGGCAATCGTCGTCGCAGTCGGGTTCAGGACCGGGGGCGCACCGTACCAGTTCCTCGAAAAGCATGCCTGGATACCGTCTTTCGGCGCCGGTTACAACCTCGGTGTGGACGGCATCGCGGTGGTGCTGGTGCTGCTGACCGCCATTCTGATTCCGCTGTTGCTGGTGGCGGGTTGGAATGACGGAGGAGAGCGCACCCGGGGTGTGCACGCCTACGTCGCGCTGACACTCGCCATCGAATCGATGGTGCTGATCTCGGTGATCGCACTCGATGTGCTGCTGTTCTACGTCTTCTTCGAGGCCATGCTGATTCCGATGTACTTCCTGATCGGCGGCTTCGGGAAGGGCGCCGGCCGCTCAAGAGCCGCGGTGAAGTTCTTGCTCTACAACCTGTTCGGTGGCCTGATTATGTTGGCCGCGGTAATCGGCCTGTATGTGGTGACCGAGCAGCACGGCGGCGGCACCTTCGACTTCCGCGAAATCGTGACCGGCGTTTCCTCGGGCCGCTTCGCCGGCGTGGACCCCGCGGTGTTCAAGGCGCTGTTCCTGGGCTTCATGTTCGCGTTCGCCGTTAAGGCGCCGCTGTGGCCGTTCCACCGCTGGCTGCCTGATGCCTGCGTCGAGGCCACACCGGCCACCGCGGTGTTGATCACCGCGGTCATGGACAAGGTCGGCACCTTCGGCATGCTGCGCTACTGCCTACAGCTGTTCCCCGATGCCTCAACGTATTTCCGTCCGCTGATCGTCACGCTGGCCATCATCGGCGTGATCTACGGCGCGATCGTGGCGATCGGGCAGAAAGACATGATGCGGCTGATCGCCTACACCTCGATCTCCCACTTCGGCTTCATCATCGCCGGCATCTTCGTGATGACCAGCCAGGGGCAGAGCGGCTCGACGCTGTACATGCTCAACCACGGCCTGTCCACGGCGGCGGTGTTCCTGATCGCCGGCTTCTTGGTGAGCCGGCGCGGCAGCCGGGTGATTGCCGACTACGGCGGCGTGCAGAAGGTGGCCCCGATCCTGGCCGGCACCTTCCTGGTTTCGGCCATGGCGACGCTGTCGCTGCCCGGGCTCGCCCCGTTCATCAGCGAATTCCTAGTGCTGCTGGGCACTTTCAACCGGTACTGGCTGGCCGGGGCGTTCGGCGCCACTGCGCTGGTATTGGCGGCCATCTACATGCTGTGGCTTTACCAGCGCGTCATGACCGGACCGGTGGCCGCGGGTAACGACCGGATCAGCGATCTGCGGCCGCGCGAGCTGATCGTAGTCGTCCCGTTGATGGCGCTGCTGTTCATCCTCGGTGTCTATCCCAAGCCGGTGCTGGACATCATCAATCCCGCCGTGGACCACACCATGATCACCATCGGCCAGCATGACCCCGCGCCGAGCGTGCCCCGTCCGGTTTTGGGGGCGACCCCTGGTACAGGCGAAGGACCGCGATGATGACCCTGCCCACCCCGAGCGTCGAGTATTTCCTGCTGTGCCCGATGCTCATCGTCTTCGGCGTCGCCGTGATCGGTGTGCTGGCTGAAGCTTTCCTACCCAGGAACTCTCGATATGTCGCCCAGGTCACGCTGGCCCTCGGCGGTTTGATCGCGGCGCTGGTTGCCGACATCGTGGTCAGCCGTTCCCTGCCGGCCTCCGGTCGTAGCGCGGTCCTGGGTGCGGTGGCCATCGACCGGCCGACGCTGTACCTGCAAGGCACCGTGGTGCTCGTGTCGGTGCTGGCCGTCATCCTCATCGCCGAGCGCAGCAATATCGCCCAGACCGCCAACAAGGTCGCGGTCGCGACCGGGGTTTCCGGGCATGCGTCGGGGTTGGATTCGTTCACCCCACAGGCATCCGCGATCCCCGGCAGCGACGCCGAACGCGAAGCCGAGCGAGCTGGAGCCGCCCAAACAGAGCTCTTCCCGCTGTTGATGCTGTCGGTCGGCGGCATGATGGTCTTCCCCGCGGCCAATGACCTGTTGACGATGTTCGTGGCGCTGGAGGTGCTGTCGCTACCGCTGTACCTGATGTGCGGGCTGGCGCGGCATCGCCGGTTGCTGTCGCAAGAAGCCGCGATGAAGTACTTCCTGCTGGGCGCCTTCTCGTCGGCGTTCTTCCTCTACGGGGTGGCATTGATCTACGGCGCAACGGGCACGCTGCTGCTGTCCGGTATCCGTGATGCCTTTTCGGCTCATGGGGACACCTCAATGGCCTTGGTCGGTGTGGCCCTGCTGTCGGTCGGCCTGTTGTTCAAAGTCGGTGCGGTGCCGTTCCACTCGTGGATTCCCGACGTCTATCAGGGCGCGCCCACGCCGATCACCGGTTTCATGGCGGCGGCCACCAAGGTCGCGGCATTCGGCGCGCTGCTGCGGGTGGTCTATGTCGCGTTGCCACCGCTGCACGAGCAGTGGCGACCAGTGCTATGGGCGATTTCGATCCTGACCATGGCGGTCGGCACGGTCACCGCAGTGAACCAGGTCGACGTCAAGCGGATGCTCGCTTACTCGTCGGTCGCCCATGTCGGCTTCATCCTCACCGGTGTGATCGCCGACAATCAGGCCGGCCTCGCGGCGACCCTGTTCTATCTGGTCGCCTACAGCTTCAGCACCGTAGGCGCGTTCGCCATCGTCGGTCTGGTTCGCAACTCCGACGGCGTCGAAGATGCCAGACTCTCGCATTGGGCAGGCTTGGGGCAGCGTTCTCCCATTGTGGGCGTGATGCTTTCGATGTTCCTGCTTGCGTTCGCCGGTATCCCGCTGACCAGTGGATTCATCAGCAAGTTGACCGTGTTCAAGGCCGCCGCCCAGGGTGGCGCCGTGCCGCTGGTGATCATCGGTGTGATCGCCAGCGGGGTCGCTGCCTACTTCTACGTCCGGGTGATCGTGCTGATGTTCTTCACCGAACCGAACGAGGACACGCCCCACGTCGTCGCCCCGGGAATCCTGAGCAAGATCGCTATTGCGTTGTGCGCCGCGATCACCGTGGTTTTGGGTATCTTCCCGCAGCCGCTGCTCGACCTCGCCGACCGCGCCGCCCAGCTATTGCAGTGACCGCAATGGCCGCTCAGCTCAGGAACGGCCGGGCGGCCAGCACGTAGATCGCCAGGACTACCAGCGGGGCCGCCAGCGGCACCCAGGGCAGCTGCAGCGGGAATAGCATCGCGACCACACCCGCGCCGGCAAACCCCACGGCACCGACGACCGTCGGCCAGCTGACCATGACGACCGCGCCCGGCGTTCCGGCTGCATGACGGCAGACCAGATATGCGGCCGCGCATAGCCCCGACAGCGCGACCAACTCATACGGGGGCTCGGCCAACAAAATCGTCAGCACCGACCCCAGCACGGCGGCCGTCGCCGCCGGTCGAAAGGCCATTGCGACGCCCACCGCGGCCACGGCGGCGATCGCCATGCCGCGCGCCGGGCCGCTCGCATCTGCTGCGACCAGCCCGACCATCAGCACACCGAATACGATCGAGAGGATGTGCAGTCCAGAGCGCGTGGCGGTGGACATCGCTACCGCCGCAACCGTTCCCGCACTCGGCGGCGACGATCCGGCAACACGCCCATCGACTGCTCCAGCGTGTGACCGTCCTGCCACGAGACGATGTCGACGCCGATGGACGCCATGTCGCGATACATGGCTGAGCGCTGCAACGCCCATAGCCGATCCACCAGCGGGTCCTGTTGGTCTGCGAATGGCGAACGATCCAGGATGTCGACGGCGACCACGACATGGCCGCGCTTGCGCAAATCGATTAGGGCAAGGGCGAATTCGGTGTCGAGCAGGGTGGAAAAGGCGATGACGATCGCCCCGGCCGGCACCGCCGCGCGGGGTGCCAGTGTGCCGGTGGTGTTTTCGAATCGGTCCCCCGCCCCGAGTACGGTGTCGAGCACGCGATAGAACTGGCGCTGTCCGATGTCGGCGCCGAGCCAGCGCGGCCGGTTACCGCCGAGCGCGACGATGCCCGCACGGTCGCTATAGCGCAGCGCCGTCTGCACGACCTGAGCTGCGCCACGCACGGTTCGCTCGGTCGCTTCGGTCGCCGGGCCCGCTGGCTGTCGGTACGAGTCGATGAGCACCACCACGTCGGCGGCGCGGTCGGTCAATCGCTCTGTCACGTGCAGCTGGCGGCGACGCGCGCTCACCGGCCAGTTGACGGCGCGCAGTTGGTCACCGGGAACGTACGGGCGGATGTCGGCGTACTCGACGCCTGGACCGACATGTGCGGTGAGGTGGGCGCCCAACCGGTCGAGCAACGGGGTCCGCGGTATCGGTGTCGACTGCGGAGGCGTAAGCGGAAACACGATGACGTCGGCGGCGTCAACGACCGCCGTCCCGGCCAGCAGCCCGCCGCGCGCGACCACGTCGACTCGCGCCGCGATGACGTATCGCCCCCAGCGCTGCGCCACTGCTGCAACACTTTTCGACCATCGAGCAGGCGTCTCGAGGTCTTCGATCTGCATGCCGTCGACGTCGGGGACCGTGAGTCGGACCGTCGCGGTACTGCCCAACCCATCGTCGCCGGCCACCGAGAGCGTGACGCGGGCCTGCTCGCCCTCGAAGCATCGCTGCGACTCCGGCGCCGCCTGGATGCGAACACGGGGCACCGGAGGTTGCCAGCTGATCGAGCACAGCACGCCGAGCAGCGGCGCCGCGAACGCGATGAGCTCCCAGCGCGCGCCGATCACCGCGACTGCGAGCGCAAGTCCGGCGCAGGTGGCGATCGCTCGCGTCAAAGGCGATGCAGTCCAACGGAAGTCGATCTGCCTACTGTTCATGGTGAGCTCATCGGCGTCTGCATGTTGGTACGAGGTACCGGCACCCGCCGCAACAGTTCTCCGACGACGTCGGCGCCCTGAATTTTGCGGACCCACATCTCCGGTCGTAGCGTGATGCGATGCGCGACCGCGGGAATCGCGAGCGCCTTCACATCCTCGGGGATCACGTAGTCCCGGCCCAACAGCAGCGCGCGGGCGCGGGCAAGCTGGACCAGGTCGAGTTCGGCGCGTGGGCTGGCGCCCACGGCAACCTGGGGGTGCCGGCGGGTGGCGGTGGCCAGCGACACCACATAATGCAACACATCGTCATGCACCGTCACCTGCTCCACCGATTCACGCATCGCCAGCAGATCGTGCGCGTCCACCACCTGATTGACCGTCGGCTCGGCCGAACCGCGCTCGAGTCGCCGGCGCAACATCGACGTCTCGTCGTGTTCGGAGAGATATCGCAATTCCAACCGCATCGCGAAGCGGTCCAGCTGCGCCTCGGGCAGTGGGTAAGTGCCCTCGTACTCGATCGGATTGTCGGTGGCCAGCACGATGAATGGCATGGGTAGCTTATGGGTTTCGCCGTCGATGCTGACCTGACCCTCAGCCATCGCCTCGAGCAGCGCCGCCTGGGTTTTGGGCGGCGTGCGGTTGATCTCGTCGGCCAGCAGCAGGTTGGTGAAGACGGGCCCGGCCCGGAACGCGAACCGCCCGGACTGCATGTCGTAGATCGTCGAGCCGAGCAGGTCGGCGGGCAGCAAATCCGGCGTGAACTGTACTCGGGTGAATCGCAATCCCAGTGCGGCGGCAAAGGATCTTGCGATCAGGGTCTTGCCGAGCCCCGGCAGATCTTCGATAAGCACGTGTCCGCGCGCGAGAACCGCGGTGAGGATGAGGGTTAACGCGCTGCGCTTTCCCACCACCACGCGCTCGATCTCGTCGAGGACTGCCTCGCAGTGCGTGGTTGCTTTCCCGGCCGGCATCGTAGCGCCCTCGGTCATACCTGCTCCAACCTCGAAAGGATCTCTTCGAACCTGGCCCGGCCGGGTCCGGGCTGACGATCGCCAGTGCGCGTGACGTTGTTGGGATTGACCCACTCCCAGAGCTCCGAGCCGAACAGCATCCGGCCGGTCGATTGGAAGGCCGCGGGATCCTTGGCCTGTCGCTGGCCCGTCGCAATCTCGTAGCGGCGCGCGAGCATTGGCCGAAGATGCCGATCCCAGTCCGCTCGGGTGGATTCCGACCAGCGGATCGTGGTCTCGGTGTTGGCCAGCCAGCGGCGCAAGGAATCGCCGACGTCGTCGGGGTACAGGCTCGCGTCGAGCTCGATCCCCCGTCCCAGGAGCCGACGAACGTCGAGCAGAACCAGCGCCAAGGCAATACCGGAAGCCACCAGCACGAAGCGGCGGTCGTGCACGATCAACGTCAAAAGCTCAACTCCGACGATCAGGCAAACGCCAAGGGCGATCATCTTTTTCATACCGGGCTCCGTAGTTCGGCAAGGACCAACCGAAGCACGTGGCTGGCGGCGTCCCGATGCGTCTCGCGCATGACATGGGGACTGAACCGTGCTTCCTCGAACAGGTTGACCAGCTCGACGGCGTTATCTTGGTGCAGCGCACGGAGTTCGACGGCACGGGCCAGCACCTCGGTCGGGGTGTCGAATTCTTGGGGTGCGGCGCCGGGAAAGTTCGCCAATTCGCGTTCCATTGCGGCATAGCACGCGATGATCGCCTCGCGTGGTTCGCGGGTCAGGTCCGCCATCTCTGCCAGCCCCAGTTCGGCTGCGCGCACCAGGGATTCGGATCGCTGCGGCACTGGCACCTCGCCGATGCCGTCGTCGAGCGGCGCATGCCCGGTTGCGATGCGCGCCTTGCGTCTCGACATCAGGACCGTGCCCGCAACGGTGACCAGCAGCATGGGAATCGCCGCGGCGAAAAGGATTCCCAGCATGGTCCCGGTGTCCTTGGCGGGAGCGGGTCTCGGCCCTGGCGGCGGT
Source organism: Mycobacterium simiae (assembly GCF_010727605.1). Taxonomy (NCBI): domain Bacteria; kingdom Bacillati; phylum Actinomycetota; class Actinomycetes; order Mycobacteriales; family Mycobacteriaceae; genus Mycobacterium; species Mycobacterium simiae. The sequence continues at coordinate 1,206,065 of NZ_AP022568.1, forward strand.
GGGGCACCATCCGGTGACCGGGCGGCATCGGATGCCTGCTGCAGCGGCGCATCCGCGTGGGGTAGCGGCAGCCGAGACAGCAGCATGACGATCGTCAGCCAACCGACGATCACCGCGAGCCCGATCAGCACTACGCGCCAGCTCGGCCGGCCCCTGCCGGTGCCGAGCATCTCCGACAGGTCGCCCGACTTCGGCGCCATCGCGCGCGGATCGCGCAGTCGCGCGACGACGGCGACCGTCAGCAACGTGAGGGTGGCGGTGAGGGCGACGACCACGAATACCATCGCCGCCCGGCCACCGCCGGCCTCCGGGTGCGGCGCGCCATCGCGCACCGGAAGATACCCGCGCAGGGCCGCGGCAGCGACGATCACCAGCACGATGAGCGCAACGACGCGCCCTGTCGGCCTATCGGCCATACGACACACCACTCGCCGGATTTCCCATGCCGTCGCGGCACGGCTTCGTTCATCCTTGCACGTCACGCCATCATGTAGCCAGGGCTGATGCGCCTCGGCGAGGACCGGTGCTAGTCCGGGGCAAAGGCACGAAAGCTGCCATCGAGGACCTGATCATGACCGATCGTGCGCCCCGTGACAGTTTTGGGCGTCACGAGCGCCAATTGCACTGCCGCCCGTGCGAATTCATCTTCGGTTGCAGTTTCATCGAATGCCGTTGCGTAGTAGGACAGTCCGGGCGTCATGATCGGCTTGGACGGCGCCAGCGCGTTAACGGCGATGTTGTATTCGGTCAAGTCGAACGCCGCACACTGGGTGAGATGCTCGAGTGCCGCCTTGGAGCCACCGTAGCCAGGCAAGACACCGCCGCTTCGGTCGGCGTACGGCCCGTCGCCGGGCAACCGCGACGCCAGCGAGGTGATGTTGATGATCGAACCGCCGCCGGTCTCGATCATGTCCGGACACACCAGCTGCATCAGCTCGTAGACGGCGAACACCGCGATGTCGAAGTGCCGGCGAAAGGCGGATAAAGGTGTGCTTACGAATCCCGGCCAGCCCGGTTTGGTCGCACCGGAGGGCCGGGCGGGCTTCGGACGCTGCTGGGTACCCGGCGCCGGCGGCCGGCCGGGCGCGGTGAAGGCCGCATTGTTGACGAGAACGGTGATGGGCCCCAACGCCGCTCGCGCCTCCCCCACCAACCGGGCCAGATCGTCCCGGTCGGTTAGGTCGGCCCGAATCGGTACCGCCCGTCCGCCGGCCTCCTCGATAGCGGCAGCGGTCTCACCGATGGTCCCCGGCAGCCGGTCATCCCACACCTGCTGGGTCCGCCCGACCACCGCCACTGCGGCCCCCTCGGTGGCCAACGCCAGCGCGATCGCCCGGCCCAGGCCGCGGCTGCCTCCGGTGACGATGGCGGCCCGCCCCTCGAGTCGCCGAGTCAACGTGTCACGCCGTGCACGAGGATGGCGGTGGTTTGGGCGACCCAAGCATCGTCGAGCTTCTGGTCCGGCCGCAGCAACATCCGCAGCATCGTGGCGCCGCCGATCAACTCGATCAAGCGGTCGGGGTCGACGTCGGGATGCGCTTCGCCCCTGTCGACGGCCTCGCTCAGCCGGGCCCGCACCGCGGTGAACAGGTCGGTAAAGCGTGCCATCACCCGCCCGTTGAGCTCGGCGTCGGCAGTCATGTCCGCCACCAGGCCCGGTAACGCTGCCCGCACCACCGGCGTGGTGAAGACGTCCCGCGTCGCCTCGAGCATCATCCGAAGATCGGCGGCAAAGTCGCCGGCCGGGGCCTCGAGCGCGCTGGGCGCGTTGGGAAACGCCGTTTCGTGCACCAGCTCGGCCTTGCTTGACCACCTGCGATATAGCGCCGATTTCGTGGTGCCGGCCCGCTCGGCGACAGCGGCCAGGGTGAGGTTCGAATAACCGATTTCGACAAGCAGTTCCGCGGTGGCCGTAAGGATGGCAGAGTCGATACGCGGATCCCTGGGGCGGCCGGCGCCGGGGGCCTTGTCAAGGGTGGACGGGTCTGCTTTCATATCGCTACCTACCGTATCGTAATTGCCGCGAAAGGTCTCAACGAATGGAGGCACCGGGTGGCCACTGAACCAGTGCTCGACAACGTCGACCGACTTCAACGTTCCAGCCGCGACGTCACGACGTTGCCCGCGGTGATGTCGAAATGGCTGTCCACCGTCCTCCCCGAAGGCGCCGCACCGGAGGTGACCGTCGAAAGCGGCATCGACTCGACGGGCATGTCCTCGGAGACCATCATCCTCTCCGCCCGATGGCAGCAAGACGGGGAGCCGGTGCAACAGAAGCTGGTGACCCGGGTCGCCCCGAGCGCGTCGGACGTACAGGTCTTCCCCAGCTACCGGCTCGATCACCAATTCGACGTGATCCGCAAGGTCGGCGAACTCACCGATGTCCCGGTTCCCCCGGTGCGCTGGCTCGAACCCACCGGCGATGTCCTGGGGACGCCGTTCTTCGTGATGGACTACGTCGACGGTGTGGTGCCGCCGGACGTCATGCCCTACACCTTCGGTAACAACTGGTTTGCCGACGCGCCCGCCGAAAAGCAACGCGAACTGCAGGACGCGACGGTCGGCGTGCTGGCGAAACTACACTCAATTCCCAACGCCGAGCAGACATTCGGATTTCTTTCCGAGGGGCCCGGCGACAAGGCCTTGCGCCGGCACTTCAACTGGGTGCAGAGCTGGTATGAGTTCGCGGTGCCCGACATCGGCCGCTCGCCGCTGCTGGAGCGGACTTTCACGTGGCTGGAAGCCAACTGGCCGACGGAGGTCGACGCGCGCGAACCGGTGCTGCTATGGGGCGACGCGCGGGTGGGCAACGTCTTGTACCGCGACTTCAGACCGGTCGCGGTGCTGGACTGGGAGATGGTGACGTTGGGTCCCCGCGAGCTCGACGTCGCGTGGATGATTTACGCGCACATGGTTTTCCAAGAACTCACCGGTCTTGCCGGACTACCCGGGTTACCCGACGTGATGCGCGAGGAGGACGTACGCGCCAGCTACCGACGACTCGCTGGCGTCGAAGTGGGTGACTTGCGCTGGTTCTACGTCTACTCGGGCGTGATGTGGGCATGCGTCTTCATGCGCACCGGCGCACGGCGGGTGCATTTCGGCGAAACCGAAAAGCCCGACGATGTCGAGTCGTTGTTCTACCACGCCGGATTGATGAGACGGCTTATCGGAGAGGACCAGTGATGCTCGGACCGCTCGACGAATACCCGGTACACCAGATTCCGCAGCCGATCGCATGGCCTGGTGCCTCGGACCGCAACTTCTACGACCGGTCCTACTTCAACGCACACGATCGCACCGGCAACATCTTTGTGATCAGCGGAATCGGCTACTACCCCAACCTCGGCGTCAAGGACGCGTTCGTGCTCGTCCGGCGTGGGGACACGCAGACCGCAGTGCATGTTTCCGATGCCATCGATGCCGACCGGCTCAACCAGCACGTCAACGGCTACCGGGTCGAGGTCATCGAGCCGCTGCACAAGTTGCGCGTCGTGCTCGACGAAACCGAAGGCATCGCAGTCGATCTCACCTGGACCGGGCTGTTCGACGTCGTTCAGGAACAACCCCATATCCTTCGCTCCGGCAACCGGGTCACCCTGGACGCGCAGCGGTTCGCCCAACTCGGCAGCTGGAGCGGACACCTGGTGATCGACGGCGAGGAGATCACGGTGGATCCCGCCACCTGGCTGGGCAGCCGCGACCGATCGTGGGGTATCCGGCCGATCGGTGAGGCCGAGCCGGCGGGACGGCCCGCCGATCCACCATTCGAAGGCATGTGGTGGCTATATGTACCAATGGCTTTCGACGACTTCGCCATCGTGCTGATCATCCAAGAGGAGCCCAACGGGTTCCGTTCGCTCAACGACTGCACCCGTATCTGGCGGGACGGCCGGGTCGAGCAGCTGGGCTGGCCACGGGTGAAGATTCAGTATCGCTCCGGTACCCGGATCCCGACCGGCGCCACGATCAACGCGACCACACCCGACGGCACACCCGTGCACTTCGACGTCGAGTCGAAACTTCCGGTCCCCATTCACGTTGGCGGCGGCTACGGAGGTGACTCGGACTGGACGCACGGCATGTGGAAGGGCGAGAAGTTCACCGAACGCCTGACGTACAACATGACCGACCCGGCCATCATCGGGCGAGCCGGCTTCGGGGTTATCGACCACGTCGGACGTGCCGTGTGCCACGAAGGCGACAAGGATCCGGTCGAGGGTTGGGGGCTCTACGAGCACGGCGCGCTGGGACGCCACGACCCGTCCGGTTTCGCGGACTGGCTGACCGTCGCGCCGTAGCCTTCTCTTCTGTCGGCGGGGCGATGGCTCAGCGGCGGTAGCCGGCGCCGGGATGATCGTCGGGCAACAACGGCCCCTTGCCCCCCAGCCGTTCCCGTAAAGTGCCGCGTGGAACCCTTTCGGGCACTCGACCGCGGCGTCGCAGTTCGGGCACGACGAACCTCGCGAAGTCCACGAAGGTGCCCGGCGTCGTCACGTAGGCCAGGTTGAAACCATCGACGTCGGCCTCGTCGCACCACCGTTCCAGCTCATCGGCGACATCGGTGGGCGAGCCCACCAGCACCGGGCCGCGACCGCCGATGCCGATCTCCTCGGCGAGTTCGCGTGCGGTCCAGGTTCGCTCGCCCGTGGTGAAGGAGGCCAGCGCGGACCGGTTGGCGTCGGTTTCGCTGTAGCGCAGTGGATCATCGTCGCCAAGCTCGGCCAAGTCGACTCCCGTCCACCCGCCGAACAACGCCAAAGCACCTGTGGTGCTGACATATTCGCGATATTCGGCCAACTTCTCCAGCGCTTGCTCACGGGTCGCGGCGACCACCGGGGTCACCATGGTGAACACCTTGATAGAGCGCGGGTCTCGGCCCAACGCGGCGGCGGCTTCCCGCAGCGCCCGGACCGGACCGCGCACAATCTGCGGGGTCGGACCGGAGATGAAAGCGGCCTCGGCGTTGGCGGCGGCGAATTTGACGCCCCGCGGCGAGGCCCCGGCCTGAAACAGCACCGGGGTACGTTGCGGCGACGGCTCGCACAGAAATGGTCCCGGCACCGAGAAATAGCGACCCTTGTGTTCGATGTCGTGCACCTTGGCCGGGTCGGTGAACACCCCGCGCACCGGATCGCGTACCACCGCGCCGGGTTCCCACGACGCTTCCCAGAGCTTGTAGCAGACCTCGAGATACTCGTCGGCGATGTCGTAGCGCTGATCGTGCGGAATCTGAGCGTCCAGGCCAAGATTGCGTGCCGCACTGTCCAGATAGGAAGTCACGATGTTCCACGCCACCCGCCCATCGGTGAGGTGATCCAGCGTCGACAATCGGCGCGCCAGCGCGTACGGCTGCTCGTAGGTCAGCGACAGCGTGATCCCGAAGCCCAGGGTTTCGGTGACGGCCGCCATTGCCGACACCGCGGCGGTCGGGTCATTGACTGGGAACTGAGCGGCGTCGAGGACCGCCGCGTCCCGCGAGCCCCCGTACACGTCGTAGACACCCAGCACGTCGGCGAGGAAGAGCGCGTCGAAACCGCCCGCCTCCAGGATGCGGGCCAGGTTGGTCCAATATCCGAGTTCGCGATACCGGTAGCCCTGATCCTCGGGGTGACGCCATAGTCCCGCCGACTGGTGCCCGACACATGCCATGTCGAAGGCATTGAGATAAATCCTGCTCACCGCACTCACTCGATCTGATCCGCGGACGTTTCCCGCGCTGCCAGGGCTGAGATCGCCTCACTGTAACGCACCCGCGTATCGAGGAGCTCCGCGAACCAGGCGGCCTGCGGGCCATACATCGCGTCGTCAACGACGTTGACGCCGAACAGAATCGCCAGCAAAACCGCAAGCGGCGACCGCGTTGCGGGGGCCACGAAGAACAGTGCTAGTGCCACCACCCCGGCGACGGCGCCGAACAGATACGGAGAACCTCGAACGGCACCGCGCTACCGCCGGCACACCGCAATGCGGTTGACTAGAAGGCGTGACGAAGCCGTCCTGGACTGTCGACGTTGTGGTGGTCGGCGCAGGCTTTGCCGGCCTTAGCGCGGCGCGAGCGCTGTCACGCCAGGGCCACGACGTGGTCGTCTTCGAGGGCCGGGACCGGGTGGGCGGGCGCTCCTTCACCGGCAGCGTGGCCGGATTGCCCGTGGACATGGGCGGCGCATTCGTCGGGCCCACCCAAGACGCCGTGCTGGCGCTGGCCGCCGAACTGTCCATCCCGACTACCCCCACCCACCACGACGGCAAGAATGTCATCCACTGGCGCGGTTGGACGCGCTCGTATCAGGGCACCATCCCCAAGCTCTCGCTGACCGGACTGATCGATATCGGCCGCCTACGTTGGCAATTCGAGAGAATCGCCCGCAGCATCCCGGTCGACGCCCCCTGGCAAGCCCGCCGGGCACGCGAGTTGGACAAGCTGTCGTTCGCCGACTGGCTGCGGTCGGTACGGGCCACCGCCTCGTCTCGGGATCTGATGACGATCATGACCAGGGTGACCTGGGGTTGCGAACTGGACGACGTGTCGATGCTGCACGCGGTGCGCTACGTCCGTGCCGCCGGGGGGCTGGATCGATTGCTCGACGTCGAGGATGGCGCCCAGCAGGAGCATTTTCCCGGTGGCACGCAGCAGATCGCTCAGGCGGCGGCGGACGAGCTGGGCGCACGCGTGGTGCTCAACGCCCCGGTTCGCCGCGTCGAGCGACACGGCGCGGGCGTCACGGTCACCTCCGAACGCGGCGCCGCCGAGGCCGGGTTCGTCATTGTCGCGATCCCGCCGGCGCACCGGGCGGCCATCGAGTTCGCTCCCCCGCTGCCCGCGGAGTACCACGACCTGTGCGACCGGTGGCCGCAGGGCCGGCTCAGCAAGGCGTTCGCGGCCTATGAGACACCGTTCTGGCGGACCGGCGGATTCTCCGGGCAGGCGCTCTCCGACAAGGGGCCGGTGTTCATTACGTTCGACGTTAGTCCGAACGGTGACGGGCCCGGCATCCTGATGGGCTTCGTCGACGCCCGGGCATTCGACTCGTTGCCCACCGATCAACGCCGTCGGGACACGTTGCGCTGCTTCGCGTCGCTGTTCGGGGATGAGGCCCTCAAGCCCCTGGACTATACGGATCATCGTTGGGGCACCGACGATTTCGCGCCCGGCGGACCGACGGCGGCCGTGCCGCCGGGCTCGTGGACCCGGCTCGGGCCGTGGCTACGCAAACCAGTTGGCCCGATCCACTGGGCCGGCACCGAGACTGCGGACGAATGGACCGGGTTCTTCGACGGTGCCGTCCGGTCGGGTTACCGCGCCGCCGCCGAGGTGGTTGCCTTGCTATGAGCTGATCGGCTCCACGTGCAGGGTGACGGATTCGGCCAGCAGGCGTAGCTGCCGGTTGACCTCGTGCGGATATTCGAGCATCGAGCAATGGCCGCCGGGCAACTCGACCAGAGCGACGACGTTGGGTGCGGTCCGGGCGATCTCGCGAGCCTGGCGCAGCGGTGTCAGCCGGTCGTTCATGCTGCCGATGACCAGGGTTGGCACCGTCAGCCCGGACAGATCGAGGTAGCGGGCGCCCAGCGACTCGACCAGCATTCTGGCGCAGCCGCCGCGCCCGGCGGGTGACGTCTGGGCGAACAACTCATAGATCAGCTTCGCCGTACTGGGGTCGGCCTCTTTCCCGACCGCCAGCATCGCCACCAAGGAGCGAGTGGCCAGCAGCGCCGCCGCCGGAATCGGCAGTCCGGCGAACGCGCTGACCAGACCGCGGGCTGCCAGTACGCGCGCCGGCGAGATCGGGCCCGGCACCGAGAGCAGCTGTACCCGGCGGGCGACCTCACCGGTGGTGGTGTTGATCAGCGCGACGGCATTGACCCGACGATGGACCTTGTGGCGGTAGCGGGCCGACCACGCGGCGATGGTGATGCCGCCCATCGAGTGCCCGGCCAGCACCGCCCGCTCATGCGGCGCCACCGTCGCCTCCAACACGCAATCCAGGTCGGACGCAAGATGTTTGAGGCTATACGCGCAGCGCCGCGGAACGCCGCTGCGGCCGTGTCCGCGGTGGTCGAACGCGATCACCCGGTACTCGGTGGCCAGTTCCGCGATCTGATACGTCCACGCTCTGATCGAACAGGTGATGCCGTGCGTCAGCACGATCGGAAGTCCGTCGGGCGGCCCGAAAACCTCGGTGTGCAACGGGGTGCCGTCAACCGCGCGGACGGTCAGGGAGCGGCCTGGCGGTAACACGCGGGGCAGCGGGTCGGCCACGCGTGTCGATCGCCGAGCACTCATCGCCGCTCCCCCCTCGAACACGGCCCCGTCGCCGCACCCCGGATACCGGGATCTTATATCGGCACGGGCGTCCAACTATGCAACTTCGCCAAACCGCGCGGGGCGAATCTCAGCACACTGGTTCCGGCATGCACGCAAACCCCGGCACGGCGCCGGTTGCGGTGTGAGAGGGTGACTGTCATGTCCCCGATCACCCGTCGGGCGGTGCTCACAGCAACGATGAGCGTGGCCACCGAGGGGCTGGTCGCCGCCTGCACCCCGGGCGGACATCGGGCATCTGCGCCCGCACCGCCGGAGATCAAGCCCGACACCAAGTCGATCCTCGTGGTCGGCGCCGGCATGGCCGGTCTTGCCGCCGCCCGGCTCCTCGTGGACGCCGGATGGCCGGTGCGGGTGCTCGAAGCCCGCGATCGCATCGGTGGCCGGGTGTACACCGTTCGCGATTGGGGTGCGCCGATCGAGATGGGGGCCTCATGGATCCACGGCACGGCCAGCGATCCCCTGCTGGAGTTGGCGCGTAAGGCACGGGCGCAGGTCATTCCCACCGACTACTACGGGTGGGCCAAGCTCGCGGTCGATCGGTCGCTGCCGCCCGTGGACTATGACCCCGACGCTTGGCGCGCGTTCGTCGAGCGGGCTTGTGGTCGGGTCGAGGGTGGGAGCCTGGCCGCGGCGATCGACGCGGCGGCCGCCCGCGCGGAGCTGTCCGCGCCGGAGCGGGCCGAGTTGGCCTTCTATGTCGCCACGGAGATTGAGGACGAATTCGCGGCGGGGGCAGACCAGCTCTCCGCCAACACCTTTGATGCCGGTGAGTACGTCGGCGGCGACCAGGCCGTGATCACCAACGGGTACGACGCGCTGCCCACCGTGCTCGCCGATGGGCTGCAAGTTGCCTTCAATACGCCGGTCACCGCGATCAACCGCCGCGACGACCGCGTGGTCGTGCACGCCGGGAACCAATCGTTCGAAGGACCCGCCGCGATCGTCACGGTTCCCCTCGGAGTGCTCAAGGCCGGTTCGATCGCCTTCGACCCGCCGCTGCCCGAAGGACATGCGCGGGCGGTCAGCGCGCTGGGATTCGGTGTACTGTCCAAGACCTTCTTCCGGTTCGACCGGCGAACGTGGAAGACGGACAACGCTTTTTACCTCTTCATGGGGTCCGAGCCCGGCGCCTGGGCGCAATGGTTCACCTTGTCGAATGTCGCCGGGCCGATCGTGGTGGCGTTCAACGCAGGTGAACGCGGCCGGGCAGTGGAGTCGTCGTCGCCGGCGGACGTCTCGGCCCGGGCGCTGCCGGTCGCCCGTCAGCTTTTCGGCGACGACGTCACGCCGATCGCGGTCCGGACCTCCGGTTGGGCCGCTGACCCATATGCCCGGGGTAGCTACTCGTTTCACGCGCCCGGTTCCGGGCTCGACGATCGACGTCGCCTGCAGGAGCCGATCAGCGACCGGCTTTACTTCGCGGGCGAAGCGGTCGGAGTCGACAATCCGTCGACCGTCATCGGGGCGGTACTCAGCGGCCGCAACGCCGCACGCCAGCTCATGCACCGTCTGAGGGCTTAGCGCACGAAAGCGGCACCGCCACAGGTATTTCGGGATGGTGGTCAGGCCGAAGCGTTGTCATTTCGAGGATCGGCGTCGGACTCGTGCTCGGTCACGGCCCAGCTGGCGAGCAGCCGCAGCGCCTCGTCGGATCGTGACCCCGGTCCGGCGGTGTGGCCGATCAATGACAAGCCGCCCACGCTGGTGATGTCAAAGACGTTGTAGGTCAACGATAATTCACCGACCTCCGCATGGTGAAGTCGCTTGACGCCGTGGTGATGGGCCTTGACATTGTGCGCAGCCCAGCTGTCGCGGAATTGTTCACTGCGGGCGGCGAGCTCACCGATGAGTCGGCCGATCTCCGGCGAGTCGGGTGAGCGGGCCGCTTCGGCCCGCAGCAGCGCTACCACGTCGTCGGCTTCGCGGGCCCACTCAGGAAAGAACCGGCCGGCCGCGGCGTCGAGGAAGATGAATCGGGCCAGGTTCGGTGTCGCTTTCGCTGCGGCGAAAACCGGTGCGTAGAGCGCACGTCCGAGCGCGTTGGCGGCCACGACATCGAGGTGGCCGTTGACCACGATTGCCGGCGCGGTGACCATGCAGTCCAGCAGCGCCTGCACCCCTTCGGGAAGGCCGCGGTCAGGTGACCGCGCCGCTCGGCCCCGATCGCCCTTAACCGCACGGACCAGGTCGAAAAGGTGCAGCTCTTCGGCCTCGGTGAGGCGCAACGCCCGCGCGATGGCTCGCAGCACGTCCTCGGAGACACCGGCGACATTCCCGCGCTCCACTTGGGTGTAGTACTCGATGCTGACGCCGGCCAATTGAGCAACCTCCTCCCGTCGCAATCCGGGCACCCGACGGCGCCGCCCCGGCGGCATGCCCACCTGCTCGGGAGTGATCCGGGCCCGCCGCGTCATCAAGAAGTCCCTGATGTCCTTGGCAACGTCCATCTGCTTCGAGTACCCCAACGGCGCACCGACATGCGGCATTGCCAGGAAACGATGCGCGCATAGAGTTGTCGTATGACTGCTGCCCAACATCCCGAGACCACGCAGCGCTCTTCGGCCGATACGATCGCCACGGTCATCCTGTTCGTGCTCGCCGCGATTGCCGGCACGCTATCGGTGTCCTTCTCTTTCTTCTTCGCGATGGCCACCGATTCGTGTGCGCCCAACACCTGCGACACTTCGGCACTTGATTGGGCCTATGTGGTGACGTGGGGCGGTGTGGGACTCGCGGCTGTCCTCGCCGTCGGGGGCGTCATCGTGGCGGCGTCGCGCAAGCGGGTGATGTGGGTGTGGCCAGCTGCCGCGCTGGTGCTCATCGTTGTCGCCGTCGTCACCGGAGCACTGCTAGCCGACTCCGTCGTTCCGCACCGCTGAGCGGGCCCGAAGACGCTGTAGGCCAGCGTCATTGGTGTTACTTTTCCAGTGCCTTGGCGCACGCGTTGAGAATGGCGAGAAAGTTCGGACGCAACAGGCGGCGAGTCACCGCCTCCAGCGCCTTGCCCCCGGCTGCGGCCGAGTGGGTGTAATTCGTCAGCCAGTTCACCCGGGTACCGTCGCCGACTGTGGTGAACGTGAGGGTGCCGCCCTCGTGATTGAACGGCGGGAACGACCGCACGATCAGATAGGTGTAGCTGTGCGGCCGGTCGTAAGCCGTGAGCTCCTCACGGAACCAGGTGCCGATCCCGATCACCTCACGAACCGCACCCTGGCCGGCCCCCGCCGTTCCCTTCGCCCACTTTCCCTGAAGGACTAGCGGAGCGGTAGCGAGGTTGGCCGGGTCGGCCAGCCAATCGAAAACCTGCTCGACAGGTGCCGCGATCGTGCGTTCCAAGCGAATCTCGACCATCAGAACTCCCCCGCTGGCGGTGACAGCATTGGCTCACGCACATGCTAGCCCGGCACCGGTTGAGCACGTATCGGCCCCGCACAACGGATTAATCGGGCAACTCCGGATATCTTTGCGGTGACATCGACACCCGTGGTAGATACCAGCTAGAGATCTTAAAGGGAGTTTGCTGATACCTCTCTTAGCTAGTAACGGTTTGATCACGACCGGCCGTCGGATACTGATGAACGTGGTCCGCGGCGAGGACAACCCCCGGCTGCGCGCATTAGCTGTCCGCAAATTTAAGGGACTCTCGCGTTCCCTGCCAGCTACCTTGGTTTTGGGTATCGGGCACCCCGGTCAATTGATGTCGATCATCGAAGGACAACAGCATGAAATTCAGCAACAGCGTCGCGCGTCGGCGAGTCGCCGGCGTCAGTGCCGGTTGTCTGCTCGGGGGTCTGGCGTTGGGTATCGCCGGTGCGCCGACGGCGGCCGCGGCACCCGACTGCAGCCCTGCGGGCGTGAACGCCACGGTGTCTTCTGCGCAGGGGGCCGCGGAGCAGTACCTCGCGGCTCACCCGGGCGCCAACCAGGTCGTGATGGCTGCCTACGGACAGCCGCGGGCAGAAGCCGCATCCAACCTCCGCGGCTACTTCACAGCGCACCCGCAGGAGTACTACGACCTGCGCGGCATTTTGGCGCCGATTGGCGAGACCGAGCGTCAGTGCAACGTGTCGGCCCTGCCGTCGAATCTGGAATCGGCCTACCACGAGTTCATGGCCGGCTAGATTCTGCTCAGCTAACGACCCGCCACATCGTCGTGGCGGGTCGTTTTGCGTTGCGGCGGCCAATCCGACCGTGTGAATCCCTTCCCGGACGGGTAATTCCCCGATCAGCCAACAAGACTGGAGACAACGAACATGCGGCTGCGACGAAGCGTGCTCGACGGGCCCGGAATCGCCCGTAAGCGTCGGGGCAAGGGGTTCGCCTACTACAACAGTGATGGCGAGCCGGTGGCCGACCATGCGACCCTGCAGCGGATCAAGGATCTGGTGATTCCACCTGCCTGGAAGAAGGTGTGGATCTGCCCTCATCCGAACGGCCACATTCAGGCGGTCGGCACCGACGCGGCCGGGCGCCGTCAGTACCTTTACCACTCCGCATGGCAGCAGGAGCGCGCCGAGGAAAAATTCGACCGTGTCCTGGAACTGTCCACCCGGTTGCCGAGTTTTCGCCAGCACATTGTCGCCGACCTGTCCCGGCGCGGAATGTCGCGCGAGCGCGTACTGGCGCTGGGGTTGCGATTGCTGGACCGTGGTTACTTCCGCTCCGGCGGAGAGCAATACGCCGAGGAACACGAATCCTACGGAATCGCGACCCTGCTGCGTGAGCACGTGACGGTGCGCCGCGATGCGGTCGCTTTCGATTACCCCGCCAAGAGCGGGGTGCAGCGCACCGTGGAGGTGCAGGATGCTGCCGTGGTCCGCGCGGTGCGCGCGCTGATGCGCAGTGCCGAACGCAGTGAACGATTGCTGGTGTACCGCAACACGTCCGGATGGACCGAGCTGCGAGCCGACGACCTCAATGCCCGGTTCAAGGAAATCGTTGGCGACGATTTCACCGTCAAGGATCTGCGGACCTGGCATGGAACGGTGCTGGCGGCCGTGGCGTTCGCCGACGCAGATCCCCCGGTGTCACAACGGGTGATCAAGCGAGTCGAATCGGCGGTGATGAAGGAGGTGGCCGAAGGGTTGGGCAACACGCCCGCGGTGGCACGCGGTTCGTATGTGGATCCCCGTGTCGTCACCGGCTACGAACAGGAGCTCACCATCGCCGCGGCAACCACGCGCGCCGAGCGGGCTCGCCAGCCGGACGACGCCCAGGAGATTCTGGAAAAGGCGACTCGTGCGCTGATCCGGCGAGTGGCCAAGGGCGGCAGCATGTCTCACACTGCCGCCCTGGCGAAAACCGCGTGATTGCTCAGGCAATTGCCCGACGCAGCGCGGCACGCCCGGTGTCGGCAGCGCGCTGCGGCTCGTGTTGACGGGCCGGGACGGCGAGCCAACGGCGTCGCGCCTGGACCAGTTCGTCGACGATCTGCAGCGCCTCGGCAACCGAATCGACAAGCGGTAGGCCATGTTTCGGGAAGACGCGGCCGAGGAGGAGCAATCGCGCGCCACTGACCACGCCCCAGTGCAGTCCGGCCCGCTGGTGCTCTTCGTTCAGGGTGAGCAAGGCACGAAAGCCCGCCAGGCTCAGGAATTCCAGCTGACCGAGATCCAGGATCAACGGCGCGTTCAGCTGTGCGTAGCGCCGAATCCCGTCGCGCACCAGGCCCGTGTTGAACGCGTCGATTTCGCCAGTGACCCGTAAAACGGTGGCCGATCTGCGCGTGTGCACATCCAATCGTGCCCCGGCGCAGTCAATCGAGAAGCGACAGCGCGGTTGGCCGCGTAGGTCGGTGGTCGGTCGAAAAGCTAATGAAGTCATGCGGGTACGCCCAATCGGATGAGGGATCAAGGAGGGCGAAGCGACATCTGTGTCCCAATGGCCCCGAAATGTCGGCAGCTGTGGACTCAACCTGCCAAGAGCCTAGCGGCATCGACGGGAACTTGCAGATCTCAATTTGTGCATGACGCCACGTTTGAGTTCAAAAACGCAAGCTGCGCAGGTGCTTTTGACCCGAATGATGGAATCGCCAAATATTAGGCGTTGCGATCCGTCGCGGAGCGGTCACCTGGACTTCAGCCGAAGGCAATCGTTGGCTGGGCTGGCCGGAACTTCACTGTCGCAACGTGGTGTGCGGACTTTGGCCGTAAGTCTGACGGTATTGCACGGCAAACCGGCCGGTATGCAAAAAGCCCCACCGCTGGGCGATTTCGGCAACAGTGGTCACCGAGCGGTCGCTGGATAACAGGTCCAGGTGTGCGCGGTGGAGCCGGACACGGCGCAGATACCTCGTCGGCGTGGTGTCCAATTGATGCCTGAACAGGTATTGCACTGCCCGCGGGGTGAGATGCACCGCGGCCGCGACATCGTGGATCCCGACGTCGCCGCCGGCATGGCAGTGGATGAACGACACTGCATCCTTGAGCGCTTCGGGCACTGCGGGGTCGCTCAGCACGTCGTTGTCGGCCGTGAGGTTGGAGGGGTAGCACTCGAGCACCGCGGTCGCCAGCACGGTCGCCACCGACGCTGCGATCAACGGTTGGTGGACGGTGTCGGCCGAGCAGAGCGTGGCTTTGGCGTATTCTAGCGCTCGATGCCAGGCGCGCGCGGCGGCACCCGAGCGCGGGCGCCAATCGAGGAACCGGATCTTCTGCGGCAACGGCGCATAGTGTGCGGCGGCGGCCTTGCGCAGTACATCCGACCCGATGCCTACGACGTCGAATCGCGCCGAGTTCACCTGCAGCGCGCAGGGCATGTCGTGGGCGACGAGCACCGGGTGGTCGACTTCGGGGAATGGGTTTACGCTCGCCGTCAATGAGCCCGCGCGCGGTTGGATCACCAATACGTCATCGGCTCCCGGGATCTCGCAATTCACTCGGCCTTGCATTAGCACGTCGTCGAGTGTCATCGCGGGTGCGGTGTAGCGCCGATGCTTGACGGCCGATCCCCTGCCGACACCGGTGATTCGCCAGCCCGGCGTGTAGGCGGCGGCGAAGAACCGCCTTGCATCGTCGGGATCGAAGGTGCGGAACTGCTCGTATCGCACCGCGGCCGGCCGGGGCGGGCGGCCGATCGCACCGGTGGATTTGAGGCTGACGTCGAGGGAATCACGCGCAACCTGGGCCGCGTCGCCGGGCGCGCCGCGCGGCCTTTTTTCGGTGATGCTAGTCATGACTGCGCACCGGTCACCGTGTGACCTCTTCCATCGCTTCACCCGCTAAGCGTTCTGCGTTGAGTTTCTCATAGATCGCCAGCGAGTCCAGCGCGATGCGGTCCCAGGTGTAGCGCGACAGCGCCCGGTTGCGGCCGGCCGCGCCCATGCCGTTGCAGCGAAAGCGTTCCACCGCAAGGTGTCTGAGCACTGAGGCCAGCTCTCTGGCATCGTCCGCAGACAATAGAAGCCCGGTCACGTCGTTGACCACGAGATCGTTCAGCACGCCGGTAGACGGGCCGACGACGGCGAGCCCGCTGGCCATCGCCTGCAAGACCCGGGTAGCCCTGGCGGGCTGTTGCGGCAGGCAAAGGAGGACGTCGGTGGATCGCATCAAGCCGGGCATGTCGTCCTCGGAGACGGTGCCGAGGAACCGGACTCGCTGGTTCACAGCGGACTTTGCGGCGAGCCGCTCCAACTTGGCCCTCGCGCGGTCGTCACGACCGCTGTTGGGCCCGGTCTCCGCGATGACCAGCTCGGTTGCCGCTGCGCGCGGCAGTGCCGCGATTGCCATGTCAAACCCGTTGGTCGACACGAGCTTTGGTGCTAAACAGAGGGCGCGGAGCAGTCCGTCCCGATCGTCGGCCCGACCCACCGGCGTGTACCGATCACCATCGACGCCGCCGCTGATCACCGACATCCGCGCTCGGGTGTGCAGCAACCGGCTGAGCGCCTCCAGTTCGCCTGTGCTCTCGACGGTGACCCAGTTGGCGTGCCGAGCCAACAGCGGCTCGATGCGCTCGCGCGCGGGGTCGTCCGACCGGTCGGCGGATGACTTCGATAGTGCGGCCAGGCTGGGGAATGTCTGTACGGTTGGCCAGTTTTGCCGGCGCGCGGCCAGCTGTGCTGCCAGCCCCCCCAGCCAGCCATACGCGTGGACGATGTCGGGCCGGTCGAGGGTCCACCGGCGTTGCAGGGTGGCCGCCCAATCACCAACGAAGGGCAGGACGTCTGCGGCGGTTCCTCCGGGCGGGGGTCCGACGCGCGTCGCGACAACCCGAAAGTCCGCCGTGGCTGATCGTTCGGCACGGGTCCGCCGTTGTTGCCTCACATGACATGTCACGTCGTGCCCGCGGGTGGTGAGCGCGGAACATAGCTGCGCTGGCCCGTCATCGGCGACGTCGTCTCCGGTCACAACCGCGATCTTCACGACGAAATCCCTCCGTAGCCGGTCCGCACTGCCGTCGAGGTCTTTGCACGAGCGCGGCTGCTCGCAACCTGGGGCACTACCCGGCGTGGTGTGCGACCAAACCCGGCGAGGTGCCCGCTTCGCTTGCAGTCGGTGCGCTTCGCCTGCTGGATAGTGCGAGGATTCTCCAAGCCGTATGACGGCGATGGGAGGACACTGAACACGTGACAACCGACACCCATCGACCCGGGGTCGAGCTCGTGGTCCTGACGGCCTCGGCCGGTGGATTAGAGGCGTTGTTAGCGGTCCTAGGCGATCTGCCGGCGGAGCTCGGTGCCGCCATCGTCGTGCAACAGCACCTCGGCGGGCAATCGAGTGTGCTGCCGATGATTCTGCAACGGTCGACGGCACACCCGGTGCGCTGGGCCCGGGACCGGCAAACCATCGAGCCGGGCCCGGTGATCGTCTGTCCGCCGGATATGCACATGGAGGTCATGAGAGACCGAACCTGTCGACTGCGCAGAATGGCCTCACTCACCGAGCGTCGCTTCGACGTGCTGCTGGCGTCCGTCGCCAGCTCGTACGGACCTCGGGCGCTGGCCGTGGTGTTGTCCGGGTCGGGCCGGGACGGGGCCGTGGGGGTCGGGGCGATGAAGCGGGTCGGCGGCCTTGTCATCGCCCAAAGCCCGGGCACCGCGCGCTATCCCTCGATGCCGATCGCCGCTGCCGAAGCCGGCGCAGACCTCGTCTTGCCGGTGCACGACATGGGTGGCGTTCTGGCCAGCATCGCCGACGGGGCGCCGCTGCCGCCCGTGCCGCCGTGCGCCACGGCGCGCGCGCAGTCGACGCACGGCGGCACATCAGCGGACGCTCAGTCCGACGATCAGGGCTTGCAGCCTGCGACTCGAAGGCTCGACGACGCTGGCGCCCGCGCTGAAGTCGCCCGGCTACGCGCGGATGAGCTCCGGCGCCGACGCCAGGATCTGGCCGCGGGGATCGGCGCCACGGCGCGCACGGTGGCGGTGGCACGGCGCCGGGCCGAGGAGTCGGTGCGGCGTGCCGAGCAAGCGCAGCAGGCTGCCAAGCGCTCGGCCGCGCAACTGGGCGACTAACCCAGAACTTCCATCAGGAGTAGCGCCCCGCCGGCTGCACCGTCACTGCAGCGAAACGACGTGCAGGTGACCCGCACCCGAGCCGGGCGGCCCCTTCGGTTGACCGCGTCCACCAGCGTTTCGCCCGAGCTCTCCGGATCGACGAAGGCGTTACCGAGCAAAGGCAGCACCGTGTCCAACGGCAACCCGATATCCAGTGACGTCAGTTTGGTGCCCGTGATCTCGTCGGCCCGTAGCCCCCACAGGTCCTCGGAACCCCGGTTCCAGACCACCACCTTCATTTCCCGGTCGACAACAACCATGCCCATTCGCACCGAATTGATCAGCGAATCCAGGAACGTCGTCGCGCCGTCGAGCTCCAGACTGCGCTCGCGCAGCGTGTCGTTGATGGTGTGTAATTCGTCGTTGGTGGACTGCAGCTCCTCGTTCATTGTCTCGAGTTCTTCGTTGGTGGACTGCAGCTCCTCGTTGGTGGTCTCGAGTTCCTCGACCGTGGATTGCAGCTCCTCGTTGGTGGTCTCGAGCTCTTCGTTGGTGGACTGCAGCTCCTCGTAGGCGGCTTCGAGCTGACGGTTGGTCTGGACGACCTTGTCGAGCAGAGCGCGCGTGGCGCTGACGTCGAAGAAGACGATCGACACCCCGAGCAATCCATTTTCGGCGTCGACCAGCGGGTTGACGTGGATTTCGAACCACACCGTTTCGGCGCCCGGCCGTTGCCATTTGACGTCGGGAATCCGGGCCGAGCGCCGTTCCACCTTCGCTTGCTCGAGGTAGGCGCGGAGCTCGACTGGCCGGTAGGACACCTCCAAATCCCTGAGTAGCCTACCGATGTCACGGGCCGACAGGCCGAAAACGCTTTCCGCCTGCTGGTTGATCATCGCCACGGTGTCTTCGCCGGTGACCACGATCTGCGCCACTGGGCTGGCACGAAAAGCCAACTCGCGCACCGTGGTAAGCCCGGACGACTCATCGTTGCGGTCATAGAAGGCCGCGGCCGGGTCGTAGCGCTCTACACCGCTGTGGGTCCCGGCCGCCTTGCGGAAGATGCGGTTCTTCAGGTTCAGCGGAGTGAATCGATCACTATGACTCAGCAGCATCTCGGCATGGCCGAGAAACAGCGTGCCCTGCGGACCGAGCGCGAAGTGCAAGCGGCCCAGCACATTTCGTTGCGTCTCGGCATTGAGGTACATCAGGGTGTTGCGGCAGACGAGCAAGTCCACCCGCGAGATCGGTGCATCCTTGACCAAATCGTTGCGGCCGAAGATCACCGCGCGACGCAGATCCTTGTGAAAGATGTAGCGGCCGTTGACCTGTTCGAAGTAGCGGGCCAGCAGATCCGGTGGCACCGATTCGACGGCCCTGGCGTCATAGGTGGCGGCGCGCGCCTCGGCGAGCGCCTCCTCGTCGATATCGGTCGCGTAGATCTTGACCCGCTGCCGAAACGCGTCGGGCCCGAGCGCCTCGGCAAGCAGCATGGCCAGCGTGTACGCCTCCTGCCCGGAGGCACAGCCCGCGCTCCAGACCCGGATCGGGTCGCTGGGGCCGCGCTCGGCCAGCATCCGCGGAATGACCTCGTCCCGGACGAAGTCCCAGGCTTCTTCATCGCGGAAGAACGCCGTGACGTTGATCAGGATGGTGTTGAACAACGACGCGAATTCGTCCGAACTCGCTTGCAGCACGTCGAGATATTCCTCGTACGAACGGTATCCCGCGTGGTCCATCCGATGCCGGACCCGGCGCATCAACGACGTCCGCTTGTAGCCGGTGAAGTCAAACCCGCGCGAGTCGCGCATGTACCGCAACAACGCTTCGAAGGACTCGTCGGTGGTGTCGTCCATGCAGGTCCCGTCGCAGGTCGGCCCGGTCAAGTGCGGAGTACTTGCACAGTACTCGTGGGGTTACAGCCGATTCTCACGACCGACCAATGCCCAGACCGTCTTGCCGGACGGCGTCGGAGTGCTGCCCCAGGCCCGACACAGGGCGGACACGATGGACAAACCCGACAACATCGCGACACCGTGCGCGGTTTCCAGTCGTTCCGCCGGCACCGGGTTGCCATCCTCCACGGCGACGGTGACGGTGTCCCGGTAGGTCTCGACGATCAGCACCGGCGCGCTGTCGGTATGGTCCAAAACGTTTTCGACGAAAACCGTCGCGACGGTGCCGGCGACGGGGATCAGGTCGTTCTGCCGCCACGCGGTCAGCCACTCGTTGATCAGGGCGCGAGCCACTCCGACACTGGTCGCGCGGGCGGGCAGCGGTCTCTTGGCCCGTCGGCGGGTGTCCAGCGTTTGGTGCAGTGCGGCGGCCAGCGCCGACTCGAGCGCGGGGTACACCGGTACGTACCGTGCGACGCCGCCTGCGGTGATCTCGCGCCGCGACCGCCGGTCTTCGCACACCAACAGGATCGGCACATCCGGCCACGTGCTGACGTTCCAGCGCGCACTGGTGAACACCACATACGCCGAGGGGAAGGGTACCGCCAAGTTGTTGACATCGACGATCACCGCTCGCGGTTCGTCGAGCGCTGCCTTGATCACGGCATCGCGCAGTGTCCGATAGCTTGTCCCGTCCAGGACACCGGTGATCGTCAGGACCGCGACGTCCTGCTGACGGTCTACGTCGATCAGCACAATCGATTCAGCCACCCGGGCCCCCCACCTCGGGTACACCTTCTGCCGGGTCGGTCATGGCCATCAGCCGCTCGCCCAGCACCTGTACCGCGCGTTCGGACTCGTCGGCCTGCGCGCTGTAGCGTCGAAAAAGCGGACCGCGGCCCACCTTGTTGGCCAGTTGCCGGGCCATCTTGGCTTTTTCCTGCAGACTGCGCAGGGCGATCCACAGCGCGCCCTCCACTTCCCTATCGCGCGCGGACAGCAGGGCATCGGCTGTCCACGCGTGACCGACGTGGCAGCGGAAGTGGCCGTCGCTGATTGTTGCCAGCGATCCATTGCAGTCCGGGCAGGTGTAGCCCGAGGCCGGACCGAGTTCCTGGGAGTCAAACCTCGCCGAGAATCGCGGCGTCATGGCGATGCGGTTCTCGAGTTCCATTCGGTTGTCAGGCTCCATTATCGGCTCCTTGATTTCGCGGGCCGAGAGCTCTTTCAATACTCGGCCGATGTCGGCCGCCGCGGCCTGCTGATCCAGCAGACCGGCATCGAACGCCTTCCCCGGCAATGCGGCAAAAAGCGCGTCGTCGAGGGACTGACCAATCGTGGTGCCGCCGCGCGACCGGATCGCGTTGAGTCCCAGAACACCGTCGTCGAGCACACCGGAGAGGAGCACGCCCACGGCGCGGGGTCCGAAGGCCACTGCAGCGGAACGGAACAACGCGTTGATTGCCGGCCGGTGCCCGTTCTCGGTCGGGCCCTGGGACAACACGATGCGGTGATCGGCCACCAGCAGGTGGTGATCGGGCGGCGCGACGTAGATGTGCGCGGGCTTAAGCGCCCCGCCATTTTCGGCGGCGACGGCCGGCAACGGTCCGCTGCGGTCGATGATGCGCGCCAAGACACTGGGCGCTCCCGCGGGCACGTGCAACGCCATCAGAAATGCAAACGGTAGGTCGGAGGACAAGCCACCGGCCAGCTTCGACAGCGCTTCGACGCCCCCCGCCGATGCGCCGATTGCCACCACGCCGCCAAGGTCGTCGCCTGCTGCCTGAGTCACCATATTCGGCTACCCGCAGCACGGATGGGTAACCCTGCGGCCGGCATGGGTTTGCGGCAGGCCCGGTCGCCGCGGATTCCCGGTCGGCTGGCGTTTATCCATGAGCAGCCCGGGCAATTCGATGGCAGCGATCTCATCACGCTAGGAGGATGACTGATGCCGAATTCATCGATCAAGAACGAAAGACTGTATAAGGATCTGCGCAAGCAGGGCGACTCGAAGGAGAAGGCTGCGCGGATCTCTAACGCCGCCGCGGGCCGGGGCAAGTCATCGGTATCACGCAAAGGCGGCAAGTCCCGTTCTTACAGCGACTGGACCGTACCGGAATTGAAAAAGCGCGCCAAAGAGCTTGGCATGTCCGGCTATTCGGGTCTGTCCAAGGACAAGCTCGTCGCCAAATTGCGCAATCACTGATCCGTGAGGCTCAGGCGTTCGGCGAGCACCAAAAAGGCGAATGCGTAATCGTTGTCGGCGGTCTGCCGCCTGATGCGGTCCCAGTCCAAATGCTCGCGAATCGCCCGCACGGCGGGCAGCAGTTTGGCGAAATCGCAGTGATGTTCGTTGAGTGAGCGCAATTTCTGCACCACAACCATCGTGGGCGGCAGCACCGGCATCTCGATGGCAAGCACGTCGCGTGGCTCGGCACAGTCCAAGGTGGCCGGTTCCACCCGTTCGCCGTTGAGCCGATGCAGCACATCGACGAGTGCGTCGTCGCTTCGGGCCTTGAACAGCCAATCCTCGGGCGGATGTTCGATGGCAAATCCGGCGTGTCGCAGCGTATCGGCAGCTTGCGTCACGTCCGATTCGGTGACGATGAGGTCGACGTCGTGGCTGGGTTCGGGTGCGCCATAAGCCCATAACGCATAACTGCCAGCCAACGCAAAACGCGGCCCATTCTCCTTGAGCGCCGATGCCGCCGCACGCAGCGCCGCCCGCAACTGCGCCGAACACTCGCGCGGCGGCGTGGACGTCTCGATGGGTGCCATGGTGGATCAGACATACCCGGCGGACCGGGTGAGCAACCGGAACGGCCGGACAGGACGGGAACTGACCCGGAACTGACCCGGAACTGACCCGGAACTGACGTTGTCAACTGTTTAAAGGGCACACAATTGGGCAATCGAACGAGACATGTCAGCACCTGCGTTCCGCGCCTACGACCGGGTAGTCGTGGTGGTTCCAGTTCACGATGACAACGCTGATCTGTCAGCATGTCTGCGAGCCGTGCTGACCGCGGCGCTGTGTACACCGATACCGGTGACGGTCGTGGTGGTCTTGGACGCCTGCGGCGACGACAGCGCCCGCCTGGCCGGAGAGTACGGCCCGGACGTGCACCTCATCAGCGTCGACGCACGGTGCCGGGGCACCGCGCGGGCAGTCGGCTTCGGCTACGGGCGATCCCTGGCCGGAAACCATCGCTGCTGGTATGCGACCACCGATGCCAACAATCGGGTAGATCCCGGTTGGCTGATCCATCAACTCGAGGTGGGTGCCGAGATGGTGCTCGGTGCGCTGCCCAGCGGCAGCCGACAGGGCCAGGCTCAGCGCGTCGACATGGGCTTTAGCGCCCGCGCTTACTGGCGGGTCGGTGGATTCCGCACCCTGGCGTCGGGCGAGGACGTCGACCTCGCCGAGCGCTTCGAGGCGGCCGGTTACACCAGCCACCGGGACACCGACTTGTCGGTGATCAGGTCGGCGCGCACCAGGACGCGGACCGCGCAGTACCTTGCGGCGTTGGGCAGATCGGCAGCGGGTGATTGCGCGTGACCGCCGGCCTGGTACAGCATTGGCTCGACTCGGGACGACTCGAACTGCCGCTGCCGGCGTCGGGGCGCACGCTGGAACGATGGCAACGGCTGGCCCTGCTGGCCGAGGAAGACATTGTGGCGGCGCGGATCGCCGAGGCCCACGTGGACGCGGTGGCAATTCTGCATGAACTGGGCGGCAAGCCACCCGAATTGGGCCAGTTATGGGGCGTGTGGGCCGCCGAATCGCCGGAGGCGGTGCTGCACGCCACCGAGGTCAACGGCGCGTATACGCTCAACGGCACCAAAGTGTGGTGTGCCGGGGCAGGTTTCTGCACCCACGCCCTGGTGACCGCCCGGCTCGAGGACGGCAGCCGGGGACTATTCGCGGTCGCGCTGGTGGATCCCGCGGTCAAGGCGCTGCCGACCACGTGGTGGAACACCGGGATGGCCGGCAGCGACACCCGTCCGGTACAGTTCACCAACGCCCAGGCGGTCGCGGTGGGCGACCCGGGTGATTACCTCGATCGGCCCGGCTTCTGGCATGGCGCAATTGGCGTTGCCGCCTGCTGGCTCGGTGGGGCACGCAAGGTCGCTGAGCCGTTGTACCGTTGCGCAGCAAGCGAATCCGCCGACGCCTACTCCTTGGCGCATCTGGGCGCGGTCGATGCCGCATTGGCCGCGGGCGAGGCAATGTTGATCGACGCCGCAAGTCGGGTCGACGCCGACCCGTTCGACCGGTCCAGGAGCGCTGAGCTGCTCGCTCGTCGCATCCGTGCCATCGTCGAGCACGCGGCCGACGAAGCGATCACCCGTACCGGCCGTGCGCTGGGACCGGGCCCCCTCTGCCAAGACGGGCGGCACGCCCAGCGGGTTGCCGACTTGAGCATCTACATAAGGCAAAGCCACGCCGAGCGGGATCTGGCCGCGCTCGGGCGGTTGGCGGGCTACCGGCACTAGGGCACGACATGAAGACACTATCGACCGGCAACTGCACCAGGTTCGCGGCGAAGCCGCTGACCCACAGCGGTACTCCGACACCGGTATGGCTGGCCGCCCTCGACCGGGAACCCTTGCCGCCGCTCGAGTTAACGGAGTGCCCGGGCCTGGTTGTCGTCGCTCCCCATCCCGACGACGAGACACTCGGCTTAGGGGCCACGATCGCGCAGCTGGCGGCAGCCAGCGTCGATGTACAGGTCGTCTCAGTCAGCGATGGCGGGGCGGCACGCCCCGGGACGGCTCCGCTAGACCGGGTTCGCAGGGAGGCCATCCGTCGGCACGAACTCCGAAGGGCGACGAGTCTTTTGGGTGTTCCGCCGCCGATTTCGCTGGGCCTGCCCGACGGCCAGCTGACCGACTACGAGGACCGGCTGACCGATTCGCTGAGCGAAATTCTGGAAAACAAGGCCGCCGCACCCTGGTGTGCCGCCACCTGGCGGGGGGACGGGCATCCCGATCACGAGGCAGTCGGACGCGCCGCGGCGGCGGCCTGCGCCCGCACTGATGCGGTGCTCTTGGAGTATCCGATCTGGATGTGGCACTGGGCCACCCCGTTCGATCCGGCGGTGCCGTGGGGCCGTGGCTATTCGGTGCGAACGTCGGACTGCGCGGTAGCCCGCAAACGCCGTGCGGCGCAATGCTTCCGCAGCCAATTCGAATCCCACTCCGGCGCTCGACCGGCGCTGCCGCCCTACGTGCTACCACGACTGATGGCGGTCGGAGAGGTGGTGTTCCGCTGAACGCCCGTCTGGCCGACGCGGCGGACGGATCAACCGGAGCATAAAGACCGATGCGCCTAGCGACCTTCAATATTCTGCACGGCCGCACCGTCGGCGACGGTGTTCATCCAGCGCGGCTAGCCGATTGCGTGCGCCGGATGGATCCTGACGTGCTGGCCCTGCAAGAGGTCGATTGCGACCAGCCGCGATCCAATCTTGCCGACTTCACCACGGTGGCGGCCGAGGCCATGGGAGCCATCGAACAACGATTCGTTGCGGCCATCTCCGGCACTCCGGGTGCCACCTGGATGGCCGCCACCGGCGACGAGCAACCTGGAACCGCGACGTATGGAATAGCATTGCTGTCCCGCTTTCCGGCGGCCAGCTGGCAAGTGGTGCGGCTGCCCCGAATTCCGATGCGGTTCCCCATGTATCTGCCCGGACCGAACAGAGTAATGATGGTCGACGAGGAACCACGGACGGCCGTCATTGCGCAACTGAATACGCCGCTGGGCGCGCTGACCGTCGCCAACACACACCTGTCGTTCGTGCCGGGGTGGAATCGGCGTCAACTGCGCCGACTCGTTCATGATTTGCAAGGTTTTCCGGGCCCGCGGCTGCTCACCGGCGATCTCAACATGACGCCGCCGGCGGTCCGCCGCTGGTCGGGCATGTGGCCGCTGGCAGTGGCCAAAACCTTTCCCGCCGACACCCCCGATCGCCAACTCGATCACATTCTCACCGATAACCCCACGCTCTGGGGCTCAGCCACCGAGGCCGAAGCGATGCCGGTCTCCGATCACCGCCCGCTGGTGGTCGACATCGAGCGTGGCTGAGCGCTCACATCACTCGAGCATCACTCAAGCGGAACGAGTCGGTGGCGCACCCGGTCGATGTCATCGGGTAGCGGCAGTTCGCCGGTGGTCCGGGTGATTTCGACGCCGACGTCCACGCGGCCCATCGCCCGGAGTCCCACCATCCGAAGTTGGGTGGCGATCACGGAGATCTCTTCATCCGACATTCGCCGCGGCAAGAGCGCCAGCACCGGCGCGTAACCGACCGGCGGGGCGACCGCCGGGTAACGGAACCGCAGGAAAGCCACCAGGCTCGATACGCGATTGCTGAAACTCATCGTGGCCCTCCACGCCCGTCCGCGACCCGGTACCCACGCGGATCCCCGCCAGGAATAACCAGGTGCGCGGGCTTGAAACCTCAGGCGCAGAACTTTTGTGCAACAGCAACCAAGTAGGCCCGGTCCGCCGCCGGACCGGGCCTACTGAGGGTCGAGTGAGCTACTGATTTTCCTTCTGCCGTTCCTCGGCGGCCTTCGCGCCGGCGCGCGCGGATTCAGCCTCGGCTTCCTTCTTGCCGGCGTCACGCTGGGCGTCGGCCTTGTCCTGCTGCGCCTGGCCCTCTTCGACGAGATCGTCACGACCGGCGATGGTCCCGCCGAACTCCTTGGCCTTGCCCTTAATACCCTCGACGGCGCCCTTCACTGCTTCCTGCGGTCCGCTCTTGTCATCCCCCATGGGAACACCTCTCTTTCGGTATTGCTGCTGCGCCCGGAACCGGGCCGATGCTCTTCAAGGGCTTCCCCCGGTACGGCGGGTCAAACAATCGGTGGGTTTCATCACCCTGATCCCCTCGCTTTGCTCCGGGGCATCGTTTGACCGCCGCCTTTTCGGGTAGGCGACCGCGGCGATTACCAATCCGAGGAGGACACCACGACCACCGTCGCCGTCATCGGGGTAACCGGCACTGTGGGATCCCGGGTCGTCGCCAGGCTGAAAGCCCGCGGCGTGATGGCGGTCGAACTCGGCCCGGCATCCGGCATCGACCTCGATTCCGGAAGCTATTGGGCTGCAGCGCTGCACGCGGTTGATGTCGTGATCGACGTGTCCGAGCCAATCAGTCCCGAGGAGTCCACAGACATCACGGATGTGTTGGCGAGCGCCTCGTACAACCTCGTCACCGGTTGCGCTCGGCACGGTGTGCGCCGGCTCGTGGTGTTGACAATGGCGGGAATCGAGGAGTCGATCTTCGGCGACGTTCCTTACTATGTCGGCAAACGCGTGGCGAAAGAGATCGTGCTCGCCGGCCCGGTCCCCGCGACGATCGTGAAGTCCACTCAGTGGCACGAATTCGCTACCAGTCCCAGCGCCGTGACTTGCGGGGACGACGAGGTGGTGGTCGAGGACTGGCTCATTCAGCCGATTGCGGCGGACGTCGTCGCGGATGTGGTTGTTGAGGCGGGGCTGGCTCAAACACGGGCACCGCGGATAGTGACTGGGCCGCAGCCCATTCGGCTACCGGAGCCGGCCTCGAAACTCCTCGCCGCTCATGACGACCAACGCCGAGTGCGTCCAGTGCAGCCGGTGACGGCCGGGCTGGCCGAGGGCGCCTTGCTGGGGCGGCAGAACGCGATGGTTCTCGGCCCCGACGTCGAGACCTGGCTGAACCATCAGACCGCCGCTGATCCAACGGCCTCACCTGCCCTGGACCCGCCATCCGGCTTGGCTTTTGGCGAACGCTCAAAATAACTGCCGGTCTTCGTATTTCAAGTAGTCCAGGTACGCGGCTGCTGCTCCCTGATCGTTCGTCTTGTGTACACCTGATTCGCACTGTGGATACCACACTTCGTCAATCGGACAGTGCCGGTGCGGACACCATACTTATTGCGTTACAACGGAATTGATCGGACTGGCTGCTTCGGCCGGTGCCGCGGCAAACCGAAGAAGCGCAGAAGTAGCGGTTTGATGAATGACCTATAGGGTATTTCGCCCGCCATGCTGGGGCTCGAGCCACGACTCATCAAAAACATCCTGCTATGGCATGTTCACGGGTCCTGGACGCAAGCCTTCGTCGCGGGGCGGCACCGGTACCTCATCCCGACCACCGCCGACCGCGGCGCCGACGGACGCGGGCTCGCGGGGCGGTCGTGGCCGAACGCCCGGGAGGTCCCGCTCGAACGGTTGCGAGACCACGACATCGATCTGGTGGTGCTGCAGCGCCCACACGAGGTCTCCCTGGTCACTCGGTGCACGGGCCGCCGGCCGGGCAGCGATCTGCCGGCGGTCTACGTGGAGCACAACACGCCGCGCCCGTACGCCGAACACAGCCGCCACCCCATCGCGGACCGCGACGACATCTTGCTGGTCCACGTCACCGAGTTCAACGAGCTGATGTGGGACAACGGTCGCGCGCCAACCACTGTGATCGATCATGGGATGGCCGATCCCGGTGCGATGTACACCGGCGATGTTCTTCGCGTCGCCACGATGATCAACGAGCCGGTGCGCCGCGGCCGCACCGTGGGCACCGACTTGCTGGAGCCGCTGTCCACATACGGACAGATCGATGTGTGGGGCATCGGTAGCGATGTGCGGTATGGCTGCACCGGGGTTGTCGGCCGGGGCGATGTTGCTGCTCCGCAGCTGTGGCACGAGATCGCCCGGCGACGGGTGTATCTGCACACCGCCCGGTGGACATCGCTGGGACTTTCGCTCATCGAGGCCATGTTTCTCGGGATGCCGGTGGTCTCGGTGGGCAGCACCATGGCCCCGCTGATCCTTTCCAGTGCGGCCGGCGTGGTCAGTGCCAACGTCGTCACTCTCGGACAAGCCCTCCGGGACTTCCTCAACGATCGCGCCGCCGCGATGACCGCAGGCAAGGCAGCGCGCGAATCCGCTTTGGCACGCTTCGGTCTCGAGCGATTTCTCGCTGACTGGGACCACGTATTCCCTCGGGTGACCGAAGGTCACTGCAAGTAACGAAAAGGAGGCCGCATGAGGATCGCCATGATCTCGGAGCACGCCAGCCCGCTGGCACACCTAGGTGGCGTGGACGCGGGCGGCCAGAACGTCCACGTCGCCGAGTTGTCGGCCGCGCTGGCGCGGCGCGGCCACGACGTGGTGGTCTACACCCGCCGCGACGACTCGACGTCGCCCGATTGTGTCGATACCGGGCACGGATATTCGGTCGTGCATGTTCCCGCCGGACCACCTTCGCGGCTACCCAAAGACGCTCTGCTGCAGTACATGCCGGCGTTCGGAGACTTCCTCGCCGAGCACTGGTCGACCGACCCGCCCGCAGTGGCGCATGCGCATTTCTGGATGTCTGGTCTGGCCACATTGCGCGCGACCCGAACGCATCGGATCCCAACCGTTCAAACTTTCCACGCACTGGGCCTCACCAAGCGGTTGCACCAGGGCATCGATGACACCAGCCCGGACTGTCGCATCGAACTGGAGACCGTCGTCGCGCGCGCCGCCGACTGGGTCGCGGCCACCAGCACCGACGAAGTCTTCGAGCTGGCTCGGATGGGCCGCGCCCGGTCCCGGACGTCGGTCGTGCCGTGCGGGGTCGACGTCGATGCCTTCCAACCAAAAGGGCCGGCCGCGCCCCGGTCAGACTGTGGGCGCATCGTGTCCGTCGGACGCCTGGTGCCCCGCAAAGGTTTCGAGACGCTCATCCGCGCACTGCCGCAGATACCCGGTGCGGAGCTGGTGATCGTCGGTGGCCCGGAAAGCGCCGCACTGGCCGATGATTCGCACGCACAACACCTGCAGCGACTGGCCGCGGACCTGGGCGTCGGTGACCGTGTCCGGCTGCTCGGCGGGATCAGCCGCACCGAGATGCCTGCGGTCCTGCGTTCGGCCGATGTGGTGGCCTGCACTCCCTGGTACGAACCGTTCGGCATCGTGCCGCTGGAAGCGATGGCATGTGGTGCACCGGTGATCGCTGCTGCGGTAGGCGGAATCCGCGACACCGTGGTCGATGACGTGACCGGACTCTTGGTGCCACCGCGAGATCCGAACGCCGTGGCCGAAGCGGCCAACGCTCTGCTGCGCGACGGCTCGCGGCGCGCAGTGCTGGGAGACGCGGGCCGCCAGCGCGCCCGAGCCCGCTACACCTGGGACCGGGTGGCCGCCGACACCGAACGCATCTACGAAAAAGTGACGCCAGCCGGATTTCAGGCCAGTACCGCCAGCAGTCGCTCCGGATAGCCTCCGGATAGCCTCCGGATAGCCTCCGGATAGCCTTGTGGCTCAGTGTCCTTCGAGCAGGCGAACCGACCGCTCCACGGCCTCGGGCAGTCGACTACGCTCACGAACCACGGCCGGCAACGACGCCACAGCCTCCCCCAGGGCTAGGGCGTGCGCGGTGTCGCGGGCGGCCCACCACACCAGCGCGGCGGCGGCCCGAATGTACCGGCCCGCCGGCCTGCGTAGGCAAGCGGTCAAGAATTGGTTGCGCAGGACACGAGCATGCTGGGCCTGGCTTGTCGGCCTGGCCTGCGAGGGTTGGTGGTACGCCACCAGTGCCCGGCAGAAGCACAGATCCCACCCGTGCGAGGCGAGATCCCAAGCCAGCAAGTCCTCTTCACCGCGGAAGTGCAGAATGGGACTGAATCCACCGACGCCGTCGAACGCCACCTTGCGCACCATCGCCGAGCAGGCTTGGAAGCCCAGGATGGACGGGCCCGGCAGAGTTGGGTTGCGGCCCAGCGGGCTCTCGGCGAGAGCGGTGACCAGTGGATCGTCGCGGTGCTCCGGCCAGATCACCGTGCGGGCCGCCAACAGGGCGACGGTCGGATACCTGTCGAAGATCGATTCGGCGAGTTCGGTGGCGCCGGATGCCCACCACGAGTCGTCGTCGCAAAACGCGACATACGGCGTCCGGCACTGCGCCACACCGATGTTGCGGGCCACGGCACCTTCGTTGCGGTCCAACGGAATTATGGTCAGCCGCCCGCCGGAGCGCGCCGCGATGCGGCCCGCCGCCGCGGCGGTATCGTCGCTGGATCCATTGTCCACCACCAGGATCTCGCACGAATCAAGGTCGAGCAGCCGCTGCAACACGGCGCAGAGCTCGCCGGAGCGGTTCCGTGTCGCAATGACAAACGACGTTCGACATCCCAAGCCCATGCCCGGTGCTGCTACCCGCGAATCACCGCGCGAAACCCCGTTTCGTGCCGGACATCCCGGGTACCAGGCCACCGTGCTATCCCTATCGCGTGTTCTCGTCACCGGGGGTGCTGGTTTTCTGGGCGCCCACCTGTGCGATCGACTGTTGAACGCCGGCATCGAGGTGGTCAGCATCGACGACTTGTCCAGCAGCCTGGCTACCACTGCCGCCGAGCTTGCCACACGGCGGGGATATCATTTTGTGCAACAGGACATTTGCGACCCGGTTGCACTCCGAGAGGTCGGGGCCGACTTCGACGCCGTGTTCCATCTGGCCTCACCCGCGTCACCACCCGACTACCAACGCCGGCCGATCGCGACGCTGCGTACCGGGTCAGCCGGCACCGCGATGGCGTTGGAAGTGGCTCGTCGCGCCGGCGCCCGATTCGTATTGGCGTCGACCAGTGAGGTATACGGCGATCCCAGCGAACACCCGCAGTCCGAAAGTTACTGGGGCAACGTCAATCCCATTGGCCCGCGCAGCATGTACGACGAGGCCAAGCGCTATGCGGAGGCGCTGGCGTCGGCCTACCGGCGCGCCGGACTGGCCAACGTCGGCATCGCCCGGATCTTCAACACCTACGGGCCCGGCATGCGGCCAGACGATGGCCGCATGATTCCGACCTTCTGCTGTCAAGCGTTGAGCGGCAAGCCACTGACCGTGTCGGGCTCCGGGCTGCAGACCCGCTCGCTGTGCTACGTCGACGACACGATTTCCGCACTGCTCGCGCTGGCTCACAGCACGTTCAGCGGCCCGGTCAACATTGGCAACCCCACCGAACTCACCGTGCTCTCGGTGGCCGAACTCATTCGCGACCTCGCTGGAAGCGATTCTCCGATCGAATTCATCCCCGGGGTTGTCGACGACCCGTGGCGCAGGTGCCCCGACATCAGCGTCGCCCGGGCCCAGTTGGGTTGGCACCCCCAGGTGGATCAGCACACCGGGCTCAACAACACCTTGCAATGGTTTCGCACCGCGGGTGCGGACCGCGTACCGACGTCCGCTCCGACGGCGCGGTAGGAGAAGAAATGCGAATTCTCGGCATAAATGCGGTGTTTCACGACTCGGCGGCAGCCCTGGTAGTCGACGGCGAGGTGGTGGCGGCCGCAGAGGAAGAGCGGTTCTCGCGCCGCAAGCACGGCAAGCAGGCCGTCCCATTCGCTACCTGGGAGCTGCCCGTCGCGGCCACGCGATGGTGCCTCGACCACGCCGGGTTGGATCCGGCCGACATCGATGCCATCGGCTACTCCTACGACCCGGCGCTGATGTACGAGGAGCCGCTCGACCCGGCCGGGCTGGATGGGGAGTGGGAGGACCTGCGCACGTTGTATGCGCAACGTGCCCACCTATTTCTATCGGCCGCCATCCCCGGTATCAATCCCGCCGCGCTTCAACACGTCCGTCATCATGTCGCCCATGCCGCCTCCACGGCGCTCGCTTCACCACATCCTGATGCGGCGGTGTTGGTGGTCGATGGCCGCGGCGAACGGACGTCGATGCTCGCCGGGGTGTACCGCGAGCACAAGCTGGACGCACTGGCTTCCCAGCGGCTGCCCCACTCATTGGGGTTGCTCTACGAAAGCCTCACCCAACATCTGGGTTTCGCGCGATCGAGCGACGAGTACAAGGTGATGGCGATGGCGTCCTACGGGCGACCCACCTTCACCGATGAACTGCGCCGGCAGGTGTACGCCTGTGGCAACGGGGGATTCCGCACCGAGCCGATTGCGTGGGAGGAATTGGCGCCACGGCGGGAACCTCATGCCGATGCGCTGGACCCGGTGCACGCCGACCTCGCCTGCAGTGTGCAGCGTGTTATCGAGGACGTGTTGCTTGACCTGACGGGCTGGCTGCGCGAGAAGACCGACGCCGACGCACTTTGCCTGGCGGGCGGAGTAGCGCTGAATTGTGTTGCTAACAGCCGCATTTACTCCGAATCGGGATTCGATCGGGTGTGGGTGCAGCCGGCCTCAGGAGATTCCGGCACCGCACTGGGCGCGGCGCTCAACCTCGCCGCGGCCTACGGGGAACCGATCCTGCCAATGACCACCGCGCAGCTGGGCCGGGGCTGGTCCGACGACCAGATTCGGATTGCGCTCGACGCCGCCGCCGTCCGCTACGAGCGGCCGCACAACCTTGCCGCCGCCGTCGGTGACGCGCTCGCCGACAACCAGCTAGTCGGCTGGTTTCAGGGCCGGGCCGAATTCGGGCCCCGAGCGCTCGGCGGCCGATCGCTGCTGGCCGATCCCCGCAATGCGGCAAACCTCGAGCGCCTCAACGCGGTCAAAGGGCGTGAACAGTTCCGGCCCGTCGCGCCGATGGTGCTCGCCGAGCGGGCCGCCGAGATATTTTCCCGCGGTCCACTTCCCAGCCCGTACATGCTATTCGTGCACGATGTCGCCCCGCACTGGCGAGACCGCATCCCGGCGGTCACCCACGTCGACGGCACCGCCCGAATCCAGACGGTTGAGCAGTCGGCCGACCCCCGGCTGCACGCGACAATCCGCCGGTTCGCCGAGCACACCGGGGTTCCGGTGGTGGTCAACACCAGCTTCAACACCGCCGGCCGGCCGATGGTGGACACGCCGCGCGACGCACTCGAGGTCTTCGGCAGCTCCCCCATCGACGTGCTGGCTATCGGCCCCTACCTGCTCAGGCGGCCGCGGTGACAGTCGAATACACGATCGTGGTGCCGACTATCGGCCGGGACTCGTTGCACCGGTTGCTGTCTGAACTGGACCGCGATCGGGGTCCCGATCCGGTGGAGATCGTCCTGGTCGACGACCGGCCAGCGCCGAACACGCCCCTCGCGATTTCCGGTTCGCTGCCGACCCGCGTGGTGAGAAGTGGAGGTCGCGGACCCGCCGCTGCGCGCAATGCGGGCTGGCGTGCGGCCACCACCCGGTGGGTTTGTTTCCTCGACGACGATGTGGTGCCGGCGCCGGAGTGGAAATCGTCTCTGGCAGCCGACCTTCGGGCCGCTGACGCGGCCGGGGCCGCCGGTTCCCAGGGCAAGATTGAGGTGCCTGAGGTATCGGCGCGCCGACCCAGCGACGACGAACGCCGCACCTTGCGGCTCGCGTCGGCGCGCTGGATCACGGCCGACATGGCCTACCGTCGCGACCTGCTGGTCGCCGTCGGAGGTTTCGATGAGCGGTTTCCCCGGGCCTACCGTGAGGACTCCGACTTGGCAGTGCGCGTGGTAGGTGCGGGCGGGGTGATTGCCCGCGGTCTGCGGCGGTGCATCCATCCGGTGGCCGCGGCCACCTGGATGTCCAGTGTGCGGGCACAGGTGGGAAACCGCGACAACGCGTTGATGCGCCGCAAGCATGGGCGCTCGTGGCGCACCATGATCGGCGAGGGACCGGGCCGGATGCCCGCACACGTCGCGACCACCCTAGCCGGCGTCGCAGCCGTCGTCGCGGGGCTCGGGCGGCGGGGCCCGCTGGCCAAAATGGCCGGCGTGTTATGGCTTGGTTTGACAACGGAATTCGCGGCGCGGCGCTGGATAGCTGGGCCGCGCGGCGGCTACGAGGCGGCACGGCTGTGGTTCAGCAGCGCGCTCATCCCACCGGTCGCCGTCGGCCATCGATTGGCCGGTGAATGGGAGTTCCGGCGGGCCCGTCGAGATCCGCCGCTGGCGGTGTTACTGGACCGCGACGACACCATCATCGTCGACCAGCCCTATCTCAATGACCCCGCCCGAGTGCGCCCCACCGCCGGCGCGGTCAAGGCCTTGCAGCGACTACGCCGCCGCGGTCTCTTGCTCGCGGTGGTGACGAATCAGTCGGGCGTGGCACGCGGGCTTATCAGCGCAGAGCAGCTCGGTGCAGTCAATGCCCGGGTGGACGAGGTCCTCGGCCCCTTCGACGCCTGGCAGGTGTGTGTGCACGACGAGGACGACGAATGTGGTTGCCGCAAACCGCAACCGGGCATGGTGCTGGCCGCCGCCGAAGCGCTGTCCGTTCCGCCGGCGCGGTGCGTGCTGATCGGCGACACCGGTGGCGATGTACGGGCCGCACTCGCGGCCGAGGCCGAAGCGGTGCTGGTACCGACGGCACGGACGCTGCCCGTAGAAATCCAACACGCGCGTGAGCACGCGCGTGTTGCGGGCTCACTACAGGAAGCCGTTTCCCTGGTGCTGCGGGAGTGGCGATGAGTACCGCGGTCGTCGCACGCCTGGACAGCGCCGGTGACGTGCTCATCACCGGCCCGGCGGTGCGGGCGGTGGCCGACCGGCACGCCCGCGTGGTGATGTTGGCCGGACCCCGCGGTCAAGAGGCGGCCCGGTTGCTGGTGGGTGTCGATGAAGTCGTCGAATGGCAGGCACCGTGGGTGGATTTCGATTCGCCGGAATTGACTGCCGCACATGCCGATGATCTGATCAAGCAGCTTCGCGACATCGCGCCCGAGCGGGTGTACATCTTCACGTCGTTTCATCAATCGCCGCTGCCGTTGGCAATGCTGTGCCGAATGGCGTCGGTGCCGTGGGTGGGTGCCATCTGTACCGATTACCCCGGCAGCTTGCTGGAGCTACGCCATCAGGTGCCGGACGGAATTCCGGAGCCCCGGCGGGCATTGTCACTTGTCGGCGCTGCCGGCTGCGCACTGCCCGCCGGTGACGACGGTTGGTTGCGGATCCGCTACCCCGGCCCGGTTCCGCGGCGGTTGGCAATCCGGATCGGACGCGACCCCTTCGTGGTGTTCCATCCCGGTGCGGCAGCGCCTGCCCGCCGTCCCAGTCCGGATCGCAGCAAGTCCATGGTGGCAGCGCTGACCGAAGCCGGATACCGCGTCGTCGTCACGGGTGGCCCCGACGAAACCGCGTTGACTTCCGCAGTGGCCGCGGACTCGGCCGTCGACCTCGGCGGCCTCACCAGCCTCGGCGAACTCGCGGCGGTGTTCGCGTCCGCACGGGTGGTGGTCGCGCCCAATACCGGACCGGCGCATTTGGCTGCCGCCGTGGGAGCCGCG
The DNA here is from genome assembly GCF_010727605.1 of Mycobacterium simiae. NCBI lineage: Bacteria > Bacillati > Actinomycetota > Actinomycetes > Mycobacteriales > Mycobacteriaceae > Mycobacterium > Mycobacterium simiae. The sequence goes on from NZ_AP022568.1 coordinate 1,241,921, forward strand.
GTGGTATCGCTGTTCGCACCGGTCGTACCCGCCGCACAGTGGAGCCCATACGGCCAACGGGTGACCGTGCTCGGTGACCAGCACGCCGCATGCCGAGACAGCCGCGCCCGAACATGTCCACTACTGGGGCATCCGTGTTTGGACGGAATCACTGACGCCGAACTGCTTGCCGCCGTCCGGCGCGAAGGAGGACAGCCGTGATCGAGATGCATTTCGAGGCACTGCGACAGGCGGTGGAGCGCAACCGATCCCAGACGACGCGGCTACGCGAATGGGGTCAACAACTCGCGGGTGTGCTGATGAGCGGGGGTCGCCTGCTGGCTTGTGGCAACGGAGGAAGCGCAGCCGAGGCCCAGCATCTCACCGCCGAACTGGTCGGTCGCTTTCACGAAGAACGGATGCCGTTGTCGGCGATCGCATTACACGCCGATACGTCGGCGCTGACCGCGCTGACCAATGACTACGGCCCGGAAGAGATGTTCGCCCGCGGGGTACGCGCGCACGGTCGGCCCGGCGATGTCCTGGTGTCGTTGTCTACCAGCGGTTCCAGTCGCAACGTGCTCGCCGCGGTCAAAGCGGCCGACGACATCGGCATGATCACCTGGGCACTGACCGGGCCGGCACCCAACGAACTCGCGGCGATGTGCGATGAGGCCATCTGCGTGGAGGCACCGACCACCGCGACAGTGCAGGAAATTCACCTGATGCTTGTGCACGGACTGTGTATCGCCGTCGACGCCATACTACTGCGCTCGGAGCCGTCATGAAACCGCTTGTAATCGTGGGTGATTCACTCCTTGACGTCGACATCGAGGGGTCGGCTACCCGGCTGAGTCCGGAAGCGCCGGTGCCGGTGGTCGACGCCGAGCGGCTAGTTCAACGGCCGGGTGGGGCTGGGCTGGCCGCGTTGCTTGCGGCCCGAACCGAGACCGGGGTGACGTTGATCACCGGCCTCGCCGACGACGCGGCGGGTCGAGGGCTGTACAGCCTCCTGAGCACCGCCGGGGTCAGGGTACTGGCGCTGCCGATGACCGGATCGACCGTCATCAAAACCCGGATCCGGGCACGCGGCCAATCGGTGTTACGACTCGACCGGGGCGATGCCACGCCTGTCGATCTGCCGCTGAGCGAAGAGGCGACCACCGCGCTCGCCGATGCTCGCGCCATCTGTGTCGCTGACTACGGGGCAGGTGTCACCGCCCTGCCGCGAATCCGCGAGGCGCTGACACGGCTCGCGCCTCGGGTTCCGCTGGTGTGGGACCCACACCCCCGCGGCAGCGCACCGGTACCCGGCTGTGCCCTGGTGACCCCCAACGATGAAGAAGCACAACGATTTTGCGGCAGCACCTGGTCGGGTGATGCCGGGCAGACCCTGCTGGACACATGGCATGCCCGACTGGTCTGCATCACCCGCGGATCGCGCGGCGCGCGGGTGTATGGGGCCCACCGGGAGGTCACGAATATCGGTGTCCCCAGTGGCCTGGGAACGGCGGCCGCCGATGCCTGTGGGGCCGGCGACCGGTTCGCAGTTGCGGCCGCCGTGGCCCTGGGCGCAGGTGCCGACGGGGTTGCGGCGGTGCGTGCGGCCGTCGCCGACGCGGCACGGTTCGTGGCCACCGGTGGTGCCGGGGCCGTCTCAAGCCCCGTTCCCGGCGAGGCGGCGCAAGGCCTTTCTGCCCCAACACAACTGGAGGACCGCAGCCGCGTCGATGCGATCGCCCTGGCGGAGCGGTTGCGCCGCGACGGCCGGACCGTGGTGGCCACCGGTGGTTGCTTCGATCTTCTGCACACCGGGCACATCCGGTTGCTGCGGCAAGCACGCGAATTGGGCGACGCACTGATCGTGCTGGTCAATTCCGACGATTCGGTGCGGGCCCTGAAGGGCCCGGGCCGGCCGGTGATGCACGACGCCGACCGTGCTCGCGTCCTGGGCGCACTGGCTTGCGTCGACGCGGTAGCGATCTTCGATTCCCCCACTCCCGAGAACCTCCTGGACGTGCTGCGCCCCGACGTCTGGGTGAAGGGCGGCGACTACGTCGCTTCCGAATTGCCCGAATCCGAGCTGGTGCGTCGGCACGGCGGCGAGGTCGTCATTCTGCCCACCGTCGCCGGCTATTCGTCGTCACGCCTGATCGCGGCGGCAAGCGCCGGCGGCTCACTTAGCGAAAGGTATTGATATGACTGATTCTTCAACACACCCCGCCGGCACCATCCGGACGGGTGGCGTGCTCATCACCGGTGGCGCGTCCGGCCTGGGTGCCAGCACCGTCGCGGCGATCCACCGGCGCGGCGGCACACCGCTGGTGATCGACAAGAAGCCACCGGCCGCCGATGTACCCTTCGCCAACTGCGATCTGGCCGACACCAGCGCGGTCGCCGCCGCCGTCGAGTCGCTGGCCGAACAGGTAGACGGCCAGATCACCGGCGTGTTCACCGCGGCGGGCATCGACTCCTGCGGCGCCCTCGATCAGGTACCCGCCAAAGATTGGGAGCAGGTCATTGCGGTCAATCTCGTCGGTACCGCGGCCGTCGTCCGCGCCGCGCTGCCTTACCTGAAGGCCACCCGCGGACGCATCGTGACTTGTGCGTCGACCTTGGGCATCAAGGCGGTCGGTGATGCCACCGCGTATTGCGCATCCAAATTCGGTGTCGTGGGCTTCACTCGAGCGCTGGCGGCGGAGCTCGCCGGGCAGGTCGGCGTCACCCTGCTCATCCCCGGCGGCATGCACACGCCGTTCTTCGACGGGCGGACCGAACAGTACAAGCCGCCGGCAGACGCCAAGCTCAACCAGCCCGACGACGTTGCCGAGACGGTGGTATTCGCCCTCTCCCAGCCGGCCGGCTGCGAGGTCCGCGAGATGGTCGTCTGCACCTCCACCGAGTCGTCGTGGCCCTGACGCTGCGCGCCGGTGCTGCCGACAGCGTGGTGGTGTTACGTGCTCTGGGGCTCGGCGACTTACTGACCGCGGTGCCCGCGCTGCGCGGACTGCGCCGCCACTGCCCTGACGCCCACATCGTGCTCGCGGCCCCGTCCCGCTATCGCGAGCTCGCCCTGCTCACCGGTGCGGTGGACGAGCTGCTGCCGACCGCGTGCCTCCGGGATCGGCGGATGTTGCCGCGGCCACCGGCCATGGCGATCAACTTGCACGGCTGCGGGCCGGAAAGCATTGACCACGTGCTGGGTTGGCAGCCGAGGCAGGTGCTGACGCACAGTCATCGACTGCATCCCACGCTTCCCGGTCCGCCCTGGCGCACCGACCAACACGAGGTCGATCGCTGGTGCGCGCTGCTCGAGTGGGCCGGAATCCCGTGCGACGCCGCCGATAGCAGCCTGCCACGCCCCATGCTGCCGTTTGAGCCGGTCGGAGCCGTGGTGATCCACCCCGGCGCGTCGGCACCGGCGAGGCGATGGCCGGTGGAACGCTTCGCCGCGGTGGCAGCGGCGCTCAGCGACGAGGGCTATGAGATCGTGATCACCGGCTCCTCCGACGAATTCGCGCTGGCGCACGACGTCGCCCTCGCTGCGGGACTGCCGCGGACGTCCGTGATGTCGGGGCTGCTTGACATCCCCGCCCTGACCGCCCTGGTCAGCGACAGTCGCCTGGTGATCTGTGGTGACACCGGAATCGGCCACCTCGCCGCGGCGACCGGCACCCCATCGGTGGTGTTGTTCGGCCCGACCGCACCCGACCGCTGGGGCCCGCGCGGGACGGCGCCACATATTGCGCTGTGGGCGAAACACTTTGGTGATCCGCACGCCAGCACACCGCACGAGGGCCTGCTGCGCATCACGGTCGACAGTGTGCTGGAGGCCAGCCACCGAGTTTTGGGGGAGACCGCATGATTACCGCACCACGCGTCGGGGTGGTCGGCGCCGGCTACGTTGGACTGACCACCGCCGTCTGCATCGCCGAGCGCGGCCTGCAAATCGTTGCGGTCGACGTAGATCCCGACCGGGTACGGAAGTTCTCGGCGGGAGTCTCGGTGATCGACGAACCCGACTTGCCGCGGCTGCTGAACAACGGCCTAACCCGCGGGCTGCTGACGTTCAGTGTCGACTACGCGACCCTGTCCGACTGCGACATCGTCTTCGTGTGTGTTCCCACCCCCAGCGCCGAAGACGGCCAAGCCGAACTGACCGCGGTGGTGTCAGCGGTCGACCAACTCGGCGCCGTCCTGCGGCGCGGCGCCATCGTCGCACTGAAATCCACTGTGCCGGTGGGCACCACGTCCGCCATGGCAGAGCGACTGGTGGACAGGGGTATTCGCGTGGTGTCCACACCCGAATTCCTGCGTGAAGGGCGCGCCATCCAGGACTTTCGCCACCCCGACCGGTTGGTCATCGGCACGCGGGACGAGGCCGCGGCCCAGGTCGTGCAACACGCCTACGGCCTGGGCGCCGCAACCGTGCTCAGGATGAGTCCCGAGAGCGCCGAACTGGCGAAGTACGCCAGCAACGCATTTCTTGCTGTCAAACTCTCGTACACGAATTCGCTGGCGACCCTGTGCACTCGAGTCGGCGCCGACATCGGCGACGTCACGGCGTGTATGGGCGCGGACAGCCGAATCGGGTCGGAATTTCTGCGGCCCGGTCCGGGATGGGGCGGCTCCTGTCTCCCCAAGGACACTGCGGCGCTGGCCCACATCGCACGCGGACACGACATGTGCTTCGCCGAGGTCGAGGCGGCGCGCGGCACCAATAGCGCGCAGGCTCAACGGATTTCCGCGGCACTGCGACGTGCGATGGGCCGACCATTGACGGGTTGCCGGATCACCGCGCTGGGCTTGACCTTCAAGGCCGCCACCAGCGATACCCGTGAGTCGCCCGCGCTTGCCGCATGCGCGGAACTGAGCCGCGGTGGGGCACAAGTAATGGGTTATGACCCGCGACTGCAAAGCATCGACCCGGCGATCCTGCAACGAGTGGGAGTGACCGCGGTGGACGAGCCGTATCGGGCCGCGAAGGCGGCCGAGGCCATCGTGGTGTTGACCGAGTGGCCGCTGTTCCGCAACCTCGACTGGTGCGCCGTCGCACGCGAAGCGCCCCTGGCAGTCGTCCTGGACACCAGGAACATGCTGCAGCGCGAGGCCGTGCAAGCCAGCGGGCTCACCTACCTGGGAAACGGTCTGCCGCAAGGCTATTGATCGGCGGTCAGCCGTCCTGGCTGCGCGCTTCGGCACCCGTCTCGCCGCTGCCGAAGTCATCGTCGGCCGAGGCTCGGCCAACATAACTGCCGTCACTGTCGTTGCGACTCGCGCGCGACCCGGCAACATTGGGATCGGGGTCGATGTCTTCCTCGGATTTCTCGGCCTTGGCACGGTGTTTCCCGGTCATCGTGGGCCCTTCCTCACTCGTACGGTGGATATGTGCCGCCGTGCAACACGCCGGCAAGGTGCACGGCATTGCGCGCGGCAGCGGCGGTCGCCGAGGCGACCGCGTCGGGGACCTTATCCAGATCTCGGTAGTCGGTGGTTTGCATCGCTTCACCGTTCCAATAGGTACTGGCCTGTGCCGAGATCGTGTACCCGATGTCATTGAGCGCCTGGAACGCATCCGCGGTGACCTTGTGGGCGCCATCCTCGTTCCCGACGACCGCCACCATCGCAACCTTACCGACCATCGCCGGGCGGCCGGCGTCATCGGTGTTGGAAAGCTCGGCGTCCAACCGCTCCAGGATGCGCTGCGCCACGCTGGACATGTGGCCCAGCCACACCGGTGTCGCCAGCACCAAAATGTCGGCGCCGAGCACCTTCTCGCGCAGTTGTGGCCACTGGTCACCCGGCCCCATATCGGCTTCCACCCCGGGCTTTATCGCGTAGTCGACGCAGCGGATCGACTCACAGTGCGCGCCGGCACCGCGCATCTGCTCGAGCACGTGCTCGGCGATCAGCTCACTGCTCGACGGCGCCGGACTGGGTTTGAGACTGCAGACCAAAGCCACCACTGTCGGTGTACCGTCCCGCGCTGAACCTTCGATAGACATCTGCGCGGCGTACCCGTTGACCTACCGAGCAAACCGCGCCCGATGGAGCGGACGCACCTGACCGAATCCAGCGCTCGGGTCCGACCCAGTCTCTACGCACAGTCACAGGTTTCGAACACGCTTAATGGCCACCTTTGGGGGTACTTCGTCACGCGTGGGAAGTGGCCGGCACGGTGGCTTCCGCCTTCCCACCGACAGCTCAAGAGAGGATGACGAGTGTCTAAGCAAGAGGTCAGTGACTACCTATTGGAGCGGCTGCGGGCGTGGGGCGTTGAACACGTTTTCGGCTATCCGGGCGACGGCATCAACGGACTTCTCGCCGCGTGGGGACGCGCGGACAATCAACCGAAGTTCATCCAGGCACGCCACGAAGAGATGAGCGCATTCGAGGCGGTCGGCTACGCCAAGTTCACCGGGCGGGTCGGGGTATGTGTGGGCACCTCGGGCCCGGGCGCGATCCATCTGCTCAACGGACTTTACGACGCCAAACTCGACCACGTCCCGGTGGTGGCAATCGTCGGGCAGACCAACCGCAGCGCCATGGGCGGCTCCTATCAGCAGGAGGTCGACCTGATGAGTCTGTTCAAGGACGTTGCCAGCGATTACCTCCAAATGATCACGGTCCCAGAGCAACTGCCCAATGTGCTGGATCGCGCCATCCGGGTCGCGATGACGCAGCGAGCCCCGACCGCGCTGATCATCCCCGCCGATGTCCAGGAATTGCCGTATTCGCCGCCCACCCACGCCTTCAAGATGGTTCCGTCCAGCCTGGGTATCGAGTACCCAGCGATCTCCCCCGGCGATGCCGCGATCGGCCGGGCCGCCAAGTTGCTCAATGACGGAAAAAAGGTCGCCATCCTGGTAGGCAACGGCGCACGTGATGCCAACGCCGAGATCGCCGAGGTCGCGGAGCTGCTCGGTGCCGGCGCGGCCAAGGCGCTACTTGGCAAGGATGTGCTTTCCGACGAATGGCCTTGGGTGACAGGCTCTATCGGGCTGCTGGGCACCCGGCCCAGCTACGAGATGATGCGTGATTGCGACACCCTGCTGACAGTGGGATCCAGCTTCCCCTATACCCAATTTTTGCCCGAGTTCGACCAATGCCGGGCGGTGCAGATCGATGTCGACGGCCGATTCATCGGCATGCGCTTCCCCTACGAGGTCAATGTGGTTGCCGACGCCAAGACCGCGCTGCAGGCGCTGATCCCCCACTTGCGCCGCAAGGAAGACCGATCGTGGCGGGAGGGCATCGAGAAAAATGTTGCCCGCTGGTGGGAGACGATGGACAAGGAAGCCAAAGTCAGCGCTCACCCGATCAACCCGCTGCGACTGTTCTCGGAGCTTTCGCCGCAACTGCCGGATGACGCGATTGTGACAGCCGACTCCGGCTCGGCGGCAAACTGGTATGCACGTAACCTAAAGTTTCGCGGGAACATTCGCGGGTCACTGTCGGGAACCCTCGCGACGATGGGCCCCGGCGTCCCCTACGCCATCGGAGCCAAATTTGCTCACCCGCGACGACCCGTCATCGCATTCGCCGGCGATGGCGCCATGCAGATGAACGGCATGGCCGAACTGATCACGATCAAGCGGTACTGGCAGGAGTGGGACGATCCGCGTCTGATCGTGGCTATCCTGCACAACAATGACCTCAACCAGGTCACCTGGGAAATGCGGGCTATGGCGGGCGCCCCGAAATTCGCCGAGTCGCAAGTCCTTCCCGATGTTGACTTCGCCGCTTTCGCGTCCGGACTGGGCCTGAACGCGATGGTCATCAAGGACCCCGAGGAGCTGGCAGGCGCTTGGCGCGAGGCCTTATCGGCCGATCGCCCCACGGTGCTCGATGTCTACACCGATCCCGACATGCCGCCGATCCCGCCGCACGCCACCTGGGATCAATTCAAGGCAGCCGCCACCGCCGTGTTGTCCGGGGACGAGGACCGTGCGGGATTCGTCAAGCAGGGCCTGAAAACGAAGGTGCAGGAGTTCCTGCCGCACAAGAACAGCTGACGAGCCGGCTCAGCTCGCCGAACGCAGCTGAGCCGAACGGGCGCTGCGCAGATCGTCCACGAACGCCTGGTACGCCTCGTCGCGGCGACCGCTGCGGTCGCGCAGCACCGCCGAGGGGTGCACGGTCGCGACTACGGCCGGCCCCGCGGCGATCGCTGCCGGTAACGTCAAGACCTCACCTCGGTGAGTCGACACTCGAAATGTCGCTCCCAGCAAGGACTGCGCGGCCGTGGCGCCCAGACACACGATCACCTGCGGACGGATCACTTCGATCTCGGCCAATAGCCAGGGGCGGCACGCAACCACCTCGGTGCGGTTGGGCTTCTGGTGGATCCGCCGTTTGCCGCCCTTGCGGGTGAATTTGAAATGCTTGACCGCATTGGTCTGATACGTGATGCCCGGATCGATGTCGGCGTCGTTGAGCGCGCGCGCCAGCAATCTGCCCGCGGGACCCACGAATGGCAGCCCCGCCCTATCTTCCTGATCCCCCGGCTGCTCACCGATCAGCATGATGGGCGATTTGGCCTTGCCATGGCCGAAAACCGTTTGCGTAGCATTCTCGAAAAGGGAACAGCCTTCACATTTTTCGGCCGCCGTCTGCAGCGCGCGAAGCGAACGCGTTGTGGGCAGAAACGGTTCGGCGGTCGGCTTGGCCGCGGTCATCGGCGGCCGAATCGCAAGTAGCCCGGGAACGTCATGTTCCCGGGCATACCCTTGCCACGGTTCGCGAAACGAATCAGCCCTTGCCGACGATGGCGTCGCGCGCCCGGTCCAGCATGGCCGCGAACGGCCCGGCGACGAGATTCGCCAGTTGCGACTCGACCCCGGCGTGTGGTCGGGTGGGTGCGATTGCTTCGGCCAGCTTGGCGGCACGGCCCATGCTCTGCAACTCTTCGCTGCTCAATTCCTGTCCCAGCCGGGTGAACTCGTCTTTCTCCTCGTGCTCGGCGTGGTCGAGCACGGCGTCGCGCAGCTCGGTCAGCATCCGGGTGAACTCGGGGCTGTCGACGTCGAGCTTCTCCAGCTGCTGCAGCGTCGTCTTGGCCTCGTGCTCCTCTTCGAGCCGTTGCTCGACCACGGCCGCTCCGTCGGCGATCTTCCGCTTCGCCCGCGGGTGGACGATTTCCTCCTCGACGGTTTCATGCACGGCAAGCAACCGGCGTAGGTCGACGAATGCCTTTTCCCGAGCGTCCCCGGAGGCCGAAAGTACCTTAGCGAACAGCGATTTGATCTGCTCGTGCTGACTAGAGAGAAAGTCGACCACATCGGTGGGCGACATGACGGCGGCGTGAGCCATAAAGTCCTCCCAAAGAGATCTTTCTGATAGCGCGCCGGACTGTTTCGCGCGCCTGCAATCGGCTACCCACCACCCGGATCGCGAAACATCCGCCAGGTCAGGGCGGTCAGTGTGTCCTGGCGGGTTCGATCAGCGCTCCGGTTTCCCGCAGTGCGTCGATCTGATCGCCGGTGAGGCCGACCTCTTTGAGGATCTCGTCGTTGTGCTCGCCTTGACGCGCCGGCACCTGCACCGCCAGGGTGCCGTCGTGGCCGCTGAAATGCCAGGGCGGCGCGGGGATGGTGATGCTGCCGCCATGTCGGTCGGGGACTTCGCGGGTGATCCCCCAGTCTTTGGCCCACTCGGTTGCACTGAACTCGGCGATGTCACGGAGTTGACCGGTGGCGATTTTCGCCTCGTCGAATTGCGCATCGAGCGAGTCCATGGAGTCGAAGCTGTAAATCCAGGTCTGCACGATCGCGTGCAGCTCCGCCAGGTGCTGGCGGCGCAGTTCGGGCGTGCGGAACCGTGGGTCGTCGGCCAGGTCCGGGCGCCGCATGGCGCGCAGATAGAATGGGAAGCTCATGCTGCCCACCAGACTCATCGGCGAAACAAACTGCTGGCCTTCGGGACTGGTGAAGAACGCGCAGTCGGTGGCCCCCAGGATCGGTGTCTCGGCGCCTAGCTCGTCGGCGCCGGAAAGATCGTAATGCACGCGCTCGTTGAGTGAGGTGAGCACCGCGGCCATTGCCACGTCGATGTATTGGCCCTCGCCGGTGACGCGGCGATGGTGCAACGCCGCCAGGACCGCGATCGCGGCATGCAGCCCGGCGTAGACGTCGCCGTGCGAGAGTGCGTCCGAGCGTCGATCTGCCCCCTCAACCCCAAACTGCTGCAACGTGTTCCGGGTGAACCCGACTTCGGCTTGTACGGTCGGCGCATACGCCATCCGGGTCCGCCACGGTCCGGTTTGGCCGTAGCCGCTGATCGAGGCGTAGACCACGGCGGGATTGCGCGCGGCGACCGAGTCGTAGCCCAGGCCGAACGACGCCAGCGCACCGGGACGAAAATTCTCGACGACGACGTCGGCGCCGTCGCACAACCGCAGGACCGCCTCGCGGGCCGCGGGCACGTTGAGATCGATGCTCAGATTGCGTTTACCCGCGTTCTGCTGTGCGTAGTAGCCGCTAATTTCGTCGAGGCGCGGAAAGGCCGCCCGACTGATATCTCCCCGTGGTGGTTCGATTTTGATGACCTCGGCACCGAGGTCGAGGAGATGCTTGGTGCAGTGCGGGCCGGCCAACACCCGGGTGAAATCGATGACCCGGATTCCCTCGAGCGGCAGCGCCATGGTCAGCGCCCCTCGAAACGTGCTGCGCCCGGTCCCTCGGCGGCCAGCGAGTCCAGTCCGATCTGCAGGTCGTGAGACGCCCAGATACTTTCTTGCAGGTCATGCATCGCCTCGTCGGTAGCGGTCACGCCATGCGAAATGGCATGGGAGACGATCGCTTTGGTGGAGGCGTGGGCGACGGTGGGCCCGGCGGCGAGCTCATGGGCAAGCGCGCTGCTAACCGCGTCGAGTTGCGCGTCGGGCACCACACGGTTGATGATGTTCCACCGCTCCAGCGTGCGCGCATCGTAACGGCGTCCCAACAGCGCCATCTCCTTGGCCCGCGCCGCGCCGGCGCGCTGGGTGACACGTTGAATGGCGCCCATCAACGGGTTCAACCCGAGCGAGGCCTCAATGTTGCCGATCTTCGCTGACTCGCTGGCGACGACCAGATCGCACGCCAGTGCCAGCTCCAGGCCACCACCGAGGCATGCTCCATGCACGGCGGCGACCATCGGAATCGGCAATGCGTCGAATTCGCGCAGCAGGTCGAGGACGGGCAGGTTCGGTGCCTGTCCGCGGCGCGCACTGTCGAACAGCGCGACATCAGCGCCCGCACAGAAATTGCGCAGGCTGCTGCGCAGCAGTACGGCGCGTGCTCGCTGCTCGGCGGCCCAGCGGACACCCTCGATCAAGGCGGCGAACAGCGCGGTTCCTAGGAAATTGTGCGGAGCGTGCTGCATGGTCAGCACCGCTACCCGGCCGTCCATCACGCGGGCCACCGGCGGTGAATCCCGGTCGGGCGCGTGCACCGGCGGTATCGCGCCAGTGGGCTGCTCCACGGTCTGTTCGGTCATGACGATCCCTTTCATTGCTATGTCGTCCGTAATACTTATTACTCTCGGCACGGTATTTTGTTCCCGTCTGTACCGTCAATCACTATGTAGGTTGGCTGACATGGCGAGCCGTAGCGACAGCGGGACCGGATACTCGCCGCGGCGCGACGGCTGTTCGGCGAGCTCGGCCATTTCGGCCCCTGTCCGCCGCAACATGGCCCGGCTTCGCCGAACTCGTCGCGGCACCGACCACCCGACTGGTCGAAAAAGGCCTCCCGGACGAGCGCGTCGGCGCGCTGGCGTCGTACAAAGGGGGCAGTCGTTTCGAGCTCGCCGCCCGTGGCGCGCGACGCTGGTTTGGTGCCACGCGTAGTACTACAGTCGCGGCAGGATCGGCATACAAGGAGGTCGCGACGAACCCTCAGGATCCGTTCGGTCACAGTCCGTTCAGCTACGAGGCCCTTAGCTACGATCCGCTCGGCCGCGTTCACCCTACCGCGCCGCCGCCGGGACAACCGGTGGGTCGGCCCCTCCCGCCGCCAAGCCCGCCGACCAACACCTTCGCAACCCTGTCGCTGGTGTTTGCGTTCGTATTCGCGCCCGCCGGTGCGGTTTTCGGTCATCTGGGTCTCGCGCAGATCCGCCGCACCGGCGAGCTCGGGCGCGACCGCGCGCTGATCGGCTTGTCGGTGTCATACGCGGTGATCGTGCTTACCGTCGTCGCGCTGACCGGATGGGTCACCTTGAACACTCTGCACGCCTCGACGACGCGCCGGGCCGCGCCGCCCGCGACGACCGCCGCCCCGATCACCACCACCGAGGCCCCGCCGGCACCGAAAATGGCACCCGATGAGGTGATCAAGCTACTGCCCCACCTCGAAACCCTGAAAAGCCTTGCCTCCGACCAGAATCTGCAGCCAGGGCAGACTTGGGACCGGCCGGCCAAGAGCGATCAAGACGCGACAATCGACCGCCCGCAGTGTTGGGGAAGCATGATTCCCGGCGCACCCGAGGCCTACACCCTCGACGCGATTCTGCGGTATCGCGGCGAAGCCTTCTCCGACACGCAGAGCCTGCTGAAATCGATCCAGATCACTCAGGTGGTCATCGCCTTTCGCGATTCCCCCACCGCCCGATCACAAGTCGCGACGCTGGTCGACGGCTGGCGGGAGTGCGGTGGCGCCTCGGTGACATTGACCGCCCGCGGCGGGCCTACCTACACGGTGTCGCTGAGCCCTCCGGCCGACGCCGGCAACGGCATCACCACGATGGATCTGGCACCCAAGGGTCTGAAGGTGCGTTTTGTGCGGGCGGCGGCGGCCAAGGCCAACGTGGTCGTCGACCTGCAGGTCGTCAGCCTCGGCACGACCGATGCCAGCGCGCCCCGGCAAATCGCCGTCAGCATCGCCAACTACATCCTCAACAAGATTCCCGACTGACCATCCGGTCGCGTCTGCCCCAGTACGGTGAGCGACATGAAATATGTCGACGTCGACGGAGTGGGCCGGGTCAGCCGGATCGGGCTGGGAACCTGGCAGTTCGGCTCGCGCGAGTGGGGCTACGGGGACGACTACGCCGCCGGCGCCGCCCGCGACATCGTGCAGCGCGCTCGCGCAAGGGGTGTGACGCTGTTCGACACCGCTGAGATATACGGGCTGGGCAAGAGCGAACGGATCCTCGGCGAGGCCCTCGGCGACGAGCGCGCCGAGGTCGCGGTGGCCAGCAAGATCATGCCCATCGCGCCGTTTCCCGCCGTGATCAAGCAGCGTGAGCGCGCTAGCGCGCGGCGGCTGCAGTTGGACCGCATTCCGCTCTACCAGATCCACCAGGCCAACCCGCTGGTGCCCGATTCGGTGATCATGCCGGGGATGCGCGACCTGCTCGACAGCGGTGATATCGGTGCGGCCGGGGTCTCGAACTATTCGCTGGAACGCTGGCAGAAAGCCGACGCCGCGCTGGGCCGGCCCGTCATCAGCAACCAGGTCCACTTCTCGCTCGCCTTCCCCAAGGCGCTGAAGAATCTGGTGCCGTTCGCCGAGCGGGAAAACCGGATCGTGATCGCCTACAGTCCACTCGAGCAGGGGCTGCTGGGCGGCAAGTACGGCGTTGACAACCGTCCCGGCGGCATCCGCGCGATCAATTCACTGTTCGGCACCGAGAACTTGCGACGCCTGGAGCCGCTGCTGCAGCTGCTGCGCGACGTGGCCAAGGACGTTGACGCGCAGCCGGCGCAGGTGGCGCTGGCCTGGCTGATCAGTTATCCGGGCGTCGTCGCCATTCCCGGCGCGTCCAGCGTCGAGCAGCTCGAATTCAACGTGGCCGCCGCCGACATCGAATTGCCCACGGAGTCGAGGGACGCGCTGACTGAAACGGCGCTGGCGTTCCGTCCGGTGCCACCCCTGCGCTTTGTGACCGACCTGGCGCGAGAACGGCTCAGTCGTCACTGAGCCGGGCTGAGAACGGCGGCGCTCGCGGGGCCACCTCGCGCCACCACCAGCGGCATCGATGTGGAGGCACTGGTACGCAAGATCATGTGCACCACCTCGATGAGGTCTTCGACCGGCATCAACTTGCCCGGCATGCAGCCGCGCTGCACCCACAGTGGGTAGGCCTGCATCGCCAGGTCCGTATCCCAGCCGACGTTCATTCCGGTCGCCCCATCCCCCTCGCCGCCCGGGCACTCCCCGACGATCAGGTTGGTGAAGCCGATGTCGGGGTGCTCGGCGCGCCACGCCTCGACGAGTCGTTCCAAGGCCGCCTTGCTGACCCCGTAGGCGCCCAGGCCGGGCCACGCCGGCCCGTACGGGCCGGCGTCGCTGGACAGGTAGATCACCTTGCCGGTCGACGCCATCAGGTGCGGCAACGCCGCCGCCGTCACCAACGACGCCCCGATCACGTTGGTGTCGAAGATTCGGCGCCACGTGTCGGCACCGGTGTCGACCATGCGCACCAGCGGGCTGATCGCGGGCGTGTACACCACGTTGTCGATCCCACCCAGGGCCCCGGCGGCCCTGTCGAGAGACGATCGAATCGATGCCTCGTCGGTGATGTCGCAGGCAAGGGCGATCGCATCCGGCCCCGCCTCCTTAGCGGCCGTTTCGAGGCGCTCCAGGCGCCGAGCGACCAAGGCGACGCTTTCCCCGCGCTGCCCAAGTCCCACGCCGATGCAACGCCCGAGCCCGCTCGATGCGCCGACAACTACTGTCCTTGACATATTTGCCCTCTCCTGTAACGAGCCCGCTGCAGCCACAGCGTATCGAGCAGGGGTTCGGCATGTCACTGCCGGGCAGTTCACGCCCGGCGTGTCCGGCGCAGGGATCGCTCGACCGAGAATCGGGCCACGGCATCACGCCCGCCCATTTTCTGTTGGTACATCGCCGCATCGGCGCGCGCAGTGACCGAAGAGACCGGTTCTCCGGGCAGGGCGATGGTCGCGCCGACGCTCAGGGTGGCACGGATTGCGTGTCCCCCGACGTCGACGGGTTCGGCGGCGCGGCCGCGGATCTTCTCGGCGGTGTTGGCGACCTCGTCGCTGCCGCGGACACCGGGCAGCAAGACCAGGATTTCGTCGCCGCCGGTCCGCCCGACGGTGTCTTCTCGGCGGACGCTTTCGCGGATCCGCGAAGCAAGTGTGGCCAGCACCACGTCGCCGACGCCGTGTCCCCAGGTGTCGTTGATGTCCTTGAAGTGGTCGACATCGCAGAACAGGATGCCAACGTAGGTCCCGGCCGGCCGTGGCTCTTGCAGCGCGACTTCGAGCCGCCCGATGGTCTCGGCCCGGTTGGCCAGGCCGGTCAGCGTGTCGAAGCGGGCCAATCGTTCCAGACGCTGCTCGGCTTCGACCTGATCATCGGCGAGGCGCAGCGCGGCGATCACGCCGTCGGTCTTGCCGTCGGCGTCGACATACGGCTTCGCGTGCCCATCGACCCAGCGGTATCCGGAGTCGACGGACAGGATGCGGAATCGCTGGATGACCGCCTCGCCGTCAGCGACGCGCCGCAGTGCCGCTTGCAGGGTGTTGCGATCGTCGGGATGGACGCGGTCGCTGAAACCCGAGTTGAGCCAGCGCTGCGGTGGGCCACCCAGCGCGGCCGCGACCGACGGCGACACCCACGCGGCGTTACGACCGTGCAGATGCACGATGACGTCGACGGCGTTGTCGGCCAGGATCCGGTACCGCATCTCGGCATTCGCGCGCAACTTGCTGACCTGCTCCTTGTCAATCAGCAGACGTTGCTCACGCTGACTGAAGTAGAACGAGATCGCCCCGACGACGAGCGTCCCGACCACGATCGACAGGCTCCATTCCGCGTGGTCGCCGCGCAGGCCGATGCCGAGGAAGGTCAGCCGGGACAGCGCCACGACGATGGGGAACGCAGCCAGGATGACCACCAATCGGACCAGCGAGCGCCAATCGGGCCGGCTGAAGAGCCAGGCGAGCGGAAACCGGTCCGGGCGAGCCAGCGACACCGCCCCGGCGAGCAGCAGCAGGGCCACGGCGGTCGAGAGGGCCTGGCCGGTGGAAGCGGACACGCCGACCAGAGCGATCGCGTCGAACAGGTAGGCGGCGGCGGTGACCAGCGGACCGGCCGCCCCCACCAGGAGACTTATCGGGAAGATCCACCGCGTCCCGCGCTCGACTCGCATCAACGCCACCGCGATGGCCATGAACAGCAGCGGCATCGCCGTCTGCGGGCTCGGCCGCCCGGGCGAGGACGCTTGCCGCAGCCGCACCGCGTCGGGAAACCACAGTTGGTCCAGGCCGAACGAGCTGGCGGTGGCGTACTCGGCGAGCACGATGACACTAAACCCGATCACCGCCACGGCCAGAAGCCGACCCGCCCATACTCGCCACCACGACGGCGACCCCTGCTGCAGTAGCGTCGCCACGCCGAGCCCAGCAAGGCACAACGCCGTCCACGGGGTCATCACCGGCCAGGTCGGATAGACCCGCATCAACAGATCGACGTCGGCCAGCCAACCCAGCCAGGTGGCCGTCGCGACGACGACGACGATGGTCGCCTCCGCCCGGGTGAACCACATCAGCACCGACCGCAGCCGCCCGTCCCGGCCGGGTTCGTCCATCAACCGTCCTCCCTGGCGCTCGGCGTCGGACCACGTCGTCCGTCACCTACGCGGAAAGACTATTTTGCGCCGAGAGGCCGATCAATGTCATCTGATCGACCGGACCGCTCAGCCGGCGTGCTCGGTGCCCAAGGCTTGCAGGACCACCGCGCTGTGCGCATCCACCGTCAGGGGGCCTCCCCCGGGCACTTCGTCGGCCGGTGTCGCGTCGTCGGGGCCGGTGAAGACCACAACTTGCCAGGAAGCGCCGAATTCTTTTGGTGGAAGCGTGAATTCGAGTGGCTCGTAGTGGGCATTGAAACACAGCAGGAAGGAGTCGTCGAGGACTCGCTGCCCCCGGGTGTCGCGGTCGGTTATGCCGTGGCCGTTGAGAAAAACCGTGACGGATTTCGCGTAGCTGGTGCCCCAATCCTCGTCGGTCATCTCGTCTCCGTCGGGGGTGAACCAGGCGATGTCGGGCAGGCCGTCCTGCCCGCGGCGCCCCACCGGCTTACCCGAGAAGAACCGCCGCCTGCGAAACACCGGGTGACTCGCACGCAACGCCGAAACCGTGCGGGTGAACTCCAACAGGCCGGTGTCGGCGGCGGCCCAGTCGATCCAGGTGAGCTCGCTGTCCTGGCAATACCCGTTGTTGTTGCCCTGCTGCGTGCGACCGAGCTCGTCGCCGTGGCAGATCATCGGAACGCCTTGGGACAGCAGCAATGTGGTCAGGAAGTTGCGCTGCTGACGCGCACGCAGCTCGTTGATCCCGGGGTCGTCAGTGGGTCCCTCGACCCCGCAGTTCCAGGAGCGGTTGTGGCTCTCGCCGTCGTTGTTGTCCTCGCCGTTGGCCTCGTTGTGTTTCTCGTTGTAGGAGACCAGATCACGCAGCGTGAATCCGTCGTGGGCGATGACGAAGTTGATGGAGGCCACCGGCCGGCGGCCGGTGTGCTCGTAGAGGTCGGCTGATCCGGATAGTCGATAGGCGAATTCGTCGAGTGTCGCGGGTTCGCCGCGCCAGAAATCGCGGACGGTGTCGCGGTATTTCCCATTCCATTCCGTCCACTGCGGTGGGAAACCACCCACTTGATAACCACCGGGTCCGACGTCCCAGGGTTCGGCGATGAGCTTGACCTGGCTGACGGTCGGATCCTGTTGGACGAGCTCGAAGAACGCCGCCAGCCGGTCGACGTCGTAGAACTCCCGGGCCAGGGTCGAGGCCAGGTCGAACCGGAAGCCGTCGACGTGCATTTCGGTGACCCAGTACCGCAGCGAATCCATGATCAGTTGCAGCGCATGCGGATGGCCGACGTTGAGGCTGTTTCCGGTTCCGGTGTAGTCCATGTAGTACTGCTTGTCGTCGTCGACGAGCCGGTAATACGCCGGGTTGTCGATGCCACGCATCGACAAGGTGGGCCCCATGTGGTTGCCCTCGGCGGTGTGGTTGTAGACGACGTCGAGGATCACCTCGATGCCCGCCTCGTGCAGCGTGCGCACCATCGCCTTGAACTCCTGCACCTGCCCGCCCGGCGAACTGCCGGTGGAGTACTTGAAGTCGGGGGCGAAGAAGCCAATTGTGTTGTAGCCCCAGTAATTTGACAGGCCTCGTTCGACCAAAGTGGAGTCGTTGGCGAAGTGGTGCACCGGCATCAGCTCGATCGCGGTGACACCCAGGCTCTTGAGGTGGTCGATGATCGCCGGGTGGGCCACCGCGCCATAGGTGCCGCGCATCTGTTCGGGAATGTCGGGATGGGTCTGTGTCAGACCCTTGACGTGCGCCTCGTAGATGACCGTGTCGGCGTACTCGTGGCCCGGTGGGCGGTCGTTGCCCCAGTCGAAGTACGGGTTGATCACCACCGACTTGGGCATGCTCGCCGCCGAGTCATCGTCGTTGCGGCTGTCGGGATCGCCGAAGTTGTAGCTGAACAGCGATTGGTTCCAGTCGAAGGTACCGTCGATGGCCTTCGAGTACGGGTCCAGCAGCAACTTGTTCGGGTTGCAGCGCAGCCCCTCGGTGGGTTGGTACGGGCCATGCACCCGGTAGCCGTACCGCTGTCCGGGTTCGATGGCCGGTATGTAGCCATGCCAGACGAAGTAGTCGATCTCGGGCAGGGTGATTCGTGTTTCGGTCCCGCTGGCGTCGAACAGGCACAGCTCGACCCGCTCGGCGATTTCGCTGAAGAGGGTGAAGTTGGTGCCGGCGCCATCGTAGGTGGCGCCGAGGGGGTACGCCTTGCCCGGCCACAATTCACCGGTGGGCGTGGGAGCAGGGCCGTCGGCTGTAGTCATGGCGCACTTGATACCCGAGCCAAACCACGGCCAAACAACTGTTCGAAATACGCAGTCCCAGTGGGGGATTCAGCTACGGCTTGAGCATGACCTTGACGGCCCCGTCTTGCTTCTTCTGGAATATCTCGTAGCCGTGCGGGGCCTTCTCGAGCGGCAGCACATGCGTGGCGAAGTCATCGACGCCGAGGGGGTCGTCGTCGGTCAGCAACGGCATGATGTCGTCGATCCACCGCTTCACGTTGGCCTGCCCCATGCGCAGGGTCAGCTGCTTGTCGAAGAGGGTGAGCATCGGCAGCGGATCTGCCATGCCGCCGTAAACTCCGATCAGCGAGATCGTTCCGCCGCGTCGCACGATATCGATCGCGGAGTACAGCGCATTGAGCCGGTCCACGCCGGCGGTCTGCATGAACCGCTTGGCGATCGCGTCGGGTAGCACCGCGGTGGCCTGCTGCGCGAACTTGGCAGCCGGGGAACCGTGCGCCTCCATGCCCACCGCGTCGATCACCGAGTCGGCGCCACGGCCGTCGGTCAGGTCTCTGATCGCATCGCCCAGCGAGGAGTCGAGATGCCCAAGATCGATGGTGTGGATACCGCGCTTGGCGGCGCGGGCCAGGCGCTCGGCTACCAGGTCGACGGCGATGACGCGGTAGCCGAGATGATCGGCGATCCGCGCGGCCATGTCACCGATCGGGCCCAACCCGAGCACGGCTACCGTACCGCCATCGGGGATGTCGGCGTAGGCTACCGCCTGCCACGCGGTCGGCAACACATCGGAGAGGTATACGAACCGCGAATCAGGTGGTCCCACAGGGACTTTGATATGGGTGAACTGGGCTTGCGGCACGCGCAGCAGTTCGGCCTGGCCACCGGGGACCGCGCCGTAAAGCTCCGAGTAGCCGAACAGAGCCGCGCCCATGCCCTGGTCGTGCACTTGGGTGGTTTCGCACTGGGTGAACAGCTGCTGATCGCACATGTGGCAGCGACCGCAGGAGATCTGGAACGGGATCACCACCCGGTCGCCGACCCGTAAGTCGCCGGTCTCCGGTCCGGTCTCGCGGACGATTCCCATCGGCTCGTGTCCAAGGATGTCGCCCGGTTTCATGAAGGCCCCGAGGATCTCGTACAGATGGAGGTCGGACCCGCAGATGTTCGTCGAGGTGACCTCGATGATCGCGTCGGTGGGCTGTTCGATCTTCGGGTCGGGCACCGACTCCACGCGGACGTCGCGTTTGCCGTGCCAGGTGACAGCTTTCATGCGCCCTCCTAGGTTCGAGACACCTGGCTGGTACCCGGTTGCCGCATGTCGAAACCGCGTCTTGCGGCCGCACCCGAACGCGGGCTGGAGGGCCAGCCAAAGGTTTTAAGGCGCAGTGATTTTGGACTTTTAGCGATGCCGCCGTTTGAGCGGATGTTCGCTGTTGATCAGCGACCGCGCCAGGTCGGTGACCTTGATGTTGGATTGTTGGGATAATCGGGTGAGTAACTCGAACGCCTCGACGGCGTCGAGATTGAAGCGCTCCATGACGATCCCTTTGGCCTGGCCGATCAGGTCGCGCGAGGCCAGAGCGCTACGAAACTGGTCGTGGCGGCGCAGCATCGACCATGCCAATGCGACATGGGTGGCGAAGACGCCGCCCAGCTCCACTGAGTCCGCGGTGAAAGCGTGCGGTTTTTCGGCATAGAAATTCAGCGCCCCGGTCGAGCTGCCCTCGACGAACAACTCGTAGGACAGGACCGAGCGGATCGGCGTGTGGTCGAGGGCGTACTTTCGGTAGCGCGGCCACCGGTGATCGGCGCTGAGGTCCGCGACGTGCATCATGTGGTGTTCCCACGCGGCCGCGACGCATGGGCCTTCCCGATACCGGTCCTGGACGCGGTCGAGCTCGGTCGCGTACTCGTGCGTGGCCGCCACCGTGCTGACCGCTTTTCCGTCGGCCAACGTGATACCCGCGCACCGACTGCCGGTAACGTGTCGCGTGCCGTTCTCGATCAGTTCCCGCAGACCCACCCCCGTGTCCGTGCCATCGCGATCCAAACTGGCAACCAGCTCGGCGAGCTGAGCAACAACGGTGGTGTTGTCTTCTGGCATGAGATCACCCATTCAGGACGCTTGATCGCCCCGGGCGCTCGACGTGCCTCCGAGTTGATGTGGAGCAACGTCCATCATATCCGCGCGACGAAGGGCGGCGGCGCCAACGAGGGCCGGCGGCCAATCAGGACAATGAACGAAACCGATGGCCAGCCAACGAAGGCCCTCTGGGACATGTTGGCAGTCAACGCATTTCACTATTGCAGTGCCCCGCCCCCGTGCGACGCCGGATCGACTTAGACTCGTACGGATGAGCTCGATCGTGATCGTCGGAAGCGGCTTCACCGGATACACCTGCGCCCACCAGTTGGCTCGGATGCTGCGCCGAAAGCATGCGACCGCCGACATCACCATCATCTCGCCGGTCGATTACATGCTGTACACGCCGCTGCTGCCCGACGTTGCCGGCGGCGTCGTCGACGCCCGCTTTGTGGCCATACCGTTGGCGGACGCGCTGAAAGGCGTTCGCGCGGTGCGGGGCCGGGTTGACGACGTGGACTTCGCCGCGCGAACCGTGACCTATTGCGACCCCGAGGAGCGCCAACACTCGATGTCCTGGGATCGGCTGGTGCTCACCCCGGGGTCGGTGACCCGGTTGTTCGATGTTCCCGGGCTCGCGACGCACGCGCGCGGCCTGAAGACCACAGCGGAGGCCCTGTATCTGCGGGACCATTTCATCGAACAGCTGGAGTTGGCGGGCATCGAGGACGACCCTGCGGTCGCCGCGGCACGACGCACCGTCGTGGTGGTCGGGGCGTCATATTCCGGTACCGAACTGGTCGCCCAGCTGCGGGCGCTGGCCGACGCCGCGGCAAGACAAATGGGTTTCGATCCGGCCGATGTCAGCTTCTTGCTGCTCGACACCGCCGAGCAGGTCATGCCCGAGGTAGGCGAGAAGCTCGGGAACGCCGCGATGGCAGTATTGCGCGGCCGCGGCATCGATGTCCGTCTCGGCACCACGCTCAAGGAGGCCCACGCTGATCACGTTGTGCTCAGCGATGATTCGCGCATCGACACGCACACGATCGCCTGGGTGACCGGTGTGACAGGCGCCCCACTGATCCAAAAGCTGGGCCTGCCGACCGAGAAGGGCCGGCTGAAGGTTCAGCCCGATCTTCAAGTGCCGGGACATCTGGGGGTGTTCGCCGCGGGTGATGCGGCCGCCGTACCCGACCTGACGCAGCCCGGGAAGATCACGCCACCGACCGCGCAACACGCGATAAGGCAGGGAAAAGTGTTGGCCCGCAACGTCGCCGCCAGCCTCGGCTATGGCACAAGCAAGCAATACAAGCACCGCAACCTCGGTCTTGTCGTCGACCTCGGTCCGGGGGTATGCGGTCGCCAACCCCCTGAACGTCCACTTGTCGGGCTTACCCGCGAAACTGGTCACCCGCGCCTACCACCTGTATGCGATTCCGCGGCCACTGAATCGCTGGGCCGTGTCGTTGGCTTACCTCACCGATCTGCTGTTCACCCGATCGGTGGTGTCGATCGGGCTGTCGTCGCAGGAGGATGCGCAGTTCACGGCCGCCGAAGGCATCCCGATGCCGAAGATCAGCTGATAACCCGTTTAATTCCGTCCCGCGTCGGGCAACCGGCCAACGTGGATAGCGACAACGACGACATGCTGGATCAGGCCGAGAGCCTCGACTCCGACGAGGTCCGCAACGACGACGGCGACGAAGTGGTCGATCCTCCCGATCGGTGGATCAAGGCTGAGGAAGACGAGTCCCTCGACGAGCGCCTCGCGGCAGAAGTCCCCGATGCGGATGCGACGGCCGGCGACTCCGACGACTCCGACGTGGGCGAGGCGGCCGGCGACTCCGACGAGGACGGTGCGCTGGTCACCCTCAGCGACGACGAATTGGACCGCATCGACCCGGCCAACCATGGGCGGGAGCTTGGTCAGATCGATGGGGCGCCGGAAGACGGCGATTCTTTCTACAATGTCGAGCCCTGACAGCGAAAGCGGTTGTCCGGCCTAACCTTCGGCCGCCTGCTGCGCCTTAGCGTAAGCGAGCTGCAAAAAATCGGCCCCGGCCAAGACCGTGAAGACGCCCGCCACCAGGCGGGTGAACCGCGGCGCGAACACCAAACCGATCGTGAACGCCGTCGCGACCCACATGTCTAGACAGAACGGGCAGGTCAGCAGCTCGCCCAGACTGTGCCGCAGCGGACCGTCCTGGCGTACCTCTTCATTGAGCTCGGCCGGGCCGCCCGCGCCCGCGAAGTGGGTGAACGGCGCTCGCAGCGGACTCGTCACCGCATCCTTGGTCAAGGTTCGCGAAAGCTTGTGGGTGCCAAGAGTTATGGTTGCGAGGTCTTGCAATCGCCACTGGGATGCCACGCTGCGTCCGGTGACCGCGGCGACCATTGTCGCGGCCGCGACGAGCAGACCGTAGACGCCGAGGATGACCAGGTAACCACCCAGCGGTTGTGGCTCGTCGCCGCGGTAGACGTCGGCTTCGTGACGCGCCTCGCCAATCACCCGGCGGGGAGCCGCCGACGGTTCACTCATCTCGCACTCCTTCACGGTGGCCACAGGCGTGTCCGGCAGCACGGGTACCCAGTGCCGGGCGGCCCAATCCGTGTTCCGCACGGGATTGGAGTCACGAGCCAGGGGTATCCATTTGGACATGGATCAGTCGCAAGCACCCCTGCTGGACGCGCTGGCCGACTACCACCGCTGCAACCGTTACGGCTTCACCCCGCCGGGGCACCGCCAGGGCAGAGGAGCCGACCCGCGGGTAGTCGCGGTGCTGGGCACGGAACCTTTCCGCGACGACGTGCTCGCCACCAATGGCCTTGACGATCGGAAGAGCCGTGGAAAGTTTCTGGAGCGGGCGGAGGAGCTGATGGCCGACGCCGTCGGGGCCGACACTGCGTTCTTCTCCACCTGCGGCAGCTCGCTGTCGGTGAAGGCAGCGATGATGGCCGTCGCCGGCGACGCGGCGGGCGGGCTGCTGGTCGCGCGGGACAGCCACAAGTCGATCGTGGCGGGATTGATCTTCTCCGGAGTCCGTCCCCGCTGGATCAGCCCCCGATGGGACCGAGAGCATCATTTCTCCCACCCCCCGTCGCCCGAGCAGGTGCAGGCCGCCTGGGAGGCGCATCCGGACGCGGCCGGCGCGCTGATCGTCAGCCCGAGCCCGTATGGCACGTGTGCGGATATCGCCGGCATCGCAGAGGTCTGTCATCGGCGCAACAAGCCGCTGATCGTCGATGAGGCGTGGGGCGCGCATCTGCCGTTTCACGAAGACCTGCCGACGTGGGCGATGGACGCGGGTGCAGACGTCTGCGTGGTCAGTGTGCACAAGATGGGAGCCGGTTTCGAACAGGGCTCGGTCTTTCATTTGCAGGGCGACCTCGTCGACCCGACCCGGTTGTCTGCGTGTGCCGATCTGCTAATGACGACGAGCCCGAACGTGATGGTCTATGCGGCACTGGACGGGTGGCGCCGACAGATGGTCGAACATGGTCACGAATTGCTTACCGCCGAACTCGATCTCGCGAGCTACCTGCGGGGCCGCTTGGCCGAGATCCCCGACGTCAGGGTCCTCGAGGACGAGTTGCTCGGTACCGAGGCGTCGTGTGACCTGGACACGACACAGGTGTTGATGGACATCGCAGGCACCGGCACATCGGGATATCAGGCCGCCGACTGGTTGCGTGAACATTGCCGCCTCGACCTCGGCATGAGCGACCACCGCCGGATTCTCGCCACGATGTCGTTCGCCGACGACAAGCAGACGGCGGACCGACTACTGACGGCGATGGGCCAATGGCGACAAGCGGTAAGAGATTTCGAACCGCCGCCGCCGATTGACCTGCCGGCCCCGGACGAACTACAGCTCGAGACCGTCTGCCTGCCGCGTGACGCGTTCTTCGGCCCGACCGAGATGGTGCCCGCCGAGCGGGCCGCCGGGCGTATCTCGGCCGAGCAGATCACGCCGTATCCACCGGGTATTCCGGCGGTGGTGCCGGGTGAACGTCTCAATGACGCGGTCATTGACTATCTGCGTTCCGGCGTCGAAGCGGGCATGACGCTGCCGGATCCGGCGGACTCCACCGCTCGCCGGTTCCGGGTTGTGGCCTGAGCCCGCAGTGCGCTAGGCCGGGTCTCGACCATTGGACTTCACTGCCTTACGCAGCGCACGGTTACTGGATCGTAGATCGGTGTTCGCCGCGGACAGTTCGGCGTTGTCATCTTCGAGGTTGAGTATCCGCGCGATGCCGGCCAGATTGACCCCGGCCTCCACGAGCGTGCTGATGCGCCGCAGCCGAGCCAAGTCGTCGGCACTGTAGCGACGCGTCCCCCCTTGACTGCGGGCAGGAGCGAGCAGGCCATGACGCTCGTAGAGCCGGAGCGACTGCACGGGCACACCGGACAGTTCGGCGGCCACCGAAATACCGTAGACACCACGATCGGGTGGCGGCGCGGCGGCGTCGCCGGAGAGATCGGCCATCGAGCACCTCCTCACTCGGTCGTGTAGAAAACCTGTTTATCACACTTGCAGTCATCTTGCGATAGTGCTATATAAAACCTATGCCTTAGGGCATAGAAATGGCAGACTCGCAGCAACAGATTGGAGTGGAAAGATGACTGCAATGCTGATGCGTACCGACCCCTTCCGGGAACTGGACCGTTTCGCTCAGCAGGTGTTCGGGACGGCCGCTCGTCCCGCCGCGATGCCCATGGACGCCTGGCGCCAGGGCGAAGAGTTTGTCGTCGAGTTCGACCTACCGGGAATCGACGCCGACTCGCTGGACATCGACATCGAGCGCAATGTGGTGACCGTGCGGGCCGAACGTCCGGCCCTCGACCCCAACCGGGAGATGCTGGCCACCGAGCGCGCGCGTGGTGTGTTCAGCCGACAACTGGTGCTCGGTGAGAACCTCGACACCGACCGGATCGAGGCGTCCTACACCGAAGGCGTTCTGCGCCTACGTATCCCGGTGGCCGAAAAGGCCAAGCCGCGCAAGATCGCCATCGATCGCGGCGCCACGCACCACGTCATCGACGACCATGGCGGAAACCAGGCCCAAAAGCGGGAGGTGATCAACGCCTGACGCAGTGGCCGATCGGGACGGGCGGCCGCGATCTCGGGAATGCGCCGCCCGTCGCCGGTACCGGCCTGCGCCGACGGTTATGACATGATCTGACACGACCTCGGCGTTCAACATGCAGCGCCACTCATAGCCCCCACTGCGCGAGTCCTCGCGCCCCTGCCCATCTTCTGCGGCCGGCCGGTGCACGCGCGTGGTGGGCGGTCGTGTTGGCGATCCGAATCCGAGGAGACGAACTCCGCGATGAACTGGGACCTCAACGGCCAATCGGCCGATGTCGAACAAGCCCTCACCGGTGGCGCGCCCCAGCGGGCCGGCTGGTTTCGGTTCTACTTTGCCGACCAGCGCTGGGAATGGTCCGAACAGGTCCAGCGGATGCACGGGTACCAGCCCGGCACGGTTACGCCCACCACCGAACTGGTGTTATCGCATAAGCACCCGGATGATCGCAAACAGGTCGCGGCCACCATCGATGAAATCCTGGCAACCCACCAGGCATTCAGCACCCGCCACCGCATCATCGACACCGGCGGGCAGGTGCACCACGTCGTGGTGGTCGGCGATCAGCTGTGCGACGACACGGGTGCGGTGATCGGGACGCACGGTTTCTATGTCGACGTGTCCCCGTTGCAGCAGGAAGGCGAGGACATCGTCACCGCCAAGCTCGCCGAGATCGCCGAGCAGCGCGCCGTCATCGAGCAGGTCAAGGGAATGCTGATGCTGATCTACGGCATCGGCGACGTGGCGGCCTTCGACTTACTGAAATGGCTGTCCCAAGAAGCGAACATCAAACTGCGTCTGCTGGCCGAGCAAATCTGCGAAGACTTTCGCGGCGCTGGCCCGCGCCTGACGTCGAAGTCCGATTTCGACCATTTGCTGTTGACCGCACAACAGCGCATCGGCCAAACCGCCGATTCCTCGTCTGGTCGAGACGCGTAAGCAGCGCCCCAATTTGCCAGCCGCCGATTGCGGGGCAGCCAACGGAACACACCGCCCGCGCCGCTTATTTCTTGCTGGGAATGACGATGACGACAATCAGCGTGAGGATGGAGAAGAACAATCCCAATATTCCCCAGCCCAGCGGGTTACGACCTTTCGTCGCGGCAATCAGACCGCAGACAATCGCGGCGATGACACTGCCTATCGCAACGAAGATGCCCTTGATCCCGCGCAGGATGAATCCCGCCGCAAGCGGATCCGCACTAGCCAAAACCACCGAGTGCAACATGTTCGGTCCTTTCTTCACGAAGAACCGCTAGGGAATACCCGCGGCCCCTCGCTCCGAACCCCGTTGCGGCCGCGCGACCACTACGAGCGGTGTTGCCGGATTTGCCGGTACCAGCTCAGAGATCGTCTGAGAAATCGGCGCTGAGCCAACGATCCGGACGAATGGTGAACAACACGTTCTCGTGCCCCTCCATGCTTTTAACGAAGGCCCGTCCGGCTTCCTCGCCCAGGTAACGAATGGCGATCGATTCGAGCACATCCACTGGAGTCGGCGCGGTCGTTTCCACCACCGTGCCCTCCACGACCACGTATTGATAAGGCGGCTCTTCGCGCTGCGCAACCAAAGTCACCACCCCGGCCCGCGTGATCAGCTTGGCCTTGCGCGTTGCGGGACCGGTGGTGATCCGGATGTTGGCGCCCGGGACGTAGTCGTACCAAATCGGCACACTCGCCGGCGGACGGCCGCTCTCGGCGGCAACGGACAGCACCCCGACATGCCGGTCCGCGAGGAATTGCTGGCTTTCGCTCTCCGTGAAAGATCTCATACCCCGGCCAACGCGGGCACGTCGGCGGGCTATTCCCTACCGCGGACGACCGAGTCGACTCAGCTCAAGAACAGCGCGGGGATCTTCACAACGAGTTGATAGAGGCCGTAGCTGAACGGCACTCCCACCCATAGCCAGCTAACGACTCGTAGTGCTGTCATTCCACGCCCTCTCCGGAGGTCACGCCAGCGGGTTGCCGCGTGTCGGCCGTCGCGCCAAGGAAGTTCGGCGGCTGTGGTACCCGAATCAGCTCGTTGCAGATCACGCCGATGACCAACAGAGCCAGCATGATCATGAACGACCATCGGTACCGCTCGGGACCGGTCACGTGCGCGGCGATGCGGTTGTCGGCGATCGCATTGACGATGACCGGCCCAAGCACACCGGCGGTCGACCACGCCGTCAGCAACCTGCCGTGGATCGCACCGACTTCGAGGTAGCCGAATAGGTCACGCAGATACGCTGGGGCGGTGGAGAATCCGGCGCCGTAAAAGGACAGCAGCAGGATGCAGACCACCAGGAACAAAGGCTTGCTGCTGTTTTGGGCGACGATCAAGACGAGATAAAGCGCCGCGCCCAGACCCAGATACAGCCGGTACATGTTCTTGCGCCCAACCGTATCGGATGCCGAGCTCCACAGGATCCGTCCCAACGAATTCGCCAACGACAGCATGGCGACGAATCCGGCGGCGGCCGCCGTCAGCGCGCCGGGAGATGCCGCGTGCGGGAAGTAGTCCCGATAGATGGGTGCGGCTCGCTCCAAGATACCGATTCCCGCGGTGACGTTGAAGCACAGCACCACCCAGAGCAACCAGAATTGGGGCGTCTTGATCGCCTCGTTGGCAGTGTGATCCGGGCCGGCGGCGTGCGGCGTCTTCGCGGCAACGGTTCGAACGACGGGCGGCTCCCATCCCGGCGCCGGTACCCGAATGAGGACGATGCCCAGCGACATGAACACGGCATACACCAGCCCCATGACCAAGAACGTCGTGGCCAGGCCGTGCCGGTCGGTGCCGAACCACTTCATCAGCTGCGACGACCAGGGTGAGGCGATCAACGCCCCGCCGCCGAAGCCCATGATGGCGAACCCTGTCGCCATGCCCGGCCGGTCGGGGAACCACTTCATCAACGTGGAGACCGGTGAAATGTAGCCGATCCCGAGCCCGACGCCGCCGACGATTCCATAGCCCACGATGATCAGCCACATCTGGCCAAGCTCGGCGGCCGCGGCCGAAATCAACAAGCCGCCGCAAAAACACGACAGGGCTACCACCATCGCCCAACGGGGACCCTTCCGATCCACCGCGGTGCCGAAGACCGCCGCCGACACGCCGAGCATAACGATGCCCAGGGTGAATGGAATGGCGCTCAAAAGGCCTGACGCATGCAAAGTGTCATGCAAGGGGAGCTTGAAGACGCTCCACGAGTAGACGCTGCCGATCGCGAGATGGATGGAAAGGGCGGCGGGCGGTACAAGCCACCTATTCCACCTGGGTCCGGCAATGGTTCGACTACGAGACAACACCCCAACAGACGACATCGTCCTCTTTTCGCAGCAGGCTCATCATGCATCGGAACGCCCGCCCGTTGCCTGCCGGTAACCAATTGTTAAGCAAGGCACTGACATACGGCCGCGAGGTCGCGATGCCTTTCGGCAAGGTCACCTGATGCTAGCGAGGTGATCCAGTCGCCGAGGTCCGGGGACAGTGATGAAAACGACTGTAGTCAAAGGAGATCCGGCGTCGCACGGCCCACGATCAGCGGATGCACGATACGGGGCATACCGCGCCATACGGCGTCGTCGGCCACCAGGTCGAACCCGCAGCCGCGGACCATATCACCGATTGGGCGGTTGCAACAGCAGCCGCCGGCGAATCCGCGCCAGGCAACGAACAGGTGATCCTGCCACCGGGCCAGACGACTGGATTTCGCGCGTACGTGTTCGATGAACAGGAACTGACCCCCGGGCCGCAATACCCGTGCAATCTCACGCAAGGCGCATTCGGGATCCGTGACGGTGCACAAGACCAGCGTCGAGACGACGGTGTCGACGGACTGGTCTGCAAGCGGCAGCCGCTCCGCGGACGCATCGACGATGCGCGCCGCACGATCATGGCGCCGCAGTCTGCGGGCGAGCCTACGGCGCATGGCCGGCTCGGGCTCGGCAAGCACGAGCTCGTCGACGCCGTCGGGATAGTGCCCGACGTTGAGTCCCGTCCCGGCGCCGATTTCGAGCACACTGCCCCGGGCGCCACTGACCAGGGTGCGCCGCCGCTGCCGCATGCCCGCTAGTTCGCCCATCCAGACGAACGGGTCATACACCGAGGCCATGATCCGCAGCCAAGCGCCGGAGGGCGGACGCAGTTCGCGACGGGTGCTGGTGTCTGTCATGGCGTGAACGTAATGGCCTCCGGTGCCTACCCGCGTCGCTCAGCGAGGCCATCTTTGGCAGCTGGCCCGTTTCGGCCATCTCACAGCAATCCGAGGCGGGCGGCTTCGGCGACGGCGGCGCCGCGCGAGGTGCGACCGAGCTTGCGGCGGATGTTTGCTACATGCCGATGCACGGTGTGCGGACTCAGCACCAAATGTTCGGCGATTTCGCGATCGTGCAGGCCACGCGCGACGCAAGCGAGAATCTCCCGTTCACGAGCGGACAGCACGATGTGCTCGCCGTGGCCCAAATGCGCCGGCCGCGGCTGGCCCGACCCCAGCACCTCGCGGCAGGCGCGCGCAACGGAATCCACGTCGCCATGCCAGGGGAAGTGGGCGTTGCCGGGTAGGGAAAGCAATGCGGCACCCGCAATGCCGGCAGCGACGTCTCGCCCCAGCCGGTAGGGCACCGCGCGGTCGTCGCGGCGATGCACGACCAATGTCGGACAGCCGACCCGAGGCAGGTGCGCGCGGACGTCGAGGCGGTAGACGAGTCGCAGCAACGACGCCGCGGTTTCGGCGGTGGCCGCTTCTCGCTGCAGCCGCGCAAAGCGTTCGTGCTCCGCGGATTCGGCGGAACCCAAGAAGAGATGGCTGAGCAGGCGTGAGCCCAGTCCCCAATGCGCGCGCACCGCCGCGACGATCGCGTCGCTCACCTCCGGCTCCGTGATCGCCGAGCCGTCGGCATAGGACCCGTACAGCACCAGTCGGTCGACGCGTTCGGGATACGTTGCCGCGAAAGCTATTGCGCTGCAACTCCCGCAGGAGCCGCCCAGCAGCGATGCACGTTGCAGCCCGAGCTCGTCGAGAAGGGCACCCAACATCGCGACCTCGCCGGCCAGCGTCAGGTCCGACTCGCGCACCGCGCGATCCGACATGCCAACACCGAGCCTGTCGTAGCGGATCAGCGTATAGCCGCCGGCGACGCTTTCCCAGAAACGCCGGAATCCCGCGCTCTCCCAGTCGAGTTCGAGATGGCTGACCCACCACGCCGGAGCGACCAGAGGTGGACCGTCACCGCGTACCTCGTAAGCGACCCGCCTGGAGTCGGCGCGCAGGAACCGGATCTCGGAGTTTGCCAGCATCGCAACGAGCGTACGACGCCGTGCTGCCCTAGGAAAGGTGCGCTCGGGTGTCCGGACTAGCGGATGGTTACCGGGCCTGGATGCCGCCGGGGCCGACGATCGAGTTGCTGCCGCCGGTGTTACTGATCTGCGGGAGCCCGGCAGCCGGGCCGCTCATCCAGGTGATGTGGTTGCCGGTGCCGGTGGCTTTGATGATCGCCACGGTTTGCAGGTTCACGGTGTTGGCGATGCCGGCGACGTCGACCTCGCCGCACGATCCGTTCAGGGTTACCGTCGCGTCCTGCCCCACGATCTTGATCGGCGATTGGTTGCCGCAGTCATAGGTCACTGTCGCGACGCTGGCGTCGATCTTGGCGGGTGCCACGTCTAAGGAAACCGGCCCGCCTCCCGGTACCGCCGTCGCCGCCGGCGCACCGAGGCTCGACACCGCGAAGAGGGACATCCCCACGGTGAGTGCGCGACGAATCATGGTGGTCAGGTTAGAGCAGTCCGAGTAGCTGTAAATCGGTGACGTATTTGACCAGGATCGGTGCCGAGACGTGCGGGATGTCGTTATCGGATCCGATCTTGGCTTCTTGCACCGCGGCGCGGAACCTGGCGGTCGACGCCGACGTCGGGGGTGCCGGCGTCGCCGGCCGCAGATACCGCGGGCCGGCCGACTGCAGCAGCGCCAGCACGGTGTGTTGTCGTCGCCGCTGCGGGAGGCGACGCAGGCCGGCCTCGAACCGCTGCAACCACAGGTCGAAATCGTCGATGCGCTCGATCGGGTAACCGGCCTCAATCAGCCAGTCGACATAGGTGTCGAGTCCGATGCCGTCGTCGTGCGGGTTCATCACGTGATAGGTCTGGAACCCGTCGACGGCTTGGGCGCCGAGGGTGGCGATCGCCTCGGCGACGAATTCGACGGGCAGCCCGTCGTAGTGCGCGCGTTGCCGGTTGCCGTTCGCGTCACGCTGATAGAAAGACCCGGGTGCGATGCCGGTGGCCACCACGCTCAGCACCATCCGGGTGACCAGGTCCGCGACGTTGAGCTGGCCGAGGTAACTGGTGTCGGCCAAAATCATGCTGCTGCGAAACACCACAACGGGCAGGGCGCACAGGTCGTGGGCCTCCCGCAGCAGCACCTCTCCGGCCCACTTACTGTTGGCGTAGCCGGTAACCGGGCCACCGTCGTTGACGCGCGTCGGGCTGACGACCCGGATGTCGGCATCCTCGGCGAATGCCGATGGGTCAACCTGATCGCCCACGTTCGCCGTCGACACGTACACGTAGGGCTTGAGCCTGGCGGTCAGCGCCAACCGGATCAGTTCGGCGGTCCCGCCGACATTGGGCCCGAACAGTTCCTCGTAAGGCAGCACGCCGTTGACCAGTGCCGCCGAATCGACGATCAGATCAACGGATTCCACCAGCTGCTGCCAGGTCTGCTCGTCGAGGCCCAGCCGCGCCTGGGCCTTGTCCCCCGCGATGACTCGCAGCCGACCGGCGGCCAGGTCACGAAAGTGTGCCAGTAGCCGCGGATCTCCGCTGTCGAAGATTTTTTCCAGGCGACGCAGCGCGTCCGCGTCGCAGCTGTCCCGTACCAGACAGATCAGCGTCCCGTCGACCAACTCCAGCTGCTCGAGCAATTGCAGCACCAGATAACGACCGAGGAAGCCGGTCGCCCCAGTCAGCAGTACCGTGCGCAGCCGGGAACCCGGCATCGGCAGCGCGGCCGCCACCGAAAGTGTTTGCCGGTCAAGGAATTTGTCGAGTGTGAGATCGGCGGCGCGTAGCCGCTCGGGCTGGCCACCGTGCACGGACACGAAACGCGGATCGAGGGTGTGGCGATCCACCTGCCGACTCAAGGCACCGACCGATGG
The DNA here is from genome assembly GCF_010727605.1 of Mycobacterium simiae. Taxonomy (NCBI): domain Bacteria; kingdom Bacillati; phylum Actinomycetota; class Actinomycetes; order Mycobacteriales; family Mycobacteriaceae; genus Mycobacterium; species Mycobacterium simiae. Next base: position 1,275,012 of record NZ_AP022568.1, read on the forward strand.
CGCGTCGAACAGGGTGCGGACGGTGAGGCGGGTGTCGAGGGCGGTGTTGAGGGTGGCGATCAGACGCATCGCCGAGATGCTGTCGCCGCCAAGGTCGAAGAAGGAATCGTCGACGCCGACTCGGTCCAAGCCAAGGATCTGGGCGTACCCGTCGGCCACGATTTTCTCGACGGTGCTACTCGGGGCACGGTACTCGGTGCTGTGGTAAAGCGGTGCGGGCAAAGCGCGGATGTCGAGCTTGCCGTTCACGGTCAGCGGCAACGCGTCGAGAACCATCACCGCGGCCGGGACCATGTAGGCAGCCAGCTGCCGCCCCAGTGCGGCGCGCGCATTGGCGACGTCCACCGCATTCGCCCGCGTTTCGGTGACGTAACCCACCAATCGCTTGTCGCCCGGGCGGTCTTCCCGGACGATCACGACCGCCTGTTCGACACCGCCCAAATCGCTTAGTGCCGACTGGATTTCACCCAGCTCGATGCGGTACCCGCGAATCTTGACCTGCTCGTCGGCGCGTCCCAGGTACTGCAGCTGACCATCGGCGCCCCAGCGCACGAGATCGCCGGTACGATACATGCGTTGCCCCGCCGAGCCGGCCCCACCGAACGGGCACGCCACGAACCGCGACGCCGTCAAGCCGGCGCGGCGCAGATACCCGGCGGCTAGTCCCCGCCCGGCCACGTACAACTCACCCACCATGCCCGGCGGCACCGGCCGCAACCAGCCATCGAGGACGAACAGCGCCGCTCCCGGGATCGGAACCCCGATCGGCGGTGTGCCGGAGCCGGAAGCCAACGGTGCACTGACCGTCACGCACAGGGTGGTCTCGGTCGGCCCGTAGGCGTTGGTCATCAGTCGGCCCGGCGCCCACCGGTCCACCAGTTCGGCCGAGCACGCCTCGGCGGCCACCACCAGTGCCGCCGCCGGCAGCCCGTCGGGCATCAGCGCCGACAATGCCGACGGGGTTTGATGCAAGACGGTGACGCCTTCATCAATCAGCAAAGACTGAAAGGCATCTGGCATTGCGGCCACCGACTCGGGCACGATCACCAGCCGGCTGCCGTGCAGCAGCGCACCCCAAATCTCTTCGACCGAGGCGTCGAACGCATAGGAATACCACTGCGACCACACCTGACCCGGTCCCGACGGCAGACCCACATGCAACGACTCCAGCAGCTGCGTCACGTTGCGATGGGTGGTCACCACCCCCTTCGGCACACCCGTGGTGCCCGACGTGTACACGATGTGGGCGACGTCATCAGCTCGCGGTGACGGTAACTCCATGCGCGGCTGGGCTTTTACCGCGGGATCATCGACATCGACGACCGGCAGCCGGTATCCGGCGAACCGGTCGGCAAGGTCGGCGGTAGTCACCGCCGCGATCGGCTCCGCGTCACCGAGCATGAACTCGATGCGCGAGCCAGGCACCGCCGGGTCGATCGGCAGATAGGCAGCACCCGCCTTCAGCACCGCCAGAATCGCCACGATCGCCTCGGCCGAACGAGCAAACAGCACCGCCACACACGCACCCGCACCCGCACCCAGCCCGACCAGGTGGTGCGCCAACCGGTTTGCCTGCTCGTCGAGCTCCGCATAGGTCAGCGACCGCTCCGCGCAGGTGATCGCCACGGCAGCGGGAGTACGGGCTACCTGCGCGGCGAACAACTCCGGGATCGACGCGCCCACAGCCGGGCGGCTTAGCACCGCGAGATTACCCAGGACGTCCAGCCTGGCACGCTCGTCGGCGTCGAGCATGTCCACCGCCGCCAGCCGTCCCGACGGGGCTTGCGCCATGGCCTGCAATACTCGCTGCAGCCGATCAGTAAGGCGCACAACAGCTTCCGCATCGAACAGCTCGGCGTCGTATTCGACGCCCAGCCCCAACTGCGGTCCCGGGGTGGCTTGCAGGGTCAGCGGATAGTGGGTGGATTCGTGACTGGTGAACTCGGTGATGGCCAGTGCGCCCAGTCCCGCCGAGACCGCGGCGTCGATCGGGTAATTCTCGTAGACAAACAGGGTGTCGAAAAGTTGGTCGTGGCCGGCGATGCGGTGAATCTCGCTCAGTGCCAGGTGTTGGTGGTCCAGGGTGTGCTGATGATTGTCGTGCAGCTGGTTGAGCAGGCCGGCCGTGGTGGTCAGCGCGCAGGCGCTGGCGCGCACCGGAACCGTATTGATCGCGAGGCCGACCAGCGACTCCGCCCCCGCGACATCGGTGGGGCGCCCGGATACGGTGGCACCGAAAACGACGTCGTGCCGGCCCGTCAGACACATCAGTACCTGGGCCCAGCCGGCCTGCAGCACGGTGTTCAGCGTGGTGTGCTGTGCGCGGGCCAGTTGGGTCAGCGCCCGCGTGGTCGGCTCGGGTAACCGGAACGCCGTCAGACCGCGCCGCCCCAGTTCACCGGCCCGATGCGATCCGACCAGCGTGGGGGTATCGAAGCCGGCGAGCACATCCCGCCATGCGGCCCGGGCAGCGTCGAGGTCTCGATTGGCCAGCCAGGCAACGAATCTGCGATACGGCACCGCGGCGGGCAGCTGCTGACCATCGTAGGTCGCGAAGATCTCGCGCAGCAGGATGGGCAGCGACCAGCCATCAAGCACGATGTGGTGGTTGGTGAGCACGAGGCGGTGGTGCCCGGCTGCGGTGCGCAGCAATGCCGCCCGAAAGAACGGTGGGTTGGCCAGGTCGCACACCGCGGTGCGTTCCTCGGCGCACACCCGTCGTACCCGATCGTCGGCGTCGGCGGCGCCATCGAGGTCGACCGATCGCCACGCCGGCGCCGGATCGACGGGGATGATCTGCACCGGCGGGTCGAACTGCGGACAGAACCGCGCCGCCAGGTTGGGATGGCGCACGACGACGGCGTGTACCGCCTCGCGGAGTCGAATTTCATCGAGCGGGCCGGTAAGGCCGATGACCAGTTGGGGCGCATACGGGTCGACACCGCTGTGCTCGGCGATGGTGGCGTGGAACAGCAAGCCCTGCTGCAGCGGCGTCAACGGCAACACGTCGGCGATACGGTGGCGATTCGCGAGGTCGTCGATCTGGCGCTGGGTGAGGCGAGCGGGCAGCAGATCCGACGGAGTGAATCCGCCCCCACCGCCTCGCACATGGGTGCAGATCCCGGTCAGGGCGTCAAACCACAACTGGCCTAACCGGTTTACCTGGGTACGGTCCAGAACCGAAGGCGCCCAGGTCCAGTTGGCGTGCAGGCGCGGGCCGCCCTCGCCGTCCAGGGTACCGGCGTCGAGTATCACGGCGTGGCTCAGCGGCGTCGGCACCGAAGCCGTTGCGGCACTGACTGTTAACGTGTCCGGGCTGGGCTGCCATAGGTCGGCGGCCAGGTCTGCCGCGGCGGCCAGCCGCCCCAGGTAATTGAAGGCAACGGCCGGGTCCGGCCCGTCCAGGCCCGCGTCGGCGTCGAGGTACCGCAACAGGCCGTAGGTCAGTCCGTCAGGCAGCGCGCGCAACTGTTCCTTCGCGGCTTTCAGCGCCGACGCGAGGCCGGCGCCGCCCGCGGTGACCTCAGTCCAGTCCAGCTCGTCGAGGGTCAACGCCACCGGGTGCTTGGCGGTGAACCAGCCCACCGTGCGCGACAGGTCCACCTGGACGTCGGCCAGCTCGTGGCGCCCGTGGCCTTCCACGTCAATGGCGACCGGCGTGTCGCCGCCCAGGAACTCCGCGAGCGCCAAGCCGAACGCGATCAGCAGAATGTCTTGCACGCCGGCGTGAAACGCCGATGGTACGTCGCTGAGCAGCGTGCGGGTGGTCTCGATATCCATCGTCAGCGACAATCGTCCGGCGTCGGCATAGGTGTCGGTGTGGGCATCGATGTCGGGTCCCAGCGCCGGCATTTCCGTCGCCGTGGCCGCGACTTTTCGCCACGCCTCACCATGTTTCACGATGTCGGGACGCCGCGCGTGCTCAGCGAGCAACTTCGACCAGCGCACGAAGGAGGTGCCGTCCGGGGTCAGTGCCACCGGCTGTCCACCTCGGCGCTGTGCCCAGGCAACGTTGAGGTCTTCCAACAGGATTCGCCACGAGACACCGTCGACGGCCAGATGGTGAATGATCAGCGCCAACTGACCGGTCGAGGTCGCCCACAGCGCGCTGACCATGACCCCCGCGCCGGGGTTCAGCCAGGACCGCGCCCGGGCGAGCGCGTCGTTGGACAGCTCCTCGACGATCTGCAGGTGATCTGCAGCGCGCACCGAGCCCGGGTCGGGGATGTGCAGCGACCATTGCCCGGCGCCGTCGTCCTCGACGCAGAGGCGCAACATGGGGTGCCGGTCCAACACGGCCTGCACGACGACGCCAACGTCGGTATCGGTAACGCCCGACGGGGCTTGGATGATCAGCGTCTGGTTGAACTCGTCGACCGGGCCGTCCACACCGTGCAGCCAGCGCATGATCGGCGTGGCGATCACCGGGCCGACGCCGTCGTCAGCTGGGCCGTCGTTTCCCGTGCTGATTGTGGCCACCCGCGCCAGGCCGGCCACGGTCTGTTCGACGAAGATGTCGCGGGGGCGGCACAGTACTCCGGCGGCCCGGGCCCGTGCCACGATCCGCATCGACAGGATGCTGTCGCCACCCAGGTCGAAGAAGGAGTCGTCGACGCCGACAAGATCCAGGCCGAGTACTTCGGCGTAGACGGTGGCCAGGATTTTCTCGACGGGGGTGGACGGCGCGCGGTATTCGGTCTCCCGGTATTCGGGCGCCGGCAAGGCGCGGGTATTCAGTTTGCCGTTGACCGTCAGCGGCAGCGCGTCCAGGGTCACGATGGCGGCGGGGACCATGTAGGCCGGCAGGCGCTTGGCCAACCGTGCGCGCGCGGCACCGATGTCGACGCCCCCGGCAGTCGACTCGGTAACATAGCCGATCAGCTTCTTATCACCGGGGCGATCCTCACGGACGATGACCACGGCCTGATCTACGCCGTCCAATCCTGCTAGCGCGGAACGGATTTCACCGATTTCGATGCGGTACCCGCGGATCTTGACCTGTTCGTCGGCACGGCCGATGTAACGCAGCGCTCCGTCGGGACCCCACAACACCAGGTCGCCGGTGCGGTACATGCGCTGTCCCGGCGATCCCGCATCGCCGAACGGGCAGGCCACGAACCGCGACGCCGTCAGCCCCGCGCGGCGCAGGTACCCGAGTCCCACCCCGAGCCCGGCCACGTACAGCTCGCCGACCACGCCCGGCGGCACCGGCCGCAACCGCGCATCCAGTACGAACAGCGCCGCTCCCGGGATCGGAACCCCGATCGGCGGTGTGCCGGAGCCGGAAGCCAACGGTGCACTGACCGTCACGCACAGGGTGGTCTCGGTCGGCCCGTAGGCGTTGGTCATCAGTCGGCCCGGCGCCCACCGGTCCACCAGTTCGGCCGAGCACGCCTCGGCGGCCACCACCAGTGCCGCCGCCGGCAGCCCGTCGGGCATCAGCGCCGACAATGCCGACGGGGTTTGATGCAAGACGGTGACGCCTTCATCAATCAGCAAAGACTGAAAGGCATCTGGCATTGCGGCCACCGACTCGGGCACGATCACCAGCCGGCTGCCGTGCAGCAGCGCACCCCAAATCTCTTCGACCGAGGCGTCGAACGCATAGGAATACCACTGCGACCACACCTGACCCGGTCCCGACGGCAGACCCACATGCAACGACTCCAGCAGCTGCGTCACGTTGCGATGGGTGGTCACCACCCCCTTCGGCACACCCGTGGTGCCCGACGTGTACACGATGTGGGCGACGTCATCAGCTCGCGGTGACGGTAACTCCATGCGCGGCTGGGCTTTTACCGCGGGATCATCGACATCGACGACCGGCAGCCGGTATCCGGCGAACCGGTCGGCAAGGTCGGCGGTAGTCACCGCCGCGATCGGCTCCGCGTCACCGAGCATGAACTCGATGCGCGAATCAGGCACCGCCGGGTCGATCGGCAGATAGGCAGCACCCGCCTTCAGCACCGCCAGAATCGCCACGATCGCCTCGGCCGAACGAGCAAACAGCACCGCCACACACGCACCCGCACCCGCACCCAGCCCGACCAGGTGGTGCGCCAACCGGTTTGCCTGCTCGTCGAGCTCCGCATAGGTCAGCGACCGCTCCGCGCAGGTGATCGCCACGGCAGCGGGAGTACGGGCTACCTGCGCGGCGAACAACTCCGGGATCGACGCGCCCGCCAGCGGTTTCGCCAGTACCGCGAGATTACCCAGAATATCCAACTGGGCTCGCTCGGTGTCGTCGAGCAACGGCACCGTGCCCACCACCACCGACGAGTCCGCCACCAACAGACGTTCGAACAGCGCCCCCAAACGCCGTGTGTGTCCGGCGATCTCGTCGGCGGCGTACCGGTCCGGATTCCAGGAGAAGTGCACGCGCGGGGATCCGTCGCCCAACTGCGGATAGATGTTGACCGCGATGTCTTGGATGGGAAAGTTGCTCAGGACGTGACAGGCAGATTGCGACGGACCGAAATGTAAGGGCGCCGCGAAGTCGAGCACGTTGACCACCGGACCGAACTCGAGGTTCATGTCGGGGTGGCCTCCGTCGCCGATGATTTCCGGGAATCCCCGGAACTGCTGATGGCGCAGTGCGCCGACGATCGCCTTGCCGACCCGATCGGTCAGCGCGCCGATGGAGTCTTGCTCGAAGACGTCGATGATCAGCGGCACCATGTTGGACACCATGCCCGCGCACTTCTTCAGCGCCGCTGTGGTGCGGGCCGATACCGGAAGCGACAGCGAGATAGTCTGCTGGCCGGTCGTTTTCGAGAGAAATACAGCCATTGTCGCGATGACCCGTGCGACGTCGAATTGCCCGCGGCCGTCGTGGGTGGGTGGGCAGGCGAGTTCGCGAACCAGGGGGTGGCGCGGGGCCACCGGTCGTTGCCTGCCCGACAGATCGGTGCTGCCGGGAGACCCGCGCACGATGGTTTTCCAGTACTCAGCGTCGGTGTCGCTGCGCGACGACTGTCGATATTTCGCGTCGGCGGCACGGATCGCGTCGAACTCCGAGAAATCGACAACACCTGCGGCACTGCGCCCCTCGGAGTAGGCGTCCGCGACGTGCCGCAGGAAGTTGTAGGCGCCGTAACCGTCCAACACGATGTGGTGGGCCCGCACGTAGAAGTAGCACAACTCGTCGGTGACCCGCAGCAGCACGAAGTGGGTGAGCCGGTCGTGGAATAGATCGACCCGCTGACGGTAGTCGTTGTGCATCCACGCCAGGGCCGCGACGGCCGGGTCGGGCTCGGCACGCAGATCGACACAGTGCAAACCGCGCGGGACCGAGTGGTCGAGCATGAACACCGGTTCGCCCCGGTCGGAGGCGAGCCGCGCGCACGGTGTGCCAAACCGCGTCGCGGCCGATTCGCATGCGGCCATGAGTCGTTCGGCGTCGACACCATGATCAATCTCGACATAGCCGGCGAAGTTGTACGGGACGTCGGGCTGCAGTTCTTGTGCAACCCACATCGATCGTTGCGCGGGAGTCAACGGTCCCAACGTTTCCGGCTGCGTACCGTAGTCGAGCATTTAGAACGAGCTTCCTGTTCGCAGCGGCGTTTGTCCGGTCCCGCAAGCGTTTTCGGTCGGCGATCGCACTATGCGTTACTGTCCAGGTAGCCCCCGCGGCGAAAGTACTTCTCCCCGCTACACTCGACACCTTCCGAGGAACGGATGCGCGTGATCACCAAACCGCGATTGTGGCCCCGGTGTGGCGCAGCTCCACACACCACAACGCCGCCCTCCTCCTGCACCATCACCCGACCCGGCGTGCCGCCGTACCGGGCGTCGGAAACGCGGGCCTCCAGCACCTCGATCCGCTCGCCCCGATAAAAGCTGAACGCGCGGGGGTAAGGGTCGGATAAGGCGCGCACGAACCGCTCGAGGTCGTCGGCCGGCCAGCTCCAGTCGATCAGACTGTCGCGTTGCGAACGCTTGTGGAAATACGTCCGCTCCGCCTTGTTCTGCGGCCGAAAGGCGGCGCTGCCGGACTCCAGCGCCCGTAGCGCTTCGTCCAGCGCACCCGGGATGAGATCCGTACCCCGGAGCACCAACTCGGTGCCGGTGTCGGTGGGCCCGATAGGCAATGCTCGCTGCACCAGGATGTCCCCGGTGTCCAGGCCGTCGTCCATGCGATGCACCGTCAGCCCGAACTCGGACTCGCCACTGATCAACGCCCACAGCACCGGCGAGAAGCCGGTGAATTTGGGCAGCAGCGAATCGTGCAGATTCAGGGTGCAGTACCGCGGCAGGTCGTAGAGCTCGGGCGGCATCCGGTGATACCAGCTGTTGACGACGATGACGTCGGGCCTGCAGCCGGCGACCAGGTCAATCGTCTCGGGGTCGGCGTGCTCGGCGACATGTACCGGGATGCCGTGTTGACGAGCGAGTTCGTCGACGGGCGCCGACCAGATCGCCTTGTAAGACTCGCCGCTGGCGGGGTGCGTCACGGCGAGCGCGATTTGATGCTCGAGGTCGATCAACGCTTGCAGAGTCTTGTAGCCCCACACCTGGAACCCAAAAAACACAATGCGCATTACGCAGAACCCGCTAACTGTTGGCCGGCTCGACGCACCCCACTGTGCGCCGCCCACAGAAGCCGAAGCTTACCTTAGGCTGGCCTAAGTTCGCGCGCCGGGCAAAGGCGGCGTCAATTCCTCTGCTCGGGCGGGTCTAGGACCGGCCGTCGCGGCAGGAAGGCTGCCGGGATCATTGTGCACACGGCCATGGCGGTGGCGACCGCAAACACCGTCGCATAGGCGTGCGCGAGCACGGGCGGCGCGGCCAGGTCGCCGTGCCCAGTCAGCTGCTTGGTCAACAACGTCGCCAGCAACGCTGCGCCGATGGCCCCACCCAACTGATCGTTGATGCCCAGCAGCGTCGTGCCCCGGGCGACCTGATGCGCCGCCAACGACTGCATGCACCCCGCGGACAGGGGTGTCGCGGCGCAACCGATGCCCAAGCCCGCGATCAGCAGCCCGACCAACAGCGTGGGTGTGTAGTGCGCGTGCCGGGCAACGCCGAGGGTGAAGACCCCCAGGCCGACCGCCATCAGCGGAAATCCGACCAGCACCATCCGGCCCGGCCCGAATTTATCCATGACCGCTCCGGCAATGGGCGTGGTCACCACGACGCCGACGCCCATCGCGATCAGGTGCAGTCCCGACTCCATGGGCGTCTGGTGCAACCCCGCCTGGAAATAGCTGGGCACCAGTAGCAAGACGCCGACATAGGTGGCGGCGAACAGTAACAGGGTCAGGTTGGACAAGGTGACCACCCGGTTCCGCAGCAGCCGCAGATCCACCAGGGGGTGGTCGCCGCGACGCCACGCATGCACGATGAAGGCGGTGATCAGGGCCAGACCGAGGGTCAGTGGCAGCACAACGTGGGCATTGGCGACCCCGTGATGCTCTGGAATGGCGGACACTCCGGCCAGCAGGACGGCGAAGCCGGGCGAGAGCAGGAGCAAGCCGAGGACATCGAGGGCCTCCGACGGCGCCGGGCGGTCTCTGGGAAACATGGCCGCCGCGAGCACCAACGTGATCAGCCCGATCGGCAGGTTGATCAAGAAGATCCACTGCCATCCGTAGCTGCCGATCAACCAGCCACCCAGGATCGGCCCCCCGACGGGGCCCAGCAGGAAGGGAATGGCGCCCACCGCAACCAAACGGCCAAGCCGCTTGGGGCCGGCCTCTTTGGTCGCGATCACGAAGCTCAGAGGCGACAAGATGCCGGCACCAACGCCCTGCAACGCCCGAAATACGATCAGCGACAAGATGTTTGGTGCGATCGCGCACAACAGCGAGGCCGCGGTGAACAGGGCGACCGCGCCGATGAACAGGCGTTTGGTGCCGAACCGGTCTGCGGCCCACCCGGTTACCGGGACGACGGCCGCGAACGCGAGCAGGTAGCCCGCAATCGTCCACGAGACGACGGCCGGGGTGGAATTGAATTCCGCTGCGAAGGCGCGCTGCGCGACGGCGACCGCCGTGGAGTCCAAAAACCCCATCAGCGCGGCCAGGCCGCACACCGCGCCGATGCGCAGCAGCCTGGCATCAAGCTTGTCGGGGAGCTTTTCCGGGTAGTCGGCCTCGGCGACGGGCGGCGCCCCGACGGTAGTGGGCGGCGTTTCGTTCATGGCGTTGCGAGCTTATCGGCTAATGTCCGGAGCCGAAGACGCTCACCTCGTCACCGCCGAACGATAGCGTGAATCGGCGGGCCTCAGACCGCCTTCCCGACCCACTCGTCGGCAGGCTAAGTGCCCGACTCCGAAGACTTTTCAGACTCCCCGGAGTCATTCGACTCCTCGGACTCGTCGGGCTCCTCCGACTCGTCGGGCTCCGCGGACTCGCGCGATCCCCCGGACTCTTCGAGCTTGTCAGCGAATTTCGTCAGCAACCCGGCCAGTCCGCGGGCCTCATCGACGGCCAACAAGTCGTCGAACAACTGCTCGTCGCTGTCCGAAATGCGCTCCAGGTAGATCGCATTGTCTTTGATACTGACGTCCCACCGGCCGCCCTCGTGACGAACCATTCCGATCCCGCCTTCCGCCTCGCCATGTGTTTCGAGTTGACGCCCCGCGCGCTACCGGTTGGTTTACCCACTTTGGCCGGCCTGGCCGCGCCGATTGGGTGTGCGTTAGCGTCGTCGGCGTGACGCTGAAAAACATTCCCCTGACCACCCTCGACGGCCGACCGACCACACTGGCCGAATTGTCCGACGGTGCAACGCTGGTCGTGAACGTCGCCTCCAAGTGCGGGCTGACACCGCAGTACACGGCGCTGGAGAAACTGGCCAAGGACTACCGCGACCGTGGTCTGACGGTCGTCGGTGTTCCGTGCAACCAGTTCATGGGCCAGGAGCCGGGCACCGCGGAGGAGATTCAGGAGTTCTGCTCGACGACCTACGGGGTCACGTTCCCTTTGCTGGCCAAGACCGACGTCAACGGCGCCGACCGCCACCCCCTCTACGCCGAGCTGACCAAGGCATCCGACGCCGCGGGCGCCGCCGGCGACATTCAGTGGAACTTCGAAAAATTCCTGCTCGCCCCGGACGGTGCGGTGGTCAACCGGTTCCGTCCGCGCACCGAGCCCGACGCGCCCGAGGTCATCGACGCCATCGAGACCGTCCTCCCCCGCTAGTCGACAAGTGATGCGAATGGCCCCCAGGAATCTCCGGGGGCCATTTCGAGTAGTCGACTACGCATGCTCGGCAATGGGTACCGGCATAACTTCTCATTCGGCACCACGTCGATTCGGCAATCGGCTTTCAAGGAGGACAGATGTCTCAAATCATCGGTGACCATAACCCTTTGGTGAACTTCACGCTGAATCCCGGCGCGGGTGTTCAAGTGTGGTGGACCGGGGTTGACGCCTACAACATCGGGTTTCCGTTCCCGTCAGCGGTGTGGACTCAATCCAGCCGCGTCGTCGCCGACAGTCACTCGATGGACTGGTCTCGAAGCGCCGGGCCCAGCGGAATTGTGTACACGGTGAACCTGCACGCCGAGGGCAACGGCACGGGCAGCCCGGCCGCTTTCCGAGTGCAAATTGGTCAATTGAACTGAGGAAGAGCCATGAAACGACTCGTTGTGAGCGACAAGAATGGACGCATCATCGCGACCGGCCCGCATCCGGAGGAAAAGCCGGACAGCCACGTGATGTACGGCTTCAACCCCCTCGACGGACAACAGATCCACGAAATCGAGTTGCCCGACCACGTCAAGACGATCGAGCACGTCGTCGAACTACACACGACGCATCTCGTCCGGGCGGAGGGGAACAAGGCCAGGTTGGTGGCGGCAGCAGCCACCTGACTCGTCGGCCGACATGGGACGGCCCCCGGACGAATCTCCGGGGGCCGTTCCGCTAGTCGCGCCGGCTCGTCCGGTCGTCCTCGCCGTTGTCCGGATCCCAGGTGCCCGGCACCATCGGCATGCTGGGTCCGTCGCCGAATTCGTCACCGGCCAGGGTGGTCAGGCCCGCCGCGGCGGCAAATCCTTTCCGGGCCGTGCCGACAAACCCGAGGGACCCCGCGCCGCTACCGGACGCCGTCGTCGCCGGCTCCTGCCAGTCCGGGTCGACGTCGACATTCATATCCAGATACTCGTCGCCATGCCCGCGCCGCCGCGCTCCTCGCCGGCGCCGGGCGCGCGCCGCCTGTCGTGCCGTCGCATCGGTTGGCACCGGCGCCGAATCCGGTTCGGCTGCTTTCTTTTTCGCACCCGCCCCGGCGCTGGCGCTCAGGCCCGAGCCAAAGCCAATGCCCGGTGGCGCGATGGCATAGGGCGGCGCGAAGCCGGGGCCGGCCGCAGCAGGTGGTGCCGACGGTGCCGCACTGGCCACCGTGCTTGCCGGGGCACTCGGCGCGGGCGCGGGCGCCGACGCGGGAGCCGCGGCAGGCGCGGCGATCGGGGCGGTTCCCAACGCCGCCGGCAGGCTCGGCGCCGCCGCAGCGGATGGAGGCGCCGCGGCGGCGGGCGCCGGGGCGGGTGCCAGCGCGGCCAGACCCGCGAAGCCACCCAGCGCCGCAAAGGGGGCCGCGGCGAGTAGCGCGGGAACCAGAAACAGTTGCGGCTGCAGAGGCAGCCAGCTGCCGAGCTGAGCAAGATGCGTCGGCCAGTCGAACAGCATGAGATTGGTGATGAACTGAAACGCGGCCGCCGGGTTTTCCTGCAGTAGGGACCCGAACCGTTGGAAGTCCGAAAACAGTTCCAGCGCCCGAGCCACCCACCAGAGCAGGTCCCCGGGGTTGGAGTAGGCCTCGTACGGCAGACCGTTGAGTGTCCCCTCGACCGGATCCCATTCGATGCCGACCAACCGCAGCAGCTGTGCGACGAACCGATTGAGCGGGCTGTCGAAGCCGTGCTCGTGGTCGTGGTGGTCGTCGTCTTCCTCGTGCTCGTGGTCGCGCGCGGCCGCGTCGGATCTCAGAATCTGCGGCGCCGGCTCGGTCTGCGGAGCGGCCACCAGGGCCGTCGTGGCGACGGCATCATACGTCGCCATCGTGGCGGCGGCCTGCACCCACATCCGGGCATAGTCGGCCTCGTTCACCGCGATCGGAATGGTATTGATGCCAAAGAAATTGGTCGCGGTCAAGACGCCGTGGGTGGTGTGATTGGCCGCCAGCTCGGGCAGCGTCGGCATCGCCGCCAACGCGGCGGTGTAGGCCGCCCCCGCCGCTTCGTGCTGCGCGGCCACCGCGGCACTGTGCGTGCCGGCCTGGGCCAGCCATGCCACAAACGGAGCGTGCGCGGACGCATATGACTCTGCAGCGTTGCCCTGCCACGTCTCGGCCTGCGTCGCCGCAACCAGCGCGGCGAGTTCCTCTGCGGCCGAGAGGTATTCGGCGCTCATCGAATTCCACGCCGCGGCTGCGGCGAACAGCGACCCCGGACCCGGTCCGCTGCTCAACAAGGCCGAGTGCACCTCCGGCGGGGAAGCCATCCAGATGGGTGCGGTCATCGTCGACAATCCCCAGTGCATTGGGCCCTCGAGAAGGCCACTACGGCAGGCATCCTCATGACCGGCACCTCCTGGGCTGATCGGCTTGCAGACCACCGAACCCTAGTTGAAAACGATTGTCGTTATCAAAGCCGGTCGCCAGGCTCATAGCAAAGGCATAGAAACCGGGCGAGCACTATCCGCCGCCGCCACCGGAACTGAACCTCGAGCTGCGACAAGAGGCGTGGAAGAGACGCTTCCAACCGCGAATCCTGCTGGAAGTCCCGATACCCTGAAGTCAGGACTGCGGGTCGGTGCCCTCCGAATCCCGTTGCGCCTCCCAGAGTTCCCGTGCGCACGCCGCACGCCCCTGTTCAGTGTTCAAGTCATGGCGATCGATGATTGCGGTTTGCTCCTCGAATTCGCGGTAACGCCGCGGCCGCCACAGCGATCTCAGCGCGCCGACGAGCCGGGCAAGAAAAGGTGGCTTCTCGTTATTAGCTAGGTGTTGCACCACGGGGGTTTGCCTTTCACTAGAAATTTCCCCCGGAAAATGCCGAATGCGGCGATCTAGGTGATGGATGTGTTCAGGCAGTAATGCGCGTGGGCGATCTGCACGAACCGCTCCGCCGGAGCCCCCACCGCAACCTCGATCGGTCCCGTCCGCCAGCGTTCAATCAACGCGGCTGCATCGGTCCGCGACCAGACCCGTTCATCGAGCAGCGCGGCGGTCGGGAACGCCCAGCCACGCAGACGCGCCCCCGAAAGGGTGTCGTCCTGGGATTGCGCCGCCGTCGTCGGCGCGTACTCCCATACTGGCTCGGCAGCGTACGCCCGAGCCTGCATGGAATCGTCCTCAACCACGCGATCAATGTAACCGCCAGCACCGACCTGGGCAGCACTATTGCCCGCATTCTGATTCTGGGGGCCGCGGTCGCGGCTGCCGCGTCGGTCGCGCACACGTCGCGCTCGCCACGGCGGTGTAGCGCTGCGTCGTGGCGACCGAGGCAACCGTTGGCAAACACGACATCCCACACTCAACCCTGACGACCACGGCATCGTCTTCACCACGCGATTCGCCGGCGGCAAAGGCGGACGCAACTGCGCCCCAAATAGACGCTGTCGCAACGATTCCCACGCTTCCTGTCGAATAATCGACCGGATCGAGGTCAACGGAGTGACTGCAGTGTCTCGTGGCTAGGTCCGCGTTTCCAAGCTGGAAAGCGGTGACCTGTCGCATACCGAGCTGGGCGCCCTGCAGGCGTACATGGCCGCGCTAGGCGGACAGCTGCGCATCGTCGCCGAGTTCGGCGACAACACCGTCGAATTGACCGCTTAAGCCCAGGATCCCGCCGCGACGTTCAGCCGATGTCGACCCAGAAAGTCAGCGCTATGGCGCCGGCTCCAGTGACGACCAACAAGATCACATCGAGTGGACGGAGGCGCGGCTGCTCCGCCGAGCCCATCCGAATCTCGCGAGCGATCAAGAACAGGGGCACCGTCACACTGATGGCGACGAAGACGCCCCCGAGTACGTAGAGCCACACGAACCGCACGCCGCGCTTCCTTGCTTCTAACACCATCAGGATGACGACGGACAGACTAAGCATCAGCGCGTCCGCAGTGATATTGCGCGACGCGGCATTGACCCTCGTGTCCTGCCAGAAAGAAAAGAAGAACGCGGCACCACTGTGCGTGTACGCGGCGGTTTGACTCCACGTCGCCCCCAGCGCAATCAGCGCGATGAGCGCGTAAACGGCGCACAGCACCTTGCGGGACGTGGGCATCGATGCTGCCGGCTGAACCTGCTCGGTTGATGTCATGGAGAAACGCTAGGCGAACGCGCACCCGAAGCTGTGGGAAATGGCATCAAAATCATCAACGCCGCCACCGGAGAAACTCCTGCGCGACTTCACCCTCGACCCCGCTAGGGACTGCCACCCAACCGGCGCGCCCCCAAAGGCCCCACACGGAAAAAACCCCGAACCTAACGTAGGTTCAGGGCTATTCCGATGTCTTGCGACACCACATGGTAGCGGGGACAGGATTCGAACCTGCGACCTCTGGGTTATGAGCCCAGCGAGCTACCGAGCTGCTCCACCCCGCGTCGGTAAATGTCAGGTTACCGAACCTGGGTCAAGCCGACCAAATCGCACGCTCAGCGGGGGTTTCCGCCGGGTCAGTGGGTCTGCGGCCGCAGCCCGTACCGGCGCGCGATGTCGTCCATCCAGGCCGGCGAGCCGTAGGTCAGGCCGTACTTGTCGGCGAGTTGGCCGAACTCGGGCAGCTCGTGCAGCGGCTTCGCAGACGGGTTGCCGGTGTGCTCGGAGAGCAGCTCACCGAGCTCCCGGAAGTAATTCTCGAACCCGCCGGGCGTGATGATCTCGACGATGCGACCCGGCACGTTCCCGGCATTCCACATCGCGTGCATCTGGCCGCGCGGCTTGGTGATGTAACCGCCGGGCCCGAGCACCACCTCACTGTCGTCGGACCGAAAACCAATCTCCCCCGCCAACACGAACGAATGCTCGTCCTCGCGGCTGTGTCGATGCGCCGCAGAAATGAAGCCGACCTCAAACGGGTGCTCGACGATGGACACCTCGCCATTGTTGTTCTTACCGGAGAGCTTGAAGGCCGCCCCGAAACCCGGGATGGCCACGTAGTCACCCTCGCCGGGCCGCACCACCGAAATCCCGATCCGGTGCAGATCCGACATTTCGCGGATCATTTCGAGCTCCCGCCAGACGGCCACAACGGCTCCGGCACCTCGACACCGAACGGCTTGCCCCACCCGTTGCGTGATGAAACTTCATGCACGGGACGGCGATTGGCCGCAACCCCCCACCTGCCCAGCGGATAGCCGAGGGTCAGCATCGCCGACATCTTCCAGCCCTGCTCGACCGGAACACCCAGCAGCTCATTCACCTCGTCCTCGAAGTTACGAAGCACCATCGTCATCACGCCGCCAACACCCTCGGCCCGGGCGGCAAGCAACGCACTCCAGATCGCCGGATAAATGTTGGCCCCGCCGAGATCGTCGATGGCAAAGACGAAGAGCAGCAAGGGAATTTCTTCAAAATGGTCGGCCAGGTAGTCACCGGAGCCCTTCATGCGGCGCATCGTCTCGGCATGAGCGGCCGTGTCCGCGCCGGGCGCCGGCGCGGCCATGGGCCCGGCGCCGGACGCGAACTTCGCGTATTCCAGGGCGCGGGCCTGGCGGAACAGCCCGGCAAACCGGCGGATGAGATCCCGATCGTCAACGGCGACGAAGTGCCAACGCTGAGTATTGCCCCCGTTCGGGGCGCGCACCGCCGCGTCGAGGATGCGAGCCTGAGTCTCCAGCGGAATGGGATCCGGCCGCAACCGCCGCATCATCCTGGTGGTGTAAAGCCCTTCATAGATATCCATTTCGCCATTCCTCCCATCTACTCGGGTGCCCGCTATCCGGGCAAAGTGCTGTTGAGGACGAGGTCCACCATGCTGATCCGCTCGAAACTGGGGTCAAAGTACGCCAGCACGTCATCGTTCATCGTCCCGAACGTGGTGTCCGGCCGATGCTTCATCCCGTCGTTGAACGCGGCCAGGATCCGGTTTTTGAAGTCCGGCCGCGGATGGGCAGCGATCACCGCGGCGACCGCATCCACGCCGAGCTGCTCATGGCCGACACCGACCACATCGGTCGCGACACCGGCTGCCAGCACGGCGGTTTGAGCATCGAGGCGGGCGGGAACCTCGGGCGTGGTGTGCAACGCGATGCCGAGCCAAACCTTGTCCGCATCCGCTTGTGCCACACCATGTTCCAATAGGAAGCCGCGCGCCGCGTCGGCGCCGTCGATTTCGAAGCGCTGCATCGAGGTGCCGTAGCGGGAGCTGAGTCCGAGGTCGTGGAACATCGCCGCGACATAAAGCAGCTCTGGGTCCGGTTGCAGGCCCAGACGGCGGCCGTGCAGCGCGGCGAAGAAAAACACTCGGCGCGAATGGTGAAACAGCACGTCTTGTTCCGCGCCGCGGATGAGTTCGGTCGCCGCGCGCACCAATGCGGTGTCGGGGACGGCCACGCCGGCTACGGTTTCCATCGATCCGGTGGTCATGATCGTGTCTCGACGAGGCCGCTACTCGGGCCAGGTGTTGTTGAGAATGATGTCGACGAAGTTGTCCCGGACGAACGACGGATCGAAGTGTGCGAGCACGTCGTCGTTGACGGTGCCGAAGGTGCTGTGCGGGCGATGCTTCATGCCGTCGTTGAACGCGCCCAGGATGCGCCGCTTGAAGTTCGGGCGCGGGTGAGCGGCCGTGACCGCGGCCAGCGTTTCGGGCGACAGCTCGTCGCGCTCGATGCCCAGCACGTCGGTTTCCACACCGGCGGTAACCAACGCCACTTCCGGAGCCAGGAACTCGGGAATGCCGGGGGTGGTGTGCAAGGCGATACTCAACCACACCTTGTCGGCGTCGGCCTGGTCGACATCGTGCTCCAACAAGAACTGTCGCGCCGCGTTGGCGCTGTCCACCTCGAAGCGCAGCATTGAGTTTCGGTATGGCTCGGTGATGCCCAGATCGTGGAACATCGCCCCGGCGTACAGCAACTCCAGATTCGGCTCGAGCCCGCGTCGCTGGCCCTGCAGCGCGCCGAACAGGAACACCCGACGGGAGTGGTCGAACAGCAAGTCATTCTCGGCATCCCGGATGTACGCGGTGATCTCGCGTACCAGCGGCGTCTCGGGTATGGCGATGCCGGCGATGGTGTCAGCGGATTGAGTGGTCATGAGTGCGCCTCCTTGTCGGGCCTGGTAGCTAGTGTGCGACCGCTCATACCATTCGACCCCAGTCGTTCGGGCCGTCTTTTCCACAGAAAGCGACACAATGGCTTCGTGGTTGAAGCCGGAACGCGGTCGCGAGTGGTGGTTATCGTCGTCTTCGACGAGGTGACATTGTTAGACGTCGCGGGAGTGGGTGAAGTCTTCGTCGAAGCCAACCGATTCGGCGCGGACTATCAGCTCAAAGTCGCATCCCTGGATGGGTGCGACGTGCGGACCTCGCTGGGGACCCCATTGGGTGTCACGGACAGCATCTCGTCCATCGAGGTGGCCGACACCGTGCTGGTTGCCGGAAGCGACGCCCTACCGGCGCGTCCGCTCGACCCCGCGCTGGTCGACGCGATCAGAGGCCTGGCGCAGCGGTCCCGGCGGGTGGCTTCCGTATGCACGGGCTCCTTCCTGCTCGCCCAAGCCGGCCTGCTGCACGGCCGCCGGGCGACCACGCATTGGCACGACACGCGCTTGCTGGCCCGGGCCTTCCCGGACACGACTGTGGAGCCGGACGCCATCTTCATCCGTGACGGCGACGTGTACACCTCGGCCGGCATTTCCGCCGGCATCGACCTGGCGCTGGCATTAGTCGAAATGGACTACGGCACCGAGCTGGTTCGCGAGGTGGCCCGCTGGTTGGTCGTCTACCTCAAACGCGCGGGTGGCCAGTCGCAGTTCTCGGTGCTCGTCGAGGCCGACCCACCGCCGGGCTCGCCGCTGCGGACCGTTACCGACGCCATCGCGGCCGATCCCGCTCGCGACCACAGCGTGAAGAAGCTCGCGGCCCGGGCATCGCTGAGCACCCGCCAATTGACCCGACTGTTTCAGTCCGAGCTCGGCATGACCCCGGCCCGCTACGTCGAGTTGGTGCGGGTCGATTTCGCGCGGGCCGGACTGGAATCCGGACGGACCGTCACCGAGGCCGCGCACCTCGCGGGGTTCGGCAGCATCGAAACGTTGCGCCGGGTGTTCGTCCAACACCTGGGCATCAGTCCGAAGGCGTACCGAGACCGGTTCCGCACGGCCTGCGCCTGAAATTCGTGACCGCAGTAGCTATGCGGAGCAAGAGGAGCGGCTACTTCGTGTTGTTGTACTTGTTGATCGCGTCATCGAGCCGCTGCAGCGCCGCCCCGTAGCCCGCGAAATCACCCTTCTTCTGCGCGTCCCGCGCGGCGTTGATCGCCGTCTGAATATCTTGCAGCGCAGCAGCTTTCGCCGGGGACAAGGTAGTAGTCCCGTCAGCCGCCGGGGGTGCCGCCGCTGGGGGTGGTGCAGTACCCGGCGACACGGCAGGCGGAGGCGGACCCGCGGGCGGGCTCGCGGGCGCGCCGCCGTCGGTGGGCACGATTCCCGTGGCCGCCGCACCGGCGCCGGGCCCGAACAACCCGGTGAGTGCATCTCCGACCGTGGGGCCGTAACCGATCTTGTCGTTGTACATCATGGCCACTCGGATCAACCGCGGGTACGACGACGCGGCGTCGCTGGCCCCCGGCGAGGCGTAGACGGGTTCGACATAGAGCAGCCCACCCTGAGCCACCGGCAAGGTCAGCAAGTTGCCCCACCGTATTCGGTTCTGGTTGTCGCGCCCGATCACACCGAGATCCTGGGAGACCGCTGGGTCGGTGGTGATCGCATTATTGGCCAGCTTCGGGCCGTTGACCTGACCGGGAATGGTCAGCACGGTGATCTTGCCGTACGTCGCGGGATCGGAGCTCGCACTGATGTAGGCGGCCAGATAATCGCGCTTGAACCGGTTCATCGCGCTCGTCAATTGGTATGACGACGTATTGTCGTTCTTCGCAATGTTTTTCGCGACGATGTAATACGGCGGCTGGTAGCTGCTGGCGGTGGGGTTCGGATCGAGCGGGACGTCCCAAAAGTCCGACGTGGAGAAGAACGTCACCGGGTCGTTGACGTGATATTTCGCCAGCAGCATCCGTTGCACCTTGAACAGGTCCTCGGGATAGCGCAGGTGCTCGGCGAGTTCGGGGGTGATGTCGCTCTTGGGTTTGACCGTGCCGGGGAAAACTTTCATCCAGGCCTTGAGTACCGGATCCTGCTCGTCCTGCTGGTACAGCGTCACGGTGCCGTCGTACGCGTCGACGGTGGCCTTCACCGAGTTACGGATATAGGAGACCTGCTTGTCCGGCCCCAGCTTGTTGAACGCCACCTCGGTGGAGTCCGCGGTCGCGGACTCCAAGGACGTCAGCTCCGAGTATGGGTAATTGTCCAGCGTGGTGTAGCCGTCGATGATCCACACCAGGCGCTTGTTGACGATGGCCGGGTACACGGCGCTGTCGGTGGTCAGCCACGGCGCCACCGCCTCCACCCGGGCCGCCGGGTCCCGATTGAACAGAATCTTGCTGTTGTTACCAATCACGTTGGAGAACAAGAAGTTCCGCTCGGCGAACTTGGCGGCGAACACGCTGCGGGACAGCCAATCGCCGATCGGAACCCCACCGGCCCCGGTATAGGTGTAATTCTTGGTTTCGGTGTTGGTCTCGTAGTCGTATTCCCGGTCGGCGCCGTTCTTGCCGACGATCGCGTAGTCGGCGGACGCGCTGGAGATGACCGGACCGAAGTAGATGCGAGGCTGATCCAACGCGGCCGGCCCCTCGGAGACCACACCACCGTTGGCGCCGACGACGTTGACCAAGAATTCCGGATAGCCACCGTTCTGGGTCGGATCGTTGGCGATCCCGCGGACCGTGTTGGCCGGCGAGGCGATGAATCCATTGCCGTGGGTGAAGACGGTGTGCCGGTTGATCCAGTCACGCTGGTTGTCGATCAGCCTGTCCGGGTTGAGTTCTCGGGCCGCGACCACATAGTCGCGCAGCGCGCCGTTGCGGTCGAGGTAGCGGTCGATCGACAGCTGATCGGGGAAATAGTAGAAGTTCTTGCCCTGCTGGAACTGGGTGAACGCCGGGCTGATGATCGTCGGGTCGAGCAATCGGATATTGGAGGTCGTCGCCCGGTCGGCGGCGACCTGCTGGGCGGTGGCCTGGCTATCCCCGCTGTAGTTGCGGTAGGTCACCACATCGGAGGTGAGCCCATACGCTTGGCGCGTCGCGGTGATGCTTCGGCTGATGTATTCGCTTTCCTTTTGCGCGGCATTGGGTCTCACGCTGATCTGCTCGACGATCAGGGGCCACCCGGCGCCGACGATCAGCGACGACAGCAACAACAGCACCAGTCCGATCGCCGGGATCCGCAAATCCTTCAGCGTAATCGCGGAGAACACCGCGGCCGCGCAGATGATCGCGATCGCCATCAGGATCAGCTTCGCCGGCAACACCGCGTTGATGTCGGTGTAGCCGGCGCCGGTGAACGGCTTACCGCCGCGCGTGTGCGACAGCAACTCGTAACGGTCCAGCCAGTAGGCGACGGCCTTGAGCAGGACCAGCGTACCGACCAGGCTGATCAACTGAATTCGCGCTGAGCGACTCAGCGCACCGGTGCGACCAGACAACCGGATGCCGCCGAAGATGTAGTGCGCCAACAGGTTCGCTAAGAAAGCCAGGAAAACCGACACGAACAAATAACTGAGCACCAGCCGATAGAACGGCAGCTCGAACGCATAAAAGCCGAGGTCCTTACCGAACTGCGGATCTTTGATGCCAAAGTCCCCGCCGTGCAAGAACAACTGAATGCGTACCCAGTAGCTCTGCGCGACCACGCCGGCCAACAGGCCTATCGCCGTGGGGACACCGATGGCCACCACCCGCAGCCGGGTCATCACCACGGCGCGATACCGCGCCACCGGGTCGTTGTCGTTGCTCGGGACGAAGACCGGTCGCGAGCGGTAGGCCAGCGCCAGCCCAGCGAATACGATGCCGCCGACGACCAGGCCAGCGATCAAAAACACCACAATGCGGGTCCACAGGACGGTGGTGAACACCGAGCGGTACCCGAGTTCGCCGAACCACAACCAGTCGACGTACGCGTCGATCAGCCGCGGCCCGGCGAGCAACAGCGCGATCACGCCGAGCGCGATCATGATGAGAATCCGGCTGCGTCGTGTCAGCTTCGGCATTCTTGCGGTGGGCCGCATCCCCACTGGCTACGCTCCCTGATCAATGTGGCCGGGACGGTCACAACTGTACGCACCGCTGCGCGCGTAACGACGGACTAGCAACTCGGCGCCTGGCCGCCCTGCTGGATCGCGTGTAACGCATCCACCGCCTGGGAAAGGGTCTCGACCTTGACCAAGCGCAAGCCGTGCGGATTGTCCGAAGCCGCCTCGTAACAGTTCTTGGCGGGCACCAGGAACACCGTGGCGCCGGCCTCCTGCGCGGCGACCATTTTGTGCGTGATGCCGCCGATCTGGCCGACCTTGCCGTCGGAGGAGATGGTGCCCGTCCCGGCGATGAACGTCGAACCGGCCAGATCGCCGGTGGTGAGCTTGTCGACCAGCGCAAGGCTGAACATCAGACCCGCCGACGGTCCACCCACGTTGGCGAGGTTGAAGTCCACCGAGAACGGTGCCCACGGCGCGTCGAGGACCGCGACACCCAGGAAGCCGTAGTCGCGGTCTTTGTTGGTGCCCAACGTGACCTGCGCGACGCCGGCCGGCTCGTTCTTGCGCCGGTAGTCGATCGTCACCGCCTGCCCGGGCTTGGTGCTCTTCAGCATGCCGGTGAACTGCTCGACGTTGGCGACCGGCGTGCCGTTGACCGCGTCGATGGCATCACCGACCTTCAGCTTGCCCACCGACGGTCCGGGGTCGGTGACGGTCGCGACGGTGATCGCGGGCGCGTATTTCAGGTAGCCCAAAGCGGCGTACTCTGCGCTGTCCTCGGAGTCCTTGAAATCGGCGTTGTTGGCCTTGTCGACCTCTTCGCGCGACTTTCCGGGCGGGTAGATCAGGTCGCGCGGCACCAGCTGCTCCTGTCCGGAGAACCACAGGGTCAGCGCCTCGCCCAGGCTCAGCTCGTCACGCTGGGACACCGTGGTCATGTTGAGGTGGCCGGTCGTCGGATGGGTTTGGGTGCCCTCGATGGCGACCACCTGCTTGCCGTCGACCTCGCCCAGGGTGTCGAAGGTGGGGCCGGGACCCAGGGAGACAAACGGCACCGTCACCACCGCGAGCAACACGCCGAAGACCAGGATCGGCACCAGCGCGACCATCAAGGTCAGAATCCGCCTGTTCACGCCGCTAACCCTAACCGGGCCCGTTGGTCGCCGGTTCAGCTACAAGCGTGACAACTGATGGCGCCAGCCAATCCGGCGGTGAGTACCGTTGGGGTTATGGCTGACCTGCCTTTCGGCTTCTCCTCAGGAGAAGACCCCGAGCGCGACAAGCACGGGAAGAACGATCCCGAGTCCGGCTCGGGTGCGTCAAACCCGCTCGGCGCTTTCGGTATGAGCGGGGACTTCAGCATGGGCGATCTGGGGCAAATCTTCACCCAACTGGGTCAGATGTTCAGCAACGCCGGCACGGCGACGGCCGGCGGGCAGTCGGGACCCGTCAACTACGAGCTCGCCCGCCAGGTCGCGTCCAGCTCGATCGGCTTCGTGGCTCCGATTCCGGCCTCGACAACCTCGGCGATCGGCGACGCGGTACGCCTGGCCGACACCTGGCTCGACGGTGTCACCCCGCTGCCCTCCGGCGCGACCAAGGCGGTTGGCTGGAGCCCCAGCGATTGGGTGGACAACACCCTGCCGATCTGGAAGCGACTGTGCGACCCGATGGCCCAACAGATTTCGTCGGTGTGGGCGCAGTCGCTGCCGGAAGAAGCTAAAAGCATGGCCGGCCCGCTGATGGCGATGATGTCGCAGATGGGCGGCATGGCGTTCGGCTCGCAGCTGGGCCAGGCCTTGGGCCGGTTGTCCCGCGAAGTGCTGACATCGACCGACATCGGCCTGCCACTTGGTCCCAAAGGCGTGGCGGCGATCATGCCCGACGCCGTGGAAGAATTCGCCGCCGGGCTCGAGCAGCCGCGCAGTGAAATCATGACGTTTCTGGCCGCGCGGGAGGCCGCTCATCACCGGCTATTCAGTCACGTGCCCTGGTTGGCCAGCCAGCTGCTGGGCGCCGTCGAGGCCTACGCCAAGGGCATGCAGATCGACATGAGCGGGATCGAAGAGCTGGCCCGCGACTTCAACCCCGCCTCACTGGCGGATCCGGCGGCCATCGAGAACCTGCTCGGCCAGGGTGTATTCGAGCCCAAGGCCACCCCGGCGCAGACCCAGGCGTTGGAACGACTCGAGACCCTGCTCGCCCTTATCGAGGGCTGGGTCCAGCTCGTCGTTACCGCGGCGCTGGGCGATCGGATCCCCGGTACCGCCGCGCTGAGCGAGACCCTGCGCCGGCGCAGGGCCAGCGGCGGCCCCGCCGAGCAGACGTTCGCCACCCTGGTCGGCCTGGAGCTGCGGCCGCGAAAGCTGCGCGAGGCCGCGGCGCTGTGGCAGCGCCTGACCGAGGCCGTCGGCGCCGACGCCCGCGACGCCGTCTGGCAACACCCCGATCTGCTGCCCGGCGCCGACGATCTCGATGATCCGGCCGGCTTCATCGACCGGGTCATCGGCGGGGACACCACCGGAATCGACGAGGCGATCGCTCGCCTGGAAGAACAAGACCCCGGGGCGGACGGCGGTTCTGCCGACCGCTGACCGGGGCGGTGCGCAGGCCTACTGAATTGCGTTCAATAAGGACGTAACCGTTTGCTGAGGGTGTTACGTTGTCGGCGCATCGACTCCCCGACGGCCTTGGCGGCACATGTTCAACGCCCGAATGTTCGGCGCCCGAATTTTCCACGCCCGACGCGCGACCGTGCTCATCTGCGCCGGTCTCGCAGGGGCCACCGTGTCGCTGGCATCGGGATGCCATGCGGCCCCGTCCTCGACGGCAGCGGCGTCAACGGCAGCGGTCACGGCGACAAGCGGCGTATACGGCGACCCGGACGCGGCCGCCAAGTACTGGGTGCAGCAGTCGACCGAGGACACGTGCGGGCTGGCTTCCGTGGCCGACGTGGTCGGTGAGGTCACCGGCATGGCCGTGACCGAGGAAGAGGTCATCGCGCTGGCGCAGAACACGCCGTCGTCGATTCGCGACGGCCCGGTTTACCTGCCCACCGGCGACCCGGGCCACGACACCGAAAAAGGTGGCATCGATGCGGCCGACACCGTCGTGCTGCTCGAGCACTACGGCATCAAATCGCGAATGACCTGGGACAAGTACCCCGACGAGGTAACGCTCGCCGCCCTCGAGCAGGACCTCGGCGCCAACCGCAAAGTCATCGCCTGGGTCAACGGTGGAACCATCCTCAATAGCAACGACCAGCGTAAGACTGCCGATCACTTGCTCGTCGTCACCGGGATCGACACCAACCGTGACGCCGTGCATCTCAACGACCCCTATGCCGACCACGGCAACACGACGGTGAGCATCGCCAGTTTCATGACCGCGTGGCAAGCCGGTCAGCACACGATCATCGTCACCGCGCCGCCCGGCTGAGCACCACCGACGGCCCTGTGGATAGCTGAACGGACAGTAGCCCGATCCATGGCACAGTCCGACTCATGCCGCGTGCCGCGCTGTATGCGCTCGACCCGGCCATGCCCGTGCTATTGCGCCCCGACGGCGCGGTTCAGGTCGGCTGGGATCCTCGCCGGGCGGTCCTGGTCCGCCCACCCCGCGGCCTGGCCGCCGCGACGCTTGCCGCGCTGCTGCGCGCGATGCGTTCTCCCCTGCCGATCACCGAGCTGCACCGCCAAGCCGTCGAGCACGGACTGTCCGACGGTGACGGCCTGACCGACCTGGTGGCCCAGTTGGTGCGCGCCGGGGTGGTGACGCGGGGGTTCCGGCAGACCGGCGGGCGGGCGGCCTCAATCCGGGTCCACGGTCGCGGCCCGCTGTCGGACTTGCTGATGGAGGCGCTGCGGTGTTCCGGCGCCCGGATCGCGCACAGCAGCCAGCCGCACGCCGCGGTCACTCGCGCCGCCGTAGATCTGGTGGTGCTGGCCGACTATCTGGTCGCTGACCCGCACCTAGTGCGCGACCTGCACAGCCAGGGCGTACCGCACTTGGCGGTGCGAGTCCGCGACGGCACCGGTCTGGTAGGGCCGCTGGTCATCCCCGGCGTGACCAGCTGCCTGGGGTGCGCCGACTTGCACCGCAGCGACCGCGACGCCGCCTGGCCCGCCGTCGCGGCACAGCTCCGCGAGACCGTCGGCGTGGCCGATCGGGCCACGTTGCTGGCCACCGCCGCGCTGGCGCTCAGCCAGGTGAATCGGGTGATCGCCGCGGTGCGCGGGGACGATGCCGGACCGGACGCCGACCCGCCGCAGGTGCTCAACGCGACCCTGGAGTTCGACCTCAACGCCGGGGCGATCGTCGCGCGGCAGTGGACCCGCCACCCGTTGTGTTCCTGCTGATTGGGGGCCGGACGCGGGTGACCACCGGTCGCACCGGCGTCGCACTGTTGTCTAGATCAACCTCGAGAGGGCTGGGCGGTCGTGGATGATGGAGGTTGTGGCAGACATCAAACGGGGCAGGGCGGCGCGGAACGCCAAGTTGGCCAGCATTCCGGTCGGCTTTGCGGCGCGGTCCGCGCTCGGCTTCGGCAAGCGGCTGACCGGCAAGTCGAAAGACGAAGTCCAGGCCGAGTTGCTGGAAAAGGCCGCCCATCAATTGTTCACCGTGCTCGGTGAGCTCAAGGGCGGGGCAATGAAGGTCGGCCAGGCCCTATCTGTATTGGAAGCCGCGATCCCCGAGGAATACGGGGAGCCGTATCGCGAAGCGTTGACCAAGCTGCAAAAGGACGCCCCACCGCTGCCGGCCGACCGCGTGCACCGAGTGCTCGACGCGCAGCTGGGCACCAAGTGGCGGGACCGATTCAGCGAGTTCGACGACACCCCGGTGGCCTCGGCCAGCATCGGACAGGTGCACAAGGCGGTGTGGTCGGACGGTCGCGAGGTGGCCGTCAAGATTCAGTACCCGGGCGCGGACGAGGCGCTGCGGGCTGACCTCAAGACGATGCAGCGGTTGGTCGGGGTGGCCAAGCAGCTGGCCCCGGGCGCCGACGTGCAAGGCGTGGTCGACGAACTGATCGAACGCACCGAAATGGAACTCGACTACCGACTGGAAGCCGACAACCAGCGCGCGTTCGCCAAGGCCTACCGCGACCACCCGCACTTCGCGGTGCCCCGGGTAGTGGCCAGTGCGCCCAAAGTCGTCGTCCAAGAGTGGATCCAGGGCGTGCCGATGGCCGAGATCATCCGCGACGGAACCCGCGAGCAACGGGACCTGATCGGCACGCGGCTACTCGAGCTCACCTTCGACGCGCCGCGCCGGCTGGAAATGCTGCACGGCGACGCGCACCCGGGCAACTTCATGCTGCTACCCGACGGCCGGATGGCGGTCATCGACTTCGGTGCCGTCGCGCCCATGCCGGGCGGTTTTCCGGTCGAGCTCGGGATGACCATTCGGCTGGCCCGCGAAAAGAACTACGACCTGCTCCTGCCGACAATGGAAAAGGCCGGCTTCATCCAAAAGGGCCAGCAGGTTTCGGTGCGCGACATCGACGACATGCTCCGCCAGTACGTCGAGCCGGTCGAGGTGGAGGTGTTCCACTACAACCGCAAGTGGCTGCAGAAGATGTCCACCATCGAGATCGATCGGTCGGTGTCGCAGATCAAGACGGCCCGCCAGATGGACCTACCCCCCAAGCTGGTGATCCCGATGCGGGTGATCATGTCGGTGGCGGCCATTCTGTGCCAGCTGGACGCTCGCGTGCCGATCAAGAAGCTGTCCGAAGAGCTGGTTCCTGGCTTCGCCGAGCCCGACGCCGCCGCCCTCTAGGCCGCGACGGTGGCCTTGCGCGGACGCCCGCGTGGGCGCTTATAGCTCACGACCGCGCCGCGGTCGAAAATCTCGCCGCCCCACACCCCCCACGGCTCGGCGCGGTCCAGCGCCGCCGTCAGGCATTGCCGCCGCACCGGGCAATCCGCGCACAGCGTCTTGGCGCGCTCCAGGTCGGCCGGGGTCTCGGCAAACCAGAGATCGGGATCGCCGGCGTGACATGGCAACACCGGCTGCGGTTGTCTAGGGACTGTCAGTGTCGACATGTCCTGCTCACCTGCTTCCTGGTTGGGGTGTCCTCTTCGGTGATCCGGACCAGGTTGCGGGCTCGATTACTCAGTCCCAAAAACGACGGCCACGGATCCTTGACTTCGGGTCCGTGGCCATTAGTGGGCGGTTACGTAGCGGCTACGTATGTCTCCGATCCACGGACGCGTCAGTCGCGGCGGCGCGATGCTTAGCACCGGCCGCCGGTACGGCGGCGGCGTTGGCGGTGTGGAGGGTGCCCGCAGTCAGCGCGGCGTCAGCCACGGCGAGTCCGAACGTGTCGTTGATCATCGCGGTCACCTCCTCTTGAGCACTCGACAGCGTAAACGCGATTCCGAGGGTAGATGTTAGCAGCCGAAACTGACAACCGATTTTCTGACCTGCGCGTTCGGGCCTATCGGTCGCGTACCAATTGCAGCACATCGGCCCCGTACTGCTCGAGCTTGCGCGCGCCGATGCCCGGAATCGCGATCAGGGCGGTCTCGTCGTCGGGCAGCAGTTCAGCGATCGCGATCAGGGTGTTGTCGGTGAACACGACGTACGCGGGCACCTTCTGTTCCTTGGCGACGTCCAGCCGCCACTCCTTGAGCCGCAACAACAGCTTTTCGTCGATGTCGGCGCTGCATGTCTCGCAACGCCGCAGCATGACGGCCGCCGGGGTGGTCAGGTTGCTGTTGCAGATCCGGCATCGCGAAGCGCC
This sequence comes from Mycobacterium simiae, assembly GCF_010727605.1. Classification (NCBI taxonomy): domain Bacteria; kingdom Bacillati; phylum Actinomycetota; class Actinomycetes; order Mycobacteriales; family Mycobacteriaceae; genus Mycobacterium; species Mycobacterium simiae. The sequence continues at coordinate 1,304,034 of NZ_AP022568.1, forward strand.
CGGTTTGCGCCGGGGTTTGCCTGCTCCCGCCGCCACGCTGGCTTGCGGCGCGATGCCGTTGAGGAACCTCGACGGCTTTCGGCTCTGCCTTCCGCCCGGACTGCGCGACAACGCCCAACTGAGCGCCAAATGCACTCGGGCCCTAGTGATTCCGACGTAGAGGAGACGGCGCTCCTCCTCGACCGGTTCGCTCTCCGGCCCGTGCGCCAAAGCGTGCGAGATGGGCACGGTGCCGTCGGCCAATCCGACCAGAAATACCGCGTCCCACTCCAGCCCCTTGGCGGCGTGCAGCGACGCCAGAGTGACCCCCTGTACCACCGGTGGGTGCCGCGCGTCGGCCCGGATCCGCAGCTCGGCCACCAGGCCGCGCAAATCCAGCTCGGGCCGTTGCACCACCTCGTCGTCGACCAGTTCCGCCAGCGCGCTGAGCGCCTCCCAGCGCTCGCGGGCCCGGGTGCCGACCGGTTCCTTGACGGTGAGCCCGAGCGGTTCGAGAATCGCGCGGACGACGTCGGGCAGCGGCGTCGTCGCGGGGCTGCCGTCCGCGCGCTCGGCGGCGCGGTGCAGAGCCGCCAGCGCCTGCTTGATTTCCTGGCGGGTGAAAAACCCTTCGCCGCCGCGAACCTGGTAGGCGATATTGGCCTCGGTCAGCGCTTCCTCGTAGATCTCGGATTGGGCGTTGACACGGTAGAGCACCGCGATCTCTGATGGCGGAGTGCCGGATTCGATCAGCCCGCCGATCGTCTTGGCCACCGCGGCAGCTTCGGCGGCTTCGTCGGGGTGCTCGTGAAACGACGGCACCGGGCCCGGCGGACGCTGACCGGACAGTTGTAGTTTGCTGCCCGCGACGCGCCCTCGTGCGGCGGCGATCACCTGGTTGGCCAGCGAGACGACCTGCGGGGTGGAGCGATAGTCACGTTCCAGGCGCACCACCGTGGCATCGGGAAACTGCCGCGAGAAGTCGAGCAGGAATCGCGGCGAGGCACCGGTGAACGAATAGATGGTCTGATTGGCGTCGCCGACCACCGTCAGGTCGTCCCGATCGCCCAGCCAGGCCGACAGCACTCGCTGCTGCAGCGGCGTGACGTCCTGGTACTCGTCGACGACGAAGCAGCGGTAACGGTCGCGGAACTCCTCGGCGACCGCGACGTCGTTCTCGATCGCCGCCGCGGTGTGCAACAACAGGTCGTCGAAGTCGAGCAGCGTCACCGATTCGTCGCGCGTCTTGAGTGCCTCGTAGGCGGCGTAGATCTCGGCGATCTTGTTGGCGTCGAGTGGAATGTCCCGGGCGGCAGCGGCCACCGCGGCCGGATACGCCTCGGGCGTGATCAGCGACGCTTTGGCCCACTCGATCTCGCCGGCCAAATCACGCACGTCGTCGGTGCTGACATTCAGCCTGCTGCGGCTGGCCGCCCTGGCCACGACGGCGAATTTGGTATCCAGCAGTTGCCAGCCGGTGTCACCGACCACCCGAGGCCAGAAGTAACGGAGCTGGCGGTGGGCGGCCGAGTGAAAGGTCAACGCCTGCACCCCACCGACGCCCGCCCCGTTGTGTGTGGCTGCGTCCAGCGACCGCAGCCGGGACCGCATCTCCCCCGCCGCGCGCTGGGTGAACGTGACCGCAAGTACTTGCGCGGCCGCAACGTGTCCGTTGGCCACCAGCTGGGCGATGCGGTGGGTGATCGTGCGGGTCTTGCCCGTTCCGGCCCCCGCCAGGACACACACCGGCCCGCGCGGCGCGAGCACGGCCTCACGCTGCTCGTCATCCAGTCCCGCGATCAACGGGTCGGCCACCGCCGGCATGCCGTCCATCTTGGCAGCGGTGGCCGACAAATCGGGCGTGTCGCCACGCCGACCCGCCGCGGGTGTCCTCGGACTGGCCACGGCCGGCCCCAAAACCGCTGCAGGTGTACTCAGTCTCGGAGCCCTGGGTATGGAACGCATGGCCGCCCGGCTACGTTATCGACTTATGAGCAGCGCTCCGATCACCGTTTACACGACGTCATGGTGTGGCTACTGCCACCGGCTCATGACCGTGCTCAAGTCCAACAACATCGCCTATGAGGCAGTCGACATCGAACACGACCCAGCGGCCGCGGAATTTGTCAGTTCGGTCAACGGCGGCAACCGGACGGTGCCAACAGTGAAGTTCGCCGACGGGTCGACCCTGACCAATCCCAGCGCTGCCGAGGTCAAGGCAAAGCTGGCCGCCGTGTCCGGCTGAGGCGCTTCCCGACCTGATGCTGAGGCGCTTGGCCACCTAGTCCAGTGCCGCCCAAGATTCGATGATCACTCGTGCGATCGAAATCGACCCGGGCAAAAGCAGATTCGACTCCGACGAACTACCCCAGTCACCGGCTGCCAGGGCGGCGCGCACCTCGTCGCGGGTGAACCACGCCGCCTCGGCGATTTCGCCGTCATTGAACGAGAACCCCTCGTCGGGGTCAGCCAGCGCATGAAACCCGACCATCAGCGACCGCGGAAACGGCCACGGCTGGCTACCTAAGTAGTGGACGTCACGCACATTCAGACCGATCTCTTCACGGATCTCGCGGGCCACGCAGACCTCGAAAGACTCGCCGGCTTCGACGAATCCGGCGAGCAGCGAAAACATCCGCTCCGGCCACACCGCCTGGCGGGCCAGCACCGCGCGGTCACGCCCGTCATGCACCAGGCAGATGATGGCCGGGTCGATGCGCGGAAATTCCTCATGCCCAGTAACCGGGTTGACGCGGGACCAGCCCGCCCTAGCCGGCTTGGTGGGCGAGCCGTCGATCGAGCTGAAGCGTGCTCTTTCATGCCAATTCAGCAACGCAACGGCCGACGACACCAGTTGGCTGCTGGTGTCGTCGAAGATCGGGCCGAGACTGCGCAGGTTCACTACCTCCGCTTTCACATTGGGGTCTTCGGGCGCCTGCAGGGCTCCCCGGATCGCCCACACATGCCGACCGTCGTCGATGCGGCCCAGGAAAACCGCGTCCGTGGGTGGCTTGTCGCCCAGTTCAGCCGCCGCGCCGAGCACCACCCGGCCGTCGGCCACCAGCACCTGGTTGCGCGAATCCACCCGCAGCAGCGCGGCGGTTGCCCATCCGGCGGTGGCCGCGTCGACGTCGGTGCGCAGTTGATCAGCCCGGTCCGCGCCGACGCGCGAGAGCAGCGGAACACTCCGCAGCTGAAAATCCACTAGCTTTCCGCGTTTCGGACGTAGAGCAGCCGGTCGCTCGCCTCGATGGCGTCCACCTCGGGCGCGCCGATGCGCAGCAGACGCCCGTCTCGCACCACACCGAGGACGATGTCCCGCAAATGGCGCGGCGATCCGCCGATCTCGTTCTTTTCCACCTCCCGCTCGGCGATGGCCAAACCCTCCTGCGGAGTGAGCAGATCCTCGATCATCGCCACGACGCTCGGGGTCGTGGTGGCCAGCCCCAGCAATCGGCCCGCCGTCTCGGAAGAGACCACCACCGAGTCCGCCCCCGATTGCTCGAGCAGGTGCTGATTTTCGGACTCGCGGATGGAGGCCACGATCTTGGCCTTGGGCGCGATCTCGCGGGCGGTCAGCGTGACCAGCACCGCGGTGTCGTCGCGGCTGGACGCGACGATGATCGAGGCCGCATGCTGGGCGCCGGCCAACCGCAGCACATCGGATTTCGTCGCATCGCCGTGGACGGTGACCAGGCCGGCGGACGCGGCGCGGTCCAGTGCCGGCTGGTCGGTGTCAACGACGACGATTTCTCCCGGAGGCACGTCGTCCGCAAGCATTGCCGCGACGGCGGTCTTGCCCTTGGTGCCGTAGCCGATCACGATCGTGTGGTTACGCACTCTGCTCCTCCAACGCTGAATCTTCCACGCCTGGCGCGATGTTTCGGTGACGACTTCGAGCGTGGTACCGACCAACAAGATCAGGAACGCGATACGCAGCGGCGTGACGATCAAGACGTTGGTTGCGCGCGCGAATTCCGAGATCGGCGTGATGTCGCCGTAGCCGGTCGTCGACAGCGTCACCGCGGAGTAGTACAAGCAATCCAGAAACGTCAGGCGGTCGCCCTGCGCGTCGTGGTAGCCGTCGCGATCCAGGTAGACGGTAATGGCGCCGAGGAACAATGCGGCGATAGCGATCGCCACCCGGCGCGAAATGATGCGGGCGGGACTGGCATGCCCCTGCGGAATGCGCAGCACGCCGACGAGGGCGTAACTGGGCTGGACGGTCAACCTCTCATCGAGGCGCCGCAGCCGCCGCCAGCTACCTTTGGCCACGCTGGTCCGTCATCGGTTTGATCGCACCGCATGGAACACCCACGAATCAAATGTAACCACGATCCGCGGTCGGCAGACACTCGATCGGCTCAGACCCCGCCATCGCTCACCTGCGTCGTCACCCTGCCAGCCGGGGCGAGCCCGGCGAGCTCGCTCGCGTCGGGAAGTTCGGCCGGGCTGATCGTGACGCCGGTACGCACGTAGTGGAACGCGGTCCGCACCGAGGACTCCGCACATCCGGACAGCGCGGCCCACGCCAAGCGGTAGACCGCGAGCTGGACGGCGGCCTGCCGCATTGCTTCCGGTCCCCGCGGAGGTTCCCCCGTCTTCCAGTCCACCACGGTGGCCCCGCCGTCGGGTTCGGCGAAGACGGCGTCGATACGCCCGCGCACCACCGTGTCCCCGATGGCCATCTCGAAGGGCACCTCGACGGCAATCGGTGTGCGCGCTGCCCACGGCGATCGGGTGAACGCCGCCTGGAGTGCGGCCAGCTCGTCGGTGTGGCCGAACTCCGAGTCCGCCGCGCCGGGCAGATCGCCCAAATCGAACAGCGCCTCCGTCCCGTAGAACTGCTGCACCCAGGAATGAAAGGCATTGCCCAACAATGCATGCGGATCGGGCCGGGTCGGCAGCCGATGCACCAGCCGCTGCACCGCGCCGTCGGGGTCGCGGGCCAAATCCACCAGGCCGCTGACCGACAGCTGGCTGGGCAGCACGCGGGCGGTCCGCCGCTCGGAACGCGCACGCTCGGCCAGCAACGCGTCGACATCAGTGGCCCAGCCTTCGATGTCGACGCAGTGTTGCGGCGCGCCCACAGCCATCGCCGCCGCCACCAGCGCCGCCCCGTGCTCGACGTCAGCGCGGCAGTCGGCCAGCGGATCGACGGGCCATACCGCTTCGATAACGTTGTTGCGCAACGGGTTTCGTTCTCCATCGGAGGGCGCCGGCGCCCACTGCTCGACCACTGGGCATTGATCGCCGACCCCAGCCGACCGGTCGATGATGTCTTTGAGCTCACAGAGGAATTCCGACGGCCCGCGGGGTTTGATCCCGGTGGGACCCCAGTGATGGCCGGAGACCAGCAGCGTGTCCTCGGACCGGGTGATGCCGACGTACAACAGCCGGCGCTCTTCGTCGATGCGCCGCTGCTCCAAACTGCGGCGATGCTCGGAGATCTTGTCCGACAGCTGCTTACGGTTGGTGACGTCCGACAGGTCGAGCACCGGGATGCCCAACGAGCCGGCCGAGGCGCGATCACCGCGCAACAGCGGCGGCAGCTCGGCCGCATCGGTGAGCCAACTACTGCGCGACGCGGTCGACGGAAACGTTCCGCCGGACAAGTGGGCCACCGCGACCACCTCCCACTCCAGGCCCTTCGCCGAATGCACGGTGAGCACCTGAACCCGGTCCCGGGCCGCCGCCAACGGCGCAGGCGCCAAACCGTTTTCGACGGTCTCGGCCACGTCCAGGTAGGCAAGCAAACCCATCACCGAAGCGGCCGCCGCGCTGTGGCGCTCCGGCGTGCTGTTGCGCTCGGCATAACCGGCGACCACGTCGGCGAAGGCGTCGAGATGTTCGGCCCCGGCCCAAGCGCGGTGACCCGCGGCGGCGCGGACTTCGCAATCCAGCCCCAGCGTGCGTCGCACCTCGGCGACCAGGTCGGGCAGCGAATGCCCCAAATGGCCACGCAAGGCGGTCAGCTCGCCGGCCAATGCCGAAATGCGTTGATATCCCGCGACTGAATACGCGCTGGCGGGTCCGGGATCGTCGATCGCGTCGGCCAAACATGCAGTGTCGTCGATGCGGGACGGGCTGGCCGCCAGCGCGATTGCCTGGGCGGAGGACTCGGCGGCCGGGTGTGCCGCGTACAACGCCCGCGCCCGCCGCCACAACGCGGCGACGTCTCGCCCGCCCAGTCGCCAGCGCGGACCGGTCAGCACCCGCATGGCCGCGGCGCCGGCAGTGGGATCCGCGACCAGCCGCAGCATGGCCACCAGGTCGGCGACCTCGGGAACCGACAGCAGTCCGGCCAAACCGACCACCTCGACCGGGATGCCCCGCGCGCGCAGTGCCTTGGCGATCGGCGCGGCATCGGCGTTGCGGCGCACCAGCACCGCCGCGGTCGGTGGGCTGACGCCGTCGGCCGCTACCCGCTGGTAACGCTCGTGCAGGTGATCGGCGATCCAGTCGCGTTCGGCCTGCGCGTCGGCCAGCAACGCGACGCGGACCGTGCCGGGTGCGGCATCGGGCCGCGGTCGCAGCGCGTGCACTGCGACGGATCGGCGACGCGCATCCGCCGAGATGGCGTTGGCGATGTGCAGGGCGCTAGGCGGGTTACGCCAGCTGGTGCGCAGTTCCAGGACCGGCGCCGGCGTCCCGTCGGAGCGGGGGAAGTCGGTGGTGAACCGCGGCAAGTTGGTCGCCGAGGCACCGCGCCAGCCGTAGATCGACTGAATGGGATCGCCGACAGCGGTGAGCGCGAGTCCGTCGTCGACACCGCCGCCGAATAGCGCCGACAGCGCGATCCGCTGGGCGTGGCCGGTGTCCTGGTATTCGTCCAGCAGCACCACCCGGTAGCGGCTGCGCAGGTCCGCTCCGACCTGCGGGCAGTTCACCGCAAGCCGGGCAGCCGCCGCCATTTGTCCACCGAAGTCCATCGCCTTCGCCTCGCGCATTCGTTCCTGCAATGCGTCGAGCAGCGGCACCAGTTCGGTGCGTTCGGTCTGGGCGGCCAGCAGCCGAAGCAGCCATTGGCTGGGCCCGCGGTCACGCTGGTAGGGGCCGGCGGGTAGGGCGTGCACCAACCGCTCCAACTCCAGGTGCGTGTCGCGAAGCTGATCGGTGTCCACCAGGTGCTCGGTGAGCTGTCCCCACAGCCGCAGCACCATCGCGGTGACCGCGGCCGGTGTCTTGTCGGTGCTCAGCTGCCCGTCGTACCCGTTGACCACGTCGAAGGCCAGCTGCCAGAGCTCGGTTTCGCTGAGCAGCCGGGTGTCTGGCTCGACCGGCAGCAAGAGGCCGTACTCACGCAGTAGCGACCCGGCGAACGCGTGATAGGTGCTGACGGTGGGTGCGCAGGTGTCGGGGGATCCGATAATGCCCAGGCCGATGCCGGACAGCCTGGCCAGCCGGGACCGGACCCGGCGCAACAGTTGACCGGCGGCCTTGCGGGTGAACGTCAACCCCAGCACCTGGCCGGGATCGGCGTAACCGTTGGCGATCAGCCATACCACCCGCGCGGCCATCGTCTCGGTTTTTCCGGCACCCGCCCCCGCTATCACGACCACCGGACCCGGCGGCGCGGCGATCACGGCGGCCTGCTCTTCGGTAGGCGGGAAAAGACCTAGCGCAGAAGCCAATTCGTGCGGACTGTAGCGCGGCTGCGGGGTCATCAGGGACTCCCTTCGAGATGGGCGGGGCAGCATGGCCGCAGCGGGCAGTGTGAGCAGCCGTCGTTGCGCCGGGCGACGAACTGCGGGCCAGTGGTGGCGTCGGCCGCCTGCTTGACCAACTCACGCCATTCGTCGTGGGCGGCCGGCGTCAACGGGTCCTGCTCGCGGACGGTCGCACCGGCCGGACCCGTCTTGCCGATGTAGACCAGCCGTGCGCCGCCGGGCTCGGCGTCGAGTGAGCTTTCCGGCATCAAGCCTTCAGCCACGGCCAACTGGTACATCGCCAGCTGCGCGTGTTGTTGCGCGTCGTCCTTGCTGACGGGCGATTTGCCGGTCTTGACGTCGACGATGACCAACCGCCCGGCCCCGTCGCGTTCCAGCCGGTCGACCCGCCCGCGCAACCGGACTTCGCCACCGCCCTGGCGCGGCGTCTTCAGGGCGCCGTCGACATCGACCTCGACGCCGACCTCCGTCAGCTCGCCTCGCGTCCGGGCACGCCACTCGACGAACGCCGCGATCATGGCACGGTGTCGGGTCAGCTCGTTCTGCGAGTGCCAACGGGCCTGGAACGGCAGGTGCTGCCAGGCCCGTTCCAACTCCGCGACCATCTCGGCCTCGGTTCGGCCCGGTTCGGCGATCACGGCGTGCAACAGCGACCCGAGCGTGGATCGCAGCTCGCGCGGGTTGGTTCCGCCGTGTCGTTCGACCAGCCAGCGCAGCGGGCAGTCGCCGAGCGTCTGCAGCGTCGACGGTGTCAAGGTGACGGCAGCGCCGGCATCGGCGAGCGGATCGCTGGTGCTGACCGCGGTCAGCCCGTGCCAGCCGGACGGGTCGGCGCCGGGCACGCCGGCCTGCGCCAGCCGGGCCAATTGCGTAGCCGCACAACGTCGAGCGTCGTCGTCCACGGCATCGGGCGGGGCGCAGACGACACCGCGCAACCTACCGACAAGCGCCGGCGACGACAGCACTCGCGGTGCCGAAACAGGCTGACAAGAACGCGCAGCTGCGTCATCATCGGCCCACTGGGCGACCTCGAAGAAGAACGGCGATGGCAGCGCGGCCCCGTTGTCGGCACCGCCGGCATCACTGTCGACGGCGGTGATCAGCAATCGGCGCCGAGCCCGCCCCATCGCAGCGAGCAGCAACCTGCGTTCCTCGGCCAGCAGCGGCGCCCGGACCGAGGCGTCCGCCGACACCCCGTCCACGACGTCGAGCAGTCGCTGGGTGCCCAACACACCACCGCGCGGAATAGTGTTGGGCCACAAGCCATCCTGCAATCCGGCGATCACGACCAGGTCCCATTCGTGCCCCAGCGCGGCGTGTGCGCTGAGTACTCGAACCTGCTCCGGCGTCGCCGCGGGCTCGGTCGTGCCGCCCGGGACCTGCAGCGCCGCGACGTGCTCGATCAGACCCCGCAACGACGCGCCGGGCGTCCGGGACACGTATTGGTCGGTGACATCGAACAACGCGGTCACCGCATCGAGGTCCCTGGTGGCTTGGGTGCCCGCGGCGCCGCCACGGTCGCTAGCCGCCAACCAACGACGCTGCAGACCGGACTGCTGCCACGCCGCCCACAGTGTGTAGCGCGGATCTTGACCGTCGGCGTGGCAGCGCGCGGCCGCCTGCAGGACCGCACGCACCCGCTTGAGGGCGCGGGAGCCCGCGGTGGGGAGCGTCTCGGCGCGCAGCACGGCCACCACCATGTCGCCGAGAGTTGCTGACGCGCCCGCGGATTGGTCACGCAGCAACGCCCGGCGCAGTTGCCGCAGCGAAACCGGGTCGACACGACCGATGGGCCCGCTCAGCAGTTCCAGCGCCTGGTCGCCGTCGAGTCCATCGGCGGTCGCGGCCAGCACGGTGAGCATCGCCCGTACGGCGGGCTCTTCGGCCAACGACCCGCTGACCGCCGGCGCGGCCACCGGTACCCCGGCCGCGGCCAGCGCCCTTGGCAGCCGGGCGCCGGCACGTGGCACCGACCGCACGATCACCGCCATCTGCGACCAAGGCACGTCGTCGACGAGGTGGGCGCGCCGCAGCGTGTCGGCGATCAACGCGGCCTCCGCATGCGCCGACGCCGCTACGCGCACGGTGAGCGATCCCTCCTCGGCGCCGGTGCCGGTGATCTGTCTGCCCGCACTGCTGCCCGGCAGCCGTTGCGCCACGCCGCTGACGGCACGCGCCACCGCGGGCGCACACCGATGCGATTCGGTCAGTGTCACCGCGGGCGTGTCGCCATCGAGCAGGCCGGCCGGCTCGCCACCCCGGAAGCCGAACACCGCTTGATTGGGATCCCCGGCCAGCAGCGCCAATTCGCTTCCGGCGGCCAGCGCCCGGACCAGGCGGGCCGCCTGCGGGTCGAGTTGCTGCGCGTCGTCGACCAACAGGACCCGGATCCGGGCGCGCTCGGCGGTCAGCAACTCGGTGTCGACCGCGAAGGCCTCCAGGGCAGCACCGACGAGTTCGGCGGCACCCATCGCCGGCGTCGTCGCCTGCGGCGCCGCGGTTCCGACCGCCGAGCGCAGCAGCATCACCTGCTCGTACTGTTGCGCGAATCGACCCGCCGCGGTCCATTCCGGCCGGCGGGCGAACCGGCCGAGGCGTTGCAACTCCTGCGGGTCTACCCCGCGTTCGGCACAGCGCGCCAACATGTTTCGCAGTTCGCTGGCGAACGCCGCGGTGCTCAACGCGGGCCGCAGCTGTGGCGGCCACCCGGTGGCACCGTCTTCGAGGTCCCCGGCCAGCAACTCCCGGATGATCGCATCCTGTTCGGCGCTGGTGACCAGCCGCGGCGGCGGGTCACCGGCCCGCTCCGCGGCGCGACGCAAGACCGCGTAGGCGTAGCTGTGCACGCTGCGGACCAGCGGCTCGCGGACCGCCGATCGGCTCACGCCGGTGGCGCGCAGCACCGCCAGCGTCAACGCGCTGCGCTCCCGCGTCCCAATCCGGCCCGAGCCGGTAAGCAGCAGAACCGATTCCGGGTCTACACCCGCGGCAACCTGAGCAATCGCGGCATCGACGAGCAGGCTGCTCTTCCCGGTGCCCGGACCGCCGAGAATGCGGATCAAGCCGCGGGTGCGCGGCACCAGCACCGCGCCCGCCTCGGCACCCCAGGTCAACGACATACCGGCATAACATCACGAGGGTCTGACAAGCCGGCCCGGTTACGACCAGGGGTGTCGGCCGACCCTGGCATCATCGAGGCGTGACCACCGATCTGCACGTGCACCAATTCGGACCCGCCGCCCCGATTCAGTTTCTCGCCCTCCACGGGCTGACCGGCCACGGCGAGCGCTGGAAGCACTTGAGTGAATACCTGCCCGAGATCTCCTTCGCCGCGCCGGATTTGATCGGCCACGGCAGATCGTCCTGGGACGCGCCGTGGACCATCGACGCCAACGTCGCCGCACTGAGCACGTTGCTCGACGACGTGGCCGAGGCCCCGGTGCTGGTCGTCGGGCACTCCTTCGGCGGGGGTTTGGCCATGCACCTGGCGGCCGCCCGGCCGGACCTGGTGTCGGCGCTGTTGCTGCTCGACCCGGCGGTTGGTTTGGACGGCGCCTGGATGCGTGACATCGCCGAGCGCATGTTTGCCTCGCCCGACTATCCCGATCCCGCCGAGGCGCGCGCGGAAAAGGCCACGGGTTCTTGGGCGGACGTGGACCCCGCCGCGCTCGACGCCGAACTCGACGAGCACCTGATCCAGCTGCCGAGTGGGCGCTACCGCTGGCGGATCAGCGTGCCGGCGGTGCTGTCGTACTGGAGCCAGATGGCCCGTCCGGTGGTGTATCCGCCGGCGGGAACGCCGACCGTGCTGGTGCGCGCTGCGTGGACGACCCCGCCCTACGTCAGCGACCAGCTTGTTGCGGGGCTGCAGGACCGCTTAGGCTCTGACTTCGAGGCGCTGACCTTCGAGTGCAACCACATGGTGGCTGGCGCGAAGCCGACCGAAGTAGCCGCGCTGATCCGCAAGCTGTTGCAGGCGCGCTGACCGTGCCGCCGGTGACCGACCAGCAAGTCGAGCGGGTGCGCGCCCTAGTGGCGGCCATCCCTTCGGGTCGGGTCTCCACCTACGGCGACATCGCCGCTGTCGCGGGCCTTTCCAGCCCGCGGATCGTCGGCTGGATCATGCGCACCGACTCGTCGGATCTGCCCTGGCACCGAGTGATCACGGCGTCGGGGCGCCCGGCCCGGCACCTGACTACCCGGCAACTCGAAATGCTGCGCGCCGAGGGGGTTCTCGCCGTTGACGGCAGAATTGCGCTCGGCGAAGTTCGCTACGAGTTTCCCTCGGACTAGAGCACCAACCGAATTAGGGCGGCCGTGCGCGCCAGACCGGGGAAGGCCTCCGCCGTCGAACGAGGATGCAGCGCATGCACTGCAAGGCGAAACATCAACGCGCGCAACAACATCTGCGGCCACTCCGGCAGCGCGTTCCAGCGTTCGATGAGCCCGTCGTCGGCCTCACCCCAGGACAGCGCGTCGACGACGACGACGCCGGCCGCCCACGAGGCCGGCCGCCAGTACGGAGTGATGTCGGTGATGCCGGGTGCTGCGGTGCCGATGAAAAGTACTGTCCCGTAAAGGTCTCCGTGCACCAGCTGGTTGGGGCTTTTGGTCGGCTTACGCAGCGTCGCGAGCTGGTTGATCAGCTCGACCGAGCGCTGCCCGTCCGCGGTCGGCGGGGCGGTGCGCGCACCCGGTGGAATCGACTGCAGCGGACGCTCTTCCCATGCGGCACGGTCAGCGGCGATGAACACGTCGACGTCTGACCACGGAGCGGTCGGCCCCTGCGTCAGGAATCGGGGGCGTTCCAGTTTGCCGGTGGCCTCGTGCAGTCGCACCGCGGCGGAGACGACCTCGTCGTGCCGGGGCTCGGGCGTGCCGGCGACGAAGGTGTCGGCACGCCAACCCGAGACGACGTATCGGCCGTCGGTCGAGCGGACTGGACGGGCCAGTCGCACGCCGTCGACGAACAGCGTCTCGCGAACCCGCGCCGACCAAGCGGCGCGGGCGTGGTCGGCCACGACGGAGAGGACGACTTCCCCGCACCGCCAGCCGCCCTCCCAACTGGCACCCAGGGCGATGGGCTTAACCCCGGCCAAACCGAATGCCGAAAGCACATGCTCTGGCGGCGGTTCGACACTCACGCGGGTTAGCCTAGCCGGGCGACGATGCGCGTCATTACGACGCGCTGAGGAGGGCGGCAATCCAGCCTAGCCGGGCGACGATGCGCGTCATTACGGACGCGCTGTGGGGGCACCCCCAGGTGCGCAGCACCGAGGGGGCGAGGGCGGCAATCCAGCCTAGCCGGGCGACGATGCGCGTCAGTACGGACGCGCTGTGGGGGCACCCCCAGGTGCGCAGCACCGAGGGGGCGGGGGCGGCAATCCAGCCCAGCCGGGCGACGATGCGCGTCAGTACATCACCATGTCGGGTTGCATCTGCTGAGCCCACGCCACGATCCCGCCCTGCAAGTGGACGGCATCCGAGAAGCCGGCCTTTTTCACCGCGGCCAGTGCTTCGGCCGAGCGCACGCCGGTCTTGCAATACAGCACCGCCTGACGGTCATGCGGCAGCTTCGCCAGGCCCTCACCGGAATTGAGCAATGACTTCGGAATCAGCTGCGCGCCGTCGATGTGGTTGATGTCCCACTCGACCGGCTCCCGCACGTCGATCAGAGCCAGCTTCTTGCCCGAGTCCAGCAGCTCGCGCAGTTCCTGAGGGGTGATGGTGGAGTCACTGGTCGCCTCGGCCGCGTCCTCAGAAACCGCGCCGCAGAATCCCTGGTAGTCGATTAGCTCGGTGATCTTGGGCGTCGACGGATCCTTGCGAATCCTGATCGTGCGATAGCTCATCTCCAGCGCGTCGTAGATCATCAACCTGCCCAGCAGCGATTCGCCGATGCCGGTGATCAGCTTGATCACTTCGGTGCCCATCACCGACGCGATGGACGCACAGATGATGCCCAGCACGCCTCCTTCGGCGCACGACGGCACCATGCCCGGCGGCGGCGGCTCCGGGTAGAGGTCGCGATAGTTCAGGCCCAGCCCGTCGGGGGCGTCCTCCCAGAACACCGAGACCTGCCCCTCGAAGCGGTAGATCGAGCCCCACACGTAGGGCTTGCCGGCCAGCGCCGCGGCGTCGTTGACCAGATAGCGGGTGGCGAAGTTGTCGGTGCCATCCATGATCACGTCGTATTGCGCGAACAGGTCCACGGCGTTGTCCGCCTCCAGCCGGAACTCGTGCAGCCGCACATCGACCAGCGGATTGATCGCGTGGATCGAGTCGCGCGCCGACTGGGCCTTGGGGCGCCCGACATCGGCCACCCCATGAATGATCTGGCGCTGCAGGTTCGATTCGTCAACGACGTCGAAGTCGACGATGCCGATCGTCCCAACTCCGGCCGCGGCCAGGTACAACAACGCGGGCGCGCCCAAGCCGCCGGCGCCGATCACCAACACCCGGGCATTCTTCAGCCGCTTCTGCCCGTCAACGCCCACGTCGGGGATGATCAGGTGGCGGCTGTACCGGGCGACTTCGTCGCGGCTCAGCTCGCCGGCGGGCTCTACCAATGGCGGCAACGATGCGGACACCGAACATCTCCTCGGTCAACTGCGCGACTCACTAAGAGAAGTAAACGCCGCTACCCCGGGCGTTGCTTCCACTCAACGCGTCGCCGCAGCTAGGCGATGGGATACGGCCAGGGATTGGGGCGGCAGACCTTCCCGTCGGCCTTGACACTTTCGGGGTCGAACTGGGCGCCGTCGTCGTTGGAGGTCGAGAACGTCTGCTGCATCATCACCGGAGCCAATGCGCCCTGCTTGTCGCACGGCTCGTGACGCACGTAACCGATGGCGTGGCCGACCTCGTGGTTGACGACGTACTGCCGGTACGAGCCGATATCCCCTTCGAAGGGCACCGCCCCGCGCACCCAGCGCGCTTCGTTGATGAACACCCGCGCCTGGCGGTCGGGCCCGTAGACGGGGTTGTAGCAGGAGGTCTCCAGCCGGAACTCGTAGCCGCAGCCCTCGCGCACCGTGACCGGGGATACCAGCGAAATCCGGAAATCGGGCTTGGCCCCGTTGGACCCGTCGATCCTGACGAAGGCGAACTGCGGATTGTGCGTCCAACCCTTGGGGTTGGCCAGCGTCTGATCGACCATGGTCGCGAATGCATCGTCACCGCCGAACATTGCGGGATCCAGACCGTTCTCGACCTCGACGCTGTACTTGAAGACCTTCGCGGTGCCCTGCCCGATCTGCGGCGTGGTGCCTGGCACAATGCGCCACGTCTTGTCGCCGGCTTCGGTGAACGGCCCGCCGTCCGGCAACGTCCCGGCCGGCAGGTTGGCGTCGAAGGTGGCCAGGCCGCGCGGCGGCGCGTCGAGAATGGCCGTGCCCGTCGCGCCGATCGCCGGCGGGCCCTGAATGGGTTTGACCTCGGTCGGTTTGGGCTCGCCGACGCCGGTCACCGTCTGATAGATGACGACCGCGGTGAGCACCACCAACACGGGCAGCGCGTAGGCGCGCCAACCGTAGGTCGACACGAACCGGCCCAGCCAGGTTTGCTTGCGCCAACGCCGGGGCCGCTCCCGGTCGGCGCGCGCCCGTCCGGGACCCGCGGCGATGGGGTCGCGCAGCGCGCGAAGGGGCTCCCGCCACTCGTCGCGCAGCACGGGCACCCGACCGGGGCCGTGCGTTGGCGGCTCGGACGTCATTGCCCCAGGATGGCACAGCCGCGTGCTCGGGCGCCCCTGGCGCGCCCGACAACACCCGTTCCGCCTGCGTCGACGGCGGCGATGCCGGTCGTGGGCACATGATGGGTAGTAATGTCTGTGCGACGAGCGAAGCGCGGCCAGCCTGTTGGATGGCTGGTCGCCACGATCCAAATGAGGACCAAGTGAGCGATCTCGCCAAGTCGGCGGCACGGCGTGCTGTCAGATCGGGTGACCGCGGACGGCCCAGTGACGGCATTGCGAATGCAAACCGGCGGGGTAACCGGTTGCCGCGCGACGAGCGTCGCGGCCAGTTGCTGATCGTGGCCAGCGACGTCTTCGTCGACCACGGCTATCACGCGGCCGGCATGGACGAGATCGCCGATCGGGCAGGAGTTAGCAAACCCGTTCTGTACCAACACTTTTCGAGCAAGTTGGAGCTGTATCTGGCGGTGCTCAACCGGCACGTCGACAATTTGGTGTCGGGTGTGCAGAACGCCCTGAGCACCACGACCGACAACCGGCAGCGGTTGCATGCGGCGGTCCAGGCGTTCTTCGACTTCATCGAGCACGACAGCCAGGGCTACCGGCTGATCTTTGAAAACGACTACGTCACCGAGCCTGAGGTCGCCGCGCAGGTGCGCGCGGCCACCGAATCGTGCATCGATGCGGTATTCGCGCTGATCAGCGCCGACTCGGGCCTGGACCCCCACCGCGCCCGGATGATCGCGGTGGGTCTGGTCGGCATCAGTGTCGACTGCGCCCGTTACTGGCTGGACTCAGATCGCCCGATCTCCAAGTCGGACGCCGTCGACGGCACTGTCGCGTTCGCGTGGGGTGGGTTGTCCCACGTGCCGCTCACCCGCTCTTAGCGGGTCTTTCCGCTCGGCTTCGCCTCGGCGCCCAGGCCGATGCCGAAGCCAACTCGGCGGCTGTCGGCGGCACCGATCTCGACGTAGGCGATCTTGGCGGTCTGGATCAGGTAGCGTCGGCCCTTCTCGTCGCTGAGGCTGAGCAGGCCCGAGCCCTCACGCAGTGCGGCGTTCACGGCATCTTCCACCTCGGTGGGCGTCTGTGCGCTGGCGAAGACCAGCTCGCGCGGGCTGTCCGTGATACCGACCTTGACCTCCACGATGGCCCCTTCCGTAGTTCTTCCGTCGCAGGCGTGTCAGCTGCAGGCTAGTGGACGCGACCGGTGCCCCGGCCACCGGCGCGAGTTCGCGGTAAGCGAAACCGTTTCTAACGGCCGATAACGATTCGTTCTCAGCTAGGTCAAGGCGGCCGTTCGGCGCCGATGCCGGCGCTTTCACGTCAGTAACATCGGCACCATCAGAAACACGCTTGATGATCGTCCCGGCCTAGTCCGTGGCCGCGTCCACGACTACCCCGACGACGACGCCTACGCCGGAGCCGATTACGACGGCTACGGGGATGATGGCTACGACGAAGACGATTACGTCGACGACGAATACGACGAATACAGGGAGCTGCTGTGGCCCGTCGGCAGCTGGCGACCGGCCGTCGCACTGCTGGGCGCAATCATCGCGATCGGTGCCATCGCGACCGCGGTCATCATCAACAGCGGCGACAGTGCCTCGACGAAGGGCACGGTGGCTCCGGCTCCCACGACCCTGACGTCCGCGCCGCGGAGCTCCAGCACGCCGACCGCTTCGCGCAGCCCGTCGCCGAGCACCTCCGTCGCTGGGCAGCTACCGCCGGAGACCGTCACGACCCTGACTACGCCGAGCGCGGCCCCGACCGTGCCGCCGCTGGTCTCCCCGCCTCCCGTGGTCGTACCACCAAGGGCCGCAGTGAATCCCAACACCGTGTATTACAGCGTGACCGGAACGAAGCAACTGCTCGACCTCGTCAACGTCGTCTACACCGATGCTCGCGGCTACCCTCAGACCGAGTTCAACGTGTCGCTGCCGTGGACCAAAGTGGTGGTCCTGAACCCCGGGGTGACGACCCGTTCCGTCGTCGCTACCAGCATCGTGGGCCGGCTCAACTGCGCGATCGTCAATGCCGAGGGCAAGGTAGAGGTGGCGTCGGCCAACAACTCGAACCTGGCGACCTGCACGCGCTAAGTCCGATGGCCGTGACCCGCTGCGAACAGCTGCGCCGCGTCCGCGATCACGGCTGAGCCTCAGCTCAGACCCAGCTCGCGCATCCGTCGGTCGTGGGTTTGCTGCATGCGTTCGAAGAACGCGCTGAGCGCGCCCAGCCCACCCGCGCCTGATACCACCAAGTCGACCAGCTCATCGTGGTCGGCCAGCAAATACTGGGCCTGGGTGATCGCCTCACCGAACAGTCGGCGAGCCCACAGCGCCAGCCGGCTGCGCTGTTTGCCGCTGGCGGTGACCGCGGCGCGGACCTCGGCGACGACGAACTGCGAGTGCCCGGTTTCGGACAACGCCGCCCGCACCACATCGGCGACCTCGTCGGGCAGCGTATCGGCGATCTCGAGGTACAAATCGGCGGCCAGCGCGTCGCCGACATAGGTCTTCACCAACGCTTCCAGCCAGGTGCTGGGCATCGTCAATCGGTGGTAGTTCTCCAACGCCGACACGTACCGCGACATCGCCGAAACCACGTCGACACCGCGGCTTTCCAGGGCATCGCGCAGCAACTCGTAATGCATCATCTCGGCGGCCGCCATGCTCGCCATCGAGATGCGTCCCCGCAGGTCAGGAGCCATGCGGGCCTCGTCGGTCAGCCGGTAGAAGGCGGCCACCTCGCCATAGGCGAGCACTGCCAACAGTTCGTTGATGCCGGGGTGATCCGCGCTGATTCCTGGGGAAGCCGGATCGTCCACTTGGTCGGCAGAGGAGGCCGAAGTCATGGGCATCACTGTAGTCGGCGGACTGGTGCGAGGATGGGTTGCAGCTGTCGACCAGCTATCATGCAGATAGATAGTGGCTGTATTTCTTTCTGCCGCCGCTATCGGCGAAATGTGCGTGCACAGTTGGCCCGCCTGAATTCAGCGGGGACCAGCGACTCGGCGACTTGGGAGTCGGAATTCGTGCGCGCGTGACCGCGACAGAAAACCGACCCAATCGAATAGTCACCGAAAGGTACCTCACCTACGCATGACCGCACTCACAAGCAAAACTGAACCCACTTTCGCTCAACTCGGCGTCCGCGACGAAATCGTCCGAGCGTTGGCCGAAAAGGGCATCGAGCACGCGTTCGCCATCCAAGAGCTGACCCTGCCGATGGCGCTGGCCGGCGACGACGTCATCGGCCAGGCCCGCACCGGGATGGGCAAAACCTTGGCCTTCGGCGTCCCCCTGCTGCAGCGCATCACCAACGGCGTCGGGGTGCGACCCCTCAACGGCACGCCCCGCGCGCTGGTCGTAGTCCCCACCCGGGAACTCTGCCTGCAGGTCACCGAGGACCTGGCCGCCGCCGCCAAATACTTGATCGCCGAGGACGATCGCCCGCTGTCGGTGGTGTCGATCTACGGCGGACGTGCTTACGAGCCGCAGATCGACGCGCTGCGCGCCGGCGCCGACGTCGTGGTGGGCACCCCGGGTCGCCTGCTCGACCTGGCCCAGCAGGGCCACCTGCAGCTCGGTGGGCTGTCGGTGCTGGTCCTCGACGAGGCCGACGAGATGCTCGACCTAGGCTTTTTGCCCGACATCGAGCGCATCCTGCGCCAGATCCCGGCCGACCGGCAGTCAATGCTGTTCTCGGCGACCATGCCGGATCCGATCATCACCCTGGCCCGCACGTTCATGGACCAACCCACCCACATCCGGGCCGAGGCCCCGCACTCGGCGGCCACGCACGACACCACCGAGCAGTTCGTCTACCGCGCCCACGCGCTGGACAAGGTGGAACTGGTCAGCCGGGTGCTGCAGGCCGAGGGCCGCGGCGCGACAATGATTTTCACCCGTACCAAGCGCACCGCACAGAAGGTGGCCGACGAATTGGCCGAGCGCGGGTTCAAGGTCGGTGCCGTGCACGGCGATCTCGGGCAGATCGCCCGCGAAAAGGCGCTCAAGGCGTTCCGGGCCGGTGATGTCGACGTGCTGGTGGCGACCGATGTGGCCGCCCGCGGTATCGACATCGACGACATCACGCACGTCATCAACTACCAGATCCCCGAGGACGAGCAGGCCTACGTGCACCGCATCGGCCGTACCGGTCGCGCCGGCAAGACCGGTATCGCCGTGACCCTGGTCGACTGGGATGAACTGCCCCGATGGGCCGGGATCGACAAAGCCCTGAACCTGGGGTCTCCCGACCCAGCCGAGACGTACTCCAGTTCGCCGCATCTCTATACCGAGTTGGGTATTCCCGCCGACGCCAGCGGCACCGTCGGCACGCCACGCAAATCGCCGGTCAAGCGGCGCGAGACCGAGCAGCGCACCTCGACATCGGAGCGGCCCGCGCGGACCCGTTCGGGAAATCGCCGACGGCGCACCCGCGGCGGCCAGCCCGTGACTGGTCACCCGGACGGCAGCAACGGCCCGGCCGCTGAGGGCGACGGCGTAGCCGCCGAGACACCGACCGGTGCGGCGTCGCCGAACGGCAGCGCCGGAACCAACGGCGGCGGGAAGAGCCGTCGTCGCCGTC
Source organism: Mycobacterium simiae (assembly GCF_010727605.1). Taxonomy (NCBI): domain Bacteria; kingdom Bacillati; phylum Actinomycetota; class Actinomycetes; order Mycobacteriales; family Mycobacteriaceae; genus Mycobacterium; species Mycobacterium simiae. The sequence goes on from NZ_AP022568.1 coordinate 1,323,975, forward strand.
GCCGCAAGCCCGCAGAAGCCGCCGCGCAAGCCAACTGACCGACAGCCCAGGCATGGTCAAACCCGAACGCCGCACGAAGGGCGATCTGTTGGCCGCCGCGGCAATCGCGGTTGTTGTGGTGGTCACCGCGGCACTGATCTGGTGGACCAGCGATGCCCGGGCGACGATCAGCCGGCCCGCCGCGACGCCGGCGCCCAACCCGAGCCTGGCCCGCGAGGTGCCGGGCAGCCTCAAGCAGCTGTGGACCGCCGACAGCTCCGCCAGCACGGCCCCCGTGATCGTGGGCGGAACGGTAGTCACCGCCGAGGGACGCGAGGTGACCGGGCGGGATCCCGGCACCGGTCAGACGCGTTGGAGCTATGCGCGTGATACCGCGTTGTGCGGCCTGTCCTGGGTGTATCACTACGCCGTCGCGGTCTACCGTGACGACCGCGGCTGCGGACAGGTCAGCACTATCGACGGGTCCACCGGCCGGCGCGGCCCCGCCCGCAGCAGCTATGCCGACCCGCAGGTGCACCTGTCGTCGGACGGCACCACGGTGTTGTCGGTCGGCGACACCCGCTTGGAGCTGTGGCGCTCGGACATGGTCCGGATGCTGGCCTACGGCGAGACCGACGCCCGGGTGAAGCCGTCGGCGCGCGGGCTGCATTCCGGATGCACGCTGCACTCGGGGGCGGCCAGCTCGCTGGCCGTCTCGGTGCTGGAGACCTGCGCGAACCAGGCAGACCTACGGCTGGCGTTGCTGCGTCCGGGAAAGGAAGACGACGAGCCCCAGCAACATTTCGTCGCCGAGCCCAGGCTGGGGCCGAACTCTGGTGCGCAGGTCCTGACCGTCTGGCAGAGCAACACGGCTGTGTACCTGCCCGGTGTTTCCGGCACGCAGCCGCGCGTCGAGGTGATCGACGAAACCGGCACCACCGTCGGTAGCACGCTGCTGCCGAAGGTGCCGTCGAAGTCGGTGGTGTCGCAGGCCGGCAACCTGGTGACCTGGTGGACCGGCGATTCCGTGCTGGTCTTCGAGGCCAGCAGCCTGACCCTGCGCTACACCATCGCCGCGGGCCCGCAGACCGTTCCGCTGGGGCCCGGCACCATGATGGCGGGCAAGCTGTTGGTCCCCGTGACCGGCGCGATCGGCGTCTATGACCCCGTCACCGGTGCCAACGAGCGCTACATTCCCGTGCACCGAACGCCGACCGACACCCCGGTGGTGCCGGCCGTGTCCGGTTCGAGAGTGTTTGAGCAGCGGGGCGACTCAGTGGTAGGGCTGGGCTGAACACCCAGCGGTTAATGCGTCGCCCGTGGGCCGGCGGCGTTGAATGTGGACTGTTGGCGGCGACACGCCCCGGGCCCTTGCACCGCGACCGCACACCCAACGCCATCGACGCACGCCGAAAGGCGCTGACCTGCGCCTGGGCCGACTTACGCGTCGACGGCGAACGTCGGCAGCGGTTTCCCGGTCTTCCAGTGCTTGATCAACGCCCGGGCCAGGTCCGAATAGGCCACCGCGCCCTTGTTCTTGCGGCCCGACATCACCGACGAGCCCGACGCGCTGGCCTCGGCGAAGCGCACGGTGCGTGGGATCGGCGGCGCCAGCACCGGCAAGTTGTAGCGGTCGGCGACGTCGAGCAGCACGTCGCGGGTGTGGGTGGTGCGCGAGTCGTACAACGTCGGCAATGCGCCCAGTAGCCGCAGGTCCGGGTTGGTGATCTGCTGGACGTCGGCGACCGTGCGCAGGAATTGGCCGACGCCGCGATGCGCCAGCGTCTCACACTGCAGCGGCACGATCACCTCATCGGCGGCCGTCAGGCCGTTGAGGGTGAGCACGCCCAGCGACGGTGGGCAGTCGATGACGACCACGTCGAATTGGTCGGCGACCTTGGCCAGCGCGCGTTTGAGCGCATACTCGCGGCCGGCCCGCATCAGCAGCATCGCCTCGGCGCCAGCCAGGTCAATGTTGGCCGGCAGCAGCGTCATTCCCTCGATCGTGGCGACGAGTGCGGCGCCCGGCTCGACGTCACCGAGCAGCACCTCGTGCACCGACACCGGCAGCTTGTCGGGATCCTGCCCGAGCGAGAACGTCAGACAGCCCTGCGGGTCCAGGTCGACGAGCAACACTCGGCGGCCGCTTTCGGTCAGCGCGGCGCCCAGCGAAGCAACCGTCGTTGTCTTGGCGACTCCGCCCTTTTGGTTGGCCACCGCCAGTACTCGCGTCTCACTCACACTTGCCATCCTGGCACGTTCGGTACCTGTTGCTCAGGACTTCCCTCGCGGGATCCGGCAACGCGTCAGGCAGAATCAATCGACATGGGCCTGCACAACCATCGCCTGCTCCTGCTTCGGCACGGCGAAACCGAATGGTCGTTGTCGGGCCAGCACACCGGCACCACCGAGATTGACCTCACCGAGGCCGGCCGGACCCAGGCCAAGCTGGCGGGCGGGGTGCTCAGCGGTTTGAGCCTGCACAACCCGCTGGTGGTCAGCAGCCCGCGGCAACGCGCCGTGGTCACCGCGGAGTTGGCGGGATTAACGCCGGACGAGGTGTCCCCGCTGCTCGCCGAGTGGGACTACGGCGAATACGAAGGCCGCACAACCGAACAAATCCGGGAGAGCGTCCCCGATTGGCTGGTGTGGACGCACGGCTGTCCCGGCGGTGAGAGCGTCGCCCAGGTCAGCGATCGCGCCGATCGGGCGATCGCTATGGCGCTGCCGCAACTGGAATCGCGCGACGTAGTATTCGTCAGCCACGGCCACTTCTCCCGTGCGGTGATCACCCGCTGGGTCGAGTTACCGCTGGTGGAGGGTCGACGATTCGGTATGCGCACGGCCTCGGTGGCGGTGTGCGGCTTCGAGCACGGGATACGGGAGCTGCTCGCCCTCGGGCTGACCGGTCAGACGGTGTGAAGCCCGAGCAGCCGACCCCTGAGCCGCCGTTCGCGCTGTGCGGCCCGCGTGGCACCTTGATCGGCGAAGGTGTGCGGGCGCGCTATCCCGACCTGCCGGCGGCGCGCGGCGCATTGACGTCTGGTGCGGCTCCAATTGTCGTGGGCGCCTTGCCTTTCGACCTTGAAAAGCCGGCGGCCCTGATGGTGCCGGAGGCCGTGCGTCGCGGCGATACGCCGCCCGACTGGCCAACGGGTCCGCTGCCCCCGGTACGCATCGCGGCCGCCATGCCGCCGGCGGCCGACTACCGCGCCCGGATCAGCCGGGCCCGCGACGCGCTGACCGCACGGGGCGGCACACTGCGCAAGGTGGTGTTGGCGCGCGCGTTGCGGCTGAGCGCCGACGGGGCGCTGGACGGTCGCACCATCCTGCGCCGCCTCGTCGCCAACGACCCCGCGTCCTACAGTTACTTGGTCGACTTGAGTGCTGCGGGTATGGATTACGCGGGCACAGCGCTGGTGGGGGCCAGCCCGGAGCTGCTGGTCGCGCGCGTCGGCGATCGGGTGACGTGCCAGCCGTTCGCCGGGTCGGCCCCGCGCGCGGCCGACCCCGAACGTGACGCCGCCAACGCCGCCGCGCTGACCGCCTCCGCCAAGGACCGCCACGAACATCAGCTAGTCATCGACACGATGCGCGCCGCGCTGGACCCACTGTGCAGCGACCTGACCATCGCGGCCGAACCGCAGCTGAGCTGCACCGCGGCGGTCTGGCATCTATGCACCCCGATCAGCGGCCGCCTGCGCGATATCTCAACCACCGCAATCGATCTCGCGCTGGCGTTACACCCGACCCCGGCTGTCGGCGGAGTGCCGACCAAGGCAGCATCCGAGCTCATCGCCGAACTGGAGGGCGATCGTGGTTTCTACGCCGGGGCGGTAGGCTGCTGCGATGCCGCGGGCGACGGCTATTGGGTGGTGTCCATCCGCTGTGCACAGTTGTCGGCGGATCGCCGGACCGCGACGGCCCGCGCCGGTGGCGGCATCGTCGCGGAATCGGATCCCGACGATGAAGTAAGGGAAACCACAACAAAATTCGCCACGATACTCACCGCACTAGGAGTTGAGCAGTGAGCGAGACTATCCGCCGCGCCATACCCGCGGACGCCGCCGACATCACCGATATGATCCACGCGTTGGCCGAATTCGAACACGCCGCCGATCAGTGCACGGTCAGCGAAAAGCAAATTCGCACAGCTCTTTTCGGCAGCAGTCCGATTGTACACGCGCACGTCGCCGAGGTCGACGGCGCGATTGCGGCGATGGCGCTGTGGTTCGTCAACTTCTCCACCTGGGACGGTGTCGGCGGCATTTACCTGGAGGACCTGTTCGTGCGCAACGAATTTCGTCGCCGCGGCCTGGCCCGCCGGCTGCTTGCGACCTTGGCCGGTGAATGCGTCGACAGCGGCTACACGCGGCTGTCCTGGGCGGTGCTGAACTGGAACGTCGACGCGATCACGCTCTACGACGGCGTTGGCGCACAACCGCAGGACGAGTGGACCACCTACCGGCTGTCCGGGTCGGCGCTCGCCGAGCTGGCCGGACCGCGCTGATCGTCGGCGGCGGCCCAGCGCAGCGCCGACGGACTGAACAACAAGGCCAGCGCCGTCGACGCCACCACAGCAACGGGGATGCCGATGGCCGGCCGGTGCGAACCGACGGCGAGATACCAGGCCACCGGCAACAGCAGCAGCTGGGTGAACACGGCAAGCCCGCGGCCCCAGCGCCGACCGATCACCAATGCCCGTCCCGCGTTCAGCACCACACCGCCGATCAGCAAAAACCACACCGCGGTGCCGAGGCCGTTGACGATCCGCTGGTCGGCCCCCGCGATTGCCCGCACCACCAGGATTGCCGCCATCGCCAGCGCCGCCAGGCCCTGGGCTGCAACGATGAACCCCGCGCCGCGGACGGCGGACGGCGGCGGATTGGCCGGTCTGCTGCAGGCGCGATTCACAGCGTCAGCGTAGTCAGGTCGGCGCAGGACGCCGCGAGCCGGAGGTTCCCACAGCGGGCCCATAACCGTGCCGCATAAGCTCGTACATCATGCGCGCCGTGCTGATCGTGAACCCAGCAGCAACTTCCACCACCCCGGCCGCCCGTGATCTGTTGGCCCACGCGCTCAAGAGCCGCCTTGAGCTCACCGTCGAGCACACCAACCACCACGGCCACGGGACGGAGTTGGGTCAGGCCGCCGTCGAGGACGGTGTGGACCTCGTCGTGGTGCATGGCGGCGACGGTACGGTCAGCGGGGTTGTCAACGGTTTGCTGGGCCGCCCGGGCTCGCCGCGGCCCAGCCACCTGCCCGCCGTCGCGGTGGTGCCGGGGGGGTCGGCGAATGTGTTGGCGCGCTCGCTCGGGATCTCCCGGGACCCGGTTGCGGCCACCAATCAGCTGATCCAGCTAATCGACGATTACCGCACGCATCAGACCTGGCGCCGCATCAGCCTGATCGACTGCGGCGAGCAGTGGGCGGTGATCAACGCGGGCATGGGCGTCGACGCCGAGGTGGTGGCGGCGGTGGAGGCCCAGCGCAACAAGGGCGTCAAGGTCACGCCGTTGCGGTATTGGCGGGTGGCGGTGCCCATCACGGTGGGCTACAGCCGCCGCGCCCCCAGCATGACCCTCGAGCTGCCCGACCGTGATCCAGTGTCCGGTGTGCAGTTCGCCTGGGTGTCAAACACGACCCCATGGACCTATAGCAACAGCCGTCCAATGGTCACCAACCCGGGCTGCAGCTTCGAATCGGGTCTGGGGGTGTTCGCGGTCACCAGCATGAAGGTAATTCCGACGCTGAAATTATTGCGACAGATTCTCGCCAAACGCCCCGATCCGGACGCCAAACAACTCGTCCGCGACGACGACGCGGCGTGCCTGCGAATCACGTGCGCCGACGGACCGGTCGCCAGCCAGTACGACGGGGAGTATTTGGGGCGACGGGATTCCATGACGTTCCGGGCGGTGCGCGAGGTGCTCCCGGTCGCCGCGCCGCCACCAAATACCCGCATCTGAGCTGCCGAAACGCTGATACAGCCGGTCGTCGGGGCGGCGGCGGCCGCCGCGAGCGTAGTACAACGGGTCAAGGGCTCAAAGTGACCGTGACCAAAGTGAGATACCCCACGAGCGAACTAATCCTATTGACATCTGTTGAGCCTGTGAAACGATCGAAAGGTTGCATGCAGAGATTTTGTGGGGGTGCCCGACGGACCCTTACTCATGCAAGCGTTAAGAGCCGACAGAATAACGCGAGTGCGCGCTGCTGCGCACATAGTGAGGAGTAACTACTTATGGATTGGCGCCACAAGGCGGTCTGTCGCGACGAGGATCCGGAACTGTTCTTCCCGGTAGGGAACAGTGGTCCGGCACTCGCGCAGATCGCTGACGCGAAACTGGTCTGCAATCGGTGCCCGGTGACCACAGAGTGCCTTGGCTGGGCGCTGAACACAGGTCAGGACTCGGGCGTGTGGGGCGGTATGAGCGAAGACGAGCGGCGCGCGCTGAAGCGCCGCAACGCTCGGACGAAGGCCCGCAGCGGAGTCTGACGCAGTTTCCAACAGCGCGGCCCCGGCAAATGCCGGGGCCGCGCTGTTGCGTGGGCTCCTCACAGCAACAACCTGGACCGGCGGCCGATCGGCACCCGCAGCACGACGTCGGTGCCGCCGTGTGGCGCCTTGCGCATGCCCAGCGTGCCGTCCAGCTCCGCGGCCACCAGCGTGCGGACGATCTGTAGACCCAGGCTGTCGGATTTTTCCAGGCTGAACCCTTCGGGCAGGCCCCGGCCGTCGTCGTGCACCACGACGTCCAGCCAGCGCGCCGAACGTTCGGCGCTTATCGTCACCGCCCCCTCCTGGACGGCGGGATCAAACGCGTGCTCGATCGCGTTCTGCACCAGCTCGGTGATCACCATGATCAGCGCCGTGGCGCGATCGGAGTCCAGTACGCCCAGATCGCCGACCCGGTTGATGCGGATCGGACGGTCTACCGAGGCCACGTCGTTCATGATTGGCAGGATCCGGTCGATGACCTCGTCGAGGTTCACCTGCTCGTCCACCGACATCGACAGCGCGTCGTGGACCAGCGCGATCGACGACACCCGGCGTACCGATTCGATCAGCGCCTCGCGGCCTTCGGCGTTGGCCGTGCGGCGGGCCTGCAGTCGCAGCAACGCGGCCACGGTCTGCAGATTGTTCTTCACCCGGTGGTGGATCTCCCGGATGGTGGCGTCCTTGGAGATCAGCGCCCGGTCCCGCCGCTTCACCTCGGTCACGTCGCGAATCAACACGGCGGCACCCTTGCTGGCACCGTGTACCACCAAGGGCAGGGTGCGCAGCAGCACGGTGGCGCCGCCGGCGTCGACCTCCATGCGCATGCTCTTGCCACCGGCCAGCAAATCTTGCACATGCTCGGCCATCTCTTGTGCCTCGAACGAATCCGAGATCAACGGTCGGGTGATCCGGATCAAGTTGTGGCCCTCGAGCTCGCTGGTCAATCCCATCCGGTGATACGCCGACAGCGCATTGGGACTGGCGTAGGCGACCACGCCGTCCACGTCGAGCCGGATGAACCCGTCACCCACGCGCGGCGTGGATCGCGACATCGCGACATCTCGCACATCGGGAAAAGTGCCTTCGGAGAGCATGTTGACCAAATCGGCGGCACATTCGCGGTAGGCGGTCTCCAGGTGCCCGGAGTTTTCCTGGGCCGTCAGCGCAGTTTGGTGCTGAGTGAGCGCGGCGACCACCCGGTCCGCGTAGCGCACCGGGGATGCCGCGACGTGCGGCCCGGGCAGTTGCCACGAATCGTGTTGGGCCGCAGCGGTTTCCCGATGCGCGACGCCTGAGGAGAAGGTCTCGGCGACCAGCGGTAGCCGCTCGGCCGGCACGACGCTGCCCACCGAATCGGCCTGCAAGACGGTCGGCGCGGTGTTCGGCCGGCATTGCGCCACGCACACCAGCACACCGTCGTCGCGGCGTACCCACATCAGGTAGTCGGCGAACGACAAATCGGCCAGCAGCTGCCACTCCCCGACCACGGCGTGCAGGTGATCGACCGCATTGCCGGGCAACATCGTGTGCTCGGCCAGCAGATCACCGAGAGTGGACATCAACTACTCCCGCGTCGTCGAACGGCGGTAGGTGTGAGCTGACCAGCGTTAGCTGATCACGGCGATGAGGTCGCCCGCCTGGATGACGTCGCCCACCGACACACTCACCTTGCTGACCGTGCCGTCGACTTCGGCCAGGACCGGAATCTCCATCTTCATCGACTCCAGCAGCACCACGACGTCGCCCTTGCCGATCTGGTCGCCTTCGTTGACAACCACTTCGAGCACGCTCGCCACGATCTCGGCACGAACATCCTCGGCCATCTTCACCCCACTGTCTCGGCCATTCCGCATGCTGACTGGTCCGGGCTTGCATCAAGCTCATGTATATCGAACCACAACATCATCGGCGATCGCCGAACACCGGGCTGGCACCGGTGGGCGAAATCGGCGGCGCCAGGCCATGCGACAATGGGGGGCAATCTGGCGGGTGCCCCGCGCCCGAATCATGGACCAACGACGGAGGTTCCCCCATGGCCAAGCGCGGCCGTAAGAAGCGTGATCGCAAGCACAGCAAGGCCAACCACGGCAAGCGGCCCAACTCCTAGCCGTCGCGGGCCGCGCGGGCCCGTTATGACTCGACGTCGCGGATGATCGTGGTGCGGCGTATCTCCAGTCGCAGGCGTTCCCGGAGGCCCTCCGGCGCCTTTTCTCCGCTGCATTTGGTCGCGATCAGCGCCTTGAACTGTTCCTCGATTCCGAACAACCGCAGACACGGTGGGCATTCGTCGAGGTGGCGCTTGAGCTTTTCATGCTTCTCGGGCGTGCACTCGCCGTCGAGCAGCGTCCACACCTCGGCGATCAGTTCCGCGCATTCGGCCTTGGTGCGCGGCGTCTGCGGGCCCGCCGAGGGGCCGGCGGGCGACAACTCGCTCATGACGACACCTCCTCGTGCGTCTGTTGCCCCCGGGTGAAACCACGGTCCTTGGCGACATCGGCGAGCAGGCCGCGCAGCTGCCGCCTGCCGCGGTGCAGCCGCGACATGACGGTCCCGATGGGCGTGTCCATGATTTCGGCGATCTCCTTGTACGGGAAACCCTCGACGTCGGCGTAGTACACCGCCATCCGGAACTCTTCCGGCAGGGCCTGCAGGGCCGCCTTGATCTCGGTGTCCGGCAACGCTTCCAGCGCCTCGACCTCGGCCGACCGCAGCCCGGTGGAGGAATGCTCAGCGTTGGACGCCAACTGCCAATCGGTGATCTCTTCGGTCGGATACTCCGCAGGCTGACGCTGCTTCTTGCGGTAGCTGTTGATGTAGGTGTTGGTCAGGATCCGGTACAGCCATGCCTTGAGGTTGGTGCCCGCGCGGAACGAGCGGAAGCCGGCGTAGGCCTTGACCATCGTTTCTTGCAGCAGGTCCTCGGCGTCTGCGGGATTGCGCGTCATCCGCAGCGCGCCACCGTAGAGCTGATCCAGCAACGGAATCGCGTCGCGCTCGAACCGCGCGGTGAGTTCCTCGTCGGTCTCTTCGGCCTGGTCAAGGGGCGCTTCAACCGGCTTTTCCGCCGTCTCGACGTGGTCGGAACCGGTTACTGCGTCTGGGCCATTCTCGAAGTCGGCCATCTCGATCAACACGGTCCCTTCTGTTGCAGCGCCGCCCGGCTTCGCCGTCGGCGGCAACTGACTCGCAAAGAAGCGAGCCAACTGCTCGTCCCTGCGTGGTGGGCCTAGCAGGCACGTCGCCGTTGACACCGAGTACCCCTCCCAATCTAAAGGCTGCGACCGACGAGTTCTGCCCGGGTCGCTGACACGTGTTCTCAGACCGTCACAGTCAACAGCTGGGGCCGATCTGCTATTTCCCGTCTCGTCGAGATCGGGGCCGTCGCGCGATTCACCCGCGGTTCAATGCACATCCGCCGGACGTTACTGTGACGCCATGTCTCTTAGTGGCAAAACCATGTTCATCTCCGGCGCCAGCCGCGGTATCGGCTTGGCCATTGCCAAACGCGCCGCTCAAGACGGGGCCAACGTCGCCCTGATCGCCAAAACCGCGGAGCCGCACCCCAAGCTGCCGGGCACGGTGTACACCGCCGCCAAGGAGCTCGAAGAGGCCGGCGGCCAGGCCCTGCCCATTGTGGGAGACGTCCGCGACCCGGATTCCGTCGAATCCGCGGTGGCAAAGACCGTCGAGCAGTTCGGCGGCATCGACATCTGCGTCAATAACGCCTCGGCAATCAACCTGGGGTCCATCACCGAGGTGCCGATGAAGCGCTTCGACCTGATGAACGGCATCCAGGTACGCGGCACCTACGCCGTGTCGCGGGCGTGCATCCCGCATCTCAAAGGTCGGGAGAACCCGCACATCCTGACGCTGTCCCCGCCGGTGCTGCTCGGCAAGGAGTGGCTGAAACCGACGGCGTACATGATGGCCAAGTTCGGCATGACTCTGTGCGCGCTCGGCATCGCCGAGGAGATGCGCGAGGAGGGCATTGCGTCCAACACGCTGTGGCCGCGCACGCTGGTGGCCACCGCTGCGGTGCAGAACCTGCTGGGCGGCGACGAAGCGATGGGACGCGCCCGCAAGCCGGAGATCTACGCCGATGCGGCCTACGTCATCTTGACCAAGCCGTCGAAGGAATTCACCGGCAACATGCTGCTGTGCGAGGACGTCTTACTGGACTCCGGCGTCACCGACCTGTCGGTGTACAACTGCGTGCCGGGCGGGCAACTCGGCGTCGACTTCTGGGTGGACGGCGTCAACCCGCCGGGATATTCGGGCCCCTAAGGCGGGTGCCATGGCCGCGACGCCGGCATTGGCGGCGCTGACCAGAGCCGGCGTGCCGCACGAGGTGGTCAAGTTCGGCCACGATCCACGGGAGAATTCGTTCGGGGTGGAGGCCGTCAAGGCGCTCACGCCCGCCGGCGTGGCGCCAGGGCAGATCTATAAGACCTTGGTGATCGCGGTGCCCGACGGGCTGGCGGTGGCGGTCGTGCCGGCTGCCGCGCGGCTCTCGCTGAAGGCCGCCGCGGCCGCGCTCGGCGTGCCGAAAGCATCGATGGCCGACCCTGCGCTGGTCCAGCGGGCCACCGGCTACGTGGTCGGGGCGGTGTCACCGTTTGGTCAGCGCAAGCCGCTGCCGACGGTGGTCGACTGCAGCGCGCTTGGCTGGCAGCAGATGTTCTGCAGCGCCGGTCGGCGCGGTTGGGATGTCGCGGTGGCCCCGCAGGACCTGATCCGCCTCACCGGCGCGGTGACGGCGGACCTGCGCGCCTAGCTTTGGGCGAGGCTGTCGCTGACGCCTTTGCTGAGGGTGAACTGCGCGACGTCGGTGTAGCCCTCGCGGAACAGGTCGGCGCATCCGGTCAGGTACTTCATGTACCGGTCGTAGACCTCCTGCGACTGGATCGCGATGGCCTCGTCGCGGGCCGCCTCCAGGGCGCCCGCCCAAAGGTCCAGAGTGCGGGCGTAGTGCAGACGCAACGGCTGGACCAGTTGGACGGTGAAACCCGCGCGCCGGGCGTGTTCTTCGACGGATTTGGCGTTGGGCAGGTCACCGCCCGGGAAGATCTCGTCCATGATGAATTTCATGAAGCGGATCTTGGTCATGGTGATGGGCAGTCCGCGTTCGGCGAATTCCTCGTCGCTGGGCTTGATGATGGTGTGCAGCATCATCACCCCGTCGTCCGGCAGCGCCGCGTAGGCGGTCTTGAAAAACTCGTCGTAGCGGTCGCGCCCGAAGTGCTCGAAGGCCCCGATCGACACAATGCGGTCGACCTTGTCGTCGAATTGTTCCCAGCCCTGCAGCAGTACCCGCTTGGTGCGCGCCGACGGATGGCTGTCCAGCCGCCGCTGGACGTGCGCCTGCTGGTTGCGGCTCAAGGTCAGGCCGACGACGTTGACGTCGTAACGCTCGAGGGCGCGCACGATTGTGGTGCCCCATCCGCAGCCGATGTCCAACAACGTCATGCCGGGTTGCAGCCCGAGTTTGCCCAGCGACAGGTCGACCTTCGCGTACTGCGCCTCTTCCAGCGACATGTCGTCGCGCTCGAAATACGCGCAGCTGTAGGTGCGGGTGGGATCCAGGAAGAGCGCAAAGAAATCATCAGACAGGTCATAGTGTGCCTGGACGTCCTCGAAATGCGGTTGCAATTCCGGAGTTTCGCTTTTCTTGGAGGACAAAAGGCACAACCTTCGACAGTGAGATTTAAACGGCTTTGCGGTATGTCTGGTCGAATTTCGTCCGTCAGTCTATCCGACGGCCGCAGCTGCACTTCAGCGAACGCTACCGAGCGCAGCAGGCAACGCCGGCCGCACAGCGACCGGCGTTGCCTGCTGTACCGGATTCGGTGCCGCGGCTCAGGCGGCCTTCGTCCGGCTGCGAACTTGCAGCGCGCTGACCACGTCGACGATGCCGATGGCGATCAGCCAGCAGCCGGCGACCAGCGCGAGGACGGCAATGGACCGCAATGGCGAGATGATCAACACAGCGCCGCCGATCACGATGATCAACCCGGACAGCACCTGCCAGCCGCGGCCGGGCATGTGGTCTAGCGACAGGGCCGCGGCCAACAACGTCATCCCGCGGAACAGCCAACTGATGCCGATCCAGATCGCGAGCAGTGTCACCGCCTCGAATTCCTCACGGAAGCAGAAGAATCCCAGGATCAGCGACACGATGCCGGTGATGAAGGTGAACACCCGCATCGCAACCCCGGCATGCGTGCCGAACGCGGCGAACACATAGCCGATTCCGGAAAATACCAGGTAGATGCCGAATAGGACGCCGGCCACGAACAGCGTCCGGCCGGGCCAGGCCAGCACGATGACGCCCAGCGCGATCGCCAGGACGCCGGTGAGGAGGAGCACTTGCCAGGCACTGTTGGCAAGTTGCCGAAGCGGACCTTCGAAAACGGTGTCGTCGTCGCGAATAGTCATCCTCATATGATTAGCCACTTTTGATGAAAAGGCTATGTCCGCGGCGGCACAATTGCGCATCACGGACAAGTATTCAAAACGCCCCCGGTAACGTGCACAGGACGATGAGTACCGCAGTGGTGGTCGGCAGTGGACCCAACGGACTGGCCGCCGCCATTTGTTTGGCCGCCAAGGGAGTGCAGGTCACCGTGCTCGAGGCCGCCGACGCGGTGGGCGGCGGCACCCGCAGTTCCGAGGCCATTGTTCCCGGCCTGCTGCACGACCATTGTTCGGCGATTCACCCGATGGCCGTCGGCTCGCCATTCCTGGGCCGCTTCAATCTGCAGCGGTACGGACTGTCGTGGCGCTGGCCGGAGATCGATTGCGTCCATCCCCTCGATGGCGGCGGTGCCGGTGTGCTGCACCGGTCGGTGCCGCACACCGCGGCGGGCCTGGGTCTCGATGGCCCGCGGTGGCGCCTGGTGTTCGGCTACCCCGCCGCGCATTTCGATGCGCTCAGCGACGACATCATGGGCCCGCTGCTGCGCATCCCACGTCACCCGCTGACGCTGGCCCGTTTCGGTGTGCCCACGCTGCTGCCCGGGTCGACGTTCGCGCGGCTATTCCGTACCGAGGCGGGCCGGGCGTTGTTCGGAGGTGTTGCGGCGCACGCCTTCCGGCCGCTGCACTACCCGATGACCTCGGCAATCGGGATGGGCATCATCACCGCCGGCCACCGGCACGGCTGGGCGGTGGCGCAAGGCGGGTCGCAGTCCATCGCCAACGCGATGGTGATGCTGCTGACCGACCTGGGCGGCACCATCGAAACCGGCGTGCGGGTCCAGAACTCCGCCCAGCTGCCGCCGGCGGACGTCACCATGTTCGACCTGGCGCCCAGCGCGGTCGCCGGCATTCTCGGCGATCGACTGCCGCGCCGAATTGCCGCGGCATTCACCAGGTTTCGGCGTGGCCCCGGTGCGTTCAAGGTCGACTTCGCGGTCGAGGGTGGGGTGCCGTGGACCAATCCCGACGCACATCGGGCGGGCACCGTGCATGTGGTCGGCAACTACGCCGAGCTCGCCGCGGCCGAACGCGATGTGCACGCCGGGCGCATGCCCGCGCGGCCGTTCGTGCTGGTCGGCCAGCAGTATCTCGCCGATCCGCAGCGGTCGGTGGGCGACATCCATCCGGTGTGGAGTTACGCGCACGTCCCCAACGGCTATACCGGCGACGCGACGAAAGCGATCATCGCGCAGATCGAGCGGTTCGCCCCTGGCTTCCGTGACCGCATCGTCGGGCAGGCCGTGCGTAGCACCACACAGCTGGCCACATTCAATGCGAACTACGCCGGCGGCGACATCATGACCGGGGCGAAGGATATTCGCCAGCTGACGTTCGGGCCGCGAATCACGTTGTCGCCCTACTGCGCTGGAGTGCCAGGCATGTACATCTGTTCGGCGGCGACGCCGCCGGGCCCGGGCGCCCATGGCATGTGTGGCGCCAACGCCGCCGCGCTCGCGCTGGCGTACTTGGGTCACGGCTAACCGCGCGGGCCTGTTAAGAAGTCATTCAGACCGTCAGGTATCCGCCGTCGACGGCGATGGTGCTGCCGGTGATGTACGAGGCAGCGTCGGTGCACAGGAACAGCGCCGCGCCGGCACAGTCCCGAGGTGTTCCGGGGCGACCCAGCGGTGTGTGAAACCCGATTTCGGCGTCCATCACCTCGGGAATTCCCATGGCGGGACGGGTCATTCTCGTGTCGATGAGTCCGGGCGCGATGGCGTTGACGCGGATGGAGTCGTTGGCCCAGCGGCGAGCGAGGTTCATCGTCAACGCCAACAAGCCCATTTTCGACGAGGCGTAGCCCGGGACGAAGACCGCCGAACGGAATGCGGACATCGAGACGACGCTCACGACGCTCGCCCCGCCCGGCGCCTGGCTCGACTTCAAATTCTCATGACAGCGCATGGTCAATCGCATGGGGCCCAACATGTTCTGTGTCACCGACGCCACGTAGCCGTCCGGGTCATATTCATCCCCGGCGGGATACGGACCGCCGGCGTTGTTGATCAGGACGTCCAGCTCCCCCAAGGATTCGGCCAGCGCGTCGACCGCTTCGGGGTCCTGAATCCGGCACTGGCGGTAGCTGAATGCGCTCAGGTCTATCTCGGGGTACTCGTCGGGCGTCCCGCGGGTGCCGGTCACCGTGACGGCAGCACCCGCTTTGGCGAATTCGGTGGCGATCGCGTGACCGATGCCTCGGGTGCCTCCGGTCACGAGGACATGGGTGCCGGTGAAGTCGAAGCTGATGGTGTTCATGGGTCGGTCCTCAATTCGGTGATCGAATCCGGTGAGCCAGGCCTTCTCCCAATGGTTTTCGGCACGGGATGGCCCGACCGTCATCCGTGCCGACCGCAACCCCCGGCCGCTGCCCGTGAATCCCAGCCATGAACCGCGATCCTCTACAGCCCGAGATGCAAAGTC
This sequence comes from Mycobacterium simiae, assembly GCF_010727605.1. Taxonomy (NCBI): domain Bacteria; kingdom Bacillati; phylum Actinomycetota; class Actinomycetes; order Mycobacteriales; family Mycobacteriaceae; genus Mycobacterium; species Mycobacterium simiae. Next base: position 1,339,354 of record NZ_AP022568.1, read on the forward strand.
AATATGCGTGGGGGCGCGCGGGTGGCAGCGACAGGTTCCGGTCATGGCCGTCGGGGCAACCGGCATCGTTGCCGAAACGGCTTGCAGTGACTCTGATTTTCTGTTCAACGTGGGTCCGGACATCAACGCCATCCGCCCGGATGCCGATTGGGTCGACATCGACTCGCCGCGTGGGATCGCGTGATGACGGTGGACCCGTGCGGGTATGTGGCCGGGGTGCGCGATCGGCGGCCCTGGCCGGGACGATCCAGGCGTTCGTCGGGCGGATCAATGCGTTGACTCGCGACGCAATCGCCCATCTACAGCCCGACACCGCCGACCTCGCGCTGCTCGCCGCCCAGACGACGGCGCGGGGACCGCACCCTCAGCAACGCCGAGCAACTCACCCCGCTGCTGGAGGCCATCGCCACCGCAGTGTCGCTACAGCGGGCTGGAACATCGTAGCGAAAACCACCATGCAGCCGCCTGACAAGGCTTAACGTGAGGCCATGAACATGAAGCGACTTGTCGCCGCCGGTGTGCTGGCGGGCGCGGGATTGATGACGGTCGGCGTGGGTATCGGCAACGCCGACACCATTCAGACCGAGGGCAGCTACCCGACGCGGGAGGCGTGCCAGGATGCTGGTCCGGGTGTCAAAGCCAGCACCCCGGGCGGCTGGAACAATTTCTGGTGCGTGCCGGACCGCACCGCTGCGGGCAATTGGCGCCTCGTTCTGAGCAACTAATAGCTGTAGAAGCCTTCGCCGGTCTTGATTCCGAGCTTGCCCGCGTCGACGTACGACTGCAGCAGATCGCGCACGTGCTGCGGGAGCTGCGGAAACTGGGCGGCGTAGTGGTTCTCGATGTCCAGGACGACGTCCAGGCCGACCAAATCCATCATCTGGAACGGGCCGACCGACACGCCCAAAGCCAGCTTGAACATTCCGTCGATATCCTCCGGGCGGGCGACACCCTCGGCGACCACTGCCAGCGACTCACGCTTGATGGCGGCCCAAATGCGGTTGAAGATGAATCCGGTGCTTTCCTTGCGCGCTTCGAAGGGCTGGACGCCGAACTCGGGCAGCACGGTCAGCAGCGTGTCGAGCACGCCGCGGTCGGTCTGACCGTTCGACATCAACTCCACGGCGTTGATATCCGGTGGCATGTAGAAGTGCGTATTGCAGAAACGCGTTGCGTCCCTGATACTTTCGCTCATCAGCCGTGACGGCAGGGACGACGAGTTGGTGCCGAAGATGGTGTCCGGAGGGGCGGCTTGGTCGATTTCGCCCCACAGGGGGATCTTGATATCGAGCCGCTCGGGCACCGACTCCACAGCCAACCATGCGCCGTCCAGCGCCTCGTCGAGCGACCCTGTCGCGCTGACGACGCCGACCTCACCGGACCCTCGGTCCGCCACGACCCGCGGCAGCGTCGCAACGACGTATTGTGTTGCCTCGTCGCGCTGTTCAGCCCGCCGCGCGTAGAGGCGCACGGCGCCGCCGCGGGTCGCGAACATCAGTGCGATGCGCCGGCCCAAGGTTCCCGCCCCGATCACGGCGACCGGGCGGTCTTTGATCTCTTCGAATGTGTGGGTGTAGGAACCGGTCACACACGCATGTTAGCTGCGGCCGGTGTCCTCAGGCGTCGTCGCGATGGCGGCTACCGGACTTCGCCAGCCCCCGGCTCACCATGTAGCCAACACTGAGGATGACCACGTACAGCCATGCCTTGTCGGCTTGGAAGTAGTCCAGGTGTCCGTCCGTCGCCTTGACGAGGTAGGAGGCCAGCAACACCGCGGCTGTCGCAAGGACAAAGACGATGAATTCTGTTGTGCGGTAGAAAGGTTTCGTCTCGGCTCCGCGCCGGGTGTTGAGCCTTGCCGGCTGCGGGTCGGCAGTTGTCACGTCGGTTCGGCGAGTTGTTGCGGGATTACTGGTAGTCATTTCGAGTCTCCTTTGGAGGCGGTCGAGTCGTGACGTGCTTGAATGCAACGCCCATAGCGAAATTGATACCGGCGTTTTCAGTACCAATCTGTTGAGCAGGGCTACCCGCCGGGATTCGTTCGAAACTCCAGCGTTACTCCCGTGTTGTTGTGTCCGGTTTTGGGTGGCTTTCGCGGTGGTTGCACTCTGGTGAGATTTCTTGTGTGCCTTGTAGTTCTGGCGCACCCATCCCACCAAGCGGCGCAATAGCGGCCAGAGACGCCGGCAATCAGCCGAGTCGCCTGAGATCTAGAGCAACGTGATCTGTTCGGGCTCCGGTTCGGCCGGCTCGAGCAGCTCCGGCCCGTTGTTGCGCACGCTGTTCACCAGCCTCGACACCTGGCGCAGCTCGATGCCGCGCACATCCGGCGGCTGCGCCAGCAGGCGGTCGTCCAGTGGATTGTCGGGATTCAACCAGGCGTCCCAGTCGCGCTCGGCGAGGATGAGCGGCATCCGATCGTGGACCGCGGCCAGCTCGCCGACGGCATCGGTGGTGATGATCGTGCAGCTCAGCAGCGGGTCCGCCTCCTTATCGGGCTTCCACACCGACCACAGCCCGGCCATGAAGAGCAGATCGCCGTCCTCGCGGTGTAGGAAGAACGGCGTCTTGGCGGTCTTCTTCCCGGCGGCATCCTCCGGATTCGCCCGCCACTCGTACCAGCCGTCCATCGGCACCAGGCAGCGCTTGCTCTTCGCCGACCCGCGGAAAGCCGGCGAACTGGCCACCTTGTCGGCCCTCGCGTTGATCAACAGCGGTCCCTTCGAGTCGGGCGCGCCGTCCGGGGCCGCCTTGACCCACGGCGGAATCAGCCCCCACCGCATCAGCCGCACCCGGCGGGTCGGCTCGTCGTCCGGCTCGCTGTGGCGGGACACCACCGTCGCGATATCGGCCGTGGGAGCAACGTTGTAATTCGGCTGCCCGGCCCGCTCGGAGGTACCAGTGGCCTCATCGATCGCCTTGATCTTCTGGGCCAGCAGGGCCGGATCCGTCGTCACCGCAAACCGTCCACACATAACTTCCATGGTGCCCGCTATCCACGACACCCGCCGACACGGCAGGATGAAGCCGTGAACACCGAGCCCTGGACGGCCCCCACCGCGCCGGAACCGGTGCACGCGACCGTCACCGTTCCCGGCTCGAAATCGCAGACCAACCGGGCGTTGGTGCTGGCCGGACTGTCCAGCGCGCAAGGCCAGGGCACCTCGACCATCGGCGGCGCATTGCGTAGCCGCGACACCGACTTGATGATCGGTGCGCTCGCCACGCTCGGGCTGCATGTCGACGGGGACGGTTCGGAACTGCAAGTCAGCGGCCGGCTCAACCCCACCGCGGGCGCCCGCGTGGACTGCGGCCTGGCCGGCACGGTGCTGCGGTTCGTTCCGGCGTTGGCCGCCCTGGCCGACACCCCGGTGGTATTCGACGGCGACGAGCAGGCCCGCGCCCGGCCGATCGCGCCACTCCTAGACGCCCTGCGTGAGCTGGGCGTCCCGATCGAGGGCACGGGCCTGCCGTTCCGCGTGCTGGGCAGCGGAACGGTCGCCGGCGGCACGGTGGCGATCGACGCGTCGGCGTCGTCGCAGTTCGTGTCCGGCCTGTTGTTGTGCGGGGCGTCGTTTCGCAACGGATTGACCGTCGTCCACACCGGCGCGTCGCTGCCGTCCGCACCGCATATCGCGATGACGACGGTGATGCTGCGGCAGGCGGGCGTCGATCTCGACGATTCGGTGCCCAACCAATGGCGGGTGCGTCCCGGTGTCGTCACGGCCCGACGCTGGGACGTCGAACCCGATCTCACCAACGCCGTTCCGTTCCTGGCCGCGGCAGTGGTCACCGGCGGTAGCGTGCGCATCACCGGATGGCCGGCGGCCAGCGTCCAACCTGCCGGTGACATCCTCGACGTGCTGGGCAAGCTGAATGCTGTTGTCACGCATACGGATTCATATCTGGAAGTGCACGGTTGCAGCGGCTTCGACGGATTCGACGTCGATCTGCGCGACGTCGGTGAACTCACCCCGTCGGTGGCCGCACTGGCCGCGTTGGCGAATCCGGGGTCGGTTTCCCGGCTGACCGGCATTGCGCACCTGCGCGGCCATGAGACCGACCGCCTCGCCGCACTGAGCGCGGAAATCAACGGCCTGGGCGGCGACTGCCAAGAGACGGCCGACGGACTGGTGATCACCGCGACGCCGCTGCACCCCGGCGGCTGGCGCGCATACGCCGACCATCGAATGGCGATGGCCGGTGCCATCGTCGGGCTGCGCGTGGCCGGAGTCCAAATCGACGACATCGGCGCCACCTCCAAGACGCTGCCCGAGTTCCCACAGCTCTGGGCGCACATGCTGGGGTCCAGCGATTGAAACCGGGCGACTACGACGAATCCGACGTCAAGGTCCGATCCGGCCGGGGCTCACGACCCCGGACCAAAACCCGTCCTGAGCATGCGGACGCCCAGGCCGCGATGGTGGTCAGCGTCGACCGCGGCCGCTGGGGGTGTGTGTTGGGCGGCCGCCCCGAACACCGGGTCACCGCCATGCGGGCCCGTGAGCTCGGCCGCACCCCGATCGTGGTCGGCGACGACGTCGACGTGGTCGGTGATCTGTCCGGGCGCGCGGACACCCTGGCCCGCATCGTGCGTCGTGGCCCGCGGCGAACGGTGTTGCGGCGCACCGCCGATGACACCGATCCCACCGAACGCGTAGTGGTCGCCAACGCCGATCAACTGCTCATTGTGGTCGCTCTGGCCGACCCGCCACCGCGCACCGGACTGGTCGACCGGGCGCTGATTGCGGCCTACGCTGGCGGACTGACCCCGATTGTGTGCCTGACGAAGACCGACCTCGCTCCGCCCGAGCCGTTCGCCAAGCAGTTCGCCGATCTGGACCTGACCGTCGTTGCTGCCGGCCGCGACGATCCCCTGCTGGCGGTGGCGGACCTGCTCGCCGGCAAGATCACCGTGTTGCTCGGACATTCCGGGGTGGGCAAGTCGACATTGGTGAATCGCCTTGTGCCCGAAGCGGATCGGGCCGTCGGCGAAGTGACCGACATCGGTCGCGGCCGGCACACGTCGACACAGTCGGTCGCGCTGCCCCTGGATCCGACGCGGGCCGGCGGCGGCTGGGTGATCGACACCCCCGGCATCCGCTCCTTCGGCCTGGCCCACATCCAACCCGACGACGTGATGATGGCGTTCTCCGATCTCGCGGACACCGTGCAAAACTGTCCGCGCGGGTGCGGGCACATGGGACCGCCGGCCGACCCAGAATGCGCACTGGACACACTCACCGGACCCGCGGCGCGGCGGGTCCAGGCGGCGCGACGACTGCTCTGCGCGCTCAGGGAGACTTAGCCAGCCGCATGCCGAGCTCGTCGGGCGGTACCAAATGGCCTTCGGTGCACCTGATCTCGACGCTGGCCTCGGCGCCGCAGTTCAGGTGCGTCAGCCGCAGCCGGTTGCGAACCGACAGATGTTGTCGTCCCCACTCGAACAGGGCCCAGACCACGGGCATGAAATCGATGCCGGCCTGTGTCAGCACGTATTCCTCCCGGCTGCGTTGACCCGGCTCCTGATAGGGCCGGCGCGCTAGCAGCCCAAGGTCAACCAACTCGGCCAGCCGCGCCGACGTGGCCGCCTTGGTAATGCCGACCCGACGCGCGAAGTCGTCGAACCGCGTGGTGCCGTAGTAGGCCTCGCGCATGATCAGCATTGCCGATTTGGTGCCGACGACCGCCATCGTCTTCTCGATCGCACACTGGCCGACGGCCGACCAAGCCTCCCGGTCCGCCAGGACGCCTTGCAGGAATGTCATCTAGATCACCTCCCGTCTGGGTTGATTTTAGTATACCTAGGCGTTTTGCTGGGTATACCGAGCTGTACTTAGAGCTCTGCTGAGGACTCAAGGAGGAGTCATGACCGGTTTCTCGTCTGCGGGCCGCGATGCCGTAATCGTCGGTGCCGTGCGCACGCCCATCGGCAAGGGCAAGGCCAGCGGCGCCCTGCACGACGTGCTGCCCGTCGACCTACTGGCACACAGTCTGCGCGAACTCGTGGCGCGCACCGGAGTGGACCCCGCCGAAATCGACGACGTCATCGCCGGTGCCGTCACCCAGGTCGGCGATCAGTCGGTGAATATCGCGCGTAATGCTTTGCTGGGCGCCGGTTTTCCCGAGTCGGTTCCCGGTGTCACGATCGACCGTCAATGCGGCAGCAGCCAGCAGGCGATCAGTTTCGCGGCCCAGGGCGTCATCGCCGGCGCCTACGACTTGGTGATCGCCGCGGGCGTGGAGTCGATGAGCCGCGTGCCGATGGGCACCCAGCTGTTGCCGGGCAGCGACCCGTTCGGCGCCGGTATGGCCGCGCGCTACCCCGAAGGGCTGGTGCCGCAGGGCATCAGCGCCGAACTCATCGCGGCGAAGTGGGGCTTCTCGCGCACACAGCTCGACGAGTTCTCGGCGGGCAGCCACGACAAGGCCGCCCGCGCCACCAAGGACGGCCTATTCGAAAACGAGCTGATCCCGATCGCCGGGCTACGCACCGACGAGATCATTCGGCCGGCCACCACCGTGGAGACCCTCGCCACGCTGCAACCGGCGTTCTACAGCGACGAGATGAAAGACCGTTTCCCGCAAATCAATTGGGAAATAACACCGGGTAACTCCTCGCCGCTCTCCGACGGCAGCGCCGCCGTGCTGATCACGACCAGTGAAGTCGCCAAGAAGCTGGGATTGCGCCCGCTGGTGCGGATTCACACCACGACCGTGGTGGGCGACGACCCGCTCTACATGCTGACCGGCGTCATCCCGGCGACCGAAAAAGTGCTATCCAAGGCCGGTCTGACGCTGGCGGACATCGACCTGTTCGAGGTGAACGAGGCCTTTGCGCCCGTTGTGCTGGCGTGGGCGAAGGATGTAGATAGGGAGCAGACTGGCATCCTTGAGCGGACCAACGTCAACGGCGGCGCTATCGCGATCGGACACCCGTTGGGCGCCAGCGGTGCCCGCATCACGACCACGATGGTCAACGCCCTCGAACAGCGCGGCCTCCGCTACGGCCTGCAGACGATGTGTGAGGGCGGTGGCATGGCCAACGCCACCATCATTGAGCGGTTGAGTTAAGGACAGCTGCGGAATACCAGGGATGCGAAAAAGGCTTGACCTGCAAAAAGCCGTTCGCGATACGTCCGCCAAAACAAAACGTCCAGTGAAAACAGAAAATTCGCCCGCAACCGTTATGATGGTCACAGGCGAATGAACCGCCGACCGCGTTTGTTCACGCGGTCGGAGCGACGGCGATTCGGCATCGGCGCGTTACCTGGCGTACGCAGGTGGCAAACCGTTCGAGCAAGGGAAGGTCCAAGTACTCTTCGCCGGGTCGCGGACCAACCCTTGCTTCCTCTGTAAAGCTTGCATCGCGGTTTTTATTTAGTTCTGTCTAGTTTTGTCTAGTTGATTTGACTATAGATTAGCACCCTTATCACCGCACTACTGCTGCAATCGATCGACATAGGTCTTGCAATAGATAAGTCCTAGATACAGGGGCTGTAACCGCGGGCCGTAGATACAGGCGCTTTAATCCATAAGGCCTGGTTACAGGCATTGCGTTAGGGCCAGGCAAGGCAATCGCTACTGATAGCTGGTCACCTTCGGGTGTGTCTTCGTGAATCTGCGCACCTGCTGCAGGGGACACTGGGGCGGTGACATCAGAGGTTACAGTCGCGTTCATAGGCGGTGGTGCAGGCCTACTGACCGGTGCCATCACAGGGACGATCAGCTCACTTATCGCCCCGCGGGCTAACTGGGGTATCGAGCAGCGACGGCTACGGCGAGAGAGTCGGGTACAGCGGATCACAGAGTGGCGAGCAGGCGTCACCGAACTGAGAGAAGCCAAACCGCGCGACGGCAAACGGGTGCACTACCGAAAACCACTGTCGCTTGGTGACAGCATCACCGGACGGCCCGCCCGCGAGGAGTACATCGACGCTGGGGTGCCGTCTCCCGACTACGTCAACGTGTTTACGAAGCCCTGGTTTCGCACCCTTAAGCGTGAGCTGTCCCCAGCGACGTTGACGCAGATCGACACATTGACCGAGCGACCCCTGGCTGATCGCATTGGCGAACTCCCCAACATGCTTGACGAAGAAGTCAACCGTCTTGAACGGGATAAGTGGCGCCTCGTCTAGGCACGTCGATACCGCGGCAGCTGTGAGTCCACGAGGGCATCCACCTGGCACTTACATCTATGTCTGCCCGTTGTTCTGGCCTGGGTCGTGGACTGGGGACGCGAGCTCGGGCGATGAGTTGGTTGCCCTTGCTACCCTTCCTGCGCTTGACCGGAGGGGGCATAGACAATAGGCAAGTTGGGCATCCTTGAGCGGACGTGCATCGATGGCGCAATTCGCCGTCGGCATCGCCGAGCGGCTGGGCTGACAAAACCAGGGAAGGCGTTGTTCGGCGATTCACTCGCTAGTTCGTCGTCCATGTCACATTCCGCCTGTAGCTTTTTGGCGTGCGATTCGGCAAGCGTGAAGAACCGATCAACGAGCGCGCCAAGCCAGCGAAGGCCATTGGCATCGGCTTCGGATGGCAGATCGCTTTCTGGCTTCTGCTCGGTCTGGGCTTGGCAGCTGGCTCGATGTTCGCGGGGTGGCAAGCGCTTGGCAGACCTCGTGTCGCACGCAATGCCAACGAAATACCGACCGAGGTTTTTCTCGATCTGCTGAAACTGTCTCTGACGATTGTCGCCGGTGTAGGCGGGATAGTTGCTTTAGTCGTCGCGTACAGAAAACAGCGGTTGGGTGAGGCGCAGCATCAGCGCGAGGAATCAGCAGCGCGTCGTGAACACCAGAAGATGTACGCCGAGCGATTTTCGAAGGCCAGTGAGCTATTGGGCTCAGAACGATCCGCGGTGCGACTGGCGGGGATTTACGCCCTCGCTAGCTTGGCGGACGATTGGGAAAGCGGTCGACAGACTTGTATCGATGTGCTGTGCGCATATCTGAGGATGCCACACAAACCACTCAACGATCCCCCAATCGACGGTATAAAAGAGAGAGACTATCGCCCGTCTGGACGCGAAGCATGGCGATCGGCATTACTCGAAACATCGATGCTCGACCCCAGCGAAGAGCACCAAGTTCGATCAACCATCATCCGCGTCATTGTCGAGCACCTTAATTCTAATGCTGACACACCATGGTTTGGACATAATTTCAACCTAAGCGGTGCGGTACTCGATTCGCCGAGTTTCGCAGGTACTCATTTTTATGATTGCTACTTTGACTTCGGCGAAGCCCTCTTATATGGCGAGATCGACTTTAGTGGATCGAAATTCTTAGATTCCAAATTAAGCTTCTTTTTTACCACGATTTCCGGCAGTTGTGGATTCGAGATCTGCGACTTCAAAGATACCGAGATAGATCTGTCAGCAGACATCATTGGTGGAATCAAGTTCTATGCGTCCAGCATGGAAGAAACCGAAGTTACTGTCTCGGGCCTTGATCTCGACGGCGCTGACTTCTCGTTTATGGAAATTAATATGACCAAGAACAGCAAGCTTGAGATATGGAGAGCGGATGTTAACAAATCGAGCTTGGCCTTCAGCCGATGTCATGTGACCGAATCCAAGATCGCAATACGAAGCGCGACCTTAACGGATTCTTCTATGTACTTTAGTGGAATGCGAATTGGGAGTGGAGGGCGCGTCTTTCTAGCATCTGGTATACATAACAAAATACCCAGCCCAATGCTCACCGACTCCAAGATACATTTAAATGACGTAGGAATAGACGCAGGTGGATTCTTTGGTTTTCAACGACAAAACTTCGTACGTACGCCGCTGCATTTTCCTTATCTCAACGTGAATAGATCGGAGTTTGTCCTCACAGAGTGCAGCTTAGAATCTTCACCTGTCACCTTCTATGATGCCCAACTATCGGAAAGAAGTCGGCTAGTTGTCGACGCCTGTTCCGACGATCCGAGTCCGATAGACACCGACGGGCTGAGTCAATCATGCACTGACGAAGAACTATTGGTGGTTATCCGTTCAGGTACGGTTGACGACATAGATCCCTCAAGCTGGGCAGAATCGAAGACCAGGCAGGACGTTGACGTCGACCCAGCTCTTCGTTCTCACATCGTCTCTTGGTACTAGCCAGAGGCAATTGCCTAAGGCACACCATAGAGCGAGGCATTGAACTATCAGAACGACCACAGTGGCCGACGATGCCATGTTCTGCAGTACTTGCGATGGCGACAGCAAGGCCAAACGCCACCAGACATCAAGCGATTTGCACAAACGTCCCGATACGTCGAAAGTTGCGCGTGGGCCGCGTCTATCATCTGTTGTTCCGCAGCCTACCCTGGATCGGTGTACCCGCATATCAAAGCATGAGCCGAAAAGGTTGCGTGATGCCGTAACCGCATGTCGGAGAGAATTAGGCCTCTGGGACGAGAGACCCGTTGATGAAGCTCCTGCTAACGGCGCATAGTTCTGTAGGCAAGGTCGCACCAATCTGAGAGCATTGTGCATGGTCCCAACCAACAGGAAAGTTAGGCAGCGGCTTGAGCAGTGGGTTAAGGATCGGCTTTGGTCAGAGGCGGGCGTAGATCACCGCGTCCATCGTCGGACTTTAGCACCCTAAACCCGACACTTGAGTGGGCCCACGACACCGGAGCCGATCTGGGCAAGACCAACGTCAACGGTGGGGCCATCGCCATCGGGCACCCGTTGGGTGCGAGCGGTGCCCGCATCATGACCACCCTGGTCAACGCCCTCGAGCAGCGCGGCGGACGCTACGGGCTGCAGACGATGTGTGAAGGCGGCGGCATGGCCAACGCCACCATCATCGAACGGCTGGGGTAGGAATGCCCGTCGGCTTCAGAGCCCCCGTGCCATTGCGGTTTGGCGCGGGGGTTCATCGTTTCCACGGGCCTCATCCCAGGGCAAGCATCGTGAGGGCTTGGCCTGGTATCGCAGCCATGACGTTCACTGTGAACGGCCAGATAAACGTGTCCATGACCGTCCTCCATTTGCCCTTATCCGCGCTGCCCGCAGCTGCGCGAATGACAGTTGCCGCAAGACGCTCGACGGCTTCGGCAAGGAGGAAATCCCCAACGTCGTCGTACTTCTCTACACACCACGAGAGGTGCTCGATGACTTCGAGTACGTGGATGCGAAGGGGGTCGGGAATCGAACCGTCATCCTCTAGTGCTGCCTTGACCGTCGCAACATAGTTCCCGAGCGCGGCCAATCCGTCGGGTGTCACTGTCGGCACGTAGTAACGCAGCATTTCGGCCAAGTTCTGAAGATGGTCGAGGATGCCATCAGGCAGGTCTTCGGTCACTTGAGCCTCCCAGCCATGCGGAAAGACGAACACCGCTCTGCACCAGTGCGGGAAGTACCTGCGGTAGACGCTGACATCTGCCTTGGCGGCGTTCATTTCATCCAGCAGCTGATCGATTGCCTCAAGCTGTTTCACGGCCAATCTGTGCGCTTGGAAGTCTTCCTGTTCTGGGCTTCGCACTTCTTTGACTGCGGGTGGCCGCTGATTGGGTCGAGCTGGAGCGTTGCGCCACCTACGGAATTGATCGAGAAGCAGCTGAGCAGGATTGGCCACGCCGCAGATGGTAGCTACCTGAGCGCCGCCATTGGCGGAATAGCACGAAAATGTCGCACCAGGTGGCTACCATGCCAGCATCGCGACCACAGCAGAAGGGGCGTGGAACCGCATGACAGAAGAAGAATGGCAGGAGACAGCTGCAGCACAGGCCGTTGAGACGTTTGGCTTCTTCATGCTGACGATCCTTATGAATATCGTCGGCGGCGTGGTGGGGGGCCTCGTTTCCAAGGGTGTGACATGGCTTCTAAAGCAGCGGGTCGAAAAAGCCGGACTTCCGCCTGAAAAGTACGCTGCGGTACTGGATTTGAATCGTGACGACGCACTTCGCCACGCCCTGGTTCTGGTTGCGTCGTGGAGTGCGTTGGAAGCTTATCTTGAAGACTTCTCGAAAGCTGTCCTGCAGGCCGACATGTCTATCCTTGCCAACAAAGATTTCGACAAAGTCAAGGTCCCCGTTGCTGAACTTCTTGCGCCCGAAGACGAAAAGCTTGATAACGTCTACCAGGCGATGCAGGCCTTCGTAGGCACGAAAGCAGGCACCAAGAGGTTTGAAGAACTTGTAGAACTTCTGGGGCTTGGCGGGCAAGTTCCGAAGGTGATCAAGGACAACGTCTACAACGCGCAAATGATCAGGAATGTGTGGGCGCACAAGGCAGGGGTAGCGGACCTCAAGTTTGTGCGGCAAGCCCCACAACTTGGCTTCACTCAAGGACAACTGGTTTCGATCAGCCTGGAACAGCTCAGGGACTACCTAATCGCCATACTGGCTTACGGAATGATCGTTATGAACAGGTACAGAGCCAACTGTGGTCTTGGACCTATGCCGATGACTAATGACGAGGGCGGCGAAATCATTGATGCCTATCGCGACTTGTATCCGCCTCTTCAGCAGGAAGAGGAGAGTGCGGAGGATTCTTCAGACAGCGCAGGCAACCACTAGGCACCTTCCCCGCGCGCGGTGGTTCCCATTCGAGCGCTTTAACCTTCAGCCAGATCCAGCTTTTCGCCAACTCCTCTTCAATGACGGTGTTCACCATGCGCGTGACGGTAGCGGCGATTTCGCATCGCCGGTAGATGATGGAAATCCTTCACCCCGCAACAACAAAACGACCCCACGGCTAGGAATTAGCCGTGAGGTCGTTCGGTGCAGCCATGATGGGACTGCGCACTCCGCCAAGTGTTTGGTGGCCCGTGCTCCCCACCGTTCAAGAAAGGAACACGGGCCGGGTGGCGGGGTGAACCGTCCCGCCTACCGTTGAGGCATGGCCGGGTTCATCACGCCCGCGCGCCAAGTGGCGCTACATCAACGGTGTTGGTTGGTTGCTCCGCGTTCGGCGACAACCACGGGGAGCAAGTCTTAGTTGGCTTGGACTGCAATCCAATTCCAGCGGGCCGGTCGACCTGTCAGTGCGTGGTCACGTCCCCACAGGCGGGGGCCGATCACTTTCAACTTCTGGCCATCCGCAACAACTGTGTCACCGGCTTGGAGCTGGATGCGTGAGTCGGTTCGCCAGCCGAGCATGCCTTCGGTTGAGACCACGTCGCCGCGCAGGTTGGTCAGCGGGTAGGTGGTGCGGGTTGATCCGCTTGTGCCGCCACTGATCACGTCGATCTCGCCGTAGGGTGCGTCGTCAGCGTGGACAACGTTGCCGTCGGCGTCGATCGGGTCGCCGTGTTCGTTGCGCGCCAGCGGGCGGTAGACGACGCCGACTGTCACATTGCCCTCACTCGGTACCGGTCGAGCACGAAGAGTTCTGCAACAGTCCAGCCGCTGAAGGCTGAGCGGTAGGAGATCTGCGATGGACCTTCAACCTCGTCGTAGAGCAGACCGGTCCTGTTGGAGTACAAGCGTGCTGCTGCCGTGAGGATCACCGCGCGGATCTCGTCGTTGGGTACGCCAGCCGTGAAGCCGCGCCCGCGTGTGTACGACCGGGCCATCGCGGTGATGATGGTCAGGACGGCGTCGCCCTCATGGGAGCCGACGTTCTGTCCCAACAGCTCGCCAAGGTCGAAATACCTTGGCGCGGCCATGGTTAGCTCGCGGGAACAGTGAGCAGCGTGACGGCGTGGGACTGCAGTAACGCGACATCCCAGCGCGAGACGGGGCGGATGCCCACAGTGTCGTAGTCACCCCACGTCTGGTCCAGGATCGCAACATCAGCGTCGATGTCGCGGGCGACGACAATCTTGCTGAAGTCGACCAGCGCCACGCGGGCCTTGCTGGACACGTCGGGGATGTTGTCGGTGATGATGACCGGCAAGCCGAGAAGCTGTAGGGCGGTGTCGTTCTGGATGGTCTGCGGGTCGATGACGTACCACTTGTCGCTGGTACCGACCTTCACCTTCCGGATCGCCGCGAACGATGCCGGGGTCATCACCCAGTGAGTCGGAGTTACCTTGTTGCCCTGAGCAGTTGCGAGACCGTCAATCAGGGAGTCGGGGTCGGTCAAGTCCAGATCGCCGGTCGCGATTCGGCCTGCAGGACGCCCTTGATGGTCGAGCTGGTCCCCGCCCCGTCCCATAGCGCGGCGTCGAGAACGTTGGCCACGTCGGTCACGAGACGGGTGCGCAGCACGGCCTCAAGACCTACGACGCTCTGACGGACCAGCTCGTTGCTGACCTTGGTCAGGGTCTTGATGCCCTTGAGCGTGGACGGCAGCAACTGAACCTCGTCGAAAGTTGCATTGCTGTCAGTGATCTGGGCACCGGCTGCCACGAAGGCTGCACTGGTACCCGAAACAATGCGTGGGATACGCACGGGTGAAGCGGAATCGATAATTTGCGGGCCAGCAGCTAGGAACGTCGATGCCTGCTCCAATGGCTGGATGAGCAGGCTGGATACCTGGCTGGCGAGCAGCGTGGAATTGCCCGAAGGGGTCTGAATGGTCACTACGAATGTCCTTGGTGAACAACGAAATTTGAATCGTCGCCACCAGGACGTACGCGGGAATGGGCATCAAGCCCGAATGTGAAATAGGCAGGGCACCAGACCCTTTCGCCTATCTACAGTCTATCAGGTAAAACGGAAATCAGACGTTGGCTCCGAGTTGACGCAGCAGGCTGAACTCGTCCGTGTTCTCGCCCTTGACGCCCTGTCCGACACTCCCAGTTGGCTTGCGCGACTTGAGATGTGGCTTGCCGTTCAGTAGTGAATCGATTGCAGTGGAGAGCTTCTCGGCATCGTCTAGAGCCTCGACGTCGAACGCGAGGTCTGTTGCGTCAGCAAGCCTGCCGGTTGCAGCGACACGGGCAGTGAATAGGGCGCGGGCGAGCGCATCCGCACGGGCCTCGGCTGTCTTGGCGCGGTCCCGGTATCCGGCTGACTCCTTGCGGAGCTTCTCGACATAGGGCCGGTCGAAAGACTCTGGCTCGGCATCGGATTCGGCGCGAGCCTCGTCTAGTTCGGCTGCGGGCGTGTGCACTGCCGCCTCGTCGGACTCGGTGGTTTCTAAGGCTGCGTCAGCATCGGGCATGACTGCGTCTCCTGAAAGGGGTTAGAATGCCGCCTATATGGCCCGTACGCGGACGAACGGGTCTGGTCTAGGCGGTTGCGATCAAATCGCTTACGTAGCGCCCCAAGCGGATGTCAGCGCCGATCCGCGCGTCGAACTCAGCTTGGTTCAGCTCTGCGGTGATCTCGTCCTCGCTGAATCCCATGCGGGCCAGCGTGGTGCGACGCGACAGGATTCCTGCCTGGAACAGCTTGACTGCAGCGTCGGCCTCAGCGGCGGTCGAGCGCGTCGAGGCATCGGCCCAGACCACGCGGATGGTCACCCCGGTTGGATCAACACCGCTTCGGACGGCCACCATCAGACGTGCAACCTGCTCCCAGGCCCGCCCGAACGTCAGCTGGCGCGCAATCACCTTGGCGGTCAATCCGGCCTCCGCTGCCCGGATGGCCTCCGCTGTAGCGGGATTCGAGGTCGAGATGCCGATCATGTGTGCAGGCAATGCCGACACGGCCATGATCATCTGGACCCAGATGTCGACGGATGTCTTGAACCCCGCCAAGTCCGCACCGGGCAGCTGGCCAAACTTCGCCTCAGGTGCTTCTGAGATCATGGCGCGGTTGCCCTCAGGGATCGGGTTGACCGTGTCCATGACGGGCTCGCCTGTTTCGGGGTCCGCAACCGGGTTGCCGTCGTCATCTAGGTCGGCCAGAGTCTTGGTCAGTCCATCCACCAGTGGCTTGAGATCTTCGATCTCCGAGCGGCCGTCGTGATCGAGCAAGCGGCCCGAATTTGTCAACGGCACTACGGGCACGACGCCGAGCGGGTTGGGGACGGACTCCACCAGGTTGAAGCCAGCGGTCGCGGCTCCCGGCGACGGGGCGCGCCAGTGCTGCACCTCGTCGGGCAAGTACAACCATGCTTCGGTTGTGGTCTTCGTCCTGACCCGCTTGACGGCAGCGGTGAACTCGCGGGTCACCGGGTCGCGCTTCACCGCTACCTGCTCGGCGGATTCCACTGTGGCGCGCGGGCTGCCGATGGCGTCTGCCCAAACGATCACGAACGACTGACCAACGGCCAAGGCCTCACGATGCGCCACGCCGCTCAGCTGGTCCAAATCGTTGCTTAGGAAGTCCTGCCACGAATCAGGATCACCAGCCACGCCCGAAATGAGAAGCTGCTCAGCTAAACTCGTCACCGCCAAACGAGGGATGTTGGCGGTGATACGACCAAACCGCTTGTCCAGTGCTTGCCGCGCCTCGGGGCTCAGGAAAGCTAGCGGCTGCTCCCCTTGGTAATACAGGTTCAGTTCGTGGCGGCGATGCGCACCACTGTCCAGGTGCTGTAACAGCTCAACCAAAAGATCACCGTGGGCGTTTGTCACGCGAAACTAACCGTCCGTTTCTTCTTGCGGGTGCCCAGCCAAGAGCACCTGGAATGGCACATCAGAAGCGCTGCAGCGCAGTCGATCTTGGCCGCATTGCGCTTGCGGCTGACCTTGCCGATACGCAGGCCGCCGTCGCTTTCAATCACCGTCGCGGCCATCACATGCCGGGTCAGGGTCTCGTCACCGGAATGAGTGAACTGCCCGGCCATCGCCGCCGCGTGCAGAGCTGTGGTGGCCTTCGTGGTGCGACTCGGCGACCACGGGAACTCCGAAACCCTCAACCCCTCGGCAGCTAACACTTGCAGAGAGCGCGTCCACCTAAACGGGTCGGCCACAATCTCTTTGACGTTCCATCGTGCGCAGGCCTGCCGGCTCGCATCTTCGACGGCCAGCACGTCAATCCTGTAGCCAGCACTGCCGTCGGTGTTCTCCCACACTGCCAGGACATCGAAATGTGGTTTCGGGCTGACTGTTCCGACAACCAACGCTGTGGCATCGGAATCGCGGCCACCGTGAGACCCGTCAAGCGCGATAACCACGTCGACACCATCGGGGACCGACAAGCCAGTACCCAGGCCTTCCCACACGTCAGCCGGGATGAATGGGTTGGAGTTCTCCGAGACCACCTGGCACAGACGCGACCGGCGGAAATTTCCCTCAGTTGTCTGCGCCAGCAAGGCGTGCATGGACTCACGGGTCAGGAAGTCGTCCAAACTCGGGCAAGCCAACTCCCAGCAGTGCTCACACGACGCCGGATGATGCTGGAAGTCATCGGCGCTGAACTCCACCCACGCAAATGTCGGATCGTCAGGGTGTTCGTGCGCATGTGCGCGCATGTCTAACAGCACTGACGTAGAGCTGTTCGGCGGTGTGCCGATCCCGATGGCTGTTGCGCCTGGCAGCTTGCCCAGGCCCAGCAGCAAGGTCTGCCAGGTGTCTGGGGAGATCACCCCGACCTCGTCGGCCAGAGCCAACGTCCAAGTCCCCAGACCCTCAAGCCGCTTGGCCTCAGCCGGTAACGCGGTCAGCGAGCTGCCCTTGGCCGGGATCACGATGCGATCCATGTAGATATGGCAGCGAGATGAAAGGGCCGGGTTCAGCTCGACCATGCGGATCGCAGGCTTGAGTGTTAAACCGGCTTGACGCTCGTCCACAGCCACGATCGGGATCTCGTTGCCATCCGGACCAATGAACAATTCGTAGAGGCCAACGGCGGCCATCAGCGCCGTCTTGCCGGTACCGCGCGGGCACATGATCCCGGCTACCGATGGGCGAGGGTCTGGGTCCAGGATCGGGCGCAACATCTCGATCTGCCACGACCGCAGCGTGAAGGCCGTGCCGACGCCATGACCCTTCGGTGTAAATCAGGAACTCTTTGCAGAATGCCGCGAACCGTTCCACGCCAACTGCATCGCAGTCGAAAGGCAGTGGACTCGGGTCGGTTGCTGGTTTCGGCCCAGCAGGCATGAAACACTCCAAACGTGATTGACGAGGTTCCCGAAGACCAGCGCGAGGAAGTAGACCCGCCCGAAGTCGAAGTTGGCGACCACATCTACGACCCATCTCGTCGCTGCTGGATCACGGTGTCGCGGATAGAGCCGTCAGAATCATTGGGCGGCGTAATAGCCTGGCGCACCGAACGCATCTATGACGAAATGTCTTTCGGAGATAAATATGCGTTTACGTATCGCGCCGAATCGAACTGGCTTGAGGCGGCTGGCGTGCACGAAGACCGCTCAGTAATCAGGCGCAAGCACTACGTGCTGACGGACGAGGACGAACCCGCGTTCGTCTCCGCGATACGACCGGGCGACATACTTCTAGACCCTCGGGATTACCGTTGGAAGCTTGTTGTGGGCATCGAGGATGGAATCCATACGACGGACAGCTACAAAGACGGAAAGTACGTGTTCGACGAAGAGCCGTACCGCGAAATCTACCTGGGAGAACTCAATTCACCACTACCGACGGAATCGCCTTTCAGCACGCACAGTCCGAAGCACGAGACACTCTATTTCAACGACATCGAACGAATGTTGGTTCGTAAAAAGCGGCCCCGAGAGTAACTCTCTCTGCGCTTAGCACGAGTCGTCCCCTCGTCGGCGCTGTTGGGACCGTCCCCCAGGGTCGAAAAGCGTTGGGAATGCGGCCCTCTGAACTGCGATGATGTTTCCCGATTTGATGAAACGGTCAGTCTTGCCTGATGACGTTCGCCCCGCGTGCTGCTCCTCGGCGCTGGTTGCAGGCGATGCAGCAGACGACGAGTAACCCATCGGCGAACCATCCGAGCGTAGGCCGGTAGCCGTCTGCGATGCGCTGCCAGGCTTGGGGTGTGTGGTCGATGGTGAGGTTCTGGCTGTCGCGGCAGTCGAGGCAGAAGGGCTGATACGACGATGGCCAAAGTCCTCGCCACTACTCCCATTGGCACTACAACCCCCACGCGGAAAAGTTTGATCAGTGGAGAAACGTCGGAATAGACGATCTTCCGACCCACAGGGAGGGATCGCCGCCACCCAGATCGGGCAGAGTCGGCCCACCGCCTGAAGGTCCCCCACCCCCCCTTGCTCCGTCGCGCCCCGTCGAGCCACCCCCACCCCCACCTGCCGCGCCGCCCAAACCAGGCTTCGGCGGGGGAGGTATCGGCGGTGGAGGGGCAGGGATCCCTGGATCAGGAGTTGGTGGCCTGCACACGCCGCTCGAAGAGGCGGATTGAGAAAGATCCGGATATCCACATCTTTTGCCTCGGCCACAATCGATTCCCATTCGGATGCGTAGCCGATACGTCGGTGAGCAGCGGAGTCTCCTATCATTCCGACAGCCTTGCTGCCCAAAGTCGACAGTGCCTGGGCCCACGACACCGGAGCTGATCTGGGCAAGACCAATGTCAACGGTGGGGCCATCGCCATCGGGCACCCGTTGGGTGCGAGCGGTGCCCGCATCATGACCACCCTGGTCAACGCCCTCGAGCAGCGCGGCGGACGCTACGGGCTGCAGACGATGTGTGAAGGCGGCGGCATGGCCAACGCCACCATCATCGAACGGCTGGGCTAAGTGTATGAGGCCATGACGTTGGTAACGCCGTGCGTGAAGACAGCTGCTGGTGGTTGTCCGCCGAGCGTGCCGTGAGGTCGGTGATAGTTGTAGTGCACGTTCCAGATCGCGAGAGCTTCGGCGCGTTGGTGTTCTGATAGCCAGGGCTGCGCGTAGAGGAGCTCTTCTGCGAGGATTCGGTTGTAGCGCTCCACTTTTCCGTTGTGACGGGGTGTGTAGGGCGTGATTCGCTGGTGGCGGGTGCCGAGCATCGCACGGCCGAAGGCCTCGGCCCGGTAGCAAGCACCGTTGTCGGTGATGATGCGCTCGAACGTGGTGATGCCGTGCGCAGTAAACCATGCTCGTGCGCGATGCATGAAACCTACAGCGGTAGTCGCCTTTTCGTCTTGAAGCGCTTCGGTGTAGGCGAGCCGGGAATAGCCGTCGATGGCAGAGTGCAGAAAGACGTAGCCGCCGCGTGCGCCGCCGGCTTTTCGTCGGGCCACCGCACGTGCGTGATCGCTGCCGCGCCCGTGGACGCGCCAGCCGCCGCCGTCTGGGATCCGCCCGACTTTCTTTACGTCGAGGTGGATATGGTGCCCGGGGCGTTTGGCGATGATCGGTCGTGGCCGACGGTTAGTCTCCCCGTTGGGGTCGATGAATCGTCGCCGGTTCAGCCCTAGGTGGGCCAGGTAGCGGGTCACGGTGCGGCGGCTGATCATGATGCCATCCTCGTTGAGTTCGAAGGCGATTCGACTGGCAGACCATTTTCGTGTGCGTCGCAGGTGTTCGATCCTGTCGATGATTTCAGCTGACTTGGCTGTTGGCTTGCGGTGCGGCGTTGACGATCGATCCTGGAGTGTGAGTTCTCCGTAGTGGCGGTAGCGGTTGACCCACTTCGATGCACAAGACCGTGAGATGCCCATCTCGGCTGCGACGTGTGCAATCGGGCGGTCCTGGCATCGCTGCACGAGACGTCGACGGCCTTCTGGGGACAGTGGAGCGTTGCGATGGGACATGGTGGACTCGCTTTTCGTGATGCGGAGATTCGTGGCAAGTAGCGCCGGGGGGAGGACGGGAGGGGCGGCTGTCGGTTGGGCAGACGGACTATGTGAACCACTCGTTGAGTGCGTGCTCTAGCCCGTTGGCGGCGCCATCGCCCGCCCAGGCGACGTAGCCGTCGGGTCGGACCAATACGGCTCTGGGGGCGGATACTTCACCGAACACCGGCAGCGTCCAGCTTTCAGCCGCCTGCGCGTGGACCACCGAGACACGGTGTGCCCAGCGAGTGACGTCAAGAGCCGGGGGCTGACCAAACGTCAGGAGTATCCCGCGGGCGCTGTGCAGCAGCGTGAACAGCCGAGTGTCGCCGTCGGGTGTGGTCAGGTCGAGGTCGGGCACTCGGAGCCCTAGTAGCGGATGCCCTGCGCCGAGGTCATAGCGGATGTCTAAGCCGCACATCATCGCGGCGATCCGCGTGCGTGGTTCGTCCATGGCGAGTAGTTCCGAGATCGTGTCGCGGAGTGCATCGATGCGTACGCCAGGGCTGTTGAGGGCCGTTTGGGCCAGGGTGTTGTGCAGCACGCGGGCGGCCACAGGATGCCGTTCGGCGTGGAAGGTGTCCAGGAGTCTGTCACTGGATGTGCCGTTGATGACTTGGCCCAGCTTCCACCCGAGGTTCACGGCGTCCTGGATTCCGGTGTTGAGGCCTTGCCCACCGATCGGGAAGTGGACGTGTGCAGCGTCGCCGGCAAGTAAGACGCGTCGGTCACGGTATGTAGCGGCCTGTCGGGTTGTGTCGGTGAACCGGGAAATCCAAGTGGCACTGCGCAACCCGTAGTCGGTCCCGCGTGCCGCGATGAGCGCCTTGCTGATGTCGGCCAGAGTCGGGTCGTGGGTGTTCACGATCTGGGGTTCGGTAACCATCACCCGGATGGTGTCTTCGCCGTCGAATTTGAAGAACGAGTGAAACTCGCCGTTGCGATGCAGGCCCCAGGGTGGCTCGTCGGTCAGCTCGACATCGGCGACCAGGCAGCTGGTCGACGGATCCCATCCGGGGAAGGAGATCCCGGATGTCTTGCGGATCAGGCTGCGGCCGCCGTCACAGCCGACAAGGAAGGCACCCTGCCGACGTGTCCCGTCCGCCAGCGTGACCTCGACGCCGGAGGGGTCTTGGGTGAAACCGGCCACCTCGCACCGGTAGTGGATCGCGACGCCCAGCTCGGCGACCCACTCGGCGAGGATCATTTCGACGCGGTACTGCAACAGCGCCAGCCCGAAGTTGTATCGGGTCGGCAGGTCAGACACGTCGAAGAAGATGCCTGAGTAATGGCCGTTGTGGCCAACCACTCCCTCGGAGAGGAACCGATCGGCAATGCCGCGTTGGTCGAGCACCTCGATGGTTCGTGGCGTCATGCCCCCGGCGCGAGAACCCACCAGATCGCGATCGGTTCGCCGTTCGAACACCGCGACGTCGACGCCGGCCAGTGCCAGCTCACCGGCCAGCATCAACCCGGTCGGACCGGCACCGGCGATTAGCACCGCGTGTTCAGACATTCACCCTCCCACTCTGGTAAACAGTGTTTACCAGAACGTTAGGGGTGACACGCGGCAGCGTCAACACCAGCGATCTACGCTGATCAGCGATGGTCAAACGTGGCTTAACTCGCGACTCGCTGGTGGCGCTGGCTCACCAGTACGTCGCCGACAACGGGCTTGATGCGCTGACCATGCGCCGACTGGCGGCCGAAGCAGATGTCACTCCGGGAGCGCTCTACAAGCACTTTCGTGACCGCCAAGACCTGAAACGAGCGATGGCAGATGCGATCTACGCCACGATCGACCTTTCCGACATCGACACTGCCCATCCATCGACCCAACAGGTGAAAGATTGCTGCCAACGAATGCGACGAGCGATGCTGGCGTTTCGGGACGGCGGCCGCATCATCGCCGGCTCCTACGCGCCCTGGGCTGCCACACTCAACCTGTCCGCGACGCTGCGGACCCTGCTCCAGTCGGTGACCGTACCCACACACAGTCCAGGCCAGCTCGCAGCATTGTTACGGTCCTACACAACAGGATTCGTCATCGACGAACAGGCCTACCTCGAACTCAAAGAAACCCATGAGTGGGACGCACTCGTAGCGCAGATCGCTGACAACGGCCACCACCGGCCAGCTGACGCAGACGACCTGATCGCAATCCTCACCGGCGATCGCGACAAAAGATTCGACTTAGGGCTCGACATGATCCTCACCGGACTGGTTCGGTCCACCCTCACGCCATCGAACTGATCACGGCCCGGCCCGGACGATGCCCGTCAACAACGTCTTGTCCAGCAACAGCTAAGCCGCCCATAGGCGCACCGCCGAGACGATTCAGAGCCAGCCGGTACGTGCCGCGGCTACGGGCTCGGCCGGCTCGGGGGCCAACTGCCCGTCCCGCACCCCGTCGAGCATGCGTTTCACCGCGGCGACGATGTCCGGTGCCGCCGCGGCGAGACCGGCCTTGTCGGCTTCGCTGACATCATCGGGATTCACCCCTGCGCGGTCCAGCACAGCGGCCGGATCTGCCAACTGATCGGCCAGCCACGACACCGGATCGGCGGATAGTTCGGGGACGAAGTTGCGGCGCCCCGGCTCCCAGCCGTCGAACCGTGGGTGGTGATGAGCCCGGTCCAGCGTCCCCGGCGGACTCTCGGTCGATCCGAACAGATCCACCCGCCACACGGGGCGATTGAACGCGATCGGGATGCCGGCGTAGATCGACCCGTGAGGCTCGGCCCGGTCGACAACGCGCAGTTCCAGCCGGACACCCCGTTCGGGAGTCTCCTGGCCTTCGTTCGGTGCCGGGTCGACGAAGAACATGTCCCCGACGACGACACCCAGGTTTTCGAATCCAAACGCAGCGAGCATGTGTCCGAGAGTAGCCCTACGCGGGCCGCATTGCCTTGTCCGCCAAGCGCAGTGCGCCCGCTGCGTTAGCTGGTACGGCTAGCGATCCGACGGACCGTCAGCCGATCGCGGACGATGCATCCATAATTTTCCGCGCGGCCGCGACGCTGGCCGTGTTCCGCGGACGATCTAGGCCGCCAGCTTGGCGTCCTTGCGTGCACGCGCGGCTTTCTTCGTCGCGTGCCGGTCGCGGCGCCATCCTTGCACCGTGGCAATGGCGGTCTTGAGACCGCGCCGCCGACCGGTCAGCGGATCCGCCCCCGCGAAACCGGGCTCCAGTCCGGCGAACATCCGCTCGCTGCGGGTCTCCGGCGCGTTATCGGAATCGTCGCGCAAATACTTGTTGGGCAGCGACAGCTTGGCCAGTGTGCGCCACGTCTTTCCGTACTGCACCAGCAAAGACCCTGTGGTGTAAGGCAAGTCGTACTTGTCACACACCTCGCGCACCCGCACCGAAATCTCGTGCAGTCGGTTGCTGGGCAGATCCGGATACAGGTGATGCTCGATCTGATGGCACAGGTTGCCGCTCATGAACCGCAACGTCGGCCCGGCGTCGAAGTTGGCGCTACCCAACATCTGCCGCAAATACCACTGACCCTTGGTTTCGCCGACCAGATCGGTCTTGGTGAATTTCTCCGCGCCGTCCGGGAAATGACCACAGAAGATCACCGCGTTCGCCCACACGTTGCGAATCACGTTGGCCAGCGCGTTGGCTCGCAGTGTCGACGTGTAGGTGGCGCCCGGCGACAACGACGTCAACGCCGGAAATGCGAGATAGTCCTTGACCACCTGGCGTCCGGCTTTGCCGCCGAATTCCCGCAGCCGCATCCGAGCCGCATCCCGCTCCGTCGCGTCGCCGCGGAATATTTCACGAATTTCCAAATGTCGCAACGCTATTCCCCACTCGAAGGCGAGGGCCAGCAAGGCGTTGATCACCAGATTGAAGCTGTCGCGCCGCCTCCAGGGCTGGTCACGGGTGACCCGCACCATGTCGTAGCCGACGTCGTGGTCCATGTCGAGGATGTTGGTGTACTTGTGGTGCACGAAGTTGTGGGTGTGGCGCCAGTGCCGCGACGTGGAAAGCATGTCCCACTCCCAGGTGGAGGAGTGGATTTCCGGGTCGTTCATCCAGTCCCACTGGCCGTGCATGACGTTGTGGCCGATCTCCATGTTCTCGATGATCTTGGCCACCGCGAGGGTCGCGGTACCGGCCCACCATGCCGAGCGCCGCGAACTCGCGGCCAGCAGCAGCCGGCCCGCCACTTCCAGCCCGCGTTGTACGGCGATCGCACGCCGGATGTAACGGGCGTCCCGCTCACCGCGTGACCCTTCGACGTCGCGGCGAATGGCGTCGAGTTCGACGGCCAGTCCTTCGATGTCGGCGGTCGTGAGGTGCGCGAACACGTCAACGTCGGTGATCGCCATCGTTTTACCTTCCTGCACTGCAGCCATTGACCGCAACACACGGTAACGACGATGCCATGAACACTTGTTGAGGACTAATTTAATTATCCGCGTCGGTCGCCGCGTTAGGCCGCAAGTTGCTCGGGTCGGCTCGTCGTGTGGGCGCGTCGCCACCCGCGAACGGCGGCGATCGCGGTCCTCAACCCGCGCCGACGCCCGGTGGCGGGGTCGGTGCCCGCGAACCCCGGCCCAAGCGGAGCAAACATCCGCTCGCTGCGGGTCTCCGGCGCGTTGTCGGCATCGTCGCGCAAGTACTTGTTGGGTAGCGACAGCTTGGCCAGTGTGCGCCACGTCTTTCCGTACTGCACCAGGAAAGACCCTGTGGTGTAAGGCAAATCGTACTTGTCACACACCTCGCGCACCCGCACCGAGATCTCGTGCAGTCGGTTGCTGGGCAGATCCGGATACAGGTGATGCTCGATCTGATGGCACAGGTTGCCGCTCATGAACCGCAACGTCGGCCCGGCGTCGAAGTTGGCGCTACCCAACATCTGCCGCAAATACCACTGACCCTTGGTTTCGCCGACCATGTCGGTCTTGGTGAATTTCTCCGCGCCGTCCGGGAAATGGCCACAGAAGATCACCGCGTTGGCCCACACGCTGCGGATGACGTTGGCCAGCGCGTTGGCCTTCAACGTCGACGTGTAGGTCGCACCGGGCGACAACGACGTCAGGGCCGGGAACGCGACATAGTCCTTGACCACCTGGCGCCCGGCCTTGCCGCCGAATTCCCGCAACCGGCGGCGGCGCTCGTCGCGGTCCAGCCGGCCCTTGATGATCTTGCCGATCTCCAAGTGCTGCAGCGCAACTCCCCATTCGAAGCCAATGGCAAGCAAGGTGTTCCACAGCAAGTTGAGGGCGTTGTACCGGCGCCAACGCTGATCGCGGGTGACGCGAAGCATGCCGTAGCCGACGTCGTCGTCCATCCCGAGGATGTTCGTGTACTTGTGGTGCACAAAGTTGTGGGTGTAGCGCCAATGCTTCGACGACCCGCTCATGTCCCACTCCCAGGTTGAGGAGTGGATCTCCGGATCGTTCATCCAGTCCCACTGGCCGTGCATGACGTTGTGGCCGATCTCCATGTTCTCGATGATCTTGGCCACGCCCAGGGTCACGGTTCCGGCCCACCATGCCGAGCGCCGCGAACTCGCGGCCAGCAGCAATCGTCCGGTCACCTCCAGCGCACGCTGCGTCGCGATGGTGCGACGAATGTAGCGCGCGTCCCGCTCGCCGCGGGAATCCTCCACGTCTTGGCGGATGGCATCCAGCTCAACGGCCAGGGCTTCGATATCAGCGTCCGACAGATGCGCGAATGCATCGACGTCTGTGATCGCCATCGTTCTCACCTCCCGGCGTTTCGATCTGCGGTCAATACCTACGCTATCGTAACCTACGACTCCGTAGGTTACCTAGGAGTAACCTTTAAATGTCGAGCACACAATCGCCGGACGCGGCCGATACGCACGTCTGCACTCGACTGCCCGGCTCGTGTTCCTGCCCCGTGCGCAGGTCCCGGACGTGGCCTTCCACCAGGGGTACCACGCACGACTGGCAGATACCCATCCGGCAGCCGAACGGCATCTGCACCCCGGCGCCCTCCCCCGCGTCCATCAGGGACGTGGCGGCATCGGCGGCCACCGTACGTCCACTTCGTGCAAACGTCACGGCGCCGCCCGTTCCGGCCGGCGCGGCCTTGGCCACCGCGAACCGCTCGAGGTGCAGCCGGTCGCTGAGGTTGGCGCTCGCCCACACCTTCTCGGCCTGCGCGAGCATGCCCTCCGGACCGCAGGCCCAGGTTTGACGGTCGCGCCAGTCCGGCACCGCGTCGTCGAGACGCCCGAGGTCAAGACGGCCCTGCGTGCGGGTCTCGCGCAACTGCAGCCGGTACCCGGGATGCGCCGAGGCAAGGTCGGTCAGCTCGGCGCCGAACATCACCTCGGCCGCACAAGGCGCCGAGTGCACGTGCCGGATATCGCCAATCTGATTGCGGCGCACCAGGGTTCGCAACATCGACATGACCGGAGTGATGCCCGACCCGGCCGTCAAGAACAGGATCGCCGGCGGCGCCGGGTCCGGCAGCACGAAATTGCCCTGCGGCGCCGCCAGGCGCACGATCGTCCCGGGCGCCACGCCCGCCACTAGGTGAGTGGACAGGAACCCCTCCGGCATCGCCTTGACGCTGATGGTCACCGTGCGCTTGCGCCCGGATCCGGACCGCGCCACCGGGCTGGACGTCAGTGAATACGACCGCCAGCGCCAGCGGCCGTCGACCAACAGGCCGATCCCGATGTACTGACCCGGCTCATAGTCGAAGCTGAAACCCCAGCCGGGCTTGATCACCAGGGTCGCCGAGTCCTCGGTCTCGCGCCGGACCGCAACGACGCGGCCGCGCAATTCCCGCGCGGACCATAGCGGATTGGCCAGATGCAGGTAATCGTCGGGCAACAGCGGCGTCGTGATCCGCGCGGCGAGTTTGCGCAGCGCATGCCATCCGGGATGCCGCTCGGCACCCGCGACACTGGGTCGGGCGGTGTCGACGACATTCGCGCTGAGTGCTTGGTATTTCTTGCCCATAACAAAGGCTACGGTACCGTAAGTTACGGTACCGTAGCCAGGGCTCATCCAGGGCTGGACAGCCCGATTGCGTCACACACGCCGGTCACAGCAGCTCGAGCAGGAACGGCAATTCCTGGTTGGCGTACCAAGCCAGATCGTGGTCTTGCGCATCGCCGACGATCAGCTCAGCATCCTCGTCGCCCAGGTCTGCGGCGTCGATGGCCTCGATCGCCTTCAGTACCGCCGGTTCGGCGTCGGCGGTGTCCACATAGGCGGCGATCACCCGGTCCAGCGCGACGGGCCCGGCGAGCCGGACCACAGCGTCGTCGAGATCGGGTCGCAACGTGGCCCCGGAGTCGCCCAGGTCGACCTCGGCGGCCAGCACGGCGCGACGTCTCCGGCCGACCCGGCCCGCCTCGTCGGTGCCGCCAACACCGCTTTCATCAGCGGCCAACAGGCGCAGCGAGGCCAACGCGGCCTCGCGCAATGCCACCTCGGCAAGCTCATCGTCGTCGCCCTCGGCGTAGGCCTCCCGCAGGGCCGGTGTCACCGCGAACGCGGTGCCGTTGACCGGTCGGAGGGAACCCTCGGTGACCAACCGCTGCAGCATCGCCAGGGTGGCAGGGATATAGACCTGCAGTGCGTCCGCGCCCATGGCTAACGCGCAATCAAGGTAGCCGCGTAATCGTCGACGTACCTCGACAACTCGCGTGGTGGGCGCTGGTAGTTGCCGGTCACCACCGGACGTTCGGGCAAGTCGACCTTCGGCTCTTCGACGTCGTAGTACTCGATGCTGGACAGCAGATGATTCATCATGTTCAGACGGGCGTGCTTCTTGATGTCGGATTCGACGACGTACCACGGGCTGGCCGGCGTGTCGGTGTGCACCATCATCTCGTCTTTGGCGCGCGAGTAATCCTCCCACCGGTACACCGATTCCAGGTCCATCGTGGAGAGTTTCCAGCGTCGGACCGGGTCGTTGCGTCGCGCCTTGAAACGCCGTAGCTGCTCGGCCTCGGAAACCGAAAACCAATACTTACGCAGCAGGATCCCGTCATCGATCAACATCTGCTCGAATATCGGGGTCTGTCGCAAGAACAGGGCATGTTCCTGCGGCGTACAGAATCCCATGACTTTCTCGATGCCGGCGCGGTTGTACCACGACCGATCGAACAATACGATTTCGCCCTTAGCGGGTAGATGGGCGATATAGCGCTGGTAATACCACTGGCCGCGCTCCCGCTCGGTGGGCACCGGCAACGCGGCGATGTGGGCGATGCGGGGGCTGAGGTATTCGGTGATCCGTTTGATGGCCCCACCCTTGCCCGCGGCGTCACGGCCTTCGAAAATCACCACGATTCGCGCGCCAGAATGCCGCACCCACTCCTGAAGCTTCACGAATTCCGTTTGCAGCCTGAATAATTCGGCCTCGTAGACGCCATCGGAAATCTTTGGCCCGTTCGATGCGGCCGATTTCTTTTTCTTCACCTTCACCGGCGCGCCGTCGTTAGAGGTGGTCACAGCAACGAATCATATATCCCCCCAGCAATTTTCAATGATTTTCAATGCCAGTAGCTAACGGGACGCATCGAGCAGCTCTTCGAGCGCCTGGGCCAACAGCCCGGGCAGCAGATCGACGTCGCTCATTGCATCGCGGTCGGCGTTGATTCCGAAATACAGCGTGCCGTGATAAGACGTCACGCCGATTGCCAGTATCTGATTGTGCAGCAGCGGCGGCACCGCGTACGTTTCCAGCAGCTTGGCACCGGCGATGTACATCTGCGACTGGGCCCCCGGCGCATTGGTGATCAGCAAGTTGAACGAGCGCGCCGAGAAGCTGGTGGCCACCCGGATCCCCATCGCATGCAGGGTGGGCGGCGCGAAGCCCGACAGCGTGACGATGGTCCGGGCGTCGACCAGGCGGGCGGCCGACGGATTCGATTCGGTGGCGTGGGCGATCTGCGAGAGCCGCACCACGGCGTTGCCTTCCCCGACCGGCAGGTCGACCAGGAACGGGGTGACCTGCCCCATCATCTGGCCCGGCCCGGTCGAGTCATGCTGGCCGTCGGCATAGACCGACAGCGGAGCCATCGCGCGGATGGTGGCGCTGGAGCGCACCGTTTCGCCGCGCGACATCAACCAGTTGCCGAGCGCGCCGGTCACCACGGCCAGCACCACATCGTTGATGTCGCAGTCATACCGAGCCCGTACCGTGCGGTAATCCTCGAGACGCCCGCGGGCCACCGTGAACCGCCGGTGCCGGGAAACTTTGGCGTTGAGCAGGCTGTGCGGGGCGGTGCCGCGCGCGACGGTGCGGGCGATGTCGACGACGCGTTGGCCCGCGTTGAGCAGCTCGCCGTAGTTCGTCGCCAGGCCAGCCACCGCGGAACCCACGGCCTGCAGCTGAGCGCCCGGCAACACCACCCAGTCGGCGAGCGCGCCCAGCAGCAGCCGGGTGGGGCCTGGCTCACGTTCCGGGATCCAGATGTCTTCCGGAAACGGCGGTGGTTGCCGGGTTCGATCGGCGATCACGTGGCCGATCTCCAGCGCGGTCATCCCGTTGATCAGCGCCTGGTGCGACTTGGTGTAAAGCGCGACCCGGTTCTTCGCCAACCCTTCGACCAGGTACATCTCCCACAGCGGTCGGGTCTTGTCCAGGGGCCGGGCGGCAAGCCGGGCGATCAACTCGTGCAGCTGCTCGTCGCTGCCGGGCGAGGGCAGCGCCGAGCGCCGCACGTGGTAGGTGATGTCGAAATCGGCGTCGTCGATCCACACCGGCCGGGCCATGCCGACCTTCACTTCGCGGACCTTCTGGCGGTAGCGAGGTATCTGCGGCAGCCGGCGTTCCACCGTGGCGAGCAGCGTCTCGTAACTGAGTCCGGTGCGGGGCCGCTGCAAGATGGACAGCGATCCGACGTACATCGGGGTCGCGGTGTTCTCCAGCCGGTAGAAGGATGCGTCCGAAGGGGACAACCGGGTCACCATTGCGGGCCTGGCCTCCTCGTCATCCCTCGCGATTCCCGATGTTCCCGCCCACCGTAATCATTCGCCAAGAGGCAACGCGGCGCGGGTACGCGCGATGTCGAATTGTGCGATGATGACCGGCAATTGAAAATCAATTGTCTGTCACTCTCCTGCAGACCGCTTGTTACCGATGAGTTGGAGAGTGTCCTCGTGCCCGTAGATCCTTTCGACGTGGTGCCCGTCGTCGAGTACGAGCCGCCCATGCGGGAGATGTCGCGAATCGCGATCGCGTGTCGCCAATTGCCCCTGCCGCGGCGGCCCGGTCATGGGCCGCGCCGTCCGTACAGCGGGCGCGCCGTCCGGCAACCGGAACAATCGCCGACTCGCTCGGCGGCCATGCGCCAGGCGGCCATGTTCGCCGACGCCGCGCTGCGGCGGGTGCTGGAGGTCATCGACCATCGACGCCCGGCAGCTCAGCTACGTCCGCTGCTGGTGCCCGCCCTGGTCGACTCGGTGCTGGCGATCAGCCGGTCGGCACCCGGACAGCGGGGCGCGGCGGTGCTGCGCCGGATGCGGCTGCAACCGGCGGGACACCCGGATCGCGACACCGCCGCCGAGGTGTTCGGCTGCTACAGCCGCGGAGATCGCACCCATGCCATCGCCGCGCGGGTCGAGGCGCTGCCCACCGGTGGCGCAACACGGTGGCAGGTGGTGGCCCTGCACATCGGTTGACGCGCCGCGCCCCGGCCTAGTGCTGGTTCGCGGTCGTGCCCCGGTGCCGGCGCGGCCAGGGCAGCAGTGCCGGAACCTCGCCGCGGTAGGCGCGGTACTGATCGCCCAGCGACGCGATCAGGTCGTGCTCCTCGAGTTGCAGCGCGATCAGGATGTAACCCGTTGTGGCGACACTGAACAGCAGATGCCCGACCGTCATCGTGGGCGCCGCCCAGAACGCGATCAGGAAGCCCAGCATGAGCGGGTGGCGCACCAGCCGGTACAGGTACCGAACACGAAAGTCCAAGTCGCGGTATGGTTTTCCCTGCCAGGCCAGGTAGACCTGGCGCAAGCCGAACAGGTCGAGGTGGCTGACCATGAAGGACGCGACGAACACGGTGACCCAGCCGATCCCGAACAACACCCACAGCGCCGCCCGCACCGCCGGCAGGTTCACCTCCCAAACGATGGTCGGCAACGTCCGCCACTGCCAGTAGAGCAGCAACAGCGCGGCACTCGAGAGGACCACATAGGTACTGCGTTCGATCGAGGCGGGCACCCATCGCGTCCACCACCGCTTGAACGCGGGCCGCGCCATGGCACTGTGCTGCAGCGCAAAAACACCAAGCAGCACCACATCGATCAACACCGCTTGCCACCCGGGCGCAGAGATCGCGCGATCGACACTGCGGGGCACAAAGATATTGCCCACAAAGCCGATCGCATACACAAACGACACCAGGAACAGCAGATAAGCCACTGCCCCGTAACAGATCGCCAGATATCGACTCATGGCTAGATTCTCCACCGATTTGCCGATTGCGGAATGGGGCAGCTGCCTCAATTTCGGTCCGGAATCGACAAACCTTGTTGCAGCGCATACATGCTGGCGCCGATGCGATTTGAAACGCCGATCTTGGCGTAGGTCCGCTCGACATGGTTGCGCGCCGTCTTCTCACTGATCACTAAAGCCGCTGCGATCTCCTTGTTGGACGCCCCGCGCGCCACCAGGCGCAGCACCTCGACCTCGCGTGGTGTCAGGCCATCCGGACGTGGCTTGGGCCGCTGCGTCGACTGTCCGGCCGCGTGCAGCACCGCTTCGGCGGCGGCCGGATCGAGCTCGCCGGCTCGCACCCGATCGCGCAGGCGCTGCGCCGCCGAGCCGGGAGACAACTCGCAGCGATACGGCCTTGGCTCGCAACCGGATTG
The DNA here is from genome assembly GCF_010727605.1 of Mycobacterium simiae. NCBI lineage: Bacteria > Bacillati > Actinomycetota > Actinomycetes > Mycobacteriales > Mycobacteriaceae > Mycobacterium > Mycobacterium simiae. The sequence continues at coordinate 1,371,653 of NZ_AP022568.1, forward strand.
GTAACTCACCGCCGCAGCCACAATGCGGTCGGGCAGGCCGAGCGCGGTCTCGCTCAATCCGCGTGGATAACCCGACCCGTCCAGGCATTCGTGGTGATTGCCGGCGATTTCGGCCAGCCGGCCCAGTCCGTGGACCTGGTTGAGAATCCGTACTGTCAGGTAGGGATGCAGGCGTACCCGTTCGAATTCGCCGCCTGTCAACAACCCTGGCTTGGACCAGATTTGGTTCGACACGCCGATGCGGCCCAAATCGTGAACGTGGCCGGCGCGCCGGGTCATATCCACCGCGTCGGGGTCAAGCCCGACCAGCTTTGCCGCAGCGCCGGCGAGCCCGGCCACCGCGCGCGAATGCCCAAGGGTGAATGGGCACTTGAGGTCGACGAAGTCGCCGAACGCCACGAGCAGTGCGTCGAGCGCGTCGTCGTCCAGCCGGTGCTGACGATCGGGGGCCTCACGCAGCGCCGCGGTCCAGGCGTCGCCCGGAGCCGGGCCGGCCAGAATCGCCTCGGCATATCCGGTGAACGTGTCGACGACCGTCGCGTCGAACTGGCCGCCCCGGCGGCTGCGCGCCATGGCGACCGCGCCTTCAACACCGTAGGTGCGGTGGTGCACTTCGACCATCTCGGCGAGTTGAGCTACCCGCATCTGTATCGGGATCTGTTCGCCGTGCGCGCCGGCGGGCAAACCACCCCCGTCGTAGCGTTCGAACGCGAACCCGAGCGCGGCCTGCACGTCCGGGCCCAGACCGATCCGGTCGGCCAGCAGCGCCGCAGAAGTGCAATGTGAGTGAATCAACCGGGACAGCTGACCACGGGCGTTGGCGAACAGGGTCGCCATGGTGGCCAGCCGCTGCGTCAACGGCTGGCCGCGACCGATATTGTCCAGCAGGAACCGCCAGTACGGCAGTCCCGACCAGTCGACCAGATAGGAGTCGTGCCGGACGGCGATGTCGTCGCCGAACCAACGCGCGTATTCATGGGAGTCGGCATGGCAGCCGATCCACATGATCAGCGTGGTGTAGTAGACGCAATCTCGTTGCGCGGCGGTCAGTCCCAGCCGATCAGCGAGCCGGGTCGCGATCATCGCCGCGCGCAGCATGTGCTCGGCGGGTTGGCCCAGACCGAGGTCGATCGCCACCGACAGCGCCGCCAGCAACTCGGCGCGCGTCGGTAACTGTGGCTCCGACATGGAGTTCATTGTGCCCAGCTAATCGCCGCGGCGTCAGCCGATTGCGATAGTGCGTTGCACGGTGCGGTGCCGCGTGGGGTTGAACGCCTCCAAACGTCCGCCCCCGGTCACGAAGAATCCGCGTTGCGGCCCCCAGAAGTCAGTGAGGCGGGCCTGCTCGGGCAGCGGTCGCACCTCACCCAGATCCTCGCCGCGCCAGACCGCGTGCGAACGGGTCACCGCCCAGAATTGCTTGGGCGCGATCATGAATCGCTGACCGTTCGGAACCCGTCCGGCCAACCGGACCCGGCCGGCCCGCAGCATCGGCCCGGCGGCCCGGCCCAGGGTGCCTAACACCAACCGATTGGTCCATGCTCGCGCGGGCAACCGTGAGCCGACTCCGCTCATCAGCCCTGTCGACGCGGTGCAGCCGAGGTCGAGATGCCATTCCAGGACGCCGGCGATCCCGACGTACAGTGACCACGGGGTGGGCCATGCGACGTCGATGGCGCATTGCACCGCGTCTTGCGCGGTGGCCGCGCTGAAATAGCGGGCACAACTGCGTTCCCCGGAGTTGGTCGCATAGAAGGTCCAGACGCCGGCGGCGTCGCGATGCCACACCGAACGGTAGCCAGGGGCGAACGATGCACCGGGTATACAGCGCAGGGCGAGGTAGTGCCCGCTGGCGAAGGGCAGCCCCAAAACCCCGAAGCCGACGAAACGTTCGTCGTCGCCGGCAGGCAGGGTGGGGTTGCGCAAGACCACCGACGCGGCGTCGGCGGGTGTGAGCGAGGTGTTCATGTACCGATGCTGCGCCGCGGCTGCGGAACACCGCATGAGGCTGATGCCTCAATTCGTCGCCATCGGGATCGCGCGCCCGGTGTCCTCTTTTGTGCGCCTATTGTGTTGATAGTCCGCCGTTGCGGCGGAATCATTTTGGCATGGAGCTCGAAGTCATATGACCGCTGAGTTCACCGCACCCCTGGATCTCGCTGGCGAACTCGATGCCTTCTCCGACCTGGTCCGCTGCCGCTACCCAGTGTTCCCGAGTATCACCGCCGACGTTGAGTCACAACAGATTCCGACGACGATACGCGAGCAACCCCTTGGGCAGATGTGGCTCGTCGACGAGGTGATGCCGCCGCAGGCCGGCACCCGCACGGCGCGGCGGGAAACCTCCGCACGCGACGTCGTCGATTTGCAGTACCTGATCGCCGGCCGCATGCACCTTCGCCAGTGCGACGAGATCCTCACCTGCGGCCCCGGCGACCTCATGGTGTGGGACGGCGATTTCGTGGGCACCTATGAGATCACCGAGACGACGCGGACGCAGACGTTGGTACTCCCCCGAGTCCTGGCGGTCGCGCTGCTGCCCGCGCTGCACCGCCCAGGTACCGCGCGGGTGGCGCACGGCCGTCAGCTGGCCGGCGTGAAGTCGCTGTTCGATCTGTTGTCCGTGCTCAGCGATACCGTGACGACATTGACCCCAGATGCCACCGCCAAAGCGACGGCCCTGGTGATCCAGATGGTGGCCGATATTGGCGGCTCACTACCGGCGGGGCTGACCGGCGGACATCTGGGCGACCTGCGTGAACGAGTGCTCTGGTACATCGAGGAAAATCTCCGCGACCCGGAGCTGAGCCCAGCGACAATCGCTGCGGCGCATTATGTTTCGGTGCGCACGCTGTATTACGTGTTGCAGACGCTGGACGTGCCTATCGCCGCGCACATCCGGTCCCGCCGGCTGGCTCGCTGCTACGCCGACCTGCTCAACACCGACGATCCGGTCAGCGATATCGCCAAGCGGTGGGGCTTCGTCAGCCCGCCGCACTTCAGCCGGGTGTTCTCCCGGCACTACGGGATTGCACCCAGCAGCGTGCGCTCCGCGCAGCCTTAACGCTTCTTGACCGACTTCGGCGGCTTGGCCCCGCGCCCCTGCTGTCGTGCGGCGGCGCGGCGCTCACGTCGACTCGCGCCGGCAGGTACTCCGGCCGAAGTCTTCTGCGCCCCGCCACCGTTGCGCTGCACCTCGGCCGAACCATCCTCGGCCGGCCCGGAATACGTCAGCGCGGGCGCGTCGTTCTCGATGCCCTTGGCGCGCAAGGTGCTTGGCGCCGGTTCCCGCGGCGCGGCGGGTGCCGCGCCTGAGCTGTCGTGCTGCTGCTCGGGGGCCGTCGCGCCCAATTCCGTCAACCCCTCCGGAGTTTCCATCGGGCCGACCTGGGGCGGCGGCACCGCCTCCACGGTGACGTTGAATAAGAAGCCGACCGACTCCTCTTTCATGCCGTCGAGCATCGCCATGAACATGTCGTAACCCTCACGCTGGTACTCGACCAGCGGATCACGCTGCGCCATCGCGCGCAATCCGATGCCCTCCTTGAGATAGTCCATCTCGTAGAGGTGTTCGCGCCACTTGCGATCGATCACGTTGAGCAACACGTTGCGTTCCAGTTGCCGCATCGCACCCTCGCCGGCGAGCTCCTCCAGCTCGGCTTCCCTTGCGGCATAGGCACGTTCGGCATCATTGATGAGCGCCTCGAGTAGCTCCTCGCGGGTGAGGTCGTCGCGTTCGGAGTCGTCGTCGTGGTGGGTGAGGCTCTGATGCTCGATCCCGACCGGGTAGAGCGTCTTGAGCGCCGTCCACAACGCGTCCAAGTCCCAATCCTCGGCGTAGCCTTCGGTCGTCGCGCCGTCGACGTAGGCGGTGATGACGTCACGCACCATGTCCAGGGCCTGCTCCTTGAGGTTCTCGCCTTCCAGGATGCGGCGGCGCTCGGCGTAAACCACCTTGCGCTGCTGGTTCATCACCTCGTCGTATTTCAGGACGTTCTTGCGGACCTCGAAGTTCTGCTGCTCGACCTGGGTCTGGGCGCTCTTGATCGCCCGGGTGACCATCTTGGCCTCGATGGGGACGTCGTCGGGCAGGTTGAGCCGGTTGAGCATCGCCTCCAGCGCGGCTCCGTTGAAGCGCCGCATCAGCTCGTCGCCGAGTGACAGGTAGAAGCGCGATTCGCCCGGGTCGCCCTGCCGACCGGAACGCCCGCGCAGCTGGTTGTCGATGCGGCGCGACTCGTGCCGTTCGGTGCCCAGCACATACAGGCCGCCGGCCTCGATCACCTCCGCAGCCTCCGTGGCGGCCTCCTCCTTGACCTTCGGCAACTCCTCGTGCCAGGCCGCTTCGTACTCGTCCGGCGTCTCCACCGGATCCAGCCCGCGCTCACGCAACCGCTGGTCGGTCAGGAAGTCCACGTTGCCGCCCAGCACGATGTCGGTCCCGCGGCCGGCCATGTTGGTGGCCACGGTGACCCCGCCGCGGCGGCCGGCGACGGCGATGATGCCCGCCTCTTGCTCGTGGTACTTGGCGTTGAGCACGTTGTGTGGAATCCGGCGCTTCTGGAACTGCCGGGACAGGTATTCCGAACGCTCGACGCTGGTGGTCCCGATCAACACCGGCTGACCCTTTTCGTAGCGTTCGACGACGTCGTCGACGACCGCGATGTACTTGGCTTCCTCGGTTTTGTAGATGAGGTCGGACTGGTCGGTGCGAATCATCGGCTTATTCGTCGGGATGGGCACCACGCCGAGCTTGTAGATCTCGTGCAGCTCGGCCGCCTCGGTCTGGGCGGTACCGGTCATGCCGGCCAGCTTGTCGTAGAGCCGGAAGTAGTTCTGCAGCGTGATGGTGGCCAACGTTTGGTTCTCGGCCTTGATCTCGACGTGCTCCTTGGCCTCGATGGCCTGGTGCATGCCCTCGTTGTAGCGGCGGCCGATCAGCACGCGGCCGGTGAACTCATCGACAATCAGCACCTCGCCGTCGCGGACGATGTAGTCCTTGTCGCGATGGAACAGCTCCTTGGCCTTCAGCGCGTTGTTGAGGTAACTGACCAGCGGCGAGTTGGCGGCCTCGTAGAGGTTGTCGATGCCGAGCTGGTCCTCGACGAACTCCACACCCTTCTCGTGCACGCCGACGGTGCGCTTACGCAGGTCCACCTCGTAGTGGACGTCCTTTTCCATCAGCGGGGCCAGTCGCGCGAATTCGAGGTACCAGTTGGAGGCGCCGTCGGCGGGCCCGGAGATGATCAGCGGGGTCCGGGCCTCGTCGATCAGGATGGAGTCGACCTCGTCCACGATGGCGAAGTTGTGGCCGCGCTGCACCAGGTCGTCCAGCGAGTGCGCCATGTTGTCGCGCAGGTAGTCGAACCCGAACTCGTTATTGGTGCCGTAGGTGACGTCGGCGTTGTAGGCGACCCGTCGTTCATCGGGGGTCATGTTGGCCAGGATCACTCCGACCTGCAGCCCGAGGAAACGATGCACTCGGCCCATCCATTCGCTGTCGCGTTTGGCCAGGTAGTCGTTGACAGTGACGACATGCACGCCCTTGCCGGCCAGCGCGTTGAGGTAGGCAGGCAACACACAGGTCAGGGTCTTGCCTTCACCGGTCTTCATCTCGGCAACATTGCCCAGGTGCAGGGCCGCGGCACCCATCACCTGAACGTCGAACGGCCGCTGATCCAGCACGCGCCAGGCGGCTTCGCGGGCCACCGCAAACGCCTCGGGCAGCAGGTCATCGAGATCCTCGCCGTCGGTGAGGCGTTTGCGGAACTCGTCGGTCTTGGCCCGCAGCTCGGCGTCGGTGAGCTTTTCGACGTCGTCGGACAAGGTGTTGACATAGTCGGCCACCCGCTTGAGGCGCTTGACCATGCGACCTTCACCGAGGCGCAGCAGCTTTGTCAGCACGGTGTTGTCCCCTTTTGGGATGTTCCCCTGTTTGGTGGGAGTCTTCTCGTATTAAGCGACTCCCATGGTAGGGGACGGTCCCGTGCTGACCGTCGACCCAGCGATCCTCAGGCCAGCCTGATCAGTCCGTAGTCGTAGGCGTGGCGGCGGTAGACCACCGATGGACGCTCGCTCTGCTTGTCGTAGAACAAGAAGAAATCGTGCCCGACGAGTTCCATCTCGTAGAGCGCATCGTCGACCGACATCGGGGTGGCCTGGTGCTCCTTGGTGCGCACCACTCGGCCCGGTTGATGGTCGTCGGCGGCATCATGCTGGTGGGCATCCGCGGTGGTGGAGTCGGCTGCTGCTGTGTCAAAGGCTGTGTCCGGCGGGACCACTGCGGTCGCCTCGGCCAGCGAAACGGGGGTCTTCTCGCCGTAATGCACCTTGCGGCGGTCCTTGCCGCGGCGCAGGCGACTTTCCAAGCGCACCACCGCGGACTCGAGCGCGGCGTAGAAGCTGTCGGCGCACGCCTCGCCCCGGACTACCGGCCCACGGCCCCGCGCGGTGATCTCCACGCGCTGACAGGACTTACGTTGGCGGCGGTTGCGTTCGTGCTTGAGTTCGACGTCGAAGAGGTAGATGGTTTTGTCGAAGCGTTCCAGCCGGGCGAGTTTCTGCGAGACGTACACCCGGAAGTGGTCGGGAATCTCGACGTTACGGCCCTTGAAGACGACCTCGGCGGTGGTGGTCGGTTCCTGGGTGTCCGCGCCGACCGGCGGCTCGTCCAGAAGCTGAGTGGAATCCACGGTAAGTCTTGACATACGTGACAACTCATTTCTCTTTCGCGTCGCACGCGCCAGCGTGCCGGCTGTGTTGAACATGCGCCGACGGGGTTGGGGGTTGGTGTCAGAACAGTCACCACCGCAGGCAGCCCGCCGGTGCTAGGTGTCGAATGCTCACCCCCTCCGCACATGGCGTCTCGGCCTGCAAATCACGGACCCGAGAGTCGGAACCAGTTGAGTTCCGAAGAGTTCTTGAACGTTGTCCTCGACGTTAGCTCGTGTTCGCCTCGCCGTGCCACCGATTTGATGAGTCCGTAGCGAGTTCTTCACACCTTCTTGGCTGTTTCACGGGTTTGCGGCCGATTCGCGGATCAGGCCGCCGCCAGGGCCAGCACGGCGGCCACCGGTACGCCGCCGGCGGTCAGCACCCGCACCGACTCATGCAGGGTGGCACCGGTGGTCACGACGTCGTCAACGAGCAAAACTTCGTTGTGTGGTCGCGGGCCGCGCAGCAGCACCCGGCCCGCGACGTTTCGCTCGCGCGCGGCCGGGTCCAGACCCACCGAGTCACGGCTGAGCGCCTTGAGTCGCAATGCCGGACGGACCGTGACGCCCGGATGGCGGCCCACCGCGGCGGTGGCGACCCGGGAGACAGGGTCGCCGCCGCGCCGGCGCGCGGCGCAGCGCCGCGTCGGCGCGGGCACGACCGTCAGCGGGGTTTCGACGATGCCCCAGGCCAGCAGCCGGTGCACGCCGAGGGCCAGCGCCCGGGCCAGCGGGGTGACGAGGTCCCTACGCCCGTGCTCCTTCATCGCCAAGATCGCCCTCCGTCTGGCACCGCCGTAGCGCCCGAGGGCGAACACCGGCACCCCCGGGTCGATGCGTGGTGTGATCAGATGCGGTTCGTCCGGCTTGACCACGAACTGCCGAGCACAGGCGTCGCACCAGGGCGTCGCCGGCATCCCGCAACCGCCGCATTCCAGCGGCAGGATCAAGTCGAGCACACCGCAAGTGTGGCGGCCGGTGCCGACAAAACCGGCTGTCAGCCGGCCAGTTGCCGCACGATGTCGATGGCCGGACCGGTCCGCGCGTGGCGGTACGCCGTACCCGCCCACATGCCGACAGCCTGCGGATCACCCAGCTTGACCGCCGCGGCCTGGATCGGGCCGGTGATCATGGCGACCTGGGGAAACCCGAAAATTGCGTGCGCGTCGTGCCTGTCGACGAATCGGTTGCGCAATGCGCGCCCATACCGGCCGGTGAAGGCTCGCGTGAGCACGGTTTGGCTGAACTGCGGATCGCGTAACGCCGCGCGGTGCACCGGGTTGGTCCCGGCTTCATCAGCTAGCAGGAACGCCGTGCCGACCTGGACCGCGGCGGCTCCCGCAGCGCGCATCCGCCGCACGGCCGCCGCGGTTGTCAGGCCCCCCGCCGCGATGATGGGACAGTCGAAGCATGCGGCCAGGGCCGATACCAGATCGTCGAGCGGTTCGCCCGGCGGCGTAGCGCGCGCGTCGAAGGTGGCTCGGTGACCGCCCGCGTCGGGGCCCTGCGCAATGACTCCGTCCGCACCGAAACTGACCGCGAGGACCGCTTCGTGCACGGTGGTTACCGTGGCCAGCGTCAAAATGCCGGCGTCGCCGAGCCGCCGATACTCCGACTCGTTCGGTGACCCGAACGTGAAGGAAACCACTTCTGGACGCAGATCGCACAGCACCTCGAGCTTGGACTCCCACTCATCGTCATCGCCACGCGGTTCACCCAGCGCTACACCGTAGAAGTCGGCGTCGTCCTCGAGCGCCGCGGCGAACGCGCCCAGCTCCTCGACGGTGGCTCCGGACCGTTGCGGGACAAAGAGATTCACCCCGATAGGACCGGAGGTCAGCCGTCGCGCAGCGAGGATCGAGTCGGCCATTTCCTCGGCGGACTGCAGCCCTGCGGCCAGAAAGCCCAAACCACCACCTTCGGATATGGCAGCTGCCAGCGACGGTGTCGACGGCCCACCCGCCATCGGCGCACCAAGCACCCGAACACTTAAATCTGCCAACGCAAATCGGTCAAACATTATTAACTCCCCCCGGTACTCACCTGCCGTAGCTGACTCAGTGCATGACCGTCGACGATGACGATGCCGCGCCGCTCTAGACGAATCCAGCCGTTGGCCTCGAATCCGCGCAGCGTTGCCGCGACTCTTTCCGGATCCACCCCGGCCAGGTGCGCGAAATCCTCGAGCGAGAGGTCATTCTCCACCCGCACCACCTCGCCGTCCTGGTGGCCGAATCGTTGTTTGAGCAGCAACAATCGGCTCGCAACCCGACCCTGCTCGTCGGCGAAGACCAAGTCGCTCAACGAGTTCGTCATCGCCTTGACCCATCGCGCGAACAGACGCAGCAGTTGCTCGCAGACCTCCGGGCGCTCCCTCATCCACATCGAGAGCCGTTCGCGGGTTATCGAGACCGCCACCACGTCGGTGAGAGTGGTCATTGTCATGTCTTGTCGCCCAGCGTCGAAAAGTGTTAAAGTGCCGAAGATTTCCGCCGGACCAAGCAGCATCAGCACGATTTCGCGGTCCGCGTATCGCTGGTAAGACACCTTGACTTTGCCGGAGACGACCAGGTACAGGCATCCGCCGATGGCGCTATGCGCGCCCATAACCCTTCCGGGTCCGAAGCGCTCGGGCACCAACTCCTCGGACAAGGCCGTCACAATCTCGGGCCTTGTCCTGCTGAATATTCCGCAGCCGATCAACGCCCGGTGCACATCGGTGTACTGCGACGACAGCGCCGAAATACCCGCGTCGGGCAGGACTTCTGGCACGGCTTCGGGCACGGCCGATACGGTGGCAGGCGGAGCAGTATCGTTGCGTGGCTTCTTGTCGAACGTCAGGCCGTCGGAACCCGTCGTCTCCCACCACAGCACAGCCACCACCAACAAAATGGGGGTAAGGGCGACCGCCGTGGGACTTGCCACAACGATAATGCTATGTGGGCCAAGGTAAGACGCCTATCCACAGCGCGCCGCAGGCTGGACAGTTTACGTACCGAACGGACGATTCGTACCGTCCTATGAGTTGCGACCCAGCGTCTCCGAGGCCACCTCGTGGGAGCTGGCCGCGCGCAACCCGGGGAAGTCGTCCACAGACCGCGCCGAGGCCCACGCGCCCTCGCTTACCGTCACCGCCTCAGCGTCCTGATGTGTGGTCGCTCTTCGACAGTGAGTCGATGAAACGTCCTGCGCCGCAACGTCTCAGTTGGTGTCTCGCGGTAGCGCGCGGAGTGCGCCGCGGCGAAGCGACCGAGGTTGGTGAAGCCCCACCGGTATGCGATTGAAGCAACCGTCACCGTCGATGGGTCCGCGCTGAGCAGTGCCTGATGCGCGCGCCGCAGTCGGACCTCACGCAGATACGCCATTGGCGATGTTTTCAGGTGGCGCTGAAATCCTTGCTGGAGAGTCCGGACGCTGATGTGACTGCGCGCGGCGATCGAAGACAGCGTCAGAGGCAGGTGTGCCTCCTCTTCGATGATCTCGATCGCGGCGCGAATCGCGCGAGGCGCAATCATCCTGGCGTCCTGGGCCAGCGCGTCGCGGTGGCGATGTTCGGCGGCTAGGAGGAACCCGCGCACCAGGCTGTCGACGAACGGCAATCCGACGAGTGGCTGATTCAGCAGGCTATCCGGCCGAAAGACTTGATCCTTGAACAGCGCCACCATGTTGATCCAGGTCCGGGTCATCGGGGTATTGGATGGCAGCACTGGCACAAAGTCCGGCGCGGACATCACCTGCCAGCCCAATGCGTCGCTGAGTGCGTCGTCGACGGCAGAGCGTGCGATTTTGAAGGAGATGAATCTGCTGTCGGCGCTCCATCGCGCCGCGCATTGCCCCTCGGGCGGGAACACGGCGGTCATCCCGGGCAGCACCGCGAACGACAGGCCGCGGTAGGAGCCCTCGATGCGGCCCGCCCGCGCCATCACGATGCGGTAGCTACCGCACACATCGTTGGCATCCACGGCAAACTCGGAACCTGCAGCCACATCGGTCACCGTCACGGCACCGACCCGAGCCAATCGACGGGTCATCGCGAACTCGTCGGGATCGGTCAGCAGATCCATGTGCAGCCGGCCGCAGCAGACCACGGCGAAGTCCTCGAACGCATTCGTCTGCATCCACTGATGGACACCCGAAATGTCCGCTGCCGCTGATCCACTCACCCGGTCGCCTTCCTACCCGACATCCAACGCATCGGGCCCCGTTCACGCCTCCCACACCAACAAGCTAATGTTGCGCAGTTTGTCCTGGCCATCGCGCCTACTGGCTGTGCGCAATCCGGCCAAACGCCCGCGTATTTAGGCTAGCCGCAGCATGAACTCATCTCTACGGTCTAGCCTGGCGCTCGTGTCGAGCGAACCCAACATCGAGACCGGAAGTGTGCCTATGGTCCGCGCTGAACCCGTTCTTACTCAGCGCTTTTCGGACCGCCAGCTTGCTGCCTTGAGCACTCAGCTAACTGGTGACATCGTCGATTGTCGACATCGGGACTATACGGATGCGCGCCGCATCTGGAACGCAATGATCGATCGCTACCCCGCGTTGATCGTCCGGTGCCAGACCGATGACGACGTCGCCGCCGCGATCGCGTTTGCTCGCGAGCACGGCGTTGCGCTCACCGTCAAGGGCGGCGGACACAGCGTTGCTGGGCATTCCATGATCGACGATGGAGTCGTGATCGACCTCGGCCGGATGGGCAACGTGGCCGTCGACCCCGAGGCCAGAACCGTACGGGTCGGCCCCGGCTGCCTGCTCGCCGACCTGGACCGGGCGACGCAGGTACACGGCCTTGCCACGCCAGCCGGGGTCATGTCGCAAACGGGTGTGGCCGGTCTCGCGCTCGGTGGCGGTGTCGGCTGGCTGTCCCGTAAGCACGGGCTGACCTGCGACAGCCTGTTGTCGGCCCGAGTCGTGCTGGCCGACGGCAGCATGGTCACCGCCAGCGCCGACGACAACCCTGATCTGCATTGGGGCCTGCGCGGAGCGGGCACCAACTTCGGCGTCGTCACCGACTTCGTGTTCGCGACACATCCTGTCGCCCACCATATTCCGGTAGGAATCGCGATGTATCGCCTGAAGGACGCGGCCGACGCGATCGCACATTACGACCACACGATGCGCCACGCTCCAGACGACCTCAAGGTGACCCTTTATCTGCGACGCGCGTTCACCGAGCCCGGAGTGCCCGACGACTTGGTCAACGCGCCGGTGTGCGTGCTGGTCAGCGTGTGGACCGGCGATGTCGCCGACGCCGACGCCGTCAATCAGGATCTATGGAGCGCCGCGCCGCCGGTGTTCACCGGACTATCGGCGATGCCGTTCCTCGAGCTGCAATCGCTCAACGACGAGCTACTCGGTGCCGGCGCATGCAACTACACCAAGGGTAGCTATCTTGGCGAACTGACCGGCGACTGCATCGCGGCGCTGATCGAGTCAGCGCGGCGGCTGCCCGCAGGGATCTCGGCACTCGAGCTTGCTTATCAGCATGGCGCCCAAGACTGGCTGGCCGAAGACGACACCGCGTTTCCGGATCGCAACGCCGACCATTTCCTCAACATCATCACCCGATGGCAGCCGGGCGACGAGGGCCAGCCCCACATTGATTGGGCGCGAGAGACTTTCGCGGCTACCTCCGCCTGGCACAGCGGCGGCATCTACACAAATTTCCTGGCTCATGACGACGACAGCCGGGTGCGTGACGCCTATCGCAACGGCAAGTACGAGCGATTGGCGACCCTCAAGGCCAAGTACGACCCTGACAATGTCTTCAACAGCAACCCGAACATTCCGCCCGCCAATGTTATTGGGCGGCAGTTCTGACATGCACATCGGCCCGGTTCCGGACGACCCGTCGGAATGGAAAGCAGTAGCGTCCCAACAGCTTCCGTTACCGTTATTCGAGACCCACTTTGCCTTGGGCCGGGCCCGCGCGGTCATGGCCGCAACCAGGCTGGGCGTGTTCGAGTCGTTGGCCAATGGCGCCGCCACGGTCACCGAGGTCGCAGATCGATGCGGAACCGACGCGACCGCAACCCAACAACTGCTGCTGGCGCTGGCCGGGTCGGGGTACCTGCTTTACCGCGAGGGCCGCTTCGCGTTGACGCCATCCGCGCGCACCTGGCTGCTCGCGGACAGCCCCTCGTCGATCGTCGACGTGGTGCTGTTCGCCTACGACGAATGGGAGCTTATGGCCCATGTCGAAGACTATGTGCGCACCGGAATTCCGCTCGAATTGCACCAGACCATGACGGGTACCCAGTGGGCGCAGTACCTGCGGTCCATGCGGTCGCTGGCCCGCCTGACGGCCCACGAGGTCGCCGAGGTTCTCCCGATGCCCGATGGGGCCACCGACATGATCGACGTCGGTGATTCACGTGGGCATTACTCGGTTGCACTGTGCCGGCGTTATCCTCGGTTGCGGTCGCTGGTGCTGGGAGCACCCAAGGTCGGCGGGCCCGTGCTACCGCCGGCGGCCGGGGAGTTGGACGATCGCATCGTGCACCTCGAGGCCGACGCACTGCTACACGATTTCGGGGTCGATCGCTGCGACCTGGTGCTGCTCTGCGACCTTGGCCGGCACTTCAGCGCAACGGAGAACACCCAGCTGTTCCGCCGGTTGGGACGCACGCTGCGGCCGCGCGGCGTGTTCGCGGTGATTGAGCCGGCGCGGCCGGAAAAAGGGCATCACACAAGCCAATTCGCCGCGCTCAACGAGCTGTACTTCGGGACTCTCAGTCACTGCCCAACCCGGACGCCGAGCGATACCGCCGGACTGCTGCGCGATGCCGGGCTGCAACCGGCGGCCAGGCCGATCACGCTGAGCGGTGGCGAGGTCGCCGTGCATATCGCGACGAAAGGCTCAGCCCGGTAACACCGGAGCGGCGCTGGTCACCGTCAATCCCGGTACCTCCGACCAGCTTTGCTGGCTTTCCGGGGCGGACGCCGAATATTGCAGCACGCCTTGCGGTGCGGCCACGTAGATGGTCGACGGGTTGGCGGCGATCGCCGTCAGCGGGATCTGCAGGCCGTGGGCCGGCGCGTCGGAGTTCACCCCGTCGAGGTTGACGTAAGACACCGGATGCGCAATGTCGTTGCGCGTCACCACGATGTCGTCACCGGTTCGCCAGTACAGGGACACCACGGTGTTGCCCAGGCCGAAACCCAACCGGCGGGGGTAGGTCAGCGCATACTGCCCCGCCTGGGTCTGCTCCACGCCGGCGAGGATGACCTCGCCGCCGATCACCATCGCCGCCCGGGTGCCGTCGCGGGAGAGCTGCAGGTCGGTGATCGGTCCCGGGAATTTACTTGCCACCGCCCCGGAATCCACGGGCAGCCGGGCAGGCTGCCCGGATGCCGGTTCCTGAATGGCACGCAGCACGTTGTTGCCGTCCACCACTACCCAGACCGCGTCGTCTAGGGCCCAGCTCGGACGCGTCAGGCTGTGTCCGTCGGCGGATTGCACCGCCTCGCCGCCGAGATCACCGATCCACAGCGACTCCGCCATGTCGGGGGCGCCGCGGTGCAGGGTCACCACCGATGCCACCTGCCGCCCGCTGCGCGATAGCGCGGCCAGCGTCTGGTCTCCCATCCGGCCGAAGGCACCGGGTACCGTACTGGCCCGTTGCCCGTCCAAACCCACCAGCGACCCGTTAACCAGCGCATGCAGCCCGGCACCGGCACCGTCGGCCACGCCGGGGTCGGTGGCCGCGACGTCGGAAGTGGTCCAGCCCTCGGCGAATCGGTCATCCAGCGGCGCCCCGTCGGCGTTGATCACGTATGGGCCGCGGATGTCGGCTCGGGCCAGCGTCCAAATGATTTGCGCGGCAAGCAATTGCCTGCTGTGCGGATCGGTGGTCGACAGCTTCTGCAGATCGATGCGCGCGCCGCCGTAACCGCGCCCGACCCCGCTCTTGCCGCCGTCGGCGCGGGTCACCGGCCCACGCAGCCGCAGCGGCGGCGCGAGCAGGTTACGCACGGTGTGCGCCATCTCCGGCCGCGGCCCGGCCAGCAGCTTCGAGATCAGTTCGGTGGCCAACTGGTCGTGATCGGCGACCGCGACATAGCGCGGATCGGGCACTACCGTCTTGCCGGTCGGGTCGGCGAAGTACAGGGTGTTGCGCTTGTAGGTCGCCTGGAACTGTTGCCAGTCCAGGAACACGCCGTTGGGCAGTTTGTCGATTCGCCAGCCGCCGGGCGTCTTGACCAACTCGATCGGGCCGGGGTCCGGCAGCACACCCTCGGCTGTCTCGAAAACCCCGACGTCGGACAGCGAACCCAGGATGTCGGCCCGCATGGTCGCCGAAACCCGTTCGGCACCACGGGTTTCGACGAACACTACATGGTCGATCAGCAGTGAGCTACCGGCATCGTCCCACGAGTTGGAGGCCGACTGGGTGAGAAACTGCCGCGCCGCCAGATGCCGGTTGGCGGGATCGGCCGTGGCTTTGAGGAATTCGCGCAGCAACACGTCGGGATCCATGCCGGGGGTCGGTTTCGGCAGATTCGACGGGGCGGGCCGCTCGACGGTGCCGATCGCTTGGGGGGCCGACGTACTCGGCACGCCGGCACAACCCCCCAGCGGCATGGCGAGCAGCACCGCGAGCAACGCGATGAGAAGCTTCCGCCCGACGACGATGCGGGCCGAAACGGCCCGCTGAGAAGCCGGGCAATCCAGCTTCCGCCCGACGACGATGCGGGCCGAAACGGCCCGCTGAGAAGCCGGGCAATCCAGTGTCCGCATCACCCGCTCCGCTCGGCGTGTTCGCGCGGGCGCGGACGCTCCTTGCCCGTCGGCGGACCGGGCGCGTCGGCCGCCGCGGCCGGCTGCGGAATCGGTTTCATCGGCAACGGGCTGGTGGTGACCTTGTGACCACGAACCAGTGGCAGCGTCAGCCGGAAACAGGCGCCCTGACCGGGTTCGCCCCACGCCTCCAGCCGGCCCTGGTGCAATCGCGCATCCTCCACGCTGATCGCCAAGCCCAGCCCGGTGCCGCCGGAGCGGCGCACCCGCGACGGGTCCGACCGCCAAAACCGGCTGAACACCAGCTTTTCCTCGCCGGGCCGCAACCCCACTCCGAAATCGCGCACCGTGACGGCGACGGTGTCCTCGTCGGCGCCCATCCGGATGCGCACCGGCTTGTGCTCGGCATGGTCAATGGCATTGGCGATCAGGTTGCGCAGGATCCGTTCCACCCGCCGCGGATCGACCTCGGCGATCACCTCTTCGGCGGGCATGTCGACGAGCAGCTCGATCCCGGCGTCTTCGGCCAGGTGACCGACGTTGCTCAGCGCGCTTTGCACCGTGGTACGCAAATCGACTGCTTCCACAGACAATTCGGCGACGCCAGCGTCGTGCCGGGAAATTTCCAGCAGATCGTTGAGCAGCGTCTCGAACCGATCCAACTCGTTGACCATCAGCTCGGTCGAGCGTTGCAGCGTCGGGTCGAGGTCCTCACTGTGGTCGTAGATCAGGTCGGCGGCCATCCGCACGGTGGTCAGCGGGGTCCGCAGCTCATGGCTGACGTCGGAGGTAAACCGGCGCTGTAGGTTGCCGAACTCCTCGAGCTGGGTGATCTGGCGGGACAGGCTCTCGGCCATATCGTTGAACGACACCGCCAGCCGGGCCATGTCGTCCTCGCCGCGCACCGGCATGCGTTCGGACAGGTGCCCCTCGGCGAACCGCTCCGCGATGCGCGACGCCGACCGCACCGGCACCACCACCTGGCGGGAGACCAGCAGCGCGATGCCGGCCAACAACACCAGCAACACCGTGCCGCCGGTGATCATCGTGCCGCGCACCAGCATGATGGTTGCCTGCTCGCTGGCCAACGGGAAGATGAGGTACAGCTCCAGATTCGCGACCTGCGACGAAGCCGGCGTGCCGACGATTAGCGCCGGCCCCGAGAAACCCTCGGTGTGCACCGTCGCGTACTGGTAGGCCGCCTGCCCCGCCTTGACGAACCCCCGCAGCGCGGCAGGCACCTGATCCACCGGTCCGGCCGCGGTCGCCGCGCGCGGACCGTCGCCCGGCACCATTAGAACCACGTCGAACGCCCCGGCCAGGCCGGGACCCGAGGTGGGATCTGTTTTCGACGTCAGGGTGTTGCGAGCCAGCTGGAGGCTGCTGTCCAGCGATCGGCTCTCCTCGCCGTTGACAATGCCGCCGACCGTGGTGCGGGCGCGTTCGATCTGCTCGATACCCGCCTTGACCTTGACGTCAAGCACACGATTGGTGACCTGGCTGGTCAGCACGAAGCCCAGCGCCAGGATCACCGCCAGCGACAGGCCCAACGTCAGCGCTACCACCCGCAGTTGCAATGATCTGCGCCAGGCAACGCCGACGGCCCGGCTCAGCGCACTCATGCCCCGCGTCACGGGACCCGTGCGACCCCAGCGATGACCGTGAATACGTCGCCGCGAGCCCCACCACATCAATGCCGCAACTCCTCAGCACCGCTGCGTCCTGCATCCTCGCCGGCGATCAATAGCGCTCCCGGATCACGGAGGTCCGGCCTTGTATCCCACTCCTCGAACGGTCAACACCACGGTCGGGTTCTCCGGGTCCTTTTCGACCTTGGCCCGCAGGCGCTGGACGTGCACGTTCACCAAGCGAGTGTCCGCTGGGTGACGGTATCCCCACACCTGTTCGAGCAGCACATCTCGAGTAAACACCTGGCGTGGTTTACGCGCCAACGCGACCAACAGGTCGAACTCCAGCGGCGTCAGCGAGATCTGCTCGCCGTTGCGGGTGACCTTGTGGGCTGGCACATCGATCTCGACGTCGGCGATCGAGAGCATCTCGGCCGGCTCGTCGTCGTTGCGCCGCAGCCGTGCCCGCACCCGGGCCACCAGCTCCTTCGGCTTGAACGGCTTCATGATGTAGTCGTCGGCGCCCGACTCCAGGCCCAGCACCACGTCCACAGTGTCGGTCTTGGCCGTCAGCATGACGATCGGAACGCCGGAGTCGGCGCGTAGCACGCGGCACACGTCGATGCCGTTCATGCCGGGCAGCATCAGGTCCAGCAACACCAGGTCGGGCCGCAGTTCGCGCACGGCGGTCAGAGCCTGCGTGCCATCGCCGATGACCGCAGTGTCGAAGCCCTCCCCGCGCAGAACGATGGTCAGCATCTCCGCGAGCGAAGCGTCGTCGTCGACGACCAAAATCCTTTGCCTCATGGAGTCCATGGTGTCACCCGATCGGGACAAAACTCGGGCGCCACACGGGCGTTTCTTCTCCAATAAGGCCGGATCGTGACAAATTTGTGCTATTCGGCCATCAAATCGCTAGCCAACCGGGCGGGATCGACGTCTTCTCCGACAACCAACCAGCGCCCGCCCCACCCTGCCGATGCCAGCCCGGCGTACACGGCACCGGTGCGCTGCTGCAACCCGTCGTCGCGTTCATAGCTGTCCCGCGGGCGACCCGGATCGGACTCGGCGCGGCCTCGGGCCCGCCGGCCGGCCAGTTCCGCGGAGACCCCGAGTAGCACCTGGACCTCGGGAGCGGGCAGTCCGAGCCGCTCGAACTCCAGGGCATATACCCAGGCCGCCGCGTCCCCGGCCGCATCCTGGTGTAGGCGCGCGGCGCTGTAGGCGGCGTTCGAGGCGACGTAGCGGTCCAGAATCAGCACGTCATGGCCGCGGCGCAGGGCTTGGAGGTCGTCGAGGGCGGCGGCGCGGTCCAGCGCGAAGAGCATCGCCATCGCGTAGACCGACGACGCCAGGTCCCCGTGCTCGCCGTGCAGCGCCTCGGCCGCGATGTCGGCGGTGATCGACTGGCCGTACCGCGGGAAGGCCATACACGCCACCGACTTGCCGGCGGCCTCGAACGCCAGCCGCAACCCCTCGGTCAGCGTCCGCTTGCCCGAGCCGTCGACGCCCTCGATCGCGATCAGCACGGCGCGCCTTCCGACGATGCAGGCCGCAACGGCCTGAGCAGGACGGCGACCATCAGCGGGAGCCTAGCCCGCGACCACGCTGCGGTCAGTACCGGTAGTGGTCCGGCTTGTAGGGGCCTTCGACGTCGACGCCCAGGTACTCGGCCTGCTCCTTGGTCAGCTTGGTCAGCTGACCGCCGAGCGCCTCGACGTGGATGCGCGCCACCTTCTCGTCGAGGTGCTTGGGCAGCCGGTAGACCTCGTTGTCGTACTCGTCGTTCTTGGTCCACAGCTCGATCTGGGCGATCGTCTGGTTGGCGAAGCTATTGCTCATCACGAACGACGGGTGCCCGGTGGCATTGCCCAGGTTCAACAGCCGGCCCTCGGACAGCACGATGATCGACTTGCCGGTCTCCTTGAACGTCCACAGGTCGACCTGCGGCTTGATGTTCAGCTTCGTCGCACCGGAGCGCTCCAACGCGGCCATGTCGATCTCGTTGTCGAAGTGGCCGATGTTGCCCAGGATGGCGTGGTCCTTCATCGCCTTCATGTGCTCGAGGGAGATGATGTCCTTGTTGCCGGTGGCGGTCACGACGATGTCGGCCTCCCCGATCGCTTCCTCCACGGTCTTGACGTCGAAGCCCTCCATCAACGCCTGCAAGGCGTTGATCGGGTCGATCTCGGTGACGGTGACGCGGGCACCCTGACCCTTGGCGGCCTCGGCGCAGCCCTTGCCCACGTCGCCGTAACCGCAGATCAGCACGCTCTTCCCGCCGATCAGCGCGTCGGTGCCGCGGTTGATGCCGTCGATCAGCGAGTGCCGGGTGCCGTACTTGTTGTCGAACTTGGACTTGGTGACCGAGTCGTTGACGTTGATCGCCGGGAAGGCCAGGTCACCCGCGGCGGCGAACTGGTAGAGCCGCAGCACGCCCGTGGTGGTTTCCTCGGTGACGCCCTTGACGGACTCGGCGATTTTGGTCCACTTCGTCTTGTCGTTCTCGAAGCGGTTCCGCAGCACGCCCAGGAAGACCTTCCATTCGGCGGGGTCGTCCTCCTCGGCGGGCGGGACCACGCCGGCCTTCTCGTACTGCATCCCGCGCAGCACCATCATGGTGGCGTCGCCGCCGTCGTCCAGGATCATGTTGGCCGGCTTGTCCGGGTCTGGCCAGGTCAGCATCTGCTCGGCGGCCCACCAGTACTCCTCGAGGGTCTCGCCCTTCCATGCGAACACCGGCACGCCCTTCGGCTCTTCCGGTGTGCCGTGCGGGCCGACGACGACCGCCGCGGCCGCGTGGTCCTGGGTGGAGAAGATGTTGCAGGACGCCCAGCGCACCTCGGCGCCCAGCGAGGTCAGCGTCTCGATCAGCACCGCGGTCTGCACGGTCATGTGCAGCGAGCCCGAGATGCGGGCGCCCTTCAGGGGTTGCACCTCGGCGTACTCCCGACGCAGCTGCATCAGGCCAGGCATTTCGTACTCGGCCAGGTCGAGTTCCTTGCGGCCGAATTCTGCGAGCGACAGGTCGGCGACCTTGAAGTCGATGCCGTTACGAACGTCGGGCGTCAGAGTCATGGCGTGTCTGTTCCTTCTGCAGCTCAAAGGGGGCTCAAGGGTATTGAGCGCAATACGCGGCTTAGTTAGCTTGGGTACGCTCTTCCGCCACTGTAGTCGTTGGCCTTTCGGGGTCCGCTGGGCCCCGCAGGTCAGGAGACGTTCACGACGCCGTGGCGCTCCGCGAACGGCGTCATCAACCGGGCGAGGTCGCGCGCCACGTCGTGATCGGCCTCCGGTGGCATCGAGACGTAGCTCAACGCGAGCCGCACGATCGCCCGCGCCAGCACACCCGCGTCCTCATCGCTGGTGGCCACCCACGTTGTGATGAACGCCAGCGTCAGCCGTTCGGATGCGCGGGTGATAATCGGCGCGCTGTCGGTGGTGATGAGCTGCAGCAGGTCGGGCTTGGCGACGCCGGTAAGCAGCGAGATCACCAGCGGATCCGACGCCGACTCGGCGAAGAACGCCCGAAAACCCTGCAGAAACGCCTCGTAGATCTGACCGACGTTGGCGTCCAGCGCCGCGTGCACACTGTCCACCAGGCGATCTGCCAGCCGCAGGGCATAACCCTGGGCCAGGCCCTGCCGGGAGCCGAACTCGTTGTAGATGGTCTGCCGGCTGATGCCGGCGGCCTTCGCGACGTCGGCGAGCGTGATCGCCGACCAGTCCCGGGTCAACAGCAAATCGCGCATCGCGTCCAGGACCGAGTCACGAAGCAGGACCCGCGACGCCTCGGCGTAGGGAATCCGCTTCACAGGCGCGACATTAGCTGCTGCGTCGCTCAGGATCGAGCGACCTCGATCATTTCGAAGTCGGATTTCGCCGCGCCACAATCCGGGCAACTCCAGTCGTCGGGGATGTCGTCCCACCGGGTGCCCGGGGCGATGCCGTCCTCGGGCCAGCCTTTGGCCTCGTCATACTCGAAGCCGCATTGCACGCAGACGAAAAGTTTGTAGTCGCTCATTGGTTCACTCCTATCTCATCGTCGGGCTCGAAATCGACTTTTTCGCGAACGGCGCAGTCGGGGCAACACCAGTTGTCGGGGACTTCGCTGAACGGCGTGCCCGCGGGAAAGCCTTCCCGCGGAGCGCCCTTCGCTTCGTCGTAGACGTAGTCGCAGCCCGGGCAACGGTAGACGGTCATGCCGCGCCCGCCGGAGCTGTCCCGTAACGCGCCAGCATCCGCTCGCGCAGCCGCGGCTGGATGTTGACCTTGGTGATGTCGCCGTCGTAGTGCGCCAGTACCCGATGGTCCATCACCTTGCGCCACAACGGTGGGAAGTAGGTCAGCGAGATCATCGACGCATAGCCGCTGGGCAGGTTGGGCGCCCCGTCCATGCTGCGCAGTGTCTGGTAGCGGCGGGTGGGGTTGGCGTGATGATCGCTGTGCCGCTGCAGGTGGTAGAGGAACAAATTAGTGACGACGTGGTCGGAGTTCCAGCTGTGCGCCGGCGTGCAGCGCTCGTAGCGAGCCTTTCCAGAAGGCGCGTCGACCCGTTGCCGCAGCAGGCCGTAGTGCTCGAGATAGTTGACCGCTTCCAGCAGGCTGAAGCCGAAGACGGCCTGGATGACGATGAACGGAATCAGGCTCGGGCCGAACGCCGCGATCAGCACCCCCCACAGCACGACCGACATCAGCCACGCGTTGAGCACGTCGTTGGACAGATACGTTTTGGGATGCCACGGGCTGTTGCCCTGTCGCCGGATGCGTTGGGCCTCCAACTGCAGCGACGAACGCAGGCTGCCGAACACGCTGCGCGGCAGAAACTCCCAGAACGTCTCGCCGAACCGGGCCGATGCCGGGTCTTCCGGGGTGGCGACCCGCACGTGGTGGCCGCGGTTGTGCTCGATGAAGAAGTGACCGTAGCAGGTCTGGGCCAGCGTGATCTTGGACAGCCACCGCTCGAGCGCGTCCTTCTTGTGCCCCATCTCGTGGGCGGTGTTGATACCCACGCCGCCGAGGACGCCGACCGACAGCGCCAGGCCCAACTTGCCGGCCCAGCTCAATCCGCCGGAGGACTCCGGGAAGCCCAGCCAGTGCAGGTCCGACGCGGTGAAAAGGTAGGCCCCCAGCACCACGCTGAGGTACTGGAACGGGATGTACACGTAGGTGCAGTAGCGGTAGTACTTGTCGTTTTCCAGCTGTTCCATCACCTCGTCGGGCGGGTTTTGCCCGTCAGGCCCGAAGCGCAGGTCGAGAATCGGCAGCAAGACGTAGACCAGCAGCGGACCGATCCACATGGGCAGCTGCGCCGCGCCGTGCCAGCCCAGCTTGTTGATAGCCCAGACCAGCGGCAACATCACGAACAGCGCCGTGGGCGCGATCAGCCCCATCAGCCAAAGTCGACGCTTCTTGTCACGCCAGACCGGTGTATCGGACCGCTGGTGCGCCTGGATCTGGGTGGTCACTTGCCAAACCTCCTGTGAGTCTTGCCACGCTGAGTTTGACAATATCGACTTCTTCGTCTCATGTCTAGACACAGAGCCATTATTTGTAAACCAATCAGGTCGGTTGTGCGGCCTCTCGTCGGCCCTGCACCGAATTGCGGTACCCGTAGCCCAGGTAAATGGCCGTCCCCACCACCAACCACACCCCGAACCGGACCCAGGTCAGTGCGCTGAGGTTCACCATCAGCCATACACAGGCACAGATCGAGGCGATCGGAAGCGCGGGCACCCACGGCGCCCGGAATCCGCGCTCCAGGTCCGGCCGGGTGCGGCGCAGCACGATGACGCCGGCAGACACCAGGACGAACGCGAACAACGTCCCCACGTTGACCATCTCCTCGAGCTTGCTGATCGGAAACACCGACGCGGTTGCCGCGATCACGATCGCGACCAGCACGGTGATCCGGATCGGCGTCCCGCGCGAACTGGTCTTGGCCAGCGATCGCGGCAACAGGCCGTCGCGGGCCATCGCGAACAGCACCCGGCACTGCCCGAGCACCAGCACCATCACCACGGTGGTCAGCCCGGCCAGCGCTCCGATGGCGATGATCTTGCTCGCCCAATGAATCCCGTTCGCGGTGAAGGCCGTGGCCAAGTTGGCGGGTTTGCCGCCGGGCCTCGACTTGAGTTGCGTGTAGGAGACCATCCCGGACAGCACCACCGAGACCGCCACGTAGAGGACGGTCACGATCGCCAACGACGCCAGGATCCCGCGCGGGACGTCGCGCTGGGGCTGCTTGGTCTCTTCGGCCATCGTCGCGACGATGTCGAATCCGATGAACGCGAAGAACACGATCGACGCCCCGGCCAGCACCCCGTACCAGCCGTAATGACTGCTGTGCGCCCCGGTCAGCAGGGAGAGCACGGACTGGTTGACCCCGCTGGCCTCGTGGCCGGCCTCCGGCTTCGGAATGAACGGTGAGTAGTTGACGCCCTTGATGTAGAAGGCGCCGACCACCACCACGAAGATCACCACTGCCACCTTGATGGTGGTGATCACCGCGGAGACCCGGGAGGACACCTTGGTGCCCACCGCGACCAGCGTCGCCACCACCGCGATGATCACCAGCGCACCCCAGTCAAAGCTCAACGAGCCCAGCGCGACCGTGCCGCCGGCGAAACCGAACACTGTCCCCAAGTAACTCGACCAGCCTTTGGACACCACTGCGGCACCGATTGCCAATTCCAGCAACAGGTTCCAGCCGATGATCCAGGCCAAAAACTCCCCGAAGGTAGCGTAGGAGAACGTGTAGGCGCTGCCCGCAACGGGCAACGTCGAGGCGAATTCGGCGTAGCACAACGCGGCCAGCGCGCAGGTGACCGCGGCGATGAGGAACGAAATCCAGATCGCCGGTCCGGTGATATCGCCGGCGGTCGACGCGGTGACCGTGAAGATTCCGGCACCGATCACCACGGCGACGCCGAACACCATCAGGTCCCACCAAGTGAGGTCCTTGCGCAGTCGCGTGTCGGGCTCATCGGTGTCCTCGATCGACTGTTCGACCGATTTGGTACGCCACCTATTGGCCATCTGTCGCCCTCTCGTTGGAAGCCGTTGGACCGCACAGTACTGGGTACTCTGCGGTAATGCCGGACTCCCCAGAGGCGCGGGATCACGCCGTGGTAATCGGAGCCAGCATCGCTGGATTGAGCGCGGCAAAGGTGCTCTCGGAGCGGTATTCCCGCGTCAGCGTCTACGAGCGCGACGAACTGCCGGACATGCCGGCACACCGGGCGACGATTCCGCAGGATCGGCATCTGCATCTGCTGATGGCCCGGGGGGCCACGGAGTTCGACACGTTGTTTCCCGGCCTACTCACGGACATGGTGGCCGCCGGGGTGCCGATGCTGGAAAACCGGCCGGATTGCATCCACCTCGGCGCGGCCGGCCATGTGTTGGGAACGGGGCACACGCTACGCGACGAATTCACCGCTTACGTGCCCAGCCGGCCACATCTGGAGTGGCAGCTGCGCAACCGCGTCCGCGATATCGACAACGTCACCCTGGCCCGGCGCTCGGTGGCCGAACCACGATTCGACCCGCGACGCCAGCGAGTCACCGGCGTCCTGCTGGATCCCGCTGACGGCGCAGCCGAACCGGAGTTCGTGCCCGCCGACCTCGTCGTCGACGCGGCCGGTCGCGGCACCCGACTGCCGGTGTGGTTGCAGCAGTGGGGATTTCACCGCCCAGTCGAGCAGACGATGGACATCGGCATCAACTACGCCAGTCACCAGTTCCGGATCCCGGAGGGACTGATCGCCGAAAAAGTGGTGGTGGTCGGCGCCTCGCACGACAAGTCACTCGGGATGGGGATGCTGTGCTACGAGGACGGCACGTGGGTGCTGACCACGTTCGGTGTGGCCAACGTCAAGCCGCCGACGACGTTCCCGGAGATGGTTGCGCTGGCCATCGAGCTGTTGCCAGCGCATTTCACCGACGCCCTCAATCGGGCCGAACCCCTTGGCGCGCCGGCATTTCACGCCTTTCCAGCCAGCCGATGGCGCCGGTACGACAAGCTGGACCGTTTCCCGGCCGGGATCGTGCCGTTCGGCGACGCCGTGGCTAGTTTCAATCCCACGTTCGGACAGGGCATGACCATGACGTCGCTGCAGGCCGGCCATCTGCGGCGGGCCTTGCAATCCCCGGAGCAAGACCTGGCTGGTGTGCTGAACCGGGCTACCGCCAAGACCACCTTTCCGGTGTGGACGATGAACGCGATCGGCGATGTCACCTTCCACCACGCCGGCACGCCGGGGCCGATCCCATGGTGGTGGCGTCCGTCGGGGGCCCTGTTCGACCAATTCCTCGGCGCCGCCGAAACCGAACCCGTTCTCGCCGAATGGTTTCTGCGTCGGTTCTCGCTGCTGGACAGCCTCTATATGGTTCCGCCGCCGCGGATCATCGGCCGCGCGATGACCCACAACCTGCGGCTGTGGCTGGGCGAACGCCGGGAGTCGCGGCGCGCCGCCACCACACCGAAACCGGCCGTCACAGACCCACGGTCGCCCTGAACACCTTGGCGGGCTCATGTGCCACCAACCCGACCGGCCCGTCGTCGGCCGCGACCCAGGCCGCCATGCCGCGCCGCAACTCGAGCGAACCAGATTTCCCGTGCACCGTGGCAGCGCCCTCGGCGCACAACAGGATCTGCGGGCCGTCGCCGCCCGACCGGGCGTCGACTTCGTGGCCCAGATGCTCACCGTCGAGGGTCAGCAGCGCGACCGCGAACTCGTCGGCCGGCGTGTCGTAGACAACCGCCAACTCATCTCGGCGGATCTGCGGCCGCAGCTGCTTCTCGGCGGTGGGCGCGAAGTCCAGCACCCGCAGCAACTCGGGCACGTCGACGTGCTTGGGGGTCAGCCCGCCGCGTAACACGTTGTCGGAGTTCGCCATCACCTCGACGGCAAATCCGCGCAAGTAGGTGTGCAGATTGCCGGCCGGGATGAACAGCGCCTCCCCCGCGGCCAGGCTGATCCGGTTCAGCAGCAGCGAGGCCAGCACCCCGGCGTCTCCGGGGTAGCGCTCGCCAAGTTCGAGTACCGTCTTGGCTTCGGCCGCGAATTCCGTTGCGCCGGAGCTGACGTAGTTGATGGCGCCGTCGATCACGGCGGACACCAGCACGTCGATATCGGGCTGTGGCGCGGTGATCCAGGTGGTGAACAGCGCCCGCAGGCCATCGGCGTCGGACTGGTCGTTCAGCAATTCGATGTAGGGATCGAGGTCGGTCACGGCCAGCGCGCGCAGCAGGTCGATGGTGCGGGCGGACTGACGAAAACCGGCGAGCGCCTCGAATGAGTGAAGTGCCACCAACAGTTCGGGCTTGTGCGAGGTGTCGCGGTAGTTGCGGACCGGCGAGTTGACCGGGATGCCCAGCTTCTCCTCGCGCAGGTAG
The DNA here is from genome assembly GCF_010727605.1 of Mycobacterium simiae. Taxonomy (NCBI): domain Bacteria; kingdom Bacillati; phylum Actinomycetota; class Actinomycetes; order Mycobacteriales; family Mycobacteriaceae; genus Mycobacterium; species Mycobacterium simiae. The sequence goes on from NZ_AP022568.1 coordinate 1,398,134, forward strand.
CCCTCGATGGCCTGCTCGGCGCTCGGATGTGCCTGCAACGACAACGGTTCGTCGGCTGCGAGCACCTTGACCAGGAACGGCAGCACGTCGCCGAATCTGTCACGTGAGGCGGAGCCGAGCTGCCCCTCCGGGTCGGCGGTCACCGCCTCGAGCAACGAGACGTCGCCCGTCTCGGTTTCCAACCAGGCCGGGTCACCCGGATGCGCGCCGAACCACAGCTCGGCCTCCGGGTGGGCCGCGGGGACGGGACGCCCGGTGAATTCGGCGATGTCGGTCCGCGACCCCCAGGCGTACGTGCGCACCACACCGCGAAGCAATTCCACTTGTCTATCTATCCCCGTACCAGTCTCAAATAAACGGCTGCCATTTCCAGCCGAACGGCCAATACTGCCAGTTGCTGCTCGGCGGGCCCGGCTCCGCCCGGCTCGCGGTCAGCGGCCAGACCCTCCGTGGTGCCGGGTTCCTCGGGCACGTCTTCGGCCGTGACCAGGTAGACGTCGTCGAGTCCGGCGACTCGTGCGGCAGCCACGGTCCGATCCCCGGTCAGCGTCAGGGCGAGCACCCGCAGCCGTTGCGGCAGCGGTCCGTCGATCTCCTCGTCGTGGAACAAGGCATCCACCGACGACGGACCGTCACCGACCGCCGATTCGCGCAGCGCCAGCACCGCATCGGCCAGCCCCGTCGCGGCGACCACCTGATGCGCAAGGCGCAGCAGCACCGAGCTGCCGTGCCGGGCCAGCGCCAGCGTCGCCGCGTCGTCACCGGCCAGTGCGACTTGGTGATTGAGGAGGCGCGAGGCCAAGGTCTTGGCCGGGTTGGTGAACAGCTCCCGGCCCGCGCTGTTACGCAGCGCTTCGGCGTCCAGTTCGTCGGCCAGTGCCGGGATGTCGATGTCCAGCCGAGGGTCCACCGCCTGCAGCGTGGCCAGGCCGGCGGCCAGGTATCGACACAGGCCGAACTCGTCGGGAAGCCACAGCCGCGGCGCCAGCACCGCGGCCCGGCCGGCCGTGGCATCCCGCAACGGGCCTTCGTACGGGGCGACGACGACGACCCGTGCGCCGCGGCGCACCCCGGTCGCGGCGGCACTGACCAAAGCCGGATCGCCGGGGTCGTCACCGGCGATGACCAACACGTCCAGTGCCCCAACCCAGGGCGGGGCCTCGGAGAGCATTGCGATCGGTGCCGCCGCCGCGCCGCCCTGCGTCGCGGCCAACACGGCGCCGGCCGTCTCGGCCGTCCCGCGGCCGGCCACCCAGATCACGCTGCGGGGTCGGTCTTCGGTGCGCAACGAGTTCAGGTCGCCTTCCTCGGCGGCCGCGGCAACGGCGCGCACCTGTGCGCCCGCCGATGACGCGGCCCTTAGCGAGCCTTGTCGATCGGCGGCGAGTAAGCCGTCGGTGTCTTCGAAATCGATCGCCCGGGTGGCGTTCACGGCACGCTCTCGTCCGCCCGCACTTGCGCGGTGATCTCGGCACTGATGTGGGCGATCATCGCCTCCACGTCTTCGGCGGTGCGCCCCTCCGCGTTGAGCCGCAGCAACGGCTCGGTGTTGGAGGTACGCAGATTGAACCAGCTGCCGTTGCCCAAATCCACTGTCACCCCGTCCATGTGATCGATGGAGTGGATGCGGCTACCGAAGGACCTCAACACCGCGTCCACGCATAGTGCGGCGTCGTCTACCCGGAAGTTGAGTTCACCGGAGGACTCGTAGCGCTGGTAGTCCGCGGTCAGCTCCGACAGCGGCCGGTCCTGCTCGCCCAGGGCGGCCAGCACGTATAGCGCCGCCAGCATGCCCGAGTCGGCGCCCCAGAAGTCACGGAAATAGTAGTGTGCCGAATGCTCGCCGCCGAAGATCGCGCCGGTCTCGGCCATCAGCGCCTTGATATAGGAGTGCCCGACCCGCGACCGCAGCGGTGTGCCGCCGCGCTCGGCGACCAGTTCGGGCACCGCTCGCGAGGTGATCAAATTGTGGATGACGGTAGCACCGATCTCCCGGCCCAGTTCGCGGGCGGCCACCAGGCTCGTCACCGTCGACGGGGACACCGGCAGGCCGCGCTCGTCGACCACGAAGCAGCGGTCGGCGTCGCCGTCGAAAGCCAACCCGATGTCGGCCCCGGACTCACGCACATAGCGCTGCAAGTCCAGCAGATTGGCCGGATCCAGCGGGTTGGCCTCGTGATTGGGGAACGAACCGTCCAGCTCGAAATACAACGGCAACAAGGTGATCGAGTCGATCGTGCCCAGCACCGCCGGTGCGGTGTGGCCGGCCATGCCGTTGCCGGCGTCCACCGCTACCCGCAGCGGACGCAGTCCGGCGGTCTGCACCAGCGAACGCAGAAACGCGCCGTAGTCGGCGAGCACGTCGCGGTCGGTGACGGTCCCGCGGTCGCCGTCATAGGTTGCGACTCCGGTGATCAGATCCTCGGTGATGACCTTCAGCCCGCTGTCCGCTCCGACGGGTTTCGCGCCGGCCCGGCAGAGCTTGATGCCGTTGTAGGCGGCGGGATTGTGGCTGGCGGTGAACATCGCGCCGGGGCAGTCCAGCAAACCGGAGGCGAAATACAGCTGATCGGTAGACGCCAGCCCGATCCGCACGACGTCTAGGCCTTGTCCGGTGACGCCGGTGGCGAAGGCGGCCGCCAGCGACGGCGAACTGTCCCGCATGTCGTGACCGATCGCCACGCGGGTCGCGCCTTCCCCGCGCATCAGCGCGGCGAACGCGGCGCCGACATCGGCGACCAGCGACTCGTCGATCTCTTCGCCGACCAGTCCGCGAACGTCATACGCCTTGATGACTCGGTGGACGGTCGCCGCGGGCCGAGACATGCGGGGCCTCCTGACGCCGGGGAATGATTGGCCTTTTAGCGTCAGCCTATCGGCCCCGGCGTCGTGCTAGTCCGAAGGATCGGGCAACACCCGAAGATGACCGCGCCGGCGTCCGGACCGTTTCTCGGGTGCGGCGTACACGGTGCTGCTCGGCGCAGTGGCCTGGGTGCCGGTGGGATGGAGATGGGGATCGGGGGCAAAGCCGTTCAACGGTGTGCCGGTCGCGCCGGCGTACGGCAGCGCCCCCTGACCCGAGCCGCGTTCGCGCACCGCGTCGGCCAGGGCGACCAAGTCGTCCTCGTCGGGATTGGTGGGCTCGTAGTTGAGCGGCCCAGCGTGGCGGACCAGATCCCACCCGCGGGGTGCGGTGATTCGGCCCGCGTGACCGACGCACAAGTCCCACGAATGCGGTTCGCGCGCGGTCGCCAGCGGTCCTACGACCGCCGTCGAGTCCGAGTACACGAACGTCAAAGTCGCCACGGCGTAATGCGGGCACCCGGGCCGACAGCAGCGACGGGGAACGTTCACGTCCGAAAGGCTATCGTGCGGAAACGCCGCCGAAGCGCGGACACGCGCAACCGCTCGGGCCGCGATGTCCAACCGTTACCATCGGCGCGTGGGCGATTGGCGCAGTTTCCCGCGCAACGGACGACCGGCGGGCCGCGCGGCTGCACACCGGGCAACTCGGCGCGGCCGCGATATGCGCGGTCCTTTGCTGCCGCCGACGGTGCCGGGATGGCGCAGCCGGGCCGAGCGTTTCGACATGGCGGTGCTGGAGGCCTACGAGCCGATCGAGCGGCGGTGGCAGTCGCGGGTGTCCGACCTCGATGTGGCGGTCGATGAGATTCCGCGGATCGCCGCGAAGGATCCGGACAGCGTGCAGTGGCCACCGGAGGTGGTGGCCGACGGGCCGATCGCGTTAGCTCGGTTGATCCCGGCCGGTGTGGATGTGCGCGGCAACGCAACACGAGCGCGAATTGTGTTGTTTCGTAAGCCCATTGAGCGGCGCGCTAAAGATTCGGTCGAACTCGGCGAGTTATTGCATGAAATACTGGTGGCCCAGGTGGCGATCTATCTCGACGTCGAACCTACCGTCATCGACCCGACGATCGACGACGAATAACACAAATACTCAGTGCTCAGATGATGCCGCGCTTGAGGCGGCGGCGCTCCCGCTCGGAGAGTCCACCCCAGATGCCGAAGCGCTCGTCATGGGCCAGCGCGTACTCGAGGCATTCATGGCGTACCTCGCACCCCAGGCAGATCTTCTTGGCCTCGCGGGTGGACCCGCCCTTCTCCGGGAAGAAGGCCTCGGGATCGGTCTGCGCGCACAGGGCACGGTCCTGCCATTGGTCGGGGGTGGGCTCCGGCAACGGCTCGGGCTCGAATGCGGCTGGCGCGTCAGGAACCACGGTCAAGTGCGGCCGGATGATTGGGGCCGGCGCGGAGCTGATCGTGGCGCGCTCAGTGCTAGGTATGACGCCCCGTAGGTGTTCGTAAGACATGCGTCGTACGCCTCCTCAGCTTCATTTTGGGAGAGTGGATGACTTCCGCTGTTCTGATGTGACAGACATTCGAACAAGTGATCGAATCTCGGTCTGCGACACCGGAACCGGCCGGCCAACCGGGAAATGACACTGATGTGATTAGACACGGGTTAATCTGCCGGGTCAAGCGTTACGGCGATTTTCCATACCATCTCGTGATCAATTTCCGGCGTTTCTGTTATCGCGAGCCGTCGGCGTGTTCATCACAACCTTCATCACAACAACCCGGCCCACTGTGACCGAACGGTACTGTCGTCCGGTGTGAAGGTCACCGTTCTGGTCGGCGGAGTCGGCGGCGCCCGGTTTCTGCTGGGTGTTCAACAGTTCCTCGGTCTGGGTCAGTTCGCCACCGACGAACAAGATTCCGGCCACGAGCTGACCGCGGTGGTGAACATCGGCGACGATGCCTGGATCCATGGAGTTCGGGTTTGTCCGGACTTGGACACTTGCATGTATACCTTAGGTGGAGGTGTCGATCCCGAGCGGGGGTGGGGGCACCGCAACGAAACCTGGCACGCCAAAGAGGAATTGGCGCGTTACGGGGTGCAGCCGGATTGGTTCCAACTCGGTGATCGGGATTTGGGCACGCACTTGGTACGCACCCAGATGCTCAACGCCGGCTACCCGCTGTCGCAGATCACCACCGCGCTGTGCGACCGGTGGCGGCCCGGCGCGCAGTTGGTGCCCGCCAGCGACGACCGCTGCGAAACGCATGTGGTGATCACCGATCCCGCCGACGACAGCCGCCGCGCGATCCACTTCCAGGAGTGGTGGGTGCGCTATCGAGCCAAGGTGCCGACCCACAGCTTCGCGTTCGTTGGCGCCGAAACGGCCAGCGCCACAACCGAAGCGGTGCAGGCCATCGGCGAAGCCGACATCATCATGCTGGCGCCGTCGAATCCAGTGGTGAGCGTCGGCGCGATCCTGGCCGTGCCCGGTATTCGCGGCGCGCTGCGGGCGGCGGCAGCTCCCGTCGTCGGCTATTCGCCGATCATCGGCGGAAAGCCGTTGCGCGGCATGGCGGATGCCTGCCTCGAGGTGATCGGCGTGGAATCCACCGCCGAGGCCGTGGGCCGGCATTTCGGCGCCCGCGCCGGCACCGGCATCCTGGACTGCTGGTTGATCCACGAGGGCGACGTTGCCGACATCGACGGCGTCGCGGTGCGCGCGGTGCCGCTGTTGATGAGCGATCCGCACGCGACGGCACAGATGGTGCGCGCCGGACTCGATGTTGCGGGTGTGGCGGCGTGACCGGTCCGCGAGAGCATGGCACCGCCGCGGCGATCGAGATCCTGCCCGTCACCGGACTCCCCGAGTTCCGTCCCGGCGACGATCTCGCTGCGGCGGTGGCGGCGGGTGCGCCGTGGCTGCGCGACGGCGACGTCGTGGTGGTCACCAGCAAGGTGGTCTCCAAATGCGAGGGCCGGCTGGTGGCGGCGCCTGAGGACCCGGACGAACGCGACGCGCTCCGGCGCAAGCTGGTCGACGCCGAGGCGGTACGGGTGCTGGCCCGCAAGGGCCGCACGCTGATCACCGAGAACCGGCTGGGATTGATTCAGGCCGCCGCCGGGGTGGACGGATCCAACGTCGGCCGAACCGAACTCGCGCTGCTGCCGATTGACCCGGACGGCAGCGCCGCCCGCCTGCGGGCCGCGCTGCGCGAGCAGCTCGGCGTCAACGTCGCGGTGGTGCTCACCGACACGATGGGCCGGGCCTGGCGCAACGGTCAGATCGACGCGGCGATCGGCGCTTCCGGTTTGGCTGTGCTGCATGGATATTCGGGTGCGGTCGACGAGCACGGCAATGAACTGGTGGTCACCGAGATCGCGGTGGCCGATGAAGTGGCGGCGGCGGCCGATCTGGTCAAAGGGAAGCTGACCGCCATGCCGGTGGCCGTGGTGCGGGGGCTCAACGTCGCCGACGACGGCAGCACCGCCCGCCAGCTGCTGCGGCCCGGTGCCGAGGATCTGTTCTGGCTGGGCACCGCCGAAGCCATCGACATGGGCCGCCGGCAGGCGCAGCTGTTGCGCAAATCGGTGCGCCAGTTCAGCCGGGAGCCGGTGCCGCCGGAGCTGATCGAGGCGGCCGTCGCCGAGGCACTCACCGCACCCGCGCCCCACCACACCCGGCCGGTGCGGTTCATCTGGTTGCACACCCAGGCCACCCGAACGCGGCTGCTCGATCGCATGAAGGACAAGTGGCGTAGCGACCTTTCCGGCGACGGCAAGCCCACCGACGCGATCGACCGGCGGGTGGCACGCGGTCAGATCCTCTACGACGCACCCGAAGTGGTCATCCCGTTCTTAGTGCCCGACGGCGCGCATTCCTATCCCGACGCCGCACGCACCGCGGCCGAGCACACCATGTTCACGGTCGCGGTCGGTGCGGCCGTGCAGGCGTTGCTGGTCGCTCTGGCCGTGCGGGGCGTAGGCAGTTGCTGGATCGGCTCGACGATCTTCGCCGCCGACCTGGTGCGCGACGAACTCGGCCTACGGCCCGATTGGGAGCCGTTGGGCGCCATCGCGATCGGATACGCCTCCGAAGAAGCGCGCGCCGACGGCCTACGCAATCCCGTGAATCCTGGGGATCTGCTGATCCGCAAGTAATACTGACCCGGTGAAGAGGTTCGCGGGCAAGGCGGCCGCCTCGGCCGACAAGGTCCGCGGTGGCTACTACACGCCCGTGCCGGTGGCGCGATTCCTGGCACGCTGGGTGCTGCAGGCCGGACCACGCGTCCTCGAGCCGTCCTGCGGCGACGGACGCATCCTGCGTGAGCTGGCCGCGCTGAGCGACCGGGTGCGGGGGGTGGAACTGCTGGCCGGGGAGGCCGCGAAGTCGCGAGTGTTCGCCGCGGTGGACACTGCGAACCTGTTTCAATGGCTGGCCGACGACGACGCCGGCTGGGACGGGGTCGCCGGCAATCCACCCTACATACGGTTTGGGAATTGGCCAGCCGCGCAACGTGATTCGGCCCTGGAACTGCTGCGTCAGGAGGGACTGCGGCCGAGCCGGTTGACCAACGCCTGGGTACCCTTCGTGGTGGCCAGCACGGTGTCGGTCCGCGACGGTGGACGGGTGGGTCTGGTACTGCCTGCCGAATTACTGCAAGTCGGTTACGCCGCACAATTGCGCGAATTTCTGCTCAGCCGGTACCGCGAAATCACTCTGATCACATTTCGGGACCTGGTGTTCGACGGCATTCTGCAGGAAGTCGTGTTGTTCTGCGGGGTGGCCGGCGCGGGGCCGGCGCGGATTCGCACGATCCATCTCCCCGACGCCGATGCGCTTGCCGACGCGCAGCTGGACGTGGCGTCCGCGCCCGCACTGCTGCACGAGCAGGAGAAGTGGACCAAGTACTTTCTGGGCCCGCCCGCGATCGAACTGCTGCGTACGCTGAAGCGCTCCGACGCCCTGACCCGGCTCGGGACGATTGCCGATGTCGACGTCGGAATCGTGACCGGCCGTAACAGCTTCTTCACCTTCACCGATGCACAGGCCAACGCGTTGGGGCTGCGGCCGCACTGCGTTCCCCTGGTGTCGCGCAGTAATCAACTGTCCGGCCTGATCTACGACAGCGATTGCCGTGCAACCGATGTCGCGTCCGGGCACCGGACCTGGCTGCTGGACGCCCCGGACCACCCGACTGATGCCGCGCTGGCCGCCCACATCGACGACGGCGAGATAGCGGGCGTGCACCGCGGCTACAAATGCTCGATCCGCACGCCGTGGTGGCGCACCCCGTCGATGTGGGTCCCGGACCTGTTCCTGCTCCGCCAAATCCACCTGGCCCCCCGGTTGACCGTCAACGCCGCGGCGGCGACTAGCACCGACACCGTGCATCGGGTGCGGGTCGACCACAGCGTGGACCCGTCCGCCCTGGCCGCGGTGTTTCACAACAGCGCGACGTTCGCGTTCGCCGAGATCGTGGGCCGCAGTTATGGTGGGGGCATCTTGGAACTGGAGCCGCGGGAAGCCGAGCAGCTGCCCATTCCCCCGCCGGCCCGGGCGGGCGCCGACCTGGTCGCGGATGTCGACCAGCTGTTGAAGGCCAACGAGATCGAGAAGGCGCTCGACGTCGTCGACCGTCGCGTCTTGATCGACGGGCTGGGCTGGTCGCCGGACACCGTGTCGCAGTGTCGGGCGGCGTGGCACACGTTGCGCGATCGCCGGGCCCGGCGCGGTGCCCGATGAGCATCCGCGACTCCGCGATCTCGATGCTCACCGACTGGTGCGCGCCCGACGCGGCCCAGGACTCGTTGCGTCATGCCGTGCTGGCCTTCGTGCTCGCTCGCCCTGATGCCTGCCGCCGCGACTGCGCACCCGGCCATGTCACCGCGTCGGCGATCGTGCTCGACCACACCGGCACTCAGGCGCTGCTGACGCTGCACCGCCGGCTACGCCGCTGGGTGCAGCTCGGCGGCCACTGCGATGACGACGATCCTGACGTCGTGGCCGCGGCGCTCCGCGAGGCCGTCGAAGAATCCGGTGTCCCCGATCTGCGAATCGAGGCTGAACTGGCGGCAATTCACGTCCACCCGGTCACCTGCTCGCTGGGGGTTCCGACCAGGCACCTGGATCTGCAATTCGTCGCCCACGCACCGCCGGGCGCACAGATCGCGATCAGTGCGGAGTCCGAAGACTTACGTTGGTGGCCGGTCGACGCCCTGCCGGCGGGCACGGATTATGCGCTTGCCCAGCTGGTCTCGCAGGCCACCCGTCGAGCGTGACTACGGCGTCGTGTCGGGGCGGCGGCTAGACGTCGCTCGAGTAGCGGATCCCGCCGTCGGGAATGGCGACGCCCGGCCACACCCGGGCTCCACGCAGCAGCTCGCAGCGGGCACCGATGTCGGCGCCGTCGCCGATGACCCCGTCGCGGATCAGCGCGCGTGGACCGATGCGGGCACCGAAGCCGACGATCGAGCGCTCGATCACGCTGCCGGCCTCGATCTTGACGCCGTCGAAGATCACCGCGCCGTCTAATCGCACCCCGGGCCCGATCTCGGCGCCGCGCCCGACGACGGTGCCGCCGATCAACACTGCGCCGGGCGACACCGCCGCACCCTCGTGCACCAATCTCTCGCCATGATGACCGCCCAGGGCCGGGGAGGTGACGATACCGCGCACCAGGTCCGAGGAGCCGCGGACGAAGTCGTCGGGGGTGCCCATGTCCCGCCAATAGCTGGCATCGACGTAGCCGCATATCTTGACGTCGGGGTCGGAGAGCAGCGACGGGAATACCTCGCGTTCCACCGAGACCGGCCGGCCCCGCGGGATCCGCTCGATGATTTTGCGCTCGAAAACGTAGGTGCCCGCGTTGATTTGATCGGTCGGCGGATCCTCGGTCTTCTCCAGAAAGGCCAGCACGCGATTCTTCTCGTCGGTGGGTACGCAACCGAACGCGCGCGGGTCACCGACACGCACCAGGTGCAACGTGACGTCGGCCTCGTGGGTCCGGTGCGACTCGACCAGCGCGGAAAGGTCGGCGCCGGAAAGCACATCGCCGTTGAACACCATCGCGGTGTCGTGCCGCAGCCTGTCGGCGATGTTGGCGATACCGCCGCCGGTGCCCAGCGGCTCCTCTTCGGTGACGTAGTCGATTTCCAGGCCCAGTTGCGACCCGTCACCGAATTCCGCTTCGAACACCGCAGCCTTGTAGGAGGTGCTCAAGATGACGTGTTGGACACCGGTCGCGGCGATCCGCGACAGCATGTGCGTGAGAAATGGAACCCCCGCGGTGGGCAGCATCGGCTTGGGCGCGGACAGGGTCAGCGGCCGCAATCGGGTGCCTTTGCCGCCGACCAGGATCACCGCATCGACCGAGGAGAGTGCCATTCAGCGCCGCCCTTCTGCCGGTTTCCCGGCCCGCTGCCGACGCGAGCTACGCACCATCAGCCGGGAGCGCAACGCCAGCGATGCCCGCAACGTCCAGCGCAGCGGGGCCAGCCACCAACCGGTGTGCCGGTCGGCCAGAAAGATATAGGTACTGCGGTGGTGTGCGGCCAGATGACTCCCCGGGTCGTGTCCGGTGGAGTGCCCCTTGTGGTGCAGCACTTCGGCTGAGGGTACGTAGATGTTGAGCCAGCCGGCCTTGCCGAGCCGGTCGCCGAGGTCGACGTCCTCCATGTACATGAAGTAGCGCTCATCGAATCCGCCGATCTGGCCGAACGCCGAGCGGCGCAGCAGCAGGCACGATCCGGAAAGCCAGCCCACCGGGCGCTCGCTGGGCTCCAGCCGCTCCTGGCGGTAGGCCGCCGTCCAGGGATTGGTCTTCCAGAACGGTCCGACCACGGCGTGCATGCCGCCGCGGATCAGACTGGGCAAGTGGCGCGCCGACGGGTAGACGGATCCGTCGGGATCCCGAATCAGCGGCCCCAGCGCGCCGGCCTGCGGCCACCGGTTCGCCGCGTCCAGCAGGGCGTCGATGCTGTCCGGACCCCACTGCACATCCGGGTTGGCCACCAACACCCAGTCATCGATTTCTCCCCGCTCGGACAGGTGCTCGATCGCGCGATTGACCGCCGTTCCGTAACCGAGGTTGGCGCCGGTGTCGAACAACCGCACGTTCGGGTAGCGTTCCACCGCCGCTTGCGGGGTGCCGTCCGTGGAACCGTTGTCGGCCAGCAACACGCTCACCGGACGCCCGGTGGCGTGCGACAACGACGCGAGAAAACGTTCGAGGTGGTGGCCCGGCGAGTAGGTCACCGTCACGACCGGCAGGACGTCAGTCACGCGTAGAGGTTATCCGTCGAGCGGCCGCGACTGCGCCGTCCGACGCGGCGAGTGCGGCGACAAGTGCGGGGCGCCACGGCCTTAGCGGCGTCATGCCTGCCGCCGCCGACTCCCTGCTGGACAGCGCGGAGTAGGTCGGGCGTGGCGCCGGACGCGGGAACTCGGCGGTGCTCACCGGGTTCACCCGTTCGGGGTCGCCGCCGCACTCCTCGAACACCGCCCGGGCCAGCTCGAATCGGGAAACGACGCCCTCGTTGGCGGCGTGCAGGATCGGGCCGGGCACGTCATCGTCGACGATCTGCAGCAATGCGGCCGCCAGGTCGGCGACGTAGGTCGGCGAGCCGACCTGGTCGTCGACGACCTTGATCGGGCCGTCTCCGGCCGCGAGCCTGCGCATCACCGCGACGAAGTCGTTCCCGTCGCCGCCGGTGTAGACCCAGGCGGCGCGGACCACGGCGCAGTGGGCGGCGTCCGGCAGTGCCGTCAGCGCGGCGACCTCGCCGGCCCGCTTGCTGCATGCGTACACCCCGCGCGGTGAGGTCTCGTCGCTCGGTTCGTACGGGCGAGGCTCGGCTCCGCCGAAGTCACCGGCGAACACGAAGTCCGTCGAGACGTGGACGAGCCGGGCGCCGACACGCGCGCAGGCCCGGGCGATGTGTCCGGGGGCGGCCTCGTTGACCGCATAGGCCCTTGCTGCGTCGCTTTCGGCGCCGTCGACATTGGTGTATGCGGCGCAATTGACGATGACGTCGCCGGGTTTCACGATCGCCTCGGCAGCCTCCGGGTCGGTGATGTCCCATTGCGCGGACGTCTGGGCCAGGACATTGCGGCCTTGTTCAGTGGCTCGAGCGGCCAGACAACCGCCCAGCTGCCCACCGGCTCCGGTGATGACGATCCTGCCCGACATGGTTCGAGTTTGGCATGCCCCGGAAAGCCGGGGCCACGCCCGGGCACGCCGGGGTTGGATACTGGGGAAGCGAGTGTGCCGCAAGTAACCTAATGTGATGCCTGTGCAACGTGTGGTTCGTGTTGTTGCCACTGTGCTAGCCGTCGCCGTCGTTATTGGCACCGGCGTGGCCTGGAACAACGTGCGGGCGTTCGAAGATGGCATCTTCCATATGACGGCACCCTCGTTGGGTCACGGCGCCGACGATGGCGCGATAGACATCCTGCTGGTCGGCCTCGATAGCCGCACCGACGCGCACGGCAACCCGTTGACGGCCGAGGAACTTCAGACACTGCGGGCGGGCGATGAGGAAGCCACCAACACCGACACCATCATCCTGGTCCGGATACCGAACAACGGGAAGTCGGCCACCGCGATCTCGATTCCGCGTGACTCCTACGTGACTGCCCCGGGCTTGGGCAAGACGAAAATCAACGGGGTCTACGGTCAGACCCGGGAGGCCAAGCGGGCCAACCTGGTCAAAGCCGGGGATTCGGCCGAGGACGCCGCCATGCAAGGGACCGAGGCCGGGCGTGAAGCATTGATCAAGACCGTCGCCGATCTCACCGGCGTCACGGTCGATCACTACGCCGAGATCGGGCTGCTCGGTTTCGCGTTGATCACCGACGCGCTCGGCGGCGTGGATGTGTGCCTCAAAGACGCGGTCTACGAGCCGCTTTCGGGTGCCGACTTCCCGGCCGGCCCGCAGCGCCTGGACGGGGCCGAGGCGCTGAGCTTCGTCCGTCAGCGCCACGAACTGCCGCGCGGCGACTTGGACCGGGTGGTGCGCCAGCAGGTCGTGATGGCTTCCCTGGCTCACCGCGTCATCTCCGGTCAGACCCTGTCCAGCCCGGCCACGATGAAGCGACTGCAAGCCGCGGTACAACGCTCGGTGGTGCTCTCGCAGGGCTGGGACGTCATGGATTTCGTCCAGCAGCTGCAGAAACTGGCCGGCGGCAACGTCGCATTCGCCACCATCCCGGTGCTCGACGGCGCCGGCTGGAGCGACGACGGCATGCAAAGCGTCGTCCGGGTCGACCCGCACCAGGTTCAGGACTGGGTGGCCGGCCTGTTGCACGAGCAGGATCAAGGCAAGACCGAAGAGATCGCCTACACCCCCGCCAAGACCACCGCCAGTGTCGTCAACGACACCGACATCAACGGATTGGCGGCGGCGGTCTCGGATGTGTTGAGTTCCAAAGGTTTCAGCACCGGCCCCGTGGGCAACAACGACGGCGGTCACGTGAAGGCCAGCCAGGTGCGAGCCAACAAGCCCGACGACATGGGGGCGCAGCAGATCTCCAAGGAACTGGGCGGATTGCCGGTCGTTCCGGATGCGTCGCTGGCGCCGGGATCGGTGCGGGTGGTGCTCGCCAACGACTACACCGGTCCCGGGTCGGGTCTGTCCGGCTCGACCACCGCACCGGCCCGAGTGACGGACCAGTCGGCCACCGACCCGAATGTGCCACCGCCGTCGCCAATCTTGACCGCCGGTAGCGACAAGCCGGAGTGCATCAACTGAGCACGCTGTCCGAAGCGATCCTCGATCCGATGCTGCGGGCCGATCCGGTGGGCCCGCGCATCACCTACTACGACGATGCCACCGGCGAGCGCATCGAACTGTCCGCGGTAACCCTGGCCAACTGGGCCGCAAAAACCGGCAACCTGTTGCGCGACGAGCTGGGCGCGGGACCGGGCAGCCGAGTCGCGATCCTGCTACCCGCACACTGGCAGACCGCCGCGGTCTTGTTCGGGGTGTGGTGGATCGGCGCCGAGGCGGTCCTGACCGGGCCGGCCGACCTGGCGCTGTGCACCGCCGAGCGGCTGGACGAGGCCGACGCGGCGGTCGCACCGGGTGGTGAGGTCGCGGTGCTGTCGCTGGATCCGTTCGGGCGCCCCGCACCCGACCTGCCGATCGGCGTCACCGACTACGCCACCGCGGTGCGGGTGCATGGCGACCACATCATCGCCGAGCGCCGCCCTGGCCCGGCGCTGGCCGGGCGCTCGGTCGAGGAAGTGCTGGCTGACTGCGAAAGCTCGGCGGCGGCACGGGGTTTGACGGCCGAAGATCGCGTGCTCTGCAGCGCGAGCTGGACAGAGCCCGGCGAATTAATCGAGGGGCTGCTGGCGATCATGGCGGTCGGGGCCTCGTTGGTGCAGGTCGCCAACCCCGATCCGGCCATGCTGGCGCGCCGGGTGGAGACCGAGAAGGTCACCCGCGTCCTCGAATAACACATCTTGATATCGCAATACATCAATGTTAATTTCGTGCAAGCATGGGTTGGACGGCGCGTCAACACCAGACCACAGACCAGAGACTTCGCGCGCCCGGTGGAGAAAGGACCAGTCGATGGCGGTATATGGGCTCCTTGCGAAGGCGGCGAGCGCGGTTGTCACGGGTCTGGTCGGCGTGACGGCCTACGAGGTGGTACGCAAAGCCGTGGCCAAGGCGCCGCTGCACCAGACCGCGGTGGCGACCGCGGAGCTGGGTCTGCGCGGCACTCGCAAGGCGGAAACGGCCGCTGAGTCAGCGCGGCTCAAGCTCGCCGACGTGATGGCCGAGGCCCGCGAGCGCATCGGCGAAGAGGCGCCGACACCGACGGTCGGCGAAGCCCACGATCACGAGCACTGATCGCCGTTCATGAGCCTCGCGATCGTTGAAGACATCGCAATCGCCGAAGAATCATCGCTGACAATACTTTCCGACGCCGCTGGCCGGATGCGGGTGGCCGTCGACTGGGTCCGCTCCGACCCGCGCCGCGCGGTCGCCGTCGAGGAGGCCGTCGCCCAGCAGACCGGTGTGCGCGCCGTACACGCCTACCCGCGCACCGGATCGGTCGTCATCTGGTATTCGCCGCGCCGGTGCGACCGGTCGGCGGTGCTTGCTGCCATCAATAGCGCCGAATACGTTGCTGCGGAACTGATCCCGGCTCGCGATCCGCATTCGTCGGAGATCCGCAACTCCGATGTGCTGCGCATGGTGATCGGCGGTGTCGCGCTCGGCCTGCTCGGCGTGCGTCGTTACGTGTTCGCTCGACCCCCGCTCCTCGGCCCCAGCGGCCGGGTGGTCGCCACCGGGGTCACAATCTTCACCGGCTACCCGTTTCTGCGTGGCGCGCTGCGCTCGTTGCGCTCCGGCAAGGCCGGTACGGACGCACTGGTCTCTGCCGCGACGGTGGCGAGCCTGATACTGCGTGAGAACGTCGTCGCGCTCACCGTGCTGTGGCTGCTCAATATCGGGGAGTATCTGCAAGATCTGACGTTGCGGCGTACCCGGCGGGCGATCTCGGAGCTGCTGCGCGGCAGCCAGGACACGGCCTGGGTCCGGCTGACCGAAGGACCGGATGCCGGCACCGAGGTCCAGGTGCCGATCGATACCGTGCAGATCGGCGATGAAGTGATAGTGCACGATCACGTGGCCATCCCGGTAGACGGCGAGGTGGTCGACGGTGAGGCCGTGGTCAACCAGTCCGCCATCACCGGCGAGAACCTGCCGGTGAGCGTCGGCGTGGGCACCCATGTGCACGCCGGTTCGGTGGTGGTGCGCGGACGGCTGGTGGTCCGTGCCCAGGCCGTCGGCAACCAAACCACCATCGGCCGGATCATCACTCGAGTCGAAGAAGCGCAGCACGATCGCGCGCCCATCCAGACCGTCGGCGAAAACTTCTCCCGCCGTTTCGTTCCCACGTCGTTCATCGTCTCAGCGATCACGCTGGCGGTCACCGGCGACGTCCGACGCGCGATGACAATGCTGTTGATCGCCTGCCCCTGCGCGGTGGGATTGGCCACCCCGACCGCGATCAGTGCCGCAATCGGCAACGGTGCGCGCCGCGGCATCCTGATCAAGGGCGGTTCCCATCTCGAGCAGGCAGGCCGAGTCGACGCGATCGTCTTCGACAAAACCGGGACGCTGACCGTCGGACGCCCGGTGGTGACGAATATCGTTGCCATGCATAAGGACTGGGAACCCGAGCAAGTGCTGGCGTATGCCGCCAGCTCAGAGATCCATTCCCGGCACCCGTTGGCCGAGGCGGTGATCCGCTCGACCGAGGAGCGGCACATCAGCATCCCCCCGCACGAGGAATGCGAGGTGCTCGTCGGTTTGGGCATGCGGACCTGGGCCGACGGCCGCACCCTGCTGCTGGGCAGCCCTTCGCTGCTGCAATCCGAAAACGTCAAGGTCTCCAAGAAGGCAAAGGACTGGGTCGCCAAGTTGCGCCGCCAGGCCGAGACGCCACTGTTGCTGGCGGTGGACGGGACGCTCGTGGGCCTGATCAGCCTGCGCGACGAAGTTCGGCCCGAGGCCGCCAAGGTACTGAGCGAATTGCGCGCCAACGGGATTCGCCGCGTTGTCATGCTCACCGGGGACCACCCGGACATCGCCCAGGTGGTCGCCGACGAGCTCGGGATCGACGAGTGGCGTGCCGAGGTCCTACCGGAAGACAAGCTCGAGGTGGTGCGAGACCTGCAGAGCCAGGGCTACATCGTCGGCATGGTCGGCGACGGCATCAACGACGCTCCGGCGCTGGCGGCCGCCGACATCGGGATCGCGATGGGATTGGCCGGCACCGACGTCGCCGTGGAAACCGCCGATGTGGCGCTGGCCAACGACGACCTGCATCGCCTGCTCGATGTGCGCGACCTGGGCGCCCGCGCGGTCGACGTGATCCGGGAGAACTACGGCATGTCGATTGCGGTCAACGCCGCCGGGCTGATCATCGGCGCGGGCGGGGCGCTGTCCCCCGTGCTGGCCGCGATCCTGCACAACGCGTCATCGGTGGCCGTGGTTGCCAACAGTTCCCGGCTCATTCGCTACCGCCTGGACTGAGCACTCGCTCGAACAGACTGGGAGCCAAAAGCACTCAGCTGGTTGATTGCCGTTCCCGCCCGGATCAGCAGATGCGATGGGCTGCATCGATAACGCTCATGCCATCGTGCTGGTCGCGACACCCCTGGATGGATACCGTCAGGTAGGCAGGACCAACCACGGCACGTTGGGAGCCAAGATGCTTGCCACACATCGGATATCAACGATCTGGCCGAGCCAACCGGCGGAGCTGAACTGATGCCGCCCGCCGCGAGTGTCGTGTTCGACCACCTCGTCAACGCCGATCCGCCCGCCCACCCGCGAATCCTTTTCGACACCGGTTGTGTGCTCGGCGGCAGCGTCGCGGGGCTGCTTGCTGCCAGGACGCTTGCTGACTTCTGTCGCCAGGTGGTGATCGTGGAGCGCGACGAACTGAGCGAACAGTCCTCGCGACCAGGCGTGCCTCAGGGACATCAGCTCCACGTGCTACTGCCCGCCGGCGGCCAATGGTTGGACCGGTGGCTGCCGGGATTCACCGATCAGGCGGTCGCGCGCGGGGCCAACCGGATCACGTCCGACGTCAAGTCACTCGACGGCCAGCCCACGGTGCCGCCTTACCGGCAGTACGAAATGCTCAGCGCGACGCGGCCGCTGCTCGAAACGGTTGTGCGTAGCGAAGTGCTGGCACGGGCCAACATCTCCGTCAAGCGCGCCCAGGCAACCGGATTGCGTTATCGGGACGGCGCGGTGACCGGCGTCGAGTTCGTCGACCGAGCAGGTGTCGGCGTCTGCCAAGCCGACTTCGTGGTCGACGCGACGGGCCGGTCCAGCCGGATCTCCCGTTGGGTCGAGGAGGCCGGCTTTGACCGCCCACGACTGGAACGCCTCGCCCTGCCCATTCATTACGCGACGGCCATCTTCGAATCCCCGGAGGAATCGGCGACTCTGCAAGTCGACGGCTGGTTGTCCATCTTCAGCCCGGGCAACGAGGTAGATGGGGTCAGCATCGCGGCAGCCGCCAGGGTCGAGAGCGGTCGATGGGTAGTCTGTTTGATCGGCTGCGGCTCCGAGCAGCCCGGCCACACACTCGACGATTTCCTGGCCAAGTGCAAGCAGCTCGAACCCGTCTTCGCGACCGTGACAGCCGGACAGCTGTGCCGCGAGGTCACCACTTACCACCAGACCGAGAGCAGGCGGCGGCATTTCACCGAGCTGACCAACTTTCCGGCGCGGCTGGTCTGTGTCGGCGACTCGGTGGCGTCCTTCAATCCCGTCTACGGACAGGGCATGTCCTCGGCAGCGCTACACGCGTCGTGCCTATCGACGTATCTGTCCGATGCCGGCGACTTCGACTCCGCCGCGCAGCCTTTCTTCCGGCTGCAACAGGTGGTCGTGGACGCGGCGTGGCAGTTGTCGACCGGCGGCGACCGTGCACGGCTGGATTTCCTGACCGGCGCGACGATCGCCGAGGCCACACGCATGCAGCGATGGACCCACGACCAGATAGCCCGCGCCACGCTGACCGACCGTGATCTCGCCGAACTCTATACCGACGTCCAGTACATGCTGCGCCATCCGTCCGCGCTGGCGCATCCCGCGATCTTGGAGCGGGCGGTCGTTATCAATTTGACCGCATCCTAACCCGGTTGAAAGGTTGTGCCGTCGCTGCGCGTGAGCGGCGTGCGCTGCAACGCGGTCATGCGTTCGGTGAACTCCTTGATCAGATAGGTCTGCCGGTCGGTCGCCGTCTTCGCCGCGGCAGCCGCGGTATCGACGATCAACTTCGCCAAGGCTCCAGATCCGTTGTGGTAGGCGTTGTCTCCCAGCCACAATCCCGTCATCTCACCCTGGCCGTTGACTTCCACACTCACCGCCTTGCACCGACTCGTGACACGGACCGAGATCGACTTGCAGTGCTGATCCAAAGCTTGGATCAAATCCCGCTGCCGCCCGATGCGCGCGAGCAGTGAATCCGCCAGCCCGCCGGTCAAATCCGAGTCATCCACGTGTCGGGAGCACTGTCGTCGTCGGCTCCGCGAAGTTCGGCTTCGGCGTCGGCCAATGCCTCGAAGGTACTGAGATCAAGGCCACGAATGACGCTCGGATCAACACCACGAGCGACCAGATCGCGGCGGCGTGCGACCTGCATACGACGGGCGGAAAGCTGACACAGCAACAGAATGTCACGCGCCAATTGCCCTGGCGGTTTCGATAACTCGCGCTGATCCAGCTTGAGCGCGATCGGCAATCCGCGCTCTGTGGTGCGAACCGCGATCCCACCACTGTGGCAACTCAGCGGTCTATCCATCGTGGGTGTCCTCGCGATAGCGTCGAAAACCTATGCCCCGCAGCTTAGTACAATCACAGACATCCCCGCTGTAACGAGCTCACGGGCAAACGTCGACGCGGTCCCGAGTCACTGTTTCCCGAGCAGTGGCCGGACGAAAGGGAGTTGGGGGCACCGATGAGTGGTGACAACAGGAACGCGCAGCGCGTCTTCGATGCGGGAGTACTCTCTCTCGGCATCCCGATCGACGGTCTCGAAGTCGAACCCGATCTGCAATACGCGACCTTGGCGTTCAAGCGAGCAACCGAATATGACCCGCAGATGTGTGACGCCTGGCTCGGCCGAGCGGCCACCGGCGAAACCACCGCCGAGGTCATCCACAACCTGTACCACACCAGCAGGCTGCTCGGCCGTGAGCAGCGGCGGTTGGGCTTGGCCCCGCGCGCGCTTTGCGGACGCTTTGAGACCGGCCTTTACGTGGACTACACACTCAGCTCGCAGACCGAGGTCACGCTGGCCTACGTGGCGAGCCTGATCCAGGGCCAGGATTATGACGAAGCCGAACGGGCACTGGACGAGCTCGACTCCTCCGAGGCGGTGCTGCGCGACGCCGCGGCAGCGGAAATCTGTGCCTACATGCGCGGGATCCTGCATTTCACAACGCAGCGTTGGCCCGATGTGCTGACCGCCCTGGCGAACTCGGCGTCATTCACTGACGATTACATCGCGGCGGGCGCGCACCTCATGGTCGGCTCGGCCTGCGCCCAAATGGGGCTGTTCGGCGAAGGGCTGCGCCGGCTTGATGAAGCGCTGGAGGGCCCGATCCCGGCGGCCCGCCGCGCCGCGGAGTTCACCAAGGGCCTCACCCTGCGCGAAATGGGCAACGAGCCCGACGCTCGCAAGATCTTCGAGCGAATCTACAGCGAAGAGCCGGGTTTCGAGGCAAACTACGCGGCCCTGCAAGACCCGAAGTATCGACTCGTGATTACGACGAAGGAAGTCGTCGAGTCCCGTGCCGACAAATGGGACCCGAGCAGTGCCTCGACCAATACGGCCCGCGAGGCCGAAGAGCAGACCGAACGCGGTCACGAGCACCTGCGGGAGGCGCAGCAGGAACTGGACCGTCAAATCGGCCTGGAAGAAGTCAAGTTGCAGGTGGCGAAACTTCGCTCGGCAGTGCAGCTTGCGAAGATGCGCGAGGACAAGGGATTGAGCACGGGCTCGCGCAGCCTTCACCTGGCGTTTACCGGTCCGCCCGGGACCGGTAAGACCACCGTGGCCCGGGTGGTTGCCAAAACTTATTGCGGGCTTGGACTTCTGGAATCACTATCCGTCGTCGAAGCCAAACGCCAAGATTTCGTCGGCCAGCATCTGGGTAGCACCGCCATCAAGACCGACGCACTGATCGACACCGCGATGGGCGGGGTGCTGTTCATCGACGAGGCCTACACGCTGATTCAGACCGGACTGTCCGGCGGTGACGCGTTCGGCCGCGAAGCGGTGGACACGTTGCTGGCTCGGATGGAAAACGACCGCGACCGCCTGGTGGTCATCATCGCCGGCTACGACGCCGAGATCGACCGATTCCTGGCGTCCAACGAGGGTCTCGCTTCCCGGTTTACCAAGCGCATTCGATTCCCGTCGTACAGCCCCACCGAACTCGGCGACATCGGGCGGCTCATCGCCAAGGGCCGGGACTCCGAATTGACGCCCGCCGCCTATGACGAACTAGTGACGGTGTGCACGCGGCTGTGTGCCGAGGAATCCACCGACCAGGACGGAAAGATCCGAAAGAGCATAGATTTGGCCGGCAACGGACGATTTGTCCGCAACGCGATCGAGGCCGCCGAGGAAGAGCGAGCCTACCGCCTCACGGAAAGCCTTGACGCCACTTCGGAAGGCTTCAACGAGGACGCCCTGATGCGCATCGAGGGAAGCGACATGAAAGCGGCGTTGAACGGCATCCTGCAGACGCTGAATTTGCATTGACGATTGGGAGATTGCGTGATCAACCGAGGCGAGCTGACCGACGCGAACACAACGATGACCGGGCGACACGCGATGGCGGACACGGATTTCACCGCACCCGTCCCGGACGAACCGACGTGGCAGCAGTCCGTACGTGTTCCGCCTGCCGACGAATTGGGGCTGACGAGGCCGTCGAGAGCGGTACCCCGACGCGGATGGCGTAAGGAGTTGCACCGGATCACCGGTGGACGATTGAACGTCGGCGAGTCCGCGGCCGAAGCCAACTGGCGCGCGTTGGCCGACCGCGTCAACCATCCGGTGCGAGGCTCGTACAGCATCGCCGTGCTATCCCTGAAGGGCGGCGTCGGCAAGACGACGACCACATTCGGGCTCGGTGCCACGTTTGCGTCACTGCGAGGTGATCGGGTGATCGCGGTGGACGCGAATCCGGATCTCGGGACATTGGCCCAACGGGGTCCCAATCAAACCCATTCAACGGTGCGCGATCTGTTGGCCGATGGCGAAATCCTGCGCTACCCCGAGATGCGACGGCACACCTCGCAAAGTCCCAGCCGTTTGGAGATTCTAGCGTCGGAACAGGATCCCGCGGTTTCAGAAGCATTTTCCGAAGACGACTACCGCGCCGTGCACCAGATCCTGGACCGCTTTTACAACATCATCCTCGCCGACTGCGGCACCGGTTTGACACACTCGGCCACTCGCGGCGTGCTCGATGTCGCCGATGCCCTGGTGGTGGTTGCCTCACCGGCGATCGACTCCGCCCGCAGCGCGCTGGCGACGCTCGATTGGCTGCAACACCACGGCTACGCCGATTTGGTGCCCGAGGCCCGGGTCGTGTTGAGTTCGGCGCGGCCGGGAGCCATGCCGATCGACGTCGAACAGTTGGTCCAGCATTTTCAGTCCCGAGTCAGTTCGCTATTCGTCATCCCCTACGATCCACACCTCGCCGAAGGGGGTGAGATCTCGCTAGATCTGCTGAGTCGTAAGGTTCGACACCAATACATGGAGCTCGCCGCGTCGGTGGCAGACCACTTTGGGCATAGGTCTCACGGGTAGCCGTCTGAACGGGTGGACCGCCCTAAGGGCTGGACTGCTCGACCCCGCTTCCCGACCCGTCCCAGCGGTACTGGCGATTCGCATAGTTTTGCGGTGCAGCGTGGTTCACCCCGTAGTCAACTGCCGGTGCCACCATCGGCGGCGTGACTACGCCGGGCGACTGGCGCACGGCCCCCGTAATGCCGTGGCGGGCGTATCTCGCCTGCATTGCCTCCAATGACTGTTGTTTGGAACTGGCATGCACATCGGCGGTCGCGTCAGCCTCGACCTGTTCGGTGGAGCCGTATTGTGCGGCGAACAGCTGATACTGCGTCGCATACGACTGGTAGGCCGAGACTAGGCGAGCGTAGGCCGATTGTTCCGAAATGCGGGCGGGTGGCCCAGGTTTCGAGGTCCTGATTTCGCGCAGCAAGGCGGCCACAGCAAGCACGGACTGCAACGAGTTCAGCACTGTGATCACGATCATCGGCCACCCGGCCTGGGTTGCTTTGATCGCGCCGGCCAACGCGTCGGCGCAACCCGTGGCCGCGAGCGCGACGACGACCCATCCCCGTAGCATTTGGCGGGGCAGCAGACCGACCGCGGCAACCACGGCCGCCAACATACTGAACCGCACCGGGTAACCAAGCGGTTCGGGCGAACACAGGCAGACGGCAATGGCCGCCAGGCCAAGCACGGCAACGACGGCCCACATCGACCGACTTATCGCATCGGAGGGTGCGGTCAGCGAATCAGACTCCGCCGATCGCCAATTCTCGGTCATTGCTGCTCCCTGCTCGTGCACTCAGTCGGCTACGTCCAACGACGAGTTGATGTAACGCATTTCGTCATGGGTGGCCACCATCGTCACCATGGCCGACGCCGACGGGGTACCCACCCGGACCAGATCTTGATCGCGGTCGAGTAATTGCAGCGTCACATCGGCACCCGTCCTCGGCTGGGCGTGCGAGGGCCTGACGATGATTGTTGTCACCCGGTCGTGGCTCATTTGTTCGCCGGTGCCGTCGAACATCTCGACACGGTAGCGGCGGCTCGACCCGACGCGGCCCGCGTCGGTGTTATGTTCGTTGACACACAACAGATTCGGATCAGCGATCTGATCCATCATCGTCTGCCAAGCTGCCGGTCGCAGCGTGTGGACGTTCACCCTGGCACCCAACGCCATCGAGCGCAGGACGACCTGTTGTGCCAGATGCAGAGTCCCACACAGTTCTACCCGGTTGACCCCGGGGCCGAATAACGGCAGCGCCAGAGCTCGCCCGTATTCGTCTGCCCCGATCACCTGTCCGCAGCCCGCGGCGGGGACCTCGAGATCATCGACCGCGTCACTGCTTTGCGCGGCGACCCACTCCGATATCGCCCGTCGCGGCGATGGCACCGGAAGGCCGCACACCAACGCGGCATATTGTCGGCCCGGCAGCGGGCCGAGTTCGCGGGGCCGCGGCCGGGCCCGTCCGGAGGTGTCGAAGCGCACCAGACCGCGGAGCCAGAGCAGATCGTCGCGGGTGCCGCGACGCAGCGAAACGCAGATCGTTGTCGAGTCGCTCGGCACGGTCCACAGCGCACCCAAGCCAGCGTGAGTGAATGTCGACGGCTTGACCACGAAGCTGCGCATCTGGAGGCGGTCTTTACCGCACGCAGACCACGATTCGTCCAATGCGCTGGTTTCCAGCCCGTGCGAGAGTTCCAGCGTGGTCTCGGCGATTTCACCGGCCGTCATGATCTGAGTGCCAAACCCGGCGTCGGACAGCCGGTTGGCGATGCGGCGGGTAGCAGTCGCGGCGGTACGCACCGTCCCCGACCAGCCGCCGCCCCGGTGACGCACGGCTTGCGGGCACAGCGCCGGATCCATGCGCACCGCCACCCACGCCGATCGCTGAGCGACCGCGGGCAAGGGTCCCAGCACCGCGTCGTACACCGCTCCGACCTGGCCGCGATCGTGCAGTCGAGCGCCCTGACTGATCACGTCGATGGAATCCACGGTGATGTCGTACTGCCGCAAGCAGTCGGCCAGCGTACGCACCGAAACCGCTTGCGCCGACAACGTCATCGCGGGTTCCATGACCGTCATCACCGCCGGATCCGGCACCAGGCGCACCAGCGATGTCAGGCGTTTTCCGTCCCAGCAGAAGCCGATTCGCGAACCATCGGGCAGTTCGGTGTCGAACGGCTCATCCAGCTGTGTGCGTCGCTTACGACGGTGTCGTTCATAGTGGAAGCCCAACCACTCGAAGACCCAGCGTGCCAGCACCAGTCCTCGGACTCTGATGAGCAGCATCATCACCGCCACGCCGAGGCCGACGACCACGCCGTACCAGCCCGGCTTTCGCAGCAACAACGCGACGGCCAGTCCGGCGGCGATCAATAGCTGAGCGGTCAACAGAGTTGAGAGCGGGAGGACGCGCTGGGCAGCGATGCCCGGCGTTGACCGCAGTGCGGGCATGCGCCGCTGCTTTGCCGCGGCACCGCTATCGGCAAGTCGTGTCACTGCGTCGTTCCCTGTCTGCGCGACAACTGATTTCGCCGGTCATCCTGCCACTGCACGACCGGGTAAGCTGACTTCTCACCAAGCATTCCATCGAACGCTGATCGGGGCCGGCATGCCCGCACCAGTCACCACTCGTGCGCAAGTCAACGGGTATCGACTTCTCCTGCGACGAATGGAACATGCACTGATCCGGGCCGACTCCCGGATGATCCACGACCCCATGCGTGGGCAGATGCGCGCGCTGATAATCGGTGTGGTCATCGCGGTCCTAATCGCCGGGGGCGCGGGTGTTCTTGCGTTCTTTCGGCCAACACCTAACTTCGGCGACTCGACGATTATGGTCGCCAAATCGAATGGCACCATGTTTGTGCGGATCGGCGATCATCTGCATCCGGTCCTCAATCTTGCTTCTGCCCGGTTGATCGTTGGGAAGAGCGATACGCCAAAGGAAGTGGACGATAAGTTCCTCAATACGGTTCCGTTGGGCCCGGTGGTCGGCATCGTCGGAGCCCCCGGCAGCATCAACCGCGGCGACGACATGACGACATCATCGTGGACGGTATGCGACTCTACTCAACCACCGTCGGCGACCGAGCCGTCACGCACCCCCGCTATCGAGACCACCGTGCTGGCCAATGACCCCGTAGTCAATGACGAAATTCAGGTGGCCTCACCCGACCAGATGATCCTGACCAGGACCGGCGCCACCACCTATCTCGTATACAACGGTGTGCGGGCCGCGATCAACCCCAGCGATGCGACGCTGCGCAACGCCTTGCGCCTGCCTGACGGCGAGATCCGGGAAGTTTCACCGGGGTTAATCAATTCTTTCCCGTTGGTCGAATCTATCGTGCCGATCGCGATCGAAGGCCTCGGGGAGCCGGCTGAGTATCTGGCCCCGAATTACCGAGTGGGCTCGATCCTCAAAACCGTTGATTCACATGGTGAGCAGCTATACGTGTTGTTGCGCCAGGGACTGCAACCCATCTCCCCCATGACCGCGGACATCATCCGCTACGGCAATCCGCAAGCACCGACAACGGCCGAACCGCCCAGCATTTCACCCGCCCTGGTGAACGCTGTGCCTGTCGTGCACATTTTGCCAGTGGACCATTACCCAACTGCCCAATCGCGATTTGTGCGCATCGAGTCACACCCGGTTTTGTGTATGTCCTGGCAACGCAACAACTCCGCCGCTGTGGCAACCACTCGTCTGCTCGTCGGAAATCGGTTGCCGCTGCCCAACGATGCGCAGCCCGTGCGCTTGGCCAGCGCCGACGGTGGCGGTCCCGGACTCGACAACGTCTATCTCCGACCCGGCACCGGCGAATACGTCCAAGCGACCGGAAGTCAGGTGGACAGCCGGGCTACGGGGCAGTTCTTCTACGTCGATGACTTGGGCGTGCGCTTCCATATCGTCGACAAATCGGCCGCCGCGGCGTTAGGTATCACCGGCGTGAAAATGCCCGGAAGTTCTGACGCCACAGCGCAGCCTGCCCCCTGGGCCATCCTGGCACTGCTGCCAGCCGGACCCGAATTATCGCAACAGGCCGCGTTGATCGCCCACGACGGGATAGCCGCCGATGCGGCCGGGCATGCGATTACACCGCCCAAGCAATAGCGCCTCAGATTCGGATTTGACGAAAGAACGTGTACAGGCCAACGATCCAGCACATCAGCGGAAAGACCAGCGCGATGGCGATGTATTCGATCACCTCCACCTGACGGCGGAGCACGGGTGAAAACTCCCGCCCGGGCGCGATCAGCCCGCAGGCCAGCAGCAACAGTGTCAACAGGGCCAACGCAACGGCGGCCTTGACACCCCCGCCGTCAACTAACGTCGCTGTTTTGACGATGACGATCAGTGCAATCGTCAGGCCACCGCCGATCAACACCGCCGACTGGGCCAGGTCGTGATGACCGCGGCCGCGCAAACACAGCACCGTTGCCACGGTTACCGCGAAAAGTGATCCGTGCCAATATAATCCGTGGTCAACGCCAAGAGCCAAGTAACACCCGGCGATAGCCGCCATCGCGGCCGCCGCGACCAATCCAGTGAGCAGGTCTCGTGCCCGCCGAACTCGCTCCGTCAGGCCTTGTTCGGTGGGAATGACCTGCTTGCCGACGGCATTGACGCCTTCCACGGCGGTGCCGCCCTGCGTTTCTATGTCATCGAGGGGTTCGCCCGCGGTGGGAACACGTGGCACGGGCAATCGCGACAACACGATCGTAGCCCTGGGCGCCAGGTACACGGCGAGCACCGCGACGGTCGCCAAAACCGCACCTACCGAGCGTGGAGACGCACCTATCAGCAGCGGCGCGATGGCCGCCGGAGCACCGAATACCGCCAACCCGATGACAGCAGTGAAGAGAGATCGGGCTCGTCCGGAAGCCAGTAGCCGCAACAACGCGACCAATGCTGTCAGCGCTAGCGCGGCGGGCAGGGCTTGGACTCCACGCGCCTGGGGAACCACTTGTAGCGAACCGCAGAAGATCAACGGCAGTGCGACGATAGTGAGCACTGTGCACTTGCGTGCGTCGACCGACCGCAACTGCATCACCGCGGACGCCAGGACACATCCGAATCCGGCCGCTAACGCCATGGCGGCGGCGACCGGCACGCCGGCGACCGACGGCGCGAGAAACCGTCCGCGAACCAATACTCCGGTCGCTACCGCCA
The DNA here is from genome assembly GCF_010727605.1 of Mycobacterium simiae. Classification (NCBI taxonomy): domain Bacteria; kingdom Bacillati; phylum Actinomycetota; class Actinomycetes; order Mycobacteriales; family Mycobacteriaceae; genus Mycobacterium; species Mycobacterium simiae. Next base: position 1,425,489 of record NZ_AP022568.1, read on the forward strand.
GCGCGAGGCCGGCCATCGACCATCCTGACCATCCCGTCGCCGAAAATTGCTCAGCTAAGCGACATCTCGCGTTGTCTTCGGATTCCGGGGGGCTGACCAGCTGGTCGACGAGAGCGCAGGGTTCTCGAGCGCCGATCTCCCGGATCAACAGCAGCTCGCCGTCGTACACGTCGGCCGCAGCTAACGATCGATTCGGGTCGATCAGCTCACCGGTTAGACGCGCAAATGTCCACTTGCCCTCGGGATTGTCGAATTCCTCGACGCTGCCGCCCCGCTCGGCAAGCCGGTCGTTGGCTAAATCGATGACATCGGTGATGACCTCCGCGGCACTGACGGCGCCGGGTACACCGACGTCGATCAGCAGCCCGCCGACGACCACGGTGATCCGGCTGAGGTCCTGCTCGTCGTCCGATTCGGAGCCCAACGTCGATGCCGCCGACGGTAACTTCGACACCTGAGACGGTAACGTCATTGGCAAAGCCTCCCCTCGCCAACCATGCGGTCTGACAATACCTTTGAATCTCGATCAGGCCCGAGGGCGGCCGCAGATTCAGGAGAACGTCGCTTGGCTAGGCAAGGATTCGTCCGGCGCTTGCGCGTCGCACCACCACGCATGCCCGGTGGTGAAGTCGCGCTGCAGTCGCCACCTGAAGTGCCGCGCATCATTCCCGGCAGCTTGTTGACCAAGCTGATGCCGCTGATGATGGTCGTCGCGAGTGTCGGGATGATCGCGCTGATGATCACGGTGGGCGGGCGCGATGTCACTCGCAACCCGATGTTCCTGATCTTCCCGATGATGATGGTCACCTCGGTGGCGGGCATGTTCTTGGGCGGTGGCGGCAAGCCGGGCAAGGCCGCGGCCGAACTCGACGAGGAACGCAAGGACTTTTTCAGCTATCTCGCGGGCCTGCGCGACGATGCCGAAGAAACCGGCGAAGCCCAGCGCGCCGCACTGGAGTGGAGCCATCCCGACCCCCGGACCCTGATCGACGTCGCCGGCACCCGCCGCATGTGGGAACGCCGACCAACCGACCACGACTTCTGTCACGTGCGAGTCGGCGTCGGCACACACCGGCTGGCCACACGACTGGTGGCCCCGGAGACCGGACCGCCCGAAGACCTGGAACCGGTATCGACCAATGCCCTGCGACGCTTCGTCACCGCCCACTCGGTGGTGCACGCCTTACCGACCGGGATTTCGCTTCGTGCCTTCCCGGCGGTCAGCTTCGAAGGCGACCGCCAACTCAGCCAGCAGCTGGTGCGCTCGATGGTCTTGGAGCTCTGCGCCTTTCACGGCCCCGACCACCTACAGATCGCTGTCGTGACTGCCGATCCGGACAGCCCGAGCTGGAACTGGACGAAATGGCTTCCGCAGGTGCAACACGCGTCTGCGCGGGACGGATGCGGCGCGCTGCGGATGCTCTACCCGTCGCTGGAGCTGCTGGAGAGTTCGCTGGCAGGCGACCTCTCCGAACGAGGGCGGTTCACCCGCAACGGCCAGCCGACCCAGGGTCTCAAACAGCTCGTCATCGTCATCGACGATGGCCATGTCACCGGCGATGAACGGTTGCTGACCGACGCCGGGCTGGACAGTGTCACGATTCTGGACCTCAACGGCCCTCGGGACGGGCCGATGTCACGACGCGGGCTGCAACTGGTCGTAGAAAACGACGATGTCGGCGCCCGCACGGCGGCCGGTACCGAGCGTTTCGCCACCCCGGACCGCCTCACTCTTGCCGAGGCCGAGGCCACCGCCCGGGCATTCAGCCGCTACCAGCTCGGCGGCGCGGCTCATATCGTGAGTCTCGAATCAGATTCCCGGGCAAGCGATCCCGGGCTGATGGCGCTACTGGGGATTCCGGACGCGGCGGCGATCGTTCCGGAGGAAGTGTGGCGCCAAACCACGCCACGCAGCCGTCTGCGCGTACCCGTCGGTTTCACGCCCGCCGGCAACCCGCTGGAGCTGGACATCAAAGAATCCGCCGAGGGCGGGATGGGTCCGCACGGTCTGTGCATCGGCGCGACCGGCTCGGGCAAGTCCGAATTCCTGCGCACGTTGGTGCTGGCGATGATCACTTCCCACTCACCCGAGGCACTGAACCTGGTCCTCGTCGACTTCAAGGGTGGGGCAACGTTTCTCGGTCTCGACGGCGCCCCACACATCGCGGCGATCATTACCAACCTCGAAGACGAGTTGACGATGGTCGACCGAATGCGCGATGCGTTGGCCGGCGAGATGAACCGGCGACAAGAGCTGCTGCGCTCGGCGGGCAACTTCCCCAACGTCACCGAGTACCAGCGGGCCAGGGCCAATGGTGCCGAACTCGATCCCCTGCCGGCGCTGTTTATCGTTGTCGACGAATTCTCCGAGTTACTCTCGCAGAAACCGGATTTCGCCGAACTCTTCGTCATGATCGGCCGGCTCGGGCGCTCGTTACATATCCACCTGTTGCTGGCGTCGCAGCGGTTGGAAGAGGGGAAGCTGCGGGGACTCGACTCCCATCTGTCGTACCGGATCGGCCTGAAGACGTTCTCGGCGGGCGAGTCACGCAGCGTACTTGGCGTCCCCGACGCCTATCACCTGCCCAGCGTTCCCGGTTCGGGTTTCCTGAAGTGCGACGCCGACGAGCCCATCCGGTTCAACGCGTCCTACGTCTCCGGCGAGTACGTCAGCCCCCGCCCGTCGGCACGGGGCGGGCGGAGCTCACGTCTCGGTGCGCAAGCAACCAAGCTGTTCACCGCGACCCCGGTCGACAAGGACCCAGTCCCCGTCGAGCCTGTCGACGAGCCCGACAGTGAGCCCGGGCAAGACGCGGCGACGGGTCCGACCAAGACCACCCTGCTCGACGTGGTGGTCGGCAGGCTGCGGGGCCATGGCCGGCGCGCCCACGAAGTATGGCTGCCGCCCCTGGACGCCAGCCCCGCCGTCAACCTTTTGTTGCCCCAAACAGAGTGGAGTCACCCGGGAAACCTCACCGGCGGGCTCTGGCTACCCATAGGCGTGGTGGATCGCCCCTACGACCAGCGACGTGACGCGTTGGTGATCGATCTCTCCGGCGCCCAGGGCAATGTCGCGGTGGTGGGTGGTCCGCAATCGGGCAAGTCGACGGCGATCCGCACCATGATCATGGCCGCGGCAGCCACCCACACCCCGGAGCAGTTGCAGTTCTATTGCCTCGATTTCGGAGGCGGCACGTTGGGCAGCCTGGTGAGCCTGCCGCACGTCGGCAGCGTCGCGGGGCGCATGGACGCCGACCGGATTCGCCGCACCGTAGCGGAAATCAGTGGCCTGCTACGGGAACGCGAGGTTCGATTCAGGGACCTGGGCATCGAATCGATGCGCGATTTCCGCCAGCGTAAGGCCCAACTGGCCGGTCTCCCCCCGGACGTGGCGGCTCGAGACCCGCTGAGCCAAGATAAGTTTGGCGACGTAGTACTGGTAGTCGATGGCTGGGCCACGATACGAAGCGACTTCGATATGCTTGAATCCGCCCTGCAAGCGATCGCAATCGGTGGCCTTTCGTACGGGGTCCATCTCGCGGTGACGGCCAGCCGGTGGATGGAGATCCGGCCGGCTGTCAAAGACATGCTGGGTACCCGCATCGAGTTGCGAATGGGCGACCCGGTCGACAGCGACATCGGCCGCAAATGGGCTGAACTGGTTCCGATAGGCCGACCCGGGCGCGGCATGAGCCCCGGCCGGCTGCACATTCTGATCGGGTTGCCTCGCCTGGACTCCAGCTCCAACATCGAGGATCTGCCCACTGGGGTGGCGAACTCCTGCGCGGCCGTGGGTGAAGCGTATGGTGACCGGCAGGCCCCGCCGGTGCGTATGCTCCCGCACAGCGTCGACCGCACCGAGGTCGTCGATGCCGCCAAACGCGCTGGCATGTTGGGCAAGTCGAAGGTCGCCATCGGCATCAACGAAACCGAGCTGGCCCCGGTGGTAGTCGATTTCAACGCGCAACCGCACTTCGTCGTGCTCGGGGACAGCGAATGCGGTAAGACTGGTCTGCTGCGCAACATGGCCGAGGGGTTGATGGAAAACACCTCACCGCAGGACTGCAAGATCGTCCTCGTCGACTTTCGGCGCACGCTGCTCGGCGTCGTCGACAACGATTACCTCGGCGGGTACGCGACCGCGGCACAATCCTGCACCGAGCTGATGACGGCGTTGGCCGCCTCGTTGAAAGATCGGTTGCCACCGAGCGACATCACCCAGCAGCAACTCAAAGACCGCTCGTGGTGGCAAGGCCCCGACATTCACGTGTTGATTGACGACTATGACCTGATTCCCGGTGGCTCGCTCAATCACCCGCTGGGCCCGATAGTCGAATACTTCCCCCAGGCCCGGGACATCGGGCTTCGTGTCGTCGTCGCGCGTCGCATCGGCGGTGCAGCACGTGCCATCATGGATCCGGTCATCGGGCGACTCAAGGATCTTTCGTGCAACGCGCTGGTGATGAGCGGCACCAAGGAAGAGGGTGCGCTGTTCGGATACAAGGCCCAGCAGATGCCACCCGGTCGAGGCATGCTCATCTCGCGCACATTGAAAAGCGACGTGATCCAGCTGTCCGGAATGCCCGACCTATGACCACGACACCGCAGACAGCGCCGGGCCAGCTCGTCTCCGCCGCATCCTCACAGGTGCGAGTATCGGTGCTGTGCAACAAAATCCAGGCTGACGTAGTGCTGCCGCTCGATGTGCCGATCGCTGCCCTGACTCCGGAGCTTTTAAAGCGCACGCTGGACGACGCGGCGGCCCAGTCTGGCGCCTCCGATGATCCGTTCGCCAACGAGGCCAAGCACAATGTTTGGGTGCTGACCCGTTTCGGCAGCACGACGCCGCTGTCACCGGCCGATACATTGCGGGATGCCGATGTCACCGAGGGCACGCTGTTGCGGCTCACCGCGCGGCGTGCGTTGATCCCTCCGACACTGCATGACGACGTGGTGGACGCGGCCGCGCGCTTGAACAAATCCGGCCACCCCGCATGGGATGCCGCCGCGGCGCGCTGGATGGCGTTCCTCGGTGTACATCTGGCCTCAGGGGTATGGGTCTACTTTCTGCTCAGCGACGTGCCGGCCGTGAATCGTGCTGCCACGGTGGGATTAGCGGCGGCGGTGGCGATTGTGCTCGTCGGTGCAGCTACGCTGGCCCACCGCTCCTATCAACAGTCCGATATAGCAACAGCACTGGGGTGGGCGGTCCTGCCGATCGCGGCGGCGGTCGTATGGGTGGGGCTGCATGGGCTGGATGGCTATGGGTGGACTGCGGGCTGCGTAATCATGGTGGCACTATCTGCAACGCTGCATCGCGTCATCGGCATCGGCCACTGGGGGTACCTCGCGGCGGGAGTGACTTTCGGCCTCACCGGACTCGCGCTGACGGTGTGGGCCGCGGGCGTGCGCGCCGACCTGGCGGGCGCCGGACTGGCATCGGTCGCGACCCTGGGCTGCCTCGCGGTCCGCAGGCTGGATCTCCGCCGTTCTCGTCGCGACGCGTCCGGGCGAGATTCCACGCCCGACGGCAGCGCCATACCCCCTGGCGCGGAGGGCATTTGGGCTGGTCTTCGGGCGGCGACCCTGACCCGTTCCGCGATCTACACCGGACTGGCCGTCAGCGCCGGTCTCGGGACGCTAGCCGTGCTCGAGTACGCCCCGGTGCACTGGCCTGCCTTCGTTTTCGCGTTGAGCTGCGCGGCGGCTCTGGGGCTTTACAGTCGGCATCCGGTTAATGCGGAGGAGAAAGCCGGGTTGGCGATACCGGCCATTGCGTTGGCCGTCCTGAGTTGCGCGCAGGCGCGGGGCGGTAGCCCGCCGATGCCACTGGTCGCGTGGGGGGTTCTGTTGGCAGCGACCATGGTGCTCGTCGTCATCGGCACAAGTGCTTCGGCCCGCCGACTGCGCGCGTGGCCGAACACCGTGTCCGCGTACCTGACCTACCTGATCACCGCGGCGTTGATCCCGCTGGCGACATGGGCAGTCGGTGGTTACGAACGGTTGGGCATCGGATGAGTCGTTGGGCGCGGCTGCTCACCGTCCTGCTAATTGCCGTGGTGCCGATTCTTGCGCCGGCACGGGCAGCGGCCATCGGGCCGCCGCCGATACCGCCCGGGGACCCGCTCCCCGGGGCCGTCGCACCACCGGACCCGACCGAGCAGAAAACCGCCTGCGGCGTGGGCACGCTGTCGCCGGGCACTCGGCTCGAGCTTCGCCCCAGCGCCGACGTAATGCTCAATTACACTAGTGCGTGGAGGTTTTCGCGCGGAACAGGACAGAAGGTTGCGGTCATCGATACCGGTGTGGCCCCCAACCCGCGACTACATGCGCTGGAAGCCGGCGGCGACTACGTGTCATCGTCAGACGGGTTGGTGGACTGCGACGCGCATGGAACCTTGGTTGCCGGTCTGATCGCCGCGGCACCGAGTCCCGACGACGCCTTTGCCGGCGTAGCACCCGATGCCGCCATCTTGTCGATCCGCCAGAACAGTGACTTGTACTCGGTCAAAGGAACGGGGTCTGCGCAAGGCGACCCGAATGCGGTGTCACCCGGTTACGGGAACACTCGGACGCTGGCGTTGGCCATCGTGCATGCAGTGGACATGGGTGCGACGGTCATCAATCTTTCGGAGACGGCATGCGCTCCGGTTGGCGGCGGCTTAGACGATGCCGCGGTCGGGCAAGCCGTCCGGTACGCATTCGAGCGCAACGTCGTGGTGGTCGCGGCCGCCGGTAACGTCAGCACGCAGGGCCTGTGCAGCGCACAGAACGAGGTGCGCGACCCCAACCTTCCCTTAGCGGACGCGTGGAATTCGGTGCGTACGGTTGCCAGCCCCGCATGGTTTCGCGAGTATGTTCTCGCCGTCGCCGCGGTCGCACCGAATGGACAACCCAGTGACTTCTCCTTACACGGTCCATGGGTAAGCCTGGCCGCACCCGGCGAACAATTGATTTCGTTGAGCCCCAATGGCCCTGGGCTGATGAACGCGTGGCAGGATCCGCAGCGCGGCCTGGTGCCGGTCAATGGCACAAGCTTCGCCGCTCCGTTGGTCTCGGGCCTCGTCGCCCTGGTCCGCGCCCGCTTTCCCACGATGACGGCCGGCGAAGTCATGACGCGGATCAAGCGGACCGCCCAGACACCGCAGACCGGTCCTAATGCCGCAACGGGCTACGGTGTGATCGACCCGGTGGCTGCCCTGACGGCCGACCTGCCCCCGGCCCGAGATATGCCGGATCCCCTTGCGGGCCGCCCTATTAGTGGTCCTCCCAGATTGAGTAAGAGCGACACCCGAGCGCGTGACATCTCGCTGGTGGTGGTCGCTTCCTGCGCAGCACTTGCAGCGGTCGCCCTGACGGTGGCCAAGAGCCGGAGTAGGGACCACGAGTGAGCAACGGATTCGAAGAGATGCCGGACGAGTTTGACGAGATCGAAGCAAGGGCCGCACGGCTGCTGGCTCGGGTGGCAGCCCAGCGCACGCAACAACAAAGGCCGCAACCGGAATCGGATAACGCATTCCGTGGCGGCGACGACGATTTTCTCGCACGCCCAGCTGAAGTGGAACCGGAACCGCCGCCGATGGCGGGTGCTGAAGCCCATGACGAGTACGTTGCCGAAGGTCACGACGAGTACGCTGCCGAAGGCCACGACGAGTACGCTGCCGAAGGCTACGACGAGAGCGTTGCCGAAGCCCATGACCAGGGCGGCGCCGAACCGCTAAAGCCGGCGGCGCCAAAGCGTATGGCGCCGCCGCCCTGGCAGTCGGCGGCCTCTCCGATGGACATCGAATTCGAGTCGATTCCCGACAGTCCAGCGCCGTCGATGGCGACCCGATCACCAACAAATCACGAGGACGCACTCGCCCACGATCCGCCACCGGACGCGGAGCCCTGGCCGCCACTGCCGCCGGCCCCCGGGTGGCCGCCCGGTCTGCCTCCGTTGCCCCCACCCGGGTGGCAGGCACCACCGCCACGGATGCCCGCGCCCGGGCAGGTGCGAGCACCACAAGAACAATTGGCCCGGCATGCAACAACGCGCGCGGATGGTGCTGAACCGCACCCATTCCTGCTCGCGCCCTCGCTTGACGAGGCCCAAATCATCAATCGCGATCGGAATGCGCCGACATCGGGCTGGCGTCGAGCCGTGTACACCATCACCGGTCGGCGGCTCAATCCCGGACTTTCGCGCAGCCAGCGCGAACGCGACGCACTGTTCGAGCAGATCCGTCGGCCGATCGTCGGCGATTTCCGGATCGCGGTGCTCTCCATCAAGGGCGGCGTCGGCAAAACAACCACCACATTGGGTTTGGGCTCGGCGCTGGCAACGGTACGCACCGACCGCGTCATCGCCATCGACGCCAATCCGGATCGCGGCACACTGGCCGAAAGGGTCCCCGACACGTCGACATCGTCCACCGTGCGTGATCTCTTGCGGGACCGAAACATCAGGCGCTATGCGGATGTTCGCAACCACACCCGAATGGCGCCCAGCCGGCTCGAGGTGCTTGCCAGCGAGCAGGATCCCGCGGTGGCCGAGGTGTTCGGCGAAACCGATTACCGGCGCACTGTCGACACTCTGCGGCACTACTACAACATCATCCTCACCGATTGCGGTACCGGTATCATGCACTCAGCGATGGCCGGCGTGCTGGATTTGGCCAATGTGATTGTGCTGGTGAGCTTTCCGGCTATCGACGCAGCACGCAGCGCGTCGGCGACGCTGGATTGGCTGGCCCAGCACGGCCACGGCGCATTGGTGCGCGAAGCCCACGTGGTGTTGACCAAACCCAAGCGTGGTGCGGCGGCGCTGAAGTTGGACAAAGTGGTCGAGCACTTCGAGGCAAGGTGCCGGTCGACGCACATCATCCCGTTTGAACCGCATTTAGCCGAGGGAGCCGAATTCGACTTCGGTTTGCTCAAACCCGCTACGCGGCGGGCGTATTTCGGACTGGCCGGTGCCGTGTCGGAGAGGTTTTCACGTCAAGCCTGGCCGTACGAAACTCGTTGACGGTCGCGTACGTCCATCATTTGCGTTTGCGGTGCTTCTTAGGAGCGTTGTCCCGGTGATCTGAGTCGCTCTCGGTGTTGTATTTGTTGGTCACGCGACCCCGACGTGTGCCGGTGACGTGGCTGGGAACACCGTCGCGGCTGTTTCTCGCGATAGTTGCCTCAGTGTTGAGGAATGCACCCGCCGCACGGCTCCGCCAGAACGGCCCGCGCGGCCGAGCGTCATCGAAACCTAACGCATCGGCACAGTCGCCACAGGCACGCATCGTTCCCGCTAGCAATGTCAGGTCCATTGTGCGATTGTTGGCTCGCAGCATCTCGTAGATGCGGCGCTCGGCGTGCAGATCCAAAGTGCGCCCATGCCCTTCGTTGTAGGACTCGGTAGGAACCACGAAGCGTCGTTCCCGGATCGCCTGCAGAATTTCACGACTTACTTCGTCGTCGTGATTGTTCAAGCTCGTCAGCGCATCTCGCAGTTTGCGTTGGTGACGAGTAGCGCGCGCCGCCGCGTCCTCGTCGGTGGTGCGCCGATCTTCCTCGATGGCGTTCTCGTTCCACAGATTTGATAGATCCGGTTGCTCGAGGGCGTCGCGAATTTGCCTGTTGCCCGCGTTGGTGTTCGATGACACGTAAATCGTTTGTTGCTCACGGTCAAAGTAGGCCTGGACTTCGCCCGATTCCGCGAAGTGTTCTCGCAGCGCCGTAGACATCCAGCGCAACACCTGGACTCCACGATCGTCGGCATAGGAACGCGGACCGCGCACCAGTGCGCGGTTATCTTCGTACAGATCGCCCAACTGCGACCGGGTGGCCCCCGATACCGCCTCATTTTCGACGAGGAATACCCGCTCCGGATCCCACCTGCTACCCCCGACGGACACCGCCGTCAAACGCCCGTGGCGCGTATCGTCGCCGGCCACTTGACTGTTGAGCCTGTCAAGCGCCGCGGTGAGGCCGGCGCGCTGACTCGGCCGCAGATGGTGCAGGCGGGCCTCGACGCCGTCTTGGTTACGGACCCTGGGTCCGTTCCGGCTCGCTTCGACGGCTACCTCGAACGCCACCACCGGGGCGCCGGCCTGCCGGGCTGCCGCCCTCGCCGACAAGGTGTGGTCGTTGCGCATCAGGCCGATGGCATTGGCGACCTGCGAGCGGCTCCTGCTAAACGCATCGAGAAAATCAGTTGCCCGCATCATGATGGGCAGATTGTCGGCCTGTTCATCCAGGTCCAATGCGCGTAACGACGCCACAATCGACTCGCGCCACTCGTCATAGTCGGGCATTGCCGTCAACCCACTCACGTTGCGCAGCTCCCCAGAACCCGCAGTAACGTACTGGCTCAACGCCGTCGGACCGACGCGGCCATGCTCAGCTGCGATATCCGTCAGAGTTGTATGTGGATTCCGCGCTAACCGTTCCAATGCGAAGGCCACGATTTCGGCCGTCATCGGGGATCGTGTGGGCCCCGCTGTCTCGGGCAAATTATTGGTCGCATCGTGGCCCAGTTCGCGGAAGGCGCTCCTCAAGTTTTCGCGCTGCTCCGCATATCCGGGCAGGCTGCCATAATTCGTCCGCCCGGTAGGGCTACCGTCCGCACGAATCCAGGTAAGGATTTGCCTGCTCGGAACTCCCGTCCTGGCTTCCAACGCGTGGTTGAATTGGCCGCTGTATCCCTCGGCGCGTAGCTGGACGAACGCCCGCAGAACCTTCACTAGCTGCTCGGCGGTGTATTTCTGCTGAGTCTTTGGTTCGGGTAATTCCGAGGAATATATCTTGCTTTCGTTCAGCAGTCGCTGGATCTCCTGGCGGTGTTCCGGATAGTCCGGCGCCTGAGCCAACCGCCCCGGCAGATTCAACCGAGTCCTGCCCCAGCCTTTGTCCCGCACCCACTCGGCGCCATTTGCCCCCTGTTGCGGGATGAATTCCCTCGCGATGGCTGCCGCCGACAGTTTCGGCTCGGCTATGCGCTTTTTCAACATGCTTAGGAAGGTTTCCGCCGTCATGTCGGGCTGTCTGCTCGAGGACGATGCCGGCGGGTCACCAGCCGGGTGATCCGATTTGGGTCGTTTGGCCGGAGGCGGATCAATCGCATCAGCCCGTTGTTTACCCAGAGCCCGTTTGGACTTCGTTGGTGGGGCGGGTGTTTGTGTGTGGGGGGTGGTTGTTGGATGGTGGGTGTCTGCGGGGGGTTCGGTGGTGCGTGCCACGGGCAAGCCGGGGGCGTGACGGGTCGCTGGTGTCGGATTCGCAAAAGACCGCGACGGGCTATGACCGCCGGAATGCGCGGCCACCGGCTGCACCGGTTCCAAGATCCCCGCGATGAGTTCAGCCCGATGCGCCGGACTACTCCACCGCTGCGCATTCGTCAACGCCGCATGCGCGTTCTCCACTAACCCCGCATCAGCCGGCACCCGCCCCCGACCCTGCAAAAGCTCCCCAACCCTACCGATCACAAAACCAGCCTCACCCCCCGTAACCGGCGGCGGCGCATCGTCAAGGCCCACCACAATTGCCCGAGCCAACTCCTCAGGCCCACGCCCGAAATCCACACCCTCTACTGAGGAAACCACCCGCTCAATCGCCGACTCATGCACATCGTCAAGTCCCTCATCAGCCCGAAGCCGATTAACCTCACCCACCAGCTCACCGAACTGGCCACCATCTAGCCCCGCCACCCCCACATGCTGCGACCGATCCTGAACAACCCGCGGACGCGACGGCCCAGCCTCGGCATTGCCCTGCTCACCACGACCCGAACCCCGGGCACCCCCCGAAACACCCCACCCACCATCAGGATCCAACACAGCCGTATGCAAATACTCGGCAACAAGTTCTAAATTCCGCCCCCGCTCAGCATCGCTGAGCCGCCCATAGGCCGCCCTGATCGCATCATCAAACCCACCCAAGTCATAACCAACAAACTTCGACCTCGCCGCCGTCAAAAGATCATTCGCCCAACCAGGATCACGCTCAACCAACCCATTCCACGCATCAAACGGCGTCGTCACACCCCCATGCGACACCACACCGGGGTGCTGACCCGGCCCACGATCAATAACCGCAGGAGAGTCGTCTGCGACACCCGCCTGAAATCGATCCAACGGCGCAGGCGGGTCGTCATTCTCATCAGCGACAGGCGATGAATCCACCGGCGCGTCGTGGGTCGGGTCGGGATGCGGGCCGGAAACCGGGTGAGGCCGAACACCGCCATCATCGGTCAGCGGCCGACGCTGCGCCGCCTCGGTGACGGCCGGGTTCCCTAACCGCCGTGGTGCGTCCTCGCCTCCGGCGGCATGGTCGTTTCGAGATTCCATCTCCGTAGGCGCGGCGGCCGCGGGCACGAATTCGCCCGATGCATCTTCGCGTCTCGGGCCATCTCCCGATAAGGCGAGGTGCTCGCCTTCGAATCTTTGAGTCGTCGTGTTGGTCGGCCGGTTTGATTCGCCGGTAACCATCGTGTCGCTGGTGGGGAGGTCGACGGCACCGCCGCCCGGCTCCACCTCATCACCCCGACGCGCCGATGAGGACGCTTTGGCATCGGATGCCGAATCAGGCCCAGGCGGCTTGGGCGGCAACGAAACCGGCTTGCTCTCCAGAGGCATTTGATCTGCTTCGCGGCGCGACGGCGCGTCGACGGGACGAGTCTCCGCCTCGGGGATCAAGATCGGCCCGTGAACATCGATTCCGGGAAGCTCGTGTTTGGCGCCGTCGTAGTGCACCGTCAAGGTGATACGGGTGGTGGCGTTGAAAACTGCGTGGGAGCGAGGGAATTTCGCGTTGGCGGCGACTCTAGCGTTTTGACCGAAGATCGGGGCATGTCGTTCACGACCCGTGGCGCCTCCGCCGCCGAGCAGGGTGGCCTGGAAGCCAGGAAAACGCACATGCGGTCCGAACAGAAGGCGTGCTCCGCGTTCACGCGTATCGGCCGGCTGATTCTGCCGCCCACGGTTGACGTCATTGAGCACATAGGCGTTCCCGCCTGTGCGCTCGAGCTTGTCGAACTCGAGCCCATGTACCTCCGCGCGGCCGGTGATGCGCACCGTCCCTTGGCGAAAGAGTTCAACTTCTTCGCCGCCGGTAATCCGGGTCATCGCGGCTAACTTGCCGACCACACGACTATCGGTCAGGTGCTTGACATGCTCGCTGACTTTGGGAACCGGTACCCGCTTCAGGTTCTCGAGTGTCCGCGCGCGAAAGTTCTCTCCATCGGTAATTGCGCGAACAATGCTATCCCGACTGAGGCCGGGGCTCGGCCCACCAGTGCCATTGGTGACGATCCGATCTCGCGGAGCGAGCGTTGCGGGGGGCGGGTCGTCGCCCGCTCCTTCGCGCGTGGTGAACTCGACGTGGGCGGCCGCCACACCTTGGGCGGGCTGGTCACCGAACTGATGCCAGCTCGGCGTGTACGTCATTGTCGCCGCAATGGTGGCCGTGCCGACGTGGGTCCGGGTCGGGACCTTTTGACGGAACACAGTGCCGGTCGCCGAGCTTTCTGTGTGCGTGTTGGTTGTCTCTGTGCCGATGCCGCCGCTTAGACGGCCCAGCGCAGAGAGATTGACGGTGTCACCGGTGGGCAGAATGTCGCCCTGCGCTTGCACGTAGCCCTGCCAATTGCTGACTTTAGAATCTGACACACCCGCGGTATGGGATTGTTGGCCGCCGCTATAGAACTCGGTGGTGGCCTTCGAGTCGGCGATATCGAAGGTGTCGAGGTGGCCACTGAGCACGACGGTGCCGGGCACCGACTTCAAGCGAATCTCCTGCGTACCGCCGCGACTGTAATGGCCAAGGTCGCGTTGGACTGCCATCGTCCTCACGTGTTCGGCAAGCTCGGCACGCACCTTGGGCCAGTTGGCCCCGAATACTGATTTACCCTGAGCCATCAGGGAATCAAGGATATGAGTCGCCACGTGATCCTCACCGGCGGAGCGCTCGCTGGCAATCCTCGGGCCAGGTCCCGCGTGCGGGCGGATCTTCACGACCGTCTGCTCCGCCTTGAGGCGCGGAGGCTGCCGCTCCGACGGACCGGCGCCGCCTGGCTCTCGACCGGTGGACTCGGTCTTGGTCGCGGTTGGGGCGGACTTGGGGTACGAAAAGACACCGCCGAGCCGAACCGGTTGGGGCGCTTCGGGTAGGCCTTTCAAGCGAGTGCCGGAAACGCCGTGATGCTCGTAGGTGATCTCGAAATGGATTGGCTGCCGGAACAACTGATGTTCCTCGGTCGTCCGCACTCGTTGCGGGATACGATTCTCGGATTCCCCGGTGGAGCTCGGGAAGTCGACAGCCCTCGGCTGACCCGAACCGTGCTCGGATCGCTCGACCGCACCGCCTTTCGGGCGCACCGAGGTGGTATGGGTTACCTGGACACTCACTGAACCGTGCGGGATCGGAATCTGAATCCGTCCGCCTTTGACCGCACGCAGGATGTCGCCGTGGATGCGCGCCGTTGATGACTGCGACTCGATCGACAGGTCCGTCTCGAATTTCCTTGCAGTACCGATGAATTCGAAATCGTCACGGTCACCCGCGCGTACTGGCCGAACCTTGACGCGGATTTTTCCGCCCGGCACGGGAACGTCGTGGAGCCACTCCCGGCCGGACTCGTGAGTGAGCCGGGCAAGCAACACGCTCGGGCCGAACTGATCCGACAGGCCCGTCATCGCGTGATCCAAGGAGTCGCCGAGCGCTGGCGTCAGGTCCTGGCGGATTGCTTCCACCAGACCACTCGCGGGGTCGACACCGACGAGCATATCGGAGGGATGCCAGCCTTCCTGGAAGGCGTGATCGGGCGGGCGGGGCCCGGTCACCTTGGGCGGAGCAGTCCAGTCGAGCGGTTGGCGCTCGATCCGGGGAGGAGAAGTCGGGACCGCACCGTCGGCGACGTCGGTGAGCAAGGTGCGCGTGGAGGCCGTGTTGTCCACCGTCCCTTGTTGTTTCGGCAATAGGGGCGTCGTGCTGTCGAAGGTCTCTGCGCGGTTGATTCCGCCTTCGAAGCGGCTTTGATCGCTGAGCGTGCTGTCGAAAGTGTCCCGGCGGGCCGGCGCTGAACCACCCGTCACTGGAAGGGTAGGGGCGGCCTCGTCGGCCGGACTTTCCATCATCGGAAAGGCATCTAGATTGTCCCTGGCGTCTCTGTCGACGACATAACTGATTTCGCGACGGCGGTCGGACTTCGCACGGGCGACGGATGCCTCGGTGTCTTGCCTGACCGGTTCGGCCGCCGGCTGGACCGGTTCGGGGACTTGCCTGACCGGTTCGGCCGCCGGCTGGGCCGATTCGGCGGCCGGCTTGTTGCGTGGGTGGTCAATGAACCCCGTAGGGGCGTCCCGGGTGAAGGTGGGCGGCAACACAGAGTCGTGTTGTCGGGAGCCCTGGAGCTCGGTGAGGGGTATCGCGATCTCAACCGGGAAAAGACCGGACTCGTGCACGGTCGCCTTCGAGCCGGTCATGGTTCCGTCGATTCGCACCCATCCTTCGAAAATGGCCATCGGCTGGTCGAATTTGGTTGCCACAGCGACGCGTTCCTGGTCGCGTACGCGCTCGCCGTCACGGACGGTGCGGTTTACGCCAGCTATCACCTCGCCCAAGACCTTGCTGCCCTCGACCTCACCGCCGCGCCCACCAAGTGCACCCTGCACCGATGTCTGCCGGCCCCGATCGGTGGTGCTGGCCTTGCCCTGAGTGATCTCCGTACTGGGGCTGGATAGCGTGTTGATTACCCTACGGAAGGTCAGGCGCTCGAAGTCGGCAGTCAGCGCGGCTTTGGCCTTCGAGCCGCGCCCGGACAACTGCGTACGAGTCAACGGGCTGTGCTGGGTCATTCCGGGAAGCGAACTACGCACGCGGTTGAGGTGGTACCAAGCGGAAACATCCGATCGGACGTTCTTCCAGTCGTTACCAAATGCCCGGCGTCCCATGGTATCTAGCATTCCGTGAAAGCCGCTCAAGTCTAAATTGGTAACTCGATCCATGCTCCCCAGGCCCCGCAGCGGCACGGTATCTCCCTTGCCCGCACCGCGGTGGATCACGGGCGGCGCCGGCTGATACGCGGGTTTTGCCGTACCCGCGGCGTCGGTAACGCTGTGGCGCCCGCCTGTGCCTAGTCGCCACCAGGGTGACTTGGCGACCGAATTTCGTTCGGTCGACGGGCCTTCGCCCCAGATCCGGCTGGGCGGTGCCCACACGGTCGTGCCTATGTAGTCCTGGGTCGGGCTGCTTTCGAATTGCTCCATAATTACGTCGAAGCGGCCGCGGGTTTCGTGCACCGCACCCTTGAACGGTGCGTCGAGCCCGGACGGCGACACCGCATCCCGCGAATGCATCTCGAAGCGAAGCCGGACCTGCCCCTCCCAGGCCTGCCCTGGTGCTGGATTCTTCAACGTGTTTCGGACCCGGAACTGATGGCTGTCCGTCTCGTTATGTGCCCGCGAACGAGTGAAAGCGCCGTCCAAGCCGCCCTCCACCTGACCCGCATCGGAACCGCCTTGGCCCCGGAACCGGCCGGGCGTAGGTACCTGGGCCGACCACGTAACCGCGTCCTGATGCACCGCAGAGGTGTCGGTTTCCGTGCCGTAATGGAACTCGGTCTCTTTGGTCTTGCCGGTGGCGCGCATCATCGGGGTCTTGTTGCCGCCCGAGCCCTCGGCCGCCGCTCGACTGCTGGACGGAGTGCCGAGCGGCTCGACAAACGCATGCACCTCCAGCCGCGCCCCGGGGAGACCTTCGAACTCGAGAACCAGTGGTTGCTTGTTGCTCATGCCGTGCAAGTTGGCCTGCAACTGTTCGATCGTGAGCCAGCCGATAGTTTCGTCGATCGCTTGTTGGGCCAGCTTGCCGTAGGCCTTCTCGAACGCCCGCCGCATGCTCGCGCCGTTGACAAAATCGGCGATCGCCTCAGGACTCGGGCCCCGCGCCGGGGTCTCTGGTCGCGGCGCGTGAGGAGGCGGATCGTCGGGCAGCAGCCGAAAGTTGGTCACGATGTCCGAACCGGTCAGCGCGTGAGTGGCCAACACCTTCGGCGGGCCACCAGGTTCAGACGCCGGGGTAGTGGTTGCCTCTCCCGGTGCCGGTTCTACCGTGACACGTCGATCGGTGACGTCCCGGGTCGGAACAACCACCTGCGTGTGATAGCTGAGCTCGTGAGTGTGGACTGTACCGGGGTCGCTGCTGAGTCGGTAGTCGATGGCCGCCTTGATGGTTCCGTGAAAGCGGGTACCGGGCTCGGCCGTCTGGCCGCCGCTGATCTGCCGATCCGCCCGCTGGCTTCGTAACGACGAATCATGAGTCCGGGACCCGATGATCGCGGCGCTGTCGCTGGCCGCAGGGTGCGAAAGGCTGCCCTGGACACCTGCGTAGAGCACACCCCGGCGCTCGTCGAACGAGCCGACAATATTGGTGGGATCCGAGGTGTGCTCGAACTCGTACTTATCGATCGACTCCTTGAAGTGAAGTTCGGACTCCTCGGACGCACCATCGACCCGGAACCCAATAGTCAACGTGCGGCCGAACGCGAGCCTGACTGTGTAGGAGGGGGTTTGGCCACCACGCAGCATGCCGGGAACCTTCGACCGCAGACTGTCGTCGGAGAAGATCGCGGTGATTTGCTCTCGGTTCGCTTCCCATGCCTCGGCACCGCCAAAGCGGCGTACCAGCTGCTCGATGTGTCTGAGTCCCTCATCAGCAGAATGGAATTGTTCGACCACATCGATACCGCCGAGAACCAGATTGTTTCCGATCCGAGCGGGTAGTTGCGGGTCAGGCTTGGGTTCTTCAGCTTTGGGCGGAACCGGAGCCGGCTCCTCAGCTTTGGGCGGAAGGGGTTTGGATTCCTCAGCTTTCGGCGGAATAGCATCCGCTTCGTCGACCTTCGGCGCACGGGCATCCACTGAAGTGGCGACGTCGGGCAGCTCGCGTGGCCGGTCTTCGGACACGGACACGCCGGGCGCTGCAACCAGGTCCTCCCGGGCCGGCTTCTGCGCTGCCAGATCCCCCATGACGCCGGCGCCGCTCGCTTTGGGCGCTGTCTCGACAGCCCGCGCTTCAGCGGTCGTGGCAGCCCTGTCGGTCGGCAATTGATCTGGGTTGCGGTCCAGGGTTAGCGACCGATCGACGTCCGCAATCTCGTTTTGTCCCTCCGGCGCGGGTAGCGCGCCCGCGGGAACGTGATCAGCAGGCGGCGAAGGCTGCAGCGCGACGGCGGGCGTTTCCTTCGGGCCGGGTTCAGCTTTTGGCGTGTCCTGATCGTCGCCGGGCAGGCCACGCAGCAGGTCGTCGCGGGAATCGTCGGCCGGCCCTGTGCGCCAATTGAACACATCATCGAGATCCGTAGCATCGAACTGCTCTGCGACATAGCCCGTCCCCGGTCCGGCGGAGGGCGCGAACACCGCCGGCCGGGACGAATCCGACGGTCCACCAGACCATCCGCGGCGTAGCCGTCGCAAAGTGTCGGCAAACAGACCGCGTGATCCGCGGGTCCGATGCCCTTCGTCGAGCTCGTCCTCGGAGAAAATTTCTCCCGCCGGCCCAGTCGGTTTCGCCTTCCACGAGACGACGACCTGACGACGATTCTCGAGAACCTCCGGCGGTACCGGTGATTTGGTCGGTCCCGGCCCCCGGCTGGTTGGATCATTCCATTTGATCCCCGTGTTACCAATGAGAGGCTCGAGGTACTGCCGCACGGCGGTTGCCCTGTCCATACCCGCGTTGTTGAACACCGCGGCGCCACCGCCCTCGACCGACACTTCCACATCCCACTGGTCACCGAGGTTACGCAGGTGGGCAACCAGCGCGTCGACTTCCAAATTCGGTGTGAAGTGCTGGCGTTCACCCGACGGGAAGTCGACGGTGAGATATGACCAATCGGGAGAGCCGACTTGGGTTCCGAACGCGGCCCGCCGCCACACTCCCGGCACATCCGAGGCTTGCCCATGCGGTGGGAGCCCGAGCATGTCTCGCACCGATTGGGGCAGTTCAAGCTCTCGGTCGCGGCCGAGGTGTTCCACCGCGGAATCGTCGTATTCGATGTGTGAATAGGTGACCGACTGCACCTGCAGCCGCAATTGCGGGATCCGGTGGATGTACCCCACCACGGCCTCCCATCCTGCAGCGGGATTCGACAGGCCTTCGATCAGGGGCGCCACCGCAACAAGGTTGAGGTCACCGCGCCGATTGCGAAGATCCCAAATCAATCCGCTGATCGCGTGTTGCAACACCCACGAAGTCTTCTCGGGCGGATAACGCCGCACGCTGTCTCTGAGCCATGTTTTAGCGCTGGCCATTTGAATCTTGTCCTCGCGGATACGCGGGACGACTTCGGTGAGGCCAAGCCGCTCTCTGGCCGGCTCTAGGTTGGTTGGGCCCGTGCGCTCAGTAACAGAGCGCCGCCTGAGGGCCATTCGCCCAACGTAATGATCGGCGTGTTGGCGGCGAGAATTGATAGTCACATGGTTGTGTGCCTGCAATTCGTCCTGACGGAGTCGGTAGTTGTCAGCGATCGTATCGAGCAGGCTTGCAACGAACGGGTGCTTGCGCGCTGCCAGCAGTGCCGAATTATTCAGGTTGGGCGGCGTGCCATGTGCGGCGAACCCGGGAGCGCGGAGGTGGCCGCGCAATCCTGCGAGGTCGTAGACCCTATTGTCTCCGTCGGTGTAAATGCCGCCGAAGCGGTAGAGGATTTCCAACCGCAAAATATCGCTCGCGGCGGTGAATCCGGCGGGGGTGCCCTTCCCCGTCTCCAGCCGGTATTCGGTGTCCAGGCGCATGGGCTCACCGCCATGGAACACCTCATCGGTGTTAAGCAAAAAGATGTTGTGGCTGCGCGCCCAATCGCGCATTGCTGCAACATCGCCCGTGTTCTTTTCGAATTCTGCACGGGTAACGTCGGTCCACAACGCCACCTGCATGCCCTGGGTTTGAGCTTTGCTGCTGAGCTCCTCCAGATTGCGGCGTATTTCCTCGGTCGCGCCGCGACCATCAGTCAGCGGGCCACCCAGCCAAATGGAGTGCACCAGTTTGGGCATCTCCAGCCGCTCCGGCAGCGGTGGCAGATCCGGCAACGGGTCGGAACCCTCGGGGAGATCCTCCGGCCACCACCACTTTCCGTCGGGCGGCGCCTGCTCGGACCAGATTTGATCGTGGCTCGGTTCCTTGTCCTCACCGGTACCTGCGAGATCCAGTGAGCGAAGATGACTGCCCAGTTCCTCGGTCGACACGTCGGCCAGACGCACGTTGCGCAGGACTTCCGGCGTCGGCGCGGGATCGCGCAAGCCGAACGGGTCGGGGCCGAAGCGATCCTCGGCGCTTGCCGGCCGACGCTGGCCTCGCGCCCGCTCCGTCTGGATACGATCGGCCTGCGCGTCCAGATCGGTTATGAGTTCACTGCTCTCCTCGCTATCGACCCGCGGCCGCAGCACCCGGTCGGCGTGGTACCTCAGACTTCCGAACAGATCGGCGGCTCCGGTGGAGCCGCCGCGCAACCGGGAGGCCGGACCATGCGTCGTCTCGCCAGCCGCATCGGTGTCGTTGTGCTGCGGAGGATTTGGGCCGGCGTGTTGTGCGTGCGCGGATCCCGTTCGCTCGGGGGCCGCACCAGATTTGGCAGCAGCGGCCGGATGCAGCCCCTGCAACGGGGCAGGTGACGCCGGCGTCTCGGCGGCGTCGTGTTGAATGGCACCCGTGCCCGAGGCGGCGTCAGACCGTGTCCCCATGAACCATTGGTCAACGGGATTGTCGACGCGATCCAAGTGCGGCGGCCAGTGTGTGATCGTGCCGTGCTGTCCATCCAAGGCGTGAACCTGTGTGCCGTCGAAGAAGGCATTGAAACTGTGCTGCTGGCCGTTTCGGTACTTGACGGCCACCACGGTGTGCGCGCCCGGTCCATCACCCACCAGGCGATCGGCGATTTCGTCAGGATTACTCTCCGTGAAAGGCAGGCCAGTCGCCGCGGCGAGCTCATCACGGGTCAGTTCATGAGTCTGCCTACGGTCGCCGAGCAATCCGCCCACGTAGGCGCGCCGGAAGCTGGCTATGCCCGACAATTGGTCATGCACCACAATTGTCGCGGGAGCACAGTTCGCTAGTCGTGGCCCGGCGGGCGCAACCGTGGCATCGCCATCGTTGTTGACGTCGCCGATCCATTCCCGGATATCGTCAATTGACCTGTGCGAGTGGGGGAAAGAGGATGATCGTCCAGCACCCCGAGGCTCGGGCAACGGCCCGGACTGGTCCGCCCGCTCCTCCCGTGGCGCGGACGGTCGGTCGGAATCGCTTGGCTGGTCCAGCGCGACCAAATCATTGTCGGCCAGACCGTGTAACACCTCATCGCTATCGGTATCGTGGTCCCGCAATCCTGCGAGGGAGATCGACCGGGTATCCCCGGACAGCGATCGGGTATTCCCAGATAACGTTGCTCTGGCGGCTGTGCCCCATTCCCCGGATTCGACGGCAGCGGAAAAGGCCGCCCGCCGCCAGGTTCCTTTCAGGTCGGTGATGCGCCCGTCCTCGGGCAACCCGAATGTACTCAGAACCGACCCCGGCAGATCCAGCCGACGGACTCGAAGGCGATCACCAATGATCGGCACGCTCGACTTCGGCTGCAGATAGGCATATGTCACCGTGCGCACCTGCTGACGTAACTCGGGCACGCTGTGCATGAAGCTGACGACGGCTTGCCACCCAGCGGCCGGATCGGGCAGTCCCTCGATGAGTGGCGCGACCGCCGCGAGATTCAGGTCGCCTCGTCGATTACGCAGATCCCAAATCAGGCCGCTAACGGCATGTTCGAGCACTTTAGGGGCCTGCTCGGGAGTAAATCGGCGCGGCTTGGTGCTGAGCCAGGTGTGCGCGGATCCCACGGAGAGCTGATCACTACGGATGCGTGGCACGTCCACGTCGTGCAGGTTGAATGAACCAGCAACCTCGCTGAAGTTGAGGGGGCCGGTTCGCTCGATGACTGAGCGCCGCCGAATGGCCAGTGCAGGGTTGCGGACATACGTTTCGTGGTGTGCCTGAGGCGTGTTCGCGACGAAGTCGTGCACATTCGGATGTAGTTGATCCTGAAACCTTTGGTAATTGGTCTTGATTCTCTCCAGATACCGTTTTACGAATGGGTGCCCCCGCGCTGCGAGCAGAGCGGAGTTGTTCGGTATCGAGCCGCCACCAGAATGCAGGGCAAAACCCGGTGCCCCCAGCAGATTTCGTAGGCCGTCCAGGCGCCGCACCTGATTGTCGTGGTCAGTGTAGATACCACCGAACCGGTGCAAGATTTCCAAGCGGAGAATGTCGCTGGCCGCCGTATACCCGGCCGCCGTCCCCTTGGAGTTTTCCAAACGGTATTCCCCGGCTAGGGTCATCGGCTCGTCGCGGTGGAAGACTTCATTCGGGCTCAGCAGGATGACATTGTGACGCCGGGCCCAGGACAGCATCCGCGCGGCGTCGCTGCCGGGACGCTCGAATTCGGCGCGGGTAACGTCTGTCCACAAGACCACCCGCAATCCCTCACGTTGGCCTACCTTGCTGAGCCTTTCGAGGTTGCGGCGAACCAGGTCAGTTGTTTTGCGGCCGTCGGTCACCGAACCGCCCAACCAGATCGAGTGGAAAACCTTCGGCATCTCGAGCGGATCGGGCAACCGGTCGCGTGGCCAATGGCCACGGCTACCCTGGAACCAGTTGCCGTCGGAGGGTGCCCGCTCCGACCATATTCCCAACTCATGCGGGGGCGGATCGTCCGCGCGTCTGGCCATATCCAGCGCGTGGATATGGCCGCCGAGCTCAGCGGTGGGAACCTCGGCCAACTTCACGCCCTGCAAGTGCGGTGGCGTGGGGCTGGGTTCGCGCAGGCCGAACAGATCTAAGCCGAACCCGTCGTGCGGGTGCGGCCGCGCCCGGCCGTCCCGATCCGCCTGCACCTGTCGAGCCTTGTCCTTCAGACCATCGACCAGCTCGTTGCTGTCCACGTGCTGGTGGTCAGAACCGAAGACACGTCGGGCATGTTTGTTGAGTAGCTGTCTGAAGCGGTTGCCTTCGCCCGCACCACCTCGCAACCGCAGCGCGAGTGGCTGTTCTGGTTGATCGTGCGCAAGCGAAGTACCCTTCGACTCGTGCGGTGCGGAATGTTCGCCGCCTTCGCTGCCCGCGCGCGAGCGAGTAGGCGACGCGCCATCTCTGGGTGGCAGGCCGTGTAAAAGTTCCCGTGGTTTAACTGAGCGTGTGGCGACGTCGTCGGCCCGCCGGGCGACTGCATCACCATTCGAGCGCGATTCGGTGGAACCAGCGGAACTGCTCGCGGAGGCCTGACTGGGATGTTCCGCTGGCACCGGATGCGCCGCGTCTTTGGCGGCGTCGGTGGCTTCTGGGTTGCCGACGGCGGATAGCGTTGACCGCGTAGGCGATTCGGCCGCGGCTCCGGTGTCCCCGATAGCCGCAGGGTCGGCAGTAGCGGACCCGGTCCTGTCGGCGACGGACATCTCCGACGGTTGGTGCAGCGCCGCCGGCGGATCACCAATCGACCCCGTGACGTCCGGCTGCATGTCCGGTTGTTGAATGCCGCCCTCGTGGTCGGACCCGGCCGGTGGCGCGTCGTCCACCCGGAGCGCGTTGTCCGCCGGTCTGTTCTCGTGCGTGATACCTGGATCTGACTGTGCCGGAGCGGGTTCCGGAGTTAGATCGTTGTCATGAGGCGTGTCGAATGCGGGGTGCGACGTTGGGGACTCGCCGGGTTCGCCGGATCTGGTCGACGCCGTGGCTTGCCCGGTGCCGCCGGCGGTGCTCACCGACTCGTCGTCGGCGCCGCTACGGCCTTCCCGGGTCCCCGCGTTGTCGACCGCAGAACTGTCCGTGGTCCGGGCAATCACCGGCGGGCCCGACACCGGGCCGCGGGCGACGCTCGCACCACCCCCGGAATGGTCCTTCGCCGCCCCAGCCAGGCTCGGGCGAGATGCGCCAGTGTTACTGCCCGAACGGGGCGACCGGGCGCCGCCCGCGCCTTCAGTCGTGCCTACCGCCGACGACGCCACCGCCGTCCGAGGCGCGCTCGCGGAGGCGGATCCCGAGCCGCGGTTGGCTGGATTGTGCTGACTCGTTGCGTCTCCTGCACCGGTTAGTGTCGACGACGATTTCGTCGCGTTGCCGGAATTCGGCTGAACGGCATCAATCGAGCTGGAACCGCGCCCCTGCCCCTGGGGGGCGTTGCCGCTACCAGACACCGATTCGGCGTGGGACTGCCGCGCACCGCTCTGGGTGCCGGATCCGTTGCCCGACAACCCATTTTGGCCCTGCGCGGTCGACGACCCGTTGGCGGCGGACGGCACCGCATCCGTCGGGCCGGGGTCGGTCGACGCGCTGCCGTTCGATGGCGCTGCCGATCGCGTGGGGCTGTCGTCAATAGCCGGTGGACGCCCGTTGGTTCCGTTCTCGGATAAACCTGCGGGGACATCTGAATCGCCTTCCGGCCCAAAGTTTTTCGTCTCGAGTTCGTGGTCGGTGTCGGTGGGCGGTGCAGCGAAATTCGGCCCGCTCAGAGTTTTGATGCTGGCATCGTCCTCGTCATCGCCCACCAATGTGTCGGTGTCGGAACCAGTGTCGGAATCACTGTCACTTCCGCCGTGCTCATCCGGATGCTCCTTTGCACCGTGGATCCCGCCCGAGATTCCCCCGGCACCGGCCCCGCCAAAGATGTCGTCGGCGTCGAGGCCACCGCCGGTGGCGACGGCGCCCGCGACATTGCTGATCGCACCGACCCCGAAGTGAGTGACACCGCCCTTGACGACCTTCCCGACGATGGTCGATGAATCGCCAATGGCGTGCGACAACAGACCATGTGCAACGGCACCCGCCGCCCCACCCACCACGGCACCAATGGCGATTTCGCCCACTTGTCCCCAGTCGATACCGCTGCGCACGCCCTCCTTGATCTGGTAAACCTCGATGGCCAGATCCTGAACGAATCCGATGGCCGTCCCCACCGCCGCGCCGACCGCGGCGTCCTTGAGCAATTGACGCAGACCAGTCATGGTCAGCGTCTCTGCTAGAGCAGCGATCAATCGCCTCACCAGTTGCGCCGCCAGCTCTTCCACCACCGCGATGGTGATCGCCTCTATCGGCGGGATCCACGCCAGCGAGGCAAAGAAAGTCCAATCGACTGCGGATAGAGCGTAGGCGATCTCGGCGGCCGCGATAGCCAGCGTGCTCAGAATCTGCAGTTTGGTGTATTGGATCTGCGCGCCGGTTTCTTTTGCCAAACTGCCCAGGGCAGCCATGGAATTCGCGAGGTTCTGGATCGAGGTATCGCCGGATAGCAGCGACTGAAACTGCGCCGCGACGCCGTCGGCGGTCTGCCCGGTCACTGCAGACGCGGCTTGGGATTGAGCCTGTTGCAGTTTCGGGACCACGTCCAGCATCTGTTGTGACGCCGCAGTCCAATCGTCGCTGATTTGGAACATGGCCGTTTCGTCGCCCTTCGGCCATTTCTCACCCGCTAGGTACGCGACCCACTGCAGGCCGGGAGGAATCTCAATTCCCATGCGTAATGGTCCGGTGCGTCAGTTCCACGGCTCTCGATTGCTCGGGGTCAGGTCGCAGGGTCAGCGGGCGCTGTTCCCGGTCTCGGCGTGTCCAGGGGCGTAGCGGAATTCGTCGACCCTCCGCGTTGGGTCGCCTCCATCACCGCGCTGAGCCCTTCCCCGGCCGGTTCAGCCAACTGTTCCGCGAGCTCGATCAGTGCACCGGAACCGGCTGCGGGCGTATACGTGTTGGCCCAGGGCACAGCACCCGCCGATACACTCCCTGCCGCGGCCGCGGGCTGAGCCGGGACAGCGGGCTGTGCCGGGACAGCGGGCTGTGCCGGCCAGGTCTGGCCCGCGACGGCCTGCGGCACTGGAACGGCGGGCTCAGCCGAGACGGCGGACAGGACTTGGCCCGGGCTGCCCCAATTCGACAGCGAAGTTGTGGCGACCGGCACGGCAGGCTGGGCCGGAACACTCGGCTGGGCCGGAATGACTGGCTGCGCGGGGAGAACCGGCTGAGCCGGTACGACCTGCCCCGGGACGGCTCCCTCCGCCAGCACGGCAGGCTGGGCCGGAACACTCGGCTGGGCCGGAATGACTGGCTGCGCGGGGAGAACCGGCTGAGCCGGTACGACCTGCCCCGGGACGGCTCCCTCCGCCAGCACGGCAGGCTGGGCCGGAATACTCGGCTGGGCCGCAATAGCCGCCGCGGCAGGAATTTCAGCCGAGATTGACCGTTCCAGGGCAGCCGACTCAAGCTGAACCGAACCCGTACTCAGAAGTACGTTTCCGCCACCCGAACCTCCCGAGCCACCCGAACCTCCCGAGCCGGAGCCGATGCTCGCCAACATATTTCCCGTCCCGGCCGGCTGCTGGTCCTGATGCTCGAAGTTGCTGGCCGCCGAGTTCAGCGACTGTGAAAGGCTGTCGAGCTGTTGGATCGTGGCGTCGATGGACTCGTCGACCTGGTCGACTTGCGCGACGTAACCGGTGGGACCGTTGGCGAACTGATTACCGGCCGAGTCGTTGCCCCATGGTGACCCGAGCGCCGCCAGCTGCCCCTGCAGCGTGGAAAGCACTTGACGCATCTCGGAGCTGACGTCGGCGACATTCGCGGCTGCCGTCTGCAGCAAACCGATGTCGACATTAAGTGAGTCGCCCATCGGTTATCTCCTCACGGTCGGGTAAGACGATTGGTCGTCCAGCCCTTCGTCGCCGCCGTCGTCGGAACGGATGGGCGGCGGCGCCATTTCGGTCAGGCTGGATAGCAACTCGGCGAAGTCGGGTGAGTCCGGGACAAGGCCTGAAAAGGACGAAATTTCTTGGCGCCGTTGGGTTAATGGTGTAAGGAGGCCGGCTGACTTTCGTTCGATCTCACGTGCAGCATCTTGCGCCGCAGTCGTGATGTAGCCGCCCAGATCGGCGAGTTCGAACTCGTCCAGATACGACTCGTCTATGACCGTCTTTGTCACCATCCGTTGCGCATCGACGGTTATCTCGACAGTTCCATCGGCCGCGGTGGCTGTGGCGGTGAGGGCCGCCCGTCGTTGCTGCATGACGGACAGATCTCGCATCTGCTCCTGCACCAACGACAGAACGTGGCTGAAATCCTGACTCGCGGCATCGTTACTCACGTGAATTGCTCCTTCGCACAGTGGGTTCCAAATCGCAGGTCGACCTCCAGCTAGCCACGCCGGAACTCCCGAAGTATTGCCACATCATCGGCGATGAGCCGGTTGATCTGCTCGGTCAACAACGGTTTCGTCATGGGCCGTGCGTGAGAGTTGTCCGGTGCATAGATGTAGTCGCCGTCGTCAATGACCCGCACCCATACCAAGGCTCGCTTTCCGCGGTCGAGCCCCCACCTACGGGTTGGGCGCCAATGACTTTGGATTGTCGAATAGGCCGACACTGCACTGGCCGGAATGATGGCCTCTCTCGTCGAGGCCGCCTTGTGCTGCACCACGAAGGCGCCGCCGTCGAACTCGGCTTGGCCTCGTGGAATGTATTCCGGTATCACGATTTCCGGGTGGATTCCGGGCTGAGTCAACGATACCGCGTCGGCAATGGCCGTGCCCAAATCATAGGGTGACAGCGAATACACATCGACCAGATCGTCGCCAGGTCGCTGCTCAGCAAAGAAGCCCAGATGCCCTGACCGATAAGCTATCAAGCGCTGGCTCGGCGAATCGGCCGGTATGAATTGAACGTGGCACTCCACCCTGATGTCTGCGGACTCGTAGGCGACCATGCACTCCATAAAAATACTCAGATCGCCGTGATTGAACCGGTCCGGCACTGCGCTGGTATAGGACAAGGCCTCGTCCCGAGTGGCGAAACGCGGACCTCGGGTGAACATGAAGGGATAGGGCATGAAATCGCGGCCGTAAAACTGGCTGATCGCGTTCAAGTCCACCAGATCGATGGTTCCGACCCGATCAGCCAGGACCCCGCTCATGCGATCACCTGAATTATGCCGTCGCTGGACACGCGCGGGGCCCGTATCAGTCTCAGGACTATCGCGGTTGCGCTGAGCTCGTATTCGACGGCCAGCAGCAGGACGATTGAATCCGCCCTCAGGCTACCGGTCTGTGCCAACCAGATCAGCCCGTCCGCTTGCGTGCTCACACCCAGATAGCCGTGATCAAGGTTGTGCTGATGAAGCTCTTCCGCCCAGGGCAGCCCAATCAGGTTCGCCAGTGACTGAAAGGGTTGTCCGCTGTCTGAGCCTTGTGGCACGAAATGCGTGACATACTGCGGGCTCAACTTTGCCTCAGCCAGCGCCGCCCGTATCGCGCAGAGGAACATACGAAACGATTGACGCATCGAGTCGAGCGAACGCGCCTCCGTCGCGCGAGCGTACGCACGATGAAAGTCGTCGGCATTGGTATTTTCCCAATATTTTTCGTGAATCCGCCAGTCGTCGGCAACGGCCGGATAGCTCGCGGTGCCACTACCCATCAGCTTGGCGAAGCCCGCCTCGCGTGAGATGACCGTAGCGTAGGACACATCCGACAAGGGCTCGCCGCCAACGGTTCTCGAGTTCACAAAGCGATCGGTCCAAGACCAGTTGTCGGCACCGGTACACAGCGAGTAGCCGGCGTCATCGAGCAATCGTGCAGCCAATAGCCACGAAGTGAGTCCACCGGCGCAATTTTGCTTCATCTCCAGCGCATTGCCATGGCATCCGACGATGCCGTTTTGGATGTAGTGATGGACAGGCCAACCCTGGCTGCCTTGGGGCCCGATGCCGGCGTGCACGAGCCAATGCACGCGATCCACGTCGACGTCGGCGGCCGCGAGCGCTGCCTTGCCGGCTTGCACAGCCATGTCCGCAGGCGTGCTCCCAGGATGCTCGCAGATGGCGCGCCAGTGGCAATCCGGGGCCACTTCGGTATCCACCAGCGGGCGCGGACTGGGCCGCAGGACGGCAACCGACTGAAGCGATGTCACCGCCCGACCTCGGTGCGTTGCTCGGACGCCGTCCGGCGCGTGTAGCTGACCGCCAGCGGTCTAGGCACCGACGGCGCCGGTGGAGTCGGGGTCCGCTGCGTAGGCTCGGGCTCGTCTGGACCGTCGTCACCGATCACTGGGACGACGGCGTCGACCTCACCGAGGACGAGTTCACCATTCTTCTTGCGGCGCAGCGCTTTATTGGCCTTGTGCTCCTTGCCGCCGGGCCCGCGTTGCCCCCCGCCACCGCCACCCGGCGGTGTGCCCCCAGGCGAAGTGCCGGCGCCCAACGGACCACCGGCACGCGCCGACGAGCCCGGGAATTCGGTTCCCTTAGTCGCGGCCGCCACCGGCGCACCGGCAGGCGACAACGTGTCGCGCCCATGAGATCCGATGCCGGCGCCACCGCCTCCTTCATGGCCGGCACCCGGGCCCGGCCTGCCGAGCGCATCGAGGTCCTTCCCGCCGGGCAGGCCAGCACCGGGCAGGCCAGCACCGGGCATGCCGCCCTGGTTCCGCCCCGCCCCCAACGCCTGCTGCAGTGGTTCCTCGAGCCCTTGCGCCGCTTGGCTCAACCCGCTGCCCAACCCCGATCCGCCGGAACCAGCCGAACCACCGGAGCCGGCGAAGCCACCAGATGGATTGGCCGGGGCACCGAGGGGGTTACTGGAACCGCTGAACGGGTTAGCAATCCCGGTGCCGGTGGGCGTAACGAAATCGCCGGAACCTGCGCCCGGATCTGCGCCGCTGCTAAACGGATCGGTACTGCCGACGTCGTTCAGCGACGGATCATCGCCAGATCCATTGAGAGCGCTGGTAAGTGCGGCGGTATTCGGCGGCGTCGTGTTCGGCAGGGGGAAGTCTCCGGAGCTCCCCGTCGGATCACCCGAGGGATCGATAATTCCGCTATCACCGGACGGGCCAAGACCATCCGAGCCCGGCGGTGCCGTGGTGTTTAGGTCACTCAACGGCGGCGGCGCCGTGGTGTTCAACCCAGTCAACGGCGGCGGCACCGAAGCAGCCAGGTTCGTCAACGGCGGCGGCGCGGTGTTCAAGTCGGTCAACGGCGGTGGTGTGCCATTCAGGCCGCCGGACGGCGGGGGCGGGCCCGCGTTCGGATCACCGGGTGGAGGTGTGGTGGTCAGGTTTTGCGGTGGCGGTACAGGCGGTGGTGGGGGAGGCGGTGGCGGTGGGGGTGGCGTGTTATTCGCGCCTTTCCCATCACCGGAACCGTTGCCGCCGCCGGAATCGCCGCCCCCCGGGCCGGGATCCGGTGGCGGCGCCGGGTCGTTGGTCGGCGTAGCGAAGCCGGGATTGTTACTGGCGATACTCGAGATGTTCGGTGCGTAAACCGTATTCATCACGTCTTGTGCAAACGAGTCGTAGACGTTGTTGATCTCGTCGACTTCGTTCGGCCAACGATCTATCGAGGTTCGATAGCCGTTGATATTCTCATCGAGATACCATTGCGTCTGAAAAACCGTGTGGGAGAAGGCGTTGATCAGGAGCCCCAGCGCATTGGCTCCAGAGGAAATATTCGCCACGTCTGGCAGCGACGCGGTGATGTTCTGTATCGCGGCATCGTGCGTTTTGCCGACCCACTCGTTCTTGGCTTCTTGCTGGGCGAGTTGTTGCTGAAACGCTTGCGACGCCTCGAGAATATTGCTGGCGACCTGTTGTAAAGTGTTGCCGCTGTTGTTGTCTAAGGTGCCCGAAGCGTTGCTGAAGGCCTGCCACATGTCCTCGAAGGAGACGGCACCGAAGTCCTCGATGTCGACGCTGGCCGGGTTCGCCGTGGTCCCGCTAATACTTTGCAGTTCGTTCTGCGCGATGGCGAGGGACGTGACATCGCTATTCGTCAGAGTCTCCCAAACCCCCCAATTGGCGCCCGGTGTATTCTGCGCATCTTTGCCGGAGTTGATGAGATCATTGATTTGTTCGGCGGTAAGAGGCGGTGGCTTTTTATGGTGTGACATAACTACGCGGCGCCCCAGACTAGCCGGCTCCGGTTAGGCGGTCGCAGGCCGCCTTCACTGTTGCCGAAAACTGTTGAAGATATGACAAGTACTGGTTGACCGATTGTTCGATGCCATCGAGCCCGGAAATATCGAGCGCTAGATTGTTCTTGGTTTGGATCGCCGATCCAAGCGCGCCAGGGTCGCCCAAATTCGGGAGATTCTTGATGGTCGTCAGCTGTGTGTTGAGCGCGTCGTGAAAGGTCTTGACGATGTTGAGGTATGCATCGCGCGTCTGAGTGGACAGTTTCAGGTCGACCGGGCCATTCTTCTGTAAGTCCGTGAGCCCGCTGTTCAATGAACTGATATCGGTCCCGCCGCCGTTCGTGGAACCGCCATTCGTGGAACCGCTATTCGTGGAACCGCCGTTCGTGGAACCGCTATTCGTGGAACCGCCGTTCGTGGAACCGCTATTCGTGGAACCGCTGCTCGCCATCAGTTGCGCCAATCCTTATCGTTCAAAGCCTGGATGCCCGGACTCGTCGAAGACGAGCCCGGGCTCCCCGGCAATCTCAGAATGCTGCTGCGTTTTGAGCGTCCAGCGCCTGCATGGCAGCCTGTTGCGCCTGCGCCTGCTGCTGCGAGACGGCCATGTTGTTCAGCACGTCGTCCAGCATCGCGTCCAAATTCTGATGCGCCTGACTCAGAGCATCCGCGCCGGCGCCCTCGTACACGGTGGCTAGCACGCTGAAGAGATTGTTGATGTCAGACCGGACTTCCTGAATCCCGCTGACCATACTCGTCAAGTCATCCAGAGAAGCATTGTTGGCCGCGAAGTTGTATTGAATGTGGTCGCTGGTCATCGTTTGTTACTCCTTTAGCCGTTGTCCAGATTTGCCACAGAGCGGATTTGCGCTGAAGCGGTTTCTACGATCTGGTTGAGGTTGCTGATTATTTGATTAATGTCCTCGTTCTGCGTGGCCGAGGTCTGGCCGTAAGTTGTTGCGCTGCCGCCCTGCCAGGCAGAACTGAGCATCTGCTGCTGGCTGTCTTCGATCTTCTGCAGCGTCGCGACCGCCTGATTGCGAGCGTCTTCAATTTGCTGGATTTTCGACTGTGCCTCAGCCTGCGTAAGTGCAAGTGTCATTGCCTCGTGCCGTTCCCTTTCTCATTCGGATGTTTTTTGCCCGTGCGGCGACGCGCGCGTTGGGTGCTAAATTGCGCCCCCACCGCAAGCCGCCCACCCCTCCTCGGCGAGTCCGACGAGTTGTCCGATCGCTTGACCGAAGACATGGTCGGAACCCGGTTTGAGGGTGGTCCACAGTTCCCCTGTCGGAGATGCGCTCGGCGCACCGATGATGCGCCCACGTTTGGTGTAGAACACCGCCACCGCGGCCGGACCGCGTGAAATCCGGTCTTCGTAATCGGCCAGTGCGGAATAGACAATCTCGACGAATGCTTGACGCGATGCCATTGCGGACCCCAGCAGCATCGCGGCGTCGGAGTCGGCCCCCAGAGCACGAATCCGGTCCGCCAGTGCCAGGGCGTCATGGGTGCCGGTCAAACATTCCGACATCATCTGCAGCGGCGCCCCGACAGGCAGAATGTCCGCCGGTCGGCCCGGTGGTAGTTCCGCTCGAAGCGCCAGCGTTGCATCGCCTAACTCGGTGCCGTGCCCGATCATTCGCAACTGGATCTCGGCTCCGATCCGACGCGCGAGCACGCAGAGCGACCCGCGCCGCACCACACTCACCCGCGCTATACCATCGGGCGTCACCATCCGCATCACCAGCGCCCGATCGGGACGCTCCAGTGCCTGCAGCACCGGCGGCAAGTCGGGGTGCACACCGTCTAGGGTGAATAGCTTGCGCGACAACAACTCTCGCGAGGCCTGCCGGAATGCCGCAGCACGCACGTCCACTGTGCCGTGCCGCGGTCGCGGCGGCAGAACAGCCGGAAGGTCGTGGACGCCGACGCGCAGCGCCGCCACCCGGAGTTGATCCTCAGTCAGCGTCAGCCGATTCGCGAGGGCTGTGGTCACAGCGTCAGCCCCTTGTCGACACCGATCACCGGTGGTGAAACCCAGCGATCGGAGACCTGCTCCAGTGTCGGTTCGGGCGCATCGGCAAACTGGGGCGGTTCCGGCTCGCCGGGCGCCACGAGTTCGTCGAACAAGGAGGAATCCGGACCCCAACTCGCGTGCGACACCACGAACGGCGCATCGCTGCGTTGCGCCGCCGGCAGCCACGAGGGGTTGTCCTCGGACAGGCCGGCGCCGCTCTCACCACCGTCGTCGAGGGTGGTGACCAACGATGATTGGTGCTCGCGGGAGTTGGCCCCGCGTCCGAGGGCGGCCATCGGGCCGTATCCGGTGCCCATCGGAGCAGTACCTGACAACCCGGCGACCGACCCGCTGGTGCGCGACGTCTTGGTGGCGCTAGTCGACCTGACCTCGGTTGCGCGAAACGGTGCCAGCGGAGGCGGCGCCAAGCCCGCTGCGGCGCTGTGGGCTCCGACGCTGCCGGCGTGTTCGTCGGCGTGCGCCTGCTGCTCGGCCTTCAGCGCGCCACCGTCACACACCGCGGGCGGAGGCGGCTGGTCCCACGGCGCGGCGAGCGCCTCACACGCCTCCTCGTATCCGTACATCGCCGCCGAAGCGCTCACCTGATGGGTTGTCACCGCCTGATCGAGCTCGGCGAATTGCCCGTTGAGGATCGCCCCGTTGTACGCGGCGAGCGACGTCATGACGTCATGGGCTGTCTGCGCCTCGACGGCCTCGGAGATGCTCGGCATGCCAAGCACCGCAACACTGTAGGCAACGGCCGCCTCCTCGGCGCGCTGCCCATTACCGGCCGCGCTCAGGCTGATCGACTGCAGCCATTCGCCGAACGCTTCGAGTTTGCGGGCCGCCGCATCGGCCCCACGGCTGGCGAACGCGCCCTTGATCTTGTCAACAATTTTGTTGTAGTCCTCGGAAATGCTTGCCCATTCGTCGGCGACTCGCACCCAGGCGGCACCAGCCTGCCCGACCGACATCGGACCGGGTCCGTCGGCGAGGTCGCGGGCAAGCTGCTCTGCACTGCGCGATTCCCATGCGACATTGGTAAATCCCATGCCTAGACCTCCTTTCCGAGCTGAGGGGACGGCACCGTATCAAACAGCGAAGTCTTGTTCGGCTGCCACCACGTTGTCGGTGTGCGCCCGCAATGTCGCGGCCACCTGCCGGATCTCTTTTGTTGCCTGATCGGTCGACTTGCCGAACGACGAGTGAACTTCGTTGAGAGTCGAAGCGACCCGGCGGGACACCTCGTCGCGCGCCGGAGCCACGGTGGTCAGGTTCGCCGCTTCGTTCTGCATCAGTTTTTCGGCGCGGGCCGCCAATTGGTCCAGTTGCCGGGTCGCGTCGGCCACTTCCTCGGGCTGCATCCGCAATTCAGCTGAGCTTGTCATAGCGAAACTCCTTACTTAAATCCTCAATTCGATGTCCGGGCTGGCGACTGTTTCCGGCTGTCCGATCACAGCCGGGGCAACGCTGCCGAGATCGCCGACGATCTCATCGCCTTGGTCAGAGGTATGCAGGAATGCCGCGGCAGTGTGGCTGCGCCCCGCGCTGGCCCGGGCGCCGCCCGCCATTGGTGCACCACCCATCATCGGGGCTCCGCTCATGGGCGGTGGCGACAACGCACCGGCACTCATCGCTTCGGGGGCCGCATCAGTCACCGGAACGGTCGGCGCCGACGACAACCGCGACTGGATGGTTTCCAACGGAACTCCGCTCGGCGGAACGATACCCGCGCCTCCGCCCCCTCCGGCGCCAGACCTTCCCGCGCCTGGGTTAAGGCCGGACGGCCCACCGGAAGCTCCAGGAGCCCCCGACGGCGTCGGAACACCGGCACCGGCACCGGCGCCTTGCATGGCACTCGTTGCCGCGCCGACGCCTTCCATGGCGGGCATGGCAACCGCCTGCACCAGGGGGGTGAACGCCGACGCAGGTGCGGAGCCCGCGGCGGCGGGAGCGCTGGCTGCCGCACCTGGTGCTGCAAGGAGGTTGGTGCCCAGCCCCGATACGGCGGTCGCCGCCGACGACGGAGTACCTGCCGTGGCAAGTCCCGGGCCCGTTATCCGCGCCGAACTCAACGACACCGGAGCTCCGACCGCGGTGGTGTTAGCCGATTCAGTGCCCAGGCTGCCCTGCAATTCGGTCATCACGGCGGTGGACATCGTGACCGCCTGATTCGCGGCCGCGATTGCCTGGGCAATTCCCCACGGGAAGATGATGTTTGGCCCGATCGCCGCGATGGTCGCCGAAAACTGATTCAGGATCGCGATGAGCTGCGACTGTGCCTGCTGCACACTGGCTGCTGCCGTGGACAAGCTGTTGCTCAAAGCGGTTGCCTGACTGGATACTTGGGTGCCATCGGTCAGTGCGGCACTGGTTTGGGCCATGGCCGCGGTCGCGGCGTCCCCTTGCCAGGCGCCGGCGACGTTGGCCATGGCCGGCTGCACCAGTTGCGCCGCCGAGCCGAGCGTGTTCGAAATGCCGCTCAGCATCTGGGACGGATCCAGATTCGAAAACACACCGGGTCCCAGCATCCCCAGAGCATCCGTGACGGGCTGGATCATCTGAGTCAACAGGCTGGTCAACATGCCGGTCATTTGGTTGCCCGTTGCGCCGGGAGGCGGTGCAGCGGGTGGGGGCGCATCCGACGGCGGCGCAGGTTGCGGCAACGGCGGCACACCTAGCTGCGCCAGGATGTTCTGCACCGGCTGATTCAGGTAATCGCCGAGGTCGGATTCACTCGCGTTGATGATCGGCCCCGGGTCGGCCCCGGGCGAGGTCTGCGCCGATTGATGGCTTGGCACAGTTGAAGATATGGGCGTGACCGGGGGTGGCGACGCCGCTTGTTTGATTACTGGCATACCTGCCCAATGTCACAATTCGTCGGCGACTACGAAAGACGCGTTGGCGGCCTGCGTCGCCGCCCCGATGCCTGCATGCACCCGCCCCAGCTGCAGGGTGGCTGCCAAATTGTTGGCCTGGGCCGGTGCGTAGGCGGCTAGATAGCTTGCGCCTATCGGACCCAGCGCAGCGGCCGCCGCAGCCAGCATTCCGCCAGCATCGGCAGAACCCGAGGACGAGATCGCCTCTCCGGCAGCGGCATTGGTGGCAGCGAAAGCTTCGAGTGCTGGCGGAATCACTGAAAGGACCACGTGCATAACCCCCTTCGCGACGCCAGGCCGGACCGGCCCACGCCGCATCTCTAAGACGACCAATCTAAGACGACCAAGGCGATGCCCCTTCACATTAGCGCGGCTCCACCGCGGATTTTGGGCGCGCCGCGACACTGACAACGATGCCTGTCCTCACAGCTGAGCGGGTTTGACTCTCAGCGACCCGCGTGACGATCGCGCCATGGGCGCTGGCTAAAAGTGCTGGCATAGAAGCACTTTCGCAAACGCAATGGTGATAAGCGCCTCGGGCGTGAACCGGTGCCCCTAAAAGCACCCACCGGGCAACGCCGAGCAGCGCGCGGACCGTATCGTTATCCGTCTAACCAGTACGAACCGGAAAGGATGCGTCCGTGGCGCGAAGCGACAATGACACCTGGAATTTGGCGACGAGCGTGGGGGCCACCGCCACCATGGTTGCCGCCGGACGGGCACGGGCCACCAAGGACCGACTCATCGATGATCCGTTCGCCGAGCCGCTGGTGCGCGCCGTGGGGGTCGACTTTTTCACCCGATGGGCCAACGGCGACATCGACACCACCGACGTCGACGAGCCCGGCGCCCCGTGGGGCATGCAGCGCATGACCGACTTGCTGGCGGCGCGCACCCGCTATATCGACACGTTCTTCGCGAAAGCCCAGGACGACGCGGCTCACATCCGCCAAATCGTCATCCTGGCTTCCGGCCTGGACGCGCGCGGATATCGACTGCCATGGGCGCCGGGAACGATCATCTTCGAGATCGACCAGCCGGAGGTCATCGAGTTCAAGACCGCGACGATCGAAGCGCTGGGCGCTGCGCCCACCGCCGAGATTCGAGCCGTTTCGGTCGACCTGCGCCACGACTGGCCATCGGCGCTTCAGCAGGCCGGGTTCGATACCGGCAAGCCCGCCGCATGGGCTGCGGAAGGGTTACTCGGGTTCCTGCCGCCGGCCGCCCAGGACCGCCTGCTGGACAACATCACCGCGCTATCAGCCGAAGGCAGTCAGCTGGTGGCCGAGGTGTTCATGAACACCGGCTCGAATCAGAACGCGCTGAACAGGGCCAGCCGGCGCTGGCGGGATCATGGGCTCGATATCGCACTGGACGATCTGGGCTTCCCTGGGGAACGCAACGACGTCGCCGACTACCTGCACACCCTCGGCTGGCAGCCCGCGTGTACCCCGCTGAACGAATTGTTGGCCCACAACGGATTACCGCAACAACCCGATGGTGACGACGCCCCGTTCGCCAAGAACTATTACTGCAGCGCGGTGCTGCGCAAGGCAGGCTAAGGAGGGCCACCATGCCAAACGACCAGCCACCCAAGCCGCTAGACGGTTACCGGGTACTCGACTTCACACAGAACATCGCCGGCCCGCTGGCCGGGCAGGTCATGGCCGATCTCGGCGCCGAGGTGATCAAGGTCGAGGCACCCGGCGGGGAAGCCGCCCGGCAAATCGTCGCGGTGCTGCCCGGCCGCCCACCGCTGCCCACGCTGTTCTGGCCGCATAACCGCGGAAAAAAGTCGGTGGCGGTGGATCTGACCGACGATGCAGCCAAGCAACAGATCCTGCGGCTGGTCGACACCGCGGATGTGGTGCTCGAGGGGTTCCGACCCGGCGTCATGGAGCGGATGGGCTTGGGTCCCGAAGATTTAAGAGCCCGCAACCCGAAACTGATCTACGCACGCCTCTCCGCTTACGGAGGCAATGGTCCGCACGGCAGCAGGCCGGGGGTCGATCTGATGGTCGCCGCGGAAGCGGGCATGACCACCGGCATGCCCACGCCGAGCGGGAAGCCGCAGATCATCCCGTTCCAGCTCGTCGATGCGGCCAGCGGTCACGTGCTGGCACAAGCGGTGTTGGCCGCACTGCTCAACCGGGAACGTCACGGCGTGGCCGACGTCGTGCGCGTCGCGATGTACGACGTCGCGGTCGGGTTGCAAGCCAGCCAGCTCACGATCCACCTGAACAAGTCCGGCGAGCAGCCCAACCCCAGGCGGGAGGCGGCGCCGACGACCAAGAAGCGCAAGGGTGTCGGCTTCGCCACCCAGCCATCGGACGCCTTCAAGGCCGCGGACGGGTATCTGGTGATCAGCGCGTATGTGCCCAAGCATTGGGCGAAGTTGTGCGAGATCATCGGGCGGCCCGACCTGCACGAAGACGAGCGGTTCATCGACCAGCGTTCCCGCGCGATCAACTACCCGGAGCTGACTGAGGAACTCGAGTCGGCGCTGGCCACCAAGACCGCCGCCGAATGGGTCGAACTGCTGCAAGCGGGTGGCCTGATGGCCTGCCTGGCCTACACCTGGAAGCAGGTCGTCGCAACCCCGTTGTTCGCCGAGAACGAGCTCGCACTCACGGTGGGCAGCGGCGACGATGAAATCACCGTGATCCGCACACCGGCGCGCTATTCCAGCTTCGCCGCGGCGGCCGCCGACCCCCCACCCGCGACCGGCGAGCACAACAACACGTATCTGACCGAGTCGTGATTCCCGCGCGGGATTCTCTTTGAATTGCCAATGACAGATGCGGTTGTCACTGTGCCAACACCTGGCTTTCTTTGAGTTGTCGATGAATACCTAGGCGTTTGTCGAGACCTTCCGACGAGCGGAGAAAGCTTTCTCACACGAACTAGCCGCAGGCGGCGCAATGTCTTGCCGTTTGCTGATATGTCTTGCCGCGGTTCTGGGGGCCGGTAACCTCGCATTGACACGCGGCGTTCTACCGGTCATAAAGGGTTTCTTCAGCCGGAGGAGTCGACCTATGAATGCGTCTGTCACGAATGTCGCAACAGCAGCCAAAGGCCCGTCGCTGCTGCAAAATCTGCGGCACGACGTGCCCGCCTCGCTTGTCGTCTTCCTTGTGGCTCTACCCCTTTCGCTGGGTATCGCAATCGCCTCCGGCGCCCCGCTGGCCGCAGGTCTGATCGCCGCGGTCGTCGGCGGCATCGTCGCCGGCGCACTCGGCGGGTCCTCAGTTCAAGTCAGCGGCCCCGCCGCTGGCCTGACCGTCGTGGTCGCCGGGCTGATCGACGATCTCGGCTTTTCGATGCTGTGCGTGATGACGGTCGCGGCGGGGGCACTGCAGATCGGGTTCGGGCTGAGCCGAATGGCTCGCGCAGCGCTGGCCATCGCCCCGGTGGTGGTGCACGCGATGCTGGCAGGCATCGGTATCACAATCATGCTGCAACAGATTCACGTCCTGCTGGGCGGATCGTCCCACAGTTCGGCATGGCAGAACCTCATCGCGTTGCCCAGCGGCATCTTGCACCACGAACTGCACGAGGTGATCACCGGCGCGACGGTCATCGTCATCTTGTTGGCATGGTCTCGACTACCCGCCAAAGTTCGGATGGTCCCCGCTCCGCTGGTCGCTATCGTGGTGGCCACGACACTCGCAATCGCCGCGGGCCTCGATACCGATCGAATCTCACTGTCGGGCAACTTCTTCGATGCCCTCGGTCTGCCGCACATCGGGAGCGCGTCACCCAAAGGCAAGCCGTGGATCGAAGAGGCCAACGACATCATCGTGGGTGTGCTGACAATCGCACTGATCGCCAGCGTCGAATCGCTGCTGTGCGCGGTCGGTGTGGACAAACTGCACGACGGCCCGCGAACCAACTTCGATCGGGAGATCATCGGTCAGGGCACCGCGAACGTGATGTCCGGACTGCTGGGCGGGCTGCCCGTCACCGGCGTCATCGTGCGCAGCTCGGCCAACGTGGCCGCCGGTGCTCGCACCCGGATGTCGGCGGTGCTGCACGGTGTGTGGATCCTGGTGTTCGCCTCGCTGTTCACCAATCTGGTGGAGCTCATCCCCAAGGCCGCACTGGCTGGACTGCTGATCGTGATCGGCGCCCAACTGGTTAAGCTAGCCCATATCCAGTTAGCTTGGCGGACAGGCAATTTCGCGATATACGCGATCACAATCGTGTCCGTGGTCTTTCTCAACCTCCTTGAGGGGGTGGCCATCGGACTGGCCGTCGCGATCGTCTTCCTGCTGGTCCGGGTGATCCGCGCGCCGGTCGTGGTGCAGCCAGTCGGAGACGAGCAGTCCACGCAGTGGCGGATCGACATCGACGGCACACTCAGCTTTTTACTGTTGCCCCGCCTGACAAAGGCGCTGGCATCGGTTCCTCAGGGATCCGAGGTGACGTTGAACCTGAACGCGGATTACATCGACGACTCCGTCTCCGAGGCCATCGAAGATTGGAAACGCGCCCATGAGGCCCGGGGTGGTGTCGTGGCCATCGTCGAGACGACCGCCGCAACGTTGCGTGAAGCCCATGCGCACCCGCCGAAGCGCCACTTCGCCTCGGACCCGATCGGGCTGGTCCCGTGGAAGTCCGCGCGTGCCCGCCTTGTCGGTGCCGGCGACGCATCCATCCTCGACCGCATCGACGAGTATCACCGAAACGGCGCTGCCGTTCTGCATCACCACATTTCCGGGCTCAAGGGTTCACACGACCCGTATGCGCTTTTCCTGACGTGTGCCGACTCGCGCATCCTGCCGAACGTCATTACCGCCAGCGGCCCTGGCGATCTCTACACCGTCCGAAATTTCGGCAACTTGGTGCCGACCGACACCGACGACCGATCCGTCGACGCTGCACTGGAATTCGCCGTCGGCCAGTTGGGCGTGCGATCGGTGGTGATCTGCGGACATTCGCAGTGCGCCGCGATGAAGGTGCTCATCGACGACAGCATCGACCGCGCGAACACATCCATGGGGCAATGGCTCGAATACGCCAGCGAAAGCCTGGCCGCCTATCGCGACCACCATCCGGCCCGCCGGAGCGCGGAAGCCGTCGGCTACTCCGAGGTCGATCAGCTCAGCGTGGTCAACGTCGCGATTCAGCTGGAAAGGCTTACCCGCCACCGCATCGTGGCGGAACCGGTCAAATCCGGCGACTTGCAGGTGGTCGGCATCTTCTTCGACATCCCGACCACCCGGGTGTACGAGGTCACCCCGCGCGGCATCGTGTGCGCCGAGGAGTCGGTCCGGTAGCTGGCGCGCTCGTGGCAGCCCTGGCTCGCCTTACACGCCCGGCAGCCGGACGACCTGCAGGAAGAACTCGTCGATCTGGCGTACCGCATTGATGAACTGGTCGAGATCGACGGGCTTGGCCACGTAGGCGTTCGCGTGCAACTTGTAGCTGCGCAGAATGTCTTCCTCGGCTGACGAGGTGGTGAGGACCACCACCGGGATGCGGGACAGGTCAGCGTCGGACTTGACCTTTTCCAGCAGCTGGCGCCCGTCGTATTTCGGCAGGTTCAGGTCCAGCAGGATCAGATCGGGCCGCGGGGCGTCCTCGAATTCACCACGTCGGTAGAGGAAGTTCAAACCCTCTTCGCCGTCGTGCGCGACGTGCAGCCGGTTTTGGAATTTGTTGTGTTCCAGCGCTTCTCGAGTGATGAGTTCATCGCCCGGGTCGTCTTCGACGAGGAGGATTTCGATCGCCCTGCTGGCCGGTGTCACTGATGAGCTCCTTCCAGAGCGGTCGGTTGGGTAACGTTCGGGCTCACAGGAAGGGTGAACTCGAACCGGGTTCCTTCGGTGTAGGCCGTATCGATGCGCACCGTGCCGTCGTGGTACTCGACGATCTTCTTCACCAGCGCCAGCCCGACGCCGGTGCCCGGATATACCTCCCGGCCGTGCAACCGCTGGAAGATGATGAACACCTTTTCGGTGAACTCCTCGGCGATGCCAATGCCGTTGTCCGACACGGTCAGCAGCCATTGGTTGGTATCGGGCCGCGACTCGCAGTCGATCACGACGCGCGGCGGTCGTTCGACGCTGCGGAATTTGATCGCGTTGCCAATCAAGTTCTGCCACAACATGGTCAGCAGGGTGGGGTCCCCGACAACCCGGGGCAAGGGCCGGCCGGGCCGCACGATCTCGGTATTCGATTCCTCGATGGCGGCTTCCAAGTTGGCCACAGCCGCGTCCAGCGTCGCATCCAGGTCGACCTCGGTTTGCTTGCTGCCCACCCGGCCGACCCGGGAAAAGCTCAGCAGGTCGCTGATCAGCACCTGCATGCGTTTGGCACCGTCGACCGCGTAGTTGATGTACTCGATGCCTCGCTCGTCGAGTTTGTCGGCATAGCGCTTCTCGAGTAACTGGCAGAAGGAGGCGACCTTGCGCAGCGGTTCCTGTAGATCATGCGAGGCGACATAGGCGAACTGCTCGAGTTCGGCGTTGGAGCGCTTGAGCTCGATCGTCTGCTCATCCAGGCGCGCTTCGGCGGCCCGTGAGATGTCGAGCGCTGACACGATGCGTTGCCGCATGTTCTCGACGTCGACGGCCATGTCACGAATGTCCTTAGGCCCCTGGGTAAGTGAGATGGACTCCGTGAAGCTGCCCTCGGTGATCCGCCGGCACGACGCCGCCAGCGCCGCCAGCGGCCGGGTGATCGCCGCTCGGGTCAACACACCAAGCGTGATCGCCAGACCGAAGAACACCAGCACCACCGCGCCCAGCACCCGGTCACGCCAGGCGGTGACATCCTTCAATTCGTCGACGGCTTGCGCGGATGCCGCAGCAAGGTCCGAGTTCTGCGAATCGAAAAGCCCACGCAGCTTGTCGAATTCGACTTTGCCACGATCGGCAACCCTGCTGTTGGCGACGCCCGGCGAGTTGGGGGTCACGTTGGCGATCAACGGCTCAGCAGAGCTGACCCGCCAGTCGTTGGCGGCCCGCTCGATTGCGTCCAAATCGTTGAGCAGCTCGATGCGCTGGCCCAGCAGCCGTCGTAGCTCGTCGGCCGCCGCGCGTTCGGCGTGCTGCCCGTCGTAGTACGGCGTGAGAAATTGCCGGTCCGCGGCGA
Source organism: Mycobacterium simiae (assembly GCF_010727605.1). Taxonomy (NCBI): domain Bacteria; kingdom Bacillati; phylum Actinomycetota; class Actinomycetes; order Mycobacteriales; family Mycobacteriaceae; genus Mycobacterium; species Mycobacterium simiae. Next base: position 1,468,438 of record NZ_AP022568.1, read on the forward strand.
TCACGTAGCCGCGCACGCCGGTCTCCTGATCACGCAGCGCCGCCTGCAACTGGAAAGCCGCCACCCGCGCCGGCTGGATCTCCTCGCTCAGGCCCCGCGCCACATCGTCGGTGCGGTTCAGCAACGCCGCACCGGCCAGCGCACCGGCGAGCACCAGCACCCCCATGCTGAGCAGCACCAGGAACAGCCAGCCCCGGACCGTGAGCTGAGCGCGCAGCTGCGAACCGGTGCTCACGGCGCGGTCCGCTCCACTCGTACCACCGCGATGTCGTCGGTGAGGCCACCGCGCGGCTGGGCGAGCTCCTCGGCACCGTCGATGAGCGCGTCGACGAATGCCGACCCGGGTAGACCAGGGTAGTTACGCGCAAGTCCCAGCAAGCCATCCTCCCCAAGGCGCTCGTTGCCAGTTCCGGAATATCCTTCGAAGAGTCCGTCGGTGAGCAGTAGCAGTCCCTCCCCCACCGGCAATTCCAGCTCGTGCAGCGGCCAGTCGTCGGCACGCAGGCCCAGCGCCGGTCCCGCCGGCGGCTCCACCCACTCCACGGTCTGCGCGCCTTGCCGCAACATACCGGGGTGACCGGCCCGGATCACCGACAGGCGCGGGCTGTCCGGCGCAATCTCAAGGGACAGGACGGTCGCAAAGATGCCGTTGCCGCTGCGTTCGGCATGCAGCACCCGCTCGAGCTGGCGCATGAGTTCACCTGCCCGTACGCCGGCGAATGTCAGTGCACGCCAGGCGATTCGCAACGCGGCACCCAAGGCGGCTTCATGCGGGCCATGCCCCGCGACATCCCCGATCAAAACGTGGACCACCCGATCCGGGGTCTGCACGACGTCATAGAAGTCACCGCACAGTAGCGCGTCCGCGCGACTCGGCCGATACCTGGCGACGATGTCGACGCCCGGGTTTTCCAGCAGCAGCGGCGAGGGCAGCAGACCCCGCTCCAGCAGGGCGTTCTCGCGCGCCCGGAGCTGAGTCGCGTGCAAATCGGCGGCGATTAGCTCGACCCGTTTGCGCTCGATCGCGTAAAGCAGCGCGCGGCGCAGCATTTCGGGTTCGACGCGCCCTTTGACCAGGTAATCCTGTGCTCCGGCCGCGACCGCCGACGCGCCGAAGTTCTCGTCATTGAGACCGGTCAACACAACGATCGGCACGGTCGCGTCGCGTTCGGCGATGCGGTTGAGCGCGTCAATACCGTTGGCATCCGGCAAGTTCAGATCCAGCAACACGCAGTCGGGGCGGGCCGCGGCCAGCTCGCGCTCGGCGTGCGCCATCGACTGCGCCCAAATCACCCGGATGTCGTCGACCGCGTCGGCGATCAGGTCTTCGACCAGCACCGCATCGGCCCGATCATCTTCGACCAGGAGCAACGACAACGTTTGCGAATGCGCCGCCGGCGTGACTGGGCTCAGCATTCCGCACCCCTTGCCGCAGTCGTGCCTTGCTCATCTCGTGCCACGCGGCCGCTACATCCCCGAACGGCTGATGGTGCGTGAACTATTGATCTTATTAGTCGAGCTGACTTTCAAGTTCAACGACCCCGGCAAGAGATCAGCGCAGCAGTGCCCGCGACATCACCACGCGCTGAATCTGATTGGTGCCCTCATAGATTTGGGTGATCTTGGCGTCGCGCATCATCCGCTCGACCGGGAAGTCGATGGTGTAGCCGGCGCCCCCGAACAGCTGCACAGCGTCGGTGGTGACCTCCATCGCGACGTCGGAGGCAAAGCACTTCGATGCCGCCGAGATGAAGCCCAGATTCGATTCGCCCCGTTCGGCCCGCGCGGCGGCGCTGTAGACCATCAGCCGGGCGGCCTCCACCTTCATCGCCATGTCCGCCAGCATGAACTGCACGCCCTGGTTGTCGCTGATCGGACGGCCGAACTGCTTGCGATCCTTGGTGTAGGCGACGGCAGCGTCCACCGCGCCCTGCGCGATCCCCACCGCCTGAGCGCCGATCGTGGGACGGGTGTGGTCCAGGGTGGCCAGCGCCGTCTTGAAGCCGGTTCCGGGTTCGCCGATGATCCGGTCACCCGGGATGCGGCAGTTCTCGAAGTACAGCTCGGTAGTCGGTGAGCCTTTGATGCCCAGCTTGCGTTCCTTCGGGCCCACGGTGAAGCCCTCGTCGTCCTTGTGCACCATGAACGACGAGATGCCGTTGGCGCCTTTGTCGGGATCGGTCACCGCCATCACGGTGTACCAGGTCGACTTGCCGCCGTTGGTGATCCAGCACTTGGCGCCGTTGAGGATCCAGTCGTCGCCATCGGCCTTGGCCCGCGTGCGCATTGCGGCCGCGTCGCTGCCGGCCTCGCGCTCGCTCAGCGCGTAGGACGCCATCGCGCTGCCATCCGCGATCGAGGGCAGCACCTGCTTCTTGAGCTCGTCGGAGCCGCGCAAAATCAAACCCATGGTGCCGAGCTTGTTCACCGCCGGGATCAGCGACGCTGAGGTGTCGACACGGGCGACCTCCTCGATGACGATGCAGGCCGCCACCGAGTCAGCGCCCTGGCCGCCGTATTCCTCGGGCACGTGCACGGCGTTGAAGCCCGACACGGTCAACGCGTCCAGCGCCTCCTGCGGAAAGCGGGAGTTCTCATCCACATCAGCGGCATGCGGGGCGATTTCCTTCTCCGCCAGCGCCCGGATTGCGGCCCGCAACTCCTGGTGCTCCTCAGGCAACTGGAACAGATCAAAATCCGGGGTTCCGGCCCATCCAGCCATGTCGAGAGCCTCCTCATTTCCTTGCTACTCGTGGGTAACTTTACCTCGAAGCTCCTGCAGGGCCGCATCCTTGGCTCGCACACTCTCGGCCAGCTGGTCCTGAAAGGCGACCATCCGGGCCCGCAGCGCAGGATCCGCGGACCCGAGAATCCGCACCGCCAGCAGGCCGGCGTTGCGGGCGCCGCCGATCGAGACCGTGGCGACCGGCACACCCGCGGGCATTTGCACGATCGACAGCAACGAGTCGAGCCCGTCCAGCCGGGCCAACGGCACCGGCACCCCGATGACCGGCAGCGGTGTCGCGGACGCCACCATGCCGGGCAGATGTGCCGCGCCCCCGGCGCCCGCGATGATCACCTCGATGCCGCGGTCGGCCGCGGCCCGCGCGTAGTCGAACATCACGTCCGGGGTGCGGTGCGCCGAGACCACCCGAACCTCAGCCGGAACGTCGAATTCAGCGAGCGCCTCGGCAGCGTCCTGCATTACCGACCAGTCGCTGTCGCTGCCCATGATCACCCCGACGCGAGGTTTGTCAGTCATAAGCGCCGCTCCTCATGCGGGTCCCATCCGTCCATCCACTGTCCATGCGCCAACCAGTGTGCCGCCAGCTCAGCGCGTTCACGCAGCTGCGGTAGTTCCGCAGGGTCGCCGCCCAGGAAATTGATGTGCCCGACCTTGCGCCCGGGGCGCTCGGCCTTGCCGTACAGATGCACCCGCGCGTCGGGCATCCGCGCGTACAGGTGGTGCAGCCGCTCGTCCAGGGTCATCTGCGGCCGTTGCGCGGCGCCCAGCACGTTGACCATCACCGTCACCGGAGCGATCGCGTCGGTGTCGCCGAGCGGGTAATCCAGCACCGCCCGCAGATGCTGCTCGAACTGGCTGGTCCGCGACCCGTCCATGGTCCAATGCCCGGAGTTGTGCGGCCGCATCGCAAGCTCGTTGACCAGCAGGGCGCCGTCCACCGTGTCAAACAGCTCGACCGCGAACACCCCGACCACGCCGAGTTCGGCGGCCAGCCGCAGTGCCAGCTGCTGGGCGGCCACGGCGGCGTGCTCGGGCAGATTCGACGCGGGCGCGATCACCTGGACGCAGATGCCGTCCTTTTGCACCGTCTCGACGACCGGCCATGCCGCACCCTGGCCGAACGGCGACCGCGCCACCAGCGCGGCCAGCTCGCGTCGCAGTTGCACTTTTTCCTCGAGCACCACCGGCACGCCCTGGGCCAGGTAGTCGCGGGTGATCGCGCGGGCGTCGGCCAGATCGCGGGCCAGCCGCACGCCGCGGCCGTCGTACCCGCCACGCGCGGCCTTGACCACCAACGGGGTGTCATCCGTCGCGCCCAGGCGCCGCACGAAGGCATCGACCTCGGCGAGTTGCGAGAGGGAATCCAGGCCCACATAGCGCGGGACGGCGGCGCCCAGGGCCTCTAGCCGACGGCGCATGACGAGCTTGTCCTGGGCATGGACCAAGGCCTGCGGCGGCGGCGCCACATTGACACCGTCGGCGACCAGCTTCTCCAGCAGCTCCGTCGGGACGTGCTCGTGATCGAACGTCAGCACGTCGGCGCCCTCCGCCACCCGACGCAGGTCGTCGAGGTCGGTATGCAAACCGATCACCACATCGGGGCTGACCTGCGCGGCGGCCTCGTCGGCTGACGTGGCCAACACGCGCAGTCGCTGTCCCAGCGCGATCGCGGCCTGGTGGGTCATCCGGGCCAGTTGGCCGCCACCGACCATGGCTACGACGGGGGCGGCTTCCGGCGGGCGTGTATTCGGCACGGCCATCATGGTGTCACGACTACCCGCGGTGGCGTGTTGACCGGCCGCGACGCAAAAATGGTAGGTACCATTTTGCGCCGTTTTCGCGTCTCTACGTAGACTCACGTGTTGTGTCCTTCGCCGATGCCACAATCGCGCGCTTGCCCGAGGCCTTTCAGCCCTATGCGCAGCGCCACCACGAATTCATCAAATTTGCCATCGTCGGCGGCACCACGTTCATCATCGACTCGGCCATTTTCTACACCCTCAAGCTGACAATCCTGGAGACCAAGCCGGTGACGGCCAAGGTCATCGCGGGCATCGTCGCGGTCATCGCTTCCTATGTGCTCAACCGCGAGTGGAGCTTCCGTGACCGCGGCGGCCGCGAGCGTCACCACGAGGCGCTGCTGTTCTTCGCCTTTAGCGGCGTCGGGGTGCTGCTGAGCATGGCTCCGCTATGGATTTCCAGCTATGTCCTGCAGCTGCGCGAGCCGACGGTCTCGCTGACCGTCGAGAACATCGCCGACTTCATCTCCGCCTACATCATCGGCAATCTGCTGCAGATGGCGTTCCGCTTCTGGGCATTTCGGCGCTGGGTCTTCCCTGACCAGTTCGCCCGCAACCCCGACAAGGCACTCGAGTCCGCGCTTACCGCCGGCGGCATCGCCGAAGTCTTCGAAGACGAGATCGAGGACGGCAACGTGACGCTACTGCGGGCCTGGCGGAACCGGGCCAGCCGACGTATGGAGCTGAGCCGGTCGGCTCAGCTGGGCGACTCCTCGGACCCCAGGGTGTCGAAGACTTCGTGATACAGCAGCGCGTGCACCTCGCGCAGCCGTGGAATGTTATAGAACTCCAACGGATCTTGTGACGCCGACTCGATAATCAGCGTCCCGGTGCGAAACATCCGCTCCCAAATCTTGTCCCGGAATTCCACGCTATTAATCCGAGCCAGCGGGATATCAATCCCGCTGCGGGTCAGCAATCCGTGGCGATACATCACCCGGCGGTTGGTGACGACGAAATGAGTCGTGAGCCAACTCAAGAACGGCCATAGCGTCAGCCAACCGACGGCCAACAACCAGATCCCCCAGATCACGCCGTGGACGATGTTCTTGGCCGTTTGTTCCCAATGCGTCGAGTTGACGTAACCGGACCCGAACGCTGCCAGCCCCGTCGCCAGCAGGAAGACCACGACCGGCCAGATCAGCCGCTTCCAGTGCGGGTGCCGATGGATGACGACCTGTTCACCGGCGGCCAGGGCGTTGTCGGGATAACTCATGGGGTGACATTAGCCCCGCAAATGCACGACGTCACCGGCGGAAACGACGACGGTCTCGCCCTTGCTCTCCAAGCACAGCCGGCCGTGGTCGTCGATCGCGCTGGCGATCCCGACGATCTCCTTGCCACCGGGCAGCGCAGCGCGCACCTTCGTTCCGAGGGTCAGGCTGCGCGCGCGGTAGTCGGCCGCCAACTGCCAATCGGCCCCGCGCGCGGCCTGCCACGCCACGATCCGGCCGCCGAGCTCGCGCAGCACCGACCCCACCAGCCGTTCCCGGTCGGGGGCGCGAACGCCGAGGTCGAACAGTGAGGTCGCGCCCGGCCCGTCGACCTCGTCAGGTGACTGAGTTACGTTGAGCCCCAAGCCAATTACCACGACCGGGCGTGCTACCTCGGCCAGAATTCCGGCCAGCTTCCCGGCGCGTTCGCCCCCGCCGGCCAGCACATCGTTGGGCCATTTCAGTCCCAGCGACACCCCGACTTCCTGCAGCAGCGGGGTCACCGCGTCGACCACCGCCACGCCGGTGGCCAAGGGCAGCCAGCCCCAGCCGGTCACCGGGACGTCGACGACACTGACCGCGACCGACATGGTGATCTGTGCCCGCGGCGAAGCCGACCAGCCGCGGCCGTGCCGGCCGCGGCCCGCCGTCTGGTGCTCGGCGATGAGGACCGCTCCCGCGATGTCGGTGCCGCTGGCCGCGCGGGCCAGCAAATCGGCGTTGGTGGAGCCGGTCTGCTCGACGACATCGAGCCGCCGCCACCCCAATCCGGTCCCGATCAACTCGGCGCGCAAGGCGGCGGCGTTCAACGGAATGCGGAATTGATCGCGGTCGGTCACCGGGCCCAGCCTAGAACGCCGGTAGCATCATCCGTGACGGTCGCACATGTCCAGCACAGCCAGGTGGCTGAACAACATGCTGGTCCCGATCGGGTTGCCGCCCCCGGGGTAAGCGGTCCCACTGGGCGCGGCCATCGTGTTGCCCGCCGCATACAGGCCGGCAATGGGGTGCCCCGAGCTGTCCAGGACCCGCGCCGCGGTGTCGGTCCGCAGGCCGCCCTTGGTACCCAGATCGGAGAGGCCGAACGCGGCGGCGTGATACGGCGGGCGGTCGAGGGGGACCAGGGGCGAGGCGCCGCCGGAGAACGCGCGGTCGAAGGCCTCGTCGCCCCTGCCGAAGTCGTCGTCGACGCCGGCGGCCGCGAACTCGTTGAACCGGGCCACCGTTGCCGCCAGCTGCCCGGCCCCGACGCCGATCTTGGCGGCCAGTTCCGCCAGCGTGTCCGCGGAGTGCCACAGGCCGGCCGCCACATACTTCTCGGTTTCGACGATGCTGACGTTGGGCGCCTTGACCGGCGGCACCTCGCCCTCTTTGTCGTCGTAAATCAACCAGTACGGCAACGTGAGTGAGCCGCCCTGCAGTTGCCTGATGATCTCCCGGCCGGCCCGGTCGTAGGCCTGCGACTCGTTGACGAACCGGTTGCCGTCCTGGTTGACGAAAATGCCGCCGGTGAACCACAGCGCAAACGCCGAGCGACCGTCGGGATGCGTCATGCCCGGTGACCACCAGGCCTGATCCAGCAGATCGGTGTCGGCACCCACGGCGATGCCGGCCTGCAGTGCCAGGCCGCGACTGCCCGGCCCGCCCATGGTGTCTCGCGCGTCGCCGGGCACCCCATAGCGGCGGCGCAGGTCGTCGTTGGCTTCGAAGCCGCCGGCCGCCAGCAGCACGCCCCGACGGGTACGGATGGCCCGACGTTTCCCCTCGGCCTCCACAATCGCGCCGGTGACCCGCCTTTCCGGCTCATCCGACAGCACCAGCTCGACCAGGGCGGTGTCTCGCTGCAGCGACGCGTTCGGGTACTGGCCGACGGCCTTGAGGAATCGAGCGATCAGGGCGCGGCCACCGAGAAAGTAGTCCGCGGGCGTCGGCGCGCCGAGTCGATCGGTGTCCAACGGTCCCCGGATTTGGTCACGCAATTCCGGCGCGGCCGCCACCGCCAGCGGCTTGGCGGCGATGTGGCGCTGACCGTCCAGACGCGCCTTGGGCGCCTTCCCGTAGTAGTCGGGCCAGGGCAGCGGCACGAATTTCAGCCGCGAGTCCTGCTCGAGGTATTCGATCAGTGCCGCGCCGCGCCGGACATAGGTTTCCTGCAGGTCGCGGGGCGTGCGATCACCGACCACGGCGTGGTAGTAGGTCAGCGCGTCCTCGATGGTGTCCTCGACACCGCCCCAGTTACCGGCCCGGACCAACACCGGGTTGCACGGAAACCACACTCCACCGCCGCCCGAATACGCGGTGGTTCCACCAAACTTGTTTGTGGCCTCGACCAGCAGCACGTCCAGACCCTCACGCGCCGCGGTGTAAGCCCCGGTAACCCCGCCGCCGCCCGAGCCCGCCACGAGGACGTCACACTCGTGCGCCCAGTCGGCAATTCCCACCGGGCGGGCGTCCATCAGCGGAGACTACCGCGCCGCTAAGCTCGACTCCCATGACAAGCGTTACCGACTCCTCGGCTCATACCGCGGAGCCCGCAGCTGAGCACACCATCGACATCCACACCACCGCAGGCAAGCTGGCCGAGTTGCACCGGCGCCGCGAAGAGTCGCTGCACCCGGTCGGCGAGGAGGCCGTCGAGAAGGTGCACGCCAAGGGGAAGCTGACCGCTCGCGAGCGCATCCTCGCCCTGCTCGATGAGGACTCGTTCGTCGAGCTCGACGCGCTGGCCAGGCACCGCAGTAAAAACTTCGGCCTGGAAAACAACCGCCCCCTCGGCGACGGCGTGATCACCGGCTACGGCACCATCGACGGACGCGACGTCTGCATCTTCAGCCAGGACGCCACGGTGTTCGGCGGCAGCCTTGGCGAGGTCTACGGCGAGAAGATTGTCAAAGTCCAGGACCTGGCCATCAAGACCGGCCGCCCGCTGATCGGCATCAACGACGGCGCCGGCGCGCGCATCCAGGAGGGTGTGGTCTCGCTCGGCCTGTACAGCCGCATCTTCCGCAACAACATCCTGGCCTCCGGCGTCATCCCGCAGATCTCGCTGATCATGGGGGCCGCGGCCGGCGGGCACGTCTACTCGCCCGCCCTGACCGACTTCGTCGTCATGGTCGACCAGACCAGCCAGATGTTCATCACCGGACCCGACGTCATCAAGACGGTCACCGGCGAGGACGTCACCATGGAGGAACTCGGCGGCGCGCACACCCACATGGCCAAGTCGGGCACGCTGCACTATGTCGCCTCCGGTGAGCAGGACGCGTTCGAGTGGGTCCGCGATCTGCTCAGCTACCTGCCGCCCAACAACTTCACCGACCCGCCGCGCTACGCCGTTCCGATTCCGGAGGGTCCGATCGAGGACAACCTCACCGAGGAGGACCTCGAGCTGGACACGCTGATCCCGGACTCGCCGAACCAGCCCTACGACATGCACGAGGTGATCACCCGGATCCTCGACGACGACGAGTTCCTGGAAATCCAGGGCGGTTACGCGCAGAACATCGTCGTCGGATTCGGGCGCATCGACGGCCGCCCAGTGGGCATCGTGGCCAACCAGCCCACCCAGTTCGCCGGCTGCCTGGACATCAATGCCTCGGAGAAGGCCGCCCGGTTCGTGCGCACCTGCGACTGCTTCAACATTCCGATCATCATGCTGGTCGACGTCCCGGGCTTCCTGCCGGGCACCGGCCAGGAGTACAACGGCATCATCCGACGCGGGGCGAAGTTGCTGTACGCATACGGCGAGGCCACCGTCCCCAAGATCACGGTTATCACTCGCAAGGCCTACGGCGGCGCCTACTGCGTGATGGGTTCCAAGGACATGGGCTGCGACGTCAACCTGGCCTGGCCGACCGCGCAGATCGCGGTGATGGGCGCCTCCGGCGCCGTCGGCTTCGTCTATCGCCAACAGCTCAAGCAGGCCGCAGCCGAAGGTAAGGACGTCGACGCGCTGCGGTTGCAGTTGCAGCAGGAGTACGAGGACACGCTGGTGAATCCCTACGTCGCCGCCGAGCGCGGATACGTGGACTCCGTCATCCCGCCCTCGCACACGCGCGGCTACATCGCCACGGCGCTGCGGCTGATGGAACGCAAGATCTCCCACCTGCCACCGAAGAAGCACGGGAACATTCCGCTATGAGCCAGACCAACGGTTCGGCCCCGGCGAACGACGAGCCCGCCGCCGGCCAACCGCACGAGCCGCACATTCAGATCCTGCGGGGCGATCCCACCGACGCGGAGCTGGCCGCGCTGATGACGGTGTTGGGCAGCGTCGGGGGCACGCCCGCGCAGCCGCCGTCCGAGAGCACCCGCTGGGGGCTTCCGGTCGACAGGCTGCGCTACGCAATCAGCAATTATCAGCGAATCACCCTGCAGGAACGCGTACACATGCGGCGATGACCCGCGTCGTGCTCGGGTCGGCCTCCACCGGCCGTCGGAAAGTCTTGCGCCAGGCCGGGATTGAGCCACTTGTCGTCGTCTCCGGCGTCGACGAAGAACGCCTCATCGCCGACCTTTCGCCAAAATCGGGCCCCGGCGAGGTGGTGTGCGCGCTAGCCCGGGCCAAGGCCGAACAAGTCGCCGCCGAACTCGATCGCGGCGTCGCAGCGGATTGTGTTGTCATCGGCTGTGATTCGATGCTCTACCTCGACGGCCAGCTCTGCGGCAAACCGGAATCAACCGCCGCGGCGCGCGACCTGTGGGAGTCGATGGCCGGGCGGTCCGGAGAACTGTATACCGGGCATTGCGTAATTCGGTTGCAGGACAACGCGATTACCGACTCAGCAGTGCAAAATTCAGTCACCACAGTGCATTTCGGGATGCCGCTACGCGAAGACCTGGAGGCCTACCTGGCCGACGGCGAGTCGTTGCGAGTCGCCGGCGGGTTCACCCTGGACGGCCTGGGCGGATGGTTCATCGACGGCGTCGAGGGCGACCCGTCGGCCGTGATCGGACTCGGACTGCCCCTGACCCGCGCACTGCTGCGCCGCGTGGGCCTGTCGATCGCGGCCCTGTGGGCCGACAACCGCCCGGCCCGCTAAACCCGGCCAGGGCTGCGCCCGCAAGCCTGACGGTAGGCTTTGACCCGTGCCGCTTCCCCCCGACCCCAGCGCAACCCTGACGCAGTATGCCCACCCCGAACGGCTTGTCACCGCCGACTGGCTCTCCGGCCACATGGGCTCACCCGGCCTGGCCATCGTCGAATCCGACGAAGACGTCCTGCTCTACGACGTCGGCCACATCCCCGGCGCTGTCAAGATCGACTGGCATACCGACCTCAACGATCCGCGGGTCCGTGACTACATCACCGGGGAGCAATTCGCCGAACTGATGGACCGCAAAGGCATCTCGCGCGACGACACCGTGGTGATCTACGGCGACAAGAGCAACTGGTGGGCGGCCTACGCGCTGTGGGTCTTCACGTTGTTCGGCCACCCCGACGTGCGGCTGCTCAACGGAGGGCGCGACCTCTGGCTGTCGGAGCGGCGCGACACCAGCCTGGAGGTGCCGACGAAAACTTCCACCGGCTACCCCGTCGTCGTACGCAACGACGCACCCATCCGCGCCTTCAAGGACGACGTGCTAGGCATCCTGGGCAGCGAGCCGCTGATCGACGTCCGCTCCCCCGACGAGTACACCGGCAAGCGCACACACATGCCCGACTACCCCGAAGAGGGAGCGCTGCGCGCCGGCCACATCCCCACCGCCCAATCGATCCCGTGGGGCAAAGCGGTCGACGAGAGCGGACGGTTTCGCAGTCGCGAGGAGCTCGAGGAAATCTACGGCTTCCTCCAATCGGACGACAACCCGGTGGTCTACTGCCGCATCGGCGAACGTTCCAGCCACACCTGGTTCGTCCTCACCTACTTGCTGGGCAAAGCCGGCGTCCGCAACTACGACGGATCCTGGACCGAGTGGGGCAACACAGTGCGGGTGCCCATCGTCGCGGGCGAGAGCCCGGGAGCCGTCCCGGTCTGATGAGCCTGCCCGCGCCGCTGGCCGAGGTGGTGTCGGACTTCGCCGAAGTTCAGGGCCAGGACAAGCTGAAGCTGCTGCTGGAGTTCGCCGACGAGCTGCCGGAGCTGCCCGACGACCTGGCCGAAGCGGCGATGGAGCCCGTCCCCGAATGCCAGTCACCACTGTTCCTGCACGTCGACGCGGCCGACCCGAATCGGGTGCGGTTGTACTTCAGCGCTCCCGCCGAGGCGCCCACCACCCGCGGATTCGCGTCGATCCTGGCCGCCGGCCTCGACGAACAACCCGCCGCCGACATCCTGGCCGTGCCCGAGGACTTCTACACCGAGTTGGGGCTGGCCGCGTTGATCAGCCCGCTGCGGCTGCGTGGCATGTCGGCGATGCTGGCCCGCATCAAACGGCACCTGCGAGCTACCACGGAGTAATGCCCAAAACCCGGCACCGCCTCATCGGCCCGGCGGCGCGGCGCTTAGACTTCCCCGAAAATCGTTGTAAGAAATTCTCTTAGAGACGCACGCAGATCAATCTCTGCTAGATAGGCGCAAACAGGAGGCGCAGTGGCCAGTCACGCCAGCTCAAGGATCTCCAAGGTGCTCGTCGCCAACCGCGGCGAAATTGCTGTCCGGGTGATCCGCGCGGCCCGCGATGCGGGTCTGTCCAGCGTGGCGGTGTATGCCGAACCCGACGCCGACGCGCCGCACGTGCGGCTGGCCGACGAAGCGTTCGCCCTGGGGGGCCAGACGTCCGCGGAGTCCTACCTGGACTTCGGCAAGCTGCTCGACGCCGCGGCGAAATCGGGGGCTAACGCCGTCCACCCCGGGTACGGGTTCCTGTCGGAGAACGCCGACTTCGCCCAGGCGGTCCTCGACGCCGGCTTGATCTGGATCGGGCCCAGTCCGCAGTCCATCCGCGATCTCGGTGACAAGGTGACCGCTCGTCACATCGCGGCCCGCGCGCAGGCGCCGCTGGTGCCGGGAACCCCGGACCCGGTCAAGGACGCCGACGAAGTGGTCGCATTCGCCAAGGAATACGGCGTCCCCGTCGCAATCAAGGCCGCCTTCGGTGGTGGTGGCCGCGGTATGAAGGTGGCCCGCACCCTCGAGGAAATCCCCGAGCTGTTCGAGTCGGCCACCCGTGAGGCCGTCGCCGCGTTCGGCCGCGGTGAGTGCTTCGTCGAGCGCTACCTGGACAAGCCCCGGCACGTGGAAGCACAGGTGATCGCCGACCAGCACGGCAACGTCATCGTCGCCGGGACCCGGGACTGCTCGCTGCAGCGCCGGTTCCAGAAGCTGGTCGAAGAAGCGCCCGCACCGTTCCTCACCGACGCGCAGCGCAAGGAGATCCACGAGTCCGCCAAGCGCATCTGCAAGGAAGCCGGTTACTACGGCGCCGGAACCGTCGAGTACCTGGTCGGCCAGGACGGGCTGATCTCCTTCCTTGAGGTGAACACCCGCCTTCAGGTCGAGCACCCCGTCACCGAGGAGACCGCGGGCATCGACCTGGTGCTGCAACAGTTCAAGATCGCCAACGGCGAGAAGCTCGACCTCACCGAGGACCCGACGCCGCGCGGCCATGCGATCGAGTTCCGGATCAACGGCGAGGACGCCGGACGCGGCTTCTTGCCCGCGCCCGGTCCGGTCACCCGCTACGACATCCCCACCGGCCCCGGGGTCCGGCTGGACTCCGGCGTGGAGGCAGGTTCGGTGATCGGCGGCCAATTCGACTCCATGCTGTCCAAGCTGATCGTCTACGGGGCCACCCGCGAGGAGGCGCTGGCCCGCTCCCGCCGCGCCCTCGACGAGTTCCACGTCGAAGGCCTGGCCACCGTCATCCCGTTCCACCGGGCCGTGATCAGGGACCCCGCCTTCATCGGCGACGGCAACAGTTTTGCGGTGCACACCCGCTGGATTGAGACGGAGTGGGACAACACCATCGAGCCGTTCACCGCCGGCGAAGCGCTCGACGAGGAGGAGACCAGGCCGCGACAGAAGGTCGTGGTCGAGGTCAACGGCCGCCGGCTCGAGGTGTCGCTGCCGGGCGATCTGGCGCTGTCCAATGGTGGCGCCGCCGACCCTGCTGGTGTCATCCGCAAGAAGCCGAAGCCGCGAAAGCGGGGCGGGCACGCCGGCGCGGCCGCTTCCGGCGACGCGGTCACCGCACCCATGCAGGGCACCGTGGTCAAGGTCGCGGTCGAGGAGGGTCAGCAGGTGGCGGTCGGTGACCTGGTCGTGGTCCTCGAGGCGATGAAGATGGAGAACCCGGTCACCGCGCACAAAGAGGGCACCATCACCGGTCTAGCCGTCGAGGCCGGTGCGGCCATCACCCAAGGCACGGTGCTCGCCGAAATCAAGTAGCTGACCAGCCAGGCAATCCTGGGAATCAGCTAAGAACAGTGTTGCTTCGCCCGCACCGGGAGTAGGGTGCTTGGCAGGTTGAGTTCACAGCCGCCCGGACGATGTCAGTGCCGCGCGGAAGGTGAATTCCCCACCGCATCGCTTCAGCGCTGGCACCGCCCACAGCACCCATCCTCGGCTGAGGGAGTGAAGCAATGTCTGTGGCTCAATCCTGGCAGCACTGCCGAACGGCGCAATTCAGCGCCAGCTGGAGCAAGGCCGGCACCGTAATCACCGTCGACGGCGAACTCGATGCCGCGAACTCCGATCAGCTCGTCGTCTACGTCGAGCGCAACGCCCGGCGAGCGACGCGCCTGATCCTTGATCTGCGTCGGTTGCAATTCATTGGCACAGCAGGCTTTTCAGCGCTGCACCGGATCAACGTGGGGTGCTCTGCGGCGCAGCTGAACTGGGCCATGGTGCCCAGCACTGCGGTCGAGCGGTTATTGCGGGTCTGCGACCCCGACGGCACCCTACCGGTCACGACGGCATTCGACGAGCCGCTGCTGAAGGAGACCGCGTGGGCAAGCGGCGGTCTGGCTCGCCCGCTACTCCAGCTGGTCACGGAGCCGCGATAGCGACTTCGCCAGCAGCCGGGACACGTGCATCTGCGAGATGCCGACCCGTTCGGCGATCTGCGTTTGGGTCATCGACTCGAAGAACCGGAGCACCAACACGGTTCGTTCGCGCTCGGGCAAGCTTTCCAGCAACGGTCGCAGCGCCTCCCGATCCTCGATCCGGTCGATGCTGGCGTCGACGTCGCCCAGCGTGTCGGCGATGGCGCGGACGTCGTCATCGTCGCCGCCTCCCCCGCCGCTGTCGATAGACAACGTGTTGTAGGAGCTGCCGGCGACCAGGCCCTCGACGACCTCGGCGCGGTCCATGTCGAGCTCGGCCGCCAGTTCGGTGGCGGTCGGCGCCCGGCCCAGGCGCTGGGACAAATCGGCAGTGGCGCTACCGAGCCGCAGATGTAGCTCCTTGAGCCGCCGCGGCACCTTGACCGACCAACTGTTGTCCCGAAAGTGCCGGCGAACCTCGCCCATGATCGTCGGCACCGCGAACGACACGAAGTCCGAGCCCGTCTCGACGTCGAATCGCACCACGGCGTTGACCAGCCCCACCCGGGCGACTTGCACCAAGTCGTCGCGAGGCTCGCCGCGGCCTTCGAATCGACGGGCGATGTGATCGGCCAGCGGCAAACACCGCTCGACGATCTTGTCCCGTTGACGCTGGAATTCCGCCGAGTCCGGAGAAATGCTCGCCAGCTCACGGAACATGTCCGGAACGTCGGCGTATTCGTTAGGGCGCGAACCCGAACCGCCGTCAGCTTGCGCTGTCACCGGCCAGCGGCCGCCCGTCGCGCTGTCAGCGTGATGCCGAAAACACTGCCGGTTTCGTTGGGTTCGCGGCCGTCATGGAACGTCTGGACGTCGTCGGCCAGCGACGTCAGCACATGCCAGCTGAAGCTGCCGGGCGATACCACATCGTGGGTATCGCATGCCGCGGACGCCTCCACCACCAGCTCGTTCTCGCGCGGGTCGACCACCACGACGAGCGTCGCGTCCGCGGTCGCCGACCGGATCAACCGGGTGCACACCTCGTCGACTGCGAGTCGCAGATCCGCCACCGCGTCGAAGTCCAGGTCTTCATAGGTACCGATCGCACCCACCAGCGTGCGCAGCATCGCCAGATTCTCCAGCCGTGCAGCAACATGCAGTTCGACGGCCCTGTGGCCGCGTTGACGCTTGTCAGGGCGCAAACCACCCTCGGTCATAGGGTCTCCCGGCAAAGTTTGACTCACACTACCCCTCGCATCGAGCGCACCTAAGGACGCTACCGGCAACCCGGTTAGCCATGATCGCCGCCCGGGATGTCACTGGCTAAGCAGGCACCTCCTAGGAGCGGCGAACCCGACCTCGTGACCCCGTCGATGCGCCGACCGCTTAGCCCAGACACCCCGCAGGCACTGATCATGGTCTAGACCTGATACCCACTAGGTCGGACCCATAACCTACGAATTTCCGCCGGTCTCGCGGGGTCAGCTGGCGGGACGCTGCCTGCTCACATCGGGGTGTTCGAGGTACCACTCGTTGAAGATCCGGCGGACCCGCCGGTGCTCGACGACCAGCCAGACCAAGCCGACAACCATCACCAGGATCCCGGAGACCCCGACGGTCATGCCCTCGTGCTGGTGTCCGCTGCCGAAGGCCGCGAGGCTGCCGCACACTCCGATGACGCCGGCCACCACCATCAGGTAACCCGGCCAATGCAGCACATCGATCAACGATTCACCGGCGAGGGGCCGCGTTGTTCGTAAATGGTCGACGGGGTCGTGATAGGTGTCTCCCATGGCAGCTCCTAGGGTCGCGCCTATCAATTGTTACAGCGCTAGCACCGGACCGGCAATGGCCGGAACCCCCATCGAAACGGTGATGATCATCAGGGTCAGCAGAAACCAGCCGGCGCCGTGCCAGCCCCACCACGTCCCCGCACTGCGCCAGACCCGGTAGGTCCGCAGGAACGCCCACAATCCGGCCAGCAAGAGGATCACCGGCCCGCCGAACGCCAACAGAGTTCGCTGTGGCGCACCGCAAGCCGCAGTGTCTACTCCGGTGCCCGGACACGTGCTGACCCACAGGGCGGCCAGCACGATGAAACCGACTGCCGCGGCCGCAGCCAGGACGGCGAAGCGGATGGCGGCGCGCACCTCCGAGTCTTCGTGGCCCAGGCGATCACCACGTGATCGCTCATCGGCTTGTGGCATCTGAGAAACCTCCCGCATACCGAGTCCGTTTGGTGTTTCGTCCGCGACGCCTAATTAGTTACTGAAATTCCCGGGTGGAGTCGAGATAAACGAAGTACGAATTGCTTCTCATCGTCGCTGGGTACTATCTGACACATGCCAACGGCTAGGAGGCGGTTGTCCCCCGAGGATCGACGCGCCGAACTGCTCGCTCTGGGTGCGGAGGTCTTTGGGAAGCGGCCTTACGACGAAGTCCGCATCGACGAGATCGCCGAGCGAGCCGGTGTTTCCCGTGCCCTGATGTACCACTATTTCCCCGACAAGCGGTCCTTCTTCGCCGCAGTCGTCAAGGACGAGGCCGACCGGCTGTACGAGGCCACCAACAAGCAGCCCGTCGCCGGACTGACCATGTTCGAAGAGGCGCGGATGGGCGTGCTGGCCTACATGGCCTACCACGAGCAGAATCCGGAGGCCGCCTGGGCGGCATACGTCGGCATGGGCCGCTCCGACCCCGACCTGCTGGGCGTCGAAGACGATGCCAAGAACCGTCAGTTGGAACTCATCATGACGCGCATCCACGAGGTCGTCGCCAAGGTTCCCGGGGCCAAGATCGAGCCGGACGTCGAGCGGCACCTGCGCGTCATCCTCAACGGCTGGATCGCGTTCACGTTCGAACTGTGCCGCCAGCGCATCATGGACCCAACGGTGAGCGCCGAGCGACTGGCCGATGCGTGCGCGCATACGCTGCTCGACGCGATCACCCGGGTACCCGAAATTCCGCCGGAACTCGCGCACGCGATGGCGACCGCTCGGCATCAACCGCAATAGGACCGCAATAGGATTTTGTCGGTGCCTGTTGGCATAGGACTTTGTCGGTGCCTGTTGGCACAGGACTTTGTCGGTGCCTGTTGGCACAGGACTTTGTCGGTGCCTGTTGGCACCATGGCTAGGTGGGCACCGAAGCACTTGAGAAGTTCAGCGCGATCACGCGCGAGTGGTTCGGCAGCACCTTCTCCGCTCCCACCACCGCGCAAGCTGCGGCCTGGCAGGCCATCGCGGACGGCAATAACACGCTGGTCATCGCGCCAACCGGCTCCGGCAAGACCCTGGCGGCGTTCCTGTGGGCGTTGGACAGTCTCGCCGCGGCGGGCGAACGCCCGGCCGGCACACGCGTGCTGTACGTCTCGCCGCTCAAGGCGCTGGCGGTCGATGTCGAGCGCAACCTGCGCACCCCGCTGGCCGGTTTGACCCGCATCGCCGAACGCCACGGCCTGCCCCCGCCGGAGATCAGCGTCGGCGTCCGTTCCGGTGACACCCCGCCGCAGCGCCGCCGCCAGCTCGTCAATTCGCCTCCCGACGTGCTGATCACGACCCCGGAGTCGCTGTTCTTGATGCTGACATCGGCCGCGCGCGAGACCTTGGCCGGAGTGCAGACGGTGATCGTCGACGAGATTCACGCCATCGCGGCCGGTAAGCGCGGGGCACACCTGGCGGTGTCCCTGGAGCGGTTGGACGCGCTGCGAGACGGGCCGCCCGCGCAGCGCATCGGATTGTCCGCGACCGTGCGTCCACCCGAGGAGCTGGCTCGTTTCCTGTCCGGACCGGCTCCCACCACGATAGTGGCGCCGCCGTCGGCCAAGCGCTTTGAGCTCACCGTGCAGGTGCCGGTGCCCGACATGGCCAACCTGACCGACAACACAATCTGGCCCGATGTCGAATCCCGGCTTGTCGATCTGATCGAGGCGCACGGCTCGACCATCGTGTTCGCCAACTCGCGACGCCTGGCCGAGCGACTTACCGCGCGGCTCAACGAAATTCACGCCGAACGCAGCGGCGTCGAACTCTCCGCACAAGCCAACCGCCAGGTGCCCGGCGGGGCGCCGGCACACATCATGGGCAGTGGCCAGACCTACGGCGCCGACACGGTGCTGGCTCGCGCTCACCATGGGTCGGTCAGCAAGGAGCAGCGCGCCCTGGTCGAAGAGGACCTCAAACACGGGCTGCTCAAGGCGGTTGTGGCGACGTCGAGCCTGGAGTTGGGCATCGACATGGGGGCCGTCGATCTGGTGATCCAGGTGGAGGCTCCGCCGTCGGTGGCCAGCGGCCTGCAGCGCATCGGACGGGCCGGTCACCAGGTCGGTGAGGTTTCGCGCGGGGTGCTGTTTCCCAAGCACCGCACCGACCTGATCAGTTGTGCGGTCAGCGTGCAACGCATGCTGACCGGTCAGATCGAGACGATGCGGGTACCCACCAATCCGCTCGACATCCTTGCGCAGCAGACCGTCGCGGCGGCCGCGCTAGAGCCGCTCGATGCCGACCGGTGGTTCGAAACGGTGCGCCGCAGCGCCCCATTCGCGACCTTGCCGCGCAGCGTCTTCGAGGCGACCCTGGATCTGCTGTCCGGTAAGTATCCGTCCACCGAATTCTCCGAGCTGCGGCCGCGGCTGGTCTACGATCGCGAAGCCGGCACGCTGACCGCGCGGCCCGGCGCGCAGCGGCTGGCGGTCACCTCCGGCGGCGCCATCCCGGACCGCGGCATGTTCACCGTCTACCTGGCCAGCGAGGCCGAAAAGCCCTCGCGGGTGGGCGAACTCGACGAGGAAATGGTTTACGAGTCGCGGCCCGGTGACGTGATCTCGTTGGGAGCCACCAGCTGGCGGATCACCGAGATCACCCACGACCGAGTGCTGGTGATCCCAGCACCGGGACTCCCGGCACGGTTACCGTTCTGGCGTGGCGACGACGTGGGCCGGCCCGCGGAACTGGGCGCCGCGCTGGGCGCGTTCACCGGCGAACTGGCCGGCCTGGGTCGCGAAGAGTTCGAACGCCGTTGCGCTGAGCTGGGATTCAATGACTACGCGGCGGATAACCTGTGGGTGTTACTCGACGACCAGCGCAGCGCTACTGGGACCGTGCCCACCGATACCACCTTGGTGGTGGAGCGATTCCGCGACGAGTTGGGCGACTGGCGGGTGATCCTGCACTCCCCGTACGGCCTGCGCGTGCACGGGCCGCTGGCGTTGGCGGTGGGCCGGCGACTGGCCGAACGCTACGGCATCGACGAGAAGCCGACCGCCTCCGACGACGGCATCGTGGTGCACCTACCCGACACTCTGGACGAAACGCCCAACGGTGCAGAACTTTTCGTTTTCGACGCCGACGAGATCGACCCGATCGTCACCGCCGAAGTGGGCGGCTCGGCATTGTTCGCCTCGCGGTTCCGGGAATGCGCGGCCCGCGCGCTGCTGCTGCCCCGCCGCCACCCCGGGCGCCGCTCGCCACTGTGGCACCAGCGCCAGCGCGCCGCCCAATTGCTGGACGTAGCGCGCAAATATCCGGACTTCCCGATCGTGCTGGAAACGGTCCGGGAATGCCTGCAGGATGTGTACGACGTGCCCGCCTTGGTCGATCTGATGACCGGCATCGCCAACCGCCGGGTACGGGTGCTCGAGGCCGAGACGGCCAAGCCGTCACCGTTCGCCGCCTCGCTGCTTTTCGGCTACGTCGGCGCGTTCATGTACGAGGGCGACTCACCGCTGGCCGAGCGCCGCGCGGCGGCCCTGTCGCTGGACAGCTCACTGCTGGCCGAGCTGCTGGGCCGGGTGGAACTGCGTGAGCTGCTCGACCCCGACGTAGTGAGCACGACCGGCCGCCAGCTCCAGCATTTGTCCGCCGACCGCGCCGCCCGGGATGCCGAGGCCGTCGCCGACCTGCTGCGGCTGCTGGGCCCGCTGACCGAAGACGAGATCGCCGAGCGCGCAGCCACCGCCGACGGCACCGACATCGGCGGCTGGCTGGAAGGTCTGCGCGCCGCCCGGCGCGCGCTGACCGTCTCGTTCGCCGGCCGCACCTGGTGGGTAGCCATCGAGGACATCGGCCGGCTGCGCGACGGCGTCGGTGCGCCCGTCCCGCCGGGCGTCCCGGCCACGTTCACCGAGCAGGTGGCCGACCCGCTGGGTGAGCTGCTGGGCCGTTACGCCCGCACCCGCACGCCGTTCACTACCGCCGAGGCGGCCGCACGGTTCGGTTTGGGGCTGCGGGTCACGGCCGACGTGCTGGCCCGGTTGGCCGGCTCAGCAGGGCCCGGGGCCCGGCTGGTGCGCGGCGACTTTGTCGCCGTCGAGCCGGCCGGGGTGTCCGGCGGGGTCGGCGGCGAGCAGTGGTGCGACGCCGACGTGCTACGGATCCTGCGCCGGCGGTCGCTGGCCGCACTGCGCGCCCAGGTCGAGCCGGTGAGCACGGCCGCCTATGGGCGATTCCTGCCGGCGTGGCATCACCTGGGCAGCGCCAGCGGCCTGGACGGGCTGTTGTCCGTGATCGATCAGCTGGCCGGCGCCCGGATACCGGCGTCGGCGCTCGAGCCGCTGGTGCTGGCACCGCGGGTGCGCGACTACTCGCCGGCGATGCTCGACGAGCTGCTGGCGGCCGGGGAAGTCACCTGGTCAGGCGCCGGGTCGATCTCGGGCAGTGACGGCTGGATCGCGTTGCACGCCAGCGATTCCGCCCCGCTGACCCGCACAGCACCGGACGAAATCGATTTCACCGACGCCCATCGCGCCATCCTGGACACCCTTGCCGGCGGCGGCGCGTACTTCTTCCGGCAACTCGCCCCCGGCCTCTCCGAGAGCACACTGAAAGATGCTCTGTGGCAATTGATTTGGGCTGGATGGATCACCGGCGACACCTTCGCCCCGGTGCGCGCGCTGCTGGCCGGCACCGGCGCGCGCAAGCGTTCGGCCCCCGCGCACCGCACCCGCCGGGCGCCGCGGCTGAGCCGCTACAGCGTCGCGCATCCGCAAACCCGGACCAGCGACCCCACCGTGGCCGGCCGCTGGTCGGCACTGCCCGCGCCGGAGCCGGACTCCACCCTGCGTGCCCACTATCAAGCCGAGTTGCTGCTGAACCGGCACGGCGTGCTGACCCGCGGTGCAGTCGCCGCCGAAAACGTGCCGGGCGGATTCGCCACCCTGTACAAGGTGCTGAGCACCTTCGAAGAGGCCGGACGATGCCAGCGCGGATACTTCGTCGAATCGCTGGGCGGCGCCCAATTCGCGGTCGCCTCGACCGTCGACCGGCTCCGCGGCTACGGCGACGGGATCGATCCGGAGCGGCCCGAATACCGGGCGGTCGTGTTGGCCGCCGCCGACCCGGCGAACCCGTACGGCGCCGCGTTGCCGTGGCCGACATCGGAGGAAGGCGCACGCCCGGGCCGCAAGGCCGGCGCGCTGGTCGCACTGGTCGACGGCCGGCTGGCGTGGTTCCTGGAACGCGGCGGGCGGACATTGCTCACCTTCACCGACGACGCGGACGCCCACCACGCCGCCGCCCAGGCGTTGGCCGACCTAGTCACCGCCCGGCGCGTCGAATCGATTCTGGTCGAACGCATCAACGGCGTGCCGGCGCTGCAACCCGCCGGCGGGACGAGCCCGGTAGCCGTTGCCCTCTCCGAGGCCGGCTTCGCTCGCACACCACGCGGAATGCGGCTGCGATGACCACGGCGAAGCACCATGCCCGAGGGTGACACGGTCTGGCACACCGCGGCGGTACTGCGCAAGCATCTGTGCGGGCAGACCCTGACCCGCTGCGACATCCGGGTACCGCAGTTCGCCACCGTCGACCTCACCGGCCACGTCGTCGACGAGGTGCTCAGCCGCGGCAAGCACCTGTTCATCCGAGTGGGCCAGGCCAGCATTCACTCGCACCTGAAGATGGACGGCAGCTGGCGGGTCGGGAATCGGCCGGCACGGGTGGATCACCGGGCTCGCATCATCTTGGAAGCCAACGATATTGGCGCCGTTGGCATCGACCTAGCCGTACTGGAGGTGCTCGACCGCGAACACGACGGCCAGGCCGTCGCACACCTGGGGCCGGACCTGCTCGGGCCCGACTGGAACGCCGAGCTGGCCGCGGCCAACCTGACCGCACAACCGGACCGGCCGCTTGCCCAAGCTCTGCTCGACCAGCGCGTGCTGGCCGGCGTGGGCAATGTTTACTGCAACGAATTGTGCTTCATCGCAGGGCATCTGCCCACCGCGCCGGTCAGCGCGGTCGCCAACCCTCGGCGTCTGGTCGCCCGGGCCCGGGATATGCTGTGGGCCAACCGTTTTCGCTGGAATCGCTGCACCACCGGCGACACCCGCCCGGGTCAGCAGCTGTGGGTCTATGGCCGGGCCGGACAGGCGTGCCGTCGCTGCGGCGCCCGCATCGTCGTCGACGACACCGGCCAACGGATCGCCTACTGGTGCCCGTCGTGTCAGCGCTGAAGTGGGCTAGTCGCGGCCGTGCGCCAGGAAAAACTGCGCAATCGCTTCCGAGCCGTCCAGCGCGCGGGTCGTCGGTCCGATGACCTGTTTCGGCAGATACTGCTTCCCGCCCGGCCAGGTGTGCCCACCCTTGTCGATCTGATAGAAAACCACCTCGGTGCCTGCCGCGCACCCCGTCGAATCGAACCGGTGCACGACAGTGCCGTCCCCGACATTAGGCAACACCGTTGCGATCGGGTCACCCTGGCACCCGTCGGCCGACCGCCACTTCGCCACCATGGCTTCGACCGAGATCGAGTGACTCAGCCCGCCGCGACCCCGGACGTCCCCGCCGTTGAAGTGCACCAACGGGTCGGCGGTCCCGTGCGCCTCCCACACCGAAACCGGCTGGGAGGGATTGCATGTCACACCCACCCCCAACGTGCCGGCCACCGGTGCGATCGCGGAGAAAACATCAGCGCGATCACAAGCCAGCCGGTTGGACATGAAGCCGCCGTTGGACATTCCCGTCACATAGACGTGGCCCGGCGCGATGTTGTAGTCGTTGCGCAGCTTTTCGGCCAGGCCAGCCAAAAATCCGACATCGTCAATGTGCCGGCGATCCGCGGGTGACGCGCCACGCCCGTCCGCCCAGCTCTTGTCGTACCCGTCCGGATAAACGACCAGCAGGTTGTGGTTGTCGGCGACGGAGTCGAAGTCGGTCAAACCGCGCTGCCCCTTACCACTGCCGCCGCCCCCGTGCAGGCTGAGCACCAAGCCGATCGGATCGCCGGGTGGCACATGGACCACGAAAGTCCGATCTATGCCGCCGGAACGGAACGTCCCCGGCAAATCGCGAGGCGCGGCCGCCGACACATGCTGCACGCCGCAGCCGGCAAGACAGATCGCCAGCAGAGCCGGCAACAACCATCTCGGGTACGGCATGGGCACAAATTACCTACTGCGCCGACGGATCGGTCGGGACGGGCCACCCATACCCGAGGTGGCGCTGAAAACCAACGTGTTCATCCGTTCTTCAGATTCGTTCGCGTTGGCAACTATCGCGTGATGCGAGATGATTAGACGCGTGAAAATTGGCAAGTCCGGCACCCTCAACATGCCGTCGGGCACTCGAATTGTCGTGGCGATCGCCGCGTCGCTTGGTGCGCTCGGAGCAGGGTTGGCTCCTGCCGCGCACGCGGATGCCAACGACGACAAATTCATTCAGCTGCTGATCTCCGACGGCATCACCCACGATTCGGTCCCTGCCGCGATCAGTGCAGCGAAAAAGGTGTGTGAGTACCTCCAACAAGGCATGTCGCCGAACGAAGTGGTCGTCGACGTGATGAACAGCAGCAGCCTGCCCGACTACGACGCCGGCTTTTTCGTCGGCGCGGCGATCCGGTCCTACTGCCCGAAATACATGCCGCCCGCGCAGGATCTGAAGCCGCAGGCATAGTCGTCGGCAAGTTGTGATCTTTTTAGCCTCCGCCTGAGTGTAAAGTTGAACGCCAGGTGAACAAACGGAGGCTTGTAAATGATCGCGAAAATAACTATCAGTGGCGTCGTCCTTTTCGCTGCCACGGTCGGGCTTGCAGCGCCGGCGAGCGCCAACCCGTTGTTTGACCAGTTTTCGTGTACCTGCGGGGCCCCGCCCCAACTTGCCAACTCCACATCGGCGGATCGAATCGCCCAAGGCATCCTGGACGCCGAAACCCGGCAGCTGCCATAACGACCGCCGCCGGCTGCCCGGCCGCGTCACAGAGTTATCGCTGCGCCGCGGCGCAGCTCGATGACGCGGTCGGCCAACCCGCGCTCCGCCATCTCCCGGACGAAGTCCGCCAGGGGTGAGGCGAACACGCCGTAGTCGTCGAAGTGGACCGGAATGACCTTCGGCAGCGTGAGCATTGCCGCCAGCTCGGCGCCTTGGCGACCATCCATGGTGACGGTCAGGCCCCAGGGTAGGTGCCGGCCGGCGGGCAGTCGGGTTCCGCCCAGGTGTAGCAGGCCGGCGTCGATCGAATGGAAATGCGCCGGAATGGCTTTGAGCTCGTCGATCAACAACGTGTCACCGGATATGTAGAGCCGTCGCCGCGTTGCGCCGTCGACGGAAGCAAATTCCAGCATCGTACCCATCACCGGCGGGAGCAGCCGGTGACCCCAGACGGGCGCGTGCCGGCCCGGCATCGAGGTGATCGTCACGGAGACGCCGCCGTTGCCGACGCTGTGCTGCTGCCACGTCGAAAGACCTTGTGCACCAGCGAATCCGCGGTGGCGCAGCCTTTTGGCGGCGTGTGGTGTGGTGATGATCGGCAGGCTATGGTCCAGCCGTTTCTGGCTGACCCGGTCCCAGTGGTCGCCATGTAGGTGCGACAACACGACCGCGTCGATCGGCGGCAGTTCGTCGATGCTCAACGCCGGTTCCTTCAAGCGTTTGGACACCAGGCCGTAGCCGAGGTACGCGTGCTGGCCGCGATGCAGGAAGTTGGGGTCGGTCAACAGAGTCAGTCCGCCCGCACCGATCAGCGTGGTCGCGTTGCCGACGAACGTCACGGTGATGTCCACCGCGTCGGCTTACCCGGGCCCGGCGCAGCCAAACAGCTACGGCACGTCGCGCCCGCTGACGAAGTCGCGGCACGACCCGGTCAGCGGGTCGACGAACTCGATTCGTTGAGCCAGCAACCGCAGCGGAGTGCTGAAGTCGTCGGCGGGGATGTCGATCACGTTGGGATACAACGGATCACCGATGATTGACAACCCAAGCGACGCCATGTGCAGGCGCAGTTGGTGGGTTCGCCCGGTGCGCGGCGTCAACCGGTAAAGGCCGTCGGCCGACAACAGCTCGACCAGCGTCTGCGCGTTCGGGAGACCGGGCTCGGTGACCGCCTGCAGCTGGCCGCGGCGTTTGACGATGCGGTTGCGGATAACCCGCGGCAGCGCCACGAACGGGTCGACGGCAGCCCGGGCCAGGTAGGTCTTACGCACTAGACCGCGCGCGAACAGGCTTTGGTAGGCGCCGCGCACCTCGCGCCGGGTGGTGAACAGCAGCACCCCGGCCGTCAGCCGGTCGAGCCGGTGCGCCGGACTCAGCTCCGGCAACTCCAGCTCGCGGCGCAGCCGCACCAGTGCGGTCTGCGCGACGTGCCTGCCGCGCGGCATGGTGGCCAAAAAGTGCGGCTTGTCCACGACCACGATGTCGTCGTCGCGATACAGCACCGGCATCACCCCGGGGACGGGCACCTCGTCGGGTAGGTCGCGGTACAGGTAGACGCTGGAACCGGCTGGCAATACCGTCTTTTCGTCGATTACCGCGCCGTCGGCATCAACCACCTCCCCGGCCAGCACCCGGTCCCGGGCTGGCTCGCCGAACCGGGCGGCGAGCTCGGCCAGCACTACCCCGCCGCGCAGCCGTACCCGCGCGGGCCCCAAGCCGTCACGCACCGGGAGCGGCGCGGCTCTCAATTGAGCGGGACCGGCTCGAGGATCTCGGCCCGCGCTTCGGGCGCGCTGGCCCGCAATTCGTCGGCCGACACATCGTCGGGCTGCGCCTGCGACAGGATCTCGGCCTCCACCCGCGCCGTGTAGTTGGCGACCTCACGCTGCACATCCGTAGCGCTCCAGCCCAGCACCGGCGCCACGATGTCGGCCACCTCCCGAGCGCAGTCGACGCCGCGGTGCGAGTACTCGATCGAGATGCGCATCCGGCGGGCCAGGATGTCCTCGAGATGCAGCGCCCCCTCGGCGGTGACGGCGTAGAGGGCTTCCACCTTCAGGTATCCGGGCGCCTCGGTGATCGGGGTGAGCAGTTCGGGACGGTCGGCGGCCAGAGCCAGCACGTCGTCCATCAACGAGCCGTAGCGGTCCAGCAGATGGCGCACCCGGTACGGATGCAGGCCCACCAGCTCGCCGACGTGTTCGACCTGATTGATCAGGGCGAAGTACCCCTCGGCGCCCAGCAAGCCGACCTTCTCGGTGATCGACGGCGCGACCCGGGCCGGCACGAACTGAGCGGCGGTGTCGATCGCGTCGGCGGCCATCACCCGATAGGTGGTGTACTTGCCGCCGGCAATGGCCACCAGGCCGGGCGCGGGCACCGCGACCGCGTGCTCCCGGGACAACTTCGAGGTCTCTTCGCTCTCCCCGGCCAGCAGCGGTCGCAGTCCCGCGTACACGCCGTCGATGTCGGCGTGCGTAAGCGGCGTTGCCAGCACGGTATTCACGGTGCCGAGGATGTAGTCGATGTCGGCCTTGGTGGCGGCCGGGTGCGCCAGGTCGAGATTCCAGTCGGTATCGGTGGTGCCGATGATCCAGTGGCCACCCCACGGGATCACGAACATCACCGACTTCTCGGTGCGCAGGATGATGGCCACGTCGCTGACGATCCGATCCCGCGGCACCACCACGTGCACGCCCTTGGAAGCGCGCACCTGAAACCGCCCGCGTTGCTTGGACAATGCCTGGATCTCGTCGGTCCACACCCCGGTCGCGTTGACCACGACGTGACCGCGGACCTCGGCGACCGAGCCGTCCTCGGAATCACGGACCCGAACCCCGATCACCCGGTCCCCCTCGCGCAACAGCGCAACCACTTGGGTCGAACACCGCACCACCGCCCCGTAGTGCGCCGCGGTGCGCGCAACGGTCATCGTGTGCCGGGCGTCGTCGACGACGGTGTCGTAGTAGCGGATGCCCCCGATCAAGGACGATCGTTTTAACCCAGGACTTAGTCGTAATGCGCCGGCGCGCGTCAAATGCTTTTGCGCGGGAACCGATTTCGCGCCGCCCAGGCTGTCGTAAAGGAAAATGCCCGCCGCGGTGTACGGACGCTCCCACCACCGATGCGTCAGCGGGAACAGAAACGGCAGCGGCTTGACCAGATGCGGCGCCAACGTAGTCAGTGAGAGTTCGCGCTCGTAGAGCGCCTCGCGCACCAACCCGAACTCCAGCTGTTCGAGGTAGCGCAGCCCACCGTGGAACATCTTCGACGACCGGCTGGAGGTACCCGAGGCCAGATCGCGCGCCTCGACCTGCGCGACCTTGAGCCCGCGGGTGGCGGCATCCAGCGCGCAGCCGGAACCGACCACACCGCCGCCGATCACGACAACGTCGAACTGCTCAGATCCGAGCCGCTCCCAGGCGGCCGCGCGCTGCTGCGGTCCCAACGTGGACAACGGGTCAGTCACGGCAACGGGCTCCTGTCGGTTACTCGTCAGTAGGCGGGGCACCACCAAGGCTAGTTCGTCGGACGGCGGACGGCCTGTCCTCAGTCCAGATCGTCGTGGGCCATCAGCCGGCGCGCGGCCTCGGTAATGGAACCGGACAGCGACGGGTAGACCGCCAGCGTCTGCGCCAGCTCGTTGACCGTGATGCGGTTTTGCACCGCCACCGCGATCGGCAGGATCAACTCCGAGGCAATCGGCGCCACCACCACGCCGCCGATGACGACCCCGGTGGACCTGCGGCAGAACATCTTGACGAAGCCCTGCTGCAGCCCCGACATCTTCGCCCGCGCATTGGTCCGCAACGGCAACATGATGGTCCGGGCGGGCACCGAACCGTCGTCGATCATCGATTGCGGCACGCCCACGGCGGCGATCTCGGGCCGGGTGAACACCGTCGCGGCGACCGTGCGCAGCCGGATCGGGCTGACTCCCTCACCCAGGGCGTGATACATCGCGATGCGGCCCTGCATGGCCGCGACGGACGCCAACAGCAGCAGGCCGGTGCAGTCGCCGGCGGCGTAGATGCCGGGCACCGAGGTCCGCGAGACTCGGTCGACGGTCAGGTAGCCGCCCCGGCCCAACTCGATGCCGACCCGTTCCAGGCCCAGGCCGGCGGTGTTGGGGACCGATCCGATCGTCATCAGGGCGTGGCTGCCCTCGACGGTGCGCCCGTCGGCCAGGGTGACCAGCACACCATCGCCGGTGCGGGTGACCGATTGTGCCCGAGCGTTTTTGACCAGCCGGACGCCGCGTTCGGCGAACGCCTCTTCCAGGACCAGCGCGGCGTCGGCATCCTCGTAGGGCAGCACCCGGTCGCGGCTGGCCACCACGGTCACCGGCACGCCGAGCTCGGTGTAGGCGTGCACGAATTCGGCGCCGGTGACCCCCGAGCCCACCACCACCAGGTGCTCGGGCAAGCTCTGCAGCGCGTAGAGGTCGCGCCAGGTCAAGATGCGTTCGCCGTCGGGTTGGGCGGACGGCA
Source organism: Mycobacterium simiae (assembly GCF_010727605.1). NCBI lineage: Bacteria > Bacillati > Actinomycetota > Actinomycetes > Mycobacteriales > Mycobacteriaceae > Mycobacterium > Mycobacterium simiae. Next base: position 1,497,755 of record NZ_AP022568.1, read on the forward strand.
GCACCCGTGGGCTGGCGCCGGTGGCGATCAGGACGACGTCGGCATCGTGCTCGGTGACCGTCCCGTCGACGGCGGTGGCCTTGATGCGGTGCCGGGCCAGGCCCGGGGTCGCGTCGACCAGTTCACCGCGACCCCGCACCACGTGCACGCCCTGGGCGAGCAGCTGAGCGGTGATGTCCGCGGACTGTTCGGCGGCCAGCGTCTTGACCCGCTTGTGGATCTGCGGCAATGAGATCTTGGCGTCGTCGATGTCGATGTCGAAGCCCAGCCGGGGCGCCCGGCGCAGTTCAGTGCGCAGCCAGGTCGAGGCGATGAACGTCTTGGACGGCACACAGTCATCCAGGACCGCCGCCCCGCCGATGCCTTCGGAGTCGACGACGGTGACGTCGGTGGTATCGGGGTGTTCAGCAGACAAAGTGGCGGCTACCAGCGCGGCTTCGTAACCGGCCGGGCCTCCACCGAGGATCACGATGCGGGTCACCACGTGACCAACCTAGCCAAGGGCCACGGGGAGCGTGCGGATGAATACCGTATGGACGTCCGGCGTCTAAGCTTTCTGCGTGCCGCTCTACGCCGCTTACGGATCGAACATGCATCCCGAGCAGATGCAGCAGCGCGCACCGCACTCCCCGATGGCGGGAACGGGCTGGTTGCACGGGTGGCGGCTGACCTTCGGCGGTGAGGACATCGGCTGGGAAGGCGCACTGGCCACCGTCGTAGAAGATCCCGACTCCAAGGTGTTCGTTGTGCTATACGACATGACGCCGGCCGACGAGATGAGCCTGGATCACTGGGAGGGCTCCGAGTTCGGGATCCACAAGAAGATCAGATGCCGGGTGGAGCGTTTGTCGTCGGACACCACCACCGACCCGGTGCTGGCCTGGCTCTACGTGCTCGACGCCTGGGAGGGCGGCCTGCCGTCGGCGCGCTACCTGGGCGTGATGGCCGAGGCCGCCGAAATCGCGGGCGCACCACCGGAATACGTGCACGACCTGCGGACGCGACCGTCCAGCAACATCGGCCCGGGCACCACGAGCTGACACCGGCTAGGGATCGGGGAACATCGCGGACTGCTCGACGATGTTGACCATCACCCGCAGCCCGATCCCCAGCGCCCGCTCGTCGAGGTCGAACGTCGGCTGGTGCAGGTCCAGCTGCGGGCCCTCCCCCGACCACACGCCCAATCGCGCCATCGCGCCGGGGATCTCCTCGAGATACCAGGAGAAGTCCTCGCCGCCGCCCGACTGGCGGGTGTCGGCCAGCGCGTCCGGGCCGACGGCCTCGATCGCGTGGGTGAGGATGCGAGTCGAGATCTCCTCGTTAACCACCGGGGGAACGCCGCGCCGGTACTCCATGGTGTGTTCGATACCCAACGGGGCGAGCAGCGCATCGACGGCCTGGCGGATGATCTCCTCGAGCTCGAGCCAGGTGTGCCGGCTCGCGGTGCGCACGGTGCCGGCCAGCTCACCGCTTTGCGGGATGGCGTTGGCGGCATTGCCGGCGTTGACCGCACCCCACACCAGGACGGTGCCGTTGCGCGGGTCGAGGCGCCGCGACAGCACCCCGGGCACCCCGGTGATCAGCGTGCCGAGCCCGTACACCAGGTCCGCGGTCAGATGCGGGCGCGAGGTGTGCCCACCGGGCGAGTACAGCGCGATCCGGACGTGGTCCGCGGCCGAGGTGATCGGACCCTGCCGCACCGCGACCTTGCCGACCTCCAGCCGCGGATCGCAGTGCAGGGCGAAGATCCGCGAGACCCCGATCAGCGCTCCAGCGGCGATCGCGTCGATCGCGCCGCCGGGCATCAACTCCTCGGCGGCCTGAAAGATCAGGCGCACCCCGACCGGGAGTTCCGGCACCGACGTCAGCGCCAGCGCGGTCCCGAGCAGGACCGCGGTGTGCGCATCGTGCCCGCAGGCGTGTGCGACGCCGGCCATGGTGGAGGCGTAGGGGGCGCCGGTCCGCTCGGCCATCGGCAGTGCATCCATGTCGGCCCGCAGCGCGATCCGGGGCCGATCCTCCGGACCAAAATCACAAGTCAGGCCGGTGCCGCCGGGTAGCACCTTGGGGTTGAGCCCCGCGTCGGCCAATCGCTCGGCGACGAACTGCGTGGTGGCGTACTCCTGGCGCCCCAACTCCGGATAGCGGTGGATGTGCCGGCGCCACTCGATCAGATCGTCGTAATGGGCCGCCAGCCAGGACTCGGCGGTGTCGACCAGGCTCATGTGCGGGCCCGACGTTGCGCCGCCGCCAGCACCCGGTCGCGCTCGGTGCCGTCCTGGGCAAGGTGCACGACCGTGCGCGCCAGCATGACGGCGCCCTCGATCACCGCGCGGTCGGCGCTGGGCCCCGCGGCGGCCGCGGTGAAGGCGCGCTGGTGCACGGTGGCGCCGCCGGCGTCGAGGCCGATCACCGGGTGAATGCCCGGCAATACGTGCGTGACGTTGCCCATGTCGGTGCTGCCCATCGGCAACGTCTTCTCGTACTCAGGTGCGATCGGCTCGCGGCCGAGGCGGCGCATCTCCTCGCGGCAGATCTCGGCCAGCCAGTCGTCGGGCTTGAGCTCCGCGTAGGCCGGTGACGGCGTGTCGATTTCGTATTCGCACCCGGTGGCCAGCGCACCCGCGGCGAAGCAGGCGTACGTCCTGCCTTCCAGCGCGCGCAACGAGTCAATTTCGGGTGCGCGCATCGCGTACTGCAGCGTCGCGTTGCCGGGGATGACGTTGACCGCCTGTCCGCCGTTGGTGACGATGCCGTGAACCAGCTGCCCCGGGGCCAGTTGCTGACGCAACAGGCCGATCGCGACCTGCGCGACGGTGACCGCGTCGGCGGCGTTGACGCCCAGAAACGGCGCGACGGCCGCATGCGACTCCTTGCCCCGATAGTCGACCGTCACCTCGGACAGGGCCAGTGAGCGTGCGGCGGCGATGTCGGTGGGGCCGGGATGCAGCATCACGGCCGCAGCGACATCGTCGAAGGTTCCGGCCTGCAGCAGCAGGGCTTTACCCCCGCCGGCCTCCTCGGCGGGGGTGCCGATCAGGGCCACCGTCAGGCCCAGCTCGTCGGCGACCTCAGCCAGCGCCAGCGCTGTTCCGACCGCGGACGCCGCGATGATGTTGTGGCCGCAGGCGTGTCCGATGCCGGGCAGGGCGTCGTACTCGGCGCAGACGCCGACGACCAGCGGCCCGCTGCCGAAATCGGCGCGGAACGCGGTGTCCAGGCCACCGGCGGCCTTGGTGACTTCGAAGCCACGCTCGGCCACCAGCGCCTGCGTCTTGGCGCAGCTGCGGTGCTCGGCGAACGCGAGCTCGGGCTCGGCATGGATCGCGTGCGACAACTCGACAAGGTCGGCACCACGCCGCCGTACCGCGTTCTCGACGCTGTCCAATGCGGAGTGGGTGGGCATCCTCGGATTATCTCACCGAACCACGCCGCTCCGGACCGCCCCCGACCGCCCCGATGGTCGCTACACCCGTCCGGCGATGAAGTTTGCCGCCTGGTCGGGGTAGGGCGGTACCGAGTAGTTGTGGTGCGCATCCCGGTCGCGGCCGCCGACGACGCAGACCGGGTCACCGGGGCTGCACAGATCGATGGCGCGGCCAGCGAACTGCCCCGTCGTCGACAGCGGGGTGTCGAATCGGTTGCCGGGATTGCCGAACACGGCTACCGCCCGGACCTTGTTGGCCAGGCCGGGGTCCAGCGCCGGAGCCGACCCGAACTCACCGACGGTGTTGCCCAGCGGCGGCACTCCGGCCAGCATCGACACCGCGGCGGCGCCCTGCGAAAAGCCGCCGAGAATCAGATGGGTGGCCGGGCATTGGTCGACCATCGCGGCGATGTGATCGCGTGCGTCGTTGGCGCCGTCCCCGGTCTGCAGGAAGTTGTAGCTGGCCGGATAGTTCACCGCGTAGTTGTCGAAGGCGCGGTTGCCCAGGGCGGGTTGCAACGCGGCAAAGAGCGCATCGCCGACGAGACCAAGGCCGGGCGGCTCGTTGGTTCCGCGGACGAAAATCAGTTGGACGTTGGGACAATCGGCTCGCGCCGTCGTTGCGGGGCCGCCGATGACCGCGGTCACCGCGACCGCGATTGCAACGACGAGGCCAACGATCGGCCGTCTTCCAAGGCTCATGCGGGAGATATTGGCATACATAGCGAAGCTAAGCTCGTTCAGTGTGACCGACGTTGCACCCGGGGATATGCGGATTGCTCGTCAGGCGGCGCAGGTCATCCGGGAGCGTACCGGCGTGGATCGCCACGACGTAGCAATCGTGCTTGGTTCGGGCTGGTCGCCTGCGCTTGCCGAGCTGGGTCGGGCCACCGTCGTGCTGGCGCAGGCCGAGCTGCCCGGCTTCGCACCGCCGCGCGCGGCCGGCCACCCCGGTGAGCTGTTGTCAGTGCGCATCGGCGACCACCGGGTGATGGTCCTGGCCGGGCGGGTGCACGCCTACGAGGGCCATGACCTCAGTCACGTCGTGCACCCGGTGCGGACGGCCTGCGCGGCGGGGGCGGGCATCGTCGTGCTGACCAACGCGGCCGGCGGTTTGCGCACCGACATGCGGGTCGGCCAACCCGTGCTGATCAGCGATCACCTGAACCTGACCGCGCGCTCTCCCCTGGTCGGTGCCCAGTTCGTCGATCTGACCGACGCCTACGCATCGCGGCTGCGCCGGCTGGCCCGCCACGCCGACCCCGAACTGACCGAAGGCGTGTATGCCGGGTTGCCCGGCCCGCATTACGAGACGCCCGCCGAGATTCGGATGCTGCAGACGTTGGGTGCGGACCTGGTCGGGATGTCGACGGTGCACGAGACGATCGCGGCCCGCGCGGCCGGCGCCGAGGTGCTGGGCATCTCGCTGGTGACCAACCTGGCGGCCGGAATCAGCGGCGCTCCGCTGAGCCACGCCGACGTCATGGCGGCCGGGGCGGCCTCGGCGGCCCGGATCGGGGCACTGCTGGCCTCGATCATCGAGCGGATCTAGCAGAATGCTCTTGTGAGGCAACCGCTCAAGTTCGGCACCGCCGGACTGCGCGGTCCGGTTCGGGAGGGTCCGGACGCCATGAACGTCGCGGTGGTGTCGCGGGCGACGTGGGCGGTGGCGCAGGTGCTCGCCGCAGGTGGATCGGCTGGGTCGCTGGTGATCGTCGGGCGTGACGCCCGGCACGGCTCGGCGGCCTTCGCCGCGGTGACCGCGGAAGTGCTTGCCGCCGAGGGGTTTTCGGTGCTCCAATTGCGGGGACCGGTACCCACGCCGGTGGTGGCGTTTGCGGTGCGCGACACAGGCGCCGCCGCCGGTATCCAGATCACGGCCTCACACAACCCGGCGACCGACAACGGTTACAAGGTGTACTTCGACGGCGGTATCCAGATCGTTGCGCCCACCGACACCGAGATCGAAACCGCGATGGCCGCAGCACCTCCCGTCGAACGGATCCCGCGAAAGCCGGCGGCGCCCCAGGACACCGACGTCGTCGAGCGTTACCTGCGACGGGCGGCGACGGTCCGGCGGGCCACCGGCTCGGTGCGGGTGGCGCTCACCGCGCTGCACGGCGTCGGCGGTGCGGTGGCGGTCGAGGCGCTGCACCGGGCCGGGTTCGGGCAGGTGCACACCGTCGGTGCCCAGTTCGCACCGGACCCCGACTTCCCGACCGTCGCGTTCCCCAACCCCGAGGAGCCCGGCGCCACCGACGCGCTGCTGACCCTGGCCGCGGATGTCGACGCCGACGTGGCGATCGCGCTGGATCCTGACGCCGACCGCTGCGCGGTGGGCATCCCCACCGATTCCGGGTGGCGGATGCTGTCCGGTGACGAAACTGGTTGGCTGTTAGGCGATTACATTCTGTCCCGGGAGGCACAACCAGGCACCGCGGTGGTCGCCAGCACCGTGGTGTCCTCGCGGATGCTGGCCGCGATCGCCGCCCACTACGGCGCCACCCACGTCGAGACGCTCACCGGTTTCAAATGGCTGGCGCGAGCCGATGCCGGCGTGCCGGGCGGACGGCTGGTCTACGCCTATGAAGAAGCGATCGGCCACTGCGTCGACCCGGCGGCGGTGCGGGACAAAGACGGCATCAGCGCCGCGGTACTGGTGTGCGATCTGGTCGCGGCAATGCAGGCGGCAGGCCGCTCGTTCACCGACGCACTGGACGATCTCGCTCGCCGATACGGTGTGCATGAGGTCGGCGCGGTGTCGCGTCGGGTCGCCGACAGCGCCGAGGCCGGCGCGATCATGCAGCGAATGCGGGCCCGTCCGCCGAGTCAGCTGGCCGGGTTCGCCGCATCGGTCACCGACATCGCCGACGCGCTGATTTTCACCGGCGGCGACGACGACACCTCGATCAGGGTGGTGGTGCGCCCTTCCGGTACCGAACCGAAGTTGAAGTACTACTTGGAGATTCGCTGTTCACCTACGGTCGACCTGACGTCTTCCCGGACTTACGCTGTCGCGCTGCGCGCCGAGTTGGCTGCTTCGGTGGAACACTGGTGATGGCGCGCGGTCCGAACTGGCGATCGCCGGCATCGCCGAGGCCGGGCACGATGAACGCCGACTTGTTGAGTCCTTTGTCCACCGCGGCCGTGAACACCCGGGTATGCGGCGCGATTTCCTCAACTGCCGCAAGCCCTTCCGGCGCGGCCACAACGCAGAGCACGCTGATATCCGTCGCGCCGCGGCACTGCAGCAGTTCGATCGTGTACCGCATCGACCCGCCGGTGGCCAGCATCGGGTCGAGCACCATCACCGGTCGCTGCCCCAGCGTGTCAGGCAGCGATTCCAGGTACGGGAACGGCTCGCGGGTTTCCTCGTCGCGGGCCACGCCGACGAAGCCGACCTGCGCCTCCGGGATCGCCGCGTGGGCCTCGTCGATCATGCCGAGGCCGGCCCGCAACACCGGCACCAGCAGCGGCGGGTTGACCAGTCGGGTGCCGGACGTCTCGGCCAAGGGCGTCCGGATCCGGACCGGCGCCGTGGCCGCGTCCCGGGTGGCCTCGTAGACCAGCATCAGCGTCAGCTCACGCAGTGCGGCCCGAAACCCGGCGGCATCGGTGCGTTCGTCGCGCAACACCGTCAGCCGGGCGGCGGCCAACGGATGGTCGATCACGCGGACGTCCATGCGTCCGAGCGTATATAACGATCCGACGTCAGTTGCCTAAAGTGCCGCTGACACGCACGCGCGCCTGCGTCCCGTGCCGTGCGAGGGCTCGTATGCTCCCCGGGTGTTTCGCGAGATTCCAAGTCCCGCAAGGTTGGTCGCCGCGGTCGTGCTGACGTGGCTGGCGGCGACCCCGCTGGCTCCGCGGGTGACGGCGGCGGCGGCGCTGCCGCGGCCTGCGCACATCGTAATCGTGGTGGAGGAGAACCGTTCTGAGGGACGCATCATCGGCAGCCCGCAGAACCCGTTTATCAATGCCCTTGCCAGCCATGGCGCCAATATGATCCAGTCGTATGCCGAAACACATCCCAGCGAGCCCAACTACCTGGCCCTCTTCGCCGGCAATACGTTCGGCGTGACCAAGGACTCCTGTCCCATCAACGCCGGCAACGCACCCAACCTCGGCTCCGAATTGCTAAGCGCCGGTTACACATTCGTCGGCTATGCCGAGGATCTACCGGCCGTTGGCTCCCCGGCGTGCAGCGCCGGCAAGTACGCCCGCAAGCACGTACCGTGGGCCAACTTCACCAATGTGCCGCCGGCGAACTCGCTGCCGTTCTCCGCGTTCCCCCAGGGCAATTACGCTGCCCTGCCCACGGTGGCGTTCGTCATCCCCAACAACGACAACAACATGCACGACGGATCTATCGCCCAGGGCGATGCCTGGCTGAACCGACAGCTGTCCGGATACGCCAACTGGGCGGTGGCCAACAACAGCCTGCTGATCGTGACCTGGGACGAGGACGATGGGTCCGGCAGCCGCAACCAGATCCCGACGATCATCTACGGCGCGCATGTGCAGCCGGGCAACTACAGCGAACCGATGAGCCACTACAACCTGCTGTCCACCATCGAGCAGATGTACGGGCTGCCGAAGACGGGCAACGCGGCAAACGCCCCCGCGATTGCCAGCATCTGGGCGGGATAGCCGCCACCGGACCGGGCGGGTCCGCCGGTCGTCGCTATTCTGTGCCGCATGGCTGCTGACCTCGTCCCCATCCGCCTGAGCTTGTCCGAGGGTGACCGGTACACGGTGTGGGCGCCGCGCTGGCGCGACTCGGGCGACGAGTGGGAGGCGTTTCTGGGCAAGGACGAGGACCTGTTCGCCTTCGAGTCCATTGCCGATCTCGTTGCGTTCGTGCGTACCGACACTGACAACGATCTGGTCGATCACCCGGCGTGGGACAAGCTGACCGCGGCGCATGCGCACGGTTTCGAACCGACCGAGGACCGGCAGTTCGACCTGGTCGCGATCGAGGAGTTGGTGGCCGAGAAGCCGACCGAGGAGTCGGTGAACGCGTTGGCGGGCGCGTTGGCGATCGTGTCGTCGATCGGCTCGGTGTGTGAGCTGGCGGCCGTGTCGAAGTTCTTCAACGGCAACCCCAGCCTGGGCACCGTGGCCGGGGGCATCGACCATTTCACCGGCAAGGCGGGCGAGAAGCGTTGGCATGCGATCGGCGAGATCATCGACCGCAGTTGGGATGACGTGCTCACCGCCGTCGAAGAGATCATCAGCATTCCCGAGGTTGACCAGACGGCGTCGAAGAAGGCCGCAGCCGAGTTGGAGGAGGAGCTAGAAGAGCCCGCGGCAGAAACCGAGCAGGAAGCCGCGGACGAGACGGCGGAGTCCGACGACGAACCCGCCGACGAAACCGAGAACGACGCTGAAGATGAGACCGAAACCGACACCGAAGACGCCGACGAGGAGACGGACGCCCGCGCTCCCGGCGACACCGTCGTGCTGGGCGGCGACGAGGACTTCTGGGTCGAGGTCGGTATCGACCCCGTCCGGATCATGACGAGCTCGGGCACGTTCTACACGCTGCGCTGCTACCTCGACGATCGGCCCATCTTCCTGGGCCGCAACGGGCGGATCAGCGTGTTCACCTCCGAGCGGGCCCTGGCGCGCTACCTGGCCGACGAGCACGACCACGACCTGTCGGATCTGAGCACTTACGACGACATCCGCACCGCCGCGACGGACGGATCGCTGGTCGTGCAGGTCACCGACGAGAACATCTACGTCCTGAGCGGGCTGGCCGAGGACATCGCCGACGGTCCCGACGCGGTGGATCGCGACCAGCTCGATTTGGCCGTTGAGCTGCTGCGCGACGTCGGCGACTACTCCGAGGAGAGCACGGTCGACAAGGCGCTGGAGCCGGACAAGCCGCTGGGCAAGCTGGTGGCCCATGTGCTGGAGCCGGGCTCGGTGGACGAGCCCGCGGCGCCGTACGCCGCGGCGGTGCGGGAATGGGAGAACTTGGAGAAGTTCGTCGAGTCGCGACTGCGGCGCGAATAGCGACCGTTTGACGGGCACCTGGTACTCATCTTTACTAGCGGGTGTCGCTTCCCCTGATCGGACCGCTGCCGCTCTACGGCTTTCAACGTCCGGCGCTGTTGCTGTTCGGTTTGATTCCGCTGGCACTGCTGGTGGTCTACGCGCTGGTCCAGTCGCGGCGTCGGCATCGGCTGCGCCGCTTCACCGAAGCCGAGGTCCCGCAATCGATTTGGCGGCATCTGCCGATAGCGGTCGCGGTGCTCAGCCTGGCGCTGCTGACCATCGCGCTGGGCACACCCACCCATGACATGCGCATTCCCCGCAACCGCGCCGTCGTGATGCTGGTGATCGACATGTCCCAGTCGATGCGGGCCACCGACGTCGAGCCAGACCGGCTCCGGGCCGCCGAGCAGGCCGCCAGCAAGTTCGCCGCGCAGCTGACGCCCGGCATCAACCTCGGGCTGGTCGGGTTCGCCGGAACCCCGTACCTGCTGGTCCCGCCGACGCCGCAACATCAGGCCACCATCGACGCTCTGCAGAAGCTGCAAGTCGGTGACGGCACGGCCACCGGCGAGGCCATTTACACGGCGCTGCACGCCATCGAGGCGACCAACCAGTCCGGCGGGGACACCCCGCCGCCGGCCCGCATCGTGCTGCTGTCCGACGGCGGGGAGAACCGGCCGACCGATCCCAGCGATCCGCACGACGGCGTCTATACCTCGGCGCGGCTGGCCAAGGATCAGGGCGTGCCGATCTCGACGATCTCGTTTGGCACGCCCAACGGCAACATCAGCCTGGACGGGGCGCAGATCAAGGTTCCGGTGTCGACGGACCAGATGAAGAGGGTCGCCCAGCTCGCCGGCGGCCAGGCCTACACCGCGTCCAACCTCGACGAGCTCGACAAGAACTACAAGGACATCCAGAACGAGATCGGCTATCGCACGGTGCCCGGGCCGGGCGGGGCCGGCTGGCTGCGGCTGGGCTTTTTCACCGCGCTGGTCGCCACGGCGCTGGCGCTGCTGATCAACCGTCGGTTGCCAACCTGAGCCCCACTCACGCCGGCAGCCGACGGTTCAGGAGCAGACCGGCCAAGACTGCGCCGGCCATCACGACCGTCCCGAGTAGTACCCACGCCAGGCTGGCGTCGCCCTTCACGGTCTCGTAGCCGATCTGACGCTGCAGCGTGGAGTACACCTCCTTGAGCGACTGCAGGCTGTCGGCATGGAACGCCTGGCCGTCGGTGATCTTGCAGATCTCTTGCAGCGTCTGATCGTCGACCGGAACGGGGATCGTCGCGCCCTGATACTCCACCGTGCCGTCGGGTGTGCCGAACGAGATCGTCGAGATCTGCACGCCCGCACCCTTGGCCGCGCGGGCCGCGGTGAACGCGCCCTGCGGCGCGTTGGGGTCCAGCGGAACGTTTTCGGCACCGTCGGACTCGAGCACGATGCGCGCCGGCGGCGGACCGGCACCGCCACCCATCACCGCCCCAACCGTGGCGATCGCCTGCAGCGCGGTGAAAAGGCCCTCGCCCGTGGCGGTCTTCGGGGCGGGCTGCAACCCGTCGATGGCCGCTTTGACCGCGCCCCGGTTCGTCGTCGGGGAGACCAGCAGCGTGGCGTTGGCCGCGAATGCCACCAGGCCGAGGTTGATGGCCGGTGTCAGCTCGTCGGCGAACTGCTTACCGGCCTCCTTCGCGGCGGCCAGCCGGTTGGGAGTGACATCGGTGGCGGCCATCGACTCGGAGACGTCGATCACCAGCATCACCACGGCACGGTTCAGGGGGATTCGAACATTGGTCGTCGGCCCGGCCATCGCGGTGGTGAGCAAGACCAAGGACACGACGAGCAGGATCGTCGGCACGTGCCGCCACCGGCTTAGCCGGGCTGGTGCGACCCGCTCCAGCACCTCCATGTTGGCGAATCGCAGGACCCGGCGCCTACGGGCGAACTGCTGGACCGCATACAGCCCAGCCAGCAGCAGTACGGCCAGCAGGAAGAGGAAGAACCAGCCGTTCTGAAAGCCCGTGAGCGACACCGGACCCAGCAGGGGCAACGTCATGTCTCGCCACAGTATTCGTCAACCGGGCACGACGCACAGCGCCCGGCTCAGCCGGCGACGAGGTCGCGGCGCTGGGTGAACTTGATGTCCAGGCTGCGCAGGTGAGTCTGCAGGCCCGCGTCCTGAACCGGAATCAGGTGCGCCGGGTAGTCGGTCTCGTTGTAGTGGGCGTGCCACATTCCCGGTGGTGTGGTGAAGGCCCCGCCGGCCTGCCAGTCCACCCGGATGGGGTCGATGATGTTGCCGCGCTCGTCGAGGCGGGTGCCCAGCAGCGTGTAGCAGCCACTCGGTGGCGCATCCAGGATGAGGTCCAGCGCGACAGACTGGTGCCGGTGCGGACGCTGTTCCTGGTTGGGCGGCAGCACCCCGAACATCGCCCACAGGACGTGAGTGATGGTCAGCGTCTGCTCCTGGTTCTCGTTGGCCAGCAGCACGCTCACCCGGCTCTTGTCGTTGGCGCCGGGCCGCGCGGCAATCTCCTCCAGCTTCGCGACAGCGTCGACGCGGCGGAACTTGGTGGCCCGGAACCTCGGCTCGCGTGCTTCGGCGCCCAGGTACCGCAGCAGCGGCTCGTCGTGCACCCAGTACATGGCCGCTTCTGAGTCGGCGTAGAACACCGAGCTGGCGCCGGCGGGCAGGGTCAAGAAGTCGCCCTTCTCCCACTTGACCAGCTGGCCGTTGACCGCGGCGAAGCCGTGACCGAACAGCACGTAGTACAGCTGCGAGGTGGCGTTCGGGCTGGTGTCGATCTGCTCCCCGGCGCGGATTCGCACGAAGTTGGCCAGCAACGCCGGGCTGGTAGCGGCCCCGGTCTCGACGCCCAGGTCGGTCGACAAATCCAGCGGAACCACACCGGTCGGCTGATCCAGGTAGACATCGGGTCCGAACTGGGTAATCGGCATGGGCGGGACATGTCCGGAGCCAATCGGGTTCGCGGCCTTGGAGTACTCGAAGTAGCGGGCATCGTCCGCCCAGTCGACGAACCGGCCCTCGAATCCGAATTCGGACACGTCAGTCATGGGTGCGGGCATGGTTGGGTCCAGGTTCACGGGCATCGTATGGGCCCGCTTCGAAGTAGACATTGCGCATCTCCTAACTCGAATGCATCTCGTGTTTGAATCGTATCTATCTTGTATCTCAGAGTCAATCATGACCTCGTGTACCGTCATGCACACACGTGAGATACGACTCAGCTACAGGAGGTGCGGTGGCTCCGACTGCCAAGGATCGGGCCTTGGAGTACGTGAAGAACCAAGTCCTGACCGGCGCGTTTCCCGGCGGGGAGCTGATCAGCGAGGGGGACATTGCCAGTGCGCTGGGCATGTCCCGAACTCCGGTACGCGAGGCGTTTCTGCGAATGGAGGCCGAGGGGTTGCTGCGGCTGTATCCGCAGCGTGGGGCGCTGGTGGTACCGGTGTCACCCGACGAGGTCCGCGCGGTCATCGAGGCCCGGCTGCTGCTCGAGCAACACGCCGCCAAGAAGGTGGTCGGCCGCGGACCGGCGGTGTGTGCGGCGCTGTTCGAGCGGCTGACGGGCGAGCTGCAACGTCAGCGCACCGCCACCACCACGAACGACTGGCGGGAGTTCCTCGACGCCGACCGGGCCTTCCACGCCCTCACCCTGGAGGAGTCCGGCAACGGGATTTTGTCGAATTTCTATTCGACGCTGCGCGACCGTCAGATGCGGATGACCGGCGAATCGGCGCTGCGCGACCCCAACCGGGTGTCGACGATCCTGCAGGAGCACTTCGCCATCGCCGAAGCCGTGCGCGACGCCGATCTGCCGCGGGCGCTGCAAGCCGTGCACGCCCATCTCGCCAGCACCGTGCGCGCCATCGGCCTCGCCGTCGACACCTTCTGACGGCTCAGACCGTTTGGCAGAACTCCTGGAATCAGCCGGCGAGCGCCTTCGCGCAGGCCGCGAGAATCGCGTCGAAGCTGGATCGGAACACGGGCGCCGTGAGGCGCTCGGTCAGCTTGCCGCCGCCGCGCACCGGAACCGTATAGCTCGTCGTCCATTCGACGTGGGCCGCGGAGCCCGATGGAGACACCGCGATCGTGCCGCCCTCGTGTTCGCTCGCCGGCAATGATCGGACGACGCGGTAGGAGTAGCTTCGGGGCGCGTCGTAGGCGGTAATCTCCTCGCGCAACCACGCTCCCGCAGCAACCACCTCCCGCACCGCTCCCACGCCCGGGGGTGCCGAATCCTTCCGCCAAGCGGCTTTGAGAATCAGCGGCGCGGTGGTGAGGTTGACCGGATCCGCAAGCCAATCGAAGACCCTCTCCGGAGACGCTTCGATCGTTCGCTCCACGCGCAGTGTGACCATCAACCAAAGCTACCTGTCGGTATCCAGTGGCATACTCGAACACATGTTCGATGCTCAGTCTTTGCTCACCCAGATCGGTGCCGCCGCACGCGCGGAGGCCCAGGCCGCGGCGGCCCGCCTGCTCGCCACTGGAGAGCTGTTCCGACTGCGGACGGCCGAGCACGGCGAGCGCGCCCAGTGGGCGGCGGACACCAGCGATGCAGTGGCGGCCGAAGTCGCCGCCACTCTCGGCACGAGCGTGGCGATGGGCCACAGCAACCTGCGCTACGCCCGGGCCATGCTGGAGCGACTTCCCGCCGTAGCCGCCGTTTTCCGGGCGGGCGATATCGATTTCCGGTTGTTTCGTACCATCGTCTTTCGCACCGACCTGGTCGTCGATGCCGACGCCCTGGCCGTCGTGGATGCCCAACTGGCGATCAAGGCGCCGCGCTGGCCGTCGATGACCAGTTGGAGGCTCGCGACTGAGATCGACCGCGTGGTCGCCAAGATCGACCGCGACGCCGTGCGCCGATCGCGCGACTTCACGGCGGACCGCTTCTTTGAGGTCACGCCGATGGAAGCCGGCACAGCATTGATCAACGGCTCGGTGTTCGCGACCACGGGGCAAGCGCTCGACGCCCGGCTCGACGAGCTCGCCAAAACGGTGTGCGATGACGATCCGCGCACTGTCGGGCAGCTGCGCGCCGATGCGTTGGGCGCACTCGCGGCCGGCGACGACCGTCTGACGTGCGGATGCGGCCGGGCCGACTGCCCGGCCGGTTGCGCGCCGAAGCGGCCCACCTCGGTCGTCATTCATGTGGTCGCCGACCGCGCCGCCGTCGACGGGTCCGGTGCCGGCTCCGGTTTTCTGTACGGCGACGGCATCATTCCCGCCGAGGTCGTTCGGGAACTGGCCAAAACGGCGAAGCTGCAACCACTGACGGTGCCGACGGTGGCGGAATCGGGCTATGTGCCGTCGCGAGCGCTGAGCGACTTCGTCCGCGCGCGCGACCTCACCTGCCGGGCTCCGGGTTGCGATCGGCCCGCCACCGCCTGCGACATCGACCACACCGTCCCGCACGGCAACGGTGGCGCGACCCACCCGTCGAATCTCAAATGTCTATGCCGACAACACCATCTGCTCAAGACTTTTTGGGGCTGGCGGGACCGGCAACTGCCCGACGGCACGGTCATCTGGACGCTGCCCGGCGGATCCACCTACGTCACCACACCCGGCAGCGCGTTGCTCTTCCCTGCCCTGTGCGTGCCAACCGGCGACGTTGCGGCGCCCGTGGCTGCTACGTCAGACCGGCGGTGCGTCACGGGGAGCGGCGCCATGCCGAGGCGAACGCGCACCCGCACCCAGAACCGCGCCGCGAACATTGCCACCGAGCGCCGGGACAACCGAAGCAGGCGCGAAGCGCGCCAAAAGCGTTGGGCCGCTTTACTCGCCGCGGCTCCGCCCGACGACGAACCGCCGCCCTTCTAGCGTCCCCCGGCGCGTCAGCTACCCCAGTCTTGAGAAAAATTGACCCTTCCGCAAAGGGAAGTAAGCGTGTTTAAGTAGGTAGATAGCAACCTGGGGGGACGGATGGACGGATGTACTACCGGGGGCGTCCGGAACGCGATCGCGAAATTTGCTCTGGTCGGGGCGCTCATCGCGGTAGCGCCGATGGCTGCGACGGTTCGCGCGAACGCGGATGACACACCCACTGGTCCAGACGATCCCAAATGCATAATGGTGCCCGCCGACGCTATTTGTCAGGGCGGTCCCTATGCGCCACGGCCCGCGCCCGCCCCGCCCGGAGCTCCCACCGGCCCGGCAGATACCGCGTGCATCAGCATGCCCGCCGACCCGGTCTGTGCCGGAGGGCCTTTCGCGCCACCCCCGCCCCCACCGATCGCTCCCGCTCCCCCGCCGATCGACCCGATCGCTCCCGCTCCCCCGCCGATCGACCCGATCGCTCCCGCGCCCCCGCCGATGGAGCCGATTGCTCCCCCGCCGATGGAGGCACCACACATCGACACACCCGCAATGGGCGGTATGGGAATGGGCCACATCTGACGGCGAACCGCCGCGTACTAACCGATCAGCACCGCATAGCGGGGCTTGATCACCTCGTCGATGAGGGCCAGCCGCTCGTCGAACGGAATGAACGCCGACTTCATCGCGTTGATGGTGAACCGCTCCAAGTCTGCCCAGCCGTAGCCGAAAGCCTCTACCAGGCGGTGCATTTCGAGGCTCATCGTGGTGTCACTCATCAGCCGGTTGTCGGTGTTGACGGTGACCCGGAATCGGGCCCTGGCCAGGAGGTCGAATGGATGATCGGCGATGCTCTTGACCGCGCCGGTCTGCACATTCGAGCTCGGACACAGCTCCAGCGGAATTCGCTTGTCCCGCAGTATCGATGCCAGCCTGCCTAGCCGCACGCGCCCCTCGACAACTTCGATGTCGTCGACGATGCGTACCCCGTGGCCCAGCCGATCGGCGCCGCAGAACGCAATGGCCTCGTGAATGGAGGGCAGCCCGAATGCCTCTCCGGCGTGAATAGTGAACCGCGCGTTGTGATCTCGCATGTACTCGAAGGCATCGAGGTGTCGCGTGGGCGGGTTGCCCGCCTCGGCCCCGGCAATGTCGAACCCGACCACGCCCCGATCCCGGAACCGGATCGCCAACTCGGCGATCTCCCGGGACAACGCGGCGTGGCGCATCGCGGTGACCAGTAGCCGCACGACGATCGGACGTGCGGCCGCAGCGGCCGCTTTCTCACCGGCGGCAATGCCCTCCAACACGGCATCTACCACCTCGTCGAAGGACAACCCGCGGTTGATGTGCAGCTCCGGAGCGAACCTTATCTCGGCGTAGACCACGGCATCGGCGGCCAGATCTTCGACACACTCGTAGGCCACCCGATACAACGCCTCCGGCGTCTGCATGACGGCCACGGTGTGCGAGAACGGCTCCAGATACCGCTCCAGCGAACCGCTGTGCGACCGGGTGCGAAACCACGTCGCCAGCTCGTCGGCCTCGGTGGCAGGCAGCTCGTCGTAACCGATCTGGCCCGCGATGTCGAGCACGGTCGACGGGCGCAGTCCCCCGTCGAGGTGGTCGTGCAGCAGCGCCTTGGGCGCCTTCTCGATCTGCCGTAACTCCAGAGGAGCGATCATGCGCCGATCCGATCCAAGATCAGCGGCCGCGCCGCCGGAGCGCTGTCACCGACGCTGAAGCCGCCGTCCAGCTCGGCCAGCGCGGCGGCGAAGCGTTCGGGGGTCTGGGTGTAGAGGGTGAACAACGGCTCACCGGCCGCGACGGGCTCACCCGGACGCCGGTGAATCCGGACGCCGGCGCCGGGTTGCACACCGCCACCCGGCCGGGACCTGCCCGCACCGAGTCGCCAAGCCGTCAACCCCACTGCCATAGCGTCGATAGTCCCCATTGTGCCGCTCCGCGCGGCAAGCACGGTTTCCGAATGCGATCCGATTGGCAACGGTACGGATAAATCGCCACCCTGCGCGGCGACCAGCCGGCGGAATAGGTCCATCGCGGTGCCGTCGCGCAGCGTCTCGGCGGGATCGCGGCCGTCGATGCCGGCCAGCGACAGCATCTCGGCGGCCAACCGCACGGTCAGCTCCACGACGTCGGCCGGCCCGCCGCCGGCCAGCACCGCCAGCGCCTCGTCAACCTCGAGCGCGTTGCCGACGGCGGCGCCCAGCGGGCACTCCATGTCGGTGAGCACCGCGCGGGTAGGCACACCATGCGCCGCGCCCAACTCCACCATGGTCCGAGCGAGTTCGCGGCATTGCGACTCCGGTAACAACGCACCCGAACCGACCTTGACGTCGAGCACCAGCGCGCCGACGCCCTCGGCCAGTTTCTTGCTCATCACCGAGCTGGCGATCAGCGGCAGCGAGTCGACGGTCGAGGTGATGTCCCGCAGCGCGTAGATCTTCTTGTCGGCCGGCGCCAACTCCCCGGCGGCGAATATCGCCGCGCCAATGTCGCAAAGCTGTTGGCGCACTTGACCAATGGAGACCTCTGCGGTGAAACCCGCGATGGATTCCAGCTTGTCCAGCGTGCCGCCGGTATGGCCCAGCCCGCGGCCGGAGACCTTCGGCACCGCGGCACCGCAGGCCGCGACGACGGGCACCAGTACCAGCGTGGTCTTGTCGCCGACACCACCGGTGGAGTGTTTGTCCACCGTCATCAGCGGCCTACCGCCCGAGCTCAACCCAGTGAAATCCAGTCGCTCACCCGACGCCAGCATCGCCACCGTCCAGCGGGCGAGCTCACCGTGGTCCAGCCCGCGCCAAAAGATCGCCATCAACAGCGCGGCCATCTGTTCGTCGGCGACGCGGCCGTCGGTGAAGGCATCGATGACCCAGTCGATCGCCGCATCCGAGAGCCGGCCGCCGTCGCGCTTGGTCCGGATGATCGTCGGCGCGTCGAAAGCGATGTCGCTCAAGGACGCCCCCGGGCCAAGTCGTCGCCGTCGAACGGATCGGGAAGCAACTCGACGAGCCGGCGCGGCCCGGCCGGATGCGCGATCAGCAAGTCGCGGCCGCCGTGCTCCAGCAATACCTGCCGACAGCGCCCGCACGGCATCAGCAACGCGCCGCGTGAGTCAACACACACCAGGGCGGTCAACCGGCCGCCACCCGTCGTATGCAGGGCAGACACCACTCCGCATTCGGCACAGAGACCCAGGCCATATGAGACATTTTCCACATTGCAGCCGATAACCACCCGTCCGTCGTCGACCAAAGCGGCCGCCCCGACGGGGAATTGAGAATACGGCGCATAGGCCCCCGCCGCTGCCTGTATGGCTTTGTCCCGCAGCATATTCCAGTCGATAGCAGCCATCTTCCAATCCCAGTCACCGTTGGGTTCAGATCGAGATAAACAACCCTAGCGGTGGCACGAAAGCGCCGGTCTCAGATGGTCTTATCCGGTACCGGACGCATCGTTACCGGACTAAGCTCAGTTTCCCGGCCTTACTTTCGCAGACGATTTAAGGACTGGTTTGAGCACACAGGCGACAACCGCAGATTCCGCATCACCGACACCGTCACCGGAGTCAGTACGCAAACGGCGGCCACCTCGGACCCTGTATCGGGGAGATCCGGGCATGTGGTCGTGGGTGCTGCATCGCATCTCCGGCGCAACGATCTTCTTCTTCCTATTTGTCCACGTCTTGGACACCGCCCTGGTCCGGGTCAGCCCGCAGGCCTACAACGAGGTGATCCAGACCTACAAGACCCCGATCGTCGGCCTGATGGAGTTCGGGTTGGTCGCCGCGGTGCTTTTCCACGCGCTCAACGGGATCCGCGTCATCCTGATCGACTTCTGGTCGGAGGGACCGCGGCATCAGAAGACGATGTTGTGGATCATCGCCGTCATCTACCTGTTGGTCATGGTGCCGGCCGCGGTGACCATCGGCATTCACATGATGGAGCACTTCCGATGAGCAGCCCCGACCTTCAACTCGGGCCTCAATACCAGCGGGGCGAGGCGGCGCCGGTTCTGCAACGCAGCCACGATCGCCCGCCCAGCCTGGACAACCCGCGCTCCCCGCGCCGCCGAGCCGGCATTCCCAACTTCGAGAAGTTCGCGTGGCTGTTCATGCGGTTCTCCGGGATCGCCCTGATATTTCTGGCGATCGGGCACCTGTTCATCATGCTGATGTGGGACAACGGCGTCTACCGGATCGACTTCAACTACGTGGCGCAGCGGTGGGCGTCGCCGTTCTGGCAATTCTGGGACCTGGCGCTGCTGTGGCTGGCCCAACTGCATGGCGGTAACGGCCTGCGCACCATCATCGACGACTACAGCCGCAAGGACAGCACCCGGTTCTGGCTGAACAGCCTGCTGCTGCTGTCGATGGGCTTCACGTTGGTGCTGGGTACCTACGTGCTGGTGACGTTCGACCCGAATATCGGAGGCTAACCCGTGATCCAGCAACACCGATACGACGTGGTGATCGTCGGGGCGGGCGGCGCCGGCATGCGGGCCGCCGTCGAGGCCGGGCCGCGGGTTCGCACCGCTGTATTGACCAAGCTCTACCCCACCCGTAGCCACACCGGCGCCGCCCAGGGCGGCATGTGCGCCGCGCTGGCCAACGTCGAAGACGACAACTGGGAATGGCACACCTTCGACACCGTCAAGGGCGGTGACTATCTTGCCGACCAGGATGCCGTCGAGATCATGTGCAAGGAAGCCATCGACGCGGTGCTCGACCTGGAAAAGATGGGGATGCCGTTCAACCGCACCCCCGAGGGCCGCATCGATCAGCGCCGGTTCGGCGGCCACACCCGCGACCACGGTAAGGCCCCGGTGCGCCGGGCCTGCTATGCCGCGGACCGCACCGGCCACATGATCCTGCAGACGCTGTACCAAAACTGCGTCAAGCACGACGTGCAGTTCTTCAACGAGTTCTATGCGCTCGATCTGGTCCTCACCCAAACCCCGGGCGGCCCGGTCGCCACCGGGGTGGTCGCCTACGAGCTGGCCACCGGGCGCATCCACGTCTTCCACGCCAAGGCCGTGGTGCTGGCCACCGGCGGCTCGGGCCGGATGTACAAGACCACGTCCAACGCGCACACCCTGACCGGCGACGGCATCGGCATTGTCTTCCGTAAGGGACTTCCGTTGGAGGACATGGAATTTCACCAGTTCCACCCCACCGGCCTGGCCGGCCTGGGCATCTTGATCTCCGAGGCCGTGCGCGGCGAGGGCGGCCGGTTGCTCAACGGTGAGGGTGAGCGCTTCATGGAGCGTTACGCCCCGACGATCGTCGACCTGGCGCCCCGCGACATCGTCGCTCGCTCAATGGTTCTGGAGGTTCTGGAGGGTCGCGGCGCCGGACCGCACAAGGACTACGTCTACATCGACGTGCGCCACCTCGGCGAGGACGTGCTGGAGTCCAAGCTGCCGGACATCACCGAGTTCGCCCGCACCTACCTGGGTGTGGACCCGGTCAAGGAGCTGGTGCCGGTCTACCCGACGTGTCACTACGTGATGGGCGGTATCCCCACCACCGTCACCGGACAAGTGTTGCGCGACAACACCTCTACCGTCCCGGGCTTGTACGCGGCCGGTGAGTGCGCCTGCGTGTCGGTGCACGGCGCCAACCGGCTGGGCACCAATTCGCTGTTGGACATCAACGTCTTCGGCCGCCGCGCCGGCATCGCCGCGGCCAGTTACGCCCAAGGTCACGACTTCGTCGACATGCCGCCGAATCCGGAGTCGATGGTGGTCGGCTGGGTGGCCGACATCTTGAGCGAACACGGCAACGAACGCGTCGCCGATATCCGCGGCGCGCTGCAGCAGACGATGGACAACAACGCCGCGGTGTTCCGTACCGAGGAGACGCTCAAGCAGGCGCTCACCGACATCCATGCGCTCAAAGAGCGCTATTCCCGAATCACCGTGCACGACAAGGGGAAACGTTTCAACAGCGACTTGCTCGAGGCCATCGAACTGGGCTTCCTGTTGGAGTTGGCCGAAGTCACCGTGGTCGGTGCGCTGAATCGCAAGGAGTCCCGCGGCGGCCACGCCCGCGAGGACTACCCCAACCGCGACGACGTGAACTACATGCGCCACACGATGGCCTACAAGCAGGGCAGCGAGTTGTTGAGTGACATCGCGCTGGACTTCAAACCCGTCGTGCAGACGCGCTACGAACCCAAGGAGCGGAAGTACTGATGTCGGTAGAAGCACCGGACGCACCAGAGGCCTTGCCCGGCGAGCCGCCGCTGCCCCCGATCCCGGACGGCGCCGTGATGGTGACCCTGAAGATCGCACGGTTCAACCCCGACGACCCTGACGCGTTCGCCGAAACCGGTGGCTGGCAAAGCTTTCGGGTGCCCTGCCTGCCCAGCGACCGGTTGCTGAACCTGCTGATCTACATCAAGGGGTACCTGGACGGCACGCTGACCTTCCGGCGCTCCTGCGCGCACGGCGTGTGCGGCTCGGACGCGATGCGGATCAACGGCGTGAACCGGCTGGCGTGCAAGGTGCTGATGCGCGACCTGCTGCCCACCCAGAAGAACGGGAAGGGGCCGGGCAAGGCGCTCACCATCACGGTCGAGCCGATTCGCGGGTTGCCCGTGGAGAAGGACCTGGTGGTTGACATGGAGCCGTTCTTCGACGCCTACCGTGCTATCAAGCCTTACCTGATCACGACCGGCAACCCGCCGACCCGGGAACGCATTCAGAGCCCGACCGACCGGGCCCGCTACGACGACACCACCAAGTGCATCCTCTGCGCGTGCTGCACCACCAGCTGCCCGGTGTTCTGGAGCGAAGGCACCTACTTCGGGCCGGCCGCGATCGTCAACGCCCACCGGTTCATCTTCGACAGCCGCGACGAGGCCGCCGGTGAACGCCTGGACATCCTCAACGAGGTCGACGGCGTTTGGCGCTGTCGCACCACGTTCAACTGCACGGAGTCCTGCCCGCGCGGCATTCAGGTAACCAAGGCAATCCAAGAGGTCAAGCGCGCGCTGATGTTCTCGCGCTGAGCGTGCCGGCGTTGTACTCGAGCAGGACATCGCCGACCACCAGCAACCAGGCCTGCTCGTCGATGCACAACCGACTGGCGGTGAGCACCACCCGGTCGGGATCACCGGGCAGCAGGGACGCCGCGAACAACCGGCCGGTGTGCATATCGAAGCTGGCGAGCTGCCGCGCGACCACGTCCGCCACGCTGCCGCCGGGCGGCTCCACGCCCCACGACCAGCCGCCCCCGGGTCGCGTCATCCACACGTTGAGCCGTGATTCGAACACGGTGCCGAGATCGGGGTGAGCGGCGAAGACGGCTTCGATCGCGGCCCGCATCCGTCCCTGGTCCAGGCGCGCTTCGGACACCAGCACCTCGGTGTGGGTCGCCGGTTCGATGTCCTCCAGTCGAGGTGGCTCGTCAAAGAAGCAATACGTCATGAGCACACCCTCGGCGGAGATTCTTGGAGGATTCTTGACAAGTTCTGGTCACACTCGCCCACACCGCGTCGTCTGAGGGGTATGACACAGAAAACTCGCATCGAGCCCCTACCGCCCCAACGCGCCGGCCTGATGACCCGGGCCATGTACCGATTCGCCAAACGCCGCTTCGGCCAGGTTCCCGAACCGTTCGCCGTGACCGCACATCATCGCAAGCTGCTGGTCGCCGGTGCCGTGCACGAGACGATGGTCGAGCGGGCCTGCCGGACGCTGCCCGCCAGCGTGCGCGAGCTCGCGGTGTTCTGGACTGCCCGCGCGATCGGCTGTTCCTGGTGCGTGGACTTCGGAGCCATGTTGCAGCGCCTGGACGGCCTGGACATCCAGCGGCTCCAGGAGATCGACGACTACGCCACCTCCGCGGCATTCACCGACGACGAGCGCGCCGCCATCGCCTACGCCGACGCGCTGACCACCGACCCGCACACCGTCACCGACGAACAGGTCGAAGGTCTGCGGGCTCGTTTCGGCGATGCCGGGGTGATCGAGCTGACGTATCAGATCGGGCTGGAGAACATGCGGGCCCGGATGAACTCCGCGCTGGGCATCACCGAGCAGGGCTTCAATTCCGGTGATAGCTGCCGCATTCCGTGGGCGACCGGATAGCCGGCCACTCAGGCGATGCTCTCCTGGTGGATCAGCTGCGGCGTGGGATCCAGCCGCGCCACCTGAAAATACCTGGCGGCCATCGGTTTTCCGGCTCCGTTCAGGTTCAGGATCTGGAAACCCCGGTGATAGAAGTCTTCGTGCCGGCCGAGCTGGAGGTCCGGCCGCTTAAGGGGTACCGGAAAGTCGACGGCATAGGGTCGGTCGCGGACGTTGACCGGTATCGCCGCGTGGCCGCAGCAACGCCCCTTCGGCAGCGTCCGCAAGGTCGCCGCGTCGGCGCCGAGGTCCGCCGGCCAGCCGGGCGGTACATAGTCGTCGGCGAAGATCCCGAGGTTGTGCTCGTGGCCCCAGAACCACGCCGCCACGTGCTGCCCGAACAGCGGGCCGACCTGACGCCACAGGTCGGTGTCGACCCAGCCGCGGTGGAGATCGGTCGGATCGGGGCGGATGCCACCGCCGCCGGCGGCCTGTTGCCGTTGTGCGCGCCCGACCTCCCATCGCGCCGAGTACAGCTGATGGTGGGACAACAACACCGAGCGACCGGGAAACGAGGTCGCGTGCCGAATGTGCCAGTCGACTTCGTCGTCGCGCAACCGCACCATCGCTGGCTGCGGCACCGACAACGTGACCGCGGGTGAATCGGGATCAAGCGGAATTTCGGGGTGGCGGCGGTGCAGTACCGCAAGCACCGCCCGCTGCGCCTCGATGGGCATGCTGATGGTGTGGCCGTAGAAGCCGGTATCCATTCCCAGGAACTGCCACCCGTCGTCGGCCGAGCGCAGCGCGAAATAGCTGGCTCGCTGGCGCTGGTCCGGTGTCATCCGCAACGCTGGGCCGTCCAGCGCCGCGAGGTAGGCGTGCGCGCCGGTGAAGTACTCGTGATTGCCCGGCACCCCGAATATCGGTGCGCGGTGGCCGGTCGCGGTGAACACCGACTCGAACAACCCGACAAAGCGGTGGTCGAACTCGAAGGCGGTTCCCGAGTAGTAGACGTCTCCAAGGTGCAGAATCGCGTCCGGCCGAAACGACAGCGCGGCAACCAGCGTCGCCGCCGCCAGGTCGGTGCCGGTGCCGACGTCACCGACGACGGCGATCGTCGCGTCGGCGGGCAGCCGCCATTCGATCAACCCGAAGTCGACATCGCCGTTTCCTGCCTCCGGTGCTTGCCAGCAGCGGTAGGCCGGGGCGCCGGGTAGGTGGTACGGATACTCGGCGTAGTACTCAAAGTACTTCTCCCCCAGCTGATCTAGCGCCGAGTCCTGGCGCGCAAAGGTGCTGAGCTGCTGGCGAAGTTCGGCCGTCAGCACGGGATCATCGTTCAGCCGCGAGTGCGCGAGCCGCTGGTGAAGTTCGGAGAGGTAGGCGATGATGTCCGGATCCCGGTGGGCGGGCCCGGCACGGCGCGGCCGGCGGACCGGACGGCCGGATTCCAGCGCCCGAACATGCCGATCGATGCCGGCCAGTGTGGGGTTGGCGGCCCAGTCGAGATCGGCTGTGCGGCCGGCGGTGCCGCCGAGTACCTCGGCGGCGGCAGAACGCCACAGTGCGGCATGGAGATTTTCCGAATACGCCGTCGTAGGGTCCGGCACCACCCCGATTGTAGGGAGCCCGGGACGGTTTCCGGCTCGCGCCGTAATAGGTAAGTCCTATCAGCCTTTTCGCAGCGGAGACCCGGTGAACTTATCCGGGTTGGCGATATCCCATAGCGCGCAGACCTTTCCGTCGCGCACGGTGACGGCGGTGATTCGCGGCAGCATATGTCGGTATCCCTCGCTGGCGGGGCAGCCGGCGGTGTAGATGCCGAGTTCGCCGTTGACCAAACCTAATTCATACGCCGTATACATCGAAGGGCCATACCGTTGTGCCAGACCGAGCATGAAGCGGACCACCTTGTCAGCTCCGTGGATGACCTGGACAGCCGTCGGCGCCTTGCCGTTCGAGTCGCCGGTGAACGTGACGTCGGGATGCAGCAGCGACACCACAGTGTCCAGGTCGCCTTCCGACATGGCGGCCAACAGCCGGCCGACCACCTCGTTGTGCGACGGGTCAGGCCGCGGCGGCGGGTCGGCCGCGACCGCCTTGCGGGCCCGCGAAGCCAGTTGCCGCGCGGCTACTTCGGTGGTGCCCAGCACCTCGGCCACCTCCGAGAACGGCAGCGAGAACCCGTCGTGCAACACGAACGCGACCCGCTGATCCGGTGACAGCCGCTCTAGGACCACCATCGCCGCGAACCGGGCATCCTCGTCGGCCACCACGGCGTTGAGCGGATCGGCGCGGTCGAGGCCGGTGACCACCGGCTCTGGCAACCAGTTGCCCGTGTATGTCTCGCGCCGGTGGGCGGCCGACCGGAGCCGGTCCAGCCCCAATCGGCTGACCACGGTGGTCAGCCAGGCCCGCAAGTCGGTGATCGGCGCATCCTGCTTGTCCCAGCGCAGCCAGGCCTCCTGGACGATGTCCTCGGCATCGAACACCGTGCCCATCAGCCGGTAGGCGACGGCCATCAGGTGCGGCCGCAGCTCCTCGAAATCGCTGACCTGTGTCGAGGCCATGCCCAGAGCCTATGCGCAGTCGGGCAACCTCCGTGCAGGCATGCACAACCCGCATCCCGTCCGTGCCAGCACAGTGGAGGCATGACGGGGCGACTAGCTGACAAAGTGGCGTTCATTACCGGTGCCGCGCGCGGTCAGGGCCGCGCACACGCCGTCCGATTCGCCGAGGAGGGCGCGGACATCATCGCGGTGGATATCTGTCGGCAACTCGACACCGTCGCCTACCCGATGAGCTGCCCCGAGGATCTGGACGAGACGGTCAACCTGGTGGAGAAGACCGGCCGTCGGATCGTCGCCGCCCAGGCCGACGTCCGCGATGTCGCCCGGCTGCAGGCGGTGCTGGCCGACGCGGTGGCCGAACTCGGCCGGCTGGACTTCGTCCTCGCGAACGCCGGAGTCATGCCCGGTATCGGACTCGCTCGGCCGACGGCGAGTGCATTCAATGAGGCGATCGACATCATGCTCAACGGCGTCTACTCGACGATCGAGGCCGCCCTGCCTCATCTGCTCCGGCACGGCGACGGCGGGGCCATCGTGATCACCAGCTCGGCGGCGGGTTTCAAATCGCTCGGCGCCAGTTTCGAGGCGCACAACCCCGGGCTGGCTGGCTACACGGCCGCCAAACACGGCGCCATCGGATTGATGCGCTATTACGCCACCACATTGGCGGAGAAGGAGATTCGGGTGAACTCCGTCCATCCGACCGCGGTGGCGACGCCGATGATCCAGAACCAGGCCGCCGGAGCATTTCTCGGCGAGCACCCCGAACTAGCGACGATGCTCAGCAACCTGCTGCCGGTTTCGCTGATCCCCGTCGAGGACGTCACCGAGGCGATGCTCTATCTGTGCGCCGGGTCGGGTCGCTACATCACCGGCACGACGCTGTGTGTGGACGCGGGGATACTAGTCAAGTGATTTCGATCCAGCACTAGGCTCGAGAGCACGATGACTGACAACCTTTGGCTGCACTTCACCCGGCACGGCCCAGAATTCACGCCGCCGATCATCACGCGCGGCGAGGGCGTCACGATCTACGATGACCGCGGCAAGAGCTACCTGGACGGGCTATCCGGGTTGTTCACCGTCCAGGTCGGCCACGGCCGCACCGAACTGGCCGAGGCCGCGGCCCGGCAGGCGAGCACGTTGGCGTTCTTCCCGGTGTGGGGCTACGCCACCCCGACCGCGATCGAGCTCGCCGAGCGATTGGCGCACTACGCCCCCGGCGACCTGAACCGGGTCTTTTTCACCACCGGCGGCACCGAGGCTGTCGAGACCGCATGGAAAGTCGCCAAGCAGTATTTCAAGCTCACCGGCAAACCCGGGAAACACAAAGTGATTTCGCGTGCGGTCGCCTACCACGGCACCACGCAGGGCGCGCTGGCGATCACCGGGTTGCCGCGCTTCAAGGAGCCGTTCGAGCCGGTGACCCCCGGCGGCTTCCGGGTGCCCAATACGAACTTCTACCGCGCGCCGGAACCGTTCAACACCGACGCCAAAGCCTTCGGCAAGTGGGCCGCCGACCGCATCGCCGAGGCAATCGAGTTCGAGGGACCGTCGACCGTGGCGGCGGTGTTCTTGGAACCGGTGCAAAACGCCGGCGGCAGCATCACCGCTCCCCCAGGCTATTTCGAGCGGGTTCGCGAGATCTGCGACGAGTACGACGTGCTGCTGGTCTCCGACGAGGTGATCTGTGCCTTCGGCCGGATCGGCTCGATGTTTGCCTGTGACGACATCGGCTACGTACCCGACATGATCACCTGCGCCAAGGGCATGACGTCGGGGTACTCGCCGATCGGTGCGATGATCGCCAGCGAGCGATTGTTCGAGCCGTTCAACGACGGCGCGACGATGTTCCCGCACGGGTATACCTTTGGCGGCCATCCTGTTTCGGCGGCGGTCGGGTTGGCCAACCTCGACATCTTCGAGCGCGAGGGAATCACCGACCACGTCAAGACCAACGCGCCGGCCTTCCGGACAACCTTGGAGAAGCTCTACGACCTGCCAATCGTCGGCGACGTCCGCGGCGAGGGATATTTCTACGGCATCGAGCTGGTGCAGGACCAGGCCACCAAGCAGACGTTTACCGACGACGAACGCCGAGCCCTGTTGGGCCAGGTGTCGAAGGCGCTTTTCGAGGCCGGGTTGTATTGCCGCACCGACGACCGTGGGGATTCGGTCATTCAGCTGGCGCCGCCGCTGATCAGCGGTCAGGCCGAGTTCGACACGATCGAGTCGATCCTGCGTGGCGTGCTCAGCGAGGTTTGGCAGCGGTTCTAGACCCGGCGAAGCCGGGGCGCAGCGGCCGCGACCTCAACGATGCAGCGCGGCTTTAGCGGTGCCGGTGGCCATCACCAGCTGGCGCGCGTGCGCCGCGCTGGGGTTGTTCACGAACCGCGACAGCGAGTTGCACAGCCAGGCAAGCGCGGAACGCGCCTCGGGGTCGGTGGTGGCGTCGCGGTGCATCTGCAGCTCGGCCAGGACCTTGTCGAGCCCGGTGCGGCGCACCTGAGTCGATTTCTCCACCTGCTTGAACAGCTGTTCGAGCGACCGCGGCGCGCTACCCGCTCCGTCGCTGCCGCCGCGGTTGCGCCGCCACTTCGACCACAATCGCTCGTTTGGAATCGCGCACCCTTTCCGACGTCGCCGGCTATTGACCCCTGCCAGCGTAGTGCGTCGCAGAGACGGCCGCCGGGAACACGACAGTCGTAACATCTGCCCCAGTAGTCACAGCGCGGCTCCCGCGGATTGGGCGCCCCATCGCCTAGTCTGCACAGTTGATGAGCCTCTCACGTTCTGCATCATGCCTGGCAGTGGCCCTTTTTGTGGCCGCCGCCCCGGCCGTGTCGGGCGCGCCGGCCGCGCTCGCGGAGCCCAACCCGGGACCCGACGCCGGGGCACCCAGTTGCCCGTACCGCGTCAACACCCCGCCCGCGGTCGACTCCTCGGAGGCCCCGCAAGCCGGTGATCCGCCCATTCCGCTGGCCGTGCCACCCAAGCCGGTGGGCGGTGACGCCCTGTCCAGTTGCGGCATCGTCACCGCGCCGGACACTCCACCGCTACCCACCGACATCTCCGCGGAGGCCTGGCTGGTCGCGGACCTGGACACCGGGGCGGTGCTCGCCGCCAAGGACCCGCACGGGCGGCATCGCCCCGCCAGCATCATCAAGGTGCTGATCGCGATGGCGGCGCTCAACGCGCTGCCGCTGAACAAGTCGGTGACGGGAACCTCGGATGACGCGGCCGCCGAGGGCACCAAGGTGGGCGTCGACGATGGCGGGGTCTATACGGTCAACCAGCTGCTGCACGGACTGCTGATGCACTCCGGCAACGACGCGGCGCACGCGCTGGCCATGCAGCTGGGCGGGATGCAGCAGGCGCTGGAGAAGATCAACGTGCTGGCCGCTAAGCTCGGCGGCCGCGACACCCGGGTGGCCACGCCGTCGGGGCTGGACGGGCCCGGCATGAGCACCTCGGCCTACGACATCGGCCTGTTCTACCGATATGCCTGGCAGAACCCGACTTTCGCCGACATCGTCGCAACCCGGACCTTCGACTTCCCCGGCCACGGCGACCACCCGGGCTACGAGCTGGAAAACGACAACCAGCTGCTCTACAAGTATCCGGGAGCGCTGGGCGGCAAGACCGGCTACACCGACGACGCCGGCCAGACGTTCGTCGGCGCGGCCAACCACGACGGCCGCCGGCTGGTCGCGGTGCTGCTGCACGGCACCCGGCAGCCGATCGCCCCGTGGGAGCAGGCGGCGCACCTGCTGGACTACGGCTTCGCCACCCCGCAGGGCACGCAGATCGGTGGGCTGATCGAACCCGACCCGTCGCTGATTCCCAAGCAGGACAGCGCTGCTGATCGCCGCGCTAATGGCGCCCAGGCGGCCAACCTACTGCCGGCGGCTGACGCGTTGCCGGTGCGGGTGGGTGTGGGCATCATCGGCGCCATCATCGTGTTCGCATTGATCATGGTCGCGCGGTCAATGAACCGGCGGCCCCAACACCAGCACCGTTGATTGCGGGGGCGCGCGTTGGGCTGACCGGCGCCAGCGTCGGTCTCAGCTACGGGTACGACCTGTCCATCATCGCGGGCGCGCAGCTGTTCGTCACCGAGGATTTCGGGCTCACGACCGGCCAGCAAGAGCTGCTGACGACGATGGCCGTGATCGGCCAGATCGCGGGCGCGCTCGGCGCCGGCGTGCTGGCCAACGCGATCGGTCGGCAACGGTCGCTGGTGCTGATCCTGGTCGGCTATGCGGTCTTCGCGTTGCTCGGCGCGTTCTCGGTCGCCCTGCCGATGCTGCTGGCCGCGCGGCTGTTGCTGGGGCTGACCATCGGCGTGATGGTGGTGGTCGTCCCGGTCTACGTGGCGGAGTCGGCGCCGCCGGCGGTGCGCGGCGCGCTGCTGACCACCTACCAGCTGGCCATCGTCAGCGGGCTGATCCTCGGATACCTCGCCGGTTACCTGCTGGCCGGTACGCACAGCTGGCGGTGGATGCTGGGACTGGCCGCCGCGCCGGCACTATTGTTAGTGCCGTTGGCAATTCGACTTCCCGACACCGCGCGGTGGTATCTGATGAAGGGGCGGGTCGAGGACGCCCGCCGTGCGCTGCTGCGGGTCGAGCCCGCCGCGGACGCCGATGCGGAACTCGCCGAAATCGGCCGTGCCGCGCGCGAAGGCTCCCCGGGTTTCAAAGGCGGCATCTCCGAGATGCTGCGGCCACCGTACTTGCGGGCCACCGTGTTCGTGGTCACCCTCGGCTTCCTGATCCAGATCACCGGCATCAACGCGATCATCTACTACAGCCCCCGCATCTTCGAGGCCATGGGATTCACCGGCAATTTCGCGCTGCTGGCTCTGCCGGCACTGGTGCAAGTTGCCGGGCTGGCCGCGGTGGGCGCGGCACTGACCCTGGTCGATCGGGTGGGACGGCGGCCAATCCTGTTGTGCGGCATCGCGATGATGATCGTCGCAGATCTGGTGCTGACGCTCGTGTTCGGTCGTGGCTTCGGCGGCGCGATCCTCGGGTTCGCCGGCATCCTGCTGTTCATCGTCGGCTACACACTGGGTTTCGGTTCCCTGGGCTGGGTGTATGCCAGCGAGAGCTTTCCCACCCGGCTGCGCTCCCTCGGGTCGAGCACCATGCTCACCGCTAACCTGCTGGCCAATGCGATCGTCGCGGCAGTCTTCCTGACCATGCTGCATTCACTCGGTGGCGCAGGGACTTTCACGGTGTTCGGCGCGCTGGCCGTCGCGGCGTTCGGCTTTGTCTACCGGTACGCCCCGGAGACAAAAGGACGCCAGCTCGAGGAGATCAGGCACTTCTGGGAAAACGGTGGACGTTGGGAGGAGCCATGCCCCTGATTCGCGCCGACGCCGTGGCCCTGCACGGCCGGATCTGCCGACCCGGCTGGATAGGGGTCGCCGACGGACGGGTCCGTGGCTGCGGAGACGGTGCGGCACCGGGCCCGCCCGACCACGATTTCACGGATTGCCTTGTGGTGCCAGGGTTTATCGACATGCATGTGCACGGCGGCGGTGGCGCCTCCTACCTGGACGCCGAGCAGGTAGCCGATGCCGCCACGTTTCACCTACGGCACGGGACTACCACGACGCTGGCCAGCCTGGTCACCGCCTCGCCCGAGGAGCTGATCGCCGGAGTCCGCGCCCTTGCCGACGCGACCCGCGCGGGCGTCGTCGCGGGCATTCATCTGGAGGGGCCGTGGCTGTCCGCGGCGCGGTGCGGCGCCCACGACGCCACCCAGATGCGCGACCCCGCTCCCGGCGAGCTCGACGACGTCCTGACCGCCGGCGCGGGAACGATCCGCATGGTCACGCTGGCCCCCGAACGCCGCGGCAGCGCCGAGGCGATCCGCCGTTTCGTTGACGCGGGTGTGGTTGTGGCCGTGGGGCATACCGCCGCCAACTACGAGCAGACCCAGCAGGCGATCGCGCTGGGCGCCACGGTCGGCACGCATCTGTTCAACGCAATGCCCTCCCTGCACCACCGCGACCCGGGCCCCGTGCTCGCGCTGCTCGAGCATCCCGACGTCACCGTCGAAGTGATCGCCGACGGCGTGCACGTGCATCCCGCCATGGTGGGTGCCGTCATCCGGACCGCCGGCCCCGACCGCGTCGCGCTGATCACCGACGCCATTGCCGCGGCCGGCTGCGCAGACGGAGCGTACCGGCTCGGCGCCGTCCCCATCGAGGTGGACTCCGGTGTGGCGCGGGTCAGTTCGACGTCGACGATCGCGGGCAGCACCGCCACCATGGATCGGCTCTTTCGCGCAGTGGCCCAGACCGGCCCGGACCCCGACGCCGCGCTGGCCGACGCGGTACGGATGACGTCGGCGACACCGGCGCGGGCGCTCGGCCTCGACCGGGTCGGCGCACTGCGCGACGGCTACGCTGCCGATCTGGTAGTGCTGGACCGCGAGCTGCGGGTCACCGCGGTGATGGTGCGCGGCAACTGGCGTTAACGGAGCCGACGGGTCACCCGGGACAGGGCCAGCGCACCAACGGCTCCCATCGCCATCGCGGTCAGCGTCTGGCGGGTGGTGATTCCCTCGTCCAGCAACACCCGCGGGGCGATGATCGCCGGCTCCGGCGGCGGGGTGTGCGCTCGCCGCGGATCCCCGGACACGGTGGCCGCCCAGGCGGTGGCGAAAAGCACCAGATAGCCGGTGATGTAAGCGAACACCATCAAACCCAGCACCGGGCCAAAGGCAGCTCCCGCCGGACTGCGCAGCACGACACGCAAATAGATCGACCCCACCTGCTTGAACAACTCGAAGCCGATCGCCGCCAGCAAGCCGGCCCGCGCCGCGTCGGCCAGGTTGACCTTGTGCCGCGGTAGCCGGCCGATCAGCCAGGTGAACAACAACCACGACACCAGCAGCGACACGGCTATCGAAACCACCCGAAAGATCTCGCCGAATACCGAGAAAGTGGGTATACCAAGCCATCTCAGCAAAGCACGCATCGGCGCCGCGTGCCCGAGGGCGGTGAGTGCCAGCGTGACGACGATGACCGCGAACGTGCCGACCATCGCGATCAGATCGGAGATCTTGTTGCGCACAAACCCCGCCGAATCGTATTGCTCATCCCACCACATGGTGGTCACGGCGCCGCGCATGTGGGACATCCAGCCCAGACCGGCCCAGGCCGCGGTGATCAGCCCGATGATGCCGACCGATGCGCGCGCCTCGATCGCCGAGTTCATCAGATCCACCAACTGCTGACCCAGCGTGCCGGAGACCGTGCCGCGGATGTGGTTGCTGATCGTGTCGATCAGCGCCGGATCGCGCGACAACACAAAACCGACGAGGGCGAATGTGACCATCAGCAAAGGGAATAGCGCGAAGATCGTGTAGTAGGTGAGACCGGCCGCCAAAAACCCGCCGTTGCGCGCACCGAAATGGGTGTAGGCCCGTATCACGTGGTCGAGCCAGCCGAACCGGGCGCGCAATCGGTCAATGAATCCCGGCTTGGCCGGTTCATTCATGGCGGCGGCTCCCAGGTGAGAAACGGGCCTTACCTCCGTTGCGGCAGAAACCCCAGCCGATGGTAAACCCGCTGGACCGTTTTTCCGGCCACGTCCTCGGCGCGCTCGGCGCCGGCCGCCAGCACTGCCTCCAATTCGGCGATGTCGGCCGTCAATTCGTCGACTCGCGCCTTGATCGGGGCGACGAATTCGACCACCGCCTCGGCGGTGTCCTTCTTCAGGTCACCGTAACCGCGCCCGGCGTAGCCGTCGACGAGCTTGTCGATGTCGATGCCGGTCACCGCCGATTGAATGGTCAGCAGGTTCGACACTCCCGGCTTAGCCTCGGTATCGAAGCGGATTTCCCGCTCGCTGTCGGTCACGGCCGAACGAATCTTCTTGGCGGACTTGGCCGGATCGTCGAGCAGGTTGATCAGTCCGGCATCGGTGGCCGCCGATTTGCTCATCTTGGACCCCGGATCGGCAAGGTCGTAGATTTTGGCGGTGGCCTTGGGGATGAGCATGTCGGGCACGACGAAGGTGTCCGGGAAGCGGGAGTTGAACCGTTCGGCGATGTCGCGGGCCAGCTCGAGGTGCTGGCGCTGATCCTCGCCCACCGGCACCAGATCGGTGTCGTAGGCCAGCACATCGGCGGCCTGCAGCACCGGGTAGGTGAACAGGCCGACCGTGGTCGAGTCGCTGCCCTGGCGCAGCGACTTGTCCTTGAATTGCGTCATCCGCGACGCCTGCCCGAATCCGGTGAAGCAGCCCAGCACCCAGGCCAGCTGGGTGTGGGCCGGGACATGGCTCTGCACGAAGATGGTGCTGCGGGCGGGATCGATGCCCAGCGCCAGATACTGGGCCGCGGTGACCAGCGTGCGGCGGCGCAGCGCCTCGGGGTCTTGCGGGATGGTGATGGCGTGCAGGTCCACCACGCAGAAGAACGCGTCGTAGTCCTCCTGCAGCGCGACCCACTGGGTGATCGCGCCCAGCGCGTTGCCGAGGTGTAGCGAGTCAGAGGTGGGCTGCACGCCGGAGAAAATCCGGCTGGGTCCGGTAGTGGTGCTCATGATGTGTCGATCTTTTCACGCCCGAATTTCCCGGCACGGCCTTGCTTGCGGTACCGGCGGTACCGCATTTAATGTCGCCTACATGAGCACTCGCGCGCCGATCCATCTGGGTTCCGGAGAGCCGGTCTTGCTGCTGCATCCGTTCCTGCTCTCGCAAATTGTCTGGGAAGACGTCGCCCAGCAGCTGGCCGACACCGGACGCTTCGAGGTGTTCGCCCCGACAATGGCGGGTCACAACGGCGGGCCGCCGGCCGGTACCTGGTTTCTGAGCTCCGAGGTGCTGGCCGACCACGTCGAGCGGCAGATGGACGAGCTGGGCTGGGACACCGCCCACATCGTGGGCAACTCGCTGGGGGGCTGGGTCGCGTTCGAACTCGAACGGCGCGGCCGGGCCCGCAGCATCATCGGCATCGCGCCGGCCGGCGGCTGGACCCGCTGGAGCCCGGCAAAATTCGAGGTCATCGGCAAGTTCGTGCTGGCCATCCCGCTGCTGGCGTTCGCTTTTCTGTTGGGCCCGCGGGTGCTGCAGCTACCGTTCAGCCGCCGGTTGGCCACCTACGCGATCAGCGCCACCCCGGACGGCGTCAGCGAGCGCAAACTCGCCGACATCATCGACGACGCGGCCCACTGCCCCGCCTACGTCCAGCTGCTGGTCAAGGCCTTGTTGATGCCCGGCCTGCGCGAGCTCGCGCTCAACGCCGTCCCGGCGCACCTGGTGATTTGCGAAAAAGACCGGGTGATCCCGTCGCCCAGGTTCAGCCGGCATTTCATCCGCCATCTGCCGGAGGGCCATCGGGTCACCGAGCTCGACGGCGTCGGGCACGTGCCGATGTTCGAAGCTGCCGAACGGGTGACGAAAGTCATCGTGGACTTCCTCGACGAGTGCGTCCGCCCGGTCCAGGTCGCCGATCCGCCGGCAACTTAGACTGGCGCGTCAGCCCTTCGCCAGTGCCTCGTTGAGCGTCTTGCTCGGCCGCATCACGGCCGTCGTCTTATCCGGGTCCGGGTAGTAGTAGCCGCCGATGTCGGCCGGCTTGCCTTGCACCGCCGCCAGTTCGGCGACGATGGTGTCCTCGTTCTCGCTCAGCGAGTCGGCCAGCGCGGTGAACCGATCGCGCAACTCCTTGTCCTCGTCCTGGGCGGCGAGTTCCTGGGCCCAATACAGCGCCAGGTAGAACTGGCTGCCACGATTGTCGAGTTCGCCGGTCTTGCGCGACGGACTCTTGTTGTTGTCCAACAGCTTGCCGATCGCCGAGTCCAGGGTCCTGCCGAGCAGCTTCGCGCGGGGGTTGTCGGTC
Organism: Mycobacterium simiae; assembly: GCF_010727605.1. Classification (NCBI taxonomy): domain Bacteria; kingdom Bacillati; phylum Actinomycetota; class Actinomycetes; order Mycobacteriales; family Mycobacteriaceae; genus Mycobacterium; species Mycobacterium simiae. The sequence goes on from NZ_AP022568.1 coordinate 1,533,563, forward strand.
TTGATGCCGATGTCGTCGAAACATGCTCCCAGAGCCAGGAATTCACCCAGGGAATCCCAGCGCAGATGATTTTCCTCGACGAGCTGGTGGACATGCTTGGGGGCCGAGCCGCCCGCACCGGTTTCGTACATCCCGCCGCCGGCCATCAACGGCACGATGGACAGCATCTTGGCGCTGGTGCCCAGCTCGAGGATCGGGAACAGGTCGGTGAGGTAGTCCCGCAGGATGTTTCCGGTCGCGGCAATAGTGTCCTGCCCGCGCACCGCGCGCTCGATCGTGTACCGCATGGCCCACACCTGCGGCATGATCTGGATCTCCAGGCCCTCGGTGTCGTGCTCTTTCAGATAGGCCTTGACCTTCTTGCGCAGCTCGACCTCGTGCGGCCGTTCGGTGTCCAGCCAGAACACCACCGTCATGCCCGAGTTACGGGCCCGGGTCACGGCGAGCTTGACCCAGTCGCGGATGGCTTCGTCCCGCACGATCGGCATGCGCCAGATGTCACCGGTTTCCACGTTCTGGGTGAGCAGGACGTCCCCGGTGTCGAGGTCGATGATGTTGGCGACGCCGTCCTCGGGAATCTCGAATGTCTTGTCGTGCGAGCCGTACTCCTCGGCCTGCTGGGCCATCAGACCGACGTTGGGGACGGTGCCCATTGTGGTCGGGTCGAATTGGCCGTTCGTCTTACAGAAGTTGATGATCTCCTGGTAGATCCGGGAGAAGGTCGACTCGGGGTTGACGGCCTTGGTGTCCTTCTGCCGGCCGTCGGCGCCGTACATCTTGCCGCCGGCGCGGATCATCGCGGGCATCGACGCATCGACGATCACATCGCTGGGCGAGTGAAAGTTGGTGATGCCCTTGGCCGAATCGACCATGGCCAGCTCGGGGCGGTGTTCGTGGCAGGCGTGCAGGTCGCGGATGATCTCATCGTGCAGCGACGCCGGCAGCGACTCGATCTTGGCGTAGAGGTCGACCAGTCCGTTGTCGACGTTGACGCCGAGCTCGTCGAAGAGCGCCTGGTGCTTGGCGAACGCGTCCTTGTAGAAGACCTTGACCGCGTGGCCGAACACGATCGGGTGCGAGACCTTCATCATGGTCGCCTTGACGTGCAGTGAGAACATCACGCCGGTCTCGTAGGCGTCCTGCATCTGTTCCTCGTAGAACTCGACCAGGGCCTTCTTGCTCATGAACATGCTGTCGATGATGTCGCCCTCACGCAGCGACACCACAGGCTTGAGCGTGACGACCTTGCCGTCCTTGGTCTCCAGCTCCATCTTCACGTTGCGCCCGCGGTCCAGCGTCATCGACTTCTCGCCGTGGTAGAAGTCGCCGTGCTTCATGGTCGCAACATGGGTGCGCGACGCCTGCGACCATTCCGCCATGCTGTGCGGATGCTTGCGCGCGTACTCCTTGACCGCCTTGGGCGCGCGCCGGTCCGAGTTGCCCTGCCGCAGCACCGGGTTGACCGCGCTGCCAAGGCATTTGGCGTAGCGCTCGCGAATTTCCTTTTCCTCTTTAGTCTTAGGACTGTGCGGGAAGTCCGGGAGCTTGTAGCCCTTGTCCTGCAGTTCCTTGATGGCGGCGACCAGTTGGGGTACCGAGGCGCTGATATTCGGCAACTTGATGATGTTGGTGTCGGCCAGCTTGGTCAGCCGCCCCAGCTCGGCCAGGTTGTCCGGGACCCGCTGCTCGTCGGTCAAATCCTCGGGGAATTCGGCGAGAATACGCGCCGCCACCGAGATGTCGCTGGTCTTGATCTCGATCCCCGCCGGTTCGGCGAAGGCCCGCACGATCGGCAGGAAGGCGTAGGTCGCCAGCAACGGCGCCTCGTCGGTCAGTGTGTAGATGACGGTCGGCTTGTCGGCGCTCACGGTCAATCTCCCGACGTAGATTATTGGGGGGTCTCAGCGTTCTTGCTGCCACGTTATCAAGCACGAGTTGGCACGATGTCGACGCAGTAAGATAGTCTCCGTATTGGTCATGAGCGCCAGCATCAAGCCCCGGCTTGCTGGCCGGCAACCCTCCAACCGCGGTGGGGTGCCCCGGGTGATGACCAGGTTGAGTAGCCACAGCACCGGCTATCCGGCAAGCGCGGGTCCGCCGTGACGGACCCCTGAGTAGACAGGGAAACTTAGGGTGAGCTCCGACAACACCAATTCCGAGACGGATCCGACGGCGCACTGGTCGTTCGAGACCAAGCAGGTGCACGCGGGCCAGCAGCCCGACCCGACCACCAAGGCCCGGGCCCTGCCGATCTACCAGACCACGTCGTACGTCTTCGACGACACCGCCCACGCCGCCGCCCTGTTCGGGCTCGAGGTGCCGGGCAACATCTACACCCGGATCGGCAACCCGACCACCGATGTCGTCGAACAACGCATCGCCGCGCTCGAGGGCGGCGTCGCCGCGCTGTTCCTGAGCTCCGGTCAGGCCGCTGAGACGTTCGCCATCTTGAACCTGGCCTGTGCCGGGGATCACATCGTGTCCAGTGCGCGCCTGTACGGCGGCACCTACAACCTGTTCCACTACTCGCTGGCCAAGCTCGGCGTCGAGGTCACCTTTGTCGAGGATCCCGACGATCTGGACGCGTGGCAGTCCGCGGTGCGGCCCAACACCAAGGCCTTCTTCGCCGAGACGATCTCCAACCCGCAGATCGACATTCTGGATACGCCCGGAGTCGCCGGGGTTGCCCATGCCAACGGCATCCCATTGATCGTCGACAACACCATCGCCACGCCGTACCTGATCCAGCCGTTGGCTCAGGGCGCCGACGTCGTGGTGCACTCGGCGACGAAGTACTTGGGCGGTCACGGATCGGCGATCGCCGGCGTCATCGTCGACGGCGGCACGTTCGACTGGACGCGGGGCCGCTTTCCCGGGTTCACCACACCCGACCCGAGCTACCACGGCGTGGTCTACGCCGAGCTGGGACCGCCGGCCTACGCGCTCAAGGCGCGCGTGCAGTTGCTGCGCGACCTCGGGTCTGCGGCCTCCCCGTTCAACGCGTTCCTGGTGGCCCAAGGTCTGGAGACGTTGAGCCTGCGGATCGAGCGGCACGTCGCCAATGCCCAACGGGTGGCCGAATTCCTGGAGGGTCATGACGGTGTGCTGTCGGTGAACTACCCGGGCCTGCCCCGCTCGCCGTGGCATGAGCGGGCAAAGAAGCTGGCGCCCAAGGGAACCGGAGCTGTCCTGGCGTTTGAACTGGCCGGCGGTCTGGAAGCCGGGCGGGCGTTCGTGAACGCGCTGCAACTGCACAGCCACGTCGCCAACATCGGCGATGTGCGGTCGTTGGTGATTCACCCGGCATCGACCACCCACGCCCAGCTGAGTCCCGCCGAGCAGCTCAGCACCGGCGTCACGCCGGGGCTGGTGCGACTGGCCGTCGGCATCGAGGGCATCGACGACATCCTGGCCGACCTGGAGCTCGGGTTCGCGGCAGTCCCGAAAAGCTCCGACCCGCAGGCCGTGGCGGCTTTCTGAGGACGCGAGGGACAGTGCCATGACGATTTCCGACGTCCCCACCCAAACGCTGCCAGCCGAAGGCGAGATCGGTCTGGTCGACATCGGCTCGCTGACCACCGAGAGCGGCGCGGTCATCGACGATGTCTGTATCGCGGTCCAACGCTGGGGCGAGCTGTCACCGACCCGCGACAACGTGGTCGTGGTCTTACACGCTCTCACCGGCGATTCCCACATCACCGGGCCGGCCGGACCCGGGCATCCCACTCCCGGCTGGTGGGACGGCATCGCGGGGCCGGGCGCACCGATCGACACCAGCCGATGGTGTGCGGTGGCCACCAACGTGCTGGGTGGCTGCCGTGGCTCCACCGGGCCGAGTTCGCTTGCCCCAGACGGGAAGCCGTGGGGTTCACGGTTTCCGCTGATCACCGTGCGCGACCAGGTCGAGGCGGATATCGCCACGCTGGAGGCGCTCGGCATCAGTCAGGTCGCGGCCGTGGTCGGCGGATCCATGGGCGGCGCACGGGCTTTGGAATGGATGGTCGGCCACCCCGAACGCGTTCGGGCCGGATTGCTGCTGGCCGTCGGTGCGCGTGCCACCGCGGACCAGATCGGCACTCAGACCACCCAGATCGCGGCGATCAAGGCCGACCCGAACTGGCTCGGTGGCGACTACCACGGCACCGGGCGGTTCCCGGATGCGGGCCTGGCCATCGCCCGCCGATTCGCTCACCTGACCTACCGCGGCGAGGTCGAGCTCGACACCCGATTCGCCAATCACAGCCAAAGCGGCGAGGATCCAGCGGACGGTGGACGCTACGCCGTGCAGAGCTACCTGGAACATCAGGGCGCCAAGATCTTGGCCCGTTTCGATGCCGGCAGTTACGTGACTCTGACCGAAGCGTTGAACAGCCACGACGCCGGGCGCGGCCGGGGCGGGCTGAAGAAGGCGCTGGGCAGGTGCCCGGTACCAGCCGTGGTCGGTGGGATCAAATCCGACCGGCTCTACCCGTTGCGGCTGCAGCAAGAGTTGGCCGACCTGCTGCCGGGCTGCACCGGGCTTCATGTTGTCGATTCCATCTGCGGGCACGACGGTTTTTTGGTGGAGACCGAGGCGGTGGGTGAATTGATCCGTAAGACACTGGATCTGGCCGCGAATGAAGGTGCGTGTCGGAGGTGACCCGCTCTCGGCACGACCGCTCCTTGTCGTTCGGTTCGGCGGCCGCAGCCTATGAGCGTGGACGGCCATCCTATCCGCCCGAGGCCATCGACTGGCTGTTGCCGCGCGGCGCGCGCCAGGTACTCGACTTGGGGGCGGGTACCGGCAAGCTGACCACCCGGCTGGTCGAACGCGGCCTGGAGGTGGTGGCCGTGGACCCGATTCCGGACATGCTCGAAGTGCTGAGCGCTTCGCTTCCCGAGACTCGCGCGCTGCTAGGTACCGCGGAAGAGATTCCGTTGGAGGACAACAGCGTTGACGCGGTTCTGGTCGCCCAAGCCTGGCACTGGGTCGATCCGGAGCGAGCGATTCCCGAGGTGGCCCGCGTGTTGCGGCCCGGCGGGCGACTGGGTCTGGTGTGGAACACCCGCGACGAGCGACTCGGCTGGGTGCGTGAGCTCGGTCAGATTATCGGCAGCGACGGTGACGGTCGCCGGTTCGACGTGAAGTTGCCGCCGCCGTTCGCCGAGCCCGAACGTCATCAGGTCGAATGGACGAATTACCTCACGCCGCAAGCGTTGATCGATTTGGTGGCATCGCGCAGCTACTGCATCACGTCGCCCACCGAGGTGCGCACCCAAACCCTGGAGCAGGTACGCAACCTGCTGGCTACGCATCCGGCGCTGGCCAATTCGACCGGGTTGGCGATGCCTTATGTCACCGTGTGCATCCGGGCGACGTTGGCTTCCTGAGGCGCAAGGCCTTTGGGTGCCACTCGGGCGATCCGGGACTCGATATCGTAAGGCACGATGATCGCCGTCGCACCCCTGATGCGACTGACGGCGCGCGCCATCTTGTCCGCGGTGCGGTCGTGCAGTAGCCGGCCGAGCAACGGTGAAAAAGTGCGGCGCGGCAGCAGTACCGTCACCTTGCTGTCCTGGTGATCGCTGAGCACCCGGCAGACCAGATCGAATGCGGCACGACTCAAGTGCCGGTCCGGGCAGTTGATCAACCACAGCGGCGTGTCGTGTTCGAAGCGTTCCCAGCGTGCACGGAGTTCCATGGCACGGTCCACGTCGATTACGAAGTGCACCGCCGTCAAGTCGTCCGCGTGCAGCCCGTACCCCAGGCGCAACGCCTCGACTTCGGCGAGGTCGACGGAATCGACGAAAACCAGCACCCGAAGTCGCGGATGCCGATCCAGGTCGATGTCTTTGCCGTGCGACATCTCCAGCACGGAAGCCTCGGCACGATATTTTCGGTTCAGCCTCATCAGGCCGAAGACCAGCACCGGAAACACCACAACGACGAGCCACGCACCTTCGGTGAACTTGGCTACCGCGAAAATCCCCACGACGACCGTCGACAGGATTCCGGCGGACAAATTCACGAGCAGCTTGCGCCGCCAGCCCGATCCGCGTTGCGTCAGATGGTATTTCGCCATGCCGTAGCCGGCCATCGAGAATCCGGTGAACACACCGATTGCGAAGAACGGCACCAGGTGGCTGACCTTTGCCTCGGTAATCACCAACAGTGTCAGTGCCAGCCCGGCCAGTAGCAGGATGCCATTGGAGAACACCAGCCGATGGCCGCGCTTGGTCAACGGTCGCGGCAGGAAGCGGTCCTCGGCGACGAAACTCGCCAGCGCGGGAAAGCCGTTGAAGCTGGTGTTGCAGCCCGTGAACAGAATGGCCGCGGTGGACGCCTGCACCAGGAAGTACAACAGGTGGCCGAACACGCCGTTGCCGAAGACCGCGTGGGCGATTTCGGACAACATCGACGGGTATTCATCCAGGTACGGCACGGCGTGCGTGACGTGCGCAAGCCAGGCAACACCCGCCAGCAAGAAGCCCAGGATGCACGCCATCAGTGTGATGATCCGGCGCGCGTTGATGCCTTCCGGCTTCTGTAACGCATCGACACTGTTGGAAACCGCCTCGATACCGGTCAGTGACGCGCCGCCATTGGCGAACGCGCGCAACACAATCAACACTGTCGCGCCCATTACCAATCCGCTGCCCTGGTGGACCGGCACTGCTCCGGCAATGTGCTGTGGGTCGTATCTGGGCAATCCCCACACGATTTCACGAGTCAGTCCGGTCAGGATCGTGATCGTGATCATCGCGACGAAGGCGTAGGTGGACAGCGCAAATGCCCGGCCCGATCGACGCAATCCGCGCAGGTTGACCAGGCAAATCAACACCACCGCGGCCAGCGTGATTTCCAGGTGGTAGGGACGCAGAGCCGGAACCGCAGAGACTACCGCAACGGTGGCGGCAGCGGGTTGTACCGCCACGGTAACGACGTAATCGATCAGCAGCGCCGCGGCAGCGACCTGCGCCACCCGTGGGCCGAAGTTCTCCCGCGCGACGGTGTAGGAACCGCCGGATCGCGCATAGGTCATGACGACCTGCCGGTACGACGCCGACACCAGTGCCAAGATCACCAGAATCACACCGGTGATCGGCAACAGCAACGCGAACGCGGCCATTCCCGCCGCCGGCAAGAGCTCTATCATGATCTGCTCCGGGCCGTAGGCGGTCGAGGAGATCGCATCGGGTGAAAGAGCCCCCAGCGCAACGCGGTTGGATAACCGCTCCGACTCCAACTGATCGGTCGTCAGCGGCCTTCCGAGAAAGATCCGCTTGCATCGATCGGCAACGGAAAGCGGCATTCCGGGGATCGTTGTCGTCGACGTTGTCGTCGTCGTGGTCGTGGTCGTGGTCGTGGTCGTCACGGCGGCTCCCCTCCTGGGATTGGGATTCACAAGACCCGGGTGACTTCGGCAATCCGGGACTCGATGTCGTAGGGCACGATCTGGGCCGTCGCACCCGGGATGCGGCTGACGGCGCGCGCGATCTTGTCCGCCGTGCGGTCGTGCAAGAGCCGGCCAACCAGCGGCGAGTAGGTTCGCCGCGGCAGCAATACCGTGATCTTGGTGTCAGGGTGATCGTCGAGTACTCGGAAAACCAAATCGTGTGCGGCCCTGGCTAAATGACGGTCCGGACAATCGACCACGCGCAACGGCGTGTGGTGATCGAAGTGCTCCCAACGCTGCCGTAGCCGTTCGGCCCTCATGGCGTCGAGCATGAAATGCACCGCGGTCAGGTCGTCGGCGTGCAGCCCGTTCGCGTAGCGCAGCGCTTCGATTTCGGCGAGGTCGACGGTATCGACGAAAACCAGTACTCGGTGCCGCGTATACCGGGCGAACACTGGGGTTTTGGCGTGCGACACCTCCAGCACGGCCGCCTCGGCGCGATACTTCTGGTTGAGCCGCATCAACGCGAAGACCAGCAGCGGGAACACGACGACGATCAGCCACGCGCCTTCGGTGAACTTCGCCACGGCGAAGATCCCGACCACGATCGTCGATAGCATCCCTGCCGATAGGTTGACCGCAAGTTTGCCTCGCCAGCCCGATCCGCGATCGGTCCAATAGTGCTTGGTCATGCCGTAGCCGGCCATCGAGAACCCGGTGAATACGCCGATTGCGTAGAACGGCACCAGCGCATCGACGGAGCCGCCGGTGATCAGGAGCAGTGCCACCGCCAACGCGGTGAGGGTCAGAATCCCGTTGGAGAACACCAACCGGTGACCGCGTTTCATCAAAGGCCTTGGCATGAAGCGATCTTCGGCAACGAAACTGGCCAATGCGGGGAATCCGTTGAAGCTGGTATTGCCGCCGGTGTAGAGGATCGCCGCGGTAGATGCCTGTAGCAAGAAATACAGGACTTGGCCGATCACGCCGTGCCCGAATACCGCCCTGGCGATTTCGGACAACATCGACGGATAACCGTCGACATAGGGTGCCGCGTGCGTGACGTGGGTCAACCACGCCACACCCGCGAGCAAGAACCCGAGCATGCAGGCCATCACGGTCATCACCCGACGGGCATTGACACCTTCGGGCTGGCGCAGACTGTTGACCGTGTTGGAGATTGCTTCCACACCGGTCAGCGAAGAACCGCCGTTGGCGAACGCGCGCAGCACGATCAACAAGGTTGCGCCCATGATGATGCCACCACCTTGATGGACCGGCACCACACCGGTCATCTGTTGCGGATCGTATGTCGGCAAATTGCCGATGAATTCGCGCACCAGTCCCGCGACGATCGTCAGCGACACCATCGCCGTGAAGGCATAGGTCGGTACTGCGAATCGAACGCCGGCTTCCCGCAGCCCACGAAGGTTGGCGAAGCACATCATCAGCACGACGCCCACCGTGATCTCCAAGCTGTACGGGCCCAGTGCCGGTATGGCCGAGACCACCGCGACGGTCCCGGCGGCGCATTGCACCGCGACGGTCACCACGTAGTCAATCAGCAGCGCCGCGGCGGCAATTTGAGCCACCCGTGGACCGAAGTTCTCCCGCGCAACGACATAGGAACCGCCCGCCCTCGTGTAGACCATGACCACTTGGCGATACGACGCGGATACCAGCACCAGGATCAACAGGATGACGCCGGTGATGGGGAGCAGCAATGCGAAAGCCGCCATTCCAGCAGCCGGCAATAGCTCGATCATGATCTGTTCGGAGCCATAGGCAGTCGATGAGATCGCATCGGGCGAAAGCACGCCCAGTGCAACTGGATTGGATAACTTCTCGTGCTGCAGCTGATCGGTGATCAGTGGTCTGCCGAGAAATCCACGCTTACACACGTCGGAGAACGACGACCATGTTCTGTGCTCAGCATCCAAAGGTGTTGTCACAAGCCAAATTCCTTATCCCCAATTCGACCGACTCGGCGAAAGCGTAGCTGCTCGACGACGCCGTGTCGCTCCCCTACTTGACGACGCAGGCCGAACAAGTCCGCAAACACACAGCAAGTTGCCAGCGATATTGCCAGGACATTTGAAGAAGGTCATCTGCACGCAACAAAGCAATCCGTACGGGCGACAAACCCGCAGGAACCCGTCGATATGTCGGTAGCACGAGTGCCGCTGAGCGGCGATCGACAAATCAGGTAATTCCCAGCAAAGTGTTCGCGTCGTGGATAACCAGCGACCTCAGCGCTTGCGCGCGGAGCGGGCCGGACTTCATCAAATACGTTGTGGCACTGTATATTTGGTGGAATTCGTGATGCAATCGTTATGGTGGCGGCGAATTGCGATGCAGCTCACGGTGATTCAAGGGCTGTTACGATCGGCCAAATCCACTGGAGCTGTTGGACCAGTTCACGATGTCGCGGAGGAGCCAGAACTCATGCACCAGTGCGTCATCGTCAGCGGTGATGACGCGCTGGCGACCACGATCATCGAGGAGCTCAAAAGGGCGGGCGCAAGCGTTGCCAGACTCCTCGATTCCGACCTCGCCGGCGCCCGTGTCAAAACCGAGCTCGTCAAGGCCGGAGTCGTCCACGCGTCGGCCATCGTCTGCGCCGGGGTCGACGATGCCACCAATCTCGAGATCGCGCTGTTGGCCAGAAAGGCCAACCCGGACATTCGGGTCGTGGCTCGACTGGCCAATGATGTGCTGCGGGAAGCGGTCGCCGCCGACGACGGGCCCAGCGCGATTCTTGGCGTTGCCGACCTCGCAGCACCGGCGGTCGTCGAGGCATGTCTGGCCCGTACCACGCACCCGTTCCAGGCCGCCGGTACGCAGTTCGTGGTGTTCGGCGCCGAGGCGCCCTACGACGCGACATTGCGGGAGATCTACGGGGACCTCGACCCGGTCGCCATCGTCAAAGGCGACAACACGTTCAACGCCGGCGAAGTGGTCGTCTGCCCAGGCCGTGACATGCGAGTCAGCGCGGGCGACTGGACGGCCATGATCGGCACGAAAAGCGACCTGATCACCGCCGGGATCAAAGTCCCCAGCCACACCAGAACCCGGTCCCGGCAGTCCCGGTTGCGCCGGGTGGTCAACGCGGTGCGCACCTTGTCCAGTGACGTGAACCCCGCGTTCTATCCGGTGATCGTGGCCCTGGGGATATTGATCGTCGGGTCGACCACGCTGCTGCACTTCTCCTACACACACCCCGGGATGTCCTGGGTCGACGCGTTCTACTTCACCAACGAGACGATCACGACCACCGGATACGGAGACTTCAGCTTCGCCAAGCAACCGACCTGGCTTCGGTTCTACGCCGCCATGTTGATGCTGGGCGGCGTGACCACCACCGCCCTGCTGGTGTCGTTCGTCGCCGACGTCATGCTCTCACGTCGGTTCGTCTGGTCGTCCGGACGGCCGCGGGCACGGCACCTGCGCAACCACATCATTGTCGTCGGGCTCAGCGCCCTGGGCATTCGGGTCGTCAGCGACTTGATCACCGAGGGCTACGACGTCGCGGTGATCGAGCGCGACCAGACCAACCCCTTCTTGTCGACGATGGACGAACTCGACGTACCGGTGATATTCGGAGACGCCACGTTGCGACAGACACTGGAAGCCGCTCGTGTCCAGACCGCTCGTGCCGTGGCGGTGCTGACTCGTGACGACATGGTCAACATCGAGACCGGCATCGTGATCCGCGAGATGCTGGCCGCCCAGGAATCAGCCACCGGCAACCGGTGGAGCGAGGTCCCGTTGGTGTTACGGGTGTACGACCACGATCTCGGGTCTGCCGTTGCCCACCGGTTCGGCTTCGAAAACGTGCGCTCCACCGTCGAATTGGCCGCGCCGTGGTTCATCGGCGCCGCGATGGGTCTGCAAGTGCTGGGGACGTTCTCAGTCGGAAACCGGTCGTTCTTGGTCGGCAGTATGCGCGTGCAAGCCGGCAGTGAACTCGACGGGCTGCAGATGTTCGAGGTCTCCACGCAGACCCGGGTGATCGCAATCACCCGTGACGACGCTCCGGTTCAGCTGCATCCGCGCCGCGATGCCCGGCTCAACGCCGGGGACACCGTCTACCTGGTCGGCCCGTACCGGGAACTGCTGGCGACCCTGCGCAAGGGACAGCCGTCGACGGACGGCGGCCTGTGCCCGAACGGCGAGTACCAGGTGAAGCGTCAATCTGCCTAACGCACAGCACTATTCGAATGCTTTAAGGGGGTTTCTTTGCGCTCGAATGGGTGTGGCAAGTGATCGGCTTCGGGGCGCTCCCGCCGGAGGTGAATTCCGGCCGCATGTATGCAGGGCCCGGGTCCGCGCCGATGCTAGCCGCTGCGCAGGCATGGGAAGACCTTGCCACGGAACTGTATTCGACGGTCAACTCCTACCAAGCGGTGGTCTCAGGACTTACCTCAGGGCAGTGGCTGGGTCCCTCCTCGGCGATGATGGCCGGCGCCGCGACCACCTACCTGACGTGGATGAGCAGGGCCGCGGCACAGGCCGACCAGACGGCCGGTCAAGCCATGGCCGCCGTTTCGGCCTACGAAACGGCTTACGCCGCGACAGTCCCGCCGTCGGAGGTAGCCGCGAACCGCAGCCTGCTGATGGCGTTGGTGGCCACGAATGTGTTGGGACAGAACACGCCGCAGATCGCCGCGACGGAAGCCGAATATGGCGAGATGTGGGCACAAGACGCGGCGGCGATGTACGGATACGCGGGCTCAGCGGCGGCGGCTACGCAGCTGACGCCGTATAGCCCGCCGCAGCAGAACACCAGTCCGGGCGGACTGACCGGCCAGTCGAACGCGGTGGCGCAGGCCGCTGAGGTGCCAGCCTCGCAGTCGCTGTTCGCGGTACCGCAGGCACTGTCCGACGCGGGCTCGTCACTTGGCGTGTCATCGCCGCTGGACCTGGTGGACCTGGGCGCCGACGCGATCGCCTACGGGCTCGACGCGCCCATGTCGCCGCTGGGGGCAATATCCCTTCCGATCGACCTAGTCGGCGCGCAGACCGGTATACACACCGACGACATCGTCAGCGGCTGGGACGCCGCGGGTGCCGGGCCCGAGGCCGTGGTCAAGAGCGTGACTCCGCCTGTCTCGGCAACCCCGCCGGATGTCGTGTCCCGCGGGGTGTCCGCCGGGTTGGGCGAGGCCGACGCCGTCGGCAGGCTGTCGGTGCCGCCCACTTGGGTGTCCGCAACACCGGCGGTGCGCCCGATCGCGCTGGCGTTACCGGCCGCACCGGCCGCCGTCGCACCACAGGCTGCGGGGTTCAACGTGGAAAGCACCTTCGGTGAGATGGCCATGGCGGGCACCGCTGGACGAGCCATCCGCGAGGGCTTCGGCCCGCGAAGTCGGGACCAGCACGGCGCGCCGGCGATCGCACGCCAGGCCAGCGAGGTCGACGACGCTGCCGCCGAGAACGAGCCGCGGACGGTGGTCACCGGAATCGCTGCGGAGATACGCGATTTCGCGCGGTTGCGCGATGAAGGGCTGATCTCCGACGACGAGTACATCGAGCAACGGAATCGACTGCTGGGCCGCTGATCCAGCCGGTGCGGATCTAGAACTTCAGGCCGGAGTACATGATCTGGTTCGGATCGTACTTCTGTCGCACGCTGTTCAACTGCGCTAGATTCGAGCCGAAATAGCGTGACGCCGCGGTGTTTGGCTCCAAGTAGTTGACATAACCGCCCACCGAAAACTGTTGCACCGCTTGGTGTGCAGCGCTCAGCCACTGCGTGGCCGCCGCGACCTGATTGGCGGATGGCTCGACATACCACTGCAGCACCGCCGATTGCTTGCGCCACGGGAAGGTCGAGTCCGCCGGAGCCACATCGGCGATCGCACCACCCAGCGGATCCACCAGCAACGAAGCCTGCCCGGCGGACGCGGGCCATTGCCCGATCGCGGTGGCAATGGCATGCGCCGCAGCCGAATTCACTGTCGTGATCACATCGGACCCGGCGACGAAGCCGCGAGGCGGAGACGTCGAGCTGCCGCCGGCCAGATACGTCACCAGGTCCATGCGGTTCATCGTCTTGTTGCTGACCGCGGTGGGCTGCAAGCCGATTGCGGCCTTGAGCGCGTCGGCCATCCCGGCCGCGCCCCCGGCTGGACAGGTCGCCAGAATATGACAATCGGGCTGAGCGCCTCCGACCGCGAGATCGACCATGGCCCAGGCATTTCGATCGGCGTCGTTCAACCAGTTCTGCCAACCGACCAGGACCTGAACGGCCGAGGACGGCGCGAAGTCGAGGCGGACGATGTCGGTGTCACCGGTCGGGAAGGTCGCAAACGTCATCGATGTGGTCACGCCCACATTGCCACCGCCGCCACCGCGTAACGCCCAGAACAGATCCGGATGGTCACTAGCCGACGCGGTGACGACGTCGCCACTGGGCAGCACCACCGTGGCCGATTGCAATGCGTCGCAGGCGAGGCCGGCGTGCCGCGAATCCGCGCCGATGCCGCCGCCGAGCGTCAGCCCACCGACACCGACCGTTGGGCAACTGCCGGTAGGAACGCCGCGACCCGCGCCGGCACAGGTCTGATGTATCGCCCACAGATTGGTCGCGGGCGACGCCGTGACGTTGCCGCCGTCGAGCGTCGGGCCACCCGGGAGTCCGCGCAAGTCGAGCATCATCACGCCGTTCGCGCTCGAGGCGCCAATGTAGGAGTGCCCACCGCCGCGCGGCGCGACTTTGAGCTTGTTGGCCGACGCGAAAGCAAGCGCCTTTTGGACATCGGCCTGCGACGAAACCGCGACGATCGCTGCCGGGGTGGAATTGTTGTAGAACGAGTTGAATACTTGCTTGCGCGAGGAGAATTGGGCGCCGCTGGCCGGCAGCAGCACGCTGCCACCGATGGTGGAGGCCAGACCATTCCAGCTGGCGGCCGCAGCTCCCGGGTCTGCGCCGGCCCGTGCGGTGCCGAACACCGCGCCCGCCGCCAGCGCTGAAACGGCACCGCGGAGAAACGTTTGACGCGAGATGCCATGATCCATGCGCGGGATTCTTAACCATCCCTCACGAAAATGTCCGGCGCCGCAGCCTGTGTCAGATCACAGTGTGGCCTCGATTGGCCGATACGCGATCGGCGAACGCCCATAACGGTTTACGCGCATTAACCGATGTCTCGGAATCGTCGCGCTCGCGAAACGCAAAGTGTGCGAACCTTGACCTGTCCGTGTCGTAAACGTGATCGCCATCGATCAGTCTTTCCTAAGTGATTTGAGTGCCGATGAGAGCACTCTGCGACAGATGGGGAAGCTGTCATGAAAGCAGTTGCTGCTGCGCACGGTTGGCTCTGGGTGTTTCGGTATCAGCCCTTGACGATTCGCCTGCTGACCGCGGTCGCGAGCCTGTTGGCCGTGGCGGCGGCGCTGGGTGCACCGGCCGACGCGGACGCCAACACCGACGACAACTTCATCGATGCGCTCAACCACGCCGGCGTCGACTTCGGCCAACCGGGAAACGCGATGGCCGTGGGCGAGTCCATCTGCCCGATGCTGGCCCAGCCGGGCGGCAGCTTCGCCGGCGCCGTGGCGAACATCAGACGGCAGGGCATGTCACCGCAGATGGCCCAGGTCTTCACCACGATCGCGATCCAGACCTACTGCCCGGACATGATGGCCAACTTGGCCAGCGGCAACATGCCCAACATGCCCGGCGGGATCCCGAACATGCCGGGCGGCATGCCCAACATGCCCGGCGGGATCCCGAACATGCCGGGCGGGATCCCGAACGTGCCGGGCGGCATGCCCAACATGGTGGGCGGCAACACCGCTGGGTTGCCGCAGATCACCGGGCCGGGAATTTAGCCGGTACCCAGCGGATCGATCGTCCAGGCGATGTAGACCATCGCCGCCCCGACCGTCGCGGTCGTCATGAAGTCAATTCCCTTGCTGCGCACCGACAACAGGCCGGCACGATCCTCGGGCAGCAGCAACCGCAGAACCGCGGCCACGCCGACCGCAATGCCGATCAACAGCGAGCCACGACGCCAGAAATTGGCCCCCACCAAAACGAAAGCCGTGACGAAGATCAACCCAACCAGCATGATCGGCCACTGGGCTTTGGCGGCACTCTTCGCCGAACTCATTCCCGCTCGGCCAACTCGACCACGTTAGTCAGCAGAAAAGCCCGGGTAAGCGGGCCAACGCCGCCGGGGTTTGGCGAAACGTAAGCGGCGACGTCCCACACGTCCGGGTGCACATCGCCGGCGAGCTTGCCGTCCACCCGGCTGACACCGACGTCGAGCACCGCCGCACCTGCTCGCACCATGTCAGCGGTCAGCATATGCGGCACACCGACGGCGGCGACGATGATGTCGGCCTGCCTGGTCAGCGCGGGCAGGTCACGAGTTCCGGTGTGGCACAAGGTGACCGTCGCGTTCTCTGAGCGCCGCGTCAACAGCAGGCCCAACGGCCGGCCGACCGTGACGCCGCGACCGATAACGACCACGTGCGCGCCGGCAATGTCGACGTCATAGCGGCGCAGCAGGTGCACGATGCCGCGCGGCGTGCATGGCAGCGGCGCCGGATTGTTGAGCACCAGCCGGCCCAGGTTGGTGGGATGCAGCCCGTCGGCATCCTTGCCCGGGTCGATGCGTTCCAGCGCGGCGTTCTCGTCGAGATGCTTGGGCAGCGGCAACTGCACGATGTAGCCCGTGCACTCCGGGTTGGCGTTCAGCTCGTCGATCGTCTCGTTCAGCTTGGCCGTCGAGATGTCGGCAGGCAGATCGCGGCGGATCGAGGTAATGCCTACCTTCGCGCAGTCCGCATGCTTTCCCCGAACGTAGGCCTGCGACCCCGGATCGTCGCCGACCAGAATCGTGCCCAGCCCAGGGGTACGCCCCGCCGCGGTCAGCGCCGCCACTCGCTCCTTGAGGTCGACGAAGATCTCGTCGCGGGTGGCCTTGCCGTCCAGAGTGGTTGCGCGCACGTCCCACAGTCTTCCATGTCGGGTTCCATGTCGAGTTCCATCTCGAGCTTCCATGTCCAGGGTTTACTCTGCTGGCATGCCCTCTGACCAGCCCACTGGGCCGGACGTATTCAGTCCCGCCAAGCTCGGCCCGATCACGCTGCGCAACCGCGTCATCAAGTCGGCGACGTTCGAGGCACGTACACCCGGCGCCCTGGTCAGCGACGACCTGATCGAATACCACCGGCTGCCGGCCGCGGGCGGAGTCGGCATGACGACCGTCGCCTACTGTGCCGTATCCCCCGGCGGACGCACCGAGGGCAACGGACTGTGGATGCGGCCCGAGGCGGTACCCGGGTTGCGCCGGCTCACCGATGCCGTGCACGCCGAAGGCGCGGCGGTGAGTGCACAGATCGGCCACGCGGGCCCGGTGGCCAACGCCAAATCCAACAAGGCCAAGGCGCTGGCACCGGTCCGCTTTTTCAACCCGATCGGAATGCGCTTCGCCCGCAAGGCCACTCGCGACGACATCACCGATGTCATCGCCGCGCACGCCGACGCGGCCCGGTTCGCGATGGAAGCCGGCTTCGACGCCGTCGAAATCCACCTGGGTCACAACTATCTGGCGAGTTCATTCTTGTCCCCGCTGATCAACCGTCGCGACGACGAGTTCGGCGGATCGCTGCAGAACCGGGCCAAGGTCGCGCGCGGCATCGTGATGGCCGTGCGCCGCGCGGTGGACAAAGAAGGGACGCCGATCGCGGTCACCGCCAAACTCAACATGGCCGACGGCGTGCGCGGCGGGATCAACACCGACGAGTCGGTGACCACCGCGAAATGGCTCGAGGAAGACGGCGGCCTGGACGCGATCGAACTGACAGCGGGCAGCTCGCTGGTCAACCCGATGTACCTGTTCCGCGGCGACGCCCCGCTCAAGGAGTTCGCCGGAGCCTTCAAGCCGCCGCTGAGCTGGGGTATGCGCATGACGGGCACCAAGTTTCTGCGCGAATACCCGTACCGCGAGGCGTACCTGCTCCGCGACGCCAAGCTGTTCCGGGCCGAACTCAAGATGCCGCTAATCCTGCTGGGCGGCATCTCCAACCGCGAGACGATGGATTTGGCGATGGCCGAGGGATTCGAATTCGTCGCGATGGCCCGGGCCCTGCTCGCCGAGCCGGATCTGATCAACCGCCTCGCGGCCGACGGTGCGCAACACAACGTGCATTCGGCGTGTACGCACTGCAATCGATGCATGCCAACCATCTACAGCCGGACCCATTGCGTGGTCACCGGAGCCCCCGACAAAGTGTGACCCCGGCACCGTAAGCCGCCCGGCATGCCGCAATCGTGCAAATGCCGAAACAGGTCCACGGGCTACAGTTGTGGCGATGAATGCACCAGCCCCGCCGACGTTGACGGTCCGGCACGACGGGTCGGAACGCACCTTCGCAGCAGGTCACGACGTGGTGGTGGGCCGCGATTTGCGTGCCGACATGCGCATCACACATCCCCTGATTTCGCGCGCCCACCTGCTGCTGCGCTTCGACCAGGGGCGCTGGCTAGCGATCGACAACGGTTCGCTCAACGGCACCTTCGCCAACGGCAGGCGAGTGCCGGTGGTGGACATCCATGACGGGCAGAGCATCAACATCGGAAACCCGGACGGCCCGCTGCTGACCTTCGAAGTCGGACGCCACCAGGGCATGGCCGGACGGCCGCCGCGAACCGAGTCGATGGGCATCCCGGTCGCCGCCCAGCACGCGGCATGGCCGTCGGCACAGGCGTCCGGGCAGCCGGGCCCCCCGGTCGCGGCTCCGCCACACGGTCGTGCGCCGGCCTGGGGCGCCCCGCCACCTCAGCCACCCCGGCCGCGTCCCGGCGGACCGGCTGCGCACCCGGTGCCGCCCGGCCCGCGCCCCGCGCCGCCGGCCCACCCCGTGTATCCGACGTCGGTCGCGCGACCGAGCGCGCCCCCACCGCTCGCCCCGCCGCCCAGGCCCATGCCCGCGGCCCCGCAAACCCAGGTGTCCCCCGTCGTCGCCGAGGCCAAAGCGCCGGAGGTGAGCAACCTCGCGACGAAGATGTTCCAGGCACTGTTACCGTCGCGGTCCGGCGCCATCGAGAAGCCGGCCGGCGCCCAAACGATCGGCCGGGCCACCGACAACGACATCGTCATCCAGGACGTCCTGGCCTCGCGCCATCACGCGTTTCTGATCCAGACACCGCTGGGCACCGAGATCCGCGACGCGCACAGCGTCAACGGGACCTTCGTCAACGGCGTCCGCGTCGGCTCGGCAGTAATCACCGAGGGCGACGTCGTCACCATCGGAAATGTCGACCTCGTCTTCACGCGCGACACGCTGGTCCGGCGTACCGAAGCCGCGACGCGCTCCGGGGGTCTGGAAGTGAACTCGGTCTGCTACACCGTCGACCACGGAAAACAGCTGCTCGACCACATCTCGCTGACCGCCCGACCCGGCACGTTGACGGCCATCATCGGGGGCTCCGGTGCCGGCAAGACCACGCTGTCCCGGGTGATCGCCGGATACACCAGCCCAAGCTCCGGTTCGGTGACCTTCGAGGGTCACAACATCCACACCGATTACGCGTCGCTGCGCAGCAGGATCGGCATGGTCCCGCAGGACGACGTCGTACACCGTCAGCTGACGGTCAACCAGGCGCTCGGTTACGCCGCCGAGCTGCGGCTGCCGCCGGACACCAGCAAGGCAGAACGCGCCCAAGTGGTCGCTCAGGTGCTCGAAGAGCTGGAGATGACCAAGCACGCCGACACGCGCGTCGACAAGTTGTCCGGCGGACAACGCAAACGCGCCTCCGTCGCACTGGAACTGCTGACCCAGCCGTCGCTGCTGCTGCTCGACGAGCCGACCTCGGGTCTGGACCCGGCGCTAGACCGCCAGGTGATGCTGATGCTGCGCCTGCTCGCCGACGCAGGGCGCGTGGTTCTGGTGGTCACCCACTCGGTCTCCTACCTGGACGTCTGCGACCAGATCCTGCTGATGGCACCTGGTGGTAAGACCGCGTTTCAGGGCCCGCCGGACCAGGTGGAAGCCGCCATGGGCACCCGCAACTGGGCCGACATCTTCGCCAGTGTCGGTGCCGATCCCGACGAGGCCAATCGCCGCTTCAAGGAGCGCAACCAACAGTCGTCGCAGCCGCCGGCTCCCGAAAGCCCCGCGGACTTGGGCGACCCACCGCCGACCGACCTGCGCCGGCAGGTATCGACGATCGCCCGGCGTCAAGTGCGTCTGGTCCTCTCCGACCGCGGCTACACCATCTTCCTGGCGGTGCTGCCGTTCCTGATTGGCGCGCTGTCCCTGACCGTCAAGGGCCCCAAACCTGGTCTTGGGCCCGCGGACCCGCTCGGTCTGGCGCCAACCCAACCGCAGTACATCATGGTGCTGTTGAACATCGGCGCCATCTTCATGGGCACGGCCCTAACCATCCGCGACCTCATCGGCGAGCGCGCGATCTTCCGCCGCGAGCAGGCCGTCGGCCTGTCTACCGGGGCCTACTTGTTGGCCAAGATCACGGTGTTCTGCATCTTCGCGACCCTGCAGGCCGCGATCGCGGTGTTTATCGTGCGGCTCGGCAAAGGGGCGCCAACCCAGCCGGCGTTGTTCTTCGGCGACCCGACGGTGTCGTTGTTCGTCACCGTGGCGGGAGCGTGCGTGGCGTCGGCGATTTTCGGGCTACTGCTGTCCGCCTTCGCGCAGTCAAATGAGCAGATCATGCCGCTGCTGGTGGTCTCAATCATGAGCCAGTTGGTGCTGGCCGGCGGAATGATCCCGGTCTACCAGCGCCCAGGTCTGGAGGAGCTGGCGTGGCTGACACCGGCACGCTGGGGCTACGCGGCGGCCGCGTCCTCGATCGACTTTCCGGCGCTGGTCAAGGTCAAGCAAATCCCCACGGACGACCCCATCTGGCAGCACTCGAAACACATCATGTTGTTCGACATGGCCATGCTCGGGGTGCTGTGCGTAACCTATAGCGCGATCGTGTGGTGGAAGATCCGGCTGAGACGACGCTAATTGACAAGTAGCCCTGCGCAATCGGTGTTGACCGTCAGATCTCACCGGTCCGAATTGAGTTTCGCCCCGGGTGGCGAAGTCGTGGTCGGCAGCGATGTGCGGGCCGATGTGCGGGTGGCACACCCCCTGGTCACTCGGGCGCACCTGCTGCTCCGCTTCGAGCGCGGCGGCTGGGTGGGCGTCGACAACAACTCACGCAACGGCATTTTCGTCGACGGCCGCCGGGTGCCGGCCATCGACATCCGAGACGGCCAGGCCGTCGCCCTGGGCGCGCCCGACGGTCCGAGGATCGTCTTCTCGATCGGCCGGCATCGGGGCGCGGTCGGCCTGCTGCCGCCGACATCGCAAGCGATCCCGACGCTGGTGCCGCGCCGCGGACACCGACATCGGCCCACCGACGCGCTGCACACCACCGCGGTGCCGATCGTCGAACCGACCATCGCGACCCGGGCCGTCCCGACGGACGCCGCGCAGGCGGCACCACCCGGCAGCGACGTCTCGCCGTTGCCCAGCACGGTGCTGAAATTGCTCGGGCCCGAAGCGGGCCGGCAGGCCGGCACCGCCTGGATCGGTCGTGCGCTCGACAACGACATCGTCATTCACGACGTGCTGGCCTCGCGCAAACACGCCTTCCTGGAGTCGACGCCGGCCGGCATCGAGATCCGCGACGCCAACAGCATCAACGGGACATTCGTCAACGGCGTGCGGGTAGCGCAGGCACTGCTCGACGAGGGCTACGTCGTCACGATCGGCAACGTCGACCTGGTGTTCACCGGCGGCCTGCTGGCCCGCCGCCAAGAGCCCGCGACACGCGCCGGCGGCCTCGAGGTGGGCAACGTCGGATTCGCCGTCAACGGGAAGGAGCTGCTGCAGCAGATCTCGCTCACGGCCCGGCCCGGCACGCTGACCGCGATCATCGGCGGGTCCGGCGCCGGAAAGTCAACGCTGTCGCGACTGATCGCCGGGTACAGCACGCCGACCTCCGGCGAGGTCATGTTCGAGGGCCACAACATTCACACCGCGTACGCTTCGCTGCGCAGCCGGATCGGGATGGTCCCTCAGGACGACGTCGTGCACCGTCAGCTGACCGTGAACCAGGCGCTGGGCTACGCCGCCGAGCTGCGGCTGCCACCCGACACCAGCAAGGCCGACCGCGACCGGGTGGTGGCGCAGGTGCTCGACGAGCTCGGGCTGACGGCGCACGCCGACACCCGCGTCGACAAGCTCTCCGGCGGACAGCGCAAACGCGCCTCGGTGGCCCTGGAACTGCTCACCGGGCCGTCGCTGCTGATCCTCGACGAGCCGACGTCGGGGTTGGATCCCGCGCTGGATCTACAGGTCATGACCATGCTGCGGCAGCTGGCCGATGCCGGCCGGGTCGTGCTGGTGGTCACCCACTCGCTGACCTACCTCGACGTCTGCGATCAGGTCCTGTTGCTGGCACCGGGCGGCAAAATCGCGTTCCTGGGCCCGCCCGGCCAGATCGGGGACGCCATGGGCACCACCAATTGGGCCCAGATCTTCGCCCGGGTGGGCGCCGACCCCGACGAGGCGAACCGGCGTTTCCTGCAGCGCCAGGACCGCACGCAGCCGACGCGCGCCGCGACGCCGGCCGATCTGGGCGCGCCGTCGCGCACCAGCATGGTGCGGCAGTTTTCGACGATCGGGCGCCGCCAGGTTCGGCTCATCCTGTCCGATCGCGCGTATTTCACATTCCTGGCATTGTTGCCGTTCATCCTGGGCGCGCTGTCGCTGACGGTTCCCGGCAACACTGGGTTCGGTGTCGCGGATCCGGCCGGTGAGACACCGGACGAGGCCGCGCAGATCCTGACCTTGTTGTCGATCGCCGCGGTGTTCATGGGTACCGCGCTGACGATCCGCGATCTGATCGGCGAGCGTGCCATCTTTCAGCGTGAACAGGCGGTCGGCCTGTCGACCGGGGCCTACCTGAGCGCCAAGATCGCCGTGTTCTGCGCGTTCGCGGTCCTCCAGGCGGCGATCGCGACCGGCATCGTGCTGATCGGTAAGGGCGCACCCACCCGGCCGGCGCTACTGCTGGGCAGTCCGGGTCTGGAGCTGTTTGTCACCGTCGCGGCCACCTGTGTGGCCTCGGCGATTCTGGGGTTGGCGTTGTCGTCGATCGCCCGCTCCAACGAACAGATCATGCCGCTGTTGGTGGTCTCACTGATGCTGCAGCTGGTGCTGGCCGGCGGCATGGTCCCGGTGACCGGCCGGCTCGTGCTCGACCAGATGTCCTGGGCCATGCCGTCGCGCTGGGGCTACGCGGCGTCGGCGGCCACGGTCGATCTTCGGACGCTGGTGCCGATCGGCCCTAAGGACAACCACTGGTCACACACCGACGCCGCATGGCTGCTCGACATGGGCATGCTCGCGGCGCTCTCGGCGGGCTATGCAGTCGTGGTGTGGTGGCGCATCCGGCTGCGCCGCTGACCGGCCCGGCTAGCGGCTAGGCGTCCAGGCGTAAACCGTGCGCGACAGCGAAGGCCATGGCCTGTGGGACGTCCACCCGCGCACCGGTGAGCGCGGCGGTGCGCCACAATGCCAGATCGGCCACCGCGCCGCGCAGGTCGGCGTCGTCCAGCCGGGTTGCGGCGGTCCGGGCACCGGACAGGTCGGCACCGCGCAGTACCGCCTTGCGCAGATCGGTCTCTACCAGGCTGGTCTCTCGCAGCCGGCAACCGCTCAAGTCGACGCCGCGTAGGTCGTTGCCGCCGAGCACCGCAAGGGTGAAATCCACCTCGTCAAAGCTGATCGGCCGCAGCCGACATTGCACGAACACCGAACCGAGCATGCTGCACTGCGCAAAGGTGCTGTGCCACAGCGTAGTTCGCTCGAACTTGCAGTTGCGAAAGGCCGATGCGCGGTGTTGGGACTCGGCAAGGTTCGCGCCGCTGAAATCGCATTCGCTGAACACGACCCGTTCTGTGTGCAACCGGCTCAAATCCTCGTCCCGGAAATCGTGGTCGGTGAACTCGCGATCGACCCAGGCAGGCGGCGCGGTCACGCCGACAGGCGGTGCAGGGCGTATTCACTCACCGCGATCAGCGCGTCGGTCGCCGACCTGCGGTCCCTGGCATCGACGTTGATCACCGGAATGTGCCGGGGCAGGGCCAGCGCCTCGCGCACCGCATGCACGGGATACCTTGGCGCACCGTCGAATTGGTTGACCGCGATCAGGAACGGTAGGTTGCGGTGCTCGAAGAAGTCGACCGCGGCGAAGCTGTCCTGCAGCCGACGGCAATCGACCAGGACGATCGCGCCGATGGCGCCGCGCACCAGGTCGTCCCACATGAACCAGAATCGCCGCTGGCCCGGGGTACCGAACAGGTAGAGCACCAGATCGCGGTCCAGCGTGATCCGGCCGAAATCCATTGCGACCGTGGTGGTTCGCTTGTCGGGCGTGGCCTCCAGCATGTCGACACCGGCCGAGGCGTCGGTGACGATCTCCTCGGTGCGCAACGGCATGATCTCGGACACAGCGCCGACGAACGTGGTCTTTCCGGCGCCGAACCCACCCGCGATGACGATTTTGGTGGAGGCGGTCGCACCGGAATCAGAGTGCCTTGAGACCACGCAGCGTCCTTCCTATGAGTTCGTGGCGCTCATCGCGGGTCGAGGCGTCGGTCAACGTCCGATGCACCCGCAGGTAGCCGGACAGCACCAGGTCCCCGACCAGGACGCGGGCGACGCCGACCGGCAGATCGAGCCGGGCCGAAATCTCGGCGACGGATGGTCTTGTGACGCACAGTTGGATGATCTTGCCTCTCGTGTCGTCGGGCGGCCACCGCAGCGACAGCCCGGCCTGCAACGTCTGCACCGGCGCTTCCAGCGGAATGTCGACCTTGGCGTGGGTCCGTCCCGCCGTCAGCGTGTATGGGCGGACCAGACTCGCCTCACGTGCGGGCGGCCCGGATTCGCGTCTGTCCATCGTGGCTCACGAGCGCTCGGGCACCGAGCGGCGAACAGACTGCACGACGCCGCCCACTTGTTCGACGAGCATGGCCATCTCGTAGCCGACCTGACCGATGTCACACTGCGTCTCCGCCAGGGTCGCCAGATGCGACCCGTCACCGACCCGCATCAACAACAAGTAGCCGTTCTGCATTTCGATCACCGATTGCAGCACCGGACCGCCCTCGAACAGCTGCGCGGCGCCGGTGGCCAGACTGGCCAGCCCGGAGGCCACCGCGGCCAGCTGGTCGGCGCGTTCCCGCGGTAGCCGCTCGCTGGCGGCGATGGGCAGACCGTCGACGGACACCAGCAGCGCGTGCGCGACACCGGGAACCTCGCGGGCGAACTTCGTCACCAGCCAGTCCAGGGAGCTGCCGGGCCCGGTCATTACTGGGTCATTCCTGTTCGGTTCCTTGACTCGAGTGACGAGCGTGCGACCGGGCGCTGTGCACGCCGCTGAAGTGGCTACTGAACGAGGCGCGAACCGCCTCGGGGTCGCGGGCCGCGTGCAGCCCGCCGTTCGATCCTACGAGGGAACCCTCGTCGTCGGGGTCGGGGTGCTCCTCCTCGCCGCTCGCGCCGCGGGCGGCCCCCGGTACCAGCCGGGCGCCGGGGGCGCGGACCGGCAGGCCGTGGTCGGCGGTGCGCTCCTCGACGGGCTTGTTCTCGGCCTCCGCGGCCAGCGACCAGCCGCGGTCCCACACCGATTTCCAGTCCAGGTCGGGGCTGTCGACCAGGTCGTGCGGGTCGCCCATCATTTCCGAGAGCATCCGTCGGTAGATCACGTCGTCGCTCGCCGCGCCGCCGGACGCAGCGGCCGGGGCGGCGTCTACGGGCCGGGCGGTATCGCCGGGCTGGACTCGCGGCCGCGCGGCAAAAAACGCCGACGTGTCCGACACGGTGGGGGTCGGGGCCTTCGGGGCCGGGGCCGTCGGCGCGGCCGGCGGCGGGGACTCCGGCTCGGGTCGTGCGGCGCTGTCCTGCTCCCACCACGGCGTGGGCAGCTCGCGCCGGCGCCGGGGCGGTTCCTGCGCGGCGGGCGGGGCGGGAACGTCGGTGATGCCGCTGGAACCCGGGTTGCGCCGCGGCAACAACGTGACCGGCGGCGTCTGGCTGGCACGCGCGGCGAGCGGCGCGGGCGGGGCCGCCGCGCCACCTGTCGCCTGCGGCGGCGCGGCCACCGCGCTAGCGAGTTTGGCGCTGGGTGACGAGACCGCCCGCATCCGGTCTCGCGCCGGCACCCCGGTCGGTCCGTCGGCCGGGCCCGCCAGCACCGCGGCCGGCAGATAGATCTCGGCGGTCGTGCCTTGCCCCTCATTCGGCGCCGGCCCGCGCAACCCGACCCGGATACCGTGCCGCGCGGCGATCCGCCCCACCACGAAAAGCCCCATATGCCGGGCATTCTCGGGAGTCACCTCGCCGCCGGCTTGCAGCCGCATGTTGGCCATCCGTCGATCGGCGTCGTTCATGCCCAGCCCGGAGTCCGCGATCCGCAGCACCACGCCGTGCGGGTCCTGCCGGCCGCGTGCCGCCGAAATCCGGGCAAAGCTCGTCGGCGGCGAGTAGCGCAGGGCGTTGTCGATCAGCTCGGCCAACAGATGGATGACACCACCGGCGACCGCGCCGACAAGCCGGCAGTCGGGCAATTCGGCGATCTGGACGCGGCGGTAATCCTCCACCTCGGAAACGGCCGCGTTGATCACAGTGGACAGCGGCACCGGCGCACGCTGGTCGCGGGCGAGCTGCGCACCGGCGAGCACCAACAGGTTGGCGCTGTTGCGGCGCAACCGCGCGGCCAGATGATCCAGCCGGAACAGGCTGTCCAGGCGCTCGGGGTCCTCTTCGTTGCGCTCCAGGCGATCGATGAGTGACAGTTGCTGATCGACCAGTGACCGGCTGCGCCGGGACATGGTCTCGAACATGTCGTTGACCAGTAGACGCAGCCGTGCCTCGTCACCGGCCAGCAGCAGCGCCTGGGTGTGCAGCTCGTCCACCGCGTGCGCGACCTGGCCGATCTCCTCGGTGGTGTAGACGGGCAACGGAGCCGGAACCGGTTCGGCGCCACCGGCTTTGACCCGGGCGATCTCCTCCTCGAGATCGGTGTGGGCGACCTTGAGCGCGCCGTCGCGCAGCACCCGCAGCGGCACCACCAGCGCGCGCGCCATCAACAACACGATGATCAGGGCGACCGCGATGGCGGCCAACACCAGGACGCCGTCCCGGATCGCGGCGGCGCGCCGTGCGTCGGCTTGGCTGTGCACGGCCTTGGTCACCGAGGCGGTGGCGTCGGCGATGACCCGCTCGGCGATCCCGTCGGTAGCCTGAATCGAACGCAGCAGGTCTGGATTGTCGACGAGCGTGCTGGCCGGGTCAGACATGATCGCCATCCGGGTCACCATCTGCTGCTGCAGGGTCTTGCTGTCCGGCGAGCCCGCCCCGAGCACTTGGCTCATGCCGAACAGCGTCGACGGCTCGGTGCCGGCCAGGGTCATCATCGACGTGCGCAGCTGCGGTTCGGGCAGCTCGGCGCCGCGGGTGACCAGGATCTCCTGCATCGTCATCTGACCGCGGGCACCGACCGCGCGGCTCAATCCCTGTGCCTGGGCACGGATCTGCGCATCGTCCACCCGTACCGAGGCGTTGATGACGTCCTCGGCCGTCAACAGCAGCGGCGCGTAGGTGGTCACCCGGTCGCGCAAACCGAGGCTGTTGTCGGCCACCTTGTCCAGCAGCGATTGACCGCCGTCCAGCAGCGTGCGGACGCCCGCCCGGACGTCGGGGGTGACGTCGGTGTCCTCCAGCCGGGTCTGCAGCTCGCCCTTGCGCGCGTCGTAATTCTTCTTCGCGCCGACGACATCGCGGCCGGTGGAGCCCGCCAACAACGCGACGTCGAGCGCCGACATGTATTTCGTGAGCGCCGGCAGCATGTCGGCGCGGGCAGCGGCCAACCGTAAACCGCTGGAGCTGGCCATCGCGTCCTTAACCCGCAGCCCCCCGAACAGCCCGGCCAAGATCAGCGGAACCAGCACAATGGCAAGGACCTTCCACCGGACCGGCCAGTTACTCGGCGACCAGGCCGGCGGGCGTTTCGCCGTGGCCCCCGAACTGCCCGGGGCCGCAGCGATTTCGGTGGGTGCCGCCTCGACCGGGCCGGCCGGGCGGTTGAACATGGTCATGCGGCGGCTGCGCGGCCGTCGGCTGCGCCGGCACTGCGCGCCCGATCAAACGAGAGGCTCATGAGCTTTCCTGCTTTTGTTCCGCTTCCCCCACGCCGCGACGCGCGAGCGGTAAACGCGTGGCAATTCGACGAGTATGACAGCCCGCGGCCCGCGTCACCAGGATCGTTACTGACCAGATAGCACCGGGCTACGCCGGCCGCAGAATCGCGACGAGAAAGTCCGAGTCGGCGGTGAACGGCCGCAGATCCCAGGTGGACAGCAGCAGGTCGGGGGTCAGACCGGCCGCCGCAGCGTGGGCAAGGAATTCGGTGAACTCGTAATCGCGGCCCGCGCCGAACCCGATCGCCGCGCGACCGTCGTCGGCGAGGTGGGCCCGGAGCCGGCTCAGCACCCGGCCCCGGGTGCTCGGCGCCAGAAACGCCATCACGTTGCCGGCCGAGACGATGATGTCGAACGGTTCGGCGATGCCGCGCGCGGGCAGGTCGAGTTCGGCGAGGTCGCCGACCACCCAGCGCGGGCCGGGATAGTCCTGTTCGGCCGCCGCGATCAGCGCCGGGTCGACGTCGACACCGACCACCTCGTGACCGACCGTGGCCAGGTAGCCGCCCACCCGGCCGGGACCGCATCCGGCGTCGAGGATGCGTGCCCCGCGGGGAGCCATCGCGTCCACCAGCCGCGCCTCACCGACCAGGTCGTCGCCGGCGCGGGCCATGGCGCGGAACCGTTCGATATACCAGTGCGAATGTCCCGGATCGGCAGCGACCTTCTGCATCCAGATGCTCTGCTCGACCATGCGACCATTATCGCGTTGTGTTCAAGCTGATGTTCGTGTCGCCCCGGATCCCGCCCAATACCGGCAACGCGATCCGGACGGCCGCGGCCACCGGCGCCGAACTGCATCTGGTCGAGCCGCTGGGCTTCGACCTGTCCGAACCGAAGCTGCGCCGGGCCGGCTTGGACTACCACGACCTGGCGTCGGTGACGGTGCACCCGACGTTGCAGCACGCGTGGGATGCGGTGTTGCCCGCGCGGGTATTCGCATTCACCGCGCACGCGCCGACCGTGTTTGCCGACGTCGACTTCCAGCCCGGCGACGTGTTGATGTTCGGCCCGGAACCCGAGGGACTGGACGCCGCGATCCTGGCCGACACGCACGTCACCCGGCAGGTGCGCATCCCGATGCTGGCGGGCCGGCGTTCGCTGAACCTGTCCAACGCCGCGGCGATTGCCGTCTACGAGGCCTGGCGCCAGCACGGCTACCCGGGGTCGACGTAGCGCCTACCAGGTATTCCAGTGCGTCAGCTGGTCGGCGGGCAGCCGCTTGGCGGGACGGAAATCGGTGCCCTTGGTGTAGCCGATCGGGAACAGTCCGCCCTGGCTGTACCGGTCGTAGGGAATGCCGAGCACCTCGGCCGCTTTGCGCTCGCCGTCGCCGAGCAGGTGCAGGGTCGTCCAGCAGGATCCCAGGCCGCGGGAGCGCAGCGCCAGGCAGAAGCTCCACACCGCAGGGAACAGCGACGCCCAGAACGACACCGCCCCGATCGGTGAGTTCTCTTCGCGGCCTTCCAGGCAGGGGATCAACAGCACCGGCGCCTCGTGCATGTGCTCGGCGAGATACAGCGCGGAGTCCTTGACCTTGGGCATCCGCTCACCGCGGGTGTCCCCCTCGGGATATTCGCGCGTCGGCGAGGTGAGGTAGTCGCGCGCATGCGTCAGGTAGATGTCGGCGATCGCCTTCTTCTTGTCGGCATCTTCGACGAATACCCACTGCCAGCCCTGCGAATTGGAGCCGGTCGGCGCCTGCAATGCCAGCTCGAGACATTCCATCAGGACTTCGCGGGGCACCGGCTTGTCGAAGTCGAGGCGTTTGCGCACCGAGCGGGTGGTCGTCAGCAGTTCATCGACGGACAGATCCAGGGTCATGATTGGAGGTTACATTTGGCTATGACAGTCGAACTGACACAAGAAGTTTCCGGCAGGCTTCGCTCCGACAACTTCGGCTGGCTGACGACGGTGGCCAAATCGGGCCAACCGATTCCCCGGCTGGTCTGGTTCTACTTCGACGGCAGCAAGCTGACGATCTACACGCTGCCCCAGTCCGCGAAAGTCGGCCATGTCAGGCGGCATCCCGAGGTCAGCCTGAACCTGGACTCCGACGGCAACGGTGGTGGCATCGTCGTCGTCGGTGGAACCGCGACAATCGACGCGACCGATGTGAGTTGCCGCGATGACGCCGCCTACTGGGCGAAATACCGGGTGCTTGCCGAGGAATTGGAGGCGAACTCGGGCATGTCGATGGAAGCGTTCAGCACCAGGCTGGCGATCACCCCGACCCGAATCTGGACGACGCCTGCAAGCTAGTCATGGTGGTCGGTGGACAGCGAGACGGCCCGCCAAGCGTCGATGTCGGCCTGCAGGTCCGCGATCTTGGCTTCCGCCGCGGCGACGCAGTCCGAGCCGAGCAGTAGATGCACCGGCGGCTCGGCGGCCGACGCGATGTCGACGATTGCCGCGGCCGCCGTGACCGGGTCGCCCGGCTGGGCGTGGTTGATGTCCGAGGCGTGGGCAGCAACTTCTCGGTCGTCTCGCCGGGATCAGTTTGCGGGGGGCGGGGCCGGTTGGTCGGTCGGGATCGCGCCGGCGCAGCCGCCGGGCGGTGGCGGAGCCGGGAGAGGTTCGTCGCCGCTGACGCAGTCGTAGTAGAACTGGGGCCCGGCGATCCAGGTTTTCATCCACTGGTGCCAGTACGACCCGTCGGGGTACTTGTCTCCGTCACATACCGCTAGGCTGCCGTAGCCCCATCGACCGCCCGGGCAGTAGCCCTTTGTCATGTCCGGCTGATGCGGGTCGGGCGGATCGGCACTGGCAACGGCGGGGGAAAGAACAACCGCCGCAGCACAACCCACTAGTGCAATACCGCGGCGAGTGGCCTTGAACATCATTTCCGCCTCCCCTGAAACTGCAGTCAAACAACCGATTCCAAGCGATGAGCCGAGCTTACGACGCGGATTGTCGGTGCGTTGCAACATTGGATTTCTAGCGGAAGTCCCGGGATCTGGAGCCGACGGCCAGGGTGATGCGGCCCAGTCGCTCGGCCACAACAGTAACTGCGCCGCTGGCGTTTTGGACCTGGCCGCGCACCAGCATCGCCGGGGCGGTGTTGGCCAGTTTGCGGTGCCGGGCCCACACCGCGGGGGTACAGAGCACGTTGACCATCCCGGTTTCATCCTCGAGGTTGATAAACGTCACTCCTTGCGCCGTGCCGGGCCGTTGTCGGTGGGTCACCGCGCCGGCGATCAGTACCCGATCGCCGTCGGGCACACCCAGCAGCGCCGCGGCGGGTACCACGCCCATCGCGTCCAGGTCAGCCCGCAGGAACTGGGTCGGGTAGCTGTCCGGGGAGATCCCGGTGGCCCACACGTCGGCGGCGGCCAGCTCCAGATCGCTCATCCCCGGCAGCGCCGGGACATGGGATGACGAACCCACCCCGGGTAACCGGTCCGGGCGTTGCGTGGCAGCGGCCCCGGCCGCCCACAACGCCTCGCGTCGCGACACCCCGAAACAGCCCAGTGCTCCCGCCGTCGCCAGCGCTTCGGTCTGTGGCACCGAAAGCTGGATCCGGGTGGTCAGGTCGAGCAGAGAGTCAAAGGGGCCGTGAGCCTTTCGCTCCTCGACCAACTGGTCGGCGAGGTCGTCGCCGATATGGCGGACCGCCCCCAGCCCGAGCCGAACCTCGGTGCCGGCATTCTCGAGGGTGGCATGCGTCAGGCTGGCGTTGACGTCGGGGCCGTGGACCCGCACGCCGTGCCGGCGCGCGTCGGCCACCAGCGACTGGGGTGAATAGAAACCCATCGGTTGTGCCCGCAGCAGCGCCGCGCAGAACGCGGCCGGGTGGTGCAGCTTGAACCAGGATGAGTAGAACACCAACGAAGCGAAGGACAGCGCATGGCTTTCCGGGAAGCCGAAATTGGCGAACGCTTCTAGCTTTTCGTAGGTCCGGTCGATCACCTCGTCGGTGGCGCCATGTAATCTGCGCATGCCGTCGTAGAACCGGTCACGTAGCCGTCGCATCCGCTCGGCCGAACGCTTGGATCCCATGGCGCGGCGCAACTGGTCGGCCTCGGCGGCGGAGAAGCCGGCGCAGTCGACCGCCAGCTGCATCAGTTGCTCTTGAAACAAGGGCACTCCCAACGTCTTTCGCAGGGCCGGGGCCATGGATGGGTGGTCATAGCAGACTGGGTCGATTCCGTTGCGCCGCCGGATGTAGGGATGCACCGATCCACCCTGGATGGGCCCGGGACGGATCAGCGCAACCTCGACCACCAAGTCGTAGAACACCCGCGGCTTCAACCGGGGCAACGTCGCCATCTGAGCGCGCGACTCCACCTGGAACACCCCGACGGAATCGGCGCGGGACAGCATCTCGTAGACCGCCGGCTCGGAGAGGTCGAGGCGAGCCAGATCGACCTCGATGCCCTTGTGTTCGGCGACCAGATCTATCGCGTAATGCAGCGCCGAGAGCATGCCCAGCCCGAGCAGGTCGAACTTCACCAAACCGATGGCCGCACAGTCGTCTTTGTCCCACTGCAGGACACTGCGATTCGCCATTCGAGCCCATTCCACGGGACACACGTCGGCGATCGGACGGTCACAGATCACCATGCCACCGGAATGAATCCCCATGTGTCGCGGCAGGTTCCGGATCTGGTTGGCCAGGTCGACCACCTGCTCGGGGATGCCTTCGACATCGGGCGAGTCGGCAAGCCCGTTCCAGTGGTTGACCTGCTTGCTCCACGCGTCCTGCTGCCCTTGCGAGAAGCCCAGGGCGCGGGCCATGTCGCGCACCGCGATCTTTCCACGGTAGGTGATGACGTTGGCGACCTGAGCGGCGTAGTCGCGACCGTATTTGTCGTAGACGTACTGGATGACCTTTTCGCGCTGATCCGACTCGATGTCCATGTCGATGTCGGGCGGACCGTCGCGGGCGGGCGACAGGAAACGCTCGAACAACAGCTCGTTGACCACCGGATCGACCGCGGTGACACCGAGGGCGTAACAGACCGCGGAGTTGGCCGCCGATCCCCTGCCCTGACACAGGATGTTGTTCTGGCGGCAAAACCGGGCGATATCGTGCACCACCAGGAAATAGCCCGGAAAGGTCAGCTGCGCAATGACTTTCAACTCACGTTCAATCTGGGCGTACGCGCGTGGCGCGCTCTCCGGCGGCCCATAGCGTTCCCGCGCCCCCGCCATCGTCAATTGCCGCAGCCAGCTGTCTTCGGTGTGTCCGGTGGGCACGTCGAACGGCGGCAACTGCGGCGCGATCAGCGCCAACCCGAACGCACACTGCTCGCCGAGCTCGGCGGCGGCGGCCACCGCGTCACGGCCCCCACCAGACACCTGCGCGAACAGCCGGGCCATCTCCGCACCGGATCGCAGGTGCGAGCCACCCAGCGGAGCCAACCACCCGGCGGCCGAATCCAGCGACTGCCGGGCCCGAATCGCGCCCATCGCCATGGCCAGCCGCCGCCGCGACGGCCCCGCGAAATGCGCCCCGGTGGTGGCGACCACGCCGACCCCGAAGCGCGGCGCGATCCCGGCCAGCACCGCGTTGCGTTCGTCGTCGAGAGGCTGACCATGGTGGGTCAACTCGACGCTGACCCGCTGGGCGCCGAACCGGTCCACCAGATCGGCCAGCGCCCGCTCCGCCGCCGATGGACCGCCCTCGGAAAGAGCTTGGCGGACATGGCCCTTGCGGCAGCCGGTCAAGATGTGCCAGTGCCCACCGGCGACCTCGGTCAGCGTGTCGATGTCGAAGCGCAACTTGCCCTTCTCACCGCCGGCCAGGTGGGCCGCAGCCAGCTGTCGCGACAGCCGCCGGTAGCCTTCCGGGCCCCGGGCCAGCACCAGCAGATGCGGGCCGGGCGGGTCCGGCGTCTCGGTGCGGGGAACCGAGGACAGCGACAGCTCGGCACCGAACACGGTAGGAACGTCGAGTTCGGCCGCGGCCTCGGCGAACCGGACGGCGCCGTACAGACCGTTGTGGTCGGTCAGCGCCAGCGCACGCAGACCCAGCCGGGCGGCCTCCTCCACCATCTCTTCGGGTGTGCTGGCCCCGTCCAGGAAGCTGTACGCCGAATGTGCGTGCAGCTCGGCGTAGGGAACGCAATGCGCAGCGGCAGAACGACCACGCTGTTGCGTCGGCGGTTCGTACGTTCCGCGCTTGCGCGACCAAGGGGCCTCCGGCGCAGGCTCCTCGGCAATCGGCGTGCCGGCGTGCCGCGGTTTGCTGTCGAGCAACCGCTCCATTTCCGCCCAACTCCGCGGCTCGTTGCTGAAACCCATCCGAACAGTCTATCGAATGTGTGTTCGATTACGTGCACGGTTGTCGAAGCGGTTGTTAAACCGGCCTTCACCTTCTAAACACAGTCTTAACGGACTAGGACCTACCGCGATCGCACCGCCGCGACAGATACTGGTACGGAGCCGACGACGGGCGGGAACTGCAGATGGTACAGCTGACAGCGGCACTGGATACGGGCTGGCGCGCGGCGGCGGATCCCGATCGGCAGGCGAGCATGGTGACCGGTGCGGTCGCCATCGTCGACGGCCCGACCCCCAACTTCGGTCGACTCAAAGACCTTTTGGCAGAACGCATTATCGCGATACCACGATGCACGCAGGTGTTGCACACGCACCCGCTCAGCGGCGCCGGGCAGTGGGCCGACGACCCGGAGTTCGACCTCACCCATCACCTGCATCGGGTCGCGGTTGCCCACCCCGGTGCCGAAGCCGACCTGTCCCGGGTGATCGCCCACGCCCTGGAACGGCCCCTGGACTCGGACCGACCGCCGTGGGAATGCTGGGTCGTCGAGGGGCTGAGGGGTAAGTGGGCGATCCTGGTCAAGGTCCACTACCTCCTCGCCGAGACCATCCCGGCGGCGCATCTGTTGACCCGGCTTTGCGATGACGCCGACGCCGGGATGTTTGCCAATCCGTCTGTCCCCCAACCTGATCCGGCACCAGCACGCAAGCGGGGCTGGGCCGATGCGCTGGAGCTGGCCCTGGAGTCGGCCCTGGCGGTCACCAATAACCTGACCGACAGCGTCTGGTCGGCGGCGCGGATGTCGTCGACCGCCCCGGTGGTCACGATGCGCCGCTACGGCACCGTGCGTGTTCCGCTGGCCGCGGTGGACGCGGTGTGCGGCAAGTTCCGGGTGACCACCAACGACGTCGCGCTCGCCGCGATTACCGAGGGTTTCCGGGCGATGCTGCTGCATCGCGGCGAACAGCCCCGGCCGAGCTCGGTGCGCACCCTGGACAGGGCCGACGACATTGCGGGAAAGCTGCCCTACCTCCCCGTCGAACACGCCGACCCGGTTCAGCGGCTGCGGATCGTGCACAGCAGCCTGAACAAACCGGCCGTCCAGAACAGCAGCATCGTCGATCTGGCCACCGGCTTGGTGCCGGTTGCCCTGTGCGTCAAGATGTTTCATCTGGTGCTGAGCCGGTTGCCGCAGCCCGGCGTGGTGATGCTGGCGACCAACACCCCCGGCCCGCGACACCGGTTGGCGCTGATGGGCGCCACGGTGGAACGCCTGCTGCCGATCCCGCCGACGGCCTCGCAGCTGCCCAGCGGAGTCGCGGTGCTCAGCTACGGCGACGAGCTGATTTTTGGGATCACCGCCGAATACGACGCGGCGCCGGAACTCCAGCAGGTCGCCGCTGGAATCGAACGGGAGATGGCGCGTTTGACGGCGCTCAGCCAGGACTCCGTCCTGTTGTTCAGCAGCGATCGCCGCAAGCGCCGGGCCGGCGCGCAGCCGCGCGGCGTGCCGCCGACCCATCCGACCGCGCGAGCCCGGCACTGACCCGGCCCGGACGGGGACACCCACCGTGAGAAGGTGGATTCGTGCCCAACCCGGAGCCGCTGACCATCGACCCGCGCCGTCACGACGCGGTGCTGTTCGATCCCGCACTGGCCATTCCGGCCGCGTTGGTCGCGCAATTGCGCGACGCCGGTGTCGCCGCGGGCACCTTCGCTCCGGCCGACGACATGACTGGCATTCGGACCGGACGCTGCGTCGTCGTGGCCGCCAGCGAGGCGACAGCCGCGGCCGCTCGCGATAGTGGGTTCGCGTTGGTGATCGACGCGCAGCATCTCGGCGACGTCACCGTCCGCACCGGCGACCGGCGCATGTCCCAGCTCGCCGACGCAACCCAGCTGCTCGACGGCGACCTGGACACCAGACACCCGGCGGTGTTCTTCGACTTCGACGGCACGCTGTCGGACATCGTCGACGATCCGGACGCGGCGCACCTGGTCGCCGGGGCCGGGGCGGCGCTGCAGCGGCTGGCCGCCCGCTGTCCGGTGGCAATCCTGTCCGGCCGCGACCTGGCCGACGTGACGACGCGGGTCGGGCTGCCGGGCATCTGGTACGCCGGCAGCCACGGATTCGAACTGACCGCTCCCGATGGAACCCACCACCAGAACGAGGCCGCGTCCGCGGCGGTGCCGGTGCTGGCGCAGGCGGCCGCCCAGCTGCGCGACCGGCTCGGCGCCATTCCCGGAGTCGTGGTGGAGCACAAGCGTTTTGGCGTTGCGGTGCACTACCGCAATGCGGCGCGCGACCGCGTCGGTGAGGTGGCGGCCGCCGTGCGCGCCGCGGGCCGTCGCGACGCGCTGCGGGTGACCACCGGCCGCGAGGTCATCGAACTGCGCCCCGACGTCGACTGGGACAAGGGCAAAACCCTGCGCTGGGTGATCGATCATTTGGCCGGCGCAGCGGAGCTGACCCCGGTCTACCTTGGCGACGACATCACCGACGAGGACGCGTTCGACGCGGTGCGCCTGCCGCGCCGAGGCGCGGATGCGGGCATTCCGATCCTGGTGCGGCACGACGACGACGGCGACCGGGCAACCGCCGCGGTCTACGCGCTGGACAGCCCGGCCCGCGTCGCCGAATTCGTCGACCGGCTGGCCCGGCAGCTGGCCGAGGCCGGCTAGCTCTCGGTGTACTCCACCGCACCGTCGTCGAGCACGACTCGCGGCTCGGCGCCGTCGGCTCCGGAAGCTTCGGTGCGAAACACTGCCCTGCCCGGCTCGGTACGCCAGATCAACGTCGTCAACGTCTCACCGGGGAACACCGGCGAGGTGAAGCGCGAGTCGATCGAGACGATGTTGGCCGCCACCCCCTTGCCGAGCTCGGCGACCAGCGCACGGCCGGACACCCCGTAGGTGCACAGGCCGTGCAGGATCGGCTTGGGAAAACCGGCCAGCTCGCGGGCGAACCACGGGTCGCTGTGCAGCGGGTTGCGGTCCCCGGAGAGCCGGTAGATCAGCGCCTGATCCTCGCGGGTGGGCAGCGCGATCCGAGCGTCGGGCTCGCGGTCGGGGAATTCCGGCGCGATGGGACGCTGCCCCGGCTGCCCGCCGAACCCGCCCTCGCCGCGCAGCACCAGCGTGGTCAGCGTCTCGGCGATCAGCTGGCCCGAATCCGGGTCGGTGCCGCGGCCGCGCAGCATGACGATCGCGTTCTTACCCTCCCCCTTGTCCTGCAGATCGGCGACCTCGGTGACCACGGACAGCTTGCCCGCCGGCGGCAGCGGCGCGTGCAGCCGGATGCCTTGCGAACCGTGTAACAGCATGGCCCAGTTGAACTTTCCGATCTTGCCGGCCGCACCGAAAGCCGGGCAGCAGATCACGGCGTAGGTGGGTAGGACCTGCTGGGAGATGTCGTGGCTGTTCTCGGTGGTGAACGACAAGTCTTCGAGCCCCGCCCCGACACCGAGGGCGTACAGCATGGTGTCCCGATCGGTCCACTCGAACAACATCGGCTCGGTCACTGCGCCGATGGCAGTCGGGTCAATCGCCATACGAGTCTCCTCAATCTTGAAGAATCAAGCTTTTCTGCACCCAACCATTGCAAACCCTTCCCCCGGGGGCGCCCGGCAGGGCAGGCTATCGCCATGGGGACGCGCAAGGTCGGAAATGCCTCGAAGTTGGTGGCCATACTCGCCGCAACACTCGTCGTCGGTGCCTGCGGCGGTTCGACACAGGCACGCTCGATCACGGTGACCTTCATCCGCAACGCCCAGACTCAAGCCGAAGCCGACGGCGTGATCAATACCGACCCGCCCGGCCCCGGACTCACCGCCGAGGGCAAGGGCCAGGCCCAGCAGGTGGCGCACCAGAGCGGCCGCAACGACTTCGACGCCGTCTACGCCTCCGCGATGGCCGAGGCCCAGCAGACCGCCGGACCGTTGGCCGGCGAGCTCGGCAAACAGGTCGAGATCCTCAACGGCGTGCAATCGCTGAACGCCGGCTGGTACAACGGCAAACCGGAACCGATGTCGGGCGCAACATACCTGCTGGCGCCGGTGGATTGGATCAACGGCGACGTCGGCAACAGCATCCCGGGCTCGATCAGCGGCAAACAGTTCAACGACCAGTTCACCGCCGCTGTCAACAAGATCTACGGCAGCGGCCACAGCAAGCCGGTGGTGTTCTCCCAGGGCGCCGCGATCATGACGTGGACCCTGATGAACACCAAGAACGGCAAGACGAGCCTGCTGACCAGCCATCCGCTGCCCAACATCGGCCGCGTGGTGGTGACCGGCAACCCGACCAACGGGTGGACGCTGGTCGACTGGGACGGGATCCGCAACTTCAGCTGAACCCCGCTACCATGGCTCCATGCGGTATATCGTTACCGGCGGTACCGGGTTTATTGGGCGCCGCGTCGTATCCCGGTTGTTGAACACCTGGCCCGATGCGCAGGTCTGGGTCCTGGTCCGGCGGCAGTCACTGGGGCGCTTCGAACGTCTTGCCGCCGAGTGGGGGGAACGGGCCAAACCGCTGGTCGGCGATCTGGTCGGGCTGGAGCTGACCGACGAGGCGCTCGCCGAGCTGGGCCGGGTCGACCATCTGGTGCACTGCGCGGCGATCTACGACGTCACCGCCGGCGAGGCCGAGCAGCGGGCGGCGAACGTCGAGGGCACCCGCGCGGTCGTCGCGCTGGCGCAGCGGGTGGACGCGACGGTCCACCACGTGTCGTCGATCGCCGTGGCCGGCGACTTCCGGGGCGAATACACCGAAGACGATTTCGACGTCGGCCAGCGGCTGCCCACCGCGTACCACCAGACCAAGTTCGAGGCCGAACTGCTGGTGCGGTCCACACCCGGGTTGCGCTACCGGATCTACCGCCCGGCGGTGGTGGTCGGCGACTCGCGCACCGGCGAGATGGACAAGATCGACGGCCCGTATTACTTCTTCGGCATCCTGGCCAAGCTGGCGATGCTGCCGTCGTTGACTCCGATCCTGCTGCCCGACACCGGCCGGACCAACATCGTCCCGGTCGACTACGTGGTCGACGCGCTGGTCGAGTTGATGCACTCCGACGGCCGCGATGGTCAGACGTTCCATCTGACTTCGCCGCAAACCATTGGGCTGCGCGGTATTTACCGCGGGGTGGCCAAGACGGCCGGGCTGCCCGCGCTGCGCGGGTCGCTGCCGCGGGCGGTAGCCGCCCCGGTGCTGAAGGTCCGCGGGCGGGCCAGGGTGCTGCGCGACATGGCGGCCATCCAGTTGGGGATTCCCGCCGAGGTTCTGGACTTGGTGGACCTGGCGCCGACGTTCGTCAGCGACAACACCCGGGAAGCCTTGCGCGGCACCGGTATCGAGGTTCCCGAGTTCGCCACTTACGCACCCAAGCTGTGGCGGTACTGGGCCGAGCAGCTCGACCCCGACCGGGCTCGCCGCGACGATCCGGCCGGCGCCCTGCGGGGCAGGCACGTGATCATCACCGGCGCCTCCAGCGGGATCGGACGGGCCTCGGCGATCGCGGTCGCCGAGCGGGGCGCAACCGTTTTCGCCCTGGCGCGCAACGGCTGTGCGCTCGACGAGCTGGTCGCCGAGATCCGCGCCAATGGCGGTCAGGCCCACGCCTTCACGTGCGACGTCACCGACTCGGTGTCGGTGGAGCACACCATCAAAGACATCCTGGGCCGCTTTGACCACGTCGACTACCTGGTGAACAACGCCGGGCGTTCGATTCGGCGCTCGGTGATCAACTCCACCGACCGGTTGCACGACTACGAGCGGGTGATGGCGGTCAATTACTTCGGCGCGGTGCGGATGGTGCTGGCGTTGCTGCCGCACTGGCGGGAGCGCCGGTTCGGTCACGTCGTCAACGTGTCCAGCGCGGGGGTGCTGGCCCGCAATCCGAAATACAGCTCGTATCTGCCGACCAAGGCGGCGCTGGACGCGTTCTCCGACGTGGTGGCCTCCGAGATGCTGTCCGACCACATCACGTTCACCAATATCCACATGCCGCTGGTCAAGACGCCGATGATTGCGCCGTCACAACGGCTCAACCCGGTCGCACCGATCAGCCCCGAACGGGCGGCGGCCATGGTGGTGCGCGGCTTGGTCGAGAAGCCGGCTCGCATCGACACCCCGCTGGGCACGCTCGCCGAGGCCGGCAACTACCTGTTGCCCAAGACGTCGCGGCGAATTCTGCATCAGGTGTATCTCGGCTACCCCGATTCCGCGGCTGCGTTGGGTGTGGTGCCGGCGGAGACCCAA
The DNA here is from genome assembly GCF_010727605.1 of Mycobacterium simiae. Taxonomy (NCBI): domain Bacteria; kingdom Bacillati; phylum Actinomycetota; class Actinomycetes; order Mycobacteriales; family Mycobacteriaceae; genus Mycobacterium; species Mycobacterium simiae. The sequence goes on from NZ_AP022568.1 coordinate 1,573,663, forward strand.
AATGACGCCGCGGCAGCGCCGGTACCGGTCCCCAGACGGCCCAAACGCCCGGTCCGAGCCGTCGGCCGCATCGCAGTGCCCCGGCCGGTCCGGAAGGCGGTCCGGTTGGTGCCCGGGATTCATTGGTGACGACGGGCGCCGGTCGTAAGGCACCGGTCTTCATCGACGTCGATACCGGTGTCGATGACGCGTTGGCCCTGATCTACCTGCTGGCCAGCCCGGACGCAGATTTGGTCGGCATCGCCTCGACCGGTGGAAACGTTGGCGTACAACAGGTTTGCGCCAACAACTTGGGTCTGCTCGAACTGTGCCACGCCACCGGCATCCCGGTGTCGAAGGGAAGCGAGGAGACGCTGACCGGCCCGCTGCGGACCCCCTCGAAAGTGCACGGGCCGCGCGGCTTGGGGTATGCCGACCTGCCGCCCAGCGACATCGGGCTGACCGACTACGACTCGGCGACCGCCTGGGTGCGTGCCGCCCGCGCGTTGCCCGGTGAGCTGATCGGCTTGGCGACCGGCCCGTTGACCAACCTGGCGTTGGCGCTGTGCTTGGAGCCCGCGCTGCCAACGTTGTTACGCCGGCTGGTGATCATGGGCGGGTCCTACGACCACGTCGGTAACACCACCGCGGTGGCGGAATGGAACATCAGCGTCGATCCCGAGGCCGCCGATCGGGTTTTCCAGGCATGGTCGGCAGAAACCCTTGAACCACAACAACTTCCAATTTTGTGCGGCCTGGACCTGACGCGCACCGTCGCGATCACACCGGAGATCCTGGCCAGGTTGGCCGCCGCGGCGGAATCGACGACGACCATGATGAGCGCGCAGGACGAACGCGGAACCCGATCGACGGCGTCCAACCCGGTGATCCGGGTGATCGAAGACGCGCTGCGGTTTTATCTGGAAGGCTATTGCGACAACGGCCATGGCTATCTCGCGCACCTGCACGACCCGTTGGCGGCGGCAATCGCACTGGACCCCGAGCTCGTCGCGACCCGGATGGGGCGGGTGGAGGTCGAGCTGGCCGGGACCCTGACCCGCGGGATGACGGTGACCGACTGGTCCGGGCGCCGAGAACCAAACGCGCGCATCGGTGTTCGCGTCGACGCCGGGGCGTTTTTTGATCGGTTCATCGAACGTGTGGGACCATTCGCACGGCGGGTCGCCGGGGCTGTGGAATAGTGGCGTAACGGGGCGAGGTTTGCGTTAGTCAGCAGGAAGGACCTTCGCAATGACAGAGCTGGTTACGGGGAAAGCACTTCCGAATGTCGTGGTCACCGGCATTGCGATGACGACTGCGCTGGCAACGGATGCGGAGAGCACTTGGAAGTTATTGCTGGACAGGCAAAGCGGAATCCGTCATCTGCATGACTCGTTCGTCGAACACTATGACCTGCCGGTGCGCATCGGCGGGCACCTGCTGGAAGATTTCGACCAAGGGCTGACCCGGGCCGAGCGGCACCGGATGGGGTGGCTGCAGAAGATCGCCACCGTCTTGAGTCGTCGCGTCTGGGAGAATGCCGGTTCGCCGGACGTGGACCCCAACCGGCTACTGGTCTCCGTCGGCACCGGCTTGGGTTCGGCCGAGCAGATCGTGTTCAGCTACGACGATCTGCGCGCACGCGGCAAGAACGCCGTCTCTCCGCTGGCGGTGTCGAAGTACATGCCCGACGGGCCCGCCCTGGCGATCGGGCTGGAACGTCGCGCCCGGGCCGGCGTGATCACACCGATATCGGCGTGCGCGTCCGGTTCGGAGGGCATTGCGCAGGCCTGGCGCAACATCGTGCTGGGCGAGGCCGACGTCGCCATCTGCGGCGGCGTGGAGGTGCGGATCGAGGCGGTGGCCATCGCGGCGTTCGCCCAGATGCGCATCGTGATGTCGACCAAGAACGACGACCCGGCCGGCGCATGCCGCCCGTTCGACAGGGACCGGACCGGCTTTGTGTTCGGCGAGGCCGGCGCGCTGATGGTGATCGAGACCGAGGAGCACGCCAAGGCCCGTGGCGCCAACATTTTGGCCCGCATCATGGGCGCAAGCATCACCTCGGACGGCTTCCACATGGTGGCGCCGGACCCCAACGGCGCACGCGCGGGGCATGCGATGAGCCGGGCGATTCAGCTGGCGGGGCTCACGCCCGACGACATCGACCACGTCAACGCCCACGCCACCGGCACCTCGGTGGGCGACCTGGCTGAGGCCAAGGCCATCAACAACGCGCTGGGCAGCAACAAGGCGGCGGTGTACGCCCCCAAAGCGGCGCTGGGCCACTCGGTGGGCGCGGTCGGCGCGGTGGAGTCGATCCTGACCGTGCTGGCACTGCGGGACCAGGTGATCCCGCCGACGCTGAACCTGGAAAACCTCGATCCCCAGATCGACCTGGATGTGGTGGCGGGTCAGCCACGACCCGGTAACTACCGCTACGCGATCAACAACTCGTTCGGGTTCGGTGGCCACAACGTCGCGGTGGCGTTCGGCCGGTACTAAGCAGCCTCACTCGTAGCTTCCTTCCAAATACCACCTCCTTTGCCGATAGCACAGCAACAGCGCACGCTCGCTTTCCAGCAGCACCTGAGCACGGGCGGTGCGACCTCCCCCGTGACCGGGCTGCGGCCGGTCATCCCACCATCGCTCGTCGACCGGCCACGGTCCGGTCCACCAGCGCAGCGGGTCGCGCTGGCCGCGGACGACCAGCCGTGCGGGATCGGCGGAGAACATTCCCCGGACGGTTACCCGTACCGGATTACCCTGCGCGTCAAGCAATTCCACTGGATCGTCGAGCAGTACCGCCGGTGCCGGGTCCGGCAGCTGACCGGGCCACGGCAACCCCGGGTCGGCATGCGGCACCGGCTCGTCACCCAGCGGGGTCAGCGTGATGCGTTCGGCCGGGCCGCGACCGCCGGACAGCACCGGTACCCGCACCGCTTCCGGGCCAAGCAGGCCTTGTACTCGCACCAGCGCGCGGCGCGCCCGCAGCCTGTCCTCTTCGCCGAGGCCACCCCATAGCGGCAGCTGCAGCGCCTCGGCGGAGACCACCTCCACCGCCCGCAGCCGCAGCGAGGTCACCGGGGCGGTGGGCCGGGCACGACCGGTCCGGCTGCTCAACCACCCATCCAGTTGCCAGCGCACCCGATCGGCGGTGGCGTCCTCGGTCAACGGCTCCGCGCATCGCCACACCCGGTTCAGTTCTTCGCCGTTGGCGGTGACGGCGTGGATGGACAGCCGGGTGCATCCCACGCCGGCGGCCATCAACATCTGATGCAGCGTGCCGGCCAGCGAGCGCCCGGCGAAGGCGGCCGCGTCGACCCGGTCGATCGGCGGATCGCAATCCAGCACCGCCTCGAGTTCGGGCGGCGGTTCCCGCCCGGCGGGTCCCCGCCCGGGTTCACCGCGGGCGAGCCGGTGCGCGCTGACCCCATCCGCGCCGAATCGGGACGCCACGTCGGTCGAGGACAAGGCGGCGAACTGCCCGAGGGTACGAATCCCCAAGCGCCACAACAGGTCCGTGAGCTCTTCTCGTCCCGGGCTGGACAGGCTCGGCTCGGTGGCCAACTGCCGGATCGACAGCGCCGACAGGAACTTCGCATCTCCGCCCGCCGGGATGATACGACCCGCACGGGCGGCCAAGACGGCGGTGGGCAGCTGATCTGCGATCCCGACCTGGCACTCGGCACCGGCTACCGAACTCACAGACACCGCGTCGATCAACCGCTCGGCTGCCTGCTCCTCGGATCCGAAATAGCGGGCCGCTCCGCGCACCGGCAACACCAGGAGCCCGGGCCGCAGCACCTCGGCGCGGGGCACCAGATCGTCGACCGCCGTAATCACCCCTTCGAAAAAGCGGGCGTCGCGGTCGGCGTCGGCGGTGGCCACGTGCAGTTGTGGGCACCTTGCCGCCGCCTCCCGGCGTCGCAGTCCCCGCCGCACCCCGGCCGCCCGGGCCGCGGCGGAGCAGGCGATCACTCGGTTGGCCAGCGTGACCGCGATCGGATCGGTCACGGACAGGCCCGCCGCTACCGCCGCCGCGACCGCGGGCCAATCCATGCACCAGACGGCCAGCACCCGCGAAGACATCCGAATTCACCCGGTTCGCGTCCGGCCGATCACCCGTCTTCCCGCACACACCCCGCTGACCTGCAACCGCACTCCGCTGATGCGTCCGAATCCGCAGACCGGGGTGCCCCGGTTACCGGCCGTGATGTCGTAGCCGCAGACCCGGGCCTCCAACCGGGTCGGCGCCCCCTGCCAGTCGCCGTCGGTGACCAGCAAGGTGCAGCCCTTGGTGCGGGCCCTCGCCACCACCGCCCGCGCCCGGGTCAGCGATACCCGGCGGCCGCCCAGGCCGAGCACCACTAGATCCATGCCGTCGATGAGTACCGCGGCGACCTCCACCGGGTCGGTGCCGGGATCCGGTATCACCGCGAGCCGGCTCAGATCCGCTCCCATCTCCACCGCGGCCAGCAGCCCCATCTCCGGCTGGCCGACGATGGCCGCGTTTCCGCCAGCCGCCGTGACAGCGGCGACCATGCTCAGCAGCAGCGACCGCGCTCCAGACAGCACCGCCACCGTCCCCCGGGGCAACGGGACGGGAAGCGCCTCGGCCAACCAGGCCGGGATCGGCAGTTGAGATTCCGATTCCGGCAACAACTCATCACAGCGGGCTACGACCGCCCCGGACGATTTCCCAGATAACACCGCGATCTGCCGGCGCAACGAGTCGAGCTGCTGAGCGCGATCCTGGCCGGAGGCGACAGCCGCCGTCATATAAGCCTCCTACCAGCGTTTACCCGACATTTTCGAATGTATGTTCGATTCATGTTGGAGTAAACACCCACCCTCCGACAACCGTCAAGAAACGTGAGAGGCTGTTTTATGCGATCGGTGCTGGTGGGGCTCCTGGTGCTTTTTTGTAGCGTCTGTCCGGCGTCGAGCAACGCCGACCCCTGCCATCCCGCGGAGCTCTTCGTCGCCGACAACACCGATCCCCTGTTCGAGCTGCAGGCCGACGCGACGATCGTCCGCACCGGCGTCGCGGTGACGGGGTCCACCCCGCTCGACGGCGTGTACTGGTCCGGCGCACTGCAGCGACTCGACTTCGAGCGGTCGCGCGAATTTCATCTGTGCAGCACCGACGCATCCGCCCTGCACCGCGCCGGCGAAGCGCTGCGCAGCCAGTTCGACCAGCAATCCGTGTTGTCCTTCGACTACCAGGGGCCGGATTCCAACGCGGTTCTCATCACCGTCCCCGATGTCGACATCGCGCGCCTCGGTGATGCGCTGACCGCCGACCCGACGGCCCGCACCCGACTGCGCGGCGGATCGGTCACCGCGACCGACCACACCCTGATTCTGGTCGCCAAGCGAGGTGATCGCGAACTCGCCCGAGCGTTGATCAGTGCGGCCGGCGGCAACTGGGATGCGGCCGAGATCCTCGATGGCACAAGTGAATTCGTAGAGTAGCTGAAAGCTATTCCCACTCGATGGTGCCGGGCGGCTTGCTGGTGATGTCCAGCACCACGCGGTTGACTTCGCGTACCTCGTTGGTGATGCGGGTCGAGATGCGTTCCAGCACCTCGTAGGGCACCCTGGTCCAGTCGGCGGTCATCGCGTCCTCGCTGGACACCGGCCGCAGCACGATCGGATGCCCGTAGGTGCGGCCGTCGCCCTGCACACCGACCGAACGCACCTCGCCCAGCAACACCACCGGGCACTGCCAGATCATGTTGTCCAGGCCGGCGGCGGTGAGTTCCTCGCGGGCGATCGAGTCGGCGCGCCGCAACGTGTCCAGCCGTGCCGCGGTGACCTCCCCGACGATCCGGATGCCCAAGCCCGGACCCGGAAATGGTTGCCGCGCAACAATTTCCTCCGGCAGCCCCAACTCCCGCCCGACCGCGCGCACCTCGTCCTTGAACAACAGCCGCAGCGGCTCGACGAGCTTGAACTTCAAATCGTCGGGCAGACCACCGACGTTGTGGTGACTCTTGATGTTCGCGGTTCCGCTGCCCCCGCCGGATTCCACCACGTCCGGATACAGCGTGCCCTGCACCAGGAATTCGACTTGTTTATCAGAGGACCCGGTGTCGCTCAAGATGTCTCGCACCGCGCCTTCGAAGGCCCGGATGAACTGACGGCCGATGATCTTGCGCTTGCCTTCCGGATTGGTCACCCCGGACAGCGCCTGCAGGAACGTGTCGGCCGCGTCGACGGTAACCAGGTTGGCGCCGGTGGCGGCCACGAAATCGCGCTGCACCTGCGCCCGCTCACCGGCGCGCAGCAGTCCGTGGTCGACGAACACGCAGGTCAGTCGGTCGCCGATGGCCCGCTGCACCAGCGCCGCGGCGACCGCGGAATCCACCCCGCCGGACAACCCGCAGATCGCGTGGCCGTCCCCGATCTGGGCGCGCACCTGCTCCACCAGCGCGTCGGCGATGTTGGCGGCCGTCCATTCGGCACCGAGACCGGCGAAGTCGTGCAGGAATCGGCTGAGCACCTGTTGCCCGTGCGGGCTGTGCATCACTTCCGGGTGATACTGCACCCCGGCCAGGCGCCGGGCCCGATTCTCGAAGCCGGCGACCGCCGCACCCGGGCTGCTGGCCACCACGTCGAACCCCTCGGGCGCCGCCGTGACGGCGTCACCGTGGCTCATCCAGACCGGCTGCGTCGCCGGCAGCCCCGAGTGCAGTTCGCCGCCAAGAACTTTCAACTCGGTGCGACCGAACTCGCTGGTGCCGGTGTGGGCGACCGTCCCGCCGAGGGCTTGGGCCATCGCCTGAAATCCGTAGCAGATGCCGAACACCGGCACGTCGAGGTCGAACACGGCGGGGTCCAATTGCGGGGCCCCCTCGGTGTACACACTGGCCGGCCCGCCGGAAAGCACCAGCGCGATCGGATCCCGGGCCTTGATCTCTTCGATCGATGCGGTGTGCGGGATGACTTCGGAAAAGACCCGCGCTTCACGAACGCGGCGGGCGATCAACTGCGCGTACTGCGCGCCGAAGTCGACCACCAATACGGGGCGCGGCGAGGGTGCTTCCACGGCAGCCAGCTTAGTGGCTGGCGATGGCTGCCCGGGCCGGGTCACACTTTGCCACGGTCACAACAGGTCGTTCGGCTGTGCGATGCCGAATCGGGTGTTGGCGTAGCGTTTCAGGGCCGACGAACTGAAGTATGCGTGCTGTACGCCCAGCACCTGGCCGTGAGCATGCCGTGCAGCGCTCCGGTCCAGCTACTTTCGGGCGATGTCCTGTGGACGTATCACGCCCCCGAGCTGTACGAGCTTCTCGTCGTCGAACCTCGAACCCCTGGACTGAGGCTCACAACGAAAACACCGCCCGCACGGCGTCGATGTCACGCTGGTGTCCGTCGAAGCCGACACGCCGCAGCGCCGCCTTGCGCCTGGCCTCACTTGTCGCCAAACGGGCGGTGACCAGATCTATCGCGCGGGCGGTGATCGTCACCGCGGGTTCGCCACGCGCACCGGCCAGACGACAGTGGGTAACCGCGAAGTCGAAGCGGCGGCCGTCGATCTCGGCCCGGACCGTCACCTCCAGGCCCGCCGCCTGCCCGGAATCGAAGCCGAGCAGGATGCCGGCGAGAAACCCGTTCAGCGGCGACGCGGGGCCGTCGCCGATCGGATCCAATCGATCCAGGCCGAACCATGCGACAGTTTGCAGGATGGGCAGCACTCGCCGCCAGCCCACGTCGCTGAGGGTGTAGACCGTTCGCGCGATCGGTGCCGGTAAATCGGTCCGTTCGACGAGCCCGTCGTCTTGCAGCTCCTTGAGTCGCTCGGCAAGCAAATTTGTTGCGATGCCGGGCAATTCGGCGCGTAGGTCGCCATAGCGGCGGGGCCCGCCAACCAGCTCGCGCAGGATCAGCAACGTCCACCGCTCCCCTAGGACGTCAAGTCCGCGCGCGATCGGGCAGTTCTGGTTGTAATTGCGGGTCCGCACGCGACCAAGCTACCAGCATCAGACGCTTTTTTCCATCTAGTACTTGATTTCTTTGTCTGTTGACTTTAGCGTCTCGTCTATGCATAAGACCGCGGCACTCGCCGTCATCTGCCTGGGCGTCTTCGTCATCAGCGTCGACGCCACCATCGTCAACGTCGCCCTGCCCACGTTGTCGCGAGAACTCGACGCCGACAACGCACAACTGCAGTGGATCGTCGATGCCTACACCCTGGTCATGTCCGGGCTACTGCTGTCGGCCGGCAGCCTCAGCGACCGGTATGGCAGACGAGGCTGGCTCAACTGCGGACTCGCCCTGTTCGCCATTACCTCAGCCCTTGCGGCGCAGTCGAATTCCGCGGACCAACTCATCGCCGCACGTGCCGCCATGGGGGTGGGTGCGGCGCTGATCTTCCCGACGACGCTGGGGTTGATCACCAACATCTTCACCGACCCGGTGCCCCGCGCCAAGGCGATAGGCGGCTGGGCGGCAATGGTCGGGGTCGGCGTGGCCGTGGGCCCGATCAGCGGCGGCTGGCTGCTCGAGCACTTCTGGTGGGGCGCGATCTTCATGGTGAACATTCCGATCGCGGTACTGGCCATCATCGGCGCCGCGCTTTTCGTACCGACATCCCGCGACCCGGCCGCCCCCCGTGTCGACCTACCCGGGCTGCTGCTGTCCGCCGCCGGTGTCACGGCGCTGGTCTACACCGTCATCGAGGCGCCGTCGTGGGGGTGGACTAGTACTCGCGCCGTCATCGGCTTCTCAACGGCCGCCGCCTTGCTGGCCGGATTCGCCTGGGTCGAGCAGCGCAGCTCGCACCCGATGCTGGATGTCGCGGTGTTCGCCAACCGCCGGTTCTCCGGCGGCAGCCTGGCGGTAACCGCCGGATTTTTGACGTTGTTCGGGTTCATCTTTGTGATCACCCAGTACTTCCAATTCATCAAGGAGTACAGCCCTTTTGACAGCGGCGTCCGATTACTGCCGGTGGCCCTATCGATCGCGGTGGCCAGCATCCTGGGCCCGCGGTTGGTAGAGCGGATCGGGACCACCGCCGTCGTCGCCGGCGGGTTGGCCGTGTTCGCGGCGGGGCTGGCATGGGCGTCGACGGCCGATGCGGCAACGCCGTACGAGCAGATCGCCACCCAGATGCTGTTGCTCGGCGGCGGCCTGGGTCTGACGTTTTCGCCGGCCACGGAGGCGATCATGGGATCGCTGCCCGCCGACAAGGCCGGGATCGGCTCCGCGGTCAACGACACCACGCGTGAGCTCGGCGGCACCCTGGGCGTCGCGATCGTGGGCAGCGTCTTCGCGTCGGTGTATTCCGCACAGCTCGCATCGGCGTCCGAGCTCGCCGCACTGCCGGCCGGCGTCAGCTCCGCGATGCGCAGCTCAATGGCGGTGGCGCACAAGGTTATCGAGCAGCTACCCGCCGAGCACGCCGGGAAAGTTCGCGACGCCGTCAACCACGCGTTCTTGGATGGCCTGCAAGTGGGGTCGCTGGTGTGCGCGGGCATCGCGCTGGGCGCGGCGATCGTGGTCGCAGCATTACTCCCGGCGCGTGAATTGGAAAGGCAGAGCGCATGACTCAGTACTCGACCGGCCTGTCACAGCCCCACATCGAGCAGGCATTGCGCGCGGCCGGAAAAGACCTCGCCCACCTGGTGCCCGCCGACCTGGCCATGCTCGAGGACTTCCACACCATGGGCCGCATCGCGACCAGCCAATTGATGGACCTTGCCGGAATCACCGAGGACAGCCGGGTGCTCGACGCGGGCAGTGGGATCGGCGGCACCGCGCGTTACGTCGCCGACCGCTTCGGCTGCACGGTCACCGCCGTCGACCTCACCGACGAATACTGCGAAACCCAGCGCTGGCTCAACCGGCTCGTCGGCCTGGACAACCGGATAACTGTCCATCAGGGCGACGTCACCGCACTCGGATTCGAGGCGGGCAGCTTCGACGTCGCCGTCAGCCAGCACGTTCAGATGAATGTCGCCGACAAACAACGCCTGTACTCCGAAGCCCACCGGGTACTGGTAACCGGCGGCCGACTCGCCCTGTGGGACATCGCTATTGGCGTACCGGGTGAACTCGACTATCCGGTACCGTGGGCGCAGACACCGGATCAGAGTCATCTGGTCAGCCCTGAGGAGCTGCGTCGTGTCGTCGAGTCGTCCGGTTTCGCTGTCGATGTCTGGAACGACCTGACCGACCAGGCGGGCGCGATCATGCAAGCCCTGCTGGCTCAGCCGGCCAACCCACTCGGCCTGCACACCTTCGTAGCCGACTTTGCACGCAAGGTCGAAAATCTGACCGCGGCGGTGGGGGATGGACGGCTGCGGGTCATTCAAGGCGTCGCCCGGGCGAGTTGAACATCACCGCCGTTTTCTGGCGGCATCCGACCAAGCATGGTGGAGTGGGTAGCGCCCGACTACTCCCGACAGTGAGGATCCTCTGTGCTGGGTCTGCCAGAGACGGTGCACGCTTGCCTGTTCGACCTCGACGGCGTGCTCACCGACACCGCAAGCGTGCACACCAAGGCCTGGAAGGCCATGTTCGACGCCTATTTGTCGCAGCGAGCCCAGCGCACCGGGGAGACGTTCGTGCCCTTCGATGCCGGTGCGGACTACCGGACTTACGTCGACGGCAAGAAACGCGAGGACGGGGTCCGGTCGTTTCTGCAGAGCCGAGGAATCGAACTGCCGGATGGCAATCCCGACGACTCCGGCGACCACGAAACCGTTTACGGGCTGGGCAACCGCAAGAACGACATGTTCCAGCAGGTCCTCGAGAAGGACGGGGTCGAGGTGTTCGACGGATCGCGGCGCTACTTGCAGGCCGCCTCGACGGCCGGCCTGGGCATCGCCGTGGTGTCGTCGAGCGCAAACACTCGCGAGGTGCTCGAGATCACCGGACTTGACCACTTCATCCAGCAGCGGGTGGACGGCGTGACCCTGCGGGAGGAGCACATCAAGGGCAAACCCGCCCCGGACTCCTATCTACGGGGCGCGCAGCTACTCGGCGTCGCACCCGCCGCGGCCGCGGTGTTCGAGGATGCGCTGTCGGGGGTGGCGGCCGGTCGTGCCGGCAACTTCGGTTACGTGGTGGGCGTCGATCGCGTGGGCCAGGCCGAGGATTTGCGCCGCCACGGCGCCGACATCGTGGTGACCGACCTCGCCGAACTGCTGGGCACTACAAACGAGGTGACGGCATGATCACCCAGGATGCGTTCCCGGTCGAACCGTGGGCGGTCCGTGAGACCCGACTGGACCTGAACCTGATCGCCCAGTCCGAGTCGATCTTCGCATTGTCCAACGGGCACATCGGGTTACGCGGCAACCTCGACGAAGGCGAGCCGCACGGCCTGCCCGGCACCTACCTCAACTCGTTCTACGAGATCCGTCCGTTGCCCTATGCCGAGGCTGGTTACGGCTACCCGGAGGCCGGCCAGACCGTCGTCGACGTCACCAACGGCAAGATCATCCGCCTGTTCGTCGAGGACGAGCCCTTCGACGTGCGGTACGGCAAGCTCATCTCGCACGAGCGGTGCCTGGACCTCAAAGCCGGGACGCTGGTGCGCGACGCGCACTGGGCGTCCCCCGCCGGCAAGGAGGTCAAGGTGACCTCCACCCGGCTGGTCTCGCTGTCCCATCGCAGCGTCGCCGCCATCGAGTACGTCGTGGAAGCGGTCGGCGAATTCGTCCGTGTCACAGTGCAATCCGAACTGGTCACCAACGAGGACCAGCCGAGGACGTCGGCCGACCCGCGGGTGGCGGCCATCCTGGACAACCCGCTGGAGGCGGTCGACCACGAGGAGACCGAGTGCGGGGCGCTGCTGATGCATCGCACCCGGGCCAGCGCGTTGATGATGGCCGCCGGAATGGACCATGAAGTGGACGTGCCAGGGCGGGTCGAGATCAACACCGACGCCCGGGCCGACCTGGCCCGGACCACCGTGATCTGCGGCCTGCGGCCCGGCCAGAAACTGCGCTTGGTCAAATACCTGGCTTATGGCTGGTCCAGCCAGCGCTCGCGGCCAGCGCTGCGCGACCAGGTCGCCGCCGCGCTGCACAGCGCCAGATACAGCGGCTGGAAGGGGCTGCTGGAGTCGCAGCGCAAGTACCTCGACGACTTCTGGGACAACGCGGACGTCGAGGTCGAGGGCGACTCGGAATCCCAGCAAGCGGTGCGGTTCGGGCTGTTTCACCTGTTGCAGGCCAGCGCCCGGGCCGAGCGGCGCGCCATCCCGAGCAAGGGCCTCACCGGCACCGGATACGACGGCCACGCCTTCTGGGACACCGAGGGTTTCGTGCTTCCGGTGCTCACCTACACGCTGCCGCACGCGGTCGCCGATTCGCTGCGGTGGCGGGCCTCGACGATGGAGCTGGCGCGGGAGCGGGCGAGCGAGCTCGGCCTCAAAGGAATCAGCTTCCCGTGGCGCACCATTCGCGGCCAGGAGTGCTCCGGCTATTGGCCGGCCGGCACCGCGGCCTTCCACATCAACGCCGATATTGCGATGGCCTTCGAGCGCTACCGCGTCGTCACCGGTGACCAGTCGCTGGAAGAGGAGTGCGGCCTGCAGGTGCTGATCGAGACGGCCCGGCTGTGGATGTCGCTCGGGCACCATGACCGCCACGGTGTCTGGCACATCGACGGCGTCACCGGTCCCGACGAGTACACCGCGATCGTGCGCGACAACGTCTTCACCAACCTGATGGCCGCCCACAACCTGGTGGTCGCCGCGGATGCCTGCAATCGCCACCCGGAAAAGGCCGAGGCGTTCGGCGTCACCAACGAGGAGACGTCGTCCTGGCGCGACGCGGCCGACGCGGTCAACATCCCCTACGACGAGCAACTCGGTGTGCACCAGCAGTGCGAGGGCTTCACCAAGTTCGCGGAGTGGGACTTCGAGAACCGGCACAACTATCCGCTGCTGCTGCACGAGCCGTACGTGCGGCTCTACCCGGCGCAGGTGATCAAGCAGGCCGACCTGGTGCTGGCGATGCAGTGGCAAAGCCACGCCTTCACGCCCGAGCAGAAGGCCCGCAACGTGGACTACTACGAACGGCGCACGGTGCGCGACTCCTCGCTGTCGGCCTGCTGTCAGGCCGTGATGTGTGCGGAGGTCGGCCATTTGGAGCTGGCGCACGACTACGCCTACGAGGCCGCGCTGATCGACCTGCGCGACCTGCATTCCAACACCCGCGACGGATTGCACATGGCGTCGCTGGCCGGGGCGTGGATGGCGATCGTCGCGGGGTTCGGCGGGTTGCGCGACGACGAAGGCATCCTGGAAATCGATCCCGCCCTGCCCGACGGCATCTCGCGGCTGCGGTTCCGGGTGCGCTGGCGCGACTTCCGACTGATGGTCGACGCCAACCACACCGACGTCACCTACACCCTGACCGACGGCGCCGGCGGTGAGCTCAGCATCCGGCACGCGGGCGAGGAGGTCCTGCTCAAGACGGACGCGCCGACGACGTTCGCGGTTCGGCCGCGCAAGGCCCTGCTGCCGGCGCCGCCGCAACCGCCGGGCTGCGCGCCGACCCACCGGCACAAGCTCACCCAGCGCGCATCGGACCACTGACCGCGGGCCCTTGCCGCGCTGTAGACGTCCGACTACACTCGAGACCATAGTCAACTGACTACAAAACTTCGGGCAAGGACGACAGCCATGACAGACCAGATCACCGTGACCAAACTCGGCAGCCGCATCGGCGCCCGCATCGACGGGGTGCGCCTCGGCGGCGACCTCGCCCCGGGCGTCGTCGAAAAGATCCATCAGGCCCTGCTGACACACAAGGTCATCTTCTTCCGCGATCAGCACCACCTCGACGACCAGCAGCAGCTCGCCTTCGGCGGACTGCTCGGCACCCCCGTCGGGCACCCGGCGGCGTCGATGCTGGCCGCCGAGCACGCGCCGGTCATCACGCCGATCAACTCCGAGTACGGCACGGCCAACCGCTGGCACACCGACGTCACCTTCGCCGCGAACTACCCGGCGGCCTCGATCCTGCGCGCCGTCACCCTGCCCAGCTACGGCGGCTCGACGCTGTGGGCGTCGACCGCAGCGGCATATCAGGATCTGCCCGAGCCGCTGCAGTGCCTCGCCGAGAACCTCTGGGCGCTGCACAGCAACCGCTACGACTACGTGAGCACCGAGGCCGTCCGGGCGATGAGCGACGCGCAGCGGACATTCCGCCAAGCGTTCGAAAAGCAGGACTTCCAGACCGAGCACCCGGTGGTGCGGGTACACCCGGAGACTGGCGAGCGCACCCTGCTGGCCGGCGAGTTCGTGCGCAGCTTCGTCGGCTTGGACAGCCACGAATCGAGCACCCTGCTGGAATTGTTGCAGCGGCGAATCACCAAGCCGGAGAACACTATTCGCTGGAATTGGGAGGCAGGCGACGTGGCCATCTGGGACAACCGCGCCACCCAGCACCGGGCGATCGACGACTACGACGGGCAGCCGCGGCTGATGCACCGGGTCACCCTGATGGGCGACGTGCCGGTCAACGTGCACGGCGAACGCAGCCGGGTGGTCAGCGGCGCGCCCCTCGAGGTGATCGCCAGCTAGCGCCGGCGCTCGTCAACTGGCGTCCGCCGTCGAGTTGATGTGGTTGATCGGCAACCAGCGCAGCGCGCCCGGCGCCTCCGCCGGCACCACCGGGTGGTGCGGGGGGATCGGCTCCAGCCGGCGATACTCGTCGCCCTGCAGCGGCCGCTGATCGACCTCGCCCTTGTTCGGCCACAGCGAGGCCGCGCGCTCGGCCTGCGCGGTGATGGACAGCGACGGGTTGACACCCAAGTTTGCCGAGATCGCGGCGCCATCCACGACCAGCAGCGAGGGATAACCGTAGACCCGATGGTAGGGGTCGATCACCCCGCGCTCGGGGCTGTCACCGATCACCGCGCCGCCCAGGAAGTGGGCGGTCAGCGGGATATTGAACAGCTCGCCCCAGGTGCCACCCGCGACGCCGTCGATCTTGGCGGCGATGCGGCGGGTGACCTCGTTGCCGACCGGGATCCACGACGGGTTCGGCTGGCCGTGGCCCTGCTTGCTGGAGTACCAGCGGATGCCCAGCCTGCCGCGCTTGGTGAAGGTGGTGATCGAGTTGTCCAGGTGCTGCATGACCAGCGCGATCATGGTCCGCTCGCTCCACTGCCGGGGATTGAGCAGCCGCAGCATCTTGCGCGGGTCCTCGCCGGCGGCGTCGAGCAGTTGCCGCCAGCGGGGCACATAGTTCTCATCGGGGCCTTCGGGCCCTGGTCCGTCGGTCATCAATGTCTGCAGCAGGCCCATCGCGTTCGAGCCTTTGCCGTAGCGCACCGGTTCGATGTGGGTGTCCGCCGTCGGATGGATCGACGACGTGATCGCCACGCCGTGCGTGAGGTTCAGATCCGGCGAAACCTCCAGCCGTCCCGCACCGACGATTGACTCCGAGTTGGTGCGGGTGAGCACGCCCAGCCGCTGCGACAGCCGCGGCAGCTTGCCCTTGTCGCGCATCTTGAACAGCAGATGCTGCGTGCCCCACGTACCGGCGGCCAGGATGAGATACGACGCGGTGAAGGTGCGCCGGTCGCGGCGCACCCAGCTGCCGGTGCGCACGGTGCGCACCTGCCACAGCCCGTCCGGGCGCTGCTCGAAACCCTTGACTGTTGTCATCGGAATCACTTGCGCCCCGGCAGATTCGGCGAGGCCCAGGTAGTTCTTCAGCAGGGTGTTCTTGGCACCGTAGCGGCACCCGGTCATGCAGCAGCCGCATTCCAAGCAGCCGGTGCGCTCCGGCCCGACGCCGCCGAAGTACGGGTCGGGCACCTTCTTCCCCGGCGTCTTGGCCCCGTCCGGACCGAAGAACACCCCGACCGGGGTGGGCACGAAGGTGTCGCCGCACCCCATTTCGTCGGCAACTTCCTTGATGATGCGATCGGCGTCGGTGAAGGTCGGATTCGTGACCACACCCAGCATTCGCTTGGCCTGCTCATAGTGCGGCATCAGCTCCGAACGCCAGTCGGTAATGCCCGCCCACTGCGAGTCGGCGAAGAACGGCTCCGGCGGCACGTAGAGCGTGTTCGCGTAGTTCAGCGATCCGCCGCCCACCCCGGCGCCGGCCAAAATCAACACGTCGCGCAGGGGATGGATGCGCTGGATGCCGTAGCAGCCCAACCTGGGCGCCCACAGAAACTTGCGCAAATTCCACGACGTCTTCGCAAAATCTTCGTCGGCAAAGCGCCGACCGGCCTCCAGTACGCCTACGCGATAACCCTTTTCGGTCAACCGCAGCGCACTGACACTGCCCCCGAACCCCGAACCAATGATCAGGACGTCGAAATCTGGCTTCATCCCCACCAGTATGAACTTACCGGCCGGTAGCAAACCAGTGCTAAATGCCGACGCTGAGACCGACCTTCTGGAATTCCTTGAGGTCGCAGTAGCCGGCCTTGGCCATCGACCGGCGCAGACCGCCGACCAGGTTCAGGCTGCCGAACGGATCGTCGGACGGCCCGCCCAGCACCCGCTCCAGCGGCGGTCGCTCACCGACGGCGATCTGCAGCAGCGCGCCGCGCGGCAGCGATGGGTGCGCCGCCGCCGCCGGCCAGAACCAGCCGCCGCCGAGGGCTTCGTGGCTTTCCGCCAGCGGCGTACCCAGCACCACCGCGTCGGCGCCGCAAGCGATGGCCTTGGCCAGCTCGCCCGAGGTGTGGATGTCCCCATCGGCCAGCACGTGCACATAGCGGCCGCCGGTCTCGTCGAGGTATTCCCGGCGTGCGGCCGCGGCGTCGGCGATCGCGGTGGCCATCGCCACGCTGATACCCAGCACCTCGTCGCTGGTGGTGACGCCGCGGGTGGAGCCGTAGCCGACGATGACGCCGGCCGCGCCGGTACGCATCAGGTGCAGCGCGGTGCGGTGATCGAGCACCCCGCCGGCGACCACCGGAACGTCGAGCTCGGAGATGAAGGTCTTGAGGTTGAGCGGCTCACAATTGCTGGCGACGCGCTCGGCCGACACGATGGTGCCCTGAATGACCAGCAGGTCGATGCCGGCCTGCAGCAACACCGGGGTCAGCGCCTGGGCGTTTTGCGGGCTGACCCGTACCGCGGTGGTCACGCCCGCCTCGCGGATGCGGGCGACGGCGGCGCCCAGGAGGTCCGGGTTGAGCGGTGCGGCGTGCAGCTCCTGCAGCAGCCGGATCGACGCCGACGGTTCGGGCTCCTTCTCGGCCGCCTCCACCAGCTGCGCGATCTTGGCCTCGACGTCGGCGTGCCGACCGATCAGTCCCTCGCCGTTGAGCACGCCCAGCCCGCCGAGCCGGCCCAGCTCGATCGCGAACTCCGGTGACACCAGCGCATCCGTCGGGTGTGCCACCACCGGGATCTCGAACCGATAGGCGTCCAGCTGCCAGGCCGTCGACACGTCCTGCGACGAGCGGGTGCGCCGGGACGGCACGATGCTGACTTCGCTGAGCTCGTAGGTACGACGGGCGACGCGGCCCATCCCGATTTCGACCATTGCCAGTTCGCTGTTCACCGCGCGTAGTAATTGGGTGCTTCGACGGTCATCGTCACGTCGTGCGGGTGGCTCTCTTTGAGTCCAGCCGGCGTGATCCGCACGAACTGCGCCTGCTGCAGCACCTCGATGGTGGGCGAGCCGGTGTAGCCCATCGCCGCGCGCAGCCCGCCGGTCAGCTGGTGGATCACCGACGACAACGGCCCGCGGAACGGCACCCGGCCCTCGATCCCCTCGGGCACCAGCTTGTCCTCGGAGAGCGCGTCGTCGGCGAAGTAGCGGTCCTTGGAGTACGACTTGCCCTGCCCGCCCGAGCCCCTGCCCGCCATGGCGCCCAGCGACCCCATGCCGCGGTAGCTCTTGAATTGCTTCCCGTTGACGAAGATCAACTCGCCCGGGGCCTCGGCAGTCCCGGCCAGCAGCGAGCCCAGCATGGCCGTCGACGCGCCGGCCGCCAGCGCCTTGGCGATGTCGCCGGAATACTGCAGACCACCGTCGGCGATGACCGGCACACCGGCCGGCCCGCAGGCCGCGACGGCCTCCAGGATCGCCGTGATCTGGGGTGCGCCGACACCGGCCACCACGCGGGTGGTGCAGATCGAGCCCGGGCCGACGCCGACCTTCACGGCGTCGGCGCCCGCCTCGACGAGCGCCACGGCGGCGGCGCGGGTGGCGACGTTACCGCCGATCACCTCGACCTTCTCGCCGACCTCGGCCTTGAGTTTGCCGACCATGTCGAGCACGGTGCGGTTGTGCGCGTGCGCGGTGTCGACGATCAGCACGTCGACACCGGCGTCGACCAGCATCATCGCGCGCACCCACGCGTCGCCGCCGACACCGACGGCAGCGCCGACCAGCAGCCGGCCGTCGCTGTCCTTGGTGGCCAGCGGGTGTTGCTCGGTCTTGACGAAGTCCTTGACGGTGATCAGCCCGGTGAGCCGGCCGTGGCCGTCGACCACGGGAAGCTTCTCGATCTTGTTGCGCCGCAACAGCCCCAGCGCCGCGTCGGCGGTGACGCCCTCGCGCGCGGTGATCAGCGGCGCCTTGGTCATGACCTCGGAGACCGGCCGGGTCTGGTCGACCTCGAACCGCATGTCGCGGTTGGTGATGATGCCAACGAGCGCGCCGGAGTCGTCGACCACCGGCAGGCCGGAGATCCGGAACCGGGCGCACAGCGCGTCGACCTGGGCCAGCGTGTTGTCCGGACGGCAGGTGACCGGGTCGGTGACCATGCCGGCCTCGGAGCGCTTCACCATCTCGACCTGGCCAGCTTGTTCGGCCACCGGCAGGTTGCGGTGCAGCACGCCCATGCCGCCCGCTCGGGCCATCGCGATGGCCATCCGCGATTCGGTGACGGTGTCCATCGCCGAGCTGACCAGCGGCACCTTCAGCCGGATCTTCTTGGTTAGCTGGCTGGAGGTGTCGGCTGTGGCGGGAACCACGTCGGACGCCGCCGGCAGCAACAACACGTCGTCGTAGGTCAGGCCCAGCATCGCGACCTTGTGCGGGTTATCGCCGCCGGTCGGCACTCGGTCGTCCGCCAGACCTCGAATATGGGGGTCGCGCAAGTAGGGACTGGCGACCAGGTCGGAGCTGTCGTCCAGATGAGATGTGCCACGGGACATCGGTGAAACCCTCCATACGCGCGCGGAGCGAGAATGCCATCCTATCGGTCCCGGACGGGAAGCAGTCGCACGTGCTGGCGCGCCGCCCGGCCCAATCCGAACCCGGCCCGTGCAGGTTTCCCTGCTGGCGTTACCACGGCCCGCCTGCGTAGGCTAGGGGCGTGCGTGACCACCTCCCGCCGGGTTTGCCACCCGACCCTTTTGCGGACGACCCGTGTGACCCGTCGGCGGCGCTGGATGCCGTCGAACCCGGCCAACCCCTGGATCAGCAAGAACGGATGGCCGTAGAGGCCGACCTCGCCGACCTCGCCGTCTATGAAGCTCTGTTGGCGCACAAGGGAATTCGCGGACTTGTGGTCTGCTGCGACGAGTGCCAGCAGGACCACTATCACGACTGGGACATGTTGCGGGCGAACCTGCTGCAACTGCTGATCGACGGCACCGTCCGCCCCCACGAGCCCGCCTACGACCCGGAGCCCGACGCCTACGTCACCTGGGATTATTGCCGGGGATACGCCGACGCATCGCTGAACGAGGCGACGTCGGACGCCGACGGCTTTCACCGCCGCTAGGGCCCGCTAGCTGCTGAGCGCCGCCCGTTAGGGCGTGCCGCCCGGGGAGATTGACGCCCGGTGGTGGTGATGATGGCCGGCGGCCGGACTCGGCGCTGGGCTGGGCGCCGAAACGGTTGCGCTCGGACTGATTCCATCCGGCGACTCCGCGATCGAGGGTGCCTGTGGCGCCTGCGACTGCGGTGCCGGCAGTGCGGCGGGGCTGGGCGGCGCGGCCGGGGGCAGGGTCGCATTCGGATCGCGCGAATCGACTTTCGCGTTCAGCAGATCGATCTCGTCCAACAATTCTTTGCGGCCAGCGCTGTCGTTCATCGACTGCACGGTGCTGCTGACCTCGGCCAGCTGGTCCTCGGCCTGCGTCCACTGCCCCTTGTCGATGAGCTGCTGCACCTTCGCCAGGTCGGCCTTGGCCGACAACATGATCTGGCTCTGGCTTGCGGTGGGCTCGTCGAAGAACATCGAGTGCAGGCCGTACAGCGTCCCGCCCGGGCGGGCCTCCACCACCATGGCCCCGAATCCGCTGAGGACGAGCAGCGTCGCGGCCACCGATCCGATCGTGGCGAGGCTGCGCCGGCTACGCCTGCGCTCGAGCATTCCGGCGCGTAGCGCACCGACCGCCTCCTCCGGTGACACCAGTGCGCTGGCCGGCGGCCACCTGAGGTCATCGCGCCAATCCCCGAGCAGGGTGGCCAGCGCGTCCTCGTTGGGATCCTCGACGTCGACGGGCTGCCGTTCGGCGAGCGCGTTGAGGAGCAGATCGGTGCGGCTCAGCTCGTCCAGCCCCGGTCGATCAGTGAAACCAAATTCAGGCATAATCCCCCGCCGCAACCATCTCGGATTTGAGCCGCTGTAAGGCCCGGTGCTGAGCCACCCGGACGGCGCCCGGTGTGGCGCCGACGGCGGCGGCGGTCTCTTCAGCGGAGAGACCGACGACGACGCGGAGAATAAGAATTTCGCGCTGCTTGGCAGGCAGGATTTCGAGCAATTCATTCATGCGGCTGACCGAATCGGCTTCAATGGCCCGCTGCTCGGGGCCTGCCTCGGGCGACCAGCGCTCGGGCACGGATTCGGAGGGATAAGCAAGATCGCGTCCGGCGGCGCGGTGGGCGTCGGCCACCTTGTGGGCCGCAATGCCGTAGAGGAACGCCAGAAAGGGGCGGCCGCGATCGCGGTAGCGCGGCAGTGCTGTCAACGTCGCCAAGCACACCTCCTGAGCCACATCGTCGGCCGACATGCCGCCCCGCTCGACCGTGCCGACTCGCGCTCGGCAATATCGCACCACAATCGGGCGGATGGTCTCCAGCACCTCGCGTAGGGCGTTTCCGTCTCCCGCTACGGCTTCGGCAACCACAGCGTCGAGACGTTCCGCTTGAATTGTCATCGACGGCGGTATCTCCAACGTTACAAAGCGGGCACATCGCGGGGGCTAACTCACGCAATGACAATAACGGGCTCAACCGGTTTCAAGTGGAAAGCCACGTTCCCCCGGCGCGCCGCACCTGGCCTGCGCAGATATCCCGAATTTGGGTCAGCGCCGGTGGCGAAAATGTGACGCTTTGGATATCGATTAGCAAGCAAGCGACCGCCCATCGCAGCGGAATGAGTCCCGACCGGCCCGCTGCGTCCAGGGCCGCCTCCGCAACCGCGCGGGCCCGCTCGACGGCCCCGGCACTACAGAGCGCGGCGGCCAGCACGACGTCGCTCTTGACGCGGTGGCGCTCCGAGGCGGGGGCCATGGCCCCGGCCAGTGCGACCGCCTCCTCGGCGGCCCGGACGGCGGCGCCGCCGTCGCCGCGTGCCATCGCCAACTCGGCGCCCACCCAGCGCCGGCGGACCGGCAACCGGTCGGGCAGCGCCGGCTCCGCCAGGATCGAATCCGCGCGGGACAACAACGTTGCCGCGACACCGAACCGGCCGACGCCCAATGCATCGGCCGCCAAACCGATCATGGCGTCGGCGCGGGCTTCGGCATCGGGGCCCGCCAGCGCCAGGGCGCGCCCGTCCCATCCCCGTGCCCGCGCATGCCAACCGAGCTGACGCAGGAACGAACCGTGCGTGCTGTGGGCCAGTGACACCAGCCGCCCGGTCGACGCGCTGCTGCGCACCGCCGCGAGGTCGCGGTACGCGCTGCCATACCGGCCCTGCCCGCCGGCCGCGACGGCCCGCAACCAAAGCTGGTCGGGCGTGGTCGCCGTCGGCAGGGGCCAGCGCCCCGGCGCAGCGCCGAATGCCGCCGTCCGCAGGGTCGGCTCAATCATCGAAGTGCAACCGGTTTCAATCACGGTGATAGTAGTAAACAGTTCGTGCTGTCGGTGTTACCGAATTGTTAATCACGATCGGGTCTGTACTAAATGGCGGATCCTGGCGCTCCTGTCCTGAGCTGGGAAATCTGGCTGGCGTCAAGTGCCTGGTAGCACGGTTCTCCTACGCGAAATGCGTGGCAGATGAACGCAAAGTTAATTCTGCTCTAATGCCAGATACTTTGCCGCACTAAACGGCTATTGACGGAAATTCATCAGCGCCCCTAAGTTCTAGCGATGACGGGTAGTCATCGGTGACGCCACCCTTAAATCAGTTGCACACTCACTTTGCGAACCCGACCTTGTTGGGCGCGCCGTGCAGAGAGGGAACTAACCATGCCACAGCCTGAGCAGCTACCTGGGCCCAACGCCGACATCTGGAGCTGGCAACTGCAGGGACTGTGCCGGGGCGTTGACTCGTCGATGTTCTTTCATCCCGACGGGGAGCGCGGCCGCGCCCGCATGCAGCGGGAGCAGCGCGCCAAGGAGATGTGCCGGCAGTGCCCGGTGATCCAGCAGTGCCGCTCCCACGCCCTCGATGTCGGAGAACCGTACGGCGTCTGGGGTGGCCTGTCCGAATCCGAGCGCGACATGCTGCTCAAGGGAGACATCGGCCGCATCCGCCGCTCGGCCTGAGCCAAATTCGACCGACTCTGGCGTCGCCGTTGTACGTTGTCCGTTGCGGCTCACTAGAGTTTGGATGTGGACATCTCGTGTGCGTTCGCGACGTCGTCGAACACACCGGCCCATGTCGCGCTGGCCGAAGCCTTGCAGTACAAGCGGGCTTGGCTGTACGACTCTCCGGCCCTGTACCCCGATGTGTGGATGATCCTGACCCGGTGTGCGGAGCGCACCTCGCGCATCGGCATCGGGCCCGGTGTCCTCGTCCCCAGCTTGCGGCATCCGATGGTCAACGCCGCCGCGATCGCCGAGCTGGAAGACCTAGCGCCGGGGCGCGTCGCGGTGGCGATCGGCTCCGGGTATACCGGCCGCATGGCACTAGGCCAGCGAGCGATGCCGTGGCGGCGGGTTGCCGAGTACGTACGGTGCTTGCGGACCCTGCTGGACGGCGAAACGGCGGAGTGGGACGGGGCCAAGATCAAGATGTTGCAGCTACCCGGCTTCGGAGCCAGACGCCCGATATCGGTGCCCGTGCTGATCGGCGCCGACGGCCCGAAGGGGCTGGCGGTCGCGGCCGAGCTAGGCGACGGCGTCTTCTCCGCGGCGGTACCACAGCCGGATGCCACGCAGGTGTCCGACTGGCGGGCGCTGCTGTGCTTCGGCACGGTGCTCGATGAGGGTGAGGAATTGACCTCGCCGCGTGCCGTCGACGCGGCGGGCCCCGGTGCCGTGGTGATCTATCACGCGCTGTACGAGCGCGGTGGCGCCGCCGCGGTCGATGCCGTGCCCGGTGGACAGAACTGGCGCGAATTAGTGGAGGCCCACCCCGAAGACGAGCGGCACTTCGCGATCCACGAAGGGCATCTGGTCAAGGCCAACCCCCGTGACCAGCCGCATGTTGCCGACGTGATTTCGTTCGCGACTTCGATGGCGCTGACCGGTACCGCCGCGGAATTGTCCGAGAAGATCGCCGGCCTGGCCGCGCAGGGCATCACCGAAATCGTTTATCAGCCAGCAGGATCCGATATCGAGCGGGAGCTCACGGTATTCGCCGCCGCCGCCGGCCTATAGGGATTCGGATCGGCCCGGACGATTGGCCGGATCCGAGCGTAGAAGTGCCTTCTTAGAGCTTTCTCGTACCGCCGGTTCTCAGCACACTGCGGGCGTGTGTCAAACCAGGCGCGTGAACGCACCCGTACCGGCCCCATCCCGCCCGGATCTACGATTAGACGCACGCGGCCGTCAGCCCCCGCCTGACGGACATCCCTGGAATGTGGAGGTTCAATGCCGCGCAACCCGATAAACGTCGCGGTGCTGATGTTCGGCGGCGCCTCCCTCTTCGAGATGTCCGTGCCGATCAGTGTGTTCGGTATGGACCGATCCGATAGCGGAGCACCCAGGTTTTCGTTGCGGACGATCGCGGCCGACGGGGAGCCCGTAATCAGCACGGGCGGCGTGAAAATCCATACCCAGCACGGCCGCAACGGCCTTGACGATGCTGGCATCGTCGTCATACCCACCTGGCGCGCCGCAGACGAACCGCTGCCAGAAGCAACGGCGGAGGCTATCCGTGCCGCCCACGGTGACGGAGCAATCGTTGTCGGACTGTGTCTGGGAACGTTCGTGGTTGCGGCGACGGGGTTGCTGGACGGCCGCCGCGCCGTGACACATTCGCGGTACGCACCCGAGCTGGCCGCGCGTTATCCCAAGGTACGGGTTGATCCCGCGGTGCTATACGTGGACGACGGGGACATCGTCACCAGCGCCGGCGGCGCGGCGGGGTTGGACGCCTGCATACACCTGGTCGCTCGATTCTGGGGCATGACCGCTGCCGCGGCAATCGCGGGCCGGATGGCAATCCCGCCGCAGCGTTCGGGTGAGCAGGCGCAATGCGTTCCCGGGGCGCTGCGGGATGGAAGCGACGGCGCCCGCGTAAGCGAGATCATGGAATATCTCGTCGGCAACCTGGACCAAAAGGTCGACATCGATTGTCTGGCAAAGGAATTTGCGTTGAGTCGTCGCACCCTCGACCGCCACTTCCGCGCGGCCACTGGACTCTCGCCGATTCAATGGTTGCTTCATCAACGACTGCTGCGAACCCAACACCTGCTCGAGGAGACGGATCTGACTATCGACGCGATCGCCCGTCAGGTCGGACTATCCAGCGGCGTCTCGCTGCGGCCTGCATTCCGCCGGGCGATGGGCGTAAGTCCGCAGGCCTACCGAGCCGGATTCCACGGCCGCGGCCCATCGGCCCAGGCGGGCCTTGAGAAGCAAAGGGCCTCAACATGACTCGAGACCCTGCCACCGTCGCCGTGCTGCACTTCGATCGGGCTCCGATGTTTGAGACAGCGGTCCCGCTCAGCGTTTTCGGAGCAGAGAAGGCGGCCCCCGATGTGCCGCCATTCAGGTTGCTCGTCGTCGCCGGTGAGGAGGGCCCTTTGACGACGACGGGCGACCTGATCGTCGAGCCGCCATTTGGGCTCGATGTACTCGCTGAGGCATCGATTATCGTGCTGCCCAGTTGGCGCGATCCTGCCGAGCGCCCGCCCGAGCGGGCCTTGGCAGCTATCCGCGCGGCACACGCCGATGGCGCCATCGTCGTAAGTTTCTGCCTGGGAGGTTTCGTCCTTGCTGCCACCGGCATTCTCGATGGTCGAAGAGCCGTCGTGCACTGGTTGCATGCACCTACGTTGGCCGCGATGTATCCACGGGTCAGGATCGACGGAGATGCCCTATTCGCCGACGACGGGGACGTGGTCACCGCGGCCGGGACAGGTGCAGCCTTAGACGCTTGCCTTCATCTTGTCGAGCGAATCTGGGGCCGGCAAACCGCCGCGACGATCGCAGCGCGAATGATCATGGCACCCCGCCGCGCTGGAACGCGACCGCAGCTTCTCTACACGACGCCGTCGAATACCGGTTTGTCCGCGAGGCTCTCCGATGTCATGGCGTTTGCGATGGACCACATCACCGAGCCGTTGGGCGCACCCGAGCTGGCGCGACGGGCACGAATGAGCCGGCGAACCTTTGACCGGCATTTCCGCGATATTGCGGGCATGTCTGCCATGCAGTGGTTGGGCTGGCAACGACTGTTTCGCGCCCAACAGCTACTGGAAGACACCGGCGAACCCATCGAGGACGTCGCTCGCCGCTCGGGATTCGCAAGCGGCTTGTCGCTGCGCCGCCACTTTTACCGCCACCTCGGAATCAGCCCACAGCACTACCGACTGCAACGCGAGCGCGAGCGCACCACTTAAAGTTGTCAGCTCGCCTGGCTGGCCGAAATCAATCGATACTTCGCCGCCACGGTACTCACCGGCAGGCCGCCGGTGCCGGACTATGGGGTCATGACCGTATCCAAAACGTCTGCGGCGTCAGCTCCTTCGAAAGCGGCGACCACAATACAACTGATCGGTGGCCCGACTGTTGTCTTGGAGCTGGGCGGGTTGAGGTTGCTGACCGACCCAACCTTCGACCCACCTGGTGATCACATGATCGGTACGCGGAACTTGATCAAGACACGCAATCCCGCTGTAGCCGTTGAAGATCTGGGCGACATCGACGCCGTGCTGTTGTCTCACGACCAACATCCGGACAATCTCGATCGGGCGGGTCGCAAACTGCTCGATCGAATGCCCTTGGTGCTGAGCACTGCGGCCGCCGCGCAGCGGCTCGGCGGCAACGTCCGCGAGTTGCCGCTGTGGCGCCACCACCTGCTGGTGCGTCCCGACGGCCGGGACTTGAGAATCACTGGCGTCTCCGCACAGCACGGACCCCGCGGCACAGCGCATCTGACAGGTGAAGTACGCGGGTTCGTCATCTCCGGTGACGGGCTACCCACGGTCTACGTCAGTGGTGACAACGCCTCGATGAGCGTGGTGCGCGACGTGTGTGATCACGCGGGCCCGATCGACATCGCCGTGTTGTTCGCCGGCCGAGCCCGCAGTCCCTTGATGGATGCCTACCTGACGATGAGCGCAGAGCAGGCAGCCCGTGCCGCCGAGATCCTTGGCTCACCCGTCGTCGTACCGGTACACGTCGACGGCTGGGAACATCTGACTCAAGATGTCGCCCTTGTTTCAGAAGCCTTCGCCCGACGGGGTCTGCTCGACAGGTTGCACGTGTTAATGCCGGGCACCGTGACAGCGATTTCGGTCGATCGTGCCTGACGGCCTTGACGGTAAGACCGCGCTGATTCTGGGTGGCGGGGGCGGTATCGGTAGGGCGACGGCCGGGACGCTGGCGGCGCGCGGCGCGTGCGTCGCGCTCGCAGACATCGATGCGGAGCGGCTCGACACAGCGGCCGCGGAGTTGACCTCGCAGCGCCATACCGTGCGGGCCTACTTCGCCGATGTGCGGTTACTCGACGCGATGCGCAGACTCGTCGAAACCGTCGTGGATGACTTCGGCCGCCTGGACATTCTGATCAACGCGACCGGAATCATGGTGCTGAAAAGGGCAATCGAACTTGACACCGACGAGTGGGATCACACCATTGACCTCAACATCAAAGGCATGATGTGGGGCATCGCCGCGGCGCTCCCGGTGTTTCTGCAGCAACGGTCGGGCCACGTGGTGACTCTAGGTTCGGTCCACGGCCTGAAGGTATTTCCGGGCGGTGCGGTGCATTCAGCGTCGAAGTTCGCCGTGCGTGCTTTCAGCGAAGGCATTCGCGGGGAACTCGCCGAGTACGGCATCCGGGTGACGTCCGTCATGCCCGGCGCAGTGGCCACCGGCATGGAGGACAAGACAACCGGCGACCAGCGAGATGCGATTCGCACCATCTATGCGCACGCAATCCCGCCAGCCGCGGTGGCCAATGCCATCGTCTTCGCAATTGAGCAGTCCGATTCTGTTGCGGTCAACGAGGTCGTCGTACGCCCGACCGTCCAGCAATGGTGAACCACGACCGCCCCGCACAGTACCGAAGCACTCGTGGAGGGATCAGGATGTCGGCAAAGGGCCATCAATTACCCTGCAGTGCTGATGATTTAGTGACACGTGCCGAAGCGCTGCAGGGCCTACTGCGTCAGCACGCGGCGGCCGGCGAGAAGCAGCGCCGCGTCGCCCCGGAAGTCATCGACGGTCTCACCGAGTCGGGTCTGTTCCGTCTGCTCAAGCCGGCGCGGTACGGCGGTGCACCGATCGATCTGCAATCGACACTTGCGATCACCCGAGCGCTTGGCATCGGAGACGGCTCCGCCGCGTGGCTTGTCGGCGTCGCGGCGACGGGCGCGTGGATGGCGGCCCACCTAGCGGAATCCGCACAGCAGGAAATCTTCGGAGCCAACCCAGACAGCCGGATCGCCGGCGGCACAACCGAAGTCGCCGCGCGACGGGTAACCGAAGGTCTGCTCGTCAGCGGGCGATGGAGTTACGCCTCTGGTGCCGATTACGCCGACTGGGCCGCAATCGTCGCCACACTGGCTGATTCACCGGAGCGTCCCGCCACGCCGTTTTGGTGTCTGGTGCCTGCCCGAGACCTCACTGTCGAGCAAACCTGGGAAACGGTGGGGATGTGCGGCACCGGGAGCAATACCTTTGTCGCCAAAGACATCTTCGTTCCTGAACATCGGATGATCGAGCTTGCCAGCTTGGTCGACGGCACCGCGTCGAGCGTCAATGACGAGGACATCTACCGACTTACATACCCGCCCGTCGCGCTCGTCGGAATTCTTGGGCCCCTGCTGGGCATGGGCCGGGCGGCGCTGGAGCTCGTCATCGCGAAAGCCGACACCAAGCCCATTCGTTACACGATTTACGATCGTCAAGCTGATTCGGTCGGTGTACAGCTGCAAGTTGCGGATGCCGCACTCAAGCTGCGCACTGCCGAACTGCACGCTGGTGAGATCGCCCGGATTGCCCAAGGCGCGGCCCAAGCGCGAACGTCGCCCAGTGCTGTTGAGCGAGCGGCGTTTCGGGCGCAAAGTAGTATGGCGGCGCAGTACGTGATCCGAGCGCTACACGTTTTGGTGAACGTGCACGGATCTGCGGCATTCGCCGGTGTGAACCCGCTGCAGCGGATCTGGCGGGATGCCAACACTGCCGCCCGGCACGCGGGGCTCGACAGTGTGATCGGCGCTGAAATTTACGGCAAGGCGCTGCTCGGTATCACCGATCGCGTCAGTCCCCTCGTATAACGACCGCCGATATCTGACCGGGCCGCGCGGGCCTCGGCCCACCACCTCTCGTTTCGGCAATGCTCAGCGCGGGTAGTTCGGGCCTATGAACAAGGGCGTATCCTTCGCGTTCGCGGCTCTGACCGCAACCATCGCACCATTGGCGGCCTGCGCGAATCAGCAGGGCAACCAGGCCGGCACGTCAGGATCGTCAAGTGCTCCACCCGGAGCCGAGCGGATGACGACTCAGTTGAAAAGTGCCGACGGAACCCAGGTCGGCACCGCCACCATCGACTTCGCGAACGGCTACGCCACGATCACGGTCGAGGCCGGACCCAACCAGGTGCTCAGCCCCGGTTTTCACGGACTGATGATCCACGCGGTCGGGAAATGTGAGCCGTCGGACTTCGAATCGGCCGGAAGCGTGTACCAGGCGCCGGACCACACCGGCTTCCCCGCCAGCGGCGACCTGACCGCTTTGCAGGTGCGGTCCGACGGCTCGGCGAAACTCGTGACCACCACGAACTTGGTGACGGCCGCCGACCTGCGGAACAGTTCGGGTTCCTCGCTCGTGGTCCACCAAACCGCGGAGGATCTGACCGCGGGGTCCACCGGTGAGAGCAAGCGAATCGCCTGCGGTGTGATCGCCGCGGCCTCGGGTTCGGCCACGACGTCGTCCACCACGACGACGTCCACCACGACGACGAGCAGCGTCACCACGGTGACCACCACGGCCGTCGTACCACCGCCGTCCACCAGCACCAGCACCGTCACGGTCACCCCAACCACGTCGTCCTTGCTGACCACGACGGCGACCACTGCGCCCAGCCTCCCGCCGGGTGCGGGCTAAGAGCTGATCTGCCGGAGCAGCGCGGCCATATCGGCGAGGTCCCAGACATCGGCGAACTTGCCGTCGACGACGCGATAGAGGGTGAACTCGGGGATGCTCACTCGGCGACCGGTTGCCTCGATGCCCTGGAAGGTGCCGCGATGAGTGCCGGTGACGGTGAAGTGGACCGCGATGTAGTCGGTGTCGACGACGATATGCCGCATCTCCCAATGCCAGTCCGGAAATGCGGAAACTATCGGCTCAAATTGCGCGGCAACGGCATTGGGATCCATCGGGGCGTCATTGACCCGGATGGACGGCGCATAAAAGGTCGCCATGCCGTCGAAATCGTGGTCGTTACAGCACCTGAGGTAAGCCTCGTACAGGGCTCGGTAGTCCTGGGCCATGCGCTTACGCCTTGGCCCGCAGCACAGCGCGCCGGCGCTGCTCGTCGCCACTGACGATTTCGACGTCGACTGCACTGAATCCCACCGCGCGCAATGCGTCCGCGACCGGTGCGGGGTCATCGATCGCGCTGAATGGCAGCGCTGCCGCGACGTCGTCGGAGTAATGGTGGAGCGCAACGCGGGTGTTCAGGGAACAGTCGGCAATCAGGGTTCCGCCGGGCGCCAGGACGCGGCGCCATTCGGCGAATGCCTTTTCGGGTTCGAGCAAGGTCCAGATGAAGTGCCGGGCCCGCGACGACGGCGGGATCGCGCCCAAGGCCGTGGTCCACCGGCGATGTTCGTCCTCGGAGAAGATGCCATGGGCGTCCTTGTGGTCGTAGCGTGCGCCTTCCTGCTCCCAAAAGGCGCGGATCGCGCTGTGCGCGGCCAGCAGGCCCTCGCTGTCACTCGCTCTCGGCGACATAGCGACTCACCCTAGCGGAGTACAAAGAGTCATGACCATACACCAGAGCGGCCACGACGACGCGTCGTCGGAGGGCACGGTAATCGTCGCGGAGACGGGCACTGGGACCTACATCCAACAGATCACCGCCGGACACCATCAGCTGATTGCCGACGAGCCGGCGCCGACCGGCGACGACGCCGGGCCGACACCGTACGATCTGCTGCTGGCCGCGCTGGGCACTTGCACGTCCATGACGGTGCGGATGTACGCGAACCGCAAAGGGTGGCCGCTCGAAAGGATTCGAGTCACGTTGCGCCACTGGAGAATTCACGCCAAAGACTGCGCCGACTGTGAAACCACGAATGGCTGGATCGACCGTATCGAGCGGCACCTCGAATTGACCGGCGAGCTCGACGATGAGCAACGGGACCGGTTGTTGCTCATCGCCGAGCGGTGCCCCGTCCATCAGACCCTGACGTCCGAGGTTCGGGTCAGCACCTCACTGGGGTGACTAGGCGCCGACGAGTGGTCGAAGAACCTCGCCTACCGCGGTGATGACTCCCGGTGTGTAACCGTGACTCGGTAGGTTGACGATCACACCGTCGATTCCGACGTCGAACACCCTGCGTTTGATTTCATCGGCGACCTGCTCGGGCGTGCCGGCAACCCGCCGGCCGCCCTGCGCCTCACCCAGGTCCCGGGTCGGGCCAAAGCCGTCGAGCACCACCGTCAACAGGGTGCTGGTCTCCAAAGTCGCTGGGTCGCGGTCGATTTCGGCACAGCGTTCCTTCAGCACCGCCAACTTGTGCGGCAACTCGTCGATGCTGGCGAGCAGGTTGAGGTGGTCGGCATAGCGCGCGGCCAACCCGAACGTCTTCTTCTCACCGCTGCCGCCGAGCATGATCGGGATGTGGTCGCGGTAGCGCGGCTCATTGATGGCGTTCTCGGTGCGATACCACTTGCCGGAGAAGCTGGGCCGCTCGCCGTGCAGCATGCCGACGATGATCGGCAGCGCCTCCTCTAGCTTTTCGAACCGCTCGGTGAACGTATCGAAGTCGAACCCCAACTGACGGTGCTCCAGCTCGAACCAGCCCGCCCCGATACCGAGGATGGCCCGCCCGGCGCTGATCACATCCAGCGTCGTGATCACCTTGGCCAGCAGGGTCGGGTTGCGGTAGGTGTTGCCGGTGACGAGGGTGGACAGCTGCACCCCCTCGACGGTGGTGGCCAGCGCGCCCAGCGCGGTATAAGCCTCCAGCATTGGTTCGTCGGGCTCACCCAGGGTGGGCAGCTGGTAGAAGTGGTCCATCAGCAGCACGGTGTCGAATCCGGCCGCCTCGGCTTCCCTGGCCTGCGCTATGACCGCGGGAAAGAGTTCGGCGACGGGCCTGCCGTAGGTGAAGCTGGGAATCTGCAATCCGAGTCGAATGGTCATGCCTGGGTGCAACGACACGCGCAGGCGATTGCATTCCGCCGGCTTCGAATGCGGGAATCGCCGGCTGCGCCCGGACACCACCCGTCTAACCGAGCCCGAAGACATTGACCGCGGCGGACTTACCTTTGAGCAGATGAGATCCCCGGTCGATGAGCGGCGGTCGCGAGGTCAGGGCGTCGACGGTGTGCTCGGTGAGCAGGATCGAGTCGCCGGTGATCTTGGTGAGCTGCTCGACCCGCGCCGCGACGTTGACGGCGTCGCCGATCAGGGTGAACTCCAGCTTGGCCGCGCCACCGATGGTGCCCGCAATCACCACACCGGTGTTAATGCCGATGCCGATCCGAAGCTCACCGCCGAACCGTTCGGCCACCAGACGATGGATCAGCCCGGCCGCATGCACCGCGGCGTCGGCGTGAGCGGGCAGGTCGTTGGGAGCGCCGAATACCGCCAAAGCTCCATCGCCGAGAAACTTGTTGACGTGCCCACCCGCGCCGACGACGGCGGGCACGACGATCTCGAACAACGTGTTGAGGCGGGTGACAGTGTCCTCGGCGGAATGCGCCTCGGCGAACGGCGTGAAATCACGAATATCGATGAACATCACGGTCACCTCCCGGCGCTCCCCGCTGAACACGTCGTCACCCTGTTCGAGCAGCCGTGCCGCCAACCCCGGATCGACATAGGTGCCGAACGCCGCCTGAAGCCGTTGCCGCTCAGCCAAACCCGCCTGCATGCGATTGAACGACGCCGCCAGCACGCCAAGGTCATCGTCCTGAACCACCGGCAACCGTCGGCTGTAGTCCCCTGCCGCAACGCGTTTCGTGCCCTCGGCCAGATCGCGAATCGGCTGCAGGGACGGCGCGAACCCGGCACCGACGCTGATCGGCACCGCGAAGCCCAGCGCCACACACCCCAACAAAACAGCGAGCATGGGATTTTCACCGACCCGACTGAACGCGGAGCCCAGCAACGCGCCCCCGACCGAAAAGCCGAACGCCACCGCGAGCATGGAAATCTTCGACCATGCCGCAAACGTCGGTCGGGAGCGGGGCAGGGAGTCACCGATGCCGGTGTCGCCGGCGATGGCGACCCGGGCCGGTCGCAGCGCCCCTTCGACGAAGCTGTGCAAACCGATCAATTGGGCAGCAGCTGCTAAACAGGCACCCACAATCCCGTACTGGGCCAGGCGCCACCCGCCCGCCCCCGCGAGCGCAGCGACAATGACAAACACCAGGGCGAGCCCAAACACGTTGCTTACCAAGCCGCGGGCGACCGCGCCCCGCGCGGTGACATAAGTGGCGTCCAGCGCGTCCGCCCGATCGACGTCATGACCGGCTGCCCATTGCTCGACAAGGTGGAGCCGGCCCAAGCCGGGAAGGAAGTACATGTAGGCCAGCAGCGGCCCGGCGGCGACGGTGACCGCTGCGGCCTCGACGTAGCGATCGGACTTCTCGTGGGCAACGACGATAAACGACAACATGAGGTAGGCCGGCAGCACGACGGCGAACATGATCGCGCAGAGCGCCCACGAGTACTTCGTTGCATACCGATCCCACACCCACTGCCAGATGTGATTCATTCCTGAAACAAAACACCCCGGGCAGCCGAAATGGTATGGAATCGCCGCGTCGTGGCACAGGATTGCCAGAGGTACTCGGCAAGCGGGACGTCGCACATCAGTATCCCTGGCGGGTGTCCGCCGCCACCGGACTTGATCGCATACCGGATTCCGGCGATTCGCGCGATCCTGCTCGAGCCGCGATTGTCACCTGTCCGC
Source organism: Mycobacterium simiae (assembly GCF_010727605.1). Classification (NCBI taxonomy): domain Bacteria; kingdom Bacillati; phylum Actinomycetota; class Actinomycetes; order Mycobacteriales; family Mycobacteriaceae; genus Mycobacterium; species Mycobacterium simiae. Next base: position 1,607,255 of record NZ_AP022568.1, read on the forward strand.
GAATTCGGCGAGCTTGGCATCGACCGCCGCGTGGTCTGGTTCGGCGTACACCTTGCGGTCGTGCTTGTTCACCCAAATCAAGAACGGACAGCTGGCGGCGGGACCGGCTACGGTACCGAGTTGCTCGAGGTGCTTACCGGTCCTCGCCTCGCGGAGTTCGATGTCGTACTGCACCGCGAAGTAGTCGACCGTCACGCGGTCGCCATCGTCAGTTTTGAAGTCGCACGACAGTGACTTCACTTCAGTTCCGGATTTGTGGGTAAGGCACGCAACAACATTCACCGAGGTGTAATCGTTGGGATTCACCCGGTAGTCGGCACGGGAGTCCAGCATCAGTTCGGTCCAGTGGTCGGATGTCACCCGGCTCATTGGGTTAGGCCGCTCGTTGCGAGCGAACGCGGCGATCTTGTACGGCTTACCGTACGCGGCGGCGTTGCTGATCGATCCGCGATCGCAGACCACGTCGAAGCTCGAGAGGGAGGTTGCCTTGCTGGTGCCGCCGCGACCGTCGAGACCGTCGTGCGCCAGGTCGCGCACCACGAAAAACCCGACTATGGCCGCAGGTATGAGAACGACCGTCGCCGCGATAACAAGCACAACGATCAGGGCGCGATTGGTCTTGCGCCGCGGGGGATACGGTCCCGGCGGCGACCACGGCTGCGGATACTGCGGCGACCACGGCTGCGGATACTGCCGCGGATACTGCGGTGGCCACTGCTGCGGATAGCTCACGCTCGTGCCCCCTACGTCGTGGTGCGGCGAGCTTAACAACCGGCGCGGTCGGGGTCAGTCTCCGCCACAACGCAAACACCCCCGGCCGAAGGACCGGGGGTGTTGCGCACAACCGCACTCAGTGGTGGTGGTGATGACCGTGGCCGTGGTCGTCGTCCTCCTTGGCCGGCTTGTCGACGACAGCCGTCTCGGTGGTCAGCACCATGCGGGCCACCGAGGCCGCGTTGAGCACCGCCGACCGGGTGACCTTGACCGGGTCGATGACGCCGGCGCCGATCAGGTCGCCGTACTGCAGCGTCGCCGCGTTCAGGCCGTGACCCGCATCCAGCTCCCTGACCTTGCTGACCGCGACCGCACCGTCCAGCCCGGCGTTGGTAGCGATCCAGTACAGCGGCGCGGTGAGCGCCTCGGCGAAGACGTCGACGCCCGCCGCCTCATCGCCGCTCAGCGAGGCACGAAGGTCGGTGAGCGACTTGCCGGCCTGGATGAGTGCCGATCCGCCACCCGCCACGATGCCCTCTTCCACCGCGGCCTTCGCGGCGGCGACAGCGTCCTCGACGCTTTCCTTGCGCTCTTTGAGCGCCGTCTCGGTGGCCGCGCCCACCTTGATCACGGCAACACCACCGGCCAGCTTGGCCACCCGCTCCTGCAGCTTTTCCCGATCCCAATCGGAGTCGCTGGCCTCGATCTCGGCCCGCAGCTGCTTGACGCGCTTCTCGACCGCATCCTTGGAGCCACCGCCGTCGACGATGATGGTGTCGTCCTTGCTGACCACCACGCGGCGCGCGGAGCCCAGCACGTCGGTGCCCACCTCGCGCAGCACCAAGCCGGCGTCGGGGTTGACCACCTGGCCGCCCGTCACGATCGCCAGATCTTCGAGGAAGGCCTTGCGACGGTCACCGAAGAACGGCGACTTCACCGCGACCGCCTTGAGCGTCTTGCGGATCGAGTTGACGACCAGCGTCGCCAGCGCCTCACCCTCGACGTCCTCGGCGACGATCAGCAGCGGCTTGCCCGTTTCGGCGATCTTCTCCAGCATCGGCAGCAGGTCGGGCAGCGAGCTGATCTTCTCCTGGTGCAACAGGATCAGCGGGTCGTCGAGGACCGCCTCCTGCGAGTCGAAGTCCGTCACGAAGTAGGCCGACAGGAAACCCTTGTCGAAGCCGACGCCCTCGGTGAACTCCAGCTCGGTGTTCAGCGTGGACGATTCTTCGACGCTGACGACGCCGTCGGCGCCAACCTTGTCCATACCCTCGCCGACCAGCGCACCGATCTGCTCGTCGCGCGAGGACACCGTCGCGATCTGAGCGATACCATCGCGGCCGGCCACCGGGGTGGCCGCGGCCAGCAGCGCTTCGGACACCGCATCCGCGGCCTTGCTGATGCCGGCCCCCAGGGCGATCGGGTTGGCACCGGCGGCGACCATGCGCAGGCCGCTCTTGACCAGCGCCTGCGCCAGTACGGTGGCGGTGGTGGTGCCGTCGCCGGCGACGTCGTTGGTTTTAGTCGCCACCGACTTCACCAGCTGGGCACCCAAGTTCTCGAACGGGTCTTCCAGGTCGATCTCCCGCGCCACGGTGACGCCGTCGTTGGTGATCACCGGACCACCAAAGGCCTTGGCCAGCACCACATGCCGGCCGCGCGGGCCCAGCGTGACGCGCACCGCGTCGGCGAGCTTGTTAACGCCCACTTCCATTGCGCGACGCGCGGTTTCGTCGTACTCAATCAGCTTGCTCATCAGGATCCTTTACACGCCCGTGAACGCATGCCGCCCCGGTAATCACCCGTGCCTGTCGCACGGGGATCGCCGGGGCGGAACACGGTTCTTACTTGGAAACGACAGCCAGCACGTCGCGTGCCGACAGGATCAGGTACTCCTCGCCGTTGTACTTGATCTCGGTGCCGCCGTACTTGCTGTAGATGACGGTGTCGCCCTCCGACACGTCCAGCGGGATCCGCTTGTCGCCATCCTCGTCCCACCGGCCGGGGCCGACTGCGACGACGGTGCCTTCTTGCGGCTTCTCCTTGGCGGTGTCAGGAATGACCAGACCGGATGCGGTCGTGGTCTCAGCCTCGTTGGCCTGCACGAGAATCTTGTCCTCGAGTGGCTTGATGTTCACCTTCGCCACGATTGGAGCCTCCACTTATTGGATCGGGTCCGGGCGATCGCCCGGACTGGTGTTGGCGGTCGATCCAGGCTTGCCCGAACCGTCCAGTTACCAGATGATTCGGCATTCGGTCATGCCCTTGGGCCGTCGTCGCGGGTGCCGACACAGGGGATAGCCCGATTGCCACCTAGCACTCTATACACGAGAGTGCTAGCACTCAAGGCCGCCCCGCTGCTTCCCTGATTTTTCCCGGGTGAGCTCAGCTCACCTGGGCTTTTACCACCGGTAGCCCCGGGTCGCTGGGCACGTCCAACGGCGACGGCGGCGCGCCCGCCGCCACCAGGTGCGCGGCGAACGAGGCGATCATCGCGCCGTTGTCGGTGCAAAGCCGGGGACTGGGGATCCGCAGCTTCAACTTCGCCTGGTCGCAGCGCTGGGTGGCCAGCTCCCGCAGCCGCGAGTTGGCCGCCACTCCCCCCGCGATCAGCAGGGTCCCCACGCCGAGCTCGGTGGCGGCGCGCACCGCCTTGCGGGTCAGCACGTCGGCGACCGCCTCCTGGAACCCGGCGGCGATGTCGGCGGTATCCGCATCGGGGTGGCTTTCCACATACCGCGCCACCGCCGTCTTGAGGCCGGAGAAGCTGAACGCGTACTGGTCATCGGCGGGACCGGTCATGCCCCGCGGGAAGGCGGGGATCTCCGCGGCGCCGGGACCGCGGGTGCGGGCCAGCTCGTCGAGCACCTTGCCGCCCGGATACCCCAGCCCCAGCAGCCGGGCCACCTTGTCGTAGGCCTCACCCGCGGCGTCGTCGACGGTACTGCCCAGCTCGACGATCGGTGCGCCGAGCGAGCGCACATGCAGCAGGTGGGTGTGCCCACCGGAGACCAGCAGTGCCACGCACTCGGGCAGCGGGCCGTGTTCGTACACGTCGGCGGCCAGATGCCCGCCGAGATGGTTCACCGCGTAGAAGGGCACCCCCCACGCGGCCGAATATGCTTTAGCCGCCGCCACTCCCACCAATAGGGCGCCGGCCAGGCCGGGCCCGATGGTGGCCGCGACGACGTCGGGCTTGTGCACACCCGCGGCGGCCAGCGCCCGACGCATGGCCGGGCCGATCGCCTCCAGATGTGCCCGCGACGCGATCTCGGGGACCACCCCGCCGAACCGCACGTGCTCGTCGACGCTGGAGGCGACCTCGTCGGCCAGCAGGGTGATGGTGCCGTCGCAGTGCAGCCGGGCGATGCCGACTCCGGTTTCGTCGCAAGAGGTTTCGATCGCCAGAATGGTGGTCGCGGTCATGTCACTGGGCCTCCCGCCGCATCGTGTAGGCGTCCGCGCCGCTGACCCGGTAGTAGCGCTTGCGCAGGCCGATCTGCTCGAAGCCGACGCTGCGGTACAGCGCGATGGCCGCCTCGTTGTCGGTGCGGACCTCCAGGTAGACGACACCGCCGTCGGCGAACTTCAGCAGGTCCTCGAGCAAGCGCCGGCCGATGCCGCGGCCCTGGTATTGGGGGTCGACACCGATGGTGTGCACCTCGTACTCGAACGGCGGTTTGCGGCCCAGCTTGGCGATCCCGGCGTAGCCGACCAGTGTGTCGGCGATCCGCGCCGCCACGTAATGGTGGTGGGGGCTGGCCAATTCGCGGTTGAACGCGGCAGCCGGCCACGGGTCGTCACCGTCGAACAGCAGCGCTTCCAGCTGCGCGCAGCGCTGCGCGTCGGCCCGGGTCAGCGCACCGAACGTCACGGCCTGGCCGCCGGCGGTCATTGCCGGGCCGCCAACGGCTTCGCGTCGGGCCGGCGCAGATACAAGGCCACCAGCGGCGCGGGTTCAGCCGACCAGTCCGGCGCCGCGGCCACCAGCCCGGCCGGGGTGGGATGGACGGGCTCGCACACGGGCAAGCCGAACAGCGCGGCGTGCTCCGGTGAACCGGCGACGGCCCGGGCCGCACCGGGGTCGACGTCGGCGGGGGCGTTGACGGCCGGGCCCGCCACGCGGACTCCGTCTCGGTAACGGGCCCAATAGATTTCGCGCCGACGGGCGTCGGTGACGACCAGGGTTTCGCCGGGGGTCAGCACGCCGATGGCGTCCAGGCTGCACACGCCGTGCACCGGGATGTCCAGCGCATGACCGTACGCGGCAGCCGTGGCCATCCCCGCCCGCAGGCCGGTGAACGGTCCGGGGCCGCAGCCCACCACGACAGCGTCCAGGTCGGCCATCCTCAGCCCGGCGTCGGCCAATGCGCCCAGCGCGTTGGGCGTGAGTCGTTCGGCGTGGGCGCGGGCGTCGACGGTGACGCGCTGGGCCAGCACGGTGCACGCCGCGCCGTCGTGGCGGACCACACCTGCGGTCACGGCCGGGGTGGAGGTGTCCAAGGCAAGCAGCAGATTCACGTGTGCGCCCACCGCCAGGTCGCAATCCGGACGTCGGAGTGGCTGAGCCGCTCCAGCCGGATATCGAGATGGCGTTCGGCCAGGCGTTCGGCCAGGCCCTCGCCCCACTCCACCACGACGACCGCATCCTCGAGGTCGGTGTCCAGATCCAGCGAATCGAGCTCACCGAGCAGGTCGGCGCCCCGGTGGTCCAGCAGCCGATAGACGTCGACGTGAATCATCGCCGGCGCATTCGCCCGGCGCGGCGGGTGTACCCGGGCCAGCACGTAGGTGGGCGAGGTGACCGGACCGTCGACGTCCATCGCCTCGGCGATTCCCTTGGCCAGCACCGTTTTTCCCGCCCCGAGCGGGCCGGACAGCACGACGACGTCGCCGGCGCGCAGCTCCCGGCCCAGCTGCGCCCCGAGGGCAATGGTGTCCTCGACGCGCTCGCAGGTGGCCGTGCCCGACCCGGAACTCAACGGTGCTCGCTGGTCAACCACGGCGCCGCCACCGATGCTGCATCCGGCGGTACCACAGCGTCATCCGGCCCGGGCTGGCGCGGTTGACCAGCCGGACCAGACCCTCGTTGATCGCCTCGGGTTTATCCAGCAGCGCAAGGTGACTGGCCCCGTGGACGATGACCAGCTCGGATTGCGGCAGCGAAGCCGCCATCTTCCGCGAGTATTCGTCCGGCGTGATCAGATCGTGGTCGCCGCAGGCGATCAGCGTCGGGATTCTCAGCAGCGTCCACAATCCGGCGGTTTCGTCGTGCTCTTCCAGCGCCCGCATAAACCCCACCAGTGTCGGAATCGGGGTGGCGTTCATCATTCGCTGGGAGAACGCGTCCAGACTCCGGCTGACCTGCAGATCGCTATAGGAGGCGGCTCGCAGCACCGGGCCGATGAGCGAGCGCGACACGTTGCGACCGCGGTGCATGAGTTTGGGAGCCGACCGTGCGGTGAACCGAAATGCTTCCACCGCAGGGTTTTTCAGAATCTCACCCAACGGTGACCGGGTCACCCCTTCGGCGGCCGTGGAAATCAGCGCCGCACCGACGATCCGGGTGCCGTAATGCTCGGGGTATTGCCGGGCATGCGACAACACCGTCATCCCACCCATCGAGTGACCGACCAGGATGATGACGCCGCGCGGAGCGACCTCGGCCAGCACGCTCTGCAGATCCTGCCCGAGCTGGGTCAGGGTATAGGTCTCCGGTGAGGCTTCCCCGGACCGGCCGTGCCCGCGCTGATCGTAGAAGATCATCCGCACGCGCGGTCCCCACTTCTCGGCGAGCCGCTTGCGCTGGAAGTAGAAAGCGCCCATTCGTAGGCAGAAGCCGTGCACGAACACCATCGTCAGCGGCGCGTCCACCGGCCCGACCTCCCGCACCGCCAGTGGCACCCCGTCGCGCGTGGTCACCACGTAGCTGCGGTCGCTGTGCATCCGGTCGAAATCCTCACCGGCGTACGGGTCTTCGACGAGGCTGACGCGTTGCGTCATCGACCGGCGCACCGAGGCGCCGACGATGGTCGCGACCGCGGTCAGCCCCGCACCCCCGGCAAGCCACGTCCTTCCCCCGTGTCGCCGGCGAATCTCCTCATCGCTCAACAGTTTCGGCCTCGCGGTAGGTCCGGGTGATCCGTCCCCGTGGACTGGTCACCACTTCGTAGTGGATGGTGCCGAGCAGATCGGCCCAATCCTGCGCGGTGGGTTCGCCGTTGACGCCGGGACCGAACAGGATCGCCTCGTCGCCCTCCGTCACGTCGAGGTGACCGGGGCCCAGGTCGACGAGGAATTGGTCCATGCAGATCCGTCCGACACCGGGGCGACGCCGGCCGTTGATCAAGACCTCGAGCCGCCCGCCCAGGGACCTGAAGATCCCGTCGGCGTAACCGATCGGCAGCAGCGCCACCGTGGTGTCGCGCTCGGCGACCCAGGTATGCGCATACGATACGCCTTCGCCGGCACGAACCGACTTCACCAACGCCACAGCACATTTCACGGTCATGGCCGGTAGCAGTCCCATGTCACCGCGTTCGGGGACGGGACTCAGGCCGTACACCGCGATACCGGGCCGCACCATGTCGAAGGCCAGGTCGGGGCGCGACATCGTCGCCGACGAGTTGGACAGGTGGGCGATCTCGAATCGCAGGCCCTGGTTGCGTGCGGCGGTCAGCATCTCGCTGAAGCGGCTGCGTTGAACGTCGTTGATCGTGTTGTCCGGCTGGTCGGCGAACACCATGTGCGACATGAGCGCGCGCACCCGCACGGCGTCCTCGGCGCGGGCCCGGCGCAATGCGGTCAGCATCGCCGGATAGTGGGCCGGGGGCACCCCGTTGCGGTTCAGCCCGGTGTCCACCTTGACGCTCACCGTGGCGGTTCGTCCGGTACGGCGCACGGCGTCCAGCAGCTCGTCGAGTTGACGCACCGCGGACACCGCAATCTCGACGTCGGCCAGCAGCGCCGGCCCGAAGTCGATGCCCGGCGGGTGCAGCCAAGCCAGCACCGGCGCGGTGATGCCGGCCGCACGCAGTGCCAGCGCCTCGTCGACGGTGGCCACACCCAGTTCGGCGGCACCGGCCGCCAGCGCCGCGCGCGCCACTGGGACCGCTCCGTGACCGTAGCCGTCGGCTTTGACGACGGCCATCACCTGGGCTGAGCCGGCGTGCTCCCGCAGTACCCGTACGTTGTGTGCGATCGCCCCGAGGTCCACGACGGCCTGGGCGACGACGCCGGGTGCAAGGGATAGCGGGGTAGCTGCCACGGCCGCCATTGTCCCAGAGGACGGGTTACGGCATGGCGCAGTGTGCGGCCAGGGTGGCGACACGCCGGGCCGGCCCACCGTGAGCGCACACCGAAAACCGTGCGCGCCCGGCCGCCGTCAGTGCGCGAAGTGCTCCGCACGGTAGTGGCCGCCCGGCTTGAGTTTGTCCAGGGACGCCAGCGCGCTGCGGGCGTCGTCGTGCAACGCGCGGGCCAGGTCGGCCGATAGCCCTTCGCGCACCACCACGCGCAGCACGGACACGTTGGTGGCGTTGTCCGGCATCGTGTAGGCGGGCACCTGCCAGCCGAAGCCGCGCAGCTCGTGGGAGACGTCGAATTCGGTATAGCCCAGGCCACGGGCCAGCCGGAACGCCACCACCGGGATCGCCGAGCCGTCGGAGATCAGCTCGCAGTGCTCGCCGGTCCGCAGCTGTTCGCCCAGCCAGCGTGCCGTCGACGACAACGTCTGCATCACCTGGGTGTAGCCCTCGCGGCCCAGCCGCAGGAAGTTGTAGTACTGACCCACCACCTGGTTGCCCGGGCGGGAGAAGTTCAGCGTGAACGTCGGCATGTCCCCGCCCAGGTAGTTCACGTGGAACACCAGTTCCTCGGGCAGGTACTCCTTGCTGCGCCACACGACGAACCCGACGCCGGGGTAAGTCAGCCCGTATTTGTGGCCGCTGACGTTGATCGACACCACCCGCGGCAGCCGGAAGTCCCATTTCAGCTCGGGGTGCAGGAAGGGCACCACAAAGCCGCCGCTGGCGGCATCGACATGCACCGGAACGTCCACACCGCCTTGTGCGGCGAGCTTGTCCAGGGCGGCGCAGATGTCGGCGATGGGTTCCAGCTCGCCGGTATAGGTGGTGCCCAGGATGGCGACCACGCCGATGGTGTCCTCGTCGACGGCGTCGACGACTTGTTCGGGGGTGATGACGTAACGCCCCTCCTCCATCGGCAGGTACCGCGGTTCGACGTCGAAGTAGCGGCAGAACTTCTCCCAGACGACCTGGACGTTGGCGCCCATCACCAGGTTCGGGGTGCGGCCCTTCCAGCCGTTTTTTGCAGAGCCGACCTGCTGCCGCCACCGCCACTTCATCGCCAGGCCGCCCAGCATGACGGCCTCGCTGGAGCCGATGGTGGACACCCCGACGGCGCTGCTCGGGTCGTCGTCGCGCAGGCCCTCGGCGTGGAACAGGTCGGCCACCATGCAGACGCAGCGCTGCTCGATGGCCGCGGTGGCGGGGTATTCGTCCTTGTCGATCATGTTCTTGTCGAACGTCTCGGCCATCAGCCGCCCGGCCTCCGGATCCATCCAGGTGGTGACGAAGGTGGCCAAGTTCAGCCGCGAACTGCCGTCCAGCATCAGTTCGTCGTGAATGAAGCGGTACGCGGCTTCGGGATCCATCGACTCGTCGGGCAGCCGCAGCGCCGGCACCGGCGCGGTGAACAGCCGACCGGTGTAGGCGGGAGTAATCGAATGGGCCGGCATGGACGGGTGTTGGGGCATGCGGAAATCCTTCCTAGAGAGCAGCCAGGGCGGCGCGGATGTGCGGCACGATGCGTGACGCCGACGTCGGGGCCTCGCCCGGCCCCGGGTCGGCGGCCGACAGCGCCGCCGCGCGCGCGTGCACGAACGCCCCGGCCGCGGCGGCCTCGGCGGCGGGCAACCCGGATGCCAGCAACGCGCCGATCATCCCGGACAGCACGTCGCCGGAGCCGGCCGTCGCGGCCCAGGACTGACCGGCCGGGTTGAGATAGACCGGTCCGCCGGGGTCGGCGATGACGGTGACATTGCCCTTGAGCAGCACGGTGACGCCCAGCGCGTCGGCCAGTTTGCGGCAGGCGCCCACCCGGTCGTCGCCCGGCGGATTACCCGCCAACCGGGCGAACTCACCGGCGTGCGGTGTCAGCAGCGTCGGCGCCTTCCGATTGGCGACCAGGTCGGGATGGGCCGCCAGGATGGTCAACCCGTCGGCGTCGACGAGGACCGGCAGATCGGTGTCGAGTGCGAACCACAGCGCGGCGGCGCCGACATCGTCGGTGCCCAACCCCGGCCCCACGACCCAGGCCTGCACCCGGCCGGCCGCCGCGGGGGTGGGTGTGGCGATGACCTCGGGCCATGCCGCGAGAACCTGGCTGTGGCCGCTGCCCGCGTAGCGGACCATGCCGGAGGTGGCCGCGACCGCGGCACCGGTGCACAGCACGGCCGCGCCCGGATAGGTTGACGAGCCGGCCAGGATGCCGGTCACGCCCTGGGTGTACTTGTCGTCGTGCGGACCGGGCACCGGCCAGCGCGCGACGACGTCGGCGGCCTCGAAGCCGAGCGTGTCGGTGTCGGGCAGAGCCAGGCCGATGTCGATCAGCGCGACCCGACCGCAGTCGGCCAGCGCGTGCACCGGTTTGAGGCCGCCGAAGGTGACCGTGAGCGTGGCGTGCACCGCAGGCCCGGTGACCGCGCCGGTCGCCACGTCGATGCCGCTGGGGATGTCGACGGCGACCACTGGGATCTCGGCGCCGTCCGGCCTTATCGCCGCGGCGAATACCTCGGCGGCCGCGGGCCGCAGTGGCCCGGACCCCGAAATGCCGACCACGCCGTCGATGACGAGATCGGTTGTTGCCGCGACCTTTTCCACGATGCGTCCGCCGGCCTTGCGGAACGCGGCCAGCCCCTTGCGGTGGGCGCGGTCCGGGTTGAGCAGCACCGCGTCGGCGGCGGCGCCGCGCCGCAGCAGAAAGGTCGCCGCCCACAGCGCGTCACCGCCGTTGTCACCGGAGCCGACGACCGCACACACCCGCCGGCCCACGACGCCGCCGGTGCGCTCGGTCAGCTCGTTGAGAATCTCGGTGGCCAGCCCGAACGCCGCACGCTTCATCAAGGCACCGTCGGGCAGGCTGGCCAACAACGGCGCTTCGGCGTCGCGGATCGCTGCCACGGAGTAGTAATTCCGCATCGAATGCAGCATTCCATGCAACGTTGTATTCGCGCACAGCGGTCGTTAAGGAGTGGTCCGTACATTTGGAAGACGCGACGCCTAAGACGCACAAGACGCATGACGGGAACGGGAGGGGCCGATGGCGCGATCCGATGACGACACCTGGGACCTGGGAAACGGCGTGGGGGCCACGGCAACCGGCGTGGCGGTGGGACGCGCGCTGGCAACGCGGGCGCCCCAGCCGCTGATCAACGACCCGTTCGCGGAACCATTGGTGCGCGCGGTCGGCATCGATTTTTTCACCCGCCTCGCCAGCGGCGAGCTGGATCCCGCCGCGGTCGATGACAACGGTGACTTCGGGATGCTGGGCATGGCCGACATGATGGGCCTGCGCACCCGGTTCTTCGACGACTTCTTCGTCACCGCGGCCGCCGCCGGAATCCGGCAAGCGGTGATCTTGGCGTCCGGACTGGACGCGCGCGCCTACCGGCTGCCCTGGCCGGCCGGCACCACGGTCTTCGAAATCGACCAGTCCCAAGTCATCGAGTTCAAGACCGCGGCCATGGCTGAGCTGGGTGCCGCGCCGACGGCCGAGCGGCGGGCGGTGGCCGTCGACCTGCGCCACGATTGGCCGGCCGCGCTGCGCACTGCGGGCCTGGACCCCGGCAAACCCACCGCGTGGAGCGCCGAGGGCCTGCTGCCGTTCCTGCCGCCGGACGCGCAGGATCGCCTGCTGGACAACATCACTGAGCTCAGCGCGCCGGGCAGCCAGTTGGCCACCGAGAACGTGCAGGGCGCCGACGACGCCGTCGCGGCGATGGCCGAACGGATTCGCCAGGTCACCGAGCAGTGGCGCGAGCACGGCTTCGACATCGAGATGACCGACCTCTGGTATGGCGGCGACCGCAACGACGTGGCCGTCTACCTCCGGTCGCACGGCTGGTCGACCACCGCCACCACAGTGCCGGAACTGGCTGCCAATTACGGTGTTTCGCTGCCGCCGCGGCCCGCGGCCAACCCCGACGCGGAAGCCACGCTCACCTCACTGCAATACGTGACCGCAACGCGGGCCTAGCCGTTGCCGGTTTCGCCGACCGCGCGCAGCGGCGGTATAGATGCCGCGGCGTCGAAGGATCTGGTCAGCCATTGGCTCATCGCGGCGGCCAGCGCCGCGCGATTTTCGCGCTTGACGATCTCGTGTCCGTCGTCGGCGAACAGCAGGTAGCGCACGTCGCGGCCGGCTCGGCGCAGCGCGTCGACGATCTGTTCGGATTCGCTGACCGGGACGTTGGTGTCGTGCGCCCCGTGCACCACCAACAGCGGGGCGACCAGCGACTCGACCCGCCGCAGCGGTGACAGCTGCTCGAGCAGTTCACGGTCGCCGACCGGGTGGCCGTACTCGGGGTAGGCGGAGTCGGCGATCCATGGTTCGGTGTTGCGGTAGAACGTGGTCAGGTCGCTCATCCCGCAGATGCTGACTCCCGCGGCGAACAGGCCGGGATGAAACGTCAGGGCCGCCTGGGTCAGGTAGCCGCCGTAGGACCAGCCCGCGCAGGCGATTCGGCCCGGATCGGCAACCCCGCTGTCCAGCAGGAAGCGCACGCAGTCGGCGACGTCGTCGATCGCGGCGAAGCGCTTTTCCTTGTCGTCGGCGTGCAGGAAACTGCGGCCGAATCCGCCCGAGCCGCGGACATTCGGCGCCAGCACCAGGAACCCGTCGGTGACCAGTCGGGAGAAGATGTCGTTGTAGCCGGGCCGGGCTTGACCCTCCGGGCCGCCGTGCAGGAACACGACCGCACCCGCCGCACCGTCGGGGCACATCGGCCGGTACAGCCAGGCATTGAGGTCCAGCCCGTCGCGGGCGGTGATCGTCTGCGGCTCGGCGAAAACCTCGGGAACCGCTGCACCGCGGTCGCGTTGGGTATCGATGGGTTCCCATTCCCGCGAACGCGGGTCCACCAATTCGACGGTTCGGGGCATGGCCGGCCCCTCCACGGTCATCGCGACCATCGAGCCGCCGGCGCTGATCGACAACTCCCCGGCGACCGGCCCGGGTAACGGAATCGGCTCGGCCAGCGTGTAATCGGTGTATTCGAGAATCTGTAATTCGCTGCAGCCCTGCAGGTTCCACAACAACGCGACGGTCGACAGGTCGTCGCTGACCGCGAACTCGGCCAGTTCACAGTCGGGCCGTTCGGCCACCACCGAATACTTGACGCCGTCCAACGTGACGGTGACCTCCAGCAACCGGGCGTACTCGCAACCGTTGTCGCTGCGGATCAAGGCGCGTACGTACCCGTCGGCACCGGTGCCCGGGTTGTACAGCTTCGTCAGCTCACCGCTGAGCCCGTACCGGAGGCGGCGCGGCTGGTGGTCGTCGAGGATGATCCCCTCGGATGTGGTGGATCCGGGATCGGAAGGCAGTAAAGCGATTTCGGTCTGCCCGAACAACATGATCATCTCGTGGTAGCCGCGCGGCCCCACCCGGATCAGCGCCGCACCACCCCAGGCATCGACCAGCCGGCCGCCGGATCGACTGTCCAGCACGACGTGCCGGCCGTCGGTGGGATCGATCAGGCACGAGCGTCCCACGCCGTCCTCGCCCGTCAGGATCGCCGCGACTTGGGTTCCGTCCCACGCGATCAGTTCCGCGGTGCCGGCCTCTTGGTGGTCGATGCGCCACGCCATGCGATCGTCGGGATCGGTAGTGACGACCCAGATCTGGCTGCGCGAACCGCTGCCGTCCAGCGTCACCTGACAGGCCAGCCATTGGCCGTCCGGGGAGTGCATCACCCGGGAGACCGGACCCTCGACCGGCAGCTCCACATCCCGCGAAGAGCTGGCCCGCCAGCCACGCAAAAAGCGTTGTACGGCGCGAGGATAACCCCCGTCGTCGACGATGTGGGCGAATGCCGTGGCGTCCGGCGACAACGATGCGCCGTAGATCTCGCGCACCTGCCCCATCGTGTCAGCCTTCCATACTGCGAGTGCGATCACCGGTCAGCGCGTAGCGTGCCATATCGAGCCCCCGGCCATGCAAATCCGCGATCCCGGACGGGCCGCGGGTCAGCTGGGCAACTCGCCGCGATACCGGAAGCGCCGGAAGGCCGCCCGCGCCCGCGCCGGACTCCATTGCCGGTCTTGTTCGCCCCGGACCATCGGATAGAAACACAGCCCGATGAGGATCGACGTGAAATGACCTATCGCGGTGAAGTCCAGGCCATGCCGGGTCATGGTGAGCAGCGGAAAGCCGAAGATGACCAGCAGCACACCAAGATACAGCCAGCGCCATGGCCGCTCGATGCGATAGGTCAGCACCGCCATGATGGCGACGAGGAAATAGCTGACCCCGATATCGCGGGAGTGCACCAGTCGTTCCGAGGCATCATGTTCCTCGATCGCGAAGTACAGCACGCTTTCGCTGATATAGGTCGACAAGATGTGGCCGGTCAATCCGATGGTGAGCCACTTCAGGTGGCCGAGCCAATGCTCAACCGGGGCGAGAAACAGGGTGAACAACAGCAGATAGGGTTCCAGACTCTTGCCGTCGATCCACAGCAGGCTGGAAAACAGCACGGTGAGCGGGTCGGTGGCCAATTCGTGAATGTTGGTGGACCGGTGCAGCAATACCGAGTGCAGTTCGCGGCCCGGGAGCTGATGCGCAATGATCGTCGTGATCAGCAGGACGGCCAGCCAGCCGTAGGTTAGCGGGGCACCGCTGACGTAATGCCAAACCGCGAGCGCCAGGCTCCGTAAACGCGCCCCCACCGATGCATTCGCCACGGCGTCAACCTTCGCATGCCCGACGGCGCCGGCAAACGGTCAGGCCACCTTTTCGGGTTCGGCTCGTGCGGGTTCGGGTCGTTCGGGCTCGGGTCGCAGATGCCGCCACCAGCAGTAGACGTAGAGCAGCATCGACAACACCAACGTGACGATGACCCACAGCGTGACCGTGATGTCGACCCAGGATCCGATCGGGGGCACGTCGGGCAACGCGTTGCGCAGCGGTAGCACCGCGAAGAGCATCGCGGCGTACCAGGTCGTCATCGGGGGCTGGAACTTGCGGCGGTTGCGGGCGGTCTGGATTGCGACGAACGCGCCGACCGTGGCGAGCGCGATCAGCACCGCGACCAGGACGGCGGCGAACGCCGCGGTGCTGGGCGAGCGGGTCATGGAGACGCGGTAGGGCGAGTTCGGATGGCCGGTGCCGGCGACGGACAGTTTCCAGCCGGAGACCCTGTCGACGAATTTGACCGGCACTTGTTCGGGTGCCGGCTCGGAGCCGTAGATGAGGTCGACCGTGATGGGTCCCGAACGATAGTGATCGAGCGGCCATTTCGACGGGTCACCACCGATGGTCAGCGGGACGGGATAGTCGCCCGGCAGCATCCCCTTCGTCCAGGTGCGTTTGCTCGGCGTCACCGCGGAGTGCACCACGACGGCCAGGTCGGAGTTGAGGCCGCGGCTGACCGGATCGAGCAGCCCGGGCCCGGGCGTGATCGTGACGTTGGCGTTCAGCGCGCCCTGCATCGCGTGCAACTCGAGGAAGTCGATGGTCACCGTGGTGCCGTCGGCGGCCGTGGCGCCCGCGGTCAGTTGCACCGGGCAGCCGCAACCGGATCGGGAATACAGCGCAACTGTGGTGATGTACGCGGCAACGAAGAGGACCACTGCGGCCAGGACGGAGAATTTGACGGACCGACCTGTTGCGTTGCCGTTCGACAAGGTTGCCTCCGCGCTGACTGTGTCCGAGATCCGTTCCCGGACAAAGATAGTAAAGATGGGTTGGCTTGTCCGGGTGTTCTGTTATCTGTCGCCCACCGGCGCGTCGGGTGCGCCAACCGTCACGGGCTGCAACCGCAGATGCCGCCACCAGCAAGAAATGTAGAGGCCCATGGAGATCACCAGAACGACGATCACCCACAGCACGATCGTGATATCGATCCAGCTTCCGAAGGGGGGCGCGTCGGGCAGCGCGGTGCGCAGCGGCATCACCGCGAACAGCATCGCCGCGTACCACGTCGTCATCGGCGGCTGGAATGGCCGTCGGTCGCGCACCGTCTGTACGGCCACGAACATGGCGAAGACGGCCAGCGCGATCAGCACGCCGAGAACGACCACCCCGAACGCCACGGTGCTCGGCGATCGGGCCGCATACACCTGGTAGGGGCTGAGCAGATCGGCTTCATCGACGCGATTCACATCGATGTCCCAGGCCAGGATGCGATCGACCAACGTCACCGTCGCGGCCAGCCGCACATTGCCGGCGCCGGAGAGCAGTTCGGCGGTGATGGGTCCCGAACGGTATTCATCGAAGGGCCATTCCGCGACTTCGCCGACCACGGCCAGGGATACGCGGAACACGTCGGGCAGGGTGCCTTTGGGCCAGGTGCGCTTGCTGGCGGTCACCGCCGAGGTGACCGAAATGGTGAGGTCTTCTTTGAGGTTGTGGGTTTGCCGATCCAGCATGTCGGGCCCGGGTGCCACGTGCACGTTGGCGACCAGCAGGCTGTTGATCGTCTGGATTTCTTGCACGTCGATGGTCACCTTGGGCACATCGGGGGCTGTGAACCCGCGGACGACGACATTGCGGTGACCCATGCCGCTGCTGACGTACAGGGCGATCGAGGCGAGATAAGCGGCGACGAGCAGCACGACACCGGCGATGCCGAACCTCGTGCGCCGTCTACTCAACGGTGACCGACTTCGCCAGGTTTCGCGGTTTGTCGACGTCGTATCCGCGCGCCTGGGCCACCGCCGCGGCGAAAACCTGCAGCGGGATGGTCGACAGCAGCGGCTGCAGAAGTGTTGATACCGAAGGGATTTCGATGAGGTGGTCGGCGTAGGGCCGCACGGTGTCGTCGCCTTCTTCGGCGATGACGATCGTCACCGCGCCGCGGGTCTGAATCTCCCGAATGTTCGACATCAGCTTGGCGTGCAGCGTGGCCGATCCCTTGGGCGACGGCATGACGACGATGACCGGCAGGTCGTCCTCGATCAGTGCGATCGGGCCGTGCTTGAGCTCGCCGGCGGCAAAGCCCTCGGCGTGCATGTAGGCGAGCTCTTTGAGTTTCAGCGCGCCTTCCAATGCCACCGGATAGCCGACGTGGCGCCCCAGGAACAGCACCGTCGAGGATTGCGCGAACCGGTGGCCCAGCGCCGACACCGGTTCGATGGTGGCAAGCACCCGAGACACCAGCTCCGGCATCGCTTCCAGCTCCCGGTATTCGCGCTCGACCTCGTCGGGGTATTTGGTGCCGCGGGCCTGCGCCAGCGCCAGCCCGACCAGATAGTTGGCGGTGATCTGGGCCAGGAACGTCTTGGTGGAGGCCACCCCGATTTCCGGGCCGGCGCGAGTGTAGAGCACCGCATCGCACTCGCGCGGGATCTGCGACCCGTTGGTGTTACAGATTGCCAGCACCTTGGCCTTCTGCGCCTTGGCGTGCCGGACGGCTTCCAAAGTGTCCGCGGTCTCACCGGACTGCGAGATGGCCACTACCAGCGTGCTGCGGTCCAGAACCGGGTCCCGGTACCGGAATTCGCTGGCCAATTCGACCTCCACCGGCAGCCGCGTCCAGTGCTCGATCGCGTACTTGGCCAGCAGCCCGGAGTGATAGGCGGTGCCGCAGGCAACGACGAAGACCTTGTCGATCTCGCGCAGTTCCTGATCGGCGAGCCGTTGTTCGTCGAGCACGATGCGGCCGTTGACGAAGTGACCCAGCAGCGTATCTGCCACGGCGGTGGGTTGTTCGGCGATCTCTTTGAGCATGAAGTACTCGTAGCCGCCCTTTTCCGCGGCGGCCAGGTCCCAGTCGATATGGAAAAGTCGGGCGCTCGCGGTCACATCGGTGCCGTCGAAGTCGGTGATCCGATAGCCGTCGGCGGTCAGCACGACGCACTGGTCCTGGCCGAGTTCGACAGCACGCCGGGTGTGCGGGATGAAGGCGGCGACGTCGGAGCCGACGAACATCTCACCGTCCCCGACGCCAACCACCAGCGGGGTCGACCGCCGGGCGGCCAGAATGGTGCCGGGCTCGTCGGCGTTGGCGAACACCAGGGTGAAGTGGCCCTCCAGGCGGCGCAGCACCGACAGCACCGAGGCGGTGAAGTCGCCCGCGGTCGGCCCGTGGTGGTACGCCCGCGCGACCAGGTGCACGGCGACCTCGGTGTCGGTGTCGCTGGCGAACTCGACGCCGGCCGCCTCCAGTTCCTGGCGCAGCGTGGCGAAGTTTTCGATGATGCCGTTGTGCACGACGGCGATCTTGCCGGCGGCGTCGCGGTGCGGGTGGGCGTTGCGATCAGTGGGGCGACCGTGGGTGGCCCAGCGGGTGTGGCCGAGGCCGGTGGTGCCGCCCAGGTCCTCCGGCGCCATCTCGGCCACCGCTTTGTCCAGATTTTCCAGCCGGCCGGCGCGCCGGCGCACGGTGAGCCGGCCCGTACCGTCGACGAGGGCGACGCCGGACGAATCGTAGCCCCGGTATTCCATGCGGCGCAGCGCGTCCATGACGACCTGGCAGGCAGGGGCCTGCCCGACGTAGCCGACGATTCCGCACATTGTGACAAGGGTAGTGCAGCGGTGCGTCCCGGCCAGCCCGCCGCGAGGGGTTTGGCGTGCTCACGTGGGCCAGCAAGGGCCCTTAGCGTGCCTTGACGGCGGGTTTTGACTCGAATGTCGACCTGAGCACACGCCCGCCGGTGCCGGTATGGTGAGGCCGCCCACCTGCGCGAAAGGCCGCCATTGACCGGTTCTCCGCCCGACCCGTACCGCCGCTTCTCCGTCCGGCTCCACCACCACACCGGCGCGCTGATTTTGTGGCACCAGCGCAGCTACACCTTCACCGGCACGCTCGAACAGTGTGAGCAGGCCTACCGGCATGCGCAGGTGCACTGTCTGCTGGCCGGATGGTGGGGCCTGCTGTCGCTGTTGCTGATGAACCCGATCGCCCTGGTGTCCAACTACACGGGGATCCGGCAGGTCCGGACGCTGGCCACGCAGGCCCCGACGCCGACCGCCGCGCCTCGCCCGGTCGGCCCGCCGCCAGGCTGGTACCCGGATCCCGGCGGGCCCCGACAGCGGTACTGGGACGGTGCCGCGTGGACTCACTGGACCCATCCCCGCTAACGTCGTCTGGTGGCCCGCATCCGCAAGCTCGTCGCCGCCCTCAGCCGCCGGGGACCGCACCAGGTTTTGCGGGGTGATCTGGCGTTTGCCGGGTTACCGGGGGTGGTGTACACGCCGGAATCCGGCCTGAATTTGCCGGGCATCGCCTTCGGGCACGACTGGCTCAGCGGCACGGTCCGCTACGCGGGTCTGTTGGAGCATCTGGCCTCGTGGGGCATCGTGGCGGGGGCGCCCGACACCGAGCGGGGCCTGGCGCCGTCGGTGCTCAACTTGGCTTCCGACCTGGGCACCACCTTGGACATCGTCGCGGGCGTGCGGCTGGGACCGGGCAACATCAGCGTGCACCCCGCCAAGCTCGGGGTGGTCGGCCACGGGTTCGGCGCGTCGGCGGCGGTGTTCGCCGCGGCCGGCATGCCGACGGCGTTGGCCGCGGCGGTGGCGGTGTTTCCGACCGTCACGGCTCCCCCGGCCGAGGAGCCGGCCGCGTCGCTGACGGTGCCGGGTCTAATCCTGACCGCGCCGGGAGATGCGAAGGCGTTGAATGCCAATGCTGTGGCGCTTTCCCACGCCTGGGTCAGCGCCACGCTGCGGATCGTGGCCAAGGGCAAGGCCGGTGGGCTGGGCGAGGGCCGGCGGCTGGCGTCGGTGCTGGGGCTGCCGGGGCCCCACCGCCGCACGCAACGAACGGTGCGCGCGCTGCTGACCGGCTATCTGCTCGCCACACTGGCCGGCGACAAGACCTACCGCGACTTCGCCGATCCAGATGTGGTGCTGCCCAAGACCGCTGCCGTCGACGCCGCCCAGCCGGCGGTTGCCGTCGAGGAAAAGATCGTCGCACTATTGAAGTGATGAACTCTCTGTACCAACGGTGGATCGCCGAACTGTGGGCCGGTGAACCGATCGCGGCCGAGATCGTCAGCCCGGATTTCGTGGGTCACTGGCCCGGCCGTGACGTCCACGGGCCCGACGAACTTCAGCAGATCATCGATCAGACTCGAAACATGCTGTCCGACTTGACGTTTAGCGTTGCAGTCGGGCCGCTGCGAGACGGCGATTTCGTCGCCGCCCGATGGGTCGGTTCAGGCCGCGGCCCCGAGGGGCCGGTCTCCTTCACCGGCAACGACATCTTGCGCTTGACCGCGGACGGTCAGCGCTTCGCCGAGTACTGGACCGGCACCTCCACAAGCTGACGGACAGCTAGATCCGAGGGTTGCTGCCCCGGCACGGGGCGCTTGTTCCGGCGTGATTAAGTGTCGTTCATGCGCATCGGAATCGCTTTGGACTATTCGGGCGGCTTCCACGAGGCCGTCGACCGCATTGTCGACCTGGAAAAGGCCGGCATCGACATCGCCGTGGTGGCCGAAGCGTATTCGTTCGACGCCGTCAGCCAGCTCGGCTACCTGGCCGCCAAGACGACCACCGTGGAACTGGCCTCAGGGGTGTTTCCCATCTATATCCGCACGCCCTCGCTGCTGGCGATGACGGCCGCGGGTCTGGACTTCGTGTCCGACGGCCGGTTCCGGCTGGGCATCGGTACGTCCGGCCCGCAGGTGATGGAGGGCTTTCACGGCGTCGAGTTCGACGCGCCGATCGGCCGCACCCGCGAGATCGTGGACATCTGCCGGAAGGTGTGGCGCCGCGAGCGGGTGCAATACGACGGCAAGTACTACCAGCTGCCGCTGCCCGCCGACCGCGGGACGGGTTTGGGTAAGCCGCTGCAGCTCATCAATCACCCTGTGCGCGAACGCATTCCGGTAACGATCGCCGCACTGGGGCCGAAGAACGTCGAACTGACCGCCGAAATCGCCGAGGGCTGGCAGCCGGTGTTCTACCTGCCCGAGAAGGCCGACTCCGTGTGGGGCGAAGCACTGGCCGCCGGTACCGCCAAGCGGGATCCGGCGCTGGGACCGCTGGACGTCATGGTGCACGCATCGCTGGCCATCGGCGACAACGTCGAGGACCGGCTGGCGTGGGTGAAGCCGCAACTTGCCCTCTATATCGGCGGCATGGGCGCCAAGGGTCGCAACTTCTATCACAACCTGGCGACCCGGTACGGCTATGGCGAGGTCGCGGACACGATCCAGGAGCTGTACCTGGCCGGTCGCAAGCGCGAGGCGATCGACCTGGTGCCCGACGAGCTGGTGCGCGGCATGTCGCTGATCGGCCCGCGCGGCTTCGTGCAGGAGCGCATCGCGGCCTTCGCAGCGTCCGGTGTGACGACGCTGCTGGTCAGCCCGGCGGCCAGCGACACCGGTGAAGCCAACAGCTTCGTCGAGGAAGTGCTGCAGCTGCGGAACGCCTGAGGTCTCACTGGCCGGCCTGCGGCACCTGGTCTGCAGCGATCTCGCAGGGGGTGGATCCGCCGGTCGCTGGCGCGGGCGTGACCGCCGGCGCGTCGGCCGGTGGCACCGGGACCGCAGCGGGCTCCGGGCCCGGCGGGGCTGGCAGGTCGGCTGGCGCGTCGGCTGGCAGCTCGGCTGGCAGCTCGGCGGGTGCGGGATCGGGCGCCGGTCCTTGCTCCGCGACGTCTTTCGACTTGTCCGGCTCGTCGTGTTCGTCGTCGGGTTGGAAGGGCTCCTCGTCGGCGTCCTCGCCGAACGGGTCGTTCCCCGCCGCATCGCCGAAACCCGACGGGTCGTCGAACCCGTCGGCAGCCGGACCGAGCAGACCACTCAGCGCATCGACGATCCGGTTCGCCAAACCCCCCAAGCCGCTCAGGCCATCGCCCAGGCCGCCCGAGCCTGCGGACCCCAGGCCTGCAGACCCCAGGCCTGGGGACCCCAGGCCGCCGGCATCGCCCAAGGCGACGCCCGGGTCGGGCAGCGGTGGCGCGACAGGGCTGGTCGGCGCGGCCGGGATGGCCGCCACCGGGGCCGGGTCCGCAGCCGCCGCCGGCCCGGGAAGCGTCGCGGCGGGCAGCGTCGCGGCCGGGGCACTCGCCAGCACCGGCGCGGCCGGAATACCCGGCGGTAGCGGCGGGGCGCTCGGCGGCAGCGCAGACGGCAAGGTGGTGGGCCCGAGATCGCCCGGGAATTCGAACAGCGTCGCCGGCGCGGCGGCCATCCGATCGTTCACCATGTCGTACGCCGCCCCGAACGCGGTCAACGACGAACGCATCGCCGCCAGCCAGTCACCGCGAATGTCGTTGTCCACGTATGGCATTAGCTGCGCGCGGACGGTCTCTTCGGCGGTCGAGCGCTCGGGGGTCCCGGACGTCACCACCGCCGCGGCGGCCAACCACGACGTCCGCTGCAGCCGCGATCGATCGTCGATAACAATGGCGGTGCCCACCTTGGAGTCGAGCAGATGCCACAGGTTGTCGCGCAGCGATTCGCACCGCTGCGCGGCGGCCCGCACTTCGTTGGCGACGGCCGCCGCGGCATCGCAGTGCCGACGCAGGAACGCCGCCGCGGCCTCGCTGCCGGGGCCCGTCCACGCCGCGGTCAACTCGCCGATCTGGCCCTGGGCAATCCGCAGCCCTTCCCCCACGGCCTGGCCCGCCGCCCGCAGCTGCCCGCAATCACGGTCCAGCGCAAGCAGATTCATTCCGTCCTCGCTGTCGAACCAGTCGCGCAGCTGCGCGGGGTGCGCGGTCAAATCGGGGTGTTGGTAGCCCAGCACGTGGCAGGCGCGCACGTAGGCCTGGGTGTGCTCGATGGCGACGCGCCCCTCGGCCAGACGCCCGACGACGTCGAATCGGTCGGCCACGCGTCAGGCGATCCGCGCCGCGGCATACCGTTCGGCGTCGACGTAGCGTTCGGCCCCCGAGCGCAGCGCGACGGCGATGGCGACCGAGGCCCGCGACCATTGCGACAACTGCGCGGCCAGCCGTTCCAATTCGGCCCGCAAGGCATCGCCACGGGCGGTGTATGCCCGCCCGGCCGTCGCTCCGCTAAAAGTCAACGCCGCCAAGTGATCACACACGGCGCGGTCGACCAGTTCGGCGGCGGCCCGCATCTGATCCGCGACCCGGTGCACCGCGGCGACGTCGATTTCGGTGCGGTCAAAAGCCGCGTTTCGTATCCCCATGCCTTATCCGACGCCGCGGGGCGCGTCGGGGTTCCGGCGGAAAAGGATCAGCCCTGCGCGCTGACGGCTTCGGCGACGCGGCTGGCCAGCCGTTGCGCGGTGTCCTCCTCGGGTGCCTCCACCATGACCCTGATCATCGGCTCGGTTCCCGAGGGGCGCAACAGAATTCGTCCGGTGTCGCCGAGCTCGGCCTCGGCCGCGTCGAGTGCGGTGCGCACCGCGGGCGCAGTCGCCGCCGCAGCCTTGTCGGCCACCTCGACGTTGATCAACACCTGCGGGAACGACTTCATCTTCGAAGCGAGGTCGGCCAGCGGCAGGCCCGTCTGCACCATTCGCGTCATCAGCCGCAGCCCGGTGACGATGCCGTCGCCGGTGGAACCCAGCGCGGGCATCACGATATGACCGGATTGCTCGCCGCCCAGACTGTAGTCGCCGGCGCGCAGCTCCTCGAGAACGTAGCGGTCACCGACGCCGGTGGTGCGGACGGTGACGCCCGCCGACCGCATGGCCTGATGCAACCCCAGGTTGCTCATCACAGTGGTGACCAAGGTGTTGGAGGTCAGCTCGCCGGACTCCTGCATCGCCAGCGCGAGCACCACCATGATGGCGTCGCCGTCGACCAGCTCGCCCTTGGCGTCCAGCGCCAGGCAACGGTCGGCGTCCCCGTCGTGCGCCAGGCCCAGGTCGGCGCCGTGCGCCAGCACCGCGGCGCGCAGCGAGTCCAGGTGGGTGGAGCCGCAACGGTCGTTGATGTTGAGCCCGTTGGGCTCGGCGTTGATCGCGATGACCCGGGCGCCGGCGGCGCGGTAGGCGCGGGGTGCGGCTGAGAAGGCGGCGCCGTGCGCGCAGTCCACGACCACGGACAGGCCGTCGAGCGGCTGCGTGCTGGCCTTGCCGACGTGGCGCAGGTAGCGGTCGACGGCATCCTCGGCGTCCAGGACCCGGCCCAGCGCGGCGCCGACCGGGCGCAGTCCCGGACCGGCGGCGACCAGCTGTTCGATCTGGTCCTCGGTGTCGTCGTCGAGCTTGCGGCCGCCGGGGCCGAAGATCTTGATGCCGTTGTCGGGCATCGGGTTGTGCGAGGCGGAAATCATCACGCCGAAGTCGGCGTCATAGGCGCCGGTCAGGTAGGCCACCGCGGGAGTGGGCAGGATCCCCACCCGCAACGCGTCGACCCCCTGGCTGGTGACGCCGGCGATCACCGCGGCTTCCAGCATCTCGCCACTGGCCCGGGGATCGCGGCCGATGACGGCGACGTGGCGGCCGGGCTTTCCCGGCGCGGCCAGGCGTCGCGCGGCGGCGACGCCCAGCGAAAGTGCCAGCTCAGCGGTCAGTTCGCGATTGGCGACTCCGCGTACACCGTCGGTGCCGAATAGTCGACCCATCGGACAAACCTCTCACAGTGACGTCACGCGCACAAAGTGCATCTACCTTTGTGACCGCAACCGCGCATGTTTGCGCGACGACACGCCGAAGGTGGCGGAGAAAGACGCGCGGGCGATGCGCGGTCGCGGCCAGAAGGTGATCGCGGATCAGCGCTTGCTGTACTGCGGTGCCTTGCGGGCCTTCTTCAGGCCGTACTTCTTGCGCTCGGTGGCACGCGGGTCACGGGTGAGGAAGCCGGCCTTCTTCAGCGGGGGCCGGTCCTCGGGCTGGGCCAGGATCAGCGCCCGGGCGATGCCTAGCCGCAGCGCCCCGGCCTGACCCGACGGGCCGCCGCCGTGCAGCAGCGCGTAAACGTCGAAGGTCTCGGCTCGGTCGACGGTCACCAGCGGGGCCTTGATCAGCTGCTGGTGCACCTTGTTCGGGAAGTAGTCCTCCAGGCTGCGGCCGTTGAGGTTGAACTTGCCGGTGCCGGGCACCAGGCGCACCCGCACCACGGCCTCCTTACGGCGGCCGACGGTCTGGATGGGCCGATCGAGCAGGATCGGGGCGCTGGGCTGCGCCGCCGGGGCCTCCGCCGAAGCCTGAGCGGGGGGCTCGGCCGGGGTCTCGTCGGTCACGGCCTCGGCGGTCACCTCGGTCGCGTCCGCGCTGGTTTCCTCAACGCTTTCCAAGTTGGGTTCGGTCACTGGGCCACCTGCTTGATCTCGTACGGAACCGGCTGCTGCGCCGCGTGCGGGTGCTGCGGGCCGGCGTAGACGTGGAGTTTGCGCTGGATCTGGCGGCTGAGCTTGTTGTGCGGGAGCATGCCGACGATCGCGTTCTCGACTACGCGGGTGGGGTGCTTTTCCAGCAGCTCACCGATCGTGCGCTTGCGCAGACCGCCGGGATACCCCGAGTGGCTGTAGGCCAGCTTGCTCTGCAGTTTGTCGCCGGACAGGGCGACCTTGTCGGCGTTAATGACGATGACGTAGTCGCCGCCGTCGACATTGGGGGCGAACGTCGGCTTGTGCTTACCGCGCAGCAGGGTGGCTGCCGCGACGGCAAGACGGCCAAGCACTACGTCCGTGGCGTCGATGACGTACCACGACCGCGTGGTGTCACCCGCCTTGGGCGCGTAGGTGGGCACAGCGCTTACCACTTTCTCTTTGCGAGCCCTTCAGCTCGGGGTCGGATCCCGGTTCGAGCCGGGTGCCGGTCAGACGTACACGGTTGGGGTTTGGTCTCGGCGACCGACGTTGACCCGAGTCCCCGGCGTACCGCACGCCAACGGAGCAGCTTACCGACCCGCGTCCCCGCAGGTCAAAATCACTGTGTGGTCCCGACAGCTCTCCTTTCCGCCGGGACCACACAGTTGCTCATGGTTGGGCTACCTGGCCCAGAGGCCGGCCGCCCTGCGGTCGGCGCTGGCCACCTCTTGTGCGCCGTCGCGCACCGCGTTGCCCAGGTCGGCCAGGATCTCGTTCAACGCGGTGGCCGCCTGGTGCCATTGCAGCTGTTCGGCCTGGTAGGCCGCCGCCGCTTCGCGGGTCCATAGCTGTTGCAGCGGGGCGATCTGTGACCTCAGCTCGTCCAGCGCGGCGTTGAAGCGCGCTGACGTGGTGTGAATCTCCTGGCGCACCGAGTGCTCGATTTCGCCGAAGTTGTACGCAAGCACGGGATCCACCGAAGCGCTCCTCACAAGTTCCCGCCGGCTGCGGCAATCTGCTGGGCATGCTGCTGACCGGCCTCCTGTAGCACGGCCTCGTTGTGCCGTATCGTCTCGGCGATCGTGTGCAGCACCCGGTAGAGCCGCAGCGACTCCGCGTTCCAGCGATCCACCACTTCTTTGAACCGCGCCGCGGCAAGACCGCCCCACACCGACGGGGGCACGCTGTTCATCCGGCCGATGAAGGCCTGCAACATCGCCCGGATCTCCTCATTGCGAGCGTCGGTCGTGCTTGCGACGGAGCGCATCAAATCAAAGTCGGCGCTCAGCGCGTTGGTGCCCAGCGGTGTAGCCACCTTCTCCCCTTTCTGCTGACACCCAGTACGACTCCACCCGCCGCCGGTCGGTTCCCACGATTTTTCGCTCCACCTCATCCGAGGGTGTGCGCGGTGCGCACCGCCTGCTCACACGCCGGCCCGACGGCCCACTCGGCGCCGGGCCTGCTCTGGCAGCCGATGCTGATCCGCAGCGGGCCATCGACCAGCACCGTCCACCGCACGTGATGGCTGGCGCGCACTTCTCGGTACAGGACCGCGGGTCGCCCGGCGCTGATCCCGGCGGGGTTGAAGTCCACGAACACCCCGGCCGGCTCCGCGTCGATCGCACGCCGCAGCTGCTCGGCGGTGGCGCTGAGCGCGGCGTCGGCGATCGCCGACTGAGTGATGTGCAACGCCACTTCAAGGTCCGACGGGGAGCTGACCTGCACCCGCGCCGAGCCCGGACCCGCGACCACGCGCTGCACCAGCCAGTCCGCGGGCACGCTCACCGCCACCCGGCCCTCCACCAGGACGGCCGTCGCCGCATCCTCGGTGACCACGCCGCGGTGCCCGAGGGTCGTCATCGCCGGCACGGCCGCCGCCAGCAACACCACCGCGGCGGACAGCCAGCCCAGCAGCCGAACCCGCTGTCGCACGGTGCCGGTCCCAGTGCCGGTCCCAGTGCCGGTCTCAGTGCCGGTCTCAGTGCCGGTCTCAGGGCCGGTCTCAGCGCCGGTCCCGGCGCCGGTGCCGGTGGTGGCAGGCGGGTGGGGCGACTCGGCCGGAGTCCTGCGGCCCGCCGCCGACGCCAGCCGTGCCATTCCGGCGTCGTCGATTTCGACCGGCGTGCCGCCGTGTTGGCGCACTCGGTCGCCGATCATTGCCGCGAGCGTCGCCGCACCGGACACCGCACTGGGCACATCGATCAGGATTGTCGCTGCGACGGAACCTATTTCGTCGATTCGTCGTACGATCTCGTCCGCAACTGCGCCGCGCGCTCCGATGCGCGGTACGGCGACGACGGCGCCGAACGTGATGGCCACCAACTGCTCGGCGATCTCCACCAGCACCGCTGCCCGCGCACTCGATGCCCGCTCGAGTAGCCACGATCGCGGACGCAGCTCGACGTCGTCGCCCAGGACCGCCGCGGCCGCCGCCACCACATCGATGCGCGCCGACGGCCACCACGACGGGTAAAGCACTTGCCCCCCGATGTCCCCGCAGCGCAGCGAACGCAGCGTAGAACGCCACAGGTCATCGACGCGGACCGCGCGTCCTCGCACCAACGCCGTCCGGTCGTCGATCGCAGTCAACGCAATGTGGCCATAGTCCGCGGTTGTCGTTGTGGCGCAACATAATCGACGGATCGACCCCGGTCCTGTCGCGATCACGGTGCGGTGCCCGCTCATGGCGTCGGCGTCCAGCCCACTTGCAGTACCGCTTCGTCGCCGCCGCGAGCAACCAGCACGGCCCGCCCGGCGGGCAGCCGCACCGGTCGACTCGATCCCAACAGGGTGCCGTCGTCGGGACCGGCGCTCATCATCAGTCCGACGCAACCGAATTCGATCAGGCCCGCCAAGAGCGGCTCGAACAATCCGCGTGCCGCACCCCCGCTGCGCCGTGCCACGATCACATGTAAGCCGAGATCCCTTGCGTGTGGCAGGTATTCGAGCAGGTCGAGCAGCGGGTTCCCGGTCGGTGCGGCGACCAGGTCGTAGTCGTCGATCACGAGGTAGACATCCGGCCCCGACCACCAAGATCGCGCCCGCAGCTGTGCCGGGCTGACCTTTTCCGGCGGCATCCGCCGCTGCAATGTGTCGAGCAAGCCGGGAAGCAGTGCCCGCAGCGCCGCCGGTGACATGGCGTAGCCGTCGAGATGTTCCGACTCGACCACGCCGAGCAGGCTGCGCCGATAGTCGACGATGCACAGCCGCGCCCGTTCCGGCGTCGCGGTCCGAACGATCTCGCGGCACACGGTCCGCAATGTCGCGGTCTTTCCGCATTCGTTCTCCCCGAGGATCACGAGGTGCGAATTCCGCTCGAGGTCGACTGCGATCGGACGCAGCTGACGCTCTTCGACACCGAGCAGGATCTGGGCCACGGCCGCCGCGTCCGCGCGCCGCAGGACCTCGTCTTGGTCGACGTGGGTGGGCAGCAGCGGTATGGACGGCGCCGCCAGACCGTCCGCACGGGACGCAAACACGCTTGCCTCGATCGGCGGGGAGATGACCATGTGCAGCCCGTCCTGGGACAGACCCCGACCCGGTCGGTCGCGAGGCACCTCGTGTGCACGCCTGCGATCGATCTCCGAATCAGCGGGATCGCCGAGCCGCAATTCGATGCGGGTGCCGAGCTGATCTTTCAGCGCCGGCCTGATCTCTGCCCAGCGCAGCGCCGAGAGCAGCACGTGCACACCGAACGAGAGTCCTTGACCGGCAAGGGCAATGATGGGCTCTTCGAGGGCCGGTAAGTCATGACGCAGGCCCGCCCAGCCGTCGACCACCAGAAAGATATGGCCGACTCGAATCTGGCCGCGGGCAGCGCAGGCGAGTTGCGACGCCGCGCGGCTGCGCACGATGGATTCGAGTTCGGCGATCATGCGCACGGCGAGCTGGGTTTCGGCCCGGCCGGCGACGGCGCCCACGTGCGGCAGGCTGCGCAACACCGTCAGCGCGCCACCGCCGAAGTCCAGGCAATAGAACTGCACCTGGCCCGGGTCGTGGCTGGCGGCCAGCGCCGTGATCAGGGTCCGCATCGCCGTTGATTTGCCGGATCGCGGCGCGCCGACGATCGCGGCATTGCCCCCGGCGCCGGACAGGTCCACCGTCAGCGGTGTTCGGCATTGGTCGAACGGCCGGTCAATGATTCCGATGGACACTCGCAACCCACCCGCGTCGCGCAGCAGGCCGTCCAGCGGCGGCGCCGAACCCAGTGGCGGGAGCCAGACTTGGTGGGCGGACGGCCCGTGCCCGGCCAGCCGGTCCAGTACCCCGCGCAGCACGCTGGGCAGCACCGCCTCCGGTTCGCCGACCCCCGCCACCGGACCAACCGCTTCCGTGGTGAACACCCGCACCGATGCCGGCCCAGCACGGGAGGCGACCAGCGGAGGCGGGCCCGGTTGCGCCGGTCCCGACACGAATGCGGTGTGGAAGCCAATCAGCTCACCGCTTCCCACCCGCAACAGTCCCACCCCGGGCGTGTTCGGCAACTGGTACGCATCGGTGGTGCCCAGCACGATTCGGGACTCGCTGGCCGACAGGGTCTTCAGGCACACGCGGTAGGAGAGGTGAGCCTCCAATCCCCGCAGCCGGCCCTCATCGAGGCGCTGGCTGGCCAGCAATAGATGCATGCCCAACGACCGGCCGAGTCGGCCGATCGCGACGAATGTGTCGGCGAAATCCGGTTGCTGGCTCAATAATTCGGAGAACTCGTCGACGATGATGAACAGCGCCGGCAACGCAGGCCGGCCGGAGCCGGTGTGGCGGGCCTGCTCGTATGCCGCCACACTGGCACAGCCCGCCGTGCGTAGCAGCTGTTGTCGACGGTTGATCTCCCCACCCAGTGCATCGCGCATCCGGGCGACCAGCGGTGCGTCCTGCGAGAGATTGGTGATGACCGCGGCGACATGCGGTGCCGATGCCAGGTCGAGAAATGTGGCGCCGCCCTTGAAGTCGACCAGCAACAGGTTGAGTACCGACGGTGGATTGCGGGCCATCATGCCGAGCGCGACCGTACGCAGCAGCTCCGACTTCCCGGACCCGGTGGCACCCACGCAAAGGCCGTGCGGCCCCATGCCGTGCTCGGCGGCCTCCTTGATGTCCAGCTCGAGGGCCGCTCCGTCGAGCGTGTATCCCAGCGGTGCGCGCAGCCTGTCGCCTCGGTCCTGCCGGTCCCACAGCGCGCGTGGGTCGAATCGAGCAATGTCGTCGATGCCGGCCAGGTCCGGCCAGCCGGCCCGCGCGGTCGGCAAAGCCGCGGCGTCAAGCCGGAATCCGGCCAGCCGCCGAGCGCATATCACCGCGTCGAGCGGGTCCATCCGGTCGGGTGCCGACACCGTGATGGGCACGCCGTTGTGCTCGATCGTCACGGGCGAGCCGGCGCGACCCGGTCTGAGTTGAATGACGGTGGTAGTCGGGAACGCCGCAACGCCAGGGCATTCGACGATTTGCTCGTCGTCGTAGATGGCGTCGTAGATCATCACTATGCGTACCGGCGGCGCAGCCTGGGCCAGCGCGCCGTGCGCCGCGGCTGGGCTCCGGTAGACCATGCGGAGCGCACCGACCGCATCGTGCGCGCCCGGGTGCGCATTGTGGGGCAACCACTTCAACCAATCCCAGTACTCCCGGTTGCCCGGCCAGACCACACCGACGATCCAGAGTTGGTCCGGTGGGTGCAGCACCGCCAACTGACACAGCATCGCGCGCAGTAATCCGCGGGCTTCGGCCGGATCGCCGGCGACGGTCAGATCCCTGATCGCGGTCAAGTCCACGGTGACGGGCGCCTGCGCGAGTGTCGCGTAGGTGTCCACGAAGCGGTGCGCGGCCGCGACAGTCACCGGATCCGCCCGTCCCCCCGGTTGCATCTCGGGGCCTACCAACCGCGTCGAAAGCGGACGCGGGCCGACGCCGACGCGAACCACCGCGAAATCGGCGTCTCCCGCCCGCCTCGCCCACGTTCGCGGGCCGCCGACCAACGTCCATAGCGTGGCGGGACCCGGATGGCTCCATTGCAGTGATTCCCGTTGCGCCGCAGCGGTTTCGGCCACCGTGGCGCGCAGCGCACGCAGGTATTCTAGATAATCGTGGCGGGCCGCGTCCAGCTGGCGCCCCGGCCCGTGGCCGCCTTGCGTGATCGCCGTCAGCACCATCGACACCAGCATCATCAATGGGAAGACCAAATACGCGGGGTTGTGGGCGACGGTCGAGCCGGAGAAGAAGCTCACCGCCATGACCGCGAGCGCCACGACGGACATGCCGACCGGCACCACTCGCAGGAGCAGCCTGCGAGTGGGCAGGCTAGACAGCTCCGGCGGCGCGGCGATGACGACGTCGTCGGTCGAAACCGGCGGCGGTTGCCGCACCGCCGGCACGAAATCCTGAGTCATCGCTGGCCTCCCACTGCGCGACGACCGTAGGCAGCACCCACATGGCGCGCAATTCACCTGTGCACAACCGAAATCACGTAAACCGGATTCGCGCTAGTCTCCCGTCATCCGAAACTGGAAAGGCTGACGATGTCTGTATCCGATCCGGGACTGCGCCGCGTTTCCGTGCACGCCGGGAGCGCCGTGGTGGATGTCGCGCTGCCTTCCGCGATGCCGATTGCCGCCCTGGTCCCGCCCATCGTCGACATCCTCACTGCCCAGGGCATCAACGAGCTCCCCGGCCGACGCGACCGGCTGGCCGTGCCCGGCGCAGCGGCGCTGGACCCGTCGAAAACTTTGCTGCAGAACGGGGTCCGTGATGGAGATGTCTTGGTACTGACCACATCTGAGCCGCCGCCACCCATGGTGCGTTACCACGACGTCGCCGATGCGGTGGCAGAGCTGCGGTGCAACGGGAAATCGGCGCCGTCGCCGAGGATGCGGCTCACCGTGGCAATCTGCGCCGGCGGACTCACCGGAACGGGGATCCTGCTACTCGTGGCAAACACACTGAACGGCAACGCCTTCGGCTTCCACGGCATGACCGCGGTGAGTACGGCACTGGTCGCCGTCATCGCCGTCGCCGCCGCGGTGATTGCGCAGCGCGCCAACCGGGATGCGATGGCCGGACTCACGCTGAGCCTGATCGGGATCGCGTTGGCCGCGACCGCCGGGCTTCTCGGCGTGCCCGGCGCCCCGGGCGTCCCCAACGTGCTGTTGGCGGCGACGGCGGGCATGGTCGCGGCGGTCCTGACGATGCGCGTCGTCGCGGGTGCCGTCGTCACGTTGACCGCGGTGTCGTGTTTTTCGGCCGTGGTTGCCGCCGCGGCGTTGGGCGGTGTGGTCACGGGCGCCCCTACACATGCGGTCGGCGCCGCGGCTACGGCGGTATCGCTGGGCCTGCTTGCCACCTCGGGCCGTGCCGCGATCGCCTTAGCCGGTTTGTCACCGCACCGCCCGCCGACTGCGGACACCGAATTGAGATTGGCGGTGAGGCGCGCCGACGGGTGGTTGGCTAGCCTGCGGGCCGCATTCTCGGCGGCTACGGCGCTCGGCGCCGTGGTCACCGTGCTGGCCGGCGCGCCACGGCTTGACTGCCTCGCATTGGCCACCGCGGCTGGCGTGCTCCTGCTGCTGCGCGCCGATTCCGCCAGCGGCGGGAGCTCTTTGGTCTGCGCGGTCAGTGCGACGGTAACGATCTCAACGACATTCGCGTGCACGATGATTCGGCTATCTGGGCACGGTCCGTGGCTAGTCGCGGCGACGGCGTTGTTAGTGGCCGCGGCGTGCTATCTCGGGTTCGTCGCACCGCACCGCCCGATGTCGCCCCTGGCGCGAAAGGCCGTCGAGTTGTTCGAGTGTGTGGTCCTGATCGGGACGGTGCCGTTGGCCTGCTGGATCTGCGGATGCTACGACACCGCGCGCGGCTTGCAGCTGCGATGGGGCTGACCACCTCGGTCGTCGTGCGGCTCGTGTCGGCATTCGCGCTCGCCGTGTGCTGGCCCGTGGGAATGCCTTCCGCGCACGCGGTTTCGCCACCGGGAATCGACGACCGGATGTTGCCCAAGCCGGCCCGGCCCGTGCCGCCGCGGCCGACGGTGCAGCGCGAGGTCTGCGCGATGCTGGCCGGTGCGCCGGGCCCGCCCCCGACGCAACGCGCGGATCTGGAGCTGCCCCGCGTCTGGCAGCTCAGCCGCGGGGCGGGCCAACGCGTCGCGGTCATCGACACCGGTGTGTCGCGACATCCCCGGCTGCCCGATGTGGTGCCCGGTGGCGACTACGTGTTCACCGGTGACGGCACCCAGGATTGCGACGCACACGGAACTCTGGTCGCCGGAATCATTGCCGCGACAGACGTTTCCAGGGTGGATGCCTTCAGCGGCCTAGCACCCGACGTCACACTGATCAGCATCCGGCAGTCCAGCGCGAAATTCGCCCCGGCCAACGATGCGTCCCACGTTGGGATGGGCGACGTCAATACCATGGCGAGCGCCGTCCGCACCGCCGCCGACCTCGGCGCCTCGGTGATCAACATTTCGTCGGTGGCGTGCGTGCCGGCAACGTCCGCGCTTGACGACCGGGCCCTGGGCGCTGCGCTGGCGTACGCCGTCGACGTCAAAAATGCCGTTGTCGTGGCCGCAGCGGGAAATACCGGCGGCACCGGGCAGTGTCCGCCGCAGCGGCCGGATGCGAACTGGGAAACCAGCTCCGTCGCGGTGAGTCCGGCTTGGTACGACGATTACGTGCTGACCGTCGGGTCGGTGAGCGCGGACGGAACACCGTCGGCCTTCAGCCTGGCGGGCCCGTGGGTGGATGTCGCCGCGGTCGGCGAGGGGGTCACTTCGCTGACGTCGGCTCCGCTGTCGGGAACCAGTTATGCCGCTCCGGTTGTCAGTGGGCTGGCCGCGCTGATCCGGGCCCGGTTTCCGGCCTTGACGGCACGGCAGGTGATGCAGCGCATCGAAACGACCGCACGTCACCCGCCCACGGGCTGGAATCCGGTGGTGGGCAACGGCGCCGTCGACATCCTCGCGGCCGTGAGCTCCGATTCGGGCTCGCCCGGCAACATCGTGAAACCAGCGCCGGCCCAGGCACCGGGCGCCGCGCCGCCCCGGACCGGATCGAGGCCGACCGATCCGCGGTCCCGGGACACCGCGCTGCGTGGCACGGCCTTATGCGTGATCGCTGCCTTGTGCGTGCTGTTCTTCGGGGCAGCCAAACGCCGGCGTCGCTCACCGGGGAGCCGTGAGCACGTCACGGGCGACTGATGC
Source organism: Mycobacterium simiae (assembly GCF_010727605.1). Taxonomy (NCBI): domain Bacteria; kingdom Bacillati; phylum Actinomycetota; class Actinomycetes; order Mycobacteriales; family Mycobacteriaceae; genus Mycobacterium; species Mycobacterium simiae. The sequence continues at coordinate 1,641,584 of NZ_AP022568.1, forward strand.
GTTCGCCCTGCTCAGTTCCGGGCCGCAGGGCAGCACCGCGAGCATCGGCCAGGGCACCGCCACAGGCTGTGCCGGCAGACCGAGATCGTGTGCCGCGTCGTCGTCAGGGACTGGGAACCGCACGCCCGTGTCGGTGACGAGGTATCGCGTCCCCGGGGCGCTGCCGCCGCGGACGTAGGCGGTCCGGCCGGGCGGCAGGTAGACGCCGTCGAGGGCCGGACCCGTGCCGTCGGCTTGCGCGAGCGTCACCGGCGCCTGCCCGGGCGGCAGTGGCACACCGCGGCCAATGACGAATACCACCTCGCCCGATGAGTCGCCCGATGTGCGGCGGGTCCGCACGCACACGGCGAGGCCGGTGCCGCCCAGGCCGGCGTCGACGGACTGAGGCGCACGGTCGGGGAATGTCGCCACCGGCAGCGTGTCCACGATCTGCGCACCACGGAGCGCGTCCGGCGTCACCCGGGCGATCTGCGCGCTGCCCCGCGAGTCGCCGAAACGCAGCAGATCCGCGGCGACTTGGCCGATCCGCTGCACCCCGGTGTCCAGCACCGCGTAAAACTCGTCACCGTCACCGCGGGTGAGACGCAACACACTGCCGACCGGGAAACCGGACGGACTCGCCGCCCGGCTGCCCGCATTCCGAACGTGGGGCATGGTGATCGGCGGAACCTCCGGCACCGCGTTCAACAAGGCCTGCGACACGGCGATCGGCACCTGCCCCTCCAGCCGCAATGCGCGCACCACCGCGGTATCCGCGAGGTCCACCACCGCCCGCTGCCCGTTGTAGAGCAGGTAGGCGGGCGGGCCCGTGCCGGCGCTGACCAGCACGGCCTGATCCCGGGCCAGGCGTCGGGCCGCGGTATTCCCGCTCGCCCCGACCACGACCGTCGTAACCCCGCCCGTGTCGCAGATCGCCCAGTCGGCGTCGTCGACCGACAGCGGCGCGCCAAGAGACGCGGGCGCGCCCGGAATCCCTAACAGTGGGCCACGTTTGGTGCGTCGCATCGCGGCGTCGCGCACCGGCAGCGGGTCGGCGTCGGTTTGGGCGATCAACCGCGCAGAGGCCAGATTGAGCACCGGGTGCCAGCTGTCGCCGACTCGCACGTACAGCGCTCCGGTGTGGTTACCCATGACAATGCGGGCGTGATCGAGCCGCGGTTCGGGCTGCAGTACACCCAGCAATGCAAAACCGGCTGCCGTGATGAGCGCGAGAACACCGCCGATCGTGAGCGGAGCCGTACCTGACCGCAGCGGTTCGCCGGAGGCGCCCGTCTGCCCGCGCAGCAGCGCGCGTTCGAGGCGGCGCAGCAGAAAGCGATAACCGCTGATGTGCGCCCAGGTTGTCGGCTGCTGGGTCATGACCTCCCTCGTTCGCCACGCTAAAGCGCCGGACGACGGGCCCGCCGCCGGTTATCCACAGCCGCGCAGGTTTGATCAGGTCACAATTTGGGTAGCATTGGCGGATGAATTTTCCCCGCACCGTGGCTGGCGGCGCAGCCGCACTGGTCATGGCCGCGGGCCTACTCGCCACGCCGAGTGCGTCCCCGGTCGCACACGCCTTCGACTGTCCCGACGTCGAGGTCATCTTTGCCCGGGGCACCAACGAGCCGCCCGGCCTGGGCCGCGTCGGTGACGCCTTCGTCGACTCGCTGCGCCAGCAGACCGGGCTGAACATCCTGCCTTACGGCGTGAACTACGCCGCCAGCAAGTTGCAGCTGCATGGCGGGGACGGCGCCAACGACACCATCGACCGCGTGAAGAAGAGCGTGGAGACGTGCCCGAACACCAAGATCGTGCTGGGCGGCTACTCCCAAGGCGCGTCGGTGATGGACATTGTGGCCGGTGTCCCGATCGGCGGCATCACCTGGGGCAACAGCCTGCCCGCGCAGTACGCCAACAACATCGCTGCCGTCGCCACTTTCGGTGACGTGGCCGACCGTGCCGGCGGCACGCTGCCCAGCCAGAGCGCGCTGCTCGGCTCCAAGGCCATCGACCTGTGCAACCCCAACGATCCGATCTGCCACGCCGGTCCCGGCAACGAGTGGAGCGGCCACACCGAGGGTTACGTACCCGTCTACACCACGCAGGCCGCCGCGTTCGTCGCCGCCCGGCTGCTCGGCACCGGCCAGTCGGTGCCCGGCTACGGACCGTCGCTGCCGGGCAGCGGACCGCAGGCCCCCGGTTACGGGCCGACAGCGCCCGGCCAAGCGCCGACTCCCGGCCAGGCGCCGGGCCCCGTGCTGCCGAATCCGCAGTCGCCGGGCCCGCTAACGCCGAGCTACGTCCCGCCCTCGCCCGCGCCGTCGGTCCCCGGCCCCAGCGCACCGCAGACCGACGTGGTTGCCGCGGTTCACTAACACGCCGACGATAGCCCGTACCATCGCGGCATGAGCCTTGCCGTGAAAAGATCACGGGCACATAACATTTCCCTTTTCGCGGCTGCTGCATTGCTCGCGGCGGCCGCAATGCTGTTCGGGGTTCCGGCGATTCCGCGCGCCGTGGCGGCCTGCCCGGGCGTCGAAGTGGTGTTTGCCCGCGGCACCAATGAGCCGCCCGGTGTGGGGAAGGTCGGCGGGGCCTTCATCGACGCGTTGCGCCGCCAGACACGGCGCAGCGTGGGGGCGTACGGGGTCAACTATCCCGCCAACGACGACTTCTTGGCCGCCGCCGACGGAGCGAACGACGCCAGCGCCCACCTCCAGCACATGGCCGGCGACTGCCCCGGCACCAAGCTGGTACTCGGCGGCTATTCTCAGGGCGCCGCCGTCGTCGACATCGTCACCGCCGCACCGATATCCGCGCTCGGCTTCCGTCAGCCGCTGCCGGCGACGGCCGCCGACCACGTCGCCGCGGTCGCCCTGTTCGGAAACCCGTCGGGACGCGCCGGCGGACTGATGAGTGCGATCAGCCCGGGATTCGGCGGCAAGATCATCGACCTGTGCAACCGCGGCGACCCGATCTGCTCGGCCGGCAACTCCTGGCAGGCCCACCTGAGCTACGTGCCCGGATTGACCAATCAGGCAGCACATTTCGTCGCCGGCAAAATTTAGCCAGGCAACCGTGCGGTCACACTGGCATCGCGGAGTGATCACGGCCGTTCACTAATTCCGCGGAAGAATGCGTACCATCAGCTCATGGGGGTTAGTCCGTTCGGTAAGACATTGCTCGCGGCGCTGATGATGATCGGTCCCGGGGTTGTTTCGATTCCGGCGGCCTCCGCGGCACCGGCATGTCCGGGCGCCGAGGTGGTGTTCGCCCGCGGCCGCGAGGAACCGCCCGGCGCCGGGCTGGTCGGCGACGCCTTCGCGAACTCGCTGCGCAGCAAGACGCAGCTGCCGCTGGGCGTGTACGGAGTCAACTACCCCGCCGACGTCGATCCGGCCAAGGGCGCCAACGACATGAGCGCCCACGTCCAGTACATGGCCAAGCATTGTCCGAACACCCGTGAGGTGCTGGGCGGCTACTCGCTGGGAGCCGTGGCCGCCGACCTGGTAGTCGCGGTCACACAGCCGTCCTTCGGGTTCAAGAACCCGCTGCCGCCCGGCGTGGACCAACACGTCGCGGCGGTGGCACTGTTCGGCAACGGCACCCAGCGTGTGCTTGGCCCGGTCCCCGGCTTCAGCCCCGCCTTCGCCGGTAAGACGATCGAGGAGTGCGCGCCCGGCGACCCGATCTGTTCGGGCACCGGCAAGGCGGTGTGGGCTTCGCATCTGCAGCCGTCCTACATCGACTCCGGGCTGGTGGATCAGGCCGCCGCCTTCGCGGCCAGCAAGCTGTAGCGGAAGTCACTCGCGCACAGCCAATTCCCAGGTTCCCCGAGTGGCGGTGGTCTGGGCGCCACCGGACACTTTATAAGTGACGACTGCCGTCGGGACCGACGTCGACAAATCGCCGGCCGCCCGGGAAACGCTCGAAGATTACACCCTGCGCTTTGCGCCCCGTAGTTACCGGCGATGGTCCACCGCGGTGGTGGGGATCTCCGCACTCGGCGGCATCGCGTATCTGGCCGACTTTGCAATCGGTGCCAACCTCGGCATCAGCTACGGAACCGCCAACGCGCTGTGCGGCATCGGGATCTTCGCCGCGGTCATCGTCGCGACCGGTCTGCCGGTGGCCTACTACGCCGCGCGCTACAACATCGACCTGGATCTGATCACCCGCGGCAGCGGCTTCGGCTACTACGGCTCCGTGGTGACCAACGTGATCTTTGCGACGTTCACCTTCATCTTCTTCGCGCTCGAGGGTTCGATCATGGCGCAGGGTCTGCAGCTGGGCCTGCACATCCCGCTGTGGCTCGGGTATGCGTGCTCCACGCTGGTCATCTTTCCGCTGGTGATCTACGGCATGAAAGTGCTTTCCCAGCTTCAACTTTGGACCACGCCGTTGTGGCTGCTGCTGATGGTCGCGCCGTTCATCTATCTGGTGACCAGCCATCCCGAATCGGTCGGCGAGTTCTTCTCCTACACCGGCAGGCAGGGCCGCGGCGGCGTGCAGGCGGGTCCGGCGCTGATGGCTGCGGGGGTGTGCCTGTCGCTGATCGCGCAGATCGCCGAGCAGATCGACTATCTGCGGTTCATGCCGCCCCGCACCCCGCAGAACTCCCGCAGCTGGTGGACCTGGGTGCTGTTGGCCGGCCCCGGCTGGGTGCTGTTCGGCGCGATCAAACAGATCGTCGGGCTTTTTTTGGCCGTGTACTTGATCTTTCACCTGGCCGGTTCGCTGTCGATCGCCAATCAGCCGGTGCACCAATTCAAGGAGATCTACACCAATTTCATGCCGGACTGGCTGGCGCTGACGCTGGCCGTGACCCTGGTGGTGCTCAGCCAGGTGAAAATCAATGTGACTAACGCCTATTCGGGTTCGCTGGCCTGGACGAACTCGTTCACTCGCGTGACCAAGACCTACCCCGGCCGCGTCGTCTTCCTCGGCGTCAACCTGACGATTGCGCTGATCCTGATGGAAGCCAACATGTTTGACTTCCTCAACACCATTCTGGGTTTCTACGCTAACTGCGGTATGGCTTGGGTGGTGTCGGTGGCGTCCGACATTGTGTTCAACAAGTACCTGCTGGGGCTCTCGCCCAAGGCGCCGGAATTCCGCCGCGGCATGCTGTACGCGATCAACCCGGTCGGCTTCGGCTCGATGCTGTTGGCCGCGGGCCTGTCGATCCTGGCGTTCTTCGGCGGCCTGGGCGAGCCGCTGCGGCCCTACTCGCCGCTGGTGGCCATCGTCGTCGCGCTGGTGATGCCGCCGGTGCTGGCTATCGCGACACGGGGCAAGTACTACCTGCGGCGCACCCACGACGGCATCGACCTGCCCATCTACGACGAGCACGGCAACCCCGCCGCCGACGAATTGGCTTGTCACGTCTGCAATCACACGTTCGAGCGCCCCGACATGCTGGCCTGCCCTAACCACGGCGCCTACGTCTGTTCGCTGTGCGCGTCCACCGACAAACGCTCCGAACACCTGCTGGACTGAGCCGGCCGGCGCTAGCGGGTGCGCAGGTCGCGGGTGATCAGAATGCGCGACGCCAGCTCGTCGTCGGGCGGATAGTCGACGCCCACCAATGTCAGGCCTTGCGCCGGGGCGGCTGCGAAATCGCTGGATCGTGCTGGCGCGTCGAGCAATTCACGACACCACTGTCCGGTGCGGCGATGTTCGCCGACGGCCAGCAGCGCCCCGACCAGCGAGCGCACCATCTGCCAGCAGAACGCGTCGGCGGTGACGTGCGCGGTGATCAGATGCCCATCCCGGGACCACTCCAGCCGCTGTAAATCCCGAATAGTGGTGGCACCGGGCCGATGCCGGCAGAAGGCCGCGAAGTCGTGCAATCCGACGAGCTGCTGCGCCGCGGCGCCCATCGCGTCGACGTCGAGTTCCCGCGGCCAGGCGGTGAGGTAGCGCGCTCGATGCGGCTCGACACCGTAGGGCGCGGTCGACAACCGGTACTCGTAGTGGCGCCGCAGTGCCGAAAATCGGGCGTCGAAACCCGCCGGGGCGCGGCGGATTTGCAGCACCCGGACATCGGTGGGCAGGAAGCGACCGAGGCGACGCAGCAGCGGCAGGAATTCCGGATCGCCGGGCCGCGGCGATCGGGGGTAGGCGTTCGGCAGGGCAGCGGCGGGCACATCGACATGGGCCACCTGACCAGTGGCATGTACTCCGGTATCGGTGCGCCCGGCCGCCCACAACTTGACCGGCGTGCGGAACACCGTCGTCAGCGCCTCGTCGATCACACCGGCGACAGTGCGCTGCCCGGCCTGCGTTGCCCAGCCCGCGAAATCGGTTCCGTCGTAGGCGATGTCGAGCCGGAGACGGACGTCTTCGCTACTTGTCGGTGGACTCGTCACCCTCGTCGGCGGCCTTGTCGGCGGCTTGCGCCTCGGGCTCATCGGCCTGTTCCGCGGCCTCGGCGGCAGGTTCCGGCGTTTCGGCGGTCGCGGCTTCCTCGGCCGTCGGCCCCTCGGCCGCCGCCGGCTCGACCGCGGCCTGCGGCGCTGCAGCGGCCGCCACCGGCGCCTCGGCCGCGGGCGCCGTCTTCGAAGCCTTGACCCGGCGCGCCCGGTCCGCCTCCGACGTCACGGTCTTTTCCTGCACCAGCTCGATCACCGCCATCGGGGCGTTGTCGCCCTTGCGCGGCTCGACCTTGATGATGCGGGTGTAGCCCCCGTCGCGATCGGCGAAGAACGGCCCGATCTCCGCGAAAAGGGTGTGCACGACCTCCTTGTCGCGGATCTTCTTCATGACCTCGCGACGGTTGTGCAGCGTGCCCTTTTTGGCGTGGGTGATCAGCTTCTCTGCGTAGGGCCGCAATGCCCTCGCCTTCGGCTCGGTCGTCTTGATCCGGCCGTGCTCGAACAGCGACGTGGCCAGGTTGGCCAGCAGCGCCTTCTGGTGCGACGACGACCCGCCGAGGCGAGGTCCCTTGGTGGGCTTGGGCATTGCGACTATCTCCTAAGTGGGGCCGGCCCCCGTATCAGGTAGGACCGGGACGGACTCGTATTGAATTGCCCGGTTAGAGCTGTTCGGTTTCGGCGTAGTCCTGGTCGTCGTAGGCAGCCTCGGTGGACCAGGTGCCGGTGGCGACGTCGTAGCCCGCGACCTCCGACGGGTCGAAGCTCGGCGGGCTGTCCTTGAGGGACAGGCCCAGCTGGTGCAGCTTGACCTTGACCTCGTCGATGGACTTCTGCCCGAAGTTGCGGATGTCGAGCAGGTCGGATTCGGTGCGGCTGACCAGCTCGCCGACGGTGTGCACACCCTCGCGCTTGAGGCAGTTGTAGGACCGCACGGTCAGGTCCAGATCGTCGATGGGCAGCGCGAACGACGCGATGTGGTCGGCCTCGGCCGGCGACGGCCCGATCTCGATACCTTCGGCCTCGACGTTGAGTTCGCGCGCCAAGCCGAACAATTCGACCAAGGTCTTACCGGCCGACGCCAGGGCGTCGCGCGGGGTGATCGAGCTCTTGGTCTCGACGTCCAGGATCAGCTTGTCGAAGTCGGTGCGCTGCTCGACACGGGTCGCGTCCACCTTGTAGGTCACCTTGAGCACCGGCGAGTAGATGGAATCGACTGGAATACGGCCGATTTCGGCACCGGACGCCCGGTTCTGCACGGCCGGCACGTAGCCGCGGCCGCGCTCGACGACGAGCTCGACCTCGAGCTTGCCCTTGTCGTTCAGCGTCGCGATGTGCATGGCCGGGTTGTGCACGGTGACCCCCGCGGGCGGCACGATGTCACCTGCGGTGACCTCACCCGGACCCTGCTTGCGCAGGTACATGGTCACCGGCTCGTCCTCCTCGGAGGACACGACCAGGCCCTTGAGGTTCAGGATGATGTCGGTGACATCCTCCTTGACGCCGGGCACGGTGGTGAACTCGTGCAGTACGCCGTCGATGCGAATGCTGGTGACGGCCGCGCCGGGGATCGAGGACAGCAACGTGCGCCGCAGCGAATTGCCCAGGGTGTAACCAAATCCCGGCTCCAGTGGCTCGATGACGAACTGGGACCGGCTGTCGGTGAGGAGTTCCTCGGACAGTGTGGGTCGCTGAGAGATCAGCATGGTGTTTCTTCTTCTCCTTCTCGGCACCCGCTATTTGATGCCGTTTGGTTCTCGCGTCGACCCGCTTCGCCCGGCTTGGCCGAGCTTGCGATCGCCGCAAGGGTTTCCGGTGGCGGCGGCCGCCGCACCGGAAGTCTGTTACTTCGAGTAGTACTCGACGATCAACTGCTCGGTGAGCGGGACGTCGATCTGGGCGCGCTCGGGAAGCTGGTGGATCAGGATGCGCTGCCGCTCCCCCACTACCTGCAGCCAGCTGGGAACCGGGCGATCGCCCGCGGTCTCGCGCGCGATCTGGAACGGCACGGTGTTCAGCGAGTTGTCGCGCACGTCGATGATGTCGTACTGCGAGACCCGGTAGCTCGGGACGTCGACGCGCACGCCGTTGACGGTGAAGTGCCCGTGCGTGACCAGCTGGCGCGCCATCCGGCGGGTCCGCGCCAGTCCGGCGCGGTACACGACGTTGTCCAGCCGGCTCTCCAGGATGCGCAGCAGCTCCTCACCGGTCTTGCCGGGCTGTCGCACGGCCTCCTCGTAGTAGCGGCGGAACTGCTTTTCCATCACGCCGTAGGTGAAGCGGGCCTTCTGCTTCTCCTGCAACTGCAGCAGGTATTCGCTTTCCTTGATGCGGGCGCGACCGTGCTGGCCGGGCGGGTAGGGGCGCTTCTCGAACGCCTGGTCGCCGCCGACCAGGTCGGTGCGCAGCCGGCGCGACTTGCGGGTGATGGGTCCGGTGTAACGAGCCATGGTTCTCCTCCTAGACCCTTCTGCGCTTCGGCGGCCGGCAGCCGTTGTGCGGCTGCGGGGTGACGTCGGAGATCGCGCCGACCTCCAGGCCCGCGGCCTGCAGCGAGCGGATCGCGGTCTCCCGGCCCGAGCCCGGGCCCTTCACGAACACGTCGACCTTGCGCACGCCGTGCTCCTGTGCCTTGCGGGCGGCGTTCTCGGCGGCCAGCTGCGCGGCGAACGGAGTCGATTTGCGGGAGCCCTTGAAGCCGACGTGGCCCGACGACGCCCAGGCGATGACGTTGCCCTGCGGGTCGGTGATGCTCACGATCGTGTTGTTGAACGTGCTCTTGATGTGCGCGGCGCCGTGCGGGATGTTCTTCTTTTCCCGCTTGCGAGTCTTCTGCCCCTTCTTGGGGCCCGACGCGGCTGCCTTCTTGGCTGGTGGCATGGGCGATTACCTGGCCTTCTTCTTGCCGGCGATGGTGCGCTTGGGACCCTTGCGGGTGCGCGCATTGGTCTTGGTGCGCTGGCCACGCACCGGCAGTCCGCGGCGGTGCCGCAGACCCTGGTAGCAGCCGATCTCGATCTTGCGACGGATGTCTGCCTGTACCTCGCGGCGCAGGTCACCCTCGACCTTGAGGTTGGCCTCGATGTAGTCGCGCAGATGGGTCAGCTGGTCGTCGGTCAGGTCCCTGGTGCGCAGGTCCTTGTCGATCCCGGTCGCTGCCAGAATCTCGTTCGAACGAGTCCGGCCGACGCCGAAGATATAGGTCAGCGCGATCTCCATCCGCTTGTCCCGCGGCAGATCGACGCCTACTAGTCGAGCCATAGGTGGCGTTTCCTCTTTTTCTAAGCGGAGGTCTGTTCCCAGCCCGTTCCCGATCAGTCGGGGCCCGGCCTCCGTCCGGGCGTGGATGAACGGCGTATCCGCTCAGTGGTGCTGGGAGGTCTGCATTCAGTTGTGACTAATTCAGTTGTGACTAAGTTGTGGCAGCCACGTCCGTGGCGCCAATGGGGCTAGCCCTGACGCTGCTTGTGGCGCGGATCGGAGCAGATCACCATGACCCGCCCGTGCCGACGGATCACCCTGCACTTGTCGCAAATCGGCTTCACGCTGGGGTTGACCTTCACGGCTTTTCGATCCTGTTCTCGTCTGTTGATTGGTCATTTGTACCGGTACACAATGCGGCCCCGGGACAGGTCATAGGGCGAAAGCTCCACGACCACCCGGTCCTCGGGCAGGATGCGGATGTAGTGCTGCCGCATCTTGCCGCTGATGTGGGCAAGCACCTTGTGACCGTTCTCCAGCTCAATGCGGAACATCGCATTGGGCAGAGGCTCGACCACGCGGCCCTCGACCTCGATGGCGCCATCCTTCTTGGCCATAACTACTCGTCAAATCCTCGTCTTTTGGTTTCGTTCTCGTCTGCGCCAACAACGGCGCAGCATTCACACCGACTTTCCAAACGTGAGCCGGTGACAGGAAATTCCTCGGGAACGGTCACACAAAAAAGCCGGCGCGGATGGCGCACCGTCGGTCCATGGTACCCGTTTTGACGGCATCACCAAAATCCGCGATCACGGCCCTGAACAGCGGCCATCTCGACTCTTCACACTACGCCGGGCAAGCGCATACTGAAGCGCGATGACAAGTCCCCTGGATGGCGCCGCACTGTCGCGCAAACCCGTGATATTGACCGTCGACGACGATCCCTCGGTCTCCCGAGCGGTCGCCCGCGATTTGCGCCGCAAATACGGCGAGGAGCACCGGATCGTCCGCGCGGAATCGGGTCAAGAAGCGCTCGACGTCCTCAAGCAACTCAAGCTGCGCGGCGAGACGGTCGCGACGCTGATCGCCGACTACCGGATGCCGCAGATGACCGGCATCGAATTTCTCGAGCAGGCCATGGACCTCTACCCGCTGGCGCGGCGGATCCTGCTGACCGCCTACGCCGACACACACGCCGCGATCGACGCGATCAACGTGGTCGACCTCGATCACTACCTGCTCAAGCCGTGGGATCCGCCGGAGGAAAAGCTCTACCCCGTCGTCGACGCACTGCTGGAGGCGTGGCGGGCGGCACCGGAACACCCGGTCCCGCACACCAAGGTGATCGGACATCGGTGGTCGGCGCGGTCCTGGGAGGTTCGCGACTTCCTGGCCCGCAACGGGCTGCACTATTCCTGGTACATGGCTGACGAACCCGACGGCGAACGGTTGCTCAACGCCGCCGGCACGGACAGCCGCCGGCTGCCCGTCGTCGTCACCGAACGCGGCGACCCGCTGGTGGAACCGACCGACGCCGAACTGGCCGACAAGCTGGGCCTGACCACCACGCCCTCGCAGGAGTTTTACGACCTGATCGTGATCGGCGGTGGGCCCGCGGGTCTGGCCGCCGCGGTGTACGGCGCCTCCGAGGGACTCCGCACCGTGCTCATCGAACGCACCGCGACGGGCGGTCAGGCGGGGCAGAGCTCACGGATCGAGAACTATCTGGGCTTCCCGGACGGGGTGTCGGGCGGGCAGCTGGCCGAGCGCGCGCGGCGGCAGGCCGAGAAGTTCGGCGCCGAACTGATTACCGCCCGCACTGCGGTCGCGCTCGAGGTGAACGGAGCCAAACGCACCGTTCGCTTCGCCGACGGCGGCTCGGTCGACGCGCACGCGGTCATCCTGGCCACCGGGGTCTCCTACCGTCAGCTGGCCGCCGACGGCTGCACCGAGCTGACCGGCTGCGGCGTCTATTACGGCGCCGCCGTCTCCGTCGCCCCGGACTGCGAAGGCGAAGAGGTGTACGTGATCGGCGGCGCCAACTCGGCCGGTCAGGCCGCGATGTATTTGTCGCGGACCGCAAAATCGGTCAACATCGTCGTCCGCGCCCCGTCGCTGGAGGCCTCGATGTCCTACTACCTGATCCAGCAGATCGAGGCCAACCCCAAGATCAACGTGCTGACCTGCACCGAAGTCAAGCGCGCCAGCGGCGACGGCCACCTGGAAAAGCTGACGCTGGTCAACAACCGCACCGAGGTGACCGAGGAGGTCACCTGCGGCCGGATGTTCATCTTCATCGGGGCCGCGCCGCGCACCGACTGGCTGGACGGGGTGCTCGCCCGCGACGACCACGGTTTCATCCTCACCGGGCCCGATCTGCGCAACGTGTGCGGCTGGACGCTGGACCGCCCGCCGCACCACCTGGAGACCAGCGTGCCGGGTGTGTTCGCCACCGGCGACGTCCGCGCCGCATCCGCGAAACGGGTGGCGGCCGCCGTCGGTGAGGGATCGATGGCGGTGATGCTCGTCCACCGCTACCTGGCTGAGTCGTAGAAGGGGGCCGCACCGCATGACCATCACCACCCCGTGTGAGCCCGACGAACTGCGCAGCCTGTTTCTGTTCGAGGCCCTCACCGACGACCAGCTCGCGGTGCTGTGCGCCGCCGGGCACATCCAGGACTATCAGCCGGGACCCATCTGTGTCGAAGGGGAACCGGCGACCTGTTTCTACGTGCTGCTCGAGGGCGAGCTGACCATGTCCAAGCTCTCCGGCGGCCAGGACATCGAAACCAACCGCACCTCGCAGCGCGGGGTGTACTGCGGCGCCTGGCGCGCGTTCACCGGCGGGGAGCAAAAGACCTACGACGCGTCGGTCCACGTGACCAAGCCGTCGCGGTTCTTCGTCATGGACGCGCCGGTGTTCGCGCAGTTCATGAAGGACCAATTCCCGATGGCGGTACACCTGCTCGACGGGATTGCGGTCGGCACTGACCGCACCCGCCGCATCATCGACAACCGGGAGAAGCTGCTGGCGCTGGGCCGGCTATCGGCGGGGCTGACTCACCAGCTCAACAACCCCGCCGCTGCGATCTCGCGGGCCGCCTCGGATCTACGCGAACGCGTGGCCAACATGCGGCACAAACTGGCAATGCTGGCCGATGGAACGGTGAGCCCCGAGGCGCTCAGCGCCTTGGTGCGGTTGCAGGAGCGGGTTGCCGAACAGGTCGCCAAGTCCGCAGGGCAGCATTTGAGCGCGCTGGAGACCTCGGACCGTGAGGATGCGGTCGCCGACTGGCTGGAGGACCACGGCATCGAGGGCGGGTGGGACATTGCGCCGACTTTCGTCGAGGGCGGCATCGATACCGATGCGCTGGAACGGATTTCGGCGGTCACCGAGCAACTCGCGTCGACCTCACTGGACCAGGCCATTGGATGGATCAACTACACCATCGAAAGCGAATTGCTGATGAACCAGATCCTGGAAGCCAGCAAACGGATTTCGGCGCTGGTCGCCGATGCCAAGCAGTATTCGCAGATGGATCGGGCCCCGTTCCAGGTGGCCAATGTGCACGACCTGCTCTACAGCACACTGGTGATGTTCGCCGACCGGTTGTCCAAGGACGGCAGCGGCGGCGACAAGGCCATCACCCTGGTCAAGGACTTCGACAAATCGCTTCCGGAAATCCCTTGCTATCCAGCCGATCTCAACCAGGTGTGGACGAACATCATCGACAACGCACTCGCAGCCATGCGCGATACCGGCGGCACACTGACGGTGCGCACCTGCCGCTTCAACGAGAACATGGCCAGGGTCGAGATCTGCGACACCGGACCCGGAATCCCCCCGGAGATCCGGGAACAGATCTTCGAGCCGTTCTTCACCACCAAACCGTTCGGCGAGGGCACCGGACTGGGGCTGGACCTCGCGTTCAACATCGTCGTGAAAAAACACCGCGGGGATTTGCGGGTGGAATCCGTGCCCGGCGACACGCGATTCATCGTGATGCTGCCGCTTGAGGCACCGCCCGTCGCCGATGTCGCCCCGGACGACGAGCTGGACGACGGTTTGGACGGGGCCGATCCCGAATGAATCGGGGCCGCCCGGCCTAGGTGGAATAGCCTCCCCGCCCGGCGGGGTTGGAGACGTCATGACCGACACTCATGCCAGCGCGCCCGCAGCCAAACCCGACCTCGGCCCGTTCGGAGTTTTCGGCCGTGGGGTGACGCCGCACCAAGCCAAAGAAATCGAGGCGCTCGGCTACGGAGCAGTCTGGGTGGGTGGCTCGCCGCCCGCCGAACTGACGTGGGTCGAGCCCATCCTGGAAGCGACCAGTACCTTGCAGGTGGCCACCGGCATCGTGAACATCTGGACCGCGGAGGCCGGGGCCGTCTCAGAGTCGTTCCACCGCATCGACAAGGCCTATCCGGGGCGCTTCCTGCTGGGCATCGGCGTCGGTCACCGCGAAATGATCAGCGAGTACCGCAAGCCCTTCGACGCGCTGGTCGACTATCTGGACCGGCTCGACGAGTACGGTGTGCCGACCCATCGCCGGGTGGTGGCGGCGCTGGGCCCACGGGTGCTGCAACTTTCGGCGCAGCGCAGTGCGGGCGCTCATCCGTACCTGACCACCCCCGAGCACACCGCCCAGGCGCGCCAGCTGCTCGGCGACGGCGCGTTTTTGGCGCCCGAGCACAAGGCCGTGCTGACCACCCCGGACAAAGAGGGAGCCGACCAGGCACGCGCCATCGGACGCCAAGCGTTGGATATGTACTTCAAGCTGGCCAACTACCGCAACAGTTGGAAACGGTCGGGTTTCGGCGACGACGAAGTCGTCGCGCCGGGTTCTGACCGTCTGATTGACGCGGTGGTGGCCTACGGGACGCCCGAGGCGATCGCGGCGCGGCTCAAAGAGCACCTCGCCGCGGGTGCCGATCATGTGCCCGTGCAGGTCCTCACCAAAGATGAAAACCTGATCTCGGCCCTGGCCGCGCTGGCGGGCCCACTTGGACTGAACGGTTCGTGACCAACTGCGGAGGGGAACCCCGATGAACGACGCGGCAACGCACAAGCCCGACCTGGGGCGATACGGAGCCTGGCTGGCTACCCGCTCGATCACGCCCGAACTCGCTGCCGGGATCGAAGCGCTGGGATACGGCGCCGCCTGGGTGGGCGGATCACCGGATGCCGAGCTGGCGTGGGTGGAACCGGCCCTGGCGCGCTCGAGCACGCTGCAGCTGGCCACCGGGATCGTCAACATCTGGAGCGCCCCGGCGGCACCGGTCGCCGAATCCTTTCACCGCATCGAAACTGCGCATCCGGGAAGGTTTTTGCTCGGTATCGGCGTCGGCCATCCCGAGCACACGCAGGAATACCTCAAGCCGTACGCCGCGCTGACCGGTTACCTGGATGTCCTCGACGAGGCGCTGGTACCGACCAGCCGGCGGGTGCTGGCCGCACTCGGCCCCAAGGTGTTGCAGCTCTCGGCCGAGCGTAGCGCCGGGGCGCATCCCTACCTGACCACGCCGGAGCACACCGCCAAGGCGCGTGAGCAGCTCGGCAACTCGGTGTTCTTGGCGCCGGAGCACAAGGTGGTGCTGACCACCGACCGCGACGAGGCGCGCGCCGCCGGGCGTGAGGTCGTCGAGTTCTATCTGGGCCTGAGCAACTACGTCAACAACTGGCTGCGGCTGGGGTTCACCGAGAACGACGTGCGCAAGCCGGGCAGCGACAAGCTGATCGACGCGGTGGTCGCCTACGGCACGCCCGAGCAGATCGTCAAACGCCTCAACGAGCACCTCGAGGCCGGCGCCGATCATGTGGCGATCCAGGTGCTGGGCGGCCGTGACGAGAAGACGTTGTTGCCAGCCCTGAGCGAACTGGCCGGGCCACTGGGGCTAACCCCCGCCGGCTGACCGAGGCCCTCGGTTAGGGTTTGACCATGCGGCTGCTGGTCACCGGTGGCGCCGGTTTCATCGGCGCGAACTTCGTGCACAGCACCGTACGTGAACGTCCCGACGTTTCCGTTACGGTGCTCGACGCGCTGACCTACGCGGGGCGGCGGGAATCGCTGGCCGACGTCGACACCGCCATCACGCTGGTCGAGGGCGACATCACCAACGCCGAGCTGGTGTCCCGGCTGGTCGCCGAGTCCGACGCCGTCGTGCACTTCGCCGCCGAGAGCCACGTCGACAACGCGCTGGACGATCCCGAGCCGTTCCTGCACACGAATGTGGTCGGGACCTACACCATCCTCGAGGCGGTGCGCCACCATCGCGTGCGGCTGCACCACATCTCCACCGACGAGGTCTACGGCGACCTGGAGCTCGACGACCCACAACGGTTCACCGAGTCCACGCCCTACAACCCGTCGAGCCCCTACTCGGCGACCAAGGCCGCGGCCGACATGCTGGTCCGGGCCTGGGTGCGGTCGTACGGGGTGCGCGCGACCCTGTCCAATTGCTCCAACAATTACGGGCCGTATCAGCACATCGAGAAGTTCATCCCGCGTCAGATCACCAACGTGCTCACCGGCCGGCGGTGCAAGCTGTACGGCACCGGCGCCAACGTCCGCGACTGGATCCACGTCGACGACCACAACAGCGCGGTCTGGCAGATCCTGGATAAGGGCCAGATCGGCCAGACCTACCTGATCTCCGCCGAGGGCGAACGCGACAACCTGACCGTGCTGCGCACCCTGCTTGCCCTGATGGGACGCGATCCCGACGACTTCGACCACGTCACCGACCGCGTCGGCCACGACCTGCGCTACGCGATCGACCCGTCGCTGCTGTACGACGAATTGCATTGGGCGCCAAAGCACACCGATTTCGAAGAGGGACTGAGCGAAACCATCGACTGGTATCGGGCCAACGAATCCTGGTGGCGCCCATTAAAAGACGCCGCCGAAGAGCGCTACCAACAACGGGGTCAGTGACGTGCAAGTTCGCGAACTCAAAGTTCCTGGCGCCTGGGAAATCACACCGAAGATTCACGGCGACGCCCGCGGCATGTTCTTCGAATGGCTCACCGACCGCGGGTTCCGCGACTTCGCGGGTCACCCGCTGAATGTGCAGCAGGCGAATTGCTCGGTGTCGGCGGCCGGGGTGCTGCGGGGTCTGCACTTCGCCCAGCTGCCGCCCAGCCAGGCCAAGTACGTGACGTGCGTTCGTGGTGCGGTGTTCGACGTGGTCGTCGACATCCGGGTCGGGTCGCCGACGTTCGGGCAGTGGGACTCGGTCCTGCTCGACGACGTGGACCGTCGCACGATTTACCTCTCCGAGGGCCTGGGGCACGGTTTTCTTGCGCTGCAGGACAACTCGACGGTCGTGTACCTGTGCTCGGCGGAATACAACCCGCGGCGCGAGCACACCATCTGTGCAACTGATCCGGCCTTGGGCATCGACTGGCCGCTGGTCGACGGTGCCGCGCCGAGCCTGTCCGACCGCGACGCCGCCGCACCGAGTTTCGACGAAGTGCGCGCGGCCGGGCTGCTGCCGAGCTGGGAAGAGACCCAGCAGTTCGTTGCGGAGCTCCGCGGCCAAGGCTGACCACCAGCGGCCGGTCGCCGACGGGCCGACGGGCCGACGGGGGGTTCGGGCCATTGAACTTGGGTCAGAAACTCGCGCAAGTGTTCGATCCCCGAAACAATGCGCTCAATACCTGGCGGCTGATTCTGGCGACGGGCGTGATCTGGGAACACGCTTGGCCGCTCACCGGCCGTACGTTGCTTCCCCCCATTCGACCAGCTCATCACGGCTGAGCAATTGCTCGTCATTTGCGGACCCGGCTTCCTGCCCCCAGTTGAGTTCA
Organism: Mycobacterium simiae; assembly: GCF_010727605.1. NCBI lineage: Bacteria > Bacillati > Actinomycetota > Actinomycetes > Mycobacteriales > Mycobacteriaceae > Mycobacterium > Mycobacterium simiae. The sequence continues at coordinate 1,658,951 of NZ_AP022568.1, forward strand.
CCTTGCTCGCGGCGCTGTCCACCTTGCCGCTGGCCGCGCTGAGCTGGTTCCAGGTCGAGAAGCGCGCTGTCGCTCAAATCACGCTTGAAGCACACGTCGCCCGCTCTAGCGGATGGCAAGCTGGGGGCCACCGTCATCGATCCCGTCATCGAGCATCCGAGGCGACCGATCGCGGGCACCGCGTAGTGTTGCCGCCGACCGCACCGGCGCGGGCTTTTCGATCGCGCCGACTACTATGGCCGACGCCCCGGGGGACACGACAATACAGATAAGGGCTCATGAAGCTAGCGCAGGTGTTCGACCCCCGCAACAACGCACTCAATCTGTTTCGGCTGGGGCTGGCTGCCGAGGTGATGGTTTTCCATTCGTGGCCGGTCACCGGCCGCACGCCGCCACATCTGCTGCTGCAGCTTCTCTTTTCGGTGGGCGTCGACGGGTTCTTCGCGATTTCGGGATTCCTCATCACCGCCAGTTGGGTCAACGACCCGAAACTCCGCGATTTCCTGACCGCGCGGGCGCTGCGCATTCTGCCGGGTTTCTACGTCTGCCTGATCGTCACCGCATTCGTGTTCGCCCCGCTCAATCTGGCGGTCAACGGCGGTTCGGCCGGGGAGCTGCTGACATCGTCCGCGCCGATCGAGTATGTGCTGAAAAACAGTGCGGTCGCGTATCTGCACCACAATGTCGGTGACACACCGGTCGGGGTTCCGTTCGCCGACGGCGGCTGGAACGCGTCGCTGTGGTCACTGATCTGGGAGTTGCTGTGCTATCTCGCGGTGGCCGGCATCGGTTTGGCCGGACTGGCGAATCGGCGCTGGGTATCACCGATGATCTTGGCGGCGGCCGTGATCGGGGCACTGTTCGTACCGCCGTTGACCTTCCCGGGCGTGTGGACCGTCCCGCAGCTCGCGGTGCGGTCGGCCATCATGTTCGCGGCCGGCGCCGTGATGTATCAGTGGCGCGACGCCATTCCGGCTCGCTGGTCGCTCGTCGCGGTCAGTGTGGTCGTCGTCGTCGTCGCTGCCGCGGTGCTGCCGGACTACCGGGTGGTTGCGGCGCTGCCCCTGGCCTACGCCGTCGTCGTCGCCGCGGTGATGATTCACAAACAGCGCTTGCGGCTGCGGACGGACTTGTCTTACGGCGTCTACATTTACGCGTTCCCGATGCAACAGTTGCTGGCAAGTTGTGGGCTCGCAACACTGCCGGTGTTCGCCTTCGCCGGTCTCTCGACGGCCGCCGTGGTGCCGCTGTCAGCGCTCAGCTGGTTTCTGATAGAAAAGCCCTCACAGTCGCTGAAGGCTCGACTGAAACGGAAGTGGAGGGGCTCTGAGCTCTCCGAAGCCGACCGCGCCGGGTGATCGTCGGCGTTGCTGCGCGCGTGGCCGACGGGCGGTGCAGCTCCGCGTCACCAGGCACGACGGTCGGCAGCGGATATGATTGCGCCACATGGGGTTGGGAACCACGCGTGCAACGCGGATAACACTCGGGCGGGCATTCGATCCGCGACATAATGCGCTGAACGCGTGGCGGTTGCTGCTGGCGGCGGAGGTGATCCTGTGGCACTCCTTTCCCATCACGGGTCACGGTGTGTCGGCCAAACCGATTCTTCAGCTGCTTTTTTCAACCGGAGTCGACGGGTTCTTCGCGCTTTCCGGGTTTCTGATCACCTCCAGTTGGCTGCGCGACCCGAATCTGCGTGACTATCTGCTGGCCCGGGCACTGCGCATCCTGCCCGGACTCTGGGCGTGCTTGGCAGTGACCGCGTTCGTGATCGCCCCGCTCGGTGTGGCCATCCAGGGCGGTCATGCCGGGAAGCTGCTGTTTTCCAGCGCGCCAATCGAATACGTCGTGAAGAACAGCACCCTGCTGTCGACGCTGGCGCTGGATATCGCCGGAACACCGCGCGGAGTTCCGGAGCACGGGGTGTGGAACGGATCGGTGTGGACCCTCGTGTGGGAGGTGCTCTGCTATCTCATCGTCGCGGGGATCGGCCTGGTTGGACTGGCAAATCGCCGCTGGCTTCCGGTCGGGGCGCTGGCACTGGGGATCGTCGCGGCAATCCTGTTGCCGCCGCTGACCTACCCCGGGCCGTGGACCAACCTGCAACTCGCGGTTCGCTTCGCGATCATGTTTTCGGCCGGCGCGGTGATGTATCTGTGGCGAGACGTCATTCCGGCTCGCTGGTCGCTGGTGGCGGTGAGCGTGCTCATTGTCGTTGCCTCAAGCCTGCTGCCCGATTACCGGGTGATCGGCGCACTGCCGCTGGCCTACGCGATCATCGTGTCGGGTTCGCTGCTCCGGCACGAACGACTGCGGTTGCGCACCGACTTGTCTTACGGCGCCTACATTTACGCATTTCCGGTCCAGCAATTGCTGGTGATCTGCGGTTTGGCTGCGTTGCACCCGGTGTTGTTCTTCGTCGTCGCCACGGCCGCTACGCTGCCGCTGGCCGCGCTGAGCTGGTTCCTGATCGAAAAGCCCGCGCGATCACTGCGAGTCCGGCTCAACCGGAAGGTCAAACGCAAGCCTGCCGACGCCGAACTCGCCTACGCCAGCCGGACCTGATTAACTAGAACGGCATAACGCCAGGAGTCCGGACGGGTATGAAGCTCGGGCAGGTATTCGATCCGCGCAGCAACGCGCTAAATGCGTTGCGCCTCGCGATGGCCGGCGAAGTGATCCTGTGGCATTCGTTCGCACTCACGGGCGTGCTGCCGCCGTCTGGTCCGGTGCGGCGATTGCTGTTCGGGCTGGGCGTCGACGGCTTCTTCGCGATCTCGGGATTCCTGATCACCGCGAGTTGGCTCAACAACCCGCGGGTCCGCGACTATGTCGTCGCTCGGGCTCTGCGCATCCTGCCCGGCCTGTATGTCTGCCTGGTGGTGACCGCGTTTGTCATCGCCCCAATTGGTGTGACGTTGCAGGGCGGATCGGGCGCGGGGCTGCTGATGTCGAGTGCGCCGTTCGAGTACGTGCTGGGCAACAGCGCCGTGGCGCTACTCAAGTTCGATGTGGGTGGTACACCGACCGGGATTCCGTATCCGGGTGTGTGGAACGGTTCGCTGTGGACCCTGATCTACGAGGTGCTGTGCTATGCCGCTGTTGTCGTGCTCGGCCTGGTGGGGCTGGGCCGGCGCCGGTGGACGTCCGTGGTGGTGTTGGCACTGGCGGTAGGTCTGGCGGCATCCTTGCCGCCCATGACATTTCCGGGGACGTGGAGCAATGCGCAGTGCATCGCGCGCTTCGCCGTCATGTTTGCCGCCGGTGCCGTCATGTACCAGTGGAAGGACGCGATTCCCGCTCGATGGTCGTTCGTCGCGGGCAGTGTTGTGGCGGTCGCCGCTTCGAGCCTGCTACCTGACTACCGCCTGGTCGGCGCCCTGCCGTTGGCGTATGTTCTCATTGTTTCCGGCGCCCTCACTCACAACGAGTATCTGAGGTTGCCGACCGATCTGTCCTATGGCACCTACATTTACGCGTTCCCAATCCAGCAGTTGCTGATCATCGGCGGCCTCGGACATCTGAATCCGCTTCTATTCGCGATCATCGCGACGCTGACCACGCTGCCGCTGGCCGCGCTCAGCTGGTTTCTGATCGAACGGCCGGCACAGGCGTTCAAATCTCGGCTCAGACGGCGCTGGCGCGGCCCCGAACTCGCCGCCAGCCCGGCCTGAAACCAGCGCGGTAGCCGTCAAATCCCCACAGCAACAGCGTCAGAACTTCGGCGCCGACGCTGATCGCCGCATAAGGCGAAGGGGCCCAACCACTCTCGGCGAAGCCGAGAAACCCGCCTGCCCTGGAGAGCCCGAAGGCGATCAGTGATCCGCCGGCGGTGCCAGCCGCCGCCCAGCGCAACCACCAAGGACCGCCCAGCAGGATCAGCGGCGCCAACGCGAACGCGACACTGGCCTGGACCAGAAAGGCGGTACCGATCGTCGGAATATGTTGGTAACCATGGATATACAGGTAGCCATGGATGGCGGAGCTGCTCAGCAAGGACGCCGCATAACCAGCGCGGATCACGATGTTCATTGCAGCCGCTGTTCTTTCAGCGCCAGCGCCGTCTCGCCCTTGGTGTAGCTGACCTCGCGGATGCCCAGTGCGTCGTGCAGCTTGCCGGCCGGCAGCGTGATCGGCTTGGGCGCGGGTCCGTCGCCGGGATGTGGCAGCGGGTAGGCGGTCGTCGTCCCGCTGTAGAACGACACGTTGCCTTCCGTCTTGGAGAACAATTGGTGCACATGCCCGTTGATACACGTCACGGACGCGAACCGACGCAGGTAGCTCAGCGCCTGGGTCGCGTCGTCGGTGCCCCAGCCCCAGTCCGGGTACATCGCGAACAACGGGATGTGGCTGAACACGATGATCGGCGTATCACCGGACAGCCCCGCGACATCTTTGCGAACGAACTCCAGTTGGTCGACCCCGAGGTGACCGAGCTTGCGCAGGTTCAGGGTGTTGACCAACGCAATCACATGGACTCCGGCGATATCGAAGCTGTACCACCCGTCCCCTACCGACCCCGAACCGAAGGCCTTCCGGTACTTCTGGCCGGCATCGTCGATCGAATCGTGCTCTCCGGGCACGGTGAACACGTGTGGTGTCCGCAGCCCGTTCATCATCTGGTGCACCTGGTCGAACTGCTCGGGAGTGGACAGATGGGTGAGGTCGCCGGTGTGGATGACGAAATCGGGTGTGTAGCCCAGGTTGTTGATCTGGTCGATGGCGTGGCCGAAGGACCCGGACACGTCCGGGTTGGCCGTACCCGTGAAACCCAAGTGGCTGTCGCTGACCTGAGCGAAGCGCAGCGCTGGCCGCTGGCGCGCCGGCGCGGAAACCGAGGCTCCGGCGGCGTGCGAGATGACCTCGCCGCCCGCCACCGCGAACCCGACCGCCGCGCCGAACCATGCCGTGTGGCGCATCAGCTGACGCCGGCTCATCGGATGAGCGGGACCATCAGTGCGGTTCACGCGGTCACCACCACGGTGCCGTGCATCATCGGGTGGATCGAACAGACGTAGTCGAAAGTGCCTGCGGTGGCGAAGGTGTGGGTGAAGGTGGCCCCCGTCCCCATACCCGGCGAGTGGAATGCGCCGTCGGTGGCGGCCACCGTGTGGGGTTCTTCGTCACGGTTGGTCCAGGTGACGGAGGTGCCCGCCTTGACGGTCAACGCGGCGGGTACAAACGCGAAACCGTCGATGGCGACCTGGTCACCGCTGACCGGGGCGGCCGGCGCGGTGACCGACATGGACATCATCGGCATGGTGTCGTGCGCACCGGCGGCGGGCCTGGAAGCCGAGCACCCCGTTACCACCAGCCCCACGGTCGCCACCGCGACCGAATGTTTGCTAAGCGTGGCGATCTTCATGCCAACAGATAGCGCCGGGGGTTACACCGCTTAGGTCGGCTGTTCGGGGTGCGGCGGCGCGAACACCTCGACGACACCGTCGGCCTCGCGAACCATCAACTTAGGCAGCGGTTTTGGTGAGATTGGCAGTTGATGGGTGAGCACTTCCCCGGTGGGAGAAAACGACGTCGAATGGCACGGGCAACGCAACCGGTCGTCGGGGGCATCGAACCACAACCGGCATCCCTGATGCGTGCACACCCCGGAGACCGCCTGCACCTGGCCGTCGACGCGACGGACGAATCCGCTGACCGCCCCGAGATCGAACGCACGCATGCGGCCGTCCGGCACATCCGCACTGGCCGCGACTCGCTGCCAGCTTCCGTCGTTGGGCTTCAGCTCCGCCGCGACCGCGGGGCCCTCGGTGCCGCTCCCGGTCACCGCGCGATCGATGGAGATTGCCGTCACGGCGGCGGCGGCCGCGGCCGAGGTACCGACGATGACCTGACGGCGCGTCGTGTTCACCGTCGGCGCCGGGCGCTGCGGCGTCTCGCCCAGCTGCTCGGCGAGGCGCCGTTGCAAGTCGTCGAGGAACTCCGGGCGCGGCGACGCCGCCGCGTCGGGACCGCTGCGGGCCGCACGCAACTCGATCGCGGTGCGAATCTGGGCGGCTTCGAAATCATCGGGCGCGAACGATTTGGGGCGGCGGCCCCGCAGCAAATCGTCGACGTAGCGGCGCATCCCTCGCGCGTTCATGACGGGCCCCCATCGTTGACCTGCGCCGCCAGTCGCAGAGCACGATGCTGCAGCACTTTGGCATTGGCAACGCTGATGCCCAGCTCCACGGCGGAGTCTTTGATCGAATTACCCTGCAGGAAACGCAATTCCAAGATCTGACGATAGCGGTCCGGGAGGGTTTGCAGCACCCGGGCCACCCGCGCCGGGGCGGTACTGATCGCGTCCGGACTGTCGGGCGGTTGCTCGATGTCCTCGATCGAGGTGATTTCGCGACCCATCGTCTCGCGCCAATGCGCGGCCAGCACCGTGCGCGCGGTGGCCCGTAGGTAGGACCGCACCTCGCCGACGCTGGCGGTCAGCCGCAGCGGCCGCAGCGCGGCCAGGAACACCTCGGCGGTGAGGTCCTCGGCGTCGGCCCGATTACCCACCCGGGCAAACAGCGTTCGGTACACCCAGGCCGCGTTGTCCTGATACACCGCCGCCCAGTCGGCGTAGCCGTCATCGTGACGGCTGTCGGGCACCGCACGCAATGGCCGCGGGCCCGGCGGGTCATCGGTTGGGTGGTTGTGTGGCGTCACCTGCCTCCTCCACCCAATGAATATCCTCCTGGGTTACAGCGAAGGTCAGGGTTTGCCGGCTGAGGTGCCGATCAGCTCGTCGAGCTTCGCGGCGGTGGCCGTCAACACCGACGTCGCGACGCGCAGCATCCGCTGCCGTACCCGGGGTTTCGCCGAGGCGGGCGGAAGTAACTGACCGACCAGCTGACCGAACAGGTCCAACCGGCAGTCGGACAGCCATGCGGTCAGTTCCGGATCGTCAAACCAGCGCAGTTGGTTGGCGTAGTCGGCCCGCGCCAGATGCAACCAGTCGAAGTCGGTGTCGGGATGCGGCAGCGCTACACACAGCCGATTCCTGACGTCGTCATCGGCATAGGCCGCCTCCACGTGAGCGGTCAGCGCCGCGCTGAACACCTGCTGGCAGCCCCGCACGCTTTGCAACGTGATCCGGGCGGCTTCGAAAATGGGTGTGGCAGGGCGCTTTTCGGCACCATCGGCGCTGCAATCGAGGAAAAGAGTGCGGTCGTCCATCCGCCGTACGCCGCCTTCGAGAACCAGCTGGCGGCGCTGAACCCGCAGCAAATGGCCGCACCGGACGATGTCGTCGATGCGCCGCAGTTGGTCCAGTTCGGCGCGGGTGACGGTGGCGCAGCGGTACATGGTCGGCCGGACGTCCGGATCGAGCCGCAGCAGGGTGCCGGCGTCTTCGAGGCGGGTGAGCAAATCGTCGGGCGACGTGGCGTCCCGGATGGCCCGCAGTTGCGCGATGAAGGCGGCCTTGATGCGGTCGGCGAACATCGGACCCGGCTGCATGGTCGCTCGATCCAATAACCAGGAATCGCGCGGCATTATCCAGGTCAGTCGTTCCGGCTCGATGCCGCGACCCAGCAGCCACAGGCAGGTGTCGATGCCGGTCTTGCCGGCACCGACGATGACGTAGCGGTCGTAGGCGGGGCTGCCGGGCAGGTCGTTGGGGGGAATGCAGGCGATGCCGGGCGCGACCGGGTAGGGCGGCGGACGCATTGCGGGCACGGTGACGCCCAGGTAGGTCGCGTCGACGATGCGGTGTGCGACGCGGACGGTGTACTCCTCGCCGGCCGGCGTGACGAAGCGGCCCGCCCCGAGGTATTCGCTGTTCGGGAAGTACTCCACCCGCCCGGTCGGCAACAGCTGCCGACGCATGACGTGGTCGTAGTAGCCGCGAACCTCCCCGGCGCTCGCCAGCTCGTAGAGTCCCTCATTCCAGCCGGTGCGGTCGACGGTGTCGCGGCCCAGCCGAAGCGAGCTGACACCGTAAAACGCCGACGGCTGGTGCAACCTGACGAAGGGGTAGGCGGCATTCCAATGCCCGCCGGGAGCATCGTTGCGATCCACTACCACGACGCGGGCCCGCGTCGCTGAAGTCTCTGTGACCAGCGTGTCCAGGAACGCCATGCCCATGGCACCCGCGCCGATGACGAGGTAGTCCGCCTCGATATTCTGCATACCGGGCTCAACGCTAGCCCGCGCCGCCACCGCCAGTCAGCTCACCTTGCAACCGAGTAAACCGGTTACTAGGATATCCAAGTATCCGCTCGCTTACGCGAACACATACCCCGAGGGCAACCCATGACCACGCAGATCCCGCACTTCATCGATGGTAAGCGCGTCGCCGGCCAATCCGGCCGCACCGCCGACGTCTTCAACCCCAGCACCGGTGCGGTGCAGGCGAAAGTCCCGATGGCGTCGTCAGCCGACGTCGACGCCGCGGTCGCCTCCGCGGTCGAGGCCCAAACGGGTTGGGCTGCAACGAATCCCCAGCGCCGTGCCCGCGTGATGATGAAGTTCATCGACCTGGTGAACCAGAATGTCGATGAACTGGCCGAGCTGTTGTCCCTCGAGCACGGCAAGACCGTTGCCGATTCGCGCGGCGACATCCAGCGCGGCATCGAGGTCATCGAGTTCGCCGTCGGGATTCCGCATCTGCTCAAGGGGGAATACAGCGAGGGCGCCGGCCCGGGCATCGACGTCTACTCGCTGCGCCAACCGTTGGGCGTGGTCGCAGGCATCACCCCGTTCAACTTCCCGGCCATGATCCCGTTGTGGAAGGCCGGTCCCGCGTTGGCCTGTGGAAACGCCTTCGTGTTGAAGCCCAGCGAGCGCGACCCGTCGGTCCCGGTGCGGCTGGCCGAGCTATTCTGCGAGGCCGGCCTGCCGCCGGGTGTGTTCCAGGTCGTGCACGGCGACAAGGAAGCGGTCGACGCGATCCTGCACCACCCCGACATCCAGGCGGTCGGGTTCGTCGGCAGTTCCGACATCGCCCACTACATCTATGCGACCGCCGCGGCCAACGACAAACGGTCACAGTGTTTCGGCGGTGCCAAGAACCACATGATCGTGATGCCCGACGCCGACCTGGATCAGGCCGTCGACGCGCTGATCGGCGCCGGCTACGGCAGCGCGGGCGAGCGCTGCATGGCGATCAGCGTCGCGGTGCCCGTCGGCGAGCAAACCGCGGAACGCTTGCGCGCCAGGCTCGTTGAGCGGATCAACAACCTGCGCGTGGGACACAGTTTGGACCCCAAGGCCGACTATGGTCCGCTGGTCACCGAGGCCGCGGTGGCCCGGGTGCGCAATTACATCGACCAGGGTGTGGCCGCCGGCGCCGAAATCGTGATCGACGGGCGCGACCGGCGCAGCGACGACCTCACCTTCGGTGACGCCAATCTCGAGGGCGGCTTCTTCATCGGACCGACCCTGTTCGACCACGTCACCCCCGACATGTCCATCTACACCGACGAGATCTTCGGTCCGGTGTTGTGCATCGTGCGGGCCCGCGACTACGAAGAGGCGCTGCGGTTACCGTCCGAACACGAATACGGCAACGGCGTCGCGATCTTCACCCGCGACGGTGACGCCGCACGCGACTTCGTCTCCCGGGTACAGGTCGGCATGGTCGGCGTCAACGTGCCGATCCCGGTCCCGGTCGCCTACCACACCTTCGGCGGTTGGAAACGCTCCGGATTCGGCGACCTCAACCAGCACGGCCCGGCCTCGATCCAGTTCTACACCAAGGTCAAGACGGTGACCTCACGGTGGCCATCGGGCATCAAGGACGGCGCCGAGTTCGTCATTCCGACAATGGATTAGCCCATGTTCACCCTCAACGACGAGGAACGGGTCATTTCCGAAACGGCGGCCGCGTTCGCCGCCAAACGCCTTGCCCCGTACGCCCTGGAATGGGACACCGACGCGCATTTCCCGACCGACATCTTGCGCGAGGCTGCCGAGCTGGGCATGGCGGCGATCTACTGCCGCGAAGACGTCGGCGGCAGCGGGCTGCGCCGGCTCGACGGTGTCCGGATCTTCGAGCAACTGGCGATCGCCGATCCCACCACCGCGGCGTTCCTGTCCATCCACAACATGTGTGCCTGGATGATCGACACCTTCGGTACCGCTGAGCAACGCAAGGAATGGATTCCGCGGCTGGCGCCGATGGAGGTCATCGCCAGCTACTGCCTGACCGAACCCGGCGCCGGGTCCGACGCCGCCGCGCTGAGCACCCGTGCCGTCAAGCAGGGTCCGGGAAAAGACGCCGATTACGTACTCGACGGTGTCAAGCAGTTCATCTCCGGAGCGGGCGCCTCGGACGTCTACGTGGTGATGGCCAGGACCGGGGGCCCAGAAAACCCCGGCCCGCGCGGCATTTCGGCGTTCATCGTCGAAAAAGGCACTCCAGGGCTGAGTTTCGGCCCACCCGAGCAGAAGATGGGCTGGCACGCGCAACCGACCGCGCAGGTCATTCTGGAGGGCGTGCGGGTTCCTGCCCGCGCGATGCTCGGCGGCGCCGAGGGCGAAGGGGCGGGATTCGGCATCGCGATGAACGGCCTCAACGGTGGCCGGCTCAACATCGCGGCCTGCTCGCTGGGCGGCGCGCAAGCCGCCTTCGACAAGGCCGGGGCCTATGTGCGCGATCGCCAGGCGTTCGGCTCAGCACTGCTCGACGAGCCCACCATCCGCTTCGCCCTGGCCGACATGGCGACCGGCCTGCAAACCTCGCGACTGATGTTGTGGCGCGCGGCCAATGCGCTGGACACCGACGACCCGGACAAGGTTGAGCTGTGCGCCATGGCAAAACGCTATGTCACCGACACCTGCTTCGACGTCGCGGACAAGGCCCTGCAATTGCACGGCGGCTATGGCTACCTGCGCGAGTACGGTCTGGAAAAGATCGTTCGAGATCTTCGCGTGCACCGCATCCTGGAAGGGACCAACGAAATCATGCGGGTGGTCATCGGCCGAGCCGAGTCCGCCCGGTTCCGCGCCGACGCGTAGAAGGGCCGAGATGACGGAGCATTTGACGGTCGCGTTCCTGGGGCTGGGCAACATGGGCGCACCGATGGCAGCCAATCTCGTCGCCGCCAACCATGCGGTGCGCGGATTCGATCCGGTGCCCGCGGCGCTGGCCGCCGCCGTCGCCGACGGCGTCACCGGATTCGACAGCGCCGGCGATGCAGTCACCGGCGCGGACGTCGTCATTACCATGCTGCCCAACGGCGATCTGGTCAAGCGCTGCTACGCCGAGGTGCTGCCCTCGGCGCGTCCGGGCGCGTTGTTCATCGACAGCTCCACCATCTCGGTCAACGACGCCCGCGAGGTACACGCGCAGGCCGAGTCGCAGGGCGTGGTCCAGCTGGACGCCCCGGTCTCCGGCGGTGTGAAGGGTGCAGTCGCCGGGACGCTCGCGTTCATGGTGGGCGGCGACGAAGACGTGGTGCAACGCGCCCGCCCCGTCCTGGAACCCATGGCGGGCAAGATCATTCACTGCGGTGGCGCCGGGGCCGGGCAGGCCGCCAAGGTCTGCAACAACATGGTGCTGGCGGTGCAACAGATCGCGATCGGCGAGGCGTTCGTGCTCGCGGAGAAGCTCGGGCTCTCGGCGCAGTCGCTATTCGACGTGATCACCGGGGCAACCGGCAACTGCTGGGCCGTGCACACCAATTGCCCTGTGCCGGGCCCGGTTCCGGCCTCACCGGCCAACCATGCCTTCAGGCCCGGCTTCGCGGCCGCGCTGATGAACAAGGATCTGGGGCTGGCGATGGACGCGGTGTCCTCGACGGGTTCGGCCGTCCCGCTGGGCAAGCACGCCGCCGAAATCTATGCCGAGTTCGTCGCGTCCGATGTCTCGCACGCCGCCTTGGACTTCAGCGCCGTCATCGAGGCGCTGCGCAAGTGAGAGCCGAGAGCTAAAAGTCGCCGGCGTTGCGGCGCAACGTTTCGATCGAGGAGACCAGGGCCCGCGACTCGTCGACGTCCATGCCGATGTCGGCGAATACCTGTTCGTTGAGCGTGACGGTGGCGTCCTCCACCGTGGATCGGCCGAGCTCGGTGATCTGCACCAGCGTGGTGCGGCCGTCGGTGGGGTGCGGCACACGCTGCACCAGCCCGTCGGCCTCGAGCCGGCGGATCGCGTGGGTCACGCTGGTCACGTGGACCTGCAGCCGGTCGGAGGCCTTGGTGATCGGCAGCGCGCCGGTCCGGCTGAATGCGAGTAGCCGCAACAGCTCGTAACGCGAGAAGCTCAGATCGTACGGGCGTAGCGCCGCCTCCACCCGGGCCAGCAGGATCTGGTGTGCACGCATCACTGATGTCACCGCGACCATGCCCTGCGAGACATCACCCCAGCCCGCACGCTCCCAGTTGGTCCGTGCGGCGGCTATCGGGTCACGCTTCTTGTCTACCGCCACACGCTTTTTCTTACCGCACTTGCGCCCGGAGCGGGGCGACCTGCTCGTTTCGGCCGGTGATTATTTGCTCACCGCGGCCAGCACCGCCAGCGTGGATTCGCGGCTGGCCACGGTGATGCGGGCACCGCCGTCCGGGTAGCAGCGCACCCGCAGCCCGGTGCCGGCGAACGTCTCACTCCAGCGCTGGCCCATCGCCGGCAGATACATGAAGTTCGCGTGTGCGTCGGTGGTGTAGATGCCCAGCGCGGACAGCCGCATCCGCAGGTAACGCCGCTCCGAGGTGATCCACTGGATGCGTTGCTGCAGTTCATCTTCGGCATCGTAGGAGGCGACCACGGCGGGCAGGCTGGTCAGCGCGATGCCGAACGGCAGCTGCTGGGACCACAACATTTCGGCCAGCTGCGGCGCCGCCACGCCGTAGCCGATCCGCAGCCCGGCCAAACCGTATGCCTTGGAGAATGTCCGTACCACCACCACGTTCGGGAATCGCGGTATCAGCGCCGCGATATCGATCCAGTGGTCTGACGCGGCGAACTCGATGTACGCCTCGTCGAGCAGCACGACGGTGTCTGGCGGTACTCGGCGCAGGAACCGCAGCAGGTGCGCCACCGGTTCCAGGGTCCCGGTGGGGTTGTGCGGTCGGCACACCACCACCACCCGGGCGGTAGCGGCCGCATCGGCCAGCCGGTTGAAGTGGTTGTGGCCGCCCTTGTCGAGCGGCACGCTCACCGCCTTCAGCCGCGCCATCCGCGCGATGATCGGGTAGCCGTCGAAGGTGGGTGTCGACATCACCATCGTGTCACCCGGAACGGTCAACGCCTGCAAGGCTTGCAGCACCACTCCCGTCGCGCCCGCGCCGAGCACCACCTGGTCCGCGGGCACCCCGATGCGGCCCGCGATCACGCTGCGTAACCGCTCGGGCAGAAACTCCGGATAGCGGTTGGCCGCATCGATCGACCGCACCAGCACCGACCGTACCGCGGGCAGCGGCGGGAACGGATTCTCGTTCAGCGACAGGGCAAGTGGATCGGTCGCGTGGGGAAACACGTCATCAGCCTCGGCGGCAACCGAACTCAGGGTGGGCCGCATCACCCTCGGCCACCCCACCGCACCGCCGCGGCGCCGGCGAAATCACCGGCATGGGCAAAACCGGCCATCAGCACCACCTCGCCGGACTTGAGCTGGCCGTTGCAGATCGCGCGGTCGAGGTTGATCGGGATGCCGGCGCCGAACAGGTTGCCACATTCGTCAAACGTGTCGGCGTGACGTTGCGCGGGCACCTCGAGCGCGTCCCGCCAATTCCGCAGGAACGCCCGGTTAGGCTGATTGGTGACCAACACGTCGATGTCCTTGGCGGGCAAGCCGATCCGGTCGCAAACAGCGAGCGCCACCTCGGGCACCTGCCGGTTCCCGCGGGCCAGCACCTTGGTGATCTTGCTTTCGGTGAAACCGATGCTTCCCTCACCGGGGCCGGCCTGCCACCACTTGCGGGGCGGGTCGAAGGACAGCGTCATCTCCCCGGCGTACTCACCGTAGGTGCGGCACTCGACGTCCAGGATCGGTGATTGGTCGCTGATGGTGACCAACCCGACGGCGGCACCGTCGCCGGGGACCGCCGATTGCGCCTTGCGGCGAATCGTGGGCTGGTCGAAGAACTGGCCGGCCGCGTTCTGCGCGACGGCGATCAGCGCCGTACGTCCCTCGCCCGACGCCAGTAGCTTACGAGCCACGTTGAGCGCCAACACAAATGCCGCACACCCACCATTGTTCAGGTCGAGTACCCACGACGGCCGTAAACCGAGCCGGTGCGCAATGCCGCCGCCCTGCCCGTAAAACGCCATGTCGGGCACCTGCGTGTGGGTGATCAGGACGTCCGCACCTTCGACGACGTCGTGCCCGTGCCGTTCGATCAGGCCCGCAACCGCACGTTCGATCATGTCGATGGAGCTTTCCTGCGGTCCGACGTGGTGACGGAACTTCGGCGCCCGGAACATGACGTTGTCCCGAAGGTCGTCGGTTTCGGCGAACTGAGCGTAGTAGTCCGCGGGGATCGGCGGCCCGGGCAGATAGGTGGAGACGTCGATCAGGCTAACGCTTGGTGTGCCCATGGTGTGCTCATTTCATCCAGTCGGGGGTGACCGAGAGACCATTGCGGTGGCGGTACTCGGCGATTGCCTTGAGGTTCTTCATCTCCAGCAGATGTCCGGCTCCGAACATGTCCCAGAAGTCGCCCACCCACACCGGTCGCTGCGGCGGGGCGGTTTCCGGGTAAGGATTGTTGTCGTAGAACGGGTGATGGCAATTCGTCCACAGCACAACCGAACCCGGCTTGTTCAGCACCACCTGTGCATCGATGACGCGCATCAGATAGATCATCCACAGGTGCTTGCCCTGATCCCATGCGCAGTGATAATCGACGGTGCGGGCCACGGGATTGGCGACGGTGCGGGTGTAGATCTCGGTCTCCGAGCCGAGCCGGTCGTACGCCAGCCACAAACCCGGTTCTTCGGTCGGGGTGAACCCGCGCAGGCTGTACGTCCACTCCTCGAGGCTGCGGGTGTCGGACAGGTACTGGTAAAGCTCGTCCGGGGGGCAGTCGATGTAATCGTTGACGGTGCAGTATTCACCGAAGACCTGATCGTGCGGGTACACCGAACGCATCATGTCCATGATCACCGGTGTGACCTTCTCCCGCGGCGAGGTTTCGATGCGGGTGACCCCGTCGATGACGTCCGGAATATCTTCAAGCGCTGGCAGCGACATTGGGGTATCTCTCCTTAACCGTCGAAATTTGGCTCGCTGCACCGGATTCGGACGTTCCGGTGAGGAAGGGTGCGAACGGCGGGATCTCGTCGGCGGCGCACTCGACGCTGATCACCGCCGGCCCGTCGACCTCGAGGGCCGTGCGCACGGCGTTGGCGAGGCCTTTGCGGTCGCTGACGTCCATCGACATCAGGCCGGGGAACATGGCGGCCAGCCCGGCACCGAGCTGACTGGGTCGGAAACGGTTGTAGCTGTACACGCTGTCGTAGTACAGCTGCTCGCGCGTCACGCACATGGCGTGCGCGTTGTTGTTGAACAGCACGAAGGTCACCGGCAGCCGGTACTGCACCGCGGTATGCACCTCCATGCCGTGCATGAAGAATGCGCCGTCACCGGCGACCACGACGGTACGCCCATCCGATCGGCCGGTGTTGGCTCGCCCGAATGCCATTCCAATCCCGGCACCGAAGCTGTAGCCCATGCCGCCCATACCCAACGCGACCGTGAACCTGCCGCCGCGCCGCGGCGACAGGTAGTGCACCGCGGAGGCACCGGTGTTGCCCGCGTCGACCACGATGTCGGCGCCGTCGGGCAGCACTTCGTCGAGCACCGCCATCGCGTCGCGGTAGCGCACACCGGTACCGACGCAGGTCGGCGGCGTCAGCTCCGAGTGTCGCACGACATCGGGAACCCTTACACTCGTTGGCCGTCCGCTCCCGGACAGGGCGTGGGTCAGCATTCGCAACGTGGCGCGCAGATCCTCGGTGTGCACGTGCGCGCAGGGGATGTACGGCCGCGCGGAGCCGATAGAGACGGTGCGCACCGCCGCCAAGGCTTCGTCGAGACCGGCCCGGGCGGTGACCGGCAGCCGGGTGCCGACCACCAGGCACACGGCGCTGGCGGCGATCGCTTCGACGACGCCCGGGTGGCCCATCACGCCGGTCACCCCGAGCGCCGACGACCGGCCGAATCCCGGTGTGCCCGAGGCATCTTTGGCGTCCGGCACGGTCGCGACCCGGGCACGCAAGACCGCGCGCAGCTGTTCGAGTTCAACGCGAGCGTCGTCGCGCGCCACCTGTTCGCCCGCGATGATCGTGATCGTTCCGCCGGCGTCGCGCAGCAAACCCACGATCGGATGCGGATTTCCGATCGGCCGCGGGTCGGCGGTCGTGGCTGCTGGCATGGCCCCGGCGCAGACCTGTGCTTGCTGAATATCCTTGGGAAGCAACAATACTGCGGGGCCTCCGGTGCGTGCCGCGGCAACGGCCCGGGACAATGCGGCGCCGATCTCGGCCGGCCGTAGCACCCGTTCGGTGTGCACCGATACCGCGGAGAACACCGCCTGGACGTCAAGGGCGCCGTTGCAGCCGCTGGTGTCTTGGAAGCTGCCCCGACCGTCCAGGGAGGTCGGTGTCTGACCGACCAATGCCAGCACCGGTACCCGGCTGGCGAACGACTCGCCAAGGCCCGCTACAAGATTCAGCGCACCGCCGCCCGATGTCGCGGCGACCACCCCCAGGCCGGCGCCGCTGCGGCTGTACCCGTCGGCCATGGTGGCCGCCGAGAATTCGTGCTTGGCCAGTACCGCAGTGACGCCGGCGTGGAAATATGCTGCGTCGTAAAGATCTTCGATGTTGGCGCCGTCCACTCCGAAGATATGATTCGCGCCGATCGACGCGAGATATTCGACGATGTGGTCAACAGCCCGGTACTTCCGAGGCATCTGCTCACCTAAGTTCGATTGAGACGATGCCTTTGACACGAGTCAGGTGAGCCGGTGGTTCACCTGCCGGGGCTTACAGCGAGCGTTCCAGCAGAACCTCGCCGCTGTCGGCCGCCACCACCTGCACGGCAGCGATCTGCTCGAGTGGTGTCGAAATGCTCGCGGCGGGCATCGCGGTATGGCCGGGTTCGGCCACCCAGGTCGCCAACCGTGTCTTGCTGCCGTCGCGACCCACCACAACCATCGCCAGCGTGTCATGGTGCGCATACGGCGGAGCCAGGCAGACACACTTCAGGTTGATGGCAGTGCCCCAATGCTGGCTGGACAACTGCACCGTCGACGCCAGCATGGTGGTACCCACCTGCGCCATCTCCGACGACTGGGCCACGGGCTGCGTGGGCGTCGGCGACGAGAAGTGGCCCTGGATGCCCTGGAAACCAAGGAACACGCCGACCGCCAGCACGGCGGCCGCGGCCGACGATGCCACCCAGGTGATTATTCGGGCGCGGCGCCGCCGCCAAGCCACCTTCGCCAGCAACGACGGCAACAACTCCGGCGGCGCCGCTGCGGCGGCTCCGGACTGGCCCATTGCGGCCACCTCTTCACGGTCAAGCTGTGACAGCAGGGCCGGCACCCCACTGAGCTCGGCGACGGCCTCCCGGCATGCCGAACACTGGGCCATGTGCGCCTCGAATTCGCGGCGGTCGGCCGAGGACAACGACCCCAGCACGTATGCGGCATCCCACATCGCGTAGCGGTGGTTATCACCCATGATCAGACCAAAGACCTCGTTGTCGCCGGGCGGACCCAAGCCGCGTAGCGGCGTTTTCATTTCATCCATCTCCATTCACCCTTTAAGCATTCGGAGCCGATGACCACACAGATGGGTGGGGGGACTGTCATCTCGTAACTCCGAGTTCCTGCAGAGTGAGCCGCAAAGCCCGCACGGCATAGTGTAGTCGGGACTTCACAGTTCCCTCGGCTATCTCGAGGTCTGCAGCAATCTGCGCCGTGGTCCATCCGCGGTAGTAGGACCGCTCGATGACGGCCCGGTGTTCCGCGGACAATTGCGTCATCGCTTCGGCGATCAGCAGCCGGTCCAGCGCCGCATTGACCTCATCGGGCGTCGCTTGTTCCGGGGCCCCCTCTTCGTCGAGCGAGCCGACCACGTTGCGATAGCGCGCACTGCGCCGGTCGTCGATGATCATGTTCCGGGCCACGGTGAACAACCAGGCACGCGCCGACCGCTCCGTGTCGCCGACGACCTCCGGGTGTTGCCATGCGCGCAGCAACGTTTCCTGGACGACATCCTCGGCGTGGCTTCGGTCGCCGGTCAACCGCAGCGCGTAGCGCCACAGCACCGCGGCGTGCTCGTCGTAGAGCGCCTTCATCAACGCAGCCTCCCCGGCACCCGATGCCGGGCGAGTCTCAGCACCCCGTGCCACTCGACCACCTCCTGCCCATAGACACGAGTTGAGTAGCGGTTTAGTTCGAGGTCTAGCGCAGCGTGAGGATGCGGGGTCCGTCCTCGGTGACGGCCACGGTGTGCTCCCAATGCGCGGCCCGGGATCCGTCGGTGGTGGTGACCGTCCAGTCGTCGTCGAGAACCCGGGTTTTGCCCGTCCCCAGGGTCAGCATCGGCTCGATGGCCAGCACCGACCCGACGGCGAGCAGCGGTCCGCGGCCCGGCGATCCCTCGTTGGGCAGGAACGGGTCCATGTGCATCTGCCGGCCGATGCCGTGACCGCCGTACCCTTCGACGATCCCGAAGCTGCGACCGTGCCGCACCGCGGCCGCCCGGGTTCCCAATTCGATGGCGTGCGAGACGTCGGTCAGCCGGTTACCGGGGATCATCGCCGCGATTCCGGCCTCCAGGGATTCCCTGGTCGCCGCGGACAGCGCCGCGTCGGCCGGGTCGAGGGCACCGACGCCGAAGGTGATGGCCGCATCGCCGTGCCAGCCGTCCAGGATCGCGCCGCAGTCGATCGATACGAGGTCACCGGGCACGAGGATCTCGGCGGCGGACGGAATGCCGTGCACCACCCGGTCGTTGACGGACGCACAGATCGACGCCGGATAGCCGTGATATCCCAGAAACGACGGGGTCGCGCCGGCCTCCCGGATCACCGTCTCGGCGATTTGGTCCAACCCCAACGTGGAGCTGCCGGAAGCGGCCGCGGCCTGCACGGCCTGCAGGGCGGCGGCGACCACGGCGCCCGCCGCGGCCATCGCGTCGAGTTCGCCGGCGCTGCGCTGCGGCACCACCTTGCGGCTCCGCAACCGCGCCAGCGGGTTCATCGCTACTTGCCCAGCGCCCGCAGCGCGCGGGCGAATACCTCATCCACCGCACCGATGGCGTCGACGGTCTTGAGCTGGTCGCGGTAGTACTCGAGCAGCGGGGCGGTTTCGTCCCGGTAGATCTTCATCCGGTTGAGGATGACCTCGTCGGTGTCGTCGGCGCGGCCGCGGCCCTTGAGCCGGTGCAGCAATTCGTCTTCGGACACCCGGAACTCCAGCACCGCGTCGATGTCGGTGCCGCGGCGGGCCAGCATCTCATGCAGCGCTTTGGCCTGCTCGATCGAGCGCGGGTAGCCGTCCAGGATGAAACCGTTCGCCACGTCCGGTTCGTCCAGCCGGTCGTCGACGAGCTGATTGGTCAGCTCGGAGGGCACCAAGTCGCCGGCGTCCAGGTACCGCTTGGCCTCCAGGCCCAGCTTGGTGCCCTGCCCGATATTGCTGCGAAAGAGGTCCCCGGTGGAGATCTGCGGAATCCCGAGCTTCTCGCTGAGCTTCTCCGACTGCGTGCCCTTGCCTGCCCCCGGCGGGCCCAGCAATACGACTCTCACTTAAGGAACCCTTCGTAGTTGCGCTGCATGAGCTGACTCTCGATCTGTTTGACCGTATCCAACCCGACACCGATCATGATCAGCACTGCGGTGCCGCCGAATGGCAGGTTTTGTACCGCTCCAGCGTTCCCGATCTGCAGGAACAGGTTCGGCAGCACCGCGATCGCCCCGAGGTAGATCGAGCCGGGGAGCGTGATCCTGCTCAGCACATAGCGCAGATAGTCGGCAGTGGGCTTACCAGGACGGATGCCAGGGATGAAGCCGCCGAACTTCTTCATCTCATCGGCACGCTCGTCGGGGTTGAAGGTGATCGACACGTAGAAGTACGTGAAGAAAATGATCAGGCCGAAGTAGATGGCGATGTAGACCGGGTCGCTCGGGTCGGACAGATAGGTGCCGACGAATTTGTCCCACCAGCTGTTGCCCACGCCGCCGCTGCCGCTGCGGATCAGCTGCGTGATGAGGTGCGGGATGTAGATCAACGACGAGGCGAAGATGACGGGGATAACGCCGGCCTGGTTGACCTTGAGCGGCAGGTAGGTCGAGGTGCCGCCGTACATGCGTCGACCCACCATGCGCTTGGCGTACTGCACCGGGATCCGGCGCTGGCCCTGCTCGACGAACACGACGCCGACGATGATGATCAGCGCGGCCGCACAGACGGCGGCGAAGATCATGCCGCCGCGGCTGTCCAGAATGGTCTTGCCTTCCGCCGGGATGCGTGCGGCGATACCTACGAAGATGAGCAGGGACATGCCGTTGCCGATGCCGCGCTCGGTGATCAGCTCGCCCATCCACATGACCAGCGCCGCCCCGCTGGTCATCACCAACACGATGACGACCAGGGTGAAGATGCTCTGATCGGCGATGATGTCTAGCGAGCACCCCTGTAGCAGGCCGCCATTGGCCGCCAGCGCCACGATGCTGGTGGCCTGCAGGATGGCCAGCGCGATCGCCAGGTACCGGGTGTACTGGGTCATCTTGGCCTGGCCGGACTGACCCTCCTTGCGCAATTCCTCGAACCGCGGGATCACCACGGTGAGCAACTGCACGATGATGCTGGCGGTGATGTAGGGCATGACGCCCACCGCGAACACCGTGAGCTTGAGCAGCGCGCCCCCGGAGAACAGATTGATCAACGAATAGATCTGCCCGGCCTCGCCGCCGCTGGCTTCTTTGATGCACTGCTGAACGTTCGGAAAGTTCACCCCGGGCGACGGAAGTGCGGCGCCCAGGCGATACAGCACGACGATGCCGAGCGTGAAAAGAATCTTCCGTCTCAAGTCGACTGTTCGCAGCGACGAGATGAAAGCCGAAAGCACTCTATCCTCCTGCGCGGCCGGGGGTCATCCTGCAGTACGCGCGCTCAACACCCGCAGGCCAGGACGTACGGCGTCACGCGTCAAATCGTGTACGAGACTAACAGCTGGTGAGACCGAATCCTTAAATGGGCGGCCTGGGGCAGTACCGAAAGGGTCGGAAAAAATTCAGAAAGCCGACAGCCATGAGGCGTAGAGTTTTGATGGCTCGTTGCATTTGCTAAGTATCAATATGAGCGTCGAGAGCGGCGTCGACGTGCGGCGACCAGCGGACGGAAACCAGCAGACGGAAAGAGTGCACCATGACACGGACTGATCAAGACAGTTGGGATTTGGCTTCCAGCGTCGGCGCCACGGCAACCATGGTCGCGGCTGCACGCGCGGTGGCCAGCAACGACGCGAATCCGATCATCAACGACCCGTTCGCCGCTCCCCTGGTGCGGGCGGTCGGGCTCGACTTCTTCCGGCGCGTCGTCGACGGTGAGATCAGCGCCGCAGACGAGCCCGAGGATGGCGACGGGGACCTCCAGTTGGAGACGGACTCGATCGCGGTGCGCACCCGCTTTTTCGATGACTTCTTCCTC
Organism: Mycobacterium simiae; assembly: GCF_010727605.1. NCBI lineage: Bacteria > Bacillati > Actinomycetota > Actinomycetes > Mycobacteriales > Mycobacteriaceae > Mycobacterium > Mycobacterium simiae. The sequence continues at coordinate 1,680,551 of NZ_AP022568.1, forward strand.
AATGCGGCCCGGGACGGGATCCGCCAGGCGGTGATCCTGGCCGCCGGTCTCGACGCGCGCGCATACCGGTTGTCCTGGCCGAACGGCGGCGTGGTGTACGAAGTCGATCAACCCCAAGTCATCGAGTTCAAGACCGCCACAATGGCGCGCCTGGGTGCCGCGCCGGCCACCGACCGGCGCACCGTCAGCGTCGACCTGCGCGACGACTGGCCCGCGGCGTTGCGCAACAGCGGATTCGACGTGAGCCAACCGACGTCGTGGAGCGCCGAGGGGCTGCTCATGTACCTGCCGCCCGAGGCGCAGGACCGGCTGTTCGACAACATCACCGCACTGTCCGCCCCGGGCAGCAAGCTGGCCACCGAATACCACCCCGACAACGACACGACGATGTCCGAACGGGCCCAGGAGTTCAACCAGCGGTGGGCGAAGTTGGGCTGCGACGTCGACCTGTCCGGGTTGTTCTTCGACGGCGAGCGCAGCAACGTGGTGGAGTATCTGACCGAGCACGGCTGGCAGGTGAGCTCCCGGCCCCGGCGCGAACTGTTCACCGATTACGGCCGCGAGTTGTCCGATCGCGAGACCCAGCTGCGCAACATCGTCTCCGTCACCGCGACGCTGCGTTAGGGCCGTCGCATGACCACCGAGAGCAGCGATACCAAGCGATTTGATGGCGACACGTGGGATTTGGCGTCCAGCGTGGGAGCCACCGCCACCGCGGTGGCCGCCCGCCGGGCCATGGCGTCCAAAGGCCCCAATCCGCTGATCGACGATCCGTTCGCCGAGCCACTGGTCAACGCCGTCGGCGTGCAGGCATTCATCCGCATGATGAACGGCGAACTCGAAACGCCCGACGATGATCCCGCCTTCAGCCCGCAGCGCCTCAGCGAGGGCATGGCCGTGCGAACGCGCTACTTCGACGACTTCTTCCTCGAGGCCGTCGGAGCCGGACTGCGCCAAGCGGTCATCCTCGCGTCCGGGCTCGATACCCGCGGCTACCGGTTGCCGTGGCCGCCGGGGACCGTGCTTTACGAAATCGACCAGCCGAAAGTGATCGATTTCAAGACCCGGACATTGGCCGAGCTGGGTGCCGCACCGATAGCGGAGCGCCGGGCGGTGGCGGTGGACCTGCGCGACGACTGGCCAACTGCTTTGCGCGCCAACGGATTCGACTCAGCCCAACCGACCGCGTGGATCGCCGAAGGACTGCTGGGCTATCTGCCGCCGGACGCCCAGGATCGGCTGTTCGACAACATCACCGCGCTGTCGTGCACCGGCAGCCGGATCGGCACCGGCTACGTTCCCGACATTCCCGACCGGGTGCGCAAGCGAGGCCGTGAGCTCAGTGAGCGTTGGCGCCGCATGGGACTGGACCTGAACTGGTCGGAACTCGTCTACGACGGCGAACGCAATGACGTGGTGGCCTACCTCGACCAGCTGGGCTGGGAAACCACGGTCCGGACCACGCCGGAGATGTACGCGCACAACGGTTTCGAATTTCCCGCTGACCCCTCCGCGGCGGCTTTCGGTGACATCAGATATGTGACGGCAACGTTAGGGAGTCGATCGTGACGCGCACCGACCAAGACACCTGGGACCTGGCCTCGAGCGTGGGCGCGACAGCGACCTGGGTGGCCGCCGCCCGGGCTCTGGCCAGCAAGCGGGCCGACGCGCTGATCGACGATCCGTTCGCCGACCCACTGGTCCGCGCGGTGGGCAAGGATTTCTTCATCGGCGTGCTGGACGGCGAGATCACCGACAACAGTGGCGATATCGACCCCGAGGTCGACCCGGAAGCGGAATACAACCTGCGGCGGATGGTCAACATGATGGCCGTGCGAACGCGCCATTTCGACGACTTCTTTCTCACCGCCGCTGCCGCGGGGGTGCGCCAGGCCGTCATCTTGGCCGCGGGCCTGGACTCGCGAGCCTACCGGTTGGCCTGGCCCGCGGGCACCGTCGTGTACGAAGTCGATCAGCCGGCGGTCGTCGAATTCAAGACCACGACGCTGGCGAATCTGGGCGCCGAACCCACCGCGCAGCGCCGGACGGTTGCCGTCGACCTTCGCGATGATTGGGTAAGTGCGTTGCACCGCAACGGCTTCGACGCGGACAAGCCCACGGCGTGGAGCGCCGAAGGACTGCTGATGTATCTGCCGCCGGAAGCGCAGGACCGACTTTTCGACGCGATCACCGCGGTCAGCGCGCCGGGCAGCCGGCTGGCGACCGAATACCATCGCGACGGCAGCATGCCGCTGTTGGAACGACGCGCGAAAGCGATGGCCAACCGCTGGGGTCGGTTGGGTCTCGATGTCGACGTGTCGGCACTCGTCTACTACGGCGAGCGCACCCCGGCCGCGGACTACCTGAGCGCGCAGGGCTGGACGGTTTCCACCTGTACCCGCGCCGACATGTTCGCCGAGGCGGGTCTGTCTGTGTCGCCGGGGGAGAGCATGGAATCGCTGCAGAACAGCATCGCCGTCACCGCCGTGCTGCGATAACCCCGCGATCAGGCCGGTTTGGCCGCGGGGGCGCGCACCACCAACGGCACGGCGGGAAAGCACCACGCCAGCTCCGAGCGAGACTTGCGCAGCGCCGCCGTGCCGTAACCCTTCTTCCGGTGGTCGGGGTGAATCCAGATGCGGACGTCGACCTCCCCGCGGACCAGCTCACCGAACACCATTCCGACCTTCTCGCCGGAATCCACGGCGACGAACCAGGCGGCCTCCTCGTCGTCGACGCGGCGCAGCGCTGCCCGGATCTCGTCGTCGAGATTGCCTGCGGGCCCGCCCGATCCATCACCGGCGAAGCCGATGTCCTGGGTGCGGACGGCGAACAGGTCGCGGTCCGCGGTGGCGGAGAACGGCCGTAGCTCGAGGTTGTCCCCCGAGCTCGCCGGCCGCTCGCCGAGGGTGAAACTCAGCTGCTTGTTCAGGTCCTCGAGTTCGGCAAGAATCTTGCGTCGCGAGTCGATGGTGAGCTGCTCGAAGGACATCCCCATCACCGCTTCCGCGGCGAGGTGGGAGGTGTCGAGGAGCTTGACGATCCCGTCGACCGCGGCTTCCTTGCTCTCCGACTCCACCACCAGATCGGCGATTTCGTGCCGGCGTTCAAGCGCTTTCAACAACGCGTCGGCGATCTCTCGGCGGGCGGCTTTGCGATCCTGGTCAGTCATTGCACCAGCCTAGAACGCCGCGGACATTAGCGCGCCAGATCTCATGGCGGCGGCCGGCATGATTGCTCGCCCAGCGCCAGGAAGCGCCGGTACCGGCCCTCGACCGAGCCCACCCACGCGGGGTCGGGGTCGACGACGCGGTCCGTGCAGGCCCAGCGGCCGGCGTCGATGATCGACGTTTCCAGGCCGGCCGCCATCCGGCCCAGAAAGGCCGCCCCCAGCGCCGCGCCCTCGGGCACCCCGGATACCGTCACCGGCCGGCCGGTGGCATCGGCGATGGCCTGCATCCATGGCGCCAGGCGGGTGCCGCCACCGGTGGCCACGATGCGCGAGACCGGCGCACCGCTGAGTTCGATGAGCTGACGGACCACGAAACCGGAGGCTTCGTAGGCGGCCCTGCGCAGCGCGGTGCCGTCGTGGGTGAGGTCGACCGCGTCGAGGACGGCCCGCCGGTGCGGGTCGTGGAAGGGGGTGCGTTCGCCGCGGATGTAGGGCGACCAGACCGGCACCCGGTGTGGATCCAGGGCGCCGGGCGTGCCCGGGGCGATGACGCGATCGACCCAGCCGAGGAACAGTCCACCGGCGTTGCTGGCGCCGCCGATCAGGCTCTTGCCAGCCGTGGTGTGCGGGATGGTCCATAACCCCGGCACGTGGCGCGCCTCGGGGACGGTCACCCACACGATCAGCGTGGTGCCGCACATGACCAGGGCGTCGCCGTCTCGATCGGCACCCGACACCATCTGCTCACACAGGGCATCGACCGCGCCCACCCCCAGCACTGCACCGGTGCCACGCACCTGCCCTGCCGCCGCCCCGATCGTCTGCACTTGCGGCATCTGTGTGACGGCGGCGCCGCGCTCGGCGCAGGCCGCCGGGTCCCAACCGGTCCCGTCGAACAGCGGGAATGAGGTGGCCGCGGTGGCGAAGTCGAGCACCGCGTCGCCCGTCAGGGCATGGTTGGCCACCGCCGGCGCGGGCCAGTATCCGGCCGCGCCGGGTACTTCGGCGGCCATCCAGCGCAAAAATTCGGCGGCCTCGCCCAACGCCGGGACCGGCTGGTCGCCCGCCACCCGGCCACGCTCGTCGCCGTAGAGCAGCCCGGGCGCCAGCGGCCGGCCCGCCGAATCGACGGCCGTCAGCGAGGGCACCATGGCCGACACTGCGACGGCGCGCACCTGCGGGCCGGGCAGCAGCCGGTGCAGTCGGTCCAGGGCCGCCAACGTGCCACGCCGCCATGCCTCCTCGGCGTCATGCTCGAGCCGGTCGGGCGTCGGCACCCGCACCTGGTGCGGGATGCGCGCCCGTGCCGTCACTCGGCCATCGGCGTCGGCAGCAACCGCCTTGACCGCGGTGGTGCCGATGTCGATGCCGATCGTGACGCCATTACGTGACACTGGCGTCACCGTACGCCAGCATTGGCATTCGTGACACCACCACGCGCCCTGGTGACGGCCCCATTACGCGGTCCGGGATTCGCCAAATTGCAGCAGCTGGCCGACGTGGTCTATGACCCCTGGATAAGTGAGATGGGCCAGGCCCCGCTGCGGATCTACAGTCCCGAGCAGTTGGCCGAGCGGATCGACAGCGAAGGCGCCGACATCGTTGTGGTGGAGAGTGACTCGGTGCGCGGCCCGGTGCTGGCACGGCGGTTGCGGGCGATCGCAGCTACCCGCGGCGACCCCAACAACGTCGACATCGCCGGGGCCACCGCCGCAGGCATCCCGGTGCTGAACACCCCGGCGCGCAACGCCGACGCGGTGGCCGAGTTGACGGTGGCCCTGCTCTTGGCCGTTACCCGTCAGCTGGTGACCGCCGACGCGGATGTCCGCAGCGGCAACATGTTTCGCGACGGCAGCATCCCCTACCAGCGGTTCCGCGGGTGGGAAATCGCCGGGCGCACCGCGGGATTGGTGGGCCTGGGCGCGGTCGGCCGGGCGCTGCGATGGCGGCTGACCGGGCTGGGCGTGCGGGTCGTCGCCCACGACCCCTACCACGACGAGGCCCACCACGACCTCGATGACCTGCTGGCCGAGTCCGACGTCGTCTCGCTGCACGCGCCGGTCACCGAGGACACCGCCGGCATGATCGGCGCCGCGCAGTTCGCGGCCATGCGGGACGGGGTGGTCTTCCTCAACACCGCTCGGGCCCAGCTGCACGACACCGATGCCCTCGTCGATGCGTTGCGCAGCGGCAAGGTCGCCGCGGCCGGACTCGACCACTTCGTCGGCGAATGGCTGCCCACGGATCACCCGCTGGCCGGTATGCCCAACGTGGTGCTGACCCCGCACATCGGCGGGGCCACGTGGAACACTGAGGCCCGGCAGGCACAGATGGTCGCCGACGATCTGGAGGCGTTGCTGTCCGGCAACACGCCCGCCCATATCCTCAATCCGGAGGTGCTCGGCCCATGACGTCCGTGACATCCGTCGACAACGCGGCGACCGCGGTGCTGGCGGCGGCCAAGGACATGCTGCGGCGAGGCCTGGTCGAGGGAACCGCCGGCAACATTTCGGCGCGACGCCCCGACGGCAACATCGTCATCACGCCGTCCTCGGTCGACTACCGCGACATGGCGATCGAGGATCTGGTCCTCGTCGACCCCGACGGCGCGGTACAGCACGCGGCGCAGGGGCGGGCGCCGTCTTCGGAGATGCAGTTGCACCTGGCTTGTTATCAGGCATTCGCCGATATCGGCAGCGTCATTCACAGTCATCCGGTGTGGGCGACGATGTTCGCCGTCGCCCGTCAGCCGATCCCGGCCTGCATCGACGAATTCGCGGTCTATTGCGGCGGCGACGTCCGGTGCACCGATTATGCGGCGTCGGGCACTCCGGAGGTCGGTATCAACGCGGTCAGGGCGCTGGAAGACCGCGGCGCGGCCTTGATCGCCAATCACGGCCTGGTGGCGGTAGGGCCCCGACCCGACAAGGTCCTGCATATCACCGCACTGGTGGAGCGGACTGCTCAAATCGTTTGGGGCGCCAGGGTTCTCGGTGGCCCGGTGCCGATTCCCGACGAGGTGAACCACAACTTCGCGGGCGTCTACAGTTACCTGCGGGCCAATCCGCTATGAGCCGGGTCCAGCTGGGCCGCGCGATGGTGACGCGCATCGTGGAGTTTCAGTTCCAGCTGGGCACACGGTCTTTCGCCAACACCCCGCCGTCGGGCTGGCAAGCGCACGCCGACCTGTTGGTGCCCGACTTCTTCGACCCCGACACCGACAAGTGGCGCATTGCGGTGCAGAGCTGGGTGATCGAGGTGGACGGGCTGACCGTTGTGGTGGACACCGGCGTCGGCAACGATCGCCAACGCCCCCACATCCCGGCGCTGGATCACCTGGCCACCGGATTCTTGGCCGCCTGGGCGTCGGCGGGCATCGACCCCGGCGCCGTCGATGTGGTGATCAACACCCACGTTCACTCCGATCACGTCGGTTGGAACACGCTGTTGGACAACGGGGTTTGGGTACCAACGTTCCCCAATGCGCGATATCTGGCTCCCGCCGCCGACTACCGGTACTTCTCCCCCGACGGCCCGGCGGCGCGGCGGTCGCCGCGCACTGAGGCGCAAGCCGCCCAGCAGCACGGTGATCAGCTGGTGTTCGCCGACAGCGTGGCGCCCGTCGAGGCGGCCGGTCAGCTCGTCCAATGGTCGGACGACTACCAGGTCAGCCCGTCGCTGCGGCTGCGATCGGCTCCCGGACACACCCCAGGCTCCTCGGTGCTGTGGCTGGACGCGGGCGCCCCGGCAGTCTTCGTGGGCGACATCACCCATAGCCCACTCCAAATCCGCCGCCCCGACGACCCGTGCGCCTTCGATGTGGATGCCCCGGCTGCCGCGGCCACCCGGCGCCGGGTCTTCACCGAGGCCGCCGCGGCCCGTGCCGCCGTAGTGCCCGCCCACTACCCGGGCCACGGTGGTGCAACGATCCGGGCCGTGGCCGACCGATTCGACGTCGATGAGTGGCTGGACGTCGACAAGCTCTAAGACCGCGCGGCAAAGCCGTCAAATGATGGGCCGCAACGCGCGGTACAGCGACTGGAAACGTGCGAACTTTTCGTCGTAGTAGTCCCGATGGGCGGTCTGCGGCTCGAAAGTGCGGTCAAACCTGACGAACTCGCGCACCGCGGCGGCCACGCAGCCCACCACCTCGGTCCCCACGCCGGCCAATAGCGCCGCGCCGAGCACCGCGGCGTCCGACACCGCGGTGCGCTTGAGGGCAAAGCCGAGCGTATCGGCGCGGATTTGACACCAGATGTCCGAACGGGAGCCGCCACCGCTGATGTTCGCCTGCGCCAGAACCACATTCGACGACTGCTGCAGTGCCTGAAAAGCCCACCGCGCCGAGAAGGCAACCCCTTCCATCACGCTGCGCGCGGTCTCTGCGGCGCCGACGGTGGAATCAATCCCCGCGAACGCTCCCCGGGAGCCGGCGTCCCAGATCGGGGCACGTTCGCCCTCGAGATGCGGCAGGAACAACGGGATGGATGGTCCCGGTTCGGTGTTGGCCGCAAGTGCGGACAACCGACCGGTCGGGACGCTCAGCAGGCGCGAAACCCATTGCACCGCAGCACCTCCCGACTGGGTTGGCGCGGCATGCAGGACGATGTCGTCGTACGGGGGGAACACCACCACCCCCGGCGTGGGATTGACGGTCGGTGAGATGATGCCCAAGATCTCGCTGGTTCCGCTCTGATACATGGCCGCACCGTCGTGCAGTACACCGGAGCCGAACATACCTGCCCAGGCATCCATGGTGCCGACCACCACAGGCGTTCCGGCGCAAGGCATCCCGTGACGCACATGTCCTGCCACGTAATGAAAGTCGCGTAGCTCGGGCAATAGGTCGTGCGCCCGTGGCACCAGGGCTAGTAAGTCGGTTACATAACCTTGCCCACGAGCCAGGCGAACGGCGGAAATCGCATCGGAGAAGACTGACCCGGTCAGACGCATCACGCAATAGTCCTTGGGCAGCAGGACATATCGCGTCTTCGCATAGACATCGGGATGCACGCGCGCCACGTGCGCCAACCTGGACAACGCATGACTCGCGTCGATCGGAACCGGTGTGCCGAACCATGTTCGTTGCTGCTCGGCGTCGATGTGCGCGGCCAGCGTTGCGGCGTCGGCCGCGCAGCGGGTGTCTTGCCACGTGATCGCGGGCAGCAGCGCCGCACCGTCTGATCCGGCGAAGACATGCGTGTTCACCTGCGAAGTGATGCCGATCCCCGCGAGTCCCGACAGGTCATGCCCCGATGCGAACTCCGTCAGCGCCGCCAGCACACCGTCCATCCAAGCGGCCGGATCCTGTTCGGCGTGACGCGCCGACGGTCGCGACATCACCAGCGGGCGTAGGTAATCGGCAAGCAGGTTGCCGTCGGTATCGATCAGTATCGCCTTGACCGCGCTGGTCCCGATGTCGATGCCGATCAGACAGCTGTGCCCCACGGCTGCCAGTGTGCCAGAGCCGCGCTAGGCGGAACCCTGGCTCAGCCGGCTACCCCGCCATGTGCGCGGCGACATGCCGTGCACGCGAGCGAATTGCCGGCTGAAGAAGCCGGGATCGAATACCCCAACCCGGCGGGCAATTTCGGCGATCGGCAAGTCGGTCTCCGCCAGCAGGGTGCGTGCCTCGGTCATGCGACGCTCGATGATCCACTCCTGCACGGTGCGCCCGGTGCGCCGGCGTACCACCGTGGTGAGATGCCCCGGCGTCATGCCGACCGCGGCCGCCACATCTCGCAACGACAGGGCCGCGGCATATCGCCGGTCGATCACGTCGAACACATCGGCCAACAGTGGTTCCCCGCTGCGTCGCAGCTCGGCGACCACATCCCGGGCCAGTCGGGCGAGGTCGATCAGCAACAGGGTCAGGTATGCCAGGGCCGCCTGCCGATGCCCCTCGCTGCGCGCGGTGAGCTCGGCTTCGATCGACCGGATCGCGTTGTCCCACACGGGTTGGCGCTCCGCGGGAATCTGTAGGCGCAAGACTCCACCCGAATGGCCGTGCAGGAACGGGAAGAGCAGTGGGTGCCCGCGCCACGCCGGCCAGGGGGACCGGGCGTCCTCACCCAGCGCGGTGGGGTCGAAGAACACCGCGATGCCGTCCTGCAGGTTCGCCAACTGGCCGGCATCCAGCACCTCGCCGGGCGCCGCCACGTACACCAGGCCCGCCGCCGGGGCGTACCACAGCGCCGGAAAGTCGTGGATATGGCGGCCGTGCCCGACGATGTCGCCGGTATGACGCTGCACCGAGACCGGTTCGGTCTCCGGATCGGTCCGGTATCGGTAGACGGGAACGCCGCCGCGGTGGCCGACCAGCCTAGGTACCTGTGCCATACTGCCAAAGATAGTCCTACTATCGGCGATAATTAGCCAATTATAGTGCGTGACAGTGGTTCACCATTGTTGGTATGACGAAACATCATCCACATGACTACTTGCCGGCCACCGGTCACGATGCGTTTCTGCCCGCCTATGATCTGATCGCCCGGCTAATGGGCCTCAACAACGTTTACCGCCGCCTGGTCGCCCAGGCGGAAATCACCGACGGTCACCGAGTCCTGGAAATCGGCTGTGGCACAGGTAATCTCTCGATTACCGTCAAGCGATCGCATCCCGCGGCGGAGGTGATCGGGTGCGACCCGGATCCGCGGATCTTGGCGGTCGCGCAGCGAAAGGCGGACCGAATTCCCGGCATCCGTTTTGAACTCGGCTACGCCGAACGGCTTCCATACGCCGACGCGGAGTTCGACCGGGTGCTGTCGTCAATGATGCTGCATCACATCAGCGACGACGCGAAACCGGCGGCGGCGGCGGAGATATTTCGGGTACTACGTCCGGGGGGCCGGCTACACCTGGTCGACATCGGCGGCCACACCGCAAGCGGCGGGGTGCTGGCGCGGCTCATCCGGCGCAACCACCACATGGCCGGCAACCTGGGTGACGGGATACCCCGATTACTGCGCTCGGCGGGGTTGGACTGCACCGAACTCGCCACCACGCGGCAGCGGATCGTCGGCCAGCTCACCTACTATCAGGCCACCCGGCCGGTTTAGCGCTGGTCGATCGCGACCTTGCGCGGCCCGGGCCCCAGCTGATTTCCGTGAACTCGGGGTGTGCCAGCGGGAAGCGTACAGTGGTGGAGTCTTGTTATATTGACTAAGTATTAGCAAAGTTAAGCTAAGTACATCAGCAGGGGGCACCCATGACTTCCACCAGCTCCATCAGATACGACGGCGACAGCTGGGACCTGGCGTCCAGCGTCGGGGTGACGGCCACTATGGTCGCCGCGGCGCGCGCGATCGCCACCCGGGCCGAGCGGCCCCTGATCAGCGACCCGTTCGCGGAACCGTTGGTCAAGGCCGTCGGCGTCGACCTGCTCTCCCGGCTGGCCAGCGGCGAACTGGACCCGGCCGAGCTGAACGACGTGCACGACGGGTCCGCCGGATCGGCCGGCGCGATGTCGCGCATGGCCGACAACATGGCCGTGCGCACCAAGTTCTTCGACGAGTTCTTCATCGACGCGACCGAAGCCGGGATCCGGCAGGTCGTGATCCTGGCGTCCGGGCTGGATTCCCGCGCCTACCGGCTGGCCTGGCCCGCCGGCACGGTCGTTTACGAGGTGGACCAACCGCAGGTGATCGAGTTCAAGACCCGGGCCCTACGCGATCTGGGCGTCGAGCCGACCGCCGATCGTCGGGTAGTTGCCATCGACCTGCGCGACGACTGGCCAACCGCACTGCGCATGGCGGGCTTCGACCCGTCCCAGCCCGCGGCATGGAGCGCCGAGGGCCTGCTCGGCTACCTGCCGCCGGAGGCACAGGACCGGCTGCTGGACACCATCACCGCGCTCAGCGCGTCGGGTAGTCGGGTGGCAACCGAGAGCGTACCGAACCCCGAGCCGGGGGAAGAGGACAAGCTCCGAGAGCGTATGCAGAGCATTGCCGAGCGCTGGCGCGCCCACGGCTTCGACCTCGACATGGCGGGGCTCGTTTACCTCGGCGATCGTAACGAGGTGGTCCCCTATCTCACCGAGCGGGGATGGGCGCTGAATAGCAGCAACATCCAGGAGTTGTTCGCGGAGAACGGGTTTGCGCCGATCGAGGACGACGACATGCGGATGGGCGAGATGCTCTACACCAGCGGCATCCTGCAGAAGAAGGCAAAATGAGCACCCGGACCGGACGGAGCGAGGGCGACAGCTGGGACCTGGCCAGCAGCGTGGGAGCCACGGCCACCATGGTGGCCGCCTCCCGCGCGGTGGCCTCGCAGGGGCCCGAGCCGCTCCTGGATGATCCGCTGGCCGATCCCCTCGTTCGGGCGGTCGGGCTCGAACCGTTTGTCCGCATCCTCGACGGCGACATCGATGTCGAGGACCTCAAAGACGATGCCCTGCTCAACCGCAAGGCGCACAGCGAGCAGATCACCGTTCGTACCAGGTTTTTCGATGACTTCTTCGCCGACGCGACGAGGGCGGGCATCCGGCAGGCGGTGATCCTGGCATCCGGCCTGGACACCCGGGCCTACCGCTTGGCCTGGCCGGCGGGCACGGTGGTCTACGAGGTGGACCAGCCACAGGTCATCGCGTTCAAGACCGACACACTGGCCGGCCTCGGCGCCGCTCCCACCGCCGAACGCCGCACCATCGGCATCGACCTGCGCGACGATTGGCCGGCGGCGTTGCGGAAGTCCGGTTTCGACGTGACGCGGCCCACCGCCTGGAGCGCGGAAGGGCTGCTGCCGTACCTGCCGCCCGAGGCGCAGGACAGGTTGTTCGACAACATCACGGCGCTGTCGGCACCCGGTAGCAGGCTGGCCACCGAGCACGTGTCCGACCCCAACGCGTTCTCCGACGAGCGGCTGCGGCGCATCAGCGAACGCTGGCAAAGTTACGGGTTCAACCTCGATGCGTCCGATCTGTTCTATCGGGGTGAGCGCAACGTCGTCGTCGACTACCTGACGACCCACAACTGGGACGTGACGGCGCATTCGACCAAGGAGTTGTACGCGCACAACGGATTCCGGTTCCCCGAGGACGAGCTGACGGCGGTCTTCGGCGACATGAGCTATGTCGCCGCAACCCTGAAATAACGCCCGGTTAAAGTCGTCTCATGCCCCGTGCGCACGACGACAACTGGGACCTCGCGTCCAGCGTGGGCGCCACCGCAACCATGGTCGCGGCCGGCCGCGCCATGGCGTCCAACGACCCTCGTGGTTTGATCAGCGACCCGTTCGCCGCGCCGTTGGTGCGTGCGGTGGGCCTGGATTTCTTCACCAAGATGATGGATGGCGAGCTCGATTTCTCCGCGATCGAGAATGTCACCCCGGTCCGCATGCGGGCGATGGTCGACGGAATAGCGGTGCGCACCAGGTACTTCGACGACTACTTGGGCGATGCCGTCGCCGGCGGCGTGCGTCAGGTGGTGATTTTGGCCTCCGGATTGGACTCCCGCGCCTACCGGTTGGACTGGCCCGCGTCGACCGTGGTCTACGAAGTCGACCAACCGCAGGTGATCGAGTTCAAGACAACCACTTTGGCCGGCATCGGCGCTCAGCCGACGGCCACTCGGCGCGCCATCCCGATCGACCTGCGTGCCGACTGGCCGACGGCGTTGCGGGCCGCTGGATTCGACCCGGCCGCGCCGTCCGCCTGGCTGGCCGAAGGGTTGCTGATCTACCTTCCACCGGAAGCTCAGGACCGATTGTTCGACAACATCACCTCGCTCAGTGCCCCCGGCAGCACGATAGCCACCGAATTCGTGCCTGGCATAGTCGATTTCGACGCGGAAAAGGTCCGGGAGATGTCCAACTCGTTCCGGGACCACGGGGTGGACATCGACATGGCATCGCTGGTGTACGCCGGGGAGCGCAGCCATGTGGTCGACTACCTGAGCGCCAAAGGCTGGAAGGCCCAGGGCGTGACGCGCACGGAGCTGTTCGAGCAGCACGGCATCGACGTTCCGCCGCCAGAGCACGACGACCCGCTCGGCGAGATCATCTTCATCAGCGGCCGGTTCGCCGACGCAGGTTCAACAGAGGCCGGTTAGAAGCGCGACTCCCCCAGCCACAGCACGCTGGCGCCGTTGACCGCTTCCTCGAGGTTTTGCATGATCGTGGCGACCGTGCGGCCGATCAACACGCCCAGGGCGTCCGGCAGCGACGCGGCGGCCGGCTGGGAGGACGCCCGCGGCCGCACCAGGTTCAGCAGCGACGATCCGGGGTAGCTGACGATGCGCACGTCGGCGTCCTCGTTCAGGCCGGCGAGGATCTTGGCGCGGCGCACCGCGGTACGCAGGCCACCGAGTTCGTCGACCAGGCCCCGCTCGAGCGCGTCGGCGCCTGTCCACACCCGTCCCCGAGCGACGGCGTCGACGTCCTCGGTGCTGCGCCTGCGGCCCTGCGCGACGCGTTCGACGAAATCGGCGTAGATCAGGTCCGCTTCGGCTTCCCGGTCGGCTCGCTGCTGCGCCGTGAACGGCACATCGGTCGACCAGGCGTCGGCATTCGCGTTGGTGCGCACCGCATCTGACACGATGCCCAGCCGCTCCTTGAGATCGCGGAACACCAGCTTGCCGGTGATCACCCCGATCGAGCCGGTGATGGTGGCCGGGTTGGCCACGATCACGTCGGCGGCCATCGCCGCGTAGTAACCCCCGGACGCCGCCACCGAACCCATCGACGCGACGACCGGCTTGCCGCCTTCACGTGCCCGCGCCACCTCGCGCCAAATGGTTTCCGACGCCGTGACCGATCCGCCGGGGCTGTCGATGCGCAGCACGATCGCCGAGACCGAGTCGTCGCCGGCCGCCTCCCGCAGCGCGGCGGCAATGGTGTCACCGCCGACAGCCGAGTGACCGAACGGCAGCAGCTGCGGCCCGCCGCGCCCGGTGACGATCGGGCCCTGCAGCGTGATGACCGCAAGGGTCGGCTTGGACCGGCGGCCCGGAAGCGACGGCGCCGGTGGCACCAGCCGAGGCCGGGCCGCAGCGGCGTAGCGCGCCAGAGTGAGCCGCGGCGCAAGCTTTTCCGGGTCGCTCTCGGCGTGGTCCGCCGAAACTCCTTCCACGCCGACCAATTCCGCGATCCTGGTATGAGCCTGGTCGCGGAAGCCGATCCGGTCGACCAGGCCGGAAGCCACGGCGTCCTCACGCAACAGGGGGGCCCGGTCGGCCAGGGTGTCCAGCGCGGCGACGTCGATGCTGCGTGACTCGGCGATCGCACGCCACACCTGGTCTTGCAGGCTCTCCAGCATCCGGGTTACGGCTTCGCGGTGGGCCTCGGTGAAGCCGTGCTCGGTGAAAACGTTTGCCGCGGACTTGTATTCACCCCTGGCCACAAATTCGGCGTCGATGCCCGCCTTGTCGAGCGCGGTGCGCAGAAAATTGGCGTTGCTGGCAAAGCCGATGAGCCCGACGCTGCCCGAGGGCTGCATCCAGACCTCGCCGAAAGCCGAGGCAAGGTAATAGGACAGCGTGCCCGGGTAGGTCTCGGCCCACGCCAGCGACGGCTTGACGGCGCTGAAGGCCACGATTGCCTCGCGCAACTCCTGGACCGCCGCGGGCGGGGCGGCCGAGAGCTGCACACGCGCGATGAGCCCGGCGACCCGGGAGTCTTCGGCCGCGCGGTGGACGGCGGTGACGGCCTCGCGCAGCGCCAGCGGACGCTCCGCCCCGGTGACCAGTGCCAGCGGGTCGAATCCCGATGTCTCGGGCGGCACCGAGCGCAGGTTGAGTTCGAGCACGCAGCCGTTCGGGACGCCGTGGTGGCGGACGGTGTCGACGCGCTCGGCCAGGGCGCGTACGTCGTCGACTCCGGGCAGCGAGGGCAAAAAGGCGAACATGCTCTGCAGCGTACCGATGAACGCCCGTAGGGTGAGCGGGTGGATTTTTCGATCGCCATCCCCCAGTTCGACTACCACGACTTCGACCGCGCGGGGCTGCGCTCCTTCGTGGAGCGGTCCGAGGAACTCGGCTTCGAGGGAATCTGGACGCTCGAGCAGACCATCGGCCGGGCACCACTGCTCGCACCGCTGGAGCTGCTGTCCTTCTGCGCGGCGTACACGGAACGGCTGCGGCTGGGGGTGGCGGTGCTGGTGACGTCCCAACACGAGCCACTGCAGTTGGCCTCCGCGGTAACCACGCTCGATCGGATTAGCCACGGCCGGCTCGACGTCGGGGTCGCACCGGGTCGCGGCGGTCCGTCGCTCGCCGCCTTCGGTGTCGAAAAAGACACCTTCATCTCATATTTCACCGAGGGGCTGACATTGATGAAGGCGGCGTGGTCCGACGACCCGACGGTGAACTTCCATGGCCGGTTCCGCGACGTCGACGACCTACCGTTCCAGCCCAAGCCGATACAGCGGCCGCACCCGCCGATCTGGTTCGGCGGGATGGCGCCCAAGGCGCTGGCCCGGGCGGTGCGCCATGGTGACGCCTACATGGGCGCAGGCGCGTCGAGCACCGAAGCGTTCGCCGCCACGGTCCCCATCGTCCGTCGTGAACTCGCCGAGCAGGGCAAGGATCCGGCGCACTTCCCGATCAGGAAACGCGTCTACCTGATGATCGACGACGATGCGGCCCGCGCTCGCGAGCGGGTACTCGACGGCCTGCGCCGCCTCTACGGCCAGATGCCCGGCGTGGAAACCTTTCCGGTGTCGGGCACACCCGACGACGTCGCCCGTGGGCTCAAAGAAGTGATCGCCGCGGGCGCGCAGACGCTGCTGCTCAATCCCCTGGGCCTCGACGTGCCGGAGAATCGCGAACAGATGGAACGCCTTGCCGCAGAGGTTATTCCACGGCTGAATTGATCAGCGTCCGAGTTTGGTTGTCAGCCACTTGCCGATCTCGGCGATCGCATCGTCGACCTCAGGCACCCAGCCGGCACCGATGATGAAGGAGTGTTGCCCGGCCTCGACCTCGCGCGCCAGCACCTCGGTGCCGGCGGCCTCGGCGCGACGGGCGAACTCCGCGTCCTCGCCGGCAAGCACCTCGTCGCTGCCCCAGAACACCGCCATCGGCGGCAGGCCAGAGAGGTCCGCATCGATCAGACTCACCCGCGGGTCGTTGGGGCTGACCCCGGTGCCATCCAGCCAGCACGACCGGAAGAACTCCGCGAGCGGACGCGATAGCAGTCGATCGCGCTCACCGTTGCTGGTGTAGGTTTCGTTGCTCAGCGTCAGGTCGACCCACGGGGATATGGATACGATCGCCCCCGGCATCGCGGCGCCCTCGTCGCGCAGTGCGATGGCCAGCCCAACCGCGAAATTGCCGCCGATCGAATGGCCAACGCTGGCAATGTTTTCCGGCTGATAGCCCTGCTGCAGTAGCCAGTCGTAGGCAGCGCGTACATCTTCGATCTGGGCCGGGAACTTGTGCTCGGGTGACCGCCGGAAGTTAAGCACCAGCGCCCGGGCGCCCGCTGCCTTCGCAATGTGTGCCGCGGCCTTGCGGTCGGAGTACATCGAGGCAACGACGGTGCCGCCCATGTGGTTGTGCAGCAGCACCCGATTCGGGTCGCTGTCGGCGGGAATGCACCACAGCGCCTGCACACCCCCGGCGTCCACTTCGGCGTAGCTGACGCCCTCGGGCTCGGTGGTCGCGACATGCATCGTCTCGATGACGTCGCGTACCGTGCCCAGCTCGAAGTTGGGGTTGGCGGAGCGGGCACTCAGGGCCCCGAAGAAGTCGGCGAACTCCTTCGCTTGTGTGCTGACCATTGCGATCACCTTTCCCGAGGGGTATTGGATAACTAACGTTATATAACGAACGCTATCCTATGGCCGCGGCGTCGTCAAGGTCGGGGTGCGATAACGGTGCCTGCTAACGCATTACGCGCTAATACGACGAAAGCACGGCACCCGCGCGCATTCGCGCGGATACCGTGCTGGAACGCCTGAAAAGGTTAGGAGACCTCGGTGGCCGAGCCGCCGGCGGCGGTGATCTTCTCGCGGGCGCTGCCGCTGAACTTGTGCGCGGACACCTCGACCTTGACGGTCAGGTCGCCGTCGCCCAGGACCTTCACCAACGAGTTCTTGCGGACCGCACCCTTGGCGACCAGTTCCGCGATGCCGATGGCACCGCCTTCGGGGAACAGCCGGGCGATGTCACCGACATTGACGATCTCGTACTCGGTGCGGAATCGGTTCTTGAATCCCTTGAGCTTGGGCAGCCGCATGTGGATCGGCATCTGACCACCCTCGAAGGTGGTCGGCACGTTCTTGCGTGCCTTGGTGCCCTTGGTACCGCGACCGGCGGTCTTACCCTTGGATCCCTCGCCGCGACCGACGCGGGTCCGCGGCGTCTTCGACCCGGGAGCGGGCTTGAGGTCGTGCAGCTTGATGGTCACTGTGTTTTCCCTTCAGGCGCCGACTCCACCTCGACGAGGTGGCTCACCACGGCGATCAGCCCGCGGGTCTGTGGGTTGTCCTCGCGAACCACCGAATGGCGAATCCGTCGCAGGCCCAAGGTGCGCAGGCTCTCACGCTGCTTCCAGCGGGCACCGATGGTGCTGCGCACCTGGGTGATTTTCAACTGGCTCATTACTGTGCCGTTCCCTCGCGCGCGGCAGTTGCAGCCAGCGCTTCGCTTTCACGTCGTGCCTTGAGCATCCCGGCGGGGGCGACATCCTCGATCGGCAGACCGCGGCGTGCGGCCACCTCCTCCGGGCGCTGCAGCAACTTGAGCGCGGCCACCGTGGCGTGCACCACGTTGATCGCGTTGTCGCTGCCCAGCGACTTGGCCAGGATGTCGTGCACCCCAGCGCATTCCAGCACGGCACGGGCCGCCCCACCGGCGATCACACCGGTACCCGGGCTGGCCGGGCGGAGCAGCACCACCCCGGCGGCCGCCTCGCCCTGCACCGGGTGCGTGATAGTTCCGCCGATCAGCGGGACCCGGAAGAAGCCCTTACGTGCCTCTTCCACACCCTTGGCGATCGCGGCCGGAACCTCCTTGGCCTTGCCGTAGCCGACGCCGACCATGCCGGCGCCGTCACCCACGATGACCAGGGCGGTGAAGCTGAATCGCCGACCACCCTTGACCACCTTGGAAACACGATTGATGGCAACGACCCGCTCGAGATAGTTGCTCTTGTCGCCGTCGCGGTCGCGGCCACGGCCGCCGTCGCGCCGACCCCGGCCGTCACGGGAATCGCGGGAATCGCGGCCGTCGCGGCTGTCCGGAGCGCCTTGGCCTCCAGCGGACTGCTCCGCCATTATGCGGTCCTTCCAGTTGTCATCAGAATTTCAATCCGTTCTCGCGGGCGGCATCCGCCAGGGCCGCGATCCGTCCGCCGTAGGTGTATCCGCCACGGTCGAACACCACGCTGTCGATGCCGGCGGCCTTTGCGCGCTCGGCGATCAACTGGCCGACCCGCACGCTGCGGGATTTCTTGTCCCCGTCCAGGCCACGCACGTCGGCCTCGATCGACGAAGCGGCGGCCACCGTGGTGCCGTTCTCGTCGTTGACCAGTTGGACGTGGATATGCCGTGCGGAGCGGTTCACCACCAACCGCGGGCGCTGCGGGGTGCCCGAGATCTTCTTACGCAGGCGGGCGTGCCGACGCAGCCGAGAGACCCGGCGAGTTGCAGATACGCTCTGCCCCACCGGCTTACGTTCGGCGGTAGCTTGCTTTTGCGCCATGACTACTTACCTGTCTTTCCGACCTTGCGGCGGACCTGCTCACCCTCGTAGCGCACGCCCTTGCCCTTGTACGGGTCCGGGCGGCGCAGACGACGGATGTTCGCCGAAATCTGGCCGACCTTTTGCTTGTCGATTCCGGTGACACTGAACTTCGTCGGCGTCTCGACCGCGAAGGTGATGCCCTCCGGGGCTTCGATCACGACGGGATGGCTGTACCCGAGCGCGAACTCGAGGTTGGAGCCCTTGAGCTGTACCCGGTAGCCGACGCCGAATATTTCCATCTTGGTGGTGTAACCCTGCGTGACGCCGGTGACCAGGTTGGAGACCAGCGTCCGCGACAGCCCGTGCAACGAACGGCTTTCCCGCTCGTCGTTGGGACGGTTGACCACGATGGCGCCGTCTTCGCTGCGCTCTACCGTGATGGGCTCTGCCACGGTCAGGTCGAGGGTGCCCTTGGGGCCCTTCACCGAGACCTTCTGGCCGTCGATCGTGACGTCGACTCCTGCGGGAACCGGAATCGGCTTCTTACCAATGCGCGACATAGTCTTTTCCGTTACCTCTCCCCGCCTACCACACGTACGCGAGGACTTCGCCGCCCACGCCCTGTCTGGCTGCCTGACGGTCGGTGAGCAGGCCCGAGGAGGTCGAGATGATCGCCACGCCCAGACCACCGAGCACTCGCGGCAGATTGGTGGATTTCGCATACACGCGCAGACCGGGCTTAGACACCCGGCGCAGGCCGGCGATGCTGCGTTCCCGGCTCGGGCCGTACTTGAGCTGAACGACCAGCGACTTGCCGACCCGAGCGTCTTCGGTGCGGAAATCGCTGATGTAACCCTCGCTTTTGAGGATCTGGGCGATGTTCGCCTTGATCTTCGAGTGAGGCAGGGTCACCTCGTCGTGGTACGCCGAGTTGGCGTTGCGCAGACGTGTCAAGAAGTCTGCGATCGGGTCCGTCATTGTCATCGAGCGCCACTCCTCTTCATCGCTGCGCTCTGCATCGTCATTGTCATGACAGCGTCTATAACCTTCCTCGCGATGGTTCCCGGTTCGGGCCTGTCGCGCACCTGTTCTGGGTTGGTCCTGGGATCTCGGCTGTTACCAGCTGCTCTTCTGCACGCCGGGCAGCTCGCCCGCGTGCGCCATCTCGCGCAAGCAGATCCGGCACAGGCCGAATTTGCGGAAGACCGCGCGCGGGCGGCCACATTTGTTGCAGCGCGTGTAGCCGCGCACAGCGAACTTCGGCTTGCGCGCGGCCTTGTTGACCAGTGCCTTCTTTGCCATGCTCAGTTCTCCTTGAACGGAAAGCCGAGGGCCCGCAACAGCGCTCGTCCTTCGTCGTCGGTTGTCGCCGAGGTGACGACGTTGATGTCCATGCCGCGAACCCGGTCGATCTTGTCCACGTCGATCTCGTGGAACACCGACTGCTCGGACAGGCCGAAGGTGTAGTTGCCGACACCGTCGAACTGCTTGGGCGAAAGCCCGCGGAAGTCACGAATACGCGGCAACGCGATCGACGTCAGCCGGTCGAGGAACTCCCACATGCGGTCGCCACGCAGCGTCACCCGGGCGCCGATCGGCATGCCCTCGCGCAGCTTGAACTGCGCGATGGACTTGCGGGCCTTCCGAATTTCGGGTCGCTGCCCGGTGATCAGCGCCAAGTCGCTGACGGCGCCGTTGATCAGCTTGGCATCGCGAGCGGCGTCGCCGACCCCCATGTTGACGACGACCTTGGTCACCGTCGGGATCTGCATGACGTTGCGGTAGCCGAACTCCTTGTTGAGCGCATCGCGAATCTCGTTGCGGTAGCGCTCTTTCAGGCGCGGCTGAATCTTTTCTGCGGTAGTCATGCTAGATGTCCTTGCCGTTGCGCTTCGAGATGCGGACGCGCTTGCCGGTTTCCTCGTCGATCCGGTACCCGACGCGGGTCGGCTTGCCGTCGGAGTCGACGACCATGACATTGGAGGCGTCGATCGGCGCTTCCTGCGTGACAATCCCGCCCGACCGCGCGCCGCGCTGGTTGGTCGAAATGGCGGTGTGCTTCTTGATCGCGTTGACACCCTCGACCAGCACCCGATTGCGGTCGGGGTAGACCTTCAGCACCTTGCCTTTGGCGCCCTTGTCCTTACCCGCGATCACCAGGACGGTGTCGTCCTTCTTGACCTTCATTTACAAAACCTCCGGAGCCAGCGAGATGATCTTCATGAATCGCTTCTCGCGCAGTTCGCGCCCCACCGGCCCGAAGATGCGAGTTCCACGCGGGTCGTTGTCTGGCTTGATGATCACCGCGGCGTTCTCGTCGAACTTGATGTAGCTGCCGTCGGGACGCCGGCGCTCCTTGACGGTGCGCACCACGACGGCCTTGACGACATCACCCCGCTTGACGTTGCCGCCGGGGATGGCGTCTTTCACGGTGGCGACGATGACATCACCGATGCCGGCGTAACGTCGCGACGAACCACCGAGCACCCGGATGCACAAGATCTCCTTGGCGCCGGTGTTGTCGGCGACCTTCAGCCGCGATTCCTGCTGAATCACTCGATCTCCTGACTGAGTTCACGTGTGCACGGCAGGAAACGCCTCGGCAAGGCTCCAACAGGCGAAGCCCACCAACCTGACGTGCGCGGTCTTTGTCACCGAAGGGCACGCGGGGCCGACTCACACCGGCCGAGGTCTGCCCAAGGCAACCCCTAGAGTCTAGGTGACGAGCTGCTCAGCGCCAAATTCGCGGCCGAACCGAAAACGGCCCGGGTGTAGGCCTGATGTGGGCATGGAGCATTCCTCCACCTAGAAGGGCGGTGGTTCGTCGTCGCCCTCGGGTGGGGCCGGGCCGGGGTGGTGCGGTACGGGGGCGCGCCGGGCGGTGCGGGACTCTCGATTTTTTCGGCGTTCGACGGCGACGCGGGTGGTGCGGTCTTGGGAGCGAGTCCGACGCCGGCGGGGCATCATGGCGGTGCGGTCGGCGCAGTAGTCCAGCGGCACGTCGACTTCGGCGGCCGCGATGGCCCCGGTGGCCCGGCACAGGCTGGGGAACAGCAGGGCGCTGCCCGGCGTGGTCACGTGGGTGCGACCGGCCGGGGAGGTCAGGATCAGGGTGCCGTCGGGCAGCTGCTTTTCGGCCCAGCCCCAGAACGTTTTCACCAAATGATGGGTGCGGCAATAGCACTTGAGATTGCTCGCGTGCGTGGGCCCGCCGGCGCTGTACGGAACGGTGCGGTCGATATCGCAGGCCACCGCCGGGCACTCGCAGCCCGGCCAGCGGCAGGTCAGATCGCGGCACCGCACGAAATCAGCCAGCGCCGCCGAGGGCACATAGCCGGGCTCCGGTGCGGCATCGGCGGGGTGAATCAGCGGCACGTGTTTGGCCGCGGCGGCCAATTCGGCGACCAGCTCGGCCGGAATCAATCCCTGCGCGCCGAGCTGGTAGCCCGGCGCGCCGCCCTGGCCGGACACGGTGGACTGCTCGGCGATCACGTGGATGACCAGCGGAGCGGCCGCGCGCTGGGTGCCAGCCGCGCACTCGGCGCGCCCACACCGGCACCCCAGCCGATCCGCCCCGGCCGCGAGCGCGCCCAACGCATCCGCCCGGCGCTGCTCGCGGGTGCGCGGATCCTGCGCACAGACGGTGGCCGCCATCGCGTCCAGGCGCGTATCCAGCGCGGCAGCATCCGGACCGAACATCACGCCCTCGACGCGGGCCAAGCCGTCGCCCATCTCACCGATCCACACCTCCCGGCCCGCCGCGCGGTTACGGCGTCGACGCACCGCATCCGCGTCGGCCCGGGCCACCACCTTGTCCACCTGCGCCGCCAACCGGGCGGGGGTCAGCGCGGGCCAGCGCGCCACCGTGGCCGCCAACTGTGCGTCCACGACCGCCAGCACGTCGGCGTCGGTGAGCAGGTCGGTGCGATACACCAGCGTCTGCACCATCCGAAAGTCGATGTCCCCGGCAGCGAATACCTCCGCCACGCGTGGCAGCCGCTCGCGTAGTGCCCGCGCATACCGGACCCGACTGGCCGCCAATCCCTGACTGATCCGCAGCTCGGCCGCCACCTCGGCGGCCACGGCCGCCTCGGTATCTACCGCCCACTCCTCGGACTCCCCGCACCGCGACAACCGATGAGCGAACAACTCCCCGATCGCCGCCAATTGCGCTGCCGCCGAACGGTTCTCGGTTCGCGAGAAGCACGAGACGCGCTCGAGCAGCGCCGCCGACTCCGGCGTCGTCGACGGGTAACGCCGCTCAAAGAGCTCGTCGAACTCGGCGACCGCCGATTCCAGCGATTCGAACATAAGTTCGATTATGCCACGGGGTGCCGACGAGTTACCGCGAAGCAGCCGAGCTATCCGGGAGTCCGTCGCCCTGCCGGACCCAAGCAATGATGTACAGGCTCATCGCCACCACCAACGCGATCAGCACCCATTGCACTACCGCCTGGTCGATCCAGGATCCCGGCGGCGGCGAGCCGGGCAGGATGTTGCGCAGCGGGGCGATCGCGAACAGCATCGCGGCGTACCAGGTACCGAACGGTGGCACGAATTTTCTCTTGCCCAGCACCATCGGGATGGCCACCAACAGCGCCAAGGTGGGCAGCGTGACCAGTACCACGCAGATGAACAGGTCGAACACCAGCGGGCCCTTGGCGCGCTTCATGGTGATGACCAACGCAGCGTCGTCGGGGACGCGCGAGCTCACGGCGCTGGTCTCGTCCACCCGCTCTACCTTGACGTCCCAACCGTCCAGCCCGCCGGTGACCTCGACCCGGGCCGGCAGCTTCTTGCGGCGGTCACCGGAACCAATAAGGGTGTCGGCGGAGATCTTCTCGGTCGTGTAGGTGTCGAAAGGCCAGTTGGCGGGATCGCCGTGGGCTTCGATAATGGTTTCCACCTGAGCCGCGGCCTTGCCGGCCGGGAACTGCAGATCGCCGAGGTCGCTCGTTGGGTACAGGCGGACCGCGACGTCGGTGTTGAGTACGTCGAATCTCTTGTCGTACAACGAGTCCGGCGGATAAACCAGCACGTCAACCTTGAGTCGATTGCCGGTCGTTTTGAGGTCGTCGAGCCGCAACTGCACGATCGTGTCGTTGCCGCCACCTTGGCTCAAATCCAGCGGCGGCAACGGACCCGCTGACCGCTGCAGGTAGTGGACGCCGAACAACGAAAAGATATAGGCGCCGATGACAACGGCCAGAACGAGCGCGGCGAGTGAGATGTGCGGCCGGTGCCTGTTGAGATAGCCAAAGACACCACGGGCTCCCGACGTTCGCCGCCGATCCGGGCTCGGTGGCGCCGGGGCCGCCGCTGTTTCGGTGGTCATTGGTTCCGCTCAGCAACTCGCCGGCTAAATCCATCGGATAGGGACGACACGGCCAGATGGTACGAATTTCGGCGCTGTCGGCGCGGCGAAATCCCATGCCAGAGGCGCTATTTTCATCTGCCGGCAAGTCGGCGTTAACGCGCGGCGGCAGCCGGCGATCGACGAACCAGCGAATCCCTGGTGGCAAGCTCCCGACCGGTCGGCTTCCGATTGCCCACTCGAAGTCGGCAATTCACCTGATGTTTCTTTACGGGTCGCCGCGATAGCTGTAATTGTCGACGTGTGTCGACATCTGGCGGTAGGGTGCCCCACCCAATCCCGAGGAAAAAACGCCGCGGGAAGCATCACCGACGGGTCGCCATCAAGCACGTGCTCGCCGCGAGCACACTGATACTCGCGGGCTGCGGCACCCCATCGCACACCGCCCTGCCCTATGCCCATGGATCCAGAGTCGATTGTGGCGGCAAACAACAAATCTCCGCCAGCGGCTCGACCGCCCAGGCAAATGCCATGCGGAAATTCATCGACGCTTACTCGAACGCTTGCACGGGCCAAAACCTTTCCTACACCGCTAACGGGTCGGGCTCCGGTGTCAGCGACTTCCTCTCGGGCAGGAGCGATTTCGCCGGATCCGACTTGCCGCTGACCGACGAGCAATACGCGGCGGCCAAACAGCGTTGCAATGGTGCCGATGCGTGGAACCTGCCGGTGGTCTTTGGCCCGATCGCAATCACCTACAACATCAACGCCATCGATTCGCTGGTGCTCGATGCGCCCACGCTGGCCAGGATCTTCAACGGCAGCATCACCCGGTGGGACGATCCCGCCATCACCGCGCTCAACGCGTCGATGCCCCCGGAAAACATTCACGTCGTCTATCGAGCGGACCCGTCCGGGACCAGCGCCCACTTTCAGGCGTATCTGCAGGCCGCGTCCTCAGGTGCCTGGGACCGCGGCGGCGGCAAAGTGTTCAACGGCGGGGTCGGCACCAGCGCGTACGGCAACATCGGCACCTCCGCAGAGGTGAAGAACACCGAGGGCGCGATTTCCTACAACGAATTGTCGTTCGCGCTGCAGGAAGGACTGTTCGCCGCCCAAATCAAGACCTCCGCGAGCCGGAAATCGTTGCGCCCGGTACGTATTGGCGTCGACACCGTCGGAAGGACCATCGCCAACGCGAAGATCACCGGCAAGGGCAACGACCTGGTGCTCGATACCTCGTCCTTTTACAACCCCACCCAGCCCGACCTCTATCCGATCGTGATGGTCACCTACGAAATCGTCTGTTCGAAATACCCCGACCCCAGTGTCGGCCAGGCGGTGAAGGCCTTCCTGCAGGCCGCCGTCGGTCCAGGCCAGGCCGACCTGGACAGGAACGGCTATATCCCGTTGCCACCCGAGTTCCAGTCGCGGGTGTTCAGCGCAATCGACGCCATCACCTCGACGCCGATAGCGAATGCCGGGTAACCTCGTGCCGGCCTGACCGCCTTCAGGTTTTCTTCGGCGACTTTCGATCTCGATGCCGCCACCACGCGGTGATGAATATCGTCATCGCGGTCACCAGGCCGATCAGCACCCACAGCACGACGGCCTGATCGATCCACGAGCCGTAGGGCGGGCTGCCCGGCAAGATGTTGCGCAGCGGCACGATCGCGAACAGCATTGCGCCGTACCAGGTGATGAACGGCGGCAGGAATGACGTCCTGCCCAAAGCCATGGGAATGGCGACCCACAACGCCAAAATCGGCAAGGCGATGAGCACGAGGATCACGCCGACGTCGAAGATCAGCGGCCCCTTAGCCCGGTGCAGGGTGATGACCACGTTGTCCATCACATTGGGATCCTGGTCGTCAGGGTCGTGAACGCGGGTGACGCTGGCGTCCCAGCCGTCCAGCTTCCCGGTGACTTCCACACGGGCGGGTACCTTTTCGCGGTTGGGGCCGGTCCCGGTGAACACATCGGCCGCGATCACTTGCGTCTTGTACGTGTCGAACGGCCAATTGCCGGGGTCGCCGCGCGCTTCGATCGTGGTGGAGACCTGTGCCGGGGCCTTTCCGACCGGGTATTGCAGGTCACCAAGATCGTTGTCGGGGTACAACCGCACCGCCGCGTCGGTGGTCAGCACGCCAAAATTCTTGTCGTACAGCGAATCCTTGGGATACACAAGCACATTCACCGTGAGTCGATTGGCCACGGTCTTCAGCTCGCTCAGACTCACCTGCACCACACTGTCCTCAGCCTCGACCTTGCTGAAGTCCACCGCAGGCAGCGGCGGCGCCGACTTGGCCAACAGGTGCACCGCGATCAGGGACAACACGTAGACGCTCACGATGGCTACGAGAATCCCGAAGGCGATCGCGATTTGCCGTCCCCGCGCCTCGGGCGGCGACGGCGGCAGCGGCGGAGCTTGTACGGTCATCGGACACCACCACACACGTTGGACGAGTTTGCTGTCTGCTTAGGTACGGCCAGATGCTAACAGTCGTGCCGGTGATTTCACGGGATAACGACCGCGAATTGCTGCATCGCCGTAGATTTCGCCGCATCGAAGCCCGGTGCGCCCGCCGGCCCCTGCACATGGACGGCCACCAGGTAGACCTTGGTGTTGGTCCAGATATGGGCGATCCGGTCGGCGAAGGCAACGCCGGCGGGCCCGCCGATAGTGCCGCTGAGCAGTTGACTGCTGTAGCCGCAGAACTGCGCCCCGGTGACGGTGTCCTGCACGCCTGGCTCAGCGGAGCGCAGATCGGCACCATAGCGAAGAAACGCCCCACCGGGTTCGAGGTCGGTCGCAGTGATGGTTACCCGCAGCGATAAGCCGCTGGGGCCCGTGGCGGTCAACGCCACCGCATCGGTGCCGGGGGCCGAGTTCCAGCCATCGGGGATGGCCACGGTCAGCTTGGGCGCCACCGGATCCGGCACCGAAGCGGGGGTCATCCGGCCGCTTGGCCCAGTCGGTGGGAAGCACACCAGCGCGTTCGGCGGAATGTGGTCGGGCAGGGTGGTTTCGACGCCTGGTACCGGCTCGGCGGGGTCGGATCTGCGTGGTGCGCCCGAGATGGTCGCCGTCGCCGTCGTGGACGACGCTGTATCGGTGCGAATGTCCTTGCCATCCACGGGCTTTCCGCAACCGACCGCAACGCATGCCAGAACGCACATCACACCCGCGGCACCCGACGCGGTTCGCCCGGCGCGCTCAGTCACGCGAAAAGGCAAGCGCAAGTTCTGCTTCCACGTCAATGTAAGGCCGACCGGACAAGTCGACGGTGACCGCAGCGATGTTGCCGCCGGTGAAGGTGAAAGGCGCCTTGTAACGGCTGGATACGCCGGAGCCACCGTTGCGGCCGACGGTGATGCCCGCACCCGCCAGCCCGAACGTGCCCGGGTGCGTGATCACCTCCGCCAGCGCGCCGACCACCTCGCCGTCGACAAACAGCTTGACGTCCCCGAGCGGGGTGTGGCTGTTCGGCACTGTCCCGGTCCGCGCGTAGCTGACGCCGAACAGGTGTCTGCCCAATGGCACTGTGCCGGAAGACGAGACCAGTTGCTGGCGCTCGCCGAGGAAGTTGTAGACGTAGTGCAAGCGGCCGTCCTGGATGAACAGCACGTGCCCGCCGTGTGCGCCGCCCTGCTTGAACAGCACCCCTTCGGCCCCGGTGGTGTCCACGGTCACGTCGGCCAGCACGGCGAATGAGCGACCACGAATTTCGGCGGCGGCGCCGATCCCGACGTCCGCGCAGTCCGGGTAGTAGACGTAGCTGCTCCGATCCCCCGCCAGGTGCGGCCGGAACCGGGTCAACGTCTCCATGAGATTCAGATCGCCCAGTGGCAGCCCGTTGTACTTGGCGGCTTCGGAAAACCACAGCGCCTTGAGCTCTTCCAGCTTCTCCGGGTGCTCGCTGGCCAAGTCGTGGCATTGGCTGCGGTCGGCTTCGATGTGGAACAGTTCCCAGCGGTCGGCGTCGAAGTTCGACCACCCCGCCGGACTGGCGGCGTGCACGGTGTTGGCGAACCATCCTTCGTGCCAGATGCCGCGGGTGCCCAGCATCGTGTAGAACTGGGTCCGTTTCCCGGTGTCGGCGTTCGGATCGGCAAGAGCCGCTTTGAAACTCACGCCGTCCAACGGTTTTTGCGCGATTCCCTTGACCATCTCCGGCGGCGTCATGTCCAGCAGGTCATAGATGGTCGGGGTGATATCGCAGACGTTGACATAGTTGTCGCGAACCTCGCCACGCGCCGCGATCCCGTTCGGCCAGGAAATGATGGCGGAGTCGGCGATGCCGCCCTCGTGCGAGGCGTAGCGCTTGTAGAGCTTGTAGGGCGTGTTGAACGCCATCGCCCAGCCGATCGGGTAGTGGTTGTAGGTCTGTGGGCCGCCGAGCTGATCGAAGAGCTTCATGCTTTCCTCGACGGTATCGATGTAGCCGTTGAAGAACTTGCCCTCGTTCACCGAGCCGTTCGGGCCGCCCTCCCCGCTGGCACCGTTGTCGGAGATCACCACGACAATGGTGTTGTCCAGCTGGCCGGACTCCTCCAAATAGTCGAGGATCCGCCCGATCTGGGCATCGGTGTAACTCAGGAACCCGGCGAACACCTCAGCCATCCGGGCGAACAATTTCGTCTCTTCGTCGCTCAACGAGTCCCAGGGCCGCACCGTATCCTGCAGCGGCCACGGCTCGCCGTTGGGACCTTGCACGTCCAGATAGGGGTTCACCGGCGACAGTTCGGTCTGCGGCGGCACGATCCCCATCGATTTCTGCTTTTCCAGCACGATCTCGCGGTAGCGCTCATAGCCCATGTCGAACTTGCCGGCGTACTTGTCGGCCCACTCCTTGAAAACGTGATGCGGTGCGTGCCCGGCACCCGGGCAGACATAGCTAAACCACGGCTTGTCCGGCGCGATCACCTTCGCATCGCGGATGAACTCAATTGCCTTGTCGGCCAGATCTTTTGACAGGTGGTAGCCCTCTTCGGGGGTACCGGGCGGATTTACCGGGTGGTTGTCATACATCAGGTCGGGGTACCACTGGTCGGTCTCACCACCGGTGAACCCGTAGAACCGTTCGAAGCCGCGCGAGGTCGGCCAGTTCCGCTTCGTCGAGGCCATGCTGCACTCTTCGAGTGGGGTGAGGTGCCACTTGCCGACGCAGTAGGTGTTGTAGCCGCGTTCGGCGAGGACTTCTGAGATCAGCGCGGTATCGGTCGGGATGCGGCCGTTGCAGTTCGGGAATCCCTCGGTGAACTCCTCGATGGTGGCCATCCCCACCGTGGTGGCGTTGCGGCCGGTCAACAGCGAGGCACGAGTCGGGGAACACAGCGCGGTGGTATGAAACTGGGACAGCCGAACGCCACGCTCGGCGATCCGCGACATCGCCGGCATCTGCACCAGACCACCAAAGCAGTCCCAAGTCGCGATGCCGGTGTCGTCCCACACCAGATACAAAATGTTCGGCGCGCCCTGCGGAGCCGTCGGCGCCGCATACGGACCCCAGTCCGGCTCCGAATCGCGGATATCCAGCTCGATCTTGCCTTGAAATTCGCGCCCGTCAGCAGACATGCGCCGAGCGTAACGCCGCGACGAATATTCCGATCTCTTTTCGCCCTGCCGTTACCCTCGGATCGCCAAAGCAAAACGCCCGAGTCCTTCCGGTCTCGGGCGTTCGATGCTCGGGGACTACTTGGCCTTCTCCAGTACCTCGACGAGCCGCCACCGCTTGGTGGCCGACATCGGACGGGTCTCCATCAGTGCGACACGATCACCGATCCCGGCGACGCTGTCCTCGTCGTGCGCCTTGACCTTCTTGGTCGTCCGGATGATCTTGCCGTACAGCGAGTGGCGCGTCCGGTCTTCCAGTTCGACCACGATGGTCTTCTGCATCTTGTCGCTCACCACGTAGCCGATGCGCGTCTTGCGACGGCCGCGAGTCTTCGGGTTGGCCGGAGTGCGCTTGGGGCCCTTCTCTTTCGAAGCGCCGTCCTGCGCGGCCTTCGAGGTGGCTTTAGCTTCTGCCATCACGATTCCTTGTTTCCGTCGGGACCCTCGGGACCAGATGCCAGGCCCAGTTCTCGTTCACGCAGCACGGTGTACACACGGGCGATCTCGCGACGCACCGTGCGTAGCCGGCGGTTGTTGTTGAGCTGCCCCGTCGCCATCTGGAAACGCAGGTTGAACAGCTCCTCCTTGGATTCACGCAGGCGGTCGGTGAGCTCCTCTTCGGTAAGCTCGCGCAGTTCGCCAGGCGAAATACCCACTGCCATCAGAACTGATCCTCTCGGGTGATGATGCGTGCCTTGATCGGGAGCTTGTGGATGGCCCGGGTGAGAGCCTCCCGTGCGGTCTGCTCGTTGGGGTAACTGAGCTCGAACAGCACCCGGCCCGGCTTCACGTTCACGACCCACCACTCCGGGGAACCCTTACCCGAACCCATCCGGGTTTCGGCGGGCTTCTTGGTCAGCGGACGGTCAGGGAAGACGTTGATCCACACCTTGCCGCCACGCTTGATGTGCCGGTTGATCGCGATACGAGCGGACTCGATCTGCCGGTTGGTGACGTAGGCGTGCTCCAAGGCCTGGATGCCGTAGTCGCCGAAGTTCACCGCCGTGCCGCCGCTGGCAATACCGCGCTGGCGGGGATGGTGTTGCTTACGGTGCTTAACTCTGCGGGGAATCAACATGATTCAGCTCTCCGTGCTCTGCGGTTCGGGGGCCGGAGCACCCTCGGCCGCGGCGGTCGCCGTGGTTTCGGTGCCTGCAGTGCCCTCCGCGGCGCCTGCCGCGCGGCCGGCCTCGGTGCTGGTGGCTGTGGTTCCCGACGCACCGCTGCGGCGTGGGCGGGTGCCCGACGGCCGTTCGCGGCGTGGACGATCGGCGGCCGCGGGTGCGGCAGCGGCCAATTCGCGCTTGCCTCCCACGATGTCACCCTTGTAGATCCACACCTTCACACCGATCCGGCCGAAGGTGGTCTTGGCCTCGTAGAGGCCGTAGTCGATGTCGGCGCGCAGCGTGTGCAGCGGTACCCGGCCCTCGCGGTAGAACTCCGAGCGGCTCATCTCAGCACCGCCGAGGCGGCCCGAGCATTGCACCCGGATGCCCTTGACGTTGGGCTGGCGCATCGCCGACTGGATGGCCTTGCGCATCGCGCGGCGAAACGCCACCCGGTTGCTGAGCTGCTCGGCGACACCCTGTGCCACCAATTGTGCTTGCGACTCCGGGTTTTTGACCTCGAGGATGTTCAGCTGGACCTGCTTGCCGGTCAGCTTCTCCAGGTCGGCGCGAATCCGGTCCGCCTCGGTGCCGCGGCGGCCGATGACGATACCCGGACGCGCGGTATGGATGTCGACGCGGACCCGGTCGCGGGTGCGCTCGATTTCGACGTCGGCGATCCCGGCGCGCTCCAGACCGGTGGACAGCAGCCGACGGATCGACACGTCTTCCTTGACGTAGTCGGCGTACTGCTTATCGGCGTACCAGCGAGACTTCCAGTCAGTGGTAATCCCCAGCCGGAAGCCGTGCGGATTGATCTTCTGGCCCACTAGTCTGAGCCTCCCTTCGCTTCAGCAGTCTCAGACGTCTTGGCTTCGGTCTTGGGCTCCGCTTTCTTCGCGGGTGCCTTGCTGGCCGCTTTCTTGGCCGGCGAACCAGATCCGGCCTTGGTCGCCGCCTTCTTCGCGGGGGCCTTGGCGGCGGCCTTGCTGCCCTCGGCGCGGCGGGTCCGTGACGACTTCGACGACTGCTGGTCCTTGCTCGGGCGGCTCTCCACGACCACGGTGATGTGGCTGGTGCGCCGGCGAATCCGGAACGCGCGGCCCTGGGCGCGCGGACGGATACGCTTGGCGGTCGGTCCCTCGTCGGCGTAGACCGTGGCTACCACCAGCGTCGAGGGGTCCAGGCCGTCGTTGTTCTGCGCGTTGGCCGCGGCGCTGGCGATCACCTTGGCGACCGGCTCGCTGGCGGCCTGCGGCGCCCAGCGCAAGATGTCGAGGGCGTCGGTGACCGACTTGCCCCGGACCAGGTTGATCACCCGGCGCGCCTTGGTCGGCGACACCCGCACGAACCGTGCCTTGGCCGTCGCCGATGGAAATTCAGTTGAGGTCATCGCCGTTTGGCCTTCCGATCGTCCTTGATGTGCCCCTTGAAGGTGCGCGTCGGCGCGAACTCACCGAGCTTGTGGCCGACCATGGCCTCGGTGACGAACACCGGGACGTGCTTGCGGCCGTCGTGCACCGCGAAGGTGTGACCGATGAAATCGGGGATGATCGTCGAACGACGTGACCAGGTCTTGATGACCTGCTTGGTGTTCTTCTCGTTCTGGGCGTCCACCTTCTTCAGCAGGTGGTCGTCGACGAACGGACCCTTCTTCAGGCTGCGTGGCATCTGTTACTCCTCGACTTCCTAGCGACCGTGCTTCTTGCCGGTGCGCCGGCGTCGGACGATGAGCTTGTTGCTGGCCTTGTTCGGCTGACGGGTGCGGCCCTCGGGCTTACCCCACGGGCTGACCGGGTGACGACCACCGGAGGTCTTACCCTCACCACCACCGTGCGGGTGGTCCACCGGGTTCATCACAACACCGCGGACGGTCGGACGCTTGCCCTTCCAACGCATGCGACCGGCCTTGCCCCAGTTGATGTTCGCCTGCTCGGCGTTGCCCACCTCGCCGACGGTGGCGCGGCAGCGCACGTCGACGCGGCGGATCTCACCGCTGGGCATACGCAGCGACGCGTAGCTGCCCTCTTTTCCGAGCAGCTGAATGCTCGCGCCGGCCGAACGCGCCATCTTGGCACCACCGCCCGGCCGCAACTCGACCGCGTGCACCAACGTACCGGCCGGGATGTTGCGCAGCGGCAGGTTGTTACCCGGCTTGATGTCGGCGTTGGCGCCGGACTCGACCACGTCGCCCTGCGAAAGACCAAGCGGGGCAATGATGTAACGCTTCTCGCCGTCGAAGAAATGCAACAGCGCGATGTTGGCGGTGCGGTTTGGGTCGTACTCGATGTGCGCGACCTTGGCGTTGACGCCGTCCTTGTCGTTACGCCGGAAGTCGATGACCCGGTATGCGCGCTTGTGGCCACCGCCCTTGTGGCGAGTGGTGATGCGGCCGTGCGCGTTACGTCCACCATGACCGTGCAGCGGGCGCACCAGGGACTTCTCCGGCTCCGTACGCGTGATCTCGGCGAAGTCGGACACACTCGCACCACGGCGACCCGGGGTCGTCGGCTTGTATTTGCGAATTGCCATGTCTAATCAGATCTTTCTCTCGCTCGCACTCGGCTACGGGGCCGGTGCTCCGAACAGATCAATCGGCTTGCTGCCCGGGGCCAGGGTGACGATCGCGCGCTTGGTGCTCTTGCGCGTGCCGAAACCGGTCCGGGTGCGCTTCCGCTTGCCCTGCCGGTTCGCGGTGTTCACCGATGCGACCTTGACGGAGAAGATCTTTTCGATAGCGATCTTGATCTGCGTCTTGTTCGAATCGGGGTGCACCACGAAGGTGTACACGTTGTCGTCGAGCAGTCCGTAAGACTTCTCCGAGATGACCGGAGCCAGGATGATGTCGCGTGGGTCAGTGACGGTCGCCATCAGGCCGAAACCTCCACATCGGTGTTGTCAGCGGTGCCCGTCGCCGCGGCGATGTAAGCGCGCAGCGCCTCAACGCTGAACACCACGTCGTCGGAGCGCAACACGTCATAGGTGTTGAGCTGATCGGGCGAAAGGATGTGCACGCCGGGCAGGTTGCGCACGCTCTTCTGGCCGGCCTCGTCCGTGCGGCCGATGACGACCAGCACCTGCTTGCGGTCGGTCAGCGTGCTCAGAAATGCCTTGGCGCTCTTGGTCGACGGGGTCTGACCAGACACCAGCTCGGTGACCGCGTGGATGCGGCCGTTGCGGGCCCGGTCGGACAGCGCCCCGCGCAGCGCCGCCGCGATCATCTTCTTCGGCGTGCGCTGGCTGTAGTCACGCGGCTTGGGACCGTGCACGGTGCCACCGCCGGTGAACTGGGGGGCACGCGTCGAACCCTGCCGGGCGCGGCCGGTGCCCTTCTGGCGGTACGGCTTGCGGCCACCACCACTGACCTCGCCGCGCGTCTTGGTCGAGTGCGTGCCCTGGCGAGCCGCGGCCCGCTGCGCCGTGACCACCTGGTGCATCAACGCGATATTGGCCGGTGCATCGAACAACTCGGCGGGCAGCTCGACGGAACCGTCGACGTTGCCGTCCGGAGTCTTGACCTGAATTGTCAGGGCAGCCATTACTTCTCACCTCGTTTGATCGCCGTGCGGACCACAACGAGTCCACCGGTGCGTCCGGGGACCGCACCCTTGATCAACAGCACGCCGTTTTCGGCATCGACCTTGTGCACCACCAGGTTCTGCACGGTGACACGGTCGTTGCCCATCCGGCCCGCCATCCGGGTGCCCTTGAACACTCGCGCGGGCGTCGCGCAGCCGCCGATGGATCCCGGACGACGGTGCACCGCCTGAGCGCCGTGGCTGGCGCCCTGGCCACGGAAACCGTGGCGCTTCATGGTGCCGGCGAAACCCTTGCCCTTGGAGGTGCCGGTGACGTCGACATAGGCGCCGTCGGCGAAGATCTCGGCCGTCAGTTCCTGGCCGACCTCGTATTCGGCCGCCGCGTCCGGGTTGTCCAGGCGCAACTCGGCCAGATAACGGCGGGGGTTGATACCCGCGGCGGCGTACTGGCCTGTGACGGGCTTGGTGACTTTACGCGGACTGATCTCGCCGTAGGCCACCTGCACGGCGCTGTATCCGTCGCGCTCCGGGGTGCGGATGCGCGTCACTACATTGGGCCCCGCCTTGACCACGGTCACCGGCACGACCCGGTTGTTCTCGTCGAACACCTGCGTCATGCCCAGCTTGGTACCCAGAATGCCTTTTCTCGCCATTAGATCTGGATCTCCTACTGGATGTTGACGTCGACGCTGGCCGGCAGATCGATGCGCATCAAGGCGTCAACGGTCTTCGGCGTCGGATCAAGAATGTCGATCAGCCGCTTGTGGGTGCGCATCTCGAAGTGCTCCCGCGAGTCCTTGTACTTGTGCGGCGAGCGGATGACGCAATACACATTCTTTTCGGTCGGCAGCGGCACCGGCCCTACGACGCTGGCACCAGTACGGACGACGGTCTCGACGATCTTGCGCGCCGAGGCGTCGATGGCCTCATGGTCGTAGGCCTTAAGCCTGATGCGGATCTTCTGTCCCGCCACGCTTCTCCTACCCTCACTCCTGTTGAAGCCCGATGAATCGGGCTTGGTCTCCGTGTCACCAGTGCCCCCGGCATGCCGACTCGACTCGGCCCGTCTGGGCCGAACGAGCGCCGCGCCGGATACTGCGCCGCTGTTTACCTGTCGTGGTCCACCGGCCCCCGCGGTCGGGCGTGTCACCCGCACACAGCCTTGGGGCGGCCGTTTTGAAGGCCAAAATAGTCGCTCCAAGGATGGGACCGGACGCGCCCGTTTGGGCGCTGGTCGCATGCCCGGCCAGGCGTAAACCCGGCTCAAGGCAACCCGAACAGTATGCCCTACATCGTGGCTGGTTCAAAATTCCAGTTCGAATCGCACCCAATATTCGGCTACCAGGCTCGATAGGGGATTTCACACAGCTGTGAGGATGGCGGTCCTTCGCGGATCGGCGCGGGGTACATACGTTCGGATCCGAGCCAAATCGGACGGGGGCGGCTGTGAACACACCGATTATCGATGCCGCCGCACAGGCGCTCGCCGACCCCATGGCCTACACCGATGAAGCGCAGTTGCACGCCGCGTTGACCCACTTACGCGCACACGCGCCGGTGTCGCTGGTCGATCGCCCGCCCTACTCCCCGTTCTGGGCAATCACCAAGCACGCCGACATCACCGAGATCGAGCGCGCCCACGACCTGTTCACCAACCAGCCCCGGCCGATCCTCGTCGCCGCCGAGACCGATGCCCTAAACAACGCCCAACTGGACGCCGGCGCGGGTCTGCGCACCCTGATCCACATGGACGGCCCGGACCACCGCGCGTTCCGCGCGATCGGCGCCGACTGGTTCGCACCCAAGGCGATGCGGGCGCTGCAACTCCGCGTCACCGAGTTGGCCAAGGTCTACGTCGACAAGATGGCGGCCGCGGGCACCGAATGCGACTTCGTGCAGGAAGTCGCCGTGAACTTTCCGCTGTACGTGATCCTGTCACTGCTGGGCCTGCCGGAGTCGGACTTCCCCCGCATGCTCGCGCTCACGCAGGAGCTGTTCGGCGTCAACGACGCCGATCGCCAGCGTGGCAGTACGCCCTCAGCGCACCTGGAGGTGATACAGGATCTACTCGCCTACTTCACCGCGCTCACCGCGTCGCGGCGCGAACATCCCACCCAAGACCTGGCCTCCGCGATCGCCAACGCCACAATCGACGGCGAACCTTTGTCCGACATCGACGCCGCGTCGTATTACACGATCGTCGCCACCGCCGGCCACGACACCACCAGTTCGACGATCGCCGGGGGCCTGCGGGCGCTGATCGAAAACCCCGACCAACGTCAGCGACTGACCGAGGATTTGGGACTGATGCCGCTGGCAGCGGAGGAAATGATCCGCTGGGTGACGCCGGTGAAGGACTTCATGCGCACCGCGACGGCCGACACCGTGGTGCGCGGCGTGCCGATCGCCAAGGGCGAGTCGGTGTACCTGTCCTACGTCTCGGCCAACCGCGACGAGGAAGTGTTCGACGATCCGTTCCGCTTCGACATCGGGCGACAGCCGAACAAGCACTTGGCATTCGGTCACGGCGTTCACTTCTGCTTGGGTGCGGCGCTGGCCCGGATGGAGCTGAATGGGTTCTTCACCGAACTGTTGCCGCGGTTGAAATCCATTGAGCTGAACGGGGAACCGGAACTGCTCGCCACTACGTTCGTCGGCGGGCTGAAACGTCTGCCAATTCGTTACTCGCTGCGTTAGCAGCCGCCCCGAAGGGAAACGAGTCCGCGCATGAAACATGCCATCACTACCTTCGTCACCGACGAGAGCATTTCTCCGGGCGCACTCGCCATGGCGGTCGAAGAGCGAGGGTTTGGCTCCCTGATCGTTCCGGAGCACTCCCACATGCCCGTCGCCTATGAAGAACCGTTCCCCGACGCGGGCACGCCGGGCCGCGAGTACTACCGCACCCTGGATCCCTTCGTGGTGTTGACCGCCGCCGCCACGGCGACACAAGATCTGGTGTTGATGACCGGGGTGCTCTTGTTGGCGCAGCGCGATGTGTTCTATACGGCCAAGGAAGTCGCCAGCCTCGACCTGCTCTCCGGTGGGCGACTCAAGGTCGGCGTCGGCGTGGGCTGGAATCGGCACGAGATGCGGCACTGCGGTGTCGATCCCGCGACCCGGGGCGCTAAGACCGACGAGCAGATCCGCGCGCTACGACAGATATGGACTAACGACATAGCGGAGTTCCACGGCGAATTCGTCGATTTCGGTCCGAGTTTCTCCTGGCCGAAACCGCTCCAACGGCCAAATCCACCCATCTACATCGGTGGATCCAGTCGCGCCGCGCTGCAACGCCTTTGCGACGTCGGGGACGGTTGGCTGCCTCCTCCGCTGCCTGCCGACGAGATCGCGCGGGCACGTCAGTTCATGACCGACAACGGCCGGCCCGACATCCCGATCACGATGTTCGGCGCCCCCGCAGATCCCGACGCTTTGGCCGACTACGCCGCCGCCGGCGTCGAGGAGGCCGCGTTCCTGCTGCCGACCCTGCCGGAATCCGATGCACTACGTGAACTGGACAAGCTGGCCGCCCTCGCGCAGATCACCACCTGACTACCCGGGCGCGGCCCAGCCGTCCGGACAACCGCCAGATCCGCGTCATCGGTGCACCCGCCTGCTCAAAGGCGCCGAGATTCACCGCGCGGGGTCTGGCCCTCAGGCGCCCGCGGATTCGATGCTCGCGGCGGTGGCGCGCCGCTGGGTCCGCTGCACGTGCAGGAACCCGTCGACCGCCGCGAGAGCACATTCGCGGTAGTCGAAGTCCGGCAGCGTCGACAGCCGGCCCAGTACCAGCGGACCGATCAGCAAGGCGATGGCCCGGGAGCGGTCCACCTCGCCAAGCTCGGCGGCTTCCGGGCTGTCGAACAGCGCGTCGAACGGCGCCGCGTATTGCTGGGCGATGCGCTCACGCAGGGTGGTGATGGCCGGACTGTCGGCGGTACGCGCGTGGTCAGGCTCCGGTAAACCTTCCAGGTCACGGCCGAGCGCCAGCCAGGACATCGCGGTCATCACCGCCGGTGCCTGCGCCACGGCGTCGGCCTGCTCCAGCACCATGGCAACCAGCCGATCCCGCAGCGAACCCTCCTGCGGCGGCATCGGCGACGGCGGGATGAGGCTGTTGAACGCCGCGGCCAGCAAATCGTTGCCACTGGGAAAATGGCGATACAGGGTCGCCCGCGCGACGTTGGCGGTGCGAGTCACCGCTTCGACGGTCACCGCACTGGGACCCCCGGAGCGCAACAGCGCCGCTGCGGCCTCCAGCAAACGAGCCCGGGACCGCGCGGGCCGAGGGTCGGTGCTCTCCCCGGTGATTGTGACCCACCTCCCTGTTTAGAGCCAAGACTATCCGTCTATCAACGAGACTATTGGTCTCAAATCTCTGCACGCCCCCGAAGGGAGGCGAACTCATGGTCGATGTCGCCGCTGTCCAGGTCCGGCCTGAACAGCGTACTGATGCGGTCGGTATCGGCGGTAGCCCTCGAGCGCGAGGCTGGACGTTGACGGTCGCTTGCATGGGTGTCGCCCTGGTCGTCGCATCGATGACGGCACTGAACACGGCACTGGGCGATCTCGCGGTGGCCACCTCGGCAACGCAGTCGCAATTGAATTGGATCGTCGACGGCTACACCGTGGCGCTGGCCTGTCTGCTGCTGCCGGCCGGCGCGGTCGGCGACCGGTACGGTCGGCGGGGCGCCCTGCTGACCGGCCTAGCGGTATTCGCGCTCGGCTCCGCGACACCGGCAATCTTGCATAGCCCCACCCAGATCATCGCGGGACGTGCGGTGGCCGGAATCGGTGCTGCCTTCGTCATGCCAGCGACGTTATCGCTGTTGACCGTGGCCTATCCGAAAGACCAACGCATGAAGGCGGTCGGCATCTGGGCCGGTACCGCCGGCTCCGGCGGCGTGTTGGGATTGATCGGTTCCGGTGTGCTGCTGCGATTTTGGGATTGGCACGCGATTTTCTGGTCACTCGGACTTGCCGGGCTGCTGATCTTCGCCCTGGCGTGCAGCGTCGCGCCGTCGCGCGACCGGACCGCTCCGCGGATCGATTCGGTGGGCGCCGTCCTGATCGGCGTCGCGGTAGCGATTGCGGTCGCCGCGATCTTGGAGGCCCCCAACCGAGGCTGGGACGATCCCCTGGTGTGGGGCGGGCTGGTCGGGGGGGCGATTATCGCCGCGCTGTTCGGGGTGGTCGAATTCCGCTGCAAACAACCACTTCTCGATGTTCGGCTGTTCGCCGACCCCAACTTCGCCACCGGGGTGGCAGCCATCGTCGTGCTGTTCGGCGCGACGTTCGGCTTCTTTTACATCGGCATGCAGTATGTGCAGCAGATCATGGGCTACTCGCCCTTGACGACGGCAATTGCGTTCGGCCCGTTCATGGTGCCGCTGGGCATCTTCTCAGCGCTGTCGTTCTGGTACGTGCCCAAACTTGGTTTGCGGCTGGTGCTGTTCATCGGGACGGGGCTGATGGCGGTCGGCTTCGCGTGCCTGTCCGGCCTGACCCTGCATTCCACATACCCTCAATTCGCTTGGCCGACCTTGATTCTGGCAACCGGAATCGGAATCTGTACGGCGCCGACGACGTCGGCCATCATGGGTGCGGTACCCGACGAAAAGCAGGGCGTCGCTTCCGCGGTGAACGACACCTCGCGGGAGATGGGCGGCGCCCTGGGTATCGCCGTGGCCGGTTCGATCCTGGCCGGCCGGTATTCACACGAGCTGGCACCGCAATTGGCGACCTTCCCCGCGCAGGTGCGCGGACCCGCCACCGACTCGCTGGCCAAGGCTGTCGAGGTGGCCGGCCAACTCGGGCCACAGGGTGCCAAGCTGGCCGAGGTTAGCAAGACCGCGTTCCTGACCGCCATGCATGCCTCGACGATCGTGATGGCGGTGATCGTGGGCGTCATCTCGGTTCTGATTGGGCTGTGGGCTCCCGGACGCGACGGCAAACAGCTGCGCCCGGTGCGCCGTGCGCTGGCGCGCCGGGGCTAGCGGCCGGGGTCCGGTCAGTGGATGAACTGCGCCGCGCGATGCCCGAGCATCACGATGCTCGCGTGCGGTCCGCGACTGGTGACCGTGGGCAGGATCGACCCATCGATCACCCAAAGATTGTCAATCCCCCACACCCGGCACCGCGGGTCCACGACGGCGCGCGGGTCGCCGTCGATACCCATCGGTGCGCTGGCACATAGGTGTTGCGAGGTGGCCCACACCGGATCTCCGACATAGGTTGCCGCGCACGCCAATTCGCGGGCCAACTCACTGCCTCGCCGCAGGGCCTCGACATCCTCGGGCTCGCTGTCGTAGCGATGCTCAATGCGCGGGGGCACCGCCGCATCGGCCGACACCAGCCGGACGCGGCCCCGGGCCCGCGGCCGCATCAGCGCCACGCCGATGTGCGGCCAGTCGGGATGACCCGCGGCGCCGTCACCCGTCATTGCGACAAAACCACCGGTGTACGGCCTGATCTCGACATCGTCGGCGGTATTGAGAACCACCTCGAGCACCGGCCGCCCCGCGACGACCGTCCAGTCGGTGGGCAGCACCCATTCGGGGTGGTCACTACACGACACGCCCACCGGCAGCGGCATCACCACCGGCACGCCGAGTGACCGCAACATCGCCTCGTCTCCGATACCCGACAACATCAGCAGATGCGCCGATTCAATGGCACCGGCGCACAAGATGATTCGATCGGCAATGCATGTCATGGGACCGTCCGGACCCACCGCGTCGACGCCCACCGCCGCGGTCCGGTTGAACCGCAGTCGCAGCGCCCGCGTTCGGGCCAGCACGGTCAGGTTTGCTCTGCCGCGGGCCCGAAGCAGAAACGCCGCACCCGAGCCAATCCGCACCCCGTCGACGATATTGAGTGGTACCGCCCCGACACCTGGAATCAACTGCGGTCCACAATCATTGAGATCGGCGATCCAGGAAAACCCGGCACCGCGCGCCGCATCGATGAAACATTCTGTGGTGCCAGTCATTTCGTGTGTCCGGCGAACAAGTATCGGTCCTGCGTCGCCGTGGGCGGGCCCGGTGAAGTCCAGGTCTGTCTCGATCGCCCGGAAATGGTCGGCGACGTCGGACCACGCCCAGCCTGGTATGCCGGCCCCGTCGAAGTCCTGTGGCAAGCCACGACAGAAATATCCGCCATTGACTGCTCCGGATCCGCCGATCGTCGCACCGCGCACGATCGATGCCGCACGGACCGGATGATCGGTGAGCCTGGTCTGATAGCGCTGCACCAGCGGGCTGCGAGAACCGATCGGTAGCTGCAGCCCGTTGGTAGTCTGCGCCAGCAGCGCCGGATCGTCGAGCGCGGGACCGGCTTCGAGGACGGTCACCGCGCAGCGGGGATCGGCGGAAAGCTGTTCGGCAACAACAGATCCGGCACTTCCGGCGCCGACGATCAGCACATCGCTGTGCACGGTCAAGGCGGCGGCTAGCTACGGATCTGCGGTTTGAGCGCGCGTAGGTTGCGCTCACGCACCACGCCCCACCACAGCCCCAACCCGTAGGCCAGGTCGTCGACGCGTTTGAGCAGCAGATAGGTCAGCAGTCCGATCGGCTCGGCGTCGTCACTGGTCGCGTCCCGGCGGCGGAGCCAGTCCACCACGCCGTCCATTACCGCCGCGACCACCACGACGCGCCGACAGTGACGCGACAGGATCGCCGCAACCAGTGCCACCGGCCAGTAGTGCCGGCAGATGGCCGAAGCGAGCTGCAGGGCGGCCGACCACAAGCCGCGCGCCGCGATCACCAGCACGTCGGTGAACGAGGTCTCGGTGCCCCGCATGGCGTTGGCGATGCGCCGACCGGTCAGCAACGCGATCAGGATCGACGTCAGCTGGGACAGGCTGGTGCCCAGGGCCATCAGTATCCAGGCCATCAAGGCCCAGCCGGAGATCACCACCGGGGCCGTCTTGTCTGGGTGGCGCACCGACAGCGGCGCCGCAGAACCACCGTAGAATGCCTTGCGCGCAAGCCAATCCCGCAGTTGGGTGCGGTGGTCGTGGGCGACGAGCGCAATCGGCTCGTAGCGCAGCCGGGCACCGGCTTCGATGAGCCGCCAGCACAGGTCGACGTCCTCGCCGGACTGCATGGTCTCGTCGAACCCACCGACCTCGCACAGCGCCGCACGGCGACAGATGATCGCCGCGCTCGGGACGTAGGAGACGGTGCTATGCGGCAACACCGGCGCCTCGCGCTGCCCGAGGTCCAGCGAGGAGTGCACCGCCTCGTATCGCGCCACCACATTCTCGCTGTGCGCCAGGCCCACGATGCGCGGCGCCACCAGCGCCACGGTGGGGTCGCAGAAGTGACCGAGAAGGGCTTCGAGCCAGCCGCGCCGCGGCGCCACGTCGGAGTCCAGGAACGCCACAAAGTCGGTGGTGCACGCCGCCAGGCCGGTGTTGCGCGCCGCGGCTGGACCCCGGCTGCGGGGGTGGTGCAACACCTCGATGTCGCAGTGCGTGCCCGCGAAGTCTTCGGGGCGAATGGGTGTCAGGGAACCGTCATCCACCACGATCACCCGCAGGCCACGCAGCGAGTTCAGCAGGCGTCGCACGCCAGAAACGTTGTCGCGCACCGGGATTACCACGGTGACGTCACGGTGCGACGGGCCACCCGCGGGGCGCGGATGTGCGACGGTGGCGTCCAGGAGGGTGCGGGCGAGCGCAGCGCTGACTTCGTCGCGCACCTTCAGCCGGCCGTCAGAGATCATGTCCTGGGCGGCCGGCGCGAGCTTGAGCAGCCGAGTCGGCGATCCGCCCAGCAGGGCCGACCCGTCGCCGAGCACCCGCACGCGGCGGTCCACCTGGACGGCGAACCCGTCCGGTAATCGGGGCGAGCTCATGTCAGCATTCCGTCCGGCCCGGGCGACCAGCGCCCGATTCGACGCACACCGCCGGCCACCATCTCCGTGAAGATGCGCTCGCCCTCGACCGCGGTGGCGGTGGTCGGGTCGCCCAAGACGCCCACCGGACTGACCGCGGCGACTCCCCCGCTGCGCATCGTGGGCAGCAATTCGGGTAGCGGCGCGGGGTTCCCGGCCAACCACCGGTCGGTCAGCACGTCGGACGGCGAGATGTGCAGCAGCACCGAGGTTTCGGTGTGACCGGCGTGGGCGTCGCCGCCGACCGTGGCGCAGGGGCACCAGGCGGCGTCACGGCCTTCGGCGCGCAGGGTGGCGACCGCCGACCGCAACGCGTCGGTGTTACCGCCGTGACCGTTGACGAAGACGAGTCGCCGCGCCCAACAGGAGGCCGACCGGCCGTACTCGACGAGCAACACGGTCAGGGCGTCGGTGCCGAGGGAGATCGTGCCCGGGAAACTCTGGTGCTCGCCGCTGGCGCCGTAGGCGATGGCCGGCGCCACCGACCACGCCTGCCTCAGCTCGGCCACGCACGCCGCTCCGATTGCCCGGGCGACCGCTGTCGCGATCCGGGTATCGGTATCCAACGGCAGGTGCGGGCCATGTTGCTCGGTGGAACCCAGCGGGATCAAAATCGACGCCGAGATACCCAATAGGTCGCTCGACGTCGCAGCTCCTAATTCGCCGAGTACGGGCACTCGGTGATGGTAGGACGAATTCACCTGGCGTGCACCAATTGTTGTGCCTTCAAAGTTATTTTTTTTCTGGCCCGTTCACCGAAGCGCCGAAAGTCTCCTCGTTCGTCACGGTTGCCACGCGCGTACCAAAATTGTCGCACACGTCGATTTTCGCTGGCAATCGCGAATTCGCGCCGGTCCGGCTCGATAGATGGCTAAGCGGCCCGATTTACCCACATTTGGCCGGTCAGCCCCCTCGGACTATGCCTGCCCGCCCGCAGGCACACCGAGCGCCCGGGTGAAGCCGTCCGGCACCAGAATGTCGTGTGGACCAAGGTCGTGAACCGAGGCATGCCCCAGCCCCATGAGCGCCGAGTCGATACCGCCGCGCAGCACGTCGAGCACGTTCTCGACACCGGCCTGACCATTCGCCGCCAGCCCCCACAGATAGGCACGGCCGATCATCACCGCCCGCGCCCCCAGGGCCACCGCTTTCACCACATCGCTGCCGCGCCGAACCCCGCCATCCAGCAACACCTCGATCTGGTCGCCGACTGCCGCCGCCACCGGGGCCAGCGCGCGGATCGACGCCGGCGTCCCGTCCAGATTGTTGCCGCCGTGATTCGACACCGAGATCGCCGAAACCCCGGCGTCTACAGCCCTTTTCGCGTCATCGACC
This sequence comes from Mycobacterium simiae, assembly GCF_010727605.1. Classification (NCBI taxonomy): domain Bacteria; kingdom Bacillati; phylum Actinomycetota; class Actinomycetes; order Mycobacteriales; family Mycobacteriaceae; genus Mycobacterium; species Mycobacterium simiae. Next base: position 1,725,161 of record NZ_AP022568.1, read on the forward strand.
CGCATGACTCCCTTGAGCATAAACGGACCGCCCCACAGCTCGCGCAGCCACGCGATGTCGTCCCACGTCGGCGGGGGAGTGCCCATCCACTCCCCGTAGGCGGCGAAGAAGGGCGGGCCTGGTTCGCCGCGGCGGGCCTGGTTGGGCACCGACAACGTCGGCGGACGCATGGTCTTCGCCCACTTCAGAAACCACCGCGGTTTGAACACCGCCTCAGGAGACAACCTCAAGATGGTCCGCAGGTTCATCTCTTCGGGGATCTTCGGACTACCCCAGTCGCGTCCGTGCGAGAACGACCAATCGGTGGTGACGATCAGGCCGACCGCACCGGCCGCGCGGGCACGCTCCACCCGTTGCGCGATCGCGTCACGCCCACCCAGCCAGTACACCTGGAAGAACAGCTTGGGGTTTGCGGCGATGACTTCCTCGATCGGCTTGCTGGCAAACGAGGACAGTCCCATAGCCGTTCCCCGTGCCGCGGCGGCGCGTGCCACAGCAACCTCGCCATCCGGGTGCACCGCCTGCACACCGGTCGGCGAAATCAGCACCGGCATGGAAATGTCTTGCCCCATAACAGTGGTCGCCAATTCGCGCTTTTCCAGAGCACCCACGACGTGCGGCGCGAAACCGAGCTCACCGAAAGCTTCGACGTTGTCGGAGACCGTAATTCCCTTTTCGCTTGCCGCAATCAGGGCCGAATAAACGGATTTCGGCAGACGCCGCTTGGCGCGCTGCTGCGCAATCGCAACCGTCTCGAACCACTCGTCGGCCACTGCTACACCGGGCTTTCGTTGCACAGCCGTGCCGGCGGCTGTTGCGGCGGCCGCACCGACAGGGTCAACGGCACCGGTTGGCGGGCTCGCTGCCCACGCGAGTGGTCGGCGCGCGGGCGCGGTGTTTCCCGGTCGCGGGCCAGCGCCGCCGCGCTGTGCCCCTGCACACATTCGGGATCGGGCCCATCCATCGGCAGGCCGGTGAAAAACTTGGCGGCCATGCAGCCACCGCGGCAGCTGTCGTAATGCCCGCAACTGCCACAGGCACCCGCCGATTGCGGTTCGCGCAACTCACGGAACAGTGGAGCATTCTTCCACACATTGTCGAATCCGCCGTCAGCCAACACATTTCCGGCCAGGAACCGGTCATGGATCGCGAACGGGCAAGCGTAGACGTCGCCCACCGGGTCGATCAAGCACACCACCCGGCCGGCTCCACACATGTTCAGACCGGCCAGCGCGCCGGAGGACCCCAGCGGCGCCAGATGGAAGAAGGAGTCGCCGGTGAGCACCCGCTCCCCCTTGGCGACCAGCCAGTCGTACAGCTGCACCTGCTGGACCGCGGTCGGGTGTAGGTCTTCCCAGACGTCCGCGCCGCGACCCGAGGGGCGCAACCGAGTGATTCGCAGCGTGGCACCGTAACGGCTCGCCAGGGCGGCGAATTCATCGAGCTGGTCAACGTTGTGCCGGGTGACGACGACGGAGATCTTGGCGTCTTTGAATCCGGCCGCGGCCAGATTCTCCAAGGCACGCACCGCCATGGCGAACGAGCCGGGCCCCCGGACGGCGTCGTTGACCTCGGCCGTCGCGCCGTCCAGTGAGATCTGCACGTCCACGTAATCGCTGGACGCCAGTCGCGTGGCGACGTCCGCGGTGATGCGGACCCCGTTCGTCGAAAACTTCACGCCGACGTGGTGCTCGGTGGCATAGTCGACGAGCTCCCAAAAGTCTTGGCGCACTGTGGGTTCCCCACCGCCAATGTTTACGTAGAACACCTGCATGCGTTCCAGCTCGTCGATGATGTCCTTACACTGGCGGGTCGACAACTCTCGTGGATCGCGCTTGCCCGAAGAGGATAGGCAGTGCACGCAAGCCAGGTTGCACGCGTAGGTGAGCTCCCACGTCAGGCAGATGGGCGCGTCCAGCCCGTGCTCGAACTGTTCGACAAGCCGGGGTACCGGGGCCGCCGTTGTCATAGATGGTCCTCCTGGGGCACCAGCATGCGGGAATCGACCAGCACACTCAGCGCGTGTAGGTACGGTGCCTGCGCGCGGTCGTCGATGCCGGCGGCACGCAGCGCCGACTGGACATCGGGGTGGTCGGGCAGCGATTGCACCACGGCAAGGATGGTGCGGTTCTTCAGAAAAGAGAGCTTGCGAGTACCAAAGTGATACAGCAGCGCGCCAAACGGTTCCGGTCGAACCGCGACCTGCGGGTGCAATCGCCAACCGCGATCAGGGTCGAACCGGCTTTCCGCCGCCCGAGCCTGCGCGGGCGCGGGCACGGTCAGTAGACCCCGCACATTCCGTCGATGGACACCTCTTCAACCAGAGTCTCGGTGACGAGTTCGGTCTCGGTCTCGGTCTCGCGGTCCATATGCGTTGCCTCTCCTGGGGTATCGACAAGGGTGATCGATGTTGTCACAATCGACGCCAGAATATGGCATCGAGTGCCGAAATGGAAGGGCAGGTTTGACGCTTCCGCATCCGCGAGTGGGCCGGCGCCGCTCCACCTCGCCCCAGCACATCACCGACGTCGCCATCGACCTGTTCACCGCCAGAGGATTCGCCGAGGTGAGCGTCGACGATGTCGCGCAGGCTGCCGGCATCTCGCGACGAACGTTGTTCCGCTATTACGCGTCCAAGAATGCCATCCTCTGGGGGGAGTTCGACGTTCACCTCGCACACCTGCGGCAGCTGCTGGACACGGTCGGTCCGCGGGTGCCGCTGGGCACCGCGCTACGGGATGCCCTGTTGTCTTTCAACACCTTTGACGACTCCGAAACCCTCCGGCACCGCAAGCGGATGCGCGTCATCCTGCAGACCGCGGAATTGCAGGCATACTCGATGACGATGTATGCCGGCTGGCGTGCGGTGATCGCGGAGTTCGTCGCGCGGCGCTCGGGGGCGAAGACCACCGACCTGGCTCCGCAGACCGTCGCCTGGACAATGCTCGGGGTGGCGTTATCGGCCTACGAGCATTGGCTGCGCGACGAATCCGTTCCCCTGCCCATGGCGCTCGGCAATGCCTTTGACGTCGTCGGCGCGGGACTGGAGAGCCTGGAAATATGACCATGACCAACGAGCATCTGCTGCACACGCTGCGATCGCAGGGACGATTCTGCGGCGCCTCGGGCTCCGCGATGTACGACGACCTGTTCGAACTGGTGGCCTCCGACGTCGAGCACGGCGGTATCTTCGCGGCGATCCTGTCCGGCCACGAAGACGACTCGTCCGGCGCGGCGGTGCCGTTGCGACTGCTGGGCGGTCTGCATCGCCTGGTGCTCGACGGCCGGGCATCGGCGTTGCGCCGTTGGTACCCCAGCACCGGCGGCAGCTGGGACGCTGACCGGGCCTGGCCCGAGATCACGGCCATCGCTAGCGAACATGCGGATACCCTGCGCGCCGCCCTGGGTCATCCGCCGCAGACCAACGAGGTCGGCCGCTCGGCAGCGCTGATCGGCGCCCTGCTGCGGGTGAATCACCAAACCCGGCTACCCATACGGCTTTTCGAAATTGGATGCAGCGCCGGACTCAACTTGCGGGCCGATCGCTACCACTACCGCTACGGCGGCGGGCAGTGGGGGCCGGCCACGTCACCGGTCGTCATCGACGACGCGTGGCACGACCAGCTGCCGCCACCCGGCGACGTGCGGATCGTGGCGCGACACGGATACGACATCGCACCGGTCGACGTCACCGGTGACGACGGGGAACTGACCGCGCTCAGCTACGTCTGGCCCGACCAGGCCGCCCGGCTAGCGCGATTGCGCGGCGCGATCGCCGTCGCCCGCGCGGTACCGGCGCAGTTGGTGCGGCAAACGGCGGCCGACGCGGTCGCCGGCATGACTCTGGCCGACAGCACCTTGACGGTGCTGTGGCACTCGATCACCTGGCAATACCTGTCCGAGGAGCAACGCCGCCGCGTGCGTGTCGGGGTGGACGCGTTGGGCGCCCGGGCCCACACCGCCGCGCCGTTCGCCCACGTGACGATGGAGCCGGCCCGCGGGACCGACGGTGCGCTCAGGTTCCTGGTCCGCGCCCGACGCTGGCCCGGCGGCGACTCGGCGGTGCTGGGCGAGTGCCACGCCCACGGCGCCCCGGTGCATTGGCGATAGTCGGGGTTCGCCCAATTCTAGGCGGCCGCCTCCGGGTTGGCGATCCGAATCGGTGTCCCGTCCAGCCAGGCCAGCACGGCCTCGATGCTCTCACCGTAGAAAGCGGCCAGCGTTTCACGCGTGACGTAGCCGAGGTGCGGTGACAGCGTGACATTCCGCAATCGCCGCAGCGGATGCTCGGGGTCGGGCGGTTCAACGTCGAAGACGTCGATGCCGGCCCCGGCGATGCGCCCGGTTTGCAGCGCGGCGATTAGCGCCGCCTCGTCGACGATCGGTCCCCTCGAAGTGTTGATCAGGTAGGCGTGCGGGCGCATCAGGGCCAGTTCGGGCGCGCCGACCAAACCCCGCGTCCGGTCGGAGAGCACCACATGGATGGAGACCACATCCGACGATTCGAATAGAGCCGCCTTTTCGACCCGGCGCACACCGGCGGCCGATGCCGTCTCCTCGGTGAGATTCTGGCTCCACGCAACGACTTCCATACCGAACACCTGCGCGTACTCGGCCATTCGCTTGCCGATCCTGCCCAGACCGAGCAGCCCGAGCGTCTTGCCGGAAAGCGTCACGCCGACGCTGCTCTGCCAACCGCCCTGCCGCATCCGCGCATGCTCGTCGGCCAGGTTGCGTACCGTCGCGATCATCAAACCCCATGCGAATTCCGGCGTGGCATCGCGGACCCGGCCGAACCGGGGATGGCTGAAGTCCGAATGAGCAACCAGGACGTGGTGTTCCGTCGCGGCGGCCATGTCGAGGTTCGGTAGGCTTCGGCCGACGATGGTGATCAGCTTCAGGTTGGGCAGCCGCTCGATCAGCGTGCGCGGCAACGCCATTCGCTCGCGCACGGTACAGATCACATCGAACGGGCGCAACACCTCCGCCGCCTCCGCTTCGGACAGGTGCCGGTCGAATACCGTGACCTCGGCCCGGCTCTGCACCGCGGACCAGTCCGCGAGATCAAGGGCCACGCCGGCATAGTCGTCGAGTATCGCGACTCGCGGCATCTCGGGTCAGCCCAGCAGTTCGGAAATGGGGGCCGCGGCGGCAATCTTGCTGCGTGCCTTCATCACTTTGCCGGGCATCCCGCCACCAACCACGCCGACCACCATCCCGTCACGCTCGTAGTAGGCCAGAAACTTCCGACCGTCGTCCTCGACCAGATGGACGACGTCGGTTGCTTCCGGCTCGCCCAGGCACTGGATCTTCACGTCGTACTGGTCACTCCAGAAGTACGGCACCACCGTCACCTCGGGCACGTCCTGGCCCAGCATAGCGGGCACCACAACCCGAGCCTGATCGGCGACGTTACTCCAATGCTCCACGCGCGCTTGATGTCCCGTCGCGTCGCGCCAGGAAGCCACGTCGCCCAGCGCCCACACGTTCGGCGCGCTGGTGCGGCCGGCCTCGTCACAGACGACCCCGTCGTCCACCTCGATGCCGCTACCGTCCAGCCAATCCGTGGCCGGCCGCGACCCAATGCCGACGACCACCAGGTCGGTCGCTATTTCGGTGCCGTCGGTGAGCACCACGGTCTCGACCCGGTCCACACCGCGCACCTCGGCCACGCTGACACCGGTGCGCACGTCCACACCCTCGGCGCGATGCAGCCGCGTCACCAGTTCGCCGATTTGCTCGCCGAGTACCGACGCCAGCGGCGTCGGTTGCGGCTCCACCAGCACGACGTCGACACCGCGGCCGCGCAGGCTGGCGGCGACCTCGCAACCGATGAAGCCCGCGCCGACCACGACGGCGTGCTGCGCCTTGCCGGCGTGCTCGCGCAGCGCCAGGCTCTCGTCGAACGAGCGCAGCACGCGGATTCCCTCGAGGTCGGGGAACGCCGGAATGCGTCGCGGGATCAGGCCCGTCGCGATCACCAGCTCGTCGTAGCCCAGCACGGTCCCGTCGGAAAGGGTGAGCGTCTGCGCGGTGGTGTCCAGGGCGGTGGCTGCCACGCCTAGGCGCAGCGTGATGTTCTTCTCGTCGTAGAATTCGCGCGGCTTGAGCGCGACGTCGTCGACCTCGTTGCGCAGCACTTCTTTGGACAACGGCGGACGGTCGTAGGGCAGATGCACCTCGTCGCTGACGATGGTGACGGGTCCGGCGTATTCGGATCGACGCAATTGCTCGGCTGTGCGGGCGGCGGCCAGCCCGCCCCCGACGATCACGATTCCGTTATTGCTCACGTGGAGTTCTTAGCACGCTGCACGATCAGTACTTTAGGGCGCCCTTATCAACCGGGATCTGCGCTCCGGTGACCGTACCGGCACCGTCACCCGCCAGCCACACGACGACGTCGGCAACCTCGTCGGGCGACATGAAGCCGTTGGGCTGCAAAGGCATTGGCGGGAAGCTGTGCACGAAGCTGGGGTGCTTGGCAAAGACCTCCATCATGGCCTCGGGCTCGATCATCGGCGTGTCGATCGAGTACGGGTGGATGGAGTTGACCCGGATGTCGTATTCGCCGAGCTCGAGCGCCAGGGTGTTGGTCAGAGCGGTCAGACCGTGCTTGCTGGCGGAGTAGTGACCGTTGCCGGGCGTGGCCTTTATTCCGGCCGACGAGCTCACCACGACGATGGACCCGCCGTTGCCCGCCTCGATCATCGCGGGCACCACCGCGCGCAGGGTGCGCCAAGTTCCGGTCAGGTTGATGCCGATGACGGTGTCCCATTGCTCATCGGTCAGCTCCCAGACGCGACCCCAGCTCAACACGCCGGCGTTGGCCACCAGGATGTCGAGGCGCCCGAACTGCTCGACACCATCGGCCACCAACTGACGTAGTGCGGCGTCGTCACGGATGTCGACTTCCCGGGCCAGCACCTTGCGGCCCGCAGCCTCTACCAGGCGCACGGTCTCGTTGAGATCCTCGGGTGTAGCCGGCGTGTACGTCACGGTGCTCGACGCCGGAGCACAGATGTCGAGCGCGATGATGTCGGCACCGGCGGCGGCCAGGCGTACCGCGTGCGCGCGACCTTGCGCTCGGGCGGCGCCGGTGATGAAAGCCACCCGCCCCTGTAGTGATCCGTCGCGTCCCGACACACACGCCCCTTTCGCCGCATCACAGGCTAGCAGCGGAATTGCGGTGTTCTCATTCGGCTCGATGACGCCGCGGCTCAAATCTCCGAGATGATCTGGGTGCGCCGGGCGTTGTACTCCTCGTCGGTCAAAGCGCCGCTGGCACGCAAGGTCTCGAGCTGCTGAAGTCGCTCGCTGATGGACGGCTGCGGCGGCGTGACGACCGAGGTTGCACCGGCCGGTGCGCCCTGCGCCGCCGGTGCCTGCTCGGCCGCACGGCGTACCACGGCGTGAATCTGTTCGCGCAGCGCCGGGTTCGACCGAACGTCGACCATTCGGTTCAGCGGAATGTTGTTGGCCTTGAGCAGCTGCAGGATCTCCATCAGCGGGCCGGCCTGCCCGCTGAGATCGTAGGTCCTGTTGTCCTCGGCCACCGTAAACTGGGCGGGCACCAGCCCGTTCACCAAAGCGCTTCGCTCCCAGTCGATTTGGTATTCCTGCGTGGCCGGGTCGAGCAGGACAACCAGCTTGCGTGCGGTGAGGTTGCCCAATCTGGTCACGCTGGCGACTACCCGGTCCTGGGTGTTGAACGGCGTGAACCCGGGACCCGAGATGTACAGGTCCACCTTCACCAGCGGCTGATCATTGATCCGGGTTCCTGTTTCGGTGAGCCCGGTGATCTGCGCAAGGGCCAGCACGCCGTGCTGCTCCAGCAACGCCGACTTGGCCGCCGACTTGGCGCCGTAGTTGGTCAGCGCGAGCGCGATCAGGACGTCGGCCACCGTGATGAGCAGGCCGACGTAGAACATCCATTGCAGCAAGTCGCCCAGGCCGAGGGTGAAGTAGACGACCAGGAAGATCGGTCCGACCAAACCGCCGCACAGCAAAACCACCAACTGGGTCTTCAGGTAGCGCGCTAACACGTTTTTCTCCTCGCTTTGCTGGGAAGTTCGTGTCAGATTAACGCCACCGCGCGCCCGGTAGGGGCAAACGGCGCTAGGGACGCCCTCAGCGACGCGGGGCGGGTGGTTGCTCCTTGGGCGAGTTTGCCGGGGAGGGCGTGGCCGGAGTGTTCGATGCCGGCCGCATGGCCGCCGGAAGCATGGTGGCCGACGACAATCCCGCAGCTTCCGCGCTTACCGGCGCGGCCGAGGCGCCGAGCGGGCCCGACGCGTCGGGGGCAGCGGATGCCACCGCCGTAGTCGCGGCCGGCGCATACGGGGCGGTGTGCGCCGGCGTCACCGCGGTCCCAGACGGATTGGCCGAGTTGGCCGGGCCAACCGAACCGGCCGGAGCAGCCGCGACCGACGCCGTGGTCGCAGCCATCGGGGTAACGGTCGCCGCCGCGGGCGCCGCGCTTGCCGCGACCCCGCTCGGCGCCGCGGCCGCTGCTGGCGCGGCCGCCGCCGCCGGTACCCCCGACGCCACCGAACCCGCTTGTGCCGCAGCGCCAATCAACGGTTGCTGCGCGCTCAGCGCGTGAGTCGCAGCGTTGGACGCGCCCAGTACGGGTTGCGCGGCGGCCTGCAGCGGCGCGGCGTTGACCACCTCGGTGTCGGCGTACTGCGTCGCGCCACCGCTCATCAGCTGCACGAACTGCTCGTGGAACAGCGCCGCCTGGGCGCTGATCGCCTGGTAGGCCTGGGCGTGCGCGCCGAACAACTGCGCAATACTCGTCGACACGGCGTCCGCACCGGCGGCCTGAACCACTTGGGTGGCACCCGCCGCGGCCGAGTTGGCGTAATTGATCGCGGTGCCGATTTTCGCCAGGTCTGATGCCGCGGCCGCCACATACTCCGGCGTCGCATTCACGTACGACATCCGAACCTCCCGGCCAAGCCCAGACGGTCAAGTTCCCCGACCGTCAATTTCAGACTGGACAAGCAGATCTTACCGGAATTTCGCTGATCAGGAATGCAGCTTCCACGTCGCCAATGCACAAGGCCCGGACTGCCGAAAACGGCGGTCCGGGCCTTGCGTCGACTCTCGAGCCGGTAACCCTACTTGTTGATCTTGACGACCCGGCCGGCGCCGACGGTGCGGCCACCCTCACGAATCGCGAATCGCAGACCCTCGTCCATCGCGACGGGCTGGATCAACTTGACCGAGATGTTGGTGTTGTCGCCAGGCATTACCATTTCGGTGCCCTCCGGCAACGTCACCACCCCAGTCACGTCCGTGGTACGGAAGTAGAACTGCGGACGGTAGTTGTTGAAGAACGGCGTGTGCCGACCGCCCTCGTCCTTGGACAGGATGTAGACCTGGCCCTCGAACTCGGTGTGCGGGGTGGTGGTGCCGGGCTTGGTGACAACCTGGCCACGCTCGACGTCCTCACGCTTGATACCACGCAGCAGCAAACCGACGTTGTCGCCGGCCTGGCCCTGGTCGAGCAGCTTGCGGAACATTTCCACGCCGGTGACCGTGGTCTTGGTGCTGGTCGGGCGGATGCCGACGATCTCGACTTCCTCGTTGACGTTGATCATGCCGCGCTCGACACGGCCGGTGACCACGGTGCCACGACCGGTGATCGTGAACACGTCCTCGACCGGCATCAGGAACGGCTTGTCGGTCTCGCGGACCGGGTCCGGGATCGACTCGTCAACCGCGTCCATCAGCTCCTCGACGGAGGCGACCCACTTCGCGTCGCCCTCGAGCGCCTTCAGCGCCGACACCCGGATCACCGGGGCCTCCTCGTCGAACTCCTGAGCGGCCAGCAGCTCGCGGACCTCCAGCTCGACGAGCTCGAGCAGCTCCTCGTCGTCGACGGCGTCGGCCTTGTTCAGGGCGACCAGGATGTACGGCACACCCACCTGACGGGCGAGCAGCACGTGCTCACGCGTCTGCGGCATCGGGCCGTCGGTGGCGGCGACCACCAGGATCGCACCGTCCATCTGGGCGGCGCCGGTGATCATGTTCTTGATGTAGTCGGCGTGCCCCGGGGCGTCGACGTGTGCGTAGTGCCGCTTCTCGGTCTGGTACTCCACGTGGGAGATGTTGATCGTGATACCGCGCTGACGCTCCTCGGGCGCGTTGTCGATCTGGTCGAACGCGCGCGACTCGTTCAGGTCCGGGTACTTGTCGTGCAGAACCTTGGTGATCGCCGCGGTCAGTGTGGTCTTGCCGTGGTCAACGTGACCAATGGTCCCGATGTTGACGTGGGGCTTGGTCCTTTCAAACTTCGCCTTCGCCACTGTTGTGTCCTCCGACTGTGTTGGTGCTTTGTGAAAAGCAGTTTTGATGTTTTCAGCTGTGCCGCGGTAGTGACCGGGCCAGGTTACTCCCCGGCGTCTTACCGATCACCGCTTGGCTCGGTACGGGTGAGCCGGCGTTGACCGCTCACTCGCCCGTCGCCTTCGCTTTCGACGATTGCTCGCCTCCGAGCTCGTGAATTGACACTCACTCGCCCGTCGCCTTCGCTTTCGACGATTGCTCGCCTCCGAGCTCGTGAATTGACACTCACTCGCCCGTCGCCTTCGCGATGATCTCCTTCGACACGTTCGCCGGGACTTCGGCGTACGAGTCGAACACCATGGAGTAGTTCGCCCGGCCTTGAGTCTTGGACCGCAGGTCGCCGACGTAGCCGAACATCTCCGACAGCGGCACGTGCGCCCGAACGACGCGCGCACCAGCCCGCTCCTCCATGGCCTGGATTTGGCCACGGCGGGAGTTCAGGTCACCGATCACGTCACCCATGTAGTCCTCGGGTGTGGTCACTTCGACCGCCATGATCGGCTCGAGGATCACCGGCTGGGCTTGCTGCGCAGCCTTTTTCAGCACCTGTGAACCTGCGATCTTGAACGCCATTTCCGAGGAGTCAACCTCGTGGTAGGCACCGTCGAGCAAGGTGACCTTCAGGTTCACCAGCGGGTAGCCGGCCAGCACGCCGTACTGCATGGCGTCCTGGGCACCCGCGTCCACCGACGGGATGTACTCCCTGGGGATGCGCCCACCGGTGACCTTGTTCTCGAACTCGTAGGTTGCACCGTCTTCACCGGTGAACGGCTCGAGGTTGATGATCACCTTCGCGAACTGACCCGAGCCACCCGTCTGCTTCTTGTGGGTGAACTCGACGTTCTGCACGGACCGCTTGATGGTCTCCTTGTACGCCACCTGCGGCTTACCGACGTTGGCCTCGACCTTGAACTCGCGGCGCATCCGGTCGACCAGGATGTCCAGGTGCAGCTCGCCCATCCCGCCGATGACGGTCTGGCCGGTCTCGGAGTCCAGATGCACCTTGAAGGTCGGGTCTTCCTCGGCGAGCTTCTGGATCGACAGCGACAGCTTCTCCTGGTCGCTCTTCGTCTTGGGCTCGATGGCCACCTCGATGACCGGGTCGGGGAAGGTCATGGACTCCAACACGACCTGGTCGTTCGGGTCGCTCAGGGTGTCGCCGGTGGTGGTGTCCTTCAGGCCGATCACCGCATAGATGTGACCCGCCGAGGCCGTCTCCACCGGGTTCTCCTTGTTGGAGTGCATCTGGAACAGCTTGCCCAGCCGCTCCTTCTTGCCCTTGGTGGCGTTGATCACCTGGCTGCCGGAGTCGACCTTGCCCGAGTAGACGCGAACATAGGTCAGCTTGCCGAAGAACGGATGCGTGGCGACCTTGAAAGCCAACGCCGAGAACGGTTCGTCGGTCGACGGCTTGCGGATGACCTCGACGTCCTCCTTGCCGGGCGCATGGCCGACGGCCGGCGGCACGTCCAGCGGCGAGGGCAGGTAGTCGATGACCGCGTCCAGCATCGGCTGCACGCCCTTGTTCTTGAACGCGCTGCCGCAGAGCACCGGGTAGGCCTCCGAGCTGATGGTCAGCTTGCGAATGGCGGCCTTGATCTCGGCGACCGTGAGCTCTTCGCCGCCGAGGTACTTGTCCAGCAACGCCTCGTCGGTCTCGGCGACGGCCTCGAGCAGCTTGGTGCGGTACTCCTCGGCCTTCTCCTGCAGCTCCGCGGGAATGTCGACAACGTCGTACTTCTCCCCGAGCTTGGCCTCGGCACTCCAGACCTTCGCTTTCATCTCGACGAGGTCGACGACGCCTTCGAAGTCACCCTCGGAGCCGACGGGCAGCTGGATCGGGATGACGTTGGCGCCCAACCGGTCTTCCATCGTCTTCACCGAGAAGTAGAAGTCGGCGCCGATCTTGTCCATCTTGTTGACGAAGCAGATGCGCGGGACGTCGTACTTGTCGGCCTGGCGCCACACCTGCTCGGATTGCGGCTCCACACCCTCCTTGCCGTCGAACACGGCAACGGCACCGTCGAGCACGCGCAGGCTGCGCTCCACCTCGACGGTGAAGTCGACGTGCCCGGGCGTGTCGATGATGTTGATCTGGTTGTCGTTCCAGAAGCAGGTGGTCGCGGCCGAGGTGATCGTGATACCCCGCTCCTGCTCCTGCTCCATCCAGTCCATGGTGGCGGCGCCGTCGTGCACCTCACCGATCTTGTAGCTGATGCCGGTGTAGTAGAGGATGCGCTCAGTCGTCGTCGTCTTGCCGGCGTCGATATGCGCCATGATGCCGATATTGCGGACCTTGGTCAGGTCGGTCAGCACGTCCTTCTGTGCCACAGAAGTCTTCCCACTCTTTCGATTGCGTAGTTAGTTCGCTGTCGGTTACGCCCGGCCGCACTGCCGGTCGGCGCCGTTTCGGGCCCTACCAGCGATAGTGCGCAAAGGCGCGGTTGGCCTCGGCCATCTTGTGGGTGTCTTCCCGCCGCTTGACGGAAGCCCCGAGGCCATTGCTGGCATCCAGGATCTCGTTCGCCAGCCGCTCGATCATCGTCTTCTCCCGGCGCTGCCGCGAGAAGCTGACCAGCCAACGCAGCGCCAAGGTGGTGGACCGATCCGGCCGCACCTCGACGGGCACCTGGTAGGTGGCACCACCGACGCGGCGGCTGCGCACCTCCAGGGCTGGTTTGACGTTGTCCAATGCCCGCTTGAGCGTGATCACCGGATCCGTGCCGGTCTTGTCGCGGGCCTGTTCGAGCGCACCATAAACAATGCGCTCAGCCAGTGATTTCTTCCCCTGCAGCAGGACTTTGTTTACCAACTGGGTGACCAGCTGCGATCCGTAGACCGGGTCGTTGACCAGCGGACGCTTCGGCGCGGGCCCCTTGCGCGGCATTAGCTCTTCTCCTTCTTGGCGCCGTAACGGCTGCGAGCCTGCTTGCGATTTTTGACACCCTGGGTGTCGAGCGACCCGCGGATGATCTTGTAGCGCACGCCCGGCAGGTCCTTCACCCGGCCGCCACGCACCAGCACCATGGAGTGCTCCTGCAGGTTGTGCCCCTCGCCGGGGATGTAGGCGGTGACCTCGACCTGGCTCGTCAGCTTCACACGCGCGACCTTCCGAAGCGCCGAGTTCGGCTTCTTCGGGGTGGTGGTGTACACGCGGGTGCACACGCCACGACGCTGCGGGCTGCCCTTCAGGGCCGCGGTCTTGACCTTGGCGACCTTGTCGCGGCGACCCTTGCGGACCAGCTGCTGAATGGTTGGCATCTACCGGCTTTCTGTGTTCGAGGTCTTCTTAAGTCTCTGTACTGCAGTTATCCCCCGCCCCGGAGAACCTGACGTACCCCGCGGCCGGGTGTGTCGCACGCGCTGAGCACCGAATAAATCCGATGCGTGGTGGACATACGAATTAGCCCGGCATTCACTTCCTTACGTCAGGCGCCGTAAGCCGCCAGGCACGAGCTACCACAATACCCGGCGCCGGTCTGGCAGGTCAAAGCGAGTCTGGGACCCCGTCAACCGCCGGAACACCCCCCGCCCGCACGGCCGTTATTTCGGCCCCGATTCGCGTCAAGACCCAGCCTGCGTACTTCGCCGGTCCAACCCCGTCGCCAGTCGCAACACCATGTCGGTGAACAGCGCATCGGTGTCGATGTCGTCCATCACACCTGTCATTTCCAGCAGGACGAACCCATGCAACGCGGACCAGAACTCGAGCGCTGCATAGAAGGCCTCCTCGCCGTCCAGACCGTAGGAGGACAGCACGGCGATCACGGGTGCGGCCGCCGCGCGGGTGGCCGAGGTGTATTCGGGGTCATCACCGCCCAGCGGCATCCGGGTGAATGCCGAGTACCGCCCGGGATGGTGGTGGGCATAACTGCGGTAAGCGCCGGCCATGACCAGCACCGCATCGTCGCGAGAGCGCCCCTCCCCCACCCGGTTGAGCATCGTGATGATGTCGTCGATGACACGGATCCGCACGGCGCGGCGCAGGTCTTCCAGGCTGTCGACGTGGTTGTAGAGCGACGGCCCCTTGGTGCCCAATTGCGTAGCCAACGCGTTGATGGTCAGCGAGTCCCAGCCTTCCCGGTCCAGAAACGTCAGCGCGCCGTCGACGATGCCATCGCGGCTCAGCTTGGCCGGCCTGGAGGGAGACCTCGCCGTCCGCGCGCGCCCAGCCACCGACGGTGGTTCCGGGTGGACTGCCATGGCGACGCCCTTCGACGCGGTGATGAGGGAATATCAACTAACGACTCTAGTTGACGGAGCCGCCAATAGACGTGGGCAGATCAGGACCGGTCACGGTTGACCCCCGGGTGGACCCTGGGTGGCCCCGGCCAGAATTATTTGCCATCGCGCAGGCCAATACACGTAGGCTAATCCCGGACTAGTCCGGGCTCAGTCCAGCAGATACCGGCAGATGCGAAGGGGGCTCGCGATGCGCTGGAGAACCGCCGCCGGGTCGCTTGCAACCTGTGTCATCGCGATCACAGCCGCACCCGGGGCGCCGCCGCCGACCGCGCAGGCCAAAAACGGCGATACCCACATCATCGGTGAGGGCAGCGAGCAAACCATCGACTGCAACGACGGGACGCTGATCGTCAACGGCACCCGCAATTCCGTCAGTGCGTTGGGCAACTGCTGGGCGGTGACGGTCATGGGGTCGGGCAACACGGTCATCGCCGACTCCGTCACCCACGACATCACGGTGTATGGCTACGACCAGACGGTCTTCTTTCACAATGGATCGCCAATCCTGTGGGACCGCGGTCGCGAACTGGGAATGACCAATCGCCTGCAGCAGGTGCCCGCCTGACCTGTAGGTGCCGCAGCGAGGAGGGAACATGCGCGTCCACATCAGCGACCGTTCGATTAGATTCGCGGCGCTCACCCTGGCGCCGGCCGTCGCGGCCGCCGCGCTGGCCGGCTGCAGTTCGACCGCCAACCCGCCGGGCGGCACGACGACGAAGAGCACCTCAACCACCACCACGACGACGACCGGTGCGGCCGTGACAACAACCGGGCCGAGTGGCGAAAGCACCACCGCCTCAGTCGAAATCGGCAACACCCTGAACTACGGGTCGATGGGCACCACGGCCACACTCGACTGCGCCGCCGGTAAGTCGCTGAACGTGGCCGGTTCCAACAACACGCTGACGGTCACCGGAACCTGCGCGACGGTGAGCGTCGGCGGCGCGAACAACAAGATCACCATCGACAAGGTCGACACTCGGATCACGGTGCTGGGCCTGGACAACACCATCACCTACAAGGACGGCGATCCCAAAGTGGACAACCTCGGCTCCGGCAACACCATCAGCAAGGGCAGCTGACCGGCTACGTCGCCGATGCTCCGTGCCGACCGGCGCCGGCGGCGAAGCGGCCCGCTCCCTCGTTGGCTTCCGCGGCAACCTTGGCGATGCTGGCGAACTCTTGATCGAGCGCCGCGGACTCGGGCAGCCCCCACTGATGCAGCGCCGACAGCCGATCGGCCCGCAAACACTGCTGCGGGAGGGCTGCCAGCTCGGCCGCCAGCTGTTCGGCCGCTTGTCGCGCTTGACCTTTCGGAACCACCCGATTGGCCAACCCCATCGCCAAGGCTTCGTCGGCCTTGACCGCCCGGCCGGTGAGGATCAGGTCCAACGCCCGGCTCTGGCCGATCAGCCGCGGCAGCCGCACGGTGCCGCCGTCGATCAGCGGCACCCCCCAGCGCCGGCAGAACACGCCGAAGACGGCGTCTTCCTCGGCCACCCGGAGGTCGCACCAGATGGCCAACTCCAGACCGCCCGCGACGGCATAGCCGCTCACCGCGGCGATCACCGGCTTGGACAACACCATCCGCGACGGGCCCATCGGGCCCGGGCCCGTCCGGTGCACCTCATTGGCCTGCGGCGTGCCGAATGCCTTCAAATCGGCTCCCGCACAGAAGGTTCCGCCCTCGCCCCACAACACCGCCACCGAGGCGGAATCGTCGCGGTCGAAATCGGCTAAGGCCGTGTACAGCGCGATCGCCGTCGGGCCGTTCACCGCGTTGCGCGCCTCGGGCCGGCTCAGAATCACCGTCGTCACCGGGCCGTCGCGCTCTACCCGCACCGCATCACTCATGTCGCCTCCAGGAGTTGAGTTGTATCGCGTCGCGCGAGCAGCTTGGTCGCGAAGTCGTGGTAGACGGCGCGCAGCGGCGCACCCGGCCAGTCGTCGGGCAGCAGTTCGGTCGGCAGCATCGGGTCGGTGAGCAGGTGACGCACAATCGCGGCGGCCACCACGAAACGCCCCGGAATGTCGGTGGCGTCGGCCATCTCGCCCAGCAGGCGGCGCCCCTCGGCTGCCCAGCCGGGCAAGTCCCACAGCTGGGCGGCCAGCTGCTCGGGTGCGTCGTCGCGTGCGGTGAGCACCCGGACCCGGTCGGCGACATCGGGTTCGAGGTCGAGGTCGAGGTTGTCCGGCCGCATCCACACACCCTCGCGTAATTCTCCGAAACGCTTGCGGTACATGCTGTTTCGCTGCGTGGCACGGGTTCGAGCGTCGGTGCCCACGCTGGTGACGATCACGACATGCCAGTCGCCGCGCCAGGGACGGGTCCGGGGCCGCATCGCCTCGTCCTGGCGGCGCTGGCGCGCCAGCAGCCGATCCGAGAGGCGGTAGCCGTCGGCCGAGCGGATCAGATCCCCGGCGCCGACCATGCGGGTCAGCGCAACCCGCAGGGTGGTCTCCTTGATGCCGAAATCGGCGGTCAGCCTGATCAGGTCACTCGCGGTCGCCCACGCCGGATGAGCGCCTAGCAGGACACTGAGCACCACCGAGCGGGCCGTCATGTTGGCCATGCCTACACCCCGGAGGTACGTCGGCCGTGATCGCCGAACGGCTCGTCGCGGTGGCGCACCGCTTCACGGAAGCCGTGTTCGACCGAGTCCGCGACGAAGTCGTGCCCCTCCGGGGTGTGGCGGGCGATGCCGTCGAACACCGTGCTGACCATCCGGCTGGTCGCCACACCCTGTTGCAGCAGAGCGGAATTCAGCGCGAGTTTCACCATGATCAGCTGGTTGACCGGCACCGCCGCAATCCGCTCCACCAGCCGTTCGGTGCGCTCGTCGAGATCTTTGGCATCTGGCGCCTCGACGGCTAGGCCCCATTCGGCGGCCTGCGCGCCGGTGATGGAATCACCCGTGAACAGCAGGCGTTTGGCGCGTTGGTCGCCCAGCCGATGCGCCCACAGGCCCGCGGCCGGGACGCCCCATACCCGAGTGGGCGGGTAACCGATCTTGGCGTCCGCGGCGGCTATCACCTGGTCGGCATGCAGTGCGATGTCGGTGCCCCCGGCCACGCAGTACCCGTGGATCTTGACCACGGTCGGCTTGTCGGCGTGCATCAGGCTGGAGAACCCGCGCACGAATCGGCTCATCATCTGATAGTCGATCATTGGGTCCCACGGCTGGTTTGGCAGATGATTGATCGCCTGGGTCTTGCCGTCGAGCACGCTGCCCGCGTAGGCGCCGGTCCCGCCGGCCGAGCCGGTGCCGTCGGCGTAGGCGGACAGGTCGAATCCCGCGCAAAACCCTTCGCCGCGACCGGACACGAGGATGACGTGCACATCGGGATCGAGGTCGGCCCGCTCGACCAGTGCGGAGAGCTCGAGCGGAGTGTCCGCGACGATCGCGTTACCCTTCTCCGGCCGGTTGAAGGTGATCCGCGCAACCCGACTGGTGACCTCGTAGGTCATCGTCTTGAGGTTGTCGAAGTCGACCGGCCTGATCGCGTGGGTCACGTGACGGCTCAGCCCTTGACCAGAGAACGCTCCAGGATGGGCGCCAGATCCAGTCCGGTCGGCATGGTGCCGAACGCACCACCCCAGTGACCGCCCAGCCTGGTGGCCAGGAACGCCTCGGCGACCGCGGGGTGGCCATGACGGACCAGCAGCGAACCCTGCAACGCTAGGCAGATGTCTTCGGCGACCTTGCGCGCCCGGTATTGGATGGTGTCCAGGTCGCTCAGGTCTGCGCGCAGCTGGTCGACGTGGCGGCGCAACCGCGGGTCCTGACCGGTGCTCTCATCGAGTTCGGCAAACAGCACCTCGACGCATTCCGGACGAGTTGCCATGGCACGCAAGGTGTCCAGCGCGCTGACATTGCCGGAGCCTTCCCAGATGCCCATCAGCGGGGCCTCGCGGAACAGCCGTGGCATACCGGAATCCTCGACATAGCCGTTGCCGCCCAAGCATTCCAGCGCTTCGGCGGCGTGCGGCGTGGCGCGCTTGCACACCCAGTACTTGCTGGCCGCCAGGCCGATGCGGCGCAGCAGCGTTTCCCTTTGGTCGCCGCGCAACGCCTTGTCGGTGGCGCCGGCCATCCGCATCGCGACGATCGTCGCCGCCTCGGCCTCAACGGCCAGGTCCGCCAGCACGTTGCGCATCAGCGGCTGGTCAATCAGGTAGGCGCCGAAGGCCTTTCGGTGCTGGGCGTGATGGATCGCTCGGGTCAGGCCGGTGCGCATGCTGGTGGCGCTGCCCAGGGTGCAGTCCAGCCGGGTCAGGTTGACCATCTCGATGATGGTCGGCACGCCGCGACCCTCCTCGCCCACCAGCCAGGCGGTGGCGCCGTCGTATTCCACCTCGCTCGACGCGTTGGCGTGGTTGCCCAGCTTGTCCTTGAGGCGCTGCAGGAACATCCTGTTGCGGCTGCCGTCGGGCAGGATCCGCGGCAGCATGAAGCACGACAGTCCGCCCGGGGCCTGCGCGAGAACCAAGAAAATGTCGCACATCGGCGCCGAGGTGAACCATTTGTGACCAGTCAAGCTGTAGCTGCCATCGGAATTGGGCGTCGCCTGGGTGGTGCCGGCGCGCACGTCGGACCCGCCCTGCTTTTCGGTCATCGACATGCCCGCGGTGATGCCGACTTTCGTGGTGGCCAGCTTGAGCTCCGGGTCGTACTCGCGGCCGGTGAGCAGCGGCTCGTACACAGTCGCCAGGTCGGGGTTGTAGCGCAGCGCCGGCACCACGGCGTAGGTCATGGAAATGGGGCAGGTGTGGCCCGGCTCGATGTTCCACACCGACATCTTGGCGGCGCGCACGACATGCGCACCGGGCCGGTCGTCGGCCCAGGGTGCGGCGTGCAGCCCGTGGGCGATGGCCGCGCGCATCAGTTCGTGGTAAGCCGGGTCGTACTCCACCTCGTCGACGCGGTACCCGTACTTGTCGTGGGTGTGCAGCACGGGCCGATGGCGGTCGGCCAGCTCGCCCCACCGCTGTGCCTCGCGGGTTCCCGCCAGCGCCCCAACTTGATTGACCTCGTCGAGTCCCCACTGCCCGCCCTCGCGGATCAGCGCCTCGGTGAGCACGGCGGCGGATGCGGGGTTGTAGTTCTCCAGCGGCGGGACCTGGTTGGTGACGACATGCGTATCTGACATGCCACTCATATTACAGTTTTCCAACAACCGCACAAGAGGTGTAATACGACCGGTGTGTCGGGCTCAGCCGGTGACGCGCTCCCGCAGGAAGGCGATGTCGTCTTTGCGTCCTTCGTCGGCGGTCTCACAGATCACCGGCGCGCCGGCGGCCTCGACCACCGCCACCAGCAGGTCGGGATCGATTTTGCCGGTGCCGAAGTTGGCGTGCCGGTCAGCGCCCGACCCCGCAGCGTCGCGCGAGTCGTTGCAGTGCACCAAGTCGATGCGCCCGGTCAGCGCCTTGATCCGGTCGACCGCGTCGATCAGCGCCTCACCGGCGGCCCAGGCGTGACAGGTGTCCAGGCAAAAGCCAATTCCCTTGTCGCCAATGTGATCCCACAACCTGCCGATGGTGTCGAAGTAGCGCGCCATGGCGTGGTCGCCGCCGGCGGTGTTTTCCAGGTACACCGGGACGTCGGTGTCCAGATAATCCAGTGCCTTGACCCACCGCTCGAAGCCGGCCTCCATGTCGTTGTCGTCGGCGTGGCCGCCGTGCACGATGACCGCCGTCGCGTTGATTTCCGCGGCGGCGTCGCAGGTGTCCTGCAAGATCTTGCGCGACGGGATGCGGACGCGGTTGTTGGCCGAGGCGACGTTGATCAGGTACGGCGCGTGCACGTACAGCGGTGTGGTCGACGCCTTCAGCACCTGCGCGTCGTCGCGGGGTTTCGGCTTTTTCCAACTCTGCGGGTTGCTGAGGAAGAACTGCACGATGTCGGCGCCGTCGGCTTGCGCGGCGGCCAGCGGGTCGTCATTGCGGACATGCGAACCGATGAGCACGTCGGCCAGTCTAGTGAGGCGGTGCGACGCGGGACCGTGGCGTTGTCCAGTTCGAGTGGAACGCACGGAAAAAGCCCCGGGGAAATCCCGGGGCTTTTTCCGTCGGTAATTACCGGTAGTCGCTGTAGCCGTAGTCGTCCAGCGGAACCGCGGCACCGGTGGCCTGCCCGAAGTCCGGGCTGTAGTACTGATCCTCGTAGGACGGGATCGTGTACGCCGCCGCCCGGGCTTCCTCGGTCGGCTGCACCTGGATGTTGCGGTACCGGTTGATTCCGGTACCGGCCGGGATCAGCTTTCCGATGATCACGTTCTCCTTCAGACCGTTGAGCTTGTCGCTGCGGCAGTTGATCGCCGCATCGGTCAGCACTCGCGTGGTCTCCTGGAACGACGCCGCACTCAGCCACGAGTCGGTGGCGAGGCTCGCCTTCGTGATCCCCATCAGCACCGGACGGCCGGCCGCGGGCTCGCCGCCCTCGGCCACCACACGGCGGTTCTCCGCCTCGAACTCCGCACGGTCGATCAGCGAACCGGGCAGGAACTCCGTGGCGCCCGAATCGATGATGGTGACCCGGCGCAACATCTGGCGCACGATCACCTCGATGTGCTTGTCGTGGATCGACACACCCTGCGCCCGGTAAACCTCCTGGACCTCGCGGACCAGGTGGATCTGCACCTCGCGCGGGCCCTGGACGCGCAACACCTCGTGCGGGTCGGCCGAGCCTTCCATCAACTGCTGGCCCACCTCGACGTGGTCGCCGTCGGACAGCACTCGTTCGGAACCGTCTTCGTGCTTGAACACACGCAGCCGCTGCCGCTTGGAGAGCTTGTCGTAGACGACTTCCTCGCCGCCGTCGTCGGGAACGATGGTGATCTTGTAGAAGCGCTCGCCGTCCTCGAGCTGGACCCGCCCGGTGACGTCGGCGATCGGCGCCTTGCCTCGCGGCACCCGGGCCTCGAACAGCTCCTGCACCCGCGGCAGACCACCGGTGATGTCCTCACCGACACCACCCTGGTGGAAGGTACGCATCGTCAGCTGCGTGCCGGGCTCACCGATGGACTGCGCGGCCACGATGCCGACGGCCTCACCGATGTCGACCAGCTTGCCGGTCGCCATCGAACGTCCGTAGCAGGTCGCGCACACCCCGGTACCGGTGGTGCAGGTCAGCACCGAACGCACCTTGACCGATGTGATGCCCGCGGCCAGCAGCGCCTCGATCTCCGGGTCACCCAGGTCTTCGCCGCGAGCGACCACGACGTTGCCCGCCTCGTCGACCGCGTCGGCACCCAAAGTCCGTGCATACGCCGATGTTTCGATGTACGGGTCACGGATCAGGCTTCCGTCGGGCTGACGCTCGGCCAGCTCGACGATGATGCCGC
This sequence comes from Mycobacterium simiae, assembly GCF_010727605.1. Classification (NCBI taxonomy): domain Bacteria; kingdom Bacillati; phylum Actinomycetota; class Actinomycetes; order Mycobacteriales; family Mycobacteriaceae; genus Mycobacterium; species Mycobacterium simiae. The sequence continues at coordinate 1,747,103 of NZ_AP022568.1, forward strand.
GCTCGGTCTGGCAGTCGTGCTCGCGCACGATGACGTCCTGCGACACGTCCACCAGACGACGGGTCAGGTACCCAGAGTCGGCGGTACGCAACGCGGTGTCCGCCAAGCCCTTTCGAGCACCGTGGGTGTTGATGAAGTACTCCAGCACCGTCAGGCCCTCGCGGAACGACGACTTGACCGGACGCGGGATGAACTCACCCTTCGGGTTGGTCACCAGACCCTTCATGCCGGCCAGCGTGCGCGTCTGGGTGAAGTTACCCGTAGCGCCCGAGTCGACGATCGTGATGATCGGGTTGTCGCTGGGGTAGTGCTCGCGCAGCGCCTTACCGACCTCGTCGGTGGCTTCCTTCCAGATCTCCACCAGCGCCTCGTTGCGCTCGTCATGGTTCAAAGCACCACGCTGGAACTGCTTTTCGACCTTGTCGGCACGGTCCTCGTAGTGGTCGAGGATCTCCTTCTTGCGCGGCGGCACCAACACGTCGGCCATCGAGACCGTGACACCGCTGCGGGTCGCCCAGTAGAAACCGGCGTCCTTCAGCTTGTCCACCGTCTGCGCGACGACGATCATCGGGTAGCGCTCGGCCAGATCGTTGATGATCGAGGCCTGCACCTTCTTGTGCATCTGCTTGTTCACGAACGGGTAGCCAAGCGGCAGCAGCTCATTGAACAGCACCCGGCCCAGGGTCGTCTCGGCCATCCAGGCATCGCCTGGCTGCCAACCGTTTTGGCCGAAGAGCTCGGCCTCGATCTCGGCCGGCGGACGCAGCTGCGTCAACCGCACCTTGATCTTGGCCCGCACCGACAACACGCCGCGGTCCGACGCCATGATGGCTTCGGCCGGCGAGGAGTACACGCCTACCTCCGGCTGGTCCTTGGCCGCCGGCTGGTATTCGCCTTGGGCGCCGGCCACCTCGGTGGTCAGGTAGTACAGACCGGTCACCATGTCCAGTCGCGGCATGGCAAGCGGACGGCCGGATGCGGGCGACAAGATGTTGTTACTCGACAGCATCAGGATGCGAGCCTCGGCCTGCGCCTCGGCACTCAGCGGCAGGTGCACGGCCATCTGGTCACCGTCGAAGTCGGCGTTGAACGCCTCACACACCAGCGGGTGCAGCTGAATCGCCTTGCCCTCCACCAGCATCGGCTCGAAAGCCTGGATACCGAGGCGGTGCAGGGTGGGTGCGCGGTTCAGCAGCACCGGGTGCTCGGCGATGACCTCTTCGAGCACGTCCCACACCTGGGGACGCTGACGCTCGACCATGCGCTTGGCACTCTTGATGTTCTGCGCGTGGTTGAGGTCGACCAGCCGCTTCATCACGAACGGCTTGAACAGCTCCAGCGCCATCAGCTTGGGCAGACCGCACTGATGCAGCTTGAGCTGCGGACCGACCACGATGACCGAACGGCCCGAGTAGTCGACACGCTTACCGAGCAGGTTCTGCCGGAATCGGCCCTGCTTACCCTTGAGCAGATCCGACAGCGACTTGAGCGGACGGTTACCCGGCCCGGTGACCGGACGGCCGCGACGGCCGTTGTCGAACAGCGCGTCGACGGACTCCTGCAGCATCCGCTTCTCGTTGTTGACGATGATCTCGGGCGCGCCGAGGTCGATCAGCCTCTTGAGGCGGTTGTTGCGGTTGATCACGCGGCGGTACAGGTCGTTGAGGTCGCTGGTCGCGAACCGGCCACCGTCGAGCTGCACCATCGGGCGCAGCTCCGGCGGGATCACCGGCACCGCGTCGAGCACCATGCCCATCGGCGAGTTGCCCGACTGCTGGAACGCCGCGACAACCTTCAGCCGCTTCAATGCACGAAGCTTCTTCTGCCCCTTGCCATTGCGGATGACGTCCCGCAGGATCTCGGCCTCGGCGTCGATGTCGAAGTTCTCGATCAACTTCTGGATCGACTCCGCACCCATGGCACCGGTGAAGTACTCGCCGTAGCGGTCGACCAGCTCGCGGTAGAGGTTCTCGTCGACGATCAGCTGCTTGGGAGCCAGCTTGGTGAACGTCGTCCAGATGTCCTCCAGCCGGTCCAGCTCGCGCTGGGCGCGGTCGCGGATCTGACGCATCTCGCGCTCACCGCTATCCCGAACCTTGCGTCGCGCATCGGCTTTCGCGCCCTCGGCCTCCAGCTCGGCCAGGTCGGCCTCTAGCTTCTGGGCGCGGGCCTCCAGGTCGGCGTCGCGCTGGTCCTCAACACCCTTGCGCTCCACCACCATTTCGGCCTCGAGCGTGGAGAGCTCGTTGTGCCGCATCTCCTCGTCGACCGACGTGATCACATAGGCCGCAAAGTAGATGATCTTCTCGAGATCCTTCGGCGCCAGATCCAGCAGATAGCCCAACCGGCTGGGCACACCCTTGAAGTACCAGATGTGCGTGACCGGCGCGGCCAGCTCGATGTGGCCCATCCGCTCGCGACGCACCTTGGCGCGAGTCACCTCGACGCCACAGCGCTCACAGATGATGCCCTTGAAGCGCACGCGCTTGTACTTGCCGCAGTAGCACTCCCAGTCGCGAGTCGGTCCGAAGATCTTCTCGCAGAACAGGCCGTCCTTCTCCGGCTTCAGCGTGCGGTAGTTGATCGTCTCCGGCTTCTTGACCTCGCCGTAAGACCATTGCCTGATGTCCTCCGCGGTCGCCAAACCGATACGGAGTTCATCGAAGAAGTTGACGTCGAGCACGTAACTCCCTTTCCCCTTGCGGGTTTAGTAACGATTTAATGCCAGGTCCGCTAAGCGAGATCCTCGACGGACGCAGATTCGTTGCGCGACAAGTTGATTCCCAGGTTGGCTGCTGCCCGCTCAAGATCCTCGTCTTCGCCTTCGCGCAGCTCGATCGCCGCGCCGTCGGAAGAGAGCACCTCGACGTTGAGGCACAGCGACTGCAGCTCCTTGAGCAGCACCTTGAACGACTCGGGGATGCCCGGCTCGGGGATGTTCTCGCCCTTGACGATCGCCTCGTACACCTTGACCCGACCGACGGTGTCGTCTGACTTGATGGTCAACAACTCCTGCAGCGTGTACGCGGCACCGTAGGCCTGCATGGCCCAGCACTCCATCTCACCGAACCGCTGCCCACCGAACTGCGCCTTACCACCCAGCGGCTGCTGAGTGATCATCGAGTACGGACCGGTGGAGCGAGCGTGGATCTTGTCGTCCACCAGGTGGTGCAGCTTCATGATGTACATGTAGCCAACGGTCACCGGGTATGGGAACGGCTCGCCACTGCGGCCGTCGAACAGCACCGCCTTGCCGTCGGCGTCCACCATCACGTCGCCGTCCCGGTTGGGCAGCGTCGATCCGAGCAGACCCTGCAGTTCCTCCTCCTTGGCGCCGTCGAACACCGGAGTCGACACGATCTGGTCCGGCTGAGCGTGCCGCAACTGCTCCGGCAGGTTCTGCGCCCAGTCGGGCGTGCCCTCGATGTTCCAGCCGGCCTTGGCGACCCACCCGAGGTGGGTTTCCAAGATCTGGCCGATGTTCATCCGTCGCGGCACACCGTGGGTGTTCAGGATGATGTCCACCGGGGTGCCGTCCGGCAGGAACGGCATGTCCTCGACCGGCAGGATCTTGCCGATGACGCCCTTGTTGCCGTGCCGTCCGGCCAGCTTGTCACCATCGGAGATCTTGCGCTTCTGGGCCACGTAGACCCGGACTAGCTCGTTGACACCGGCCGGCAGCTCGTCGTCGTCCTCGCGGGAGAACACGCGGATGCCGATCACCTTGCCGGACTCGCCGTGCGGCACCTTCAGCGAGGTGTCGCGGACTTCGCGGGCCTTCTCGCCGAAGATCGCCCGCAGCAGCCGCTCCTCCGGAGTCAGCTCGGTCTCACCCTTCGGGGTGACCTTGCCGACCAGGATGTCGCCGTCGCGAACCTCGGCGCCGATGCGCACGATGCCCCGCTCGTCCAGGTCCGCCAGCACCTCGTCGGAGACGTTCGGGATGTCCCGGGTGATCTCCTCGGCGCCCAGCTTGGTGTCGCGGGCGTCGATCTCGTGCTCTTCGATGTGGATCGAGGTGAGCACGTCCTCTTCAACCAGCCGGTTGGACAGGATGATCGCGTCCTCGTAGTTGTGGCCCTCCCACGGCATGATCGCCACCAGCAGGTTCTTGCCCAGGGCCATCTCACCGTTTTGGGTGCAGGGACCGTCGGCGATGACCTGGCCGGCCTCGACGCGGTCGCCCGCGTCGACGATCGGCGACTGGTTGGCACAGGTGCCATGGTTGGACCGGGCGAACTTGCGCATCCGGTAGGTGTGCCGGGTGCCGTCGTCGGCCATCACGGTGATGTAGTCGGCGGACACCTCCTCGATCACCCCGGACTTGTCGGCGACGACGACGTCGCCGGCGTCGATCGCGGCGCGCAGCTCCATCCCGGTGCCGACCAGCGGGGCCTCGCTGCGTACCAGCGGAACCGCCTGGCGCTGCATGTTGGCACCCATCAGGGCACGGTTGGCGTCATCGTGCTCGAGGAACGGGATCATCGCGGTCGCCACCGACACCATCTGGCGCGGCGACACGTCCATGTAGTCCACCTCGGACGACGGCACGTACTCGACCTCGCCCGCCTTACGGCGAACCAGCACGCGCGACTCTTCGAAGCGGCCGTCGGCGTCAATCGGCGAGTTGGCCTGCGCCACCACGTGGCGGTCCTCCTCGTCGGCGGTCAGGTACTCGATCTCGTCGGTGACCACACCGTCGACAACCTTGCGGTACGGCGTCTCGATGAACCCGAACGGGTTGACCCGCGCGTACACCGACAGCGACCCGATCAGACCGATGTTTGGACCCTCGGGGGTCTCGATCGGACACATCCGGCCGTAGTGCGACGGGTGCACGTCGCGGACCTCGAGGCCCGCCCGCTCACGGGACAGACCGCCCGGCCCCAGCGCCGACAACCGGCGCTTGTGGGTGAGACCTGACAGCGGGTTGTTCTGGTCCATGAACTGCGAGAGCTGGCTGGTGCCGAAGAACTCCTTGATCGCCGCCACAACCGGACGGATGTTGATCAGGGTCTGCGGCGTGATGGCCTCGACGTCCTGAGTGGTCATCCGCTCACGGACAACACGCTCCATGCGCGACATGCCGACCCGGATCTGGTTCTGGATCAGTTCGCCCACGGTGCGCAGCCGCCGATTGCCGAAGTGGTCGATGTCGTCGGTTTCCACCGGCACCTCGACGCCGCCCGGAACCGTCATCGTCGGCTGGCCCTCGTGCAGGCGCACCAGGTACTCGATGGTGGCGACGACGTCTTCCTCGGTCAACGTCGACGACGTGATCGGCTCGCCGGCGTGCAGCCCCAGCTTCTTGTTGACCTTGTAGCGGCCGACGCGGGCCAGGTCGTAGCGCTTCTCCTTGAAGAACAGGTTCTCCAGCAGGGTCTGCGCGGACTCCTTGGTCGGCGGCTCGCCCGGACGCAGCTTGCGATAGATGTCCAGCAGCGCCTCATCGGTGCCGGCGGTGTTGTCCTTCTCCAGCGTCGACATCATGATCTCGGAGAAGCCGAACCGCTCCGTGATCTGCTCGTTCGTCCAGCCCAGCGCCTTGAGCAGCACCGTGACCGGCTGACGACGCTTACGGTCGATGCGCACACCGACGGTGTCGCGCTTGTCGACGTCGAACTCCAGCCAAGCGCCACGGCTCGGGATCACCTTGACGCTGTGCAGCAGCTTCTCGGTCGACTTGTCGATCGTCTCGTCGAAGTACACACCCGGCGAGCGGACCAGCTGGCTGACCACGACGCGCTCGGTCCCATTGATGATGAACGTGCCCTTTTCGGTCATCATCGGGAAATCACCCATGAAGACCGTCTGGCTCTTGATCTCACCGGTGTTGTTGTTGATGAACTCGGCCGTGACGAACAGCGGTGCCGCGTACGTCATGTCCTTGTCTTTGCACTCGTCCACCGGCGCCTTGACTTCGTCGAAGCGGGGGTCGGAGAACGACAGCGACATCGAGCCGGAGAAGTCCTCGATCGGCGACAGCTCGTACAACACCTCTTCGAGACCACCAACCGGGTTGAGCTCGCCGCGAGCGGCGGCGGTCTCGCGCCAACGCGGCGAGCCGATCAACCACTCAAAGGAGTCGGTCTGCACGTCGAGAAGCCCCGGAACCTCGAGCGGTTCGCGGAGCTTGGCGAAAGAAACTCGGTCAGGTGCTCCGGGCACGGAGTTGTTAGAACTAGAGGAGTCCGTCTTGCTCTGGCGAGAATCTGCCAAGATGCATCCTTCCAGCACCTCGTGCGACTCACGAGGACCGGGCCACCGGACCTGTTCGCCGCGAATTGTGTCGGTTATGCCGGCGAACGATCTACCCAATCCTCACGCGCGCAACTAAATAGCTGAGCTGCAGGAAGGGGCTCAGGCTAAGGACCACGGTGTCAAGTGGCGGGTGAGGGTGGGCAGGAAGTAGCCAGCGCAACGTCCAACAATAGCGCAGGCGCACGCATTCCTCAACTACCCATTCAGGGAGTATCGGCGCTGGCAGGCATCTCGAGTGTCCCGTGGGTACATGCTGCCCAACAGATTGACCTGTCCACGCCCTTGTCGTCAAGAGGAACGCACCGCAAGTTGTGAGGAAATCTCGTGGCCCCAGATTCCGGCACTTTTCGGCGCGCGCGACGAGAACCCGAGCCGTCCAGCGGCGGTATCTGGCGGATCGATCTGGCGGTGGGGATTAGTCGCCGAACTCGTGCGCCTGGTATCGGTGGGTGCCCTCGAGGTCGTCGAGGATGGCCGCCTGCGCCTTCTTGGGCAGCGTGTGCAACATCTCTCGCACGCGGGCCTGGCGGCGAGCCACACCCTTGCGCTCCGGCATCCCCGGCGTCGCCGTGATCTGCGGCGGCACCCCCTCGATCTCTTCGGTGCCGCCAGCGTGGTGGCCCTGGTCGAGCAGCGCCTGCTCTTCGGCCATGGTCGCCTCGTCCTTCTCTTCGGACATGCCGATCGGTCCGATGCGGCGGCCGTTGAGGAACTGGCGCACAACGGGCTCGTCGCTGGTGAGCAGGACCTCGCGGGGGCCGAACATGACCAGGTGCTTGCGGAACAACATGCCGATGTTGTCCGGCACGGTGCGCGCGATGTTGATGTTGTGCGTGACGATCAGGATGGTCGCGTCGATCTGGGCGTTGATGTCCAGGATCAGCTGGCTCAGGTAGGCGGTACGGACCGGGTCCAGACCGGAGTCGGGCTCGTCACACAGGATGATCTGCGGGTCCAGCACCAGGGCGCGGGCCAGGCCGGCACGCTTGCGCATACCACCGGAGATCTCGCCGGGGAATTTCTTCTCGTCTCCGCCGAGACCGACCAGCTCCAGCTTCTCCATGACGATGTCACGGATCTCGCTTTCCTTCTTTTTGGTGTGCTCGCGCAGCGGGAAAGCGGTGTTGTCATAGAGGTTCATCGACCCGAATAACGCGCCGTCCTGGAACAGCACGCCGAAGAGAGTCCGAATCTCGTAGAGCTCCTTGGCCGAGCACTCAATGATGTCGGTGCCGTCGATGACAATCGAGCCACGCTCCGGACGAAGGAGGCCGATCAGGGATTTCAAGAACACCGATTTACCGGTTCCCGACGGGCCCAGCAAAACGCTGACCTCCCCGGCCGGGATATCCAGGGTCACGTCTTCCCAAATCCTGGAGGATCCGAAGGACTTGGTCAGACCGCTGACCTCGATAGCGACGCCCATGGGAATCCTTCCGTCGACACGTGCTGCCACCTGCCCCTTTGTGTGGCTTGAGTCACTGTAGCGCACGCTCTTATCCGCACAGCACTGGTTGTACAGCACCGGAGCGAAAAATTAGCGGACTCGAGACCCCACCCTTGTTCGCAGGCTAACGGTCATCACAGCGGCGGTAAAGGGGTCACGGGGTGGGAGCCCAATTGCCGTGGAAGCCCATCGGTACGCGCTGGGGCAGATGGACCGTGGCAATCGACTCGAGCGTTTGGGCGTCGAGCAACAGTAATTGCCCTTCATCGCGACCTCGGTGATAGCCGTAACCGATCAGCACGCCGTCATCCTCGGCGCGCGTGCCCGTGGCAGACGCCGGATTCGGGACAAAGGACATCTCGCCGAGCAAAAGGCTCGGCTCGAGCGCAGCAACCATGCTGGATCCAGTCGCGTAGTCGTGCTTGTAGAGCGCGCTGGTCATCTCGGTCGCACCGCCGGACAAGTAGCCGCCGTCAAGGCCCACGGCATAGCCGAACCGGTGCCGACTGCCCAACACGCTTTCGTCGATGCGCGGGAACTCCTGCGGCCGGTCGTCGCGGCACTCGGTGGCAACCGCCCCGGTGGTCAGATTGATGGTCCAGCGGTCCAGCACCGGACGGCTGTCGCCGGGTCCGCGCAAATCCCGGTCGAACATCCGCGAGTACCGGACGACGTCCAGCACCAGCACCTCCGCCCCGGCACGCTGCTCCGAGTAAGCGTTGAGGGGGTGGTAGACGTAGCAGGGCTCGATGTCGAACCACCGCACGGCGGCCTTGCCGGTGCCGTGCGACTCGCGGGGCATCACCCCGATGCGCGCCGGGTAATCGTCCTTCCAGCTGTAGGGCATTCGATGCATGGGCCGGCGGTTGTTGTTGATCGCCGCCATCAGCGGGCTGGGGATACGGACCCGGCCGAGCACCGACTCCACCACCAAACGGGCCGGCGCGCTGAGCCAGCGCGGGACGTTGGCCGGCGCCACCTGCATGGGGTCGAACGTCACCGGTAGGTCATAAATGACCACATATTTATCGGTCAGCGAGAAGTCGTGCATCATCGGCGATCCGGTCACCTCGATGTCAACGGTGCGGCGCGCACGACCGGCGGTGTCGATCACCGAGTACTGCACGGTGCGCCCGCGCCCGAAGGAGTAGGACACGGCGTGCAGCTCGCCGCTGTGCGGATCCCGGTGCGGATGGGCGGTGTACCCACCGAACAGCGTCCCGTCGAAGTCGCACGGCCCGACCGTGTCCAGCCCATCGGTGAGTTCGTAGTTGGCACCACCGCCTTCGACGAGCGCCAGTGTTCGCCCCGCATGGGTGAGGACGTTGGTGTTGGGTCCCGCCGACAACATGCCGGCCCGCGGGTTGAGTCCCGCGGGCTGCGGTTCCCCCAGGGCAGCGCGGACGGGCGGCGTGCGGACCCATCGGTTGCGGTACCAGCACGCCTTGCCGTCGCGCAGCGCGACGCCGTGCACCATCGCGTCGCCGCTGAACCAGTGGTAGATCGCCGGGTCGACCTCGGCGGCCGGGTTTGGGCCGTTGCGCAGGTAGCGGCCGTTCAGGTGTTCCGGGATCTGCCCGGTGACGCGCAGGTCCGTCGCGGTCACCTCGGCGCTCACCGGAGCCAGGAAGTCCTCGAGATAGGGGTTGCGGACTGTCGCGCTCTGGGTGGAAGTCATGGCTGAGCTCCTATAACATTGATATTTCAGCGTTATTTGCACGCTACGCCAGCACTACGACAATGGCAAGAATCTGCTAGAGATCTGCGAGAGAAGATTGACGAGATGACTTCGGAGATTCAGCGCAGCGTTCGCGACGAAATGCTGCATGCGGCGGTGCACCTGCTCGATAACGACGGGCCCGACGCCCTGCAGACCCGCAAGGTGGCCAGCGCCGCAGGAACCTCGACGATGTCGCTGTACACCCATTTCGGCGGCATGCGGTCGTTGATCGCGGCGGTCGCCGAGGAGGGGTTGCGCCAGTTCGACGCGGCGCTGACGCTGCCGCAATCCGAGGATCCGGTCGCCGACCTGTTCCGCGTCGGCGCCGCCTACCGCCGCTACGCGATCGAGCGGCCGCACATGTATCGACTGATGTTCGGCAGCACTAGCGCACACGGCATCAACGCGCCCGCACACAACGTGCTGACCCTGACGGTGGCCGAAATCGAAGAGCGCTATCAAAGCTTCGCGCACGTGGTGCGCGGCGTGCACCGGTGCATGGCGGCCGGACGGATCACCGTCGGGCTGGCGGACGACGATGCGGCCGTGGTGGCCACCGCGGCGCAGTTCTGGGCGTTGATCCACGGGTTCGTCATGCTCGAACTCGCCGGCTACTACGGTGACGACGGCTCGGCCGTCGCCCCCGTTCTCAGCGCCATGACCTCGAATTTGCTTGTCGCACTGGGTGATTCATCGGAGCACGTCGCTCAGTCACTGAAGTCCGCGGTTGCGGCCTAAGCGCAACGAAACCCCCGGGACTCCTGCTATTAGGTGTCCCCGGGGGTTTCGTGCGAAGCGAACTACTTGACGGTGACGGTGGCGCCGGCGGCCTCGAGCTTGCTCTTGGCCTCGTCGGCGGCTTCCTTGGCGACCTTCTCCAGCAGCGGCTTGGGAGCACCGTCGACCAGGTCCTTGGCCTCCTTGAGGCCCAAGCCGGAGACGATCTCGCGAACCACCTTGATCACGCCGATCTTCTTGTCGCCGGCGGACTCGAGGATGACGTCGAACTCCGACTGCTCCTCGGCGGCCTCGGCGGCACCGCCGCCGGCAGCACCACCGCCACCGGCGGCGGCGACGGCGACCGGAGCGGCCGCGGTGACCTCGAAGGTCTCCTCGAACTTCTTCACGAAGTCGGAGAGCTCGAGCAGGGTCATTTCCTTGAACGCGTCAAGCAGGTCGTCGGTAGAAATTTTTGCCATGGTGTGGGTCCTTCCTGATTGGGGGTTTGGGATTATTCGGCGTCAGCCGGGGTCTCGGCCGGAGCTTCCGAAGCGGCTTCTTCCGAAGCGGTTGCTGCGGCGGGTGCCGCTTCAGCAGCCGGCGCCGGGGCCGGTTCGGAAGCCTTCTTCTCCTGCAGGGCCGCGGCCAGGCGAGCCATCTGCGAAGCCGGCGCGTTGAACAGCCCGGCCGCCTTGGCCAGGTTGCCCTTCATGGCGCCGGCCAGCTTGGCCAGCAGCACCTCGCGCGAATCCAGGTCGGCGATGCGCTCGACCTCGGCCACCGTCAGGGGGTGACCGTCCATGTAGCCGCCCTTGATGACCAGCGCCTTGTTCTCCCTGGCGAAGGTCTTGATGGCTTTGGCGGCGTCCACGGGCTCGCCCCTGACGAAGGCGATGGCCGTCGGGCCGACGAAGAGCTCGTCGAGTCCCTCGATGCCGGCCTCCGTTGCCGCGCGCTTGATCAGCGTGTTCTTGGCCACGGTGTAGGTGGCCGAGCCCGCCAGCGAGCGGCGCAGCTCGGCCAGGTTGGCGACCGTCAGCCCGCGGTACTCGGTGATCACGGTCGCGGTTGAGGCGCTGAATTGCTCGGCGATGTCGGCAACGGCGGTGGCCTTGTCGGCTTTGGCCATGCATACCTCCTCGGTGAAAGTCACGGTTGCACGTGTTGTCTGCGATCGCCCGAGGAACGACGAACGCCCCGGCGCAGGAAGCGGCACGGGGCGTGAAAACGGCCGGCGCACGCGCCGGCGATACTGCCTCGTCCTCCTGCGCGGGCCGCCGGGATGTTCCCGGACCTTCGACCGATTGCTCGGTGACCGACGGTCTTCGGTGGATCGCGACCAGGATAGCCTGACACGCCCTGCTCAACCAAAACGGCCGAGCTGGGGTGGCCGCTAGCTAGAGGCCCGCCAGCCGGGCCGCGCCGACCAGCCCGGCCTGTGCGCCCAACACGGCTGGCACTACCCGCAGGCCGGTCAGGTAGTCCAGGCCGACGTAATTGTTCAGGGCCGTACGCAGCGGGTCGAAGAGTAGTCGGCCGGATTTGGCCACGCCTCCGCCGATAACGACCAGGTCTAGGTCGCACACCGCCGCCACCGAGGCGATCATCGCCGCCAGCCCGGTGGCACCGCGCGCGAACGCCCGCAGCGCGATGTCATCACCGGCCCCCGCCGCGGTGGCCAGGTCGCCGGCATCGGCCCCGGGCGGTGCGGACCAGCCGTGGGCACGGGCCCAGCGCACCAGCGCCGGCCCGGCCGCAACCGTCTCGACGCAGCCGCGGCCACCGCAGGTGCACGGCTCGCCGTGCTGCTCGACCACCACATGACCGACGTGCCCCGCGTTGCCGCTGCGCCCGGTGTAGGGGGCGCCGCCCAGCACCAACCCGCCGCCCACACCCGTCGACACCACCATGGCCAGCAGAAAGCCCGCACCGCGGCCGGCGCCGTGCCAGTGCTCGCCGAGCGCCATGCAGACACCGTCGCCGCCCAGTCTTACCGGCACGCCGGGCACCGCCGCCGCGACCCGGTCCCGCAACGGAAAACCTCGCCAGCCGGGGATGTTGATCGGGGCGACGGTTCCGCGGCGCAGGTCGATCGGCCCGGCCGACGCAACCCCCACGGCGGCGACGGTACCGCCGGCTGACCTCAACGCATCGGCAATCACGGCGCCGACGACGTCCCAGACCTGTTCGGCCGAGCCGCCCGGCGGAGTGCGACGGGTGATGGTGTGCACCAATACACCTTTCGAGTCAGCAAGGCCCGCAGCGATTTTCGTTCCACCGATGTCAAGACAGAGAGTAAGCATGACCGCTCAGTGCCGATGGGTGTTGTCGGGTTGGCGGGGGTCGCCGGGATGTTCGTAGCCCGCGGCGAGCTCGACGAGCTCGGCGCGTCGTGCGTCCAGCCACAACCGGAAGGCGCGACGCCGCCCGGCGCCCAGCAGGTGTCCGGCGATCGCGGGTCGAACCTGGGCCAGCGGCGGGGCCGCCTGCGGCGGCGCGCGCCAACCGTCGACGCCGGGGCGCGACTCGGCGAACCGCAGCGGATTGCGGGCGTGGTAGGCGGCGACGTCGTCGTCGCAGATCTCGACCGCGCCGGTCACCTCGACATATAGCGCCCGCGCCCGCGGATCGGCCAGCACTGCCGCGGCCACACTGCCGATCTCCAGCCGGGCGGTCAGGTCGGGCAGCACCTGCGGCTCGGTCGGCGCGTGCTGCCCGGTCAATCCCCGCGCCGCGGCCTCGGCGGCGACGACGCGTTCGGTCACCAAGAGCTGGGTCAGCCACCGCCGCAGTTGCCGGCCCTCGCTGGTTCCGCGGGCCGGGAGCGCGGCCGCGCGCGGACCGTTGCGCAACCGCACCTCGGCCGCGTCGAGATCCTCGATCGGCACGGGTGCGCCCGCGACGGTGGCCACCCACGGGACGCTCATGTCACGGTCACCGTGACTGCCGGCGAGTAGATCAACCGGCCGGCGCAACCGATCCTGACCAGGGCCCACCACCGGCCGGGTGTCAGCCATGCCGGCGGGCAGACGTCGAAGCCGAGCTCGATGGCGCCGCGGGCGGGCAGCACCGCGCCGAGCGCAGGCGGCCCGATCCACCCCCAGGTGCCCCACGGGCTGATCAGATGGGCCTCCAGCGACAAATCCGCGCCGGCGTTACTGCCCAGCGTCACGGCCAGCCGCCCGACCTCCCCGGCCCGCAGCGCGATCGCGTCGGGCCCGTCGATGAGGTAAGTCAACTCTGTCGGTCGGCCTGCATCGACTTCCACGACGCAGACATCCTCGACGGTCTGGCGCCACGCCGGCGGCACGTCACGCCCGCGGATGCGCAGCTGCGCCCGCACCGGGTACAGTCCGGATTCCGTATCGATTGGAACGGCAAGGGATACAACGGTTTCCCGATGCTCGCCCGGGTCCAACGCGAACGGCAATTCGGTGGGCGTCGTCGACCAGCCGTCGGGGCTCAGCAGCGCGACGGTGCCGGTCAGTTTTGCGTCGGTGCAATCACTGGCCGCGGTGAGCCGCAACGTTGCCACACCGCCGGGTGAGACGGTCGTTCGCTGCGGGTGCAAATGGGCGACGGCCGGGAGCCCGCCCAGCGGCGCGGGGCCACGATTATGCAGCCAATAGCGGGCGTAAAGCGGTTGGGCGGCTTCGGCTTCCGGCCCCAGCGCGCCGGCGTGATCGAACGTCTTGGAAATGTCCAGCCGAGCCAGCACGGTCGCGACCTGGTAGCCCTGCAGCTCGATCGATTGCGCAGCCGCCCGCGGCCTCTCGAGCAGGTCGGCGAGGCCGGTGACGTCCAACGTGCCGATCGTCGAGCCAATCGAGACCCTGGTGCGCGAACCGGTCGTCTCCACCAGCCGCAGGGCTACCGCGGCGGGATCGACGGGTTCGGTCTTGCCGGCGGTCAGCGGGTTCCCGGCCGCCTTGAGCGCCCCGAGCTGCACGGCGCCGGCGGGTTCGACGTGCAGCAGCGACCCCGCCGGGGCCCACGACCCCCGCCGTCCGCCGTGCTGCACCGCGCGCAGCGGATGGGAGAACTGCGCGCTGCGCGCCGGGATTTCGGCTTGCCGCCAATCGCCGTCGTCGCACACCAGCGCGTAGTCGAAATGATGCGTCCAGTGCTGCAGCTGAAAGTTGGAGCCGTCGGGTGCGGTGCGGCGCGGATCGTCGATCCAGGTGCCCGAGGGCCAGCCCGTGCAGGACCGCAACAGCGCGGTATGCAACGTCCCGTCGGTCTCGACGGCGAAGCTGGGCACGCCACGGTTGAACAGCGCGACGGTGCGAGCCTCGAAGTTCTCCGTACCCGAGGCGCTCCGCTGGCTGACGACGATTTCGGCGTCCTCGAGATCGGCTATCACAGAGGCGATTTCGGCGGCCAGACGGTCGTCGTCGACCCCGGCGAGGACCAGCACCGGCAGCGCCCGCTCGGCGCGCAGGTCGGCGCCTGGCACCCACACCGCGGCCAACGGCCGCAAGGCGTCGGCGGCGGGCACCCACACCCTGGCCCGGCCCGTCGCGGCCAGCTGACGGTCGAGTTCGTTCGCGTACTGCGAATCGGCCAACACCGCGTTGGTGAACGCATTGCGGTCGGGGCCGCCCACCGCGATACGGACATCGGGCAGGTTGGAGTCGACGGCGAGGTTGCCGTAGCGCGGTTTATCGGCGTCGCCACAGGTGGCCGTGACGCCGGCACGCACCAGCCCAACCATCAGCTCACGCGCCAACGGCGCGGACGACGCTTCCGACGGGACAACCACCTCAGCCACGGATATCGCCCGGATGTTGTTGTTTCCCAGCCTGATTCGCGCCGCCGACGACAGACCGAACCAGCTGTAGGCCGGATTGTCCAGCGTCCACGGCTGCTGCGCGGTGTCGACGGAACACGACCCGTCGTGCAACAACGCGAAGCCTCGGCCGACGACGGCGTCCCCCACCTCGCTGACCGGCATGGCGCCCGGCACCGGGCACGACCAGCGCAGCCGCAGCAACTGGTCCGCGCCGGTGAACTCGTCGATGGTGGTGCGGCAGTCGACCCGGCCCACTCCGTCCCACAGTGTCAAAGTCTGTGTGTAGCAAAGTATTTCGCCGATGCGACCGCGCACCACCAGCCGCTGGCCGAGCGGCCCGCAATAGGCCTGTACCCGTGCCGCGGATTCCGACGAACACACCACCGGCCCCTGGGGCAGCAGATGCCAGGGTCCCTCCCCTTGCTCCGGGTGTGCCGGGTACTCCTGGTAGACGGCGAGCTCGTTGCCCAGCTGTCCGGGCGCGATCCACTCGCGACCAACGCGGCGCAACGAGGCCACCGCTCCGCCGCGCTCAGGATCGACCGTCAGCCGGTAGTGCGCGTTGCCGATCGCGCACCCCGCCATCGGCTCCCACCCGCCCGCGCTGCCCGTGGCACTGTCGGTCGGCTGCAGCCGATAGGCCCGCCAGCCCAGCGAAGCAACGTCGCGGGCCAGCCAGCTGACCGAACGCCCGTCATGCTCGATCAGCGCGGGCAGCTCCGCACCGTCGTTGTCCAGCACTCGCACCCCGGCCCGCAGCGGCGGATCCACCCGCGCGGTGACGACGTCCGTGCGCCGCTGCGTCAGCGAGTTCCACACCACCACGTCGCCGGCCGCCGCATCGACGGCGCCGGACAGCACGGAAAGCGAGTTGTCGCGAATCTCGCGGCCCAACTCCCACGCGTCGCGCCAGCCTGTCAACAGATCCAGGTAGACCTGGTCGGATTCCGAGCCGGTGATCGCGTCGTGGTGTGCGCCGTAGGCCAGTTGCACCCAGGCCTTGGCCAGGGCGGCGTGCGGATAGGGGGCGCCGGTGACCAACGCCGCGAACACCGCATAACGCTCGGCATCGAGCACCGCCTGCTCGGCGGCCCGGTTGGCCTGCTTGGTGTCGATGTAGGACACGTCTTTGCCGGTGTAGATCGGGTTCATGTCGCGGGTCTGCGGCGACGGCAGCGCCCCGCGCAGGTCCAGCTCGGCGCGCACCGCGGCGAAGAACTCCCGAGGCAGCCCGCACACGAACCGCGGCCACGTGTAGCGCGCGGCCCAGTCCCGATGGATGGCGGTGACCCACTTGTTCGGCGGGGTGTAGTCCGTGCCGACCGGCAGTAGCACGTTGCGGGTCAGCGCCACCTGCTTGAGGTCTTCGAACAGGACCCGGGTGGCCTCCTCGGCCTCATCCAGCGACGCCGCCGAATCCATCCACCAGCCCGCCGAATAATGCGCCGGCATGTAATGGGTGAGCAGGCCTGCGCCGGACGGGGAAATCCATTCGAATTCGCTACAGAACTGCATCCCGCCCAGACCGGCCGCGCTGTGCGCGGGACCCCACTGGTGGTGCGGCCCGCGGGCCCAGGAACTCGACGTCAGCCCCGCGTCGGCGGCCATCCCAGGAAACTGCGGGTCGTGGCCGAACACGTCGAGCTGCCACGCCGTGGCCGGCTCGGCGCCCAGCACATGACGCTGAAACCCAATGCCGTGCACCAGGTTTCGAATGGTTGTCTCCGGGCTGGTCAGGTTGGTGTTGGGCTCGTTGTACGTCCCACCCATCACCTCGACACGCCCTTCGGCGAGGAATCGGCGCAGGTCGGCACGATCCTCGGGATGGGCGTCCCAGTAGGGCTTGAGGTAATCCACCTCGGCCAGTACGAACTTGTACTCGGGCTCGCGGCGGGCCATCTCCAGATGCGCGTGCACCAATTCGAAACCGTTGGTCTGCCGCGCCCGGCCGGGTGGGTCTTCGGTCCACTCGCTGGTATAGGCGCCCTGGGTGTTCCACCACACCGGGTCGTAGTGGAAGTGGCTGACCATGAACATCGTCCAGCCGGGCTCGGCTACCACGAACTCGAAGGCGAATTCGAACGCCTCGCCGGCGTGTACCCGGGCGCCGCGCCGTTGACCGACCACCGGCGCCCGCACCGTCACCGGCACCTCGACCACCTTGGCGCCCACTGCCGCGAGCGCCTGTCCGCTCAGGCCGTCCCCGTCGATGCGTATCGGCGTCGGCTCCGCAACGCCGGAAACCTCGACCCTGGCCAGTTGTGACGGCGTGTCCGGCGGCCCGACGAACAGTTCGGTCGAGCTCGCCGAAATCAGCTGCATCCCCGCACTTTACGTTGCTGACCTGTAAAACTTTCCCGCTTGCTGGAAAGCTCGGTGCAACGGCGGACCTCAGCGCGGACCTGGCCGATCAACTGGACTGGCACCGAAGCCACCAGCTACGCCCACGCCTAGACGGCCTGACCGACGACGAGATCGCTTGCCTGCGAGCCTTTTAGCTGCAGCTGACCGGACGTTAGGAGAACGGCCCATGCCCGCACTCGCCCCACCGGTGGCCGACGAGCGCAGCGCCCTGCGCGAATACCTCGCCTTCCACCAAAGCTCGTATTTCGCGGTCTGCTACGGCCTCACCGACGCGCAGGCCCGGTCGTCGCCAGCGGCCAGCGCGCTGTCGATCGGCGGGCTGGTCAAGCACGTGACGCGCATGCAGCGCAGCTGGATGACCCGGGTGGCGGCCGCGCCAACGGCACCGCCGAAAGACACCCGGCCGCCCGACGCCATTGCCCGCGAATTCGCCGACCAACACGTGATGCGGCCCGACGAGACGCTCGACGGGCTGCTGCGGGCATTCGCCGAACAGAACGCGCGGTCGCTGCGACTGGTGGACGCGGCCGACCTCGACGCCCCGGTACCCGTGCCGCGCGACGTCCCGTATTTCCCGCAGGATCAGGACGCCTGGTCGGTGCGCTGGGTCATCTTGCATGTCATCAACGAACTGGCACGGCATGCCGGGCACGCCGACATCATTCGGGAAACCCTCGACGGAGCCACCATGTACGAGCTGATCGCCGGGCTTGAAGGCTGGGCGATCGAGGGCTGGGTCGCGCCTTGGGAAAAAGATTCAAAAAGGATTGAAAACGGCTGAACGGAGTGCCGGACACCACCAAGAGGCCACCAAATCGCCTGTTCACCGAACGACGAATTGGTTCTTGCGTACTCGAATTTGGCAGACTGCTGGGATGGCTTCTACCAAACACCGAGAGGTGGCCAGGCTGGACCGGGTGCCGTTGCCGCTCGAAGCGGCTCGGGTCGCCGTCACTGGTTGGCAGGTCACTCGTTCCGCCGCTCGCGTCCTCACCAAGCTGCCGGGCAAAGGGCCGTGGCAACACAAAGTGATCAAGCAGCTGCCCCAAACGTTCGCCGACCTGGGCCCCACGTACGTCAAGTTCGGACAGATCATCGCCTCGAGCCCCGGCGCGTTCGGCGAATCACTGTCCCGCGAATTCCGTGGCCTGCTCGACCGGGTGCCGCCGGCAAACTCCGACGAGGTACACAAGCTGTTCGTCGAGGAGTTGGGCGCTGACCCGGCCGACCTGTTCGCCGAATGGGACGAAACACCGTTCGCGTCGGCGTCCATCGCCCAGGTGCACTACGCCACGCTGCACAGCGGCGAAAAGGTGGTCGTGAAGATCCAGCGCCCCGGCATCCGCCGCCGCGTCGCCGCCGACCTGCAGATCCTCAAGCGTTTCGCCCAAGCGGTCGAATTGGCCAAGCTGGGCCGTCGGCTCTCGGCGCAGGACGTGGTGGCGGATTTCGCCGCTAATTTGGCCGAGGAGCTGAACTTTCGCCTCGAGGCGCAGTCGATGGAAGCGTGGGTTTCGCATTTGCACGTGTCCCCGCTGGGAAAGAACATCCGGGTGCCGACGGTGCACTGGGACTTCACCAGCGACCGGGTGCTGACGATGGAGCGGGTGCAGGGCATTCGTATCGACGACGTCGCCGCGATCCGCAAGGCCGGGTTCGACGGCACCGAACTGGTCAAGGCGCTGCTGTTCTCACTGTTCGAGGGCGGGCTGCGGCACGGGCTGTTCCACGGGGACCTGCACGCGGGCAACCTGTACGTGGACGACCAGGGCCGCATCGTGTTCTTCGACTTCGGCATCATGGGGCGCATTGACCCGCGCACCCGCTGGCTGCTGCGCGAACTGGTATACGCGCTGCTGGTCAAGAAGGACCACGCCGCGGCCGGCAAGATTGTTGTGCTGATGGGTGCCGTCGGCACCATGAAGCCCGAGGCCCAGGCCGCCAAGGACCTGGAGAAATTCGCCACCCCGCTGACCATGCAGACGTTAGGTGACATGTCCTACGCCGACATCGGACGGCAGCTGTCGGCGCTGGCCGACGCTTACGACGTCAAACTACCGCGCGAGCTGGTGCTGATCGGCAAGCAGTTCCTCTACGTCGAGCGGTACATGAAGCTGCTTGCCCCGAAGTGGCAGATGATGTCGGACCCACAGCTCACCGGGTACTTCGCCAACTTTATGGTCGAGGTCAGCCGCGAACATTCCACCGACGTCGAGGTCTAAGGGCGACCAGTGGAGATCCGCACAGGCTACGCGAGTTCCGCGACGGCGGCCGACGGCCCTGATCTGAAGATCTACTACGAGGACATGGGGGATATCGACGCCCCGCCGGTGCTGCTGATCATGGGGCTCGGTGCGCAGTTGCTGCTGTGGCGCACCGAGTTCTGCCAGAAGCTGGTCAGTCAAGGTTTGCGTGTGATCCGTTACGACAACCGGGATGTGGGCCTGTCCGACAAGACCGAGCGTCGCAGCGTCGGACAGCCCCTGCTCACCCGGTTGCTGCGGTCGTGGCTGGGACTGCCGAGCAAGGCGACGTACACGCTCGAGGACATGGCCGACGACGCCGCCGCGGTGCTCAACCACCTGGGCATCGACCAGGCGCACATCGTCGGCGCGTCAATGGGCGGCATGATCGCGCAAGTCTTCGCCGCACGGTTCGCCGAACGAACCAGATCCCTCGGGATCATCTTCTCCAGCAACAACGCGGCGTTCCTGCCGCCGCCGGCGCCACGCGCGCTGCTGTCGCTGATCAAGGGTCCCCCGCCGGGCGCGCCACGCGACGTGATCCTCGACAACGCTGTCCGGGTGAGCCGGATCATCGGCAGCCCCGGCTACCGCATACCCGACGAGCAGGTGCGCGCCGAAGCAGCCGAGGGGTATGACCGCAACTACTATCCGCAGGGGGTCGCCGGACAATTCAGCGCAATCCTGGGCAGCGGCAGTTTGGTGCATCACAATCGCCGCATCGTGGCACCCACGGTTGTCATTCACGGCCGGGCCGACAAACTGATGCGCCCCATGGGCGCACGGGCGATCGCGCGGGCAATAAGCGGGGCCCGATTGGTGTTATTCGACGGAATGGGACATGATCTGCCACAGCAGCTGTGGGACTCCGTCATCGGTGTTCTGACGGGCAACTTTGCCGAAGCAAGCTAAGACCGGAGTCGAGCAGGCGCCCCGGCGATTTCCGGTCGACACAGGATTCGTGCGAGGTCTCGCAGCGTTGTAGCTTTGGATATTGGGAGGACGTGGAAGTGGCGAAGCTGAAGCCGTATTACGAAGAGTCGCAGGCGACATACGACATTTCGGACGACTTCTTCGCGTTGTTCTTGGACCCCAACATGGTCTACACATGTGCGTATTTCGAACGCGACGATATGACGCTGGAAGAGGCGCAGCTCGCCAAGCTCGATCTCGGCCTGGGCAAGCTGAATCTGGAGCCGGGCATGACACTGCTCGACGTCGGATGTGGTTGGGGCGGAGCCGTTGTCCGGGCGCTCGAGAAGTACGACGTCAACGTCATCGGCATCACCCTCAGCAAAAACCACTACGCGCGCACCAGGGACCGACTGGCCGCCATTCCCACCAACCGGCGTGCCGAGGCACGGCTGCAGGGCTGGGAAGAGTTCGATGAGCGTGTCGACCGGATCATCAGCTTCGAAGCCTTCGACGCGTTCAAGAAGGAGCGTTGGCCCGCGTTCTGGGATTGGGCTTACGAAACCTTGCCCGAGGGCAGCCGGATGCTGATGCACAGCATCTTCACGCACCCGCAGTCCTACTGGAAAGAGCACGGCATCCCGATCACGATGTCCGACCTGCGTTTCCTGCACTTCCTCGGGAAGGAGATCTTCCCTGGCGGGCAGATGTGCGGTGAACCCGACATTGTCGACTACTCCCGCAACAGCGGCTTCACCCTCGAGCACACTCAGTATCTGCAGCCGCACTACGCGCGGACCTTGGACATCTGGGCGGCGAACCTGGAAGCCAACCGCGAACGCGCCATCGCCATCCAGTCCGAAGAAGTCTACGACCGGTTCATGCGCTACCTGACCGGCTGCGCGAACCTCTTCCGCAAGGGCATCTCCAACGTCGCCCAGTTCACGTTGACCAAGTAGGCGACACGCCCGGCACATCGGGGGCGTTGAACTGCGTCGTTTTACCCTCCGTGAAATCGGTAAAGCTGGATAATGAATTCGCCCAGCTCGGGCACGGGGGACAAGTGAGTGGGTTCGGTGGGGAGGGCATAACACTCATGGCTCAAAAGTTGGAACCGTACTTCGCCGACGTTCAGGCTCACTACGACCTGTCCGACGACTTCTATCGGCTGTTCCTGGATCCCAGTCAGACCTACAGTTGCGCGTACTTCGAGCGCGATGACATGACGCTGGAAGAGGCACAGCTCGCCAAGATCGATCTGTCGCTGGGCAAGCTGGGGCTTCGGCCGGGGATGACCCTGCTCGACGTCGGGTGCGGCTGGGGAGCCACCATGCGCCGCGCCATCGAGAAATACGACGTCAACGTGATCGGCCTGACGTTGTCGAAAAACCAAGCAGCGCATGTGCAGAAGTCGTTCGAGTCGATCAAAAGCCCCCGCAGCAGGCGGGTGCTGCTGGCCGGGTGGGAAGAGTTCGACGAGCCCGTCGACCGCATCGTGTCGATCGGCGCGTTCGAGCACTTCGGCCCTGAGCGTTACGGCGACTTCTTCAAGATGGCCTACCACGTGTTGCCCAGCGACGGGGTCATGCTGCTGCACACGATCACCGATCTGACCAAACAGGAATGCATCGATCGCGGCTTGCCGATCTCGATCGACCTGCTGCGTTTCATCATCTTCATCCAGCGGGAGATCTTCCCGGGCGGCCGGCTACCCAAGATCCAGACGGTCGCCGACCACGCGGATCAGGCGGGTTTCACGCTGACCCGCCGCCAGTCGCTGCAGCCGCACTACGCCCGGACGCTGGACCTGTGGGCCGCGGCGCTGCAAGCGCGCCGGGATGACGCCGTCGCGCTGCAATCCGAAGAGGTCTACGAGCGGTACATGAAGTACCTGACCGGCTGCGCCGACAAGTTCCGGGAGGGTTACGTCGACGTCAACCAGTTCACCTTGGTCAAGTGATCGGGCCGGTACCACCGGCCGGATCGATACACCGGTCCCCGGCCGCGCGCGGGGTATCTTTAGGTGCGCTTCGGCAGGAAGGCACATCGTTATGGCTCGCAAACTGACTCCGCACTTCGAGGACGTGCAGGCACACTACGACCTGTCTGACGACTTCTTCCGCCTGTTCCTGGATCCCACCCAGACCTACAGTTGCGCGTACTTCGAGCGCGACGACATGACGCTAGAAGAAGCCCAGTTGGCCAAGATCGATCTGGCGCTGGGCAAGCTCGGGCTGCAGCCCGGGATGACCCTGCTCGACGTCGGCTGCGGATGGGGAGCCACCATGCGGCGCGCGGTCGAGAAGTACGACGTGAACGTGGTCGGTTTGACGTTGTCGAAGAACCAGGCCGCCCACGTCCAGAAGTTCTTCGATCAGCTCGAAAGTCCGCGCAGCGCACGGGTTTTGCTGGCCGGATGGGAAGAGTTCGACGAGCCGGTCGACCGCATCGTATCCATCGGGGCGTTCGAGCACTTCGGCCACGACCGCTACGACGACTTCTTCACCATGGCCCACAGCGCCCTGCCGGACGATGGGGTGATGCTGCTACACACGATCACCGGGTTGACCGGGCCGCAGATCGTCGAACGTGGCATACCGCTGACCTTCGAGATGGCCCGGTTCATCAAGTTCATCGTCACCGAGATCTTCCCGGGTGGCCGGTTGCCGTCCATCGAGAAGGTGGAGGAGCACTCCTCGAAGCACGGTTTCACGCTGACGCGGCGCCAATCGCTGCAACCCCACTACGCGCGAACTCTCGACTTGTGGGCGGCCGCGCTCGAAGCGCACCGCGACGAGGCCATCGAGATCCAGTCCGAAGAGGTCTACGAGCGGTACATGAAGTATCTGACCGGCTGCGCCAACGCGTTCCGCGTCGGGTACATCGACGTCAACCAATTCACCCTGGAGAAGTAGCGATCAGGTCGCCAGACTGATAGCTGGCGAAATCCGCCGATTGAGAAAACCCAGTGGCTCTCCACCTCAAATGCGAGAGATACGCCCGTCCGCGGGTAGGGTCCCCCGGATGGCCGCCTCGCCCGGGGCGCCTGTCCATTCGGGGGGACACAATGTCAAGACGTTCAGCGGGCGCCACACGCACCCGATCCACTATCGACGACGTCCGAGCACATTACGACCTGTCCAACGAGTTCTTCGCCCTGTTCGTCGACCCAACCCGCACGTACAGCTGCGCGTACTTTCCGCGGGAGAACATGACGCTGCAAGAAGCCCAGATCGCCAAGGTCGACATGACGCTGGACAAGTTGGGCCTGGAGCCGGGGATGACTCTGCTCGACATCGGCTGCGGCTGGGGTTCGGTGATGAAGCGCGCCGTCGAGAAGTACGACGTCAACGTCGTCGGGTTGACCCTGTCCAAGAATCAGTACGCCTACTGTCAGCAGGTACTGGACACGATCGACTCGGGCCGCTCGCACCGGGCATTGCTGAGCGACTGGGCCGACTTCACCGAGCACGTCGACCGCATCGTCATCATCGAGGCGCTCGAGCACTTCGGCTTCGACCGCTACGACGACTTCTTCCACTTCGCCTATAACGCCATGCCGTCGGACGGTGTCATGCTGCTGCACTCCATCACCGCGTTGCATCCGACACAGATGACCGAGCGCGGCATCCCGGTGACGATCGAGATGGCCAAGTTCATCCGATTCATCCTGACCGACATCTTCCCCGGGGGCCGGCTACCGTCCATTGAAAAGGTCGAGGATCACTGTGCCAGAGCGGATTTCGATGTGGCGCACATCCAGTCGCTGCAGTCGGACTTCGCGCACACCCTGGACCTGTGGGCCGAGGCCTTGCGCGCGCACAAGGACCAGGCGATCGAAATCCAGTCCGAGGAAATGTACGAGCGGTACATGAAGTTCCTGACCGGCTGCGCCGGGGCATTCCGGACGGGCTATGTCGACTGCAACCAGTTCACGTTGGCAAAGTAGACCTGGAAAAGTAGACCTGGAAAAGTAGACCCGGAAAGTAGACTCTGTTGCTTGGGCAATGCGGGATGAGGCGCGGGTGGCCCAGCGGCCGGTTAAGCGGCCCAGTTAAATCGAGTATGGTTGCTGGCCATCGGGCCGATGGTGGGCAGTGCGTTTGAGGCAGCGAATTCAGGAGAAGTAGACGACAATGGCTGAGCAACCGACCGGCTCGACGAAGATCAGGACGCGGTCTGAGGACATTCAGGCCCACTATGACGTGTCCGACGACTTCTTCGCCCTGTTCCAGGACCCCACCCGGACGTACAGCTGCGCGTACTTCGAGCCGCCGGAGCTCACCCTCGAGCAAGCCCAATACGCCAAGATCGACCTCAACCTGGAAAAACTCGACCTCGAGCCGGGCATGACGTTGCTGGACATCGGTTGCGGTTGGGGCACCACCATGCGGCGGGCGGTCGAGCGGTTCGACGTCAACGTGATCGGCCTGACGCTGTCCAAGAACCAACACGCCCGCTGTGAGCAGGTGCTGGCCGAAATCGACAGCAGCCGCTCGCGCGAGGTGCGGCTGCAGAACTGGGAAGATTTCAGCGAGCCGGTCGACCGCATCGTCTCGATCGAGGCGTTCGAACACTTCGGGCACGAGAACTACGACGACTTCTTCAAGCGGTGTTTCGACATCATGCCCGAGGACGGTCGGATGACCGTGCAGAGCAGTGTCAGCTACCACCCCTACGAGCTGGCCGCGCGCGGCAAGAAACTGACCTTCGAGACGGCCCGTTTCATCAAGTTCATCGTCACCGAGATCTTCCCGGGTGGCCGGCTGCCGACCACCGGCATGATGGTGGAGCACGGCGAGAAGGCTGGATTCGTTGTCCCGCAACCACTTTCGCTTCGTACACACTACATCAAGACGCTGCACATCTGGGGTGACACCCTGGAGTCCAACCGGGACAAGGCCATCGAGGTCACCTCCGAAGAGGTCTACCAGCGGTACATGAAGTACCTGCGCGGCTGCGAGCATTACTTCACCGAGGAGATGCTGGACTGCAGCCTGGTGACCTACCTGAAGCCGGGTGCCTCGATCTGAGCCTGCTCCGCTGTCGGATCGATGCTACGTCGTTCGTCGGATAGGTAGAGAGTGGAGCATGGGGCTTCGCTCACTACCAGGAGGGTGACCAGACATGCAGTACTTCGCCTTGTTGATCAGCAGAGAGCAAGACCGCACGGCCGACGATCCAGCGACCGCGATGGCGGCCTGGCAGGAATTCCACGCCAAGGCCGGCGCGGCGATCAAGGCCGGAGATGCGCTGGTCCCCGCGGCCGACGCGGTGGTCATCAGCGGCGGCCCGGACGCGCCGGTGGTCACCGACGGTCCCTTCGCCGAGTCCGCCGAGGTGGCCTGCGGCTACTACCTGCTGGAAGCGGAAAACCTCGACGAGGCGCTGGCACTGGCACGCGACATTCCGCTGGCCGAGTTCGGCGCGGTGGAACTGTGGCCGGTGGTCCACTCGATCGCGCCGTCGCGGCCCCTCACCGGCACCGACTGGCTCGCGTTGCTGCTGGAACCGCCCGAATCCGCGCACACCCCGGGCACCCCGGAGTGGGAGGCGGTCGCGGCGAAGCATGCCGAGCTGCATGCGGCCGCCGGCGAGCGGGTGATCGGTGGGGCCGCTTTGCACGATCGGACCACGGCAACGACCGTCCGGGTACGCGACGGGGAAGTCCTGATCACCGACGGACCGTACGTGGAGGGCGCCGAAATCGCCACCGGCATCTACCTGCTCGACGCCGCGGACCGCGACGAGGCCGTCAAGATCGCGTCGATGATTCCCGCTTCCACGGTGCAGCTGCGCCAACTCGCTGGAGTCTCTGGACTCTGACCGCCCGCAATGACCAACCTGGACGGCGTCTTCCGCCGGGAATGGGGCCCGGCCGTCGCCGCACTCGCCCGGTGGTCGGGTGACCTCACCGTCGCCGAGGACGCCGTCCAGGAGGCCTGCGCCGAGGCGCTGCGCAGCTGGCCGCGCGACGGTGTGCCCGACAATCCCGGCGGATGGCTGACGACCGTCGCACGTAACCGCGCCCGGGACCGGCTCCGCCGCGAATCCATCCGTCCCGGAAAGGAATTCGCCGCTTTCGTGGACGACATCAGGGCTCGCACCGAGCGCACCGATCCTCATCCGGTTCGCGACGACGAGCTGCGGATGATGTTCACCTGTGCTCATCCGGCACTGGACCGGCAATCGCAGCTGGCGTTGACGCTGCGGCTGGTGTCCGGTTTGACCGTTTCCGAGATCGCGCGCGCCCTGCTGCAGACGGAGGCCGCTATCGGTCAACGAATCACGCGGGCCAAGAACAAGATTCGCCACGCCAACATCCCGCTACGGGTGCCGCCGGCGGAACTGTTGGCGGAGCGAACACCGCACGTATTGGGTTGCATCTACTCGGTTTTCACCGAGGGATATTGGTCAACCGCGGGCACTTCGGCGATTCGCGACGAACTGTGTGACGAAGGCGTCCGGCTGGCCGGTGAGCTGTGCGCCTTGATGCCCGACGAGCAGGAAGCACACGCATTGGCCGCGTTGACGTTGTTGCATGACTCCAGGCGGGCGACGCGGATGGACGACAACGGAATGCTGGTGCCACTGGAAGAGCAGGACCGGCGTCGTTGGGACCGGGGCCGGATCGCCCGCGGACTGGATCGGTTGCGCCGAGCCGAAGGTTCCGCCGGCCCGTATCTGCCCCAGGCGGTGATCGCCGCCCTGCACGCGACGGCTCCGTCGTGGGAGCAAACCGATTGGCCCACGATCTGCCTGGCCTACGACCGACTGGTGGCGTTGACGGGTTCGCCGGTGGCGGGCGCTAACCGCGCGTTGGCGATCGGCTTCCGGGACGGCGCCGCGGCCGGGCTTGCCGCACTGGACGAGGTTGCGCGCGATCCCCGACTGAGCCGCTCGAACCTCGTCGCGACATTGCGAGCCGACTTGCTGCGACGCGCGGGACAGCGCGACGAAGCGCTCACCTGGTATCGAAAAGCTTTGCAGTCCAACGGGTCCGAACCAGGGCGCGACTTCTTGCGGCGACGGATCGCCGAGTGCGGCGGCTAGCTACGGCCAACGTCGAGTCGTGGCGCCGATTTCGCGGCTAAACACCCGACAAGTCGACGCTCGACGCATTACTCCTGGCAACCCGATGGTCGGATCCGCTCACCGGCGCCGTTGACGCCGGATCGCTACTCCCGGCAACCCGATGGTCGGATCCGCTCACCGGCGCCGTTGACGCCGGATCGCTACTCCCGGCAACCCGATGGTCGGATCCGCTCACCGGCGCCGTTGACGCCGGATCGCTACTCCCGGCAACCCGATGGTCGGATCCGCTCACCGGCGCCGTTGACGCCGGATCGCTACTCCCGGCAACCCGATGGTCGGATCCGCTCACCGGCGCCGTTGACGCCGGATCGCTACTCCCGGCAACCCGATGGTCGGATCCGCTCACCGGCGCCGTTGGCGCCGGATCGCTACTCCTCCGTGAAGTTGCGGGTGACCGACGGGTCGACCGGAATCCCCGGGCCCGTCGTCGTCGACACGGTGACCTTCTTCAGGTAGCGGCCCTTGGACGACGACGGCTTGAGCCGCAGCACCTCGTCGATCGCGGCCCCGTAGTTCTCGGCGAGGTTCTTCTCGTCGAACGATGCCTTGCCGATCACAAAGTGCAGGTTGGCCTGCTTGTCGACACGGAAGTTGATCTTGCCGCCCTTGATGTCGGAGACAGCCTTGGCGACGTCGGGAGTCACGGTGCCGGTCTTGGGGTTGGGCATCAGGCCGCGGGGACCCAGCACGCGGGCAATACGACCGACCTTAGCCATCTGGTCCGGCGTCGCGATCGCAGCATCGAATTCCAGCCAGCCGCCCTGAATCTTCTCGATCAGGTCGTCGCTGCCGACGATGTCGGCGCCGGCGGCCTGCGCCTGCTCGGCCTTGTCACCCACGGCGAACACCGCGACGCGGGCCGTCTTGCCGGTGCCGTGCGGCAGGTTGACCGTGCCGCGGACCATCTGGTCGGCTTTGCGTGGATCGACACCCAGCCGGATCGCCACCTCCACGGTCGCGTCCTGCTTGGTCGATGCCGTCTCCTTGGCCAGCCTGGCCGCCTCGAGCGGGCTGTACAGGTTGTTGCGGTCCACCTTCTCCGCGGCGGCGCGGTATGCCTTGCTGTTCTTGCTCACTTACTCATCCAATCTGGTGTTGGGTCGTGGTTGCGAAGCGGGCCGAAGCTGGCCCTCCCACGGTTGGGGCGGTGAAGTTGTGCCGGGCTACTCGACGGTGATGCCCATCGACCGGGCGGTACCGGCGATGATCTTGGCGGCGGCGTCGATGTCGTTGGCGTTGAGGTCGGTCTTCTTGGTCTCGGCGATTTCGCGCACCTGGTCCCACGTCACCTTGGCGACCTTGTTCTTGTGCGGCTCGGCCGAACCCTTGCCCACCCCGGCGGCCTTGAGCAGCAGCTTGGCGGCGGGCGGTGTCTTGAGCGCGAAGGTGAAGCTGCGATCCTCGTAAACCGTGATCTCCACCGGGATCACGTTGCCGCGCTGGTTTTCCGTCGCGGCGTTGTATGCCTTGCAGAACTCCATGATGTTGACACCGTGCTGGCCGAGCGCGGGCCCCACCGGCGGCGCCGGGTTCGCCTGTCCCGCCACGATTTGGAGCTTGATCAGCCCAACGACCTTCTTCTTCGGGGCCATGAGATTCCTACGTTCCTTCCTGGTTATGCGCCCAGCCGTGCCGCGAACGGACCGGCCGGCTAGATCTTGGAGACTTGGGTAAAGGTGAGTTCCACCGGAGTTTCGCGGCCGAAGATCGACACCAGCACCTTGAGCTTCTGCTGTTCGGCGTTGACCTCGTTGATCGTGGCCGGCAGCGTGGCAAACGGACCGTCCATGACCGTCACCGACTCGCCGACCTCGTAGTCCACCTCGACCACCGGGCGTTCCAGACCACCGGTTTCGGTGGTGGTAGCGGCCGCGGCCGCGCCCTTGACCGGTTTCTTTGCTGAACCCGGCGGCAACAAGAACTTCACCACGTCGTCCAGCCGAAGCGCCGACGGACGCGACGTCGCCCCGACGAATCCCGTCACACCGGGGGTGTTGCGCACCGCGGCCCACGAGTCGTCGGTCAGATCCATACGCACCAGGATGTAGCCGGGCAGCACCTTGCGGTTGACCTGCTTGCGCTGGCCGTTCTTGATCTCGGTCACCTCTTCGGTGGGCACCTCGACCTGGAAGATGTAGTCGCCCACGTCTAGGTTCTGCACCCGGGTCTCGAGGTTGGCCTTCACCTTATTCTCGTAGCCGGCGTAGGAGTGGATGACATACCAGTCGCCGGGCTTGCTGCGCAGCTCGGCCTTCAGGGCGGCGGCCGGGTCGACTTCCTCATCCGGCTCGGCGGGCGCGGCGTCGGCCTCGGCGTCCGGGCCATCGGAAGCCTTGGAGGCTTCAGAGACCTCAGAAACCTCAGACACGTCGGCCGTCTCTTCCGCGTCGACCGCTTCACCCGCGGACGTGTCACCGTCGAAGGTAGTCACGGTTTTCAGTCCTCTCTATCGCTTACGAAGCTCAGCCGAACACCAGCAGGGCCAGCTTGGTCAGGCCGAAATCAGACAGGCCGACCAGCGCCACCATGAATGCGAGGAATATCAGCACCACCGAGGTGTAGGTGAGCATCTGCTTGCGGTTCGGCCAGATCACCTTCCGCATCTCCGCAACGACCTGCTTGAGGTAGTTGAAGACGAAAACGAAGGGATTGGCCGTCCGGTCCCCGGACTTCTTCGGCTGCTTGGTCTTTTTGTCAGCCTTCTTGGCCGACTTCTTAGCCGAGGTTGTCTGGGTGGACTCCTCTGCGGCCTCAACGTCGTCCGCGGACTCGCCGTCGTCGCTATCGACCACACGCTGCCGGGACCGTTTTCCGGTCGGGCGCTGCGGTTTGGTCACCACGGCCGTCCGACCGCCGCTCGCGGGGGCGTCGGTCTCGCCGTCGTCGCGTGCAGCGTCGTTGGCAGCACCGATACCGGGGCCCTCGTCGCTCACCGCATGCTCCTTTGTTCGCTAGCTATCTCATTGATTCGTGCCGAGCTCTTCGGACACGCCGTTCTGTGTCCAGCATGGCACGATCTTCGTTGCCTTCTGCAGGGGCGACAGGACTTGAACCTGCAACCTGCGGTTTTGGAGACCGCTGCTCTGCCAGTTGAGCTACGCCCCTTCGCGGTTGGCAGGCCAACCTGCGCTTACCTACCGGGGCCTACATGACACGCGCGCTCCCCGTTCGGTGATCGCCGAACCTACGGACAGCGCGCTGTAATGGGAAAACCCCGAGGTCCGAGTGTACATCGGCACGGGAGTCAGATACTAATTACGCGGTTCTGACGACCTGGCCGGATTCGTGGTCCCATCTGAGCTTGATGGTTTCGTCGTCCGTTTCTTCCCGGTATTGACCCACCAACGTGGTGTAGGCCTCCATGACGACCTCGCCTTCGTCGTTGGTGCAGATGTTCTTGGTAACGACGATGTCGGCCCCGAAACGCTCGACGACGGACTCGATGTCCATCCGACCCCACAGCTTGTCGCCGGCCTTGATCGGCCGGTAGAACACGAACCGCTGTTCGACCTGGACGATCACCAGGTTCTCCATGCCCAGGTCGACGTGTCGGAAAAAATCCAGCTGCACGTACTTGGCAAAGATCGTGACCAGGGTCGGCGGGGCGATGATGGCGTCATAGCCCAGCTCGGCCGCGGCGGCCTCGTCGTAGTGCGCCGGATGATCGCACTTGATGGCGCGGGCGAACTCGCGGAGCTGCTCCCGCCCGACGACGAAGTAGTCCGGATACCGCCAGACCATGCCGCGGATATCGGTCTTGAGCGCCATCGTTTACGCCAGCTTGGCCGAGGCGATGGCCCGTCCGAAGATCTTCTTGCCGCCGGTGGTGGCGGTGAGCGCGATGGTCACCGACTTAGTCTCGGGATCCAACGACTTCACTCGCCCGCTGAACACCAGCTCCGCGCCCTTGCCGTCGTTGGGCACCGGCACCACGGCGGTGAAGCGGACGTTGTATTCGGTGACCGCGCCCGGGTCGCCGACCCACGAGGTGACGTAGCCGCCACCGATGCCCATGGTCAGCATGCCGTGGGCGATCGCAGTGTCCAGGCCGACGACCTTGGCGATCTCGTCGTCCCAGTGGATGGGGTTCAGGTCGCCGGACACCCCCGCGTAGTTCACCAGGTCCTGGCGCGTCAGCGGGTACGTCTTCTCCGGAAGCTGGTCACCCACCTTCACCGAGCTGAACTCACGCAGTGGCATCAGAAAATCCCTCTTCTCCATCCTCGCCGGCACGGCCCGCCAGGGTCGTGTAGGTCTCCTGCACGATGTCACCCGCTTCGTCGGTGATCACGTTCTTGGTCACGATGATCTGGGTCCCGTGCGAAACGCGCATGGAGTCGACGTACACGTCGCAATAGAGACGGTCACCGGCCACCATGGGTTTGAAGTACTTCAGCACCTGGTCGACCTGCACGATTTGCGCGTCGTGCACCGTGATGTTGGCGCTTTTGAAGAACGCCGACTGCGCCTGGTAGCCGAACACACAGCAAAATGTCAGCGGGGCCAGCAGGCCCTTGTGCCCAAGCTCGGCGGCCGCCCCTTCGTCGAAAAACGAGGGGTCGTCGTTCTGCACGGCCGTCGCGTACTCGCGGATCTTTTCCCGCTCCACCTCGTAGTAGTCGGGGTAGCGGTAGTGCATCCCGACGATGTCCTTGGTCAACGGCACGGCTTCAAAACCTACCTGGTGAATGTCGTCATAACGGTCGAAGCAAATTAGCGCGTCTCGCGGTGCGCCTGGTGCTTGCCGCAGTTCGGGCAGAACTTCTTCAGCTCGAGCCGGTCCGGATCGTTGCGGCGGTTCTTCTTCGTGATGTAGTTGCGGTGCTTGCACACCTCACAGGCCAAAGTGATCTTCGGCCGCACATCCGTACTGGAAGCCATGTCTGTTCTCTCTCACAAATGCACATTGTTGTGTTGTAGCGATGGCCGGACTCGAACCGGCGACCTAACGATTATGAGTCGTTCGCTCTAACCGACTGAGCTACATCGCCTCTGGTACGCGCCGCCCGCCTGCTCGGCGTCCGCCGAGCCCCCTAACGGAATCGAACCGTTGACCTTTTCCTTACCATGGAAACGCTCTACCGACTGAGCTAAGGGGGCCTGGAACCCGTAGCGATCAGTCGTGCCTCGGGCCTAAAAGAGGGTACAGCGCCACGCGCGACGGCACCAAACCGTCACCCCGGGTCGCCGTTGCGGCGCCGTTGCCAGGCGCTGAGGTCGCTGAACTCGTCGTAGATGTCGGCTTGCTCGCCGTCCGCGTTGCCATCGAGCAGCATGCGCAGCGCAAGATGGATCGCCTCGCGCGCGTCTGCCACGTGATACCGGCGGATTGCCTCCTGGACCAGATCGTCATCGATCTCGATCTCGACCTTTTTCAGCATGCACAAACAATACCCACGGCAAACCCGCCTAATCTTGCCCAGAAACGCGGTTGACGGGCCGATATGCGCCCGGCATGTGCGACTAATCGACCGGGTCATAGGCTGAGCGGGTGCCAGATTCGTCAGCGGACCGACTCTATTTCCGGCAGCTTCTCGCGGGACGCGATTTCGCCGTCGGCGACCCGTTCGCGACCCAGATGCGCAACTTCGCCTACCTGATCGGAGACCGTCAGAGCGGGGATTGCGTTGTGGTCGACCCGGCGTATGCGGCCGGTGAACTCGTCGACACGCTGGAGGCCGACGGCATGCACTTGTCCGGGGTCCTGGTGACCCATCACCACCCTGACCATGTCGGCGGGTCGATGATGGGCTTCGAACTCAATGGCCTGGCCGAGCTGTTGGAGCGGGTAAGTGTGCCGGTGCATGTGAATACCCATGAAGCGCTTTGGGTTTCGCGAGTTACGGGGATTGCGATAGGCGACCTGACCACCCATGAGCACGGCGACAAGCTCAGCATCGGCGACATCGAGATCGAGCTGCTGCACACGCCGGGGCACACGCCGGGCAGCCAGTGTTTTCTCCTCGACGGACGGCTGGTCGCCGGTGACACCCTGTTCCTGGAGGGCTGCGGGCGCACCGACTTTCCGGGTGGCGATTCCGACGAGATGTACCGCAGCCTGCAGCAGCTGGCCGCGCTTCCCGGTGATCCGACGGTGTTCCCCGGGCACTGGTATTCCGTCGAACCGAGCGCATCGCTGGCCGAGGTCACGCGCTCCAATTACGTGTATCGGGCCACCAGCCTCGAGCAGTGGCGAATGTTGATGGGCGGCTGAGGGCCGGATGGGCTGCCCTGAGCGCGGGAGTCATTGCGCTTCGGCACCCGTGCCAGCAGAATTTCGGGTGCACATCGCTGCCATATGAGCGGAGGGATGGAGTCACATGGGTTCAACCGGGTGGATCCAGGGCACTTGGCACGGGGTCACCAACGTTGAGTCCAGCACCTGGTTGGCGTGGGCCGCCTGGGCGGCCATCGTGCTCGGCATCATCGCTCTGGTCGTCATCAACCACCAGCTCGGCCGCAGCCGACAATTGGCCGCCGAGCAATCTCGTCCCCACGTCGGCGTGCTGATGGAACCGCATGCCGCGGATTGGCATGTGATCGAGCTGGTAGTCCGGAATTTCGGCAAGACCGCCGCCTACAACGTCCGTTTTTCTTTCCCGAATCCACCGACGGTGGCCGAGTACGAGAATTCCAGCGACGGTTACGCCGAAGTCGTCGAATTGCAACTGCCCAGCGAAATACCGGTACTCGCGCCCGGCCAGGAATGGCGTTTGGTGTGGGATTCGGCGCTTGACCGCGCCGAAATCGGCGGCGGCATCGAATCTCGCTTCACCGGGACGGTGACGTACTTCGACCGCCCCGACGCGCCGCGGGGCTGGCGGTTCTGGCAGCGCGAACGTCCGCAGTTGCAAACCGACGTCGTCCTGGACTGGGACGCCCTGCCGCCCGTTCAGCGAATCGAATTGATGACCACGCACGATCTCGCCAAGCGGGAGAAACAGAAGCTGGAACTGCTCCGCAGCCTGCTGACGTACTTCCACTACGCCAGCAAGGAAACGCGGGCCGACGTGTTCCGCACCGAGATCGAGCGAATCAACAACGCGGTGGCCGAAACTCAGGACCGCTGGCGCATTCGGCAGCAAGATGCACCGACCGATGTCGGCCTGCGCTGGGGCGGTCCCGGCACGGATGCCGCCAATCACCGCGCCCGGCAGGTCTGACGCCCCCGGTACATCCGGCCCCGCGGGCTCACCGTTTGCCGATCTGATTCAATCGACTTCGCTGCCCGTCGCGAAGGAGTAACCCATGAGCGGTCCGGTCACCTACAGCCGCAAGGATGCCATCGCGGTCATCAGGATGGACGATGGCAAAGTCAACGCGTTGGGTCCCACCATGCAAGCGGCCATCAACGAGGCGATCGACCAGGCCGACAGCGACAGCGTCGGCGCGCTGGTACTGACCGGCAACGAGCGGGTGTTCAGCGGCGGATTCGACCTGAAGATCCTGACTTCCGGCGAGGTGCAACCCGCAATCGACATGCTGCGCGGCGGCTTCGAATTGTCGTATCGTCTGCTGTCCTACCCGAAACCGGTCGTGATCGCCTGCACCGGACATGCCATCGCGATGGGGTCGTTCCTGCTGTCCTCCGGCGACCACCGGGTGGCCGCCCACGCCTACAACATTCAGGCCAACGAGGTGGCGATCGGCATGACCATCCCCTACGCGGCCCTAGAGATCATGAAGCTGCGGCTGACGCCGTCGGCGTATCAGCAGGCCACCGGCCTGGCCAAGACCTTCTTCGGCGAAACCGCCCTGGCCGCAGGGTTTGTCGACGAGATCGTGTTGCCGGAGATGGTGGTCAGCCGCGCCGAGGAGGCCGCGCAGGAATTCGCCGGCCTGCACCAGCACGCGCATGCCGCAACGAAATTGCGCGCCCGCGCCGACACCCTCAAGGCGCTGCGCGCCGGAATCGACGGCATCGAGGCCGAGTTCGATCTGTAAGCGGGCCATGCTGCTCAGAGAACTCGCGCCGCATGCCTTCCAGCTAAGACCCCTGAAGGAGGAGGCGATGGCGGTTGCCGGAGCAACCGCCTCACCTCCCCGTCGCCTCCTCCACCACGAAGTTTGGCACGATCGCGAGCACTCGTCACTTCACCTTGCCTCGCCGTCGTCAGACCGCCCAGCGGAACCGCTTGAGATAGGCCGACCAATTCCAAGTCGCCAGGAATTCCTGCGCCGCCTGGTGGCCCTTTTCATACAGCGCCTCAAGGCGATCGATTCCGATGTCGAAGTCCAGCACACCCACATCGGTGGACTCGACCGCGATCGCGCGGGCGGCGACCCACGGCTGGTTGAGGTGGGTCTGGTCGTGTCCGGTCAGCATGGTGGTGAGCAGGCTTTCCAGCAACGCGGTCTGCTCGAACAACCGTAGGGGTTTCAGTGCGGGCATCACCGCGCTGAAACCCTCGTTGAGCCGCGGCAGAACGGTGATCCCGAATGTCGGCCAGCGCGGCGGCTTTCCGTCGAATCGGTCGAACGTGTCGATCGGAAAGTTCGACAGCACGCCCCCGTCGACGAGCATCGACGGCGTCCCCGTCGCCCCGGTCAGTTTGACCGGCGGATAGAAGAATGGGATCGCCATCGACGCGCGCACCGCGTCGGCGACCAGCTGGTCGTCGGGGTCCAGCCCGTACAGCCGGCGATAGTCCCAGGGCAGCCGCACCAACTGGGCCGCGGTCACGTCGGCGACCGTCACCACCAGCTTGTGCCGTCGCCCCTCGGGCAACGTGTTTTCGTCCAGGACCAGATCCCCGAAGTGGGTGACCCCCAGGTTCTTCAGCTCGCTGCGAATCCAGTCGTGGGCGGCGTCACCGCGAAACATGCTGGTGTCACGGACAAGCCCCCAGGCGGCACCGAGCAGGGGAACGCGACCCGCGTCGCGCCATTTGCGCAGCGGCGCCGAGAGGGCGAGCTCCTTGACCTCCTGGCTGGTCAGCTGATCGCCCTTGGATGCGGCGGCCAGGATGGCACCGACCACCGACCCGGCCGACACGCCCGACACCCGCGGAAACGAATACCCGGCATTCATCAGTGCGACGATGGCGCCCACCAGACCGATGAACTTCACGCCGCCGCCGGAGAGAACGAGATCCGCGGGCTTTGCTTTGGCCATTACTCCTCTGCGGAAACCCAATCGTAGGCAAGGTATTTGCCGTCGAAGGTCACCACGACGCGGTCACCGGACGGGTGCGGCTTCTTCTGCAGGTCGACGCTGAAGTTGATGGCGCTCATGATGCCGTCGCCGAACTGCTCGTGGATCAGTTCTTTGATGGCGCCACCGTACACCTGAAGCGCTTCGTAGAAGCGGTAAATGGTCGGGTCGGTCGGCACCGCCGTGGGAAGCCCCCCGCGCATGGGCGGGGCGGCCAGCACCGGCACCAGCGACTGGTCCAGACCGAGCATTTCGACCAGCTGCTTGCCCAGTTCCGGCGGAATCGGATGCTGCCCCAGCAACGCCGAGGTGGTCCACATCACCGGCCGGTCGATGGCGTCGGCCAGCTCCTGCCAGGTAAGGCCCCGCGCCAGGCGCGCAACGACAATCTGTTCGGTGATCTCGTTTCTGTTCATGGGTCAAGCATGCGGCATCCGCCCTGCGCCGGCCCGATCACCGTGACAAGGCGCGTTGTAACCCCGGACCGGCGGTGACCGTCACCACCGGCCGTGATGGACGACCTCGCCGAACGGCCGCCGGTCCGGCTTGCGGACCGGCGCCAGCGGACGATCGGCCGGATAGCCGACGCCGAGCATGAAGGCAACCAGGTGATCATCCGGCACCCCGAGAATCGCGCGTGCCTTCTCCTGGTCTCCCACCGACGAGTGACCGGTGCCGATCCCGAGGTCGGTGGCGGCGAGCATCATCGCCATGGTCGCCTGGCCGACGTCATAGTTGTCGGTCACCAGTCTGCGTTCGTCCGGGGGGACCGGCACGACCAACACGATCGCCGCCGGAGCCGACGCGATGTGTCCCGCTCCCCGCCAGACCGTGGACAGCTCCCGCAGCTGTCCCGGGTCGGTGACGATCACGAAGTCCCATGGTTGGCGGTTTTTCGCTGACGGCGCCCGCCATCCGGCCTCGGCTATCCGGTTCAGGTCGTCCTGCGACACCGGATCGGGTTTGTACTGCCGGACATTGCGCCGCGCGCAGATCGCGTCCCAGGTTTCCATCGTGCTCCTTGTCGCCCGTCGTTGCTCGCTGTCGTTGGTCGTCGTTCGTCACCACAACGGTTTTCGCGGGCCGGCGTTAGGCCACCCGCTGGGCCGCGACGAACAAGTTCGCGGGAACGTCGTCGGCGACCTCCTCGGCGGCGGAGCGGCCGTATCCGGCCATCAGTTCCAACGAGGGGGTGACCGTCACGTTCCAGTCGTGGCGGGCCAACCAGTCGCCCACGTCCTCGCGCTCCTCGAAGTACCACAACTCGTCGGTGCTGGGAACCTCGCGGCGCGGATCGATCTTCGCGATGACGTCGCGCACTCGGTCCATCCGGGCGCGGCGGCGGGCGCGGGCCTCGGGGTCGAGGAACTTCGGTCCCAACGCCTCGACACCGATCCGGCTGCCGACGACAGTGAGCCCCTGGATACGTTCGAACAGTAACTCCTGGGCGACGGCCGGCAGATAAGGGAGGAGACCCTCCGCCGACCAGACACTGGGCGCCGAGGCGTCGAAACCGGCCTCCCGCAACGCCGTCGGCCAATCGTGGCGTAAGTCCACCGGCACCGCGACCCGCTGACAGGCAGGTTCGGCGCCATGTTCGGCCAACGTGGCGGATTTGAAATCCAGCACCCTGGGCTGGTCGAGCTCGTAGACCGTCGTGCCGTCCGGCCACGGCAGCCGCCAGGACCGGGCGTCCAGGCCAGCCGCGAGGATCACCGCCTGCTTGATCCCCGAGGTCGTCGCGTCGAGGAAAAACGAATCGAAAAAGGCCGTCCGGGAAGCCATATAACCGACCATCGCCTGCATCTGCTGGGCCAGCAGGGGTTCGCTTTCAAGCACCTCGGCAGGCAGCTGCGGCGCGGAATACCAATTCCATACGCCGTCGCCGGCAGCATCGAGGAAGATCCGCGCGAACGGATCGCGAATCAGCGGATTTTCGCTTTCGGTCTCCGCCGCACGGGATGCCGCGACGCCCAACGCCGTCGCCCCCACGCTTTCGGTGATCTCCCAGCTGTCGTTATCGGTTCTGGCCACGCTCAATTCCTCCCCGGTCGGCGCCCCGTCCTGGCCGACCTTACGTGAGCGAGCTGTCCGCCAGCTGTGTCCACGGGCGGCCGACTCGCGAGGTTGTGGCCCCCTACCGGGAGGTATCCGGTTAAGTTGTCGGCGGGCCGCTAACCCCGCGGCCGCGACCCGAAGGATCTTTCGCATGCGAGTTGACGGGCGCGACATCAGCGTTTCCGGCAACTTGCTGCAACCGGTGAACCGGCGCACCAACGA
This sequence comes from Mycobacterium simiae, assembly GCF_010727605.1. Lineage (NCBI taxonomy): Bacteria > Bacillati > Actinomycetota > Actinomycetes > Mycobacteriales > Mycobacteriaceae > Mycobacterium > Mycobacterium simiae. The sequence continues at coordinate 1,786,091 of NZ_AP022568.1, forward strand.
CATCCTGCGGCTGGCTTTGGCGACCGTGTTTCTTGCCACGGTCATCACCGGCTCACTCGTCACCCGCACCAGCTGGGTTCGGCTGGAGAAATCCATTTCGCGGATTGTCGGCGTCTTGACCCCGACGCAATCCGATCTGGTCTATCTGCTGTACGGATTCGCGATTCTGGCGCTGCCGTTCATGATCCTGATCGGCTTGATCGTCGCTCGACAGTGGAAACTTTTGGGCGCCTACGGGGCCGCCGCGTTTCTCGCGGCACTGCCGTTGTCGATCAGCAGCAACCGGCTCGCGGCGCCCCGATGGCACTTCGACGTCTCGGATCGGTTGAGCACGCTGCCCGCTCAATTCCTGGACGACCCGCGCTGGATCGCGATGCTGGCCGCGGTGCTGACCGTGTCCGGCCCGTGGCTGCCCGCCCGCTGGCGGCACTGGTGGTGGGCGTTGCTGCTCGCGTTCGTGCCGATCCACCTAGTCATCAGCGCCATAGTTCCGGCCCGCTCCCTGGTTGGGCTGGCGGTGGGATGGTTTGTCGGCGCGCTGGTGGTGCTGGTGGTCGGCACGCCGGCGCTGGAAGTACCGCTCGTCGGAGCGGTCCGCGCGATGGCCAAGCGCGGCTTCATCGTGTCGCGGCTGATGGTGGTCCGCCCCGCCGGGCCCGGTCCGATTGTGCTCTCGACGGATTCGGGGGATCCGGATTCGACGGCCGCGATCGAGCTGTATGGGCCGCACCAGCGCAGCGGCGGCGCGCTGCGCGAGCTCTGGCGCAAGCTGCGGCTGCGCGATGCGGAAACCGCGCCCCTGCAGGCCTCGATGCGCCGCGCCGTGGAACATCGCGCGCTGATGGCCATCGCGATCAACGAGGTGGGCGTGGCCAACACCTCGACGGTCGCTTTCGCGGCCCTGGATCGTGGCTGGACTCTCTACGCGCACAAGCCGATTCGGGGGATTCCGCTCGACGAATGCACGAAGACGACGCCCGTCGTTCGGGTGTGGGAATCGCTGCGAAAGCTGCACAACTATCAGATTTCGCACGGCGATCTACGCTGCCACGAGATCACCGTCGACGACGGGACGGTGTTGTTCGGCGGGTTCGGCAATGCCGAGTACGGCGCCACCGAGGCCCAGCTCCAGTCCGACCTGGCCCAACTGCTGGTGACCACGACTGCCTTGTACGACGCGAAGGCGGCGGTGCGGGCGGCGATCGACACGTTCGGCAAGGACGCGATTTTGACCGCGTCGCGACGTCTCACCAAATCGGCTGTGCCCAAACGTGTTCGGAAGTCGGTCGGCGATGCGTCCGCCGTCATCTCCGCCGCCCGCGGCGAAGTCAAATCACAGACGGGTGCCGATCAAATCGAGAAGCAGACGATCACCCGGTTCACCCGCAGCCAAGTCGTGCAAATGGTGCTGCTGGGCGCGCTGGTCTACGTCGCGTATCCGTTCATCAGCACCGTGCCGACGTTCTTTTCTGAACTGCGAACGGCGAACTGGTGGTGGGCGCTGCTGGGTGTGGTGATTTCGGCGTCGACCTACGTGGGCGCCGCCGCAGCGTTGTGGGCTTGCACCGACGGCACGGTGAACTTCTGGAAGCTGTCGATTGCACAGGTCGCCAACACCTTTGCCGCCACCACCACTCCGGCCGGGGTGGGCGGGCTGGCGCTGAGCACCCGGATCCTGCAGAAGGGCGGTCTATCGGTCATGCGAGCCACCGCCGCGGTGGCGCTGCAGCAGTCGGTCCAGGTGATCATGCACCTGGTGTTGCTGGTCCTGTTCAGCACCGTGGCGGGCGCGTCGATGGACCTCTCGCATTTCGTTCCCGGCGCCACCGTCCTGTACCTGATCGCGGGTGTGGCGCTGGGCATCGTCGGCACCTTCCTGTTTGTGCCGAAGCTGAGGGGCTGGTTGTCCACGGCGGTACGTCCGCGACTGGAGGAGGTCACCGGCGATCTCGTCGAACTGGTCCGCGAGCCCAGACGTCTCGGACTAATCCTGCTCGGTTGTGCCGGAACAACTCTCGGCGCGGCGCTGGCATTGTGGGCCAGCGTCCAGGCCTTTGGCGGCGGCGCAACGTTCGTTACCTGCACGGTGGTGACGATGGTCGGCGGCACGCTGGCCTCGGCCGCGCCGACGCCCGGCGGGGTGGGGGCGGTGGAGGCCGCGCTGATCGGTGGTCTGGCCGCGTTCGGTGTACCCGCCGCGGTCGGGGTTCCCTCGGTACTGCTCTACCGGGTGCTGACCTGCTGGCTGCCGGTGTTCATCGGCTGGCCGGTGATGCGCTGGCTGACCGACAACGACATGGTCTAGCGCCATAGCTACAGCGCGAAAAGATCGCCCAAACCGGCCGGCGGCCGTACCGTGTTTGCATGGCAGAACAGCCGTACGCGATCGAGGCCGGCCATCCCCCGTCGGCCCTGCTCAAGCTTGTCAACCCGGTGCTCGGCTTGCTGCTGCGCACTCCGCTGGCCGGCCCGGCGCGCAAGCAGCTGATGGTGTTGAGCTTCACCGGGCGAAAATCGGGGCGGCCGTTCACACTTCCGGTCAGCGCCCATCTCATCGACAACGAACTGTATGCGCTGACCGGCGCGGCCTGGAAGCAGAACTTTCGCGATGGCGCCCCCGCGCAGGTTAGCTACGGCGGCAAGACGACTGCGATGCACGGCGAACTCATCCGCGACCGCGCCATCGTCGCCGACCTCTATCACCGGTGCGCCGAATCGTATGGCGTGCGGCGCGCGCAAACCATGATCGGGTTGAAATTCCGCGACCGGCGCATCCCCACGATGGATGAATTCGGCGAGGCGGTCGATCGGATGCAGTTGGCGGCGATCCGGCTGACCCCGGTCGGCTAACCGATCGCCGGCTCCTGCAGTCCCGCGCCCGCGGCCGCTCGGGTTCGGCTGACCGCCGGCTCGTCGAACCCGTTCTCACCCAACGCCCGTCGCACGGCGGCGGCCACCGCCTCGGTCCGGGCGTCAGGCACCAGTGCGATCGCCGACCCCCCGAAGCCGCCGCCGGTCATCCGGGCACCCAATGCCCCGGCCACGACGGCGGTGTCGACGATCAGGTCGAGCTGCTCGGTGGTGATCTCGAAGTCGTCGCGCATGGACACGTGCGAGTCCGTCATCAGCCGTCCGGCCGCGGTGAAGTCCGAAGCACGCAGCGCAGCAACGAAATCGAGAACCCGCTGGTTCTCGGTCAGCACGTGGCGTGCGCGCCGGAGGTCGACCGCATCGTTGACCGCGGACAGCACCGCGGTGCCGCGGTCCTGGACCTCCCGCAGCGACGACGCCCACAGATCCGCCGCCGCCCGCTCGCACGACGCGCGCCGCGCGGCGTATTGGCCGCCGGCGTGCCGGTGCCGGGCGCGGGAGTCGATCAGCAGCAGCGCAACCCCGGCCGCGTCCGGGTCGAAGATGACCGGTTCGACGGTGACATCGCGAAAGTCGATTAGCAGCGCGGTCGCGGACTGCCCGTACAGCGCCGCCAACTGGTCGAGCAAACCCGTTGGCGCACCGACGTATTCATTCTCGGCGCGCTGGGCCAACCGCGCCTGCCCGGTGCGGTCGATAGAAATCCCCAGGGCAGCAGTGAGCGCACCCAACACCGCGCATTCCAGCGCCGCCGACGACGACAGGCCCGATCCCATTTCCACCGTGCTGGTGATCGACATCGCGCCGCCCCGCAGCGGGTGCCCGGCTCGGCCGAGCGCCCACACAACCCCGGCCACATATCCTGCCCAGTCGGGGACTTCGCCGGGGACGGTGGTCAGCGGGATGCGGACCACACCGTCTGCGCGATCGCTGCGCACCGTGATTGCGTCGGTGTCCTCGGGTGTGAAAGTCACCACCGTCCGTTGCGGCAACGCGATCGGCAGTGCGAACCCGAGGTTGTAGTCGGTGTGCTCCCCTATCAGGTTGATCCGTCCCGGGGCGGCGTAACGGACCGTCACCGCAGTCTCCGCAGCCGTTCGGCCACACTTTCCGGTGTGACGTCGCTGATGAACGCGTCCATCGCCGATTCGGAGGCCGCCAGGTACTTCAACTTGGTGGCGCCGCGCCGGATCGACATCAGCTCGACATGGAAGTACCCCTCGGCCTGAGCCTCGGTGTCGGCGAACTGATGCAGTGCCGACATGTAGGGCAGGGCACCGACATCGGCCGAATACATCCGGTCGAACCTGCCCAGCACGTCGAGATAAATCTGAGCGAACGCGTTGAGCTCGGCATCGTCTAATTCAATGAGGTTGTGCACGAACCTGTTTGGGTAAATATGGACCTCGACCGGCCAGCGCGCCGCGAACGGCACGAACGCCGTGAACAACTCATTACGGGTGACGATGCGGCTGCCGTCGGCCACCTCCTGCTCTAACAGCCTGGCAAAGAGGTTGTCGCCGTTGCGCATTCGATGTGTGTCAGCCTGCGCCAGCATTGCCGCGGTGCGGGGCGTCAAGTACGGATAGCCGTAGATCTGGCCGTGCGGATGGGTCAGAGTCACCCCGATCTCCTCGCCACGGTTCTCGAAACAAAACACCTGCTCGATGCCCGGTGCGGCCATCAGGTCGGCGGTGCGGTGCCGCCACGCGTCGACGACCAGCCGGGCATGCGGCAGCGGTAGCTGCGCGAACGACCCGGTGTGGTTGCTGGAGAAGCAGATCACCTCGGTCCGTCCATGCCCGGGCGCGCTGGCGAAACCGGTACCGGGCGGTGCCCCCACCGGCAGGCCGGTGCCACACAGGCTGGGAAAGCGATTTTCGAACACGACGACGTCGTAGTCCGGCGCCGGAATCTCACTGGTGCGGCCGGTCGGTCCCGGACACAGTGGGCACTGGTCGGGGGGTGGCTTGTAGGTGCGGTCTTGACGCAACGCCGCAATGATCACCCACTGCCCCGTGGCCCGGTCAAACCGCAGCTGCGACTGGTCCGGTTGGCGCGGCGGCAGGGGTCTGCGATCGGCGACCGGTGTCGGACGGTGTCCGGGCAGCGCGAAGAACAACAGGTCGCGGCCGTCGGCCAGCTTCGCCCGTGTCGGCGCCGTCACGATGTCGAAGACTAGCCTGGTCGCTCCGCGGTCAGGCCGGCGTGCTCTGCGAGTCCCCGATCGGGTCGGAAAGACGCTCATGCGCGGTGAGCAACAGCTCGTCGAATGCGATGCGCGCAGCGATGCCCTGTGCGCTCAGCTGGCAGAAGTCATGGGCTATCTGCTGGGCCAGCAACGCCAGCTTGATGTTGCGCACTTGGGACAGCGATTTGAGCAGATTGAATGCGGCCGTGTCGTCGATGCCATAGACGAGCATCAACATGCCTTTGGTCTGATCGATCAAACCGCGCCGCTCCGCGATTGCGGCGACCTTGGCGGTGATCGCCTCCTCGGCAGGCCGTTTGGTCTGGGGGGTGACGTCCACGTAGAAGCCGTGGGTGCCGATGACCTCTCCGTTGTCGTCGCAGATCTGGTCACCCACGACGACAACGTGGTGGACCACACCACGGGTATCGACGATGCGGTGGCGCGTGCTGAACGCCTGTCGATTGGCCACCATTTCGTTGATCGTCGCGGTCACCTTGCCGCGGTCCGCGGGATGCTTGTGGGACAACACGAGCTCGGTGGTCGGCGTCACCGTGCCCGGTTCGTAGCCGTGTAGCCGCTGCACATGCTCGGACCATTCCCAGCGTTGGTCTTCGAAGTGGAACCGGAACCAGCCGACCGATTCCGCTGCTCCGCCGGTGAGGGCCTGCTCTACGGCCTCGGTTTGCCCGTCTAGTTCCCAAGCCATGGTGCACGCTTCGATGCGGTCGGGGCTACACCGGAATCCGCCGAAGGCCAGCTGGTTGGCCCAGCCACGCGGTGGCGCAGCCGCTCTTCGGACACTCGGCACAGTTCGCGCGACCGGTCGATCTGCGCTTGCGCGCGCCGAATGGACAACGCAACCTCGTCGTGCAGCAATCGACATTCCCTAGCGGTGATCACCGACGGCCGGGACACCCGCATCGAGCGTTGCCGCAGCATCGTGATCCGTCTGGCGGTTCGCGCCCGATGCGCCTTCTGACGGCATGCGGAAGAGCAGTACACCGCGTCCGAGCGCCCGAAAAAGCTTTCCTGACACACCGCGCAGATGGCCCCTGCCATAGTCGTTACGTTACAGCTATACAGGCATTTTAACAACAAGTGGCCTGGTATTCGGGCTCGACGCCGAAGCCGAGATGAGCCCGATCGGCCCGGGCCATAGGGTGAGCGAAAGAGAGGCGGTAGCCAGTGTCGGCTGGACGGCAAGTCCGTGACCGCAGCCTCGGCGGTAGCCGGCGAGACAATCTTGGTCCCGGCAGCGCCGGCCTGGGCGGCGCCGTTCGGGCACGCTACGAGCGGGCGCGAAACTGGTGGATCGGATCCGATCCGGGCCTGCTGCGGCTTCGGATGGCGACTCGGACGACCGCGGCCCTGGCATGCTCGCTGGCGTTGCTGTTCGTGCTCACCCGGGTAACCGGCCAGCCGCTGACCGTTGCCCTGCTGGGTGTGGTGATCACCATGATCGCGGCCCGCTCCGTCAACGAGCCTGACCCGCGACGACAGCGGATCACAATGGCTTTGCTACCGCTGCCCGGGGCACTATCGATCATCGCCGCGACGCTGCTGGCGCCGCACTACATCGCCGCCGACGCCGTCTTTATCGCGGTCGTCTTCGTCGCGGTCTACATCCGCCGGTACGGGCCTCGGGGCCGGGCACTCGGCATGGTCGCGTTCATGGCCTACTTCTTCACGCTGTATCTGCGCGCCAACGTTTCCGAGTTGCCGTGGATGATCGGCGCCGTCGTGGTGGGCACGGTGTGCACCTATGTGATGAGCACCTATGTGCTGCCCGACGATCCCGAAAGCGTCCTGCGGGACACCATTCGGGCGCTGCGCGCGCGGATGGCGATCGTCGTCGACACGACCGCCGAAGCAGTTCGGACCGGCCGCCTCGACGAACGGCGACGGCGCCACATGCGGGCCCGCACCATCCGGCTCAACGAAACCGCGCTGATGGTGCAGACCCAGATCGAAGACAAGGCCGACCCGGCCGTGCTGTGGCCCGGCGTGACCAGCCAGCAGCTGGCGCCGTGGCTCTTCGACGCCGAACTGGCCATTGAATGGGTCGCCAATGCCGGTCGGCAGGCGGCGTCCATCGCCGCCACCGACCCAGGCGCGATTCCGGTCGGCACCCGCCTCGAATTGGTCGACGCGCTCACCCAGCTCGCCCGGTCGATTCGGATCCCGTCGCTCACCGGTCTGCAGCAGGCAGCCGGGCTGGCGCAGGTGGTCCTCGACCGGCAGTCCCCGCCCACCTCGGCCGACCACCCGGCGGACACCGCGGTACGGCGCCTTGCGCTGGCGATCATCAATGCCGCCAACGCGACCGCCGAAGTCCGGGCCATCGTCGAGCGCGCCACGGTCGACGCCCCACCGCCCGAAACCGACCCACACGACGCGGAGACCAATCCCCACGAGCACGACCCGGAAGAGCAAGCCAAGCAACCAGACGGCGGCCTGTCGTCGACCACTCGACAGGCGATCCAGGTGACGATCGCCGCGGCGTTGGCGATCGTGACCGGCGAGCTGGTGTCGCCGGCCCGCTGGTTTTGGGCGGTGATCGCGGCGTTCGTGATCTTTGCCGGCACCAACTCCTGGGGGGAAACGCTGACCAAGGGCTGGCAGCGGATGCTGGGCACGGCACTCGGCGTGCCGTGCGGCATGCTGGCCGCCACCCTGTTTGCCGGTGACAAGACCGCCGCGCTGGTGGCCATCTTCGTCTGCCTGTTTTGCGCCTTCTACTTCATGACCGTTACCTACAGCCTGATGACGTTCTGGATTACCACGATGCTGGCGCTGCTGTACGGCTTGCTCGGTCAGTTCTCTCCCGCCGTACTCATGTTGCGGATCGAGGAGACCGCGATCGGCGCCGTGATCGGCGTCGCGGTGGCCATCCTGGTGTTGCCGACGAATACCAGAACCGCCATCCGCGAAGACACCCGCGCCTTCCTGCAGGCGCTGTCCGCGCTGATCGAGATCTCCACCGCCACGATGTTCGGTGGGGAGGAGACCATCGGCCCCACCGAGCAAGCACGCCAGCTCGACCGGAGTTTGCAGCAGTTCCGGATTACCGCCAAGCCATTGCTGGCCGGTGTGGCGGGGCTGGCTGGTCGCCGCACCATACGGCGCGGCCTACGGATCTTCACCGCATGCGATCGCTACGGCCGAAGCCTGGCCCGCAGCAGTGAGCGCTACCGCGATCCCGCCGAAGCGGCCCGCGAACTGGCTGCCGAAATGGCCCCCGAAATGGCCCCCGAAATGGCCCCCGAAATGGCCCCCGGAATGGCCAGAGCCTTCGGCGCGGCCGCCGGGCAGACTCGTCGCAACATCGACGCCCTACTCACCGCCATCGAGGGGACCGGCCCCGCGACGGTGGACTCCACCACCGACGCGCTCGATGCCGCCGAGGCGCTGGCCCGCCATCCCGGCGACATCGGCCGGCCACTGGACCAGCCGCCGCATCCCGCGACCGCGCGTTGTCTCACCGCGATCCACGCGCTACGCCAGATCGACCGGGCGGTCATCACCGCGGCGATCAGCCTCGGCGCACGCGAGGCCCACCAGCAGAGCAACTCGCCAGCGAACTGAGAACTGGTGCGGCATCCGATCGGTCGGCAAGCTCTAGGTACACGACGAAAGGCGCGCCCATGGAGATCACCGGCAACACCATCTTCATTCCCGGCTCGACCAGTGGGATTGGCTTGGCGCTGGCCTTGCGCCTGCAGGCAAAGGGCAACACCATCATCGTCGGGGGCCGCAGAACCGAATTGCTCGACCAGATCACCGCAGAGCATCCCGGGCTCGACACGGTGCGGATCGATACCGCCGACGCCGCAAGCATTCGGTCGGCCGCCGAGGAGGTACTGGCGCGCCATCCGGACCTCAACGTTCTGATCGCCATGGCGGGGATCATGAAGGTCGAAGACTGGCATCGCCCCGACACATTCCTCGCGACCGCCGAATCGACAATCACCACCAATGTGCTGGGACCTATCCGCCTCATCGCCGCGTTCGTGGAGCATCTGCAGCAGCAGCCGGCCGCCACCATCGTCACCGTCTCATCAGGACTGGCCTTCGCGCCGCTGCGGGCGACCCCGAGTTACAACGCGTCGAAGGCCGCGATCCACATGCTCAGTGAATCGCTGCGGCTGCAATTGGCGGGCTCCACGGTCGAGGTCAAGGAGCTCCAGCCGCCGTCGGTGCAAACGGATCTGATGCCAGGGCAACGCGACAACGATGCCGCGATGCCACTCGACGAGTTCCTCGACGAAGTCATGGGGTTGCTCGAGAAGGATCCGGACGCCAACGAGATTCAGGTGGAGCGTGTGAAGTTTCTGCGGTACGGCGAGGCGCGCGGTGACTACGACAAAGTCGTCGCGGCCCTCAACGCCAGCGATCCCCACGGCAAGTAGCCGAACACTTCGTTTTGGGTGTATGCCCATTGGCGGTCGGCGCGCTGGCACCGGTTCGCCATTCGTGATCTACCAGGAGCGCATCCACCGGCGCCGGAGTTGACGGAACTGCGCCGCGCCGATGTGTTGACGGCGGGGGACGAATTGGTCTGGTAGGCAATGCAATTCATACCCGCAGGGCAAACGTCTCGACAGGCCGGTCGTATCCACGCAGTTGCAAACGACGGCGTGGCGCCCCGGCCATCAGGTCGTCGGCCACTCCAGACGCGACGAGCAATTCCCCGGCGGCGGCCTGCTGTTGCATCCGGGCCGACAGGTTCACCGGATCGCCCAGCGCGGTGAAATCGACCACCGCTTCCCCGACATTGCCGACGTAGGCGACCCCCGCGTTGACCGCGACGCCCACCTGCACCCAGGGCCGCTCGGCCCGTCCGTAGCCAACGGCGCGGAGCAGTTCCATCCCCGCCAGAACGGCGCGCTGCCGATACCGCGGTCCGCTGATTCCGCGCACAAAGATCGCCATGACCTCGTCGCCGATCAGCTTGTCGATCACCGCGTCCTGGCCAAGCAGAGTCTGCGTGGCGGCCGCGTAGAACCGGTTGAGCAGCCCGGCGAACTCCGCTGCGTCGCGACACCGGCCCAGCGCGGTGGAACCGCGTACGTCGGCGAACAGCACCGCCACGTCGACCTCGGCACCACCGGGGGGAAGCGCGTCGCAGCACCGGCTGCACAAGTTGGGGTTCTTGCGTGACGGGCTGAACCCGGCCGCGGCGAAGGCGCGTCCGACCGGCCCGCCGAACGGGTTGTTGCACACCTTGCAACGCGGGGCCGACGGCAGATAGCGAAAGATCCGCCGGGCCCGGACCAGGGGTGCATGACCTTCGGTTAACACCTTGTCCCACGGTTGCTTTGGGACCACCGGAGCCGCGCGCGACGCCGCGTCGAAAACCACCATGCCGACAGTGTCGGCCCTCGGGCGGATGTACACATGAGGCATCCGCCCCAAGACCGGCCGTCGATCGACGGTACCCGTCTCGGGTCGCGCCTCGTTGACACCCGTACCTCATGGCCATACATTGTCTGGAAGTTGTCTACCGGCGTTCGCGCGCTGCGGATTCCGGGCTAAGGAGACCGCCATGGCCGTCGGTACCGCTCCCCCAAGCGTTTTCGACGCCGACCTTCCGGCGCTGCAGTACGAGGCCGGCGAAACTCCCGCGCAGATTTACCCACGCATCGAAGCGGCACAGCGACAGGCCTCGATCGCACTGGGGCCGTACGGACCCGAACTCCTCTCCTACCACCTGGTGCGGACGGTCCTGCGGGATACCCGGTTTCAGATTCCGCCCGGCATCAACCTGCTCGTCCAGGGCATCACGTCGGGCCCATTGTGGGACAAGGTGGTCGACAGCCTGCTGTGTCTGGAAGGCGATGCCCACCACCGGTTGCGAAGCCTGACCGCCAAGGCATTCACTCCCAAGGCGACCTTGCGCCTGCACGACACCATGACCGCACTGATGAACGAGCTCGTCGACCAGGTCGCCGATGCCGGGCGCTGCGACGTCGTGACCGACATCGCGCGTCCCTATCCTGTCCCGATCATCTGTGCACTGTTGGGCGCGCCGCGCCAGGATTGGCAGCAGTTCTCGCGGTGGGCCGACGAGATTTTCAAAGCCTTCAGTTTCGATGCCGACATCACTGAACTGCAGCCCGGCGTCATGCGGGCGTGGGCCGAACTCGACGATTACGTGGACGGGATGGTCGCCCGTCGCCGGCACAGCCTGACCGACGACCTGTTGTCCGACCTGATCCGCGCCGAGGACGACGGGGACCGTCTCAACGCCGCCGAGCTGCGCATGCTGGCCGGCGGTCTGCTGTTGGCCGGTACGGACACCACCCGCAACCAGGTCGGCGCCTCGGTGCAGGTCCTGTGCGAGCACACCGAGCAGTGGGACCTGCTCCGGAAAAGGCCCGAACTGGCCATGCGCGCGGTCGAGGAGACCATGCGGCATTCGCCGATCGCGTGTCAAACGCTGCGGCTGGTGGTCGAGGATGCCGAGCTCGACGGCTACCTCTTTCCCGCCGGCACTATGGTGCTGGTGAACACCGCCGCGGCCAACCGCGATCCCGAGGTGTACGACGAGCCGCACCGGGTGGACATCACCCGCGAAGGGGTTCCGCCGATTCTGACGTTCGGTGGGGGCGTTCACTACTGCCTGGGCGCCAACCTGGCCCGCCGCGAGCTCGCGGAGGCGCTGACCGTGTTGTCGCAGCGGCTGGTCGATCCGCGCATCGTCGGGCCGGTGCCGTGGAAGCCGATGGTGAGCTTGAGCGGGCCGACGAGCGTGCCCATCGAATTCGACGTGCGGCGATAACCGCACGAGTCGCGGCTGCGGCGGGGCGACTTTACGCTCGTTGGTTACACGAAGTTAACGGGGGTTTGCTGATGCGCGTGTTCCAGGGGCGAAGTCTGTCCGCATCCGGGTTCGCCCTGCTCGGAACCGCCGCGTGCCTGGTGGTGGCCTCCTGTTCGGAGACGGCGTCGCCCCCGCTGCGACGCCGACCACATCAACTTCCACGGCCTCCGCGGCCGGGACCACCACTAGTTCCGTGCCGCCCCCGCCGCCGATCACCGGCCCGCTGCAGAAGGACTGGAAAAGCTACGGCGGGACGGCCTACTTCGGCTGCCCGGAGGACTTCCATCCCGGCAAATCCGCGTTCGACGAGATCCGACCCAAAATCTTCGACACCAGAACCGGTCAATATGTCGCGCCGGCGCTGCCGGCGCTTCCGACCGACGAGCAACTCACCGGCGCCATGTGCGCGCTGTCGGGCACCGCGGAAGACCTCAAGGTCGTCTATGTGGTCACCACGGTCAAGACCGCGCAGCCCCCCGCACCCGAGGTGCACAAGACCACCGGCTACGCCATCGACTTCAAGACCGGGCAGCCGGCGGTGACCAAAGACCTCCAGCCGCCCACCCCGGAGTTGCAATTCACCGATTCAAAGCAATGGCGTTTGGGCGCAACGACGTCCGGCGCAGCGTGGCTCAACGCCTACACCGACGGACATGCCGACGCATCGCCACCGCGGACAGTCCTGCTTGCGATCACCGATTTGTCCGCGGCGTGGAATGACCCCGAACCCGCGCATGTTTGGCAGGACGTGCTGTCGTTTCACCGAAACACCCAGGGCAGCAAGACATCTGGCGCGGAGCTGCGCCGCCCGTCCGGAGAGGTGATCTATCAGGACAACGACGTCGTCACCGTCGATGCCGAATTATCCGACGGGCCAGACAGACTCGTACAGATCACTCATCGAGACTCCCCCACCGCGGTGTCGACCATCTTTGTGGACCTGAACTCCAAGACCCCGATCAAGTTCGGCGACTCCGACCGAATCTCCGGCGGCGGGTTGGCCGCCACCTTGTCGGACGGCAAGCTGTTCGTCGACGGCCGCGACTCGGCCGACTCGCAGTTCGGTTTCGGCGTCTGGAACCTGCGCACCCAGCACTGGGACCTGCTCAAGGACCGCGAGGAAGCCAAGAAGCTACCGATCGCCAAGATGGCCTTCTTCGACGACCACCTCTACATCACCAACGCCGGACAGACGTTCTCGGTGCTGGCGCTGCCGGCGCCCGATCCCGTCGCGACGAATTGGAACATCCGGCCCTTCGAGCGGATTTCGGGTTGGACGCTGGTCTGTCGGGGGGAAACCACCGCGGGCGGTGAGTGCAAGGAAATCGTTATGGTGCAAGACCAGGACGGCCATTATCCCGGCCCCTGGTTCTGAACTGGCTCTCGGGGCAGCGACCGGAATTGCCGTGGTTCGACCAGCCTTTCCGACGGCCATGTATCGGTTATGTTGCGGCTGAGCTGCGTGGATGTCGCGTACGGTTTTAAATTGAATAACTCTCGGCGCGGGAAACGGCCCCCCGAATAGTGCTGAGGTAATTTTGAATGCAAGTCGCCCAACGTTGGACGATTCCCCCTTTCCTAGGATGGAGGACGCCAATGTACAAACGTGAAACCGAGAAATGTCGCAAATGCGACGGCCTGGCCGACGCCCTGGTCTGGTACCAGTACTCCTCTCGTGGGGACACCGTCGGACGGATCATTCACCGGATCCGCTGCCGCAGTAATTGCATGGGCCTGGTGGTGCAGGGGCCGGGGGCGCGTAGCTAGCCATACGTGGTAGATAGGCGACCGGTCGACTAAAATCGTCGGCATGCCCCGGCCGCCCAATCCCGACGTACGCCGCCGACTGCTGGCGGCCGGGCTGGACCTGGTACACGCGCGCGGCTTCGCGGCGAGCGGCGTCAAGGACATCACCGACGCTGCCGGGGTGCCGAAGGGCTCGTTCTACGCGTACTTCCCCAGCAAAGAAGCCTTCGCCGCAGCGATTCTCGAGCACTACTGGTCCGACATCGAAACACGGCTGCTGCCAATGCTGGACTCCGACGGGTCGGCGGAAGAGCGCATCACTCGCTTCTTCCACGCCCTCGCTGACGAACACGAGGCAGGCGAATTTCTGCTCGGCTGCCTGGTCGGCAACCTCTCGCTCGAGCTCGGCGGCGCCAGCGAACGGGTGCGCGCCGAGCTCGTGCGGATACTCGGCCGCTGGGACGCAGCGCTCACGACATGCGTGAGCGCCGGCCAGGGCGACACCTCGGGTGGAGTCCGGTCGGACCTCGATGCGGCCGAACTGGCCTCGCTGCTCATCGAGGCATGGGAGGGTGCGGCCCTGCGCGGGAAGGTGACCCGCAGTCGCGCCCCGTACGACCGGTTTGAGACCGTCACCGTGCCGGCCCTGCTGCGCTGATCTCGATGCGATGGAGACGTCGGAGCGTTCGCGCCTTGATTTATAGACGACTGGTCATCTATATTGGTGGTCAGTCGATTGGAGGCCGCGATGACAGACCAAGCCAGCTACGCCGAACCGCAGCATCCCGGGCTCCCGCGGCCTAGCTTCGTGCTCAATCACGACCGTGCCGCCCTGGTCGTCACCGACCCGCAGATCGACTTCCTGAGCCCCGACGGGGCCTCGTGGCCGGTGTTCGGCGCCAGTGTCCGCGACAACAACACCGTCGCCCACCTTGGCGAACTATTCGACGCGGCGAAGGACGCCGGAATCACCGTCGTGGTGTCACCGCACTACTTCTATCCAACCGACCGGCAGTGGCGCTTCGGCGATCCGCTCGAACAGTTCATGCGCGATGCCGGGATGTTCGAACGCCGGGGTGCTTACACCACGGACGGTTTCGCCGACTCCGGCGCCGATTTTCTGCCCGACTACCGCGACCACATTCACGACGGCCGGACGGTGATCGCCTCTCCGCACAAGATCGTCGGCCCCGAATCCAACGACCTCGTGCTGCAGCTGCGCAAGCGCGGCATCAGCCAGGTGGTGCTGGCGGGCATGGCGGCCAACCTGTGTGTGGAAGGCCACCTGCGTGAGCTCATCGAACAGGGCTTTGAGGTCGCTGTCGTCAAGGATGCGACCGCGGGTCCCCGCCTACCCGAAGGCGACGGTTACCTAGCCGCGTTGGTGAACTTCCGATTCCTCGCCAGTGCCGTCTGGACGACCGCCGAGGCCGTCGACCAGCTGGCGAAACACGGTGACACCAAGGGTTTTTGACCAACAAGGAGGTCGCACGAAATGGAAAACGTCGAGAAGCTATACCAGCATAAGTTCGTGTTGAACAACGGCAGAAAGATGCCGGCGCTCGGGCTCGGCACATCGCTCTCCGATAACCGCAAGACGCGGGAAACGGTCAAGACGGCGGTCGAAGTGGGGTTCCGCCACCTCGACGCCGCCGAGCGGTACCGCAACGAGGCCGAGGTCGGCGCCGCGCTCAAGGAGCTGTTCGCCGCGGGCGTCGTCCGCCGTGACGACCTGTTTGTGACCACCAAACTGTGGAACAACAACCACCGCCCGGAACGGGTCCGGCCTGCGCTGCAGGCCAGCCTGAACCGACTCGGCCTCGACGCCGTCGACCTGTACCTGGTGCACACACCCTTCGCGTTTCGACCCGGCGATGACCAAGATCCGCGTGATGTGCACGGGGCCGTCATTTACGACGCCGGAGTGACGCTGCCCCAGACCTGGGCCGCAATGGAAAACCTTGTCGACGAAGGACTTACCGCAGCGATCGGCCTATCTGATATCGACGCCGACGGCACCCGGCGGATTCTCGAAACGTCCCGAATCAAGCCGGCGGTGGTGGAGGTCGAATCACATCCCTACCACCCGCAGTGGGAGCTGCATGAATTGTGCAACGCGCAGGACATCATCCTGCTGGCGTTCGCGTCGCTGGGCCACGCCCTGCAGCCGCGCCTGCTCGACGACCCGCTGATCGTCGACATCGCTCGTCGCTTCGGAAAGACTCCCGCACAAGTGTTGTTGGCCTGGGGAATTCAGCGCGGCAGCGCTGTGCTGACGGGATCCGTCAACCCCGCACGCATACGCGAGAACTTCGATGTCACCGCCCTGCCGCGGCGAGCGATCGACGAGATCAACGAGCGCCTCGTCACCCGCATTCGATTCAACTCCGTTGCCGACGCGGGAGTGCCGGGCTTCGCGGAGGTGCCGACGGGTGGCTGACGTGGTCCGCGGGACCTAATCTGCCGAATGCGCTGCGCGCGACGAGAACGTGCTTCCAAAACGCAGCATGGCCGTCGGCATGGTCTCGCGCTTCGCGCTCGACGACAACTGCGTGGCCAGGGCGCTCGGCCCGACCATCATTTTCGTGCGGGATTCTGGATCCCCAACGTGATCGCCTGGATCGGGCTGGTCGACCGTGGCGGACTCACCCCGGCCAACGCCTGGCGGTGCTCAGCGCGGTGGGCGGCAGCGGTCCAGCTGGGCAAGGCGCTGCAGGACGAGGTGTTCGCCGTCGTCAGCAGGCGTCATTCCGGGACATCCCCCGCCGCGCTGGAACGACTGGCTGCCAGGCGGGCGCTCGGCAAGGCCGTCGCCGAGACCGGCGGTTGATATCGAACCTGAACTGTGGTGGCAGGTACTGGATTCGAACCAGTGTAGGCGTAAGCCGACGGATTTACAGTCCGCTCCCATTGGCCGCTCGGGCAACCTGCCGCCTAGCAGGGTACAACGACCGGGTAGACATTTCACAAACGGCTAGGAGCAACGCGAGAAGCAAGAGGGAGGGCGAACGCATGGCGGACTCATCGTTCGACATCGTCAGCAAGTTCGATCGGCAAGAGGTGGACAACGCGCTCAACCAGGCAGCCAAGGAACTGGCCACCCGCTTCGACTTTCGCGGCACCGACACCAAGATCGCGTGGAAGGGCGACGACGCCGTCGAGCTGACTTCCTCCACCGAGGAGCGCGTCAAGGCGGCCGTCGACGTGTTCAAGGAGAAGCTGATCCGCCGCGACATCTCGATGAAGGCTTTCGACGCCGGCGAACCGCAGGCCTCGGGCAAGACCTTCAAGGTCACCGGAACGCTCAAGCAGGGCATCGACAGCGAAAACGCCAAGAAGATCACCAAACTCATTCGGGACGAGGGCCCCAAGACCGTCAAAACTCAGATCCAGGGCGACGAGATTCGCGTCACTAGCAAAAAACGGGACGACCTGCAGGCCGTCCAAGCGCTGCTGCGCAGCTCGGACCTGGACGTGGCGCTGCAGTTCGTCAATTACCGCTGAGGCCCTGTTGGCCCACCAACCGGTGGGGTGCCTAAGGTAGTGACGAGTACCACATGAGACTCGTCACTAGTTGCCGCAAGCGAGGTTCACGATGACCGTGACGCCCCAGGAAGCGATAGGCCAGCCCCCAGCCGAGGCCGGTTACTTCGACGTCGTCATCGTCGGGGCCGGAATATCCGGCATCGGCGCGGCCTACCGCATCGCTGAGCGCAATCCGCGCATGACCTACGCCGTCCTGGAGCGACGCGAGCAGATCGGCGGCACGTGGGACCTGTTTCGCTATCCCGGCGTGCGATCCGACAGCAGCATCTTCACGCTGTCGTTTCCCTTCGAACCCTGGACCCGCAAGGAAGGCGTCGCCGATGGCGCGCACATTCGTGAGTACCTCGCCGCCACGGCACACAAATACGGCATCGATCGCCACATCCGGTTCAACAACTATGTCCGTTCCGCGGATTGGGATTCGGCCACCGACACCTGGACCATCACCGTCGACCAAGGCGACACCAGCACGATCTACCGCAGCCGGTTCGTGTTTTTTGCGTCCGGCTACTACAACTACGACGAGGGCTACACCCCGGACTTCCCGGCCATCGAGCAGTTCCGCGGCACCGTCGTGCACCCCCAACATTGGCCGCAGGACCTGGACTACGCCGGTAAGACGATCGTCGTGATCGGCAGCGGCGCGACCGCGGTCACCCTGCTGCCTTCGCTGTCGGCCCGGGCCGCCAAGGTCACCATGCTGCAGCGTTCCCCGACCTACTTGGTCGCGGCGTCCAAGTACAGCAAATTCGCCGCAGTGATGCGGTTCCTGTTGCCCCGCAGGGCTTCCCATCTCGCCATCCGGACGTACAGCGCCCTGACCGAGGCCGTGTTCTTCTTCTTGTCCCGCAAGCTGCCGGGCGCGATCAGGTGGCTGCTGCGACGCAAGGCGATCGATAGCCTGCCCGAGGGTTACGAGGTCGACGTCCACTTCAAACCGCGATACAACCCGTGGGACCAGCGGATGTGCCTGATTCCCGACGCCGACCTGTACAACTCGATCACGCAGGGCCGCGCCGGCGTCGTCACCGACGAGATCGACCACTTCGATGCCACCGGCATCGCGCTGCGGTCCGGCGGACACCTCGACGCCGACATCATCGTCACCGCGACCGGCCTGCAGCTGCAGGCGCTGGGTGGTGCCACGATCAGCGTGGACGGCGAAAAGATCGACCACCGTGAGCGTTTCGTCTACAAGGCGCACATGCTCGAGGACGTGCCGAATCTGTTCTGGTGCGTCGGCTACACGAACGCCTCCTGGACGCTGCGCGCCGACATCACCGCCCGAGCCACCGCGAAACTGTTGGAGCACATGACTTCTCACGGCTACACCCATGCCTACCCGCATCTGGGCGGGGAGCCGATGGACGAGAAACCGGCTTGGGACATCGCGGCCGGCTACGTCAAGCGTTCGGTACATCAGCTGCCCAAATCGGGTACCAGGCGGCCGTGGAATGTGCGGCAGAACTACCTTGCCGATGCCGTCGATTACCGGTTCGACCGCATCGACGAGGCGATGAAGTTCGGCCATGCCACCGACCGAGCTCCAGTGGCGGGCTAGCGCGGCGTGGACCGCACCGCCCAAACTGCTACGAAATCCGGGGTGACGGCAATACGCTGACGCTATGGCAGCCCAAACACGTGAACCCAAAGTCGTTGTCTTTGGCGGTGGTTCCTGGGGAACCACGGTGGCGTCCATCTGCGCGCGCCGGGGACCGACATTGCAATGGGTGCGTTCGGCCGAGACAGCCGACGACATCAACGAGCGGCACCGCAATACCCGCTACCTTGGCAGCGAGGTCGAGCTGAGTGAAACGTTGCGCGCGACCACCGACTTCGCCGAGGCCGCCAACTGTGCCGACGTCGTCGTGATGGGGGTGCCCTCGCACGGATTCCGCGGCGTGCTCGCCGAGTTGGGTAAGGAACTGCGGCCGTGGGTGCCGGTGGTCTCTCTGGTCAAGGGGCTCGAGCAGGGCACCAACATGCGCATGTCGCAGATCATCGAGGAAGTCCTGCCCGGCCACCCCGCCGGCATCCTGGCCGGCCCCAACATCGCCCGCGAAGTCGGCGAGGGGTATGCCGCCGCGGCAGTGCTGGCGATGCCGGACCAGCATCTGGCCACCCGGCTGTCGGGGCTGTTCCGCACCCGGCGGTTTCGGGTCTACACGACCGACGACGTGATTGGCGTCGAGATGGCCGGCGCGCTGAAAAACGTCTACGCGATTGCCGTAGGGATGGGCTATTCGCTGGGCATCGGGGAAAACACCCGGGCGCTGGTGATCGCCCGCGCGCTACGTGAGATGACGAAGCTGGGTGTGGCGCTGGGCGGACACCCCGAAACGTTCCCGGGGCTGGCTGGGTTGGGCGATTTGATCGTCACCTGTACCAGCCAGCGCAGCCGCAACCGTCACGTCGGTGAGCAGCTCGGCGCCGGCAAGCCGATCGACGAGATCATCGCCTCGATGAACCAGGTAGCCGAGGGGGTCAAGGCCGCCAGCGTGATCATGGAATTCGCCAACGAATTCGGGCTGAACATGCCGATCGCCCGCGAAGTCGACGCGGTGATCAACCACGGATCGTCGGTGGAGGAGGCGTACCGAGGGCTGATCGCCGAAGTCCCCGGGCACGAGGTGCACGGCTCCGGGTTCTAGTCCGGTCCGAATAAGTCCGCGCGGCCAGGCAATTCGCGGTCACTGCTGTGCAACGCGCGTGCATTGCCGGCGCCGAGAGTGGGCTCAGGGCGCCGACACGCCGGGACGTCCCGCCGCGAGCGCGCACGGAAAGCCCTGAGCCCACGCGGCGGGAGCATTACCCGCGCGCCATCGCCTCCAGCCGCCGGATCCGGTCCTCGATCGGGGGGTGCGTCGAGAACAGTGAACCGATCCGCTCACCCGCTCGGAACGGGTTGGCGATCATCAAATGGGCCTGGCTGGCCAACTGTGGCTCAGGCGGCAGCGGCGCCGCTTGCACCCCACCGGAGATCTTGCGCAGCGCCGACGCCAACGCCAGCGGGTCGCCGGTCAACACGGCACCCGACTCGTCGGCCTGGTACTCCCGCGAACGCGACACCGCCAGTCGCACCACCGTCGCGGCGATCGGGCCCAGCAGCGAAACCAGCAGCAGCGCAAAGGGATTCTCGCCGTCGCGGTTGCCGCCGAACATCCCGGCCCACATCGCCATATTGGCCAACGCGGTGATCACCCCGGCCAGCGCACCGGCCACGCACGAGATCAGGATGTCGCGGTTGTAGACGTGCGACAGCTCGTGACCGAGCACCGCGCGTAGCTCGCGCTCGTTGAGGATGTCCAGTATGCCGGTCGTGCAGCACACCGCGGCGTTCCGCGGGTTGCGCCCGGTGGCGAACGCGTTGGGCGCGTTGGTATCGCTGATGTAGAGCCGGGGCATCGGCTGGTGCGCGGCGGTGGCCAGTTCACGCACGATCCGGTAGATCATCGGCGCCTGTAGCTCGGACACCGGCTGAGCGTGCATCGCCCGCAAGGCCAGCTTGTCGCTGTTGTAGTACGTGTAGACGTTCATCCCGATGGCGAACATCAACGCCAAGAACATCGCCGTCCGACCGAACAGCGAACCCACGAACACGATCAGCGCGGACATGCCGGCCAACAGCAGGAAGGTCTTCAGCCGGTTGGCATGTGGATGCCAGGTCACGGGTTCCCTCCTTGAAAAGACGTGGAGACCTTGTGCATAGCTTGACTCTTGTCAATCCAACGACCGGACTGGCCCTTCGGGTTCCGCGACAGCTAGCCGTGGCGGCTGATCGTGAAGTCGACCAGCGTCTGCAGCGCCCGCCGGCCCGGCACATCGGGCAAAAGCCCCAGCTCGTGGTGGGCCTTGGCCGCGTACTGCGCCAGAAAGTCCTTGGCCTGCACCATGCCCGGCGACGCGCGCAGCAGCGTCAGCGCCTCGGTCACCGCATCGTCGTCTTCCACCGGCCCGGACAGCAGCTCGCGCAGGCGATCGCCGTCCGGGCCAGGCTGCTGCAGTGCGTAGACCATCGGCAGGGTGTGCACGCCTTCGCGAATGTCGGTGCCGGGCACCTTGCCCGACTCGTGCGAGTCGCTGTCGATGTCGATGATGTCGTCGGAGATCTGAAACGCGGTGCCCACGATGCCGCCGAGCCGGGCCAGCCGCGCCACCTGATCGTCGTCGGCGCCAGAGAACATCGCCCCGAACTCACCGGCGGCCGAGATCAGGCAGGCCGTCTTCTCGTACACCACCTTCAGGTAGTGCTCGATCGGATCCGCGCCGGGGACGTGTTTGTCCATGCCGCGGGTCTCCCGCATCTGCCCTGTCACCAGCTGCGCGAACGTTTCCGCGATCAGTCGTACCGCCTCCGGTCCCAGCCGGGACACCAGCCGTGAGGCCGTGGCGAAAAGGTAGTCACCGGCCAGGATCGCGACGTTGTTGCTCCAGCGCACGTTGGCGGTCTGGGCGCCACGGCGGACCTCCGCCTCGTCCATTACGTCGTCGTGATACAGCGTCGCCAGATGTACCAGCTCGATGACCGCACCTGCGATCGTCACCTCCGCCGCGTCCGGGTCCGGCCCGATCTGCGCGGACAACACGGTGAACAACGGCCGAAACCGCTTACCGCCCGCCTTGAAAAGGTGCATCAGCGAATCGGTCATGATCGCGTCGGCGCTGCGCAACTCGGTATCCATGAGCCGCTCGATCTTTGCCACACCGTCGCGCACCGTCGCGGCAAACGTGGCATCGCCGAAGTCGATGCCCGCCACCACCGTCGCCGGAGTACTCACGCGACCAACATACTGGTGGGCGTGGACACGCCGCCCGACACCAAGGCCTCCGGCGCCGACCTGGTGGTGGTGGGCGCCGGACCGGCGGGTTCAGCGGCGGCCGCATGGGCTGCCCGCGCGGGCCGCGACGTGTTGGTCGTCGACTCCGCCAGCTTTCCGCGCGACAAGCCGTGTGGCGACGGGCTGACGCCCCGTGCGGTCGCCGAATTGGAGCGGCTCGGGCTGGGCGCCTGGCTGGATACCCGCATCCGGCACCGCGGCCTGCGGATGAGCGGGTTCGGCGGGGAGCTAGAGGTCGACTGGCCCGGTCCGTCGTTCCCGTCGACCGGCAGCGCGGTGGCCCGCGTCGAGCTGGACGACCGCATCCGCAAAGTCGCCGAAGAGTCCGGCGCCCGAATGTTGCTCGGGACCAAAGCCGTTGGTGTGCACCATGACTCGTCCAGACGAGTGACCTCGGTGGTGTTGTCCGACGGCACCGAGATGCGCTGCCGCCGCCTGATCGTGGCCGACGGGGCCCGCTCGCCACTGGGCCGCAAGCTGGGCCGCCGCTGGCATCAGGACACGGTGTACGGCGTCGCGGCCCGCGGGTATCTGACCACCGCGCGCAGCGAAGATCCGTGGCTCACGTCGCATCTGGAACTGCGCTCCCCCGACGGCGCCGTGCTGCCCGGCTACGGCTGGATCTTCCCGCTCGGCAACGGCGAGGTGAACATCGGCGTGGGAGCGCTTTCGACGTCGAAGCGCCCGGCCGACCTGGCATTGCGGCCGCTGATCTCCTATTACACCGACCTGCGCCGACAGGAGTGGGGCTTTACCGGTACACCGCGGGCCATCTCGTCGGCGCTGCTGCCGATGGGCGGCGCGGTCTCCGGTGTCGCCGGGCCGAACTGGATGTTGATCGGCGACGCTGCCGCCTGCGTGAACCCGCTGAACGGCGAAGGCATCGACTACGGGCTGGAGACCGGCCGACTGGCCGCCGAGGTGCTGGACGCCCACGACGTGTCCGGGCTATGGCCGTCGCTGCTGCAGGATCACTACGGCCGCGGGTTCTCCGTCGCACGCCGGCTGGCACTGCTGCTGACGTTCCAGCGCTTCCTGCCGACGGCCGGACCGGTCGCCATGCGCTCCACCACATTGATGACCATCGCCGTGCGGGTGATGGCGAACCTGGTCACCGACGAGGACACCGATCGGTTGGCGCGGGCTTGGCGCGGTGCCGGACGGCTGTCCCGGTTCATCGATCGGCGAACCCCGTTCAGCTGAACTGGTTTTTGAGTCCAAGTGACGCACCCCACCTATATCAACCTCATTGACATAGATCAGGCCGCTTGATATATCTAATGGCATGACTCAGCCAACTGATTTCGAGTTCGAAGCGGCCTACCGTGGGGAATCCGCCCAGTTCGGCGACGGCGCGCGTCCGCCCTGGAGCATCGGCGCCCCCCAGCCCGAGCTGGCCGCGCTGATCGAGCAGGGCAAGTTCCACGGCGACGTGCTCGACGTGGGCTGCGGGGAGGCCGCCATCTCCCTGGCGCTGGCCGAACGCGGCATGACCACGGTGGGCCTGGACCTGTCACCCACCGCGATCGACCTGGCCCGCCGCGAGGCAGCCCGGCGGGGACTGGCCAACGCCACCTTCGAGGTCGCCGATATCAGCACGTTCACCGGGTACCCGCCCGGATCGGAAGGCCGTTTCGGCACCATCGTCGACAGCACCTTGTTCCACTCCATTCCGGTCGAGGCGCGCGAGGGCTATCAGCGATCGATCAGCCGGGCCGCCGCGCCGGGCGCGTCCTACTTCGCGCTCGTCTTCGACAAGGCGGGCGCACCGGACGGCCCGATCAATGCGGTGACCGCCGACGAACTGCGCGACGCGGTGTCCGACCACTGGGTGGTCGACGAGATCCGGCCGGCCCGTATCCACGCAAAGTTGCCGGACGGTGTTCCCGAAATGCCGTTCGTCGGACTGCGGGACGAACCCAACGGTTTGAAGTCGGTCAGCGCGTGGCTGTTGCTCGCCCATCGGGACTGATCATCCCCGAGACCCAGTCGTTGCCGCGGTGTATAGTCCGGCTAATGAGGGGAACCAAGCTGCTTGCAGGCGTCGCCACCGCGGCGGCCGCTATTTCGCTGGCGATGCCGGCACTGGCCGACCCGACGACGCCGCCGCTGCCGCCTCCGGCCCCGACGCCACTGAGGACGCCGTCGCCGCCCAGCGACTATGACGCCCCGTTCAAGCAAACCGTCAACGGGTTCGGCATCTACCAGCCGCAGGACCAGCTCGCCTGGCTGGGCAAGATCACCTGCGACCGGTTGGGGCGGGGTGTGGACCACGACGCGTACCAGTCGGCCACCTTCATCCAGCGCAACCTGCCGCGTGGCACCAGCCAGGGGCAGGCGTTCCAGTTCCTCGGCGCGGCCGTCGACCACTACTGCCCGGACCAGATCGGCGTCGTCCAGGCGGCCGGTACCCACCCGAACTAAGGGATCACCGCAGCGGCTTGTGGCCCGCATGCAGGGCCACGATGCCGCCGGTCAGGTTGCGCCAGCGCACGCCCGACCATCCCGCTTCCGCGATCTGCGCGGCCAGCTGCGCCTGGTCAGGCCATGCCCTGATCGACTCGGCCAGATAGACGTAGGCGTCGGGATTGCTCGATACCGCCCGCGCCACCCGCGGTAACGCCCGCATCAGGTATTCCTTGTAGGCCGTGGCAAACACGGCGTTGCTGGGCGTGGCGAATTCGCACACCACCAGCCGGCCGCCGGGCCGGGTGACCCGGGCCATCTCGCGCAGCCCCGCCTGCGGGTCGGCGACGTTGCGCAAACCGAAACTGATTGTGACGGCGTCGAATACGCCGTCGCCGAACGGCAACTTGGTGGCATCACCGGCAACCTTGGGCACTTTGCGTGCGCCGCCCGCGGCGAGCATCCCGACCGAGAAATCCGCCGCCACGCACCACGCCCCGGAGTTCGCCAGTTCGACGGTGGACACCGCGGTGCCCGCGGCCAGGTCGAGCACCTTGTGGCCGGCCCCGATCCGCAGCGCAGACCGGGTGGCTCGCCGCCAATATCGGTCTTGCCCCAACGACAGCACCGTGTTGGTCAGGTCGTAGCGGCGGGCGACACCGTCGAACATCGACGCGACCTCCCGGGGATTCTTGTCCAAGGCCGCTCGACTCACGACAACGACGCTACCCGGCTGAATCTCGCGGCTTCGGGAATGGTCGGAAGTCAGCGGTGTTCTATAACGGCGTGAGCGAAAAAGTTTGGTTTATCACCGGTACATCACGTGGCTTCGGGCGGGAATGGACCTCAGCGGCATTGGAGCGGGGCGACAAGGTGGCCGCGACCGCGCGCGACACGGCCACACTGGATGACTTGGCCACGAAGTACGGCGACGCCCTGCTTCCGATCCGGCTGGACGTCACCGACCGTGCCGCCGACTTCGCGGCCGTCAAGCAGGCTTACGACCACTTCGGCCGGTTGGACGTCGTGGTGAACAACGCCGGCTACGGCCACTTCGGGTTCGTCGAAGAGCTGTCGGAGCAAGAGGCGCGCGACCAGATCGAGACCAACGTGTTCGGTGCGCTGTGGATCACTCAGGCCGCACTGCCCTACCTGCGCAAACAGGGCAGCGGACACATCATCCAGGTGTCGTCGATCGGCGGTATCACGGCGTTTGCGCAGCTCGGTATCTACCACGCCTCCAAGTGGGCGCTGGAAGGGTTCTCCCAAGCGTTGGCCCGGGAAGTGGCGTCGTTCGGTGTGCACGTCACGCTGATCGAACCGGCCGGCTACGACACCGACTGGTCCGGCGCGTCATCCAAGCACTCCGACCCGTTGCCCGCCTACGACGAGGTACGCGCCACGGCCGAGAGCGAACGCCGCAGCCGCTGGTCGGCACCGGGCAACCCGCATGCGTCGGGGGCCGCGATACTGAAAATCGTGGACGCCGAGCAACCGCCACTGCGGGTATTCTTCGGCAGCTCGCCACTGAAGACGGCGAAGGCCGACTACGAGAACCGGCTACGCACCTGGGAGCAGTGGCAACCGATTTCGGAGCTGGCACAGGGTTAGCATCGGGGGCCGTGACCTCACTCGCCTTGCGCGTAGCGTCGTTGGGCGCTACGCGCTCTGGCGGCGGGAGACTGTACGGCCGCGTAGTGGCCGAGCAACTCGTCACAGATGGCTGGCCAGGTGCGGGCGAGAACGCTGCGCCGGGCAGCTTGTGAGTAGCGCGGCCGCTCCTGCAGCAGGTGCGCCACCGATTCGGGTAGCCGCCGCTCGAAGTCGTTGACTGCCAACAATAATCCGGTGCGCCAGGGGGTGACGAGGTCGCGCGGCCCGCCGGCGTCCGGCGCAATCACCGGCAATCCCGAGGCCAGCGCTTCCTGGACGACCTGGCAGAACGTCTCGTGCTCGCCGGTGTGCACGAAGACGTCCATGCTGGCGTACGCGGCAGCGAGCTCCGGCCCATACTTGGCTCCGGTGAAAACCGCTGAAGGCATTGCCGATTGGAGTTTGCGTTGGTCGACTCCGTCACCGACGATCACCACTTGCACGTCACCGGCGGCCGCCAGCCCGGCCAACCGTTCCACGTGCTTCTCCGGCGCCAGCCGGCCCACGAAACCGACGATCGGTTTACCCTCCGGGGACCAGTGCCGTCGCAGCGCCTCGTCCCGCGCCGACGGCGCGTACCCCATGATGTCGACCCCGCGAGCCCAGTGATATACCCGCGGGATACGGTGGGCGACAAGGGATTCCACTGTGGAAGTGGACGGCGCCAGGGTACGGTCGGCGAGCCGGTGCAGATGCCGGAACCACGCCCACGCCGTGCGAGTGGTGACACCGATGCCGTAGCTCTCGGCGAAACCCGGTACGTCGGTTTGGTAGACGGCCACCGTCGGCACGCCGAGCAGCCGGGCGGCGCGCACCCCGCCGTAGCCGAGCAACGCCGGTGACGCCAGGTGGATCACATCGGGCTGGAAGCCGCGCAGCACCTTGAGCAGTCGGGGCCGCGGCACACCGAGCGGCAGCGTCGTCACCTTGGGGAACATTCGAGACGGCACCCGGTGCACCCGGATGCCGTCGTGGATCCGCTCGGCGGGAGGTTCACCGGGCGGGGTGTCGGGGGCGATCACCAAAGCTTCGTGGCCGGTTCGGCGCAAATGCTCCAGCACTCGGACGACAGAATTACTGACACCGTTGACCTGCGGCAGAAATGATTCTGCGACTATCGCAACGCGCACAAGGTCATCGTGTCAGCGCCGACTGTCTCCGAGGTTGCCGGACGGCATACGGGGCACGAAATTTGCTGGTACCCGTTATGCGGCTGCGCTGGCCCCGACTCGCGCCGCCCCGCGGCGGTCCAGACGCCTGTCCACCAGCGCCAGGACCACCAGCACGACCACCGCAACCAGCCAACTGACCACCGCGATCGACCCGGCCGGGATGATCGCCAATGCCGCGTTGCGGTGCTGCACCCGAACCAGATTGGGGTCATTCTTGTTGTATTCCACGTAAATCCGCATACCCGTGGCCAATTCGGACGGATACAGCACGCCGAGCTCGGGCCGATAAGTCACCCGCTCCGGTGTGACGAATTCAATTGTGGAGCGGCGCGGACCGGCGCTGAGCACCTCCGCCTGCGCCACACCCATGTTGTGCTGAATCGCAAGGTCGTTGCGCCACGCCCCGGCGACCAGCAACACCGACTGCAGTGTTACCAGTCCGGCGATGATCAGCACTGCAATCCTGGTGAATCGCAGCGCTATTCGCACCGGACTCGTCGGGGGTACATCACTGCGACCGTGGATCAAGATGCGCAGCAATGTTTTTGCCGACTTCACAAGGCGGCCTTGATGGCGGCATGCAGACCGCGCAGCGACGACCGGTCCGCCTTGACCTCCAGCACCCGCATCCCGGTGCTGGGTTCGTCCAGCGCCGCGTGCAGTTCCCCAACCTCGATCTGGCGACTGTCGACGTGATAGGCCCGGCACAGCGCTCCGACGTCGACGTCGTGCGGGGTGCCGAATATCCGCGATGACACGTCGGAGAATCGCGGGTCGCCTTGTTCGAGCAGTTCGAAGATGCCGCCGCCGTTGTCGTTGGAGACCACGATGGTCAGCTGCCGGGGTGTCGGTTCGGTCGGGCCGATCAGCAGTCCGGAACTGTCATGAACGAACGTGAGGTCACCGATCAGCGCAACAGTGCGGGCCCGGCTCTCAGTGGTGCCGTTGCGCGCCTGGGCGTCCTCGTACGCCAGAGCCGCCCCGATGGCGGTGGACACGGTGCCGTCGATGCCGGCGACGCCGCGGTTGGATCGCACCCGGATGCCGTGAGCGGACAAGCCCACCAGGGCGGCGTCTCGCACCGGATTCGACGCCCCGAGCACCAGCTGATCACCCGGGCGCAGCGCGTCGGCCACGGCCGCGGCCACGTGCAGCCCGGTGGTCAACGGGTGCGCCGCCAGCTGACAGCGGACCGCCGCCAGTGCGTGCTGGTTCATCTCGGAGCAGCGCAGCAGCCACGCCGGGTTCGGCGTTCCGATGGTCACCGCCCGGGTCCCGGTGGCCTGGGAGTTCCCCGAGACGTCCGGCCAGCGCGGGCCGGTGGTCAGCGCGTACGCCGGTACCTTTGGGTCGGCCAGCAACGTCGACACGGGGCGATGCAGCGTCGGACGGCCCTGCATGATCACCTGCTTCGGGCGCAGCAGCGTCAGGGCCAGCGGGTGCAGCGGGTTGGCGGCCGGGGGCGCCGTCGGTTCGGCGACCGTCGGCAACTGCGCGAGGTTGGGATGCACACCCGCGCCGTGCCCCGCGATGACGACGGTGTCGGGCGTCAGGTCGATTTCCAGCGGCTGGTCGAAGACCACCGGGGGTGTGAAGGTCCATGGCAAGTCGCCGGGCCGCCCCGGCGGCGTGCCGGCGCCAGGCGGCTCAGGATCCGGCACCAGAGGCTCACGCAATGGGATGTCGAACTGCACCGGGCCGGCGTTGGCGGTGCGCGAACCGGTCGCCGCCGCCAATACCCGGCAGGTGGCCGAGCGCCAGGTCGCGTTCAGTGCGTCCAGCCGCTCGGGCGCGTCCTCGGCCAGGCCGAGGCTGATCGTGGCACGCACCTGGGTGCCGAAATAACCGAGCTGCTCCATGGTCTGGTTAGCCCCGGTGCCGAGCAGTTCATAGGGCCGGTTCGCCGACAGCACGATCAGCGGTACCCGCGCATAGTTGGCTTCCACCACGGCCGGGCCGAGGTTGGCGACGGCGGTGCCCGAGGTCATCGCGACGCAGACCGGCGCGCCGGCGGCGATCGACAGGCCGATGGCCAAGAAGCCGGCGGTGCGCTCGTCGATGCGCACGTGCAACCGGATCCGGCCGGACCGGTCGGCGTCCTGCAGCGCGAACGCCAGCGGCGCGTTCCGCGAGCCGGGGCACAGCACTACGTCGCGGACACCGCCGCGAATCAGCTCGTCAACGACGACGCGGGCCTGTGTCGTCGAGGGGTTCACTCCTACAGGGTGTCACAGCCCGCCCGGTCAACTAGGTCTTGACGTCGGCAAAGAACTTCAGCGCCACGCTGTTGACCGCCTCGGGCCGCTCCAAAAAGCCAAGGTGGCCGGTGTCGGGAATCTGTACGTAGCGACCATTGGGCATGGCGTCGGCGACCTCGCGGCCCAGGTGCGGCGGTGTGATCACATCGTCGGCGAAGCCCATCACCAACACCGGTGTGGTGATGGCACGGTAGGCCGCGAGCCGGTTGGTCTGCGGCGAGACGCTCAGCTGAGTCCGCAGCCCGGGAGTGCGCTTGACGGGCCAGGTCCGGAACATCGTGATCCAGTCCGCCACGAGCAGGTCGTCGTTGATCGTCTTGCGCGAAAAGCTTTCCAGCACCCGCACTTTCGCCTCATACGCGGGCGGAAGCTGGATGTTCGACGTGTGCAGCTGGACCTCGCCGTCATGAAAGCCCTGCCGGGCACGGTCCAATCGGCCGCGGGTGGCCATCAGCACCGCGGCGGTCACCAGCTCGGGCCGGGCCACCATCAGCTCCTGGGCGATGAAGGCGCCCATCGACACCCCGACGATGCGGGCCGGGGCCGCGTTCAGCGATTCGATCAGCGCTGCGGTGTCGGCGACCATGGTCTGCGTGGTGAACCCGTCGGCGTTCTCGGTGGCGCCGATCCCCCGGTTGTCGAAGGTGATCACGCGATATCCCGCCGACACGAAAGCGGGAACCTGATGCGGCAACCAGGTGCGCCCGGGACCGCCGCTGCCGGCGATGAAGACCACGGGCTCACCGCTGCCGCGGTCGTCGTAGGCCAGGTTGATCACTCGCACGACGGTACAAGGAGCGAATGACAGGCCGTGACCCGGTCGATCCACCACTGCCGCCGCGCGGGCGGTGCCGCCAGCGTCTGCAGCCGCGCCGGGTCGGGCGTCACCGGTCCGACGGCCAGGTTGCCGTCGACCGGGGCAGCCACGTCGGCGACATCCTCGACAAACAGGCCGCCGGTGCCCAGCCCGCAGGCGTGCCGCAGCTGCGGCAGGGCGGCCGCCGCGGTCAGGCCGGTGGCGATGCCGACCGCCGAGTCCAGCGCACTGGAGATCACCACCGGGATGTCGATCTGCGCGGCAATGTCCAACAGCGCCGAAATGCCGCCCAGCGGAGCCACTTTGAGCACCGCGATGTCGGCGGCGCCGGAGCGGACCACGGCCAGCGGATCGTCGGCCTTGCGGATGCTCTCGTCGGCGGCGATCGGCACATCCGGCATCTGCGGGTGCCGGCGTAATCGCGCGAGCTCGGCGACCGTGGCGCAGGGCTGTTCGAGGTATTCCAGCGGCCCGTCGGCGGTCAGGGCGGCGGTGGCCCGCACGGCCTGCGCCACCGTCCAGCCGCCGTTGGCGTCTACCCGCACCGTCGGCAGCAGCGCGCGCACCGCGTTGACCCGGGCGACGTCGTCGGCCAGCGTCTGGCCGGGCTCGGCCACCTTCACCTTCGCGGTCGCGGCCCCGGGAAAGCGGGCGAGCACCTCGGCGACCCGGTCGGCGGGCACGGCCGGCACCGTCGCGTTGATCGGGATGCGCTCGCGACGCACCGGCGGCGGCGGCCGGTAGGCGGCCTCGATGCCCGACGCCAGCCAGTGCGCGGCCTCGGGGGGCAGGTATTCGACGAACGCCCCGAACTCCCCCCACCCCGCCGGGCCCTCGATCAGCGCGACTTCCCGGGTGGTGATGCCGCGGAACCGCACCCGCATCGGCAGCGCCACCACGTGCAGGCGGTCCAGCAGTTCGTCGAGCGGCGGCGGCCTCACCGGCCGTAGACCCGGCGCCCGGCCAGATACGTCGCCCAGACGTCAAGATCGGCGATCTGCTCGGGCGGCACCGTGCGCGGGTCGGCCGACAGCACCACCAGATCCGCGTACTTGCCGACCTCGATCGACCCGACCACGTCGTCGGAGAACAGCTGCCATGCGGCATCGATGGTCTGGGCGCGGATCGCCTGCTCGACGGTCAGCCGTTCCTGCGGGCCGAGTACCCGGCCGCTGGGCGCGGTGCGGGTCACCGCCACGCTGATGTTGCGCAGCGGCTCCTCCGGCGTGACGGGAGGGTCGTTGTGCAACGAAATCCGCATTCCGGTGGCCACGGCGGATCCGGCTGGCATCCAACGGGTTCCGCGCTCCTCGCCGAACAGGCCGTCGACGATGACGTCGCCCCAGTAGTGGATCTGGTCGACGAAGATGCTGCAGGTCACGCCGAGGTCGGCGGCGCGCTGCAGCTGTTCGGGCCGGATGGCGCCGACGTGCTCGAGCCGCAGCCGGTGGTCGTCGCGCGGATGGGCTTTCAGTGCCTGTTCGTAGACGTCGAGGATGGTGTCCACCCCGGCGTCACCCTGTACGTGGCAGGCCATCGGCCAGCCCAGCGGGAAGTACGCCCCGACGATTTCGTGCAGCTGCTCGGCGGTGTAGTTGGCGCAACCACACGAGCCCGGGGCGACGCCGATGATCCGGGTGGCCTCGGTGTCCAGGTAAGGAAACGACAGATCGATGTTGCCGATCCAGGGCGAGCCGTCGACCCAGATCTTGATGCCGACCTGGCGCAGCAGGTCGTCGCCTTGCCCGGGGGTGGCGTCGGTACGCATCTGCGGGTTGGAGATTTCGTAGGTGCGCAGCCGTACCGTGAGCTGCGAGCGCAGCTGTTCGACCATCGGCCGGAAGCCGGGGTCGAAGGCCATTTCCGAACAGGTCGTCAGGCCGGCGCGGTTGAGCCGGGCACACTCGGCGAGCAGCATCCGCGGGTAGTCGGCGAAGTCGATGGCACCGCTCAGCAGCGGGAATACCGCGCCGGTTTCCTCCGCGGTGCCGTCGAGTTCGCCTGCGGCGTCGCGACCGAACTTGGCGCCCTTCGGGTCCGGGGTGTCGCGGGTGAGTCCGTGAAGCTGGGCGGCGCGCGAGTTGAAGTACGCCTTGTGCCCGGAGTTGTGAATGATCACCAGCGGGCCATCGGGCGCGATGTGGTCGAGCCAGCTCAGCGTCGGCTCCGGAAGACCGTTCTGCAGCAACGGGTCCCAGCCGTTGAGGTAGGCGCCGTCGGATCCGCGCCGCGCCACCTCGGAACCGATGGCGGCCACGACGTCGTCGGCGCTGCGCATGGTGACCGGCCGGATGTCGACGAGGCGATCCGACAACGCGACTGCCTCCATCAGCGGATGACCGTGTGCCTCAACGAATCCCGGCATCACGCAGCCGTCGCCGACATCGACGGTCTGGGTGTCGGGGCCGGCGAGGACGGCCACCTCGGCACGGGTTCCGACTGCGACGATGCGGCCATCGGCGACGGCAAGCGCCTCAGCGGTGGGCTTCGCCTGGTCGACGGTCAGGACGGTTCCGGTAACGACGAGATCTGCCTGCCCCATGGTGAGGGATCGTAGTGGCGATCGCGAGAGCGGCGCAGCCGGTCGAAGCGGGTCGCCCACCCACCAGCTAGTGGCGCGTGGCGTTATGGAGGGTGCGGCTGACCAAAATTGCAACACGTTCTAGTCTTGCCCCATGACGGACGACCTGCTGCGCAATCCGACCCATAACGGCCATCTGTTGGTGGGCGCGCTCAAGCGCCACAAGACCAAGCCCGTCCTATTTCTCGGCGACACCACCCTGACCGGCGGTCAAATGGCCGAGCGCATCAGCCAGTACATCCAGGCCTTCGAGGCGCTCGGCGCCGGCACCGGTGTCGCCGTCGGTCTGCTGTCACTCAACCGGCCCGAGGTGTTGCTGATCATCGGCGCGGGCCAGACCCGCGGCTACCGGCGCACCGCGCTGCACCCGCTGGGGTCGCTGGACGATCACGCCTACGTGCTCAACGACGCCGGGATCAGCTCGCTGATCATCGACCCCAACCCGATGTTCGTCGAACGCGCGCTGACCCTGCTGGACAAAGTGCCGGGGCTGCAGCAGATCCTGACCATCGGCCCGGTGCCCGAGCAGCTGCAGGGCGCGCGGGCACACGTCGTCGACCTGGCGGCCGAGGCGGCCAAGTACGACCCGGCACCCCTAGAGGCCGCCGAGCTGCCGCCGGATCAGGTCATCGGATTGACCTACACAGGGGGCACCACCGGTAAGCCCAAGGGCGTGATGGGCACCGCGCAGTCGATCTCGTCGATGACCCAGATCCAGCTCAGCGAATGGGAATGGCCGGAGAACCCGCGGTTTTTGATGATCACCCCGCTCTCGCACGCGGGAGCGGCGTACTTCCTCCCCACCCTGATCAAGGGCGGCGAAATGCATGTGCTACCCAAGTTCGATCCAGCCGAGGTGCTGAAAACCGTTGAGGAGAAGCGCATTACGGCTACCTTCCTGGTGCCGTCGATGTTGTATGCGCTGATGGACCATCCCGATTCGCATACGCGCGACCTCTCCTCGCTTCAGACCGTCTACTACGGCGCCTCAGCGATCAACCCGGTGCGGCTGGCCGAGGCGATCCGCCGCTTCGGCCAGATCTTCGCCCAGAACTACGGGCAGTCCGAAGCGCCGATGGCCATCACTTATCTGGCCAAGGGCGAGCACGACGAGAAGCGGCTCTCCTCCTGCGGGCGTCCGACACTGTTCGCGCGGGTGGCACTGCTGGGCGAGGACGGCCAACCGGTGCCGCAAGGCGAGCCGGGCGAGATCTGCGTCAGCGGGCCGCTGCTGGCGGGCGGCTATTGGAACCTGCCCGAGGAGACGGCGAAGACGTTCAAAGACGGCTGGCTACACACCGGCGACATGGCCCGCGAGGACGAGGACGGCTTCTACTTCATCGTCGACCGGGTCAAGGACATGATCGTCACCGGCGGCTTCAACGTGTTTCCCCGCGAGGTCGAGGACGTCGTCGCCGAGCACCCGGCCGTCGCCCAGGTGTGTGTGGTCGGCGCGCCCGACGAGAAGTGGGGCGAAGCCGTCACCGCGGTGGTGGTGCTGCGCGCCGACGCGCCGCGCGACGAGGCCGCCATCGAGGCGATGACCGCCGAGATTCAGGCCGCGGTCAAGGACCGCAAGGGCTCGGTGCAGTCGCCGAAGCGAGTGGTGATCGCCGAATCGCTGCCGTTGACCGGGCTGGGCAAGCCGGACAAGAAGGCCGTCCGCGCCCAGTTCTGGGAGGGCGCCGCCCGCTCGGTCGGGTAGGGAATGCCCGCGAGCGTGAAGGTAGCTTCACGCTCGCGCCCGAACGTGAAGATAACTTCACGCTCGGCGGGTGGGCGTCAGCGAGTCACGCCGGCGACCAGCAGGTCGAGCATGCGTCCGGTCTGCTCCGGCGTACCGCTGACCAGGAAGATGCCGATTAGGCTGGACACCACGTCGTCGGCCTGCACATCGGCGCGCAGCGTCGCGTCTTCCGCACCGGCTTGTAACAGCAGCTGGACGGCGCCGACGATGCTGTCGCGAGTCTGGCTGGGGGCAATAGCACCCGAAGCGAAGATCGCCTGCAAGGACTCGGCCATGCCGCGTTTGGCGGCGACGAAGCTCGCGTAGCGGTCCATCCACCGTCGCAGCGCAATTTTGGGCGGATGCCGCTTGAGCAGCTGCCCGGCGGCCGCGGCCACCTCGGCAAGCTCGGCCTGGTAGACCGCCTCGACGAGGGCTTCCCGGTTGGGGAAATGGCGGTAGAGCGTTCCGATTCCCACACCCGCGTCGCGGGCGATCGATTCGAGCGAGGCCGATGCGCCGTTCGCGGTGAATGCCGCGGCGGCCGCGTGCAGCAGCCGCTCGCGGTTGCGCCGGGCATCGGACCTTACGGCCATGCGGAGGCTCCTCCGGTTCTGCTACGCTCAAAAACGGAGGGTCCTCCGCATTTCTCCAGTGTGTCACAAACCAAGGAGCACCATGACCGACAAACCACTGCCCGGCGGTACCGGGCGCCTGGGCACGGCCACCGTCGCCCGCATGGGCTACGGCGCCATGCAACTCCTCGAGCCGTCGCCAGACGACGCGGCCGCGGTGCTGCGTCGGGCGATCGAACTCGGCGTCAACCACATCGACACCGCGTCGTTCTACGGCCCCGGCGAGGTGAACCGGCGGATCCGTGCGGCGCTAGCTCCATACCCTGACGACCTCGTCATCGTCAGCAAGGTCGGCGCCCGCTTCACCGGCGGGCAACCCATCCCACTCGCGCCCGCGCAGCGACCCGCTGAGCTACGCGCGGCCGTCGAAGACGACCTGCGCCAGCTCGGCCTGGACCGCGTGCCGGTGGTCAACCTGCGCCGGCTCGACGTCGGGATCGGTATGGCCGCCGAGGGCGACCAGATCGTCGGCCTCGACGACCAGCTCGCCGAGATGATCGCGCTGCGCGACGAGGGCAAGATCGGCGGGATCGGCATCAGCAGTGTGCCGTTCGACGTGCTGCGGCGAGCGCTGCCGGCCGGCATCGTCTGCGTGCAGAACGCCTACAGCCTGCTGGACCGCTCCCAGGAAGAGATGGTCGATGTCTGCAACGCCGAGGGCATCGCCTGGGTGCCATACTTCCCGCTCGGCTCGGCGTTCCCGGGATTTCCGAAGGTCGCCGACAACCAGGTGGTGGTGGAGATCGCCGGCGAGTTGGGCGTCACCGGTGCCCAGGTGGGGCTGGCGTGGTTGCTGGCTCACACCCCGAACACGTTGCTGATTCCCGGCACCCGGTCGATCGCCCACCTCGAGGAGAACATCGGTGCGGCCGACGTCACGCTGAGCGCCGAGGCGATCGCCCGCCTGGACGCCGTCACCACACCCGGTGCCGATTTATGGGTGAACGGTGTCGAACCCTTCTTGGAGGCGCCGCAAACCTGACTACTGTTTCAGGCATGGGTACGCCCGACGGGTCGACGCCGCACGCCAAACCCCCGTGGTGGCTCAAGCCGGCGAACAAACTCTTCATCCAGATGTCGAAGCTGGGTATCAGTTTCGGCGGTGAAAGCCCGGTCGTGCTGACCGTGCCCGGTCGCAACTCCGGCGTTCCCCGGTCCACCCCGATAACCCCGATGACCGTCGACGGCCGGCGCTACGTAGTTGGTGGCTTCCCCGGCGCGGACTGGGTCAAAAACGTAAGGGCCGCAGGCGAAGTCACGCTGCGGCGCGGGCGTACGACGGAGCGGGTCCGGATGGTGGAACTGTCTGCCGAGGACGCCAAGCCGCTGTTGCGGGCGTTTCCGACCGAGGTGCCCACCGGGGTCGGCTTCATGAAGCGGTCCGGACTGGTTAAGGACGGAAGGCCCGAAGAGTTCGAGGCACTGGCCGGCCGTTGCGCCGTATTCCGATTCGATCCCTTGGATTAGGAGTTCAAAACCATTGACCGACAACCCGTTTGACCCTTCACGGTGGCGTATCGTCGACGGCTTCGGCGACCTGACCGACATCACCTACCACCGCCACGTCACCGACGCCACGGTGCGGGTGGCGTTCGACCGCCCGGAGGTGCGCAATGCCTTTCGGCCGCACACCGTTGACGAGTTGTACCGGGTGCTCGACCACGCGCGGATGTCACCCGATGTGGGTGTGGTGCTGCTGACCGGCAATGGGCCCTCGCCCAAGGATGGCGGGTGGGCGTTCTGCTCGGGCGGCGACCAGCGCATCCGCGGGCGCAGCGGGTACCAATACGCCAGCGGCGAAACCGCCGACACCGTCGACGTGGCCCGCGCCGGCCGGCTGCACATCCTCGAGGTGCAGCGGCTGATCCGGTTCATGCCCAAGGTGGTGATCTGCCTGGTCAACGGCTGGGCGGCCGGCGGGGGGCACAGCCTGCACGTGGTGTGCGACCTGACCCTAGCCAGCCGCGAGCACGCCCGCTTCAAGCAGACCGACGCCGACGTCGGCAGCTTCGACGGCGGCTACGGTAGCGCCTATTTGGCCCGTCAGGTCGGCCAGAAGTTCGCCCGGGAGATCTTCTTCCTGGGCCGCCCGTACACCGCCGAGCAGATGCACCACATGGGTGCGGTCAACGAGGTCGTCGACCATGCCGAGCTGGAGCGGGTCGCCATCCAGTGGGCGGCCGAGATCAATGCCAAGTCGCCGCAGGCGCAACGGATGCTCAAGTTCGCGTTCAACCTGCTCGACGACGGCCTGGTGGGCCAGCAGTTGTTCGCCGGGGAGGCGACCCGGTTGGCGTACATGACCGACGAGGCCGTCGAGGGCCGCGACGCGTTCCTGGAGAAGCGCGCCCCGGACTGGAGCCCATTCCCCCGGTACTTCTAGCGCCCCCACCTAGACTCGCCTCCCGTGAGTAAGAGTCCCCTTCGCCGGCTTACCGATCAGTTGGTGCTGGCCACCATGCGACCACCCATGTCGCCGCAAATTCTGGTCAACCGGCCGGCGATGAAACCGGTCCAGCTCGCCGGCCAGCGCATCCTGCTCACCGGGGCGTCGTCCGGTATCGGCGAGGCCGCCGCCGAGCAATTCGCCCGGCACGGGGCCACGGTGGTGGTGGTCGCCCGCCGCGCGGAGTTGCTGGACACGCTCGCCGACCGGATCACCGCCGCGGGCAACGACGCGATAGCGATACCGTGTGATCTGTCCGACATGGGGGCGATCGACGCGCTGGTGGCCGACGTCCAGAATCGCCTCGGCGGGGTCGACATTTTGATCAACAACGCCGGCCGGTCCATCCGCCGGCCGCTGGCGGAGTCGCTGGAACGCTGGCACGACGTCGAGCGGACCATGGTGCTCAACTATTACGCGCCGTTGCGGCTGATTCGCGGCCTTGCCCCCGGGATGATCGAGCGTGGCGACGGGCACATCATCAACGTCTCGACCTGGGGCGTGCTGTCGGAGGCATCGCCGCTGTTCGCGGTGTACAACGCGTCCAAGGCTGCGCTGTCGATGGTCAGCCGGGTCGTCGAGACCGAATGGGGCCCGCGCGGCGTGCACTCCACGACGCTGTACTACCCGCTGGTCGCCACCCCGATGATCGCGCCGACGAAGGCCTACCAAGGGATGCCGGCGTTGACGTCCGAGGAGGCCGCCACATGGATGATCACCGCCGCCCGCACCCGCCCGGTGCGCGTCGCCCCGCGGATGGCGATCGCGGCCAAGGCCCTGGACACCTTCGGGCCCCGCTGGGTCAACGCCGTCATGCAACGCCAGAGCCTGCAGCCCAACCGAGCAACCGATAACTGAGCCCCCGCGTGGTAGACACGACGGTATGGAGATCCTGGCCAGCCGGATGCTGCTGCGCCCGTCGGACTATCAGCGATCGCTAACCTTCTACCGTGACAAGATAGGGCTGGCGATTTGGCGTGATTATGGCGCTGGCACAGTCTTTTTCGCGGGCCAGTCGCTGCTGGAGTTGGCAGGATACAGCGAACCCGACCCGGGCCAGGCAGTCTTTCCCGGCGCGCTGTGGTTGCAGGTCCGCGACCTCGAGGCCACCCAGGCCGAGCTCGCGGGCCGCGGGGTGCAAATCGCCCGCGCAGCACGGCGTGAGCCCTGGGGGTTGAAAGAGATGCATGTGGCCGATCCGGACGGCCTGACGTTGATCTTCGTCGAGGTGCCGCCGGAGCACCCGTTGCGCCGCGACACCCGAAATGAACTACAGGAAAAATCGGGTTAACTGACAGGTAACATCAGTCGACGAGTCGTGGCCAACCTGCGTTTTTGCTCCGTGTGCATTCGACAATAGATTCCTTCTACCACCAGAATCAGGCGCTGTGGACATACAACTGTTCCTCTTGGTGATCGTCGTCGTCACCGCACTCGCTTTCGATTTCACCAACGGCTTCCACGACACCGCCAACGCCATGGCGACGTCCATCGCCAGCGGTGCCCTCAAGCCCAAAACAGCTGTCGCACTGTCCGCGGCGCTCAACCTCGTCGGCGCGTTCCTGTCCACCACCGTCGCGGCCACGATCGCCAAGGGCCTCATCGACTCCAGCGTGGTCACCCTGGAACTCGTGTTCGCGGGCCTGGTCGGCGGTGTCGTGTGGAACCTGCTGACCTGGCTGCTCGGCATCCCCTCCAGCTCGTCGCATGCGTTGATCGGCGGCATCATCGGCGCCACCATCGCCGCCGTCGGCGCGCACGGGGTGATCTGGAAGGGCGTCATGTCCAAGGCCATCATCCCGGCGGTGGTGTCGGTGTTTCTGGCCATCGCGGTCGGCGCCGTAGCGACCTGGCTGGTGTACCGGATCACCCGCAGCCTGAGGCGGGAGCGCACCGAGGCCGGCTTCCGCCGCGGCCAGATCGGGTCGGCGTCGCTGGTTTCGCTGGCGCACGGCACCAACGACGCCCAAAAGACGATGGGCATCATCTTCCTGGCCCTGATGTCCTACGGCTCGGTCAGCAAGAGCGCGGCGGTACCGCCGCTGTGGGTCATCGTGGCGTGCGCGCTGGCCATGGCCACCGGCACCTACCTGGGCGGCTGGCGGATCATCCGCACGCTGGGCAAGGGCCTGGTCGAGATTCAGTCGCCGCAGGGCATGGCCGCCGAATCCTCCTCGGCCGCAGTCATTCTGCTTTCCGCCCACTTCGGCTACGCGCTGTCGACCACCCAGGTCTGCACCGGATCGGTGATGGGCAGCGGGTTGGGCAAGCCCGGCGGCGAGGTCCGCTGGGGCGTGGCCGGCCGGATGGGGGTGGCGTGGCTGGTCACGCTTCCGCTGGCCGGGCTGGTCGGGGCGATCACCTACTGGATCGTCCACCTCATCGGCGGCTACCCCGGCGCCATCGTCGGCTTCGGGTTGCTGATCGCGGTCTCCACCGTGATCTACCTGCGGTCGCGCCGGACCAAGGTCGACCACCACAACGTCAACGCCGAGTGGGAAGGCAACCTGACCGCCGGCCTCGACGGTTCGGACGTCAAGCGGCCGCCCGGCGACGGTGACGCCAAGGTGGGGTCCGCTGCCAGCTCCGACGACGTGAGCGTGGGGCAGCTGTGATGGGCAGCCTGGGCGACTGGTTCAACTATGAAGCGACGCTGAAAATCCTGGTCTTCAGCATGCTTGCCGGGGCTGCGCTGCCGGGCCTGTTCGCGCTCGGCATCCGGCTGCAGGCACTCGGTGCCGGCGGCGCCGCCGCCGACGGCACCACGACCCCGCGCAACCCCGTGCTGGCGGGGTTGGCCTGGCTGATCTACGCGGTGGTGGTCGCGGTGATCATCATCGGGGTGCTCTACATCGCCCGCGATTTCATCGCCCACCA
Source organism: Mycobacterium simiae (assembly GCF_010727605.1). Taxonomy (NCBI): domain Bacteria; kingdom Bacillati; phylum Actinomycetota; class Actinomycetes; order Mycobacteriales; family Mycobacteriaceae; genus Mycobacterium; species Mycobacterium simiae. The sequence continues at coordinate 1,826,680 of NZ_AP022568.1, forward strand.
CACCGGCTACCCATTCCTGGGCGCCAAGCTTAAGTAGCATCAGGTAGACGTATAACAACTACCGAGCCCTTGGGCGGAGTTGATCTTGGTGAACCGATTTCTCAGCTCGGTTGTGTCGTGGTTGCGCGCGGGCTACCCGGAAGGCGTCCCGCCGACGGATACCTTTGCTCTGCTGGCACTGCTGGCTAACCGTTTGTCCAACGACGAGGTCAAGCTCGTCGCCAACGAGCTGATGTTGCGGGGCGACTTCGACAAGATCGACATCGGCGTGATGATCAGCAAGCTCACCGACGAGCTGCCGTCCGAGGAGGACATCGAGCGGGTGCGGACCCGGCTGGCCACCCAGGGCTGGCCGCTGGACGATCCACACGGCGACGAGCACGACGAACTCAACGGTGGAGCACACGCATAGCCGTTCTGCGTGCCCTTCGCGTCTCACCCGGCTCCGCCGCCGCAGTGCTGTTGCCCGCGCTGGAGCGGGTGCTCTCCGGCCGGGATCCGGCTTTCGTTGCGGCACCTCCGGATTCGGTAGCCGAGCTGGCGGCCTTGGGTATCGGCGAAACCATCGACGACGACGTGGCCCTGGTCGCGACAACGTCGGGCACCACCGGAATTCCCAAGGGCGCCTTACTCAGTGCCGCGGCCCTGACGGCCAGCGCCACGGCCACCCATGAGCGGCTCGGTGGACCGGGTGGCTGGTTGCTGGCGTTACCGCCCTATCACATCGCCGGGATCCAGGTGCTGGTGCGCAGCCTGCTGGCCGGCTGCACACCCGCCGAGCTGGACGTCACCGCCGGGTTCGATGTCACCGAATTGCCAAGCGCCATAGCGAAATTAGGCGCAGGCCGACGGTACGCGTCGCTGGTGGCCACCCAGCTGGCCAAGGCGCTCGATGATCGCGCCGCCGCGGATGCGCTCGCCGAATTGGACGCGGTACTGCTGGGCGGCGGACCTGCTCCGCAACCGGTGCTGGATGCCGCGGCCGACGCGGGGATCGCGGTGGTGCGCAGCTACGGGATGAGCGAGACGGCGGGTGGTTGCGTTTACGACGGTGTTCCGCTGGACGGCGTGCGGGTGCGGGTGCAAGAGGACGGACGCATCGTGATCGGCGGCGCGACACTGGCCAACGGCTATCGCAATCCGGTCGATCCCGACCCGTTCGCCGAGCCGGGCTGGTTTTGCACCCAGGATGTGGGGGCGCTGGACGAGCGGGGTGTGCTCACCGTGCTCGGCCGCGCCGACGACGCGATCAGCACGGGCGGATTGACGGTGCTGCCGCAGCCAGTCGAAGCCGCGCTGAGCAGCCACCCGGCCGTCGGCGACTGTGCGGTCTTCGGTGTCGCCGACGACCGGCTAGGTCAGCGGGTGGTCGCGGCGATCGTGGTGCGCGACGGTTACCCGGCGCCGACGCTGGACGCGCTGCGCGAACAGGTGACGCGCACGCTAGCCGCCACGGCCGCACCGCGGGAACTGCACATCGTCGACGTGCTGCCGCGTCGCGGCATCGGCAAGGTGGACCGAATGTCGTTGGTACGCCGGTTCGACACCGATCGACGGGCCCCCCAACCGTGAGGGTTGCCCGTCGCGAGTTGCTGGCCGCCGTGGCCGCCGCCGTCGTGGTGGCGACCGCGGTCGTGCTGCCCGCGCTGAACATTGGTGTCCGGCCGCGGCTGGACCTCGGCCCGGAACGCTTCGTCACCCACGCCGTCGCCGAGCCGTTGTTCGCCGCCTGGGAGCTGCACGCCAGCTGGGGCACCATACCGGCAATACTGCTCGCCGTCGCCGCCGTCATGTGGGGACCCGCTGTCGCCCAACGACTTTCGTGGCGAACACTGACGTTGGGCAGCTGGGCCATGGCCTGCGGGTGGGCGTTCGCGCTGGCGATGATCGACGGCTGGCAACGCGGCTTCGCGGGCCGGTTGACCACCCGGGACGAGTATGTGACCCAGGTGCCCAGCATCACCGACATACCAGCGGCGGTGCGAACGTTTGCCAGCCGGATCCTGGATTACCAACCGAACTCGTGGATCACCCACGTGTCCGGACACCCACCCGGCGCGCTGCTGACGTTCGTGTGGCTGGACCGCATCGGCCTGCACGGCGGCGCCTGGGCGGGGCTGCTGTGCCTGCTGGCCGGGTCCAGTGCGGCGGCAGCCATGCTGATCGCCATCCGCGCCCTGGCCGACGAGCCGACCGCGCGACGGGCCGCGCCGTTCGTCGCGATCGCGCCGACCGCGATCTGGGTGGCGGTCTCGGCCGACGGCTACTTCGCCGGTGTCGCCGCCTGGGGCATCGCGTTGCTAGCGGTGGCGGTGCACCGAAGGGTCCGGTTTCCCGCGCTGGTGGCCGCCGCCGCGGGGCTGCTGCTGGGCTGGGGAATCTTCCTCAGCTACGGCCTGGTACTGATGGGCTTCGCCGCGGTGGCGGTGCTGGTGTCAGCGAACGACTTTCGGGTGGCGCTGCGGGCGCTGGGCCCGGCCGTGCTGTCCGCCGTCGGGGTGGCGGTGGTGTTCGCGGTCGCCGGGTTTTCCTGGTTCGACGGCTATACCCTTGTGCAGCAACGCTATTGGCAGGGCATCGCGCACGACCGGCCGTTTGGTTACTGGTGGTGGGCTAATCTGGCCTGCGTGGTGTGCGCGATCGGCCTCGGCGGTGTCGCGGGCCTCACCCGGGTGTTCGACGTCGCTGCCGTCCGCCGCCGCTGTGGGTTCCACCTGCTGCTACTCGCGATGTTGGCGGCCATCGCGTGCGCCGACTTGAGCATGCTCAGTAAGGCCGAGGTGGAGCGGATCTGGCTGCCGTTCACCCTCTGGCTCACCGCCGCGCCCGCGCTGCTGCCGGTGCGGTCACACCGGCTGTGGCTGGCGGTCAACGCCACCGGGGCGCTGCTGGTGAACACCGTGATGGTCACGCACTGGTAGGCGGGGATGACAAAACAACCGGAACTGGCGCGTCGGCTCGATACGACCGACGCGGTCGTGATCGGACTGGGCTCGATGATCGGCGCCGGCGTGTTCGCCGCGTTCGGGCCCGCCGCGCGGGCGGCCGGCGCCGGCCTGCTGATCGGGTTGGGGCTGGCGGCGGTCATCGCGTACTGCAACGCCATGTCGTCGGCGCAACTGGCCGCGGTTTATCCGACATCGGGCGGGACGTACATCTACGGGCGTGAGCGCCTCGGCCCGTGGTGGGGCTTTATCGCGGGATGGGGATTCGTGATTGGCAAGACGGCCTCCTGCGCGGCCATGGCGTTGACCGTCGCCGCGTATGCGGTGCCCGGGGCGCCGGTATGGATGCAGCGCGCGGTCGCGGTCGCCGCGGTGGCGGTGCTGACCACCCTGAACTATCGCGGGGTCACCAAGACCGCACTGCTGGCCCGAATATTGTTGGTGTGCACCATGATTGCGTTGGCCGCCGTCGTGGTCGGCATCGTGGCGGGCAAGCACGACCCGTCGCAGCTAAGCGGGGCATGGCGGACCGGCTCCGTGTACGGCGTGCTGCAATCGGCCGGCCTGATGTTCTTTGCCTTCGCCGGGTATGCGCGCATCGCGACGATGGGTGAAGAGGTCCGCGATCCGGCGCGGACCATCCCCCGCGCGATTACCATCGCCCTGGCGATCGCGGTGGTGCTGTATGCGGTCGTCGGCGTCACCGCGCTGCTGGCCGTCGGACCGGATCGGCTCGCGCGCGCCGCCGCGCCGCTGGCCGAGGCGGTCCGGGCGGCCGGCCATCCGGCCCTGGTGCCGGTGATATCGGCGGGTGCCGCGCTGGCCAGCATGGGTGCCCTGCTAGCACTGATCGCCGGGCTCGGGCGCACCATGCTGGCGATGGCCCGGCATCGCGACCTGCCCGCCTGGCTGGCCGCCGTCCACCCGGAGCACCGGGTGCCGCACCACGCCGAGATCGCGATCGGCGTGGTGGTCTGCGCGCTGGTGAGCATGGTCGATCTGCGTGGGGTGATCGGTTTCTCGTCGTTCGGGGTGCTGATTTACTACGCGATCGCCAACGCCGCCGCCGTCACGCTGCGTCGGCGCCGTGCGGTGAACATCTGCGGCCTGGCGGGGTGTCTGGTGCTGGTCGCGACGCTGCCGTGGGAATCCGCGGTCGCCGGGCTCGCGGTATTCGTCGTCGGAGTCGCCGGGCGCGCGGTGCTTCTCACGGCGCGCCGCTAGAGTCCGGCGCTTCGGGTGACTCGAGCGAACCTGCTGGCCGGTCGGCACGCCGGTCGCACCACGGCCACGTCGTCGGCGACGTCGAAGTCGGCCAGTCGCTGCACATCGACGACGTCGATGCCGTTGTCGCGCAACGCTTTTCGGGTGAGTTCGCCGGTGTCGGGTTGCGACATCGGCACGGTGCGCAGGCATTCGGCCATGGCCGCATCCTGCACGCCAAGCACCCACCAGCCGCCGTCGTCGGCGAGCCCGAGCACGGCCGGCGAGCGCAGTAGCCGTCGCGCGCAGGCGGCCAGCAGGTCGGCGGTCACCTGCGGGGTGTCCATTCCGATCTGCAGCACCGGGCGGCCGTCCGAGGCGTCGAGGTGCGCGTTGGCGAGCCGCTCGGCGAAGCCGGCACCGCGCTGGCCGATCACCCGGAAGGACGACAGCCGCTGCCGGATCGCCGCCGCGGCGGCCCCCGCATTGAGGTCACCGGTGAGCGCGACGACCCGGGCCGCAACCGGGGCGGCGGCCACCGCGTCCAGCGTGTCCAGTAGGGCGGCTGCGGCGATGTCGGCGGCGACCCGCTCGCCGACCGTCGCGGCCAGCCGGGTCTTCGCCAAGCCGGGCTGCGGCGCCTTGGCCACGACCAGCAGCGTCACCGGAAGATCGGTCACGAAATCACCTTCCAAAAATCCAGAATGGCGGTGATGCTGCCCCGCAGCGAACCGCTGACCTTGGACTTGCCGCCGGTGCGGGGGCCGTAGCTGACGTCGAGTTCGACCACGCGCCAGCCGGCGGCCGCGGCGCGCACCAGCAGTTCGAGCGGATAGCCCGACCGCCGGTCGGCCACCCCCAGCCGCAGCAGGGCGTCCCGACGGGCCACCCGCATCGGTGCAATGTCGTGGACCGGCAGGCGATGGCGGGTGCGCAGTCGCCAACTCATCACCACGGTGCCCACCCGGGCGACCCACGGCCAGTGCAGACCGGCGACGGGTCGACGCCGGCCGACGGCCAGCTCCGCGCCCTGCTCGAGCGCCGCGACCAGCCGCGGCAGATCGCCCGGATCCATCGAGCCGTCGGCGTCGATGACCGCCACGATCGGCGTCGACGCGGCGACCACGCCGGCATGCACCGCTGATCCGTACCCGGGGCGCGGTTCGGCGACCACGTCGGCGCCGAACTCGGCGGCGACTCGCGCGGTGTCATCGGTGCTGTTGTTGTCGACGACCAGCGCCCGATACCCGGCCGGGATGGCCGCCAGCACCGCCGGCAGCGACTCCTCCTCGTTCAGGCACGGCAGCACCACCGTGACCAGTTCGTCAGCCATTCCGGTAGCCGCGCGGTCAGAATCCGGACGAGGAGCGGCCGCTGCCGCTGCCACTACCGCCCCCACCGGACGGCAACCTCGGTACGACGGGCTTCGGGGCGGTCTGCTGCACGGTCGGTGGTTTCGGGGCCACGGTTTGCTGCTGTTGCGTCGGCGGCTTCGGGGCCACGGTCTGCTGCTGTTGGGTGGGTTGTTGGGTCGGCTGTTTCGTCGGTGCCACGGTCGTCGGGGCGACGGTGCTCGGCGCCACGGTCGTCGGGGCGACGGTGCTCGGCGCAACCGTCGTCGAGGGGACGGTGGTCGGCGCAACCGTCGTCGAGGGGACGGTCGTCGAGGGGGCGGTGGTCGGCGCTACCGTCGTCGTCGGCGTGTTCTGCGTAGTCGTCGGCGTGTTGGTCGGCGTGGTGGTTGTCGTGGGCAGCGTGGGTGTGGTCGGCGGCGTGTATGGCGGCACGTAGGGCGGTGGCTGCGGCCGCCATCCCGGGAACGGAACGATGATCGGGACGGGAATCGGGATCGGCCCATTCGGGTTGGGCACCAGACCGGGGCCCGGCGCCACCGGGTTGACCGGAACGGGCGCGGCGGGCGCGGCGGGGGCCGGCGCAACGGCCGGGGCTGGAATGAAACCGCCCTGATACCCCGCGTTCGGCGCCTCCGGCGGGGGCGGGGGCACCGGCGCCTGCTGCTGCGTCGGCAGCAGCGGCATGAACTTGCCCGGCGCGGCGTTCTGGTGCCCGATCACCGGCTGCTGGCTGGCTGTCGGCCGCACGGCGACGACCACGGCGACCGCCAGCGACGCGACGCCGATGACGGCGAATGCCACCACGGCATTGCCCACCAGCAACGATCGCCGGCTGAGCTTCAGCGGGCCGGTCTCGGCGTTCGGATCGTCGTCGTAGTAGTCGTCGAACTCGTCCAACTCGCCGGGAAGCAGATCGTCCGCGTCGTCGGCCAGCGAATAGGCCAGCTGTTGGTCCGCTGCGCCGGGGTCGTCGAAGCCGGCGGGGGCCATCGCGGTCTCGTCGCCGGTGAGCCCGGCCGCCGGGGCCATCGCGGTCTCGTCGCCGGTGAGCGCGGCCGCCGGGGCCATCGCGGTGGCATCACCGGACACCGGCGCGGCCGCCAGCGCGGCACCACGGGCGAGCGCAAACGTGGGATCCTCGGGAATCCGCACCCGCGTGGTCGCATCGGAAAGCTGGCCGGCCACCCCGGCCAGATCCGGCCCAGCGCCCACCAGATACACGTCGCTCGGAGCGTCCGGGTGCCCGCCGAGCTGGGCCATCATGGTGTCGAGCGTGCCGGCGGCGTCACCGGCGAGCGCCTCCTGAGCCAGCATCGTGGGCGGCGCGTCCGGGTCTCCCTCCCCCACCACCGACAGTGTCGCCGTGTTGTCGTCGACGACCAGCACACCGCCGGAGCGGCCGGCCGCACGCATCAGGGCAGTGACCGCCTGCGACTGCGACAGCAGCCCAACGTTGTGCACACCGGAATCCTCCAGCGCCTGGCGCAGCTGGTCGGCGGCGGGATGATCGGTCCAGCACACCCGGGTGCCGACCAATCGGTGGTTCTCGTTCGCTAACAGCCGATTCGTGCCAACCACGGTCTCTGTTAGCTGTTCGACGGGGTTGTTAGCCAGATCGACGACGGACTGGTCGATCACGTCACTGCCGTCTGTACCCGCTCCGACAAGCGCCAAGCGGGCAACGGGTCCCGTGACGGCAACCCCCAGAACGACGTCCATCCGTGCTCTCCTTCGGCTGGCCACCCCGGAACCAGCATGTCCCGGCATCATTACACTTCGATACCGTCGGCAGTAACCATCATTCGGGCGACCCTCGTTCTCCGCCACTCCCGCGCCGCCCGAACGGAGATTATGTTTCCAAGTAAGCAACGACGTCGCCTCGGCAGGGGGTTCCCCCGCCACAGACGCGAAAGTGTGCCGCCAGTAACCGTCCTCGATACCCGGGGGGAACCGTGAGCCAGAGCAGCGCCGAGCCGCCGACCGGCCCCATCAGGGGCGCGGCGCCCGCTCCGGGCCCGCAGACCGCGGGCCGGCCCGGCACACGCAACGTGGTGGCCGACCTGACCGCCGCCGTCCTGCTTGTCATCGCGACGCTGCTGCCGTGGAACCTGTACTTCGGTCTCGGGATTCCCGACAGCAACGGGACGCTGTTCGCGGTGCTGATCGCCGTGACGGTGCTGTCGCTGATTGCCATCGCTTTGCCCGGTTCCGGGTCGCCGGGCCGCGGGCTGCGGTTCGCGCTCAACGTTCCTTATTTGCTGCTGGTGCTCGGGTTCGTCGGGTTCGACGTGGTCCAGACCGTCCGTTTCGGTGGCACCGTGACCGTGCCGGGCGGTGTCGGCCCGGGCGCCTGGGCCGGCGTTGCCGGCGCGCTGCTGAGCGCGCAGTCGGCTGACGGCCGGGCGGTTCCGGACGGCGACGGCGCGAACGGCCGCCACCGGGCGGCGCGCGTCATCGGCTACGCCTCGATGCTGGCCGCGGTGCTCAGCGTTGGTTTCACCCTGTTCTGGCGCATCAAGTACGCGCTGAGCGACACGGGTAGTTCGGCCGGGTTCGGAACCCAGAACATCGCCGTCATCGCGACGGCGGTGGTCTACGGCCTGGTGGCCTTGATCGCCGTGCTGGTCGCTTCCAGATGGCTGCTGCAGAACACGCGAGCATCGCGGTTGGCGACGATCGCGTTGGGCGCCTCGGCGCTGGTGGGCGGCATCATCGTCTGGCTCCTGCCCGTGGGCCGCGACATCGACGCGTTCCACGGCATCGCGCAAAACACCTCTACCGCGGGTGTCGGATTCGAGGGCTACCTGGCCTGGGCGGCGGTCGCCGCCATTTTCGTGCCCCGCACCCTGTTCGCCCGAGCCGGCACCGTGTCGGCCGAGGAGACCGCGTGGCGCGCGGCGGCCCGAACCGGCTTGCTGCTCATCGCCGTATGGGGCCTGGGGTCGGTGGCCATGCGGATCACCGACCTCGCCGTCGCGACCAGCCTGAACTACCCCTATTCGCGCTACGACACGGTGGTGCTGGCCGTGTTCGACGCGGCCACCGCGGCGCTGGCGCTGTGGCTGCGAACCAAACTGCGCGACGCCTCGGTTGCCGCCAGAACGATCACGACGCTATGCGGACTTGTTGCTGCACTGAGCATTTCGCGGGTCATTGTGGGTGTGGTGCTGGCGCCGCGGTTCGCCGAACCGCCCAACGCCACGCAGCACCCGGTTTACGGAAACGACCTTGCGCAGCAGATCACCAGCACGTTCGACGTGGCACTGTCCGCGCTGGCGCTGTTTATCCTGGCGGCGGCGATCATCACCGGACACTTCACCCGGCTGCGCCGGCGCCGCCGGGCCGCTCGCCGACGCGCCGCCGCGCAGAACGCCGATGCGCCGACGACCCGCATTCACACCGGCGAATCGCCCACCACGGTGATACCGCAACTGACCGGCGCCCCAAGGATTTTCCGCGGCGACGACTCGGCCACCCAGCAGATTCCCCTCAGCAAGCCGCAGATCTACCGGCCCCCGCAGGACCCGTCTTAGCCCGCTAGCGCAGCGCAGCGAACGCGAAATCCCGTAAGCCGTCGCGCGGATCGATTGCGGCGCGAAAACCCAGCACCTCGGCCGCACGTGCCGGATCAGCGACAATATGACGCACGTCGCCGCTGCGATACTGCCCGGTGATCACCGGGGACAGCGCCTCCGCGCGCGCCTCGCATAGGGCGGCGGCCACGTCGAGGATCGAGATGGGCCGCCCCGAGCAGACGTTGACCGCGGTGAAGCCGGGCCCACCCGCCGCCGACACGTGCGCGACGGCCGCCAGGTTAGCGGCGGCGACGTCGTCGACGTGGACGAAGTCGCGCATCTGGCCGCCGTCCTCGAAAACCCTTGGCGATTCTCCCTTTTCCAACGAGGACCGAAAGATCGCCGCCACCCCGGAGTAGGGGGTGTCGCGCGGCATACCGGGACCGTAGACATTGTGGTAGCGCAACGCCACCACCGAGCCGCCCGCCGACTCCGACCAGGCCAAGGCGTAGTGTTCCTGGGCCGTCTTGCTGGCCGCATACAGGCTGCGCGGGCGCAGGGCGGCGTCCTCGTCGACCAGCCGCCAGGACAGCTCCTCGCCGCCGAGTGGGCAGCGATGCTCGAACGTCCCGGCGTCGAGATCCGCCCGCCGCCGCGGCAGCGGTTCCACCAATCCGTGTGCGGGACAGTGATATCGGCCCTGCCCGTAGACCACCATCGACGACGCCAGCACCAGTCGTTGCACTCCGGCGGCGAACATCTGCGCCAGCAACACCGTGGTGCCGTAGTCGTTGTGGCCGCCGTAGGCGGGGGCGTCGGCCGCGTCGACGCCGGCGCCCACCATCGCGGCCTGGTGACACACCAGGTCGACGCCGTCCAGCAGCGGGGCCAGCGCTTCGCCGTCGCGGATGTCGACCCGATGGCATCCCTTCGGTAGCACCGATTTTGGGCCGTGGGCGGCCGGCAGCAACATGTCGACACCGATCACCTCGTGACCGGCTGCGTGCAGCGCCGCGTTGACCCGCGAGCCGATGAAGCCGGCCGCGCCGGTCAGCAGCACCCTCATGGCAGCTCGATCGGCAGCGTCACCCCGGTGTGCGCCAGGCAGTGCGTGCAGCCGCGCTCGGTGGCCACTCGGCCGATCGCGTCGCGCACCAACTTCTTGAACGCCTCGATGTTCTTCTCGAATTGCACCAGCACATCCACCGTCTTCACCCCCTCGCCGGCGCTGACACCGGCGTCCAGATCGGTCACCAAAGCGATTGCTGCATAGCACATTTCGAGTTCGCGAGCCAGTACTGCCTCGGGATACCCGGTCATGTTGACCAACGCGAAACCTGCCGCGGCGAACCATTGGCTTTCGGCGCGGGTGGAAAACCGCGGCCCCTGGATCACCACCATGGTGCCGCCGTCGACCACGTCAGGCAGCCCGGCGGCCGCCGACCGCAAGGTCGGGCAGTACGGGTCGGCGAAGTCGACGTGGATGGCACCGGAATCGAAGTAGGTGTCGGCGCGGCCCTTGGTGCGATCCACCAATTGATCGGGTACCACCACGGTGCCCGGCCCGTAGGCGGGTTTGAGGCTGCCCACCGCGCACGGCGCGAAGATCCGTCGGACGCCCAGGGCGCGCAGCGCCCACATGTTGGCGCGGTAGGGCACGGTGTGCGCCGAGTATTCGTGCCGGGCGCCGTGCCGCGGCAGGAATGCGACCTCGTGGTCGCCGATGGTGCCCAGCGTGATGGGAGCGGCGGGCGCCCCGTAGGGGGTGTCCACCGCGACGTCGCGGACGTCGGAATCGAAGAACGTGTAGAAGCCACTGCCGCCGATCACCGCGAGCATCTGTGTTGCCGCTCCTCTCCCCCGCACGCGGGAGGTGGCCCCGCATCGCTCCGCTTTACCTCGTCACCGGCGGGCATCCGCCCATTGTGGTGCATAGGGCAGGATGCCCTGGTGGCCAATTTTGCGCAGTGGATCTCAGGTGCCCGGCCGCGGACGCTGCCCAACGCGGTCGCACCGGTGGTGGCGGGCACCGGGGCCGCAGCGTGGCTGCAGTCCGCCGTGTGGTGGAAAGCCTTGCTGGCGTTGGCCGTCGCGCTCGCGCTGACCGTCGGCGTCAACTACGCCAACGACTACTCCGACGGTGTTCGGGGCACCGATGACGTCCGGACTGGGCCGGCACGGCTGGTCGGCTCGCGGCTGGCCACGCCGCGATCGGTGCTCACGGCCGCAGTGTGCGCGCTTGCCGTCGGCGCGGTGTCGGGTCTGGCGTTGGCGCTGCTGTCGGCGCCGTGGCTGATCGCGGTCGGGGTGGTCTGCCTCGCCGGCGCCTGGTTGTACACCGGCGGGTCGCGCCCCTACGGCTACGCCGGTTTTGGCGAGGTCGCGGTGTTCGTGTTCTTCGGCCTGGTCGCCGTGCTGGGCACGCAGTACACCCAGGCGCTGCGGGTGGACTGGGTAGGGCTGACGCTGGCGGTGGCGACGGGCGCGCTGTCGTCGTCGGTCCTGGTCGCCAACAACCTGCGCGACATCCCGACCGACACGCAGGCGCAGAAGATCACGCTCGCGGTCCGTCTCGGCGACGCCCGCACTCGGCTGTTCTACCAAGGCCTGCTGGCTACCGCCGGGGCATTGACGTTGGTGCTGATGCTGGCGACGCCATGGTGCGAGGTCGGGTTGATCGCCACGCCGTTGGCCGTGCGCGCGGCCCGGCCGGTGCGATCCGGCCGAAGCGGTCCAGAGCTCATCCCGGTGCTGCGTGATACCGGCCTGACGATGCTGGTGTGGGCGGTCGCGGTCGCAGCGGCGCTGACGCTGGGGCGCTGAGGCGCAGCCGGCCTCGTTCGGTGTGCGGTCCTGGCGTTCGGTGTGCAGTCCTGGCGTTCAATGTGCGCTGCGGGTGAGCTCGCTCGGCGTGTCGTCGCCGTGCACGCACACCCGCTGAAAGCGGCCGCCGGGAAGCTCACGCACGGCCCTCGTTCGCGAAGACCTCCGCGAATTGTGACAACAAGCGTTAGCGTCGGATGTGGCCCCCCTTACATCCATAGCGGGATGACTCCGAGCGAGGAGCGTTATGCAGCAGATCGCCGCCGCGGCCAGCGGACCCAGCAACATCGGACTGCTCAGCGTCGGCGCATACCGCCCGGAGCGGGTCGTCACCAACGAGGAGCTGTGCCAGAACATCGACTCCTCCGATGAATGGATCTACAGCCGCACCGGCATCAAGACGCGCCGCTTCGCCGCCCGCGACGAATCGGTCGCGTCGATGGCGATCGAGGCCAGCCGGCAGGCGCTAGCACGCGCGGAGCTGTCGGCCGGCGACATCGACGGCGTCATCGTGGCGACCAGCACCCAGTTTCTGCAGACGCCCGCCAGCGCCCCCGCGGTCGCGTCGGCCCTGGGCACCGCCGGCGTGCCCGCATTCGACGTCTCGGCCGGCTGCGCCGGCTTCGGTTATGCGGTTGGCGTCGCCGCCGACATGATTCGCGGCGGCAGTGTCGCCAAGATGCTGGTGATCGGTTCGGAAAAACTCTCCCCGACCGTGGACATGCTCGACCGCAGCAACTGCTTCATCTTCGCCGACGGCGCCGCGGCGGTCGTGGTCGGCCAGACGGCCGAGCAAGGAATCGGGCCGACGGTCTGGGGCAGCGACGGCGAGCAAGCGTTGGCCATCCGCCAGGACATCGACTGGATCGCCTACACCGAGAACCCAACCGGCCCGCGCCCGTTCCTGCGGCTGGAGGGCAGCGCGGTCTTCCGTTGGGCCGCATTCGAAATGGGCAAAGTCGGGCGTCAGGCGATGGACGCCGCGGGCGTCAGGTCCGACCAGATCGACGTGTTCATCCCGCATCAGGCCAACGCGCGCATCAACGAAGTGCTGGCCAAAAATCTCGACCTGCGGGCGGACGCGATCGTCGCCAACGACATTGAGCACACCGGAAACACGTCCGCGGCTTCCATACCGCTGGCGATGGCCGAACTGCTGGACACCGGGGCGTCCAAGCCCGGCGATCTCGCGCTGCTGATCGGTTACGGTGCGGGGCTCAGCTACGCCGCACAGGTCGTGCGGATGCCCAACGGCTGAGCTCAGTTCGCATCGGAATCGTCTCCGGACTTTGCTGCGTCCTCGCCGCGCAACCGGGCCCGCAGCTGTTCACGTTCGCTGCGACGCCGCTCGCCGGCGACGGCCAACGAGGCGGTGGCCCGCTGCCGCAGCGGCGTGAAGACCCAGATACCCAACGGCATCGCGATGATCAACGCGAACAACGCCGCGACGACAACGGGGAACGGAGTGACCCCCAACAATTGCGCCGCGAGATAAATCACTCCGGTCAGTACCACCGCCAAGAGCAACCGCGCCCCGGCGTAAAGCAAGACGTCGATCAGGACGCGATCCCGAACGTGATCTGGTGCGCTGTCCCCAGTGCTGTTGTCGCTCGGCTCTTCTGACACAGCACGAGCCTACGGCGCGAGTATATTCGCTCAAAGGAGGTGTTTAGTGCTCTACCTGGTGGTCGTCCTGGTTTTAGGGACGCTGATCTACGTTGGCTGGCGCGCGGCGCGATCGCAGGCCCAGCGGCCGAAGACGCGTGTCATCGGACCCGACGACGATCCAGACTTCCTGCGCCGGTTGGGAAACGGCGACAACAACCCGTACTGATCGCGGTTATGCCGGCTATGCGACCCCTAAATTGGGCTGTTCTCCCGGAAAGCCTTCTGCCACAGCGGCAGCCAGCGCGGTGAAGGCCTCCCGCGTTTCGCGCCGCAACTGATCGACATGGATCTCGGCGCCCTCGTCGAGATGGGCGTCGTAGGGCACCAACCGCACCGCGCGGCAGCGCCGCGAGAAATGATCGACGACCTTGTTCATGTCGACCTTGCCGGTGCGCGGCCGCACCGCGTTGATAACCGCGATCGAGTTACGGACCAGCGTTTCGTGGCCGTGGGCGTCCAGCCAGTCCAGCGTCGCCGACGCGCTGCGCGCGCCGTCGATCGAGCCCGAACTCACCACGATCAGAGCATCGGCGTTCTCCAGCACCGACGACATCGCCGAGTGCAGCAAACCCGGTCCACAGTCGGTGATCACCAGACCGTAATAGCGCTCTAGGATGCCCAGGACCCGGCTGTAGTCATCGGCGTCAAATGCCTTCGAGACGGCCGGATCGCTGTCGGAAGCCAGGATTTCCAGACCGCTGGGCCCCTTCGAGGTGTAGCGCCGTACGTCGCTGTAGCGCTCGACGGTGCCGGCGTCCTGTAATAACTGGCGCACGGTGGCGGCGGTCTCGAGCGGGATCTTCTGGCTCAGCGTGCCGCGGTCCGGGTTGGCGTCGACGGCCACCACCCGGTCACCCCGGATGGCGGCGAACGTGGCGCCCAACGCGGCCGCGATGGTGGTCTTGCCGACGCCGCCCTTCAGCGAGATCACCGCGACGCGGTAGGAGCCGCGCAGCGGCCGGTTGACCTGCGCCACCAAGTTGTTCTGCCGGGCGGCCCGCGGGCTCTCACCCAGGTTGATGGTCCGGCCGGACAGCACGTAGACCAACCGGCGCCAGCCTTCCGATGGCGGCGGCTTGATCGGCCGCAGCAGCATGCCGGTGGACAGCTCCGGGTACGGCGTGTGCGGCAGGTGCTCGGGGCGGTACGGGGCTTGGGGCGCTTGGGGCGCAGCCTCGGCCCGACCGTTGTAGTACGCGCCGTAGGCGGTCGGATCGACGCGCGGGATGCCGGTCACCGGGGTGGAATCCCACGGCGGCATCCCGCCCGGCGGCGGCGCGGGCAGCGCTTCGCGCCGCTCGGTCGCGGGGCCCCGACGCTCGGTTCGGAATCCGGCGAAGGCCCGCGTCGGTGCGTCGGCGCCGGGATTGGCCGCCGCGTTGCCGGGGTGCGGCGCGGACTCCTGCGGCGACAGCTCCGTCGTCGGATGTTCGGGCGCCCCCACGCCGCTATTGGATTGCTCAGACACGTGCATTCCCCCTCGTTGCGGTGTCGCTTCCAGAATCGTCAGCCCACGCCGGCATACGAATGCAGGCCCACGGTGACCAGGTTAACGAAGAACAGATTGAAGACCATCGCCACGAATCCGACCACGTTGATCCAGGCGGCCTTGCGGTCCCGCCAGCCCGCGGTCGACCGGGCGTGCAGGTATGCCGCGTAGACCACCCACGCGATGAAAGACACCGTTTCCTTGGGGTCCCAGCCCCAGTACCGGCCCCAGGCCTCCTCGGCCCAGATGGCCCCGAAGATCACCCCGAACCCGAACACCGGGAACGCGAAGATAGTGGTCCGGTAGGCGATGCGGTCCAGGGTCTGCGCGTCGGGCAACCGCCGCACCAGCCGGCCCAGGGGACGCTCGGGTTCGTCGTCGGCGGCCGGTTCCCCGAGCGGGGAGGTGCGCAGCAAGAACAGGATGCTGGCGACACCGGCGACCAGAAAGACGCCGGAGCCCAGACTGACCACCGAGACGTGGATGGGCAGCCAATAGGACTGCAAGGCCGGCATCACGGGCGCGGCGTTGGTGTAGAGCCAGCGACCGGAGACGGTAAGCAGGATCAGCACCGGCAGCAGCAGGAACACCCACAGCGGCCGAAATTGCGGACGGCGCAGCACAACCGCGCCGGCGATCAAGCCGCACAGGCAGGTGAGGTTGATGAACTCGTACATGTTGCCCCACGGCACCCGCATGGTGGCCAGGCCGCGCAGCACCAGGCAGATGAACAGCAGGCCGATGCCGAGGTATGCGACCGCCAGCCCGGCCCGACCAACGCGTTCGTCGAGCGGCCGTCCCGAGCCGTCGTCGACAATGCCGGGGATGGCACTGTCGGCGCTGACTCCGCCGGCCAGGACCCGCGCCCGGCTGTCCGCCCGCCGGCCGCCGACGTAAGCCAGCTCGAACGCCAACAGCAGCAGCGCGACCACCAGCGCCACCACCGCCGAGGTGAACGCCCAATCGGAGTAGCGCGCCAGGCCGATGTTGACGTGCAGCGTGTTCATGTGACGTCCACCTGAGAGCTCCTTCGGGACGCTGGGTCGTCGGCCCGGCCTGCGCCGGAGTCGAGGCCGGTCAACAAGCGTGCGGTGAGTTTCTCGAACTCGTCGCCCCACCCGGAGTTGTCGGTGCGGGCCAAACCGCCCAGCTCGACGTTCACCGTACCGGGAGCCGCTGCGGGGACGTCCGCCCCGCCTGCCGGGACCGCGGTCAGGCGGACCCATATTCGGCGCCGACGCACCAGCAGTGACACCAGCAGGCCGGCCATCATCGTGATCGCGAAGACCAGCACCCACACCTGACCTGGATCGTGGGAGACCTGCAGGTTGACGAACGGCACGGCCCCGTCGAAGCGGATGACGGTGCCCGCGGCCGGACCCTGGTCGAGCCGCACCTGTTGGCCGGCACGCAGGTTCACCCGCTTCTCCTTGGTCAGCCGGCCCTGCTCGATCAGCCGGTGGTCGAGGGTGAACAGCGACTGCGGGCGCCCGGTATCCAGGCCGGTGTCGCCCCGGTAGATGTCGATGGCCACCGCGGGGTTGTTCAGCGCCGGGAACCGCGACGACAGCAGGGTGCCGTCCAGTTGCTCGGTGGGTGCCAGCAGCCCCTGGATCGCGATCTCGTGTTGGCGACGCTCGGCCGCGCTCGGGTAGCTGCCGGCAGGCGGGTCGATGCGCACCACACCGGAGGAGAGCAGGGTCTGCGGGTTGTCGGGCCGCCACTGCACGGTCGAGGTCCGTTGCTGCCCGTCGGGGAAGGTGACGGTGAAGCTGGGCGCATAGCCGTGCCCCTGCAGGTACACCCGGTCACCGCCGACCCGCAGCGGGTGGTTGACCTCGAGGCGGTACGGCCGCCAAGTGCCCGCGGCCAGGTCGGCGCCGTCCTGGTAGTCGATGTCGGCCGCAAACGACGTGGCCTGCCCGGACGGCAGGTAGTGCGACTGAAAATTGTTGACCCGCAAGCAGATTGGATGCAGCGATGTACCGTCGACGGTGTTGCCGGCGCGGAACGAGTCGAACGCGGCCGGCGAGGCCGAACAGAACCCCGGGCCGCCGTCGGCGATGACGATCACGTTGCCCTCGTAACCGAACAGCTTGCCGACGGCCACCGCGACCAGCAGGCCCAGCAGCGAGAAATGGAAGACGATGTTGCCGAACTCGCGCAGGTAGCCCTTCTCGGCCGACACCTCGACAGTTTCGGGGACAGTTTCGGGGACCGTTTCGGTGCCGCCGTGGTGGCGGATCGCGGTGCGCCAACCGTGCAGCCGCCCGGCGATCGTGTTGGCGACGGCATTCAGGTCAGCCTCGTCGGCCCGCGTCAGCGTCGCCTCGGCGTGCTTGGGCAGCCGAGCCAGATTGCGGGGGGCGGCGACGGGGGTGGCCCGCAGGCTGCGGGCATGCTCGAGCATCCGCGGGGTCAGGCAGCCGACCAGCGAGACGAACAGCAGCACGTAGATGGCGGTGAACCAGAAGCTGGAGAACACCTCGAAGGCCTGCACCCGATCCAGCCAGGGCCCGATCGTCGGATGCGCGGCCAGGTACTCATCGACCTTGCCGGCGTTGAGGCTGCGCTGCGGCAACAACGCGCCGGGAATCGCGCCGAGCGCCAGCAGGCACAGCAGCACCAACGCGGTGCCCATCGAGGTCAACGCGCGCCAGGTGTTACGCAGGTACGCCAGTGCCAGCGGGATCAAATCGGCAACCTCACGTCCGACACGAAGGCGTCGCGTACCCAGGAGATGAAGTCGTTCCACACCCCGGTGACCAGCAGCACGCCGACCGCGATCAGCAGCGCACCGCCGAAGACCTGGATGCTTCGGCTGTGCCGTCGCAGCCAGCCCAGCCCGGCGACCGCTCGCGCCGAACCGAACGCCAGCAGCACGAACGGGATGCCCAACCCCAGGCAGTAGGCGATCACCAGCAGAATCCCGCGAGCGATGTTCGCCCCCTCAGTCGCCGAGGCCACGGTGACCACGCCGGTCAGCGTCGGCCCCAGGCACGGCGTCCAGCCGAGCGCGAACACCGCGCCCAGCACCGGGGCCCCGGCGACGGTCGTCAGCTGCTGCGGGCTGAACCGGAGCTGGCGCTGCAGGACCGGGATCAGACCGACGAACACCAGCCCCATCACGATGGTCAGCACGCCCCCGACCCGCTGCAGCAGCAGCTGGTTGGTGATCAGCGTCGTCGTCATGCCGAGCACGGCCACGGTCCCCAGCACGAACACCGCGGTGAAGCCGGCGACGAACAGCAGCGCCGACCCCGCGACTCGCCACCGGCCCGCCGGCACAGCTTCGACCACACCGTGTTCCGGCTGCTCGCCGACACCTACCACCGCGGCCAGATACGACAGATAGCCGGGCACCAGCGGCACCACGCACGGCGAGGCGAAAGACACCAGGCCCGCCAGCACGCAGGCGCCCAGCGCCAGCAGCAACGGCCCGGCGGCCGCGGTGTGCGCGAACCCGGTCATCGCGACGAACCCGGCTGTTCCGAGGTCTTCAGGCCCGGCGGTGCCTCCCGGGTCAACCCCTGCACGACGGGCTGCAGGTCGGAGGCCAGCAGCTCGCGCAGAAATACCGCCGCCACCCGGTGTTGCCGATCCAGCACCAGCGTGGACGGGATGACGGTGGTGGGGTATTTGCCGCCGAAGGCGATCAGTGTGCGCATGGCCGGGTCGTAGATCGACGGGTAGGTCACGGCGCGATCGTTGACGAAGTCCAGGGCGGCCTGCCGGTTGTTGTCGCGGACGTCGATGCCCAGAAACGACGCCCCGGAGCCCCGGGTGGCGTCGTAGGCCTGCTGCAATTGGGTGACCTCGGCGCGGCACGGTCCGCACCACTGTCCCCAAACGTTGATGACGACGACGTTGCCCGCGAAGATCGGGTCATCCAACGACAGCGTGTGCGACGGGTCGGCCAGGTCGGGCCCAGACAGCGGCCCGGGCCGGCCGCGGCTGGCGGGCGGGTCGTAACGGATGTCGGTCTTGCCGCCGGGCGAGACGAATTCGAAGGTGCCGCCCTGGGCGACGGCGTCGTGACCGGCCGAGCAGCCGGTCAGCAATCCGGAGATCGCCAACACCGCCCCGGCGAGCACCGGCCACCGTCGGCTCATGGCGCCGGTCGGGAGTATTCGACGTCCACCAGCCGGTCGCCCTCGTAGACCAGGGTGGTCAGCGAGGCGAGGTCGCATTCGCGTCGCCGCGG
The DNA here is from genome assembly GCF_010727605.1 of Mycobacterium simiae. Taxonomy (NCBI): domain Bacteria; kingdom Bacillati; phylum Actinomycetota; class Actinomycetes; order Mycobacteriales; family Mycobacteriaceae; genus Mycobacterium; species Mycobacterium simiae. The sequence goes on from NZ_AP022568.1 coordinate 1,845,882, forward strand.
ATCGTGCCATAGCCGGCGGCCGGTCAGGTGCAGCCGCAGCGTCCACACCGGCAGTTGGTGGCTGACGCACACCACTTCGTGGCCGGCGCCGCGGGCGCGGGCCTTGTCCACCGCGGTCGCCATCCGGTCGGCGATCTCACGGTAGGGCTCCCCCCAGGACGGTCGCAGCGGGTTGCGCAGCTGCCACCACACCCGCGGGTCCCGCCACGCCCCGTCGCCGGGGCTGACCCGGCGGCCCTCGAAGAAGTTCGCCGATTCGATCAGATCGGGATCGGTGTCGATGGTCAGCCCGTGCTTGTCCGCGATGGGCGCGGCGGTCTCCTGGGCCCGCTGCAGGGGGGAGGCGATGACCGCGACGATGTCGCGCCCGGCCAGCGCGTCGGCCACCGCCTGCGCCTGCGCCCTGCCCCGCTCGGACAGGTGGAACCCAGGCAGCCGCCCGTAGAGGATGCCGTCGGGATTGTGCACTTCGCCGTGCCGCATCACGTGCACGCGGGTTTGTTCGGCCATCAGGACTTCGCCTCGGTGGCGCTGGCGGCCGCGCGGGCGGCGCCGGGCAGCGCCTCCGCGATGCGCTCGAACGCGGTGTCGTCGAGGGCGGTCGAGACGAACCACGCCTCGAAGGCGCTGCACGGCGGGTACACGCCCGCGTCCAGCAGGGCGTGGAAGAACGGCGGATAACGCCAGGTCTGGCTGGCGCGCGCGGAGGCGAAGTCGGTGACCGGGGTGTCGGTGAAGAACACACTGAGCATGTTGCCGGCCCGCGAAATCTGGTGCGGCACACTGGCATTGGTCAGCGATTCAGTGAACAGCCCGGCGAGTCGGTCGGCGTTGGCGTTCAGCGTGGCGTAGCCGGCGTCATCGGCGGCGCGCAGCGTGGCCAGACCGGCGGCCATCGCGACGGGGTTCCCGGACAGCGTGCCGGCCTGATACACCGGCCCCAGCGGTGCCAGCCGTTCCATCACCTCGGCCCGTCCACCGAACGCGGCGGCCGGCAGCCCGCCGCTCATCACCTTGCCGAAGGTGAACAGGTCGGCGGCGACCGGATCGATTCCGTACCAACCACTTCGGCTGACCCGGAAGCCCGTCATCACTTCGTCGATGATCAGCAGCGCGCCGTGCTCGGCGGTGATCGCACGCAACGCCGCGTTGTAGCCCGGTGCCGGCGGGACGACACCCATGTTGCCGGGGCTGGCCTCGGTGATCACCGCGGCGATCTGATCGCCGAACTGGGCGAAGGTCTCCCGGACCGTGTCAATGTTGTTGTAGGGCAACACGATGGTGTCGGCCGCGGCGGCGCCGGTGACGCCGGGCGTAGACGGCAGACCCCGTGGCGATCGCAACCCCGGCGGAGCCGGGCGCGACGCATCGTCACACAAACCCAGCGTCGCCACCCCGGAGCCCGCGTCGGCGAGCAGCGCGTCTACGTGCCCGTGGTAGCAACCGGAGAACTTGATGATCTTGGCCCGGCCGGTGAAACCGCGAGCCAGCCGCACCGCGCTCATGGTGGCCTCGGTGCCAGAGTTCACGAAGCGAAGCAGCTCGACCGGGGCGACCCGGTCGATGATCGCGGTGGCCAGCTCGGTCTCCCGCGGCGTCGGCGCCCCGAACGACAATCCCGTCGCGGCCGCCCGGGTGACGGCATCGACCACGGCCGGGTGCGCGTGGCCGAGGATCATGGGTCCCCACGAGCAGACCAGGTCGACGTAGCGGTTGCCGTCGGCGTCGGTGAGCCAGCAGCCCTTCGCCTCGGTGATGAAGCGCGGCGTCCCGCCGACCGCGGTGAAGGCCCGCACCGGCGAGTTCACGCCACCGGGGATGACCGCGCATGCGTCGGAGAAGAGCTGCGCCGACGCCGTCACCGCGCCCCGGGTGCGGGCGATTGCCTGGTCACTGCTAGCCATGCGACCAGTGTTCCAGCCTCAGCGAGGCGACCAACTACAGGGTGTAAGACTCGACGCCGCATCTTGATGTCACCCGCGCCGGACGAGTTGGATGAGATTATGCAACTTCCGCAGCGGCTGGCCCGGTTCAACCGGCACGTCACCAACCCGATTCAACGGCTGTGGGCCGGCTGGGCCCCCGCGTACGCCATCATCGAGCACACCGGACGAAAGTCCGGCAAGCACTTCCGCACCCCGGTGAGTGCGTTCGACGCCACCGTCGACGGCAAGCCCGCAATCGCGGTGCTGCTGACCTACGGTCCCGACCGGGACTGGCTGAAGAACCTCAAGGCGGCGGGCGGCGGGCAGATGCGCCGCCACGGCAAGACGTTCGGCATTTCCGCCCCGCAGATCGTCAGCCGCGACGAAGCCGCCGCGCAGGTGAGCAACGGGGTGCGCAGGGTGTTCGCCCGGCTGCCGTTCGAGCAGGCGGCGCTCTTCACAAAGACGGGTTAACCGGCTCGGCCCCGGCGGCGGCGGTGGATGAGGACGTAGATCGCCAGCACCACTGCCCACGACAGCAGACTCAGCCACAGCTGGCTGCGTGCCGAGGAGTCGAACGCCATTCCCACCAGCACCGCGGTGATGCCGGCCAGCGTGAGGATCGACAGCACCGGGAAAAACCACATCTTCACCCGCAGCTGCGCGGTCGGGGTGCGGCGGCGCAGCAGAATTTGCGACAGCGCGATCAGCCAGTAGACGAACAAGATGATTGCGCCCGAGGAGTTGAGCAGGAAGAGAAACACCGTGTGCGGCGCCAGCCACGCCATGATGACGCAGAGGAACCCGATCGCCGACGAGCCCAAGATGGCAAGGTGCGGCACCCCGCGGCGGCTGAGTTTGACCAGCCGCAGCGGCGCCTCGTGCCGGTCGGCGAGGACGAACAGCATGCGTGAGGCCGTGTAGAGGCCGGAGTTCAGGCAGGACAGCACCGCGGTCAGCACGACCGCATTCATCACCTGATCCGCACCGGGCAGCCCCAGCTGCTTGAACGCGGCGACGTACGGCGAGGCGCCCGGTTCCACCGAATTCCACGGCAGCATCGCGACGAGCAGGAACACCGAACCGACGAAGAAAATCCCGATCCGTGCGACCACCGACCTGGTCGCCCGCTGCACGGCCCGCACGGGGTCGCGGCTCTCGGCCGCGGCGACGGTGACGATCTCCGCACCCACCATGGAGAAGATCACCACGACGATCGCGGCGAAGACGGCGCCGACGCCGTTGGAAAAGAAGCCGCCGTGGGCGGTCAGGTTGGCGAACCCGCCGCCGTGGCCGGGCCACAGCCCGAGCACGAACACCGTGCCGACGCCGAGGAAGACCGCGATGGTCGCGACTTTGATTCCGGCGAACCAGAATTCGAACTCGCCGAACGAGGTCACCGAGAACAGATTCGTCGCCGTCATCAACACCATCAGGCACAGCGACAACACCCACAGCGGGGCGTGGAACCAGTAGTTGAGGACCTTGCCGCCGGCGACGGCCTCGAACCCGACGACGATCACCCAGAAGTACCAATACAGCCAGCCCACCGAAAACCCGGCCCAGCCGCCCAGCGCCGCGCCCGCGTAGTCGGCGAATGAACCGGTCGACGGGTTCGCGGCCGCCATCTCGCCCAGCATCCGCATCACCAGCACGACCAGTACGCCGCACAGCGCGTAGGTCAGAAACGCGGCCGGCCCGGTATCGCCGATCACCACCCCGGACCCGACGAACAACCCGGCGCCGATCACCCCGCCGAGCGCGATCATGCTCAGCTGCCGCTGTGAAAGTCCTTGGCGCAGTTGATGATCGGACACCGACCGCGCGCTCGGGTCCTGGGCCTCGGCGGCTGGGCCCGGCGTGCGCGACATCCCCGGACGCTAGCCGGGTTCACCCTCGGCAGCAACCGGCCGCTAGGTCAGAAGTACAGGTCCGCGTCGCGGATCAGCGCCGTGGCGATCACGCTGATCACCGCCGTCGCCACCAGATACCCGCACGCCAGCCACGGCGCACCGCCGACGGCCGCGATCAGCGCGGTCAGGATCATCGGAGTGACCCCGGAGGCGTACACCCCGGAGAACTGGTAGACGAACGACAAGCCGGTATAACGGGTGCCGGTGGGATACAGCGACGAGTACAGGGTGCCCTGCGCCCCGTAGAACAGCGCGTGCACGACGCCGAACACCAAGACCATCGCCAGCCCGAACCAGAGCAGGTTCCTGGTGCCGAACAAGGCGAACGCCGGGAACGCCGCGACCCCGTACAGGGCGACGCCAGCCAGATACACCCGGCGGGCGCCGTAGCGATCGGTCAGCGCTCCCGACACCGGCAGCAGCACCGCCATCAGCAGGGCGGCGATGGTCACCACGATCAGCACCGACACCTTGTTGAAGCCCAGCGCGCCGGTGGCATAGCTGATCGCGAAGACCCCCCAGGTGTTGAACGCCGAGCCCTCGGCCCAGCGAGACAGCAGTCCCAGCACCGTGTTTCGCCGGGAACGGGGTTCGCGGACGATGTCGCGGATCGGCACGGTGGCCGCGGCCTCCAGGTCGCGCAGCTGTCGAAACGCCGGGGTCTCGTCCACCCGCAGGCGCACCAGCACGCCGATCACCACCAGCACGATGCTGAGCAGGAAGCCGATGCGCCAGCCGTACGCCAGAAACCGCGCCGGCCCCAGGGTCACCTGCAGAACCGCGAAGATGCCGGTGCCCAACGCCAGCCCCAGCGCCAGGCCGACCTGCGGGATGGCGCCGTAGCGGCCGCGCCGGTCGCCGGGGCTGTGTTCGACGGCCAGCAGCACCGCGCCGCCCCACTCACCGCCGAGCGCGAAGCCCTGCAGCACCCGCAGCGCCAGCAACAGGACCGGCGCCCAGGCCCCGATCTGGGCGGCCGTCGGTAGCGCCCCGATCAGCGCCGTCGCCCCACCCATGATCAGCATGGTCAACGCGAGGCTGCGCTTGCGCCCGATGCGGTCCCCGATGTGCCCGAACACCAGGCCGCCGATGGGCCGCATCACGAATCCGACCGCGAACGTCGCAAACGCCAGCAGTGTGCCGATCAGAGAACTGGCGTCGGGAAAGAACACCTTGTTGAACACCAGGCCGGCGGCGGTCGCGTAGAGGAAAAAGTCGTACCACTCGACGGTGGTGCCCAGCAGGCTGGCCGCGACGACGGTGCGCAGGCGCCGACGGCGGTCTTCGTCGGACTCGTCGGCGGCCTCCGCTGCGGCCTCGCCCGCCGCTCCGGCCCCAGCGGGCAGGGTTGTCGCCACGACTACTGCGCCGACGCGGCCGCGAACGGCGTCGCCGCCGCCGGCTGGGACTTGCGGTTGGGGTGCTTCCATACGCCCCGGCGTTCCAGCAGCGGCAGCACGCCTTCGCCGAACCAATACGCCTCTTCCAGGTGCGGGTAGCCGGACAGGATGAAGTGGTCGATGCCGAGGCCGGCGTATTCGATCAGCCGCTCGGCCACCTCTTCGTGCGACCCGACCAGGGCGGTGCCCGCGCCGCCGCGTACCAGGCCGACACCGGCCCACAGGTTGGGGGCGACGAGAAGCTCGCCGCTCTTGCCGCCGTGCAGGTCCAGCATGCGACGCTGCCCCTCGGATTCACTGCGCGCCAGGCTGCTCTGTACCCGCTCGATATCCGCGGGGTCGATGGCCGCGAGCAGGCGGTCAGCCTCCGCCCACGCCTCCGCGGCGGTGGGCCGGCTGATCACGTGGATGCGCAAACCGAACTGCAGCGTCCGGCCGGCAGGGCCGGCTTGGGCGGCCAGCCCGCGAATCCAGTCCAGCTTCTCGCCGACCGCCGCCAACGGTTCACCCCAGGTGAGGTAGACGTCGGCGTACTTGGCCGCCACCGGCCCGGCCGATCCGGACGAGCCGCCGAAGAACACCGCGGGCACCGGGTCGGGCGGGTTGTTGAGCTGCGCGCCCTCGACGTGGATGTACTCACCGGCGAACGTCACCGGCTCTTTGGCGGTCCACAGCTGGCGCACCACATCCAAGAACTCGGCGGTGCGGGCGTATCGCGCTTGCTTGTCCAGGAAGTCGCCGTACGCCCGCTGCTCGTGGGGTTCGCCACCGGTGACGACGTTGAGCAGCAGCCGTCCCTGTGAGTGCCGCTGGAAGGTGCCGGCCATCTGGGCGGCCAGGGTGGGGCTGAGCAACCCGGGGCGAAACGCGACCAAAAACTTCAGGGTTTCGGTGCGCTCGATCAGCGTCGCCGTCGTCAGCCAGGCGTCCTCACACCACAATCCGGTCGGGGTGAGTACGGCCTGGAAACCGTTGTCTTCGGCGGCGGCGCAAATCTGGTGCAGGTAGCGCAGAGTCGCGGGCCGGTCGCCGTGCATCGCGGTGCCGTGCCCGCCCGCGACGAGGTTTCGGGAATCCCCGTACGTCGGCAGAAACCAGTGAAACGACAAGCTCATCCAAATCCTCTTTCGCTCTTACAAGCCGTGCACGAAAGGTCCAGCGTGCCGAAGCCCGAGGCGGCGTGCGAGGGTTGAAACCTGCCAGATTCCATCCGCATACCCGGCGGGCGCGGGCGGAGGGCGTGCGTAACCGCGCGATGACTGCCGCATCACAATGCCCTTCCAAACTTCGCGACGGGGTCAACAAAGTGCGGCGCGGCCGGCATTATCACGTCGTGCCTGATCTCAACCGCCGCGCGGTGCTGCGAATGGGCGCCAGTGCCAGCGTCGCGGCCGCGGGCGCGTGGGCTTTGAGCGCCTGGCTGGACCCGCTCGCACCCCAAGCGGCGCCGTTGCCGTCCCCATTCGAACCGTCGACCGCGAGCAGCAATCTGCCCAGCCGACTCACCGGGTCGTTCAACTCCAAGGCGCGCGGCGGTGTGCAGACCAACTGGGTGATCGCGCTGCCCCCCGGTCACACCTCGCAGAGCGGATTGCTGCGCCCCGTGATCGCGCTGCACGGCAAGGACGGCGACGCGAACATGATGCTCGACTGCGGTGTCGAGGACGCGCTGGCCCGGCTGGTCAAGGAGGGCAAGCCGCCGTTCGCAGTGGTCGGCGTCGACGGCGGCAGCGACTCCTACTGGCACAAGCGGGCCGACGGCACCGACTCCGGCGCGATGGTCCTCGACGAGCTGCTGCCGATGCTGGGATCGATGGGCCTAGACACCTCCCGGGTGGGCTTCATGGGCTGGTCCATGGGCGGCTACGGAGCCCTGCACCTGGGCGCCAAGCTGGGGCCGTCGCGGACCGCGGGGATCTGCGCGATCAGCCCGGCGCTGTACACCTCCTACGCCGACTGCGCACCCAAAGCGTTTGACAGCGAAGAGGACTGGATGACGAACAGCGTGATGGGTCTGCCCGCGCTGTCACAGATTCCGCTGCGGGTGGACTGCGGCACATTCGACCGTTTCTATCCGGCGACACGCCAATTCGTGAGCCAACTCAAAACGCCTCCGGCGGTAAGCTTCACGGTCGGCGGCCATGACATGACGTGGTGGCGTTTGCAATTACCCGGCGAGCTTTCCTGGCTGGCAACCTAGCGGAGGCACCCCAACAAAGGCATGGCAGTCCGGCAGGAAACCATCGCCAACCCGCCCCCGGAAGCGGGTGGTAGTCCCAACCGACACATACCGCGACGCGGCTTCCGCCCGGACATCGAGGGTTTGCGGGCGGTCGCGGTGATGGCCGTGGTGCTCTATCACGCGGGCGTGCCCGGCACCGGTGGCGGTTTCATCGGCGTCGACGTCTTCTTCGTGATCTCCGGCTTCCTCATTACCGGTCTGCTCTGGCGCGAGGTCAGCACCTCAAATACCGTTGCGCTGGGCCGCTTTTACGGTGCCCGCGCCCGCCGCCTGATGCCGGCCGCCGCTACCGTCGCCGTGCTGACCGCTGTCGTGGCGGCCGCCGTGCTGCCGCCGCTGCAAGCGCGCGACGTCTTCCTCGACGGCATCGCTAGCGCGCTTTACGTCGGCAACTACCGGTTCGCCATCCAGGGCACCGATTACCTGACCGCGGGCGTGCCGTCGCCGTTCCAGCACTACTGGTCGCTCGGCGTGGAGGAACAGTTCTATCTGGTGTGGCCGGTGCTGATCATCGTGACCGCCTGGCTGGTCGGTCGGGTGCGCCGCGCCGCCAATCCCGATTCCAATCCCGATTCCAATCCCGATTCCAGGCCCGATTCCAGGCCCGATTCCCAGGCGCGGGCGTGGCCGTACGCGATGGTGCTGGCGTCGGTCGCCGCCGCCTCGCTGACGGCGGCTGTGCTGTGCACCCGCACCTCCCCGCCGTGGGCGTTCTTCTCGCTGCCCACCCGCGCGTGGGAGCTGGCCGCCGGCGGCCTGGTGGCGCTGTCGATCCAGCAGTGGCGGCGGCTGCCGCTGCTGCCGGCGGCGATCGTCGGGTGGGGCGGCCTGGCGCTGATCGGGCTGACCTGCACCCAGCTGGGACCGGCCACTCCCTATCCCGGAACCGCGGCGCTGCTGCCCGTGTTGGGCACCGCGCTGGTGATCGGGGCCGGAAGCGCGACCGGCAGCCTAGGTGTCGGCCGCCTGCTGTGCCGGCCGTCGATGCGCGCCGTCGGGCGGGTGTCCTACTCCTGGTATTTGTGGCACTGGCCGGTGCTGTTGCTGATGCCGCAGCTGTTGGGCGACCCGGCCGGCTTACCGGCCCGGTTGGCCGCGACCGCCGTTTCTGCCGGCCTCGCGGTGGTGACCTTCCATCTGGTGGAGAATCCCGGCCGGTTCGCCGCGGCCCTGCGCCGCTCGGCGAAGGCGAGTTTGATCGTCGCCGGGGTCGCCAGCGCGGTCACCGCGTCGGCATGCATGGTGTTGCTGACGCTAATTCCGGTTCCGGTCGGTCACGGCCCGGCCGCCTCGAAAGCCACCATTTTGGCGCTGCCGTCAGCCAATCCGCACGCCGCCGATCCGCGCGAGGCCGTCGTGCAGCAGGCCTTCGCGCAGGTGCGCGGTGCCGTCGCGGCGGGGGCGGACCTGCATGCCGTACCAGCCAACCTGGACCCGCCGCTCGCCGCGGCACCGGGCGACAAGGCCGCCGTGTTTGTCAACGGCTGTGTGCGGTCCTGGCGCGACATCGGCCAAGCCGAGTGCGCGGCGGGCGACATCGGTTCGCCGACAACGGTTGCCCTGATTGGTGATTCGCACGCGGCGATGTGGAACCCGGCCCTGCAGCAGGTGGCCGAGCAGCGGCATTGGCGACTGGAGACGATGGCCAAGGTGACCTGTCCGGTGCAGGACCTGCCCATCGACAGCCCGTATCTGGGGCGCGAGTACACCGAGTGCGAACAGTGGCGCGGCCAGGTGCTGGCCCGGGTAGCCACCGAACATCCACGCCTGGTGGTGTTGGACATGAGTCGGCGCTACGGCGACGATTTCGGTTTCGCGTCCTACGATCCGGCGTGGATCGACACATTGGGCCGCACCGTGGGGCAGCTGCGCCGCTCCGGGGCGACCGTGCTGGTCCTCGGTCCGGCCCCGGACCCGCAAGCCCCAGTGCCCACCTGCCTGTCCGGGCATCTGGACGACGCCGCCGCGTGTGCACCGGGCCGGTCGGTCGCGGTCAACGACGGCGGCATCGCCGCGGAGCGGACGGCGACCACCGGGAACGGCGGCCACTATGCCGACCTCACCGACCTGTTCTGCACCGCGCAGCGCTGCCCGGTAATCATCGGTAACACCCTGGTGTTTCGGGACGACAACCACGTCACAACCGAATACGCACAACTGCTCGCACCGGTGCTGGGTGCACTGGTCGATCAGGCCATAACGGACGGATGACGTTGCGATGACTTTCTTTGCAAATGAACCCCACGGGAAAACCGAACGTGTTAGGAATGAAAGGGTTTTGGAGGTTTGAAATGTCCCCGCTGTTGCTGGTCTGCATCGCGGCTGTTACGCCAGTCGCCGGAATTGGGTTGATGCACCTGCAAGCACGCCTGGAACAGTGGGACTACGAGCGGCACGCCGAAGACTAGCGCCTTTGTTGACGCGAAATCCGTTGCGCGACTGATGCTTTGACGGCCAGGTCGGCGAAAATCTCGCTGCTGTGCTAGGTGAGCAGTTGGGTGCGAATCAGCGGTGCGATCTTGTCGGCCATGTATCGATGTCCAGCGTCGTTGGGGTGCACCCCGTCCGGTCCGATCAGGTCGGGACGGTCGACGAACCACCGCGCGCTGATCGGGTCGGCGAACGCCGCTCCCGCGGCGTGCGCCTCGGAGTTCAGTACGTCGCGAATCTGCAGGATGTCGGCGGGCACGTCGGCGGTCGGCCAGGGCGGACCGATCACCAGGAATCGCGCTGACGGAGCCAGGATGCGGGCCAGGGTGAAGGTGTCGCGGACCCGTCCGGCCAGTAGGCCGAGATCGGAGCCCTGGTCGTTGCGGGAGCCGAAGAACACCACCAGCACATCCTCGGACTTGGCCACCCGCGCGGTGAGGTCTTCGAAGATGCTGCCGTGGTCGCCGGGCACGACGTAACCGGCCCGGCCCTCGGCCGCGACGTCGGGGGCGATCTGCATCCCCCGCTTGGTGAGTGCCTGCCAGGTCAGCGCGGTCCATGCCTTCGGTCCCAGGCCGCCCAAGTCAGTGCCGGTGGTGTAGGAGTCGCCGACCACCGCGATGTGGGAAAGCCGCGAGCCCCGCGTAACGACGTCGTAGCCGCGCGTACCCGGGTGGTGCGTCACGGCCCCGATCATCGCGGCCACCAGGGCGAGATTCACGGCGAACGCGGCCAGTCGACTCACGCGTGCCTCCCCCTGTCCCCGGTTTCGCTGTGATGCAACGCGATCAGCACAGGACAAACTACCAGTGCGACGCGCCTACCACAGCCGAATACGGCCCCGAGAGGTCGTGGGGCACAGCATGATTCGTCAGGGAAATGAGGCCGTGATCACACCGCGCGGGCGGAGACCGAGTCCAGCCCGCCGTCGATGGGACGCACCTTGGCCGGTTCCCCGGACTCGGTCGGCGGATTCGCGGGCCGGACATCGACCATCCGGCGCATCCAGCGTCGGGCCGGCTCCTCGACGACGTGGTACAGCAGGCTGGACAGCGTCAGAGCGATCACGATGAGGCCGAGAATGTTCCACTTCCAGGGCGAGTCGGACTCCCAGGGCTTGAGTTCGAACTGCTCGACCGCCCATCCCCACGTGGTGTGCACCAGCTCGTGCACCATGTACAGGCAGAACGAGATCTGCCCGCCGTAGACCATCACCCGGGTGGCCAGCAGCCTCGGCAGGCTGCCCAGGCCGACCGCCAGCGTGATCACCAGCGGAATGAACAGCACGTCGACCACCCCGCCGCTGTCGTTCTCCACGACACCGCTGATCGGGTGGGTGCTGAACCAGTACAGGACGCCCACGACCGCGGCCACCAGCAGCAGGGAGACGTAGCCGGCGATGTGGCGGCCACGCTCGGTCAGCCGTAATCGGCGGACGGCCGCGCAGGCCAGCGCGCCCGCGGCGAACTGCGTCACGATCCGCGGCAGCCAGCTCCACGGGGTGTAAAAGTGCCCGCTGGCCAACAGCAGCACCACCGGCGGCAGCGAGGCCGCCACAGCCAGCCACATCAGAGTCCGCGCCCGGGTTGCCAGCTTCATCCGGAACACCACCAGCGCCAGCACGCCGAACAGCAGGTAGGCCAGCCATTCCGCGCTGATCGACCAGGCCGGCCCATCCCAGCTGGTCCCGTCGAAGAACGGCTCGAACCACAACTGCACGAGCAACACCTGACGCACATAGCTGATAGCGGTGAGATCGCTGGCTTCGGGCAGCGGGACGTGTCCCACGTGCAGCGACAGGATCACCAACAGGGCCGCCAGGTGCAGGGTCACCAGGTACACCGGCCACACCCGGGCCAGCCGCAACCACAAGAAGTGCAGGGTGGCCCGCGTCGACCAGGACCGGCCCATCCGGTCCAGGTAGTTCCACGTCAACACGAACCCGCTGAGGATGAAGAACAGGTCGACGCCCTGCGCGCCGCAGTTGAGTACCGGCGCGAGGCTTTCCCGGAAATCGGGCGAGATGTCGCTGAGCATCGGCCGGAAGTGAAACAGCACGACCCACACGGCGGCGACGATGCGGAGTCCCGTCAGGGCCTTGATCTCGCCTTTGATCTCGCCCGTGGTCTCTCGGCTGGGCACAGGGCTTTCTTTCGGGTGTGGACTCTGCAGTTTCTTTCGCTTCTCACCGGCTGACCGGGCATTTCGCCCTATCACAAGCCCCCCGACTCGCAACCGGCAGCCAGAGCAGCCTAACAGCGTGGCGGTCCCGATGGTGTCACGGCGACGGCGTGGCCGCGTCGTTGCCGGCCCAGCTTCAGGGTGGCCAGCTTTTTAGCAAACAGTTAGAGGCGGCTTCCGGTCCCCTTAGGTTTCGGGGGCACCGTAGGAGTTAGCTTCGGTCGGCGTCGTGTCGGCCTTCGCCAGAAATGGGGGCCTTGATGACGATGGCAATTTCGGCTCGACAGGGAAACGGCAGTCTTGACTGCGGTGGCGCCCAGGTCCGCGCCCACTGCCGGCACCTCGCGACGGTGGTGACCGTCCGAGGTGAAGTCGACGCCGCCAACGTCGATCGGGTCGGCGCCTGCCTTCGCCGTTTCCTCGTCGGGGACAACCCCGTCGTCCTGGACATCAGCGACACTGAGCATTTCGCCGGCGCGGGGTTGTCGCTGCTGTCCACATTCGACGAGGACTGCCGCCGGGCTGGGGTGCAGTGGACCTTGGTCGCGGGTCCCGAAGTGGTCGCGCAGCTGACCGACAGCGACGGCGAGTGCGTGCTCCCGGCGGTGGGTTCGGTACCCGAGGCCTTCGGCGACCTCGCCGACGCCGTGGTCTTCCGCCGCCGTTTGGCGTTGCCGCTGATCAGGAAGTCGGCGTAGCGGCGCGGGCGCGCCGCAATCGGGCGGTCCCGAGGACGGCCAACACCGCAGCGGTCATCGCTAACAGCATGGCCAGCAGCAGTAGCTGCGGGTTGTACACCAGCGCCGTGGTCGACGGCTGCCCATCGGTAACGGGCGCGACGGCGACGGTGTGGCGCGCGTGCAGCCAGCAGACCCCGACGCCGACCAGCGCCACACCGGCCAGGCCCAGCTCGAGCAGAGCTCGTATGCGGGCGCTCACAGCTGCGCCCCGTCGTCGTCGTGTCGGTCGAGATCGGCGACGTCCGATCGGGCCGGCTCCACGCGTTCCTGCACCAGTGGGGTGAGCGCGTCACGCAGTTGGCGGTGGCGTTTGGCCCACGCCTGCGCCGTGCGCCCCTCGGTGAGCTTCAGGCCGATACCGGTCCGGCCACGGGGGACGCCGAACAGTTCGCCGAGCGCCCGCGACGTCTGCCACTTGGCCAGTTCCTTGTCCGAATTGGCCGGATTCTTCGGTTCCGGGAAGACCTTGACGATCTCGCGCACCAGCAGCGTCTCGGTGCCCTGGCGCAGCGCGTCGGGAGTCAGTTCGACCGACACGTGGATCCGCGCGGCCTTCACCTGCAGCGAGATGAACGCTGACACCATTACCAAGAAGATGGCCGGCACCCACAGCGATATCGGGGCGCCGCTCCACACTTCGATCAGGATCATCGCCGCCGCCGCGGCCGGGCCCGACAGCACCCACAGCCAGCTGGCGCCGGGTTCGTAGAACAGCGGCCTGGCGTTGACGTCTTTGGCTGTGGTCATTGGAGCCTCATCCCGTGATTGTTACCGCCGATGCGGCCGTCAGGAAAGCCAACCCGCCGCGTCGGCGGCCCAATAGCTGAGCACGATGTCGGCGCCGGCGCGGCGGATGCTGATCAGCGATTCCAGTGCCGCCGCTCGTCCGTCGATCCAATTATTCTGTGCCGCAGCACAAATCATTGCGTATTCGCCCGACACTTGGTACGCGGCCACCGGGACCGGCGACACGTCCGCCGCAGCGGCCAGCACGTCGAGATACCCGAGTGCGGGTTTGACCATGATGATGTCGGCACCCTCGTCGATATCTAATTCGATCTCGCGCAACGCTTCGCGGGCATTGCCGGGTTCCTGTTGGTAGGTCCGACGATCGCCGGACAGGCTCGAGCTCACCGCTTCCCGGAACGGGCCGTAGAAAGCCGACGCGAACTTCGCTGCATAGGCCAGGATCACCACGTCGGCATAGCCGGCGGCGTCCAGGCCGTCGCGAATGGCCCCGACCTGGCCGTCCATCATCCCGCTCGGGCCCACCACGTGGGCACCGGATTCCGCTTGTGCCACAGCTAGTTTCACGTAACGGCTCAAAGTCGCGTCATTGTCGACGCGACCCCGGGCGTCGAGCACGCCGCAGTGACCGTGATCGGTGAACTCGTCGAGGCAGGTGTCGGCCATCAACACCGTCGCGTCACCGAGATCCTTGGCCAGATCGCGAAGTGCCACGTTGAGAATGCCGTCCGGGTCGGTGCCCGCCGAACCGGCGGCATCCTTGTCTTCGTCGCACGGCACACCGAACAACATCAGTCCGCCCACCCCCGCGGCCACCGCGTCGGCGGCGGCGTGGCGCAGCGAATCGCGGGTGTGCTGCACCACGCCCGGCATGGACGGGATCGGTCGCGGCTCGTCGATGCCGTCGGCAACGAAGATCGGGAGCACCAGATGCCTTGGCTCCAAAGACGTTTGCGCGACCAGGCGACGCAGGGCGGGGGTGGAGCGCAGCCGGCGCGGCCGCTGGCGCGGGTACGCCATCGGTTAGCGCCTGCGGCTCTTCTTACGTGGCGGTGGCAGCGCTCCCTCGGCGCGCAACCGCGCAGCGTGCTCGGCCAGGGCGTCGACCAGCGGGCCAATGGCCGCCGTCTCGGGCTGCACATCCACCCGTAGCCCGAATTCAGCCGCGGTCTCCGCGGTCTTGGGGCCGATGCAAGCAATGATGGTGCGCGCGTGAGGTTTACCGGCAATGCCGACCAGGTTGCGCACCGTCGAGCTAGAGGTGAAGCACACCGCGTCGAAGCCGCCCGTCTTGATCATTTCACGGGTGGCTGCTGGCGGCGGTGCCGCGCGCACCGTCCGGTAGGCGGTGACATCCTCGATCTCCCAGCCGCGCTCACGCAGCCCCTCGGCCAGCGTCTCGGTGGCGATGTCGGCGCGCGGCAGCAGCACCCGGTTGACCGGGTCGAAAATGCTGTCGTAGGGCGGGAAGTCGTCGAGCAGTCCCAGCGAGGACTGCTCGCCGGCCGGCACCAGCTCGGGGCTGATCCCGAACGCCCGGACCCGGTCAGCCGTCGACTCACCGACACAGGCGATCTTCACACCGGAGAATGCGCGGGCGTCCAGACCGAACTCGCCGAACTTCTCCCACACCGCACGCACCGCGTTGGTCGAGGTGAACACGACCCACTGGAACCGGCCGTCGACCAGTCCCTTGACGGCACGCTCCATCTGGGCGGGGCTGCGTGGGGGTTCGACGGCGATGGTCGGCACTTCCACCGGCAGCGCGCCGTAGGACGTCAGCCGCTCGCTCATCTCGCCGGCCTGGTCCTTGGTGCGCGGCACCAGCACGGTCCAGCCGTACAGGGCTCGACTCTCCCACCAGTTCAGCTTCGACCGGCTGTTCACCGTCTTGCCGATGGTCACCACCAGCGGCCCGGTCAACGGGCCGGCCGGGTCGCCGGCACCGGCCACGACGGCCGGATCGGTCAGCCCCTGCAACGTCGTTTCGACCGACCGCTGCTGACAGGTGGTGCCCTGCGCGGTCACCACGCACGGCGTCGCCTCGGACAATTCGTGCTCGATCAGGGTGCGGGCCGCCTCGGCCAGATGCGTCGGGGTGGCCTGCAGGATCAACGGTCCGGGAGCCGCCGCCAGTGCCTCCCAATCCACATTCGGGTCGCGCACATCGGCCACCGTGTGCGAGGAACCCAGCGGCAGACCCGCGTAGGTCGGCACCGCGCTGGTCGGCGCCAGCCCCGGGACGATCTCGACATGCAGGTGGGTCCGCGCGACGGCGTTCACCTCGCTGATCACCGCGTCGAGCGTCAGCGGATCACCGGCCACCAGGCGCACCACGTCGACCCCCGCACGGGCCTCGGCCGTCAGCGTCTTGGCCACCTCGGCGGGCTCACCCAGCGCCGGACGGACGTCGGCACCGCCGGACAGCACCGCGGGTGCGGTCGACGGTGCGTCGCCATCGGTTGAGCCCTCGGTGGGCCCCACCGGCGGGTCGGCAGGCGCCGGGCCCGACACGGGCGGCAAGTCCGTACCGATCAGCGCCAGCACCGGCTCGGGCACGTCGGGATCGGTGAATACCAAGGCCGCGTTGGCCAGCACGGTGGCCGCCCGCGTGGTCAACAATCCCGGGTCACCCGGGCCGGAACCCACGAACGTGATGCGGCCCGGTCTCGGCTTGCGCCCTCGCGTCGTCATTGTCGCTCCCAAGTCATCCTTTTGAGGTCGTTCAGTTCTCGTGCGCGGGATCGCGCCGCGCTTGGCCAATCAGCTCCCCGGCGCCCAACTCCAATAGCTCCGCAGCCACCGAGAGCCCCAGTTCTCGGGCCCGCTCGGGGGCGCCGATGCCGGACGCACGGATCACGTCGGACCCGTCCAGCGCCGCCACACAGCCGCGCAGCGACAGCTCATCGAAGACCCGCCCGTCCTCATCGATGGACTCGACCACCTCGGCGATCGCCCCCACCGGTGCGGAACAGCCGGCCTCCAATTCGGCCAACAAGGCTCGCTCTGCGGTGATCGCCGCGCGCGTCTCCGCGTGGTCCAGCTCCGCCAGCACCGCCGCGAGCCGACCGTCTTCGGCGCGGCATTCGACGGCGAGCGCACCCTGAGCCGGTGCTGGCAACATTTGCACCGGCTCTAGCGTCTCGGTGACATCCGCGAGGCGGCCCAGTCGAGCCAGTCCGGCTCGGGCCACCACGACGGCGTCAAGATCACCACTGCTTACCCTGTTCAACCTGGTATCTAGGTTGCCTCGTAGGGGGCGGATTTCCAAACCGAGACCCAATGCTCTAAGCTGTGCGGCCCGTCGCGGGGACGATGTGCCCACCAGCGCGCCCGCCGGCAACTCACCGAGCACCATTCCGTCGCGGGCCACCAGGGCGTCGCGAGGGTCGTTGCGCGGCGGTATCGCCGCGATCGTGAACCTCGGATCGTCGGCGGTGGGCAAATCCTTATGCGAGTGCACGGCGGCGTCGACGCGGCCATCCTGGATGGCCTCGCGCAGCGCGGTGGTGAAGGCTCCCACGCCGAGAGTTTCGATGGGAGCCGACGACCGGTCGCCGGCCGTGCTGATGATCACCAACTCGGCGGGGTGGCCGTTGGCGATGAGTGCGTCCCTGACGCCGGAAGCCTGGGTGGTGGCCAACAGGCTGCCCCGCGTGCCGATACGGATCACGTGCGCCAATCGGTTACTCGGCGGATTGCTGCGTGCCGGCGTCGAATCCCATTGGCACTGCTGGCAATTCGCCCGCGGCGACGGCGGCTACGGAGTCGATGGCGGTCTGGTCGAGTTCGAACAATTCCCGCAGGGCCTCGGCGTAGCTGTCGCCGCCGGGAGCGCTGGCGAGTTGCTTGATGCGGACCGTGGGCGCGTGCAGCAGTTTGTCGACCACCCGGCGGACGGTGCGCGCCACCTCCTCGCGCTGGGCGCTTTCCAGACCCGGGAGCCGGTTTTCCAGCCGCAGCAGTTCGGCTTCGACGACGTCGGCGGCGCGCTGGCGCAACGCCGTCACCGTCGGGGTCACCTCGGCCATCCGCTGCCCCGCCAGGTAGGCGGCCACCTCGGCGGCCACGATGTGGCGTGCCTGGTCGACGTCGCCCGCGGCGGCGTGCGCGGCGGGTTCATGTTGAATGCGTTCGACGTCGACGACCCACACGCCGGGCAGCCCGGCCACGGCAGGGTCGACATCGCGCGGCATGCCCAGGTCGCAGATCAGCAGCGGGCGACGCGCTTCGTCGCGCTGCGCGGCGGCCAGCGCGTGGTGCACGTCGGCCAGTGACACGACGGGACTCACGGCGCCCGTACAGCTGACCACGATGTCGGCGTCGGCCAGCGCGTCGGCCAGCCGGTCCAGGGTCAGCGCCTGAGCCCGCACCCCCGCGTCGCGGATCTTGCGGACCAGCCGTTGCCCCCGGGCCAACGATCGGTTGACCACCAGGATGTGGTCGACGCCGGCCCGAATCAGGTGGGTCGCCGACAGCGCGCCCATCGACCCGGCCCCCACGACCACCGCCGTCTTGCCGGTCAGCCCGCCTACCTTGCGGTCGGCCATGCCCAGGGCGACCGAGACCACCGAGACGCCGGCGGAGTCGATGGCCGTTTCGGAATGCACCCGCTTGCCCACCGACAGCGCGCGTTGCGCCAACTCGTGCAGTACCCGCCCGACGGTGCGGTTCGCCTCGGCGGCGGTGTAGGCACGGCGTACCTGACCCAGCACCTGCTGCTCGCCGACCACCGCGGAGTCCAGACCGCTGGCGACGGCGAACAGGTGCTCGACCGCGGCCTCGCTGTAGCGCACATAGGCGTACTTGGTGAGGTCGGCCATCGACATGCCGGAGTAATCGGAGAGCACCTGACCGATGACCGCCAAACCGCCGTGGAACGCGTCGACGACGGCGTAGACCTCGACCCGATTGCATGTCGAGAGCACCATGGCCTCGGTGACCAGCGGCGACTGCAGCACGCGCTCGATGATCTTGTTGCGATCGGATTCGTCGATACTGAGTTGTTCCAGGACGGAGACCGGCGCACTACGGTGCGAAACCCCGAAGAGCAGGATGCTCACGGCAGCATCACCTGGCCAGCTCCCTCGCTACTCCAGACAACAAACTGCTGTCTACGGTAAACGTTTATTCGGTGGGCTACCAAATATTGAGTCCGCGACCACAACGCACCCGGCCCGCGGCGTCAACGGGCGAGGTCGGCGCGCAGCCGCGGCTCGTCGATCTCCCAATAGCTGTGCTCCCGACCGTCCAGCAGGACGACCGGCAGCCGGTCGCCGAACTCGGCGCGTAGGCCGGGGTCGCCGGCCGCCGCCGCGGCGTCGACGTCGGTGCTGGAGAGGTCGAAGTCGAGTTCGCCGGCCAGCTCGGCCAGCCGCGCGTAGGCCCGCGCGCAGAGGGTGCACCCCTGACGGGTCAGCAGCTGCACCTTCGGGCGGGTCATGGCACCAGTGTGGCAGCGGCGAGGTGCGGTCTGGGCGGCTGAGGGTGAATTGTGGGCGGGCGCGGTTCTCAATAAGTTGCGGCTATGGCTGGCGAGAACGATCTGCGTGTCGACCCGACGATGATGCAGGGCTTTGCCCAGGCGCTGCTCGGTGGCGCGGAAGACCTGCGGGTGCGGCTGGCCGCGCTGGACGGGCAGGTCGGCGAGATGCTCGGTGGCTGGCAGGGCGGCTCGGGGCACGCCTACTGCGCGGCGTGGCAGCTGTGGCATCGCGGGGCAACCGAGGTCGAGGCGGGTTTGTCGATCCTGGCGGCGGCGGTAGCGCACGCCGGTCAAGGTTTTCAGCGCACCGAAGCTGTTTCTGCGCAAGCCATCCGGCAGGTGCACGATGTCTGATGCGTTCCGCGTGGACCCCGAGGCCCTGGCCGACGCCGTGCAGCGGATGGCGGACTTTCAGCGGTATGCCGAGAGCATGATCACCGAAATCGACTCTCTGGTAAGCAATTTGCACGCGACGTGGTCGGGTGAGGCGGCGTCGGCGCACGCGGAAGCGCATCAACATTGGGCCCGCGGCGAAGCGATGATGCGCGCGGCGTTGGCTCAGTTGCAGGCGGCGGGCGCCGGGGCCCACGACAACTACACCGGCGCGGTGGCAACGAACCTGGCGATGTGGTCGTGAGCTAATGGCCCCCCTGGGAGTCGACCCGGCGGCTCTCGACGCAGCGGGTACCGAGGTGGTCACGGCCGCCGACGGATTGGCCGCGGTGATGGCGACGCTGACGTCGGTCCTGTCGGGATGCGCCGGGATGGCTGGCGACGATCCCGCCGGCGCGGCGCTCGGTCGCAGCTACGACAGGGCGGCGGCCAAGCTCATCGAGGCCATGGCGGCGACCCGAAACGGATTGGGCAGCCTCGGAGCCGGCGTGCGGATGTCGGCGCACAACTACGCGCTGGCCGAGGCGATGTCCAACATCGGCGGCGGTGGCACCCCGCTTGCACCACCGTCGCCGCCGGGATTGGTTTCGGCCGGGCCGGCACCGTCCGCGGTGGGCAGCAGCGACGACGCCCCAGCGGGCTGGGGTTGGGTGGCCCCCTACATCGGAATGATCTGGCCCAACGGCGATTCGGCGAAGTTGCGCACGGCGGCCGCGGCCTGGAATGCGGCGGGCACGCAATTCGGGATCGGCGAGATCCTCGGAACCGGCACCCCGATGGGGGTTATTCGCGCACAACAGATTCCGGAGGGTGCGGCCATTGACCGCGCATTTGCCGACGCCTACAGCAGCACCACCGGCGTGGTGCAGCAGTGCCAGCAAGTCGCGACCCAACTCAACGGCTACGCGGCCAAGATCGACAAGGTCCACGCGGCGATTCTGGATCTGCTGTCTCGCATCTGCGATCCCCTGACCGGGGTCAAAGAGGTCTGGGACATTTTGACCGACCAAGACGAAGACGAGATCAAGAAGATCGCCGAGGACATCCGCACGGTGATCGACAACTTCAGGGCCGAGGTCGAGGCGCTGGAAGCCGAGATCGCGTCGACGCTCGCCGAGGCCACCACGATCGCCAGCACGATGGCCAACTACGCCGCCAAGCAATGGGATCAGTTCCTCCACACCACGGCCGTCGGGCACTTCGTCGACCTAGTCGGGCACGGCACCAAAGAGTTCGCCTCCGAGGCCGGCGGTTTCATCAAGGGGCTCTACGACATCAGCCAGGTGCGGCTGGTGCTCGACCCGATGGGCTACTTCCACGACATCAACAGCACGGCCCTTGGTGCCGCACCGCTCGTCGGCTTGGGCCCGGACGGTGGGCCCGGGGTGTTGCAGTCGTGGAAGACACTCGGCAAGGACGTCTCGCACTGGGACCAGTGGGCAACCGACCCGGCCGGCGCCCTCGGCCGGACGGTGTTCGACGGTCTCACGCTGGCCCTGCCCGGCGGGCCGCTCAGCAAGCTTGGCACCAAGAGTCGCACCGCCCTCGACGCGCTCAAGGACCTGAAGGCGCCGCCGCTGCCGAAGCTGCCCGACCCGCCGGCGGTGAAGCCACCGGAGGTCGCTAAGCCGCCTGCGGCGCCCGGTGTTAAGCCGCCGGAGCCCGGCAGCCCCGCGCCACCGCCAAAACCGGGCCCCGCGCCAGCCGGTGCGCCACTGCCGCACAGCCCCACCGAGCCCAAGCCGCCGGTCGGTGAAACGCCGAAACCAGCAGCGGCGCCGCCGAATTCAGCGGGCAAACCAGCGGTCGCCGTTCCCGGTGAAGCCCCGCATGCACCACACGGGCCGGTGTCGGGCCACGCGCCGACGGCCGCCGCGCCTCACCTGCCGTCAGCGCCTCACCTGCCGTCAGCGCCTCACCTGCCTACAACGCCACATCTGCCATCGGCGCCGTCTCTGCCTACAGGTGGTGGTGCCCCCGGCGAGGCACTCCCCCATGGCGGCAAGCCCCACGGCGGCGAACCAGGCGAGCACGGGCCGGGTGACGGGAAATCGCCTGCGGACGGCATGCCCCACCAACCCGGCGACGGTAACAATCCATTACCGACTAGCGCCCTTGACTTGGACGATCAGTCGGCACTCGGCGACTACACTGGGCTTGGCTACCGAGACCTGAATAACGCTCTTAGGATCGACGTATTGGACGCATCTCAACAGGCGCGTGTTGACGCGGTAACTCGAGCGCTCGAAAAGCTTCCGCCTTACGAAGGCCCGGTCATTCGCGGCACGAATGTACCGGCGGACGTGCTCGACCGGTATCTACCTGGCCAAGTGATTACCGAGCCCGCTTTTACGAGTACGACAACTCTGCGTGCCGTTGCAGAGGGCCCAGCATTCGCCGGGAACGCCGAGTTCAGAATTTTCTCGACCACCGGACGAGATGTATCATCTTTCTCAACCTATCCCGGCGAGCAGGAGATTTTATTTCCGCCCGGCACAAAGTTCTACGTTGTAAGCAAGACCGTCGATCCACAGACGGGTCGGACGATTATCGAAATGATTGAGCGCTAGACAGAACATTTGGCCAGTGCAGGAACGAACGGCAGGAGACTACACGATGAGCGAGAAAATCGCCGGGAAAATTTTTTCTACACCAGAGGAAGCCGGCGTGAGCCCGCCTACGGACGTAGAGCTGGCACGCGCACGAGAAGCATTCGACCAGTTTCAGCGCGAAGTGGATGCTATCGCTCCTGAGGATAAGATCAAGGAAATCTCGCCTAAGTTTTGGGACGACATTTCGGGTACCGAGTATGACCCGAAGAATCGCTAAATTTGCACTAGGTATTGCCCGCCACCAACTGGCTTGAATGGACCAAGTAGCCGCAGTCGGCTACTAAACGCGTACCGCTGGAGATATCTCTCTGGAAATGAAATTAGGCGGGATGCAGCGGCTTGGCTCCGCGATAACCGCGCTCGTATTGACGAACTGTTTTGCGACGCATCGGCGGCTATTAGCTGCGAAGCGTTGATCGCGCTCGAGAATGCAAACGCAGTAAAATATTGGGGTTCCCCCGAGCCATAGACCGGACGTCTCGCCCCGTGCGGCGTTTACGCAATGAGCCCGGATGCACGCGAAGCGCGCCGAACCTTGTGTCCGACAGGCTGTTTCGCATCCGTGCATGTGCCCACGCAAGCGAACATCCGTGGTGACATCGCTCCATGCCAGAGGTGTGACGCTACCGGCCTGATCTGGCGGATAGGGTTGATAGCGGTCGGCAACCGGCCACCGGGCGGCACGGCGATTTTGGAGGTGTGGCGATGACTTCCTCTGAGTCGGGTGGGTCCAACGGCGCAGATCCCGCCGTTCGCGTCGACTTGGAGTCGGTGGCGGCCAATGCCAGCGCGGCCCGCGCCCTCGAAGGCCTGCAGGAATCGACCGAGGGCCGCCCGCAACCGCCCATCGACCTGACCGCCGCCGCCTTCTTCGACGTGGACAACACGCTGGTGCAGGGTTCCTCGGCGGTGCACTTCGGACGTGGTCTGGCTGCCCGCAACTACTTCACATACCGCGACGTGCTGGGATTCATCTACGCGCAGGCCAAGTTTCAGCTCCTCGGCAAGGAGAACAGCAACGACGTCGCCGCCGGCCGGCGCAAGGCACTGACCTTCATCGAAGGCCGCTCGGTCGACGAGCTGGTCGCCCTCGGTGAGGAGATCTACGACGAAATCATCGCCGACAAGATCTGGGCGGGAACCCGCGAACTCACCCAAATGCACCTGGACGCCGGGCAGCAGGTGTGGCTGATCACGGCCACACCGTACGAGCTCGCCGCGACCATCGCCCGTCGACTCGGCCTGACAGGGGCGCTGGGAACGGTCGCCGAGTCCGTCGACGGCATCTTCACCGGCCGGCTGGTCGGCGACATCCTGCACGGGCCCGGTAAAGCGCACGCCGTGCGGTCGCTGGCGATCCGTGAGGGCCTCAACCTCAAGCGCTGCACCGCCTATTCCGACAGCTACAACGACGTGCCGATGCTGTCGCTGGTCGGCACCGCGGTCGCGATCAATCCCGACGCGCGGCTGCGCAGCCTGGCTCGCGAACGAGGCTGGGAGATCCGCGATTTTCGGACCGCCCGCAAGGCGGCGCGGATCGGGGTGCCCTCGGCGCTGGCACTCGGCGCCGCGGGTGGTGCACTGGCTGCGCTGGCCTCTCGGCGGCAATCACGCTGATAGGCTGCGCCGCTGAGCAACAATTCGAATGGAGAGCGGCAAAAGCATGACAACTCCAGAAGGCGCCGAAGGACTCATCGGTAGCCATTACCGAGCACCCGACTACTTCGAGGTGGGACGCGAAAAGATCCGCGAGTTCGCGGCCGCGGTGAAAGACGACCACCCGACGCACTTCAGCGAGGAGGCGGCCGCAGCGGCCGGCTACCCGGCTGTGGTGGCTCCACTGACCTTCCTCGCGATCGCCGGACGGCGCGTGCAGCTGGACATCTTCACCAAGTTCAGCATCCCGATCAATATTGCCCGGGTTCTGCACCGAGATCAGAAGTTCCGCTTTCACCGCCCGATCCTGGCTCACGATAGATTGCATTTCGACACCTACCTAGACTCGGTAATCGAGTCCCACGGCACCGTCATCGCGGAGATCCGCAGTGAGATCACGGATGCCGACGGGAAGCCGCTCATCACTAGCACCGTCACGATGCTGGGCGAGGCGGCACACCAAGAAGCCGGCGCTGAAGCAACCGTCGCCGCAATTGCATCCATATCTGCCGGAAAGTAGGGTCGATTCAATGACGTCACAGGGGGAATCAGGTGGCACCCAGCTGAAGCCACCGGTAGCAGCGGTCCGGTCCCATTACGACAAGTCGAACGAGTTCTTCAAACTCTGGCTTGATCCGTCGATGACGTATAGCTGCGGTTACTTCGACGAGAACCCGGACCCCAACAACCTCACCAAGACATTGGAAGAGGCGCAGTACGCCAAGCGCAAACTCGCCCTGGACAAGCTCAACCTCGAGCCCGGCATGACGCTGCTTGACATCGGCAGCGGCTGGGGCTCGACAATGCGCCACGCGGTGGCCGAGTACGACGTCAACGTCATCGGGTTGACGCTCAGCGAGAACCAGTACGCCCACTGCGTGGCGGAGTTCGAAAAGATGGATAGCCCCCGCCGCAAAGAGGTCCGGATCCAGGGCTGGGAGGAGTTCCCCGACGAACCGATCGACCGCATCGTGTCCCTGGGTGCGTTCGAGCATTTCGCCGACGGCGCCGGCGACGCCGGGTACGAGCGGTACGCCACCTTCTTCAAGAAGTACTACGACCTGCTGCCCGACGACGGCCGCATGCTGCTGCACTCGATCGTGGTCCCCACCCGTGAAGAGGGCAACGCAATGGGCCTCAAGGTGAACATGACGCTGCTGCGGTTCATCAGTTTCATCTTGAAAGAGATCTATCCCGGTGGAAAGCTGCCGCAGGTCGACCTGGTCGACAAATACGCCACGGATGCGGGTTTCAAGATTGAGCGGCACCACTTCATCGGTAAGAACTACGTCCCGACGCTGACGGCTTGGGCCGACGCACTCGAGGCACATAAGGAAGAGGCGATTGCCCTGAAGGGGCAAGACACCTACGACATCTACCTGAAGTACTTGCGGGGCTGCTCCGATTTGTTCCGCGACGGCTACACGAACGTCTGCCAGTTCACGTTGGTCAAATAGGTCGTGCATGCAAACGCCCCGGGCCATCGGCTCGGGGCGTTTCTGCTTATCCGGCCGCTGAACGAAAACGTCGCCAGCCCGGAAACGAAGACCTCAGCCCAGGAAGATGTTGCGCCGCCCGGCGAGCAGTCGGTAGAGGGTCTGCTGGATCGTCTCGCGCACCTGATCGGTCAACTCGAAAGTGACCATCGGGTCGTCGGCGTCCGACGCCGCATAGTCGTCGGTGTAGATCGGTTCGCCGAACGCGATGCGCCACTTCGACGGCAACGGCACCAGACCGGCCGGACCGGCCAATGGGAACAGCGGGGTCACCGGGAAGTAGGGCAGACCGAACAGCCGCGCCAGCAACTTCACGTCGGCGATCATCGGGTAGATCTCTTCGGACCCGATGATCGAGCACGGGATGATCGGCGCCTTGGTCCGCAGCGCCGCCGTCACGAAGCCGCCGCGACCGAACCGCTGCAGCCGGTAGCGGTCCTCGAAGCGCTTGCCCAGCCCCTTGTACCCTTCCGGGAAGACTGCGGTGAGTTCCCCCGCGGCCAACAGCCGGTGCGCGTCGGTCGTGCACGCCATGGTGTGGCCCGCCTTGCGGGCCGCCTCACCGATCAGCGGGAGGTCGAACACCATGTCGGCGGCCAGCAGCCGCATGTCCCGGTGCGCGGGATGCTCGTCGTGCACCGCCACCGACAGCATCAGGCCGTCGAACGGCAGCACCCCAGCGTGATTGGCCACCAGCAGCGCGGCGCCCTCACTGGGTAGGTTCTCGATGCCGCTCACCTCGACCCGGAACCACGACTTGAAAAAGAAGCGCAGCAACGGACGAACGATGGCGTTGTTGAAATGCGGATCGAACCCGAACTCGTCGACGCTGTAATCGCCCGTCAACCGCTTACGAAAGAAGCCGGCAACCGCGGCGACTTGTTGAGCAAACTCGTTGAGTGGCGCGTCGGCCGACGGCCCGGTGCCCGCGGCGCGGCGGTGCTCGTCGATCTCGCGGACCACCGCGGCGATCTGTTCGGCCGAGGCACGACCGTGCGGATCCGACAGCAACGACGGATGCTGACGCGAAGCTTCGGCACGCTGATCGGCTCTCCGACGAGCCGCTACCCGACCCCTATTGCTATGCAGTGGAATGACATTCGCTCTGGTTTCACCCGCCACGATATCTACCTGACCCCACTCCATGGAATTGGATTTCGGCTACCCCAGCGCTGTGCTAAGGCTATGGCGCGACCTTCCAAGGAGCGTACCCGATCAGGGTCGATTATGGGAGTGAGCCCACGACCACGAACGTAGTCATCGAACGCCTCCGCCGTCGTCCATTTTGGCTGGTAGCCGAGCTCCGAGCGCATCCTGGAGGTGTCCATCACGCGGCCATAACTCAGGTAATTGAATTGCTCGCGATCGATCTCAGTGTAGCGGTTAGCCCGTCTTAGCGAATCGAGCGCCCACACGCCGAAACCGGGCACCGGCAACGGAATCCGGCCCGCGCGACGAATCGCCTGAGACAGCATGAGAACTCCGTCGGCACCGATGTTGAAGGTGCCGGCCTTGCCGGCCATCGCGGCACGCTCCAGCGCGCCCAACGCGTCCTGCTCGTGCAGCAACTGCAGCCGCGCGTCCCGGCCGAACATCGTCGGCACCAGCGGCCCGGCCAGATACCGGGACAGCGTCGTGTCCATCGCCGGCCCAATCATGTTGGCCAGCCGCAAAATCGTCACCGCGACGTCGGGCCGGCGGCGGCCCAGCCCGCGCACGTAGCCCTCGATGTCGAGGGAGTCCTTGGCGAAGCCGCCGCGCAGCGGACGTCGACTGCTGCTGTCCTCGGTGAACATCACCGGGTCGTGCGGGCTCGACCCGTAGACCTCAGACGTCGACTTCAGCACCACGCGTCGGACCGAGGGCGCTTTCTGACAGGCCGCGAAAAGCTGCATCGCACCCATCACGTTGAGTTCCTTCAGCGCCGCCGAACCACCGGAGCGGGGCGCATACGAGGCGGCCGCGGCGTGCACCACGGTGTCCACATCCCCGTTGCGAATCACTTTGCCTATGAAGGGGTTTCGGATGTCGGCACGGACGAACTCGGCCCGCCCCATGCGGCGAAGCATGTCCTTACTCGGCGCAATGGCGTCCACGGCGATGACGGTTTTGATCATCGGATTCTGCGCCAGCCGTGCCGTCAGGTAGCCGCCGAGAAACCGGCATGCACCAGTCACCAACACCACTTTGGGGTAGTGCATGGTGTCATCCGCGTTGTCGCCCGTTCCGGCGCCGCCCCCGCTCGACGAATCCACTCGAACAGACTAACGGCCGACACGACCCGCAGCGCTAATACCGCGTGGCTATCGGTGAGAAAAAGACTGCGGCTAAGCGGAAGTTACTTGCCAAGTTTTCTGCGTTGCACCCGCGTGCGACGCAGCAGCTTGCGGTGCTTCTTCTTCGACATACGCTTGCGCCGCTTCTTGATTACTGAACCCATGAACTCCGCTATCTCACCCGGGACCGCTATATGACTTGACCCGGACACTTTACCCAACCGGCCACCTGCAATACCAAACCGGCGTCGCGTCAGACGTCGAACGCCCGACGAGCAACGCGGCTCGCAGCGCTGGCGACTAGCCGGCGTCGAAGTAGGACGTCTCCAGCATGTCGTGGACGGCCTTGGCATGGACCCGGAACGACCGGCCCACGCGCACCGCCGGCAGCTCACCGTTGTGCACCAAGCGGTAGACCGTCATCTTGGAGACCCGCATCAGGGCCGCCACCTCGGCGACGGTGAGAAATTGTGTCCTGGACTGCTGGCTATCGACAGAAGCCGCCTTACCTGCGGAATCTCGCGCCGATGGCCCGTTCGTAGACGTCATCGCTACCCAATCGTGTCAGGCCCGCGCAATGCCAGCGGCTTCCCCTCCGCTGGCACCCACACGGGCATACAAAAAGGAGAATAGCGGGACTAGTGGGGTTACTGGTACTGGTGAGAGACAATCAGTTCAAAATTCTTCAATTACTCCGATGTAATTCTTAGCTGCTCAGAGCGCTTTTTGGCGGCCTGGACGGCGGCATCGACGGCAATCCGTAAACCCCCTCGTTCGAGTTCGCGCAGCGCAGCGGCGGTCGTACCGCCAGGTGATGTCACGGTGGCGCGCAACCGCGCGGCGGTGGTGTCGGCCTGCCCGCCCAATGCTTCCCCCTTGGCCGCCCCCGACTCCTGGTCCAGCCGTTCCAACAGCAGCGCCGCCGACCCGGCCATCGTTTGCGCCGCCAGGTCCGTGGCGACCTCCCGGCTCAGGCCCGCCGCGACGCCCGCGTCCACCAGCGCCTCGACCAGCAGGAAGAAATAGGCCGGGCCGGAACCCGACACCGCGGTCACCGCGTCCATCTGCGACTCGGGCACGGTCAGCACGCCACCGACCGCACCGAACAGCGTCGAGACCTCCTCGAGCTGTGGTGCAGTGACGAACCGGCCCTTGGCCAGGGCGGTCACCCCGGCTCCCACCACCGCCGCCGCGTTGGGCATCGCCCGCACCACCGGCGTGCCGGCCGGCAGTTTGGACTCGAAGTAGGCGAGTGTGACCCCGGCCGCGACGGTGACGAAGACCTGTTCCCCGCTGCCGTCTTCCGCGGCGCCGGCGGCTTTGGACAGCTCGGTCGTCAGCGCATCGACATCGGCGGGCTTCACCGCGACCACGACGAACGCCGCGTTCTCGGCGGCGTCGGCGGGCGACGAGGTCACCCAAACCGCGTAGGTGTCGGCGAGGTACTTCGCCCGTTCGGACACCCGCTCGGCCACCACCAAGTCCTTGACTTGCCGCCCCGCTCGCAGCAGACCCGAGAGCAACGCCTCGCCCATGCTGCCGCCGCCAATAATCGCGATTCTCGCCACGGGAGAAAGCATCGCAGACCGCGCCTGCGCGCGTTACCGCGGCGCGGGCACCAGGGCGAGCTGTCGTGACTGGACGACGAGCCGGCCCAAGCTGTCGACGACGATGTGGTCTTCGTCGAACCAGTCGTGCCCGATCTCGAGGCAGGTGCAGATCACGCGCAGCCAGCCATCGGCCGGCAGCGCCCGCAAGAACGCGGTGAGCTGGATCGTCGGCGCCCAGCCGGTGCGCTCCACGGCGAAGGTCACCGGTGCGGACAGATCCCCGCACATCAGCGCGAAAAGCCCGTCGGGAGCCACGCCGCGGGGCCGCGCCCACATCTGCAGCACCGGCGGCCGCCCGTCGGTGCTGGGCCCCATCGTGGACAGCAGCGGCCGCACGTCGCAGCCCTCACCCAGATGCACCAGGCCGGCCAGCGGATGGCCCGGACCGATCGGTTCGATGTCGTCGGGCGGTTCCGGCGCCATCAGATCCGCCACCGGGTTCGCCGTCAGCAGCGGCGCCGCCGCGCCGTTCGACGAAAAGTGTTCTGGGGCACCGAGATTGACCACCGCATGGACGGCGGTGCGGTCGCCCTGGACGAGCTCGACGTCGACGACGCTGATCCGCCGGCCACGCTTGCGCAGCGCGGTGACCAACCGCATCGGCCCCGGGTCGGGCGCCCACAAGAAGCTCGCCGACACCGCCACGGGTTCGTGGCCGGCCTCGGCACAGGCGTGCCGGGCGGCGTTGGCGCACAGGGCGAGCATCGCGCCGCCATGCACCTTGGGACCGATGGTCCAGCGCTTGTCGAGTTCGCCCTGGTAAATACCCGGCTCGGCCTCCCGCAGGCTCATCGCGGCGGTGAATAACGCGGTCATGATCTCCTGGGCGGTAGCGGCACGGTCATCGCAGCAGATGCGTGCGAGCGAATTGCAGCGACTCGGCAAGCATGGCCTCACGCTCGTTGGCCGAGCGCGCGCTGGACGTGGACACCTCGAGGATGACATGGCCGGCGAAATGACCGGCGGCCAGCCGCTGGCACACCTCCGCTGTCGGCTGGGTGCCGCGCCCGGGCACCAGATGCTCGTCGGAAGGCCGACCGCTGCCGTCGCACAGATGCAGATGCACTAAACCGGTCCCCATCCGCTGCGCCATGTCCAGCGCGTCGCTGCCCGCGGTCGAGGTGTGCGACAGGTCCAGTGTGTAGTGCGCGTGGTTACCGTCCAGCGGGTCGAAGGACGGCGAGAACGCCGAGATTGCCGGCCCCGGGCCGCCGCCGCGGCGGCGCATCCGCTCCCGCGATTGGTCGGCACCGAAAAATCGGTCCGCCCGGAACGGGAACATGTTCTCCACGGCCACCATCACGTCGCTGGAGGCCTCCAGCGACCGCACCTGCTGGCTGAATCCCTCGGCGTAACGCCGTTGCCAGCGAAACGGTGGATGCACGACGACGGTTTGGGCGCCGAGCTCCTCGGCGGCGCGCACGCTGCGTTCCAGCTTCGGAATCGGGTTGGATCCCCACACGCGTTGCGAAATCAACAGGCACGGCGCGTGCACCGAAAGCACCGGCACCTGGTAGCGCCGGGATAGCTTCAGTACGGCACCGATGTCCTGGCTGACCGACTCGCTCCACACCATCAACTCGACGCCGTCGTAGCCGAGCCTGGCCGCATACTCGAACGCCGCCTCGGCTCTGAGCGGGTAGACCGACGCCGTGGACAGGCCAACTTTGATCGCGGGGCGCACTGTGGGCGGTGGCGCCTAGCCGGTTTGCATGGACAGGGCCAGCGGTCCCAGGGTGATCAGCGCCCCGACCGCGACCGCGATCAGCGTGCTGGCGATGTCCTCGGTCTTGCGGACCACCCGCACACCGGCCACCAGACCGAGGATGACCAGCACCGATAACACCAGCGCCACCAGGCTGTTCCACCGCCACAGTTGGTCGAACGCGATAAACAGTCCCGCACCGAACGCGACGGCCAGGATCGACTGGAAGACGATCAGACTGCCGCGCCACAGCGCTTCGAGGCGGCTGGAGGCTTCAGCCGACTGCCCCGACCGTGCGGTCTCGGCGACGGGCTGGTCCTCCTCGGCAGCGTCGGTGGCGGGCTCATCGGCAGCCGCGGCGGCCAGCGCGGCCGCGTCGGCTCCCTCCCGCTCGTCGCCGCGGCGGCGGGCTACTTCGTCGGCGAGGGTCTGCCCCCCGAACAAAGTGGAATCCGAGCCCTGCAGATAGGACCGCACGTAGGCGGAATCCTCGGTCGCAGGCTCGGCCTCGCGCACATCGGAGTCCATGACATCCACCGGCATGTCGGCGTACTGCTCGAGCGGGTCAGGGCTCATGCCCTCGGCTCCGGACGACGACGCCACCGGACGGGTGCGCTCGGCCGCCGGCTTGGCATCGCGACGGACGGGCCGTGGATAGGCGCTGCGCTCGGGTCCAAGGTGCGGGGACTGCGGGGGTGATTTGGGCCAACGCGGCTCGGTTTCCGGGCGCGACGCGGCCATGGACTGTTCGTCGGGGCCCGGCTCAGCCACTCCGTCGTCGGCGGGCGCGTCGGTTTTGGCCTCGCGTTCGGCAACCTCGGCCGGTTCGGCGTCGGCGTGCTCGTCGTCCCGGATGACGGGAATCTCGCCGGTCAATTCCGCGACGGTGACCGCGTCGCTGTCGCCGCGGCGACGACGGCGCCGCCGGGTGACCGCCGGGGCGCCAATCGTTCCGTTCCGGGCCAATAGTTCGGCCACAGAAATCGGCCGAGTGCCGGGGCTCTCGGTCTCGGAGTCTGGTCCGGTCATGGTTTGTCGCCTCTCGATCGGTTGGTGTTCCGATCTGCCTGGCCTCCAGCATTGCGCACCGAGGTCTCCACGAGGGCGGTTCCGTCGGCTTCGCTGTCGAGCTTGCGCAAGATGAGACCTTCCCGTAATGCCCACGGGCAGATGTCCACCGTGTCGATCGCCAGCGCTCGCATGCTCGCCTCCGCCACCAACGCACCCGCCACGATCTGCGGTGCGCGCTCGGCGCTCACTCCTTCCAATTCGGCCCGGTCAGCGGTGGTCATCCTAGAGATGAAAGATATGAGTTGCCTGAGGCCGTTGGCCGTCAGTGTCCGTTTCACCCGTGGTCCGGCGGCCGACGGTGCCGCGCCCGTGAGCCGCGCCAACGACCGGAACGTCTTCGACGTCGCCACCGCGAGGTCGGGTCCGCCGGCCTCCAGCACGGCCACGCTGGCGTCGGCCAGCTCGGCGTCCAGCCAGTCGCGCAGCATCGCCACCCGGCGCCGGCCCGGCGGGTCGTCGGGCAGCCACTCCCGAGTCAACCGGCCCGCGCCCAGCGGCAGCGACAGCGCGACTTCGGGTTCCTCGTCGACGCCGCTGGATAGCTCTAACGAGCCGCCGCCGATGTCGAGGTTGATGATTCGCCCGGCGCTCCAGCCGTACCAGCGGCGCACCGCCAGGAAGGTCAGCCGCGACTCGTCCACGCCGGTCAGTACCCGCAGCTCGACACCGGTCTCCTTGCGGACCCGGCTGAGTACCTCGTCGGAGTTCTCGGCGTCGCGGACGGCCGAGGTGGCAAACGCCATCAGCTCGGCGCACCCGGAGCTGAGCGCGATTTTGGCGAACTCGTCGATGGTGGAGATCAGTTTCTCGGCACCGCGCTTGGTGATCTTGCCGGAGCTATCGGTGGCCTCGGCCAACCGCAGAGTGGCCTTCGTCGAACTCATCGGCGTCGGGTGCCCCCCGCGGTGGGCATCGACCACCAACAGATGCACCGTGTTGCTGCCCACGTCAAGCACGCCTAATCGCACGAAAACAAAACTAGCGGGACAGCGACACGGACCGGGTTGCGCCCCGGTCAGGAACAGCACATCGGCGATGTCCAGGGCGGCGAGTGTCTGCGGCTCTGCCGCCGGGAATTTTGGTCTAACGTTGCATCCGTGCCGAATTCGCACCCGCAGCCAGGGCAAGAAGTGGAGTTGGATTTTGCCCGTGAATGGGTGGAGTTCTTCGATCCGGACAACCCCGAGCACCTCATCGCGGCCGATCTCACCTGGCTACTGTCCCGCTGGACCTGTGTGTTCGGCACGCCGGCCTGCCGCGGCACGGTGGCCGGACGCCCAGATGACGGATGTTGCTCGCACGGCGCCTTTTTGTCCGACGACGACGACCGCGCCCGGTTGGACGACGCCGTCAAACAGCTCACCGACGACGACTGGCAATTTCGCGAAAAAGGCTTGGGCCGCAAGGGCTACCTCGAACTCGACGAGCACGACGGCGAACCGGCGTATCGCACCCGCAAATACAAACAAGCGTGCATCTTCTTGAACCGGCCGGGGTTTGCCGGCGGCATCGGCTGCGCGCTGCACAGCAAGGCGCTCAAGTTGGGCGTGCCGCCCCTGACGATGAAACCCGATGTCTGCTGGCAACTGCCGATCCGGCGCAGCCAGGAGTGGATCACCCGGCCCGACGGCACCGAGATCCTCAAGACCTGGGTCACCGAATACGACCGGCGCGGCTGGGGTTCCGGTGGCGCCGACTTGCACTGGTACTGCACGGGTGACCCGGGTGCACATGTCGGGGCCAAGCAGGTGTGGGAAAGCCTGGCCGACGAACTGGCCGAACTGCTCGGCGCCAAGGCGTACGCCGAACTGGCGGCAATGTGCAAGCGCCGCAGCCAATTAGGCTTGATCGCCGTGCACCCGGCCACCCGCATCGCCGAGTAGCCAAACGTTTCGTCAGGTGGCCTGCGAGCGGTAGGCCGCGACCATGCGCAGCCCGCTGGCCGTCAGGTATGTCTGGACGGCCGCGGCAGCCGCGGCGGCGTCGCGCGCCAGTACCGCCTCGGTGATCTCCCCCAGGTCGGCCAGCACGGGTTCCGGATCGTCGTAGGCGCGGGTGAGTTCGTGTTCCCGGCCGCCGAAGGCGTCGTCCACCCAGCGGTAGAGCAAGCCCAGGGCACGGTTGCGCGTGCCGTGGATGAGCACGCGGAAGTAGGCCAGGTCGGCAGCTTGTAGTGCCCCGGCGCCGCGGGCGTCGCGCACCGCTGCCAACGCGTCCCGTAACGCCTCGTCACCTTCGGGCCCGGACCGTTGCGCCGCCAAACGGCCGATCAGCGGGCCGAGCGCGGCGCGGATCTCGAGCAGCTCGACCAGGAACTCGGGGCCCAATCTGCGGATCAGCGCCTCGACCACCGCCGGATGCGTCAGCTCTTGCGGGTCGCGCACCACATTGCCGCTGCCGTGGCGCGCCTCGATCAGGCCCATCTGCTGCAGCCGGGCCAGACCCTGCCGCAACGACGTGCGGTTGACGCCGAGCTGCTCGGCCAGCTCGCGTTCCGGCGGCAGCGCCGAGCCCGGCGGAAACGCACCGTCGAGGATGGCGTCGGCGATCGAGGCGGTGATCTGCTCGTCCACCCGTTGGCGGTCTGGCGGCTGCAGCACATTTGACTGGTTCATTGGATCAACCAATATAGTGGACGGAACCGACAATGTGGTGGAGGCGAGGCTGTGGACGACGCGGATCGATCGGCGGCGGCCCCACGCTGGCAGGGGCAGGCAGGCCGGCTGGAGGTCTGGTACGCCACCCTGTCGGACCCGCGGACCCGCGCGGGACTGTGGATCCATTGCGAGACGGTCGCACCGACCGGCGACCGCGCCCCCTATGCCCACGGCTGGGCCACCTGGTTTCCGGCCGACGGCTCCCCCTACACCGAGCGTTTCGGCCCCGAGCCGGTCCAACCCGCCACCGGCGCGTGGTTCGATGCGGCCGGTGTCCGCGTCGCACCCGAAACACTGGTCGGACGGGCCGGGGCGCTGGCCTGGGACCTGTCCTGGAAGGACACCGGCGCGCCGTTGTGGACATTCCCCCGGCCGGTCTGGGAACGCGACCTGCTGCCCGGCGCCCAGGTCGTCCTCGCGCCCACCGCCGACTTCACCGGGTCGGTGACCATCGACGACGCCGCCGCGCCGATCGAGGGGTGGCGCGGCGGCGTTGCACACATCTACGGACACGGCAATGCCAAACGCTGGGGCTGGATTCATGCCGACCTCGGCGGCGGCGATGTCCTGGAGGTAGTCACCGCGGTGTCCCACAAGCCGGGGCTGCGACGACTCCCGCCGCTCGCTTTCGTCCGCTTCCGAATTGACGGAAAGGATTGGCCCGCAAGCATTTTGCCCTCGATTCGGATGCGCACGACGCTGGGGCTGCAGCACTGGCAGCTGGAAGGGCGGATCGGCCGTAGCCGGGTACTCATCCGCGTCGACCAGCCGCCGCAGCGTTGCGTGAGCCTGGGTTACACCGACCCCGACGGCGGCGCGGCGGTGTGCACCAACACCGAGCAGGCTGACGTCTATGTCGAGATCGACGACCGCCGGTGGACGGCACTGGGCACCGGCCACGCCGAAGTGGGGCTGCGTGGCCACGAGGCACCCGAAATCAACGAAAGGATCCCGATGTGAGCTTTCTTCTAGACCCGCCCCTACTGGTGGTGTCCGGGATGTTGATCGAGCGGCAACTGCCAGCGGATCGCCGCGATGTCGCCGAAGCCGCCACGCTCGGGGTCTTCTTCGGCGGATCGTTCGGGCTGTACCACAACGTGCCCGGACTGGGCGTGCTGTGGCGGCCGTTCCGTGCCCGCAACGGTCGCGACTTCATGTGGAACAGCGGGGTTTTCGGCGTCGCCACCGAACCGGCCGGCTGGAAGCTGCACGCGGTGGCCGGAGGCATCTTCGCGACCTACCCGTTCTTCATCAAATGGGGCCGCCGGCTCGGGCGTTTGCTATGAGCCGGGCGCGGTCGGCGTTGTTCGCGTTCGGCAGCGCGCTGCTGCCCGAGGAACACGGCGGCCCGCCATCGAGTCAACTGGCCGACCGCGTCGAGCGCTATCTCACCCAGTTGCCCGCCACGACACGGCTGGCGGTGCGGGCCGGACTGCTGGGCGTGAACGCGGCGAGCTACCTCACCACCGGTCGTCCGCTGTCGCGCCTCGACCCCGGCCGGCGCGATCAAGTGCTGCACCGACTCGGCGGGCTCAGCCTGGACGCCGGAGTCGCCATCGAAGCCTTTAAGGCTATCGTGTTGCTCGCCAACGGCGCCGATACCTTTGCACCAGAATTACTTTCGCGTGCCCAGGCACGAGATTCGGCACGACCCGACGCGCCGTTGACGGTCATTTCGTCGGCCGATAGCCGCTCTGTCATCACCGCCGATGCGGTGATCGTCGGATCCGGCGCCGGCGGGGCCATGGTGGCCCGCACCCTGGCGCGAGCCGGCCTGGACACCGTGGTCCTCGAGGAGGGACGCCGGTGGACAGTCGCGGAATTCCGCACCACGCACCCGATGGACCGCTACGCCGGGCTGTACCGCGGCGCCGGCGCCACCGTCGCGCTGGGCCGCCCCTCCATCATCACGCCCATCGGTCGGGCAGTCGGCGGCACCACCGTGGTGAACTCCGGAACATGTTTCCGCCCACCGGATTCCGTGCAACGTCGCTGGTACGGCCAATACGGTCTCGCCCTGGCCGACCCGGACCGGCTGACCCCGCATCTCGAAGAAGTCGAGCGCACCCTGCAGGTTGCGCCGGTGCCTCTGCAGATCATGGGCCGCAACGGACACCTACTGCTGGACGCCGCGGCAACACTGGGCTGGGACGCCGCGCCCATCCCCCGCAATGCACCGGGATGCGGGGGCTGTTGCCAATGCGCGATCGGCTGCCCGCGCAACGCCAAGTTCGGCGTGCACCTCAATGCGCTGCCGCAGGCCTGCGCCGCGGGTGCGCGGATCATTACGCGGGCCCGCGTCGAGCGGGTGCTGCACCACGACGGTCGCGCCCGCGGTGTGCGGGCCCGTCGACCCGACGGCACCGCGATCGACATCCTCGCCGACACCGTCGTCGTGTCGGCCGGCGCTACCGAAACACCGGTTCTGTTGCGCCGCAGCGGGCTTGGCGCGCACCCGCGCCTTGGGCGAAACCTTGCGCTGCATCCCGCGACGGTGCTCGCGGGCCGATTCGACGACGACGTCCTAGCCTGGCGCGGCGTACTGCAGAGCGCCGCCGTGCACCAGTTTCACGAGTCGGACGGGGTGCTGATCGAAGCCACCTCGACACCACCCGGCATGGGCTCGATGATCTACCCCGGGTACGGCGCCCAGCTGCTCAGGTGGCTCGACCGAGCGCCTCAAGTCGCGACGTTCGGCGCCATGATCGCCGATCGCGGGGTCGGCTCCGTTTCCTCGGTGCGCGGCCAACCGGTGATGCGCTACAACATCGCCCGGGCAGACCTCGCCAAGCTGACGATCGCGGTCGAGGCCATGGGCCGACTCTTGTTCGCGGCAGGAGCCGTTGAGGTGCTCACCGGCTTACCCGGGGCGATGACCGTGGCGTCGCTGCCCGCGTTGCGTGAGGCGCTGAGCCGCAGCGACCCGCGACGCCTGCACCTGGCCGCCTTTCACCCGACCGGTACGGCGGCCGCCGGCGCCGACCCGCAGGCTTGCCCCGTCGATCAGTGCGGACGGCTCCGCGGCGTCGACGGTGTGTGGGTGGCCGATGCGTCGATCCTGCCCAGCTGCCCGGAGGTGAATCCGCAGCTGTCGATCATGGCGCTGGCATTGGCGGTGGCCGGTGAGGTGGTCGGCGCGCGCTGAGCCGCCTAGCCTTCGAGCTTGTAGCCCAGCCCGCGCACGGTCACCAGGTGCACCGGATTGGCGGGGTCGGCTTCGATCTTGGATCGCAGCCGCTTGACGTGGACGTCGAGCGTCTTGGTGTCCCCGACGTAATCAGCGCCCCAGACCCGATCGATCAGCTGCCCCCGGGTGAGCACCCGGCCACTGTTGCGCATCAGATATTCGAGTAGATCAAATTCCTTGAGCGGCAAAGTAATTGTGTCACCGTTGACCGACACCACGTGCCGCTCCACGTCCATCCGCACCGGCCCGGACTCCAAAACGCCGTCGCTGATCTCGGAGTCGTCGTCGCCGCCCCGGCGCAGCACCGCCCGAATCCGCGCGATGAGCTCGCGAGCCGAATACGGCTTGGTCACGTAGTCGTCGGCGCCCAGCTCCAGGCCGACCACCTTGTCGATCTCACTGTCGCGGGCTGTCACCATGATCACCGGCACGCCGGAGCGCGACCGCAGCTGCTTACACACGTCGGTGCCGGACATGCCGGGCAGCATCAGATCCAGCAGCACGATGTCGGCGCCGGCCCGGTCGAACTCGGCGAGCGCCGCCTGCCCATCGGTCACCACGGTGGCCTCAAAGCCCTCCTTGCGAAGCAGAAAAGCGAGCGGGTCGGCCAGCGACTCCTCGTCTTCCACGATCAGCACGCTGGTCATCGGGGGTGCTCCTCACCTTTTCGCCTTGCCTCGTCATGCACGCGGGTCATCGACTCAGTTCTTCCTCTCGTTGGGACCTGCTGGGCCGCGCCTCGCGAGCCCGGGGTTGCTCGGGTTCTTCGTCGCCGGCGCTGTCGCGATAAGCCGGGATGGACAACGTGAACGTCGACCCGGTTCCCGGCTTGCTCCACACGCCGATGCTGCCGTCGTGATTGGCGGCAACGTGTTTGACGATCGCCAACCCCAGCCCACTGCCGCCGGTGGCTCGCGAACGCGCCTTGTCCCCCCGGAAAAACCGCTCGAAGACTCGCTCCTGGTCCTCTAACGCAATCCCGATTCCGCGGTCGGTGACCGCAATCTCGATGTTGTCGCCGCGGCGGCGGCGGCTGATCGACACCGGCGAGCCCGCAGGCGAATAGGCGATCGCATTGGAGACCAAATTGGCCAGCGCCGTCACCAACAGTGTTTGGTCCCCCAGCACCCGCAACCCCGTAGGCGCGTCGGTGCGAACCTCGATCTTGGCATTGTCGGCTGCCACCTTGTGCCGCGCGATCGCTTCGGATACAACGGTATCGACGTCGACAGCGGTGACATTGGGCAACCGTTCCGCACCCTGCAGCCTGGACAGCTCGATGAGCTCGGCAACCATGTCCCCCAGCCGGTTTGCCTCGATGAGTACCTTTTCGGCGAACCGGCGCACGGTTTCGGAGTCGTCCGCCGACGCCAACAATGCCTCGGCGAGCAGGGCCATGGCACCGACCGGGGTCTTGAGTTCGTGGCTGACATTGGCCACGAAGTCGCGCCTGGTCGCCTCCATACGCGCATAGTCGGATTGGTCGTGCACAAAGACCACCGCGAACCTGCGGTCTTCCTCGCTGAGCAGCCGGGCCTGCCCATGTACCGAAATCCCCGACCGGCCGGCGGCGGCACGTTTGGCGGGTTGCAGATCGAACTCAATCTCCTCGCCGTCGAGCGCCAGCTGCGCCGCGTCCCACGCTTCGTCGTCGAGCTGGCGGTCGCGCACCAGGCCCAATTCCTTGGCCCGTTGGTTGAGGTAGACCACGTCGCGATGGGAATCCACCACAGCCGCGCCTAACGGCATCAGCGTGACGATTTGCTGCAGCATCTCTGCGACGGTGATACCGGTCGATTCGGTCGTCGCTCGCTGCCTGCGGCGCACCACCCGTGCGGACAATCGAGTGCCGGCCGCCACACCAACGGCCAGCGCAAGCACTGACAAGACCCCGGCCAGCAACAGCGCCGAGAACACGGTCACGAACGAAATCCTACAAATCTGGTGAACGCAGCCCTAGCGGAACGAGGCCAAAATCGGACAAGTCACAACTTGCGTAACAGGTGTTCTACCGCCGTTCACGCGATGTTTGGCTAACGAGTGATTCCCGCGCAACGCCGGCGGTCGGCGATGCCGCTGGTCGAAGCCTACCGGCTACCCTGGTTGGCTACCGCGGCCGCGCCGGCGGCGGCCGCATCCGGGTCGAGATAGGTACCGCCCGGCACCACCGGACGCAGGTCGGCGTCCAGGTCGTAGCGCAGCGGAATGCCGGTGGGAATGTTCAGCCCGGGGATCTGTTCGTCGGAAATCTGATCGAGGTGCTTGACCAGCGCCCGCAGCGAGTTTCCGTGCGCGACGATCAGCACCGTCCGCCCGACCCGCAGATCCGGGACGATGACGTCGGTGAAGTAGGGCAGGAACCGCACCACCACGTCGGCCAGGCATTCGGTGAGCGGGCCGCCGCCGATGTCGGCATAACGCGGGTCGGCGTCCTGGCTGTATTTGCTGCCCTTCTCGATGGGCGGCGGCGGAGTGTCGTAACTGCGCCGCCAGGCCATGAATTGGTCGTCGCCGTAGCGCGCCTTGGTTTCGGCCTTGTCCAGGCCTTGCAATGCGCCATAGTGGCGCTCGTTGAGCCGCCAGCTGCGATGTACCGGGATCCATAGCCGATCCGCGGTATCCAGCGCCAGGTGGGCCGTGGTGATCGCGCGGCGCAACAACGACGTATACAGCACGTCGGGCAGCAAATTGTGTTCGGTCAGCAGCTCGCCGCTACGCACCGCCTCGGCCCGGCCCTTCTCGGTGAGGCCGACGTCGACCCATCCGGTGAACAGGTTCAGCGAGTTCCATTCGCTCTCGCCGTGGCGAAGTAATACCAGCGTCGCGGTGTCAGCCATGCGGTCAGTCTCTCACGCATCAACTAACGGTCGTCATCCTCGATCAGGTGGGTGAAAGCTTCCAGATTCTTCAGCGACTCCCCCCGCGAGACGCGCCAGTCCCACTCTTTTTGGATCGAGGACCGAAAGCCTAGTTCCAGCAAGGTGTTGAAGTCCGAGTCCACCGCTTCCAGGACCTGCCCGAGCACGCGGTCGATCTCCTCGGCGTCTACCGATGCCAGCGACATCCGCCCCACCAGATAGATGTCGCCGACGTTGTCGAGTGTGTACGCGACGCCGTAGAGCCGTCGATTGCGCTTTAACAGGAACCGGTAGACGCCCTCGTGATTTTCGTCGGGCTTTCGGCACACGAACGCCTCGACGCGCACCGAGTGCTCACCGATGCTCAAGATGGTGTTGGTCTTGAGCCTGCGCTCGCCGGGCAGCTCCACGACCAGGCCGGGCAAACCCCCATGTGCCCCTTGATGTTTCGAATACGTCAGATCGCTGGCCTGTAGGGCCCGCTCAATCACCTGTTGGACCGCCGCCGTCACTAGCGCCGCTCCAGGCCGCATCGCGGCGCCTCGTCGAACATGCGGTGGCTGCGGCTTCTGCGGCTCATGCGCCGACCCCCTGGCGCGGAGTCCACCGGCGTGGTTTGCGCGCCGCCGCACGATCCAGCGTCACGCTGACCCGGCGCTGCCGGGCGGTGCCGAAATCGCCGATGGCCCGCCGGTAACTGGCCAGCAGCGAGTCGGTGGTGTTCTCCCAGGAGAACGTCGCGGCGTGCGCCGCGGCGGCCCGGCTCATCGCCTTACCTCGCGGGGTACCGTCCAGGGCCAGCACTTCGTCGAGCGCCTGCGCCCAGTCGTCGACGTCGTGACCGGTCACCAGCGAGCCGGTGACG
The DNA here is from genome assembly GCF_010727605.1 of Mycobacterium simiae. Classification (NCBI taxonomy): domain Bacteria; kingdom Bacillati; phylum Actinomycetota; class Actinomycetes; order Mycobacteriales; family Mycobacteriaceae; genus Mycobacterium; species Mycobacterium simiae. The sequence continues at coordinate 1,887,331 of NZ_AP022568.1, forward strand.
CCGTCGCGCACGGCCACCGGCAAGCCCCCGACCGCGGCGGCCACCACCGGCGTGCCACAGGCCTGCGCCTCCACGGCGACCAAACCGAACGACTCCGAATAGCTGGGCACCGCAACAAGATTCGCGGCGTGAAACAGGGTGGCGAGGGCCTCGCGGGACTGCGGCGGCAGGAATGTCACCCGATCCGTGATGCCGAGGTCGCCGGCCAGGCGCACCAGCCCGTCCGGGGTTGCTAAACCGCTGCCCGACGGCCCACCGGCGACCACGATCCGCACCCCCGGCAGTTTCGCCGCCGCCCGCAGCACGATGTCGGGTGCTTTCAGCGGTTGGATGCGTCCGACGAACGCGACGATCGGTTCGTCGAGCGCAAACCCCAGCGCAGCCCGGGCGGCGCGGCGATCACCGGGGCGGAACACCTGCAGGTCCACGCCGGGATGAACGACGTCGATCGCCTCGGGGTTCGCGTGGTGAATCGAGATTAATTGCTGCGCCTCGTCGTCGGTGTTGACGATCAGCCGGTCCGCCTCGTCCACCACCTGCTGCTCACCCACCGCGCGCAGCGGAGGCTCGGGCGAGTCGCCGACGGCCAGTGCCGCGTTTTTCACCGCCGCAAGGGTGTGCGCGGTGTGCACCAGCGGCACCGCCCACCGGTCCCGGGCCAGCCAGCCGACCTGCCCGGAGAGCCAGTAGTGCGAGTGCACGATGTCGTAGTAACCGGCGTCATGCGACGCTTCGGCGCGCAGCACCCCGGCCGCGAACGCACACAGCTGGGTGGGCAGATCGTATTTGTCCAGGCCCTCGAACGGCCCCGCCACCACGTTGCGTACCAGCACGCCGGGCTCAACCTCCACGACCGGCGGGTCGGCCGAGGCGGTGGCACGGGTAAAGATTTCGACCTCGATACCCCGCCTGGCTAGGTGCAATGCACTTTGCAGCACGTACACATTCATCCCGCCGGCGTCGCCGGTGCCGGGCTGCGCCAGGGGGGACGTGTGCACTGCTAACAGCGCGACCCGGCGCGGATTGTTTCGGAGGACCTCGTCGTGCCGCACTCTTTCATCTTTACAGCACGGCTCGAGCGGCAGCCCACGCGCGCGGCGCGGCTGTCCGTGTCAGGCGGACGATTCCGGGACGATTTCGGGGACCCGGGATCCGATCACCCCGGCGCGGCGCATCGCACCCATCGGGTCGACGTACAGGCCGCCCAGCGACACGATGCCGGCCCCGGCCTCCTGCACCCGGTTGCCGAAGGCGGTCACTCGGATGTCCCGCGGCGCCAGCACCGAACGCGCCGCGAATGCCGACTCCACCTGCTCCATCGCCTCCGGATACTCGGTGAAGGCCTGGCCACCCACCACCAGCTCGTCGGGGTTGAGCAGGTCACGCAGCAACGCGACCGCCTCGCCGAGCACCCGGGCCCGCTCCGCCAGCAGATCCTGCGACTGCCGGTTGCCCGCCCGGGCCAGGCGGATCAGATCGGTGATGCCGGTGGTGGCGCCGTTGGGCCGGCCCGCCGGCGCGGCCGGCAGGATGCGGAGCCGGCGAGCCGCCGCCAGGACGGCCTCATCGCTGACGGTGGACTCCAGCTGGCCGGTGCCGCCAAGGAGCTCGGAGTGCGCCGGCAACCCTGCGATGGTGCCGGGGCCGCTGGAGGGGCAGTGCACCCGCCCACCGATCACCAGGGCGTATCCCACGGTCTCGCGGGCGTAGACGTACAGGCTGGTCGGCGAGCTGGGCGCGAATCGCCGCATGCCGAGCAGCAGTTCGGCTCCGGCCATGGCGTCGACGTGGGAGGCCACCGATACCGGCAGGCCCAGCGCGTCGGCCAGCACCGGCCCCACTGGCGCTTGCCGCCAGCCCAACCGCGGGTGGTCGACGTGTCCGGTGGCACCGTCGACGGTCCCGCCGATAGCCACACCCACCCACAATGGCCGGCGTCGATGCCAGCGCCTCAGGTAGCGGGTAGCGCTCTCGGCCAGCGTTGTCAGCGCGGCAGCCGGTGGACTGAGCGGAGTCGGGGTCTCGACGGTGTCGAGCGTGCGGCCGAACAGGTCGGTCGCCACGATGCTGGTCGTTCGGGCACCGATGTGGATGCCCAGCGTCACGAAGGGTTCGTGGTTGATTTCCACGGGTACGCGCGGGCGTCCGATGGCCCCGGAGACCGCCAGGTCGGCGCGTTCGCGGAGCAGGCCGGCGTCAAGCAGGGCAATGACCTGGCGGTTGACCGTAGCGATGGAGAGCGAGGTGACTCCGGCGATGACGTCGCGGCCGACCGGGCCGCGCAGCCGGACCGCCCGGAATACCGAGGCCGCGGCCGAGTCCGAAATGTGCAGCGCCGGCGGCAGAATTTGCCGGTGCAGCCTCAGCTGGCCCTGGCGGCTGGGCGAATGATGGGTGTGGGTGAGAGAAGTCGAGCGCACGAGCGTCCTTTGTCCGAGTTCCAAATGGCCGGTCTTGGCCACAACCTGTGTTTGGGTTCAGGCGCGGCAAAGTGCGCGGCAACAACACGCACATGCCGCGCAAAGACACGCGGCCGTGTTGTTGAACTGGGCGCTGTGGAGCACACCAGGAATTTAGCACGTTTATTAGAGTTGGCTCAGTGAGTGTTGCTAACGCGAATCAACGGGTGGCGGTAGTCACCGGCGCCAGTTCCGGCATCGGTGCAGCAACCGCGAGATCCCTTGCTGCCCTTGGGTTTCATGTGGTTGCGGTGGCGCGACGCGCGGACCGAATCAATGCCCTGGCGAAAGAGATCGACGGTAGCGCAATTGTGGCCGACGTCACAGACGAGGTGGCCGTGCAAACGCTGGCAGCGGCAGTGGGTCGGGTCGACGTACTAGTTAACAATGCCGGCGGTGCTCGCGGGCTGGCGCCGGTCGCCGAAGCCGACGTCGAGCATTGGCGCTGGATGTGGGAGACCAATGTGCTGGGCACGCTGCGGGTCACCCGCGCGCTGCTGCCCAAGCTGATCGACTCCGGTGACGGCCTGATCATCACCGTCACCTCGGGGGCCGCGCTGGAGGTCTACGACGGCGGCGCCGGCTACACGTCGGCCAAGCACGCCCAGGCCGCCGTGCACCGCACGCTGCGCGGGGAGCTTCTCGGAAAACCGGTGCGGCTCACCGAAATCGCTCCCGGCGCAGTCGAAACCGAGTTTTCACTGGTGCGCTTCGACGGCGACCAGCAGCGCGCGGATGCGGTGTACGCCGGCATCACGCCGCTGACGGCGGCCGACGTCGCGGAGGTGATCGGGTTCGTGGCGTCCCGGCCGCCACACGTCGACCTGGACCTGATCGTGCTCAGGCCGCGGGATCAGGCCAACGCCGTGCGGTTCAACCGCCGGGGCTAGGGGACGACGACGTCGTCGTGGTGGTGGTGGTCGGAGTTCCCGACAGGCTCGGGGCTGTCGACGGGGTGACCGGAGCGGTCACCGGGATCTGGCTGGCCGGCGGATGCGCGCTCGGCGGCGGCAACGCCGACATGGCCACCCAAGTGTCCCAGTCCACGGCCCAGTCCCAGATGTCGCCGTCGGAATAGGACAACTGGATCGAGCTCCCGGTCACCTCGACCGGATCGCCGTAGATCGCCGAGCTGTAGTACTGCGCGGCGTCCTCGGTGGACAGGTTGATGCAGCCATTGGTGACGTTGGTGTTGCCCTGCGCGCCGGAACTCGCCGGATTGGCGTGAATGAACTCGCCGTTGTTGGAGATTCGCACCGCCCAGCGTTCGTGCACGTGGCTGTAGCCGGCCGCGGGGTTGGACATGTAGAAGTCGGCGTACTTCTCGGTGACCACGTGGATGCCGTTGCGGGTCACGTTGCGGGCCTTGTCGGCCTCGCCGTAGCTGCACGGGAAGTCCATGATCACGCCGGCATCGGTGACGACCTGCATCCGATGCGAGGACACCTCGGCCTTGACCACCTGGCGCCGGCCGATCTGGATCTTCAGCGACATGTCCTGCAGGCCGTAGGCGCCGTCACCGAACGGCAGCCCATAGAACTTGGCGTCGACGTTGACGGTCGTGCCCGCCGGGTAGTACTCGCGGGGGCGGTAGTGGATGCGGGCGCCCTGCTGCTCGTCGGGCAGCCAGGCCCAACTGCCCTCCACCGGCGGGTTGGTGGTGACGGTCAGCGCCTTCTCGACCGCCGCCTTGTCGCTGATCGGCGCGTCGAACTGGATGATGATCGGCGCGGCGACGCCGACCGTCTGCCCGTCGGCCAGCTGGAAGCCGCCGTCGATCTTCTTGGCCGGCGCGACCGTGGCGAATTTGCCCGTGACCGGGACAGTTTTGCCGTCGTGGCCGACGACCGACCCGCTCCAGCTATAGCTGGTGTCGTAGCCCAGCGGCTCGGTGGTGGTGTAGACCGTGCGGTCGGAATTGAATGCCCCGGCGACGACCTTGCCCGACGAGTTCGTCAACGCCACCTTCTGGAACCAGCCATCGGTGACCGAGACGCTGATCGGCGCAATGGGAACCACATCGGTCGCGTTGTCGGCGGGCTGGTACTTCAGGTTCGGCGCCGACTGCTCTTTGCTCTTCTCCGCCTGTTTGGCCGCGGTGCCGCTGCAGGCGGCCAGCACACTCGGCGCGAACACACCCAGCCCCAGGGCCGTCAGGGCCAGCCGCCGGTTCATCGGCGGCCGCTCATCGGATGTGCTCACGACATTAAAAGATACCGGTCGCGGCGACATCCTCCGCGCCACGACAAGTAGGGAAAGCGCCCGGCCGGGCGCGATTTAGCTGTCCAACCCGCAACCGAGCAGCACAGGTTCGGGTTCCAGTGTGATGCCAAACACGTCGCGCACGCCGTCGCGGATGGTGCGGGCCAGCGCGATCACGTCCGCGGTGGAGGCGTTGCCGCGGTTGGTCAGAGCAAGCGCGTGCTTGGTGGACAACCGACACGGGGCCGTCGAGTCGTCGGGATAGCCCTTGCCGAAGCCCGCGTGTTCCACCAGCCAGCCGGCGGCCAGCTTGACCCCGGCCGGGGCCGGGTAGTGCGGCACCGGGCCGTCGACCCGCCCGGCCAGCGATTGGTAAACCGCGGGGGCGACAACCGGATTGGTGAAAAACGAGCCCACGCTCCAGGTGTCGGGGTCGGTCGAGTCGAGCACCATGCCCTTGCGGGTGCGCAACGCCAGCACCGCGTCCCGCACCGCCCGGGGGTCGGCCCGGTCGCCGCTCGTCGCGTTGAGCGCCGCGGTCAGCTCGCCGTAGCGCAACGGCGCGCTGCGGCCCGACGCGTCCAGCGCGAACTCCACCTCCAAAACCACGGCCGATACCTGCGGGGTCCGCTTGAACACGCTGGTGCGATAGCCGAAACCCAGCTCGGCGCCGGCGACCCAGCGCGCCGCGCCGGTGCGGCGATCCAGCACCCGGACCCGGGTGATCGTGTCGGCGACCTCCGCCCCGTAGGCACCCACGTTCTGCACCGGGGTCGCCCCGGCGGATCCGGGAATGCCGGAGAGGCATTCCAGCCCACCCAGTCCGTGTTCGATGGCCGCGACCACGACGTCGTCCCACACCGCGCCGGCTTCGGCGCGCACCACGTTGGCCTCGATGGTGATGCCGCGGGTGTCCAGCCGCACCGCGGTCAGGTCAGTCAGGTCGTCGGCGATCACCAGATTGGATCCGCCGGCAAACACCAACACCGGTCCGGCGTCGCCCGCCCCGCTGGCCGCGTCCAGCGCGCCCAAAACCGCGACGACCTGTTCGCTGCTGGTGCAAGTGATCAGGCGGCGCGCGACCGGCCCCACCCGCAACGTGGTCAACGGGGCCAACGACACCGCCTCGGCGACGTGTGCACCGGCGAAGAGCGATCCGGCCTCGCTCGGTTTCATGGCCCGTAACGGTAGCCTGACCTGCTATGCCACGCTCATTCGACTTGTCCGCCGACTATGCGGACAGTGTCGAGGAGCTGCATCGTGCCTTCGCCGCGGCGGCCTACTGGCACGCCCGGCTGGCCGACATCCCGGTCGACGAGGCTCGGCTGGAGTCGCTTCGGGTCGGCGGCGACTCCGGGGACGACGGCACCATCGAGGTGGTGACGCTGCAGCACGTGCGCAGCGACAACTTGCCGGCCATGGTCACCCAGTTGCACCGGGGCGATCTGCTGTTCCGGCGCGAAGAACGATGGGGCGCGGTCAGCGACGGCATCGCCACGGCGTCGATCAAGGGCTCGATCGTGGACACCCCGGTGCACGTGGCCGGGACCGCCGAGCTCTGCCCGATCGGCGGCGGCGGCGCCCGCCTGACCTACCGCGCCACGATCCAGGTCCGGATCCCGCTGATCGGCGGCAAGGTGGAGAAGATCATCGGCACCCACCTGGCCGAGCTGGTGAGCCGGGAGCAACGCTTCACCACCGAATGGATCACCCATCACGCGTGATCCGCGCACTTCGATGCGCGTGGCATCTGCCCGCTTCGTGCCCACGCCTAAGCTGGCGGACATGCGAATCGCGTTGGCCCAAATGCTCAGTGGCAGCGATCCGGCCGCGAATCTGCAGCAGGTGCGCGACTACACTTCCCGCGCCGCGGACGCCGGCGCGGCGCTGGTCGTGTTCCCCGAGGCGACGATGTGCCGGTTCGGGGTGCCGCTGAAACCGATCGCCGAGTCCATCGACGGACCCTGGGCGGACGGTGTCCGACGGATCGCCTCCGACGCGGGCATCACGGTGGTCGCCGGCATGTTCACCCCCTCCGGCGACGGCCGCGTCACCAACACCCTGATCGCGGCCGGGCCGGGCACCCCCAACCAGCCGGACACCCATTACGACAAGATCCATCTCTACGACGCGTTCGGCTTCACCGAATCGCGCACGGTCGCGCCCGGCCGGGAACCGGTGGTCATCACGGTCGACGGGGTGGGGGTGGGCCTGACCGTTTGCTACGACATCCGCTTCCCGCAGCTCTACACCGAACTGGCCCGCCGCGGCGCCCAGCTCATAGCCGTCTGCGCATCCTGGGGGTCTGGTCCCGGAAAACTCGACCAGTGGACGTTACTGGCCCGCGCCCGCGCGCTGGACTCGATGAGTTACGTCGCCGCGGCCGGCCAGGCCGATCCCGGTGACACACTGGCCGACTCGGGATCCGCGTCCAGCGCGCCGACCGGGGTGGGCGGCAGCCTGGTGGCCTCTCCCTTCGGCGAAGTGATCGCCGCCGCAGGCGCCGACCCGCAGCTGGTGGTCGCCGACATCGACGTCGACGAGGTCGCCAAGGCCCGAGAGAACATCGCGGTGCTGCGCAACCAAGCGGACTTTGCTCGTGGCGATAGGGCAGAATCGGTTGGGTGACGAACCCGCAAGGACCACCCGGCGAGGGCCCGTCGTCGTGGGCGCGTCCCGGCAATCAGACCCCGTTCGGCCCACCGACTGAACGCCCGACCGAGCGGTTGAGTGCGCCCCGTGCCACGCCACCGCCCGCCCCACCGGCAGCAGCTGCGGGCCAGCGCCCGGGCGGTTTGGACAGCCAGCACGGCGGCTACCCGCCACCCCCCGCGCCGCCCACCCAGAGCCTCGCCGCCCCCAGCGAAGAGCCGGCCCCGGCGACGAAGAAGAAACGGCTGCGCGACCCGCTGGCCATCGTCCTGATCTGCGTCATCGTGGTGTCGCTGCTGATCGCGAGCCTGATCGGCGGGGAGCTGTACGCGCGCCACGTCGCCAACAACAAGGTCGCCCAGGCGGTCGCGTGCGAGGTTCAGGATCAGGCGACGGCGTCGTTCGGCGTCGCGCCGCTGCTGCTGTGGCAGCTCGCGACGAAGCACTTCACCAACATCTCGGTGTCGACGGCGGGCAACCAGATCCGCGACGCCAAGGCCATGAAGATCGACATCAGCATCAAAGACGTGAAGCTCGACAAGACGGCCAACTCCAAGGGCACCATCGGCGCGCTCGACGCGACCATCACCTGGACCAGCGACGGCATCAAACAATCGGTGCAGAACGCCATCCCGGTGCTGGGCCCCTTCGTCACCAACAGCGTGACCACGCATCCCAGCGACGGCACCATCGAGCTCAAGGGGATGTTGGACAACATCACGACCAAGCCGGTGGTGTCCGGTAACGGCATCCAGCTGCAGATCCAGAGCTTCAACGCGCTCGGCTTCACCATGCCCCGGGAAAGCGTGCAGTCGACGTTGGATAGCTACACGCAGAAGCTGACCGCCAACTACCCGTTGGGAATTCACGCCGACAGCGTGCAGGTGACCGACTCCGGGGTGACGAGCCACTTCTCCACCCGCAATGCGACCATCCCCGCCGGGGACAACAACGACTCCTGCTTCGCGAACCTGTAAGGGGAGCCGCTAGCCGAGTCCGTCCAGAACTGCCCGGGTGCCGGACAGCCCCAGGCGGGTGGCACCGGCCTGCACCATCGCGACGGCGTCGGCCGCGGTACGGATTCCGCCGCTGGCCTTGACCCCGAGCCGACCGCCGACGGTTTGGGCCATCAGGGCGACGGCGCGGACCGACGCACCACCGGCGGGGTGAAATCCGGTCGAGGTTTTGACGAAGTCGGCGCCGGCGTCCTCGGCGACACGGCATACTTCGGTAAGCGTGCGCCCGTCCGAATCACCCAGCAGGACAGCCGATTCCACGATCACTTTGAGCACCGCGGCGGGTATCGCGGCGCGCACCGTCGCGATGTCGGAATGAACCGCCCCGAGCTGCCCGGCCAGCGCGGCGCCGACGTCGATCACCATGTCGACTTCGATTGCGCCGGATGCCACCGCCGCGGCGGCCTCCTGCGCCTTGATCGCCGATGTGTGCTTGCCCGACGGGAAGCCGGCCACCGTCGCGACGCGCACGCCCGGGGTAGCCGCGGCGACCGGCACCATCGACGCCGAGACACACACCGCGTAGACACCCAGGTCGACGGCTTCGTCGACCACAGCGGTCACGTCGGCGTCGGTGGCCTCGGGTTTGAGCAAGGTGTGATCGACCAGACCCGCCAACTGTGTGCGGCTCAGTGCCATCAGAGGGGCCATCAGAGGGCTTCCTCCGGGCCGCCCGGGTTGCAGCCGGACGCGACCATCTCGGCATCGTCGACGACGGGGCGCCACGGCTCGAGATTCCAGCTGGTCTTGCCGGGCTGGGCCGTCTCGGCGAACTCCCAATGACAGATGAACTGCGCCCGCATGCCGGGGGTGTCGGCGTCCGGCGCCATCGTCACCACCTCGGACCAGGCTTCGTCGGCGGCGGCCGCGGTACCCGGGTGGGTCGAGGCCAACCGCCCGGACGGCGTCGGAAAGACCCGCAGGCTCGTCCGGTGTGCCGACTGGGACCACTCGGAAGCCCACTCGGTGTGGTCGACGAATGGGGGGCGGTAGCCGGGATCGGCCGGGCTGATCGCGCCGGGCTGGGCCGACGCAACCCCGGGCTGCGAGCCCGCAACAAGGGCCCCGCCGAGCAACGCGACAGCCGCCGGCACGGCGATCAGGACCTTCACCGTGTCAGCGCGACTTGCCCTGAATTTCCAGCAGCTTTGGCCGCACGTCGACCAGATAGACACCCGCCGCGCAGGCCGCGATGGCCATCCCGAGCACCCCGAAAATAAAGCCCAGGATGGACGTCAACGCGACGGCCCCGCCCAGAATCACCAGCCACACCGGCTTGGTCAACTTGTCCGCGGCGGTGTAGGCGTCAGCCCGCTGCATCGCGGCATGTACGAACGCGTACACCGTCATGACCAGGACGCCGATCTGCAAGACCCACATGACGGTATTCACGGCTTGGCTCACCGCTCAAGGGTATGCGGGTTGCGTCATGTCCGTCGAATCCGAGTTGCCCCGGAGGGCAACTCGGACCTCGAACTACTTCTGGGTGACCTTCTTGGCCGCGGCCTTCTTCGCCGGAGCCTTCTTGGCTGGGGCCTTCTTGGCTGGGGCCTTCTTGGCCGGAGCCTTCTTGGCCACCGCCTTGGAGGCCCCCTCCGCCTTGCGGGGCAGCTCGATGCCGACCAGCTTGGCGGCACGCTCGCCGACCGCGCGGGTCTGGGACGCCACGGTGCCCAGCGCCTCCTGGGTCAGCTCGACGGCCTGGTCGACGTAGCCCTCGGCACGCGCCGTGGTCTCCTCGAACGGCCGCTGGCTGCGCAGCCGCTGCAGCGCCGCCTCGCCCCGATCGACCAGCTCGTTGTACCGGGTGGTCGCGGCCTCCAGGTAGCCCTCGGCGGCCTTGCGCAGCTCCTCGGCGGTAAAGCGCTCACGCAGCTCGGTGAACTGCTCGGGCAGGTCTTCCTGCAGCTTGGCGATCCGGGCGCGACTCTCCTCGACGCGGGTGCGGGTGTCGGTGCGGGTGTCTTCGGCCCGCTCACGCAGGTTGCCGATGAGTTCGTTCACGGTGGCCAGGGCCAGGTCAGCGGCTCCCAGGGCCGCGAGCAACGGCGCCCGCAGTTCTTCGATGTTCGGATTGTCAGCCATGGTTTTTCCTTTCATGGTTGGTTGTCGGGCTGAGGTTTGTGAAGTTCGGTTGGGAAGTCGGGGCAAGCGTCGGCTCCCCCATTGGGGAGTAGTCAAGACCCGGGTATTGACGTGGCACGCGACTTGCCGGGAACCTCCTGGTTGGTCGGGTCGGGTTGACGATCGAGTGGATATCAGCGCGAGCGCTGCGCTCGGGAGCGGCTAGCTCACTCTTGGCTGTCGGATTCGGGGGGAAACTCCTCGTGGGTGGCTTCGTTTTGCTGGGCAAAGGATGCGTAGATATCGAGCAGGATCTGCTTTTGCCGCTCGGTGATCGCGGTGTCGGTAATGATGGCGTCGCGCACTTGGCTCTTGTCGCTGGGCTCGAGGATTCCGGCCCGCACATAGAGGACCTCCGCGGAGACCCGCAACGCTTTCGCGATCTGGCTGAGCACGTCTGCGGACGGTTTGCGGAGTCCGCGCTCGACCTGGCTCAGGTAGGGGTTGCTGACGCCGGCAAGTTCGGCGAGTTGCCGCACCGACACCTGGGCGAGTTCACGCTGGCTGCGGATGAAACTGCCGATGTCGGAGGCCATGTCGGAGGCCGCAGTGGACACCTTCGCGGAGAGAGTCTCCTCCGGCGGCATTACGCGCTCCCTTAGTCCGTGGGCAAACCTTGACAGGTATGCAGCGTACGGACATGTGCTTGCATTTGCAAGCACTAGTTAGCACCCCTAGAAAAAGAGCTGCGCGACCGTGTAAATCACCAACCCGGCCAGCGAGCCCACCACGGTGCCGTTGATGCGAATGAACTGTAGGTCGCGGCCCACATGCAGTTCGATGCGGCGGCTTGCCTCCTCGGCGTCCCACCGCTCGATGGTGTCGGTGATGATCGCCGTGATCTCGACGCCATACTGCGAAACCAGGTGCTGAGCGGCCCGCACGATCCAGTTGTCGACCTTGTCGCGAAGCTCGGCGTCGTCGCGTAACGACTCACCGATGCGAACGACGGCGTCCGCGATGCGAGTACGCAGCGCCGAGGACGGATCGTCGACGCCCTCGAGCACCAACCGCTTCAGCGTCTTCCACGCCGTCGCGGCGGCATGGGCGATCTCGTCGCGCGCCATCAGCTGCTCTTTGATCGCGTCAGCACGCGCGATGGTGTCCGGGTCGTGTTGCAGATCGTCGGCGAATTCGAACAGAAAGCGGGTTGCCGAACGGCGCAGTTCGTGGTCGGGGTTGCGGCGCACCTTGTCGGTGAAGTCCATCAGTTCGCGATGGATGCGATCCCCGACAAGGTGGTCGACGAAGCGCGGCGACCACGTCGGTGAGTCGCGTTCCACCACCCGTTGAATGATTTCGCCCGCGTTCAGCGACCACTGGAAGGCGCGGTCGGCGAGTAGTTGGATGAGCGCCTCCTGACGGTTCTCGGCGAGCAGCGTCGCCAGCACCCGGCCCGCCGGCGGGCCCCACTGCGGCTCGGCGATGCGGCGCACGATCATCCGGTCGATCACCTGCTGGACATCTTCGTCCCGCAGCAATTCGACGAGCACGCGGAGCACGGTGGCGGTTTCGCCGGCGACCCGCTCGGCGTGGGAGGTGTCCGACAACCACTTGCCGAGCCGGCCGGGCACCTGAGCGTCGCGCAGCTTGGTCTCCACCACCTCCGGGGACAGGAAGTTCTCCCGCACGAACGTGCCCAGCCCCTCGCCGAGCTGGTCTTTCTTGCGCCGGATGATCGCGGTGTGCGGGATCGGTATCCCCAACGGATGCTTGAACAGCGCCGTCACCGCGAACCAGTCGGCCAGCGCGCCGACCATCCCCGCTTCCGCGGCCGCGCCGACGTAACCGACCCAGGCGCCGACGCCGCCGTGCGCCTGCGCCCAGCGGCACGCGAGGAACACGCCGGTGGCGCCGATCAGGAAGCTCAGCGCGACCAACTTCATGCGGCGCAGCGCTACCCGCCGCTGCGCGTCCGCCTCCGGATCGGCGCCAGCGAACGACTCCGCGAACGACGTCCGCGGGGCCGGTGGCGGGGCCGGCTGCGCCCGACCCGCGGCAGGGCTCGGTGCGTCGGCTCTCGACGAGGGTCTATGTGCCACCACACCATCATGTATCGATTGGGCCAGTTCGTGTTACGACGCCGCTGCCGACCTGGTTTCCGATGGCCGTCCCGTCCGCCATCTGTACCCGCTACGCCGTATTATCGACAGCGTTCTAGTGAATGGGAATCGTCGATAGTGGCAGAGCAAATCCCGGCAGTAATCGTCAAGACGGACGGTCGTAAGAGGCGTTGGCACCAACACAAGGTGGAGCGTCGCAACGAGCTGGTTGATGGAACGATCGACGCGATTCGCAGACACGGCCGCTACTTGAGCATGGATGAGATCGCCGCGGAGATCGGCGTTTCCAAAACGGTTTTGTACCGATATTTCGTCGACAAAAATGACTTGACGACGGCCGTGATGATGCGGTTTGCCCAGACCACGCTGATTCCGAACATGGCCGCGGCATTGACGTCGAACCTCGACGGAATCGACCTGACCCGTGAAGTCATCCGCGTCTACGTCGACACCGTGGCCAACGAGCCGGAGCCGTATCGGTTCGTGATGGCGAACAGCTCGGCCAGCAAGAGCAAGGTGATCGCCGACTCCGAGCGGATCATCGCCCGGATGATCGCGGTGATGATGCGCCGGCGCATGGTGCAGGCCGGGATGGACACCGGCGGCGCCGAGCCGTGGTCTTACCTGATCGTCGGCGGTGTGCAATTGGCCACTCACTCGTGGATGTCCAACCCGCGCATGACCCGAGACGAACTGATCGACTACCTCACCATGCTCAGCTGGAACGCGTTGTGCGGAATCGTCGAGGTAGGCGGATCCTTGGAGAAATTCCGCGCCGAGCCGCACCCGTCGCCGATCGTGCCGCCGCGAGACTCGTAGACAACCCGGCAGGCTGCCGTTTTGTGCTTTTGGCAGGCGCCGTGTGACCCTAGGTGTGGCCCGCAGCATACGGCATGTGCCAGCGGAAACCGCTAGCATGCAGGGGCATGCGCCGGAGGTGCATGGGCAACCCCGACCAGTCGGCCCCGCACCTCCGGGAAACAGAAAGGCTTCTTTCGTTATGGCCGTGCAGCTCACGCCCCACTTCGGCAACGTGCAAGCGCACTACGACCTGTCGGACGACTTCTTCCGGCTCTTTCTGGACCCCTCACAGACCTACAGCTGCGCATACTTCGAGCGTGATGACATGACACTCGAAGAGGCTCAGCTCGCCAAGATCGATCTGTCATTGTCCAAGCTGCGGCTCGAGCCTGGGATGACGCTCCTCGACATCGGCTGCGGCTGGGGCGCCACCCTGCGCCGCGCCATCGAGAAGTACGACGTCAATGTCGTCGGGCTGACCCTGTCCGAGAACCAGGCCGAACACGTGCAGAAGTCGTTCGACCAACTGGACACCGACCGCACCCGCCGAGTGCTGTTGGAGGGCTGGGAGAAGTTCGACGAGCCGGTCGACCGGATCGTGTCAATCGGTGCTTTCGAGCACTTCGGCCGGGCCCGGTGGGCACGCTTTTTCGAGATGGCGTACTCGGTACTGCCGGCCGACGGCGTGATGATGCTGCACACCATCGTGCGTCCGTCGTTCAAGGAGGCCCGGGCCAAGGGTCTACCGTTGACGCACGAAGTCGTTCATTTCACCCAATTCATCCTGGCCGAGATTTTCCCGGGCGGCTGGCTGCCCACTCCCGCATTGGTCGAAGAGCACGCTTCCGACGCCGGATTTAAGCTCACCCGGATTCAGTCGCTGCAGCTGCACTACGCCCGAACCTTGGACATGTGGGCGGCCGCGCTGGAAGCGAACCGGGACACGGCCGTCGCGATCCAATCCGAGAAGGTCTACGACCGCTACATGAAGTACCTGACCGGCTGCGCAAAGCTATTCCGCCAGGGGTACACCGACGTCGACCAGTTCACGCTGGAAAAGTAACCAGCGCGATTTCGCCACCGACCGAGGCCCCGGCATTGCGGCCGGGGTCTCGTCATTTCACCAGGGTGAATTGCCCCACATTACTGATGCCCTTGATGAAGAACTTCTCGCATCCCGTCAAATAGTGCATATAACGGTCGTAAACCTCTTTGGATTGGATGGCGATGGCCTTTTCTTTGTTGGCCTCGAGATTGGCGGCCCAGATGTTCAGCGTCCGCGCGTAATGCTCTTGCAGTAACTGAACTCGTTCGATCGAAAATCCGGCTGCCTCGCCGAACTTGAAAATGTCCTCCTGCGCGGGCAATTGGCCACCAGGGAAGATCTCGGTGCCGATGAACCGCATAAAGCGCACGTCGCTCATCGTGATGCTCACGCCCCGCTCGAGCTGCTGCTGCTGGGTGTACGTCAGAATCGTGTGCAGCAGCATGCGACCATCGTCGGGCAGGACGTTGTACATCCGGTCGAAGAAGGCAGCGTAGCGCTCCATCTTGAACGCTTCGAACGCCCCGATGGTGACGATACGGTCGACTCGATCCTCGAATTCCTCCCAGCCCTGCAGCCGCACCTCCACGGTGCGGTCGGTCGGGATGGTGGACAACCTTTTCTTGCTGTACTCGAACTGGTTGCGGCTCAACGTGATTCCGATGACGTTGACGTCGAACTTCTCCACCGCGCGCACTAGCGCGCCGCCCCAGCCGCACCCGATGTCGAGCAGCGTCATCCCCGGTTCGAGGTTGAGCTTGCCCAGGGCCAAGTCGAACTTGGCGTTCTGCGCCTCTTCCAGCGTCATGTCGTCGCGTTCGAAATACGCGCACGTGTAGCCCATTGTCGGGTCTAGAAATAGAGCGAAAAATTCGTCGGAAACGTCGTAAATCGATTGCGATTCTTCGTAATACGGTCTTAACTGCGCCATGCTCGGGTGGCTACCTTCCCTCGACTGATCGCGAGGATGGTATCCAAAAAACGAAGTAAATGCCACATAACTGAAGTTGTGCCGCGCGGGTGTCTCAGTAGGTGTAGAAGCCCCGGCCGGATTTCTTGCCCAGTATGCCGGCCTCGACCATCCGCAACAGCAGCGGCGGCGGACCGTAGTGCGGCTCCTTGAATTCCTCGTACATCTTGTCGGCGATTAGCTTGAGGGTGTCCAGCCCAACCAGGTCGGATAGCCGCAGCGGCCCCATCGGGTGCGACAGCCCGGCGACGACCGCCTTATCCACGTCCTCGACGGTGGCGAACCCGGACTCCACCATCCGGATCGCCGACAGCAGGTAGGGCACCAGCAGGGCGTTGACGACGAACCCGGATCGGTCCGAACAGCGCACCACCCGCTTGCCGAGCACACCGCTGGCAAACTCCTCGGTGCGCGCCGCGGCTGCCTCGTCGGTGACCAGCGTGCTGACCAGTTCTACCAGCGGCAGCACCGGGACGGGGTTGAAGAAGTGCAGGCCCAGCACCCGCTGCGGATTCTTGGTGGCCGCGGCGAGCTTCATGATCGGGATGCTGGAGGTATTCGACGCCAGCACCGCATCCGGATCGGTGATCATCTCGTCGAGCTTGGCAAAGACCGTGGCCTTGACGGCCTCGTCCTCGACGATCGCCTCGACGACGAGCTGCCGGTCGGCAAGGTCTGTCAGGTCGGTGGTGAAGGTGAGCTGGCTGAGCGCACGGTCCCGCTCGCGCTCGGTCACCTTGCCCGCGCTTACGCCTCGCTCCAGCGACTTCACAATGCGGTTTCGCCCCGCGGCGACGAGGGCGTCGGTGGTCTCGTACACGGTGACGGCGACGCCGGCGCGGACGGAGACTTCGGCGATCCCGGATCCCATCTGCCCGGCGCCGACAACTCCTACGCGCGCAATACCTGTGTCGCTCACTGTTTCTCCATTGTGTTGTCGTGGACCGCAATAGGCCCCGCCCGGGATCGCCGGGCGGGGCCTATGCTACTTCAGCCGATCTTCACTGCTCCGAACGTGCACTCCATGCGAAGATCCGGTCGGAATCTCGCAATAGCTGCACCTTCGATGACGGCGGGCCAGCCTACGGCCGCGCCTCGTCACCGGCTTACCGCACGGTCAGTGGAACTGGCCCTCTTCGGTGGAGCCGGCCAGCGCGGTCGTCGACGAGGTGGGGTCGACCGTGGTGGCGATGCGGTCGAAGTAACCGGCACCGACCTCGCGCTGGTGCTTGGTCGCGGTGTAGCCGCGCTCCTCGGCGTCGAACTCGCGCTCCTGCAGCTCCACGTAGGCGCTCATCTGGTTGCGGGCGTAGCCGTAGGCCAGATCGAACATCGCGTAGTTGAGGGCGTGGAAGCCGGCCAGCGTGATGAACTGGAACTTGTAGCCCATCGCGGCCAGCTCCTTCTGGAACTTCGCGATGGTCGCGTCGTCCAGGTGCTTCTTCCAGTTGAACGACGGCGAGCAGTTGTAGGCCAGCATCTGGTCCGGGAACTCGGCCTTGACGCCTTCGGCGAACTTGGCCGCGAGCTCGAGGTCCGGGGTGCCGGTCTCCATCCAGATCAGGTCGGAGTACGGCGCGTAGGCCTTGGCACGCGCGATGGAGGGCTCCAGGCCGTTGCGGACACGGTAGAAGCCCTCCTTGGTCCGCTCGCCGGTGATGAACGGCTGGTCGCGCTCGTCGACATCGGACGTGATCAGGGTCGCCGCCTCGGCGTCGGTGCGGGAGATGACCACGGTCGGCACGTCGGCGACGTCGGAGGCCAGGCGCGCCGAGGTCAGGGTCCGGATGTGCTGGCTGGTCGGGATCAACACCTTGCCGCCCAGGTGGCCGCACTTCTTCTCCGAGGCCAGCTGGTCCTCCCAGTGCGAACCGGCGATACCCGCGGCGATCATCGCCTTCTGCAGCTCATAGACGTTGAGCGCGCCACCGAAGCCGGCCTCGCCGTCGGCGACAATCGGGGCCAGCCAGTTCTCCACCGAGGTGTCGCCCTCGACCTTGGCGATCTGGTCGGCACGCAGCAGCGCGTTGTTGATCCGGCGCACCACCTGCGGCACCGAGTTGGCCGGGTACAGGCTCTGGTCGGGGTAGGTGTGGCCGGCCAGGTTGGCGTCGCCGGCGACCTGCCAACCCGACAGGTAGATGGCCTTCAGGCCGGCGCGGACCTGCTGCACGGCCTGGTTGCCGGTCAGCGCGCCCAGCGCGTTGACGAACTCGAGCTCGTGCAGCTGCTTCCAGAGGACCTCCGCGCCACGCCGGGCCAGCGTGCTCTCCTCGACGACGCTGCCCTGCAGGGCCACCACGTCCTCGGCGGTGTAGGTACGGCTGATCGCCTTCCAGCGCGGGTTGGTGTCCCAGTCGTGCTGGATCTGCTCGGCGCTTCTCGGGGTGCCAACATCAGACATTGGGCTTGCTCCTTATGGTTCTTTTTGAGCCGGGACCGCGCGTCTTGCGATGACTGAGGCTCAACTTCACTCGTATGCTTAACCGACGATGACACAGGGTGTTGATGCAGGTCCACCCATTTTCATTGCCAATTTCGGCCACGACGTCGCGTCGATGTTGCGAAGATTGCGAAGATCGGGGGTAACTGAACCGGTTCAGAAGCTACCGATCAGTAACCAGAATCCGCAGGTCAACCCATAATTTAACGGGACGCTTGTCCTGTTAGAGGTTGAAGAGCGCGGCGACCGCTTTGGTCTCGTCACCGACCGCATATGTGAGCGTTGTAACAGGCCGATCGACGAGCCCGGGCCCGAATTGGTCGGTCGTTCCGGCGGGATGGATATGCGAGATGATCTCCAGCTTGTCGCCCAGCGCCACCGGCGCCTCGTGCTCGATCGTGATGCGCAGCGGCCGGGCCATCAGCGCGAGATGCGACGCCAGATAGTCCTCGATGACACTCCAGTACACCGAGTTGTTCATGTGGTCGAACAGGTCGATATCGGTCACCCGGACCGGGAACTCGTGGATCTCCGCGGCTCCGGTTCGCAGGTCGCGGCCGCCCGGCTTGAGATAGCCCTGCCACCGCAGCCGGTCCACCGACGTCGTCTTGTGCAGCCCGGCGAGGAAGTCGTCGGAGATGCGCGACGGCATCTGGGTTTCCCGGTTGATGTTGATCCAGAAGGCCTCCGACTCGATCAGCCCGCCCTTGCGCCCATCGATGCGCACCCGCATCTCGCACCACCGATTCGAGGTGCCCGAACACCACCGTCGACACCGCAGCATGTCCTGGAACTCGATGGGCTGTAGCAAATCGAGCATGGTCCGCCGGACGATCCACAGTGGGTGGGTTTCCTCGAAGCCCATCTCGCGCAGCTGATCCTGGCCGATGTCCTGGATGTGCCGGCATGCGGCATCCAGCCGCAGCCGGCCGGTGCGGTCGATGTCGCCGACGCGCAGCGGCCATTCGCGGTCGAACACGTCGGGGTGGCCGTCGGGCACCGGCATCATTGATTTGTCCAGGCTCACGACTTCGCTCCCCCGTTGACCTTCACATTGGGCTTCGTGCGCATCATGCCAACGAGACGCCGAAACGCCAAACGCGTGCCAGGTCCGCAGCGCTTTGCCAAGTCTGCTAAGTGAGCCTTGGCATCGCAGGTAGGCTCGGTGAATGTCGAAAACGTACGTTGGGTCACGGGTTCGCCAACTGCGCAACGAGCGCGGGCTCTCCCAGGCCGCCCTGGCCCAAATGCTGGAGATCTCGCCGAGCTACCTCAACCAGATCGAACACGACGTGCGGCCGCTGACGGTGGCTGTGCTGCTGCGCATCACCGAACTGTTCGGCGTGGATGCGACGTTTTTCGCCTCCCAGGACGACACTCGGCTGGTCGCCGAGTTGCGGGAGGTGACGATGGATCGCGACTTGGGCATCAACGTCGATCCATCCGAGGTCGCCGACATGGTCAACGCCCATCCCGGACTGGCCCGCGCGGTGGTCAACCTGCACCGGCGCTACCGGCTCACCACAGCCCAGCTGGCCGCGGCCACCGAGGAGCGCTATTCCGACGGCAGCGGTAGCGGCTCGATCACCATGCCGCACGAAGAGGTCCGCGACTACTTCTATGAGCGGCAGAACTACCTGCACGAGCTGGACACCGCGGCCGAGGACCTCACTGTCCACACTCGGCTCAACCAGGGCGACCTGGCCCGCGAGCTGACCCGCCGTCTCACCGAGGTGCACGGCGTGCACATCAATCGGCGGGTCGATCTCGGTGACACCGTGCTGCACCGTTACGACGCGAAGACCAAGACGCTGGAGATCAGCAACCACCTTTCGTTGGGTCAGCAGGTGTTCAAGATGGCCGCCGAATTGGCCTACCTCGAGTTCGGCGACCTGATCGACACCATGGTCGCGGACGGCAAGTTCACCAGTCCCGAGTCGCACACGTTGGCGCGGTTGGGTCTGGCGAACTACTTCGCCGCGGCCGCAGTGCTGCCCTACGGTCAGTTCCACGACGTCGCCGAGAACTTCCGGTACGACGTCGAACGGCTCTCGGCGTTCTATTCGGTGAGCTACGAGACCATCGCGCACCGGCTTTCGACGATGCAGCGGCCCTCGATGCGAGGGGTGCCGTTCTCCTTCGTTCGGGTGGATCGGGCTGGCAACATGTCAAAACGCCAGTCCGCCACCGGTTTTCACTTCTCCTCGAGCGGCGGGACCTGCCCGTTATGGAATGTGTACGAGACCTTCGCCAACCCCGGCAAGATCTCGGTGCAGATTGCCCAGATGCCCGACGGCCGCAACTACCTGTGGGTGGCGCGTACCGTCGAACGCCGCGCCGCCCGGTATGGTCAGCCGGGTAAAACCTTCGCGATCGGGCTGGGCTGCGAACTGCGGCACGCGCACCGGCTCGTCTACTCGGAAGGACTCGATTTGTCCGGCAACCACCTTGCGGCCACCCCCATCGGCGCGGGTTGCCGTGTCTGCGAACGCGATAACTGTCCGCAGCGGGCCTTCCCGGCGCTCGGTCGCGCACTCGATCTCGACGAACACCGCAGCACGGTGTCGCCGTACCTGGTGAAGCAGCCGTGAGCGAGCATGCGGGCCAGGTCGCCCGCATTCCGTCGTCCACCAAGTTGCGCCGGCTGGGGCCGGTCAACTGGGTGTTGGCGAAGCTGGCCGCCCGCACCGTCTCCGCGCCGGAGATGCATCTGTTCACCACGCTCGGTCAACGCCAAGGCCTGTTCTGGGCGTGGTCGCTGTACGGGGGGCGGCTGCTGCGCGGCCGGCTGCCGCGGGTCGACACCGAATTGGTGATCTTGCGCGTCGCGCACTTGCGCGGGAGCGAATACGAACTGCAGCACCATCGGCGGATGGGCCGCCAGTTCGGTCTGGACGCGCAGGTGCAGGAGGCGATCTTCGCCTGGCCCGACGCTCCCGCCGGTGACGGCCCCCGCGTGATCCTGAGCGCGCGTCAGCAGGCGCTGCTCAACGCGACCGACGAACTGATCAACAATCGCTCCATCAGCGACGCCACCTGGCAACAGCTGGCCATGCATCTCGACCGCCGCCGTCTGATCGAATTCTGCTTGCTCGCAACACAATACGACGGACTCGCGGCAACGATCAGCGCGCTGAACATCGAACTGGACAACCCGCGCTAAGACCTCAGGCGAGCACGTCGACCAGCACGGCCAGCGTCAAAATCACCGGCAGTATCGGCAAGTCGAACGCGAACGCCGCCCACAGGTACTTGCCCCGCCGCCGCAGTTGCCAACCGAAGATCGCGGCCCCGACGCCCAGCAGCACCGACGCCAGCAGCAGCAACGGGGCCCAGTGCCCGGCTGTCGCGTTGTCGCCAACGACCGAAATCGCAATCAGCCACAGCACATAGCCGGTCACGGCGCCACCGAGGGCACCGAGGATGGTCTCGCCGCGCAGCATCTACCGGCTCAGAAGTTGATCATGTGGCCGATCAGGCCGTGGAAGCATTCCTGCAGCGCCTCGGACATGGTCGGGTGGGTGTGCACGTTGCGGGCCAGCTCGGTGGCCGTCAGATCCCACTTCTGCGCCAGCGTCAGCTCGGGCAGCAGCTCGGACACGTCGTGGCCGACCAGGTGGCCGCCGATCAACTCGCCGTACTTGGCGTCGGCGATCAGCTTGACGAAGCCACTGGGATCGCCCACTCCGTGTGCTTTGGCGTTGGCGGTGAACGGAAATTTGGCCACCACGACGTCGTAGCCTTCCTCGCGGGCTTGCTCCTCGGTGAGCCCGAAGCTCGCGACATTCGGCTGGCAGAAGGTGGCGCGCGGCAACATTCGGTAGTCGCCGAGCGCCAAAGTCTCTGCGCCGGCGATGGTTTCGGCCGCCACCACGCCCTGGGCCTCGGCCACATGCGCGAGCTGCAGCTTGCCGGTGACGTCGCCGATCGCGTAGATGTGCTCGACGTTGGTGCGCATGTAATCGGTGATCCCGATGGCGCGGCGATCGGTGAGCGCGACACCGGCCTTGTCCAGCCCGTAGCCCTCCACGTTGGGTGCAAAACCGATGGCCTGCAACACCTTTTCGGCCTTGAGTTCCTCGGACTTACCGTCCTTGCTGACCGCGACCCGGACCACGGACCCCTCGTCGGTGATCGATTCCACCTTGGTTCCGAGGAGGATCTTGACGCCGAGTTTCTTGAACTGTTTCTCGACCTCTTTGGAGACCTCGGCGTCCTCGTTGGGCAGCGCCCGCGGCAAGAACTCGACGACGGTGACGTCGACGCCGTAGTTCTTCAGCACGTAGCCGAACTCCATGCCGATCGCCCCGCAGCCGGCGATGACAATCGACTGCGGCAATTCGCGGGACATGATCAGTTCTTCGTAGGTGACCACGTTTTCCGACAGCGAGGTACCGGGAACCAGGCGGGTACTGCTGCCCGTGGCGATGATGGCGTTGTCGAACGTGACGGTGTCGGTGCCACCGTCATTGAGCTCGACCGACAGCGTGTGCGGGTCGGTGAACCGTCCGTAGCCGTGGATCTCGGTGATCTTGTTCTTCTTCATCAGGAAGTGCACGCCGGCGACGCGACCCTCGGCCACCTTGCGGCTGCGATCGAAGGCCACCCCATAGTCGAAGGACACCTCGCCGCTCATGCCGAAGGTCTTGGCGTCCTTGGTGAAGATGTGCACGAGTTCGGCGTTACGCAGCAGCGCCTTGGATGGGATGCAGCCGACGTTGAGGCACACGCCGCCCCAATACTTCGGTTCGACGACTGCGGTGTTCAGGCCCAGCTGCGCGGCGCGGATGGCTGCGACATAGCCGCCGGGACCGGCTCCGAGGACAACAACGTCATAGTGAGAAGTCACGAGCCCACATTAGTGGGCGGCGACTTCTCGCTGCACGACACCGTGGCCCGCCTAGGCCCCGGCTACCCTGGCCGGTCGGTCAATACGGGATGACGCCGATCACGCAGTGACTTACTGGCGGGCCGACCCGCGCGCAGTAGTAGTAGCCGTACAGCGGCGCCGCGGCGAGCAGCGAACCGAACGGCCCGGACAGCACCGCGATGGACAGCGCCGCGACCAGTGGCCTGCCCTGCACCATCGCCAGCATTACCGCGCCGACCACGCACGCGACCACATAGACCAGGGTCATGAACACCGGCGCCGCCTTGTCGATGGTGTGGTACCACCAATAAAACAGACTCAGGCCCACCTCGGCGGTGACCGCCCAGGTGCCGAGGAGCACCAGCGCCAGCTTCCACCACTTCAGGTACTGGTAGCGGCCCGGCACGGTGACCGACTGCACCGACGTGCCGACCGACTCGACCTCCGTTGGCGCGGCGTCCCGTTCGGCAGCAGCCGCGACGTCGGGTTTGTCCGGCTCGGCCGTGTACTTCGCGGCTTCCCGACGCTCGGCGACGATGGGTATCGGCTGTGCGCCCGTGTCGTCGAAATCTGGGACGAATCCTTGCGTGCCGGTGTCCTCGGAGTCGAAGTCGGGGACGAACGGCTCGGTGCCTGGGTTGCCGGCCGGGCCCTGTTCAGCGTCCTTGTCAGCCATGGGCGGTCACCTCGATGGCCACCAGCACCCCGAACCAGCCGGGACCCAGCGCCAGGATGAACGTGCCCAGCATCGTGACCCAGCGGCGCCCGGAGAACAGGATGGTCAGCAACCCCATCACGCTGGGCAGCCCGACGACCAGTGCGATCACCACATCGGGGCGCACCGGGGTGTGAATCAGCACGGTCAGCGCCACACCGACCAGCAGGCCGACCGCGGTGCCTACCAGCATCGCGCTGGCCAGCAGCCAGGGACGCGGTAAAGGGATCACCTCATCGAGGTTACTGAGTCACGGAATACGAGGCGGGCACGTTTCCGGCACGGCTTCATCAATCACGGGGTCAATCACCGGACCGCGAACCAGGGGGCGCTCACCCCGCTCGTAGCCTGCCCCGGTAATCACCGATTCGGTCTCTAGCTGGGCCTTTTCCTCGTCGGTGAAGACGCGCCCACGACTGAGAAACCGCACGCCTTCGGGAGCCTCCAGGCTGAACCCGCCACCCCGACCGGGCACCACGTCGATGACCAGCTGGGTGTGCTTCCAGACCTGGTACTGCGGGCCCGAAATCCACACCTCGACACCCTCGGACCCCACGTCGAGGATCCCGAGCAGGACGTCGCGGTCACCCACGACGAAGTCGCCAACCGGGTAACACATCGGCGACGACCCGTCGCAGCAGCCACCGGACTGGTGAAACATCACCCGGCCGTGCCGCTCTTGGAGCCGGCCCAGCAAATCGGCGGCCGCGGCGGTGACGACGACGCCGGTGCACATCAGAAGAAGCCCTGCGCCTTGTCCGCGTAGGACACCAGCAGGTTCTTGGTCTGCTGGTAGTGCTCGAGCGCCATCTTGTGGGTTTCGCGGCCGAATCCGGACTGCTTGTAGCCGCCGAACGCCGCGTGCGGCGGGTAGGCGTGGTAGCAGTTCACCCACACCCGGCCAGCCTTGATCTCACGCCCGGCTCGGTAGGCGGTGTTGCCGTCACGGCTCCACACCCCGGCGCCCAGACCGTAGAGGGTGTCGTTGGCGATACCCATCGCGTCGGCGAAGTCGCTGAACGACGTCACCGCCACCACCGGCCCAAAAATCTCTTCCTGGAAGATGCGCATCTTGTTGTTGCCGGAGAAGATCGTGGGCTGCACGTAGTAGCCGCCGGACAAATCGCCGCCGAGCTCCGCGCGCTCACCGCCGGTGACGACCTTGGCGCCCTCCCCCTTGCCGATCTCGATGTAGGACAAGATCTTTTCCAGCTGATCGTTGGACGCCTGCGAGCCCAGCATGGTCTCGCTGTCCAACGGGTCGCCCTGGCGGACGGCCTTGGTGCGGATCGCGGCGAGCTCCAAAAACTCGTCGTGAATGTCGGACTGGATCAGGCTGCGCGACGGGCAGGTGCAGACCTCGCCCTGATTGAGGGCGAACATGGTGAAGCCCTCCAGCGCCTTGTCCTGGAAGTTGTCGTTGGCCGCCATCACGTCGGAAAAGAAGATGTTCGGGCTCTTTCCGCCGAGTTCGAGGGTGACCGGGATCAGGTTCTGCGAGGCGTACTGCATGATCAGCCGGCCCGTAGTGGTTTCCCCCGTGAACGAGACCTTGGCAATCCGGTCACTGGACGCCAGCGGCTTGCCGGCCTCGACGCCGAATCCGCTGACGATGTTCACCACGCCCGGCGGGATCACATCGCCGATCAGCGACATCAGGTACAGGATTGACGCCGGGGTCTGCTCGGCGGGCTTGAGCACCACCGTGTTCCCGGCGGCCAGCGCCGGGGCCAGTTTCCAGGCGCCCATCAGGATGGGGAAGTTCCACGGGATGATCTGCCCGACGACGCCGAGCGGCTCGTGGAAGTGATAGGCGACGGTGTCCTCGTTGATCTGCGACAGCGAGCCCTCCTGGGCGCGGATCGCTGCGGCGAAGTAGCGGAAATGGTCGGCGGCCAGCGGGATATCGGCCGCGAGCGCCTCCCGGATCGGCTTGCCGTTGTCCCACACCTCGGCCACCGCCAACGCGTCCCTGTTCGCCTCGATGCGATCGGCGATCTTGTTCAGCACCGCCGCCCGCTCGGTCGGGGAGGCCTTGCCCCAGCCGGGGGCGGCCGCGTGCGCGGCGTCGAGCGCCTTGTCGACGTCGGCCTCGTCCGAGCGCGCCACTTCGCAGAACGTTTGGCCGGTCACCGGTGTCGGGTTCTCGAAGTACCGGCCCTGGGCGGGCGCGACCCACTGACCGCCGATGAAATTGTCGTACCGCGACTCGTACGACATCAGCGCGCCGGCGGCACCTGGACGTGCGAAAACGGTCATCTTCTCGGCTCCTTGTTCGGCTCGTGCACGACTGTTGTGCTACAGCTCACACTACCGCTGGGCCACAATGGCTTCCATGACAGCAGAGGTTGCCGCACCCGCGAATCGCGAGCAAGACGACCCCTACCTATGGCTGGAGGATGTCACCGGCGACAAAGCGCTGGATTGGGTACGGGCACGCAACGAACCCACCCTGACCGAGTTCTGCGACGACGACTTCGAGCGGATGCGCACCGAGGCGCGGGAAGTTCTCGACACCGATGCCCGGATCCCCTACGTCCGTCGCCGGGGTGAGTACCTGTACAACTTCTGGCGCGATGCGCGCAACCCCCGCGGGCTGTGGCGGCGCACCACGCTGGACAGCTACCGCACCAACTCGCCCGACTGGGACGTGCTGATCGACGTGGACGCCCTGGGTCGCGCCGACGGACAGAAGTGGGTGTGGGCCGGTGCCACAGTGCTCGACCCGGAGTTCACCCGCGCGCTGGTCAAGCTGTCGCGCGGCGGCTCGGATGCGGTGATCGTGCGCGAATTCGACATGGCAACACGGCGGTTCATTGACGCCGGGGCCGACGGCTTCACGCTTGCCGAGGCCAAGTCCGACATCGGGTGGGCCGATCCGGACACGGTATTGGTGGGCACCGACTTCGGTCCCGGCTCGCTGACCGAATCCGGTTATCCGCGGATCGTCAAACGGTGGCGCCGCGGCACCCCCGTCGAGGAGGCCGAGATCGTCTTCGAGGGAACGCGCAGCGACGTCAGCGTGTCGGCCAGCGTCGACCGCACCCCGGGCTTTCAACGCTGCTTCGCCGGCCGCTCGATCGATTTCTGGAATTCCGAGATCTACGAAGTCCGCGGCTCGGAGTTGCTCCGCGTCGATGTTCCCACCGACGCGAGCGTGTCGGTACACCGTGAGTGGTTGCTGATCGAGTTGCGCAGCGATTGGACCGTTGCCGCCGACACCTACCGAGCCGGCTCCCTGCTGGCCGCCAAGTATGACGAATTCCTCAGCGGTACAAGAGATCTACGGGTCGTGTTTGAACCCGACGAGCACACTTGCCTGCATCAGAGCGCGTGGACCCGGGACCGACTCTTGCTGGTGACGTTGGCCGATGTGGTCAGCCGGGTCGAAATGGTCACGCCCGAAACGTGGCGGCGCGAAGTCGTTGCCGGGATACCCCCGGCGACCAACACGGTCGTCGTTGCCGCCGACGACACCGGTGAAGAGTTCTTCCTGGATTCAAGCGGATTCGACACCCCATCGCGGCTGTTGCGTGGCACCGATGCCCGCCAACTCGAGCAGATCAAGTCCGCTCCGGCGTTTTTCGACGCCGAGAACCTGGATGTGCAGCAGTATTTCGTGCCGTCCAGGGACGGAACCTTGATCCCGTATTTCGTGGTGCGTTCGCGAGACGCCGCCCAGCCCGGGCCCACCCTGCTTGGCGGCTACGGGGGTTTCGAGTCCTCCCGGACACCCGGCTACAGCGGGGTGTTGGGCCGGCTGTGGCTGGCCCGTGGCGGCACCTATGCGATGGCCAACATCCGCGGCGGCGGCGAATACGGGCCGGGCTGGCATACCCAGGCGATGCGGGAGAACCGGCACAAGGTCGACGAGGATTTCGCCGCGGTGGCAGACGATCTGGTAGCACGCGGCATCACGACGGTGGGGCAGCTCGGAGCGCAGGGCGGCAGCAACGGCGGACTGCTGATGGGCATCATGCTGACCAAATATCCGGAGAAGTTCGGTGCCCTGGTCTGCGATGTGCCGCTGCTGGACATGAAGCGCTACCACCTGTTGCTGGCCGGCGCGTCGTGGGTCGCCGAGTACGGTGACCCGGACAACCCGGATGACTGGGAATTCATCTCCAAATATTCTCCGTACCAGAACATTTCGGCGAGCCGCCGGTACCCGCCGGTGCTGTTCACCACGTCGACGCGCGACGACCGAGTGCATCCTGGGCACGCCCGCAAGATGGTGGCCGCGCTGCAGGCGGCCGGCCACCCGGTGTGGTTGTACGAGAACATCGAGGGCGGACATGCCGGCGCGGCCGACAACGAGCAGGCCGCGTTCAAGGCGGCCCTGAGCTATTCGTTCCTGTGGCGCACCCTGGGAGGCCAAGCGTGAAGATCCTCGACATCATCGAACTCGGTTTGGTCGTGGCGGGACTGGTCCTGATCATCGCCGGTTGGGCCCAGTCCCGCTTTCGGTTCATCGCCGAACGGCGCAAGGGGCGGTACTTCTACTGGGGCACCTCGGCGCTGGGCATCCTCTTCTTCGCGTTCGGCACGGGCCAGCTGTGGCCGAACGGCGTGATGACGACGTTGATCTTCGGCGGCATCGTCGTGCTGACGGCCTATCTGACCACGCCTTACCTCAAGATCGGCGATCGGATCTACGCGTCGAGTCCGGAGAATCGCGAGCCCGACCCGCCCGGCGAAGAGCGTTAGCCCACACGTGGGGCTCACACTTGGAACATGCCAGCATCCACGTCGCGTACCGGGTCCGGCTTCCAGACCCTGCTCTACCGGACCACCGGACCGGTCGCCACCATCACCCTGAACCGCCCCGAGCACCTCAACACGATCGTCCCGCCGATGCCCGACGAGATCGAGGCCGCGATCGGCTTGGCCGAGCGGGACCAGGCGATCAAGGTCATCGTGCTGCGCGGCGCAGGGCGCGCCTTCTCCGGCGGCTACGACTTTGGTGGCGGCTTCCAGCACTGGGGCGAGTCCATGATGACCGGCGGCAAGTGGGATCCCGGCAAGGACTTTGCGATGGTCAGCGCCCGCGAGACCGGACCGACGCAGAAGTTCATGGCAATCTGGCGGGCATCCAAGCCGGTGATTGCCCAAGTGCACGGCTGGTGCGTCGGCGGCGCCAGTGACTACGCGCTGTGCGCCGACATCGTGGTCGCCAGCGAAGACGCGGTGATAGGGACGCCGTACAGCCGGATGTGGGGGGCCTATCTGACCGGCATGTGGCTGTACCGGCTGAGCCTGGCCAAGGCCAAGTGGCATTCGCTGACGGGCCGGCCGTTGACCGGCGTGCAGGCCGCCGAGATCGAGTTGATCAACGAGGCGGTGCCGTTCGACCGGCTGGA
The DNA here is from genome assembly GCF_010727605.1 of Mycobacterium simiae. Classification (NCBI taxonomy): domain Bacteria; kingdom Bacillati; phylum Actinomycetota; class Actinomycetes; order Mycobacteriales; family Mycobacteriaceae; genus Mycobacterium; species Mycobacterium simiae. The sequence goes on from NZ_AP022568.1 coordinate 1,916,051, forward strand.
GGCTCGCGTCGCCGAGATCGCCGCCGAGCTAGCGCAGATTCCGTTGTCGCAGTTGCAGGCGCAGAAACTGATCGTCAACCAGGCCTACGAGAACATGGGGTTGGCTTCCACCCAGACGCTGGGCGGCATTCTCGACGGCCTGATGCGCAACACCCCGGAGGCCCTGGACTTCATCCACACCGCCGAAACTCAGGGGGTGCGGGCGGCCGTGCAGCGGCGCGACGGCCCCTTCGGCGACTACAGCCAGGCACCACCCCAGCTGCGCCCCGATCCGTCGCACGTCATCGCCCCTGATGGCGATAGCTAATAAGACGTACTAAAAAGTTGGCCGAGACTCGCCCGCGCGCCGATTGAAGTGCTACCGTTATCGCTATGTCTCGGCTCAGTTCCTTCCTGCGCGCAGGCGCTGTCTCCGTTGCCCTCGCTATGGCCGCTGTGGCCTTCCCGCAGACCGCGGTCGCCGACTCCACGGAAGACTTCCCCATCCCCCGGCGGATGATCAACACGACCTGCGACGCCGAGCAGATCCTCGCGGCTACCCGCGACACCAGCCCGGTGTACTACCAGCGGTACATGATCGACTTCAACAACCACCCGAACGTCCAGCAGGCGACGATCGACAAGGCGCACTGGTTCTTCTCCCTGGCGCCGCAGGACCGCCGCGGCTATTCGGAGAACTTCTACGCCCCGGTCTCCGACCCGCTGTGGGTGGCCTGGCCCAACCACATGAAGATCTTCTTCAACAACAAGGGCGTCGTCGCCAAGTCCACCGACATTTGCACGCAGTACCCGCCCGGGGACATGTCCGTCTGGAACTGGGCCTAGTCCTCAAGCAAGTCCTCGATCAAGTCCTCGATCCTCATCCTTGATCCTCATCCTTGATCCTCGCGAATTAGCCCCGGCTCAGCCCGGGGCTAATTGCTGTCAGCAGTGCGGTGCGGTGACCGCCCCGGATGTGCACGTACCGAATCCTTGGCCGCTGAGGGCGATTCGGCTAGCAGACCAATGCAGGTGGCAGTGAGTACCCGGGTAAGAGCGGAGGGAAAATCGATGTTCCACTCGGGCGGGATGGACCCCGGCTGGTCGGCAAGCCGCTGCGGCGGATTGGCGATCTGCCAGAACGCGGCAGCCAACGAATAGGCGGCGATCAAGCTGTCGAATGCGCCGGAGCGGCCGAGGCCGGGCAGCGCACCTTCGATGGCGTCGGCCAATGCCAGCGCGGCGGCCGAGATCGTCTGCCGGATGTCGAGGACTCGTTCGACCTCGACCTCATGCTCGAGATGCAGGTGCAGGTTAGCGAGCAGATCACAGAACAACGGGTCGGCGGCCAGCCCGCTGGCCAACGCCTCGGCGACGCGCGCCGGCGACATCGGGCCCGGCTCGGCCAGCTCCTCGCACACCGCACCCGACCATCGCACCCAACCTTCGGCGGCCAGATGCAACAGAACTTCCTTGTGTGAGGTGAAGTAACGGCGCACCGCCGAGTAGTGAATCCCGGCGCGCCCGGCGACGGCGGTTAGCGTTACCGACGCGACACCGGTTTCGCGTGCCACCGAGCGCGCGGCCTCCACGAGTGCCGCCGACCGGCGGCGCTTGTTTTCCTCCGTGCGGGCGCGTTGAAACGTGAGTTGCGCCACGAACGGAGCGTAACGCACATCATGTGATTTGAATAACGCACAGTATGTTCTTTCCGACACGCCACTGGCCTGGGTGTTAGCGCGGAAAAGTAACGTGCATCACAGCGACCCGGAATGGAAGCGCGCGGACCGCGACCCTAGACTGATCGAGGCTTATTAGGTAAGCCTTAGCTATTCTGACGCTCTCTGCGTCGCGGCAATCGATGAAGGGGTTGTGCGATTTTCAGGATCATGTCGCGGCTGTGGATTCCGTTGGTCGTCACAACGGTGCTCGTCGTCGGCGGCCTCGTGGTGTACCGCGTCCACAGTCACTTCGGCCCGCGGGCGCCGGAGTCGTACGCCGGTGGCAATCTCGCTGGTGCCCAGCTGCTCAAGCCCAAGTCGATGGTTTACGAGATTTTCGGTACGACCGGAACACTGGCCGACATCAGCTATTTCGACGTCAACTCCGATCCCCAGCGCCTTGATAGGACGCCGCTACCGTGGTCGTTGCGCATCACGATGACCAAGCCGGGCGCGCTGGGAGACCTTATCGCGCAAGGTAATAGCGACAGCATCGGCTGCCGGATCACAATCGACGGCGAGGTCAAAGCCGAGCGCATTTCCCACGAGGTCAACGCCTATACCTTCTGCCTGGTGAAGTCCGCGTGAGCGCGCACGCCGCCGTCGATCCCGCCGTGTCGATGCCACGAGAGCGTCCGCGTGTGGCCAGGATGATCCACCGGTTTGCGGTACCCATCATCTTGGGTTGGGTCGCATTGGTTGTCGTCCTGAGCGTCTCGGTTCCATCCCTCGAAGAGGTCGGCCAGGAACGTGCCGTCGCCCTGAGCCCCAGCGATGCACCGTCTTACGAGGCGATGCGGCGCATCGGCAAGGTCTTCCACGAGGGCGACTCCGACAATTCGGCGATGATCGTGCTCGAGGGCAAGGACCCCCTCGGGAACGACGCCCACAAGTACTACGACCGATTGGTCGCTAAGCTGCGCGCCGAAACCCGATATGTGCGAAGCGTTCCAGACTTGTGGGGCGATCCGCTAACCGCCTCGGGCGTACAGAGTAACGACGGTAAAGCCGCCTACGTCGAGGTGAATCTCGCCGGAGATCGCGGCGAGCGATTGGCCAGCGAATCCATCGAGTCGGTCCGCAAGATCGTCAACGGCATGACCGCACCGGCCGGCGTCACCGTATGGATCACCGGCGCATCGGTGATCGCTACCGACATGCATCAAAGCGGCGACCAGTCGATGCTGAAGATGATCGTCGCCAGCGTCGTGGTGATTACCATTGTGTTGCTGCTCGTCTACCGCTCCATCGTCACCGTCGTGCTGCTGCTGATGACGGTCGGTGTCGAAACAATTGCGGCCCGTGCGGCCGTCGCGGTGCTCGGGCACAACACTTCGATCGGGCTCACCACGTTCGCGGTCAGCCTGCTCACGTCGCTGGCCATCGCCGCCGGAACCGACTACGGGATATTTCTCATCGGACGCTACCAAGAGGCCCGGCAGTCCGGCGAAGACCCCGAAACCGCTTTCTACACAACCTATCGCGGCACCGCTCACGTGATCGCCGGTTCCGGCCTGACGATTGTCGGGGCCACTTTTTGCCTGGCCTTCGCTCGACTTCCGTATTTCAACACCATGGGCCTGCCCTGCGCGGTGGGCATGATCGTCGCGGTCGTCGTCGCACTCACGCTGGGGCCGGCCGTCTTGACCGTCGGCAGCCGGTTCGGGTTGTTCGACCCGAAAAGAGCAATCGAACCTCGCCGATGGCGACGGGTGGGCACCGTGGTGGTGCGCTGGCCGCTACCGATTCTCGCCGCGTCCTGCGCGGTGGCCCTCATCGGCTTGGTCACGCTGCCCGGGTACACCGCCAGCTACAACGACCGCGCGTTTCTGCCGACGACCCTGCCCGCCAACCAAGGATTCGCGGCGGCCGACCGCCATTTCTCCCAGGCCCGGCTCAAGCCCGAAATTTTGCTGATCGAGGCGGATCATGATCTGCGCAACCCTACCGACTCACTGGTATTGGACAGACTGGCCAAGGGCATCTTCCGGGTTCCGGGAATTGCTCGGGTACAAGGCATTACAAGGCCCGACGGAACAACGATGGACCATACCTCGATACCGTTTCAGCTGAGCATGCAAAACGCCAGCCAGCTGCAAACCATGAAGTACCAGCGGGACCGGATGAACGACCTCTTGACGGAAGCCGACGATCTACAGCAATCCATCGATGCCATGCAGCGGGTGTATGCCATTACCGCCCAGATTGCGACGGCGACCCACGACATGAACGGCGTCACCCACGAAATGGTGGACGTCACCAACCAATTGCGGGACAACATCGCGAATTTCGAAGATTTCTGGCGTCCCATCCGCAGCTACTTCTACTGGGACAAGCACTGTTACGACATTCCGCTGTGCACGTCGCTGGGATCAGTGTTCAACGCGCTCGACGGTGTCGACCAGATCACCGAGAAATTAACTGCTCTTTCCGGTGACGTGTCTGATCTGGACCGGTTGATGCCGCAGCTGCTCGCCCAGATACCCACGATGATCAGCACCATGGTGAACATGCGGACCACCATCCTGACCATGCACAGCACCATGTCCGGGATCTTCGCTCAGATGGACGAGATGAGCCAAGACGCGATGGCCATGGGGCATGCTTTTGACGCCTCCAAGAACGACGACTCGTTCTATCTACCACCGGAGGTGTTCTCCAACAAGAACTTTCAGCGCGCGATGAGGACGTTCCTGTCGCCCAACGGTCACGCGGCCCGCTTCATCATTTTGCATCGCAGCGACCCCGCCACAGCCGCGGGGATCGCGAGCATCGACGCGATACGCATGGCGGCGCAGGAGTCGTTGAAGGGAACGCCGCTCGAGGATGCCAAGATCTACCTGGCGGGCACGGCCGCGGTCTTCAAAGACATTTCCGATGGCGCCAACTACGACCTGATAATCGCCGGAGTATGTGCGCTCTGCCTCATTTTCGTCATCATGCTCATCCTCACCCGGGCATTCGTCGCCGCCGCCGTCATCGTGGGCACCGTGGCGTTTTCCCTCGGCGCTTCCTTCGGCCTGTCCGTCTTGGTCTGGCAGCATCTCCTGGGCTTCCAACTGCATTGGTCGGTGCTCGCTATGTCGGTGATTGTGTTGCTGGCCGTGGGCTCGGACTACAACCTGCTGCTGGTGTCCCGATTCCGACAGGAGATCCATGCCGGGCTGAAAACCGGCATCATCCGTTCGATGGGCGGTACCGGCAGGGTGGTCACCAACGCCGGCCTGGTGTTCGCCTTCACGATGGCGTCCATGGTCGTCAGCGATCTGCGCGTGATCGGCCAACTGGGCACGACCATCGGTCTGGGCCTGCTGTTCGACACGCTGATCGTGCGCGCGTTCATCACTCCCGCCATCGCCGCCCTGCTGGGGCGCTGGTTCTGGTGGCCGCTTCGCGTTCGCTCCCGCCCGCGCCCGGTTCCCGGTCCGCCGGCAACGCTGGATGTCGTGCGTGCGCTACCCCGGACGGCAGACGCGGTTACCGTGTAAATCACAGTCTTCGACATCCCATCCGAAACCCCCACGGCTGCGAATACCACCTGTATGCACACCATTGCGCTCATCGGTTTTCTCGGCGGCTTGATCACCGGCATCTCGCCGTGCATCCTGCCGGTGCTTCCGGTGATCTTCCTGTCCGGCATGGACAGCGACCGGGCCGCCTCTCGCGGCTTGAATTCGGCGATGCGCCCCTATCTGGTGATCGCCGGACTGGTGTGCAGTTTCAGCGTGGCCACGCTGATCGGGTCAGCGCTGCTGTCGGCGTTGCATCTGCCGCAGGACGCCATCCGGTGGGCTGCGCTAGTGGTGCTGGTCCTGATCGGCCTGGGGTTGATCTTCCCACCGCTGCAACATCTGATCGAGCGGCCGTTCGCGGCCCTGCCCCAGCGTCAATTCGGCCGCAACGCAGATGGTTTCGGCCTAGGGCTGGCGTTGGGAGCGTTGTATGTGCCCTGCGCGGGTCCGGTACTGGCCGCGATCGTGGTCGCCGGCGGCACGGCGTCGCTCGGCCCCTCCACCGTCGTGCTGACCGCAACGTTCGCGCTCGGGAATGCGTTGCCGCTGTTGGCCTTCGCGCTAGCCGGACGTCAGGTCTCCGAACGCGTCGCGGCCTTCCGCCGGCGGCAGCGCCTGGTCCAGATCGCCGGCGGCGTCACGATGATCGTGCTCGCGGTGGCGTTGGTGTTCAACCTGCCGGCCATGCTGCAGCGCGCCGTGCCCGACTACACCACGGCGATGCAGAACCGGCTCGGCGCCGAGGAAATCCAGCGCTCGCTGATACCCAGCAGCGCACCGCGGACCACTGCCGGCAGCATTCTGCAGCTCGACCAGGGCATGACGAGCAACGGCATGATCTCCAACTGCAGCAACGGTTCTGCCGACCTCGAGCAGTGCGGGCAGGCGCCCGCCCTCACCGGGATCACCGGCTGGCTCAATACCCCGGGCGGCAAGCCGCTGGACGGTGCGTCGCTGCGGGGCAAGGTGGTGCTGATCGACTTCTGGGCGTACTCGTGCATCAATTGCCAGCGCGCCATCCCGCATGTGGTCGGTTGGTACGACCGGTATCGGGACAGCGGATTGGTCGTCATCGGGGTGCACACCCCGGAGTACGCCTTCGAACGAGTTCCCGAAAATGTGGCCAGCGGGGCCGCCGGACTGCACATCGACTATCCGATCGCGCTGGACAACGACTACGCCACCTGGAACGCCTTCAACAATCAGTACTGGCCGGCGGAATACCTGATCGATGCCAACGGGACCATCCGACACACCAGCTTCGGTGAGGGCGACTACAACAACACCGAGAAGTTCATCCGGCAGTTACTGGTCGATGCCAACCCCAATGTCCGGTTACCCGGGGCTGTGAACGGCGTCGACACCACTCCGACGACCAGGCTCACCCCCGAGACCTACCTGGCGCCGGACAAGTCCGGCAACTACGGCGGCGACGGCAGCTACGCGGCGGGCACCGCAACGTTCAGCTTCCCGCCGCAAGTTCCGAACGACAAATTCGCTTTGCGTGGCCGGTGGACGCTGGACGATCAGGGCGCCACCGCCGAAGGCGACGACGCCGCCATTCGGCTCAACTACACGGGCAAGGCCGTCTATGTCGTCGTCGGCGGTACCGGCACCCTCACCGTCACCCGGGACGGACAAACGACCACCACGCCGATCGGCGGTGTTCCCACGCTGCATCAGATCGTCGGCGACGACGGCGCCCATCGCGATCAACTCGACATGCAGGTGAGCAAAGGTCTGCAGGTGTTCTCGTTCACTTTCGGGTAGTCATCCGCGATCCGGAATAGTGGTGCTGACCCCGGTGTTTAGCCCTAGTCAGATGACCGGTCCGTCGATAACGGCGGCCCGGGCCGGCGCGACGGGGAGCGATGGGCTACTAAACAATGACGGGATTGCCGCAACTGAGCAGCGACTTGGACGTGTTGCTGCGACAAGTAGCGCGCGGGGACACCGAGGCATTCGCCGCGGTCTACGACCTCACCAAGAGCCGGGTGTTCGGGTTGGTGATTCGTGTACTGCGCGACGCCGGCTACAGCGAGGAGACCACCCAGGAGATTTATCTCGAGGTGTGGCGCTCCGCGTCGGAGTACGACCCCGCCCGGGGCTCCGCACTGTCCTGGCTGCTGACCATGGCGCACCGCCGGGCCATCGACCGGGTGCGCTCCGAGCAAGCCGGCAGCCGCCGAGAATCGCGTTACGGCGCGGCCACTGTGGACACCGCCAGCGACGTGGTCGCCGATTCGGCGATCGCGGGTGACGAACGTCGTCGGGTCGCCGACTGCCTGGGCTCGCTGACCGATGCGCAACGTCAATGCATCGAGCTGGCTTACTACGGCGGCCTGACCTATGTCGAGGTATCGCACCGGTTGGCGGCCAACCTGTCGACGATCAAATCCCGCATCCGCGACGCGCTGCGCGGGCTGCGTAACTGCTTGGACGTGGCATGACCGCTCCCAATGACTTCGAGCTGCTCGAACTGGCCGCGCCGTACGCGTTGCACGCCGTGTCCGATGCGGAGCGCGCCGACATCGACCGGCAAGTCGCGGCCGCGCCGGCACCGGTTGCGGCCGCCTTCGCCGACGAGGTTCGCGCCGTCCGGGAAACCATGGCCGTCGTGTCGGCTGCGACCAGCGTCGAACCGCCGACGCGGCTGCGGGCGGCCGTACTGGCGCGCGCCGCGGCCACCCCAGCAAAGCGGGAACATAGTTGGCGCACAACCGCATTGGTGTCGGTAGCGGCCGCGATCGTGGCGGGGCTGACGGCGTTGGGGGTGCAGGCGGTGCTGCGCCCCGCGTCGCCGCCCTCCGTTGCCGAGCAAGTGATCGCGGCCCCGGACGTGCAGACCGTGTCACGCCCGCTGGCCAACGGCACGGCCACGGTGGTGTTCTCGCGTGACCGCAACGCCGGTGTGCTGGTGCTTAACAACGTGGCGCCGCCGTCGCCGGGCTCGGTGTATCAGCTGTGGTTGATCGACGCCAAGGGCCCGACGTCGGCCGGGACGATGGGCAACGCGGCGGTGTCGCCGTCGACCACGGCGACCCTGACCAACCTCGGAAAGTCAACGACGCTCGCGTTCACCCTCGAGCCCGGCGCCGGATCCCCGCAGCCGACCACACCCATCCTGGCTGCCCTGCCATTGAGCTGAGGCTTCGTCACGAGGCTTTCTGCACCAGGCTGCCCAGCACGGCGAGGACCACGCCGAGTACCACCAGCGCCGCGCCGGCGGCCAGCGTCATGTTGAGCCATTGGCGCAGAGCCGTTTCCGCGTGGCGCACCATCACGTCGGCGATCTGGCGAACATCGCCCGTGCTGCGATCCAGCGCCGCGTTGAGGTAACGGGTACCGACCTCGGTGCCCACCCAGCCGGCCGCGCCGACGAGCAGCGCCGAGACACCGAGGCTGCTCATCGCCTTACCGCGGCGCCGGGCCGCCAGCAACATCAGCAGGGCGCACACCCCGCACAGCCCGGCCACGCCCCGGCTCGCCCAGGGGCCCCACTGGGCGACCCGGTGCAGTGAGCCCTGCCGCAGCGAATGCGGTATCGACGCGGTCAGTGGGACGGTCAGTGTCGCGGGGACGTCCACGTTGTGATCGCTCAGGATCTGTTGGAACGCAGTGTCATTGAGCATCGGAGCCACGTCGATGGCCCAGGAGTCGCCGGAGTCCTCTCGGTCGAACAACCAGCGGTGCGCGGCACGGTTGGCCGTCGCGAACAGCGGCGGGAACGCGGGTCCGGCCGTGAAAGTGGCAGCGGCATCACGTATTTGCGCGCTATCGACCAAATAGCGTCCGCTGCCGTGCTCGGCGATCAGCGTCATCGCCCGGCTGGTGAGTTCGCCGGCCATCGCAGACTGCAGGGCGGGATCGGTCGCCGCGCGCTGGGCCAGCGCGGCGTAGCCGTCCTCGTTGACCAGATTTCGTTGCGCCCATACCGCCGGCACCGCGACCGCCAACGCCAGCGTGGTGATCAGCCACAGCAGCAGCGTCGCGAGGAACCGCACCGGCCCAATCTACGGCGCGATGCCCCGCAGGTAAGCGGCCTGGCCGAGGTGCTGGGCGCAATCGTCGATGATGCTGACTATCCGGGCGCTGGCGGTGACCGGCGGGTCCCAATTGGTATCGACGACGCGAGCCAGCTCCGCCGCAGTCACCGTGGCGACGTACTCGCAGGTGAACTTGTGCACCGCGCGGTAATAGCCGGCCAGCAGGTCGGCGGATGCGCGCACCTTGGCGACGTCCGCGGCGCTGTGCCCGTAGCCGGTGTCGCGTCGCGGCAGGTCGAGGCCGAAGCGGTCCACCCAGCCGTCGCGGGTCCACACCTCCTCGACATCGGCGATGTCCGCCAGCTGGATGTCCTGCACCCGAGCGCTGTGCCAGAGCAACCAGGCGATGGTGTTGGCCTCGGGGGTCGGACGGTAGTTGGACACCTCGTCGGTCAGTCCATCGGTGAGTTCATCGACATGTTCGATCAAGCGGGTGAACGCATCGCGGAGCAGCTCGCGGGCGGCGGCGTCGGTATCTGACATACCAACGACACTACGAGGCCGGTGCGACGCGCGTCGGCGCCGTCAGGCCGCCACGATCGCTTCGTGAACCGATCGTGGCGTGAGCACGGGTGCGGTCGTAGATTGATTAGATGAGCTATGACCTCCTGATTCGCAACGGCACCATCGTCGACGGGCTGGGGGGTGAGCCGTTTGTCGGCGACGTCGGGGTAACCGGCGGGGTCATAGTCGCCGTCGAGGCCCGCGACGGCACCGCCGGCCCTCTCGATGGCGCCTCCGCGGAGCGCGAGATCGACGCGACCGGCCTATTGGTCACGCCCGGTTTCGTGGATCTGCACACGCACTATGACGGGCAGTCCATCTGGTCGGACCGCCTGACACCGTCGTCGGCGCACGGGGTGACCACGGTCGTGATGGGCAACTGCGGCGTCGGATTCGCGCCGTGCCGCCAGGAAGACCACGACGTGCTCGTCGACGTGATGGCCGGCGTCGAGGACATCCCCGGTGTGGTGATGACCGACGGCCTGCCGTGGAGCTGGGAGACCTTCCCGGAATACCTCGACACACTCGAGGCGGGCAAGCGTGACATCGACGTGGCCGCCTACCTGCCTCACTCACCGCTGCGGGTCTACGTGATGGGCCAGCGTGGCGCCGACCGGGAGCCGGCCACCGCCGAGGACCTCGCGAAGATGCGGGCGCTGGCCAAGGAGGCCATCCAGGTCGGCGCGCTGGGATTCGCGTCGTCTCGGCTGACCATTCACAAGACCGAAAGTGGTTCTCCCATACCGAGTTATGACGCGGCCCGGGAGGAGATCGCGGAGATCGCCAAGGGCGTCGTCGATGGTGGAGGCGGGTTGCTGCAATTCGTTCCCGACATTCCGGCGGGCGGTTACCAGCCGGTGCTGCAGACGGTGTTCGACGTCGCCGAAGACGCCGGGCTGCCGGTCACCTTCACGCTCGTCGTCGCTAACGCCGGCGACCCGACCTGGCCGGACGCGATCAACATGGTCGAGAAGGCCAATCAAAATGCGGGAGCGCTCCGATTCACCGCGCAGCTGCTACCCCGTCCGATCGGCTTGATCATCGGGCTGCAGCTGACCGCCAACCCCTTCGTGCTCTACCCCAGCTATCAGCAGATCGCGCATCTGCCGCTGGCCGAGCGGGTGGCCGAGATGCGCAAACCCGAAGTCCGCGCCCGCATCCTGGCCGACAAGCCGGGCGAGGGGCACCCGATTCTCTACGTCGCGCAGATGTGGGATTGGATCTTCCCGCTGGGCGATAACCCCAACTACGAACCCGACCCCGCCGACAGCATTGGGGCTCGCGCCCGGGCGCGGGGGGTGGACCCGATGGAAGAGGCATACGACCGGCTGCTCGACGACGACGGCAGGGCCATGCTGCTGGTCGCGACCAGCAACATGGAACGCAACTCGCTCGACACCGTGGGACAACTGCTGCACCGGGACGACGTCGTGCTGGGCCTCGGCGACGGCGGGGCGCACTACGGGATGATCTGCGACGCCAGCTATTCGACGTTCTTTCTGTCACACTGGGCCCGCGATCGGGCGTCCGGGCGTTTTTCGGTGGCTGAGGCCGTCCGCGAGCTGACGTCGGTTCCGGCTCGCGTCGCCGGGCTGGCCGACCGTGGCCGCATCGCCGTCGGGTACAAGGCCGACCTCAATGTGATTGACCACGACCGATTGCGGTTGCACAAGCCGGTGATCAGTTACGACCTGCCTGCCGGCGGGCGCCGGCTGGATCAGACCGCCGACGGATATGTGGCCACGATCGTGTCCGGTGAAGTCATCGCCGAGGATGGGAAACCCACCGACGCCCGTCCCGGAAAGTTGGTGCGCGGCCGCCGAAGCGCGCCCGCGCCCACCCCATAACGCCACGAAGGCAGGCCCGCCCCGGTTAAGTTATTGCAGTGACGAGCCCGCATTTTGCGTGTTTGCCGCCAGAGATCAATTCGGCTCTCATCTACGCCGGTCCTGGATCGGCGCCGCTGCATGCTGCTGCGGAGGCGTGGGACGGGCTTGCCGAAAACCTGTCCTCGTCCGCGTCGTCGTTTCTCTCTGTGGCCACGGACTTGGCCAACGGCGCCTGGCATGGCCCGTCGGCGGCGGCGATGCTGGCCGTCGCGACCCAGTACGTGAGCTGGCTCCGGGCCGCGGCGGCTCAGGCGGAGGCGACGTCCAGCCAGGCGTCGGCCATCGCGGGCGCATTCGAGACGGCCCTGTCGGCGACGGTGCAACCGGCGGTGGTCTCGGCCAATCGGGCCCTGGTGCGCGCGTTGGCCTCGACGAACCATCTGGGCCAGAACGCGCCGACGATCATGGACATCGAGTCGGCCTACGAGCAGATGTGGGCGACGGATGTGGCTGCGATGTCGGGGTATCACGCCGACGCGTCGGCGGCCGCCGAACAGCTGGCGCCCTGGCAGAACGTAATGCAGAACCTCGGTGTGCAGTTCAGCAACGGCGACCTCAATTTCGCGCCGCACGCCGGGACGGGCAATCTGGCGCAGCACCTGAGTGCGGGAGCCGGCCTGGACCACACCGGCGGCCACGTCGGATCGTGGCTGGCGGACAGTCAAACGGGCGGACTGTTGCATTGGGACAGTTCCGGTACGGGCTTCGCGGAGGTCGGGCCGGTCAGTGTGGTGAGCCACGGCGGCCCCGATGCGGGCATGCTCGGCTCCGGCCACTACGTCACGGGCGGGGTGGGCGCGACCAATTTGCAGGCGGGTCTGCTCAACTCGGCCACTGCGGGCACCGGGTTCAACCCGGCCGCCATCCAGCCGGGCCTGCTCAACCCGGCGCTGGCCAACGCCGCCTTCAGCGCGACGCCGGGCGAAGGCGGGGCGGGTTTGCCGAGCTGACGCCGGCCGGGCACGGCCTATCCTCGACAGTATGCGCACCAAGAAGCGGGTGGACCTCGAGCGGCTGGCCGCCGCCTTGCCGGATTTCCGGTTCGCGTACCTGATCACCGCCGACGACGACTACCGCGTGCACACCGTGACAGTGGAGCCACAGCTGCGCGGGTCGTCGCTCGACGTCGGACTGATCGGCGGCCGCACCCGCGAAAACCTGGCTCGACGTGGCGAAGTCACCCTGCTGTGGCCGCCGGCCGAACCAGATGGCTATTCACTGATCGTGGACGGCCAGGCCGAGGTCGGTGAGTCCGACGGCGAGACGGTCGGGCTGCAGGTTGCGCCGACCCGCGCCCTGTTGCACCGCAATGCCGACTCGCCCTCGGCGGCCAAGGGCTGCCTGCACGATTGCGTCGTGTTCAGTCTTCCGGCCTGAGTCGCCGAGTGTGGGCCCTACGCACGGCAAGGGCCGCCAATTCGTCCATAGGCCCCACGCTCGCGAAGCTTGTCCTGCACGCGCCGGATGATGACGTCCGGCCGGGACAACATCTCGGCGCTGACCCTGACCACCGCCCAGCCTGCGGCCTCCAATCGCGCAATGCGCTCGATGTCCCACGACCGCTGATATCGGTTCTCCCAGTGCTGGATGCCGTCGTATTCGACCGCGAGCTTCCACTCCCGCCACCCCATGTCCACGCGGATGCCCAGGTCGCGAAATTCGATCTGGGTCTGCGGTTTCGGCAGTCCGGCGCCGACTAACAACAGCCGCACCCTGGTCTCCGGCGGCGACTCGGCACCGCCGTCGGCGAGCTGCAAAGCAGCCCGCAGCCGGCGGGCACCGCGTGCGCCCGGGTGCCGATCGGCGATCAGGCCGACGTCGGCGGGTTTGGTACCCGTCGCGTTGAGCAACGCGTCGAGGATCGGGACCGACTTGGCGACGGGCCGGGTACGACCGATGTCGAAACCCGTTCGGGCCGCGGTGGTAAGGCGCATGCCACGGCATGCCCGCACCTCATCGTCGAGCAGTTGGTAGCCGTGCACCACGATGCCGGCCTGGCCATGCCGGTTGTCGCGCACGATCTCTGCGGAGGCGGTCGCGTCGAGCCATTTCGTGCCGAGCACCGCGGCGGCGGACAGGCCGCACAACGTGGCGCCGGTCGACAGCCACGCGGCGCGCGCTTTGACCGCCGCGGTGAGTTCGGCGTCCTTGACGATGTACACGTCGCGGAATACCGACCGGTACCGCGTGCGCAATTGGCTGCGGGTGACCGCACCGCGCCGCAGCGCCTCGCTGCCGAGAAATACCTCCATGGCGCCATATTCGCCGGCCATGCGCCCGCGGCGTATGCGCCGACTGTGGGGCCTGTGCACCGATTTCGGGGTGTGGACGTACCTATGCCCCACACTCGGCGCGATGGCGACACGAAAAGCCCGGCCTGCGTGACGCAGGCCGGGCTTTTCGCTAGGGACTTAGAAGTCCATGCCGCCCATGCCACCGGTCGGGTCGCCGGCGGGAGCCGCGGCCTTCTCCGGCTTGTCGGCAACGACGGCCTCGGTGGTCAGGAACAGGCCCGCGATGGACGCCGCGTTCTGCAGCGCCGAACGGGTGACCTTGACCGGGTCGGCAACGCCGGCCTTGAGCAGGTCCTCGTACTCGCCGGTGGCGGCGTTCAGGCCGGTGCCGGCGGGCGAGTTGGTGACCTTCTCGGCGACAACGCCGGGCTCCAGCCCGGAGTTGAAGGCGATCTGCTTCAGCGGAGCCGACAGCGCCACGCGGACGATGTTGGCACCGGTGGCCTCGTCGCCGGTCAGGCCGAGGTCGTCCAGGGCGGGAGCCGCCTGCAGCAGGGCCACGCCACCACCGGCGACGATGCCCTCCTCGACAGCCGCCTTGGCGTTGCGGACCGCGTCCTCGATGCGGTGCTTGCGCTCCTTGAGCTCCACCTCGGTGGCGGCCCCGGCCTTGATCACCGCAACACCGCCGGCCAGCTTGGCCAGACGCTCCTGCAGCTTCTCGCGGTCGTAGTCGGAGTCGCTGTTCTCGATCTCGGCGCGGATCTGCGCCACCCGGCCGGCGATGGCGTCGGTGTCACCGGCGCCCTCGACGATGGTGGTCTCGTCCTTGGTGATGACGACCTTGCGGGCCTTGCCGAGCAGCGAGATGTCGGCGTTCTCCAGGGTCAGGCCGACCTCCTCGCTGATGACCTGACCACCGGTGAGGATCGCCATGTCCTGCAGCATCGCCTTGCGGCGGTCACCGAAGCCGGGAGCCTTGACGGCCACCGACTTGAAGGTGCCACGGATCTTGTTGACGACCAGGGTGCTCAGCGCCTCGCCCTCGACGTCCTCGGCGATGATCAGCAGCGGCTTGCCGGCCTGGATGACCTTCTCCAGCAGCGGCAGCAGGTCCTTGACCGTCGACACCTTGGAGCTGACCAGCAGGATGAACGGGTCCTCCAGGACGGCTTCCTGACGCTCGGCGTCGGTGACGAAGTAGCCCGAGATGTAGCCCTTGTCGAAGCGCATACCCTCGGTGAGCTCGAGCTGCAGCCCGAAGGTGTTGGACTCCTCGACGGTGATGACGCCCTCGTTGCCGACCTTGTCCATCGCCTCGGCGATCAGGTCGCCGATCGACTGGTCGCCCGCGGAAATCGCGGCGGTGGCAGCGATCTGGTCCTTGGTCTCGACATCCTTGGCCGACTTCAGCAGCGTCTCGGTGACCTTTTCGACGGCCTTCTCGATGCCGCGCTTGAGGCCCAGCGGGTTGGCGCCGGCCGCCACGTTGCGCAGGCCCTCCTTGACGAGCGCCTGAGCGAGCACGGTGGCCGTCGTGGTGCCGTCACCGGCGACGTCGTCGGTCTTCTTGGCGACTTCCTTGACCAGCTCAGCGCCGATCTTCTCGTAGGGGTCCTCCAGCTCGATCTCCTTGGCGATGGACACACCATCGTTGGTGATCGTGGGAGCGCCCCACTTCTTCTCCAGCACGACGTTGCGGCCCTTGGGACCCAACGTCACCTTTACCGCGTCGGCGAGGCTGTTCAAGCCCCGCTCGAGGCCGCGACGGGCCTCTTCGTCGTACGCAATTGTCTTGGCCATTGCGAAGTGATTCCTCCGGATTGGGGATGACGGGTCACCAGGGCGACCCCGTTACTTACGCTGGCCGGGCGCAGTGCCCGCGACGGACGACCGGACTGGTCTCACCGTCCCGACCTAGCACTCGCCCATCGCGAGTGCCAACGTCATTCTTAGCACTCGCCTATGCCGAGTGCAAGAAGCCCACCCCGCTATCGCCCAGCACGTAAGCCATCCACGACGAGATCGGTCACCCGCTCGGCCAACTCGGAGTTATAGGCCTCCATCGCTTGACATCCGACCATGATCGTCTTCACCTCTCGCACGCTGACATCCGGCCGCGCTGTGCCCGCGTCCTGCGCCGCCCGCAGCAGCTCGTCGAGCATGGCCAGAAAGGCGCCCTCGGCCTCTGGCGCGGCGGTGGTGATGTCGATACCGAAGCCGGCCAGCGCATCGACCAACCCGCGGTCCGCCGCGCCCCACTGCAATACCAGCGAGCGCAGGTAAGCGAACAGTGCCTCGCCGGGTCCGACGGACTGCAGCAGGGCATGCCCGTCATCGACCAGGCGCTGCATGCGGTCCTCGATTACCGCCTGAAACAGCGCTTCCTTGGTCGGAAAATGCCGGTAGACGGTGCCGGCCCCGACGCCGGCACGCCGGGCGATCTCGTCGATGGGGACCGACAGCCCCTCGGCCGCGAAGGTGTCGTAGGCGACTTCCAACAGCCGCGCCCGGTTGCGTGCCGCGTCGGCCCGCAGCCGACGTCCGGGCTGCGTCATCTGTTCACCCCTTCGTGGTTGACAAACCGGGGCGTGCGTTCCGTATAGTTGGAGCCAACCGGAGCGATCGCCCCGTTTACTCTACTAGTTCAAGGAGGCCTTCATGGCCAAATGGACCGCAGCAGACATCCCCGACCAGTCGGGCCGAGTCGCCGTCATCACCGGTGCCAACACCGGCCTGGGTTATGAGACCGCTTTGGCGCTGGCCGAGCGGGGCGCGCACGTGGTGCTCGCCGTCCGCAACCTGGACAAAGGCAAAGACGCCGTCTCCCGGATCACCCGCCAGAGTCCCGGCGCCGATGTTGCTCTGCAAGAGCTCGACCTGGCGTCGCTCGCGTCGGTCCGGTCGGCCGCCGAGGCGCTGCGCACCGCGCATGACCGCATCGATCTGTTGATCAACAACGCGGGCGTGATGTGGACGCCGAAAGGGATCACTAAGGACGGCTTCGAGCTGCAGTTCGGCACCAACCACCTCGGTCATTTCGCCCTCACCGGCCTGCTGCTGGACCGGTTGCTGCCGGTCGCGGGGTCGCGTGTCGTGACCGTCAGCAGCGTCGGCCACCGCATTCAGGCCGACATCCACTTCGACGACCTGCAGTGGGAACGCAGTTACAGCCGCGTCGGCGCGTACGGGCAGGCCAAGCTGGCCAACCTGATGTTCACCTACGAATTGCAACGACGGCTGGCGCCGCACGGGACGACGATCGCGGCGGCGGCCCACCCCGGCGGATCGCGCAGCGAGTTGACCCGCAACCTGTCCACACCGCTGAAGCTGGTGGCGACGGTACTCGAGCCCTTGTTCCAAAGCGCGGCCATGGGCGCGTTGCCCACGCTGCGGGCCGCGACCGACCCCGGCGTCCTGGGCGCGCAGTATTACGGCCCCGGCGGCTTCGCCGAGCAGCGGGGTTATCCCAAAGTCGTTGCGTCCAGCGACAAGTCACACGACGTTGACGCGCAGCGCCGGTTGTGGACAGTCTCCGAGGAGCTCACCGGGGTGACGTACCCGTTCGACTAGGCGCGTTCATGCCGACCCGCTGCACTAGGCGAGGTCGAGCAGCTGTTCGTAGAACCCGCCAAAACCGCGCGGGCGGTCGACCAGATGGATCTCCAGGATCCAGTGGCACGGCCGCCCGGCGGCGTCGTCGCGCCGCAGCGGCTTGTTCGAGCCGGGCGTGATGTACCACTGGACGCCGTCGCCGACGATCTTCTTGTGCGGGAACTCGCCGACCAGGTGGCCGGCGATGGGGCTGCCCCACTCGAAACCCGCGGCGCGGGCCACGCCGACCACGTGGTCGTACAACTGCGCACCAGTTACGCTCGGTTGCTCGCCGAAATAATCGCGCCCGGCTTGCCATACCCGCGGAAGTGCTTCCCGCACTGCGTGTTTGGCGGGATCATTGCCCAGCACGAACGTGCGACCGAAGTCAGCCTCCCACTCCTCGAAGATCGGTCCGAGATCGAGGAAGACGATGTCGTCGGCGGCGATCACCCGGTCCGGCGGATGTTCTTTGAACGGCTGCAGCGTGTTCTCGCCGGCGCGCACGATGCGCCGGTGCCAGTGTCGGGTGACGCCGAACATCGCCGCGGCCAGGTCGTGGATTTCGTCGGATAGTTGCTTCTCTCCGACGCCGGGGCGGATCATGGCGCGCTGGTCGATCTCGTCGAACAGCTTGGCGGCCTTGTTCTGGGCGTCGACGAGCCGCTGCACGCGCGCCTGTTCACGCACCTCGCCGGGGGCCTCCACCTACGCGATGCTAACCGTCCGGCGGCAGAGCCCGCGCAGGCCTGTTGGTGCCGTTGTGCGACAAGCCTTTTCAAGATGCTGATGCACCGGTGGCCGCCTCCTCGATGAGGTCACTCAACTCGTGTGGCACGGAGAAAAACGGGGAATGTCCGGACGGCAACCGCCGGACGTGGGCGGCTCGGGCAGCAAAGATTTCCTGCCCCGTCGCGAACGCGACATCGTTGTCGCACATGACGTATGTCGAGGGGACGGTATGCCACGCGGCGGCGGTCAAGGTTTGCGTGACGGGCTTCAAACTGAACGGCCGAAGTCGGGCGATCGCCCGCGCGGCATCCTCGGGAGCCAGATCGTTGAAGAACTGCAGCCCCGGATCATCGAGCGTGATGACATCGCCGTCGATCACCCACCACGGCGGTGGTTGTCCGCCGACCGCCTCGAGCAGCGACTCCCCAACGTCGAGCTGGAATGCGCACACGTACACCAGGTGCCGCACGCTGGGCAGATTGGCCGCGCCTTGGGAGACGACTACGCCCGCGTAGGAATGGGCCACCACGACGACCGGACCACGCACGTCGAGGATGCATCGGCCGACGGCTTCGGCATCCTCGGCGAGGCCGAAGCGGCCCGGGCGTTCCCCGGTGGTGGGCAGCTCGACGGTTCGGATTCGCCAGCCCCGCCCCGTCAAACGGGGGACCACGATTTCCCACACCCAGCTTCCATGCCAGGCTCCGTGCACAAGCACAATGGTGGGTCGCGACCCAAGCCCCAATTCGGCCATGAAACCCCTTTCCCGGCAGTAGGAGCACCCGCCAAACCCGCCGCCGGCGCTGCAGCTGACGCGAAGCATATGCACAGGAATCGCCCCGGCCTGACAGCGCGATCGAGGTCTCCCGGGCGCGCGCAGCCGCAGCGGACTCTTAGCCACACAGCAAGTAGGGGACACTGACCTCATGTCCCTGGTCGTGCCCCCGTATCCCCCGCCCCGCTACACCGCCGACCAGCCCGAGGTCAGCGCATGGCTGAAAAGAGCCGACTCGCCCCCGGACTACGCCGCCAACGGCGTCGCGTATCACTACCTGGCAAACCAGCAGGCCACCGACGGCGACTACGGCCTCTACCGGGTCGACATCGCCCCGGCCGGCGGCGGTCCGCCGGCGCACTTTCACCGAGCCATGTCCGAGGCGTTCTTCGTGCTCTCCGGGAGGATGAAGCTCTACGACGGCACGGAGTGGACCGACGGCGGCCCGGGTGACTTTCTCTACGTCCCGCCGGGCGGCATCCACGGCTTTCACAACGAGGCCGACGAACCGGCGTCGATCCTGATGCTGTTCGCGCCGGGAGCCCCGCGTGAGACGTACTTCGAGGGCCTCGGTGCGCTGGCCGACATGACCGACGACGAACGCAGCGCGTGGTTCGTCCGGCACGACAACTACTGGATCTGACTCCGCCCCAAGTACTCACCGGCGTCGAGCCCGGAATCCGGCAGGGCCGATAATGGCCGGGTGCGGTCAGTCGAGGAACATCAGCGCGTCGTAGCGGCAATGATCACGGCCCGTCCGGCCGGCACGGCGTCGCTGTCGGCGGCGCAGGGGCTGGTGCTGGCCGCCGACGTGGTGGCCCCGATGTCGCTGCCGGTATTCGACAACTCCGCGATGGACGGTTACGCGGTGCGTGCCGAGGACACCGCGGACGCCACACCGGAGCACCCGGTGGTGTTGCCGGTGGCCGAAGACATTCCGGCCGGGCGCACCGATCGGTTGACGCTGCAGCCCGCGACCGCGCATCGGATCATGACGGGCGCGCCGGTGCCGGCCGGTGCGACGGGCATTGTGCCGGTGGAGAATACCGACGGCGGTCTGCATTCGGTGACGATCCACCAGAGCGCACTCCCCGGCAAACACATCCGACGCGCCGGCGAAGACGTGGCCGCGGGCAGCACCGTGCTGCGCAAGGGCCAGGTCGTGACGCCGGCGGTGCTGGGCCTGGCCGCGGCGCTGGGATTGGCGGAGCTGCCGGTGATTCCGCGGCAGCGGGTGCTGGTGATCTCGACGGGGAGCGAACTGGTGGCCCCCGGCACGCCGCTGCAACCCGGGCAGATTTACGAGTCCAACTCGGTCATGTTGGCCGGAGCCGTCCGGGAGGCGGGCGCGGAGGTGGTCGCCGTCGCGACCGCCGAGGACGACGTCACTCAGTTCAGCTCGCTCCTCGAACAGCACGCCAGCGATAACGGGGTCGATCTGATCATCACCAGCGGCGGCGTCAGCGCCGGGGCCTACGAGGTCGTCAAGGACGCGTTCGGCCCAGACGGCGTGCAAGGCGGTGAAGGGGTCGAATTCGTCAAGGTCGCAATGCAACCGGGCATGCCGCAGGGGGTAGGTCGGGTCGCCGGCACGACGATCGTCACTCTGCCCGGTAACCCGGTCAGCGCGCTGGTGTCCTTCGAGGTGTTCATCCGCCCGGCGCTGCGCACGGCGATGGGGCTACCGGATGCACACCGTAGGCATCGTCGCGCGGTGCTGGCCGAATCGCTCACCTCGCCGCCCGGCAAGCGCCAGTTCCGTCGCGCGATCCTCGACACCGAGACGGGCAGCGTGGTCAGTTACGGTCCCCCGGCGTCGCATCATTTGCGGTGGCTGGCGTCGGCGAACGGATTGTTGGACATTCCCGAGGACGTGGTGGAGGTGCAGGCCGGGACCGAACTGCCGGTCTGGGACTTGACCTAAGTCGCCCGGTGGAACTCGTCCGCGGCGTCGAAAGCGGTACTGCACCGGATCGCGACCGCGGCGACGGTCACCATGACCGGGATCGTCACCAAGGCCGTGGACAGGCCGAACCACTGGGCGAGATGACCGATCAGCGGCGGCCCGAGCAGGTACCCGAGCCAGCCGCTGGCGGCGACGACGGCGATCGCGGAGCCCCCGTTTCCTACCGAGTAGGCGGCGCTGAACGCGGTGGGCACCAGCAGCGCCAGCCCCGCGCCGAGGCAGGCGAAACCGATCACCGTCACGGCGGGATTGGCCAGCAGCAGCGTGACGCTCATCGCGATCGCCGCGAATACGGCCAGCGCGGGCAGCAGCCGCCGGGCGGCAAAGCGGGCCTGCAGCCGGGTGGCCCCCAACCGGGTGACCACCATGAGCAGGCTGTAGCCGGCGTAACTCAGCGCGGCCGTACCGGCGCCGGTGCCGAGGACATTGCGTGAGTAGTTCGCCGACCAATCGGCCGCGGCGCCCTCGGTCAGGAACGACGCGAACGCCACCGCGGCCAGCACGGCAACGGCCGGCGACCGACCCGAGCGCGGGGCGCCGTGCTCTTCGGCGGCGGTGTCCGCCCGGTCGGCGACCAAGTACCGGATGAACGGTGCCACGGCGACCACAACCGCCACCGCCACGCCCACCAGCAGCGGGGTAAGGCCGACACCGGCCCCGACGCAGGCCGCCCCGGCGCCGGCTCCGAGCAACCCCCCGACGCTCCACATGCCGTGGAAGCGCGACATGATCGGCGCGGCGGCAAGCCGTTCGACGGTGGCGGCCTGGGTGTTCATCGCGACGTCAAGCGCACCCTGAAAAGCACCCCACACCGCGAGCGCCAGGAATAGTGAGCGTCCGGAGGTGGCCAGCCCAATCGTCGTGCCGGCAACGGCGTAGCCGACCAGCGTGACGGGCACGCAGCGCTGGCTGCCCCACCGCGGCAGCGCCCACCGGCAGCAGATCATCGCTGCGACCGAGCCGAACGGCGTGCCGAACAGCGCCCAACCCAGCGCCGCGTCGGACAAGTCGAGCTCGGCCTTGACCAGCGGGATATAGGCGACCCAGGCCGCGGCGAGCACCGCATGGGCGGTGAAGACGACGGTGACGGTGATTTTCGCGCGCCGCAGCCGAGCCGCCGGCAGGGCGCGCGTTTGCGAGTGCATCGAAATCAGGGCCCCCTTGGTCGTGTGAGTAAATCTTTCCCGCTGTGGCCCGGGACGAACCAGCGCGCCGCCGAAGCTCCGTAAGATGACGCGGGTGGCACGACGCCCCCGTCCTTCCGTTGATGACGACGGCCAGTCTTACCAGGGCCCGACTGTCAGCCCTCGGCACATGTTCGAGTTGCTGCGCGAGACCGTTCCGCCGGTGCATCCCGCGGGGCTGCCGTTCATCTCGGTCGGCCTGGCTCTCGCCGTCCTCGGTCGCAACCATCGCTGGCCGCGGCGAACGGGCCTGCTGGCCGCGGGTGCATGTGCGGCGTTTTTCCGGCACCCGCCGCGGGTTCCGCCCACCCGGCCCGGCGTGGTCGTCGCACCCGCCGACGGCTTGGTCTGCCTCGTCGACTCGGCGGCGCCGCCGGCGGAGCTGAGCATGGGCGACGCGCCGCTGCCCCGGGTCAGCATCTTCTTGTCCGTCTTCGACGCGCACGTACAGCGCGCCCCGGTCAGCGGCGAGGTGCTCGCCGTGCAGCACCGACCGGGCCGCTTCGGATCTGCCGACCTGCCCTCGGCCAGCCACGACAACGAGCGCACCAGCGTGCGAATCCGAACCGACAGCGGCGCCGAAGTGGTCGCGGTCCAGATCGCCGGACTGGTCGCCCGCCGCATTGTGTGCAACGCGCGCGTGGGGGACAAGCTGTCGATCGGCGACACCTACGGCCTGATCCGGTTCGGCTCCCGGCTCGACACCTACCTGCCGGCGGGGACCAACCCGATCGTCCGCCTCGGCCAGCGCGCCGTGGCGGGCGAGACCGTGTTGGCGGATCTGCGATGACCAACAGGATCCGCGGCCGCGCGGTCAATCTGCAAATCCTGCCCAGCGCGATGACGGTGCTGTCGATCTGCGCGGGCTTGACCTCGATCAAGTTCGCGCTCGAGCACCAACCCAAAGCAGCGATGGCGTTGATCGCCGCCGCGGCCATCCTGGACGGATTGGACGGTCGGGTCGCCCGCATCTTGGACGCCCAGTCGCGGCTGGGCGAGGAGATCGACTCGCTGGCCGACGCGGTGAACTTCGGGGTAACCCCGGCCATCGTGCTCTACGTGACGCTGCTGTCGACCTCACCGGTGGGCTGGGTCGCGGTGCTGCTCTATGCCGTGTGCGTGGTGTTGCGGCTGGCGCGGTTCAACGCGCTGCAGGACGACGGGACCCAGCCG
Organism: Mycobacterium simiae; assembly: GCF_010727605.1. NCBI lineage: Bacteria > Bacillati > Actinomycetota > Actinomycetes > Mycobacteriales > Mycobacteriaceae > Mycobacterium > Mycobacterium simiae. The sequence continues at coordinate 1,939,360 of NZ_AP022568.1, forward strand.
GCCTATGCGCGCGAGTTCTTCGTCGGGATGCCGGCGCCGGCCGGCGCGGTGTCGATGATCGGCCTGATTGGGCTCAAGCTGCAGTTCGGTGACGGCTGGTGGTCCGCACCGCTGTTCCTGTGCATCTGGATCGCCGGGACCTCGATCCTGCTGATCAGCAAGATCCCGATGCGCAAGATGCACGCGGCCGCGGTTCCACCCAACTGGGCGGCCCCGCTGCTGGCGCTGCTCGCGATCTGCGCGGCGGCGGCGGTGCTGGCCCCCTACGTCCTGATCTGGGTGATCATCATCGCCTACCTGTGTCACGTCCCCTTCGCGGTGCGCAACCAGCGCTGGCTGGCCGCGCACCCCGAGGTGTGGGACGAAAAGCCCGAGCAGCGGCGCGCAGTCCGGCGTGCCAATAGGCGGGCGCAACCGAGCCGACGGCCAATCGTCCGCCTCGGCAGACCCGGCGGGCGGTCGGTCACGCGGCTGGGGCTGCGTAAGCCCGGTGGGCGATTCCCATGACCGCCGCGCGGCCCGGGCAGCTGACGCTGACCGCCCGGCTGAATACCTCAGCCGTCGACTCGCGCCGCGGTGTCGTCAGGATGCATCCGAATGCCCTTGCGGCTCTTGGCATTCGGGAGTGGGATGCGGTATCGCTGACCGGATCGCGCAGCACTGCCGCAGTGGCCGGGCTGGCTGACCGGGACATCCCGGTCAGTACCGTGCTGCTCGACGACGTGACGTTGTCCAACGCGGGGCTGCGCGAGGGCACCGCGGTGATTGTCAGCGCCGTCACGGTGTACGGCGCGCGATCGGTGACGCTGAGCGGCTCTACGCTTGCCACCCAGTCGATCAGCCCGGCGACGCTGCGGCAGGCGCTGCTCGGCAAGGTGATGACGGTGGGTGACGCGGTGTCGCTGCTGCCGCGCGACCTCGGCCCCGGCACCTCAACGTCGGCGGCCAGCCGGGCGCTGGCCGCGTCGGTCGGAATCAGCTGGACCTCGGAACTGCTCACTGTCACCGGTGTGGACCCCGACGGACCGGTGAGCGTGCAGCCCAACTCCCTGGTCACCTGGGGCGACGGGGTGGTGCCGGCCGCCGGTGTCGCGACGGCCCGGGCCGAACGGGTCGGCATCGCCGACCCGGCGATTCATGTCGACGATCTTCGGGGTTCGCAAGTGCAGGCCGGCAAGCTGGCCGAGTGGCTCAAGCTGGCCCTCGACGAACCGCACCTGCTGAAAACCCTTGGCGCCACCACGAATTTGGGTGTGCTGGTGTCGGGTCCGGCCGGGGTCGGCAAGACGACGATGGTGCGCGCGGTGTGCGCGGGGCGCCGGCTGGTCGAGCTTGACGGCCCGGAGGCGGGTGCGCTGGCAGCCGAGGACCGGCTCAAGACAGTGGCCGCCGCGGTGACGGCGGTGCGTAACGGCGGCGGCGTGCTGCTGATCACCGACGTCGACGCGCTGCTGCCGGAGACCGCCGAGCCGGTGGCGGCGCTGATCCTGGCCGAGTTGCGCAACGCGGTAGCCACCGACGGCGTGGCGCTGATCGCCACCTCCGCGCGGCCGGACCACGTCGATCCGCGCCTGCGGTCCCCCGAGCTGTGCGACCGCGAACTCGGCCTGACGCTGCCTGACGGCGCCACCCGCAAGGCGCTGCTCGAGACGCTGCTCAAATCCGCCCCGACGGATGCACTGGACCTCGATGAAATCAGCAGTCGCACACCGGGTTTCGTGGCCGCTGATCTCGCTGCCCTGGTGCGCGAGGCGGCGCTGCGGGCGGCGTCGCGGGCCAGCGCCGACGGAGCGGCCCCCAAGCTGAACCAGGACGATTTGGTCGGTGCGCTCAGCGTCATCCGGCCGCTGTCCCGCTCGGCCAGCGAGGAGCTGACGGTCGGCAATGTGACACTCGACGACGTCGGCGACATGGCCGAGGCCAAGCAGGCACTCACCGAGGCGGTGCTGTGGCCGTTGCAGCATCCCGACACGTTCGCGCGCCTGGGGGTGGATCCGCCGCGCGGCGTACTGCTGTACGGACCGCCCGGCTGCGGCAAGACGTTCGTGGTCCGCGCACTGGCCAGCACCGGGCAGCTCAGTGTGCACGCGGTCAAAGGTTCGGAGCTGATGGACAAGTGGGTGGGCGCCTCGGAGAAGGCGGTGCGCGAGTTGTTCCGCCGCGCACGGGATTCGGCGCCGTCGCTGGTGTTCCTCGACGAAGTCGATGCACTCGCGCCGCGGCGCGGGCAGAGTTTCGACTCCGGCGTCACCGACCGGGTGGTGGCGGCGCTGCTGACTGAGCTCGACGGCATCGACCCATTGCGCGATGTCGTCGTGTTGGGTGCCACCAACCGGCCCGACTTGATCGACCCTGCGCTGCTGCGTCCCGGCCGGTTGGAGCGCCGGGTGTTTGTGGAACCACCCGATGCCGCCGCGCGGCGCGAGATCCTGCGCACCGCGGCCAAATCCATTCCGCTGAGCGCCGACGTCGACCTGGACGACATCGCGGCCGAACTCGACGGCTTCAGCGCTGCCGACTGCGTGGCCCTGCTGCGCGAGGCGGCGCTGACCGCGATGCGCCGGTCGATCGATGCGGCCCACGTGACCGCCGCCGACCTCGAGGCTGCCCGCACGGCGGTGCGACCATCGTTGGACCCCGTTCAGGTGGACTCGCTACGGGCGTTTGCCGAAACTCTCTAGCATCGCCCGCACCGTCGCCGCGACGTCGGCCTCCAGCCACGACGGCATCGGATCGTCGTGGGCGTGGCGCCGCACGACGGCATAGGGCAGGTCGGAGACCGCGCGCAAGACGGCGTCGACATTGCGGGAATCTCTGCGGCCGTAAAGTTTTCGGGCTAGGTCAGCGACCCGCTCGAGCAACGGGGCGTTCATCGCCGCGACTGTCTGCTGAAATTCGGCGTCGGGGACCTCATCGAACAGGTCCCCCGGGCGGATCGTCAACAACAGCCGCGCGTCCTCGGGCTGAGCTCGGGCGAAGCTGATCGCGGATACCGCCATCGCGACCGCGGCCTCGCGCGGGGGGTGGGACTCCACTGCCATCGCCCCGGCCTGGAATCGCTGTAAGGCACGCAGCCACGCTGCCGCCAGAATGCCGTCGCGGTTACCGAACCGGTGATACAGCGTGCCGGCCGGTGCACCACTGGATTTCGCGATCGCGGCGACGCTGGCCGCGCGCGGTCCGCCGTTGAGCACCAGCGAACGAGCGGCGTCGAGAATCACGTCGGTTTCATGCTTCCGTGGTGGCGCCATGATCTAGTACAGTCCTTCTATATGGAACGATTACCCTATATCGATGAGCATGCCATAACCGTCGCCGCCGATCGCGCCGACACGTGGTCGGCGCTGCTGCGCGTGATCTGTCGCGACCCGCATGACCCGTCCACCGTGCCACTCGGCTTCGTCCTCGACGAAGCACGCACTGCCGAACGGCTCGCACTGAAGGGCCGGCACCCGTTCGCGGTATACCGGTGGGTGTTCGAGCTGGAACCCGAGGCCGACGGCCGCACCCGGCTGCGCGCGGTGACGTGGGCCGCCTTTCCCGGCCTGCACGGCAAGATCTATCGGAGCATCGTCATCGGCACCGGCGCGCACCGGGTGGTGACCCGCGCAACGCTGAAACACGTTGCGGCAGCATTACAGTCCGAGCCGCTGGACAGCGGCAAGCCAGCATCGGACTACACGGACGTCTTCGAGGTCCCCATCCGGTATGGCGACGACCGCCCCGCCGAACAAATGTTCCGGGACGCGCTGAAAAGCCAGCCGGGCGGTGGCATCGTGCGGTGGATTCACCGGCACATCCTGAGATTCCGCCCGGCTCCGCCGTCCTGCCCCGAACAACTCATCGGCTGGCCGATCGTGCATTCGGATCACGACGAGATCGTGCTGACCACCAGCGGGCCGTTGATGCGCGGTGAGTTGACGTTGCGCCGCGAGGACGACCTGCGCGCCACGCTCACCACTCGCGTGCATTACCGCCACGGCGGGGCACGCGCGGTGTGGGCCATGGTCGGGCCGCTGCATCGGATCGTGGCCCCGCGGCTGGTCGAGCGCGCCGTGACGATGACCCGGTGAGCCAACGTCGCAGTGCCCTGCAGGTCGTCGAGGGAATCGACTTGTCGTGGGCCGCGGTCAACCCGGCGCTGGCCGGTCGCGGTGCGCTCTACCTCGAGGACTGCGCGATCAGCCGCGCCGTCGCCCCGTACGCATGTGACGAGCAGCGCGCGGCCGACTTCTGGGAACTTTCCGAACAACTGTGTGCGCGGCGGGCCTGAGCCTCACGGCTCCGGCAGGTCCGTCCAGTCCTGGGACACCCGGGCGCCGAACCGCGGCGTGCGCTTCTCGACGAAGGCGGCGGTCCCTTCCCGGGAGTCGGGCGTCCCCAGCACGCGGTGGTGCAGCTGGGTTTCTAGCGATGCCACCTGGCACGGCGTGTAGCCGCGAATCGCACTGTCCCATAACAGCCGCTTGGACAACGCGGCCGACATCGGGGCCACGTTGACCGCGATGTCGCCGGCCAGCGCAAGCGCGTGACCGAGCACATCCGCGGCGGGCAGTGCCCGGTTGGCAATGCCGAGGCGCACCGCCTCGTCCCCATCGAACGTACGGCCGGTGAGCAAAACCTCGGCCGCCACGCCGAGATTGGTCAGGTGGGTCAGCGTCCAGTGCGCCATGCAGTCGGCTATCACCCCGCGACGCACCTGCACCACACCGTATTTCGCGTCTTGGGCGGCGATACGGATATCCGCCTGCAGCGCGATGGTCAGTCCGATGCCGATGGCGTGTCCATTGAGCGCGGCGATCACCGGTGTACGCAGCTCGAAGGCCGGCGGATCGATCGGCGCGGCCGAGAATGCGGCATCGTCGTCCGGCCGGTCGAATGGTGTTGCACCGCCAGCGAAGTCGGCACCGGCGCAGAAGGCCCGGCCTGCCCCGGTGACCACGATCGCGCGGACGTCATCGTCGTCGTCGCATTCCCGGTAGGCCTGGCTCAGCTGGTCGCCCATCGCGGCGGTGTACGCGTTGAGGTGAGCGGGCCGGTTCAGGGTGAGTAGTGCCACGCCCCCGTCGACCTCGACCAGTACGGGACTGGCTGGCGAGGTGCTCATCGGCGTGCCGGGCTGTGCTGCAAGGCGTCGATCAGGGCGGCGATGTCGGCGCTCGGCGGCGTGTATCCCGGAAAATAGCAACAGATTTCGTCGACGTGGTCGCCGAACCGTTCGGCGATCTGCTTGGCGCAGTCATCGGGTGAGCCGACGATACCGATGCGGGTGACCATCTCCTCGGTGATCAGGGCGCGCATCTCGGAGAAACGCGCCTGTTTGGACAGCGCGTTGAGTTCGGGCTGCAGCTCCGCCCAGCCCTCGGCCTCGAGGACCGGCAGGTACGCCGGTGTCGAGCCGTAGAACGCGATCAACGACGCGACGCCGTTGACGGCCGCGCTCAGGTCGGATTCGGTGCTGCCGACCGCCACCATGACCTGGGCGATCAGGTCGAAGTCGGTGGCGGGCCGGCCCGCGCGGCGCAGTCCTTCGCCGATGGCGGGTAGGGTACGTTCGGCGAAGTGCCGGGCGCTGTTGAACGGCATGACGAGTAGCCCGTCGGCGACTTCGGCGGCGGTGCGCGTCATGATCGGTCCCAGCGCACCCATCAGCACCGGCGGCGGCCCGAAGGGGTTGGGGCCCGGATTGAAGTTGGGCGCCATCAGGGTGTGGGTATAAAACTCCCCGCGAAAGTTCAACGCGGCCTGGCCTTCCCACGCCGCGAAGATCGCTTTGATCGCCGCGATGGTCTCGGCCATGCGTGCGGCCGGCCGGTCCCATGTGCTGCCGTAACGCTTTTCGATGTGGGCCTTGATCTGCGAACCCAGCCCGAGCCGGAACCTGCCACCGCTGAAGACCTGCAAGTCGTAGGCGGCGTGGGCCAGGTGCAGCGGGCTGCGCGGGCCGGCGATCGCGACGTTGGTCATCAGCTCGAGGCTGGTCTCCCGGGCGGCGACGAGCAGCGGAAAGAAGACGTCGTGCTGGCCTTCGAAGGTGAACAGCCCATCGGCACCGGTTGCCGCGATTTCGGCTGCACTCGCCGAGGCGCCCGTCGGCGATCCGTTGACCTGCAGATGTACTTTCACTCAACCGTCCAGTCACCCAATCGATGCCCTATAAAAGCACACCGCTATTCCGACAGCTGGAACTCCACCATCTCGGCGACCGTGTCGACCGCCTCGCGCAGTGCCGCCAGCCGGGCCGTCGCCGACGGCGCCGACAGCACGGCATAGCGGTCGGCCACTCCGATCGGAATGCGAGATGCCAAGGCGAACAGCCGCTGTCCCGCGTCGGGGTGGCCCGGGCCCAGGACCACATCGCGGTCCGGCAGCACGGCGCCGCGCGACTCGGCGATGCGCTCGAACAATGCCATCATCTTGTCCTCGACGTCGGCAAGCTGGGCCTGGGTGACCGGATCGCCGTCCTCATCGGGCCACCGGCGTACCGACGCCCTCGGGTAGGGCTCGTCGGGCAGCCACTCGCACACTCGGATTCGTTCGCCGGTTCGGCAGCGCAGCGCATAGCGCTCGGCGCCCGCATCGATGCATTCATCGATGCGGCACAGCACGCCCACATCGCAACGCTCGTCACCACCACCGACCTCCCAGCCGCGGGAGATCAGGACGACGCCGAACGGTTCGCCGGTGTCGAGGCAGTGCCGCACCAGCGCAACATAGCGCGGTTCGAAAATTCGCAGCGGCAGATCCTGATTCGGCAGCAGTGCCACCTCCAGCGGAAACATCGCCAGCTCAATCGTTTCCGGATCCGCCATCACACCAACCTAGATGTCCAACTCGCCTACCAACGCGTCGACGACTGCGCGCAGATCGCCGTCGTGCTCTTCGGCCACCCGCCGCTGTCGCTGATAGGAGGCGCCGTCGCGCCAGATGCCTTCCACCGCGGCCAGTTCCTCGCTGCAGTGCAGGGACTTGGCGACTGGCTCCAGCCGGGTCAGCACGTCGGCGAGATCCTCGGTGACCAGGCGCTCGTTGCTGTCGGCGTCCAGGATGATCACCGCGTCCAGACCATAGCGCGCCGCGCGCCACTTGTTCTCCTGGTTGTGCCACGGCGGCATGGTCGGCAGCGACTCGTCGGCTTCCAGACGGCGGTCCAGGTCTACCACCAGGCAATGCGTCAACGCGACCAGCGCACTGAGCTCGTGCAGGTTGGAAACCCCGTCGCAGACCCGAACCTCGATGGTGCCCAGCCGCGGCGAAGGCCTGATGTCCCAACGGACTTCGTCGACGTGGTCAATGATGCCGGTCTTCTTCTGGTCGTAGACGAACCCTTCGAATTCGGCCCAGGTCTGAAACTGGAACGGCAATCCGGCCGTGGGCAACTGCTGAAACATCATGGCCCGGTTGCTGGCGTAGCCGGTGTCCACCCCGGTCCACCATGGCGACGACGCCGACAGGGCCAGCAGGTGGGGGTAGTACTGCAGCAGTGACGTCATGATCGGCATCACCTTGTGCGCCGAGGAGATTCCCACGTGCACATGCACACCCCAGATCAGCATCTGCCGGCCCCACCATTGGGTGCGCTTGATCAGCTCGGCATACCGGGGTGCGTCGGTGAGCTTCTGGGTGGTCCACTGGGCGAACGGGTGCGCACCGGCACAGAACAGCTCCATGCCGCGGTCACGCACGATTTGGCGTGCCGGACCCAAAGTTTCGCGCAGATCCTCCATCGCCTGTCCCGTGCTGTCACAGATGCCGCTGACCACCTCGACCGTGTTGCGCAGTAATTCCTTGTGAACGCGCGGGTTTTCGCCGATCTCGGCGATGACGGCGGTGGCCTCGTTGCTCAGGTCGCGGGTCTGCGCGTCGACAAGCGCGAACTCCCATTCCACACCGAGGGTTGGCCGCGGCGAGCGGGTGAAACCGATGTGCGAGCTGGCCCTGCTACCCGGCACCAATGACACCGCACGCAACTCGCTTGCCGGAGTCTCCGGTGCTCATCGTCATCGAGTCGGGACCCGGTGTGCCGCCGAGGGTCTGGTTGTAGCGCTCCGGTGGGATATTGCCGAAATTATCGGCGCCGGCGTGGATGATGATGGCGGTCTTTTCACCGCTCAACAGGTCTTCCATCGTGAAAGCGTCCGTGGTGGTCACCAGCTGACCGGTTCCGTCCTTGCGCACCTGTAGCGAGGTGAGGTCGCCGCTTTCGGGTTCGGTGGTGTGGCCAGGCGCCTGGTAATGACCGCCGGCAGACAGGAAGTCGCCGGGCGCGCCGCCGGTGGGGGCAACCGAATTAGGTTCGCATTTGCCGACTTTGTGGATGTGCACGCCGTGGAAGCCTGGCGTGATCCCGCCTGCCCCGGTCGTGGCGATCGTGATCGTGGCGTAGCCGTTGCTGAAGTCGAACATTGCGGTCGCGACCTGGGTGCCGTCCGGCGCGCGCAGGCGGGTGGTGATACTCGGCTTGCCGGCGCTGGCACCCTCGGCCGCCGCGGATCCCGACGGCGCGGGCGATCCCGTCCAGATGGACGGCGTGGTGCCCGGCACCGAGGACGCGTGTTGGGGCGACGAGCACGCACTCAACGCAGCGGCGACACTGGCCGCGGAGAGAGTGGCGACAACGACCTTGCGGTGACCGGCGGGCTTAGGCATAGCGGAAGCCTAACCCGGCGCGTGTCTGTGAGTCAGCCCGTCACCACGACGATGACGCCGGGCGGCTCACCGGAAAGGGCGGGGATGCGTGGTTCGACGGCGGCCCCCAGGTTCTTGCCCACCGCGTCGGCGGTGGCGTGCTCACCCTCGGCGTCGGTGAAGTACACGGTCGTCACCGTCACGTCGGGCAGCGACATGTTCCCCACGTCGACGACTTTGAAGCCGGCGGCCTTGAGTTGGTCCGCGGTACGCCCGGCGACGCCGTCCTTGCCGGAGATGTTGTACACGTGCACCTCGGCCTGGGTGGCGGGCTTCGGGCTCGTCGAGGTCGCCGGCGTGGCGCTGGCGGAACTGGTCACGCTCGAGCCAGCCGAGGCCGAGTCGTCGTCGGACTTACCCGACGAGCTCAGCGCCTGCCAACCGAGCAGTAAGAAGATGACGCCGAGGAACAGCAGCACCATCACCATGGCCCGCAGTGGGAGCCCCGTCGAGTCGGGCACGCGCTCTTTCATCGAGCCCTACTGTAGCTACTCAGGTCACCTCGAAGCCGAGGCGCCGGGCGGCGCGCGCCTTCTGCCGGCTGGCACGTAGCCGCCGTAGCCGTTTCACCAGCATCGGGTCGGCGGCCAGCGCCTCGGGCCGATCCACCAACGCGTTGAGCACCTGGTAATACCGGGTTGCCGACATCGAGAACAGCTCTTTGATCGCGTCTTCCTTGACACCGGCGAACTTCCACCATTGCCGTTCAAAGGCCAATATGTCGTGTTCGCGTCGGGTCAGCCCATCGGCGATCTCAGCATCGTCCCCCGATCGATTTGCCCGCGCCATGGCGCTGTCCATATCGCTTCCCCTGGACCCTTCCGCCGAATTCCCTGTTGCTCGCATGACTTGACTTACCTAGGGGCATGTTTCGGCGAATATTGAATCACGCCGCGAACCCTCAAGTCGTCATCCAGACCCGCGAGTCGGCCGATTGGCTTCATAGCTTGCGTCGCGGCCCTCTCTTCTCCCCCGCGCCCCTCGCCACTTCGCGGCTGGGAGGTACCCCCACAGCCCCCCTCCTCAACCCGCCGCCTTGCAGCGCGCATCGTCGGCGGGCTTGCCCAATTGCCCCCCTCCTCAACCCGCCGCCTTGCAGCGCGCATCGTCGGCGGGCTTGCCCAATTGCCCCCCTCCTCAACCCGCCGCCTTGCGGCGCGCATCGTCGGCGGGCTTGCCCAATTGCCCCCCTCCTCAACCCGCCGCCTTGCGGCGCGCATCGTCGGCGGGCTTAAGCTAGCCGACCATGGCCGTCGTTCCCATTCGCATCGTGGGCGATCCCGTCTTGCACACCTCGACGACACCTGTGCACGTCGATGCCGACGGTTCGCTGCCGGCAGATCTGGCCGGACTGATCAAGGACATGTACGACACGATGGACGCCGCCCACGGCGTCGGTCTGGCCGCCAATCAAATTGGACACGGACTGCGACTGTTCGTCTACGACTGCCCCGACGATCGCGGCGCGACCCAGCGCCGCCGCGGCGTGGTCATCAATCCGATTCTGGAGACTTCGGAAATCCCCGAGACCATGCCCGACCCTGGTGATGACGACGAGGGTTGTCTGTCCGTTCCGGGCGAGTCGTTCCCGACCGGCCGAGCCACCTGGGCGCGGGTCACCGGTCTGGACGCCGACGGCATGCCAATCACCATCGAGGGCACCGGTTTGTTCGCCCGGATGTTGCAGCACGAGACCGGCCACTTGGATGGCTTCCTCTACCTGGACCGTCTCATCGGCCGGCACGCGCGCGCGGCGAAGCGAGCCGTCAAATCACACGGCTGGGGTGTGCCCGGGCTGTCCTGGAAACCCGGTGACGGACCGGATCCGTTCGGTCACTGATGATCTCGTGGCCGGACCCCGGCACCAGGGTGACGGTTCGCTACCGGCGTCCCGCCGGATCGATTCCGCCGTTGACGGACGCGGTCGGCCACCTGGTGGCGGTCGGTCCGAGGGTGCGCCTGCAGACGAAGACCGGCGCCATCGTCGAGTTCGCGGCCGACGATGCGGTGGCGCTTCGGGTGCTGACCGATACGCCAATCCGCACGTCGGCGATCCGCGCGCTCGAGCACGTCGCCGCGAGTGCCCGGGGCGGCGGTGAACGTGCCTGGCTCGACGGGTGGCTGCTGCGAGCCGGTGACGACATCAGCCTGACCCGCAATTCAGCTGTGCCCCTTGAGCTTTCCGCCCGGCTCAGCTCGGTTCCGGCGATCGTCGACTGGTACGAGCAGCGGGGACGCGACCCGTGGCTGGCCATCCCCGACCGCTTGCTGGTGTTGCCGCCGGGAGTGGCGGACGTCGCCGCCGAGCGGGTGTTGGTGCGCGACCTCGCCGCCAACCCACCAATCCCGAACGACACGGCGCCGCACGACGCCGAGCATGCGGCGGTGGCTGACGCGCCGGACGGCATCCGATGGGTGGGACTCTCCGTATCGGGGCTCACCGACGAGTCGGCGGCGCGCCGGTGCGAAGCCGCACTGGCGACCGGGGCGCGGCGCGGCGCCACCCGCGGCTTCGTCGAAGTCGCCGAGAACGACACCGTCGCAGCGGGCTTGGCGCAACGTCTGGGTTTCCGACTGCACCACGGCCGCCGCTACTTCGACCCCCGCCGACGCGGCTGGGATAGCGTCTAGCCATGCCCGACGGCACGATTAATAGCGGCGACTCCCAGCCTCCGGCTTCACCCCGGGTGCGACTGGCGACCTGGAACGTCAACTCAATTCGCAGTCGCGTCGACCGCGTCATCGACTGGCTCGGTCGCGCCGACGTCGATGTGCTCGCCATGCAAGAGACGAAATGCGCCGACGGTCAATTCCCTGCGCTGCCATTCCTGGAAGTGGGCTACGAGGTGGCCCACGTCGGCTTCAATCAATGGAACGGCGTGGCCATTGCATCGCGCATCGGCCTGGACGACGTTGAGATCGGGTTCGACGGCCAGCCGACCTGGAGCAGCAAGCCGGAGGTGGAGGCCGTCGCCGAGGCGCGGGCTTTGGGGGCCACCTGCGGCGGGGTCCGGGTGTGGAGCCTGTACGTGCCCAACGGCCGCACACTGGCCGATCCGCACTACACATACAAGCTGAATTGGCTTGCTGCCCTGCGTGATACGGCGGCCGCATGGTTGCACGACGATCCATCCGCCCAGATCGCGTTGGTCGGCGACTGGAACATCGCCCCGACCGACGACGACGTGTGGAGCACCGAATTCTTCGTCGGTGCCACGCACGTTTCCGAACCCGAACGTCGGGCGTTCAATGCCATTGTCGACGCGCAATTCGCCGATGTGGTGCGGCCTTTCACGCCCGGCCCGGGCGTCTACACCTATTGGGACTACACCCAACTGCGGTTCCCGAAGAAGCAAGGTATGCGCATCGACTTCATCCTCGCCTCACCGGCGTTGGCCAGCCGGGTCGTGGACGCGCAGATCGTGCGGGAAGAACGCAAAGGGAAGGCGCCCAGCGATCACGCCCCGGTTTTGGTCGACCTGGCTCCCGAATAAAGCGGCTGCTACGCATTGTCTGCACGTTTCGAACGTGGCAGCATTTCGCGTGTTAGAAGCGTGAACAATTTGTTGTCGCCGCCTTTACTTCCCGTTCGGCGGGTATACATGTTGCTACGCGTTCCGCAATGAATGCGACCGGAAAACCAGGGAGTCATTATGGGTGTCGTTGGCGGGGCAGTCCGCAGCGTGGGGAAAACGGTCAATCGCGCGGCAGAAGCCACCACCGCCGCCGCTGGCGCCGTCGGGGGTGCGGCAGTCAACGGAATTGTCGGTGGCGTCACCGGAGCCGCGGAGGGCATCAAACGCGGTATCAACTCGGGCAGTCACTCGACGCCGGCGGCCGCGTTGGCCATCGGTGCGCTCGGGGTAACCGGGTTGATCGATTGGCCGGTGCTGTTGGCGGTGGGCGGCGGCGCACTGGTGTTGCACCGGTTGAATCGGGGCAACGGGGCACCGCCGAAAGCCAGCCTGACACCGGTGCCTAGCCAGCCGACCCCGCAAAAGGTCACCCCGCGCAAATCCGCCGCCAAATCGCCGGCAAAGAAGGCGACCGGCCGTCGGGCTGGCGCCACCGACTTGCGCAGCACCAACTGATTGGACGCGGCTACGCCGACGCGGGTTGCGGCCGACGAGGCCGCTTTGAAACGTGTGCGGACGGGTCAGGACATAACTGTCCGTGCGGCCGCGAAGCCGACCGGGCCGAGAACCGCGGAGGTCTGCGATGCCGGTGATCAGGTCCCACGATCTCGACAATCCCTACCCGCCACAGCAATGCATAGAGTTCGAACAACGGCACGCTCAGCACCGAAGCAAGTGACGCAACGATTGGATCGGCCAGGGTGTCGGTCGTCGGCTTGGGCGCCATAGGTCCGACGGTGACCAAGTCACCCGGCGGGTTGGCAAACCCTTCGTTACTGAAAGGCAAATGATGGCGGAAAAGAAAACGCGGCGCACGACATCTCAGCGCGACGCCGTACAGAAAATCCGCGAAGGCGAAACCTTCGTCGTGAAGCTGCCGTTGGTCGGTCAGACCGAGATCCCGCGTCCCGAACAGCTGGCATACTACGGCGGTCTGGCCGCACTGGCCGCGCTCGAACTGATCGACTGGCCGGTGGCGCTGGTCATCGCAACCGGGCACCTGCTGGCCAGCAATCACCACAACAAACTGATCGAGGAGCTCGGCGAGGCGATGGAAGAGGCTTAACCCCTCTCAGTGAGGATGCGCTCGTGAATCGTCAGCAGCAGATGGTCGAACTCGCCCTGGATCTGCGTCGCCAACGGCGGCAAGGTGCTGACCTCGCCGACCAGTTGCTTGGCCAGGGTGCGCAATTTGGTGTTGGTCACTTGTGAGCGCCACTGCAAAACCCGGAAAGCCTGTTCCGGACTGAGCCGGTAGACGGCCATCAGCACGCCCTTGGCCTGCTCGATAGCCGCGCGGTGCTCGAACAGATCCTGCAACGCTTCGTCGAACCCTTCCTGGCGGTTCTCCTGACGAGCCTCGTCGAAAGTGGCCGTCAGATCGATGTAGTAGCCCGCGGTCCCCAGCACCGCCCCAGCGTCGTCCAAAATCCGATCGGCCACCACGATCGCCTCGTGTACGCCACCCGCTGTGTCGACAAAGCGGTGTCGGCTCGAAAATGACCCTCCGGAATGCAACGCGTGGTGCAGCAAATCGCGGACGTGCTCACGGTCATCGGGGTGCTTGTGGGACAACATCAGTTGTGTCGTCGGGCGCACCGCGCCGGGTTCGTACCCGTGCATCCGAGCGACCTCGTCGGACCACTCCCAGCGTTCGCCGTCAAACCAGAACCGAAAGCCGCCGACGTTGAGGCACGGGAGCGCGGCGTCGGCGACCGCGGCGCCCGTTTTCTTGGGCTGCTGCACGCGCCCCATCATCCCACCGCAACGGATCCACCGGCCGGGGATGCGCGACTCAGCAACTTTTTCGGCTCGCAGGGCCCGGCATCTTTTCGTAATTTGGACCGCTCGGGTCTCCCCGTGCGGCGCGATCCGGCCGCGGTGGGGGTAACGTCGGTGCGGGCTATCCAGCCACACCAAAAGTAAACAGGCGCGGGAGCGCACGCCGAGTGTGCTGAGAGGACGGCTCGGGGCCGTCGACCGTACGAACCTGACCGGATAATGCCGGCGTAGGGAGATGAAAGTGACCGACACCTTGTCAGAAACCACTGCACCGTCCGTGACTACCGGACCGATCGCGGGCAGCAGTAAGGCCTACCGCGAGATCGACGGGCCCGATGGAGTCACACTGCGCGTTCCGCTGCGCAGAGTGCACCTGTCCACCGGCGAGGACTTCGACTTGTACGACACCTCGGGGCCGTACACCGATCCGAACGCCACCATCGATCTGACGGCCGGGCTGCCACCGCGGGCGGGGCTGGTGCGTGACCGCGGCACCCAGCTGCAACGCGCCCGCGCCGGTGAGATCACCGCGGAGATGGCGTTCATCGCCGCGCGCGAGGGGATGCCTGCCGAGTTGGTGCGCGACGAGGTCGCCCGCGGACGTGCGGTCATCCCCGCCAACCACAACCACCCCGAGATCGAGCCGATGATCATCGGCAAGGCGTTCGCAACCAAGGTCAACGCGAACATCGGGAACTCGGCGGTGACGTCGTCGATTGCCGAAGAGGTCGACAAGATGGTGTGGGCCACCCGGTGGGGTGCCGACACCATCATGGACCTGTCCACCGGCAAGAACATCCACGAGACGCGCGAGTGGATCCTGCGCAATTCGCCGGTGCCGGTCGGAACGGTGCCGATCTACCAGGCGTTGGAAAAGACCAAGGGTGACCCGACCGAACTGACCTGGGAGCTCTACCGCGACACCGTGATCGAGCAGTGCGAGCAGGGCGTGGACTACATGACCGTGCACGCCGGTGTGCTGCTGCGTTATGTGCCGCTGACCGCCAAACGTGTCACCGGTATCGTGTCGCGTGGCGGTTCGATCATGGCCGCGTGGTGCCTGGCCCATCACCAGGAATCCTTCCTGTACACCAACTTTGACGAGCTCTGCGAGATCTTCGCGCGCTATGACGTCACCTTCTCTCTCGGCGACGGATTGCGGCCCGGCTCGATCGCCGACGCCAACGACGCCGCCCAGTTCGCCGAACTGCGCACCCTGGGTGAGTTGACGAAGATCGCGAAATCCCATGGCGTGCAGGTGATGATCGAAGGTCCCGGGCACGTTCCGATGCACAAGATCGTGGAGAACGTGCGACTGGAAGAGGAATGGTGCGAGGAAGCGCCGTTCTACACACTGGGCCCGCTGGCCACCGACATCGCCCCGGCCTACGACCACATCACCTCGGCGATCGGCGCGGCGATCATCGCCCAGGCCGGTACCGCGATGCTCTGCTACGTGACGCCCAAGGAGCACCTGGGGCTGCCGGATCGCAAGGACGTCAAGGACGGCGTGATCGCCTACAAGATTGCCGCGCATGCAGGGGATCTGGCCAAGGGGCACCCGCACGCCCAGGATCGTGACAACGCGTTGTCGCAGGCGCGCTTCGAGTTCCGGTGGAACGACCAGTTCGCGCTGTCCCTGGATCCCGACACGGCGCGGGAATACCACGACGAGACGCTGCCGGCCGAACCCGCCAAGACGGCGCACTTCTGCTCGATGTGCGGGCCGAAGTTCTGCTCCATGCGCATCACCCAGGATGTCCGCGACTATGCGGCCAAGCACGGGCTGGACAGCGAGGAAGCAATCGAGGCGGCGATGTCGGAGGGCATGGCGGAGAAGTCTCGCGAGTTCGCCGAGCAGGGTAACCGGGTGTATCTACCGCTGGCGCAGTGAGGTTTTCGCCTCCGGGGTTACCTGTGCCGCCGCCGGGCAGCACGCCGGCGCGAGTGCTGTCGATCGCCGGGTCGGACTCCGGGGGCGGCGCGGGCATCCAGGCCGACATGCGCACGATCGCGATGCTGGCCGTGCACGCCTGCATCGCGGTCACTGCGGTCACGGTGCAGAACACGTTGGGCGTCAAGTCCTTTCACGAGGTTCCCGAAGACGTCGTCGCCGGCCAGATCGAAGCGGTGGTCACCGACATCGGGATCCAGGCCGCCAAGACGGGGATGCTGGCTTCGCCACGCATCATCGACACCGTGGCCGCCACCTGGCGCCGGCTCGGGTTAACGGCCCCGCTGGTTGTCGACCCGGTCGCGGCGTCCATGCACGGCGACGCACTGATGGCTCCGGCGGCGCTGGATTCGCTGCGTGGCCAACTCTTTCCGTTGGCCACGCTGGTGACGCCGAACCTCGACGAGGTGCGACTGCTGGTCGGCATCGACGTGGTGGATGCCGACTCCCAGCGCGCCGCCGCGAAGGCACTCCATGCGCTGGGACCTCAGTGGGTCCTGGTGAAGGGCGGCCACCTGCGCTCGTCGGACCGCAGCTGCGACTTGCTGTATGACGGCGCCGACTTCCACGAGTTCGACGCGGAGCGGATAGCCACCCACAACGACCACGGTGGCGGTGACACGCTGGCCGCCGCGGCCGCCTGTGCGTTGGCCCACGGGTTCACTGTGCCCGACGCCGTCGCGTTCGCCAAGCGTTGGGTTACCGAATGCTTGCGCGCCGCTTACCCGCTCGGCCGGGGCCACGGCCCTGTCTCACCATTGTTCCGGCTGACGGGCGCATGAACCTCGACCCGATCGCGGGCATCGCGCACCCACCCGACGACGTGGCACGCGGCGTCGTCGCGCTCACCCATGGTGCCGGAGGTGATCGGGATTCGGCACTGCTACAGCAGATTTGCGACGAATGGGCCCGCCGCGGCTGGCTGGCGATCCGCTATAACCTGCCCTACCGGCGGCGCCGCCCCAAAGGTCCGCCGTCGGGTTCGGCGGCCGGCGACCGCGCGGGGATTGTCGAGGCGATCACCGTCTGCCGCGGCCTGGCTGACGGTCCGTTGATCGTCGGCGGGCATTCCTATGGAGGACGGCAGACCTCGATGGTGGTCGCCGAATCGGACTCGCCGCGCGTCGACGTCTTGACGCTGTTCTCCTACCCGGTTCATCCGCCCGGGAAGCCGGAGCGTCCACGCACCGAACACTTGCCTGACATCCAGGTGCCTACCGTGTTCGCCCACGGCACCGCCGACCCGTTCGGCACGCCCGCCGAGGTCCGCGACGCCGCGGCGCTGATCGCCGCACCGGTCGAGGTCGTCGAAATCACCGGTGCGCGACACGGTCTGCGGTCCAAGGTCCTCGATGTGCCCGCGCTCGCGGTCGATGCGGCACTGCGGTTGTTGCAATAGCCGTCAGGAATGGCCGATAGCGTTGCGGTCCACGGCAGCACTTTGTGCCGATGACTGCCGCGGCACCCGCCCCGGTGCGTACCGGCGATTTAGACAGTTAAAACTGGACAGTTTTGACTGTCTAATTTAGACTGGCCGCATGGATGGCATCACCGAGTCCGCCGTAACGGCCGCTCGAGATATCCGAGTGGTGTTCAGCCGCCTACGACGTCGGCTCAGAGACGTGGAGGTCCGCAACGACTTGACCCCGTCGCAGACGGCGGTGCTCACCCGGCTCTGGAAAGACGGGGCGTCATCGGCCAGCGCGCTGGCCGGTGCCGAACGAGTACGGCCGCAATCGATGGCAACCATCCTGACCGCCCTGGACCAACGTGGATTCATCGAGCGCAAACCCGATCCCGAAGATGGGCGGCGCCAGGTGGTTTCACTCACCAGGGCAGGTCGTAAGCGCGCCGAGAGCGACCGTCAAGTGCGCGAAGAGTGGCTGGCACGCGCCCTACAGGACCGTTACTCCGAGTCCGAACGTCGCACCATCATCGCCGCGTTGACCCTCCTTGAACGACTGACAGAAACGTGAAAGGGCATACATCGCAATGGAAGCAGGCGTTCACTTTATCGATTTTCTGCCCGGCGACACGGCAAGGCTGGCGCCGACGCTGGCCGACGCCGCCAAAGCGGCCGAGCACGCGGGTGCGACGCTGTTCACCCTGGCCGACCATTTTCTCCAGATGGAGAACACCGGACGGCCCGCCGAGGATCCATTCCTCGAGGGCTACACGTCGTTGGGTTTCCTTGCCGGGCAAACGGATACGATCGATCTGGCGCTACTGGTCACCGGCGTGACCTACCGCCACCCCGGTGTGCTGGCCAAGACCGTCACCACGCTCGATGTGCTGTCCCAAGGCCGCGCGCTGCTAGGCCTCGGTGCCGCCTGGTACGACCGCGAGCACGCGGCGCTGGGCATCCCCTATCCCCCACTACGTGAGCGGTTCGAGATGCTCGAGGAGACGCTGCGAATCTGCAAACAGATGTGGAGCGAGGACAACGGGCCCTACGAGGGCAAGCACTACCGGCTGGCCGAGACCATCTGCGAGCCGCAACCCATCCGGCGCCCGCCCATCCTGATCGGCGGTGACGGTGAGCAGAAGACGCTGCGGCTGGTCGCACAGTATGCCGACATCTGGAACAGCCTGGTTCCCGAGATTGACGGTCTGCGACACAAAATCGACGTACTCAATCGGCACTGCGACGCGGTGGGCCGAGACGCCGGCGAAATCCGCAAAACCGTCAGTGTTCTTGCTGACCCATTCCTAGATGTGGACGGCTACCTGGAAACGGTGGAAGGCTACGCCGAGCTGGGCATCGAGATGATCAACGTCGGTCCCATGCCGGGCGAGCCCGACCCGGTCGGCTATATCCGCCGCTTCGGCGACGAGTTACTGCCGCGTCTCACCGAGATCGGCTGAGCGCCAATCCTTCAGGCGGCCAGAGCCGGCGCCAGAGATGCCGTGGGCACCGCGTCGACGGTGAGCACCGTCGGCGCGGGTGCCCCGAGGTCTTGGTGCTCGAATTCGCCTAACGCACGGAGGATCCCGCCGATAGTCAACAACACGATCAGCACCGAGCCGATGGCGATGCCGGCAATGGCCAGTCCGCGGCCGCCCTGCCCGGTCTCTTTGATCTTGCCGAGCGCAAGAACGCCGAAGATGATGCCCAAGATGGGGCCGACACCGCAGATCCAGCCCAACAACGAGCACACCAGCGAGGCGATCGCCATGCCGTTGGTGCCCGCGGCCGGGGGGTAGATCGACCCCTGCGGGGGTGGGTAGCCGGGCGGCGGAGGGTAACTCGGCCCCGGCGGGGGCGGATAGCCCTGTCCCGGCGAATAGCCCTGATTCGGCGGGGGATAACCCGAATCGTGGGGTGGCGGGTAGCTAGGCGGTTCTTCCGTCACGGACGCCTCCTCGGCTCGAGTGGCCCATACTTTACGCCTCAGCCCGGATAACGGGAGTAGCACGCGTCGATGTTGCCGGTCACCCCACCCCGGAAGGCGGCGATGCGCGTGAAACCCGCCGGCACGCTGGTCCCGTCGGCGTCGCTGGCGACCATGTGGTTGGTGAGCAAACCGGCGACCGCCTCATCGAGATCGCCGGCGGTCAATAAAAGCTCTTTGTGCGAGGGAGTCTCGATCGGCTCGGCCATCTTGCGGTGCACGACCCCGGTGAGGCAGGCGGTGCGCAGCGCGGTCCACGGGCTTTGCATCGGCAGACCTCGTTCATGCTGTACCGCAAGCGCGTATCTCGACATCACGATCGACAGGGCGGTGTCGTCACCCTGCGGCAGCGTGTGTTCATTCTCGTCCGAGACTTTCCCGACCGCGGCAAGTCCGGGCAGGTCCACCATGATCGTGTTGGTGGCGGGGCAATACGACGCTGGCGGGCTGGCCTTGGCGTCCGGGCAGCCCTGTGTCGTGAAGGACAGCGTGGGTGGGTTCTTGGGCGAGAACACCTTGCCGAGCAACTCCATCAACGTCGAAAGGGTGTCTTGGTTGATCGGCACCTCGCCGGTCTCCGGATCGCCGTTCGGGTCGGTTTGCAACGCCTTCGGCAAATCACCCCGGCGCTGATCGATCTCCTGCTTGTTGATCCCGGCACAGGCCGAAGCGCCCGTAATGAAGCCCATTTGAAAGGCGCTGACGCGATCCAGTGCCGAACCGTGCTCGTCATCGTTTTCGGTGTCAGCATCCATCACCGGGTCCCGAGTGGTGATGATGCCGGCCAGTACGTGATCGAGCCCGTCGGCGGTGCTCAGCGTGAAACGGGGCGACTTGCCGGAGGCCACCCAATTGAGGTAGACACCCGCGAAGCAGTCGGCCTGCTGTTCACGAACAATGGTCAGGTCCCTTTTCGTCACCAGTTTGGCCATCTGCTGCAAAGCATGTCCGAACTCGTGCGCCAACACACCGGTGACGGACATGTCGCCGAAATAGCGTCGGGCCACCGGCATGAACACGCCGCGGTCCCAAGCGATCAGGTTGCAGCGGGACGTGAAGAACGCGTTGACGAGCTTGTAGGTCTCGTTGTGACAGACGATGGGGCTGTCCGGATCGTTGGAGTCGTAGGAGACTAGCTTGCCGACGGGTAGAAAGGTCCCTTTCAACGACTGGCTGTACGCCGATTGCCAGTAATCCTCGATGTCATTGATCGACAGCAACGACAACTTGTCGATCGCACCGTTGTCGGTGTTGACGACGGTGCCGGTGGTCGCGGGACCGTTCGGGCGAGGTCCGCTGGGGCCGTTGGTAGCGGGCAGATCCCCCACGTGGAACGGGTCGTTGAGCATCGACAGCGCCCGGCCCTCGAGGACCGTGGTACAACCGGCGACCACGAGCCCCGTGGCAACACAGGCGATTGCCGCCCGCAGCGAACGCGGGGCGCTGCGGGCGAAGCCGCCGTGGGGCCGACGTCGATTCTGTCCGCGGTTCATCATGACCACCTCATCCCGACCGGCTGCACGGCAGCATCAAAGGGTTCTCATTCTAGATCCGCTGGATGACGGGCGGAGCAGGAATTTCAAGACCCAGCAAACATCACTACGGGACGCGCGTCCGGTGTCGTTTGTCGTGGGGCGGCACCCCGTTGACGCCGGTGATCGACTCCGCGTAACTGCCCACCGCAAACGCCACGCCAGAACCCATGACGGCCAATGCTTCCCGGTTGACGTTGTCGATCGTGTCACGCGGGCTCTGAAAGTTGGGATCGAACCCCACTCCGACCTGGCCACCCCATAAGCGGGCCTGCACAGTGGTTTTCGGCTGCGACGCACCGGTGCTCATCCCGCCGATCGGTACGCCGGCGATCATGAAAGGGTGGTAGTCGGTTCGGATGCCCAACGGCATATCGGCGGGACGCTTGCCGGCCAGGTTCAGATAACCGGACAAGGTGCGTTCGATGCCGGCCGACCCTTCGGGCACATCGCCGAACGAGACTCCCTGTCCAGGCGGACCGGATTGATCGCCGTCGTCGGTGAAGAAGCCGGCGTTGGGCGAACCGAGCAGGTTGAAGTTCAGGTACATCGCGATGTCGTTGAGTTGCTGCTCGTTGAGGCCGAACACGTAGTCCAGCACCCCGTTGAGGCCATCCTCGTCGGCCCCCCAGAACACGAAGCGCACCGCGTTGTTCACCGGCGCCAACGGGCCCAGCTGTAACGCGGTTTCCAGCACTGCGGCCACGCCGGATCCGTTGTCGTTGATGCCTGGCCCGGTGCGCGGTCCGTCCAGATGGGCGCCGACCACGATGACGTCCTTGGTCGAGCCGGTCTTGGTCTGCGCCAGCACGTTCCGTGAGGTGACCTTGAGGTTCTCGGCATCGAGCACCAGGTGGACCGGCGCGGTGCTACGCGCCAGCGCACTGCCGCCGTAGCTGCCAACTACGGCCACGGGCATCGTCAACTGCTTGAAGTAGCCGGGGTTGAAGAGGGTCGGCGGGGCGCCCTGACCGTTGGGTGCGCTGACCACGATCAACGCCGCCGCACCCTTGGCCTTCGCGCTGGTCTGCTTGTCGACCACCGAGCAGTGCGCGTCGTCGACGACGGCGATCGCTCCGGCCGGCAGCGTGGCCGGATAATCGCCCGCCGCACAGCCCGACGGTTGCCGGGGGCGCACCGGCTGGCCGGTCAGACCGCCGGGTGGCGTCCGGACCAGTAGCGAGGCCTGGTCGACCGAATAGTTACTGCCGGCGATGGTCAGCGACGGCTTGCCCGGCGACACCGCGTATAGCCGGTCGAACTGGGGCGTGGCCACGTCGAACCCCTTGCCACGCAGGGTCTTTGCGACGTAGTCGACGCTGGCATCGTAACCCGGCGTTCCCTCGGCACGGTTGCCCTTGTTGGCGTTGGCGATGTCCTGCAGTGCGCGCAGGTGAACGAACATGCCGTCCGCGGTGACCTTCGCGGCCAGGCCACGACCCAGATCGGGTGCCGCCGCGGGCAGCGCCGAACGTGGCGACGTGCAGCCCGCCAGCAGCCCGATCAATATCAGTGTCGAGCTCAACCGGCGGATCATGGCTTTGCGAGCACGTGCCGGGTGCGGTCCTCGAGGACGGGAACTCCGTTTCGCCCGTTGAGGTCCTGGGCATACAGCGCCACCACATACGCGACGCCGGCGCCGTTGATGCTTAATGCGGTGCGGTCGATGTGGTCGAGGGTGTCGGTCTTCTTGTGATAGTTGGGATCGAACGGCTCGTCGGCCGTCCCGCCCCACAATTTAGCCTGCTCGACTGACTTCTTGTTCTCCGCGCCGGAGAACAACCCGCCCGCCGGAATGCCGGCCAACGTGAAGCCGTCGTAGTCCGAACGCCCGTCGAAGGAGGTGTCCTGGGCGACCTTGCCCGCCGACTTCAGGTAGCCGACGAACGTGCGTTCGATGCCGGCCGAGCCTTCGGGCACCACCGGCTGGCCCCGGGCCTCGGACGGCAGGGACTGGTCCCCGTCATAGGTGAAATAGCCGGGGTTCGGGGAGGCCAGCATGTCGAAATTCAGGTACAGCGCAATGTGTTTGAGGTCGTCGAGGTTCAGCGATTCGACGTAGTTGCGCGATCCGATCAGGCCCAGTTCTTCGGCGCCCCAGAAGCCGAACCGCACCGCGTTGTGCACCTGCGGTGAGTTCCCCAGTTGCACGGCGGTTTCCAAGACCGCGGCCACGCCGGAACCGTTGTCGTTGATTCCCGGCCCCTCGGGAACGCTGTCGACGTGGGCACCCGCCATCACCACATCGTTGGTCGATCCCGTCTTGGTCTGTGCGATGACGTTGCGGGCTTTGAATTCCTGGCTGTGCGCGTCCAGCTTGATACTGGTCGGACCCGGCCGAGCTTTCAGCGCAATGCCGAGCGACTTGGTCACGCCCAGGACGGGGATCTTCACGTCGGTGTTCGCCCCGAGGGTCCCGCCCATGTGTTCCTCGTCGACGTTGTCGGCGATGATCATCGCGACGGCGCCGCGCTGTGCCGCGGCCGCCTCTTTCTGGGCGAACGGGCAGGTGCCGCGATCGACCAGCGCGACCGCGCCCTTGATGGCCACGTTGTCGTAGTCCGACGCCGCGCAGCCCAGGCCGTTGCCCGCGGACACCACCAGCAGCGGTCCGCTCACCCCGTCGGGTCCGGTGCCCAGGCTGTACTCGAGGGCACGCGCCTCGACGGTGTTGCCACCGACCGTAACCGTCGGCTTCTCGGCATGAAAGACGCGCGCCGAAAACTCTGGGGTTTGCACGTCAAAACCACTGTTGCGCAACGTCGTTGCAATGTAGTCAATGCTGGCTTCGTAACCGGGGGTGCCGACCGCCCGGGTACCGTTATTAGCGCTGGCGATGTCTTGCAGCTTCGTCAGATGCGCCATCATCGCGTCGGCGGTGACCTTGTTGTGCAGCGCCCCCGCGAACTCGACCGCCGCCGGATCGCCGGCCGGCTGCGAGGTCGCCGACCGGTGGAAGCAGCCGCTGGACACCGCGCCGACGGCGACCGCGGCAAGCAGCGCCGCCAACGTTCGGGATTTGTTGACCATCGCGCCTAAGGTTAGACGCTTTAGACATACAGGCCGCTGAATGGGGCAAACGGAATGTTGCGCACCACAAACCAAACCGCGACCAACGACAGCACCACCGCGGCTGACCAGCGCTGGTGCTGCCAGCTTCGGATTCGCCGGCCCGTGACACGACCGTAGGTCCACACCGCATACGCCCATACCAGCAGCGCGACCGCCGCCAGGCCCAACGCATTGAACCTGGCGGCGCCCAGCAGGTCGCCGTGCAGCAGCGAATACAGCATGCGCATGCTGCCGCAGCCGGGACAATCAATACCGAGCAGCGCTTTGGTCGGACATACCGGCAGCGGCCCACCCGGTGTGGTCGGATCACCCACCCAGATGGCGGCGCACACCAGCGTGGCGGACGCGGCGACCATCAGCGGGGCGCCGAGTCCCACCGAAACCTGCCCCTGGCGCATAACCGCGAGCGTAGCCCGGTTTTCAGCGCATCGCGGCCAGCGCGGCAGATGTCGAGGTGTCGGCGGTCAGGGCGATGATTCCCAGCACGATCGCGTAGAGGACGGCGCCGACGACTGCGGCGATGACCGACCACTTCACCCACTTCTTGGCGGCATCGGCGGCCGCCTGCGCCTCGGCGTACTGGCCCTGTGCCCACAACCCGCTCACCTGAGAGGATTTGACGATGGCAACGATGCCCAATGGCAGACAGCAAAACAGCGTCGCCAAAATCGACCACACCAAGTAGTTATCCGGTGCTTGCCCGGCGGGCGGCTGCTGCGGCGGATAACCGGGAGGCGGCGGTTGAGCAGTCATAGATACTCCAGTCCCGAGAAGTTAGCTGGCGTGAAACGGTGCTTACCATACCGGAGCTAAGACGCGGGGGCGACAAGTCGGAAAAATTCCTTTTTCGCCGGGCCTGCGGGCTTGATCACACTGCCGTGGCAGCCCGTTGGCCGCGACCGACATTCCGCACCAACTCGGCTGTCCACGTGCGGTTTGAATCCGAAACCGCAACAACCATGGGCTCGTTAAAAAGGTGCTTATAAGGACAATTTCCAACGGATTGATTTAGATGACCGGGGCGAAAGCTCTTCGATCGCCCTACCGTCGCCCTACAGTCGAGGAATGGGTTACCTGGCCAAGGTGGTGACGGCCGCACTCGTGACGGGTTTGGCGGCAGCCGGACCCGCGGCGGCGGATCCCAGCGCCGGCAGCGCGGCGGACATCAACACGTTGGCCGGGGCGTTGTCGAAGGGATACGGGCTCAATAACTGCACTGCCCAGCCGGTTCCGCGCGGCGCACTGGCTTACCTGCAGTGCGGGCAGAGCCCCGACCCGAGCGGACCGATCCTGGCCAAGTATTTCTTGTTCGGCGACGACGACTTGACCAGCTCGTTCAATGCCCTCATCGGCGGCGATGCCTTGAGCAATTGCGCGGACAAGCCCTCCCCCGCGCCGTGGCATCAGGGCAGCTCGACCACCAGCGCGGGGTATGTCGCGTGTGGAACCTTCCAGAACCATGCCGAGATCATCTGGACCAACGCCGCCAAGAACGTACTGGGCGTGATCCGCGCAGCCGGCGCCGACGTCCCCTCGCTTTACCAATGGTGGCGAAATAACGGCTGACCCACCACCAAATGATGCCGATGTAAATGGTATTCGACGGAATGGGTTGCGTCCGGAGGGTTTATCCCTACGATCATTCTCACAACACGAATATCGTCAGCGCGGCCCGCTGAGCGGTTCAACTATTTTCAGGAGTTGACGATGCCTTACTTCACTAAGACTCTGCGAGTCGCGACGGTCGGCACCTTCGCCACCGGCCTTTGCTGCCTGGGTATCGCAACCGCGACGGCGGATACCACCGGCAGTTCATCCGACGTCAATACATTGGCCAGTTCCCTCGCCAAAGGCTACGGCCTGAACAATTGCGAGTCGGCAGAATTGACGGGTGCGGAAATTGCGGAGCTGCACTGCGGGCAAAACCCCGATTCGAGCGGACCGGCGTCGGCGGTCTACCAGCTCTTCAAAAGCGGTAACGATCTGAGCGGCGCGTACGCCACCAACCTCAAAGACGTGACGCTCGCGTCGTGCAGTGGCAGCGGGACCTCGGCACCGGGCCCCTGGCATCAAGGCAGCTCCGAGCAGGCCGGAGGCCAGATGGCATGCGGAACCTACAAGGGGGTCAGC
The DNA here is from genome assembly GCF_010727605.1 of Mycobacterium simiae. Lineage (NCBI taxonomy): Bacteria > Bacillati > Actinomycetota > Actinomycetes > Mycobacteriales > Mycobacteriaceae > Mycobacterium > Mycobacterium simiae. Next base: position 1,965,545 of record NZ_AP022568.1, read on the forward strand.
CTGGTGCTGTGGACCGTCGACGGCAAGAACGTCTTGGGGTCCGTCTTTTCCAAGGCTGACGTCCCGACGCTGTACAAGTGGTGGCAGGCCAACGCCTGACCGTGTCCCGTCCGGGCAACTAACCGCCGAGGTGTTCCAGCTGGTCCATAACTAGATCGGCGACCGCGCGCATCCCCGCGGCGTTGGGATGTAGCGGCGCGGGCCTACCCGGCAGCGGCACAACGAATTTCGCCGGTGTAGTCGTCCAAGGCTCGGCCGACCAGGCGTGGTGATCTCGGCTCGCGGCGGCCGCCGCGACCACCTCGCAACCAGTTGCCGTGGCCGCTCGGGCGGTGAGCGCTTCCAGGGCGCCGGCGACGTAGCGGCCGATGTCGGCATCGGCGTCCGACAGCGGGGGTGCGGCGATTCCCGCCGGCGGCAACATCGTCAGGTAATCGACGAACAAGACACGGGCGTGGGGAGCGCGGTGGCGCACCGCGTTTCCGATCGCGCACAGCGAGTCGAATACGTCCGCCAGTTCCCGATCACGCGCGTCACGGTCGAGCAGTCCGGCTATCCGGCCGCCCAGCACGGGTAGCCGCCGAGCCGGCCGCGGCAGCGCCGCCGCCATGAGCAGCGGGACGTAACCGACGTCGTTGCCGCCGATCGTGACGGTGACCAAGTCTTCCGATCCGTCCAGCGCGGTGATCTGCGGCGGCGCATCGTGTTGGCGTTCAGCGAGGATGTGCGCGGTGGTCGCGCCGGAGAATGTCACATCGGCCAGCGCGAAGTTCAGTCGCTCGGCGACCAGATGCGGATAGTTGCGGGCCGATCGGCCCGACCATCGTGGCGCGTCCGGTGCCTGCGGCCGGATGCCCGGACCCGCGGCCATCGAACTGCCAAGTGCTACATATCGTTTCGCTGGTCTCTCCGGATGCCGCGTCGGTTCGGTCATCGCCGGCGGGGTTTCAGCGCTGGGGACTGGACGCTTGCGCCCAGAACCGCTTCGGGATCCGTCCGGCGCCTCGGGCCAGGTGGCCGGCGGTGACTGCGGCCGCCATGGCGGCGGCCATTGCGGGAGGATCGGCAGCCCGGGTCACGGCGCTGGCCAAGAGCACGGCGTCGCAGCCCAGCTCCATCGCCAGCGCGGCGTCACTTGCGGTTCCGATGCCGGCGTCGAGTACCACCGGGATCCCGGCCCGCGCGACGATCATCTCGATGTTGTGCGGGTTGGTGATCCCCAAACCCGTTCCGATCGGCGAGCCCAACGGCATCACCGCCGCGCAGCCGGTGTCTTCGAGGCGGCGAGCCAGTGCCGGATCGTCGTTGGTGTACGGCAGCACGGTGAATCCGTCGTCGACCAATTGCTCTGCCGCCCGGACCAATTCGACCGCGTCGGGCAGCAGGGTGCGCTCGTCGGCGATCACCTCGAGTTTGACCCAGTTGGTGTCGAGGGCCTCACGCGCCAGCTGGGCGGTGAGCACCGCTTCGGCGGCGCTGCGGCACCCCGCGGTGTTGGGCAGCGGGGTGATGTTGAGCCGGTTGAGCAGATCGAGCAGCCCGGTACCGCCGGCGGCGTCGACGCGGCGCATCGCGACCGTGGTCAGCTCAGTGCCCGAGGCGACCAGCGCGGCCTCCAGCACCGCCAGGTTCGTCGCTCCCCCGGTCCCCATGATCAGTCGCGATGCGAACGTGCGGTCCGCGATCGTCAGTTTGGAATCAGCCACCCTGCACCGCCGTCACTATCTCAAGCCGAGCACCATCGGAAAGTGTTGTCGTCCAACTGGATCGCGGAATCACCGCGTCATCCACTGCCACAGCGATGCCCCGTTCCGGGAAGCCCATCGATTGCAGCAGCCCGGCGACCGTGGTCTGCGCGTCGACCTCGACCGGCTGTTCGTTGACCGTGACGATCATGAGGCCGCTCCGACCGGAGCAAGCTCGGCGAGGATCTGTTCGGCGGTCCACGGCGCCAGCAGGAAGCCCGACCGCCCGTGCCCCGCCGCCACTAGCGTGCGGTCGTCCAGGCGTCGTACGACCGGCAGATTATCCGGTGTCATCGGGCGCAGCCCCGCCGCGCATTCGGCCAACTCGTACTCGCCCAGCGCCGGCACCACCGCACACGCGTCGTCCAACAGGTCGCGCACCCCGGACACCACCGGGGCGGTGTCGCGGCCGTGCTCATACTGCGTCGCACCGACCACCACCCCGTCCGGGCGCGGCACCACGTAGACCTGGCGTCCGTGCACGCGGGCGCGAACAACTCTGCGCAGCAGCGGCATACAACCCTTTCGCCAACGCAGCCGCAGCACCTCGCCCTTGACCGGGTGCACCGCCAGGCCCGGCCACAGCGTCGGCGCGTCGATGCCGTTGGCAATCACCACCGCGTCGCCCTGCACCCGCGACAGGTCGTCGGCCGGCGGCGCCCACCTGACGCCGAGACGCTCACAGTCCGCCTCCAGCGCATCCACCACTGCACGGTTGTCCACGGCCATTTCGGTGGGCGCCCGAAAACCGTGTCGGATGCCTTGCGCCAGCAGCGGTTCGACGTCACGGGCCGCCGATTCCCAGATCACCGGATGGCCCTGCCCATCCAGCCACTCCGCGACCGTGCGCAGGTCGGCGACATCGGCCCGGTCGACAGCAACCACCAGCGACTCCCGCGCGGTGATCACGCCTGGCGGCAGCCCATCGAGGTAGCCGCCCTCGTGCCACAGCCGCAGCGACTCCAGACCCAAGCGCAGCAAGTGTTCTTCGCCGGGCCAGCCCTCGCTGTGCGGCGCCAGCATGCCGCCAGCGACCCATGACGCGCCCCGCACCCCCGTGCGGTGCACGCGCACGGACCATCCCGCCTGCGCCGCCCGTCGCGCCACCGACAGCCCGATGACGCCGCCGCCGATGACGGCCAGCGTGTGTTCGCCTGAAATCATCCTCAGCTCCCTTCGCCGGCATGATCCGGATCAGGTGTGACGGTAAGGGCAGGTCCGGCGACCCGGTTGTGCCCACTCTCAGCCCCGCGATCACCCGGGACTCCCGTGTCTCTAGTTGTTCGGGTACTACGCTAGCGCGCTAGCGTCACGGTGTGCATCCGCGTTTGACCCGACTGACTTCCGCCAGACTTTATCTGTGTACCGACGCGCGACGCGAACGCGGCGATTTGGCCGAGTTCGCCGATGCCGCGGTGGCCGGCGGAGTCGACATCATTCAACTGCGTGACAAGGGATCAATCGGCGAGCAGCAGTTCGGACCGCTCGAAGCCCGCGACGAGTTGGCCGCCTGCGAGATCCTCGCCGACGCGGCCCGCCGGCACGGCGCCCTGTTCGCCGTCAACGATCGCGCCGACATCGCCCGCGCCGCCGGCGCCGACGTTCTGCACCTGGGTCAGGGTGACCTGCCACCGGCCGTGGCCCGTGACATCGCGGGACCGGAGACACTGATCGGCCTGTCCACCCATGACGAAGACCAGGTCGCGTCGGCCCAAGTCGGCATGGACAGCGACGTCGACTATTTCTGCGTGGGGCCGTGCTGGCCGACGCCCACCAAACCCGGCCGGACCGCACCCGGTCTGGGACTGCTGCGCGCCGCCGCGCAACGAGACTCCGGCCGCGGCAGCGACAAGCCGTGGTTCGCGATCGGCGGCATCGACACGCAACGGCTGCCCGAGGTGCTGGAGGCCGGTGCCAGGCGGATCGTGGTGGTGCGGGCGATCACCGCGGCCGAAGACCCGCGGGCGGCGGCCCAACAGCTCAGGTCAGCGCTGCTAGCAGCGAGCTGATCCGCGGGCTCAGCTGCGCGGGTGGCTCAGCGGCGTCACCGGGCATGCACCACACGAAGACGCCGGCTTCGATCTCGAGGGTGCGCGGCAGCTGCTGACGCCGTTCGTCGGCGTGGTCCAGTGGCAGCCGAGCCTGCGCGGTGCGCAGCCGCTGCCAGCTCGCCGCGAAGCCAGGATGCAGCGGCAGCTCAGCCACATCGTCCTCGGCGACCCAGCGCATTTCGGCGCTCTCCCGGTTGGGCACCGTGTGCAGCAACTCGCCGGCATCGGCGACGACGGTGGTGTAGCTCCAGTGGGTACCGCCGGGACCGGCGACCTCGGCGGTGACGACGGTGGCCCGCACCGTCAGGCGCTCAGCCGGCAGACCCGCCTCCTCGTGGGCCTCGCGAACCGCAGTTTCCTCGGGGGTCTCGTGACTGTCCCGGGCACCACCCGGCAAACCCCAGGTCCCGCCCTGATGGCTCCACACCGCCCGGTGTTGCAGCAACACCGCCGGGGTGCCGTCGGGTCGGGGCGCCCGCAATAGCAGACCGGCCGCGCCGTACCGACCCCAGTAGTGGGCGCCGCTATCGGATATCACCCATCCGTCACCGTCGCCTTGCACGCGTTCAGGATATGCAGGCAATCATCGAAATTGGGTCCGCCTCCCCCCATCTGTCCCAACATGCTCTTAGAATTCGCTTATACACGTTGAAACAGCACACTCCGGTGGCCGAAAGATGAGGTCTGAACAGACGTGACGGTTGAGCTGGCGCACCCGTCGACCGAGCCGCTGGGGTCGCGGTCGCCGGGCGAACCGGCCCACCCCCGCTGGTGGTTCATCTCGACGACCCCCGGCCGTATCCTCACCATCGGCATCGTGCTGGCGGCGCTCGGCGTGTTGAGCGCCTTCGCGACGTCGACGACAATCAACCACCGCCAGCAAGTGCTGACCACCGTGCTCAACCACACCGAGCCGTTGGCATTCGCGGCCGGCCGGCTGTACACCACGCTGTCGGTGGCCGACGCCGCCGCGGCCACCGCGTTCATCGCCCAGGCCGAGCCGTGGCCGGTGCGGCTGCGCTACGAGCAAGCCATTACCGATGCAGCGGTGGCGGTGACCAGGGCGTCGAGCGGGCTAACCGACGAACCCTTGGTGCAGTTGCTCGGCAAGATCAACGCCGAGCTGGCCGTGTATACCGGCTTGATCGAGATCGCCCGGACCAACAACCGGGAGGGCAACCCGGTGGGCTCGTCGTACCTCTCGGAAGCCTCCGGCCTGATGCAGTCGACGATCCTGCCCGACGCCGCGCAGTTGTATCGGGCGACCTCGGAGCGAGTGGATACGGAAACCACTGCGTCGACGCATTTTCCGGCCCCGGTGATCCTGGTTGTCGCCACCACGGTGGCTTTCGGTCTGTTCTCGCATCGCTGGCTGGCCCGGCGGACCCGGCGCCGAATCAACCCCGGCCTGGTGGTCGGGGCGCTCGGTATTCTCGTCATGGTGGTCTGGGTTGGAACCGCGCTGACAATCTCCACGACCGCCAGTCGAAGCGCAAAGGACACGGCGGCCGCGTCGCTGAAGACCGTGACCAACGTGGCGATCACCGCCCAGCAAGCCCGCGCCGACGAAACGCTGTCGCTGATTCGCCGCGGCGACGAACAGATTCGCAAGCAGTCGTTCTACCAGCGCATCGACTACATGCACGAGCAGATCGACCACTACATGGCCCGCAACGACGCCGTGGACAAGGCCGACCTGCAAGGTGCCGACGAGCTGCTGGTCCGGTGGCGGCAGGCCAACGACCGCATCAACTCCTACATCTCGGTCGGTAACTACCGTGCTGCCACCCAGATCGCGCTGGGCAGCGCCGAAGACGACTCCACCCCGGCGTTCGACAAGCTCGAGGATCAGCTGGGCAAGGCCATGACCCAAAGCCGTACCCATCTGCGCAACGACGTGGTCAACGCGCGCAGCGGGCTGTCCGGCGCCCAGGTCGGCGGTGTGGTGCTCAGCCTCGGCGCTGCCATCGCCGTCGCGCTGGGCCTGTGGCCGCGGCTGAAAGAGTATCGATAATGAACCGCCTGCCCAGGACCCGCCGGGCGTGTGCCGCGCTCGGCACGGCGGTGTTGCTGGCAGGTTGTGGGCACACCGAATCGCTGACTGTGGCCACCGCGCCCACGCTGCCGCCGCCCACCCCGGTCGGCATGCAGCAACTGCCGCCCGCGCCGCCGCTGCCGCCGGACGCCGCCGCCCAGGAGGACTGCGACGCCACCGCCAGCCTGCGGCCCTTCGCCACCAAGGCCGAAGCCGACGCTGCCGTGGCCAACATTCGCGCCCGCGGCCGGTTGATCGTCGGCCTCGACATCGGCAGCAACCTGTTCAGCTTCCGCGACCCGATCACCGGCGAGATCACCGGCTTCGACGTGGATATCGCCGGGGAGATCGCGCGGGACATCTTCGGTGCACCGTCGCATGTCGAGTACCGGATCCTGTCGTCCGACGAGCGCGTCACCGCCTTGCAGCAGTCCGCGGTCGACGTCGTCGTCAAGACGATGACCATCACCTGCGAGCGTCGGAAGGTGGTCAACTTCTCCACCGTCTACCTCGACGCCAACCAGCGCATCCTGGCTCCGCGTGATTCCCCCATCGTCAAGGTGAGCGACCTGTCCGGCAAGCGGGTCTGCGTGGCCCGGGGCACCACGTCGTTGCACCGGATCCGCCAGATCGACCCGCCGCCGATCGTCGTCTCGGTCGTCAACTGGGCGGACTGCCTGGTCGCCATGCAGCAGCGCGAGATCGACGCCGTGAGTACCGACGACTCGATTCTTGCCGGTCTGGTCGAGGAAGACCCCTACCTGCACATCGTCGGACCGAACATGGCCACCCAGCCCTACGGGATCGGGATCACTTTAGACAACACGGGACTCGTCCGGTTCGTCAACGGCACCCTGGAGCGCATCCGCCGCGACGGAACCTGGAACACGTTGTACCGCAAGTGGTTAACCGTGCTGGGTCCGGCCCCGGCGCCCCCGGTACCGAGGTATGTGGACTGATGTCTGAAGCCGACCACGACGCCGAGGACACCGATCCCGGCACCCAGGACGCACAGACCGGTGCGACCACCGGCCGCGTGCACGCCACCCAGGCGCTGTTTCGTCCCGACTGGGACGACGACGACGACCTGCCGCACATCACGCTGGGCAGCCTGAACACCGAACCGCAAGACCGGATGACCGTCGCGACCCGGGTGCTACCGCCCACCAGGCAGCTCGGTGGCGGGCTGGTGGAGATCCCGCGGGTGCGCGACATCGATCCGCTCGAAGCCCTAATGACCAATCCGGTGGTGCCGGAGAGCAAACGATTCTGCTGGAACTGCGGCAAGCCGGTGGGGCGGACGGGCCCCGAGGGTAAGGGCGCTTCGGAGGGCAAGTGCCCGTCGTGCGGCAGCCCGTATTCGTTCTTGCCGCAACTGAACGCCGGAGACATCGTCGCCAACCAATACGAGGTCAAGGGGTGCATCGCGCACGGCGGGCTGGGCTGGGTGTACCTGGCCGTCGACCACAACGTCAACGACCGGCCGGTGGTGCTCAAAGGCCTGGTCCATTCGGGTGACGCGGAGGCGCAGGCGATCGCGATGGCCGAACGGCAATTCCTGGCCGAGGTCGTCCACCCGCAGATTGTGCAGATCTTCAACTTCGTCGAGCACACCGATCGGCACGGCGACCCGGTCGGCTACATCGTCATGGAGTACATCGGCGGTCGGTCGCTCAAGCGGGGCAAGAAGGACAAGAAGCTGCCCGTCGCGGAGGCCATCGCCTACCTGCTGGAGATCCTGCCCGCGTTGAGTTATCTGCATTCGATCGGCTTGGTCTACAACGACCTCAAGCCGGAGAACATCATGCTCACCGAAGAGCAGCTGAAGTTGATCGACCTGGGCGCCGTCTCGCGGGTGAACTCGTTCGGCTACCTCTACGGCACACCGGGCTACCAGGCGCCGGAGATTGTGCGCACCGGGCCGACCATCGCCACCGACATCTACACGGTGGGACGCACGCTGGCTGCGTTGACCCTGAACCTGCGCACGCGCAACGGACGCTACGTCGACGGGCTACCCGAAGACGATCCGGTGCTGTCCACCTATGACTCGTTCGGCCGGCTGCTGCGCCGGGCCATCGACCCCGACCCGCGGCGCCGGTTCACCTCGGCCGAGGAGATGTCCACCCAGTTGATGGGTGTGCTGCGCGAGGTCGTCGCCCAGGATTCCGGCGTGCCGCGCCCCGGGTTGTCGACGTTGTTCAGTCCCAGCCGGTCCACCTTCGGCGTGGATCTGTCGGTCGCGCACACCGACGTCTATCTCGATGGCCAGGTGCATTCAGAAAAGCTGACCGCCCGCGAGATCGTGACCGCGCTCTCGGTGCCGCTGGTCGATCCGACCGACGTCGCCGCCCCGGTGTTGCAGGCCACCGTGCTGTCTCAGCCCGTGCAGACGCTGGACTCGTTGCGTGCGGCGCGGCATGGATCGCTGGCCGCCGAGGGCATCGACGTCTCGGAGTCCGTCGAGCTGCCGCTGATGGAGGTCCGCGCGCTACTCGACCTCGGCGACGTGGCCAAGGCGACCCGCAAGCTCGACGACCTGGCCGAGCGGGTGGGGTGGCGCTGGCGGCTGGTCTGGTTCCGCGCCGTCGCCGAATTACTTACCGGCGACTACGATTCCGCGATCAAGCATTTCACCGAGGTGCTCGACATCTTCCCCGGCGAGCTGGCGCCGAAGCTGGCGCTGGCCGCCACCGGCGAGCTGGCCGGCAACGTCGACGTGAACAAGTTCTACGAAACGGTGTGGCGCACCAACGACGGTGTGATCTCGGCGGCGTTCGGGTTGGCGAGATCCCTTTCGGCAGCGGGAGATCGGATGCGTGCGGTGCGCACGCTGGACGAGGTCCCGCCGACGTCGCGACATTTCACCACCGCCCGGCTGACCAGCGCAGTGACCTTGCTGTCGGGCCGGTCGACCAGTGAGATCACCGAGGAGCAGATCCGCGACGCCGCACGCCGGGTCGAGGCGTTGCCGCCCACCGAGCCGCGGGTGCTGCAGATCCGTGCGCTGGTCCTGGGCGCGGCGATGGACTGGCTCCAGGACAACCAGGCCAGCACCAACCACATTCTCGGCTTCCCGTTTACCGAGCACGGGTTGCGGCTCGGCGTCGAGGCGTCGTTGCGCAGCCTGGCCCGGGTGGCGCCCACGCAACGGCATCGCTACACGCTGGTCGACATGGCCAATAAGGTCCGCCCCACCAGCACCTTCTAACTTCTGGCTGCCCCCTGCGATGGGCGGTGTGCGTCCTGGGCGTTCGGCGTGCGTCCTGGGCGGCGACACGCCGGGCGGAGCCGCCGCACGTGCACATTCAAAACCGTTGCTGCACACTCGAAGCGGCCAGGGCATCGCGAACACGGCACACAATCGCGGCGGGCCGGTCTTCGGCCACCACCCGCACAATCGTCCAGCCCAACTGCTCGAGGGTTTCCAGCCGGCGAATGTCCTTTAGATATTGCCGTCGGTCCGTTTGATGGTGGTCGCCGTCGTATTCCACCGCGACCATGCAGTCCTCCCAGCCCAGGTCGAGGTAGGCCACCGGCATGCCGTCGACACCGACGACCGGTATCTGGGTCTGCGGTCGGGGCAGGCCGGCATCGATGAGCAACAACCGCAGATAGCTTTCGCGCGGCGATTGAGCGCCCGCGTCGACCAGCTCGAGCGCGGACTCGAGCCGGCGCAGCCCGGGCGAACGCGGGTGATCGTTCGCGACGCGAAGTGCGTCGTCGACCTTGACACCCGTTGCTTGCGCGAGGGCATCCAACCGGACTACCGCCGAGCGGATGGCCCCACGACGACCGATGTCATAGGCGGTTCGCTCCGGCGTGGTCACCTGTACCCCTGCGATCAGCTGTATCTCGTTGTCCAGCACCGTATCCCGGCGCGACACTATGCCGCGCGGGGTACGGGTACCGGCGTGCAACAGCTCGACCGGCACGCCGTCGGGGACCCACTTGCTGCCGTGTAACGCCGCGGCAGCGGCGCCCGCGACGATTCCGCGCCGTTTCGACCATAGCCAGGCCGCGAGGATGCGTGACTGCAGCGACGCCTCGACGTGCCTGGACAGATACACGTTGGGAAACACCGCGCGGTAACGCGTGCGCAGTTGATGGCGGTTCAGGGTGCCCGACGCCAACGCTTCACTGCCGATGAACGGCTGACTTAGATCCCACATGACGGGAACCCTGGCACAGCGAACGCGACCGTGAATTCCGTTATGCACAGCGGCGTTGAGTGTGGGCGTGCGGCGCCGACACGCCGACACACCCCACCCCAAACGCACACTCAACGCCGGGAATACACACTCGACGGGCCGACGGGCGCAGCGGGCCGACTGGGCGGGGCTGCGGGGTTAGCCGGCCAGCAGGTTCGCGCAGTCGCGGGCGATGGCGAGTTCTTCGTTCGTCGGGACCATCAGCACGGCGATCGGCGAGTCGTCGGCAGAGATCCGCTGCGCGCGGCTGCCTGCCGACAGATTGCGGCCCTCGTCGAGGACGATGCCCAGCCGTTCCAGCCCGGCCATCGCGTCGCGCCGCACCGTCGCGTCGTTTTCACCGATCCCCCCGGTGAAGGTGATGACATCGGTACTGCCCAGCACCGCGAGGTAGGCCCCGATGTACTTGCGCAGCCGGTGAATGAACACGTCGTAAGCCAATTGTGCTGCGGCATCACTTGATTCGATCATGGCGCGCAACTTACGAAAGTCACGCTCACCGGCCAAGCCCCACACCCCCGAGCGATTGTTGAGCATCGACTCGATCGCATCGACATCCATGTGCGCGGTGCGCCACAGGTAGCTGATCACACCCGGGTCGATGTCGCCGCTGCGGGTGCCCATCACCAACCCCTCCAGCGGTGTCAGCCCCATCGACGTGTCCACCGGCCGGCCCCCGGCGATCGCCGAGGCCGAGGCGCCGTTACCCAGATGCAGGACAATCTGATTCAGCTCGTCCAACGGTTGATGCAGGAACGCGGCGGCCCGCGCGCTCACGTATTCGTGCGACGTGCCGTGAAACCCGTAACGGCGGATCTGATACCGCTCGGCCAGGTCCCGGTCCATCGCATAGGTCGCGGCAGCGGGCGGCAGGTGGTGGAAGTACGCCGTGTCGAACACGGCGACGTGGGCGACGTCCGGTAGCAGCTTGCGCGCTACCTTGATGCCCTGAATCGCGGGCGGATTGTGCAGCGGAGCGAGCTGTGAGAGCTTCTCGAGGTCGGCAATCCGCGCATCGTCGATGAGTGTCGGGCGATAGAACTCCTTGCCCCCGTGTACAACCCGGTGTCCGACGGCCAGCAGTGCGCCGGAACTCAAGTCGACCCCGGATTCGGCCATCTGCTCGAACGCCAGCCGCAATGCCTCCTCGTGGGAGGCCACCCGAGATGACGGTTCACCGATCTGCTGGATACCGCCACCCGCCTGCGCCACGCCGGACGCCGGCTCGACCAGCTGGTACTTCAACGATGATGACCCCGAATTGATCACCAGCACCGGACGATTGGCGCGCTCAGTCATCGCTGGCGCCCTGCGCCTGAATTGCGGTGATGGCAATCGTGTTGACGATGTCTTCGACCAGCGCACCGCGGGACAAATCGTTCACCGGTTTACGCAGGCCCTGCAACACCGGTCCGATCGCGATGGCCCCGGCACTGCGCTGCACCGCCTTGTACGTGTTGTTGCCCGTGTTGAGATCGGGAAAAATCAGCACCGTGGCGTGACCGGCTACCGGCGAGCCGCGCAGCTTGGTGGCGGCCACCGACGGTTCTATGGCGGCGTCATACTGGATCGGCCCCTCAACCAACAGCTGCGGCTGCCGCGCACGGACCAATTCCGTTGCCGTCCTGACCTTGTCGACGTCTGCCCCACTGCCCGAATCCCCGGTGGAATAGGACAGCATCGCCACCTTCGGCTCGATGCCGAACCGTGCGGCCGTGCGCGCCGAGCTGATCGCGATATCGGCGAGCTGTTCGGGTGTGGGGTCCGGGACGATCGCGCAGTCGCCGTAGGCGAGCACCCGGTCCGGCAGGCACATCAGGAAAATGCTGGATACCGTCGAGACGTCCGGGACGGTCCTGATGATCTCGAACGCTGGGCGCACCGTATGTGCCGTGGTGTGAGCGGCACCGGAGACCATGCCATCGACCATGCCGTTATAGACCAGCATGGTGCCGAAATATGAGACGTCATGCATGACCTCGAGGGCCCGCTCGATGGTGACGCCTTTGGCCTTGCGCAGCTCCGCGTATTGGCCGGCGAACTGATGGCACAGGTCCTCGTCGTACGGGTCGATGATCTTCGCATCGTGCAGGTCGACGCCGAGTTCGGCCGCACGCAACCGGATTCGGCCCTCATCGCCCAGGATCGTCAAGTCGGCGATGCGCCGTTTCAGCACCCGCCCGGCCGCTTTGAGGATCCGGTCGTCGTCGCCCTCGGGCAGCACGATGTGTCTGCGGTCGGCGCGGGCCTGCTGGGTTAGCCGATGCGTGAACATCTGCGGCGTGGTCACTGTCGGGATTGGAATGGCAAGCTGGGCAAGAAGATCGGCGATATCGACGTGACGCTCCAGCAATTCCACCGCGGTGTCGATCTTTCGCTGCGAGTTGGCCGTGACTCGCCCCCGCGCCAGGAAGGCGGCGCTGGCCGTGTCGTAAGTACCCAGCTCGTTTCCGATGATCGGCAGCCGCAGCCGCAGCCCGGCGACCAGCGCCGCGATCGAGGGATGCAGCTGAAATCCACCGTTGAGCACGATGCAGGACAGTGATGGAAACCCTTCGGCCGCATGGGCACTGGCTGCAGCAAGCACAACGTCGGAGCGGTCGCCAGGGGTGATCACCGCCATGCCGTCACGCAGCCGCTCCAGCACGTGGTCGGCCGTCATGCCGGCCACCAGCACGCCCATCACCTCACGGCCGCCCAATTCGGCGTCACCGCTGACTAACGTCCCGCGTACGGCCTGCCGCAGCTCCTCCACGGTCGGCGCGGAGAGCAGGGGTTCGTCCGGCAGCACATAGCTGGGTGGATCAAATCTCCCCAGCGCCTCCGCGACCATTCCGATCTCGGCAGGTTCGCACCGGCTGGCCACCACCGCAGCGGTGTGTGCGCGCTGCGCGGCCAGTTCGGCCAAGGACACCTCAACGACCGTCGCGATCTGCTCGACCGAGCGCCCTTTTGCGCGCACCGCCAGCAGCACGGGGGCACCGAGATTGACCGCGATGCGCGCATTGACCGAAAGTTCAGCGGGCGCAGTGACATCGGTGTAGTCGCTGCCGACAATCACCACGGCGTCGCAGGCCTGCGCCATGGCGTGATACGCATCGACGATGCTGGCGATCGCGGTATCGATGTCGGCGTGGATCTCCTGGTAGGCGACGCCGACGCACTGTTCGTACGACAGCCCCGCGGTGGTGCGGGTCAGCAGCAGCTCCAGGATGTAATCCCGCTCCTGCGGCGACCCACTGCCACCGGAGGCACGCGTAATCGGCCGGAACACACCAACTTTGGCGACCGTCGCGGTCAACCGATTCAGCAAACCCAACGCGATCGTCGATTTGCCGGTCTCCGGCTCGGGCGCCGCGATGTAGATCGCCGAAGCGGTCGGCGCGGTGTCAGGCAAGTCGCCGCAACCTGGGCGCCAGATCCCTTTCAAAGAGTTCGAGGAACCGGCGCTGATCGTGTCCGGGTGCGTGGAACACCAAGTGGTTGAGGCCCCATTGCACGTACTGTCCGACCTTTTCGACGGCCTCATCGGGGTCCGAGGCGACGATCCACCGCTTGGCGACCTGCTCGATCGGCAACTCGTCGGCGGCTTTCTCCATCTCCAGCGGGTCGTGGATGCTCGTCTTCTGTTCGGCCGTCAACGACAGCGGCGCCCAGAATCGGCAGTTCTCCAGGGCGAGGTCGGGATCGGTGTCGTAGGAGATCTTGATCTCGATCATCCGGTCGATGTCGTCGGGATTCTTACCCGCCGCCTGCGCGCCCTCCCTCATGGCGGGAATGAGCTTGTCTTTGTACAGTTCCTCGCCCTTACCGGAGGTACAGATGAAGCCGTCACCGGCGCGCCCGGCGTACTTGGCGACCTGCGGGCCGCCCGCCGCGATGTAAATGGGGATGCCACCCTCGGGCACGTCGTAGATGGAGGCGCCCTTGGTGTGGTAGTACTCGCCGTCGAAGTCGACCCGGTCACCCAGCCACAGCTCGCGCATCAGCCGCACCGATTCGCGGAGCCGGGCGTAACGCTCCTTGAACTCCGGCCATTCGCCCTCATATCCGGTGGCAATCTCGTTGAGCGATTCGCCGGTGCCGACACCGAGGAAGATCCGGTCCGGGTAGAGACAGCCCATGGTGGCAAACGCCTGGGCAATGACGGCAGGGTTGTAGCGGAACGTCGGGGTGAGCACCGACGTCCCCAGCTGCAGTCGTTTGGTGCGCTCGCCGACAGCGGTCATCCACGCCAGCGAGAACGGGGCGTGCCCGCCCTCGTGCCGCCACGGCTGGAAATGATCGCTGACCGTGGCGCTGTCCATGCCGTGTGCTTCGGCGGCCACCGCCAGTTCGACGAGCTCGCGCGGAGCAAATTGTTCAGCGGACGCCTTGTATCCAAGCTTCAGTTCGGCCACTGTTTCTTTCTACTCCATATGTTGTCAGCTGCGACTCGCGACGTCCGCGTCGCAACGCGCCACGCCCGGCTTTGCCGCGGCCGCGGTCGCCTTAGACTCGCGCGCATGGGACCGGCACCCAAACTCGTCCAAGTAACCGATACCGTGCATCTCGTCCAGGGTGAAGCCGTCAATTGGACGCTGGTGACCGACGACAGTGGCGTGCTACTGATCGACGCCGGCTACCCCGGTGACCGCGAAGCCGTGCTGTCCTCGCTGAATCAGCTCGGTTACGGCGCCGGCGAGGTGCGCGCCATCCTGTTGACGCACGCCCACATCGACCACCTCGGAACGGCCATCTGGTTTGCCGGCCAGCACGGCACGCCGGTCTACTGCCACGCCGACGAAGTCGGGCACGCCAAACGCGAATACCTCGAGCAGGTGTCGGTCCCCGATCTGGCGCTACGCATGTGGCGGCCGCGGTGGGCGGTGTGGATCGCGCACGTGGTGCGTAGCGGCGGCCTTGTTCGCGACGGAATCCCGACGACCAAGCCGTTGACGTCCGAAATCGCCGCGACCCTGCCGGGACATCCGCGACCCGTGTTCAGCCCCGGCCACACCCACGGTCATTGCTCGTATCTGGTCGACGGCGTGTTGGTCAGCGGCGATGCGTTAATCACCGGACATCCGCTGATCCGTCACGACGGCCCGCAGCTGCTGCCGGCGATTTTCAGTTACAGCCAGCAGGACTGCATTCGCACGTTGTCAGCGCTGGCACTGTTGGAAACCGAGGTGCTGGCGCCCGGCCATGGCCCGCTGTGGCGCGGACCAATCCGCGAAGCCACCGATGCGGCACTGAAAAAGGCCTTCCGAGAAAAGGGCGTGCGGTGACGGTTGCCAAATCGGTTTCACTGTTCGTGTTGGCGGCGCTGTTCGAGATCGGCGGCGCCTGGCTGGTGTGGCAGGGCATCCGCGAGCACCGCGGCTGGATCTGGGCGGGCTGGGGCATGATCGCCCTCGGCGGCTACGGCTTCGTCGCCACCTTGCAGCCCGACTCCCATTTCGGTCGGGTTCTGGCCGCGTACGGCGGCATCTTCGTGGCCGGCTCCCTGTTGTGGGGCATGGCTTTTGACGGGTTCCGCCCCGACCGCTGGGATATCGCCGGAGCATTGGTCTGCCTGATCGGCGTGGCGGTGATCATGTACGCGCCGCGATCTCGCTGAGCCCCAGGTGATCTCGCAGCGTCTCGCCGCCGTACTCACTGCGGTAGGCCCCGCGTTCCTGCAGTAGTGGCACCACGCGGTCGACGAACTCGTCGAGTCCGTGCGGTGTCAGATGCGGCACCAGGATGAACCCGTCGCAGGCGTCGGCCTGGATGTAGTCGTCGATCTCGTCGGCGATTCGACTCGCCGTGCCGACGAACTGCTCGCGGCTGGTGACGGCGATGATCAGCTCGCGGATCGAGAGGTTCTCCGCCTCGGCGCGCTCGCGCCAGCGGCTGGCGACCGCGACGGGGTCGACGTGGCGCACCCGGCCCTGAGTGATGTCGCTGTCGACGACCGGATCAAACTCGGGCAGCGGACCGTCCGGGTCGAGGTCGGCGAGCTCACGTCCCCACACCTGCTCGAGCATCGCAATCGCCGTGGCGCCGCTGACCTGCTGGTGGCGAATGTGGCGCGCCTTGTCCTGCGCCTCGGCGTCGGAATCGCCCAGCACGAAGGTCGCGGCTGGAAAAACCTTGAGCTGGCTTGGGTCTCGGCCAGCTGCTGCGGCCCGACCCTTGACGTCGGCGTAGTAGCGCTGGCCGTCGGACAGCGAGCCGTGCAAAGTGAACAGCGCGTCGGCGTACCTCGCGCCGAACGCGCGGCCCTCGTCGGAGTCGCCGGCCTGTAGCAGGACCGGGTGCCCCTGCGGGCCGGCCGGCAGGGTCGCGAACCCTCGCACGTCGAACTGCGGTCCCTGATGTTCGACCGCGCGGATACCGGACGGGTCGACGAAGGTTCCGCCGGCGACATCGGCCAGCACCGCACCGGGCTGCCAGCTGTCCCAGAATTCGCGGGCGACGGTGACGAATTCCTCGGCGCGACGATATCGGTCGGCGTGACTCAGGAAACCGCCGCGACGGAAGTTCGCGCCGGTGAAGGCGTCCGAGGAAGTGACGATGTTCCAGCCCGACCGGCCACCGGACAGGTGGTCGAGGGTGGCGAATTGCCTTGCCACCTCGAATGGTTCGTTGAAGGTGGTATTGATCGTTCCGGTCAGTCCGATCCGGTCGGTGACCCCGGCCAGCGCCGCCAAGACGGTGAACGTGTCCGGCCGGCCCACGACGTCCAGATCGTAGATGCGCCCGCGATGCTCGCGCAGCCGCAGCCCCTCGGCCAAAAAGAAGAAGTCGAACAATCCGCGTTCGGCGGTACGGGCGAGATGGACGAAGGAGTCGAATTCGATCTGGCTGCCCGCGCTGGGATCGGTCCACACCGTCGTGTTGTTGACGCCCGGAAAGTGGGCGGCCAAATGAATCGGCTTGCGCTGCAGACCTTCTCGGATGTTCACCCGGTCAACCCCCACTCCCGCGCGATCAACTCGTGCGAGCGCAGCCGGTCCTGGTGACGATGGGTTACCGAGGTGATGACCAACTCGTCGGCCCCGGTGACCCGCTGCAACGCCTGCAAACGTTCGGCGACCTCGCCCGCGTTGCCCACGAATTGCGTTGCGACCCGGTCTTTTACCAAGTCCAGCTGGTCTTCGGTCAGCGGCGGGCAATCTTCTGGCTTCGGGTAGGGCATGGCGCCGACACCCGTTCGGATCGAATAGACCCAGTGACCGTACCCGGCGGCCAGCTGTTTGGCGGTGGCGGTGTCGTCGGCGACCACGATATCCGCCGACACCACCACGTAGGGCCGCTGCAGCGCCGCCGACGGCACGAACGTGTCGCGGTAGGCCTCGATCGCTTCCAGGGCGGTCGCCGGCGTGATGTGGTAGCTCGCGACGAACGGTAACCCCCGCGCCCCGGCCACGCGTGCGCTTTGGCCGCGGGTGCTGCCAAAGACCCAGGGCCGCAATCCGCTTCCTTCCCCCGGCACCGCATGCACGTCGCAATTGCCCGCGCGGTACGTACCGTCGAGCAGCGCCAGGATGTCGTCGACCTGCTCGGCGAAGTCCGGCGACACCGCCTCCGGTTGCTGCAGCAGTCCCATGGTGGCTTGTACCTGCTCGAGGTCGAGCCGCCCGCGCAGATCGAACGGGGTTGGGATGACGACGCCGTCCACCTCGTGCCACACCCGCGGCGGCCGGGGTTCCCTCGGCTTCTTCGGCTTGTGTTGTTCGGCGTGGCGCTGCCCCGACCGCCCCACTCCCAGATCGATGCGCCCGGGATAGAAGGCCTCGAGCATTCCGAAGCTCTCGACGACCGCGATGGCGGTGGTGTAACCCAGTTGCACGGCCGCGGCACCGACCTGAATGGTGTTGGTAGCGGACGCGATCTGGCCGATCAACACCGCCGGCGCGGCGCTGGCGACGGCCACGAAGTGATGCTCGGCGACCCAGTAACGTCGAAAGCCCCACGCCTCGGCGCGTTGAGCGAGCTCGATGGTGTTGCGCAACGCCGTCGCGGCGTCGCTGCCCGCGCTGATCGGCGCGAGGTCCAGGACCGACAGCGGCGCGTTCATCGGTTCACCACCGCATAGCGGTTGGGCGCCACCGGTAAGCCGAGCCGAGAGCGCAGCGTCTCGCCTTCCTGGTAGGCGGTGCGGAAGCGGCCGGCCCGCTGCAACAGCGGTACCACCTTGTCGACGATCACCGGCAGATCGATGGCGTTGACGGCCGGCCGCAGCCGGGCGCCGTGAATGCCGAGGCGCTGCCAGCCCACCAGCAGGTCCACCAGATCCGATGGTGTTCCGGTGAAATTCAGCGCGTCGGAGCGGGGGTCGCCGTCGCCGCCGAACGACACGACCACGTCGGCGAAGACCTTCAGCCCGGATCCACCCGCGGCCACCACCTCGCCGAGAATACCGCGCAGTGAGCTGTCATCCTTCGGCGTGATGAAGACGAGATCGGCACTGGCCGCGGCGAATTCGTAGACCGGGCCGAGGTGGGCCAGGGCGGCCACCACCGGCTGGCCTTGCGGCGGACGGGGTGTGATCGACGGGCCTTTCACCGAGAAGAACTTGCCGACGAAGTCGACGTAGTGCAGTTTGTCGACATCGACGTAGCGGCCGGTGGCCACGTCGCGGATGATCGCGTCGTCCTCCCAGCTGTCCCACAATCGGCGCACCACCTCGACGTAATCCACGGCCTCCGCGAACAGGTCGACCCCGGCGACGTCGCGCCGACCGAACAGCGCGGCCTCGTGCGCGGTCGAGCTGACTCTCGGCTGCCAACCCGCCCGACCGTGTGAGACATAGTCCAGTGTGGCAATTGCTTTGGAGACGTGGAACGGCTCGGTATGGGTCACCGTCGCCACCGGCATCAGACCGATGTGTCGGGTCACGGGGGCGATGCGGGCCGCGACCAACGCCGCGTCGCCGCGGCCGGCCAGCCGCCTGGGGTCGATCTGCTCACGACGCCCCGGCTGGGGCATCAGGCTGTCGTCGATGGTGAGGAAGTCGAGCAGCCCGCGCTCGGCGGTCGCCGCAAGGCCGGCCCAGTAGCCGCCGCTGAGCACCGGCGGCGTGTCGGGTTGGGCCGCCAGGGTTGCCCGCCAGGCCTGCGGGTCCCACCCGTACCCGTCTAGCGCGACGGCCAAGTGCAACGCCGCGGTCATGCGAGGCGCTTTTCGAATGCGATCGGCAAGATCGGGGCTTCGGAGGGTAGCGGTTCATCCAGCCGGGTGTAGCCGGTGGCCGCGTACAGCTCCTCGGCCTCGGGCTGGCGGTCACCGGTCACCAAGTAGATCTTCGTGTAACCGCGCGCGGCGATTTCGGCTTCGAGCTCCGCCAGCAAGGCCATCGCATAGCCGCGGCGGCGATGTTGGCGGTCGGTCCAGACGCGTTTGAGTTCCGCCGTTTCGGTGTCGAGTCGGCGAAAGCCGCCGCCGGTGACCGGCCGTCCGTCCAGCAGACCTATCAACATTCCCCCGTCCGGTGGTGCGAATTCGTCGGCGGCGTTGTCCTTCAGCCAGGCCAACACCTCTGGCGCGGCGCGCTCGTACCGCTGTGCGTACTCCTGCGCCAGCTCCGTGAGCAGCGGTTGCGCCAGCGCGTCGTCCAACGTCGCCGGCACGAAGTGGAGCGGACTCACCTTCACCTCACCTCTAACACCTATCGAGCGAATGCATTCCAACCCCGTGCGGCGCGGCCGATCGCGTCGCCGTGACGTAACGGGGCGCAATCGCATCCCCGACGTCGGAGCCAGTCCACCGCGCGCCCATTCCGATCATGGCGAACAGATCGGCGATGTCCCGGTCGTCGGTCTGCCAGCCTTGTTCGCCCAAATACTGCGGCACAGGGTGGAATTCATCGCGAAACGTCAGTCCGACCAGGCCCGCGTCCAAACCGAGCCGATCCCACGCAGCCCAGCCGGGTAAGTGATCAGCGGCGAACCGGCTGCCCACCGCGCTGGCCGCGGTGACGTCGTTGAGCAACCGGTTCTGCGCGTCGGCAGACAGCAATCCGCCGAGCAAGGTTTCCGCGATCCACGCCGTGGGCTGCCTCACGTCGTATCCGACCCGGCGCAGGGCCGTCGACCAATCTGCCCGCAGATCGACCCCCACCGCGCGGCGGTGTGCATTGAGGTCGGCGCGCAGGTGCTGCAGCACGGCGGTCTTGAAGTCGATGACGTCGGGCTGGTCGAGTTCGTACACCGTCGTCCCCGGCGGCCACCACAACCGGTAGGGCCGGGTGTCCAGCCCGGAGGCCAGGATCACCACCTGGCGGATGCCGGCGCGCCCGGCGGCGGCGAGGAACTCGTCGAAGAACCGGGTTTGCACGCCAAGCAGGGTGATCAGATCGCTCGTGACGGCATCGTGGGCGCCATCGTCGGCGTATCGCCGGTCGTCGACCATCCGGGCCAACGACGGCACACCCGCGGCGCGCACCAACGCCTCGGCGAGGGGGTCGTTGATCAGACCCGCGCTGGTCGCCAGGGCCCGCATGGCCGCGCCGAATGTCGCGGTCAGCCCCACACCGTTATCGGGGCCCCAGGTGTCGTCGGCTGTTCGGGCCATCCGGCCTCAGACGTCGTCGGAGCGGCGCTGCTGGCTCAGCCCGACGCCGGCTCGCCAACCCAACAAGAACACGGCCGTCACGGTCGCGGCGACCACGACGAAACTCGTGGCCACACCCGCGCCGCTGGCTTTGCGCAACAGCATGCCGATCACCAGGGTGCACAGCCAGATCACCACCCCGCCGGGGATCAGCGCGGTCGGCCGTCGCCAGGCCCGCGCTGCCAGCCACCCGACGATGGTGCCGGTGAGAAACGGCCAGGCCGTCGTGGCGATGCCGGTGATGTTGAGGCCTTCGTCGTGACTGCGCCGTCCCGCGGCGCAGAACAGCAAGACACAGAACACATCCGTGAAGAAGTAGCCCAGCCACCCCAGCCGCTGCATGCAGCGAGACTACCGGGCGGCCGAATTCTTGACCCCCACCGCGGGGTGAACCTAGATTCGTCCCGAATGAATCCCCGTTCACGAACAGCTCGCCCCGCGGACAACAGCGGCGGCCCAACGATGGCAGGCTGAGGTGATGAGCTCCCAGAAAGCGCCCGCGTTCAACCGAGACGACCCGCTTGGCCTCGACGCGTCGCTGGCCGGCGACGAGATCGCGGTGCGCGACACCGTCAGAAAATTCTGCGCCGAACACGTCGTGCCCTACGTCGCGGAGTGGTTCGAGATCGGCGACCTGCCGGTCCGCCAACTCGCCAAGCAATTCGGTGAGCTCGGGCTGCTCGGCATGCACTTGCACGGCTACGGCTGTGGCGGCGCGTCGGCGGTGCACTACGGCCTGGCATGTACCGAACTCGAGGCCGCCGACTCCGGGATTCGGTCGATGGTCTCGGTGCAGGGATCGCTCGCGATGTTCGCAATCTGGAACTTCGGCTCCGAGGAACAAAAGCAGCAGTGGCTGCCCGGGATGGCCACCGGCGAGCTGCTCGGCTGCTTCGGGCTCACCGAGCCGGACGTCGGGTCCGATCCCGCCGCGATGAAGACCCACGCCCGACGCGACGGGGCGGACTGGGTGCTCAACGGCCGCAAGCTGTGGATCACCAACGGTTCGGTCGCCGACGTGGCGGTGGTGTGGGCCAACACCGACGACGGCATTCGAGGTTTCGTCGTTCCCACCCGCACCCCGGGCTTCACCGCCAACACGATTCATCACAAGTTGTCGCTGCGGGCGTCGATCACCAGCGAGTTGGTGCTCGACGATGTGCGGCTACCCGCCGACGCCCTGCTGCCCGAGGCGACGGGCCTGCGCGGACCGTTGTCGTGTCTGTCCGAGGCCCGCTACGGCATCATCTGGGGGTCGATGGGCGCGGCACGCACGGCGTGGCAGGCCGCGCTCGACTACGCGACCCAACGCACGCAATTCGGCCGTCCGATCGCCGGCTTTCAGTTGACCCAAGCCAAATTGGTCGACATGGCCGTCGAACTGCACAAGGGACAGCTACTTTCGCTGCATCTCGGCCGGCTCAAGGACACCGTCGGGCTGCGCCCCGAGCAGGTCAGCTTCGGCAAACTCAATAACACCCGCGAGGCGATCAAGATTTGCCGTACAGCTCGAACCATCCTGGGCGGCAATGGTATATCGCTGGAATACCCGGTCATCCGGCACATGGTGAACCTGGAATCGGTGCTGACCTATGAGGGCACCCCGGAAATGCACCAGCTGGTGCTCGGCCAGGCTTTCACCGGTAGCGACGCCTTCCGCTGACAGGAGAGCCGATGGCCACCCGCCTGGAATACACCTCCGAACATCAGCAGTTTCGGGAGCTGGTCCGCGATTTCGTGCAGCACCGCGTGGCCCCCGCACACGAAACCTGGGAACGCAACGGCCAGTGGGACCGCTCGCTGTTCGTCGAGGCAGGAAAGCTTGGGCTGCTTGGCTTTTCGGTCCCCGAACAGTTCGGCGGGGCGGGAGTCAACGACTTCCGATACAACGCGATCGTGATCGACGAATTGCAGCGGGCCGGCGCGGCGGCGGAGGCGATCTCGTTCACGCTGCAAAACGACATCGTGCTGCCTTACCTCACCGATCTGACCACACCCGACCAGCAGCAACGCTGGCTGCCCGGCGTGGTGACCGGTGAAACGGTGCTCGCGGTCGCGATGACCGAGCCCGGGACGGGTAGCGACCTGGCCGGAATCCGCACCGCCGCGGTGCGCGACGGTGACTGCTACGTCGTCAACGGCGCCAAGACGTTCATCTCCAACGGACAAAGCGGGGACCTGTTCGTCGTCGCGGTGCGCACGTCGCCGGATCGGCACAAGGGACTCTCGCTGCTCGTGGTCGACGCCGACACCCCCGGCTTCGAGCGCGGCCGCAACCTGGAGAAGATCGGGTTACATGCCCAGGACACCAGCGAACTCACCTTCACCGACATGCGGGTGCCGGTGCAGAATCTGCTCGGCGAGGAGGGCAGCGGCTTTTATCAGCTGGTCGCAAACCTGCCCCAGGAACGGCTGGCGCTCGGAGTGGGAGCGGTGGCCGCCGCCGAAGCCGTGCTGGCCGAGACGCTCGAGTATGTCCGCGCCCGCAAGGCTTTCGGGTCACCGATCGCCAGTTTCCAGCACAACCAGTTCGTGCTGGCCGAGCTGGCCACCGAGCTCGACATCGCCCGCACCTTCCTCGACGACTGCCTCGCGCAGCATCTGGTCGGCGAACTCACCGCGGCGCGGGCGGCCCGGCTGAAATGGTGGACGACCGACCTGCAGGTCCGCACCGCCGACCGCTGCCTGCAGCTGCACGGCGGATACGGCTACATGCGGGAGTACAGCGTCTCGCGTGCCTTCGTCGATGCCCGCATCCAGACGATTTACGGCGGTACCAACGAGATCATGAAGACGATCATCGCCAAGGATCTGGGTATCTGATGACGGCCGACGTCAGCGATTTCGGCTCCCTGCCCGTTGAGGAGGCGGTGCGTGCGGCCCGGGCCAGCTCGCGGCGCCGCCAGGTGCTCGACGCCGCGGTTGCCGTGATGGGCAAGACCGGTTTCCACCAGATGTCCATGCAGGACCTGGCCGCCCAGGCCAAGGTCAGCGTCGGCTTGATCTACAAGTACTTTGGTGGCAAGGAGGATCTGCTACTGGCGACGATCGTGCGGATCTTGGATGTGTTTCGCGATCAGCTGACGCCGGTGATGGACGCCGCCGGCGCGGACCCGATCGAGCGGTTGGCCGCGGGCATCCGGCGCTACATCGAGATCGTCGACGAAAACCTCGACGGCGTAGTGCTCACCTATCGGGAAACCCGCACCCTGGGCCCGGCCGAACGCACGCAACTCAAGGAACTCGAAATAGCCAGCGCCGCACCGCTTCGTGCGACGATCGAGGCGGGCATCGACGCCGGGGTGTTCCGCGCCGTCGATGTCGATTTGACTGTGTATGACATCATGCTGATCGCCCACGGCTGGGCGCTCAAACACTGGCACTTCGGTCCCAACTACACCGTCGAGGAATACATTCGGCTGCAGACCCGCCACGTGCTCAACGCGTTGGTCGTCGCCCCAGCTCACTGAAGGAGTCGAAGGATGCGGATTCACCTCGTCGCTGCATGCACGTTGGCCTTGGGCGCCTTGGCGGTGCCCACGGCCGTCGCCGATCCCACCGGCACGCTGCCGCCGCTGACCACCAGCAATAGTGGACCGGTCGTCGGTGGGTCGGGCGCCGCACCGCAACTGTCGCAGCAACTCAAAAGTCTCAACGACCCCAACGTGCAAGAAGCCGACGGGCAGGACGCGGCTCAATTCATCGCTGCCGCAGCCAATATCAGCGATCGCGACCTGGCATCTCCCTTCATGGCGCTGCAGCGGGCGCTGGGATGCCAAAAGAACAACGCCGGATTCGGAGCGCGTGCCTATCGCCGCAACGACGGACAATGGGGAGGCGCGATGCTGGTCATCCCCAAGAGCACCTACCCGGACACCGATGCCATGAAGGCGTGCGAGATGTCCAACTGGCGGCGGCCCTCACTGGGCAGTGCCACGTCGATGTGCAACAGCGGTTGGGCTTACCCGCCACCAACTTTCAACAACAAGGGCGGCGACTACATCGTTCTGCTCGCCGGCACGAACACCGACTTCTGCACCGCGCTGAACGCCAACTACAAGGGCAGCGCAGCCGTCTGGCCGTGACCGGCTACGTAGCGTTCGCCGGCACAGCTAGTCATCGATGTGAGTCGGCGGTTCGTTGAAAGCCGGACCCGACGGGTGCTGGTCGGGCCCCAACGTCTGGCAATTGGTGCTAGCCGCATAAACCGGGGAGCCGTCACGTCCCGGGGCGGGCGGAAACACGACGCACCGCTGCCAGGTCCCGTCGGGCTGGACCGGTCCGTCGCACTTGCTGAGCGCGATTCCGCCGAACTGGCAGCCCGCGCTGGCCGGAGCCGCCAAGGTCAGCAGTGCGCACGTCACCACGGCGCCAACCGCGAGGCCGCCCGTCAGTCCCGCGACGACGAAATGCTTCATGCTGTCGGGAACACTACCGCTAATTGCGGGCTTGCGGGCTCGACAACTGCGCCACCACAGGCCGCGATGGTCCACGCCGACCCGTGAACGCGCGACACCACGCGAGGCAACGTCATAGGGTGGGTATGCGCTACGGAGAAAGCCAGAGGGATCTGCAGACCTGAAGGAGAATCATGTCGCGCCATCGCGTCGTCATCATCGGTAGCGGATTTGGCGGGCTGAATGCGGCCAAAGCGCTCAAGCGCGCCGACGTCGACGTCGTCCTCATCTCGAAGACGACCACCCACCTGTTCCAACCGCTGCTCTACCAGGTCGCCACCGGAATCTTGTCCGAGGGCGAGATCGCCCCGGCCACCCGGCTGGTGCTGCAACGGCAAAAGAACGTGCAGGTGCTGCTGGGCGAGGTCTTCGCCATCGACCTCAAGGCCAGGACGGTGACGTCGAAGCTGATGGGCATGGAGACCGTGACGCCGTTCGACAGCCTGATCGTGGCGGCCGGTGCCCAGCAGTCCTACTTCGGCAACGACCAGTTCGCGACCTACGCGCCCGGCATGAAGACCATCGACGACGCCCTGGAGCTGCGCGGCCGGATCCTCGGCGCGTTCGAGGCCGCCGAGGTCACCGACGACCCGGCCGAGCGGCAACGGCGCCTGACCTTCGTCGTCGTCGGCGCCGGCCCCACCGGTGTGGAGGTGGCAGGACAGATCATGGAGCTCGCCCACCGCACCCTCAAGCAGGCGTTCCGCACCATCGAGCCCCGCGACTGCCGGGTGATCCTGCTCGACGCCGCGCCCGCGGTGTTGCCGCCAATGGGTGAGAAGCTAGGCCGCAAGGCGCAAAACCGGCTGGAAAAGATGGGCGTCGAAGTTCAGCTCAACGCGATGGTCGACGACGTGGACTACATGGGCCTGACCATCAAGGAAAAGGACGGCACCAAGCGCCGCATCGAATGCGCGTGCAAGGTGTGGGCGGCCGGCGTGCAGGCCAGCTCACTGGGCAGGATCATCGCCGACCAGTCCGACGGCACCGAGGTCGACCGGGCCGGACGGGTGGTCGTCGAGCCCGACCTGACCGTCAAGGGGCACCCGAACGTTTTCGTCATCGGCGACCTGATGTCGGTGGCAGGCGTGCCCGGGATGGCCCAGGGCGCGATTCAGGGCGCACGGTATGCGACCGACCGAATCAAGGAGATCGTCAAGGGCACCGACGACCCGGGCACCCGCAAGCCGTTCAGCTATTTCGACAAGGGCAGCATGGCCACCATCTCCCGATTCAGCGCCGTCGCCCAGGTCGGCAAGCTGGAGTTCGGCGGCTTCATCGCCTGGCTGGCCTGGCTGGGTCTGCACCTGCTTTACCTGGTCGGCTTCAAGAACCGGTTCACCACCGTCGTCGCCTGGTTCATCACCTTCCTGGGCGACGGCCGCAGCCAAATGGCCATCACCACCCAGATGATCTACGCCAGGGTAGTCACCCAGAGCTGGATGGAAGTCCAAGAGGCACTGACCCAAGCCGAACAAGCCGAAAAGCAAGCCGCCAGTTAGCTCAGGGCCTGATCGATATCGGCGATCAGGTCGTCGGTGTTCTCCAGACCGACAGAAATGCGCACCACGCCGTCACCGAGTCCGATCGCGGCGCGTCCGTCCGGCCCCATCGCCCGGTGCGTCGTCGTAGCCGGATGTGTGACAAGCGATTTCGCGTCGCCGAGGTTGTTCGAGATGTCGATCAGCTGCAGCTTGTCCAGCACCTCGAATGCCCGGTCTTTGCCACCGTCCAGTTCGAAGGTCAACACCGTGCCGCCGCCGCGCATCTGCCGCTTGGCCAGGTCGAACTGCGGATGCGATTCCAGGAACGGGTATTTCACCCAGTTGATGCCGGCCTGGTCTTCCAGGAACTCCGCGATCCGCTGCGCCGACGAGTTGCTGTAGTCCACCCGAACCGCCAGCGTCTCAAGGCCTTTCAGCAACACCCAGGCGTTGAATGCGCTCATCGCCGGGCCGGTGTGCCGCATCAGCTTTTGCACCGGGCCGTCGATGTACTCCCGGTCGCCGAGGATGGCGCCACCGAGCACCCGGCCCTGGCCGTCGATGTGCTTGGTGCCGGAATACACCACAACGTCCACCCCGAGCGGCAAACCTTGCTGCAGCAGCGGGGTGGCAAACACATTGTCCAGCACCACTTTTGCGCCCGCGGCGTGCGCCAGCTCGGTCACCGCGGCGATATCCACCAGCGATTGCATCGGGTTGGACGGCGTCTCGAAGAACACCGCTTGCGTGGGGACCGACAGCGCCTGCTCCCACTGGGACAGGTCGTCGCCGTCGACGAAGACGGCCTCCACACCCCAGCGCGGCAGGATCTCGTTGCACACTACGAAACACGACCCGAACAGGCTGCGCGACGCTACCAACCGATCGCCGGCGCCCAGCAGCGCGCCCAACGAAGTGAACACCGCGGCCATGCCGCTCGCCGTGGCGAAGGCCGCCGGTGCGCCCTCGATCAGCCGCAGCCGCTCCTCGAACATCGACACGGTGGGGTTGCCATAGCGCGAGTACACAAAGCGGTCGATATCGCCGGTGAACGCCTGCTCGGCCTCGGCCGCCGACGGGTAGACGTAGCCGGAGGTCAAGAACATCCCCTCGGCGGTTTCGTCGAACGCCGACCGCAGCAGCCCTCCACGCACCCCGATGGTGGCTTGGCCAACCCCGTCGGGAAGTGCCTTCGGAATGCGGACCGACTGGCTCATTGCTGCTTCCACGGCAATCCGACTGCCCGCCAACCAGTTTCACCACGGTGTCCGTGGGCGTCGAGATTGCCCTCGAAGCCGTCCAGGATGTTGTAGGACGGTTCGATGCCCGCCTCGGTCGCGGTCTCGGCCGCACCGATCGAGCGGTTGCCCGAGCGACAGAGGAACACCACCGGGCCCGACTCCGCCGGCAGCTTGTCCTTCAGTTCGGCCAGGAAGTTGTCGTTGTGCCCGGTCGAGGTGTTCCACTCGATGAAGACCGTGTCGCGGCCCAAACTAGACAAATCCGGCACTCCGACGAAGCGCCATTCGGCCTCGGTGCGCACGTCGACCAGGACCGCCTGAGGGTTGTCGCTGAGCAACTTCCACGCCTCGAGCGGAGTGATGTCTCCCGCGTAGCTCATCCGATTGAGTCTAGTGGCGGCCCTCGGAGACCGCTGTGGCCGCATCGCGAGCGCGGTCTCGTGCGGCCGCCACGTCCGGTGCGGTGGCCAGCGCCACCCCCCGTCGCGGTTCCGGCGCGCGATCGAATACGCGCAGGTCGCTTTCCGGGATCGCCAGCGCGGCGTTCAGCGCGGCGGTGTCCGCCGGACGGATCGAGCGGGCGGCGGCCGGTGAGATCATCAGCGCGTCCACCGGCAGCCCCAGGATCGCGCGGGCCTGCTGTTCGATCGCCGAAATCCGCTGACTGCGCAGGGTTACCCAGGCACTCTGCGGCAGCACCGCGCTGATGTCGGCAAAGTACACCTCGTCGCCGTGAATCATCAGCTCGACGGCGAAGACGCCGCGGCCACCCAGCGCCTTGACGATGCGTGCCGCGATCGACTTGGCCGCATCGAGCGCGGCGGGGCTCATCTTTTGCGGCTGCCAGGACTCCAGCACATCGGGCTCGACGCGGCGATGCCCGATAGGTGAACAGAACTCGGTCACCGGCCCACCGGGGCCCGCGGTGCGGATTGTGAGCAGCGTGACGCAAACCTCGACCTCGACCACGGTTTCGGCCAGCACGCGCGGCGTCTCGTCTTGCCCGACCACGCGGTGCCACGCGGCGTCGATCTCGTCGGGACGGGACACGACGAATCGCTCGCCGGCCCCGCTCACGGACTCCACCAGCATGGGGTATCCGCCGTGCGCGGCGACCGCACGCAGCTCGTCGACCGATCCGACGAACCAGAACGGCGCGGTCGGTAGGCCCAACTGATCGGCGGCCAACCGCCGCAACGCCTCACGGTCGTTTGTCAGCCGCACGGTGCGGGCGTTGGGTACCAGCTCGACGGCGCCCTGGCCCGCGCGGCCTTCGAGGGCCTCCAGGGTCGCCGGCGAGACGGCAGGGGTGGCGGTCACCACGAAATCCGGGCGCAACCGGTCGATCAGGTCGGTCGCGGCGTCGGGATGTTCATCCACCTGCGCGCCGAGGCGCCGCAGGGCGATCGCGAGTTCCCGGCTGAGTTCGTCGGAACCCAGCAGCAGCACGCGGGGCGTGCCGGTGGGCGCGCGGGGTCCTTCGGTTACGCCGTCAGTCACCAGCTAAGGATATGTGGCGTGCGGGTCAGGGCTGGCCAGGCAGCAAACGCACCATCAAACCGTTGGCTTCGGCCAGCAGCACGCCGTCGCCGTCGACCAGCTCCGCGGCGACGAACGCCTTGCGACCCTCGGTGCTGGTGACCCGCCCGCTCACCCGCAACGGAACGTCGATCGGGGTGATCTTGCGGTAGTCGACGTGCAGGAAAGCCGTTCGGCTGATCGGCCGGTTCGCGGCGTGGGAAACCATCCCAAACATGTGGTCGAACAGCAGCGGCAGCACTCCCCCGTGCACCGCATAGTTGCCGCCGACGTGAAACCGAGTGAACTCGCCCGTCATTTCGACACCGTCGGGCTGGTAGCGGGTCAACGTCCACGGCGGCAGCAGCAAGCTGCCCATGCCGGGCAGATCAGGCGTCCGCCCCGCGGGGGCCTGGCCTTCGACCGCGGCCTGAAATGGGCTCAACAGATCCACCAGGGCGGCGGCGCGATCGGCCGCGTCGTCCCAGACGTCGTCGGTCGGGTCGGCGGACACGGCGAGATCCTGCAGCCGGCGCATGGTCGCCACGAACCGGCCGAAGCCCGGTCCCGGCGTGGCCGGCCCGTACTCCGGGAAGCCGCCGTGGTGTTCGTATTCGGGGTCGAGCTCGCGTGCGTCGGCGTCGGTCACCGGCGAGCCGCCAGCACGTCGCGTCGCACGATGGTCTGATCGCGGCCCGGCCCCACCCCGATGCACGAAACATGTGCTCCAGCAAGCTCTTCCACGCGCAGCACGTAATCACGAGCCTTGGCGGGCAGGTCGTCGAACTCGCGCGCTGCGGAGATGTCCTCCCACCAGCCGGGCAGCTCTTCGTAGATCGGTTCGGCGCGGGATAGATCGCTTTGGGTCATCGGCATCTCGCTGGTCTGGGCCCCGTCGACGCGGTACCCCACGCATACCGGCACGGTCTCCAGACTGGACAGCACGTCGAGCTTGGTCAGGAAGTAATCGGTGATGCCGTTGACCCGGGTGGCGTAGCGGGCGACGACGGCGTCGAACCAGCCGCAGCGGCGCCTCCGACCCGTCGTCACGCCGAACTCGCCGCCGGTCTTGGACAGGTATTCGCCGTTCTCGTCGAACAACTCGGTCGGGAACGGACCCGAGCCCACCCGCGTGGTGTAGGCCTTGAGGATGCCCAGCACGGTGGTGATGCGGGTGGGACCGATGCCAGAGCCGACGGCCGCGCCGCCCGCCGTCGGATTCGATGACGTCACATAGGGATAGGTGCCGTGATCGACGTCGAGCAGCGTGCCCTGCGAGCCCTCCAGCAGCACGGTCTCACCGGCCTCGAGCGCCGCGTTGAGCAGCAACCGGGTGTCGGCGATGCGGTGCTTGAACCCCTCGGCCTGCGCCAACAGCGCCTCGACCACCTGCTGCGGATCCAGGGCCTTGCGGTTGTAGATCTTGACCAGGATCTGGTTTTTGAGCTCCAGGGCGCCCTCGACCTTGTGCGAAAGCAGCTCGGGGTCGAGCACGTCGGCGACCCGGATGCCTTGCCGGGCGATCTTGTCTTGGTAGCAGGGCCCGATGCCACGGCCGGTGGTGCCGATTTTTTTGTTGCCCATGTACCGCTCGGTCACCTTGTCAATGGCCACGTGGTACGGCAACAACAGGTGGGCGTCGGCGGAGATCAGCAACCTTGAGGTGTCGACACCGCGATCCTCCAGCCCCTTGAGCTCGTCGAGGAGCACACCGGGATCGATCACCACGCCGTTGCCGATGACGTTGGTGACGCCGGGCGTCAACACTCCCGACGGGATCAGGTGCAGGGCGAAGTTCTCCCCAGTCGGCAAGACGACCGTGTGTCCGGCGTTGTTGCCGCCTTGATAACGCACCACCCATTGGACGCGGCCACCGAGCAGGTCAGTGGCCTTACCTTTGCCCTCGTCACCCCATTGGGCGCCGATGAGGACGATTGCCGGCATGACTTGCTCCCACCCAATCCCGCGTGTTTGCGCCTGCTTATTGTGGTCCAGCCGGGGACCAACCATATCTCAGCCGCTCGTGAGGAGCTCATGAATATCGCCGCCGACACGTCCAGCGTGGCGGTGCTGCGGTTCGGCGAGCGACGGTTGCCCGGTTCGCTGCGGGGGCTGCCGATCCATCAGGCCGATTCGGCGGCCGACACCGCCACCATCGACGCCGCGGTCGGGCCGTATCGACGGCTGGTCGTGGTGGGTGCCGACGCCGACCTGGCTGCCGTGCTGAGTCGGCTGCTGCGGGCCGAACGCCTCGACGTCGAGGTCGCCTACGTGCCATCGCGCCGCACCCGGGCGATACGGATCTACCGTGCGGCGGCGGGTCGGCGCGCGGCGCGCCGCGCCCGGCGCGGCACGGCCCAGCGGGTCACGCTGGTGCGCGACGAGACCGGCGCCGTGATCGTGGGCCGGGCCGGCTGGCGGCCACCGGCCGACGGGCAACGCCTGCGTGGCGAAGCCGTCGTCGACGACACGGTTCTGTTCGACGGCGACGTCACCGGTGCGGACGTCGAGCCGACGCTGGCCATGCCGGGCCTGCGGGCGTCGCTTCGCCGGCCCTGGCGGCGGTGGATCACCGGACGCGCCGTCCAGCTGGGCAGCACCGGCGTCGCGGTGATCCGGGACGGGGTCGCCGCGCCCCGTCCCGCGCGCCGCTCGACGTTCTACCGTCACGTCGAAGGCTGGCTGCTGGTCCGGTAGTTTCGACCGGTGGACTCACACGGGCGCGCGTCGGTGCGACCCAGCCCCATCTTCTTGGCGCTGATCGCGCTGACGGCTGTCGGCGGGGTGTTGGCCTGGCTGGCCGGGACGTCTGTGCGCCCGATGGCCTACGCCGGGGTGTTCATCTTCGTGATCGCCGGCTGGCTGGTCTCGCTGTGCCTGCACGAATTCGGCCATGCGGTGACGGCCTGGCGCTTCGGCGATCACGATGAGGCGGTTCGCGGCTATCTGACCTTGGATCCGCGGCGGTATGCCCATCCCGGTCTGTCGCTGCTGCTGCCGATGGTGTTCATCGCGCTGGGCGGGATCGGCCTGCCCGGCGCCGCGGTGTACGTGCGCACGTGGTTCATGACGCCGACGCGCCGCACGCTGGTCAGCCTGGCCGGCCCGGCGGCCAACCTGGTGTTGGCGGTGCTGTTGCTGACGCTGACCCGGCTGTTCTTCGACCCGGACCACTGGGTGCTGTGGGCCGGGGCGGCATTCCTTGGCTTCCTGCAAATCATGGCGGTGGTGCTGAACCTGTTACCCATCCCGGGGCTGGACGGCTACGACGCCCTGGAACCGCATCTGAGCCCCGACACCCAGCGCGCCGTCGCACCCGCCAAACAGTACGGCGTGTTCATCCTGCTGTTCCTGCTGCTGGCTCCGGTGATCAACCAGTGGCTGTTCGGGATCGTGGGTTGGTTCTTCGACTTGTCCGGGATACCGCATCTGCTCGCCAACGCCGGAAACTCGCTGACCCGCTTCTGGAGTCGCTGGTTCTGACCTTGCAATATATGCATTGCCACGCATATATTGGTCGGCATGGGCGCCGGACACAGCCACACCCCCGCCTCGGACGGGGCCGCCGCGTCTCGCATGATCCCCCGCATGATCATGGCCGCCGGGATTTTGGCGACCTTCTTCGCGGTAGAGCTGACCACCTCCCTGGTGATCAATTCCCTTGCGCTGCTGGCCGATGCGGGGCACATGCTGACCGACGTGGTGGCGGTGTTCATGGGGCTGACCGCCGTATTGCTGGCCAACCGCGGCAGCACCTCCCCCAACCGCACCTACGGCTGGCACCGCGCCGAGGTCTTCACCGCGGTGGCCAACGCGGCCTTGCTGGTCGGCGTGGCGGTGTTCATCCTCATCGAAGCGATCGACCGGCTCGGCACCGGGGAAACGGTGCCGGGCGTCCCGATGATCGTGGTCGCACTCACCGGTGTGGCCGCCAACGTCGTGGTGGCGATGCTGTTGCGGTCACACTCCGCCGGCAGCCTCGCGGTCAAGGGTGCCTACATGGAGGTCGTCGCCGACATCGTCGGCAGCCTCGGCGTGCTGATCGCCGGCATCGTGACAGTCACGACGCATTGGCCGTACGCCGACGTCGTGGTCGCCGTGCTGGTCGCGATCTGGGTGCTGCCCCGCGCGTTCGCGCTCGCGAGCGCGGCGCTGCGGATTCTGTCCGAGACATCGCCCGCCCACATCGACGTCGAGGAGTTGCGGGCGGCGCTGCGCGCCGTCGACGGTGTCACCGAAGTGCACGATTTGCATGTGTGGACGTTGTCGCCGGGCAAGGACATGTGCACCGTGCACTTGACCAGCGCCGCCGATTCCGCCCAGGTGCTCGGCGCCGCCCGTGAAGTACTGCACGAACGCGGACTCGAGCACGCCACCGTCCAGGTCGAGAACGGCGACAGCCGTTGCTCCGAGGAGTTCTGAGAGCTCTAGAGCCCCAGCTCCTTGCGCGCCGCCGGGTCGCAGTCGTCGAGCAGGTCCAGGCAGCGTCCGTATTCGTCGACCTCGCCGATCGCGTCGGCGGCCCGGGCCAACGCCGCCACACAGCGCAGGAAGCCGCGGTTGGGTTCGTGCGAATACGGCACCGGCCCGAAGCCCTTCCAGCCGTTGCGACGCAGCTTGTCCAGGCCACGGTGGTAACCGGTCCGGGCGTATGCGTACGCGGTGATGGCCCGGTCCTCGGCCAGCGCCTCCTCGGCGAGGGCCGCCCAGGCCACCGACGCCGCCGGATGCGCCGCGGCGACGATGCCCGGCTTCTCGTTGGCCGCCAGCTCGGCTTCCGCCTCGCTATCGGCCGGCAGCAGGATCGGATCAGGTCCCAGAAGATCACCCATCGGTGTCATAAGTTCCATTCTGCCGTCCCCCCGCGGGTCGCTAAGCTCCAACTCATGCCTAACCCACCGGAGCCCAACCGCGGCACCACCCCGCCAGGTGAGGACCC
Organism: Mycobacterium simiae; assembly: GCF_010727605.1. Taxonomy (NCBI): domain Bacteria; kingdom Bacillati; phylum Actinomycetota; class Actinomycetes; order Mycobacteriales; family Mycobacteriaceae; genus Mycobacterium; species Mycobacterium simiae. Next base: position 1,999,807 of record NZ_AP022568.1, read on the forward strand.
GGGCACAGAACAGGCCGAAGAGGACGCCACCGAGGCCTACCCGCTCGTTCCGCCCGACCCTGAGACCGAGACCGTGGTGATCGACAAACCCGATCCCACCGGCGACCCCGAGACCGATGCGGACCGGCAACAGGGCGAACGCCGGTTTACCGCGCCCGGCTTCGATGCGAAAGAAACCGCGATTATCGCCACCACTCCCGAGCCGGCGACCGAAGTGTTCAACACCGCACCCGGGCCGGCCGGCCCGGCGGGACAACCCCCACTTCCTCCGAAACCTGCTGTGCCACAAGCTATTCCAGGCCGTGACGGGAACAAGCCGCGTCCCGCGTCGCGGAACTTCAACTGGGGCTGGGTACTGGCGATCACCGTGATTGTGTTGGCGCTGGCGGCCATCGCAATCCTGGGCACCGTGCTGCTGACCCGCGGCAAGCACTCCCACGTCTCACAGGAAGACCTGGTGCGTCAGGCCATCCACAACTTCGACATCGCCGTGCAACGCGGGGACCTGACTCAGTTACGCAGCATCACCTGCGGCACTACCCGCGACGGGTACGTCGACTACGACGAACGTTCCTGGGACGAGACGTACCAACGGGTTTCGGCGGCCAAGCAATACCCGGTAATCGCCAGCGTCGACCAGATCGTGGTCAACGGCCAGCACGCCGAGGCCAACGTCACCACGTTCATGGCCTACGATCCGCAACTGCGGTCGACGCGAAGCCTCGACCTGCAGTACCGCGACGATCAGTGGAAGGTCTGCCAGTCCCCCAGCGGCTAGGCGCTCCCTTTTCTTCTGCCGAGCGCCCGGCCAGCCGAACGAGATGCCCCGGCCCCGCCGAGCGTTCGGCCCCGCCGAGCGTGAAGGTATCTTCACGCTGGGCGCCGAGAGTGAAGCTAACTTCACGCTCGAACGGCCAGCCGGGCGCCCGCGGCAGAAGGCGCAGCAGAGGGCGACGCAGAAGGCTAGGTGCCGAGCGACTTTCCTGCGCAGTGCAGGTCGTTGCACGCCTCGATCACGCGCTCGGTCATCGACGCCTCGGCCTTCTTGAGGTAGCTGCGCGGGTCGTAGACCTTCTTGTTGCCCACCTCACCGTCGACCTTGAGCACGCCGTCGTAGTTGGTGAACATGTGGGCGGCGATCGGGCGGGTGAACGCGTACTGGGTATCGGTGTCGACGTTCATCTTCACCACGCCGTAGCGCAACGCCTCCTCGATCTCCGACTTCAGCGAACCCGACCCGCCATGGAAGACGAAGTCGAACGGCTTCGACCCGTCGGGCAGACCCAGTTTGGCCGACGCCACCTTCTGGCCCTCATCCAGGATGTCGGGCCGCAACTTGACGTTGCCGGGCTTGTACACGCCGTGCACATTGCCGAAGGTCGCGGCCAGCAGGTACTTGCCATGCTCACCGGCGCCGAGGGCCTCGATCGTCTGCTCGAAGTCCTCGGGAGTGGTGTAGAGCTTGTCGTTGATCTCGTTGGCGACGCCGTCCTCCTCGCCGCCGACCACGCCGATCTCGATCTCCAGGATGATCTTGGCCGCGGCCGCCGCCTTGAGCAGCTCCTTGGCGATGACGAGGTTCTCATCGAGCGGCACCGCCGAGCCGTCCCACATGTGCGACTGGAACAGTGGGTCCTTGCCCGCCGCGACGCGCTGAGCCGAGATTTCCAGCAGCGGGCGGACGTAGGTGTCCAGTTTGTCCTTCGGACAGTGGTCGGTGTGCAGCGCGACATTGATTGGGTACTTGGCCGCGATGCTGCGGGTGAACTTGGCCAACGCGACGGCGCCGGTCACCATGTCCTTGATGCCCAGGCCGGAAGCAAACTCCGCGCCGCCGGTGGAGAACTGAATGATGCCGTCGCTGCCGGCGTCGGCGAAGCCCTTGATCGCGGCGTTGACGGTCTCCGACGAGGTGCAGTTGATCGCCGGGAACGCGTAGGCGTTCTGCTTGGCGCGTGCCAGCATCTCGGCGTAGACCTCGGGGGTTGCGATGGGCATGACGTTCCTCCTGAAGACTGAGTCGGCTTAGTATCGCAACTCGGCGTGCGCGGCGGGCAGCCCCCCGTATCCCCGGTATGTTGGGTCGTCATGAGCACCGCCGTGACGGCTGAGTGGTTGTAATGCCCGACATCATCGATCCGATGTTCTGGATTGGGCCCGAAGGCTTGTTCGCCTCCGCGGTGCTGCCGACCATCCTGGTCATCGTCTTCGTCGAGACCGGTCTGCTGTTTCCCCTGCTGCCCGGCGAGTCTTTGCTGTTCACCGGTGGCCTGCTGGCCGCGCACGGAACGCTCAACATCTGGGTGCTGGCCCCGGCGGTGGCCGTGGTCGCGGTGCTGGGCGATCAGACCGGGTATTTCATCGGCCGCCGGATCGGTCCGGCGCTGTTCAAGAAGGAAGATTCCCGCTTTTTCAAGCAGCACTACGTGACCGATTCGCACGCGTTTTTCGAGAAATACGGACCGGTCGCGATCATCCTCGCCCGCTTCATGCCGTTCGTGCGGACGTTCACACCGGTGGTCGCCGGGGTGTCCTACATGCGTTACCCGCTGTTTCTGGGCTTCGACATCGTCGGCGGTGTGCTGTGGGGCGGCGGCGTGACGGTGGCCGGCTACTTCCTGGGCAACGTGCCGTTCGTGCACCAGAACCTGGAAAAGATCATCCTGGTCATCCTGTTCGTGTCGCTGCTGCCGGCGCTGATCGCGGCGACCCGGGGATACCTGGCGCGACGCCGCTAGGCGCCGGGCGGGGTTGCCACGACGAAATCGCAGCCGGTCTTGGCGCGGACGTCGGCGACCGTCACTCCCGGGTGCAGTTCGGAGAGGGTCAGCCCGCGTTGCGGGTCGACGTCGAAAACGCACAGGTCGGTGATGATCATGTCGACGACGCCTTTGCCGGTCAGCGGCAGCGTGCATTGCTTGAGGATCTTCGGGCTACCGTCCTTGGCGGTGTGATCCATCACGACGATTACCCGCTTCACACCCGACACCAGGTCCATCGCGCCGCCGGGGCCCTTGACCATCCGGCCCGGGACCATCCAGTTGGCCAGGTCGCCGTTCTCGGCTACCTCGAGGCCGCCGAGGATGGACAGGTCGATGTGGCCGCCGCGGATCATCGCGAACGAGTCGGCGCTGCTGAAGAAGCTCGAGCCCTTGAGCGTGGTGATGGTCTGCTTGCCGGCGTTGACCAGGTCGGGATCGACCTCGTCCTCGGCCGGATAGGCGCCGATGCCGAGCAGGCCGTTCTCCGATTGCAGAGTGACGTTGATGTCGTCGGGGATGTAATTGGCCACCAGTGTCGGAATACCGATACCCAGGTTCACGTAGTAGCCGTCGCGCAGCTCCTTGGCGGCGCGTTGGGCCATCAGTTCGCGGATGGGGCTGTCCTTCTTGGCCGCGGCACCGCCGCTGGTGGTGCGGAATTCGATCCGCTTCTGGTAGCCGGGCCCCTCAATGATGCGGTCGACGTAGATGCCGGGGGTGTGGATCTGGTCGGGATCCAGCTCGCCGACCTCGACCAGTTCTTCCACCTCGGCGATGGTCACCGTGCCGCAGGTCGCGATCATGGGGTTGAAGTTGCGCGCGGTCTTCCGATAGATCAGGTTGCCCGCCTTGTCACCCTTCCAGGCCTTGACGATCGCGACGTCGGCCTGAATGCCTTCCTCCAGCACGTATTCGGTGCCGTCGAAAACCCGCATGTCCTTGCCTTCGGCGAGTTGGGTGCCGAACGCGGTGCGGGTGTAGAAGCCCGGAATCCCTGCGCCGCCGGCGCGTAGCTTCTCGGCCAGCGTGCCTTGCGGGGTCAGCACCAGGTCCAGCTCGCCGGCGAGCACCTGGCGCTCGAATTCCTTGTTTTCTCCTACGTAGGAGGCAATGACTTTCTTGACCTGTCGCCCCTTCAGCAACAAACCCATGCCGAAATCGTCGACCCCGGCGTTGTTTCCGACGATCGTCAGGTCCTTGACGCCGCTGTCCACCAGCGCCTGGATCAAGTTCTCGGGTATCCCGCAAAGCCCGAAACCCCCTGCGGCGATGGTGATTCCGTCCTTCAGCAGGTCTCCAAGAGCCGACTGCGCGTCGGGGTGGACTTTGCTCACGGCGTGCTCCTGTTCTGCGGCGAGGATTCGGCGGTGACCTTACCTGCGGCCTCCATCAGCATCCACCCCGACAGTTGGACCGACAGATCCCGCTCCGGAATCTCCGACGCATTCACCGCGCCCTCGACGAACTGCGCCTGCGCGCCAGCGGCCGTCGGCACCCCGGCGTCGCGATCCCAGAACGCGCCGAACACCGGCAGTCCGTCGACGGTCTGCCGGTACTCCCACGCGGAATTCGCCGACGCGAGCACGATCGAGCGCGCGGTGTCGCGGGCGACGGCGTCTTCGGCGGAGTCACCCGGTAGTGCGGTGGCCACCAGCGCGAGGTAACGGGCGGTGATGCCGGCGAACAGCCCGCCATCACCGCCGCCGGATCCTTTCAGCACACCCGCCGGCGCCATCTGTTCGTTGACGGCGGCGACCAGGCGGTGCACCCGTGCGGCGTGCCGGCCCCGGACCTCGGCGCCGGTGCGGGCGGCGAGCTCGGTTTCCAGCCCCAGCACGACGCCCTGACAGTAGGTGTACTGGGCACGGACTAGAGAGCCGGACTTGATCCCGTCGAACACCAGATGGGTCTGCGGGTCGATTAGTGTGCGGTCGATCCAATCGCCCATTTGCTCGGCGCGCTTGAGGTGATCCCCGTAGCGCGCCAAAAAGATTCCGGCGGGTCCATTGGCCGGCGCGTTGAAGAACTGGTCCTCTTTGCGCCACGGGATGCCCCCACCGTCCTCGGGCACCCAGGCCTTGACGAACTGGTCGGCGAGTTTGGGCAGGGCACGGCTGCGCTCGACGCCGGCTAGCCGGGCGGCCCGCTCCAGCGCGATGGCCAGCCACGCCATGTCGTCGTAGTAGCTGTTGGTCCAGCGAAAGTTGTTGCGCAGCCGGTGGGATCGGACCTGACGGTTGATACTGACGTGCCGTCGCGGCTGCGGGTCACGCAGCTGCGCGTCGACCAGGCAGTCCAGCAGGTGCGCCTGCCACCAGTAGTGCCAGGTGCCGAAGAGCCGGTCGCGCCGGGTCGGCGGCCAGGCCACCACGCCGAGCTGCGTGCCGGGCAACCCCCAGAGTCGTTTCAGGTGCCGTTGGGCAACAGCGGCTTCGGCGCTGGCCGCCCGGTTGGCCCATAGCTGATCCATACCTGCCGATCCTGCCTCATGGTTGTTGAGGCTCCGCGTGTGCAGTTGCGGACGTGAGGGTGTGCCCCGGGCGGCCCGGGGCGGCATGTCGTCACCGTGGCGGCAGACGCGACGCCGGGGCGGCCAACCGTTGGCCAAGTTGACGTCCACCTCATACTGAAATATGCGCTACCGGCAAACCATTGCGGGCACCACGCATTCGTTTACCGGACTGGTCGACGTGCTGGCCAAGGCCACGCCGCTGCGCTCCGGGGACCAGCTCGCCGGGTGCGCCGCCGAATCCGACGCCGAGCGCGCCGCGGCGGCGTGGGTACTGGCCGACATCCCGCTGCCGACGTTTCTCGACGAGATGGTCGTGCCGTATGAGACCGACGAGGTCACCCGGCTGATCATCGACGGCCACGACCGCGCGGCCTTCGGCGCGATCGCGCACCTGACGGTGGGCGGTCTGCGCGACTGGCTGTTGGACGCGGCCTCCCGCGACGACGGCGCGGCCCGGATTGCCGCGATCTCGCCCGGTCTCACACCGGAAATGGTTGCCGCGGTGTCAAAGATCATGCGCAACCAGGACCTGATCCTGGTTGCCGCCGCTGCGACGGCGACGGCCGCGTTCCGCACCACCATCGGGCGGCGGGGCACGCTGGCCACCCGGCTGCAGCCCAACCACCCCACCGACGACCCGCGCGGCATCGCCGCGGCGATGCTCGACGGTCTGCTGATGGGCTGTGGCGACGCGGTGATCGGTATCAATCCGGCGACCGATTCGCCGCAGGCGGCCGCCGAGCTGCTGCACCTGCTCGACGACGTTCGTCAACGGTTCGCGATTCCCACCCAATCGTGTGTGTTGTGCCATGTCACCACCACGATGGAATTGATCGACCGCGGCGCGCCCGTCGACCTGGTGTTCCAGTCGATCGCCGGCACCGAGGGGGCCAACGCCGCGTTCGGCACCTGCGTCGCGATGCTGCAGGAGGCGAACGCGGCCGCCCGATCGCTGCGCCGCGGCACCGTCGGCGACAACGTGATGTACCTGGAAACGGGTCAGGGTGCGGCGCTGTCAGCAGGCGCCCACCTCGGGGTGGGAAACCAGCCGGTCGACCAGCAGACGTTAGAGGCGCGAGCCTACGGGCTAGCCCGGGCGCTGGAGCCGTTGCTGATCGACACGGTGGTCGGATTCATCGGCCCGGAGTATCTCTATGACGGCAAGCAGATCATCCGCGCCGGGCTGGAGGACAACTTCTGCGGGAAGCTGCTCGGGCTGCCGATGGGCGTCGACGTCTGCTACACCAACCACGCCGAGGCTGACCAGGACGACATGGACACGTTGCTCACCCTGTTGGGAGCGGCGGGCACCGCATTCGTCATCGCCGTTCCCGGCGCCGACGACATCATGCTCGGGTACCAGAGCCTGTCCTTCCACGACGTTTTGTATGCGCGAAAGGCGTTGGGGCTGCGGCCCGCACCCGAATTCGAAACCTGGCTGGCCGGCCTGGGCATGGCCGACGCGGACGGCCGGATCCTGCCCGTCGACCTGGCGACATCGCCGCTGCGGGCACTGGCGGCCGGCCGATGAACGCCCCGAATCTGCCGTCGGGCCACGATATTTGGGCGCCACTGCGGGCGACCACTCAAGCGCGTATCGGGCTGGGGCGGGCCGGTAACTCGCTGCCCACGCGGCGGGTGCTGGAATTTCAGGCCGCCCATGCCGCCGCACGCGACGCCGTGCACGATCCACTCGACGTCGACGGCCTCGTCGAGCGGCTGCATGAAATTGGTGTCGACGAGCCGCTGCGGGTGTCCAGCAGGGCAACCTCGCGCAGCGAGTACTTGCGCCGGCCCGACTTGGGCCGCAGTCCGGCGGACCTGTCGGGGTTGCCAACGACCAACGCGGACATCGGTTTCGTGCTGGCTGACGGTCTGTCGCCCCGGGCGGTGGCCGAGCATGCCACGGGAACGATCGATGCGCTGGTTCGCCAATTCGACGGCCGCTATCGCATCGCACCGCCGGTCATCGCCACGCAGGCGCGTGTCGCGCTGGGCGATCACATTGGCCAAGCGCTCGGCGTCGCAACGGTTCTCGTGCTGATCGGGGAACGCCCCGGGTTGTCGTTCGCCGACAGTTTGGGCATTTATCTGACCCACCGGCCGGCGCCGGGGTGCACCGACGCCGACCGCAACTGCATCTCCAACATCCATCCCCCCGACGGCCTGGACTACGACGCGGCCGCGGCCGTCGCCGCCGCGTTGGTCGCCGGTGCCCGCCAACTCGGCCGCTCGGGTGTTGCCCTCAAGGACACCACCCGCAATGTGGCTGTGCCGCCGGGGGTTTGACTGCGCACAGCGGCGCCGGCCGGGGAGCACTTACCGTAGTTGCGGAAGGCCGAGGCAACGGCTGATGGTCAGGGCCGCGGTCCGCACCGCCGAGGCCACCCGGGCGGGCTGCAAACGGTCCGCCGGTCCAGTGACCGACAGGCCGGCTACTGCGCGGTGCCCGTCGCGTCCGACGTAGCTTTCGACGACGATCGGCGCCGCAACACACACGGTCCCGGCGGCCCATTCCTCGCGGTCGTAGGCCACGCCGGCCTCCCTGATCCTGGCCAGCTCACGTAGGAACTGCCCGCAGTCGGTGATCGTGGTACCGGTGTTCTTCGCCAACGGTTCGGCCAGGGCCGGTTCGACGACGGAGTCATGGCTAAAGGCCAGCAACACCTTGCCCAGCGCCGTGCAGTACGCCGGCAGCCACGACCCGATGGACGTGGACGACGGGGCGCTGCGCCGACCGGTGAGCTTCTCGATGCAGAGCACCTCGGCGCCGTCGAGGACGCCGAGATGCACGGTCTCGCCGGTGGCCGTCACCAAGTCGGTCATGAACGGTCGCGCACAGGTCCGCAGCCGCCGTGATGCGGGAACGTGCGCACCGAGTTCGAACAGACGCAGTCCCAACCGGTATCCGTAGGGTCCCCGCTCGAGCATCCGGTGGGCCACCAGGTCGGTGGCCAGCCGGTGCACGGTCGCCTTCTTCATGCCGGTCAGTCTGACCAACTCGGACAGACCGACCTCGCCGGGAGACGTGGCGACGGCGTCCATGATCATCAGCAACCGGTCACTGACCGTGCGCTGCTCGCCGGATTCCTCTGCGCTCAGCCGCATCTGCGCAGGATACCCGCGTCACAGCCCTTTTCGGGCGAGCCATTGCAGGACGACGTCGGCAACCTCTTTCCAGCCGTGGTCGATGGTCAGCGAGTGTCCGCGGCCGCGGAAGAGGTGGAACTCGGTGTCCGACTGGCCTTTCCGGTACAGCCGATACGCTGCCCGGGTGACCTTGAGTGGAACGGTGTGGTCGTCGGTTCCGGACGTCAGCAACAGGGGGCCGCGGTTGGTATTGAGCACGTCGACCTTGGCCGGTGAGTTGCTGGAGAAGTTGGCGGATGCGCCCTGGAACAGCGGCAGCCCCGGCCCCGGAATGCTGAGCGAGGCGTGCAGTGCGTCGGATTCCTCCCGGCTCAACGTGTTACCGAAGGCGTAGTGGAACTGCTTGGGGTTCAACGACACCGAACCACGCTTGGTGCTCGGGTGGCCCAGAATCGGGAAGCCCGATCGCACCTGGGCCAGCGGCACCACCTTGACGCCCTTGATGGGCGCCGGGTCGATGCCGGCCGCGGCCACGGCGAGGCCCGAGTCGAGCAGCAGCTGCGCGATCAGACCTCCAAAGGAATGCCCGACGACGATCGGTCGCTGCCGGTAGCAGCGGATCAGGTTCGCGTAGTGGTCGACGATCTCGGGGATCCCGATGTTGTTGAGCGCCGCAGCGTTTTTGCGCGTCTCCAGCACCGTCGCGCTGTCACCGGGCCAGCCCGGCGCGGACGCCGAGTAGCCGTGCCGCTCGAACAGATCGACCCACGGCTGCCAGGCCGAGGAGTGGATCCACAGGCCGTGGATGAAGACTACCGGGTGCTGCTTGCTTGGCGATGTCATGGCGTGTCCTTCATTGTGTTGCGGACCGTTGCAGCACAACATATTTGGCCCGGACGCGTTCTAATGGCCGGCCATGCTGTGCTCGACGGTCCATTGGTTGAGCGAACTTCGATGACACCAGCCTCGCGACTGCGTGGCCCGCTTTCACTCGATTGGTCCGCCCAATGGACCGGTGACGGCGGTGCCGTGCGTTCAGGGATCTGCGGGTGCACTCACGGCGACCTCGCCCGGCGTGTCGCCGCCGGGAGCACACACTGAACGCCGGGAGCGCACTCCGAACGCTGATGGGCGCGGAGCTAGTTAGCGGTCGCTCAATGCAAGGAGCAGCTGGCGTATCGCGGTCAGCGAATGCGCGGGAAGAAACAGGTCGCAGTAGGGCAGGGCCGCGGCCATCGACCCGGCGAGCGGCTGGAAGTCACTATGCGCCGCACGAGGATTCAGCCACACCAGCAACTCGGCGCGACGACGCAGTCGCTCCATCGCGCGCGCCAGCGCCTCGGGCGGATCGCTGTCCCAGCCGTCCGAGGCGATGATCACCACGGCGCCGCGCAACGCGTTCCCATGCGGCGGGGATAGCAGCCCGGCCACACTGCGGCCGATCGACGTGCCACCGTAGCGGTCGCTGACTTTGGCGTTGGCCCGCTGCAGCGCGACCTCGGCCGAGCGGTGCGAGAGCACCGAGGTGAGGCGCGTCAACGATGTCGAGAATGCAAATACCTCGGGCCGAGTTCCGCTCTGCCGCAACACCGCCCGCATCAAATGCAGATACACCGCGGCATAGGGTTGCATCGAGCGGCTGACGTCGCAGACCAGGACGACCGGTCTGGGCCGACGGCGCGGCCGGGTTCGTGCCAAGACCATCGACTCCCAGCCGGTCTCCCGCGACGCATTGATGGTGGCGCGCAGATCGATCCGCTTACCCGCGGCACTCGGCTCGAATCGCAGACTGCGCCGGCGCGGCCAGCGCGCGACGGTCGCTTCCAGCCAGGTGCCGAGCAGGCGGAGGTCTTCGGCATCGAACCGCTCGAACGGCTGGTCCGCCAGCGCCTCAATCCGGCTGGGCAACACATCCGGCACCTGCACACTCGATTCGCCGCAACTGTCGGCGGCGGCCACACTGCGCGTCACCCAGGGCAGCTGCCGGGTCGAACCCGATCCGCCGCCGCTCGGCCGCAGCGTGCCGGCCGCCGGCGTTTTCGGACCCGGCAATGGCAACTGTGCATCGGCACGTCGGGTGTCGCCGAGGTCTTCCAATCCGAACACAGCGGCGAACACCGTGTCGAAGGCCGCGAGATCCTCCATCCGATTCACCAGGGTCAACCGTGCCGCCCAGTACAGCGCGGAGGTGTTGTCCGGCGCCAGCGTGCGCAACGCCAGCACGAAGCCGCCCGGACCGCTGGCGGACACCGATACCCCTGCATCGCGCAGCCGCGCCACCAGAGCCGCCGCGAGCGCCGCCCGGTCGACGCCCCGCAACAGCAATGGGGTGTCCACGGGCCGCTAACGCCGCCGCAGCAGCACCCAGATCAGCACCAGCGCGACCAGCGCGGCCAGCGCCGGGCCGGCGTACTTCTTGAGCTGGTCGCCACCGGCCAGCTGCAGCAGATCGATGGGTTCAGGCTCGGCGGCGGGCGGCTGCTGGGTGCCCGCGGCCGGGCTCGCCAGGCGCGCCGGAATCGGTTCCTCCGCCGCCGACTCGGGAACCCCTGGCGCACCGTCCTTTTCGGCGGCCAGCTTGGCCTCCAGGGATTCCACGAACTGCCCCAGCAATTTCTCCGAAACCTGCTGCAGCATGCCGCTGCCGAACTGGGCCAGCTTGCCGACGATCTTCAAGTCGGTGTCGACGACCACGTTGGTGCGCCCGCCGTCCTCCTGCAGCTGCGCAGTGACCGTGGCAGCCGCGTTGCCCGTGCCGCGGGCTTCTTTGCCCTTGCCGTCGATGACCGCGCGATGCCGATCACGGTCCTGCTCGACGAACCGGACTTTCCCGCTGAATTCACTTGTCACCGGCCCGACCTTGACTTTGACCTTGCCGAGATAGTCCTCGCCCTCATGGCCGATCAGCTGGGCCCCCGGCATCAACGGGATCACCTGTTCTAAGTCGCACAGCACATCCCAGGCTTGGTCGATCGGTGCGCTGACGGTGAACTGGTTGGCGATCTTCATGCTGCGGGTCCTCTCAGGTGCGGATATTCACTGAACGCATCGCGGATCAGCGTGCGGTCGTCGGGCGTCTTGGCGAGCGCGCCCAGGGTCATGACGGCGGAGTCGTCGACGAGGTCGGCAACGCCGAGTGCCACCAGGGCGGCGACCCAGTCGATGGTCTCGGCCACCCCGGGTGGCTTGTCCAGGTCGAGATCACGTGCCCGCCGGACGAACTGGGTCGCGCTCTCGATCAACGGGGCGGTCGCGCCGGGTACGGTGCGCCGCACGATCGCGGCCGCTCGATCCGGTTCCGGATAGTCGATCCAGTGATACAGGCAGCGCCGACGCAGCGCATCGTGCAGATCGCGGCTGCGGTTGGAGGTGAGCACCGCGATCGGCGGACGCTCGGCGACAAAGGTGCCCAGCTCTGGCACGGTCACCGTGGACTCACCGAGGAACTCCAGCAGCAGGGCTTCGAATTCGTCATCAGCGCGGTCGATTTCATCGATCAGCAAGACGGGAGGCGTGGGTCCGGGGTGCCGCACGCAGTGCAGGATGGGCCGATCCACCAGATAGGCTTCGGTGTAGAGATCGGCTTCCTCGATGCCGGTACCCCGCGCCTCGGCCAACCGGATGGACAGCAACTGCCGTTGGTAGTTCCAGTCGTAGAGCGCCTCGTGCGCGCTCAACCCCTCATAGCATTGCAGCCGAACGATAATCGTGTTCAGCACCGCGGCAAGGGTTTTCGCTGCTGTCGTCTTGCCCACACCCGGCTCGCCCTCCAGCAGCAACGGCCGGCCCAGCGTCACGGCCAGATAGATCGCCGATGCGGTCCCCGGGTCGAGGAGGTAATCCTGGGCATCGAATTGAGCCACGACGTCGTCGGGACTGGCGAACACCGCCGACGTCATGACGGCACCGATTCCAGTAGTCGGTGGTAGTCCTCCCAGGTGTCGACGTCGAGCGGCGCAGGCCCAGCCACCGAAATCTCGCGTACCTGATGCTGCCCCGAATGCAGGAGCTTCCAGACTCCCTTGTCGCCATGCAACCGGGCCAGGTCACCAAAGATGTTGCGGCTGAACCAGAATGGATGGCCGATACCGTCGGCGTAACGGCAGACCAGTAGGTCTGAGGTCGGCGCCTCGCGGATCACTCGACGTATGGTGGCCGGATCGACGCCGGGCTGATCACCGAGCAGCAGCACGATTCCGGTGGAGTCCGGAGCCACCCGGGCCAGCGCGGCGACCAACGAGGACGAACAGCCGGTGCCGAAATCGTCGACCGTCACCACCTGGGTGCCGTCCAGTGACACCGTCTGCCGCACCGCGTCGGCGGCACCACCGAGGGTGACGATGAGCTGGTCGAATCCGGCGTCGCGGGCAACCCCCAAGCTGGCCCCTAGCAAAGTCGTGTCTCCGTAGGGCAGCAGCTGTTTGGGCCTGCCCAGCCTGCGGGATCCGCCGGCGGCGAGCACGATACCGGTGACGTGAGACGCGGTCATGCGCCGCCGTGTTCCGCGGAAAATGCGCTGCGACATCGTGGGCAGCAGAACCAGTAGTCCGTCCCCGCCAGTTGCAGGTGCTCGGTGGCTGGTCCGATCGGCACCGTCATGCCGCAGACCGGATCGACCGCCTCGGTCTGGGCGGTGCCGTTCGGGACGCTCACCCGCGTCAGGGTACCGTCGCGCATTGCGGCGATGAGCTCGGCGGCAATCGACACGGCGATCTCGGCGGGAGTCTTGGCGCCGATGGGTAATCCGACGGGGCTGTGGATCCGGGCTCGTTCGGGTTCGCCGAGTTCGAGCTCGTTCAAGATCGCGGCGCCGCGAACCGTGCTGGCCACCAGACCGATGTAGCCGACGCCGTTGTCCAGTGCGGTGCGGACGATTTCGGCCTCCGGACCGCCGTGGCTTGCGATCACCACCGCGGCGGTATCGGACAGGTCTGTCACACCTTCGATTTCTCGACGGGCGTCGTACCCGAGCACTTGGCAGAGTTGGACGAGCGCGTCGGCGATCGGCGTGTCTCCGCAAACCCGGATCAGCGGGGGCGGCAGCTGTGGGGTCAGGAAAATCTCCAGCGAGCCACCGGACAGGCACGGGTTGACCACCACGCAGGCGCCCGGCGCTTCGGGAAAATGCACATCACCGTCGGGAAGCACGCGCAGCAACACACTCTCGCCCGCCTGCAGCGCGCCCAATCCGGCCTTGCGAACGGAGTTCTGCGCGCACTGGCCGCCGACAAAGCCTTCAATGGTGCCGTCCGCCAACAGAATCGCTTCATCGCCGGCATGCGCCGAGGTCGGCTGTTGAGCGCGCACCACCGTAGCGCGTACGAACGGAGTGCGTGCCGCCAACAGTTGCTCAGCCCGCTCGCCGATGGTCGTCATCGCGTGCCGGCTAAATCGGCGGTCTGGCACGGCCCTGCATGGCCTCCCAGACCCGCGACGGTGTCAGTGGCATATCAGCATGCCGAACCCCATACGGCGCCAACGCATCCACCACGGCGTTGACCACGGCCGGCGGCGACCCGACGGTGGCCGACTCGCCGACGCCCTTCGCGCCGATCGGATGATGCGGTGACGGCGTGACGGTGTGCCCGGTTTCCAGGTGCGGAACCTCCATCGCCGTCGGGATCAGATAGTCCATCAGCGATCCACCGAGGCAGTTGCCTTCCTCGTCGAACGCAATCATTTCCATCAGCGCCATCCCGATGCCGTCGACGATGCCGCCGTGCACCTGGCCCTCGATGATCATCGGGTTGATCCTGGTGCCGCAGTCGTCGACGGCGAGGAAACGCCGCACCTTGACCACCGCGGTGCCCGGATCGATATCCACCACACAGAAATACGCGCCGTACGGATAGGTCAGGTTCTCCGGGTTGTAGCAGATTTGGGCGTCCAGACCGCCTTCGAGACCCTCCGGCAGATCAGCGGCGCCGTGCGCCCGCATCGCGATGTCGGCTATCGTCACCGACGCCGAGGGGTCACCCTTGACGTGGAACGAGCCCTTCTCCCATTCCAAGTCGGCAACCGAGACCTCGAGCATGCCCGAGGCGATGATCTTCGCTTTGTCGCGAACCTTGCGGGCCACCAGCGCGGCCGCCGCCCCGGACACCGGCGTGGACCGGCTGCCGTAGGTGCCCAGCCCGAACGGTGTCTGATCGGTGTCGCCGTGTACCACGTCGATGTCGTCGGGGGGAATGCCGAGTTCCTCGGCGACGATCTGGGCGAACGTCGTCTCGTGCCCCTGGCCCTGGGTCTGCACCGAAAGCCGCACCACCGCTTTGCCCGTCGGATGCACGCGAAGCTCGCATCCGTCGGCCATGCCGAGGCCGAGAATGTCCATATCCTTGCGGGGACCGGCGCCCACGGCCTCGGTGAAGAAGGACATGCCGATTCCCATCAACTCACCGTTTTGCCGCCTGCGCGTCTGTTCCTCGCGCAATGCCTCATAGCCGATCATGTCCATGGCCTTGCGCATCGTGGTCTCGTAATCGCCCGAGTCATACGTCCAGCCGGTCTTGCTTCGGTACGGGAACTGGTCGGGCCGCAGCAGGTTTCGCAGCCGCAGCTCCGCGGCATCCATCTTCAGGTCGAATGCGAGGCAATCGACCAGGCGCTCGACGAAATACACCGCCTCGGTGATCCGGAACGAACACGCATAGGCGACCCCACCGGGCGCCTTGTTGGTGTAGACCGCGGTCATGTGACAGTAGGCGGCTTCGATGTCGTAGCTGCCGGTGAACACCCCGAAGAACCCGGCCGGGTATTTCACCGGCGCCGCCGTTCCGTTGAACGCGCCGTGGTCGGCCAGCACATTGGACCGGATCGCCAGGATCTTGCCGTCGGCGGTTGCGGCGATCTCGCCGACCATGATGTAGTCGCGCGCGAAGCCGGTGGAGGTGAGGTTCTCGCTGCGGTCCTCCATCCACTTCACCGGCTTTCCCAGCAGCAGCGAGCCGACGATGGCGCAGACGTAGCCGGGATAGATCGGCACCTTGTTGCCGAAGCCGCCACCGATGTCGGGCGAGATCACCTGTATCTTGTGCTCGGGCAGCCCGGCAACCAACGCGTACAGCGTCCGGTGTGCGTGCGGCGCCTGGGTGGTGGACCACAATGTCAGCTTTCCGCTGACCGGGTCCAAATCAGCTACCGCACCGCAGGTTTCCATCGGCGCCGGGTGCACCCGCGGGTAGACCATCTCCTGCGTGACCACCACGTCGGCCTTCGCGAAGGCGGCCTCGGTAGCGGCCGCATCGCCGGTCTCCCAGTCGAAGCAGTGGTTGTCGGTCTTGCCGTCGAGATCGGTGCGGATCACCGGAGCCGACGGATCCAGCGCCCGGCGGACGTCGACGACGGGTTCCAGTGGTTCGTATTCGACGTCGATCAGCTCGAGCGCGTCGCGCGCCGAATACCGGTCCTCGGCGACGACGAAGGCCACCTCTTGGCCTTGGAAGCGCACCTTGTCGGTGGCCAGCACGGCCTGCACGTCGTTGGACAGCGTCGGCATCCAGGCCAGGCCCTTGGCGGCCAGGTCCGCCCCGGTAACGACCGCCTTCACCTTCGGATGTGCTTGGGCCGCAGTGACATCGATGTTGACGATGCTGGCGTGCGCGTACGGTGAACGCAGGATCGCCAGGTGCAGCATGCCGGGCAGCACGACATCGTCGACGTAGCGGCCCCGGCCGCGGATGAACCGCGGATCCTCCTTGCGCAGCATTCGGCCGTAGCCACAAGGCTTTTGGTCGTTGTCGGCGGTGTCTTCCGGCGAGGGGGGCCTGGATGCCTCGTCTTTAATGGTGGTCATGACGTCGCCTCCGCCGCCGCCTCGGTATTGTGCTGCGCCGCCCATTGAATGGACCGCACGATCGTGGTGTAGCCGGTGCACCGGCAGATCTGCCCGGAGATCGCTTCCCGAATGGTCTCCTCGTCGGGGTTCGGGTCGCGGTCCAGCAGGGCGCGGGCGGTGATCATCATGCCGGGTGTGCAGAAACCGCATTGCAGCCCGTGGCAGCGCATGAAGCCTTCCTGCACCGGGTCGAGCGTGCCGTCTGCCTGGGCCAGCCCCTCCACCGTCCGCACGCTGTGGCCAGATGCCATCACGGCGAGCATGGTGCACGATTTCACCGGCACACCGTCGACGTCGACGACACAGGTTCCGCAGTTGCTGGTGTCGCAGCCCCAGTGGGTTCCGGTGAGCCGCAGGTGATCGCGCAGGAAGTGCACGAGTAACAGTCGGGGTTCGACATCGGCACCGACCTGTTCGCCGTTGACGGTCATGTTCACCTGCATGATCAATTCCCCTCTGCCCGCACGCGTTCGGCGGCGGTGCGCAATGTTCGGACGGTCAATTCGGACGCCAAATGCCGTTTGTACTCGGCGGTGCCGCGGACATCGGTCACCGGGTCGCAGGCCTGCGCGGCACGTCGGCCCGCGTCGGCGAAGACCTCGTCGGTGGCCGGCTGTCCCGCCAGCGACGCCGCGACTTCGGCCAGTGCCTCGCGCTGCACGTTGACCGCGGTCAAACCCAGGCGCGCCGCGGCGATCGTGGCGCCGTCGAGGGTCAGCGACGCGCCCGCCGCTGCCACCGCCCAGTCACCCACCCGCCGTTCCACCTTCGCGTATGCGCTGGAGGTCTTGTGTCGCAATGGGATACGAACCTCGACAAGCATCTCGTTGAATGCCAGCGCGGTTTCGTACGGGCCGACAATGAAGTCGTCGATCGGTATCTCGCGTTCGCCCGACGGGCCGCGGGCCAAGCACACCGCGTCCAACGCCTCGCAGACGGTAGAGAGGTCTTCGGCCGGATCCGCCTGGCACAGTGAGCCGCCCAGCGTGCCGCGGTTGCGGACGACGGGATCGGCGATCACCCGTTCGGCGTCGCGGAAGATCGGGCAGACGGCGGCCAGGGTGTCCGACTCCAGCAGCTCGCGATGGCGGGTCATCGCGCCGATGCGGACCAGGGTCGGGTCGGTGATCACGTAGCCGAGTTCGAGCGCGAGGTCGTTGATGTCGACCAGGTACTCGGGGTTGGCGATACGCAGCTTCATCATCGGCAGCAGGCTGTGCCCGCCGGCGACCACTCGCGCGCCGTCGCCCAGCCGATCGAGTAGGCCGATGGCGTGGTCGACACTGGTGGCGCGCTCGTATTCGAAGGGACCGGGTACTTGCATGTGACGCACCTCACTGGGCAGGGGGAACATCAGTTTCGGCCGCTCTGACCTGCCCGTCAATAGCGAGTTAAGCGATCGTTGAAGTCGCCTCGAAGCCCCCGATGACCTGCGGGTCGGGCACGTCGTGGTGGATGCGGCCGAGCAACTGAGCCAGTGGTCGGCCGCCGCCGCCCCACCTCCTGGCGATGATGTCGGCGACGATCGAGACGGCGGTCTCCTCGGGCGTGCGCGCGCCGAGGTCCAGTCCGATCGGGCTGGCGAGCCGGCTCAGCTCCGCGTCGGTCAGCCCCACCGCCCGCAGCCGCGCCATCCGATCGTCGTGTGTGCGACGCGAGCCCATCGCACCGACGTAGCCGACGCGCGGCAGGCGCAGCGCCACCTCGAGGACCGGGACATCGAACTTCGCGTCGTGGGTGAGCACGCAAATCACCGTGCTCTCGTCGATGGCGCCCGCGTCGGCCTGCGCGGCAAGGTAGCGGTGCGGCCAGTCGACGACGACCTCTTCGGCCGCCGGGAAGCGGGCCGGTGTGGCGAAGACGGCGCGGGCGTCACATACGGTGACCCGGTACCCGAGGAAGGCACCCTGTTGCGCCAGTGCGGCGGCGAAATCGATGGCGCCGAATACCAACATCCGCGGCCGCGGGGCGTAGCAGGCGACGAAGACCTCCATGCCGTCGGCGAGCCGCTGTCCGTCAGGTCCGTAGGTGAGCACCTCGCTGCGCCCCAGCGCGAGCAGGCCGCGCGCGTCGTCGGCGACCGCGGCGTCCGCACGCGCCGATCCCAGCGACGCCGCCACGGCGTCCGGACGGACGACGAGCCGGCGGCCGATCCAGTTCTGGTCGGGGTGGGCGATCACGGTCGCGACCGCCACCGGACGATGCGCGTCGATGTCGTCGGCGATCGCGCCGAGTTCGGGAAAGCTCGCCTGCGACACGGCCTCGACGAAAATATCGATGATGCCGCCGCATGTCAGGCCAACCGCGAAGGCGTCGTCGTCGCTGACCCCAAAGCGTTCCAGCTTCGGTGTGCCCGTCCGCGCCACTTCGGTGGCGGTGTCGTAGACGGCGCCCTCCACGCATCCACCCGACACCGAACCGGTCACCGATCCGTCCGGTCCGACCACCATCGCGGCGCCGGGTAGCCGCGGCGCCGACCGGAATGTCCGCACGACCGTTGCCAGGCCGGCAGTGTGACCAGCACGCCAAATCGACGCTAATTGGGCAAGGACGTCGCGCACCCCTTCAAATTAGGCCCCACGTAGGCTGATTGCCATGACTCCGGCTCAACTTCGCGCCTATTCGGCCGTGGTGCGGTTGGGTTCGGTGCACGCGGCCGCGGCCGAACTCGGTGTTTCCGACGCCGGAATCTCGATGCATGTCGCGGCGCTGCGCAAAGAGCTCGACGACCCGCTGTTCACCAGAACCGGTGCAGGGCTGGCCTTCACGCCGGGCGGGCTGCGACTGGCCAGTAGGGCGGTGGAAATCCTGGGCCTGCAACAGCAAACCGCCATCGAGGTCACCGAGGCGGCGCATGGCCGCCGGCTGTTGCGGATCGCGGCGTCGACGACGTTTGCCGAACACGCGGCGCCCGGCCTGATCGAGTTGTTCTCGTCGCGGGCGGATGACCTGTCGGTGGAGTTGAGCGTGCATCCGACTAGGCGGTTCCGTGAGTTGATCTCGTCGCGCGCGGTTGACATCGCGATCGGTCCGGCCAGCGAAAGTTCGGCCGCCCCGGACGAGTCGATCTTTGTGCGGCCGTTCCTGAAGTATCAGATCATCACGGTGGTTGCGCCGAATAGTCCACTGGCCGTGGGAGTTGCGTCGCCGGGACTGCTGCGCCAGCAGCAGTGGATGCTGGGGCCGTCGGCGGGCAGCGTGGACGGTGAGGTTGCAACCATGTTGCGCGACTTGGCAATTCCGGAATCTCAGCAGCGGATCTTCCAAAGCGATGCCGCCGCGCTGGAAGAGGTACAGCGCGTCGGTGGCGTGACGGTGACCATCGGCTTCGCGGTCGCCAAGGACCTCGCCGCCGGGCGGCTGGTGCACGTCAACGGCGCCGGCCTGGACCGCTCGGGCGAATGGTGTGCGGCGACGCTGGCGCCGGCGGCGCGACAGCCGGCGGTGTCCGAACTGGTCCGCTTCATCACCACGCCGCGCTGCATTCAGGCGATGATCCGAGGTTCGGGGGTGGGCGTGACGCGGTTCCGCCCGAAAATTCACGTCACGTTGTGGAGCTGACGCCTAACTCCTGTTCGACTGTGCCCCTGTGGATTTGAGTGTGTGCCGGCGGCGGCCTCGCTCGGCGTGTCGGGCCCGTGAGCGCACACGCAACGCCGTCAACGCACACGCGCGGGAAAGCGGGCGCGGCTACCAGGCGCGGTCGAGGTTTGCGTGCTGACGGATCCAGGCGTGCATTGCGATTCCCGCGGCGACGCCGGCGTTGATGCTGCGGGTCGAACCGAACTGGGCGATCGACACCGTGATCGCCGCGCCCGATCGAATGTCGTCGGTGATGCCCGGCCCCTCCTGCCCGAACACCAGCAGGCAGTCCCGCGGCAACGCGGTTTCCTCCAGCCGCGCCGCCCCGGGCACGTTGTCCACCGCGACTACACCCAGACCCGCGGCCCGCGCGAACTCCATCAATTCCGCGGTGCTGTCGTGATGGCACAACCGTTGATAGCGGTCAGTCACCATGGCACCGCGGCGATTCCAGCGACGCCGCCCCACGATGTGCACGGTGTCGACTGCGAAGGCGTTGGCCGTGCGTACCACCGAGCCGATGTTGGCGTCGTAGCCGAAGTTCTCGATGGCGATGTGCAACGGATGCCGGCGACCGTCGATGTCGGCAATGATCGCCTCCCGGGTCCAATACCGGTAAGCGTCGACGACATTGCGAGTGTCGCCGTCGCGCAACAACATTGGATCAAACCGCGGGTCATCGGGAAGGTCGCCCTGCCAGGGACCGACGCCGGCGGCTGGTTGGGCTGCCCATTCCGTGGGGCCGGGTTCGGTCATCGCTGGGTCCACACCCCGGCGTGCGTCCCCACGATCGCCACCGTCGCATAGAGCAAAGCCTGATTGATCTCGCCCTGGGTGCACAACGACGCGGAGACGTGCACCGCGTCTCGCGACGCCTCGGGCAAGATGAGCACCGACGAGCCGTACACCGCACAGGCGGGGTTGAGCCCGGGGGCAGGAAGTGTCGGCGACGCGAGCAGCATCATCGGGCCGCCGCGGCGGGCGGAGTCGTCCCGGTAGCGCGCCGCGACGGCCTCGGCATCCAGCCCCAGCAGCATGTAGCCGTTGCCAGTGAACGCTCCCGGATCGCCGAGCTGCGCCTGGGTCACCGGCGTGCCATCGGCCCGCCAAGCCGACAGGCTGGTGGTCTTGACGACCAGTCCGGTGTCGTTGACGTTGGTCGGCATCAGTCCGACCGGGAAGGCCGCCGGGTAGGCCGCGGAGGTGTCGGGAATCCGGTCCCGGGTCGAGTAGCTGTACACGCCGCGCACCTGGCTGCGGTCCTTCAGCGGGCCGAGGCACACGGTGCCCGTCATCCGGCCCGGCGGTGACTTCAGCGGCGACGGGATATCGTGCACGGTCGTCATCGCGGTGTCACAGCTGCCCAGCCCGTCCGACTCCATCGGGTGGGCGAGCGCGCCGTACAGCCCGAAGCGAATGTCCTCGGGCTTGGTGTGCGGCGCCTTCGGATCCGTGGGCGACGCGTCGACGTCGACCAGTACGTAGTCGCCGCCCCAGCGCAGGTTCGACACCGCCATATTCCAGCCCAGCAGGGCCAGCGATTCGCCGAGCCGCGCGGCCTGGGCGCCGTAGGGCGCCGCGGCACGGCCGGGGCCGGAGCAGCCGGCCAGGAAGACCACCAGACAGGCTGCTATCGCAAGGAAAGTGCGCATAGCGGTGACGGTCCTAGCTCAACCCCAGATCGGCCAGGCCCAACACGCTGCGGTACGGCAGTCCCTCGGCCTGGATGGCTTCGGCGGCGCCGGTGGCACGGTCGACCACGGTGGCCACGCCGACCACATCGCCGCCTGCATCGTGGACGGCGTGCACCGCAGTCAGTGCCGAACCGCCGGTGGTGCTGGTGTCCTCGACCACCAGCACCCGCTGCCCCGACACGTCGGATCCCTCGATAAGACGTTGCAGGCCATGGGCTTTCACAGACTTGCGCACGACGAACGCGTCGATCGGGCGGCCGGGCGCGTGCATGATCGCGGTGGCGACCGGGTCCGCGCCTAGGGTCAGGCCGCCGACGACGGCGAAATCCCAGTCCGCGGTGAGTTCGCGCATCAGCACACCGATCAGCGCGCCGGCCCGGTGATGCAGGGTGGCACGGCGCAGGTCGACGTAATAGTCGGCCTCTTTGCCCGACGACAGCGTGACGCGACCGTGTACCACCGACAGCCGTCGCACCAGATCGGCCAGTTCCGCACGGTCAGACTCGGACACGGCCTTATCCACCCTTTGTATGTTTACCGTTGCCGCGCAACAGGATTCAGTGGTGGAAGTTGGGGGCCTGCTGGCCGTTGCGCTCGGTCGACGGTGGTCGCCGGATTGCTTCGGTACGACCTTCGTCGCGGGGTCCCGGCTCCGGGGCGCGGCGGGCGGACTGCGGATCCGAGCTCAGTAGCCCGGACGCGTCCTGCGCGGAACGACGGGGCGGCAACTCGGCACGGCCGGCCGGGGCCAGCGGTCGGCTCGGCGCGGCGGTGCGAGGCCCGACCGGCTCGTCGCTTTCGGCGGGCGCCGGCGGCAGTACCCGCAACAAATCGTTGAACTGGCGCACGGTGCGCAGACCCTCGTCCCACTCGGTGCGAGTGCTCGACACCGGCATCGCGACCAGCGTCCAGTTCTGTTCGTTCCACATGATCTCGGCGGAATCCGGCGCGGTGTGCGCGAAGGTGACCATTCGCCGGTCGCAGGCCCGGCGGGCCGCGTCCAGGTTGGTCGAGTACACCATCCGCGGGCCGATCGCGCCGAGCAGCCAGATGTCGCTCTCGCGCGGCTCTTTAAGCCCTTTGAGCCGCAGGTCAACGACCACGTTGGTACCCACCTTGCGGTGCAGTGCGATCACCGTGGCGACTTCCTCGAGATCGAAGATGTACACCGCCTCCCCGCGGATTTGGCCCAGCACGACGTTGTGGGCTGGCACATCGCCCACCGTCGACATCACCCCGCGCTTCCAGCGCTTGAGGATCTCGGTCGACTCGCGCTCGAAGTCGAACCCGTGTGAGCGCGCCCATGATCTACGCCGTCTGCTGCGGCCGCGGCGTCGATCGATATCGACGTACAGCAACACCACCGCACCGACGAAGCACAGCGCGGAGAGCGTGAACCAGAGCGGGACCATCCTAGGTAGCGTATCTGCTATCGGACCGGAACCGAGAATGCGACCAGGTCACAACCACATTAAGCTTTGCTGATCCGCGTAGGGTTCCCCGCATGGTCTACGAGGGCTACCAGCTCATTCGCATCGCCGTGGCCGACGGTGTTTGCCGGGCGACGATCGACAACCCCCCGATCAATTTGCTGGATGCGCCGCTGCTGCACGAGATCGACCGGCTGACGCGCGAGGTCGCCGCCGACGGCGCGGTGCGAGTGCTGGTCGTCGATTCCGCCGACCCGGAAATCTTCATCGCCCACGCCGATGTCGGGTTGATCCTGAACCTGCCCGCTGTCCAGACCGGCGAGGACCTCGGCCCGCACCAGGAGCTATCGCTGTTCCACGCCGTGACCGAGCAGGTCCGAACGCTGCCAACGGCCACCATCGCGGTCATCGAGGGCGTCTGCCGAGGCGGTGGCTGCGAGTTCGCGATGGCCTTCGACATGCGCTTTGCCGCGCTCGACGCGACAGTGCTGGGCCATCCCGAGGTCGCGCTCGGGATCATCCCCGGCGGCGGCGGCACGCAGCGGCTGCCCCGGCTGATCGGCCGCGCCCGAGCACTCGAAGTCATCCTCGGCGGCACCGACATCGACGCCGCGACCGCCGAATCCTGGGGATACCTGAATCGGGCGCTGCCGCCAGATCAACTCCGGCGGTTCGTCGACAAGCTGGCGGCGCGCATCGCCTCGGCGCCCAACGCGGCCATCGCCAACGCCAAGCGCGCGGTCGACACCGCGGCCACCGAAGCGCTGGCGTCCGGCTTGCGTATCGAAGATCAGCTGTTCCGCGAGACGCTCGCGCACCCGGCCGCGCGGCAACGACTCCAAGCAGTAATCGACGCCGGCGCCCAGACTCGCGACTTCGAGCTGGGCGACCGGCGCCGACAGGGTCCTACCGGCGTCAGCCCAGGATCAGGCTGTCGCCGTCGGGGCTGACGTTGACCGGGACGGTGTCGCCGTCGTGGACGTCACCGGACAGCAACAGCTTGGCCAGCTGGTCGCCGATGGCCTGCTGGACCAGCCGGCGCAGCGGCCGTGCGCCGTACACGGGGTCGAAGCCGCGTTGGGCCAGCCACTGTTTGGCCGGCAGCGACACCTCCAGCGTGAGGCGGCGCTGCGCCAGCCGCTTTTGCAGCTGGGCCAGCTGGATGTCGACGATCTGTACCAACTCGCCGGGTTCGAGGCCGGCGAAGATGATCACGTCGTCGAGCCGGTTGATGAACTCGGGCTTGAACGCCGAGCGCACCGCCGCCATCACCTGCTCCTCGCTGCCGCCCGACCCGAGGTTGGACGTCAAGATGAGGATGGTGTTGCGGAAGTCGACCGTGCGGCCCTGCCCGTCGGTCAGGCGGCCCTCGTCGAGTACCTGCAGCAGCACGTCGAATACATCGGGGTGTGCCTTCTCGATCTCGTCGAACAGGATCACCGTGTACGGGCGCCGCCGCACCGCCTCGGTCAACTGACCGCCCTGGTCGTAGCCGATGTAACCGGGCGGGGCGCCGACCAGTCGGGCCACCGAGTGCTTCTCGCCGTACTCGCTCATGTCGATGCGGACCATCGCGCGCTCGTCGTCGAACAGGAACTCCGCCAGCGCCTTGGCCAGCTCGGTCTTACCGACACCGGTCGGACCGAGGAACATAAACGACCCGGTTGGCCGGTTCGGGTCGGCGACCCCGGCCCGGGAACGCCGCACCGCGTCGGAAACCGCGGTCACCGCCTTCTTCTGCCCAATGACGCGCTTGCCCAGCTCCTCCTCCATCCGAAGCAGCTTGGCGGTCTCGCCCTCGAGCATCCGGCCGGCAGGGATGCCGGTCCAGGCGGATACCACGTCGGCGATGTCGTCGGGGCCGACCTCCTCCTTGAGCATCACGTTCTCGCGCGCCTCCGCCTGCGGCAGTGCGGCGTCGAGCTTCTTCTCCACCTCCGGGATGCGCCCGTAGCGCAGCTCGGCGGCCTTGGCCAGATCGCCGTCGCGTTCGGCGCGCTCGGACTCGCCGCGCAAGACTTCCAGCTGTTCCTTGAGTTCGCGGACGACGTCGATGGCGTTCTTCTCGTTCTGCCACCGCGTGGTCAGCTCGGCCAGCTTCTCCTTCTGATCGGCCAGCTCCGAGCGCAGCTTCTCCAGCCGCTCCTTGGACGCCTCGTCCTCCTCCTTGGCCAGTGCCATTTCCTCGATTTCGAGGCGGCGCACCAGCCGCTCGACCTCGTCGATCTCGACGGGCCGGGAGTCGATCTCCATCTTCAGCCGACTGGCGGCCTCGTCGACCAGGTCGATGGCCTTGTCCGGCAGGAACCGGGCGGTGATGTAGCGGTCGGACAGCGTCGCCGCCGCCACCAACGCGGAGTCAGTGATCCGTACGCCGTGGTGCACCTCGTAGCGGTCCTTCAGCCCGCGCAGGATTCCGACGGTGTCCTCCACTGACGGTTCGCCGACCAGCACTTGCTGGAAGCGCCGTTCCAGGGCGGCGTCCTTCTCGATGTATTTGCGGTACTCGTCGAGGGTGGTGGCGCCGACCAGCCGCAGCTCGCCGCGGGCCAGCATGGGCTTGATCATGTTGCCGGCGTCCATCGCGCCCTCGCCGGTGGCGCCGGCGCCGACGATGGTGTGCAGCTCGTCGATGAACGTGATGATCTGCCCCGCCGAGTTCTTGATGTCATCGAGCACGGCCTTGAGCCGTTCCTCGAATTCGCCGCGGTACTTGGCGCCGGCCACCATCGAGCCGAGGTCGAGCGCGATGACGGTCTTGTCGCGCAGGCTTTCCGGGACGTCGCCGGCCACGATGCGCTGGGCCAGGCCCTCGACGATCGCGGTCTTGCCGACGCCGGGTTCACCGATCAGCACCGGGTTGTTCTTGGTGCGCCGGGAAAGCACCTGCACGACGCGGCGAATCTCGTTGTCGCGTCCGATGACGGGGTCGAGCTTGCCTTCGCGAGCGCGGGCCGTCAGGTCGGTGGAGTACTTCTCCAGCGCCTGATAGGTGGCCTCGGGGTCCGGGCTGGTGACTCGGGCGCTGCCGCGGACCTTAACGAAGGCCTCCCGCAGGGCCTGCGGCGAGGCGCCGTGGCCGGTGAGCAGCTTGGCGACATCGGAGTCACCAGTCGCCAGCCCCACCAGCAGGTGCTCGGTCGAAACGTACTCGTCGTCCATCTCGGTGGCCAGCTGCTGGGCAGTGGTGATGGCGGCTAGCGATTCGCGCGACAGCTGGGGCTGCGAGCTGGCGCCGCTGGCCTGGGGCAGCCGCTCGACCAGGCGCTCGGTTTCGGCGCGGATGGTCGCCGGCTGGACGCCGACAGCCTCCAACAGCGGCGCGGCGATTCCGTCGTTCTGGGTCAGCAGCGCCAGCAGCAAATGCGCGGGCCTGATCTCGGGGTTACCGGCAGCGCTGGCCGCTTGTAGGGCTGACGTGAGGGCCGCTTGCGTCTTGGTGGTCGGGTTAAAAGAGTCGCTGGCCAACCGAGATACCTCCATTCGGGTATAGGGGAAATGCTTGTCGCGTTGTTCAACGTCGTCAAGGTTGAGTCTGTTCCGCTCAAGTCTACGTTTTTGGAGGAACTTTGCACGAGCGAGGCGTCGACTCCGCGCTCGCGCCGCCGCCCCGGCCGATTCCGGCCGCCTTCCGGCTGGCCGAGGCGCTGCCGTTTCGCTGGCGCTACGTCTGGACGCTGTTGTTGGTCGCGATCGCGCCGATCGCGCTGTGGCTGCAACTGCCGAGCGCCTTCGCCGCCGCCGCGGTAGCGACCCTGGCCGGGATTTACGCCATTCACCTCTACGGCGCGCGGGTTCGACTCGGCCTCCTCGAGTGGGGTCGCGTGGCAACCGTCACCGGTACGGAGAAGCTTTCCCGCGCACAGCATTTCAACGCTCGACTTCCCATGGCGCGGGAATGGACCGTCACCCGACTGCGCTGGAGCGGTCCCAACACCAAGACAAAAGTGTTCTTCACTCTCGACGGTCAGCGCGGCGAGCTGGTGATGCACGGGCGGGAATACGTCGACGGGGTGATCCTGGCCGACCAGCGCAATCCGGCGCGGGCCCGATGCGTGACCTCCTTTGCTTACGACCTCGACCGCGACGGGACCGGCAATTGGATTGGCGCGTTGCGGCCCAGGCTGTGGGTCGGTATGGCCTGCTGGCTGCTCATCGTGGTCGGCTGGCTGACCCTGGCCGGATTCGCGGCCGCCGGGTTCCGGACCAACCTCGTCGGCGACACCCCGGCCGAAAACGTGCCCGCTGCCGGCACGTTGCAGGTCAGCGGGTCCGGCAGGACACGGACGGTGCCGTGCAACGGCGGCTACCTGTCGGTCAGCGGGGCGGCCAACACGGTCACCGTCACGGGCCACTGCACCAGCATCAGCGTCGCCGGCAAAGGCAATCACGTCACGGTCGACAGCGCCGACGCGATCAGCATCTCGGGCACCGGCAACGTGGTCACCTACCACTGGGGTTCCCCCCAGATCGCCAACACCGGAACCTCGAACACCGTCGGTCAGGGCTGACGGCGGCGGGGGCTGCCGACTTACAATCGGGCTCCGTGGGCTTAGAGGACTCCGATGCGCTGCAAGTGCTGCGCGACGCTTTGGACCCCGACCACTCCGGCCCCGAACTCGTGCACCACTTTTACACCCACTGGTTCGCCCTGGACGTCTCACTACGCGACCTGTTTCCACCCGAAATGGACGCGCAGCGAGCAGCTTTCGGTCAGGCACTGCACTGGGTCTACGGCGAACTGATAGCGCAGCGCGCTCAGGAGCCGGTGGCTTTCCTTGCTCAACTCGGCCGGGACCACCGGAAATATGGAGTGCTGCCAACACATTACGAGTCGCTGCGGGTCGCACTGCTCACCGCGTTGCGCAGGCAGGTCGGTGATGCCTGGACCGACGCCGTCGACGACGCGGCCTGCCAGTCGCTCAACCTGATCACCGGGGTAATGAGTGGCGCCGCCGACGCCGAGGAGGGCCCCGCTTGGTGGGACGCCACCGTCATCGAACACCATCGGGTCTCGCGCGACCTCGCGGTCGTCCGACTGCGACTGGACCAGCCCATGCCCTACCACCCCGGCCAGTACGTCAACGTCCACGTTCCGCAATGCCCACGGCGCTGGCGATTCCTCAGCCCCGCCATTCCCGCCGAACCCGACGGCGGGGTCGAGTTCCACGTCCGCCAAGTCCCCGGCGGGTTGGTGAGCACCGCGATCGTCAACGAGACCCGACCGGGCGACCGCTGGCGGCTGTCCAGTCCGCACGGCGGGATGCACGTCGACCGCAGCGGCGGTGACGTCCTGATGGTCGCCGGCAGCACCGGCCTGGCACCGCTGCGGACGCTGATCATGGACCTGTGCCGGTACGCGGAAAACCCCCGGGTGCACCTGTTCTACGGCGCGCGTTACCGCTGTGAGCTCTACGACCTGCCCACCCTCTGGCAGGTCGCCGCTCACAATCCGTGGCTGTCGGTTTCGCCGGTGTCGGAATACAACAACGACCCCGCCTGGGCAGCCGACTATCCCGACGTGACACCGCCGCGCGGTCTACACGTCCACCAAATCGGCCGGCTGCCCGACGTGGTGACCCGCTACGGGGGATGGGGCGATCGGCAGATCCTGATCTGCGGCGGGCCGGCCATGGTTGGAGCCACCAAGAATGCCCTACTGGCCAAAGGCGCTCCGGCGGAGCGCATTCAGCACGATCCGTTGAGCCGCTAGGTCTGGATCGCGCCGACCCGCCGCGCACGGCTACGCCGCGCTTGCGATCGCCACCCAACCCAACCGCGCCGACCCGCCGCGCACGGCTACGCCGCGCTTGCGATCGCCGCTAGGCTGACCGCGTGCATGTGGTGACCCTGCGCGACCCCACTTCCACCCTGGCCGCACAGTTCGTGCCCGACGCCGGCATGATCGGCATCTCCCTGACCGACGACGGCGTCGAGCTACTCGGTCAGCGGCGAGGACTCGAGGGCTACCTGAAAGCCGGCAAGACGATGGGCATACCGATCCTGTATCCCTGGGCGAACCGCTTGGGCGGCAACACTTATACAGCCGAGAATGTGGCTGTCCAGTTGACGCCGGGCGAGAACGGCGTGCGTGCGGACCCCAACGGGCTGCCCATTCACGGCACCCTGGCCGCCTACCCGGGGTGGCGCGTGGTCGGCGAGTCCACCGACGAGCTCACCGCCGAGGTGGACTTCGGCGCCGACGAGCGACTGCTGGCCAGTTTTCCCTACCCGCATGTGCTCACCGTGTCTGTCCGGCTGGTCGAACGGGCGCTGACGGTGCGGACCACCGTCAGGGCAACCGGGGAAACCGCCGTCCCGCTGTGCTTCGGCTTCCACCCCTACCTGCAACTGCCGGAAGCGGCCCGCAGTCAATGGGTCATCGAGACCCCGCCGCTGCGGCACTTGAGCCTCGACGAACGCGGGCTGCCCACCGGACAAGCGTTGGACCAGCCAGCCACGCGGGAACTATTGGGTGACAACGCTTTTGACGACGCCTACGACCAGGTCGGCGACGGTGCCGTATTTGCGGTGTCGGGCGGCGGGCGTCGGCTCGAGGTGCACTTCGAGTACGGCTATCCGGCGGCTCAGATCTTCGCCCCGACGCACGAGGACGTGGTGTGCTTCGAGCCGATGACGGCGCCGACCGATGCGCTCAGCCGCGGCAACTACCGAAGCGTATGCCCCGCAGAGCAGGCGATCACCCAGTTCTCCATCCGCGTCGCCTGACGGAGCAGTTCATCGAAAGCAGCGCAGCGGCAGGCGGATCGGCGGGCCCGACGGTCAGCGGCCCTTGCGTGGCTGCCACACCACCAGCGCCGTGCTCTTGGGCACCACCGCGACCTCGCGGCGCTGGTTGGCCCGCAACGCCGCGATCTCCTCGGCCATTTCCTTCACCCGGGACTGCAGCGCCTCGACCTGATTGGTCAGTTCGATGATGCGCTTGATCCCGGCCAGGTTGACGCCTTCGTCCTGCGATAGGCGCTGAACCTCCCGCAGCAATTCCACGTCGTGCTGTGAATAACGCCGGCCGCCACCGGAAGTGCGGCTCGGGGTCACCAACCCCAGGCGGTCGTAGGTCCGCAACGTCTGAGCGTGCATGCCGGCGAGTTCGGCCGCCACCGAGATCAAGAAGGTCCGCGCCTCGTCGCGCTTGGAGTTCTTCGCCATCAGCGGTTACCTGCCCACCCGGCCCGCGGATTGAAACCGCTTGCCCGCTCGGCTTCCGCGTATGCCTCCAACGCCTCCTGCGCGGCGCCTTCCAGGTTCGGCGGCACAGCAACTTTCACGGTGACCAGTAAGTCACCATGCCCGCCGCTGCGCTTGGGCACACCACGCCCACGCACCCGCAAGATGCGACCGTCAGCAGTGCCCTTGGGCACCCGGACGCCGACCTTTCCGTCCAGGGTGGGCACGGAAAGTGTTGAGCCCAAGGCCAATTCGCTGAAACTAACCGGCACCGTCACCGTCAGGTCGTCACCGTCGCGGGAAAAGACCTTGTCCGGTCGCACATGCACGGTCACGTACAGGTCACCCGACGGGGCACCGCGCAGTCCGGCCTCACCCTGCCCGGGTAGCCGGATCCGTTGCCCGTCTTCGACTCCCGGCGGAATCCGCACGTTGATGGTGCGGGTGCGGGTGGTGACGCCGGTGCCCTTGCACTCTTCGCAGGGGTGCTCGATGATCGAGCCGCTGCCCCGGCAGTCGGTGCACGGCTCGGAGAATCCGAACGCCCCCTGGTTGCGGCTGACCACCCCGGACCCGTTACAGGTGGGACATACCTTCGGGCTAGTGCCCGGACGTGCGCCGCTGCCATGGCAATTCGTGCACGGTGCCGGGCTGGTCAGCCGCAACGGCATCGCGACGCCCTTGGCGGCCTCGACGAAATCCAGCTCAGTCTCGGTCTCCAGATCATTGCCGCGTCGGGGGCGGCTGGGCCGCGCGCCCGCCCCGCGTCCGAACAAGCCGCCGAAGAGGTCACCGATGTTGGCACCCCCGCTGCGGCCCGCGGCGTCGAACAGATCGTTCAGGTTGAACTCGGCGCCATCACTGCCATAGCCGCCGGCGTTGAAGCCGCCGAACCCGCCGGTGTCAAACCGCCGACCGCCGAAGCCCCCGCCGGCGAACAGCCGGCGGGTCTCGTCGTACTCCTTGCGCTTAGCCGGGTCCGACAGCACGTTGTGTGCTTCCGACACCGCCTTGAACCGTTCACCGGCGGCGGGATTGTCGGGATTGGCATCCGGGTGCAGATCACGCGCTAGCTTGCGATAGGCGCGCTTGATCTCTTCGGGGCTAGCGTCGGAGGAGACGCCCAGCTCCTTGTAGAAGTCCTTTTCGACCCATTCACGCTGGGCCATGTCGCGTCACCCCCTTCCACCTTTCTCGTTGTTGTCCTGATTCTGTGCCTTATTCACCGGCGGCGGCAGCGTTATCGCCCGTGTCGCCCGATTCGGCGTCAGCGGGCTTGGCTGCGGCAGCCGCGTCGCTGCCATCCGGGATCGTGTCGACGACGCCGACCAGAGCGTGACGTAAAACGTTCTCGCCCAGTTTGTAGCCCTGACGCATGACCGTGCCGATTACTGGTTTGGAGCCCTCGCCGCCGTCGCCTTCGTGCTGGACGGCCTCGTGCAGCACCGGGTCGAAATCTTCGCCTTCGGCACCGAACGCGACGAGACCGAGCCCGGTCAGCGCGCTCATCAGCTTGTCGGCCACCGACTTCAGCGGACCCGATTCCAGATCGCCGTGCGAGCGGGCGCGGTCGAGATCGTCGAGCACACCCAGCAATTGGCTGATCACACTGGCCTTGGCCCGATCCGCCGCGGCTTGCTGATCCCGCAACGCCCGCTTGCGGTAGTTGGCAAAATCGGCTTGCACCCGTTGCAGATCAGCGGTCAGCTCGGCGACCTTGCTGGCGCCGTCATCCGGGGCAGAGTGCGTCGCGGACTCCGCCGGGCGAGCCCCTCCCGGCCCCGCAGTGGCAGGGCTGGGAGGGGTATCGCGCACCTCTCCGGTCTCGGGATCAATCCGCCGCTTGTCGGTCACGGTTACCGGTTCCTGCGGATTGCCTTCGCTCACT
Source organism: Mycobacterium simiae (assembly GCF_010727605.1). NCBI lineage: Bacteria > Bacillati > Actinomycetota > Actinomycetes > Mycobacteriales > Mycobacteriaceae > Mycobacterium > Mycobacterium simiae. Next base: position 2,031,790 of record NZ_AP022568.1, read on the forward strand.
TGGCCTCCCGGTCGTCGTCGACCACCTCCGCGTCCACGACATCGTCAGCGGAAGCGGATGAACCGCCAGTCTGCGCACCGCCGGCCTCCGCCCCGGCCGCCTGGGTGGCTTCGTAGATCGCCTGGCCCAGCGCCTGAGACTCCTGGCCCAGCTTCTCCATCGCCGCCTTGATCGCGGAGATGTCGGTGCCACCCAATGCCGTCTTGGCCTCAGCCACCGCGGCGTCCACCTTGTTCAGGGTGTCCTCGGGGACCTTCGACCCGCCCTCGGCGCCACGCTGTTCGGCGACGAACTTCTCCGTCTGGTAGACCAGCGTCTCGGCCTGGTTGCGAACGTCGGCCTCCTCGCGGCGCTTGCGGTCCTCCTCGGCGTGCGCCTCGGCGTCCTTGATCATCCGGTCGATCTCCTCCTTGGACAGGCCGGAGCCCTCCTGGATTTTGATCGTGTTCTCCTTGCCGGTGCCCTTGTCTTTGGCGGTGACGTGGACGATGCCGTTCGCGTCGATGTCAAAGGTGACCTCGATCTGCGGGACGCCACGCGGGGCCGGCGGGATACCGGTCAGCTCGAAGCTGCCGAGCAGCTTGTTGTGCGAGGCGATTTCGCGCTCACCCTGATAGACCTGGATCTGCACCGACGGCTGGTTGTCGTCGGCCGTGGTGAAGGTCTCCGACCGCTTGGTCGGGATCGTGGTGTTGCGCTCGATCAGCTTGGTCATCACGCCACCCTTGGTCTCGATACCGAGGCTCAGCGGCGTAACATCCAGCAGCAGAACGTCTTTCACCTCACCCTTCAACACACCAGCCTGCAGCGCGGCACCCACAGCCACGACCTCGTCGGGGTTGACGCCCTTGTTGGGCTCTTTACCACCGGTGAGCTCCTTGACCAGATCGGTGACCGCCGGCATCCGGGTGGAACCACCCACCAGCACGACGTGGTCGATCTCGGAAACCGAGATACCGGCGTCCTTGATCACCGACTGGAACGGCTGACGGGTACGGTCCAGCAGATCCTGCGTGATCCGCTGGAACTCGGCGCGGGTCAGCTGCTCGTCGAGGAACAACGGGTTCTTGTCAGCGTCGACGGTGATGTACGGCAGGTTGATCGAGGTGCTCTGCGAGCTGGAGAGCTCGATCTTGGCCTTCTCCGCGGCCTCACGCAGCCGCTGCATCGCCATCTTGTCCTTGGTCAGGTCAATTCCGCTGGTGCCCTTGAACTTGTCGACCAGCCAGTTGACGATGCGGTCGTCCCAGTCGTCTCCACCGAGGTGGTTGTCACCACTGGTGGCGCGAACCTCGACAACCCCTTCGCCGATCTCGAGCAGGGACACGTCGAACGTGCCACCACCGAGGTCGAAGACCAGAATGGTCTGTTCCTTCTCACCCTTGTCCAGACCGTAAGCCAGCGCGGCCGCGGTCGGTTCGTTGACGATGCGCAACACATTCAGACCGGCGATCTGGCCGGCCTCCTTGGTGGCTTGGCGCTGGGCGTCGTTGAAGTACGCGGGCACGGTGATGACCGCGTCGGTGATGTCCTCACCCAGGTACGCCTCGGCGTCCCGCTTCAGCTTCTGCAGAGTGCGGGCGCTGATCTCCTGAGCGGTGTACTTCTTGCCATCGATCTCGACGGACCAGTCGGTGCCCATGTGCCGCTTGACCGAACGGATGGTGCGGTCGACGTTGGTGACGGCCTGGTTCTTGGCGGGCTGTCCGACGAGTACCTCGCCGTTGCGCGCGAACGCGACGATGGATGGCGTCGTCCGCGAGCCTTCGGAGTTGGCGACGACGACGGGGTCACCACCTTCGAGCACTGCGACGACGGAGTTGGTGGTCCCGAGGTCGATACCGACCGCACGAGCCATAGTGATTCCTCCTGATTGAGTAGAGCTTCTTTGGTGCCACTATGCTGAGTGAACCCCGCTCAAGCCTGCCCTTGCGAGCGCCGACCTGTCAACCCAGTATTGAGTCTGGGTCACTCAACTTGTCACCAAGCTTAACGACGGATACATCGGACTTGTTCCCAAGCGCGGCATTTTTCTGCGGGCCGCTACCTGGGCCAACGGCGACAACCGCAAATGCGCCGTGTCGGGGCAATGACATTTTCGTGAATTGGCGCCCCGGGGATGAACCTCCCCGGTCGGTCACCGTCTTGCACATGTGCCCACGAAGTTTCTCAGTAGAAGGGGCAGTGCTGTGACCACTTGCCGACGCTTTCGACCATGAAACCGGTCTCCTCGACATCGCGACTCACGTGGTGGCATGAGTGGGCCGCGCCGCTGTGGCTCGGTTGCAACATCACCGCGTGGACGCGTCTGCTGATCCGCAACCGCTTCGCCGTGCATTGGAGCCGCTGGCACTACGTGCTGCTCTACACCATTCTCAGTGTCGTCAACTCCGTGCTGAGCCTGCTGCAGCACCTCGTGTTCGATCGGCGGGTCGCCACTACCACGGTCGCCGAGGCACCGATCTTCATCGTCGGACATTGGCGCACCGGAACCACCATGCTCCACGAGATGCTGATCCTCGATGACCGCCATACCGGTCCCACGACCTACGAATGCATCGTGCCGCATCACTTTCTGCTGACCGAGCGGTTCGCCCGGTTCGCCGAGTTCCTGACGTCGAAGCATCGAGCCATGGACAACATGAACCTGAGCCTGGCGCATCCGCAGGAAGACGAATTCGCCTGGTGCATGCTCGGCCTGCCGTCGCCGTACCTGACCATCGCGTTTCCGAACCGGCCCACCCAGGACTCGCACTATCTGGACATGGACCAGCTCAGCGAGCGGGAGCTGGAGAAGTGGAAGCGGACGCTGCTGCGGTTCGTTCAGCAGGTGTACTTCCGGCGGCGCAAAGCCGTGGTTCTCAAGAGTCCGACGCACAGTTTCCGGATCAAGGTGCTGGTAGACATTTTCCCGCAAGCGAAGTTCATCCACATCGTCCGGGATCCGTATGTCGTGTTCCCGTCGAGCGTCAACCTCTTCAAGGCGTTCTCCCGCGTGCACGGGCTGCAGCGACCGACGTTCGACGGACTGGACGAGAAGGTGCTGTCCACCTACGTCGAGCTTTACCGCAAACTCGACGAGGGCCGCAAAATCGTCGACCCGTCAAGGTTTTACGAAATTCGTTACGAGGATCTGGTCGCTGACCCCGAGGGCCAGCTGTGCGGGCTGTACGAGCACCTGAAACTGGGCGACTTCGAGTCGTACCTGCCACGGCTGCGCAGCTACCTCGCCGACAAGGCGACCTACCGGACCAACAGCTACCGGATGACGGCCGAACAGCGCGCCGTCGTCACCGAGCGCTGGGGCGAGTTCATCGAACGCTACGGCTACGGAGCTGCCGCGCACGCGCCGATCGGACCCGGGGAGACAGCGCTGGCAGGGTAGTCAGCGGGACGCGACTTCTTCGATCAAGTCGAGCACGACGCGGGTTGCCGCACTGATCGACCGGGCTGCCGAGGTGGTGACGAACAGCCGCCATTCCAGGTCGTAGTCGCTGACGCGCAGCGTCGCCAACCCGAAATCGTCGATCTCGTCCAGGATGGTCCAGCTTAAAAAGCCGATGCCCAGCCCGTTGCGGATGTAGGTCGCGGCCGTACCCAGGTCGGCGACCTCCACCGTGACAGTGCGCTCGACGCCTGCGGCGGTGAACGCATTGTCGATCACGGTCCTGGTGCCGTATCCGGGCGGGCTGTCCACGAACGCCATTCCGGCCAGCTCCGCTAGCTCCACCGAATCTCGTTGTGCGAGCGGGTGATCGGCGGGTACGACCAGCAGCAGCGGAACCGCGGCGACCAGCCGGGCGTTCAGATCGGCCGGCGGCGGCCCGGTGAAGACCAGGAAGGCCACGTCGAGGTCCCCGTCGCGGAGTTGGCTGGCCAGGCCGGCCGATCCCGCGCTGGCCGCGCGCAGGTGCACGTTCACGCCGGGGTGGCGGGTGTGTAGCTCCGCGAGCACCGTGGGCATGTCGATCACGCTGATCGAGGTCAATATCCCCACCGTGACGGTGCCCCGAATCGAACCGCGGGTGGCGTTGACCGCGTCTTTGGCCGCGCGGGCGGCGTCCAGGGTCTCGCGGGCGCGGGGCCGCAACTCCGCGCCGGCCGCGGTCAGCTCTACCCCACTCGAACCGCGGACGAACAGTTCGGCGCCGAGCTCACGCTCGAGGGCCTTGATCGTCGCCGATACACCCGATTGAACGACGTGCAATTTCTTCGCAGCCTCGGTGAAGCTCCGGTTATCCGCGACCGCTAGGAAATATTCAAGATGGCGAAGCTCCACACAGCTATTATCACCGCCCGTGCTAACGGCCATCAGAACATGTCGTTGGCCCAGATACAGCAGGTGATCGTAGCGTCAGTCTCGTCGAGCGTGCTGCCCCGCCCGTCGACTTGACCCGACCCCCAACCTGCTGGACGTGCCAATGACTCTGCAAGCTCCCGCCTTGACCAGGACCAGGACACGTTGGTCCTCCCCCTCCACCGACGACCAGTTCGTCGTCGAGAACCCTGCGACCGGTCGGACCATCACCGTGGTGCAGGGAGCGGGACCCAACGAGGTGGACCAGGCGGTACGCAAAGCGCACGCGGCTCACTTGCGCTGGAAGCAGCGTCCGGCCCGGGAACGGGGCGGCTACCTGCGGGAAATGGCCAAGATCGTTCGCGCGCACGCGGACGAACTCGCCATGCTCGAGTCGCGGGAAATGGGCAAACCCATCGCTCAGGCCCGCCAGTTCGACCTGGAAGCGGCGATCTCGATCTTCGAGTACTTCGGCAGCATCGTCGAATCGATGCCGAACGGCGCGCGCGACCACGGCACGGTGTTGGACGTGACCACGCTCGAACCGTACGGGGTGATCGCCGCCATCGTGCCGTTCAACTGGCCGCCGATCCACACCGCGGGCAAGATCGCTCCGGCGCTGGCCGTCGGTAACGCCGTCGTGCTGAAGCCGCCGGAGCAGACACCCTCGGTGGTGCTGCGCATGGTGGAGCTGATCCAGTCGGTGCTTCCCGACCGGGTGGTGCACGCGGTGCCCGGGAAGGGGGAAGTGGGGGCGGCCCTCGCCGCACACCGGCTGGTGGGCAAGGTTTCGTTCACGGGCTCACCCCGCACCGGCGCCGCGGTGATGCGCAACGCGGCGGCCAACCTCACTCCGACGCTGATGGAGCTGGGCGGAAAGAACCCGCTGATCGTCTTCGAAGACGCCAACATGCACGAGGCGCTGCTGGCCGCGATCGACGGTGGCTTCTTCAATCAGGGTGAAGCGTGCACGGCCTCATCGCGAATCCTGGTGCAGGACAAGATCTACGACCAGTTCGCCGCGAAGCTGTGCAAGGCGGTGACCAAGCTGCGGGTCGGTGACGGGGCCGACCCGACGACCGACGTCGGCCCGCTGGTGACCCGCGCACAGCAGAAGCAGGTCTTGGATTACCTCAAGCTCGGCGTCGCCGAAGGGGCACGCATCGCCGCGCAGGCGCCGCTGCCCGAGGACCCGCGGCTGGCGGACGGCTTCTACGTCGCACCGACCGTGCTCTCCGACGTGACTCCACGTATGCGGATCGCCCGCGAGGAGATCTTCGGGCCGGTGGTCACGCTGATCCCGTTCTCCGAAGAAGGCGAGGCGGTGCGAATCGCCAACAGCACGCCGTTCGGTCTGGTTGCGGCGGTGTTCACCCAGGACAGCGACCGCGCGCTGCGGGTGAGCCGGCAGATTCGCGCCGGCGCCGTGTTCGTCAACAACTACGTCCGGATTGCCATCGGCACCGGCTTCGGTGGCGTCGGGCACAGTGGGTTCGGCCGCGAGCACGCCGAAGAGACGCTGTCGGAATACGGCTACACCAAGACGATCCGGTGGGCCGCCAAGCGTGAAGAGCTGCCGTACTGGACCGCCGCCAGCCGGGTCTTGGAGGGCTAGGAACGTCGTGCGCACGATCGCACTTGAAGAGCATTTCGCCACCGCCGGGTTCCTGCGCGGGCCGGGCAGCTGGCTGGCATCCCGCGCGGGCGTGATCGACGCCATCGCCGAACTCGGTGACAGCCGCATCGCGGCGATGGACGAGGGGGAAGTCGATCTCGCGGTGCTGTCGCTGGCAGCACCCGGTGTCGAGCAGCTGGACGGCCCGAAAGCCGTTGAGCTGGCTCGAGAATGCAATGACGAACTCGCCGCCGCGGTCGCGCGCTACCCCGATCGGCTGGCGGGTTTCGCGACCGTGCCGGTCAGCGCACCGGACGCCGCGGCCGAGGAACTCGAGCGGGCGATGGGTACGCTCGGTTTCCTCGGCGCGGTCGTCAACGGGCACAGCCAGGGGCGCTACCTCGATGACCCCTTCTTCGAGCCGATCCTCGATCGCGCTGCGGCGCTGAAGGCCCCCATCTACCTGCACCCGACGATCCCGCCGGCGGGCGTCATCGAGTCCAGCTACGCCGGGTTCACCCCCGAGGTGACATTCGCGCTGGCGACCGTGGGATGGGGCTGGCACATCAACACCGGCACCCACGTCCTGCGGATGATTCTCGGCGGTGTGTTCGACAACTACCCCGACCTGCAGGTCATCATCGGGCACATGGGCGAGGGGTTGCCATTCATGCTGCCGCGGTTCGACAACACGCTCAGGCCGGAACTGACCGGCCTCAAGCACCCGGTCAGCACGTACCTGCGGAAAAATCTGACCTACACCTTCGCCAACTTCAACAACGAGGCGACCTACGCCAACCTGGTCTCGCAGGTGGGTATCGACCGGGTGGCGTTCTCCGCCGACTACCCGTTCGGGTCGATGAAAGCCGCCCGCGCTTTCCTGGACAGCCTCCCGCTCAGCGACGACGAGCGGGCACGCATCAGCCACCGCAACGCCGAGAGGCTGCTGGGCCTCTGAGTTGGCTCGGCCTGCGGAGATCGTGTCCGGATTCGGCGATTACAGTTCGTTATCATCGGCATCTCGAACGCGCGTCGCCACCGCGGCTGTGCCCACCTCATGCGTAATCTACGTCTGACATCTCAGATCTTCGGGAGCGACGCGTGCGGTTATCCCACACGGCCCGGCGGGGCCTAGCCGGCGGCTCGCTGCTACTCGCAGCCGTGCTGACCAGTCCCGCACTGACGTCGGGTTGTAGCGCCGTCATCGAGGGCAGGCCGGTTGCCGCACCGGGCACCGGACCGACCGAACCCGCATTCCCGACACCACGCCCGAGCGCCGCCCCCCCGTCGAATCCCTCCGGCGTCCCACCGACAGCGCCGCCGAGTCCGACCACACCGGCCGGGGCCATACCGCTGCCTGCTGACCAGAACGGTTACGTCTTCATCGAGACGAAGTCCGGCATGACCCGTTGCCAGATCAATAAGGACAGCGTCGGGTGCGAGGCACCGTTCACCAACTCACCGATGCAAGACGGCGAGCATGCCAACGGCGTCCACATCACCTCCGGCGGCGCTGTGCAGTGGATATTGGGCAACCTGGGGGCCATCCCCACCGTGACGATCGACTACAAGACCTACGACGCGCAGGGTTGGACCATTGATGCGTCCGAAGCAGGCACCAAGTTCACCAACAGCCGCACTGGGCACGGGATGTTTGTCAGCGTCGAGAAGGTCAACACGTTCTGACCCGGATCAGTACGATCGGTGCCGTGGCACGCCCACCAGACGACTTCAACAATGAGCCAACCAGGTACCGGGACATCGGTAGGGGCAACCAGCCGCCTCCCCTCGACCAGCCAGGGCCGCCGCCCGACCCGGACGAGCTCGGGCCGCAGCCGCCGGATCCCTTCGATGCCGAAACCGAACCCACCGCCTGGTACCGGCGGCCCGTGATGCTCCTCGGGTGGGGCCTGATGGTGCTGATCCTGATCGGGCTGATCATCTTCGGCATCATTGAGCTCGTCGCCGATCAGGGTGAAACGAGCACACCCAAAACCACCACTACGACGCCGCAGCCCACGACGTCCACCACGACTCCGCCGACCACGGCGACTCCGCCAACCACGGCGACTACGGCGACTACGGCGACCACAACGACCGCGGCGCCGACCACCAGCAGCGTCGTGCAGCAGCCCACCCAGCAACCCACACACCGGCATCACTGGCCGTCGTGGCTGCCCACCACCCTCCCCGCACTGCCCTAACGAGTTGGTTGCGATTAAGTCAAGCTTTGACGGCCGATCCGAAGCCGCCCGTGTGGGACCCAGCTCGGCCAACACCGCACCGCTACCCTCGGCGGCCATGGCAAGGCACGCGCCGACAGACCACTTCGTCGACGACGACCCCACCGTTTTCATTAACTACGACGAAGACGACCAGGGCGCGCCGCCAGAACCCGAAGATCCGATACCGGGCTGGCGCAAACCGATTGCGTTGATCGGCTGGGGCCTGCTCATCGCGGTGCTGATCGCGCTGATCGTCTGGGGCGTCATGCAGCTCGCCGCGGGCACCCCGCCGCAGGACTCGTTCATCAGGACACCCACCACCGTGACCAGCACCCGACCCCCGACGAGTGGCTCGACGCAGGACGCGCCGGCCCCGGCAACGTCGCAATCGACCGAGCCGACGCCGTCCTCGGATGCGCCCACGGCCTCCACCGAGGAGACGCTGCCCTCGACCACACCCCAGACCACCACCACGACCACGCCATCCGGCGAGACCTACCCGCTGCCGCAACTGCCGTCGGTGATCACGCTGCCGTCGCTGCCCGGCCTGCCGACCGAGATCACGTTGCCACCCGGCCTGTGAAACCGACTCCCACCTAGACTCGCGGGAACCCACAGTCATAACTAGGACGAACACAGGGGTATGCGAAATGAGCGAGTCGCTCGGGTTGTCGATCGGGGTGGCCAACCTTGTCGCCGCCCGCGCGGGCAGCGATCCGGTGACTCGCAGATCGGTGCTGACGCTGTTCGACCACCGGGCATCCGAGGTCGGCCTCCCCGACGAGAATCCGGCCTCCTCCGAAGCCGGCCTGGTGATGCGAGGCTTCGTCGAACGGGTCGGGGACCGAACGCCTCTGGTCGCCGCCGACGGGACGAAATACCTCGGTGACGCGCTGACCGTGGAGGCGCTCGAGGCAATGGCGCGCACCGTCGACTACGGCACACCGGTCACCATCGCGGTTCCCGCGTATTGGCCGCAGGACAAGTCGGCGGCGCTGCGCGAAGAGTTCTTTGCCCAGCCGGGGCTGGCCCCGAACGGGGTGCCACCGGCACTGATCTCCGATGCCACCGCCGCGCTGACGGCGCTGCGCGCCGACCCGAGTTTTCCGACCAGCGGCGTGATCGCGTTGTGCGATTTCGGTGCCAGCGGCACCACGGTGACGCTCAGCGACGCCGAGTCGGGCTTCGCCCAGATCGCCGCGCCGGTCCGGTACCGCGATTTCTCCGGCGACTCGATCGACCAGCTGATCTTGGACCATCTGCGCGATGGCACGCCGATCGACAGCAGCGGCGGACTGGCCAGTACGACGCGGATGGGATCGCTGGCCCGCCTGCTCGACCAATGCCGCCACGCCAAGGAAAACCTGTCGACGGCATCGGTGACCACGCTTTCCTCGGTCACCGGCGAAGACGTCGAATTGACCCGTACCCAGTTCGAGCAGCTGCTGTCCGGCCCCTTGGATGAGTTCAGCTCCGGTATTGAAGACATGTTGCGGCACAACAACATTGCGAAGCTGGGCGCCGTAGCCATGGTCGGCGGCGGCGCCGCCATCCCGTTGCTCGCCACCCGCTTGGCCGCGCGTCTCGGGGTGCCGATCCACACCACGCCCCGCCCGGGATGCAGCGCCGCGATCGGCGCGGCCGCCTTCGGGCAGCAGCACGCCGGGAGCGCGCCTACAAGTCCGCCGGTCGAGACCCCGACCCAGCTGGCCGGCGCCGCGCCTGCGGACGCGACTCAATTCCTGCCGGGCGCCCGGATCGAAGAGGAGCGCCCGCTGGCCTGGTCGGAGGACGACGCCGAGGACGAGCCCGTCCCCTACACCGGACCCGAGCACAGCGGCCAATACGTCCGCGACGCAATGGAATACGACGAGCCGTATGCCGCTGAGCGCGAACAGCTGCCGTGGTACAAGCGCACCGCGCTGGTCCTGAGCCTGGCCGGTGCGGGTGTCGCCGTGCTGGTAGCCGTGGTGCTCGCGTTGACGCTGGGCCCCGACGAGGTCGGCCCCGCCCCGACCACGCCGAGCCAGCCGACGCCAGCGCCGGAAACGGTGACCGTGACCGAGCCGCCGAGCAGTAGCCCCGCCCCGTCGACGGCCCCGGCGCCCCCGCCCCCACCACCGACAACCACCCAGCCTCCGGTCACCACCACGACCGAGGCGCCCGTCACCACCACAACCACCGCGGAACCCACGACGACGAACCCGCCGACCACCACCACGACGGTGGCACCGACCACGACGGCCGCGCCGACCACCACCGTCACGCCGCCACTGCCGACCGAGCGGGAGCGACGCTGGCCATGGCGGCGCTTCTAAGGCTGGATGTTGTATCCCTGCGCCGCGAAGTCGGCGACCATGGCTTCGGCGCTGCGCACCGCGGCCCGACACGCCCTGGTGGTGAACGGGTCGTTGAGCGGGTGCTCGGCGCGGCGTCGCCAGCGTTGCGCCGCAGCGAAAGCGGCCCGCGGCCCTTCGTGGGCGTCGGTGTCGTCACTCAGGCCCAGCCGACTGGCCGCACGGGTGCCAAATCCGCCAATGATGCGGCGCAGTGACGCGATCTCATCTTCGTTCAACGTCGTTGGGCGAGAAGATAATTGGCCGAGAAGGCGGAGCTCTTCGAAGGCGTGGGTGTCGGCCAGCAGCGGATCGATATCGGCGATGATGTACGGCGTCGCGACAATCGGGAACACCTCGACGAACCGGCGCAGCGACAGTAGCGCGGTATGCGCCTTGAGCAGGTCGGATCGTTGCGCGAACTGCTGATCGATGACCTCACGCAGGGCGACAAGCCCACTGCGCTCCAGCAATTCGTCGGCCAGGCCGGCAGCGTCGCCGACTCCGCTGGCCAGCACCGCAAGTGAGATCCGCAGCCCGAACATGCCGAACCGGTCCAGCAACTGGGCGCGTGTTGCCGCATCGACGGGCAGTGGGCTGTCGGCCCGGACAAAGCGGTCGACGCTGAGCATGGCCTTGCTGAGCTCGGCCTTGTCGGCGCCGGCCAGCTTCTGCAGCGCAATGAACTCGCTTTGCCGCAGCGTGCGCGCGGTCAACGCCAGTAACCCTGACACCGGCACCACCGCCTGGCAGATGCCGGTCTGGTTCATCTCGCGGGTGAATCGCTTGGCCACGTCGGCCGCCGACAGCATCGCATCGATGCGCCCCGCGCCGATCTCGTCGGCCCGGGACGCCACCCCCACAATGCCCAAGGCTCCCGCAGATCCGCCGACGAGGTGCCCAATCTGCTTGAGCAGAGCGACATCTGCCGCGTTGAGGGTGCGCAACAGGAACACCACCGCGTCGACCCGCGGCACGCCGTCGGGCGGTACCAGCAGTCTCAGCGTGCGCTGCGAGGCCTCCCGGGTCAGCGACGACGTTCCCGGGGTGTCCACGATGGTGGTGTCGATGAGTTCTTCGGCGGGCCATTCCACGTCCAGGTCGGCCACGTCGGCGGGGTTGAGCATCCTGAAGTCGAACGTCAGCCCGCCGTGCGGCCCGCCGCCGCGACCGATTGGAACGTTGGAACGTCTTCCGCCCCAATGGTTCGCGGTGACCTTCGGCGTCGGCCCGCGTCGGTACCACGTGACGATCCGGGTCGCTTCGGTGGCGTCGGTCGGTGCGACCTCTTGTCCGACCAGAGCGTTGAGCAGAGTCGACTTTCCGGCCTTGAGCGTGCCGGCCAACGCGATGCGAATCGGTTCGTTCAGCCGGGCACCGATGCGATCCAGTTCGTAGAAAACATCGGGCCGATGCCGGAACGCGGGCTCGCCACGGTAGGCCTGGATGGTCCCGCCCAGAATTGCACGGACTCGATCGCTAGTGCTCACACCCGTCCTACGGTGACCTGCGGCGTCAGTTTGTCCACATTGTCGGTGACCTGCTTCAAGATATCCAACTGCCGTTCGAGTTCACGAACCCTGTTTTCGCGTTCGGCTTCTTCCACGTGCGCAGTGGCGATGGTGGATTGCAACGACTCGTTGAGCGAGCGGGAGATCTCGTTGGCGATGCCGCGGTAGTGGTCGCGCAGCGTGCGGTGGACGTCCCTGAGCCGATCGCGCGATTCCTTGCCCACCACGAACGAGACGTCGTCGACGAACCGTCGCACGTTCGTCTTGGCCTCGGCGCGCGCCCGCAGCAGCCGGTTCTCCTTGTCCTCCTTGTACGCCATCCGGCCCAGAATCAGGCCGGCGCCGACGGACAACGGATTGAACAGGCCCAGCCCGGCTATCGAGGACAACATGCCGATCATCACCACACCGCCATACGAACCCCGCAGCCCGCTGACCAATTTCTGGCCCTTGCCGGCCGGTTTGGAGTCCAGGTCGGGCAGCGACTTGAGCCGGCCGAAGTCCTCACCCATGGCGCGCGCGCTCAGCTCGGGTGTCATCACGGCGTCCAATTGCGCGGCGGCGAACGACCGGGCGACGTCGTCAGCCAGCTGTTCGGCCCGTTGGTAGGCCCACACGAAGTTGTCGCCGACCGCGGTGGCGACGGCTTCTTCCACGTCGGCACCGATCTCTGCCCAATGTTGCGTCGGGTCGCAGGCATCAATTTGGCGCTCAATGTCTTCGGTGAGCGTGCGGAAACGGGCCCGCAAGTCGTGGTCGACATCGTTGCTCAGATCGGTGAATCCGTCGTTGAGTACTTGTTGCCACAGCGCGGTCTGTTCCAGCGCGTCGAGCGCGTCGCGTTTGCGACGCTCCAAATCCGCGGCGAGCCGGTCCCGCTGGCCGGGGTCGTTGACGACGGCGAATTCCGAGCCCACACTTACGGTCAAATGCCGTGCAGCCGAACGGATTTCACGGATGACTTCGTCGCGCACCCGGTCCGTCTCACGGGAGAGCACCTTCTCGCTGAGAAATTTGACGATCGCCGGGAAGTTGGATTCCTCGTTGAGCTCGGCGTCGTTACCCGTGACCGCGTGGCTGCGCAGCAACGACGAGACCGGCAGGACCGGTATCGGCACGCCGGCGCGTTGCAGGTGTGCGGTGTTGGCGGCGACGATGTCGCGCCACTGCGGGTAGAGGTCGATTTTGGTGGCGGCCAGGATCGCAACCGGACAGATGCGGTGCGCCTGCCGGAGAAACCACATCTCCGGTTCGGTCAGCTCTTGGCTGGTGTCGCTGACCATGATCAGCGCGTCCGCGGCGGGCAGCAGCCCCAGTGTCGCGGACAGGTGCGGTTGGCCGTGGCCGCCCACGCCCGGTGTGTCGATGAACGCCAGGCCACCTTGCAGCAGCGGGCTGGGCGCGGCGATTTCGAGGCGCAGCACTTCGCGACCGTTCGCGTGCGGCGCACGCCGCAGGTCGGTATTGATGTCGTCGATCGGGATGTCCACCGCGGCGGGTTCGCCGTGCGGTCCCGCGGCGACGATCAGCCGGGCCGACGGCGGGTCGCCGTGGCTGACAACTGTGATGACGACAGTGGCCTCGTCGTCGCCCACGCGCGCCACCGGCAGGTTGAGCAGTGAATTGAGCAACTGACTCTTGCCCTGTTTGAGCTGCCCGGCGATCACCACCCGGATCTGCGGGTCGGTGATGCGATCGCGGGCGCGGGTCAGTCGCTCCGCGAGGTCATGGCGATCGTTGAGTTCGGCGATCGCGATGGTGTGGTCGATCAACTCGACGATCACCCCGACCCGCCGCGGGTCATTCGGTTGAGTCACCGCGCTTCCCCACTTTCTCGCAGCTGCGCTAACCGTATGCGCGCGAAACGGCGGGGATCAAAAGGTCCCCGCCGTCTGGCCGTGTCGACCCGTTAGCCGTGCGGGCCGCCGATGTGCGTCGGTGCCGGATGCGGCGCGGGCTCGTGCATCGGTGCGGGCGCGTGGGGTGTGCCCTCGAACACCGACGGGCTGTGCGGCGCGGGCGCGTGCTGCACCGGAGCGTGTTCGATCGGGGCCGGCGAGTGCTGCACCGGAGCCGGCGAATGCTCGATCGGAGCAGGCGAATGCTGCACCGGAGCCTGCTGCGCGGGCTCGTGGATCACTGGTGTGCCCGCGCCGCCGTGGCCCCCTCCGGCGCCCGGGGTCGTCGTGTGCCCGCCGACCGAGCCGCCGGCGCCGCCGCCGCCCTGAATGACCGGCCCCGCTCCGGCCGGCCCCTGGCCGATGGGGCCTTGCCCGGTGGGTCCGTGTCCGGCGGGCCCGGCCGGGCCGTGACCCGGGATTCCGCCGGCGATCCCACCAGCTCCACCGGTGCTACCGCCACCCCCGAGCGCGGCGCCGTCCTGGCCGATGATGCCGCCGTGCGCTGCGCCGCCGGCCGCGATGCCCCCGTTGGGTGCGCCGCCCGGCAATCCGCCGCCTGCGCCCGCGGCACCGGTGGCATGACCGCCCAGTTCCGCACCGCCAACGCCGACGCCCGCGGCACCGGTAGCGTGACCGCCGAGTCCGGCGCCGCCGGCAACCGCTGGGGTCGCCGCGGGAGCGGCTGCGTGGCCGCCGAAGCCGCCCTCGCCGCTCAACGCGGCCGTCCCGCGTGAACCACCAATTCCCAGGCCAGCGCCGCCGGCCGCGGCAGCGCCACCTTGGCCGCCGACTCCGATGCCGCCGAGCGGGCCGGCCACATGAGGAGTGGCGGCGCCGTTCAGCGCAGCGCCTTCGCTAGCGATCAACCCCGCTTGACCGCTCGGGCCGGCACCCAGTGCGGCGTTACCTCCCACCCCGAGATTCGCCTGGCCACCGGCCTGGCCCGCACCGCCAAGAGCACCACCGAAACCGCCGCCCACCTGGCCACCGAGATTCGCCTGGCCACCGGCCTGACCCGCACCGCCAAGAGCACCACCGAAACCGCCGCCCACCTGGCCACCGAGATTCGCCTGGCCACCGGCCTGACCCGCACCGCCAAGAGCACCACCGAAACCGCCGCCCGCTTGACCGCCTGCGCCGAACCCGGCGCCCGCCTGGCCACCGAGACTCGCCTGGCCACCGAGGTTCCCGACGTTCTGCGCGGCTAACCCGGCGCCCGCCTGGCCACCGACATTCACCTGGCCACCGACCTGGCCCCCGCCACCGAAAGCACCACCGAAACCGCCGCCCGCTTGACCGCCTGCGCCGAACCCGGCGCCCGCCTGGCCACCGAGATTCACCTGGCCACCGAGGTTGCCGACGTTCTGCGCGGCTAACCCGGCGCCCGCCTGGCCACCGGCCTGGCCCGCACCGCCAAAGGCACCACCGAAACCGCCCCCGACCGCACTGCGGCCTCCGAAACCAGCACCCGCCTCACCGGCAAACCCGACACCGGCCTCCGCGCCCGCGTCGGCCCCGAATCCGCCGCCGGCTTGACCCGCGGCACCGAACCCGCCGCCGGCACGGCCGCCGAGGGCTGCACCCCCGCCGAAGCCGGCGTCGGTTTCGCCGCCGAGCCCGGCGCGGCCACCCACTGCAGCGCCCCCCTCAAATCCACCGCCAGCGTGCAAACCAACGCCCTCGCCAAGACCCGCCCGGCCACCGAGACCGCCGGCCCCGGACAGCCCGACGCCGCCACCAAAGCCGGCCTCGCCACCGACGCCGAAACCGGCACGACCGCCGGTCTCTACGCCCAAACCCAATCCGGCCCGGCCACCGAATCCCGTCTGCAGACCCAGGCCCGCGAGCCCACCGGCGCCGAAGCCGGCGCTGAAGCCAGTGTGGGCGCCGCCGCCGAACCCAAGCCCCAGGCCGGCATTGACATCAACACCCAACCCGATACCGCCGCCGAAGCCCCCACCGAAACCTCCACCGAAACCGGTCCCCGCACCGAATTCGCCTGCGGCAGGGCGAAACCCGTCCCAACCGGGCCGGAAGCCATCCCAACCAGGCCGGAAGCCATCCCAACCGGGGCGCGGATGTCCCCACCCGTGCTCGTGGAATCCCCAACCGGGCCGGAACTCGCCCCAGCCCGGACGGAAGCCTCCCCAGCCGGGCCCGAATCCGGGGCCGCACTCGCCGGTGCCCGGGCCGAACCCGCCCCATCCGGGCTGCCAGCCAAACCCGCCATATGTCCCGCCGTACAGTCCGGCGTCGACCGCACCGAGCAAGCCCGCACCGAAATTGCCCGCGATCGCGCTCCCGAGGCCTAGAGCGATGCCGGCGCCGTCGACAACCGG
Organism: Mycobacterium simiae; assembly: GCF_010727605.1. NCBI lineage: Bacteria > Bacillati > Actinomycetota > Actinomycetes > Mycobacteriales > Mycobacteriaceae > Mycobacterium > Mycobacterium simiae. Next base: position 2,048,014 of record NZ_AP022568.1, read on the forward strand.
CGCGACCGCATCACCGACCAGGACGCCTGCGTCCTGAGCCACGGCGCCGACCAGACCCGGTCCGTAGCCGTAGCCGGGGTCGTAGCCGCCGTAACCGTCATAACCCCCATAGCCGTCATAGCCGTCATAGCCGTAGCCCGGGTCGTAGCCGTACTGGTCGGCCAGCACCTGTTGCAAACCGACGACAGGGTCGCCCACCCCAAGCGGCACGCCTGGGACGGCGCTGGCCAGCGCGGATGAGAACTCCGCCGGAGCCACATTGATCAGGCCGGCATTGGTCATCGCCTGTCCCGGACCGGCGACGAAAGCGCGCGCCGCGTCCGGGTCGCGGAACAGATCCAGGATGTATTGGATCAGTCGGTCCATGATCGATTCCCCTTCGAAATTCCCTTCGCCGGATATCCGGCGTCCTGTCCTACACGGTATGGACGCCGCCCAATCTTCCGAATCGGGGACTGAACCCGTAATGCGCCAGGACCACATCGGGATCTGTAGGGTGGGGCCATTAGGGGATTAGGGGGTGCGTAGGGACACACGGCTGACCCCCTAGTTAGCCGTGTTTCAGCACGTCAGAGGGATAACCGGGGATTGTCCGGGTGGGCCTAACCGTGCAGACCGAAGTCGTGATGCTGAGGGTCGCCGGGATGCTGATGGTTGACCGGGTGGTCCCACAGACTCAGTTCGTCGGGCGGTAAGCCGCCATGGTCGACCGGGATATCCGCCTCGGCAACACCAGTGAACTGCGGCGAAAGCTCATGGGGGTCGGCCCCGAGCGGACGCGGGTCCGGCGCCGGCGTGACGGACGCCGGGGCGGCTGGTTGGTGGATCACTCGGGCGTCCCAGCTGTGTGAGTCGACCGCCGCGGCCGGGGCATGCGGCGTGAACGCATCCAGAGCGGCGGCAGCCGCACCGCTTGCCCAGACGTTGCCGTGTTCGGCGGCCGGCTGTCCCGCGGCAGGGCCACCAGCAGCGGTCATCGACAACGAGTCGGTGACCACAGGGATCAAGTTGTTGACATCGGCGCTGGTGACATCGGTGAGATGGGCGTCGGCAATAGCTTGCGCGGGGTTGGCCGCATAGCGCGCCGCGGCGTCGGGGTCACGCACGAGCGAGATGACGAAATCGAGCAATGAGTTTGCCACCGCGCACACCTCCTGATCCCCGCACCGCCGCCTGCTGGGAAAGCCCGGTCACCGATCACGATGCTATCGGTTCGGCAAGGCGATGTGATCGGTGCGCAACCCACCCGCGATCGGAGCCGATTAGGGGGTGGGTACTTAGGGGATCGGTGGACGTACGGGGATGGCTACCCGGGGATGGGGACCAATGCGGTTATGGTGGGAAAACCCGAGCGGTGCCGAATGCAGGGGGTGCGCGAGATGAGTGCGGCTGCCCGTTCCGGGGATGTGACGGCAATTGCCGACGAAGTGTGCGATGCCTTGGCCACCGCGGCCGCCGTCCCGGCGAAGGTTCTGATCAGCGGCGGCATCGGCACCGGCAAAAGCACCGCGCTGGCGGCTGCCCGCGACGCGCTGCGCGGCGCCGGGCTGACCGTGATCGCGCGTCCTCCGCAACCCGGCGATCCGCCGGACGCGGCGGTGGTGATCGACGACGCCCATCTGCTCACCGAGGCCGAACTGCTCGCCCTGACCCCACGCGTCACCGACCCGCGCTGCACCGTGGTGCTGGCCGCCGAGCCCCAGGCGCAGCTGCGCGACTTGACCGTGGCGATGGAACGGGACCGACCGCGCCTGTCATTGACACCGCTCACTGTGACCGAGGACCTGATGCGCTGCACCGCGGGACTTCCCTTCCTAGTGCACGCGACCGTGCAAAGCACCCGACCTGCGGCCGAGGCGGCCACTTTCGCGCTGATCGCGCGGTTGAACCGGCTCGACGAACCATACCTGGACACGCTACTGATCATGTCGCTGAGCCAAGACCTCGGCTCCGCGGATATCGCTGCGGCACTTCGATATTCGCCCTCCGATGCGCGCCGATTGGTGGATCGCGTCCGCGCCGGCGGACTCGTCGAACCGTCGCACAGCCCGGAGTTTCTGCAACAGGTACACGGCGCCGTGGCGCAGATCGTCGGCAATGCCCATCACCGCGACGTCGAAAGCGCGCTGCTGCATTCACAACTCGACCTGTCCACGATGTCGCCACAGCTCGCGCTGCGACTGGCCGAACACGGGCTGCAAGATGATCGGCTGGCGGCCCTCCTCGCTCGGCAGGCAGCAGATGCACGACATGAATCATCAAGAGCGGCGAGGTTATACCGGGCGGCACTGGATGCCGGAGGCGCGGGACTGGCCGCGCCCGTGGCCGACGCGCTGGCCCGCAGCGGAGCGTGCGCGGCCGCCGCCGCATTGGCCGACGGTCTGTTCGGCTCGCCCGATGCCGCCGAACGCGCCGCAGCGGTGCGGATCGCGGCCAGCGTCGCGACCCACGAGGGTAACGCCGGGCAGGCGGCAGAACTGTTCGGCTGGCTGGGCCCGCAACCGGACGCCGTCGTCGGTGCGGCTGCCGCGATGGTGTTCGCCGCTACCGGTGATCTAGCCGCCGCGCGTGATGCTCTGCGGCCCAACGATTCCGGGCTGCCGACCATGGCCGCCCGGACCGCACGCAGTCTCGCCGAGGGATTGTTGCTGACCATGGATCGGCCCTACCCGGTAGCGATCGCGAAACTCGGCCAGGCCATCGCGACCGCACAATCCGCCATTGACTTCATGCCTGACAGCCCCGCCGGGCTGGTCACCCTGGCCGCGATACACGGTGGCGATCCGGTCCGCGCCCGCAGCGTGATCGGTCGGGCCGTGCGCGCCGACGGCGACGCGGTGTTCCGGTCTCGGCACATGCTGCTGGCAGGCTGGATCAAAATGCAGGACGGGCAGTTGGTCTCGGCTGCCGCGGACGTCACCGCGGCCGGTTCCGTCGAGCTGTACCGGCGCGACGCACTCTGGGCGGCGGCGCTGCAAACGGCGATCGCTCGTCGCAGCGGGGATACCGGTGCGCTGCACAAGCATTGGTACGCGGGCATCGAAGTGCTCGCCGAGTACTCCATCGATTTGTTCGCCCTGTTGCCGTTGGGCGAGTTGTGGGTGGCAGCCGCCCGCCTGCGTCAGGTCGAACGGCTGCGCCATGCTCTGGAGCAGGCGTTCACTCTGCTGGATTCGCTCGGCAATCCGGCGCTGTGGTCAACGCCGCTGCATTGGGCGGGCGTGCACGCCGGCATCCTCGCCAACGCGCCGGAGCTGGTCGCGCCGCATGGTCAGGCCCTCGGCGCGGCCACTGGAGTCAGCCCACTGGCCCACGCCCTGTCGGGCGCTGGTCGTACCTGGCTGCGGGTCCTGGCCAATCAGGTCGACGTCGACGAGGTCAGGGCGGCGGCCCGGGCGCTCGCGCAGGTCGGCCTGACCTCCGACGCGACCCGGCTGGCCGGGCAGGCGGCGCTGCAGACACCCGACGGCAAGGTATCCGGTGCGATGCTGCAGCTCGGCCGCGACCTCAAGGGCGGTGCCGCACCGGAGGACGCCCCCGCTGCGGCACCGGGCGACGAATCGCGCGGCGCCACTTCGCCGGCGCAGCCGCCGTCGGGTTCCCAGCTGTCGCGGCGCGAACGTGAGGTTGCCGAACTCCTGCTGCTGGGTATGCCGTACCGCGACATCGGCGCGCAACTGTTCATCTCGGCGAAGACGGTCGAGCATCACGTGGCGCGGATCCGTCGCCGGTTGGGTGCCGGGTCACGCTCGGAGATGCTCTCTATGATTCGTGCGTTGCTGGCTCCGAACGACTAAGCCGCTGGTCAACGACCTGCATCGACGGGAGTTAGGGCAACCTTTCTCGCGACGGTAGCAGCGCAGATGTCACTATGAGCTAGCGAAGATCGAACGAATTTTCGCTTGGTGACGAGGCGTGGGGAGAGACCTTCTGTGACCACACAGACGCTCATCAGACTGGTGCTAGGCCTGGGCTTGACCGCGGTTGTGGTGTCGTTGGCACTCAAACGCGTCTGGTGGCTGTATCGGCTGGTCATGGCCGGCCAGCCCGCGAGCGGCCGTACTGACAACGTCGGTTCGCGCATCTGGGCGCAGGTCTCCGAGGTGTTCGGTCAGCGCAAGCTGCTCAAATGGTCGATCCCCGGCCTAGCCCACTTCTTCACCATGTGGGGATTCTTCATCCTCATCACGGTCTACATCGAGGCGTACGGCACGCTGTTCCAGCCCAACTTCCACATCCCGATCGTCGGCCGCTGGAACGCGCTGGGTTTCTTGCAGGACTTCATCGCTTTGGCGGTGCTGGCGGGCATCACCACGTTCACCATCATCCGGTTGCGCAGTGAGCCAAAGGAGTACGGTCGTTCGTCGCGCTTCTACGGCTCCCACACCGGCGGCGCTTGGCTGATCCTGTTCATGATCTTCCTGGTCATCTTCAGCTACGCGATTTTCCGCGGCGCCGCGGTCAACACCGGCAACTTCCCGTACGGCCACGGGGCGTTCTTCTCCCACGCGATGGGCGCGCTGATGCATCCGCTGGGGCCGACGGTCAACGAGTGGGTGGAGACCTTCGCGCTGCTCGCCCACATCGCGGTGGCGCTGATCTTCCTGCTGATCGTGCTGCACTCCAAGCACCTGCACATCTTCCTGGCGCCGATCAACGTCACCTTCAAGCGTCTGCCCGACGGCCTCGGCCCGCTGCTTCCGATGGAGTCCGGCGGCAAGCCGATCAACTTCGAGGATCCCGGCGAGGACGACGTGTTCGGGCGCGGCAAGATCGAGGACTTCACCTGGAAGGCCAACCTCGACTTCGCCACCTGTACCGAGTGCGGACGCTGCCAGTCGCAGTGCCCGGCCTGGAACACCGGCAAGCCCCTGTCGCCCAAGCTCGTCATCATGGACCTGCGCGACCACTGGATGGCCAAGGCGCCCTACATTCTTGGGGAAAAGGAGACGCCTCTCGAGTCCACGCCGGAGGGCGGACTCGGCGAAGAACTGCGCGGTGAGAAGCACGCCGAAGAACACCACGTCCCCGAATCCGGCTTCGGCCGCGTGCTGGGCTCCGGCCCGGAGCAGGCCACCCGACCGCTGGTCGGCACCGCCGAGCAGCGCGGCGTGATCGACCCCGACGTGCTGTGGTCGTGCGTGACGTGCGGCGCCTGCGTCGAGCAGTGCCCGGTCGACATCGAGCATGTCGATCACATCGTCGACATGCGCCGCTACCAGGTGATGATGGAGTCGGAGTTCCCCTCGGAGCTCTCGGTGTTGTTCAAAAACCTTGAGACCAAAGGCAATCCGTGGGGCCAGAACGCCAGCGACCGGACCAACTGGATCGACGAGGTCGATTTCGACGTCCCGGTCTACGGCGAAGACGTCGACAGCTTCGACGGCTTCGAGTACCTGTTCTGGGTCGGCTGCGCCGGCGCCTATGACGACAAGGCCAAAAAGACCACCAAGGCCGTCGCCGAGCTGCTGGCCATCGCCGGGGTCAAGTATCTGGTGCTCGGCACCGGGGAGAGCTGCAACGGCGACTCGGCCCGCCGCTCCGGCAACGAGTTCCTGTTCCAGCAGCTGGCCCAGCAGGCCGTCGAGACCTTGGATGGCGTGTTTGAGGGCGTCGAGACCGTCGACCGCAAGATCGTGGTCACCTGCCCGCACTGCTTCAACACCCTCGGCAAGGAGTACCGCCAACTGGGCGCCAACTACACCGTGTTGCACCACACCCAGCTGCTCAACCGGTTGGTGCGGGACCAGAAGCTGGTGCCGGTCACGCCCGTCTCCCAGGACATCACCTACCACGACCCGTGCTACCTGGGCCGGCACAACAAGGTGTACGAGGCGCCGCGCGAGCTGATCGGCTTCGCGGGGGCCAACCTCACCGAGATGCCACGGCACGCCGAGCGCAGCTTCTGCTGCGGGGCCGGCGGTGCACGCATGTGGATGGAAGAACACATCGGCAAGCGCATCAACCACGAACGCGTCGACGAGGCGCTGGCCACCAACGCCGCGACAATCGCGACCGGCTGCCCGTTCTGCCGAGTGATGGTCACCGACGGGGTCAACGACCGGCAGGAAGAGGCCGGCCGCAGCGGGGTGGAAGTGCTCGACGTCGCCCAGATCTTGCTGGGATCGCTCGAGTACGACAAGGCGACGCTGCCGGAAAAGGGTGCCGCCGCAAAGGTGGCGCAGCAACGGGCCGCGAAAGCCGAACCGACGCCGCCGAAGGCCACTGCCCCCACGGAAGCTGTCACGGAAGCGCCGGCGGAAGCGCCCGCCGAGGCCCCAGCTGAGACCGTCGAGCCGGCGGCCGCGGAGCCGGAGAAACCCGCCGCCAAGGTGGCCCCGGCCCCCGCGAAGGGGCTGGGCATCGCCGGCGGCGCCAAGAAGCCGGGCGCCAAGAAAGCGCCCGCCGCCTCGGCAACGACGACCTCGACAACAGCCACCTCGGAAGCTGCCGCGGAGGCCAAGGCTGCGCCGGCCAAGGGCCTGGGGCTGGCCGCCGGCGCCAAGCGGCCCGGCGCCAAGAAAGCCGCGGCGGCTCCGGCTGCCGCGGCACCGGCCACCGAGGCCAAGGCGGAGAGCGCCCCAGCCGCCGCACCCAAGGCTGCCGAGGCTGATGAAGCGCCCAAGGCGCAGGCCGCACCCGTCAAGGGGTTGGGCATCGCCGCCGGTGCCAGGCGCCCTGGCGCGAAGAAGGCGAGCGCCGCTGACGCGAAGGCCAGCACCGAAACCGAGCCCAAGACCGAGGCGCCCGCACCCGCCGAGCAGCCGGCGGAGGCCAAGCCGAAACCGGCCACCGAAGCCGCCGACGACGCCGCACCGGCAGCACCCGTCAAGGGGCTCGGCATTGCCCGCGGCGCTCGTCCACCGGGTAAGCGCTGATCACGGATTGGCCTCTATCAGCAAAAATCAGTGGACGACGGTGGCACCATGGGTGACGTGACCATTCACCAGGTGCCCGTACACAGTGCGTCGGGCCACCACCGGCAGCGCACCTTCGCGCAGTCGTCCAAACTGCAGGACGTCCTGTATGAAATCCGCGGCCCGGTGCATCAGCACGCGGCGCGGCTGGAGGCTGAGGGCCACCGCATCCTCAAGCTCAACATCGGTAACCCTGCCCCGTTCGGTTTCGAGGCGCCGGACGTGATCATGCGGGACATGATTCAAGCGCTGCCCTACGCCCAGGGCTACTCGGATTCGAAGGGCATCCTGCCGGCCCGCCGCGCAGTGGTCACACGCTACGAATTGGTCGACGACTTCCCGCGCTTCGACGTCGACGACGTCTTCCTGGGTAACGGAGTATCCGAGCTGATCACGATGACCCTGCAGGCCCTGCTGGACAACGGTGATCAGGTGCTGATTCCCTCCCCGGACTACCCGCTGTGGACGGCCTCGACTTCGCTGGCCGGCGGCACGCCGGTGCACTACCTGTGTGACGAAACGCAGGGCTGGCAGCCCGATATCGCCGACCTGGAATCGAAGATCACCGAGCGCACCAAGGCGTTGGTGGTCATCAACCCGAACAACCCCACCGGCGCCGTCTACAGCCGGGAAGTCCTCACCCAGCTGGTCGAGCTGGCGCGCAAGCACCAGCTGCTGCTGCTCGCCGACGAAATCTACGACAAGATCCTCTACGGCGATGCCAAGCACATCAGCCTGGCCACCCTTGCCCACGATGTCTTGTGCCTGACCTTCAACGGTCTATCGAAGGCCTACCGGGTCGCCGGCTACCGCGCCGGCTGGTTGGCCATCACCGGTCCTAAAGACCACGCCAGCAGCTTCATTGAGGGAATCAGCCTGCTGGCCAACATGCGGCTGTGTCCCAACGTTCCCGCCCAGCACGCCATTCAGGTCGCGCTCGGCGGCTACCAGAGCATCGAGGACTTGGTGCTACCCGGCGGGCGACTGCTCGAGCAACGCGACGTCGCGTGGACAAAGCTCAACGAGATTCCCGGGGTGTCCTGCGTCAAACCCGACGGTGCGCTGTACGCGTTCCCGCGGTTGGATCCCGAGGTCTACGACATCGCCGACGACGAGCAGCTGGTGCTGGATCTGTTGCTGCAGGAGAAGATTCTGGTAACCCAGGGCACCGGCTTCAACTGGCCGGCGCCGGATCATCTGCGCATTGTGACGCTGCCTTGGGCGCGTGACCTGTCGGCGGCGATCGACCGGCTGGGCAACTTCCTGAGCAGCTACCGACAATAGCCAGGGTCCGGCCGCCTCTACGGTGGACCGGGTGACTCACTCGCACTCGCACAATCTGTCGTCAGGTCCCTCTCCGTTCGGGCCGCTGCCCGCGAAGATCGTCGTCGGCTTGTTGGTGGTGATCGGGATAGCCGTGCTCGCTGGCGCGGCGCTGCTGTGGCCCAGCCACCAGCATGTCGACATCCCGATGCCATATCAGAATGCGACCGGCGGGGCGGTGAGCACGCAACGGGCACACGTGCTCTCCAGCGGGCTGGGGGACTGCGGCAGCCCGTCGGCCAATCAGGTCCTCACCACGGCGCCGCAACCGGCAGTGCCGGGCAGCGGGCGATGTGTCGAGACGCTGGTCGCGATCGATTCGGGACCGAATGCGGGCGCGACGACGCTGCTGGAGTCCTCCCCAGGTCCGGGTCAGCCGCAATTCGCGGCCGGCGACCACATCCGCGTCGTCCGCCAGGTCGACGACCAGGGCGCCACCAGCTACGCGTTCTACGACTTCGAGCGGGGCTGGTCGCTGGTCGGGCTGGCGCTGGCCTTCGCGGTGGTCATCGTGGCCGTCGCACGGTGGCGCGGGCTGCTGGCGCTGGTAGGCATCGTGGTCGCGTTTCTGGTGCTGGTGACGTTCCTGCTACCCGCTTTGCGCGACGGGGCACCCGCGGTCCCGGTGGCCCTGGTGGCGTCGGCAACGATCCTCTATGTCGTCATCTATCTGGCGCACGGGGTCAGCCTGCGCACCAGCGCCGCCCTGCTGGGCACCTTGTCGTCGTTGCTCTTGGCTGCCGGATTATCTTGGGCGGCAATTGAATTGGCGCATCTGACTGGGTTGTCGGATGAGCAGAACTCGGCGGTCAGCGCGTATCTGGGCAGTGTGTCCATCAGCGGACTGTTGCTCGCCGGATTCATCATCGGATCGCTGGGTGTCCTCAACGACGTGACCGTGACGCAGGCGTCGACGGTCTTCGAGCTCGCCCACCTCGGTGGCGACACGTCGCGGCGGGCGATCTTCCTGAGCGCCATCCGGGTGGGGCGCGATCACATCGCCAGCACGGTGTACACGCTGGTGCTGGCCTACGCCGGCAGCTCGCTGCCGTTGCTGTTGTTGTTCAGCGTCGCGAACCGGTCGCTGAGCGATGTGCTGATCAGCGAGAACGTGGCCATCGAGCTGGTGCGCTCGGCGGTCGGCGGAATTGCGCTGGCGCTATCGGTTCCGCTGACGACGGGGATCGCGGCGGTGCTGGCCAGGCCGGAGGGCGTCAGCCCCGCTCCATCAGCTCCAGCAGATAACCACCGTATCCGGACTTGAGCATGGTGTTGGCTCGGGTGGCCAGCTGCTCGTCAGTGATCCACCCCTGCCGCCACGCGATTTCCTCAGGCACCCCGACCTTGAGGCCCTGCCGGCGCTCCAAGGTGCGGATGTAGTCGCTGGCGTCCAGCAACGAGTCGAAGGTGCCGGTGTCCAGCCAGGCGGTGCCGCGGGCCAGCACCTCGACCGAGAGCCGACCGCGGTTGAGGTAGATCTGATTGACCTCAGTGATTTCGTATTCGCCGCGCTCGGATTTCTTTAATCCCTTGGCGATCTCGACGACCTCGTTGTCGTAGAAATACAGGCCCGGAACCGCGTATTTCGACTTTGGCGTTTCAGGTTTCTCCTCCAGTGACAGCGCCATCCCGTCGTCACCGAATTCGACGACACCGTATGCCGACGGGTTGGCCACCCAGTAAGCGAAGATGGCGCCACCGCTGACCTTTTGGAAGCGACTCAAATTGGTACCCAGTCCCGGGCCGTAAAAGATGTTGTCGCCCAACACCAAGGCCGCCGAGTCGTTGCCAATGTGCTTGGCGCCCAAGACAAAAGCCTGGGCAAGGCCGTCGGGTCTTTCTTGCTGGACGTAGCTGAGGTTGATTCCGAATTGCGAGCCGTCGCCGAGGAGTCGCTTAAAGCCATCCGCGTCATGCGGGGTGGTGATCACCAAGATGTCGCAGATTCCGGCCATCATCAGCGTGGACAGCGGGTAGTAGATCATCGGTTTGTCGTACACCGGCAGCAACTGCTTGCTGATGCCCATCGTGATCGGATGCAGACGCGTGCCCGAGCCGCCGGCCAGAATGATTCCGCGCATGTATGGCTCCTATGCCTTAGGTGACGAGGTCGTCCTCGGTCAGTTCGGTAGCCGCCAGCGCCGACGCCAGGTCCTGGTGACGGAAAACCGAGGTGACGCGATCGTGGACCACCCGGAACGCCAGCGCGTTGGCGGAGTCCGCGCGGGGGTCGTCGGCACCACCGATCTTTAGCTCGGCGACGACGATGCCGTCGTGCACATACATCCGCCCGAGCTCTGTGCTGGCGCGCTGGGCGTTGGCCCAACTGCGCAGCGCCTCGTGACCTTGTTGGGCACCGTGCGCGTCGGCCAGGTCGATGTCGTCGCTGGATAGGGTTGCCAGGGTCTCGGTGTCACCGGCATTGAGCGCGTCGTGCCACGCCAGCACGGTGGCGATCTCCGAAGTGGTCATGTTCTGCAAGTTACCGTGTGCCCGATTTCGAGCACGCGGTTTCCCCGGCGTTGTCAGAGAGGCGTGCACTCCACCCAGTGTTGCCACACGGCGTCGTCGCCGAACGTCTCGATGCCGATTGCGGCAAGCGAGGTTCGCCGGGTCATGGCGAGCAATAGCTCGGTGGCGCCGCCGCGCACGGCCAACGTGCCCTTGCCATGCTCGTGTGCCCAGGTGATGCGCCCGCCCGACACACGGACCGTCCATTCACCCGTTTCGCCGAGCCCGGGATCGGTGGCATGCAAATGCAAGGTGCGCCCATCCTCGAGCGGCAGCGGGGTCCCGTTGGCGCCGGCCTGGACGGAGATGCGGTCAAGGAACTCCGAGATTCCATCGGCCGCGATGTCGGGTTGGAGGACAAAGTCGCGGCCCAGGGCGAAGGCCGCATCCGCGCGATGCACCGCCGCTTCGTGCAGCCGGCGGCGAATCCACCAGTTTGCCGGACGCTCCCCCAGAAACGTCCACACCGGTGTCTCGACGCCGGACAGTTCGACGGCGTCGACGAGAAGCTGCGCCCCGCCGTGCAGCCAGGAGATCGCGTCGGCCGGGTCCGGCGGCGGTTTGCCCCCTTCGACGCTGCGCAGATCGAGAGGCTGATCGAGACGGTCCCGCACGATTTGCGCCGCCCAGCGATCGCCGCGGCCGACATGCCGCAGCAGTTGATTGACACTCCAGCCCGGGCACGTCAGCACCGGGACGGACTGGTCGACACCATCGAAAAGTGCCGCAAACGCACGGTTTTCGTCTAGAAATGCTGCCGCGTAATCCACGGGATCAGGCTACTCGCCCCACCGGTTAGGGCCGCCGGGCGCCGAGCCGGAACACCCGCCAGCCCGCCTGACTCCAGCGCGCCGCGTCCAGGCAGTTCCGGCCGTCGACGACGACCCGGGCCCGAACCGCGTCGGCAAGGTCGTCTGGGTCGAGGCTGGTGAACTCCGGCCACTCGGTCAGGACCAGCACCGCGTCCGCGCCGTCGCACGCATCGGTCACCGAGACCGCGTAATTCAGCGTCGGGAACAGACGGCGCGCGTTTTCCAGGGCTTTCGGGTCGTAGACGTTGACCGCGGCGCCGTTGAGTTGCAGCTGGCCCGCCACGTTGAGCGCGGGTGAGTCGCGCACGTCGTCGGACTCGGGTTTGAAGGCCGCGCCGAGCACGGCGATGTTGGCGCCCAGCAGGGAGCCGCCGCACGCCGTGGTGGCCAGCTCGACCATTTTGGTGCGCCTGCGCATATTGATGCTGTCCACTTCGCGCAGAAACGTCAGCGCCTGATTGGCCCCGAGTTCACCCGCCCGAGCCATGAACGCCCGGATGTCCTTGGGCAGGCAGCCGCCGCCGAAGCCCAGTCCGGCATTGAGGAATTTGCGCCCGATCCGCGAGTCGTAGCCCAGCGCGTCGGCCAGCACCGTGACGTCGGCACCCGCGGCCTCGCATACCTCGGAAACCGCGTTGATGAATGAGATCTTGGTTGCCAGAAAGGCGTTGGCCGATACCTTGACCAATTCCGCTGTCTGCAGATCGGTGACCAGAAACGGCACGCCGGCGCCGAGGAGCTGGGCATACAGCTCGCGGACGACGGCCTCCGAGCGCACCGAATCCGGTTGGATGCCAAGTACGATGCGGTCCGGTTCCAGGGTGTCGGCGACCGCGCGCCCTTCGCGGAGGAACTCAGGGTTCCATGCCACCTCGACGTCCACGCCCGCCGGCGCCAGTGCGGCGGCGCGTTGACTCAGCTCCGCGGCTGTGCCCACCGGCACCGTCGACTTTCCGACGAGCACTGCCGGCCTGGTCAGGCACGGCACCAGGGTGTCGATGACGGCGTGCACATGGGAAAGGTCGGCGCCGTATTCACCCTTCTTCTGCGGGGTGCCGACACCCAGGAAATGCACGTCGGCGAAGTCGGCCGCCGCGTGGTAGTCGGTGGTGAAATGCAGCCGCCCTGCCGCCAGGTTTTCGGTCAGCAGTTCTCGCAGCCCGGGCTCATAAAAGGGAATGTCCCCCGCGGCGAGCTTGGCGATTTTTCCGGGGTCGACGTCGACGCCGATGACTTCGTGTCCGAGCTGCGCCATCCCGACTGCGTGCGTGGCACCCAGGTATCCCGTGCCGAAGACGGTGCATCGCATACCACCGTGTCTAGGGGGCCGCGATGAGCTGACTGCATCGCGGCGCTAAGCGGCAGGCAAACGGGAGGTGACAGGGTGGCGGCCGCAAACTACCGGCGGCCGAATCCGCCGTGACCGCCGCCGAAACCACCGTGACCACCGCCACCCGGGAAGCCGCCACCATGGCCGCCGCCGGGGAAGCCGCCACCGCCGGGGAAGCCGCCACCGCCGGGGAACCCGCCACCGTGACCGCCGCCGGGGATACCGTCGCCGCCACGCCCCGGGTCGCCGGGGATCAGGCCACGACCGGGGTTGCCGCCGCCCGGCCCAGGGCCGATCGGCCCACCGGGGATGCCGATCACCGGAGGGATCGGCAGCGGGATGGGAACCGGGATCGGCGCCACGGGAGCGGGAGGCGGTGCCGCCGGCACCGGGACCGGTGCGGGCGCCTCGGGTATCGGGGCCGGCGCTTCCGGGACGGGCGCGGGAGCCTCGGGCACCGGAGCGGCAACGGGCGCCTGCGGTTCGGGCGCCGGAGCCTGCGGTTCGGGCGCCGGAGCCTGCGGCGCCGGGGCAGGTGCCGGAATGGGGGCCGCCTCGGGTGCGGGGGCCGCGGGGGCCGGAGCCGCGGGCGCGGGTGTGGCCGGGGCGACGATGTTCTGGCTCGGAGCCGGTTTCACACCCGACGTCGGCCGGATTGCGACCGCCAGCGACACCACGAGGGCCGCAACCCCCACGATGAAGATCGCCGCCACGATGCTACCGACCAGTCCGAACGACCTGCGGTCGCGATACTCGGTCAGCGTGGTGGCTGCGGCGTGCTCGCCGGTGTAGGCGTCGGGGTAGTCGTCGGGAACGGCGCTGTAGGCCAGTGCTCCCTCGCCGGAATCTGGGGTGTCGAAGTAGCCGGGGGCAACGGCGAACGGGTCAATCGCGCCGGTGCCCGGGTCTTGGGCGTAGGCCTGCGCCGCAGTGGATGACGAGAACAGTGGCGCGTGCGCCGACGCCAGCGCCGCTCCGCGGGCCAGCGCGGTGTCCGGCTCCTCGGGCATTGCGACCGGAAGCGTAGTCGCGGCCTCCAGGGCCGGCTTGATCAGCGGGATGTCGACACCGGAGCCGACGACGAACACCGCGCCCGGGCGCGTTTCGAGCGCCTCGGCCTCCGAGACCATCGTCGCCAGCTGGGCGACAGCCGCGTCGTCGTCGTCGGGCAGGGCCTGGCGGTGTACGTCGGCGATCGACCCGTCGGCGGTGTCGACGAGCGCGAGCGTCGCGGTGTCGGGCTCGATGAACAGCAGCGCGGTCTGCGCGTAATTGGTCTGGTTGCCGACCGCCTGGGCAAGAGCGGCCGCAGCCAAAAAGGCCGAGACCAGCATGACGTTCTCGACCTTGTGGGCGGCCAGCGCGTCACGCAGCGCGGCCGCTTCGGTGGGGTCGGTCCAGGTGACGCCGGTCGACGTCAGCTGGTAGCCACCTTGGGCCGCGCCTTCCTGTGTCCCCAGGATCGCGGAGACTACTTGATTAGCGGCGGTGGTCGTTGCGGCATCGTCGTCCGAAGCGACGTCGAAGTTGTCTTCGTCGACAGTGGCGCCGTCTCCGTTTTCACCTTCGACCAGCACCATCCGGACTGCCGTCGGCGCCATCGACACACCCAATACGGTGTCCAATGCCCCTCCATTGTCGTTTGCTCGACAGTGACGTAGGGATCGCCGTCATCGCAGGCTCCGGCTACCTCGAGACGTCGCGGGTCCCCACCCTGTATTCCCCCAGCCGCCGATTTTACGCGCGTCCGGTGAGCCTCGCCGGGGGCGAACCGGTCATCGGTGTCCGAAGCCACCGAAGCCGTGGCCGCCGAACCCGCCGAATCCGTGCCCGCCGAACGGTCCATGCCCGCCGAACGGACCCCGGCCGAACGGACCACCACCAAACGGCCCATGGCCGCCGAACGGACCATGCCCACCGAACGGACCGCGGCCACCGAACGGACCACCACCAAAGGGGCCCTGGCCACCGAACGGACCGCGCCCGTGAAATGGGCCACGACCGCCGCCGACCGGCCCGCGGGGTCCGGGCACTTGACCGAACGGGCCCTGCGGCACAGGAGGCCGCAGCGCCGGGATGTGCGGGACGATTACCGGCGGTGCTATCACCGGGGGCACGATCACCGGCGCCGGCGGAGCCGCGGGGGCCGGAGCCGGCAGGGGACGAGGCACGGCAACCGGTGCGGGCGCCGCAACCCGTGGTTTCGGGACTGACGCCGCGGGCGGCGGATGCGGGGAATGTGCTGGGACGATGACGTTTTCGTTGGGGTCGGGCCGCAAGGCGACGGTCGGCCTGATGCTGATGGCCAGCGCAATTTCCAGCGCCACCACCGCGGCGATGAAGATGACCGCCAATGTGCTGCTCACCAGCAGGATGGATCTGCGACGCTGAACCGACTCATCGACGCCCATGACGGTCTGCGGGTCGTCGTCCTCGTCGGGCACTGCGCTGTAGGCAACGTTGGGTCGTCCCGGACGAAACTCAGCGATAGGGTCGGCAGCCGCCCGGTGGTCGGGCAGGTACCCGGGGATCGGTCCTAGCGACGGGCCGGCGAGGGCCAACGGGTCCACCTCGCCGGTGCCGGGGTCCAGCGCGTAAGCCAGCGCCGCGGTGGAGGAGGCGAACAACGGCGCGTTCGCCGACGCCAACGCCGCGCCGCGGGCCAGCGCCGTCTCCGGTTCGTCGGGCACTGCCAGGTCCAGGGATGTCGCGGTCTCCAACACCGGTTTGATCAGGGGGATGTCGACGCCAGAACCGACGACTACCACCGCCTCCGGTTCGGTTTCCAGCCGCTCGGCGGATGACACCAATTCGGCGAGTTGCGCCACCGCCTGGTCTTCGTCGTCCGCCAAGGTCCTGCGGCGGACGTCCGAGATCGAGCCGTCGGCGGAATCGACCACCGCCAGTGTGGCGGTATACGGCTCAACGAAAAGCAGTGCCGCCCGCCTGTAGTGGGTGGCGTCGCCAACCGCCTGCGTCAGTGCTGCCGCGGCCATGAAGGCCGAGACGAGCATGACGTTCTCCATCTTGTGGGTGATCAACGCGTCGCGCAGCAATGCGGCTTCGACGCGATCGGTCCAGGTAACCCCGGTGGACAGCAGCTGGAATCCGCCTTCGGCGGCGCCTTCTTGCGTCCCCAGGATGGCCGAAATCACCTGAGCGGGCGCGCTCGTCGGTGCCGCATCGCCCGCTACCTCGAAGGCGTCCTGGTCGACGGCGACTCCGTCGGCGTTCTCCCCTTCGACAAGGACCATGCGGACTTTCGTTGGCGCCATTGACACGCCCAGCACGATGCCCACCACGGCGTCGAAACTCCCCCTGAGTTCGTTCGCCGCCCGGCGGTCGTGCGCGCGGGCGGCATGTTCGTGACCTTGGCCGGGCCCCCCTCGCGCCACGACCAATGCGGGCTCGAAATTGACCCGATGATTCGACCCTACTCGCGGTTCGTTAGGCGCGGTAAGTACCTGTCGGCCGAAAATTGCTAGCGGTGGCCGCCGCCCCCGCCGCTGTGGCCGCCGCCTCCGCCGATGCCACCGCCACTGTGGCCACCACCTCCGCCGATGCCACCGCCACTGTGGCCGCCACCGAAACCGCCTCCGCCACCAATGCCCCCACCACCGATGGGGCCGCTGGGCGCATGGCCGCCGCCGATGGGACCGCTGGGCGCATGGCCGCCACCAATCGGGCCGCTAGGAGGACGACCGCCGCCGGCGCCGCCACCAATCGGACCACTAGGCGCATGGCCGCCACCGATCGGACCACTCGGCGGACGACCCCCGCCGCCCACACCGCCACCGATCGGACCACTCGGCGGACGACTGCCACCGCCGACACCGCCACCAATCGGACCACTCGGCGGACGACCGCCACCCCCAATCGGAGCACTGGGCGCATGACCGCCACCGCCCGCACCACCACCGCCGATCGGACCACTCGGCGGACGACCGCCACCCCCAATCGGACCACTCGGCGGACGACTGCCGCCGCCGACACCGCCACCAATCGGACCACTGGGCGGACGGCTGCCGCCGCCGGAACCCGTACCCGGCGGCGGGTTGTGCCCACCACCCGGACCACCCGGACCCGAACCCGGCAACTGACCCGAACCACCACCATTCGCCCCGCCTGAACCCGAACCAGGCGGCGGAAGGTGGCCACCACCGGGGCTACCGGGAGCCGTCTGTGGAGGAGTCGGACGCGGCGGCAACTGCGGAACACCGCCGGGCCCTTGCGAAGGCGGGTCCGGGACGTGGACAGGGGGCTGCGGCAGCACAGGTGGTCGCGGCAGCACGGGTGGTGGCGACACCACGGGTTGTGGCGGCACCACAGGTTGGGGCGCCACCACGGGCGGCGGCACTCGAACCACCGGCGGGCTCATCAACCAGCTCGGCGAAGGCAGGCGAATCGGGGGCACGGGAACCGGCACCGGCACCGGCACGGCGACCGGCACTGGCGGACCCGCAATCGCGGGAGGAGCCGCGGGCAACGGCGGAGGAGCCGCGGGAGGCGGGGCCGGCGGCCGTGGTGCGGCGACCTGTGGGATGAGCGGTTTGGGTGCCGCGACAGGTGTTTCCAGCCTGATCTTGGGCTGTGCCTGTGCTTCGACGGCTGGCGCCGCGGGTGCGGGCTGGGTCGGCACGATCAGGTTCTGGTTCGGACTGGGCTGGACGGCCACATCCGTCGTGCGAATGCCGATCGCCAGGGCAATCTCAAGTGCGACCACTGCGGTGATGGCCACCACGGCCATCCCACTGCCGACCAGCAGCATCGGCCTGCGGCGTGGCTGCTCGTCATCCGGATTGCCAAGATCACGAGGGTCGATGACGACGGTCGGTGCATCGGCATCCTCATCCGGCACCAGGCTGTAGGCCAGCTCGTCGCCGGATTCGGCACCGGGAAGATAGGAGACGCCAAAGTATTCGGGCATGGCGTGCGGGTCAATGGTGCCGGTGCCCGGATCCTGGGCGTAGGCCAGCGCCGCGGTCGATGAGGCGAACAACGGCGCGTTCGCCGACGCCAGTGCGGCGCCCCGGGCCAGTGCGGTCTCGGGTTCCTCGGGTGCGCTGACCGTCAGCGCGGTCGCCGAGTCCAGCGCGAGCTTGATCGGCCCGAGGTCGACACCCGAGCCGATCAGGAACACCCCGCCTGGGGCGAAGTCCCGGTCGTCTAGCCAGGACAGCATCCCGGTGAGTTGCGCGGTGGCCTCGCCATACGACTCGGCGACGATCTGTTCCTTGTAGACGTCGGTGATGGATCCGTCGGCGGTCTCGACGACGGCCAACGTGGCAGTGTCGGGTTCCACAAAGAGGACGGCGGTGCTCTCGTAACCCATTGCGCCGCCGACGGATTGGCCCAATGCCGTGGCCGCCAGGAACGCCGAGACCAGCATGACGTTTTCGAGCTTGTAGCTGGCCAGCGCGTCGCGCAGCACCGCGGCATGCAGCTGGTCGGTCCATGTCACACCGATCGAGGACAGCTCGAGCCCGGCGTCGGTAGCGCCCTCCCGGGTACCCAAGATTGCCGAGATCACCCGATCCGGGACGGCCGTGGGCTGGGTGTCGTCGGGCGCGGGGAGTGAGAATCCATCCTCTTCGACGACGGCTCCGTCGGCGTTTTCACCTTCGACGACGATCATCTGGACCGAAGCCGGTGCGATTGACACCCCGAGCACGATATCCAAGACGAACCACTCCAAAAGCATTGCGCGGCAAGCTAAGCCCGGGCGGAGATGCAACCACGGACCACTCCATACTTGCGCAGGAAGGCTGTGCGGATACCCAGCCGAAGCTATGTGGTTCTTATGAAGTTCTCGTAGGAGCGCGACGGTGTCGGGCCCCGCTGACCCTGATACTTCGAGCCGACCCGGGAACTGCCGTACGGGTGCTCGGCGGGGCTGGTCAACCGCAGAATGCACAACTGTCCGATCTTCATCCCAGGCCACAGGGTGATCGGCAGGTTCGCGACGTTCGACAGTTCGAGGGTGATGTGGCCGGTGAACCCCGGGTCGATGAAGCCCGCGGTCGAGTGCGTCAGCAGTCCCAGCCGGCCCAGCGACGACTTGCCTTCCAGACGCCCGGCGAGGTCCTCGGGCAAGGTGAATAGTTCGAGGGTCGACCCGAGCACGAATTCACCCGGGTGTAAGACGAACGGTTCCCCAGCGGCGGGTTCGACCAGCGTCGTCAGCTCGTCCTGCTGCTTGGCGGGGTCGATGTGGGTGTAGCGGGTGTTGTTGAACACCCGGAACATGCTGTCGAGGCGAACGTCGATGCTGGACGGCTGCACCAGGGTGTCGTCGAATGGGTCGATGCCCAACCGACCGGCGGTGATTTCGGCCCTGAGGTCACGATCGGAGAGCAGCACGCGACGAGCCTAACCGTTGCGGTGTGCTCGTAGTCCCGCGATTAATCGGCGAGATACATCTCGCCACCCCGAGGGTAGCCGCCGCCGGTCGTCGTGACGTGGACATGGTCGAAATGGCCCAGCCGGCTCGGTTGGGCGCCCCCGGGCGTGTAGTAGACGCCGCGCCAAATTGCGTCCTGAATACCGAACCGATGCGCGTTGCCCAGCACATACGCGACGATCTGGTTGCCCAGCGCAATGCCCTGGGCACTGCCGGGGTTGGGGATCATCACGTCGAGCGCCAGGCCGAGGGGATGCCAGGGCAGGGCGTCCGGCCGCACGCCGCCGATTTCGTGAATCTCGGGGAACTGCGCACTGATCGCTCGGGACACCAGGATCGTTCGAACTTGCAGGCCCTGTTCGGAGGCGAGCCCGACCGGCAGGAACCGGGATCGGACGTGGTAGCGCGACGCGGCCGGCTGCCGGTCGGCGGCGCCCAGACCCGCCGCACCGTGCGGCAGGTTCGCTTCGGCCGCCACGATTTCCAAACGGCTCGGCTCGGCGTCGTCAATAACGGGTTTGGCTTCCGCTTGGGCCGTTAATGGACCGACATCACCGCCCACCGCGAAAGAGATTGCCGTGGTCGCCAGCAGCGCTGCCAGGGCTACTGGCGACTTGCGTCGCTTCCTGGCTAATCGGTGTCGACCCACGGGAAGCAGATTACGACATGATCACGAAAGAATAAATGTGGGCATTTTAAAATTGCCGCAATAACTGCATTCCCTCGCCCCGCGCGGCGGGATCTGAGCTGGCCGCACACCTTGGTGCTAGCCTTTCCTCGGCGACCGCGCCGATGTAGTGCCGATGTAGTTCAATGGCAGAACATCAGCTTCCCAAGCTGAATACGCGGGTTCGATTCCCGTCATCGGCTCCACGAGCTGAGTCTGTGCTACTGCATCCGCCGAAGAAGGTCGGTCAGCTGAAACATCGCCGACAAGAGCATGCCCTCGACCTGCAACTGTTGACCCGGCGGCAAATTTCGAGTCTCGGCCTCGACCATGGGGGCCTCTTGTTGTAGAGCCTTCAGCCGCTGATTCCGCTCGCCCGGGCTGAGGGTCTCCCAATTGTCGTGCAGATCGGCGATGTGGCGCTGAAAGTCCTGCACCGCTACCAGCGGATCGGGATCGACAACGGGACCGGGCGGTGGCTGCAGCGGATAGCCGTGGGCCGGCGGCGGACCGGTCACCGTGTCTGCATGGGCGGTGCTCGCTGTCAGCGTTGCGCTGACCAGAAGAGCGGCAACTGCCGTGGCGGCAATCCTCATGGGAACTCCCTCGGGTGGTCATTTACCTCGTCCCGGCGAGTCCACACCGCAGGTGTTGCTACCGATCCCAACCTTGACGCGGCGAGGCGGCGACCGACGCGCTAACCGCCGACACGCATAGCCTCCACCTAGCTTCCGCAAGGTCCGGGCACAGTTTTCCCAGCCACGATCGGTTCCCAGGGGGCCTCGTAACTGGGAGGCATGGGCAATGGACATTGTGCTCGGAGTTTCCGTAGCGCCAACCTCGGTTCACCTGGTCATGTTGCAGGGCGAAAACGCCGACGGCCCCACGATCGACGAGAACGAGTTTCCGATCACCGTGGCCGATGACTCCCCCACCGTGAGTACCGCCGATCGCGTGATCACGGCCATCGAGTGCACCCGTGCGGATGCGGCCGGTGCTGGCCTCGAACTGGACTCCATCGGGGTGGCGTACACCGACCAACTCGAGGCTGCGGTGCTGCGCGACGCGCTCGCCGCTCACAAGATCGAGAACGTCATGTTGGTCTCGGCGTTTGTGGCCGCAGCCGCCTTGACCCAATCTGTAGGCGCTGCAATGGGTTACGAGCGCACCGCAGTGCTTTTCGTGGAACCCGATAGCGCGACGTTGGCCGTGGTGGATACCGCCGACGGCTCCGTCGACGACGTCCATACCGAGCCGTTGGACGCCGAGTGGGGGCCGATGGTCACGGCGGAACTTGTGGCGTTGGTGGCCGATCTTGACGACTGGCCAACTCCACCAGGCGGCCTGTTCGTGGTCGGCGCCGATGTGGACGTCACCGGAATGGGACGGTGTTTGGGCGAGGCCACGTCCCTAGTGGTGAACATGCCCGAGGAACCGGAGACTGCACTAGCCCGAGGCGCAGCGCTGGCATCGGCGCATGCGCTCGCGTCACCCACTACCGCGATGGCCTACGCCCAAGACCCCGGCACGGGCGCGGTCGACGCGTCCGCGCTGCCGGGATATTTGCATATCACCGACACCGAGCTAAGCGATGACGGCCTCGCCTACAGCGCCGTCGCCGACGAGGAAGCCGATGCCGCCACCACCGTCATCAATGCTTCCGATGGGGTCGAGCCGCGCTCTCGGCCCGCCCTGCTGGTCGGAACGGCGGTGGCAATAGCCGGTTTCAGCGCCGCGCTGGCTCTGGAGATTGCCCTGTCGGTCGGCATGCGCACGACGGTCAGTTCGTTGCCCGCGCCGATCAAGGGCATCATCGCCCCGGTTCAGCAGGCGCTGCTACCGGCACCGGAAGTGGCGCTGAAGATGGTCGCGCCGGCGCCGTTGGGTCCTGCTTCGGTCGCTCCGCGCCCGGTGGCTCCGGCGCCCGCGGCACCAGCCGTCGCCGTCCCGGCGGCCCCGCCCGTCGCGGTCCCCGCAGTGCCGGCCGCGCCGGTCCCCGTTGCGCCGGCCGCGCCCGTCCCGGTTTTCGTTCCGCAGATCGACACCGCTCCCGTGCCGCCGGTTCACGTGCCGGCGCCGCCGGCGAGTCCGCCCGTTGTAGACGACCCGCCGCATTCGTCGCCGCCGATCCACGTCCCCCCGCCGAAGTCGCCGCCGCACCGGCCACCCGCGGGTCAAAGCCCACCACCGAGCTCCGGCGGCGGCGGAACGCAGGGCAGCGGCCAGAATCCAAACGGCGGCGGCTCCGTGAGCCACCCTGGGCCAGGCACGGGCGGCGGCGCAGGCCACGGCACTTCGAGTGGCGGGCCAACCACCGGCGGGTCAACCAGTGGCGGGCCCTCGAACGGCACTGGCCCTGGCCAGAGCGCGCCGGGTGGCGGATCGACGCCTGGGGGTCAAACTCCAAGCGGCAGTGGGCCTTCCAGCGGAAGTGAAAACCCGGCCGGCGGTGGCCCCACCGGCGTTGCGTCCCCCGGCGCCGGTGGGCCCACGAGCGGCGGATCAACGACCGGCAGTGAGACCCCCAGCGGTAGCGGGCCGACCGGCGCCAGCGGGCCTTCCGC
Source organism: Mycobacterium simiae (assembly GCF_010727605.1). Taxonomy (NCBI): domain Bacteria; kingdom Bacillati; phylum Actinomycetota; class Actinomycetes; order Mycobacteriales; family Mycobacteriaceae; genus Mycobacterium; species Mycobacterium simiae. The sequence goes on from NZ_AP022568.1 coordinate 2,070,538, forward strand.
CGGTCCGCCGTCGGGCGGTAGCGAAACACCAAGCGGCAGCGGACCTTCCGGCGCCGAGCCGAGCGGCGGATCCCTCAGCAGCAGCTCCGGCGGCAGCGCACCTTCCGGCAGCGAGCCGAGCGGCGGATCCCTCAGCAGCAGCCCCGGCGGCAGCGAGAGCAGTGGCGGTTCCCTCAGCGGCAGTAGCTCCGGCGGCAGCGAAAGCGGTGGCAGCTTGAGCAGTAGTAGCAGCGAGAGCAGCAGCGGCAGTTCGAGCAGTAGCAGCAGTTCTAGCAGCGGCGAAAGTAGCAGCGGTAGCTCCAGCAGCGGCGGCAGCTCCAGCAGTAGATAGCCCGGGCGTGTCGCCCACTGCCACACCGCTTGCCGTAGCGACTGCTTCGGATCGACGATCACAAAGCAGACGCCGAGATGGCCGAGCGGAACCCGGTGGTGGCGGTCGGCGCGAGCTAACCCGCGGTCCGCACCGCCGCGCTTGTGACCGCATCGGCGACGAAGAACCCACGTAGTGCGTCGGCTATCTGAGCCCGGATCGGGGCGCCGGAGACCACCACGTCAACCATGCTCACCGACAGGTGTGTGTGCCCACGGGCCCGCACATGCCGGGTGGGAACCCCTGCCGCCGTGAGCGCCTCGGCATAGGCGTCGCCCTCGTCGCGCAATGGGTCGAACTCTGCGGTGACGATGATCGCTGGCGGCAGGCCCGACAGATCCGGTGCGCGCAGCGGCGCGATTCTAGGGTCGGCGCGCACTTGCAGGTCGGCGTAATGGTCGAAGAACCAGCGCATCAGCGGCGCGGTCAGACCGTAGCCATCGGCATTCTCGAGGTAGGAGCCGCGGGTCTGGTCGGTGTCGACGACCGGAGTGAGCAGCGCCTGGCCGGCGATGAGCGGCCAGCCGGTGTCCCTGGCCAGTTGACAGACCACGGCGGCGATGCCGCCGCCGGCGCTCCATCCCGACAGCACCAGTGCTCCGGGGATACCGCCGAGGTCTTCGGCGTGCTCGGCGATCCACCGCACCGCCGCCCAGCCGTCGTCGACCGCGGTGGGAAAGCGGTGTTCGGGAGCGTGCCGGTAGTTCGCCGACACGATGAGCGTGTCGCTGCGCACGCATAGGTCCCGGCACATCGGATCGTCCGAGATGTGGTCGCCGAGCACCCATCCGCCGCCGTGGAAGTAGACGACGAGCGGGTGCGGGCCCGGGCCGGCCGGGCGATACAGCCGGAAGGCCAGTGGACCCGCCGCGCCCGGCAAGGTGCCGTCGATAATTTCGCCGACGTCCGGACCCGGCGGCCGGACGACGTTCAGCTCGTTCATGAATGCACGGGCCTGCTGGGGCGGCAAGGACTCCAGTGGCGGCGGATTCAGCAGAGCCATCTGCTCGAGAACCATCTGCACGTCGGGCTGCAGACGGCGAATCACGCCGTCATGGCAGTGCGAACCCTGTGGACCGGATAGGGCGAACCCCAGGTAGTCGCGGGCGACGACTTCCTCACACGCCACCCGGTAGAAGTCGACCCCGGCGGCGTAGGCCATGAAGGTACGCGGCTTGCCCGCGATGTTGGCGCCCACATACCACGAATTGGCTTGCGGGAACAGCGTTATCGATGCGGCATCGTCGGTGTGTTGCATCCAGCCGTCCTGGGCGAGCGCGGTTGGTTCGATCTGGGCGAAGCCGCGCGCCCGCATATACGCCAGCGCGTCGGCGACGAAATCGACGTGCTGCTCGATCGAGACCGCCATGTTCGACAGCACCGACGGGCTCTGCGGACCAGCAATCAAAAACAGGTTGGGGAATCCCTCGACCATGAGGCCGAGGTAGGTGCACGGACCGTGCCGCCACGTGTCTTTCAGCGTCCGGCCGTCACGGCCGACAACGTCTATCGCCGCGACGGCACCGGTGATCGCGTCGAAGCCGGTCGCGAAGACAATTGCATCGAAGTCGAAAGACTCAGCAGCCGTGGTTATTCCGGTATCAGTAACGCCGAGAAGCGGCTGCTCTTGCAAATCCACCAGCCGCACGTGTGGCAGGTTGAAGGTGGCGTAATAGTCGGTGTCCAGACACAGCCGTTTTGCACCGACCGGGTAGGTCTTCGGGCACAGCGCATCGGCCGTCTTGGGATCGTGCACAATGTCGCGAATCTTGGCGTGTAGGAAGTCGGCAAAGTCCTTGTTGGCCAAGGGGTTACTCATCAGATCGGAATACAGGTTGAGCACCTCCAGCAGTTCACCACGCTGCCAGGCGCGTTCGTAACGCTGCTGTCGTTCGTCGGCGGATACCGAGAACGCTGGAGTGATCGTGCGCTCCACCGGCACCCCGCCGAATGAATATTTTGCGGCCTGGCGGTAGGCGGCGTCGTCAGCCAATTGGGCGAGCTTGTCCGGCGAGATCGGACCGTTGTGGGCGGGGATTGAAAAGCACGGGGTGCGCTGGAAGACCACCAGCTCCGCGGCTTGGGCCGCGATCAACGGGATCGTTTGGATTCCCGACGACCCGGTGCCCACGACAGCGACGCGCTTGCCGGTGAAGTCGACGGGCTCACGCGGCCAGCGACTGGTGAAATAGACCTCGCCGGTGAATTTGTCGACGCCGGGGATGTCGAGATCCTTGGGCACTGACAGGCAGCCCGTCGCCATCACCAGGTGCCGGCAGGCCAGGTCGTCGCCGCGGTCGGTGTGCACCCGGTAACGGGAGCGGGCCTCGTCCCAGTGCGCGTAAGTGACGCGAGTGCCGAACTGGATGTCGCGGCGCAGGTCGTGCTTGTCGGCGACATGGTTGAGATACCGCAAAATCTCGGGCTGGGTGGCGTACTTCTCCGACCACTGCCAATCCCGCGCCCAGTCCGAATCGAAGCTGTACATGTAGTCGACGCTGGGAATGTCGACCCGGGCGCCGGGATAGCGATTCCAGTACCAGGTGCCGCCGATATCGTCACCTGCTTCGAACATGCGCATTGCATAGCCGGCTCGCCGGACCCGGTACGCCGCGTACAGGCCGGCAAATCCGGCGCCCACGACGACAACGTCCACATCGGCCAGGGGTTTATCAGCCATGTGAAACATCATGACTTTCCCAGCGCATTTTTTTCAGGAAAATGTTTTATCCGTTAGTCGGATGTTCTCGCTGCCAATATCGCAGGTCGGAGGCATAGGAAAACGTCGAAGCCACGATATTTCGGCGCCGCCGGATGGGACGCGGTCCGCCAAGCACACAGGCATCAAACCTTTCCCGGTTGGCCCCTTGCCAAGACACCGAAACATAGTCCCTGGCAAACACTTTCACATGACAGACCTCGCCGACGACTCTCGCATTACCCCTGGTAGTTTTCCCACTATGGGTGCTTTGGATGGACGCGTTGCCTTTATCACTGGCGGTGCTCGCGGGCAGGGCCGCTCGCATGCCCTGGCCCTGGCCGCCGAGGGAGCCGACATCGCCGTGGCCGATGCTCCGGCCGCGATGGCGGAGCTGACGTATCCGCTGGGCACCGAGGATGACTTACGGGAGACGACGAAGCTGGTCGAAGAGCTCGGCCGACGGTGTCTGCCGCTCACGCTGGACGTGCGGGACGCGGCCGCGGTCAACGCCGCGATCACGCAGACGGCCGCCGACTTGGGCAGCCTCGACATCGTGGTCGCCAACGCCGGAATCGTCAGCACCGGGCTTTTGGAAGACGTCAGCGATGTGGTGTGGCAACAGCTGGTCGACACCAACCTGACCGGCGCGTTTCACACCCTGCGCGCGGCCATCCCGATGATGCGCCGGCAGCGGTTCGGGCGGATCGTGGTGACCTCGTCGATGGGCGGACGGATGGGCATCCCCGAGCTGGCCGCCTACAACGCCACCAAGTGGGGGGTCATCGGCCTGGCCAAGTCCGCCGCCTTGGAGGTCGCCAAGGAGGGCATCACGATCAACGTCGTCTGCCCCACCACGACGCAGACCCCGATGGTGCAACCGGCCGGGGACGACGACATCGCCGACGACATCCCCGACGACTTGGTGCGCCGGATGACGAAAGCCAACCCGATCCCACAACCTTGGCTGCAACCCGAGGACGTGAGCCGCGGGGTCGTCTATCTGGTCACCGATCCGGGCGTGATCACCGGAAGCGTGCTGGAGATCGGCCTCGGCGGCAGCGCCCGCATCCATTGATTGGGAGGCTGCGGCCCTAGCGGCTCCGATTCCCTCCATCGCCTGCGCAGCCAAACCGGCGATGCCGAGTGGCCGCCGCAACGAACGTCGTGACGTCGTAGCCGTCGTTTCCCGGCCCCGGCGTTAGCCCAGGATGTGCACACCCCACCGGCTCAGCAGGGGCTGCACCATGACGAAGTAGGTGATGTTGGGGTCACCCGCCAACGACGTCGACATGACCAGGCCGGCCGCGGTGACGCTGCCGTCCGCGTTCTTGACGTAGCCGGGACCACCGCTGTCACCCGGCTGGGCGAACACGTTTACCTCGGCGACTTCCCCGTCGATGGCTTTGACCACGCCGCACGTTTCGCCGGTGATCGCACCGAGTTTGCAGAACGGCATTCCCGGCTTGATCTGGCTCGTACTCAACACGCCGTGCACACGCTGGCCGGCGACATCACCGACCGGCACGCCGGCGGCCGGGTCGAGATGGATGATCGCGGCGTCGCGGCGGTCGCCCTCTTCCTCGCTGGAGGTGACGGTGCCGAGCGGGACGTTGTCGTCGTAGGTAAACGGCGCACCATGGTTGCAATGGCCACTGGTGAACAGGTAGTAGCCACCGTCGCCGCCCTGAGCGGCAAAACCGGTCGTGCACTTGGTGATTCCGTCGCTGACCTGGATGCCCGGTGCCGGAGGCGCGGCCGCCTGCGCCGTGGCCGCAAACACCACCGCGCCGAGCAGAGCGACGCCGGCCAACCCGACCCCTGCCAGTCCACCTCCGGGCATGACGTTCTCCTCCGCTCCGCGTCCCCGCCATCACGTTGACACACCGGCGGACCGTAGCCAAATCGTGACCGACACTTGACCAATTGCTAACGCGCCCTTGCGCTTCCGCAGGTCAACGTCCATTTAGTATTCCTATTGCAACTCTGTCAGTTAAAGGGAAATTGAGGTCATGCGCGCGGGTATTCGGTGTGCCGTTGCTGTCATCGGAATCGGCGCGACTGTGGTCGCGGGATCCGCCGTGCTGAACCTGTCGTCGCCGCAGCAGGTGAGACTGGCCGCGGCCAGCCAGTCGATTGCGCCGTTCCCGATCGCGTCGGTGTCGCCCACAAGCACCCAGGCGGTCGGTATCGCGCACCCGGTGGTGGTGACCTTCCGCGCACCAGTGGCCAACCGGCCGGCGGCCGAGGAGGCCCTGAAGATCGCGTCGACGCCGCCGATGACTGGCAAGTACGAGTGGCTCGACAGCAAAACGGTGCGGTGGAATCCCGACCGATACTGGCCGGCGCACAGCACAATTGCGCTCACTGTGGAAGGCCAGCCTACCCAGATCAAGACCGGCCCGGCCGTCATCGGTATCGCCAGCATCGCCGAGCACACTTTCACCGTCAGCATCGATGGCGTCGAGACCGGACCACCGCAGTCATTGCCGGCGCCACACCACCGCCCACACTTCGGCGAGCCGGGCGTGCTGCCCGCCTCGTTGGGCCGGCCCGAGTACCCGACTCCGGTCGGCTCCTACACCGTGCTGTCCAAAGACCGCTCAGTACAGATGGATTCGAGCAGCGTCGGCATTCCCGTTAACGATCCCGACGGCTACCTGGTCACGGTGGACTACGCCGTCCGCATCACCAACCACGGCCTCTTCGTGCATTCAGCACCGTGGGCCGTCAATTCACTCGGACTGGACAATGTCAGCCATGGCTGCATCAGCCTGAGCCCCGAAGACGCCGAGTGGTACTACAACACGGTCAACGTCGGCGATCCGGTGGTCGTGCGCGAGCACACGAACGAACTGCCCTCGTCGTAAACCACCGCCGCACAGTTGTTTCTGCCCTCCCGTCGGCTCGCCGACATGTGGGAGCGAGTGTTTGTGGGAAGGCAATAGCGAAGGCCCGCTGGGGATTAACCCAGCGGGCCTTCAACGATCAGACGGGGATTAGTTTCCGTGCACCGGCGAGGGTCCAGGCGAAACCGGCTGCCCATCCACCGGCCCGCCGGTCGGCGGAGGGCCCGTCGGCGCATCCTTCGCGCCGGCCATGTCGATCAGCGGCGCTACCGGCAAGCCGTCGGCGACACCACCCAGGGCGACCAAGGGCGCCCCCAACGGCAGCGGAGCACCGATCGGCACCGGAGGTGCAAACGGCAACGGAGGAACCACCGGCACCGGCGGTATCGGCGGTCCGAGCGCAATCAGCGGCGCACCCGCCGGAACCGGGACAATCCCCGGGCCCGGAACCACCAGCGGAACACCGGCCATGTCGGTCAATGGAGCAGCGCACGGCGCCGCCGCGGCGCCCCCGGCAGCTGCGGGTCCACCGGCGGCGGGGGCCCCGCCGGCCGCACCTGCCTGTCCGTACAGGCATGCCCCGCCCCCGGTTACATAGGGAACGGCTACCGCATCCGGGCTCAACGCTATGGCGGCACCGCATAAACCAGCGCAGGCAACAACACCGATGTTGAATCGATCGAAGATCGGCATCAACGTCCAACTCCTTCATTCGCGCGGTAGAACCACATAGCCGTAGCCAAGTCGCCCGTCGACGACCGCCACCATTGTTAGTGGCGCGTGTAGAACACGCCGCGCGCCGCACCGCGCCGTTTCCAAATGGTGACGTCACGACGGCGTCACAAGTCAGTTGCGCGAATACTGCGCCGCGGCAACGGAAAAGCGCATGCCGCTCAGCGCGGCCACGGACTGCCGGACAGCCGGATCAATCACGCCTAGCGGCCAGTCGCTGCGGCATCGGGTGACGGGCCGGCCGGCAATCGCGATGCTGGCTAGGCGACGAGGGTAAAAATCACCCAGCCGTCACAGCGGTATGGGCAAGTCCTGGGCCGCGGCGGCCAATACCCCGTATGACTCGAGCGGTCGTCTCGGCAGCACCGACCGGCGCCGCATAGTTAGATCGTCCTATGAGCGACCGCGTGGCGTTCCAAGGCTCGACCCGCGCGACGCTGGCCGGGGCCATCGAGGTTCCCGACGGCGAGGTGCGCGGCTGGGGCGTGTTCGCACATGGCTTCACGCTCGGCAAGGACAGCCCGGCCGCGTCCCGGATTTGCAAGCAGCTGGCCTCCGACGGCATCGGCATGCTGCGCTTCGACGCGCTGGGCCTGGGCGGATCCGAGGGAGACTGGGGCGACGGGTCGTTCACCGTCAAGGTCGACGACATCGTCAAGGCCTGCCAGTTCATGGTCGACCGCGGCACGCCGCCCGACATTCTGGTCGGGCACTCGTGGGGCGGGGCGGCGGTGATCGCCGCGGCGATGCGAGCTCCGGGGGTGCGGTCGGTGGTCACCGTGGCGGCACCGGTGGACCCCAGTCACGTCGAAAAGCATTACGACGCAGTGGTCGACCGTTGCCTGATCGAGGGCAGCGCCGAGTGGATGGTGGGTGGTCGCACCCTGACGCTCAAGCGCGCATTCGTCGAGGACGTTCGTGCGGCTGACCTACGTGACAAGATCAAAAGCTTGCGCCGGCCGCTGCTAATCCTGCATTCCCCGACCGACAACACGGTCGGCATCGACAACGCGAGCGAAATCTTCCGCCTCGCTCGTCATCCACGCAGCTTCGTCTCGCTGGAAGGTTCCGATCATCTGTTGACCGCGCGCGGTCAGGCTCATCGGGCTGGCCGCATCATCGGGGCGTGGGCCGACGCGTACCTGGGCGCCGACGCGGAACCCTGACGGCGCGACGGCAAATCATCCACCGATCAGCTCCGCGGCCCGCTCGGCAATCGCAGAGACCGTCGCCGCCGTGTTGGCTACGGGATCGACGGCATGACCGGGGCCGAAAACGCGTTGCTGGCGGAGTGGCTCGATCGGCTGGCCGATCAAGCGGGCGGGTAACGTTTCTCAGCGCAGCGGTCGAAATACCGGCAGGATGCGGTATTTCGCGGTGAAGCTGGCCTCGCGGTGCTCCTCGCCGACCTCGCCGTCGTGGGCGATGACCGTGGGCCCATCCACGGTCGAGAAGCTGAATTCGGGGACCTGCAGTTCGTGGTAGAGCGGGCTGCGTTGCAGCCGCCCTAGGGCGAGCGCGGTCAAGATCCGGACGGTGGCGAATCGGCGACCGGTTTCCAGGATGCGCACGTCGATCAGACCGTCATCCATGCGATTACGCCGCGACGGTGCAAATCCGGTGGGCAGGTAGAGCGAGTTGCCGAGGAAGAACAGCGACGTCAGCAGGGTCTTGTTGTCGTAGCGGATGCATACCGGTCGGTCGTTGCGCAGTGTGTGCAGCATCGCGTAGAAGCCGGCCAGCGGTTTGCCGATCCGCTTTTCCAGCTTCTCGCGCTGCTGCACGAAGGTCGGATAGGCGCCGATGCTGGCGGTGTTGATCACCAGCCGACTTTCGTTGAGACACACCAAATCAACGCAAGCGACGCTACCGCGCCGGATGGCCTCGACCGTCTTGCCGACGGTGTCGCAGCCGATGTCTCTGGCGAAGTGGTTGAGCGTTCCGGCCGGAAAAACGGCCAGCGGCAGGCCCGCGTCGACAGCGACCGCTGCGGCGGTGGACACCGTACCGTCGCCGCCGCCCACCGCGAGCACTTCGGCCCGGGCGGCGGCGCTGCGCATCGCCTGTTCGGGGTCGTCGTCGGGACCGAGTTCGACGATCTCGGCTCTGGGCAGCGCCGCGCGAACCTCGTCCACGACGCGGGCTCCGGTGCCGCTGCCCGATTCCGGGTTGACGACCAGGACCACGCCGGCGCCGTCAGGCCGTTCCGGCGCGTCGACACGCAGCGGTTCCGATTGCGGCAGAGCGGTTTCGGTGATCGGCGGGACGAGCCGCCCGCCCAGGACCGCGATCCCCGCGCCGATGCCGAATCCTGCGAGAACGTCCCCGGGATAGTGCGCACCGGTGGCCACGCGCGACAAGCCGACCAGCCCGGCCAGCAACGCCAACCCGAAGCCTACCGGGGGATTCTCCAAGCCCACGCCGACGGCGAACGCGGCCGCACTGGCCGAATGGCCCGACGGGAACGAGTTCGACGTCGGGCGACGACGGGCGCGCCGAACCACCGGCACCTGGTCGTACAGCGGGCGCGGACGCCGGCGGACCCGCTTGGCGATCTGGTTGGTAAACAGGCTCGTGACACCGAGGGTGACCAGGCCGCGCGTCACCCCACGCTGCGCCGCGGGTTTGCGGGTCGCCAGCAGCGCGCCCGCGATCACAAACCACAGCTTGGAGTGATCGGCCGCACGAGTCAGCGGTGGCATGACGGTGTCGAGCAGCGGGGTCGGAGCCTCGGCGACCGCTACGAACAGTTCGCGATCCAGGGTGCCCAGCCCGCGAGTGATTTGCTTGATGCCGCGCGCTCGTCGCCAGGGCCCGGAGTTCATTCGCTCCACCCTAGCGACGTGACTGATAAGAATTGACGCACTATGACCAGGCGCGCGGCACCGGACTACCACGAGCGGTGGTTGTCCAACGCCGAACGCCTCGGTCTGCCCGCCGCGGTGACCGCCGCGATCGCCGCGGACCACGGGATCACCCCGCAGAGCTTCGGGGTGCTGGAGAACACGACCGAGATCACCGATCCGCACGGCAAGTCGTACTTCCTGCTGGCACCGGGCACCACCGGCGCCGACGCGCGCGCCGCGACGTTGATGACCTACATCATCAACGCGGGCACTGGCTACGGCCGCACGACGGGGCAGCCCACCGATTTCCCCGAAACGCCGTATCACCCCGAGGAGGTCCGTCGGATCGTGGACCGGCAGGCCGCCAACCGGTGGAGTTACGACGAGGACGTCGGGTTCATCGACCGGGGTGGCGGGCGGCTGGTCACCACGCCGAACGGCATGCTGATGGGTGTCGGCGGCAATTGGCTGCGGCGGCTGTTCAGTCAGCAGGGCGGTACCGCCTGGGGTGACATCTTCCTGGTCAACGTTCCGGTCGACGGCGACGCCGCGGGCCGGCTGCGTCAGATCGTCGAGTCCGGCCACGCGTGGTACACCGACCGTTCCGGCCGGGCGGTGCAGAGCGTGCTCGCGCTGGAGCGCGTGCTGCATCACGAGGAGTTGCATTCCCAACAGTGGGCTGCCCGAGGGCATCTCCGCATGATCACGGCTTATCTGTGGGAAGTGCTGCGCGACAGGGTCTTTGGTAAGACAAACCGTCTCGAGGAAGAGGCCGGTCTGGCGGACGGCGGTTACCGGTGAGCCGGCACCGCCCGAACCCGGCTCAGAGCGCACGAATTCCGTTGTGCAACACCATCAGGCCGATCAACACCAGGATTACCGCTAGCATCGCGGCGTTGTTCTTCTCCATCCAGTTCTTAACGCGTTCCAGGAACTCGTCCAGATGATGACCTGCGGCCGCGTAGGCCAGGATCGGGATGGCGACCGTCGATGCGGATACCGCGACGAAAACCACACCCGCCGAGAGCTTGTCGATGTCGTCGTGGTGACTGGTGCCGATGGCCAGACCGGCCGCCAGACACATCAGCAGCACCTCGAGTCGGATCACGGTCAACACCAGCCCGGTGATCGCCGCGCGCCGGGGCCGCATGGTGGAGAACGAACGCATCCAGGCCGGCGACTCGGTGTGATTATGCCGGGTCACCCAGCGGTAGATGCCGAACAGGATCAGCGCCGAGCCCAACACCACCCGCAGCCAGGACGCCCACGTCGGCGGTGATTTGTGCATGTCGCCGAGCGCACCGGAACCTTCGACGAACAACACGGTCTGCACCACCAGCCCCATCACCCAGCCACCCAGGAATGCCAGCCCGGCGGTCCGGGGTTGCGGCGCGTGCAGAACGAGCACCGCCGGGATGACTGACAGCGGCGAGACTGCGATAACAAGAGCCAACGGAATGAGCGTCGTCAACAGCGAGCTCCAGCTTCCTGCCACGGGCAAGCAATCCTCTCGTCGACCTCCGTGCCGCGCCATCGAACGCGTCGCGCTTGCTGTCCGGGCGGTTGAACCTGCCTAGGGTGGTTGTATGTGATTGCAGCGCAACCCGCGAGGAAAACATTAGGGGAAGAACGCGTGGCTCGGATTCACCTTGGGCACATTTTTCACCTTGCCGGTGCGCCGCTGCTATCTGAATCCGCGCACGCGTTGGTGTCGATCCCGGAGGGCGCGCTCATCGTCGACGACGAAGGCAAGATCGCGTTCTGCGGCGACCGGGCCGGCGTACCGCTGAAGTACCGGTCGACGCCGGTGACCGACCACCGGCCCGGGTTTATGCTGCCCGGCTTCGTCGACACCCACGTTCATTTCCCGCAGACCTTTGCCGGCGACGCTTACCACGGCGGGCAGCTGCAGGACTGGCTGAACAGCTGCATCTATCCCGCGGAAGCCCGCTTCGCCGATGCGAAGTTCGCGCGACGCGCGGCCGTCGAGTTCTGCGACCGACGCATCGCGAGCGGCACGACAGCTGCCCTGGTATTCGGATCGTCGTTTCCCGAAGCGCAGGACGCGCTGTTCGCCGAGACCGCCCGACGCGGGTTGCGGATCGTCAGCGGTCGCGGTATCCAGACCGTCGGGCCGGATGCGGCCAAGCCGTTGCTGACATCGGAAGACGACGCGATTCGGCTCGCCCGTGCGGAGATCAACAAGTGGCACGCCGCTGACACCGGTGATGTGAAGACGGCGCGGCTCCAGGTGGCGCTTGTCCCGCGATTCGCGCTCGCGGTCACCGCGGAGACGCTGAAAAAGCTTGGCGAGCTCTACGATTCGGTACGAGATCGCGGCGTGTACTTCCACACCCACCTCAACGAGGACAATCGCCCGGGCGCCGGCGACATCGCCGCGACCAAACAGATCTATCAGGTCAAGTCCTGTCTGGACACCTACGACGGCAGGTTCCTGCCCGGCTCACAGCTCGGCGGGCCGAGCATGCTGGGGCGACGCAGCATTATGGCGCACGCTGTGCACTGCGAGGCCGCCGAGTTGGAGCGGATGTCGCAGACGGGCACCTCCATCGCGCACTGCCCGGTGTCGCAACAGTTCCTCGGCTCGGGCACCATGCCGTGGCGCGCGACCGTCGAATCCGGGGCAAACATCGCCGCGGGAACGGATTTCGGTGGCGGCGACGAGTGGCCCATTCCGCAGGTGCTGGCAGCGGCTTTCAAGGTGCACGTCAGTGAAGCGGGTGACGCGGGTGTGTCGATACATCCGGCCGAGATGCTGTTCCTCGGAACGCTGGGCGGCGCCCGAGCCCTCGACATGGAGGAGCGGTTCGGCAACTTCGACGTCGGCAAGGAGGCCGACTTCGTCGTCATCGACCCGAACCGCACCCCGAGCCTGCGGGCGGTGATCACGCAGGGCGTGCGATCCGACAACCCCCGGATGGCCCGGGACCAGACGCTGTTCAGGTTGCTGATGAGAACCCGTGAGACGTCCATCGCCGGCACCTACGTGCAAGGCCGCCGTCTGCAACCGCCGCCGCCACAACGGGTGACGGCCTAGCCTTTTCGGCGCAGCGTCCAAGCCGGAATCCAGTGCGTCACGCTGCGCTGCCTGGATCCGTAGGTGATCGGGTAGGTCACCAGCCCCCACCAGTCGCCCTGCTCGCATAGGCCCCAGCAGCTCAGTCGACCCTCGACGACCTTGTGCAGCTGCAGGCCGTTGGGCTGGTAGCTGCCCGAGCGGTGCGGCTGGCGCGGGAACAACACCGTCAGGTCGATGAGCACCGTGATCGCCGGCCGCACCACCCGGAAGGGGCTGCGGACCGGCTGACCGTTGTATCCGATCGACGCGAGCGGACCCATCGCTCGATCATACGTTCGAATAACCGCGCTCGGAACGACTCTGGCGAATGCGGTCCCGAGCTTCGCGCAACTCGATATAGTTCGCTGGCAACCGACCGATCGACGGGGGATAACGGGTATGAGCAGGGTTATTGCGGCAGGTTTACTAGCGCTCGGCGGGCTGATGACCGTTGCGGTGGGTGTGGCCCATGCCGACGAGGTCGAGGTTGAGGGCAACTACTCCAGCGAGAGCGGTTGCCTGGCAGATGCACCGCACGTCGAGCTGACCCACAACGACCACCTGTACACCCAGTACTCCTGCCGCTTCGGCCCCGACGGTTTCTGGCATGTGTGGCTGAATAACTAACGGCGCACACGAGCCGGTTCGGCCGTCGGGTCTCGGGCCGGTTCTGGCAACATAGCGGCGTGTTGAGCGAGTCACGGCGTCGCATCCTGGACCCGCTGATCGTCGCAGTGCTGGCCACCACCATCAGCCTCACCGGCGCCGCGCGTCCCTCGTTCTGGTACGACGAGGCCGCGACCATCTCGGCCGCCTACAGCCGGTCCCTGGGCCAGCTGTGGCAGATGCTGGGTAACGTCGACGCCGTGCACGGCCTGTATTACCTGCTGATGCACGGCTGGTTCCGGCTCGCCCCGCCCACCGAGTTCTGGTCCCGCGCCCCGAGTGGCCTGGCAGTGGGCTTGGCGGCGGCCGGAGTGGTGGTGCTGGGCAACCAATTCTCTTCTCGCACTGTGGGAATCATCTCCGGGCTGCTCTGTGCGGTGTTGCCACGCGTAACGTGGGCTGGCATCGAAGCACGCCCCTATGCCGTCTCGATGGCAGCCGCGGTGTGGCTGACCGTGCTGTTCGGGTACGCCGTGCGGCGAGACAGCCTCGTGACCTGGCTGTTTTACGGTATCGCCCAAGCAATTTCAATAGTGCTCGACGTATATCTTGCGCTGCTGTTGCCGGTGTACCTGATGTTCGTCTGCCTCTTCCTGCGCCGCCGCATGACCGTGGTTCCATTCGTCCTCACCTCGGTTCTGACTAGCTGCGCGGTGGCGCCGTTTCTGGTAGTGGCCGCCGGACAAGTGCACCAAATCAGTTGGGTTGCACCGATCGGGCACCGAACGATCGAGGACGTAGGCATGCAGCAATACTTCGAACGATGTCCGCCGTTCGCGGTGTTGTCCGCCCTGGTGGTTGCGGCGGCCGTTGTGGTGTGGCGCTGGACATCGGTCAATCTGGTTGTCGCAGAACGTCAGTTGCTCGCCCTGGCGGGTCTGTGGCTGCTGGTGCCCACCGCGGTGATCGTGGTGTGGTCGGCGGTGGTGCATCCGATTTACACACCGCGATACCTGAGCTTCACCGCGCCGGCGTTGGCTCTGGTACTGGGGGTCTGCATCGCCGCGCTGGCCGCCAAACCGTGGGTGGCGCCGGCGTTGGTCGCGCTATTTGCGATTGCTGCCGCACCGAATTACCTAACGGTGCAACGTAACCCGTATGCCAAGTACGGAATGGACTACAGCCAGGTGGCCGATCTGATCACCGCCCAAGCGTCCGCGGGTGATTGCCTACTGGTCAACGACACGGTCACGTTCATGCCCGCACCGATGCGCCCACTGATGGCGGCCCGCCCCGACGCCTACCGCAAGCTGATCGACCTCACGCTGTGGCAACGGGCCACCGACCGCAAAGCTGTGTTCGACACCAACCTGATTCCCGAAGTGGTCGCCGCCCCGCTGAGCCACTGTCACGTCGTCTGGATCATTACCCAGGCCGACGAGTCGATGCCCGCCCACGAACGGGGATCGGCGCTGCCGCCCGGCCCGCGCTACGGCGTGACACCGGCCTTCGCGGTCCCGCACGATCTGGGCTTCCGTCTGGTCGAACGCTGGCAGTTCAACCTGGTGCAGGTGTTCAAGGCCGAGCGCTAGTCACCAAATACGGATGTAGTCCACCAGCATGGCCGCCGGGAAGGTGCCCGCGGCCGGGTCGCCGGCACCGACGCCGCCGACAGCGAGGGTGAACATCGGCGTCATCCAGTAGCCGGGAGCGTTGAACGGCCAGCGGAAGTCGTCGGGCGCGCCCCCATGCACGTGAATGGGCTTGTTGGGCACCTTGAAGTACTCGGCGCCGTCCCGGGCGAACTCGAATCCCTCTTCGCCCCAGTGCATTCGCCAGGTATGCCAGTTTCCGTCGACCAACCCGGGGATCGATTTGCCTTCCCAGGTCTTACCGTTGGATGCAGCGTGGACGGTGGTGCCGGGCGCCCAGTTGCCGTTGCCGTACCACTCGAAGATGTCGACCTCACCGTCGGGCAGCGGGTCCTCATTGACCCCCCAGAACGACGGCCACAGCCCGGGGAACAAGCAGTCGAGCTTGATCTTGGCTTCCCAGGTCTGATTGATCATGCTGCGGAAATTGCCGCGCAGCTTGCCGCTGTAATAGGTGTTGGTCAGGAAATCGTGTGTGGCACACAGGACGAGGTTGGAATGGCCATCCTGGAACACGTTTTGGCGGTCGTCGCGATAGATGCCGTCGACGGGCGGGAAGACGTCGTCTTGCCAGGTCTGGATCGTCCACTTTGCCGGGTCGGGTGGCGAGCCGGCGGGCCCGTCGAACTCGTCGGAGAAGATGTACGGCCCGCTCGGGCCGGCCGAGGGCGGCGCCTTGGGCGCCGACGGGCGTGCCGCGGCCTCTGGGAGCGGCAGCGACGCGACCGCCGCCAGCATGCCGAGCCCCGTCGTCAACATCATGCTGCGCCGATCCATATGCACCTACCACCAATCGCTAAAGCCGGGGTTTCCGGCTCGGCACGGTTCCCCCCGCGGCCTACTCTCGCAAACGGTGTTATAAAACCATGCGCCGCGCCCCGGCGCACGCTCCACCCAACGCATGAGCAGACCCGCGCCCACTCCACGGGCATTTCCCCCGGGGCAGGACCCCGTGGAAATGCTCGCCGGATCGCGGCGCCGTCGGCATGGTCTTTCCAGAAGGACATGCCGCTGGGCTTCCACGTCACCCGCCAGGTGTGCCACCGGCTGTTGCATTAAACAGCTGTCCGAGTTCGCTTTGCTGCTCGGCGGTGAGTCGGAGCGAGGATTGGCTGCTGAGTCACTGGCCAGCGCACCTTCGGCGGGTCTTTGCCGGGCGGGGTCAACCCTGCCGGTATCCCATCCCCCATCTTGAGCATCAACTTTGTTGACATTGCCGACGTCGGTGGTATCAAGGAAGTTGATGGTTTGATCGGAAAGGAAACAAGGATGTTTGGTGGTGGATTCTTTGGTGGCCCTGGCGGTTTCGGAGGTCCCGGCTTCGGTGGTCCCGGATTCGGCGGCCCGGGCTTTGGCGGTTTCGGTGGTCCCGGGTTCGGCGGTCCGGGCCCCGGCGGCTGCGGTGGGCACGGCTTCGGCGGTGGGCACGGCTTGGGCGGGCATGGTTGGGGACATGGCGGGAAGCCGCCGCTGAAGCGTGCCGCGTTCGTCACCGCGGCGCTGTTGCTCGACGGACCGGCCGATGCCGCGCAGATCGTGCAGCGGGTGTCTGATGCGACCGATGGGGCGATCACGCCTGGGCACGACATCGCGGAGCTGGCGATCGGTGTGCTGGCCGGCCGCGGCGTGGTGACGGTCGACAACGGTGTGGCCACGCTGACCGAACTCGGCCAGAACCTGCTGGCCTGGCGGGGTATCAGCAGCGAAACCGCGCACGCATTCCTGGCCCGCGCGGGTCAGTTCGGTGACGTCTTCAAGATTCGCCGCGAGCTGTTCGAGATCGCGGGTCTGGCCCGCACGATCACCTGGACGGGCACCGACGAGCAGAAACAGCAGCTCGCCACGGCACGGACCAAGGTTCTCGACGCGCTGCGCGAAGCCAAGAAGGCACTACACCGCACCCTCGGCGAGGAGTAGGGCCCTCGGGTGCGCCGAGATTGCCGTGGCCGGTCCTGCTTCCCCCCGACGGCAGCCGTCACGGCAATCTCGGCGTCAACATCAGCGCGACGTCGGCTCGCTGATCTCGACCAACGTCTTGCCGATGTTGGCGCCGGTGAACAAGCCGTTGAGGGCCGCCACGCACGACTCGATGCCGGAGAAGATGGTCTGCCGGTGTCTGAGCCGGCCTTCGGCTTCCCACCGGCGCAGTGCGCCGAAGGCTTCGTCGAACCGGCCCCACTGGTCGAGCGCGTTGAATCCTTGCATCAGTGCGGTTTTCGACAACAGGTTGACGTAGTTGGCCGGGCCGGGATGCTCCCCGGTCAGGTAGCTGGAGATGACGCCGCAGAGCACGACGCGTGCATTGGAGGCGAGCCGGCCCAGCACCGCGTCGAGGATCCAGCCGCCGACGTTGTCGAAGTAGACGTCCACGCGGCGCGGGCAATGCTGTTTGAGCGCGGCGGGCAGGTCGTCGTTCTTGTAGTCGATGCACGCGTCGAACCCAAAATCCTCAACCACCGCACGGCACTTCTGCGGCCCACCCGCGATGCCCACCACCCGCGCCCCGGCGATCTTCGCGATCTGCCCGGCCACAGACCCGGTGGCGCCCGCGGCCGCCGAGACAACCACCGTCTCGCCCTCCTTCGGCCTGCCGATGTCGCTCATGCCGAAGTAGGCGGTGGCACCCGTCGGGCCGTACACCGACATGATCGCCAGCTGATCGTCCGCGCCGGGGATGGGAGTGCTGAACACGTCGTCACGCACGATCACGTATTCCTGGAAGCCGGTCAACGTGGTGACCACATCGCCGACGGCGAAGGCCTCACACCGCGACGCCACCACCTCGCCGATCCCGGCCGCTCGGATCACCTCGCCGAGCTGCACCGGTGGTAGGTAGCTGGGTTGGTCGTTCAGCCAGGTCCGGACCGCCGCGTCGAGCCCCACATAGGTGGTTCGCAGCAGCGCTTCGCCGTCGGCCGGTTCGGGTGCCGGACCGCTGGTGAGCTCGGTGTCTTCAGGCTGGACCAACCCGGTCGGGCGACGACGCAACAGGATCTGACGATTCAGCATGTCGGGCACGTTGCTGAAACTACCCATTTGCGGCCTTGCAGTGGGAGCATCTGTGCATGGAATCGCAGGACGACCCGGAAAAGCGCATTCGGGACCTGGAGCGCCCGCTGGCCGACACGGCGCGCGCGTCCGAACTCGGCGGCCCGCCCGCCGGCGGCCCCGGCTACCCACCACCCCCGCCCGGTCCGGTGCCACCACCGCCGCCCCCGTCGGTGTACGGCTACGGCGGCGCCCCGTACGCCGGCCCCGTGAACAAGCCGTCATCGATCGGTCGGGTGTGGTGGATCGTGGGCACCATCATCGTGATCACCGTGCTGGCCATCGCCGGAATCATCGCCGCGTTTGCCGCGCACCAACTTTCCGGGGTCCGGTCGATCATCTCCTCCGAACTCACCACGCCCAGCACGGCGCCGCTGAGCACCGCACCCCGAACGACGACGCGCAGCCCGAGGTCGTCGACCAGCACCCCGGGCACCAGCAGCGCGAGCCCGCCCACATCGGCCACCGCCGCTCCTGGCGCACCGCTGGACGTCTCCGGGATCGACGAGAACAAGACGATCGCGTGTAACGACAACGCGGTGACCGTCAGCGGAATCAACAACACGATTGTGATCACCGGCCACTGCGCCAGCCTGACGGTGTCCGGTATGAAGAACGTGATCACGATCGACTCGGCCGACACCATCGAAGCCTCGGGCATGAGTAATCGGGTGACGTTCCATTCGGGGGCGCCGAAGATCTCCAACTCCGGAGTCGACAACGACGTCGCGCAGGGCTGAGCCGGGCTAGTCGGCAACCATCGCGTCGGCCTGCGCCAGGTACCCCTCGAACCCGGCCTGCGCCGCCCTGGCCCGAAAGCCGTGCAGAAACTGGCGATAGCCGGTCTGGTCGCCGCGGGCGCGGGCCAGCAGCGCGCGTAGCCGCAGCACCGGGATCTCGTGCAGCACGAAGTCGGGCTCGGTTACCACGGCCGCGAGCCGGTCCACCGCGCGCTGCGCCGCGTCGATGTCGTCGGGGCCGCCCCGCGACAGCAGTGCCTCGACCAGCGCCGTGGTCGCGGGCGCCCGGAAGATCATGGTGCCGGCTTCGAACTGTGCATCCACAATTCGGTCGGCCAGGTCGATGGCGCCGTCGAGGTCGCCGGATCGGGCGTATTGGCAAGCGATTTCGATGTCGGTCATGCGCCGAATCGCGACGATCAATTTCTCGTCGACGAGCATTTCGCGTGCCCTGGTAAGAAACTCGAAGCCCGCGCCCGCGCTCTCGTCAGAGCAGTGAATCAGCGTGGTGGCCCGATTCACCAGCGCGTAGGCCAGCGCGGCGTTGTCGCCGGAGCGTTGCGCGACGTCCAGCGATTCGGCCGCCTGCGCCACATCGTCGGCGGTCGGCAGCACCGCGCCGTTCTGCACCGCGGCCGCGTACTTGTACAGCTGCGCGAACGGGTGAGTGGTCGGGTCGAAGGTCCGGGCCATCGCGATGCCCTCATCGAGGTCCTGGCGCCAGCCCGGCCGTCCCAAAAACATTCCCGCCGCGCCCTTTAGCGTGGTGGCCCAGGCCAGTGGGGACCCGATGACGAAGTTTCCCATGGTCGGATCGCCGTGGGCGACGTCGATGACGCGCTGCGCCAGCTGCAGACATTCGGTCGCTTCGCCGACCTCCCACTTGGCTTGGGCCGCGGCGTAGAACAGCCCCGCGATCATCGCCGGGTCGCCGATCGATTCGACGAGCGTCGCGAATTCCATGGCCATGCCTGCCGCTTCGTGGTGCCGGGAATTGAACGTCAATGTGGTGATGTGGCCGGCCATTCCGACGGCCAGGGATTTTTTGTCACCGGCCGCCGTGGTGAGCGCCCGCAACTCGTCGAATCCCGTGTCGCCGGGCGTGCCGCCGACCTGAAATGCGCTGCCGCACAGCAATGCTCGCGGCGCGATGCGCATGGTCAGCCGGTCGGGGTGATCATCGGGGAGCAGGTCGGCGAACCGTGCCGCCTGTTGCCAACTGGCCCGGGCGGCTCGGATATCGCGCGCGCCGTACCAGGCGCCGGCCTGCATGTACCATTCGTAGGCCTCACGCAGGTCCCCCGCCGCCGCGTACTGGGTGGCGACGATCGAGGCCTCCTGGCCGGTGAACTCGCCGTAGGTTCGCTGCAGGATGGCCGCTACCCGACGGTGCAATTCCGCTCGGTCGACTTTCAATTGAGATTCGTAGGCGACGGCCTGGATCAGCGGGTGACAGAACGCGTAGGTGGCGTGTGGGGTGAAGCCGATCTGCTCGACGAGCGCCGACTCGACCAGCGGCGTGAGGTCGACCGGGCCCAGCAGACACTTCAATAACTCGGTGTCGAACTGCGCACCGATCACGGCCGCGGCGTGCAGGGTGCGCTTCGCCGTCGCGCTGAGCCGATCGATGCGCGCCCCGATGATGCCCTGCAGGCTGGCCGGGACATGGATTTCGCGCACTTCGCGCACGCACACGTAATTGCCTGGCGCGCCCTCGAGTATGCCGCGCTCGGCGAGGTCGCGCACGATTTCCTCGGCGGCGAACGGTAGACCGCCCGCCCGGTCCGCGACCACCATCGACAATCCGGCTACCGAAGGATCGGTCCCCAGTAGCTCCTTGAGTAACTCGGCGATATGCGAATCACCCAACGGGGCAAGCATGATCCGATGTGCGCCCGCGATGTTGGCCAGCGGCCCGCGGTATTCGGGCCGATAGACGATGAGCAGCATCGCGCGCATCGCGGGTATCGCCGCGGCGAAGTCGGCCAGTAACGATTCGCTGACCGTGTCGATCCACTGGACGTCCTCGATGACGTAGATGGTGGATTCGGTACGGGCCAGCGACACGGTCTTGATCAGCTCGACCAGGCGCCGGCGCCGCGCATCCGGGGTGATGTCCGGGCAGGGGACGTCCGGGTCCCGGATACCGAGCAGGTCATCGAGCAGCATGCGATCCTCGGCGCTCGCCTGCGGGATCGCCGCGCGCACCCGTGCCCGCGCCACCTCGAGCGTGAGCCCGCCGAGACCGAAGACGGACCCAAGCAGCCGCGAGATGACGTGAAACGGGATTTCGCGAGTGTGGGATTCGCAGTAGGTGACGAATACCTCGAAGCCCACGCTGCGCGCCAAACCCAGCGATTCCCGGACCAATCGGGTCTTTCCGACACCCGGGCGGCCCGTCACCGTGATCACCGTCCCCGCACCGCCGCGAGCCTGCTCGAGCAGTCGTGCGACGGCGTCCTTCTCGTCCTGGCGGCCCACCAGCCGGGACTGGCGCCGCGCCTTGCGGCGGTGCTGGCCATCGGCGGCCAGCAGTCGCCGGGCCGGCACGGTGGTGGCGAATCCCTTGATGTGCACGGTTTCCGGCTCGCCCAGCACGGCCCGGTCCTCCACCAACCGTGCGGTCGACTCGCTGAGCATCACGCCGCCGGGCGGCGCCACCGATTCCATCCGCTGGGCCATACCGACCTGCTCGCCCACCGCCGTGTACCCGAAGTGGGTCGCGCCGACCTCGCCTGCGATCACTTGCCCGGAGTTCAGCCCGACCCGCAGCCGCAAGTCGACGCCATCTCGGCGGCCCACCTCGACCGCCAGGCCGCGGACCACGTCCTGGATGTCCAATGCCGCCAGACATGCGCGAAAGGCATGATCTTCCAGCGTGATTGGCGCACCGAAAAGCGCCATGATGCCGTCGCCGGTGAACTTGTCGACGGTGCCGCCGTAGCGCTGGACCACGGTCGCCGATTGATCGACCAGGTCCGTCATCACCTCACGCAACCGCTCGGGGCCCAGCGCTGCCGCAATGTCCATGGACCGCACCACATCCGCGAAGAGCACGGTCACTTGCTTGTATTCGGCGGGCTCGGCGCTGGGCGTCAGCGGCGAACCGCAGGCATCGCAAAAGCGTGCACCCGGCCGCGGCTGGGAGCCGCACACCTGGCACACCGACGCCGCTGCCATCACGCCTCGACCCTAGGCGTATTCCCTGCTAGAAGGAACGGACTGGGATCGGCGAATTACTCCGGCTGGTGCGAGTCGTCGTCGAGCACGCTGACCGCGATGCCGTACGGCAGGAAGCGCACCTTGCGCTTTGGATCGGTGTTGTCCTTATTGGCGCGCAGCGCGTCGAGCTCGGTCGCAAATACCTGTTCGACGCGGGCGTCACCGCCGGTGTCGACGGTGTAGATCGCCCACACACCGTCACCGGCCTCACCGGTGGTCTCCGGCGTCGAGCGGGGGCGGCGGGACACCTCGTCGAAGAACGCCGCCCACCCGGTCCGGGCGCCCGGACCCGCGGCGAACCTGCCGACTCGTTCGAACACGTCGCGCAGTCCCTGGCTGCCCTCCCGGATCATCCGGTCGAATTCTTCGGGATCAATTCCGAACGCACCGTACTCGCCCACGCGGCCTCCTTGCATAGCGTTACTGCCCAGTGTGCGCCTGCGCGAGGTGATTCGCCACGGACTTTGCTGTCGGCCGAACTCCGCTGCTAGTAACCGGGACCCAGGAACGGGTTTTGCGGATACCCACCACCGGGATAGCCACCCCCATATCCGCCGCCCGGATACTCGCCGGGATATTGCTGCACCGGCGCCGGATACTGCGGGGCCGGGTTTGCCGGAACCTGGCTGGCCGGCACCTGGATCGGGATTGGCACCGGCAGCAGCGGCACGTGGATCCATTGCGTGGTCATGGGCACCGTGGTGGTGGTCGGCGTCGTCGTCGAGGGCGGCGGCGGCGGAGGCGTCGTCGTCGTTGTGGTCGGAGGCGGCGGCGGTGGAGTCGTCGTCGTCTGCACGGGCGGCGGTGGACGGTGCGTGGTGTACACCGGCGGCGGATGGGTGGTTACGACGACCGGCGGCGGCTCCGGTGAGGGAGGCGGCTCCGGCGGCGAGGGCGGGGGCGCGGGCGGGGGCGCGACCGTGCTGGGCACCGGTGCGGCCGTCGGCGGTGGTGGCACGGCGGTCGGCGGCGGCGCGACCGGGCTCGGCACCAAGGTGCTGACCGGCGGTAGTGGAACGGGAGCCACCGACGGTATTGGCGGTGCCTGCCGATTCTCGATGCCGGTCAGCGTGTACGCCACACCCCCGATCGCCGTCATCGCGACCAACGCGGACATCCCGACAATCAGCTGGGACAACCGCAACCGGCGCCATGGCCGTTCCCGGGGTGGGTCGATCACGTTGAGGCGCATCGACCAGCCGGCGGGATTGCTGTCCTCGTCGAATGCCTCGGGGGTGTATGGCACCCGGATATCGCCGGGGTATTCAGTTTGCGACCAGGCCAACTCGCGATCGGTGAGAGCCTCCTCGTCGATCACCAGCAGGTCTCCGGCAGGCAGTTCGGTGATGTCGCCGCCGGACGACGCGGCGAGCAGTCCGATCGAGGTGCGGGTGCGGATGTCGATGTCTTCCCCGCGGGAGGCGAGCAACAGCGCCCCGGCCGCGGCCGCAAATGCGGGCTGCGAGGGGGACACCACCGGACGGCGACTGTGCACCGAAAGCCGTTCGTTCACAAGCGGGATGCTGGCCCCACCGCCGACGGTGACCACCGCACACAGGTCGCTCCAGCCCTTACGGTGCCGGCACAACATATCGTCAAAGGCGTAGATGAGTCCGGTCAGCCGGTCCTGGATCAGGTCACCCAGCTCGTCGCGAGTGAGCCTCATCGTGGCCCGTCGGCCGCCCAGCTCGACCGCGAATTCCGTTGCAATCTGGGACGATAGCTGTTCCTTGGCAGCGCGGCACTGTTCCCTGAGCCTGGCCAGCTGGCCGACCGCGGCGGTGCTGGCCGGGTCGATGCCGCTGCCGTGCCCCAGCTCCTCGAAGACGCACAGCATCAGTGCCTGGTCGATCTCGTCACCGGAGAAGTCGGTGTAGCGCATGGTGGCGCTGAGCGGCTTGAAATCGCCTGCAAGATCTATCAGCGTCGCTGACGTGCCCGACCCACCGAAGTCGAGCAATCCTACGACTCCCGTTGCGGCAAGGCACAACTCGGCGTTCGCCGCCGTCAACGACGCAATCGCGTCCGAAACGAGGCGCGGCGCCATACCGCTTCGAACGAAACCCAGATGGGTGCGTAACCCATTGCGTAAAGCTTGGGCGGTACTCGGTTTCCAATACGACGGAACCGCGATCGAGATCTCCGAGGACGCCGCGTCGGCACCCGCCGCCGCCACCATCGCGTCCAGCGCTTCGACCGTCAACAGGTCAGGGTCGTGGGCGGAGCCGTCGCTAGACACCAAGGCCACCGAATCTCCGATGCGCTCGACGAACCCGCTCATCAGCACGCCGGGTTCGACGAGATCCGGATCCTCCACCGGCAGACCGATTTTCGGCGCGCAGTGTGGATAAAGTGTCAGGACAGCGCGACGTGAAACCGGTGGGTTTCCGTCACGCACAGCGACCAGGTTCGTGGTCCCGATCGACAACCCAAGTGGGTCGTACATAGAGCGAATACTTTCGTCTATAGGGGTCGGTGGCCAGCGTTAACGATAGTCGTGGACACGCGGAAAGCCGATGCTTCGCAATGCCATTGGTATCCGCTCGATGCGGTTGCGTCACCGAAGCGGTACCGAAAACCCCTTGACAAATAGCCTTGTCTCAGACCACGGTCAGCGGCAGCGAACGCCTCGGTTCGAACTGAAACGTCGACCCGCCACTGACTCTGACCACCGAAACCTCTGGCAGTTCCGCGGCGGCAACGTCGGTTTCGACCAGTTCTGCCGTCCAGTCGGTGGCCGTCCCGCTAACTCGAACTTCGAGGTGCGGTTCCACCGCGGTGGCGATCGCCTGCAACGGTTGGACGGATTCTGGTGAGCACAACGAGATCCACGCATCGTCGTCGTGTGCCGGCGAGCGGTGGACGTGCAGTGTGTTCGATTCGGCCTCGGCCACAACGTAGTCCGCCGGGTTCAGCAACGGGTGCAATTCGAGGACTCGCAGCGCCCCCTCGGCGCCGGCCGGAAGCTTGAGCGCGCGGTGAATGCGCTCGGCGGCCAAGCCTGCGATGCCGATTAGGCCGCGGGTGCACACGTCGCGGGCTTCTTCGTCACTGGCGGCCCGCGCCCGCACCGCGATCGCGAAGGACAGGTACAGCAGGTGCATCTGCAGACACACCTCGTCGGCCATCCGGACCAACGCCGAGTGTGAGAAGGCAGCGAAGTCGAAATCGGACATCAACGGGCCGGAGTAGTCCTTCTGCCCCTCGCCGGACGGGTCGATGGGTTCGAGCTCCCATGTGGCAGCGCGGGTTTGGCTAATGATGTCGAGGGCCGGGATGCTCTGCGCCTCGGGATGGGACTCGTCGATGATGACGGTCCACGCGCAGTGCGGCTGGCGATTTGCCGGTGTTCGCGGGGGACGGTGGATGGGACGCACCTGTGCCCGGGGGTTGGTCGCCACCGCGGTGGCGTCGAAAGTCGGGTCCTCGATGGTGTGGCACATCCCGAACACGTACTTCTCACCCATCGGTTCCACGTCCAGTAAGGCGCCGCAGTGGTCGAGGTGGAACTCGCCGTGCCATCGGTCGTGCACGGTGTAGCGGAAGTCCATGAATTG
Organism: Mycobacterium simiae; assembly: GCF_010727605.1. Lineage (NCBI taxonomy): Bacteria > Bacillati > Actinomycetota > Actinomycetes > Mycobacteriales > Mycobacteriaceae > Mycobacterium > Mycobacterium simiae. Next base: position 2,095,937 of record NZ_AP022568.1, read on the forward strand.
CGGCGGGGCGCCGATGTCGAGTTGCAGGCCCTTGAAGATGGTGGGCACGTCGTTGCCGACGTAATTCAGCGCCTGCTGCATGCGCCGGGTGTAGATCGGGCTGGCGCCCGCCCACTCTTCGATGGCGATCTGCACCATCTCCTCGCGTCCGAATGACGAGATGCACCAAGCCATGCCGGACCGGTCGATCAGCTGCCCAATCAGCAGCAGTTCGGGGACGAGAACGACGAGCTGGTCGCGGGACAGTCGGGCATATCGCGAGGGGCTGCTCACGTCCCAAAAATAGATCTGTCTATGTTATAAAGTCAACAATGAACATTACCGCAGGCCAGGCCCGCTCGGTCACACCGACGCGGCGGACCAGCGCGCCACGCAAACGCGGTGACGACACCCGCGCGAGGATCATCGACGAGACGGTCCGCTGCATCCAGGAGGAGGGTTTCGCGGCCGCGACGGCCAAGCATGTGGCCGAACGCGCCGGCGTCACCTGGGGTGTCATTCAGTACCACTTCGGCGATCGCAATGGCCTGCTGATGGCCGTGGTCGACGACGGCGTGGACAGGTTGATCGACAGCCTGTCCTCGGCGGACGTCAGCGAGCTTCCGGCGCAACAGCGCATCGAGGTCGTCATCGACACGGCGTGGAGTTGCTATAGCAGTCCGACCTCGATGGCGGCGTTCGAAATCTTGCTGGCGACCCGCGGCGGACTGGGCGAGTCGTCGCGACGGCACCTGCTCGAAATGAACTCCGCGATCGCGCAACTCGGTGCGCTGATCACCGATGATCCCGCGAAATCTGGCGTGGCCGAAGTCATTTGGGCCACTCTTCGCGGTGTTGTGTTGGCCCAGATGGCGACCGGGACGGTCATCGATTGGAGCCTGGAACGACGGGCCCTGATCGACATGGTCGCCCGTGTGCTGCAATGACGGAATGACCCTCGACGATCTGGCCGATATCGAAGCCATCAAACATGTCAAATACCGGTACCTGCGCGCGCTGGACACCAAACACTGGGACGACTTCGCGAACACCCTAGCCGAGGACATCAAGGCCGACTACGGGCCGTCCCTCGGCAACGAACTGCACTTCACCAATCGCGCCGACCTCGTCGACTACATGCGGACATCGCTAGGCCCCAACGTCATCACCGAACATCGGGTGACGCATCCGGACATCGTCGTCGACGGCGACACCGCAACGGGCAGTTGGTATTTGCAGGACCGCGTCATGGTCGCGGAGTTCAACTTCATGCTGATCGGCGCGGCCTTCTATCGCGACACCTACCGGCGCACCCAAGACGGCTGGAAGATCTCTGGCACCGGCTACGACCGAACGTACGACGCCACAATGTCGTTGGAAGGGTTGAACTTCACGCTCAAGCCTGGCCGCGCCATCAACGACGCCGGCTGAGGCGACTACTTGGTGATCGCGATGACCGCGCCCGGCCGCAGCCATTTCATGATCGACACCAGCTGAGCGTCATCGACCGCCACACAGCCCTCGGTGGGATGTCCATCGGTGGTGTGGAAGAAGAACGCTGCTCCACCACCCGGGGTCTTGTTCTTGTTGACGCCCATCACCACCGCATGCTTGTACTGCGGAATCTGCAGGTTCTCGCTGTCGGCGGTGCTGAACGGGCACTGCGCCTTCTGGCAGACCTGCATGGAGTTGAAGGTCGGGCTGTGGTCGTCGCCGCTCCACCAGTAGTTGGGTCCGACCACCTGGGTATACGGCAGCCCGGTGCCGGGATTCGGCGCGGTTCCGAACGCGGCGTCAAGGCTGTACACGCCCATCGGGGTGGCCGGCACCCCGCTCTTGGCCTGCGGCGCCATGCCCGCCGAACCGACGTGCGTCGGGATACCGGTGCGCAGTGCCTGCCAGCCTGCCGCGGTGCGCTGGTAGATGTCCATCGTGGCGTTCGAGCCGCCGCTGCTGACAACCGAAACCACCTGTGTGGCATTGCCAACCGAATTCGCAAACCAGGGAGTGCCCGCGGCGGTCCCGACCGGTGCCGCGCCTGCGGTCGGCGCAAGCACGGCGCAGACCCACGCCAAACACGCCACGGTGCATAGCGAAACGAGCAGTCGGCGCATACCGTCTATCGTCAGGTGACCCCCGGCGCAGGGTCAAGTAAAGCTTCAGCCCCCGTTTGGTCACGGCGTCGTGATTATCGAAAAGCCAGCGTTCCCAATGGTTTAGGACGTATCACGATCAGGCAGAGCAGGGCGTACAGGTAGCCAAGGCACCAACCGGCCAGTACATCGGATGGGTGATGCACATTCAGGGCCACCCGCGCGACCCCGACCAGAAGCAGCACCAGCGCACTCACCGAGATCGCAACGGCACCCGTGGCCCGGTGCAGCGCCGGCAGCACCACCGCCAGCAGCGCGAGCACTGCGGCCATCGTCTCCATCGCGTGCCCCGACGGGAACGAGCTCTGCGGCACGACCACCAACATCGTCGACGGTCGCGGCCGATCCGCCAGGGTCTTGGCCGCCAACGTGACCAACCCGTTCAGCGGACCGCACACCACCAGCAGCACCCCTGCACGCACGTTGCGTCTCACGAAGGCGAGCACCGCGACCGCCGCATCCAGCAGCCGCAGCGGGTCCGGCCCGAGCCAAAAGGAAATGCCGGCCCACACTCGCACCCACACCGGGTGCTTGACACCAACGTCGTGCGCGGCGTTCAGCAACCACCAGTCGAACCCGTGCAGCCAGCCCCACTGCGCCCGAAACCCCGCCCACATCGCGGCGTAGACCGCCACGGCCAGTGCGGCGACGAACAGGGCTACGCGTTTTCGATGGGTCATGCCCTCTAGCGATACCAGTGGGGCCGGGCGGGCAACGCGTCGGATGCGCACCGCTGGACCATTCGGCGGCTCGCGTCATACTGGCGTGATGGCCGTCTACGTCCGCAAGCTGCTCGGGATCGGCAAGCTCCCCGAGGACCTGCATGCTCAGGTCGAGGCGGAGGGACTGCTGTATCTCGCCGACTACGTCGCGGTGACCCGACGCTTCAGCGGCGTCATCCCCGGAGTGCGATTACCGCACAGCGTCGCCTACTACACGGGTTCGCTGGTATTCACCAGGCAGCGGATACTGGCTACGTTGTCAATGCTGCCCAAGCTGGCCGGCGTGACCGTCGACGCACGCTGGGACAGCGCACCGGGCGGCGCGGCCACCGCAGAGATCTCGTCAGCCGGCTTGGCGGTGCACGCCGACGTTTCGCGGGTCGACGAGAAGTTCAGCGGAGAACTCTCACTGCTCTACAAGGCCGAGATTCCCGCGGATGTGCTCAGCGGGCTCCCGGCACGCTCGTTGACGTTCCACATGTCGCCGGACTGCATCGTCCGCGCCGTCGGCGTTACCTATAGTCCCTGATCGTGATGCGCGGCCACGGCGGCTGACGCAGCACCGCCAGGCAGGCAATCACCCCGGTCAACACACCGGTGAGCGCGCCGAGCAGCGCGACGCGGTTCTTGTCGACGGCCGGCACCCACGACGCCTGACCGGCGTGCACGACGAAGATGCCGAGCGGCCTTTCGACCGGGATCACCGTGACACCGTCAGTGGTTTCGTAGGGTTGCCCGTACACACGTCCGGGGCCATGGTCAACGGGTAGCTGTTCGAGCACGTCGGAATACTTCACTACACGCTCCCTTGCTCGCGTTTGCCGGTCTGCATCGTTGCTAAATTTGACACCGATGCCATTCTTCTCCGGCGGGCTCTCCGATGGCGTGGTGAACGAACATGCGTTCAGCCCGCAAGACCGACGCGTCGTCTACCGGGTGATCGCCGAACGCCGCGACATGCGCCGCTTCGTGCCCGGCTGCACGGTGCCCGAGGAAGTCTTAGCGCGTCTGCTGCAGGCCGCGCACGCCGCGCCCAGCGTCGGGTTGATGCAGCCGTGGCGGTTCATCCGAATCACCGACGACGTGGTGCGCCGGCGTATCCACGCGCTCGTCGACGAAGAACGCCCGCGTACCGCCGAGGCGCTGGGGCCGCGGGGCGCGGAGTTTCTGCGGCTCAAGGTAGAGGGCATTCTGGAGTGCGCCGAGCTATTCGTGGTGGCACTGGCCGACAAGCGAGACGCCCACGTGTTCGGCCGCCGCACCCTGCCACAGATGGACCTCGCGTCGGTGTCCTGCGCGATCCAGAACCTGTGGTTGGCCGCCCGCGCCGAAGGGCTTGGTGTCGGCTGGGTGTCCCTGTTCGACCCGCTGCCCCTGGCCGAGCTGCTGGGCATGCCGACCGACGCCGAGCCGGTGGCCATTTTGTGCGTGGGTCCGGTACCCGAATTTCCGGATCGCCCGGCGCTGGAGATCGACGGTTGGGCCTACGCCCGGCCGCTCTCGGAGTTCGTCTCCGAGAACCGCTGGGGCCAGCCGGCCCCCTCCGTCTGACCGAACGCCCTCGGGGTCCTCGCAGTTACCTGCGGTATCGTCGCCGCCGTCGCAACCAGCGTGAAGAGGGTGAGGCGAATGACGGGCGACAACGTCCTGATAGTGCACTGGCACGACCTCGGCCGCCAGCTCGGCGTCTACGGTCACCCGGACGTGTCCAGCCCGCGATTGGACCAGCTCGCCAGCGAGAGCATCCTGTTCACCCGGGCCCACGCCACCGCGCCGTTGTGCACCCCGTCGCGGGGGTCGTTGTTCACCGGCCGCTATCCGCAGAGCAACGGGCTGGTCGGGCTGGCCCACCACGGCTGGGAATACCGGGCCGGCGTCCGCACTCTGCCGCAAATCCTGTCCGAATCAGGTTGGTATTCCGCCCTTTTCGGCATGCAACACGAGACGTCCTATCCTAAGCGGCTGGGCTTCGACGAGTTCGACGTGTCGAATTCGTACTGCGACTACGTCGTGGAGCGGGTCGAGGAATGGCTGCGCGACGATGACGGCCAGCGCGGGCAGCAGCCGTTCCTGGTGACCGCGGGCTTTTTCGAGACTCACCGCCCCTACCCGCACGACCGGTACCAGCCGGCCGAGCCGACGGCGGTCGATGTACCCGGCTACCTGCCCGACACCCCGGAGGTGCGCGGTGACGTCGCCGACTTCTACGGCGCCATCGCCACCGCCGACGCGGCTGTCGGTCGAATTTTGGACACGCTGATCGAAACCGGGCTGGATTCCAGCACCTGGCTGGTGTTCTTCACCGATCACGGTCCGGCCTTTCCCCGCGCAAAATCCACGCTGTACGACGCCGGAACCGGTATCGCCATGCTCATCCGCCCGCCGACCGGTCGGGACGTCCCAGTGCGGGTCTACGACGAGTTGTTCAGCGGCGTCGACCTTGTCCCGACGTTGCTGGAGCTGCTGGGCCTGGAGGTGCCGGCCGACGTCGAAGGCCTGTCGCACGCGCACGCGCTGCTCGCGCCGGGTACCGCGGCCGATCCGGTGCGCGAGCAGGTGTACACGATGAAGACCTACCACGACTCCTTCGACCCGATTCGGGCAATCCGCACAAAGGAATACAGTTACATCGAGAACTACGTGCCTCGACCGCTGCTGGACCTGCCCTGGGATATCGAAGAGAGCCCTTCGGGCCTGGCGATCGCCCCGTTCGTGACGTCGCCGCGGCCGGAGCGTGAACTCTACGATCTGCGATCCGATCCCAGCGAGACCACTAATCTGTTGGCCGACGGCAACTCCGGCATGGACGCAGTTGCTGCGGATCTTGCTGTCCGCCTTAACGATTGGCGTCAGCGCACCGGCGACGTGATTCCGTCGGATTTCGCCGGTACCCGCATCGCACAGCGCTACACCGAGACTTACCTGCAGATCCATCACACCGCTCCGACCAGCCGGTCGGCGATCGCCGCCGACCGCGGTGTCGAAGAATGAGTGAGTCCGCTAGCCGTCGGCGCGATGTGTCCCGCCGACCTCGGCGACGATGAAGACCCGCCGGAACGGGAAGATCGTCGTGCCGTCGGCCCGGGCGGGATAGGCGTCGTCCAGCAGCGGGATGAGTTCTTGGCGGAACTGCTCCCAGTCCTCGTCGTTCAGTCGTTCCCGCACCGGCACCAGCGCCGTGCCGGTGATCCACTCCAGCACGGGGTTCTCCCCGGTCAGTTGGTGCAGGTAGGTAGTCTCCCACGCGTCGACCTTGCAGCCGGCATCCATCAGCAGGTTGGCGTAGTGCGCCGGCGGCTGAACCACCGCGCCCACGCGAAAAGGCACGTCACGCAAGGCTTTTGCGTAGTGTTCACGACGCGCCACCGCCCGCACGGCGCCATGTGACGGCGTATCGAAATTGCCCGGGATCTGGACGGCGATCCAGGAACCGGCCGGCAGTTGACCGGCCCACCCGACCAACAGGTCGGCGTGCTCGGTGACCCAGTGCAGGGCGGCGTTGCTGACCACCACGTCGGTGTCGGGTTTCGGCTTCCAATCGCGCAAATCGGCGACGGTCGCGTCGATGCCTCGTTCCCGGGCGGCCGCAACCATCGCCGGTGAGGTGTCCAGCGCTTCGACGACCGCACCGGGCCAGCGCTTCTCGAGATACTTCGTCAGGTTGCCGGGGCCACAACCCAGGTCGACCACCCGGCGTGCCCGCTCGGCCCCCACCCTCGAGAGCAAATCGTAAAACGGGCGGCTGCGATGGTCGGCGAAAGCCAGGTAGACATCTGGATCCCACATGTCGGTCCTCCTGATCAACACCGCCACTAGTCGGCCATCTAGACAAAACCGTATTACCGTATGGTGCCCCTACGCTCCCCGAGTGCCCCCTACAATCCGGTCAAATCCCCTGGGGCCGGCGGCCCGGCCGGATAGCATCGACAGTCGTGGCGACCGACACCGATCCCATCGATCCGCCGATCCCCGTTCCCGACGTACCCGGTGCCGACGTTCCCCCCAACGCAGGCGGTCTACCCCCACTGTCGGCGTTGACGCCGCACCAACGCAGAGTAGTCCTCGCATCAGCGGTCGGCGACGTAGCACTGCGTACCTGGGTCTCGTCGCTGCTGGCGGTGACGGCAGCGCCGGTGGTGGTGGCCACGTCGTTGCTTTCCAAGTTGCACTCCGACACCGGCACCGAGCGCGGCAACCTGAATTTCTATGCCGAACTGGCCGCCGAGCATGACTCGCAGATGTCGTTCCCGGCTCCTACCGAATTGCCGCAAGTCTCGTCGCGACCGGCGGGACGGCTCGCGACCTGGATCGCGCGCGGAACCGTCGAAAACATTTCATTTCCCAGCAGCTTCACGGCGATCAATCCGGCGATGCGCGAGCGGTGGAGCGCGTGGGGCTCCAACAACGTCGCACGTGCCCAGCACTGGCGCCACGACGACGGACCACGGCCGACCTTATGCGTCATCCACGGTTTCATGGGTTCGTCGTATCTGGCCAACGGGCGTTTCTTCTCGATGCCGTGGTACTACCGAGCGGGTTACGACGTGCTGTTGTATACGTTGCCCTTTCACGGATCCCGTGCCGAAAAGTGTTCGCCATTCAGCGGTTTCGGCTACTTCGCCGGCGGGCTGAGCGGATTCGCCGAGTCAATGGCCCAGGCCGTGCACGACTTCCGGTCCGTGGTCGACTATTTGCGCCACACCGGTGTCGAACGCGTTGCGCTCACCGGTATCTCGTTGGGCGGCTATACCTGCGCGCTGGTCGCCTCGGTCGAGGATCGGCTCGAGGCCGTTATTCCCAACTGTCCGGTCGTCACCCCGTCGACGATGTTCGAGCAGTGGTTCCCGGCGAACACGCTGGTGAGCCTTGGCTTGCAGTTGTCCGACATCAGCCGCGAGGAACTCGTCGGCGGGCTTGCTTACCATTGCCCGCTGAACTACCAGCCGCTGGTGCCGACCGACCGGCGGATGATCATCACCGGTCTCGCCGACCGGATGGCTCCGCCTGGGCAAGCCGAAATGCTCTGGCACCACTGGGATCACTGTGCACTGCACTGGTTTCCCGGCAGCCACATTCTGCACGTCAGCCAGCTGGATTATCTGCGGCGGATGACCGAGTTCTTGAACGGCGTCATGCTGAACTAGCCGCCTGGGGCCGCGCTGCCCGATGGGCGCCCGCCTCCGGAGTGGGCCAGTCCAGACTCTCCAGCAGGCCGGCGGGCAAGTCGGTGTGACCGTCGAGTCGTCCGGTGGACAACAGATCCAGCGCCGCCAGCGCGGGCCCTTGGTTGCCGCGCTGCGGGATCAGCCCGGATACCGGCAGCGCCAGCCCGGGTGGCGTATCGGTCAGGAAAGCGCACGACGCGGCGATCGTGAGCTGGTCACGCGAGGAAAGGGGGCGGGCGATTTCCAGGGCGGTGCACGTCTGTCGGGCCCCGTACGACCGGATGGCCTCGAATGTCGCCGGAAGTCCGTCGTCGACGGCAACCTGATACGCCGCAACGTAATCGGAATTGCCCCGCTGCACGGCCCGCCAGGTCTCGCGGGCGTTGGCGGTCAGCCAGCGCGGCACGTCGTCGGCATTGACCACATTGGCTTCCCAGCCGATCTCGCGAAGGTGGTCCGCGAGCCGCCGCGCCGCGACCTCGGCGGTCTCGTGCAGCGGGATGCGCGACGAACGTGCCTGCAGCGCAGCCAGGTTCTCGGCGGCCGACAGGGTGATAGCCACCCAGGTCTCACGACGGGAATCCTCGGATGCATTGTCGCGGCTGGTGATACGGATCTTGTCGGCGCGGATTCCGTAGCGGTCCAGGTAGCTTGCCAGGAGCCCCAGCGGAAACACCGCATCGGCCGCGGTGGGCGCGCCGATCCGCACCACAGCGGTTGCTTTCGCGGTGACGGCCGATTCGGCGGCCGGGACGTTGGCTGGGTTGGACCGACGGCCCATGATGGCTAGCCGGCGCCGCAGAAGGGTCGTGAAATGCAGGCCGCGCCACCAGCCGAACATCGCCACGACCGCAACCGCGGCGATGCCGAGCAGCCAGTAATCGCGATTCGAGTTCCAGGGGTAGGCCAGCGCCGCAGGCAATACGGCCAAGGCGGTCACGGCAATTCGGGCACTGCCCGGGATCGGGATCGAACTCACGGGGTGGTCTCCTTCCGTCGGCGCGCGGCGATCGCCGCCGCGGCGCCCACCGCCGCGACGAGCACTGCCAGCGCGGCAGTCCCGGCGAACGCGACGGTCCGCGGGGTGGTGTCCTTGGGCGCCGGTGCCGGAGGGACGGCGACCGGCTTCGCCGGCGTCGCGTCCGCACCGCTGCGCGCGGGCAGTTCCCAGGTCAACGCGGCCAGGGCGTCGACACTGCCCGCGCCGACCAGGTTCGACGGTGCGCGGGCGCCGTTGTGCGCGGTCGCGGTGATCCGGCGGATCACCTCGGTCGCGGACATCGCCGGGTATTTACTGCGTACCAGCGCCGCGATGCCCGCCACATAGCCGGCCGCGTAGCCGGTGCCGCTGAGCGCATTCAATTGCTGGTGCTCGTTGGGCAGGCCGTTGGCGAGGCCCCCGCCGTCGCGGTTGCTCACCGACACGATCTTTTCGCCCGGCGCGGCGATACCCACCCACGGCCCCGACATGGTGTACCTCGACGGCTGGCCATCGGGGGTCAGTGACGCCGCCGACAGCACGTACGGCTGCCACCACGACGGAGTCGAGACCGACGTGACGCCGGCCCAGTTCCGTGCATCCGCAGGATTGCCCAGATCGGTGAGCGGGTTTGCCTCACAAGACATTCCACCGCCAAACGAACCCGCCGACCCGAGGTCGCCCGCGGCCGCCACGATCACCGCATCCTTGTCCACCGCCGCATAGCGAATCGCGGCCCCCAGCGCGGCCTGGTCAACGGGCCGATCGGCCGGCACGCAGGTCGCTTGGGAAACGTCGATCACCCGGGCGCCCAGATCGGCCGCGTGCACGATCGCCCGGCCCAACGTCGCAACCTCGAGGGACACCCGAGCCACCATCGGATCACCACCCGGCGTCCGCGGCGAGTACTTGCCCGACCCGGTGCGGATCGACAGCACGCGGGCCGCGGGCGCGACACCTGAGAAGCCGTCCTCATCGGAGGGTTGACCGGCGACGATCCCGGCGACCAGCGTCCCATGCCCGTCGCAATCGGTCAGGCCGTCGGTCGCCTCCACGAAGTCACCGCCGGCCTCGACGTTGGGTAACCGCGGTCCCGGCCGCACGCCGCTGTCCAGCACCGCCACCAGCTGACCCTCGCCGCGGGAAAATTGCCACGCCGCCCCAAGATTGAGCGCCGCCTGGCTAGGTGTCACCGCAGTGGGATCGCTGCCTGGGATGACGCCGGAGGTCGCGCAGGGCCCGCGCTGTTCCATCGGCTGCACCGGTCCCGCCGCGCCGCTGGGAGGTGGCGTGGCGGGGTCGATTACCGGCGCGGTGATCGCCGACGCCGATGGGCAAGCCCACGGAACAACGACCGGGACGAAAACCAAAGCCGCGCTAAGCCAGGCGGATCCGGCACGAATCATCGATTGAGCACCCACGCGAAGAGGCCGACGAGGTAGGCGATGACCGGAATCAGCGACGCATCCAAACCGGCCGAGGCAAATCCCAGCAACCGACGCACCGGCAACGAATACGTCTGTGGCGCGGCGATACTCGGGTTCAGCGCCACCACGGTCCACGCCAGCACCAGCACGACCAGCACCACCGCCGCCACCAGCGCGGCCAGGTACCGCCCGGTCGAGGCATAGCACACCAGCAGCACACCGGCGACCAGGTAAGGCTGGGCCAGCAGCCAGGCCTTGCACGCGGCCGAATCCCACACTCGGGCACGCAGCACCGAGGTGGCCGCGGTGGCCGCCACCACATACCAGCCCCAACCGCTCAACGATTCGGGACGCAGCGTGATCGCGATCGATCCGAGGACGCTGAGCAGCACGGCACCGGCGATGAAACCGTTTTGGTGGGCATCACCGATGCGCACGCGCCGGGGCAGATCCTCGAGGAGCCGCAGGTCCGGCGCCGCGGGCGTGGGATCGCCGGGAGCCGGGATGACCGGCAGCGGGAAACGCGCCCACAGTGCCGACAGCTGCGCCGCCTGAATGGTCACCAGCAGCGCCATCACGATCAGGCCCGAGCCGATCGTGAGTAGCGGTAGCTGCCAAAGCAATTCGGCGCCGGCCGCCAGCAGCACCCCGGCACCCACGACGGTGGTTGCGGTGAAGAATCCGACAATCCGCTCCCGCTGGGTGCTCGGCACCATCAACACGATCAGTGACCAGGCCGTGACACCGGCCGCCGCCAGTACCAGCTGGGCCGCACCAAATTTGCCGGGGACCGCCAACGCCAGGGCGGCGCCGATGGGCGCCAGCGCAGCCATCGACAGCGCCATCCCGGTGCGTTCCGAGCGCAGCGTCCCGAACAACCCGGCGATCGCCGCCAGCGCCGCGATCACGCTGACCGCAACGAGTCCGGTCAGCGCTCCGGTTGCCAGCCGATAGGTGACAGCCAGGCCCGTCGCCAGCAGCCCCACTACGAGCGCCGCGGCCAGTGCACCGCGGCGGATGTGGTCGATGCCCCAAGGCTTGAGCCGGGAAGTCGAAAAGATCATCGCGGCGTCGGCGATGTCCTCGACGATGCCGGGAGCGGCCGGACCTACCGGAACAGGCTGTAATGCAAGCAAATCTCCGTCGACGACGCCGACGGTGTCGAGGCTGGCATCCAGGCTGAACGGCGCTCCCCCGATCGGTGCCAGACTCAGTTGGGCGACCGCACCGTCACGCGCCGCGCCCTCGAGGTCGCCACCGTCGCCATTCTGGCTCGTCGGTACCACCAATCGCTGTACTGCAGGCAGTATTTCGCGCAGCGGTAGTTCGGCGGGCAAGGCAACTTCGGTCAGCCTGCTGTGCGCGAGGATGGCCACGCGCACGATCGGCATAACGGCGGTCACGGGACCCTCGAATCGGCCTGGAACATCGTGTTTTTCTCGCTATCTGGTTGTGGTTACGCGTACTGGGTGGACAAGTCCCGGGACAGCCGCTGGTTGGGGAACCAAGGGCCGCCGGGCAGGCAGGCGGTCAGGTGTTCGATCGCAACGGCGATCGCGAACGGGGCGCCGGGGGCGAAGGTCGAGATCCATTCGCCGTCGAACGCGCGGGACGGGCTGACCAGAATCCGGCCCGCGGCAGTGTCGACGATGCTCATTCCGACCTCGGTGGTGGCGTGTTGACCGTCGCGATTGCAGCCTGCGACGATTTCGACATATGCGCGTGGGCCGGTAAACACCGATTCCACCACCGCTCGTGCTGATTCCGGAATACCCAGGTAGTCAAGGACTTCAGTCAGTGCGGCGCCCGAGCGCAGCCGTTCGTCGGCGCGGGCTCCGACGCGTGCGGGCATGCTGAACTCCGCGAACTGCGCCGGCGGCCGCTGCACCAACCCGGCCCCGAGCACCGGGACCAGCGCACGGGCGTCGTCGATGTTCATTGCGGTGAACGTGACCAACTGCGCGGTGCGCAACGCGACCACGGTTTTGCAGGTGTTGGCGGTCCTGGAGATCTTCGCGACGCTGCCGTTGGTGCCGGCGCGCCGCGCGACGATGCCGCGCAGCAAATCGCCGGAACCGCTGGTCGCGCCGGGGCCCACGTAGCGCAAATCGAGCCATCGGTCAGGGAAACACACCACCCTGATCCAGTCCGCGACCGCCGGGTGCACGCGACCCTCTGGCGACAGCAGACCCATCGCGGTCAACTCGTCCTTCTGATCGCGGAAGAAGGCGTCGCGTTCCGCGGCGTCGCGGTACGGCGTCGTGATCGCTAAAACCCAGGGGAAGCTGCCCGCCCCAATGGTTTCCGCGATAAACCACGCGTTGTCGACCGTCAGCTCGACGGCGTTGGGCTCCGCACTCATCGAGGAAGGATTAGCCGCCCCACTTGGCGGCCTCGGCCGTGTCACGGGCATACATGGCCAGCGTGTTGTTCTCGTGGGTGCTGGCCATCGCCTGGTACGACCGCACCAACGCCTCCATGGCCTGGTTCCACTGCGCCTGCCAAACCTGGTAGGTCATACCGGTGTCGCCCTGCCATGCGTTCTGCAGCGCGGCCTGCTCGGTCGCGATGTCGGCGCCCAGCCCCTGCATGGTGCCGGCGTAACCGGACATGTCGGCGGCGTGACCCAGCATCGCCGGGTAGTTGTACATAATCTGGGACATCACAAGCCCTTTCGCGGTTGTCGGAGTCGGGTCAGAACGAGGTGTAGCCGGACGCGGCGGCGGCGTCGGCGGCCACATAAGTGCCCGCTGCATCGCCGAGGTTGGCTTGCGCGATGTCCAGCAGGGTGTTGACCCGCGCGGCCATCTCCACGAACCGGGCGTGCGCGGCCTGGAACGCCGCGGAAGACTCGCCCTGGTGGAAGGCCTGGGCGGCCATCGCTTCCTGCTCGGCCGCGCTGATGGTGCTACGCATCAGCGCCGCCTTGGCGCTGAACGCCGATTGCGAGGCCACCAATTGCGGGATGTGTGCATCCAGAAGACTCATAACATTTCCTTTCTCTTGCGCTGCATACGGTTTCGGCTGTCGGTTGATAGCCGGCTGACGGCTCTGTTAACTTTCGGGGCCCCCTTTCCCCGCCTCGTCGGGATCCGGCGGGCCATCGCCGTTGTGATCCCAGGTGCCCGGCACCATCGGCATTCGTGGGCCGCTGCCGAAGTCATCGCCGGCCAGCTTGGTCAGCCCCGACGCCTGCGGATCGCGTTGTCGGCGCGCGGTGCCGGCGAAGCCCAGTCGCCCGGCGGCACTACCGGAGGCCATCGCGGCGGCGAGTTCCTGGTCTTCGTCGGCGGCACCGCCCCAGTCCGGGTCGACATCGACGTTCATGTCGGCGTACTCGTCGCTGTGATCGCGCATCGCGGCCCGTCGGCGCCGGCGCGCCGCGGCCGCCCGCCCCGGCACCGCCGCGGCGGCCGCCGGGATGGTCGCGGCCGGCGCCTTGGCGCCTCCACGCCCACCCAGGGTCGGACCGAAACCGGTTTCGGGATCGGCGCCCATGGCCACCGCGTAACCGAAGGTTCCGGCGACCGGCGCCGGTGCCGAAGCGGCCGGCGCGCTGGCCGCCGGAGCCGGTGCCGAGGCCGGGGCCGACGCGGGCGTAGGAGCCGTCGGCGCCATGGCCGCCACTGGCGGCATAGCTGACCCGCCGGACGCGGGTGCCGTTGTCACCGGCACTTCTGCCGGTAGGTCCGGAGCAGCCTCCGGGTTTTGCAAATAGAGATAGGCGCCAACGCCGATGATCAACGGGATCAACAACGGTGCGGCCAATACCAAAGTCCAGAACGTATAGCCGAATGGGATGAAAAACGCCTCGTAGGCGATGAAGAAGAGCAACGGTCCGTTGGCCACCAAGAACGGCCCCAGGGCCGCCATGAATTGCTGAATCATGTCTGCAAAGCCCTGGAAGAATTCCTGTAGTTGCCTCAGCAGATTGTCCAGCCAATTGCCGGAATCCGCGGCGTCGGGTGCGGCCAGGGTGGAGAAATTATTGGCTTGCTCACCGGGACGCAGCACCGCCGGTGCCGGCCCCACCCGCGGCGCCGATCCCAGCGCCGTCTCCGAGACGATCTGGTAGCTGCTCATCGTCGCCGCGGCCTGCACCCACATCCGCGCATAGTCGGCTTCGTTGAGGGCGATCGGAATCGTGTTGATGCCAAAGAAGTTCGTCGCCACCAAGACGCCATGAACGGTGTGGTTGGCGGCCAGCTCGCCCAGCGTCGGCATGGCCGCCAAGGCGCCGGTATAGGCCGCGGCCACCACCTCGTGCTGAGCGGCGATCCCCGCGCTGTCGGCGCTGGCCTGCGTCAGCCACGCCAGGTACGGCACGTGGGCGGCGGCATACTGTTCGGCGGTGGGTCCCTCCCACGCGCCTGCCTGGACCTCCCCGAGCAGCCCGCCGAGTTCGGCTGCCGCATTGGCGTATTCAGCGCTCAGCGCGTTCCACGCACCGGCCGCCGCTAACAGCGGCCCCGGCCCTGGACCCGCCGACAGTAGCGCCGAATGCACCTCCGGCGGAGACGCCATCCAGACAGGTGCGGTCATGCTCAGGCGCCCGCCGCTCCGTAGCTGCCGGCCGCCGCGGCGTCACCCGCCAGATAACTCGCCCCACCTTCGCCCACGCCCACGCCGGCGCGACCGAGTTCCGCCACGCCCTGAGCCGCCACCGCCGAGTGCAGCTGGCCCTGGGCACTGAACCCGGCGGCCGTCGTCAACGACACCGGATCGGCCGCCGGCGGCACCACCGCGGTGATCGCCGGAGCGGCGGCCGCATGCGCGCTCGCCAATCGTGCCGTCAGCGCCTCGACCGCGGCACTCGTCGCCGCCAGGCCTTCGGGAACTACTCGCAACGTCATAACCCCTCCTTCTGTGGTCCTGCTGTTGCTCTTGCACCAACGTTCATCAGCGTGCGAAACCTTCGTCGGCTCCGCCGACAACGGGCTCGCCAACCAATGGGTTGACCAGCTGCACGTATGTCGGACTTTCGCTGTCCCCCAAGAGAATTCCTCGCCCAGCGGGCAACCGGCCGAACCGTTGCCCCCGGATCTTGCCGCTGTCTTGCGGATTGCCCGCCAGCATCAACGTGGTGGCCTGCAAGTCGTTGAAACGCCGCAGCAACGGACTGGTCATCAGCGCGTGCCCCGACCCGGTGGCCCGCGCTGTGACGATCACCCGTAGACCCAGATCGGCGGCTTGGCTGAGTTCCGGGATCAGGCTGGTCCAAGGCCGCTGCCCGACGTACGGGCCGCTCATCGCCGGCGTGTCCGGTATCTGGTCGACATCGTCGATGATCAGGTAATGGGTGTGGCCCTCGAAGCTCCAGTGCGCCAACTCCGCCGGCGACAATCCGGCCGGCGGCCGCCGGGACGCGATGATGTTGGACAACCCGAGCATCGCGGGGATGATCCGGTCGATGTTGGCGGTGTACTCGTTGTCCGGGAACAGTGGCTCCTCGACCAGATGCAGCCGCCGGTCGAGCACCGTGAACGCCACCTGCTCCGCGGTGGAGTTCTCCCGGATGGTGCGAATGATGTGGCGTAGCAGCGTCGTTTTGCCGGCCTTGGCGTCACCGAAGACCATCAGCAGCGGGTTCTCGGCGAAGTCGAGCACCACCGGTGCCAGGTCTTCTTCGCGCTGACCGATGACGACCTTTTCGGGCCCGCGGTACAGCGGTGCGAGCGCGTCGGGCGCCAGGTTGGTCGGCAGCAGGCGAACCGGCGGGGCGGCCATACCCGGGTAGCGGGCGTTGATCTCGGGCACCCGGCCCAGTTCGGGTGCCGCGAACAGGAAGTGCTCGGCGGCCATGGTCAAACCACGACCCGGCTGGTCGACCGGGACGGCCTCGGCCGGGCGACGCAGCGCCCCGACCACCCGCACATTGCTGTCCCGCGCGTCGTGCAGCTTGAGCTCGAGTCGCAGCCCGAGCCCGTCGCGCATCGCCAGCGGCACTTCCAGCCAGCTCGGGGTGGTCACGATGACATGGATGCCGTACGCGAGACCGACGTTGACGAGTTCGGTGACCTTGGCCAGCAACGGGTTACGCGTGTTGAACTGGTCGGTGTTGTCCCGGGCGAACCCGTAGAGGTTGTCGATGACCAGGAACACCTCACCGAAACCGTCGTCGTGGGTCGCACCGTGCTTTTCCCGGAACGCCTCGCGCCGCTGCCGGGCGATCAGCAGCTGCTCGAGCTCACCGAAGGTACGCCGGATCCGCTCCGGCTCCAGCGGCGACGCGACACTGCCCACGTGCGCTAGATCGGCCAGTGCGCGCAACTGTCCACCGCCGTAGTCCAGGCAGTAGAACGTGACGTCACGCGGCGAGTGCAGGCTGGCGGCCGACAGGATAAAGGTTTGCAGCGCAGATGATTTGCCGGATTTGGCGCCACCGTGGATGACCATGTTGCCCGATGCCGAGGTGGCATCGAACACCAGCGGGTCGCGGCGCATCTCAAACGGACGGTCGATCTCACCGAGCGGCCAACGCCATTGCCGATCCGGAACGCCGGCGTGCTCGAGCACGGTCGTCAGCGGAATCGGCTCGTCCAGCGGGGGTAGCCACAACTGCGGTGCCCGCGGCCCGTAACCGGCCAGCTGCTCGCCGATGGTCGCGATCAGCTTGCGCGGCGGACCGGTGAACTCCGGTTCGTCCGCTCCGGTGATCACCGTGCCCTGATCGGGTTCCACCCGTGCCGCCGTGAACAGTTTCGGTTGCGGAGCGGAATGCACCACAAGCGTTTTCGCGGTTTGCGGTGGCTCGTAGATGCCGTCGACGTAGGTGCTGCGGAACTTGATCGGCGCCGCACCAGGAGCGGGAACCAGGAAGCCGACGCCCTTGTGCTCCTTGCCCGCCTCGATGTGATATGCGTCGTCCACGCCGATGATCTGGCGAGAAACGCTGGGACTGGCCACCTTCAACCCGATGCGATAGGAGGTGTTCTTGTCGATGTCTTTGATCTTGCCGACGTCCAACGTCTGGGATGCGAACAGGATGTGGATGCGGAACGAGCGGCCCTTACGTGCCACGTAATCGAATAGTTCCGCGTACTCCGGGTAATCGGCCAACATCAGCGTGAACTCGTCGGCGACCACGAACAGCGTCGGGATGGGCGGCAGATCTTCGGCGCCGGGGGCGCCGGAATCCCGAGCGTTCTCGTATTCGACCACCGAGTTGAAGGCACTGCCCTGAACCCGGCGGCCGGCCTCCCGCAGCAGCGTCTCGCGACGTGCCACCTCACCGCGCAGCGTGTCGGCGAACCGGTCGGCCAGCGACTTCTTCTCGGCCATGTTCGAGATGACCGCGACGACCTGCGGGAAATCTCGAAAGCTGTCCGCCCCGGCCTCGCCCTTGAAGTCGGCATAGATGACGATCAGCCGGTCGGCCGAATGAGTTGTCAACAGCGACAAGAGAATCGACATCAAGGTCTGTGACTTGCCAGAACCGGTCATGCCGATCATTAGGCCGTGCGGACCCATCCCGCCTTCGGCCTCGTCTTTGAGGTCGAAGTACAGCGGCTCGCCGGTCGCCATGACTCCGATGGGCACCCGCAGTTCCTCGTCGCGGGGGCGCGGGGCCCACAGCGTCGGCACGTCGAGTTGCGAAGCGTCCGGAATACCCAGCAGCGTGGTGAATGTCGCACCCCGGGTGGCGGCCGAGCGCAGCCCGGTGTGGGTGGGGTTGGAATCCCACCGCGACAACTGACGGGCCAGGTGCGCGGCCTGGTCGGCGTCGAGTGAATCCGCGTGGTCGACATAGGGCTGCCAGCCGCCGGTCTGCCACCGTTGGAGGGCGCCGCAGCCCTGGCTGACGCGCAGGATCGGCTTCTCCGGATCCGAATACTGTTCGCGGTGCGGCGCGGTGGCACCGCGGTGGATGAGCGTGACACCGGCCCGTCCCAGCGCGAGCGCCGAGGCATTCACGTCGTAGTCCGGGTCGTCGACGATGATCAGCAGGTGGCGTAGCGCGTCGGTCGGCTCTCCGGCGAAGGCGGGACGATCGGCCAGCACGGGCCCCAGCAGAGCCGCCAACTCGTCCGGGTCGGTGGCCAGGAATCGGGCCGGCCCCACGCCATCCACTTCACCGGGAACGTCGATGTGCGCCAACCACTTCAGCCACGACCAGTCGTCGTTCTCCAAGTCCCGGGACGCCAGCGCCACCCCGAGCACCGTCGGGTCGTGCCAGGTGACGGCCTGAGCGACCCAGGCGCGTATCGCCGCGCGCACCTCGTCCGGCTCGCCGAGCACGGTGATCCTCGAGACCTTGGTCAGATCGATTCCCGTCGGCACATCGCGGACGGTGCGCTGGGTATCGAGCAGGCTGCGTAATGCGCTGTGCGACACCGGCTCGAGGTCGATCTCGTCGGCAGTGTCCTGGACGCGCACCGCGGTGGCCAGCGGCACGTGGTGCCGCCCGGCCCGCACCACCAAAAAGTCGGGGTCGTGCGGGTCGCGTTCCCATTGCCGCCGGGATCCGGGCACCGTAGCCAGCGCGGCCGGCTCGGGATGAGACCACTCGGCGGCCGCCCGCTGCGCGGCGGCCTGGGTCCGGATGTTGTCCCGGACCACCGACAGGTACCGCAGGTAGTCGGCGCGTTCGGCGTCGACTTCCTCGGTGCGCATCTTGTTGTCGTTGCCGCGATACAGCGCAGTGGCCGCCAGCAACAACACGAACGGGAAGAACAACGTCTGCGGAGAAATCACCCGCATGCCGGTGGCGACCAGCGCGACGATCATGCCGACGATCAGGATCACCAGCACGTAGGGCATCGCCCGGCGCAAAAACGACGGCGGTATCACCCGGGGTAGCTCGGGCGGGGCCTCGATGGTGATGGTGCCTTGGCGGACGCTTGGCGGTGCCAGCCGTCGTCGGGCTTCGAAGATCAGTCGACTCATCGGGGTGCTCCTTCGGCCGACACCGGACGGCCGGGCCTGCTGTCGGGCGCCAACCCGTCGTGCGCGAGTAACGCGTCGGCTCGGGATAGCGTCGGGCCCGCCGCGAATAGCGACAGTATCGACCAGGGAATGGGAACGGGTGGTGGAGTAAGACCAAGGGCCTCAACGGTTTTGCCGCGACCAGCCATTGCGCCTTCGGCCTCGTTGTCGATGCCGTAGCGCACGCCGGCGTCGGAGATCCAGAACAGCGAGCCGGTGCCCGGAGAGGTCGTGCCGCCGCCGACGGTTTGCGCGAAGTAGCCGGTGCCGGGCGCGAGCGCGACCCGGGTGGCGACGCCCGGGTTGCCGCTGCCAATCAAGTTCACCGTGCGCACCGAGTCGGGCACGGGCAGGGCCGACCCGGCCAGCAGGGTCAGCGAACTGCTGGCCGCCCCAGCCGGCTTGCTCCAGTGCGCACATGTGACGGGGTCTTTGGCCGCGTCGACGAGCGTGACCTGGCGGTCGGGGAAGCGGGTGGTGTCCAGCATGCGCGAGACCGGTAGCTTGGCCACCTCGTCGGCGGGGAGCCGCGGCGGTTGGTCCAGACCGTAGGAATTGGTGTTGCGCAAAATCGCGGCGAGCACCGGCGAGATGGGTTGTAGCCCATCGGGTAACACCGCGTAGTAGCGCACGCCGCCCGGATCGACGGCATAGGAGGTCACGACGCCGCCGATCGGTGCCGGGACTGCGTAGCCCGCCGGGGCGCCCGCGTTCGGGATGCCCGGCGCGGTGATCGCCGGCGCTTCGGGAATTGCGTTGAACAAGCCTGCCGCGATGGGCCGCGGCGCGGGCGCCTCGGCGCCCAGCCCCAGCGCGGAAGTGATCGCGTGATTGCCCAGGTCGATGCGGCTGCGTTTGCCGTCCCACAACAGCCAGGTGCTGGGGCCGGCCTCGCCGGCGAACTCGACCAACATCGCCTGGCCGGGCGCGACCGCGGCGGCATGGGAGCCGCTGCTGTCGGGGATCCCGGCGATCACCGTGACCCCGGTGCTGTGCACGGCGTGCGAGCCTTGGGCGGCTTCGCTCACCGCATCGCAGACCGTCCAATTCGCGTCCCGAGATGCGTTGGCCACCATACGTTCCGGCGCCCCTGGTATGCCGACCAGATTGCCGCGCGGAAAGCGATCCAGCTCCGCGCTTTTCACCGCGACCGGATTCACCGGTTTGCCGACGATCAAGCGGGCCGAGGTCAGGTTCAGCACCGGGTGCAACTCGTCACCGACCCGTACATACAGCGCGGCGGTCTCCCGGTCGGCGAGCACCGCATTGTTGCCGGCCTGACCGTTGGGCCGGATCAGCGAGAACACGAAGCAGCCCGCCAGTCCGGTGATCAGAATGACCGCGCCCATCAGCACCGCGCGCGACTGCGTGCGCAGCGGGTCGACCAGCATTCTGGTGTCGTGCAACGCGATTCCCGAGGCGATCCGACGCATCACAAAGCGCCACCCGGTCACCTGGTGGCGCGTGACGAAACCGCGGCGGTAGACGACCTTGTCGGGATTGTCGTTGGCGGGGGTGCGAGAGGTGAATGAACGACGTTCGTCGTGGGGGTCGGGGTTGGTCATGCCGGCACCGAGAGGCCCAAGCCGCGCAGCAGCGGCTCGACGGAATTACTGACGTCTACGTCGGTGATCGTCATCAGCTCCTCATCGGTGAACGCACTGGTTCCGGCCTGCTCCGAATGGTCCAGCCGGAATTCGCGCTCCTCCTCTGCACGCTCGACGATGTTGCGGACAAATCGACCGTTGCCGGCAATGTCGAGGCAGCGCCGCTCCACCCCATTGGCATCGGGCGTAGTGGAGTTCGCCAGCTTGGTGAACAAGGCCTCCATGTGGTCGAGCGCGGCCGGCTCGAAGACGCTGTCGCGCTGTTCGGCCATCTTGTGCGCGATCTCGACCAACTCGTGGGAGGTGTAGGAGGGAAAGGTGATGTTGCGGGTGAACCGCGAGCGCAGACCCTCGTTGGTGTCCAGGAACTTGTCTAGATCCGCCCGATAACCGGCGATGATCACCACCAGCCGGTCGCGGTCGTTTTCCATGCGGGCCAGCAGCGTATCGATGGCCACCAACCCGAAGTCGTTCTTGGCGCCCGTGGCGACCAGCGCGTACGCCTCGTCGAGGAACAAGACACCGTCCAACGCGCTGTCGATGATCGCGTTGGTCTTGGCCTCGGTCTCACCGATGTGCTGACCGATGAGGTCGGCGCGGTGCACTTCCCGAATGTTCTCACGCTTCAAAAGACCAAGGCCGCAATAGATTTTGGCGACCACACGCGCAATCGTGGTCTTACCGGTCCCGGGCGGACCGGCGAACACCAGGTGGTGCGCGCGCTGGGCGACCTGTAGTCCACGCTGCTTGCGCACCAATTCCATGGCGACCGAACTCTTCAGCCGGGCCACCTGGTTCTTCACCTCGTCGAGCCCGATGAACTCCGTGAGCTGTCGTTCGGCCTCGTGCAGTAGGACGGCCTTGCGCTCGTGGGCGGCGGGGTCGACGAAGTCATCCGCGCTGGGCTCCGTGTCGGGATCCCACGGATCGGTGCGGGCCTCGATACGGGCCGCGTTGGTGGTCACGATTCCAAAGCTGGTGTCGGACAACGCCTGTTCGACTTGTTCGTTGTCGGGATGCGCCGCGTACAAGTCCTGCAGGACTTCGCTCGCGGACTCCTCGTCGACGTGCGCACGCAGCACAAGCGCCTTGGCCAGTGCGCCGTCGACGGCAGCCACCTGAACCGGACCGTCGGGTTCTTCGAGGTATGACAACGCCGGGGCGAACATGCCCAGCCGGGCCAGCGCGGTGCCCAGCGTGATCTTGGCGGCGTGGGTATAAGCCTCGTCGAGGTCGGAGTCGTTGACGATCGGCGTCAGCAGCTTGACCACATCGGACCACCGCTCGGCGCGATAATTGATGACCACGGAGATCCAGCGCGCCTCACGCCAGTTCGACCGGCGGTCGGCCAGCCGGGCGACGATCCCGTGCGCGTCGGCGAACCGACCGGTGTTGGCCAGGGCCGCGGCATACGCGAGTTGGAAATCGTCGGGAACGGCGGCGCGGAATTGAAGGTAGAGACCGCTGTCGTAGCGGAAGCCCAGCGCGCCGGGGGCCAGGTCGACCTGCCGCTGCAGCACGCCCGACGTCGCCGCCGTGCGCGCGATCGCTTCGAGCACCCGCGGGGACGTATCCCCGGCGGCGGCGAGGCCGGTCCAGGCGTCGCACTGGTCATGGGCAATTCGGGTCAGGGCCGTGAACCCGGAGCGGGCGGCGGCCAGGTCGGCCGGACGCCGGCGCTGGTAGACCGCAATGCCCAGGGCCCGGCAGCAGGTAGCAAACCGGCTGACGACGTCACCGTCGACTCGGGTGTCCGCCCGGGAAGTGCCGGATGGGACGGCGAGCACACCGCTGTCAGCGCGTTCCACGGCCGCTGTTTTCCATAAAGATAGTCTCCCCTAACTTAATTTGCTGAAGTTAGCATTGCATAAGCTAACTGTCGAGGTTTCAGGGCCCGTGACGGAGCCCACCCGAGCGCCCGCACGATGCCTCTGACCACGATGTTTGGCCCACGATCGGGCTACCACTTCCGTCCCGACTTTGACCCCATCGCCTTGTCGGCCAGAGCTTAGTGAAAACGGTTTTCATTAGCAACCTGCCGGACGGCTGCGCCGCATGCAAGCGTGTCCCTTCCCACGGGTATCCACCGGACGCATTCGTCGCCAGCCGTCGCAGGCCCTTCGCACTCGGCAAACTCTGCTCGGATCGCTTTCGGGAACCCGGGACCCCCGCCCCAGGTCCTGACGTTACGACGGCGCGGGCACCCATCCCAGGGGTTGCGCCATATTCGACGCAATTCGCAGGCACACCGCCCGACAACCCGAGCTCGAAGTGGGGTGTCGCACCCGCCAGCAATGAGCTGACCATCCACACCGGCGCGGTCACTGCGGCGACTCCTCACCGATCGGGATGGACGCGGCGACCGCCTCCGCTGAACAGCGGCGCCGCAAGCAGGCAGTTAGTAGTCGGCTGCCCCACCCGAAAAGTTCCGCACCCGGACGGACGGTCCGGGTGCGGCACGCAGGTGACGGACGGTCAGGCCCGGACGGCGCTGACCAGAGTGTTGCGGGCGATCATCGGGCCCGCTTCGGTCTCGGGCCCGGGAACCGGGCGGCCGACCCGGCGCAGATAGTCGGCTAACGGGGTACCCACGGCGTTCCATCCGTGTTGGTCGAACCATTCAGCGGCCGGGGCGTGCTGTTCGTTGTAGACCAGTTGGTAGAACAGGCGCTTTTCGCCCTGCGCGACAGCTGCACGTTCCTCTTCGAGAGAGGCTTCGAAGACGTCGTCCGGCAACGGCGCGCCGTCTTCGACTGCGACGTGGCTGCCGGGAGCGGCCAGGCTGTGGATGCCGGTGAACAGCTGTTCCTGAGCCGCGGCCGGCAGATAGATCAGCAGCCCCTCGGCGATCCACGCGGAAGGCTCGGCGGGATCAAACCCGCTGTCCCGCAGCGCTTGCGGCCAATCATCACGTAGGTCGACCGCAACCTCGCGGCGCTCGGCGCGCGGTCGATCGCCATGGGCGGTCAGCACCTCGCGCTTGAACTCGAGAACTTGCGGACGGTCCAGCTCGAAGATGGTCGTCCCGGCGGGCCAGTCCAGCCGGTAGGCCCGCGAGTCCAGACCGGCTGCCAAGATCACCACCTGACGTACGCCGGCATCGGCGGCTTGGCGGAAATACTCGTCGAAGTACCTCGTACGGGCCGCCTGGAAGTTGACGAAATGGACGCCGAAGTCGGCGCTCTTGAGCGCATGGTCGGGATCCGTGCCGTCCAACACATCGGCCGCGGAACCGCCGACGGCACGGCAGAAGATCTCCGCATATGGATCAACAGCCAGCGGCTGGGGCTTTTGCGCCTCCAGCGCCCGCGCCGTCGCTACGAACAGCGCGGTCGAACCCACACTCGTTGTGATGTCCCAGGTATCACCTTCACTACGCACGCGACCGACCTTACGCCGACCCGTCGGTCGCGTCGGCGTCCCAGGTGCCCGGGATCATCGCAGGCCGGCCCCAACGCCGAGTTCGTCCCCGGCGAGGGTGATCAGTCCCCTCGCCGCAGCTTGCGGCGGGAGGTGCCGGCGAACTCCAGCACCCCGGCACCCTGATCTGACGCCGTCGTCGGCTCTGCCCAGTCCGAATCGACGTCGACATTCATCTCCATGAACTCGTCGCCATATCCGCGTTGCCGCCCCCGGGGTGCCGGGGCTCGCGGGGAGGGCGGCGCCGGGGCATGCACCAGCCCGGTCAGCCCCGCGAGGCCTACACCAACGGGCGTCCCGTTTTGATCCGGCGGTCCAGATCCCAGAGCATCCAGTTGAACGGGAACTGACGGAGGATCCGCGGCAACCTCCGGTTCACGCCGGCCAACACCGCCATCAGCCGGTCGAAGCGTCGTTGCATGTCCGCGTCCCAGGGCAACCGCATTTCGTCGCGAAACCGTTGCGGCAGAAAGCCGGTGGTGATCAACAGGTTAAAGCTGTCCAGCCGGCGCTGCAGTGGGCGTGGCAGCCGGACGCCGCGGATTCGTCCGGCCGCGATCGGATACAGGAACTCCCGAACGGTGTCGTCGATGTGCACCTGCTCCAGCGACTCTTGCCAGTATTTGTCGAACGCCGCCCGATCCGCCGGCCACATCTCCGCCGGCACCTGCAACGTGGTGGCCAGCGACATGGCCTCGCGGTACAGGCGGTCCGCATCCGCATCCTCCATCTCGCCGACGAAGGTGCGATAGATGTCGATGCCGCCCTTGTAGATGCACGCCGCCACCCACAGCTGCAGTTCGGGATCGAACGCGTTGTACTGCACCGGGCTGTCCGGGGTGGAGTACACCTGCGCATGCGATTTGTTCACCGCGCGTCGGTAGGCAGCCTTCTGCTCATCGGTCCCGGCGTTGGCGACCGCGATGTAGGTGAACGTGGTGCGTGCTCGTTTGATCGGATGACGGTCGATACGGCCGCTCTCGACGCGGCTTTCCGCCACGCCGTGGCCGACGCCGGGGATCGATAACTCCATGATCACGTTGGCCGGGCCGGCCAGCAGCGCCACACCCATCAGCCCGTAGTCCTCGGCGACCCGCCGGGGGCGCCGGGCCGGGAACGGCCTGGGCGCGTCGGCCATCGGACGCTCGACATGCGGGATGAGCCGGGGCACCGCCTCGTGGACCGCCATGGCAATACCTTTCGACGCTCGGACTCGCGCAAAATGTGATAACGATTGTTTCCTGATATTGTCCGGGCATCGCGGCGGTGTCAAGATGGGACCATGGCAGAACCCTCAACGGAACGTCGTTACCGAGGCGTCGAAGCTGCCATTCGACTGTCCGAACGCCGCAGCCGGCTGCTTAGCGCCGGCCTGGACCTGCTCGGTGGCGACCAGGACACCGCGGCGGTGACAGTGCGCGCCGTGTGCGCCCGGGCGAATCTGACCCCCCGCTACTTCTACGAGAACTTCAGCGACAAAGACGGATTCGTTAGCGCCGTGTTCGACTCCGTGATCGCCGAGCTGGCCGCCACAACACAGGCCGCGGTGGCATCGGTGCCGATACCCGAACAGTCCCGCGCCGGTATGGCGAACGTCGTGCGCACCATCGCCGGAGACGCACGGATCGGCCGGCTACTGTTCAGCACCCAGCTCGCCGATCCGGTGATCGTGCGCAAACGCGCCGAATCCACCGCCCTGTTCGCCATGCTGCTGGGCCAGCATGCCGGCGACATGCTGCGGGTACCGGCAAACAACAGCATGAAGGCGGGCGCGCACTTCGCGGTCGGCGGCGTCGGTCAGATGATCAGCGCCTGGCTGGCCGGCGATATTTCGCTGGGCCCGGACCAACTCGTCGATCAGCTGGCGGTGCTACTCGACGAGCTGGCCCATCCGCGGCTTTACGGCGTCAGGGAAACAGCGGCACCTGCCACAACCGCGTCCCGGGATCCAGGAGCCACAGTCGCATCATCGTGAGGCGCATGATGCGTTGCGCGCCGCGAATCATGAAGACCGCCAACGGCACCTCGATGCCCAGCGCGGTGACCAAGGACAGCCAGATGTCGTCGGGTCCCGCCGTCATCAGGTCAAACCACGCGTCGCAGATCAACAGCACGCCCGACGTGAAGGCCGCCAACATGAGGATCCGGCGCCGCAAGTAGCCCAAAATCGCTGTGGCTACCATGAATCCGACCAGTAGGACATCGAATCCCACCCAGGTCAGCACCCAGTTGCGCGCAATGTAACTGTCCGGCAGCGTCATCGCGAGATAGATCAACCAGGGAATCATCGCGATCGAGCCTCCGATCATCAGACCCAGACGGATCCGGCGTATGCGCGCCAGCAGCACCGGATCGATCACGTCGCGCAGCGGCGCCTCCAGCCGGGTGATCAGGTCTCTTCGCTGCGCCGGAGTCAGCGCCGCGATCTGCTCATCGGTCAAAATGCCGTCGGTCAATATGCACCCCCGGCTCGGCAACGGTCCTGCGGTCAGCCTACGACGTGCTCCCGGGGCCGACGTTCGGCTGCCGTCTTCGGCACAGCCGACGTATCAGTCGCGTCGAATTCCTTGACCCAACAAGCGAATTCCAGCGTGATGCCGTCGGGGTCGTGAAAGTAGAATGAGCGCACGTACACGCCGGGATGCACCGTCGCGGACACTTGCATCTCGCTCTCATCGTGATTGAGGATCGGGCCGACCCGCACACCCTTGTCCTTCAGCCGCTGCCGGTAGGCGTCGAACTTCTCGGCCGGTACGTGGAAGGCGAGATGGTTCATGGTGCTCACCGCGCTGGTGATGTCCCCGATCCCGGGAATGGCGGCGGGTGAGGAGATACCGGGCACCCGCTCTGGCGCGTCGGCGAACCAGAAAAATGCGACGCAGTCGCCGTTCCCGGCGTCGAAAAAGAAGTGCTGCCCCGTGCCCCCAGGCAAGTCGAGCGATTTGATCAGCGGCATGCCCAGAACATTGCTGTAGAAGTCAACGGTGCGGGCCATGTCGGAACACACCAGCGCAACATGGTTGATCCCGCCGAGTTCAAATGTCGTGTTGACGTTGTGCGGCTTGATCATGTCGCGGCTCCCCGTTGAATGTGGGCCTGCCCAGATGCAAAACTGAATCTAACATCAGATTCAGTTTCGCTCTAGGGGGCAGTCCAGGTGTCGATCACGGCGGATGCCAACAGTCGACCGGCCGAGTTCCCGACCCACCGGGGCCGGCGGACCCAGGCGGCGATCGATGCCGCCGCGCGAACCGTGGTCGCACGCAAAGGGATTCTCGCCACCACCATCGCGGACATCGCCGCGGAGGCGGGCCGTTCGGCGGCCTCCTTCTACAACTACTACGACTCCAAAGAGGCGATGGTCCGCCAATGGGCGCTGCGTTTTCGGGACGAGGCCAACGAGCGCGCGCGTTCGGTCACCGGACACGGACTGTCCAACCGGCAGCGCGCCCACGAGGCGGCCAGCGCGCACTGGCACACCTACCGCAACCGGCTCGCCGAAGTGATCAGCGTGTCCCAGCTGGCCATGGTCAACAATGATTTCGCCCAGTATTGGGCGGAAATATGCGAAATCCCAACCTCTTTCATCGCCGAGACGGTCCGGCGGGCGCAACGCAAGGGTTACTGTGCGGGCGACGATCCGCGACTGATCGCCGAGGCGATCGTGGCGATGTTCAACCAGTTTTGCTACGTCCAACTCAGCCGGCCCGATGCCGACGATCTGGACGACCAGGCGTGCATCCGGACTCTCGCCAACATCTACTACCGGGCGATCTATACGAAGGAAGGTCGCTGACGTGATGCGCGCCGGCGGCAACGCAGGAGTCATCCGCGAATTCGTCGGCCTGCCGTCGCCCACCGCTGGGCGCGCCGGCGCGGGTGGACATCCGTGCCAAGGCTTGTACCACCGCGGGGTGGGACGCAAGCCGAAGGTCGCCATGATCGCCACGCACTACCAAATCGATTTCTCCGAGCACTATCTCGCCGATTACATGGCCATCCGCGGCGTCGGATTCCTGGGCTGGAACACCAGATTTCGCGGCTTCGAGACGAATTTTCTGCTCGACCACGCACTGGTCGACATCGGTGTCGGGGTGCGCTGGCTGCGGGAGGTCCAGGGCGTGGATACCGTCGTGCTACTGGGGAATTCAGGCGGTGGATCATTGATGTCCGCTTACCAGTCGCAGGCGGTCGACCCGAATGTGACTCCGCTGCCGGGCATGCGGCCGGCGGCCGGGCTGACCGAGTTGCCGCCCGCGGATGGCTACGTGGCCACCGCCGCTCATCCGGGCCGGCCGGAGGTGCTGACCGCCTGGATGGACGCGGCCGTCATCGACGAGAACGATCCGGTTGCCAGCGATCCGGCCCTCGATTTGTTCAACGAGGTCAACGGCCCGCCGTACCCGGCGGAGTTCATCGCCCGCTACCGTTCGGCACAGCTCGCGCGTAACCACGCCATTACCGACTGGGTCGAGACGGAACTCAAACGTGTTCGCGCCGCCGGGTTTTCGGATCGCCCCTTCTCCGTGATGCGAACCTGGGCAGATCCCCGCATGGTCGATCCCAGCATCGAGCCCAGCACGCGGACGCCTAACCTTTGCTACGCGGGCGTGCCCGCAAAGGCCAACCGATCCGCGCAGGGCATCGCGGCGGCCTGCACGCTGCGCAGCTGGCTGAGCATGTGGAGCCTGCGGGTGGCGCAAACTCGGGCCGAACCACATCTGAATCGCATCACATGTCCCGCACTGGTCATCAACGCCGAGGCGGACACCGGGGTGTTTCCGTCTGACGCCCAACGCATCTACGACGCGCTCGCCGGTACCGACAAATCACAGACGTCGATCGACACCGACCACTACTTCGCCACCCCCGGCGCGCGTACCGAGCAAGCGGATACCATCGCCAGGTGGATCAGCAAGCGGTGGCGTTGAGAGTTCTCGCGCATTTCGTACCCGGCAACAAAGTTCTCGAATTTCTTGCAGGCGAAGCAGATTGGCTCGACATCCGGTGGTGTGCCGCCGACGATGACGCCACCTTCTACCGCGAGCTGCCCGAGGCGGAGGTCATCTGGCATGTACTACGACCGTTGTCAGACGGCGATTTACGACGCGGTGACCGACTGCGGCTAGTCCACAAACTCGGCGCCGGGGTAAACACCATCGACGTCGACGCCGCAATCGAGCTCGGCATCGCGGTCGCCAACATGCCCGGCGCCAACGCGCCCTCGGTGGCCGAGGGCACGGTGCTGCTGATGCTCGCGGCATTGCGCCGATTGCCGGCCCTGGACCGAGCCACCCGGCAAGGCCGCGGCTGGCCACTCGATCCAGAACTCGGCGAGACCGTTCGCGACATCGGCGGCTGCACCGTCGGACTGGTCGGCTACGGCAACATCGCCAAACGGGTCGGTGAGATCGTCGCGTCGATGGGGGCCACCGTGGTGCACACCAGCACCCGCGACGACGGTCAGCCCGGCTGGCTGCCGCTGCGCGAATTGCTCGCCGTCAGCGACATCGTCTCGCTGCACCTGCCGTTGACGGAAAAGACACATCACCTGCTCGACGAGGATTCGATCGCGGTGATGAAACCCGGGGCGGTACTGGTCAACACCTCCCGGGGGGCGATCATCAACGAAACGGCCCTCGTCGCCGCGTTGCGGGACGGGCGGCTGGCCGCCGCAGGCCTCGACGTGTTCGAGGACGAGCCGGTGGCGCCGGACAACCCGCTGTTCGAGCTGGACAACGCGGTGCTGACCCCGCACGTCACCTGGTACACGGCCGACACGATGCGCCGCTACTTGATCGAGGCGGTCCAGAACTGCCGCCGCCTGCGCGACGGCGAGCCCTTGGCACACCTGGTGACCCCCGTGGTCAGTCAACCGACCAGTTATTAGATTGGGGGTGCTTGGCCGAAACGAGCCCCGTCCGCATGGGAAGGCGACCAATGCCGATCGCGATAAATCCTGAGCATCAAGAGCTGGCCGACTCGGTGCGATCTCTAGTGGCGCGCGTTGCGCCGTCAGAGGTGCTGCACGCGGCAATGGAGACCCCGATCGAGAATCCGCCGCCGTACTGGCAGGCGGCCGCCGAACAAGGCTTGCCGGGCGTTCACCTGCCCGAGTCGGTGGGCGGCCAGGGTTTCGGCCTGCTCGAACTGGCCATCGTGCTGGCCGAGTTCGGCTACGGCGCCGTCCCAGGTCCGTTCGTCCCGTCGGCGATCGCTAGCGCGCTGATCGCCGCGCACGACCCGAACGCCAAGGTGCTGGCCGAGCTGGCGTCCGGCGCGGCCATTGGCGCCTATGCGTTGGATTCCGGCCTGACCGCCACCCGCAAAGGTGACGTGCTGGTCATCCGCGGCGAGGTACGTGCCGTGCCGGCCGCGGCGCAGGCATCGGTGCTGGTGCTCCCCGTCGCGATCGACAGCGGTGACGAATGGGTGGTGCTGGACGCCGATCAGGTTGAGATTGAGCCGGTGCAAAGTCTCGACCCGCTGCGCCCGATCGCGCACGTGCGCGCCGAGGCGCTCGAAGTGGGCGACGACGTGCTGCTGAGCAGCCTGACCATGACCACCGCATACGCGCTGATGTCCACGCTGCTCTCGGCCGAGGCGATCGGGGTGGCGCGCTGGGCGACCGATACCGCCGCCGAGTACGCCAAGATCCGCGAGCAGTTTGGCCGGCCGATCGGCCAGTTCCAAGCCATCAAGCACAAGTGCGCCGAGATGATCGCCGACACCGAGCGGGCCACCGCGGCGGTGTGGGACGCGGCGCGGTCGCTCGACGAGGCCAGCCAAAACGACTGGGACGTGGTCGCATCCGGGGTGGAGTTCGCCGCGGCGGTAGCCGCGACGCTGGCGCCGGCGGCCGCGCAGCGGTGCACCCAGGACTGCATTCAGGTCCACGGCGGCATCGGCTTCACCTGGGAACACGACACCAACGTCTACTACCGCCGCGCGCTGATGCTGAGCGCCTGCTTCGGCCGCCGCTCGGACTACCCCCAGAAGGTGGTCAACACGGCGACGACCACCGGGATGCGGCAGGTAGACATCGACCTAGACCCGCAGACCGAGCAGCTGCGCGACGACATCCGCCAGGAAGTCGCCGCGCTCAAGGCCATGGAGCGCGAAGCACGGACGGTGGCGCTCGCCGAGGGCGGCTGGGTGCTGCCGTATCTACCCAAGCCGTGGGGCCGGGCGTCCAGCCCCGTCGAGCAGATCATCATCGCGCAGGAATTCGCCAGCGGCCGAGTCAAGCGGCCCCAGGTCGGCATCGCCGCATGGATCATTCCGTCGATCGTTGCGTTCGGCACCGAGGAGCAAAAGCAGCGGTTCCTGCCGTCAACCTTCCGCGGCGAAATGATTTGGTGCCAGCTGTTTTCCGAGCCGGGCGCCGGATCGGACCTGGCCGGACTCAGCACGAAGGCAACTCGCGCCGACGGCGGCTGGCGCATCACCGGCCAAAAGATCTGGACCACCGCCGCGCAGTACTCGCAGTGGGGTGCGCTGCTGGCCCGCACCGACCCGAACGCCCCGAAGCACAACGGCATCACCTACTTCCTGCTGGACATGAAGAGTGCGGGGGTCACAGTCAAGCCGCTGCGTGAGCTCACCGGCAACGCGATGTTCAACACCGTCTACATCGACGACGTATTCGTACCGGACGACTGTGTGCTCGGCGAGGTGAACCGGGGCTGGGAGGTCAGCCGCAACACGTTGACCGCCGAACGGGTCTCGATCGGCAGCAGCGACGCGAATTTTCTTGCGACCCTCCCCCAGTTCGTCGAATTCGTTCGCGACGGTCATTTCGATCCGGTGGCGCAGAATCGGGCGGGGCAGCTGATCGCCGAGGGCCACGCGGCGAAGGTGCTCAATCTGCGGTCGACGCTGCTCACGCTGGCCGGCGCTGACGCCATGCCGTCCGCGGCGATCTCCAAGCTGTTGTCCATGCGCACCGGCCAGGGCTATGCGGAGTTCGCGGTCTCCTCGTTCGGCACCGACGCCGCGATCGGCGATCCCGACGAACTACCCGGCAAGTGGGGCCAGTACCTGCTGGCCAGCCGGGCCACCACCATCTATGGCGGGACATCGGAAGTGCAACTGAACATCATTGCCGAGCGACTCCTGGGCCTGCCCCGCGACCCGTAAACAGATCCATGCCGACCCGAGGCCGGTCTCGGGTCGGCATGGACGACTTAATTGGGGGCCACGCCGGTCTGCGGCCGTATTCGGCACGTCAGACCGGCGTGGGTTCCCCCCCTAAATGCGGATCGGCCGACCTATAACTCTGGCAGGACGAGGCCAACCGACCGCACGCTCGAGGCGGCTCACCACCATGGGCGCCACACGTGGCCCCAACCATGACCCCAGCCGTGGCCCCACCCGTGGCCCCAGCCGCCGTGACCCCAACCATGGCCCCAGCCACCGCCGCGACCCCAGCCGCCGTGACCCCAACCATGGCCGCCCCAGCCGTGACCGCCGGGCCGTTCCGGAAGCAAGCCGGGACCGGGGCCCAGCGGTAGGCCCCCGTGCGGCCCGACAGCTTCAAAAGTTGTGGCGGGAGCGGGGGCTGGCGCGGCCTGCGCCACGGGGACACCGCCGAACAGCATCGCTCCGGCTATCGCACCGGCGCCGACCGCCCCAGCGGCCGCGCCGCGCATCGATCGCAGTGACAACATCGATCGCAGTGACAACATTGTGGTGAGCTCCTTCCGAGACCTCAGTTCCCCGACATCTCGAACGCTACGCATAAATTGCTAGGCAAACAATGGGAATAGCAATATTTCCTGCTGTGAATTTCTTGGCAATCTCGACATTTACTGCATTACGTATTTTCGTAACTCAGTATCGTCGCCATAAATTTCCTCAATTACTAATTCGCACAATTCATGATTACCACAACTACTGAGATCAGTATCCGACGAAGCGGGGATACATGCAGGTAAATTGGCCTTTACTGAAGTACTGAGCTCAGTAACCGGACATGTCAGTAAATCGCCCCACATTGATATCTAGAACTTATCGTCGCTCGCTCATCGTCACCGTAACGGAATAGCGGTGAATGTCAAGGTCCAGAATTGCGGCCGCGTCAGCCGTCCCGTATCCGGGAGCCAAGATTTACGCAGCTAATCTCTGAGATTGCCCGGTCAGATCGCCGGGACGGAGCCGCCGGGCGTGGTAACACCTCCTTCTGCAGCGACGCGACTTACGCTGGCCGCAGTGAGACAATCAGTAGACAACGCGCCACGAAAGCACTGATCTACTGATTGGCGCCCCCACGGGAGGACGGTCGCCCAGTGAGCTTCAACCCCGGCCACATCGGGCCCAGCGCCGGAGCGTTCCGCCCGCGGGTATCCGCCTCGACGCCCCCGGGAGACGCGGCACCGACCGAACGCATCACCGGTTTCCGTCAGCTCCGCCCCCAACGACTCGTCGACGACGCGGCAGACGCCCGCTCACGGGCGAAGGCCGATCCGTCGGGACCGCGGATCCAGCGCACGCGGCGCACCGTGGACCTGCCCGCCAGCACCCACCGCGCCCTCGACATCTGGCAACGCGAGGCCGCCGACCGGCTCGGCGTGGCCCGCGTCACGGGGCAGGAGGTGCTCACCGCGCTGATCGACCAGCTCCTGGCCGATCCCAAGCTCTCGGATCAGATCATCCGGGCCATTCAAGAACGGCGTTAGCGCCCGCTAGTCGATCTGCATCTCGCGCAGTTCGCGCTTGAGGATCTTGCCGGTCGGGTTACGCGGCAGCTCGTCGAGGAAGACCACTTCCCGCGGCACCTTGTACCGGGCCAAGTGGTCACGCACATAGTGCTTGATGGTGTCCTCGTCCAGGTCGGCGTCACTCTTCTTGACCACGAACGCGCGCAGCCGGTGGCCCCACTCCTTGTCCTCCACACCGATCGCGGTCGCCTCCACGACGTCGGGGTGGCCGCTAATCAGGTCTTCGACTTCAGCGGGGAAGACGTTCTCGCCGCCGGAGACGATCATCTCGTCATCCCGGCCACTGACGTAGAGCAGACCCTGCTCGTCGAAATATCCGACGTCGCCCGACGACATCAGGCCGTTGATGATCTGCTTGTGGCCACCGCCGGTGTAGCCCTCGAATGGGAAGGCATTGCCGACGAAGATGCGTCCCACGTCGCCCTGCGGCAATTCGTTGCCGTTGTCGTCGAGGATCTTGACCTTCACGCCCTTGACGACCGGTCCGACCGTCGCCGCGTTTTTCTGCAGGTCCTCCGGCCGCGCAATGGTGGCGAAGGCGATCTCCGTCGAGCCGTACATGTTGTAGATGACGGGGCCGATGTCCTTGAGCGCGCGGGTGGCCAGCTCGGCGCCCAGCTGAGACCCGGACACGAACACGATCTTCAGGCTGGACAGATCAGGCTTGTTGTCCATCTTCTCGATGGCGTCCAGGATGCGAGACAGCATCACCGGCACCACGACCATCGCGGTGACCTTGTGCTTCTCGATGTCCTCGAGCACCAGGGGCGGCTTGAACTTGCGCCGCAGCACCAGCGTCGAGCCCAAGAACATCGCGATGGTGGCGTGCAGATAACCCAGCGCGTGAAACATCGGCGCCGGCAGTGAGGTGATCTCGTTCGCCTTAAACGGAACGTGCGACAGGATGCCGCCGACGGGCGCCAAGGTGGGCGGGGTACTGCGGTTGGCGCCCTTCGGGGTGCCGGTGGTGCCGCTGGTCAAGATGATGATCGACGCATGCTTACTGGCCTTGGGAGCGGGCTCCTTGCTGCTGCGACTGATCAGGTCGGCGAGCGTCTCGTCGGTGCTGCCCGACGGCTCGTCGCTGTCCGGGTTCACGCCCAGTGCCCGCAACTTGCCCAGCTCCGGCTCGGCTTTGCTGACCGCCTTGGTGTACTCGTCGTCGTAGATGACCACCTTGGCGCCCTCGCGCTCGGACACCTCTTTGATCTGCGGTCCGGAGAATTCGCTGTTGAGCAGGATGATGCGGGCGCCGACGCGGGCGGCACCATAGTTGGCGATCAAGAACCAGCGGTGGTTGCGCGCTAGGATCGCCACACCGTCGCCGCCCTTGACGCCCATTTCGAGTAAGCCGTTCGCCACCGCGTGGGCCGCCTCGTCTAGCTCGCGGTAGCTGAACTCCCCCTCTTCGTCGATGCATGCCGCGCGGTTCGGGTGGCGGCGTGCGTTGAGCGCCGGCAGCATGCCGAACTCGCCCCATTTAACGATGTCGGAGGCCAACGCAGCGTAGTTCTGCGGCGGCTCCAGCCGGAACGCTCCTGCTTCGAAAATCTTGCGCACGTAATGCAACTCGGCCGAGCCGCGTTCCACATACTGCTGAAGCTTGGCAACGGCTTGCCCGGGAAGGCCAGGAAGGTTAGGCATAACCTCACCCTATGTGACGCGGGTCGCATCGAGGCCAGAAAATTTCCCAGAATTACGATGGATCCCATGACCGGTCCGGTGGCATTGGAGGTTGCCGGGCACGATGTCACGATCACTCACCCGGACCGGGTGGTGTTCGCAGCTCGTGGCGAGACCAGGCCGTACACCAAGCTGGACCTGGTGCACTACTACCTCGCCGTCGCCGAAGGGGCGTTGCGCGGAGTAGCGGGCCGGCCCATGATCTTGAAGCGCTTCGTCAAGGGCATCACCGCCGAGGCGGTGTTCCAGAAGCGGGCGCCGGCAAACCGTCCGGACTGGGTCGACGTTGCCGAACTCCACTACGCCCGCGGCACCTCGGCCGCGGAGGCCGTCATCCACGATGCCGCCGGGCTCGCCTGGGCGATCAACTTGGGATGCATTGACCTCAATCCGCATCCGGTGCTCGCCGACGACCTCGAACACCCCGACGAACTGCGGGTGGATTTGGACCCGATGCCCGGCGTCGAATGGCAACGAATCGTCGAGGTCGCCCAGGTGGCCCGCGAGGTGCTCGAGGACTACGGCCTGGTGGCCTGGCCGAAGACGTCCGGCTCCCGGGGCTTCCACATCTACGCCCGGATCGTCCCGCGCTGGGAGTTCCGTCAGGTCCGGCTGGCCGCCCAGACCGTGGCGCGCGAGGTCGAGCGGCGTGCGCCCGACGCAGCAACCAGCCGCTGGTGGAAAGAGGAACGCGAGGGCGTGTTCGTCGACTTCAATCAGAACGCCAAGGACCGCACGGTCGCATCGGCCTACTCGGTGCGGGCCACTCCCGACGCCCGGGTCTCGACGCCACTGTATTGGGACGAAGTCGCCGACTGCAGGCCGGAGGCGTTCACAATCGCCACCGTGCCGGACCGGTTCGCCGCTGTCGGCGACCCGTGGGCGGGAATGGACGCCGCCGCCGGGGAGCTGGATCGCCTGCTGATGCTGGCCGAGGAGCTGGGCCCACCGGAGAAGGCGCCGCGGCGCTCGGGGAAACGCCCCGACGGCCGGCGTCAGTCGTCGAAACCGCTGATCGAGATTGCCCGGACCAAGACCAAAGACGAGGCGATGGCCGCGCTGGACGCCTGGCGGGCCCGCCATCCCGCCGCGGCCGAGCGGTTACAGCCGGCCGACGTGCTGGTCGACGGGATGCGCGGGCCGAGCTCCATCTGGTACCGGATCCGGATCAACCTGCAGCACGTGCCGATCGACCAGCGCCCCGCACAGGAGGAGCTGATCGCCGACTACAGCCCGTGGCAGAAACCTCAGCGGGGTTAGCGGTCGGACTGAGCAGTAGATCAGCACGGCGCTGCAGGTCAGCGTCGCTGACGCGATACTCTCACGCGATGCGACAGGGATGGAATCGCCGGGGGTTGCTGCAGCTGGCCGCTGCCGCCGCAGCAGCCGGGGTGGCGGGTCCCCTATCGGGGTGTTCGTCGCCCCGCCAGACGTCGAACTCCCCCAGTGCCGAAGGCGTGACGATCACCCATCTGTTCGGCAAGACCGTCATCAAATCACCGCCCAAGCGGGTGGTCAGCGCGGGCTTTACCGAGCAAGACGACTTGCTCGCGGTCGGCGTCGTGCCGATTGCGGTGACCAACTGGTTCGGCGACCAACCGTTCGGTGTGTGGCCCTGGGCCCAACCCAAACTCGCCGGGGCGCAACCGGTGATGTTGAACCTCGACAACGGAATTCCCGTCGACCAGATCGCAAGCCTCAAGCCTGACCTGATCGTGGCGATCAACGCCGGAGTGGACGCCGACACCTACCAGAAGCTGTCCGAGATTGCTCCCACGATCGCCCAGTCCGGCGGGGACGCGTTCTTCGAGCCGTGGAAAGACCAGGCCATCGCGATCGGCACCGCAGTGTTTCAGGCCGAGCAGATGAAAACGCTCATCGCCGCCGTCGACAAGCAATTCGCCGCCGTCGCCCAGAACCACCCGCAATGGCAAACAAAGAAAGCATTGTTGTTGCAGGGCAGCCTGTTTCAGGGCTCGGTGGTGGCAACCGCGGCCGGCTGGCCGACCGACTTCCTGAACCAGATGGGGTTGGTGATCGCCGACAGCATCAAGCCCTTCGTCACCGGTCACCGCGCGGTCATCCCGCGTGATCAGACCAAAGCGGTGCTCGACTCCGCCGACGTGCTCATCTGGACGACCGAGAATCCGGACCAGCAGAAGGCGCTGCTCGCCGACCCCGAGATAGCGGGATCGCAGGCGACCGCGCAGAACCGGCACGTCTTCACCACCAAGGATCAGGCCGGTGCGATCGCGTTCGCCTCGGTGCTGAGCTACCCGGTCGTCGCCGATCAACTGCCGCCACAGATCAGCAGAATCCTCGGTTAGGGACCGCTCTTTGAGCGTTCGGTAAGGCACCTCTGGCAGTGCTCGAAAATCCCGGCCGGACCCCTTTCGCCTGCCCCGATACCGAAGTTACCGTCGAGTAATGAGCGTGACGGATCTCCCCACCGAGCCGCCGGCCGAACTCGACGGCCATGTCGTTCTCGACTACGGCGACCAAGCGCTGCTGGTCCAATGTGACAGCACCGCTGAGGTATTGGCATGGGTGGACACACTGCGTGCGGCGGCGCTGCCCGGGGTCCTCGACATCGTCCCCGCCGCCCGCACGGTGCTGGTGAAACTCGACGGCCCGCGCCATCAGGGCGTCGTCCGCCACCGGCTCCGCAAACTCCGGGTCGCCCCGGACTCGCCGCCTGCCGGCGCACGCTCCGCCGACATCGTCATCGACGTCGTCTATGACGGCCCGGATCTCGCCGAGGTCGCCGCCCTTACCGGGCTGACGACCGCACAGGTCATCAATGCCCACACGGCAACGTTGTGGCGGGTCGGATTCACTGGCTTCGCACCGGGTTTCGCCTATCTGGTCGATGGTGACCCGCGGCTGCACGTACCGCGTCGCTCGGAGCCGCGGACCTCGGTGCCCGCCGGATCGGTGGCATTGGCCGGCGAGTTCGGCGCGATATATCCCCGCCGATCCCCCGGCGGCTGGCGTCTCATCGGCCACACCGACGTGGTGCTGTGGGATCTGCAGCGCCCCAATCCCGCATTGCTGACGCGCGGCATGTGGGTTCAATTCCGGGCCGCGTAGCGGAGGAAACATGACCACTCTGGAAATCCTGCGCACTGGACCGCTCGCCGTCGTCCAGGACCTGGGCCGGGTGGGCCAGGCCCACCTCGGCGTCGGCCGGTCCGGCGCCGCCGACCGCCGCGCGCACAAGCTGGCCAACCGGCTGGTCGCCAATCCCGACGACCGCGCCACCATCGAAGTGACGTTCGGCGGTTTCGCCGCCCGGGTACGCGGCGGCGACCTCGACATCGCGGTGACTGGCGCCGATACCGACCCGTCCGTCAACGGAATCAAGTTCGGCACCAACAGCATTCACCACGTCCGAGACGGCGACGTGATTTCGCTGGGCACTCCGAGCGCGGGTTTGCGAACCTATCTGGCGGTGCGCGGCGGTTTCTGCGTAGAACCGGTGCTCGGCTCGCGAAGCTACGACGTGATGGCAGCGATCGGCCCCGCGCCGCTCTCACCCGGTGACCAGGTACCGGTCGGCGCGCACACCGACCAGTACCCCGAGCTCGATCAGGCGCCCGTGGCGGCCATCACCGGCGAGACCGTAGAGCTGCTGGTCGTGCCGGGACCACGCGACGACTGGTTCGTCGATCCCGACGTCCTGGTGCACACTGTCTGGACGGCATCCGACCGCAGTGACCGGGTCGGGATGCGGTTGGTGGGCCGCCCTCTGCAATACCGTGCCCCGGATCGGCAGCTGCCCAGCGAAGGCACCACCCGAGGTGCAATCCAGGTGCCGCCCAACGGATTACCGGTAATCCTGGGCCCAGATCACCCGATCACGGGCGGCTACCCCGTCATCGGCGTGGTAATCGACGAGGACGTCGACAAGGTCGCCCAGGTGCGCGCGGGCCAGCACGTGCGGCTGCACTGGGCGCGGCCGCGCAGCCCGTTCGGAGCCCATGCTCACGCGGGCGCGGCACTCTCCTGATGCGGGCGCGGCGATAAGACGGTAGACATGGGGTGTGCACACCCAGGTACACACCGCCCGCCTGGTCCATACCGCCGATCTTGACAACGACACTCGGGAACGCATCCACCGGATGGTCACCGATGCGTTCGCAGGCGATTTCAGCGACCAGGACTGGGAACACACCCTCGGCGGGATGCACGCCCTGATCTGGGATCACGGCGCGATCATCGGACACGCCTCAGTGGTGCAACGTCGACTGTTCTACCAGGGCACCGCGCTGCGCTGCGGCTACGTCGAAGGGGTCGCGGTGCGTGAGGACCACCGCGGTCGGGGACTGGCGCACGCCCTGCTGGACGGGGTCGAGCAGGTGATGCGCGGCGCCTATCAGTTGGGCGCCTTGAGTTCGTCGGTGCCGGCCCGCGACCTCTACGCGGCGCGCGGCTGGTTGCCGTGGCAGGGTCCCACCTCGGTGCTGACCCCGACCGGTCGGGTGCGCACCCCGGACGACGACCAAACGCTGTTCGTCCTTCCGATCACCGCGAGTCTGGACACGTCCGCGGAGTTGATGTGCGATTGGCGTGCGGGCGACGTCTGGTAGCCCGGGTATGATCGAAATACCCGTATTTGCACGGTGATTCGTCACATCACCGTCGAGTACGCGGTGAGTCGCCGACGCAGCCGGTCACGCTCTTGTGGTGTGCGACACATCGGTTGAGCGCCCTCACATAGCTACCGCGGGGCGGGTGAGCGGAAATTCACGCCCGGGTCACTGCGGGCAGCGCCCGGGCAACAAAGGATTCCTACCGTGATCGCAAGAGCGATGACGATTGGAGTCCCATGAAAATCTCGCTGGGCCGTTCGCATGTCCTTTCGGACTGGGACCCCGAAGACACCGCGGCCTGGGAAGCCGGCAACAACAAGATTGCCCGCCGCAACCTGATCTGGTCGGTGTTCGCCGAACACATCGGTTTCTCGATCTGGTCGATCTGGTCGGTGATGGTCTTGTTCATGCCGGCGTCGGTGTACGGCTTCTCCGCCAGCGACAAGTTCTTGCTGGGCGCCATCGCAACATTCGTCGGTGCCTGCCTGCGCTTCCCGTACACCTTTGCCACCGCGAAATTCGGCGGCCGCAACTGGACAGTGTTCTCGGCGCTGGTGCTGCTGATCCCGACCGTCGGCACCATCGGACTGCTGGCCCATCCCGGTCTGCCGCTGTGGCCGTATCTGATCTGCGCCGCGCTGGCCGGCTTGGGCGGCGGCAATTTTGCGTCGTCGATGACGAACATCAACGCGTTCTACCCGCAGCGGCTGAAGGGCTGGGCGCTGGCAGTCAACGCCGGCGGCGGCAACCTCGGTGTGCCGCTGATCCAATTGGTCGGACTGCTGGTGATCGCGGCCGCGGGCGCCCGCCAGCCATACTGGGTGTGCGCGATTTATCTTGTGCTGCTGGCGATTGCGGGCGTTGGCGCGGCACTGTACATGGACAACCTGCCGCAATACCGGATCGAGATGGACACCATGCGGGCGGTGCTGCGCGAGCGGCACAGTTGGGTGATCGCGCTGCTTTACATCGGTACCTTCGGCTCATTCATCGGCTTCTCGTTCGCGTTCGGTCAAGTGCTGCAGATGAACTTCATCGCCGGCGGCGAGAACACGGCGCAGGCGTCGCTGCACGCCGCGCAGATCGCCTTTCTGGGCCCGCTGTTGGGGTCACTGTCGCGCGTGTACGGCGGTAGGCTGGCCGACCGGATCGGCGGTGGCCGGGTCACACTTGCCGTCTTCTGCTCGATGATCCTCGCCGCTGGAATACTCATCGCCGCAAGCACTTTCGGCGGCCACGGGTCCGGAAGGACACCACCGGCGACAATGGTCGGATACGTAATCGGATTTGTGGCACTGTTCATCTTGTCCGGCATCGGCAACGGCTCGGTGTACAAGATGATCCCGTCGATCTTCGAGGCGCGCAGCCACTCGCTGCAGATCGGCGAGGCACAGCGTCGGCAGTGGTCACGTTCCATGTCCGGCGCGCTGATCGGCGTGGCCGGCGCGATCGGCGCCCTGGGCGGGGTGGGCGTCAACCTGGCGCTGCGCCAGTCGTATCTGCACAGCGGCGCCGCGACGTCGGCGTTCTGGGCCTTCATGTTGTGCTACGTCGCGGCCGCGGTCCTGACGTGGGCGGTGTACATCCGCCGCCCGGTCGAGGTGGTCACACCGACCGAGGCCGCAGCGTTGGCTCACGTATAGCACAACGTGGGATATCAATTCGATGACATTCGATGACTTCAACGACGAAGGCCTCTTCTGACGCGAAATGTATTGCACCTCACTTTGATTTTCACGGCCCCAGTGTGCAGTCGCTCACTACTTCGTCTTGGGCTGCCCCTAACGTCTGTCGCACCCGGTCTGAGCTGTGGCTTTCCGGCAGCAAATGCTGCTCAGGTTTTTGCCAGTTAACTAGGATTCAACTTACAGGGGAAATAGGCGGAAATGAGTTGACGGAGTTCGGCTCGGAATGTGAGCATCGGAAGAACATGCGGCAGGCCTTTCAATTCAGGGCGGCCACAACGGGATTCAGAGGCATTCAGAGTCAGACTCACCGCAGCTCTTCCCGTGCTGGGTGGAGCTGTTTGACGCGCAGACGATTCGACCGCTCCGTCCACGAAAGGTACAGATCGCATGGGCCGTAAGCACCGGATCACGGACTGGAATCCCGAGGATTCCGTCGCCTGGGAAGCCGGCAACAACAAGATCGCCCGCCGCAATCTGCTGTGCACCATCGCGTGTGATCATGTCGCCTTCTCGATCTGGACCCTGTGGTCAGTGATGGCGCTGTTCATGCCGGTGTCGGTGTACGGCTTCGACGCCAGCGACAAGCTACTGTTGGGCGCCGTCGCAACCCTGGTCGGCGGCTGCGCCCGAATCTTCTACACCCTGGGCATCGCAAGATTCGGTGGCCGCAACTGGACCATGTTCTCCGCGTTCGTGTTACTGATCCCGACGGTGGGCACCATCGCGTTGTTGGCCAACCCCGGGCTACCGTTGTGGCCGTATCTGGCATGCGCCGCCCTCACCGGGCTCGGCGGCGGCAACTACGCCGCGTCGCTGGCCAATGTCAACGCCTTCTACCCGCAGCGACTCAAGGGCACCGCGCTGGCTTTGAACGCCGGCATCGGAAACCTTGGCGTCGCGGGAATCCAATTGGTCGGCTTGCTGGCCCTGGCCACCGCGGGACACCAAGCCCCCTACTGGGTATGCGCCGGCTACCTGGTCTTGCTGGCCGTCGTCGGTATCGCCGCGGCGCTGTTCATGGATAACCTCGAGCACGGCATCGAGCTCAACCACATGCGCTCGATTTTGTTCGAACGCGACACCTGGTTGATTTCGCTGCTCTACATCTGCACCTTCGGCTCCTGGATCGGGTTCTCGTTCGCCTTCGGCCAGGTGTTGCAGGTGAACTTTCAGGCCAACGGCCAAAGCGCTGCCGTCGCGTCGCTGCACGCGGCCGAAATCGCCTTCGTCGGACCGCTGTTCGGTTCGCTGTCGCGGATTTACGGTGGCCGGCTGGCGGACCGCCGCGGTGGCAGCAGAGTGACCCTAGGCGTCCTCTCCGGCATGATTGCGGCGGCCGGGCTGCTGGTGGGCCTCAGCATGATCGACGATCGCCACGGCGGCACCACATCCATCGCCCTGGTCGGCTCCGTCGCCGGCTTCCTGGCGCTATTCGTCTTGTCCGGCATGGGCAATGGATCGGTGTTCAAATTGATTCCCTCTGTCTTCGAGGCGCGCAGCCGTTCCCTGGATGTCAGTGAGGCCGAACGCCGACGCTGGTCGCGGGCGAAATCCGGATCGCTGATCGGGATCTGCTCGGCGGTCGGGGCGCTCGGGGGCGTCGCCATCAACCTGGCGCTGCGCCAGTCCTACCTGCATAGCGGGACCGAAACGTCGGCCTACTGGTTGTTTCTGGCCTCCTACATTGTGGCCGCGACGCTGACCTGGGCGGTGTATGTGCGCCGCCCAGCGGGGGCGCCGAGCACGAAAAACCCGGTCCTCGACGCCGAACCGGCGCGAGTGTGATGACCACCGCAACGCGAGCAATGCGTCAGCAATCGCCGGGTAACACCGCCGAAACGTCGCGAGCCTACACAGGTCGTATGGACCGGCCCGACTCGGCACCGCTCACCGGTTACCGGGTAGCGGTGACGTCTTCGCGCCGGTCGGAAGAGCTGTGTGCGTTGTTGAGCCGGCAAGGCGCCGAAGTCTCCAGCGCCGCCGCGATCAATATGATCGCGTTGCCCGAAGATGAAGAGTTACAAAGCACTACCGAAGCCGTCATCGAGAATCCTCCCGATATTTTGGTGGCCCACACCGGCATCGGCTTCCGCGGCTGGGTGGCCGCCGCTGAGGGCTGGGGACTAGCCAACCAACTGATCACCTCGTTGTCCAAGGCGCGCGTGCTGGCGCGGGGTCCGAAGGCGACCGGCGCTCTGCGTGCCGCCGGCCTGCACGAGGAGTGGTCGCCCAAATCTGAATCCTCCCAAGAGCTGCTCCGGTACCTTCTCGAGTCCGGCGTGTCCGGCAAGCGGATCGCGGTCCAGCTGCACGGCGCTGCCGATGCGTGGGATCCATTCCCGGAATTCATCGGCGGGCTGCGCGCCGCGGGTGCCGACGTGGTGCCCATCCGGGTGTATCGGTGGAAGTCCACCCCGATGGGCGGCAACTTCGATCAACTGGTGGCCGGCATCGCCCGCCGGCAATTCGATGCGGTCAGCTTTACCTCGGCGCCCGCCGCGGCGGCGGTCCTGGAACGCAGCCGCGACTTGAACATCGAGGGCCAGGTGATCGAGGCGCT
Source organism: Mycobacterium simiae (assembly GCF_010727605.1). Lineage (NCBI taxonomy): Bacteria > Bacillati > Actinomycetota > Actinomycetes > Mycobacteriales > Mycobacteriaceae > Mycobacterium > Mycobacterium simiae. The sequence continues at coordinate 2,140,556 of NZ_AP022568.1, forward strand.
ACGCACCGAGGTGCACGCGATGTGCGTCGGCCCGGTGACGGCGCAGCCACTGCACCGCAAGGGAATTCCGACCTCGGCGCCGGAACGAATGCGGTTGGGTGCCTTGGCCCGTCACATCGCCCAGAAGCTTCCGCTGTTGGGATCATCGACCGTGCGGGCCGCCGGTCACGTGGTCGAGATCCGCGGCAACTGCGTCCTCGTCGACGGGTCGGTGCAATCGCTGTCCGGATCGGGGATGGCGGTGCTGCGCGCGCTGGCCCAGCGCCCCGGTGACGTCGTTGCCCGCGGCGACCTGTTACGGGTGCTGCCGGGCAACAGCAACGATCCGCACGCGGTGGACACCGCGGTATTGCGCCTGCGAACAGCGTTGGGCGACAAGAACATTGTCGCGACGGTCGTCAAGCGCGGCTACCGGCTGGCAATCGATGAGCAGGCAGGTGTGTCGTGAGCCTGATCCTCGCCGCGCACGGGACCCGTCGGCCGGGTGGCGTTGCGATGATCGGCGATCTGGCCGCGCGGGTGAGCGGTCTACTGGGCAAAACGGTGCGCGTCGCCTTCGTCGACGTCCTGGGGCCCACCCCCAGTGAGGTACTTTCCGCCGCCGGCGGCCAGCGAGCCATCGTGGTCCCGGCGTTCCTATCCCGCGGTTACCACGTGCGCACCGACGTGCCCAATCACGTCGTGGCCAGCGGACATCCGGATGTCGTCGTCACCGCGGCGCTGGGGCCAGGCGGCGAGATCGCTCGTATTGTCGCAGATCAATTAGTTCAATCCGGTTGGCGTCCAGGAGATTCGGTGATCATCGGGGCCGCGGGTACATCGGATCCAATCGCCTACAGCGACCTGCACACCACCGCCACGCTGCTCTCCGCGCTGACTGGATCGCGGGTGACGCTGGGCTTCGCGGCCACCGGCGAGCCGGATATCCACCAGGCCGTGGTGATGGCCCGGGCCGAGGGCGCACGCCGCGTCGTGATCGCCTCTTACCTGCTTGCCGACGGCCTGTTCCAGGAGCGGCTCGAGGACTCCGGTGCCGACGTGGTCAGCCGGCCGTTGGGGACGCATCCCCGGCTGTCTGGGCTCATCGCGAACCGGTTCCGCCGAGCGGTGCCGGTGGCGGCCCGGCACCCGATGCGCCACTACCGGCTGGGCGCGCCGACACGGGTAAAGCTTGATCTTTGATCGCTCACGGGTGATCCTGGCAACATGCCCCGTCGCGAAGAGCCATCGCGTGGGCTCCTTGATCCGGTAGCGAAGATGCTGCGGTTGCCGTTCGGCACACCGGAATTCATCGATCGCATCATCACCGGTGGGGTCAACCAGGTCGGCCGCCGAACCTTGTACATGCTGATCACCACGTGGGACGCCGCCGGCGGCGGTCCCTTTGCGGCCAGCGCTATCGCTTCCACCGGGATGGCGAAGACCGCGGAGATCGTGCAAAGTGCCTTCATTGGGCCGATTTTCGGTCCGATGCTGAAAATGCTAGGCGCGGACAAGGCCGCGGTGCGTGCGTCGTTGTGCGCTTCGCAGTTGGTCGGCCTCGGCATCATGCGCTACGGCGTGCGCTCCGAGCCGCTGCACTCCATGTCGGTGGATGCGCTCGTCGACGCGATTGGGCCGACGATGCAGCGGTACCTGGTCGGCGAGATCGACTAGCCGGCCAGACGCCCGATCTGGACCTGTCGCTCGTCGGTGAGACGCACCTGGTACACGGGCACCGACACCCGCGGGTCGTCCAGGCAGTAACCGTCCTCGAGTGCGAACGCCTGCTTGAGGATTGGCGATTGCACGGTGGCGCGCCCAGCGCGGTCACCGACGATGCCGCGGGAAAGCACGGCCGCACCGGAGAACGGGTCGATGTTTCCGATCGCATGCAGGGATCCGTCGTCCAAACGGAACAGCGCCGCCTGCGAGCCGTCATCGAGCAGCACGCCCACTCCGCGTCCCGGGATGAGGTGGTCGTAGGAGCACGCGGTGGTCCACACCTGAACGTCGTTGAGAAGTGTCATGATCGCTCTTGTCCTCCAGCCTCTAGGAACGGACCCGCGGCATCCCGATCGACACCGGAATTTTGCGGCCGGCGTGCTCGGTGAATGTCACGGTCGAATCGATTGCGTCCGGCGCGTTGACGAAAGAGACAAACCGCGAGAGCTTGTCGGGATCCTCAAGCACGCCCTTCCACTCGCACTCGTAGTTCTGCACATGCCGCTCCATTGCGGCCTCGAATTCCTGGGCCAGACCCAGGGAGTCCGCACAGACGACCTCGCGGACATGATCGAGGCCGCCGTCCAGGGATTCGACCCACGGCGCGGTGCGCTGTAGCCGATCCGCGGTGCGGATGTAGTACATGAGGAACCGGTCGATGTAGCGCACCAGCGTCTCGGTGTCGAGATCGCTGGCCAGCAACTGGGCGTGCTTGGGCGTCATGCCGCCGTTGCCGCCGACGTAGAGGTTCCAACCCTTTTCGGTCGCGATGACACCGACGTCCTTGCTACGCGCCTCGGCGCACTCCCGGGCGCAGCCCGAGACGCCCATTTTCAATTTGTGCGGTGCGCGCAGGCCCCGGTAGCGCAGTTCCAGGTCGATGGCCAGCTGCACCGAGTCCTGCTGCCCGTAGCGGCACCAATCGGTGCCGACGCAGCTTTTCACCGTGCGCAACGCCTTGCCGTACGCGTGGCCGGACTCCATGCCGCCGTCGACCAGCCGTTTCCAGATTTGCGGCAGCTGGTCCACGCGGGCCCCGAACATGTCGATGCGCTGACCGCCGGTGATCTTCGTGTAAAGCCCGAAGTCCTGCGCGATCTGGCCAATCAGGATCAGGTGCTCGGGCTTGATGTCGCCGCCGGGCACTCGCGGCACCACAGAGTAGCTGCCGTTCTTCTGGATGTTGGCCAGGAAGTGATCGTTGGAATCCTGCAGTGCGGCCTGCTCGCCGTCGAGAATGTGGTCGGAGCCGGTCGAGGCGAGGATCGAGGCGACCACGGGTTTGCAAATGTCGCAACCCTTTCCGCGACCGAACCGCTCCAGCAGGCCGCTGAACGTCCGGATCTCGGTGGCGGAGATGATCTCGAAGAGTTCCGCGCGCGACTGGCTGAAGTGCTCACACAGCGCCTTGGACTGTTCGACGCCCTCGGCTTCCAACAGCTGCTTGAGCAGGGGCACACAGGATCCGCACGAGGTTCCCGCCGCCGTGCACGACTTCAGCGACGGAACGTCGCCACAGCCGTCGGCGATGGCACATTTGAGATCGCCCTTGGTCACGTTGTTGCACGAGCAGATCTGCGCGGAGTCCGGGAGCGCCCCGACGCCCAAAGCCGAGGCACCGCTGCCGGATTGCTCTGGCGCGATCAGGGCGAGCGGGTCGCCGGGCAGCTGGCTGCCGACCATGGGCCGCAAGACGCCATAGTTGGACGCGTCGCCGACCAGCACGCCGCCGAGCAACGTCTTGGCGTCGTCGGAGAGCACCAGCTTGGCGTAGGTCCGATTGACGGCGTCGTTGACCGCGACCTCGAGGCAGTTCTCGGTGGTGCCCATCGCGTCGCCGAAGCTTGCGACGTCCACGCCGAGCAGTTTGAGCTTGGTGGACAGATCCGCCTCGGGGAACTCCGCGGTGCCCCCGAGTAGCCGGTCCACCACCACCTCGGCCGAGGTGTAGCCCGGTCCGACCAGGCCGTAGCAGCGTCCGTCGATCGCGGCTACCTCACCGATGGCATAGATATCGGGATCGCTTGTCCGGCACGACAGATCGGTGAGAACGCCGCCGCGCTCACCGAGGGTCAGCCCTGCCGCCGCGGCCAGCTCGTCGCGTGGTCGGATCCCGGCGGCGAAGATCACCGCGCCGGCGTCGATTTCCTCGCCGTCGGTCAGCCGCACCCGGGTCGACGCCGAACCGTCGGGGCCTTCGACGATTTCGATCGATTCGGTACCGGTGCCGACATGCACCGAGATGCCCAGCTCCGCGACCATCCTGGCCAGCAGCGCTCCCCCGGCCTCGTCGATTTGCTGGGCCATCAGTCGGGGCATCATCTCGATGACGTGGGTCTGCAATCCGAACTGCCGCAACGCGTTGGCGGCTTCCAGGCCGAGCAGGCCACCCCCGATCACCACTCCCGCCGAATTGTGACCGGCCGCCCGCGCTGCCTCGGCGGCGGCGCGGATCTTGTCGAGGTCGTCCAGGGTTCGGTACACGTGGCATGTGGGCAGGTCGTGACCGGGCACCGGCGGGACAAAGGCGTACGAGCCGGTCGCCAGGACCAGCGTGTCGTAGTCGTAGCGCTGGCCGTCGGCAGTCACCACCGACTTTGTCGCACGGTCGATTTCGCTGACGCGCGAGTTCAGCAGCAGCTGCACCCGCTCGTCGCCGACGTAGTCGTTGCCGGGCAAGGCCAACAGCGTGCGGTCCCAGGTTTCGGTGTAGGAGGTCAGTCCGACGCGGTCGTAGGCGGCATCGGCTTCCTCGGCCAAAACGGTGATACGCCAAGCACCCTCGGCGTCACGGGCACGTAGGGCCTCGACCAATCGGTGGCCGACCATGCCATGCCCGACCACCACCAAGTGACGTGCAGCACACTGCTCCCGCGTCTGGGGTGTTGGGGTCATGCCACGAGATTAGAGGCAAGAAATTAACTAGGAATCGCGCAATGTGTCGCCCGTATGACGGGCCTCTCACACCTCACAACTTGCTGTGTGATTTGTGTTCTCTGGCGGCGAACGGTCGAGTGGAACTTTAGCGAGGCTCGCTCAAGTTTGACCGTATAGCCGGCCGGCATGGAGCCGGGCACAGCACATTCACAACCAAACACAAGGAAGCAAAGAGGAGACGAACATGAGCAATCTCGCATTGTGGTCACGTCCGGCCTGGGACACCGACCGGTGGCTACGTGATTTTTTCGGGCCGGCCGCGGCAGCCGACTGGTTCCAGCCCACGACCAACGGTTTTAGCCCCGCGGCGGAGGTCGTCAAGGACGGCGACGACGCGGTGGTACGCGTGGAGCTGCCCGGCGTCGACGTCGAGAAGGACGTCCACGTCGAGCTTGACCGGGGCCGCCTGGTCATCCACGGTGAGCACCGCGACGAGCACTCCGACGACCAAGCCGGGCGCACCGTGCGGGAAATCCGCTACGGCTCGTTCCGCCGCTCGTTCCAGTTGCCCGCGCACGTCACCAGCGAAGCCATCACGGCCTCTTACGACGCCGGTGTGTTAACAGTGCGCGTTGCCGGTGCCTACGCCGGAGCGCAGGCGCAGCGCATCGCGATCACTAAGTAGCGCCGGGCGAACAACGAATCAGCCGGCGGAGCCCACCAGCTCCGCCGGCTGCGCCCAATGCGTCAGCGGAACGCCCCGTCGGCGTCAATTCCGATCACCCGCAACAGGTTTGCCACCTTACGATCCAAGCTGTAGCCGACCGCGGTGACTTCGGTGATGCCCAGGCTGCCGAACGCGGCGCTGGGCTGATCCATCGAGAACACCGCGTTGCCGTCGGCGTCGGCGTGGATCAGCAACCGTAATGGCGCGTACAGCATAGCTTTCGGGTCGTAGCGAAACATTGTCTCGGCGATGGTGTGGTTGCCCAGCAAGTACTCCACGGCTTTAGTGGTGTGGCCGGCGATGGAAAAGAGCGGCAATACGTCGATCTTCGCGTAAACCATCAGGTCGTGTGGCGCGTTGGCCGCCGCCGCCGCGAGCACGTCGTCCCAGCTGCCGCCCCGGCTGGCGATTTCGTCCAGCACGCCTCGGTCGACGACCGGCGCGGCCGCTTCGAAGGCAGCGATGAACTCGTCGAACTCGACACCGGTAGCGACGTCGATGCGGTTCAGGCTGTGTGACACCACGTCGTACTTGGCTGTATTCACGCTACTTGTCATGGCACTCCTCGGATCGCCCTCGTCGCGCCCGGCGCGATAGTTCGGTGAATGAACTCGATGCTGCCGAGTATAGAGTTCATTGAATGAACCAACAAGGGGGTAGCATGATACCGTGGCGCTGCCCCGTGAATATCCGAGCGAAAACTGCCCCATTGCCCGGTCTTTGGAGATCATCGGCGAGCGCTGGACCTTGTTGATCATGCGCGATGCCTTCTTCGGGGTCCGGCGCTTCAGCGACTTCCGCAATCACCTCGACATCCCGAAGGCCGTGCTGTCCGATCGATTGGCACTACTGGTCGGTCAAGGAGTGCTGGCCAAGAACGACACCAACTACGCCCTGACGGCCAAGGGCCATCGGCTGTGGCCGGTGCTCTGGTCAATGATCAACTGGGGCAACGAGAACTACGTGGAAAAGCCCAGGCGGCGAACGTATGTGCATGCCGAATGCGACGGCGTCATCGACCAGGACGGCCGCTGCGGTCGATGTGGCGAGACGCCCGACGTCGCCGATCTGATCACGCATCCGCCGCGGCGCCCCCGCAATCCGGGTCGCGACGATCAGGTCAGTCAGGCATTGCGCCGACCGCATCGCATGCTGGAACCGATTTAGGACTCAGCCCCAGCGGGCCAGCAATTCGGTGGCCCGGGCGGACAACGCGGCCTGCAGGAATGGACCGAAGCTGATCCGAGCGACGCCCAGCGGTCCAAATGACGCCGGGTCGTCGCGATCGGGTAGTGCGATCGCGTTGATCGGCAATGGCAGCCCAGTTGCCAACCGCCGCAAGGTCTCCGGGTCATGGCGGCCCACCGGGTACAGTACGTCGGCGCCGGCCTCCGCGGCCTCGGTCAACCGCGCGATCGCCCGCTCGACCCGATCCGCGTCGTCCCCGTCCCTACGCAGGAACAGGTCGGTGCGCGCGTTGATCACCACGTGCACTCCGGCGGCGTCGGCCGCCGCCCGCAATGCCCCGACGAAATCGGCGTGCTCACGGGCGGATCGCAGTCGTTGATTCTCGGAGTGCACGGTGTCTTCGATGTTGAGGCCCACGGCGCCGACGCCGAGCAGACCGTCGATCAGGCGTTGGGGGTTTTCGCCGTAGCCGGATTCGATGTCCACCGACACCGGCACGTCGACCGCCGCGGTGATGTGCGCGACCCCGGCGAGTACATCGTCGAACGACATACCTTCGTTGTCACATTTGCCAAGCGAGTCGGCCAGCGGGTGGCTGCCGACGGTCACGGCGGCAAAACCGGCCTCGGCGGCCAGACGCGCCGACCAGGCATCCCACACGGTCGGGAGGACCACGGGGTGCCCGGGCCGATGCAATTCCAGGAACGCGGCCGCGCGCGACCCGATGGTGGTCTGCCCTGCCATGGTGTTTGCTCCATGTTTTCCGGCGAGTCGTCTGTCCGGCACCATTCGTGCGCAGTGGATAGTATCGAGAAACACATTGTGATTTGTGACACCCGCAGCCTTAGGAGAGATCCCTTGACCACCACGACCGAACTCGCCGAACTGCACGATCTCATCGGTGGCCTCCGTCGGTGTGTGAGCTCCCTGCGGTCACGCTACGGCGACAGCCCGGCCATGCGGCGCATCGTCATCGACGCCGATCGGATCATGAGCGATGTCGAATTACTCGACGCCGACGTTTCCGAATTGGACTTGGCCCGCGCCACGGTGCAGCACTCCGGCGAAAAGATCACCATTCCCGATACCCAGTACGACAGCGATTTTTGGCGCGATGTCGACGACGAGGGCGTCGGCGGCCACAACCGATCCTGACAGCCAAGCCCCCCGAAAATTCGGGGGGCCTCTCTGTGTACCCTTCGACCAACAGCTTCGTTCAACAGCCCGTTCGAAGAGGAACACTTGATGAGCGCACCCACGGCGAACCGTCCTGCGTCTGGAGTTTTTTCACCGACGCGCGCCAGGATCCAGCAACGCACCCTGCGCACCGATCGCTGGTGGATGTCGCCGTTGCGGATCGACCTCGGCTTCGCCGCGTTCATCATCTACGCGACGGCGCGGGCGTTTCAGCAGGACTACTTCTTCGTTCCCAAGTACCACTACCTGACGCCGTTCTACTCCCCGTGCGTCAGTAAGGGCTGCGGTGAGGCCGGCGACATCTGGCCGCAGTTTCTACCCGACGTGTGGTGGCTGCCGTACGCGGCGCTGTCGCTGCCGTTTCTGCTGCTCTTCCGGCTGACCTGTTACTACTACCGTGGTGCCTACTACCGCACGGTGTGGCAGTCGCCCAGCGCCTGCGCGGTCGCCGAGCCGCGCGTCCACTACACCGGCGAGACTCGGTTCCCGCTGATCATCCAGAACACCCACCGGTACTTCTTCTACATCGCCGGCATTATCTCGATCATCAACACCTACGACGCGATCGTCGCGTTCCACTCCGACGAGGGACCCGGCGGATTCGGGTTCGGCCTGGGCAACCTGATCCTGCTCGGCAACGTCATCATGCTGTGGATCTACACGCTGTCCTGCCACTCGTGCCGGCACGTGACGGGCGGCCGACTCAAGCACTTCTCCAAGCACCCGGTGCGGTATTGGATCTGGACTCAGGTCAGCAACATCAACACCCGGCACAAATTGTTCGCGTGGATCACGCTGGGCACCTTGATGATCACCGATTTCTACATCGCACTGGTGGCAAGCGGCGCCATTCATGACCCGAGATTTGTTGGCTGAATTGCCATTTCAAAGAAAATCTGAATTTAGCTAGCGAGGGATTTATGGCTGAGGTCGAGCGGCACTCCTACGACGTCGTAGTGATCGGTGCCGGCGGCGCGGGTTTGCGCGCGGTCATCGAAGCGCGTGAACGCGGCCTGCGGGTCGCCGTGGTGACCAAGTCGCTGTTCGGTAAGGCCCACACGGTGATGGCCGAGGGCGGCTGCGCCGCGTCGATGGGCAACACCAACCCCAAGGACAACTGGAAGACCCACTTCGGCGACACCATGCGAGGTGGCAAGTTCCTCAACAACTGGCGAATGGCCGAACTGCACGCCAAAGAGGCGCCGGACCGCGTCTGGGAATTGGAGACCTACGGCGCGCTGTTCGATCGCCTCAAGGACGGCAAGATCAGCCAGCGCAACTTCGGTGGACACACCTATCCGCGGCTCGCCCACGTCGGTGACCGCACCGGGTTGGAGTTGATCCGTACCATGCAGCAGAAAATCGTCTCGCTGCAGCAGGAGGACTTCGCCGAGCTCGGCGACTACGAGGCACGCATCAAGGTCTTCGCCGAATGCGCCATCACCGAGCTGATCAAGGACGGCTCCGGAGACGAGGCGCGGATCGCCGGGGCCTTCGGCTACTGGCGCGAAAGCGGCCGGTTCGTCGTGTTCGAGGCGCCCGCGGTGGTGCTGGCCACCGGCGGCATCGGCAAGTCCTTCAAGGTGACCTCCAACTCTTGGGAGTACACCGGCGACGGCCACGCCCTGGCGCTGCGCGCCGGCGCGACACTGATCAACATGGAGTTCATCCAGTTCCACCCGACGGGCATGGTGTGGCCGCCGAGTGTAAAGGGGATCCTGGTCACCGAGGGTGTGCGCGGCGACGGCGGAGTGCTGAAGAACTCCGACAGCAAGCGCTTCATGTTCGACTACATCCCACCGGTGTTCAAGGGCCAGTACGCCGAGTCCGAGCAAGAGGCCGACCAGTGGCTCAAGGACAACGACTCGGCCCGGCGCACCCCCGACCTGCTGCCCCGCGATGAGGTCGCCCGCGCGATCAACTCGGAGGTCAAATCGGGTCGCGGTACCCCGCACGGCGGCGTGTATCTGGACATCGCCTCCCGGTTGACGCCCGACGAGATCAAGCGGCGATTGCCGTCGATGTACCACCAGTTCATGGAGTTGGCCGGTGTCGACATCACCAAGGAGCCCATGGAGGTCGGACCCACCTGTCACTACGTGATGGGCGGTGTCGAGGTCGACCCGGACACCGGCGCGGCCACCGTCGCCGGCCTGTTCGCCGCGGGCGAGTGCTCCGGCGGCATGCACGGCTCCAACCGGCTCGGCGGCAACTCGCTGTCGGACCTGCTGGTCTTCGGGCGGCGTGCCGGACTGGGCGCCGCCGACTACGCCCGCGCCCTGGCCAGCCGGCCGTCGGTCAGCGAGGCCGCCATCGAGGCGGCCGCGCAGCGCGCACTGGCGCCCTTCGACGGACCCGCCGACGGCTCCACCCCCGAGAACCCGTACACGCTGCAGCTGGAACTGCAGCAATCGATGAACGACCTCGTCGGCATCATCCGCAAGGCGGAGGAGATCACCGAGGCGCTGGAGCGGCTGGTCAAACTCCGCGAGCGGTTCAAGAACATCAAGGTCGAGGGGAACCGGCAGTACAACCCCGGCTGGAACCTGGCCATCGATCTGCGCAACATGCTGCTGGTGAGCGAATGCATCGCCAAGGCGGCGCTGGAGCGCACCGAGAGCCGCGGCGGACACACCCGCGACGACCACCCCGGGATGGACTCGGCGTGGCGCAAGGTCCTGTTGGTGTGCCGCGCCGTGAACGGCGACGACGTCATTCCCGAGATCACCATCACCCGCCAAGATCAGGTGCCGATGCGGCCGGACCTCATGGAGCTATTCGAGGTCTCGGAGCTCGAAAAGTACTTCACTGACGAAGAACTGGCCGATCACCCAGGACGGACCACGAGGATGGAGAGCTAATGAGCTACGACGCAACGATGCGGGTGTGGCGCGGCGACGAAACCGGCGGCGCGCTGGAGAACTTCACCGTCGAGGTCAACGAGGGTGAAGTGGTGCTCGACATCATCCATCGGCTGCAGCAGACGCAGACACCGGACCTCGCGGTGCGGTGGAACTGCAAAGCGGGCAAATGCGGATCCTGCTCGGCCGAGATCAATGGCAAGCCACGGCTGATGTGCATGACCCGGATGTCGTCGTTTGCCGAGGACGAGACCGTGACCGTCACCCCGCTGCGGACCTTCCCGGTGATCCGCGATCTGGTCACCGATGTTTCGTTCAACTACGAGAAGGCCAGGGAGATCCCGTCTTTCGCGCCCCCCAAGGAGCTGCAGCCGGGCGAGTACCGGATGGCCCAGGTGGACGTGCAGCGCTCGCAGGAGTTCCGCAAGTGCATCGAGTGCTTCCTGTGCCAGAACGTTTGCCATGTGGTACGCGACCACGAGGAGAACAAGAAGTCGTTCGCCGGACCGCGCTATTTGATGCGCATCGCCGAACTCGAGATGCACCCGCTAGATACCCGGGACCGTCGCAATGACGCGCAGGAACAGCACGGTTTGGGCTTCTGCAACATCACTAAGTGCTGCACCGAAGTCTGCCCCGAACACATCAAGATCACCGACAACGCGCTGATCCCGATGAAAGAGCGGGTGGCCGACCGCAAGTACGACCCGATCGTCTGGCTGGGCAACAAGCTGTTCCGGCGCTAGCCGCCAGCCGGTGTCAGTGCGGCGTCAGCCGCCGGAATGCGCTGCGGTGGAAAACAATCGGCGCCACCTCGGCGTCAATAGTCACCTCGTTGACCCGTAGCACCACGATGGTGTGATCCCCCGCGGGGATCAGTTGCTCGATCGCGCTTTCCAGCCACAGGCCGGTGCCCTTGATGAACACCGCCCCGGAGCCGGTGGACACCGTCTCCAGCCCGGCGAACCGGTCACCGGTCTTGGCGGCCAGGGTGCGCGCGGCCTCGTCGTGCTCCTCGCCCAGCACGCTGATGCCCAGCATCGGCAGGTCCTTGAGCTTGGGCCAGGTGGTCGACGTGTTCTGTACGCAGAACGACACCAACGGCGGATCCAACGAGACGGGCACGAACGTGCTGGCTGCCAACCCCACACGGACACCGGAAACTTCCGCGGCGATCGCGACGACGCCGGACGGAAAGTGGCCGAAGGCCTCACGAAGTGTCGAAGCGGTCAGCTTGTTCGATGCGTTCACTGGACTTCACTCGCCCCTTGTCGCCGACGACAAATTCGCTCGTGTGACATTACCTGCCGAGTATCCGTGGGCTTCGGCGACGTCGGGGTGGGCGCGCAGCCTGCTTTTCCAGGCGTTGCGCCCGTAGACGGCGAAAATCGGGTCGGACGGCTGGCGGGCCGGATTCCAGGACTGATCGGCGCGCGCGGCCAGTTCGCCCGGCAGCGACAGCACCGGCAGCTGTGCGTCGAGCCGGGGATTGAAGAAGTAGGGCACCGAGATGCGTTCACGTGTTTGCCCGTCGAGCCGGACCCGGTGTTCGGTGGCGCGCAGGTAGCCGCTGGTCGCAACTTCCAGGAGCTCGCCGATGTTCACGATGAACGCGCCAGCCATTGGCGGCACGTCCACCCAATCGTCGTGCGGCGGGCGCCGCCGCACCTGTAGGCCCCTGCTGCCTGGCTCGGCGAGCAGCAGGGTGAGGACCCCGGAGTCGCGGTGCGCCCCCACCCCCTGCGGGCTGGCCGCGCGGGCGGGATAGCGGATGACCTTGATCAGGGTGGCCGGCGTCCCGGCGAAAGCCTCGTCGAACACCTCCGGTGAACTGCCCAGCGAGGCGGCCCAGTGCCGCAGCAGCGCGCGCGCCACCTGGGAAAGGGCGGCGTCCCACTCCGCGATGAGCGCCGGGAATTCCGGCAACGCCGCCGGCCATTGGTTGGGCCCCTGCAGCCAGAGGTAGTCGGGCTTGCCGGGCCCGCCGATGGCGGGACGTTCGGGGCCAATATCAATCTGCTCGCGCCAATCCACCTGGCCGAGCGTCCGTTCGCCCCCCAATCGGGTGTAGCCGCGGAAATGCGGGCTGCCCACCATAGCCATGGCGTCCTTATCGGTATCGGGCAGTGCGAACAATCTCCGGGCCGCCTCGAGCAGCCGCTCGGTCAGCGTCTCGCGGACGCCGTGGCCGATCAGGTAGAAGAAGCCCACCTCGTGCGCGGCCTCGCGCAGCCGTGCCCGCAGCTGCTGGGCATCGGCCCGTAAATCCACCACCGGCACCGCGGCCGCGCTTCCGTCGCCCGTCACGCATCCATTATCGCCGCAGGTAGACGAGCCGTCGAAGTCGTGACCAGGCACTTGCCAACCGGTTGGTTAATTAGGCAATGAAATTTGGGTCACAGTCCCTTGCGCGGATCTAACGCTGCGGGATATTTTAGCGGTGTTACTGGTGGGTAACTTAGCCCAAGTACCCAACCACACGTGGCGTTCTCAACGAGGAGGAGAATTGTGAGCCACTACAAGAGCAACGTCCGCGACCAGGTATTCAACCTGTTCGAGGTGCTGGGCGTTGACAAGGCGCTAGGCCAAGGCGAGTACAGCGACCTCGATGTCGAGACCGCCACTGAAATGTTGAACGAGATCAGCCGGCTGGCCGAGGGGCCGATCGCGGAGTCGTTCGTCGAGGGTGATCGCAATCCCCCGGTGTTCGACCCCGAGACGCACTCGGTGACGTTGCCGGAGGAGTTCAAGAAGTCCGTGCACGCCGTCCAGGAGGGCGGTTGGGACCGGGTCGGTCTCGACGAGGCCCTCGGTGGTGTGCCCGCTCCCAAGGCGCTGTTGTGGGCGCTGCACGAGCACATCCTGGGCGCCAACCCGGCCGTCTGGATGTATGCCGGCGGCGCCGGATTCGCCAACATCCTGTACCACCTCGGCACCGAGGAGCAGAAGAAGTGGGCCGTACTGGCCGCCGAGCGCGGCTGGGGCTCCACCATGGTGCTGACCGAGCCGGACGCCGGCTCGGACGTCGGTGCCGGCCGCACCAAGGCAGTGCAGCAGGAGGACGGTTCCTGGCACATCGAGGGCGTCAAGAGGTTCATCACCTCGGCCGACTCGGGTGACCTGTTCGAGAACATCTTCCACCTGGTGCTGGCCCGCCCGGAGGGTGCCGGCCCGGGTACCAAGGGGCTGTCCCTGTTCTTCGTGCCGAAGTTCCTGTTCGACTTCGAGACCGGCGAACTGGGCGAGCGCAACGGCGCCTTCGTCACGAACGTCGAGCACAAGATGGGCCTCAAGGTCTCCGCGACCTGCGAGCTGTCGTTTGGTCAGCACGGTGTACCGGCCAAGGGTTGGCTGGTCGGCGAGGTGCACAACGGTATCGCGCAGATGTTTGAGGTCATCGAGCAGGCCCGCATGATGGTTGGCACCAAGGCGATCGCGACGCTGTCGACCGGTTACCTGAACGCGCTGGCGTACGCCAAGGAGCGGGTGCAAGGCGCCGACATGACCCAGATGACCGACAAGACCGCACCCCGGGTGACCATCACCCACCACCCCGACGTGCGCCGGTCGCTGATGACCCAGAAGGCCTACGCCGAGGGGTTGCGCGCGCTGTACCTGTTCACCTCCACCTACCAGGACGCGGCGGTCGCCCAGGCGATCCACGGTGTGGACGCCGAGCTGGCTGTCAGGGTCAACGACCTGATGCTGCCCGTCGTCAAGGGTGTCGGTTCGGAGCAGGCCTACGCCAAGCTGACCGAGAGCCTGCAAACCTACGGCGGCTCCGGCTTCCTGCAGGACTACCCGATCGAGCAGTACATCCGGGACGCCAAGATCGACTCGCTGTACGAAGGCACCACCGCCATTCAGGCGCAGGACTTCTTCTTCCGCAAGATCGTCCGCGACAAGGGTGTGGCCCTGGCCCACGTCTCCGAGCAGATCCAGAAGTTCGTCGACAGTGAGTCCGGCAACGGGCGGCTGAAGACCGAGCGCGAGCACCTGGCCAAGGCGCTCGCCGACGTACAGAGCATGGCGGCCACCCTGACCGGCTACCTGATGGCCGCGCAGGAAGACGTCACCAGCCTCTACAAGGTCGGACTGGGCTCGGTGCGCTTCCTGATGAGCGTCGGTGACCTGGTGATCGGCTGGCTGTTGCAGCGCCAGGCGGCGGTCGCCGTGGCGGCGCTCGACGCGGGCGCCAGCGGTGCCGAGCGGTCGTTCTACGAGGGCAAGATCGCGGTGGCGTCGTTCTTCGCGAAGAACTTCCTGCCGCTACTCGCCAGCACCCGCGAGGTGATCGAGACGCTGGACAACGACATCATGGAGCTGGACGAGGCCGCTTTCTAAGCCTCCGACAACAACACCGACAACAACACGCAAAATCCCCCGCTTCCACGTCCTGCCATGTTCCAGGTCGAAGCGGGGGATTTTGCATGGGTGGCGGATAACGAGTGGTGGATAACGAAAAGACCGCCGCTGGATCCCCTCACTCCAGCGGCGGCCTATTCCGTACGCCCGTAGCTGCGGTACCGGCGGTCGAATCAGGGATGCCCCGTGTTGCCGTCGGGGTCGGGGGGTCAGACCACAACACGGGACAATCCGCTCATCGTTTACCCATCCCCCGCCGTTACTAATCAGCTGTGACAAACTTCATCCGGCGACCCCACCACGACCTCGGCGGCCTGGCTTGGATATCCGCCCAGGTCACGCTTCCAAAATCGCCGCCACACCCTGACCACCGGCGGCACAGATCGAGATCAGCGCGCGCAGCGGGCCCCCGGCCTTCTTTGCCTCGTTCTTCTTCTCGGCGAGTTGCTTGGCGGCCTGCGCGAGGATTCGTCCGCCGGTGGCCGCGAAGGGGTGCCCGGCGGCCAGCGACGAACCGTTGACGTTCAGCTTCGACCGGTCGATCGAGCCCAGCGCGGCGTCCAGGCCCAACCGCTCTTTGCAGTACTCCTCGGACTCCCACGCCTGCAGGTGCGCCAACACCACCGACGCGAAGGCTTCGTGGATCTCGTAGAAGTCGAAGTCCTGCAAGCTCAGGCCGTTGCGGGCCAGCAACCGCGGCACCGCATAGGTCGGCGCCATCAGCAGCCCGTCGCGTCCGCTGACGTAGTCCACGGCCGCAGTCTCCGCGTCGACCAGGTAGGCCAGGACGGGCAGCGAGTGATCGGCCGCCCACTGCTCGGTCGACAACAGCGCGACCGAGGCGCCATCGGTCAGCGGGGTGGAGTTGCCCGCCGTCATCGTCGCGTCGCCAGCCTTCACACCGAAGACCGGGCGCAGCGTGGCGAGCTTCTCCACGCTGGCGTTGGCGCGCAGATTGTCATCCCGGTACAGGCCCAAGAAGGGAGTGACCAGGTCGTCGAAGAAGCCGCGGTCGTAGGCGGCGGCCATGTTTTGGTGGCTGGCCACCGCGAGTTCGTCCTGGTCTACTCGCTTGATGCCCATCTGCTTGGCGGTGATGGCGGCATGTTCGCCCATCGACAGACCGGTGCGCGGCTCGCTGTTCGCCGGGATCTCGATCCCCAGCGTGGCGGGCAGCGTGCCGACTAGCTTGAGCCGCTGCACGTTGGACTTCGACCGCCGCAACTTCAGCAGCTGGCGGCGCAGGTTGTCGCCCAGGCCGATCGGCGGGTCGGACGTGGTATCCACCCCGCCCGCGGCGGCGACTTCGTAACGGCCGGAGGCGATGCCGTCGGCGGCCGCGATAGCCGCCTGCAAGCCAGTACCGCAGGCCTGCTGGATGTCGAAAGCCGGTGTGTACGAAGACAATTGCGAACCCAGCACGCACTCGCGCATCAGATTGAAATCGCGGCTGTGCTTGAGCACCGCGCCGCCGACGACCACGCCGAGGCGCTCGCCCTTCAACCCGAATCGATCCACCAGACCACCCAGGGCCGCGGTGAACATGTCCTGATTGGACGCTTCGGCGTAGGCGCCGTCCGAGCGTGCGAAGGGGATGCGATTGCCGCCGAGCACGGCGACGCGCCGCCGAGAGTTCAAGCTCGTCTGAGCTGCTTGGTCAGTTGTCTCAGAACCTGCAGGGGCCACGTTCATCTCCGGTTATCAGGTTGGGGGATTGGCCGTTGGGACCCATACTACCGACTGTTCTTACTCTGCAGTAAGTTCGTCCTCGATACCGTTGGTTTGTCCGACATGTTCGACTCAGAAAGACAACGGAAGGCAGCTCAGTGGCTCCCAATCGTCCCTCCGACCTGTTCTCGCAAGTGGTCAACTCGGGCCCCGGATCCTTCCTCGCGAAGCAACTCGGGGTCCCGCAGCCGGAGAATCTGCGCCGCTACTCGCCCGGTGATCCGCCGTTAACGGGATCTTTGCTGATCGGCGCTCCGCAAGAGCAGCCGGGCCGGATCGTCGAGCCGCTGCGGGCCGCGCTGGACGGTGACTACGACGTGGTCGGCAACAACCTCGGCGGCCGCTGGGCCGACAAGTTTGGCGGCCTGGTGTTCGATGCGACCGGCATCACCGCGCCGGACGGCCTCAAGGCGCTGCACGACTTCTTCACGCCGCTATTGCGCAACCTGGGTCATTGCGCGCGCGTCGTCGTGGTCGGCACCACCCCTGACGCCGCCGCCAGCACCGATGAGCGGATCGCGCAACGCGCGCTGGAAGGCTTCACCCGCTCGCTGGGCAAGGAGCTGCGCAACGGTTCCACCGTGGCGCTGGTCTACCTGTCGCCGGACGCCAAACCGGCCGCCACAGGCCTGGAATCGACCATGCGGTTCATCCTGTCGGCGAAGTCGGCGTACGTCGACGGTCAGGTGTTCTACCTGGGGGCCGCCGATTCGACCCCGCCGGCCGACTGGGACCGGCCGCTGGACGGCAAGGTCGCGATCGTCACCGGCGCCGCGCGCGGCATCGGCGCAACGATCGCCGAGGTGTTCGCCCGCGACGGTGCCCGCGTCGTCGCGATCGACGTGGAATCCGCGGCCGAGACGCTGGCCGAGACCGCCAGCCGGGTCGGGGGCACCGCGCTGTGGCTTGACGTCACCGCCGCCGACGCGGTCGACAAGATCACCGAGCACCTGCGCGACCACTACGCCGGCCACGCCGACGTGTTGGTCAACAACGCCGGTATCACCCGGGACAAGCTGCTGGCGAATATGGACGACGCCCGCTGGGATGCTGTCTTGGCGGTCAATCTGCTCGCCCCGAAACGTCTTACCGAGGGTCTGGTCGCCAACGGCAGCATCGGCGAAGGTGGGCGGGTGATCGGCCTGTCGTCGATGGCCGGCATCGCCGGCAACCGCGGGCAGACGAACTACGCCACCACCAAAGCCGGGATGATCGGGCTGACCCAGGCGCTGGCACCGGATCTCTACGAGAAGGGCATCACGATCAATGCCGTGGCGCCGGGCTTCATCGAGACGCAGATGACCGCGGCCATCCCGCTCGCCACTCGCGAGGTGGGCCGCCGGATGAACTCGCTGCTGCAGGGCGGCCAGCCCGTCGACGTCGCCGAGACCATCGCTTACTTCGCCAGTCCGGCGTCAAACGCGGTGACGGGCAACGTTATTCGCGTCTGCGGCCAGGCAATGTTGGGCGCCTGACAGTACCGGCGAAGCTCAAGGAGAACGCGATGAATCAACCCAGCGGCCTGCGGAACATGCTGCGCGCGGCCGCCGGGGCGCTACCCGTGGTGTCCCGGACCGACCAGCTACCTAGCCGGACGGTGACCGTCGAGGAATTGGCGATCGACCAGACCAACGTGGCCGAGTACGCCGCCATCACCGGCCTGCGCTTCGGCAACAACGTGCCGCTCACCTATCCGTTCGCGTTGACCTTTCCGGCGCTGATGTCTTTGGTGACGGGGTTCGACTTCCCTTTTGCCGCAATGGGTTCGGTACACACCGAGAACCACATCACGCAGTATCGGCCGATCGCGGTGACCGACACCGTCGGTGTGCGGGTGCGTGCGGAGAATTTGCGTGAGCACCGCAAGGGCCTGTTGGTCGACCTGGTCACCGACGTCACTGTCGGCAACGAGACCGCCTGGCACCAGGTGACGACGTTCCTGCACCAACAGCGCACCAGCCTGTCCGACGAGCCCAAGCCGCCACCGCAGAAACAGCCCAAGCTCCCGCCGCCCAGCGCCGTGCTGCGCATCACCCCGGGCCAGATCCGCCGCTACGCCGTCGTCGGTGGTGATCACAACCCGATCCACACCAACCCGATAGCCGCCAAGTTGTTCGGGTTCCCGACCGTCATTGCACACGGAATGTTCAGTGCGGCAGCGGTATTGGCGAACATCGAAGCCCGGCTTCCGGATGCGGTGCGGTACTCGGTCCGGTTCGGCAAGCCGGTGATCCTGCCGGCGACCGCGGGCCTATACATCGAGGAGAAGGACCAGCGCTTCGAGTTGTCGTTGCGCCACATCGCCAAGGGTTATCCGCACCTGACCGGCAGCCTCGAGCCGCTGTAGGCGCCGCGTCAGCCGACTCGTTCGTCGCGCTTGAGCGCCCCGACCCTGCGCAGCCTGTTCAGCGCGTGCGCGCCGGTCGAGGTCATCAGGAACACCAAGAACAGCCACAGCGGCGGCCGGGCCAGCTCCCAGACGAAGATCGCGGCCCAGATCGGCGAGCCCTGGGTGACCGCGAGCACCCCGGCGGCCCCGGCCAGCGAGACCGCCGGCACGTGCAGGTCTGTCCCGGTTATCCAGTTGATCGTCAGCACCAGCAGCACACCCGTCGCCGCACCGGTGGCCAGCGACGGCGTGAGCAGCCCGCCGGCGCCGCCGGCCCGCAGAAACAAGGCGGTCAGCAAGGGCTTGAGCGCAAGGATCGCCGCCGCCCCCGACAGCGTGAGCCCGCTGGCGAGGCTGACGGTCAGGATGCTGCGGCCGTTGCCGGGCAATTCGGGCCGCCAATGCGAGCAGATGCCCATCACCAGCCCGGCGGCCGCCAGAGCGGGAATCAGCATCCAGCCGCGCGGCTGGCACGCGGGCCGCGCCGCCGCCATCAGCCGGTTGAACGCGAGGCCCACCGCGAGGGCGAACGGGGCCACCAGCAGCCCGTGCGCGGTCAGCAGATAAGTGGACTCCCCGATCGGCCAATCCAGGTTGGGATGATCGCCGGTGCTGGCCGAACCGATCGCGACGGCCAGGCTGGAGGTGAGAAACGCGGCGCCCAGTGCGCGCGGATGCCAGGTGTTGAGCATGATGCGGGCGGAGAACAACGCCCCGGCCAGCGGCACGGCATATACCGCGCCCAGACCGGCCCCGGCCGCGCACGCGAGCAGGATCTCTCGGTCGCGGGAATCCAGCCGGCGTAACCATCCGGTTCCGAAATCGGCGAGCGCCGCCGCAAATTGGCGCGGCGCCCCTTCGCGCCCCAGCGACGCCCCCGAACCGACCAGCAGCACCTGCAGCATGGCGTCGACACTCCACGACAGCCGCGGAATCGGCTGCTGCCGGGCGATGGTTCCGGCCAGGGGCGGCACCGGGGCCCGGCGGCGCAGCAGCCACCATCCCAGACCCGCAACCGCGGCGCCCACCATCGGCCCCAACACCCGGCGCACCGGGCTGCTGCCGGTCACTCCGGCCAGCAGGGTGCCGAAACTGTAGTTGTAGGTCAAGTGCGAAACGATGCGCAGCACAAACGTGGTCGACAACCCGGCCAACCCGGCCAACAATCCGACTATGACGACCGCGCAGCAGAAGTCGACGTTGCGTCCCGACGAGCGAACGGGCGAACGGCGCACGGCACGAATCTAGCCCCCGAGGGCCGCGCCGGTCCCCCGGTTAGGACGCGGGCCGCTGGGCCGGGCCGGCTTCCTGCTTCTCGGGCACGCCGCGCAGCCCATGCCAGAACAAGTCGATCATCAGCTCGGCCGCCTCGTCGACGTCGATGTCGCCGGTGGACAGCCGATTGGCCATCGCCTCACCGGCGCCCACCAGCGCGACCGCCATCATCTGGTGCTCGGCATCGGTGCGCGGCGTGCGGCTGTTTTCCCGCACCAGACCCGCGACCAGCTCGATGATCTGCTCGCGGCCCTCTCGGACGGTGTGGGCAAAGGCCTGCGAGCTGATCGCCTGGGTGTACATCACGATCCAGGACGCCCGGTTGGCGTCGATATAGCGCAAGAACGACCCAATCGTGTTGCGCAACAAGTCCCGTGGGCTTTGGGTGAAGTCGATGTCGGCGCGCACCGCCTCGATGAAGCGGGTCATTTCGCGGTTCAGGCACGCCCCGAACAAGTCCTCTTTCGAGCCGTAGTACAGGTACAGCATCGGCTTGGAGATCTCCGCCGCGGCGGCGATGGTGTCCATCGAGGTCTCGTGGTAGCCGTTGACCGAAAACATCTGCACTGCGGCGTCGAGCATCTGCTGTTCCCGTACGGCGCGCGGTAGCCGCTTGGTACCACCTGCCATCGCTCTGCCCCTTCAAGCCCTATGGGCTCCGCTTATCCGACTCCAGGGTAACGATTGACCTGCCGGTCAGTGTTCACATGCCCGGCCGGGTCCCTTCATGGTGGCCACCCGCAGCAGCGACTGGTCCACCGCCGGCAACGCCAATTCACCTGCAGCCAAAGCCTTTTCGAGTCGATCCAGCACCGCGGGCACCTCGTCGGTGGTCACCCACAGCGCGATATCGGTGCCGGCCTGCAAGGTCCGCAGCACCGCTTCAGCCACCCCGTAGCGGTCCGAGATCGCCGCCATGCTCGACAGGTCGTCACTAAAGACGGGGCCGTTGAACGGCGGGCCGCCGTATCCGGTGCCGTCGCGCAGCAGTTTGACCGCAGCGGGGCTGAGGCTGGCCGGCTCGTCGTTGGTGGTCAGTCCGGGCACCTGCAGATGGCCGATCATCACGGCGACCGGGGCGTTGGTCACCAGCGTCCGATAGGGCACGAGGTCGTCGTTGATCAGCTCGGGCAGCGGCGGCGTAACGACCCCGCCCTTGTGCGAATCACCGGAGCCATGGCCGTGGCCGGGGAAATGCTTGAGCACCGGCAGCACCCCCGCGTCGCGCAGCCCCTGCGCGTACGCCCCGGCGTATTCGGTGACGGTCTTGGGGTTGTCGCCGAACGAGCGGTCCCCGATCACACTGTCGTCGGGCTCGTCGGTGACGTCGACGACCGGTGCGAAGTCAACGGTGATGCCCAGGTCGTGCATCTTCTTGCCGCGTTCGGCCGCCTGCGCGCGCACCTGGTCGGTGGTTTGGGTGCGCGCCAGCTCCTTCGGGGACGGCGCGGTACCGATCAGCGACTTCAGTCGCGACACCCGGCCGCCTTCTTCGTCGACGCTGACCGCCAGCGGCAGCGGCCCGGCGTTGCCGGCGATGTCGGCCAACGGCCCCGAGAAGATGCTGAGGTCCGTCCAACTACCGATGAAGATCCCGCCGACGTGGTAGCCGTTGACCACCGCGCGGGCGTCGTCGGCGTTCTTCACGCCCACCATCAACAACTGGGCCAGCTTGTCGCGGTTGGACAGCTTGGCCGTCGGGTCGCCGCAGACCGGCGGTGCGGGCGGCGCAGCGACGGGCTTGCTGGTCGTCGTCGACGCCGGCGGCCGGGCGGCGTCGTGACCACAGGCGGCTACCAGCGTCGATACGGCTGCCAGCAGGGCCAGGGTGCGCGAAAAAACCATCGGGACATGTTGTCACGGCCAGCAGCCGCCGCGGCGCGGGCCCACCGGGGCCGCTGCTCGGGGGCGCGCCGGGCGCCGCGATATAACGCGCCATGGCGGCTGGCGGCGGTTAGGTTGGCCGTGGACCCAATGACTGGCAAGGGAGGAGCCAGCAATGACGGGGTTTGCGCTGGCCGCTGCCACCGGAGTGGTGGCGGGCTTGATGATCGGAGCCGCCGCGACCGTCGGGGTGACGCTGGCCGTCCAGGACCACGGCATGACGCACCCGCCGGCCGCGCCGGCGACGCGAAGCCCGACCGGTCCGTATCTGGTCAACTACGGCGAGCGGTGTTGGCACGGACATTGCATCCCCTGGCCGTGACGCGGCATCACTCGGCCGCACTTGTCAGCCGGGGCGCGTCGGCCGTTCTGCTAGGTTGACTTTGGGTAGTCCTGCGTGACACTCACCAAACCCAAGGAGTAACCGATGAACCGGATCATTGCGCCCGCCGCCGCGAGCGTGGTGGTTGGTTTGCTGCTGGGCGCGGCCGCGATCTTCGGGGTCACTCTGATGGTGCAACAGGACACGAAGCCGCCACTACCCGGGGGCGATCCGCAGTCGTCAGTGCTCAACCGGGTCGAATACGGCAACCGTAGCTAGCGGCGATCGCCAGCGCGGCCGTGGTGATCGCAAGAGCGACCTAGCCCGGCGCAGCGGGTCGCCACTACCGGAAGCGGCCGCGGAATCCCCCGCGGGCTCGTCGGGCACCCCCCTGTCCCGCCGCTGGCTGTTCTTGGTCGGCGCGATCTCCCTGGCGTTGACGTTCGCCCAATCGCCGGGGCAGATCTCGCCCGACACCAAACTGGACCTCACCGCGAACCCGCTGCGCTTCCTGCTGCGTGCGACGAACCTGTGGAACAGCGAACTCCCGTTCGGGCAAACCCAGAACCAGGCCTATGGCTACCTGTTTCCGCACGGCACCTTCTTCTTGATCGGTCATCTGCTCGGCGTGCCGGGCTGGATGACGCAGCGCCTGTGGTGGGCGTTGTTGCTCACGGTCGGCTTTTGGGGTGTGCTGCGGGTCGCCGAGACGCTGGGCATCGGCAGCCCGACGTCGCGGGTTATCGGCGCGACCGCGTTCGCGCTGTCCCCGCGGGTGTTGACCACACTCGGGTCGATCTCCTCGGAGACCTTGCCGATCATGCTGGCGCCCTGGGTGTTGCTGCCCACGATCCTGGCGCTCCAATCAGGGGGGCGCGCAACCAGCAATCGCTCGGTGCGCACACTGGCCGCTCAGGCCGGGCTGGCCGTCGCACTGATGGGTGCGGTCAACGCGATCGCCACCCTGGCCGGATGCCTGCCGGCCGTGCTGTGGTGGGCGTGTCACCGGCCAAACCGGGTGTGGTGGCGCTACACCGGGTGGTGGGCGCTGAGCCTGGTATTGGCCACGCTGTGGTGGGTGGTTGCCCTGGTGCTCCTGCGCAACGTCAGCCCTCCGTTTCTGGATTTCATCGAATCCTCCGGGGTGACGACGCAGTGGTCCTCGCTGGTCGAGATGCTGCGGGGGACCGACAGCTGGACCCCGTTCGTGGCGCCCAACGCGACCGCGGGGGCCCCGCTGGTAACCGGATCCGCGGCCATCCTGGCGACCTGCCTGGTCGCCGCCGCGGGCCTGGCCGGGCTGGCCAGCCCGCGCATGCCGGCGCGCGGGCGGCTGGTGACGATGCTGCTCGTCGGGGTGGTCTTGATGGCCGTCGGCTACTCGGGCGGGCTGGGCTCGCCGCTAGCCCACCAGGTGCAGCTGTTCTTGGACGCCGCGGGCGCCCCGCTGCGCAACGTGCACAAGCTGGAATCGGTCATCCGCATCCCGATCGTGCTCGGTGTCGCCGAGCTGCTGGGCCGGGTGCCGCTTCCGGGCAGCGTGCCCCGGTCCCAGTGGCTGCACGCCTTCGCCCATCCCGAGCGCGACAAACGCGTCGCCGTGACGGTGGTGGTGCTGACCGGGCTGACCGTCGGCACCTCACTGGCCTGGACCGCCCGGCTCACGCCACCGGGTACGTTCAGCGCCATCCCGCGGTATTGGCAGGAGGCCGCTGACTGGCTCACCACGCACAACGCTGCTCAGGCCGGCGGGTCTGCCCCCGGCCGCGTGCTGGTGGCCCCCGGGGCCCCGTTCGCCACCCAGATCTGGGGCACCACCCACGACGAACCACTGCAGGTGCTTGGCAGCAGCCCGTGGGGCGTACGCGACTCCATTCCGTTGACACCGCCGCAGACCATCCGGGCGCTGGACTCGGTGCAGCGACTCTTCGCCGCCGGACTACCCTCCGCGGGTCTCGCGGATACCCTTGCCCGACAAGGAATTTCATATGTCGTAGTACGCAACGACTTGGACCCGAACTCGTCACGGTCGGCCCGCCCGATCCTGGTGCACCGCGCCATCGACGGGTCCCCACGACTGCAGAAGGTGGCGCAGTTCGGCGACCCCGTGGGGCCGGGAGCGTTGGCCGGCTTCGTCACCGACAGCGGACTGCGTCCGCGCTACCCCGCGGTGGAGATCTACCGGGTGGTGATACCGGGCGCGCCCGGTGCGCCCTACTTCGCCGACACCGATCGGCTGGCCCGCGTCGACGGTGGGCCCGAAGTGCTGCTACGCCTCGACGAGCGGCGCCGGCTGCTCGGCCAGCCGCCACTGGGGCCGGTGCTGATGACCGCCGACGCCCGGGCGGCCGGTCTTCCGATGCCCGCCGGTGCCGCCGTGACCGTGACCGATACCCCGGTGGCGCGCGAGACCGACTACGGCCGGGTCGACGAGCATTCGTCGGCCGTGCGAGCCGACGGCGACAGCCGGCATACCTTTAATCGGGTACCGGACTACCCGGTCCCCGGCGCCGCGCCGGTCGTCGGCGGGTGGAACGGCGGGCGGATCACCGTGTCGAGTTCGTCCTCGGACTCCACCGCTATGCCCGACGTCGCACCGGCGACCGCTCCCGCCGCTGCGGTCGACGGTGATCCGGCCACCGCGTGGGTGACCAACGCGCTGCAGGCCGCCGTCGGGCAGTGGCTGCAGGTCACCTTCGACCACCCGGTGACCAACGCCGCCATCACCCTGACCCCCAGCGCAACCGCCGTCGGCTCCCAGGTCCGCCGCATCGTGATCGACACCGCCACGGGCAGCACCACGCTGCGGTTCGACCAGGCCGGTACGCCGCTGACCACCGCACTGCCCTATGGCGAGACGCCCTGGGTGCGGATCACCGCCGCGGGCACCGACGACGGATCCAGCGGCGTGCAGTTCGGCATCACCGACCTGTCGATCACCCAGTACGACGCCTCGGGCTTCGCGCACCCGGTCGACCTGCGCCACACCGTGCGGGTGCCCGGGCCGCCGCCGGGCTCGGCGGTGGCGGGCTGGGACCTCGGCTCGGAATTGCTCGGCCGGCCCGGCTGCGCGGCGGCCGCCGGCAGCGTGCGCTGCGCGCCGTCGATGTCGTTGGCCCCGGAGGAGCCGGTCAACTTCAGCCGCACCCTGACCGTGCCCACACCGGTGTCGGTGACACCACGGGTATGGGTCCGGCCGCGGCAGGGCCCCAGGCTGGCCGACCTGATCGCCGAGCCGAATACCGTTCGCGCCCAGGGCGATTCCGATACGGTCGACATCCTCGGTTCGGCGTTCGCCGTCACCGACGGCGACCCGGCGACGGCCTGGACCGCGCCACAGCGGGTGGTGCAGCACAAGACGGCCCCCACCCTGAGGCTGACGCTGCCGCGCCCCACCGAGGTCACCGGGCTGCGGCTGCTGCCGGGCCGGTCGACATTGCCCGCTCGGCCAACGATGGTGGCTGTCGACCTTGGCGACGGCCCGCAGGTGCGCGAACTGCGGCATGGCGATGACGAGGGGGCGCAGACCTTGCCGTTGCGCCCGCGGGTGACCGACACCGTCACCGTCAGCCTGCTGGACTGGCAGGACATCATCGACCGCAACGCGTTGGGCTTCGACCAGCTCAAGCCGCCCGGCCTGGCCGAGATCGCGGTGCTCGGCAGTGACGGCAATCCCGTCGCCCCCGCCGACGCGGCCCGCAACCGGTCGCGTGAAATCTTCGTCGACTGCGATCACGGCCCGGTCATCGCGGTCGCCGGCCGGTTCGTGCACACCTCGATCCGCACGACGGCGGCCATGTTGCTCGACGGTGCGCCGGTCCCCGTCGAGCCGTGCGATCGCAACCCAATTGCCCTACCGACCGGCCAACAGGAATTTTTGATCAGCCCCGGCGCTCAGTTCGTCGTCGACGGGGCCCAACTGCTGACCACCGGCATCGCCGATTTACCCAACGCAGCAGGGGTTTCGACGACACCGGCGGTAACCGGTGGGTGGGGCCCCGATCACCGCGAGGTACGCGCCCCGGCCTCGGCCGTCTCCCGGGTCCTGGTGATCCCCGAAAGTATCAACCCGGGCTGGGTGGCCCGCACTGGGAACGGGAACCGACTGACGCCGGTGGCCGTCAACGGCTGGCAGCAAGGCTGGGTGGTGCCCCCCGGAGATCCCGGCACGATCACGTTGACCTTCCCCTCCAACGGGCTGTACCGGGTTGGGTTGGCCTTCGGTCTGGCGCTACTGCCGCTGTTGGCTCTGCTGGCGGGGTGGCGCACCCGGCGGGGATGCGCGGACGACGCGCCCGCGACGCCATGGTCCCCGGGCCCCTGGGCCGCGGTGGCGGTGACGGCGGCCGGGGCGCTGATCGCCGGGGCAGGCGGCGTCGTCGTGGTCGGCGGCGCGCTGGGACTGCGTTACGCACTGCGGCACCGGCAACGGTGGCGCGATCGGGCCACCGTCGCGGCGGCTGCCGGCGGCCTGATCTTGGCCGGGGCGGCACTGTCGCGACACCCGTGGCGCGCGGTCGACGGTTATGCCGGGCATGCTGCGAGTGTGCAGCTACTCGCGCTGGTTTCGATCGCCGCCGTCGCCGCGTCGGTGGTCGTGCTGCCCAGGCAGCGAGGCGCGCCACCCGGCGATTGACATTTCGGGGCGTCCGAGGAGTGCTTGCGATGGGATGGTTTTCTGCACCCGACTACTGGGTGAGCAGATTCGTGCTGGAACGCGGGGTCGCGGCCATCTACCTAATCGCATTCGTCGCGGCGGCCCGACAATTCCGGGCGTTGATCGGCGCCGACGGAATGCTGCCCGTGCCCAGGTACCTGGCGGGCCAGTCGTTTTGGCGGACACCCAGCATTTTT
Source organism: Mycobacterium simiae (assembly GCF_010727605.1). NCBI lineage: Bacteria > Bacillati > Actinomycetota > Actinomycetes > Mycobacteriales > Mycobacteriaceae > Mycobacterium > Mycobacterium simiae. The sequence goes on from NZ_AP022568.1 coordinate 2,167,927, forward strand.
CAGCTGCACTATTCGGACCGGCTCTGCACGGCTGTGTGCTGGTTCGGTGCGCTGTTGTCGGCGGCGATTGTGCTCGGAGCGGCCGATCTGCCCCCGCTGTGGGCGGCGATGGCGCTGTGGGCGACGGTGTGGCTGCTGTACCTGTCGATCGTCAACGTCGGACAAGTCTGGTATTCGTTCGGGTGGGAATCTTTGTTGCTGGAAACCGGATTTCTGATGATCTTCCTCGGCAACGAGCGGGTCGCGCCGCCGATGCTGACGCTGTGGCTGGGGCGGCTCCTGCTGTTCCGGGTCGAGTTCGGGGCCGGGTTGATCAAGATGCGCGGCGACCCCTGCTGGCGCGATCTGACCTGCCTGTACTACCACCACGAGACCCAGCCGATGCCGGGCCCGCTGAGTTGGTTCTTCCACCACCTGCCCAAACCGCTTCACCGAATTGAAGTGGCTGGCAACCACTTTGCCCAACTCGTGGTGCCGTTCGGTCTGTTCGCGCCGCAACCAATAGCCAGTCTGGCCGCCGCCATCGTCGTCGTCACACAGTTGTGGCTGGTGTTGTCCGGCAATTTCGCCTGGCTCAACTGGGTGACGATCGTGCTGGCGTTCAGCGCCATCGATGATGCCGCGGTAAGGCGGCTGTTGCCGATAACCGGACACGCACCGGGGCCGGCGCCACCGTTGTGGTTCGTCGTCCTGGTCTCCACCGTTGCCGGCGGCATGCTGTTTTTGACCTATTGGCCGGTGCGCAACATGCTGTCGCGGCGGCAGCGAATGAACATGTCGTTCAACGCTTTTCATCTTGTCAATACCTACGGCGCGTTCGGTACTATCGGTCGGTCCCGCTATGAGGTGGTGATCGAGGGCACCGACGAACCGAGCATCACCGCGCAGACCGTGTGGAAGGAATACGAGTTCAAGGGCAAGCCCGGCGCGGTGGACCGGCTGCCCCGCCAGTGGGCGCCGTATCACCTGCGGCTGGACTGGCTGATGTGGTTCGCCGCGATCGCGCCGGGTTACGCCCAACCGTGGCTGGCGCCGTTTTTGCAGCGGCTGCTGCGCAACGACCGCCCCACGCTGCGACTGTTGCGGCACAACCCCTTCCCCGACTCCCCGCCGCAATACGTGCGTGCGCGGTTGTACCAGTACCGGTTCACCACTGTGGCGGAGTTGCGACGCGATCGCGCGTGGTGGCACCGCACGCCGGTGGGCCAGTACGTTCCGCCGATGTCACTGCGTTAGGTCAGCCGGCTGAGGTCGGTGATGAGCTGCGATACCACGGTCACCGTGGCGATTCGGCGACCGGAATCGTCATCGAGGTCCGCGCCCAGCACGGCGTTGGTCTTCGTCAACTTCAAGACCCGCCCCGTTGCCACATAGCTTTTCGCCGTGCCCGCGCGCAGGATCGTCACCGTCATACTCAGCGTCGGACAGGGGCAGGCCGTCGCCAGCGAGCCGCAGTGGGTTGCCGTCTGATCCAGCATCTCGGCCATGGACCCGCCGCTGAGTTGCGCGAAATTATATGCGCCAGCACCAGGTTCGTATGACATGCGCAACCAGCGCTCGGTACGCGACCCGTCGAGGAACCGCGCATTCAATGCCGCGAGGTTGGGCGTCAGGTTGTTGTTCGCGTGGGCAACCCACGCCGTTTCCGCAAGCGCAGCTCCCGGTTCCCCGAACAGGCCGAGATAGCCGGTGTTGTCCATGTCTGAGCTCCTCAGCGTACAGTCGGCCGTTCGGAACCAACCACGAGTCGCGCTGGACTACGACCGAGAACCTGTCGCCACGGTATCGCACTCGGATCCTCGGTCAGGTACAACGGCGGCACTTCTGCCAACACCGCCCGTATGCACTCTTCCACCGCGAGCTTCGCAAGCGCGGTACCGAGGCAATAGTGCGTTCCGGCGCCGAAATTCAGCGGTCTGGGGGTCCCCGGCCGGCTGAAACGATCGGGGCAGAACCGATCGGGATCCTCCCATACCGACCCGTCGCGACAAGCCGCGGCAATGCAGGGAAACACCATCGCCTCGGCGGGGATCACAGTGTCGTAAAGCTCGATCGACGCAACGGCAGTGCGCGGAATCAGCGGGACACTGGGTTCCATCCGCATTGTTTCGGCAGCAACTGCGGACAGACGGGTCGGATCTTGCGCCACGCCGTCCAGCTGGTCGCGGTGCCGCAGGGCGACCAGGATACTGCAGGGAATTTGGCTACCCGTTGTATCATGCGCTGCTACAAGGAGATTAGAGATCATCACGACCGTTTCGTCATGGGTGAGCCGTTCTCCTTCGACCTCGGCAGCGAGCAGGCCGGTAATCAGATCGGATCCGGGGTCGCCGCTTCGCCGCCGGGTGAGGTCGTGAACATAGCTCTGCAACTCTGTGACCGCGCGCGTCGCATTGCCGATCTGGTCCGGGGTCATCACGAAGAATACCGGGCTCAGGGCGTCCGCCCACTGCGCGAACAAGGGGACATCGGTAGCTGGCACCCCGAGCAGGCGGCAGGTCAGTCCGGCCGCCACGGCCGCACCGGCGGGAACCAGATCTCCGCTCCGCCTGGCCGACCCGATCGCTGCGGCGGCCAGCTCGGCCGCGGCGTCCTGCAGTGCGGCAACCGCCCGCGGCGTAAAGGCACGCGCGACGAGTGTTCGCATCCGCTGGTGGTAATCGCCCTCGGTGGTAAACATCAACCGGCCGTACCAATCTCGTAATGGCCCGCTGGTGATGCCCATCATGTCGAACAGCGTCAAGCCGATGCCATTGAGCCGCTTGTCACGCACCAGCAGTTCAACATCGCGCTGGCGCAGCGCGACAACGGCGCCGGTCATCTCATCTCTGGCCAACGGGCCCCGTCGCGCGGCCTCGCGCAACACCCCATGCAGATCACCGGCCAGATTCCCAGTCAGGTCGACAGTCGGCAATGCGCCCACAGCTTCTCCTTTCACTCATGCGCACACACCGAAGGAGGAATCGGTGGAAGCTGGCGATGAAAATCTGTTGTCACGCGGCTGCTTTCACGAGGCGTATACGCGAAGATAGCCCAAGCTTGCGTGGGGCGCGAGGAGGTGCGCTGCACCGTCCCCGGCGAAAGACCGAAAACTCTTACTATTCCTGGGGTTTGAAAGGCCGTGGCTCGCAGCTGGTAGATCGAGCCTTGCAGCAAAGTCTTCGATCAGCAGGCAAACACGTTGCGTACCAAGTTGCGCGCGTTCTGCCGTTGGCGAGGCTCCCGTTCGACGGCAGGGTTGGGAGCAGCTGACCGACGACGAAGTGACTTCGCCATCCGCCTGTGCGCGCAGTTCGTCGCCGGCCAGGAAGCGGTCACCCACGACATCGAACCGTTCATGGCGTCCATGGGCACCGAGGGCCGGCTCGGCGACGAGATATACCTGACGCAGTTCGCCTTCGAGGAGGTATTTGACCCGTCACCGACTGCCCAGGTGCGCGCATCGGCAACCTATAACCACGTGGTCGAGGGCATGATGGCGCTGACCGGGTACCACTCTTGGCACCGGATCTGCAACGGCCACACGCCAACTGGGAGGCGTTCGAAACGCGGATGAACAAGCTCATCCCGCCGGTGCTGCGGGCCACCGAGGAAAGCTACGCGATGTACGGCGACGACATCCCGTTCGGCTTGCAGCTGGTCGAGTCTCGACAGTACGCCGCCGAGAAGGGGATGCGGCGGTTCGGCACCATCTCCAGCGCCCGCGGTCATCCGGATCGGCGAGATCGACCTTGACTCGCCGCTGCAGCTCGAGGACACCTTCGCCGAGGAGGACCGGAAGGTGCTGGCGGCCAGGGCCTAAGCCGCTGAGCGCTACAGGGTTTCATCGAGCTCACCGAGGCGGTCCGTGAGCCGCAGGTTCTCGGAGTAGTCCACCGGGCAGCAGATCAGCGACACCCCGTCGTCGTCGAGTGCCGCCCGCAGCGTGGGCAGCAGCTCGTCGGCGCTGTTGATCCGATAGCCCTTGGCGCCAAAGCTTTCCGCGTACGTGACGATGTCGGGGTTGTCGAACCGCACATAGTGATGCTCGCCGAGCTCGAGATCCATCTTCCACTCGATGAGGCCGTATCCGCCGTCCTCCCAGACCAGCACCACCAACGGGATCTTCTCGCGCACGGCCGTCTCGATCTCCTGCGAGTTCATCAGAAAGGCGCCATCACCCACCACCGCCAGCACCTTCACCTCCGGTTGCGCCAGCTTCACGCCCAGCGCGCCGGGCAGCGCGAAACCCATGGTGGACAGTCCATTTGAGATGAGGCAGGTGTTGCGTTCGAAGGTCGGATACAGCCGGGCCATCCACATCTTGGTCGCACCCGTGTCGACCAGCACCACGTCGGAGCGGCCCAGCGCTGCCCGGGTGTCGGCGACGACCCGCTGCGGCGCCAGCGGATAACGTGAATCTTGTTGCCCACGCGCGAATTCCTCGTCCAGCAGGCCCGATCCCGGCACCTCGGCGCGGTCGAAGCTGCACCCGGACAGCGCATCGGCCAGTTGGTTCAGCGAGTCGCTGATATCTCCGATGATGCCGACGTCGACTGAGTAGTGCGCGTCCACCTCGGCCGGGAAGCGGTGAATGTGGATGATCTTCTTGTCGGCCTGCGGGTTGATCCGGACCGGGTCGAACTCCTGCAACTCATAGCCGACGGCGATCACCACGTCGGCGTTGTCGAACCCGAAGTTGACGTAGTCGTGCCGCATGAAACCCAGCGTCCCGATGCTGTTCGGGTGGTCATCGGGCATCACACCCTTGCCGTGGAAGGTGTTGGCCACTCGGATTCCCAGTTTCTCGGCGAAACGCACCAACGCTGCCGTCGCGTCGCTGCGCGCGGCCCCGTGCCCGGCCAACAACACCGGCTGTTGGGCGGTCCGCAGGATGTCGACGGCCCTGGCCACCTGACGGGCCGCCGGTGCGTCGGCGCGCACGACGTTGCGCGGCAACGGCCGCAGCTCGTACTCGGCGTCGTCCTCGTCGATATGTTCCGGGACGGCCAGGTAGACGGCGGCCGGCCGTTCCGTCTCGGCGACCTTGAACGCCTTGCGGACCATCTCCGGTATGGCGCGCGCCGTCGGCACCGGGGCCGACCATCGGGTGATCGGCGCGTACATCGAGACCAGGTCGACGTACTGGTGGGACTCCTTGTATTCGCGGTCCTGTCCGACCTGCGCCGAGATGGCGACCAGCGGGGTGCTATTGGTGGTGGCGTCGGCGACACCGAGCTGCATGTTGATGGCACCGGGGCCCAGCGTCGCGGATACCACCCCGGCACGCCCGGTCACCCGGCCGTACATCTCGGCCATGAAGGCCGCGCCCTGCTCGTGCCGGGTCAGGATGTAGCGGATGTCGGATGCCGCCAACGCCTGGATGAACCGGATGTTCTCCTCGCCGGGGATGCCGAAGACGACGGTAACCCCCTCGTTCTCCAGGCATTTAACAATCAGCTGAGCCGCAGTGCTCATCTGCCACCTCCCTCCTGGGAACGATAGTGGCAGGCTAGGTGTTGAACGTTTCAGTCCCCTTGGGAAAAAACAGCAAAAGGGAAGGATGTCAGCGTGTCAATCGCGACCATCAACCCGGCCACCGGCGAGACAGTCAAGACTTTTACCCCTGCAACCGATGAGGAAATCGACGCGGCGATCGCGCGGGCGTACGCGCGGTTCAAGGATTACCGCCGCAACACCACTTTCGCCCAGCGTGCTGAATGGGCGAATGCGACCGCCGACCTGCTGGAAAAAGAGGCCGACGATGTCGCGGCGATGATGACCCTGGAGATGGGCAAGACCCTGAAGTCGGCGAAGGCCGAAGCGCTGAAGTGCGCCAAGGGTTTTCGCTACTACGCCGAGAAGGCCGAGCAGCTGCTGGCCGACGAGCCGGCCGAGGCGGACAAGGTCGGGGCGAAAAAGGCCTATACCCGCTACCAGCCGCTGGGTGTGGTGCTGGCCATCATGCCGTGGAACTTCCCGCTGTGGCAGGCAGTGCGGTTCGCCGCCCCGGCGCTGATGGCCGGCAACGTCGGCATTCTCAAGCACGCATCCAACGTGCCGCAGTCCGCGCTTTACCTGGCCGACGTCATCGCCCGCGGCGGCTTCCCAGACGGCTGCTTCCAGACGCTGCTGGTCTCGTCCAGCGCGGTCGAGCGCATCCTGCGCGACCCGCGGGTCGCGGCCGCCACCCTGACCGGCAGTGAGCCGGCCGGGCAGTCGGTCGCAGCGATCGCTGGCGACGAGATCAAACCCACCGTGCTCGAACTCGGCGGCAGCGACCCGTTCATCGTGATGCCGTCGGCCAACCTGGACGAAGCCGCCAAGACCGCCGTCACCGCGCGCGTGCAAAACAACGGCCAGTCCTGCATCGCCGCGAAGCGGTTCATCGTTCACACCGACATCTACGACGCGTTTGTCGACAAGTTCACCGAGCGGATGGCCGGGCTCAAGGTCGGAGACCCGACCGACCCGGACACCGACGTGGGCCCGCTGGCCACCGAGTCCGGCCGCGACGACATCGCCAAGCAGGTCGACGACGCGGCCGCAGCGGGCGCCACAATCCGGCTCGGCGGCAAACCCATCGACGGGCCGGGTTGGTTCTATCCGCCGACCGTGGTCACCGACATCACCAAGGACATGGCGCTCTACACCGAAGAGGTGTTCGGCCCGGTGGCCTCGATGTACCGGGCCAAGGACATCGACGAAGCGATCGAGATCGCCAACGCCACCACCTTCGGATTGGGCTCCAACGCCTGGACCAACGACGAGGCCGAGCAGCTTCGCTTCATCGACGACATCGAGGCCGGCCAGGTCTTCATCAACGGCATGACGGTGTCCTACCCGGAGCTGGGCTTCGGCGGCATCAAACGGTCCGGCTACGGCCGCGAACTCGCCGGCCTGGGCATCCGCGCATTCGTCAACGCCAAGACCGTGTGGGTCGGGGAGTCCGAAGAGGGCTCGGCGGCCGGCGCCAACAAGGTCGAGTAAGCGGGCGTCGAGCGCGCAGCGGTCGCAGGCGCGCGTCGTCGAGCGTGTGGCCTACGCACCAATCGAGGCGGTTTCGGTGCATTAAGGCTCACACTCGGCGATAAGCGCGTCGCCGCGCCCAGCGGCCGCCGCGGTTAGGCCGAGGCGCCGGCGAGCACCCGCTCGTCCTCCTCGGCGAAGGTGTCTTCGAGCTGCAGCGGTGAATAGTCGAGGTCGATCTCCTCGAGCGGCCGGCCCCGAGCGCTGGCGATGGTGCCAAACCGGCGCATGCCCTTGTCCGAGGCGTACTGCATGGAGTCGTCCGTCGACAGGCCGAACGGCATCGGGTCATAGAGGGCAAAGCCCTCTTCGATGAGGCGCAGCCCCAGCGGCATTAGCTCGTTCATCCGCGCTTCGAAGACACCCCAGTTGGCGTCGTCGGCGGCGACATGCCGCCGGCAGGTAAAAGTGCCCCAGGCCATGTGGCGTCGCTCGTCGTCGCCGATGCGGCGAATCAGCTCCTGCATGCCCGGCAGGATGCCGCGTTCCACGCAGATCTTGTGCCACAGGTAGTAGCCGGTCAGCGCCAGCATCCCCTCGACCATGTGGTTGTAGGTGACCGAGGCGCGAACCTGGGCAGCCGGAGACGGGTCAACGGTCAACGCGCTCAAGCACTCCGGCAATTCGTCGTAGAAGATCGCGCGGTAGCTCGGGACGTCGTCGATGTACGGGTGCAGGTCGTCGGTGACGCCGACGGCGTCCAGCCACATGCGGAACACCTGGACGTGCTTGGCCTCCTCAAAGGCGAACTGCGTCAGGTACATCTCGTCGCCCAGCCGGCCCTCGGCCCGCATGGCAGCCATGAATGGCTGGATGTCCTGGGTGACTGATTCCTCGCCCGCGATGAACTCCGCGCACAATCGGGTCGCGTAGTGGCGCTCGTCGGCGGTCAGCCGTTCCCAGTCCTGCCGGTCGCGGGAGAAGTCGATGTCGGCAGGATTCCAGAACTTGGCGTTGCCACCGGCAAATAGCTTGAGCGGCAAGCTATTCCAGTTGAGGCCGCCCTGGGCCATTGAGGCGACTCGTGTCCTGTTCATGTGACCTCCTCAGATCTCATCAGGGCTGGGGTAGGGGAGGAATCCGGCGCGGCGAAGGCGGCGGCTAGGACCGCGACAATCCTTCGCACGGCCAGGGCCGGCTGTTCGGGGCTGGGCTCGTCGAGCCCGAGGATGGGGTCCAGGCCACGCATATACGGCGCCAGCGCCAAATGCGGGAAGATCAGCAGCAGCAGCGACAGCAGCACGTCGGTGTCGGCGTCCGCGCGCAAGTCGCCGCGCACCTGGGCGGTGTGCACCAGGGGCCGCAACACCTCTAGGTAGTGGCGGTGAATGACACTGCGCACGCTGATGCGGGCGTCGGTGTCAACCTCGAGCGTGGCCGCGGCGTGCAGCGCACGTTCTCGCGGATGCTCGGCGTAGTAGGCGACCCAGCCGTCGAGCAATTCGGTGAGGAACTCGAAGAACGGCCGGTCCGGATCGAGGTTGTGAATCAGGTCTTCCATGTAGACCCGCACCCGCTGGCTGCCGATGTCGGCGATGAACGAGAACAGGTCGCGCTTGTCGGCGAAGTACTGGAACAAGCTGCCCTTGGCAACGCCGGCCCGGCGCGCGATGACGTTGAGGCTGCCGGAGGAGAATCCGTGCGCTCCGAACTCGGCCTCGGCCGCCTCGATGATCGCGGTGCGACGAGCGGGGTCGACGCGTGCCCATGTGACCGTCGGCATCCGGCCTCCTTGCCTCGATGACCACTGGTCATCTTACTGTGAGGCGCGCCACAGTCAAGGGTTCCATCCTGGCGCCTCAGCGAAGCCGAATAACGGTGGAAGCGGGCCCTGCTGGCTAACATTTGTGGGTGCTTGACCGCTGGCCCGTCGTCGGCAGAACTGAGGAGATCGCACAGGTCATCCGGCTGTTCGATGCCGCGCCGGGACAGCGCGGCATCGAGGCCTACGGCCGCATCTGGTAGGCGCCGTTGAGCGGCTGGATGTGTTCCTTCCAGACCTGGTCGTAGCGCGCCTGGTCGAACACGGGACGACGGATCATCCGCATCGCGAAGCGTGCCTGCGCCTCGGTGGTGGCGGACTTGTCGCCGAGCGCGACGGCGTAGCTGTTGAAGTCGCGGACCAGCACGGCGAAGATCTCGTCGATCAGCGCCTCGGCTCCCCCCTGGTCCAACCCGGATAGCGGGGCCTCTTCCAAGATCAGCTGAGCGTAGGGCACCGTGGCGAACAACTGTCCCACCCCAAATGCGAAGTCAATGTCCTTCTGCTGCGCGGGATCCGGCGTGGCGCTCGCCAGCATGTCGGCCAGCACGTCGATCTGATCGCGCAGCAGCGCCACGTTGGGCAGATGGGCATGGCCGTCGAACGGCGCGCGCCAATCGTGGAAGTGCACCTTGCCCAATCCCCCCGTCGGGCCCTGCCGGAACAGGAACGCGTCGTCGGCCGCGTCGTCACGACGACCGATCACCGGCAAGTCGGCATTCGGCGCAAACAGGTAGTTGGGCATGAACTTGGCCAGCAACCCGATGTTGATGTGCACGGTGCCCTCAAGCCTTGGCAGCAAACCGATTTCGCGGGCCATGGCCTCGAAGATGGTGTCCTTCTCGACACCCTTCGCGGCGATCACGTCCCACAGTGCGGTGATCACCCGCTCGCCTTCGCTGGTGATCTTCGCCTTGGTCAGCGGGCTGTACAGCAGATAGCGGCGATCGTTGGCCGACGCGCTGCGCATGTAGTCGCAGGCCCGGGTGGCGACCAGCTTCATCGCGATCAACCGCACGTAGGCGTCGGTGAGCAGCCTGCGCACGTGGCTGAAGTCGGTGACGACCGTTCCGTATAGATGTCGGTTGGACGCGTGGGTGATCGCCTCGTACATGGCGTGGGTGCACATGCCGACTGCCCCCCAGCCGAGGTTGTACTTGCACACGTTGACCGTGTTGAGCGCGGCATGGAAAGCGTCCGGGCCGCGGTGCAACAGATCGGATTCGGCGACCGGATAGTCGCGCAGCGCATAGTTGGCGACGAAGTTCTGCGAGTTCACCACGTTCTTGATCAGCTCGTAGCGATCGTGCTGGGAGTCCGCGACGAAGAAGACGTATTCGTCGTCCTTCGGCGACGACCCGGCGATTTTGCCGAAGGTCGACACCATCCGCGCGACATTAGCGTTGCCGATGTAGTACTTCTCGCCGTTGGCCGTCCAACCACCGTGACCGTCGGGCCGCAGCACCATGTCGGTCTGATAGACGTCCGCGCCGTGGGACTGCTCGGACAGCCCGAAGCCGAACACCTCACCGGCCTGAAGCTGCGCGGCGGCCTTGCGCTTGGCGTCCTCGTTGGCGCTCATCCAGATCGGCCCTAGGCCGAGGGCGGTGACTTGGAATGGATACCAATAGTTCAGCCCGTAGAAGCCCACGATCTCGGCGAACTCACTGATCCGGTAGGTGTCCCAGCGGCAGGCCAAGTCGGCCGAGGTGCCGTATTCCGACGGCGTGAGCAGGGACGCGAAGATGTGTTCCCGGCCGATGTGGTCCAGGAATTCGGAGTACCACCGGCGCTCGTGATCGTCGGCCTTTAGTCGCGCCTTGCCGCGGGACTCGAAGAAGTCCACGGTGGCGGCCATGATCTCCGCCGAGCGGCGGTCGGGGTAGCGGCGTTGCAAACGATTCGGATTGAGCAACATGGCGGTATCTCCGGGAGAAGAATCGGGCGGCGAACCGGTCGCGGCCGACGGTACGCCACTAATCCCGGCGTCTGGGCGTCATGCGGGGATTGCTGGAAAATTTGCATTGTCGTGGTAATTGCCCCTGTTGGAGCACCACCGCCCGCGCCTAGCATCAGCGACGTGTCCGAACTCAATACTGCGCGCGGTGCTATCGACACGGCCGACCTCGGCGTGACCCTGATGCACGAGCACGTGTTCATCATGACCACTGAGATCGCCCAGAATTACCCCGAGGCTTGGGGCGACGAAGAAAAACGGGTCGCCGATGCGATCGCGCGGCTCAATGAGCTGAAGGCCCGCGGCGTGGACACCATCGTCGACCTCACCGTGATCGGCCTGGGCCGCTACATTCCGCGCATCGCGCGCGTCGCGGCCGCCACCGAGCTGAATATCGTTGTGGCGACCGGGATTTACACCTACAACGACGTGCCGTTCCGGTTCCACTACGAGGGCCCCGGCGGCATGCTCGACGGCCCGGAGATCATGACCGAGATGTTCGTCCGCGACATCGAGCAGGGCATCGCCGACACCGGCGTCAAGGCCGGAATACTCAAGTGCGCTACCGACGAGCCGGGTATCACCCCCGGCGTCGAGCGAGTGTTGCGCGCGGTCGCGCAGGCGCACAAACGCACCGGAGTGCCGATCTCCACGCACACTCACGCGGGCCTACGCCGCGGCCTGGACCAGCAGAAGATCTTCGACGAAGAAGGTGTCGACCTGACCCGTGTGGTCATCGGGCATTCCGGCGACAGCACCGACGTCGGCTACCTCGAGGAGCTGATCGCGGCCGGCTCCTACCTCGGGATGGACCGGTTTGGTCTCGACGTGATCTCGCCGTTTGAGGAGCGGGTCAAGATCGTGGCGCAGATGTGCGAGCGTGGGCACGCCGACAAGATGGTGCTGTCCCACGACGCGAACTGCTACTTCGACGCACTGCCCGAAGAGCTGGTGCCACAGCTGGCGCCCAACTGGCACTACCTGCATATCCACAACGACGTCATCCCGGCGCTTAAGGAGCGCGGCGTCACCGACGAGCAGCTCCACACCATGTTGGTCGACAATCCGCGGCGCATCTTCGAGCGAACGGGCGCCTACTAGATGGCCGAAGGTGAGCCGGTTCCGCCGATCGGTACGCAGATTTCGGCGCTGGCCGCTCGCGCTCCCGACGAGCCTGCCGTCACCTGCGACGGGTTGACCCTCACCCGCGCCGAACTGGACGCTTCGACCAACCGGCTGGCCCGCGCCTACGCCGAGCGCGGGGTGGGCGTCGGCGACTACGTGACGATGGTGTTGCCCAACTCGATCGAGTGGATCCAGGCCGTCGTGGCGTGCTGGAAACTTGGCGCCGTACCCCAGCCGCTGTCCGCGCGGTTACCGGCCGCGGAGTTGGCGAGTCTGCTTCAGTTACGGCCGCCAACCCTGTTGGTGGGTCGCGATCATCCCGAATTGCCAAGCGTGCCAACCGGTTTCATACCCGACCGGGCACTGTCCGACGCCGTGTTGCCGGAGGCGGTGTCGCCGGTGTGGAAGGCGATGGGGTCGGGTGGTAGCACCGGGCGGCCCAAACTGATCGAGTCCGGCGGTGATAGCCGGATACCGTCGGCCATCGGCTATCCGTTGGGAGCTCAGGAGGGCGACATCACCTTGGTGCCGGTGCCGCTGTCGCACAACACCGGGTTCACCGTCGCCACGGTCGCGTTGCTGATGCGCCACCACCTGGTGCTGATGAGCCGGTTCGATCCGCACCGCTTTCTGCAACTGATCACCGATCACCACGTGACGTTCGTGACGACGGTGCCGACGATCATGCAGCGGACGCTGCCCGTCTACCACGCCAACCCGCACGCCTATGACCTGTCGTCGATCCGGCGGTTCTGGCATCTGGCCGCGCCGTGCCCGCCCGCCATCAAGCAGGCCTGGATCGACCTGCTGGGACCGGAGAAGGTGTGGGAACTCTACGGCGGCACCGAATTACAGGCACTGACGTTCATCTCCGGCGATCAGTGGCTGACGCACCGCGGTTCGGTGGGCGTGGTCGTCACCGGTGAGATGAAGGTGCTCGACGACGACGGTAACCCGTGTCCACCGGGCGTGGTCGGCGAGATCTACATGCGGCCCAGCCCCGGCAGCGCGCCGACCTACCGCTACGTCGGCGCCGCCGCCAAAACCCGCGACGGGTGGGATTCGCTGGGCGATCTCGGCTATTTCGATGACGACGGATTCCTGTATCTGTCGGACCGACGGGTCGACATGTTCACCGTCGGGGGCCGTAATGTCTATCCCGCGGAGATCGAGAATGCGCTGTCGGCGCATCCGGATGTGTTGTCCTGCTTGGTCGTTGGCGTTCCCGACCCGAACAACGGTGATCTGGGCCAGGTGCCCTACGTCCTGGTGCAGACGAGCGGGCACTGCACCCTGGACGCCGCGGGGGTGCAGCAGTTTCTGCGCGAGCACCTCGCGGGATACAAGGTGCCACCCACCCCCGACTTCATCGAGTTCGTCGACACGCCGCTGCGCGACGACGCCGGCAAGGCCAGGCGCTCGGCGGTGCGGGCCAAGATCATCGAGCGGCTGCCGGCCGCGGAGGCGAGCTGACCGTCACCGATCGGCGGCACCAAGAATCCTCCAAGGCCCGCGTACCACTATTGGGTTGATTGCTGACCGGAGTCCTGGAGAGGGCCATGAAGATCGAGCCATTGAGCACCGAGCTGATCGAAAAATATCTGCGCTCGCGCGGGTTGCGGTTCTTCTGCAGCGACGACGGGCAGGAGTTTCTGCTGGTGCTGTCCAGCATCGAAGGCGGCAAGCTGCACGTCAGCCTGCGGATCAACGGTGTGCGGCCCGACATTCTGGAGATCACCGTCAGCCCGGCCGGCTACTACCACGCCGGCGAGCGTGCCCGGCTGATGGAATTGGTCAACGACTGGAACCGAGACACCCACTGGCCCAAAGCCTTTGTGCGCGAAACCGCGCAACCCAACCGCGTCACCGTGGTCGGCGAGAGCGCCTACCTGCTCAGCGACGGCATCCACCTCGCGGCGCTGGGAAACTTCGTCAAGTCCACCGTCGAGTACGGAACCGATCTGTTCACCAAGATCGAGCAAGCCATCGGCCTGCCCTCGGCGCAGGCGCTGGAGCAGTGGATGGACCGCACCGGTTAGGGCGCGATCGCGTCGGCCTCCGCATCGAGCACTCGAGCGCTGTCGGCCGGCTTCTCGAGCTTTTCCCACCGACGCAAGGCTTGCCGGCACGGCGCCTCGACCAGGGCGTAGCTCACCGCCGCGATCGCGAACCCGAAGATGAGCGTCAGCACCAGCACCGTAGGCATGTTGCCGGTGAACGGGAAGGTCCCGATGACCGGGAACACCATGGCCAGCGCGGCCAGGTGCCAGATGAACAATCCATAGGACCAGCGGCCCAGGGTGACCAGCACGACATTGCCCAACATCCGGTGCTCGGTGTCGGGGCGGTCCAGCACCAACGGGGCAACCAACGCGAACGCGACCAGCGCGCCCATCGACGTCTTCACCGCGAACTGCGCCGCCGTACCGGGCGCCAGCCCCTCCGGCCCCGCCAGCGGGGACGCCGCGACCGCGAAGCCCACCAGCACGATGCCGGCCATCAGCCACCGCCGCCGCGCCAGCCGATGGATCGGCCCGATCGGGGCGTGCACCCACTCGGCGAGCAGCATGCCCGCGGCGAACCAGGAGAAGAATGCCGGCGGCCAGTTCAGCGGGTTGCCGGACGCCGACTGCCCGGTGAACAACGGCAGCCAGGCCCAACCCCAGCTGAGCACGGCCAGCGCCGCGATCACCGGTACCCGCGCGCGCACCGGCACTTGTCGAGCAAGCAGCGCCAGCACCGGCAGCGCCAGATAAAAGGTGACCTCGACCGACAGGCTCCACATCTGGGTCAGGCCGCCGGTCAGGGTCAGCGGCACGTAGATTTGGGTGAGCGTCAGGTTTGCCAGCCACACCGTCGGGCTGGCGTGATCCGCGTCGGGCAGCAGGGTGAGGATCACGACCACCGCCACCAGATAGGCCGGCATGATGCGCACCACCCGCGACCGCAAGTAGTGACCAGTCGGCGGGGGCGGCGCCAGGCCCCGCGCGGAACCGGCGTGGCCTCGCCACAGCAGAAAGCCGGACAGCGCGAAAAACACCGCCACCGCGAGGTCGAAGCGCCCGAAGACCCGGCCGTCGACGCCGCTGGAATGCCCGGTCTGGAAGGCCACATGCGTGACGACGACGCCCATGGCCGCGCACGCACGCATACCCTCGACGGCAGGGAGGAAGCTGCGGGTTCCGCCCACCTGCTGGCCATCGGTCACGATCCCAGTCTGCCTGCGCTGTGTTGCCGGCCGAACTGGGTAGTGCTGTTAGGGTCAAACGGGTTTGCCTCGAGCACTTAGGAGGGCACGGCAACGTGAACCGAGCGGTTATGTTGCGGTTCGCCGCATGCGGAATCATCGGACTCGGGGCCGCCCTGCTGATCGCCGCGCTGCTGTTGTCGACCTACACGACCAGCCGGATCGCGAAGATCCCACTGAACATCGACGCCACGCTGGTCAGCGATGGCACCGGCACCGCAATCGACATGGCGTCGCTGTCCGGGGACCATATTGTCGTCAACCAGAATGTGCCGCTGGTATCCCAGCAGCAGGTCAGCGTCGAGTCGCCGGCCAACGCCGACGTCGTCACGCTGCAGGTTGGCAGCACGCTTCGGCGCACGGACAAGCAAAAGGACAGCGGGCTGCTGTTGGCGATCGTCGACACCGTCACCCTCAACCGCAAGACCGCGCTGGCGGTGTCCGACGACACCCACACCGGCGGCGCCGTGCAGAAGCCGCGCACCATGAACGACGAGAACCCGCCCACATCGATCCCGGTGCGCCATGACGGCCTGTCGTACCGGTTCCCGTTTCACACCGAGAAGAAGACTTATCCGTACTTCGACCCGATCGCGCAGAAGACGTACGACGTCAACTACGACGCCGAAGAGGACGTCAACGGTCTGACCGCCTACAAGTTCACCCAGAACATCGGCTATAGCGCCGACGGCAAGCTGGTGGCGCCGGTGAAGTACCCCTCGTTGTACGCCGGCGACGAAGACGGCAAGGTCACGGCGTCCGCGGCGATGTGGGGCCTGCAGGGCGGGGATCCGGCCGAGCAAATCACCATGACCCGCTACTACGCGGCGCAGCGGACGTTCTGGGTCGACCCCGTCTCGGGCACCATCGTCAAGCAGACCGAGCACGCCAATCATTACTACGCCCGGGATCCCCTCAAGCCGGAGGTGACGCTGACCGATTACAAGGTCACCTCCAACGAGGACACCGTGGAATCTCAGGTCAACGCGGCCCGCGACGAGCGTGATCGGCTGGCGCTGTGGTCGCGGGTGCTGCCGATCACCTTCACCGCGGTCGGCCTGATCGCCTTGATCGGTGGCGCCGTGCTGGCCTCGTTCAGTCTGCGGACCGAGAGCGCGCTGACCGATCCCGGCCTGGACCGCGGCGACGAGGAGTTCTTCGGCCGCAGTGGGCTGGAGGAACGGGTGCCCGGCGCGGAGGCCGAAACCGAGAAGTTGCCCACCCAGCGCTCGGAATCGCACGACGATCCGCCCGCGGCCGACCCGCTACCCGGCGAGCCCGACCCGGGCCCGCCCGAACCCAGTCCACCCGATCGGGACTAGCCACCGGTCGGGCCGACGGTGACCGCACCACAGCGCCGAGCGGTGTGGTGGTCGGTCCCCGCCTACGCGCTGCTGCTGAGCTTGCTGGTGGCCGGACCGCTGCTGCGCCCTGGGTATGTGCTGTTGCGCGATGCGGTGTCCACCCCACGCTCCTATCTGTCGGACACCGCTCTGGGCTTGACGGCGCCGCCGAGGGCGACGCCGCAGGATTTCGCGGTGGCGCTGGCCTCGCACCTGATCGACGGCGGCGTTGTGGTCAAGACACTGCTCGTCGCTGGTCTGTGGCTGGCGGGTTGGGGCGCGGCGCGGCTCGTCGCGACCGCCCTGCCCTGCGCGGGCCTATCGGGTCAGTTCGTCGCGGTCACCCTGGCGATCTGGAATCCCTATGTGGCCGAACGGCTTTTGCAAGGGCACTGGAGCCTGCTGGTCGGCTACGGCTGTCTGCCCTGGGTCGCGACGGCGGTGCTGGGGCTGCGCTCCGCATCCACCGGGTGGTTCGCCTTGGCGTTCTGGATCGCGCTGGCCGGCCTGACGCCGACCGGGCTGATGCTCGCCGCCACCGTGGGCCTGGCCTGCGCGGTGGGCCCCGGCGCAGGCCGGTCGCGGTGGCTGTGCGCCGCGGCGGTACTGGGCGCGGCGTTGCTAGCCGCGCTGCCATGGCTGGTGGCCGCGGCGACCGGACCGTCGTTGGCCGCCCCAGAATCGGCGGCTGGGGTGGTCGCATTCGCCCCGCGCGCCGAACCCGGGCTGGGCACGCTGGGCAGCCTGGCCGGCCTGGGCGGGATCTGGAACAGTGAAGCGGTGCCCAGTTCGCGGGCCACGCTATTCGCCGCGGTGTCGACGCTGGTGTTCCTGGGCGTGGTGGCGACCGGGCTGCCGACGGTGCTTCGCCGCCGCGCCGTCCTGCCACTGCTGGCGCTGGCGGTGGCCGCGGTGCTGCTTCCGGCCGCTCTGGCCACCGATTCCGGCCTGCACTTGCTGGCCGCGGTCGTCGACGCCGCGCCCGGCCTCGGTGTGCTGCGCGACGGACAAAAGTGGGTGGCGCTGGCGATGCCGGGGTATCTGCTGGGCGCGGCGGGCGCGGTCGTGACGGTGCGCCGGTGGCTGCCGGCTCCAGCCGACGTCGCCGCGGCGCTGGCCGGCTGTCTGGCGCTGATTGCGGTACTGCCCGATGCGGCCTGGGGCGTGGGCGGCAAGGTCACCGCGGTGCACTACCCGAGCGGGTGGGCCGCCGTCGCAGCCCAGATCAACAGCGCGCCCGCGCCGGTCGCCGTCTTGCCCGCCGGCTCGATGCGGCGCTTCGCGTGGTCGGGCCCGTTCCCGGTGCTCGATCCGCTGCCCCGCTGGGTGCGTGCCGAGGTGCTGTCCACCGGCGACTTGGCGATCTCGGGCCAGGTGGTGCCCGGGGAGGGCCACCGCGCCCGGGCAATTCAGCAGCTGCTGCTCTCCGGTGTCGACGCGTCCGCGCTGGCCCCGGCCGGGGTGGGCTGGCTGGTCGTCGAGGCGGACACGGCCGGTGACCTCGGAGCTGCGGCGCGCACGCTGCGCACGCTCACGCCGGTCTACCGCGACGAGCACCTCACGCTGTATCGCGTCGGCGGCGTGGGCGCCGGCGTGCCGCCGGCCCGGCGGCACACCGTCGTGATCGCGCACCTGGCGTGGCTGGCGCTACTGATCGGGGGCGGGGGCGGTGCGCTGGTCGCCGGGGTTCGGCGTCGCGGCTGCAGGGCAAGCGACAGCGGTGCGCCGCGCCACGTAAACCAGGGCGACGACAACGCCCCGACAGACGTCGCAGCGGACTGAGTTTCGCGAGGCGGGGCGCCGGGCGTTCGAATCAGACCATGCCGCTGAGGAATTCGCCGGCCCGTACGGATTCCAGCACGGTGCGCATCGACTCGGCGCTTTGCGTCCAGGAGAACTCGCCGCTGCGGGTCTGTGCCTTGACGCCGAGCTGCTCACGCAGCACCGGCTCGCGCAGCAATTCGTCGAGGCGGTCCACCAGCTCGGCACGGTCGTCAACCAAGATTCCGGTGACCCCGTCGACGATCGAGTCGGCCAGGCCACCCGAGGAGCGGTAGCCGATCGTGGGCACCCGATGCTGCGCGGCCTCGACGACGGCCAGCCCCCAGCCCTCTTTCCGTGAGGGCAGCACGTGCACCCACGCGCGTTGCAGCAGCTGATGTTTGGTCACGTCGTCGACATGGCCGTGGAACGTCACCGCTTCGCAAATACCGAGGCTGCGCGCGTAGTCGACGAGCCGCTGCCGCCACCAACCGTCACCGACGATGTCCAGGTGCAGGCCGGCGAACCGCGGTCGCAGCTCGGCGACCGTTTCTAGGGCGTCCTCGATCTGCTTGTGCGGCACCAGCCGCGACAGCACCACCACCCGCGGCACCGACGAACACGGACCGGACAACGAAACGGCCGGCGCTTCGTCCAGCCCGTTGCGCACCACCGCGATCCGGTCGTTGTCCACGCCCAGAGCGACCAGGTCGCGCGCCGACGGCAGCGACACGGTCAGGTACTGATTGCGCCGGTGCAGCCGCGGCGACAACCACGACTCGACGAACCAGCCCAGCCGGCCGAGCACCGGCCCGGCAACCGGCCATTGCTCGCGGTGGCAGTGGTGCACCAGCACCACCACGCGGCGGCCGAACAGCAGGCGGGCGCAAAACGGCAGGCCGTTTTGCGCGTCGACCACTACGTCGGGGCGCACCGCGCGCAGCGGCCCGAGCCGCAGCCGCGCGGCAGCCAGTGCCAGCAGCGCCCACACGTAGACCGAGTAGCGCCCACCCGCGCGGTGGATCTGCACGCCGTCGACGAGCTCTCGACGCAGCGAGCCCGGATAGCGGGCCGTACGCAGGGTGACGGCGACACCCGAGGCGGCCAGTTGCGCGCCGATGCGCTGCAAATAGGTTTCGCTGCCGCCGCCCTGAGGATGGCCGGTATCGCGCCAGCACAACAGCAGTACCGAGCGCAGACCAGACATCATCGTCAGCCTAGCCGTTGCCCGACGTAGGGTGTGGCCGGTGGCGGTCACTGACGTGTTTGCGCGCCGGGCGACGTTGTCGCGTTCGGTGCGGCTGTTGTCGGAGTTTCGCTATGAACAGGCGGACCCGGCCCGCTTTTACCGCACGCTGGCGGCCGATACCGCGGCGATGGTCGGCGACCTGTGGTTGGCCGCCCGCGGCGAACTGCCGACCGGCCGGACCGTGCTCGACGTCGGGGGCGGACCGGGCTATTTCGCGGCAGCCTTCGCCGACGCCGGGCTCCGCTACCTCGGTGTCGAACCCGACCCTGGTGAGATGCACGCCGCCGGACCGGGTCGGGCCGCGACGACGCAGACCTTCGTCCGCGCGTCGGGCATGGCGCTGCCGTTCGCCGACGACTCAGTGGACATCTGCCTGTCGTCCAACGTCGCCGAACACGTGCCGCGGCCCTGGCAACTCGGCGCCGAGATGCTGCGCGTCACCAAGCCGGGCGGGTTGGTGGTGCTGTCCTACACCGTGTGGCTGGGTCCATTCGGCGGGCACGAGATGGGCCTGACGCACTATCTGGGCGGCGCCCGCGCCGCCGCCTACTACGCCCGCAAACATGGCCACCGGGCCAAAAACGACTACGGGTCGTCGTTGTTCGCGGTGTCGGCCGCGGACGGACTGAGTTGGGCCGCGCACACCGGCGCGCTGGTGGCCGCATTTCCGCGCTACCACCCGCGATGGGCCTGGTGGCTGACGTCGGTGCCAGTGTTGCGGGAGTTCCTGGTCAGCAATCTCCTGCTGGTCCTTTCACCCCGAGAATGAAACATGTTCTCGTTTTGGTCCACCTTGGGTAGGGTGGCGCCATGCCCGTCGGACGATAAGCAGGGCAGCTCGACCCGAAAGGCTAAGAGGAGCGGCGCAACATGACCGACATCAAGACCGAATACGACAAGCTTTTCATCGGCGGCAAATGGACGGAGCCCTCGACTTCCGAGGTGATCGAGGTGCATTGTCCGGCCACCGGCGAGTACTTCGGCAAGGCGCCGCTGGCCGCGGCGGCCGACGTCGACGCCGCGGTCGCCGCAGCCCGTGCCGCGTTCGACAGCGGCCCCTGGCCGTCGACGCCGCCGAAGGAGCGCGCGGCGGTCATCGCCAACGCGGTGAAGCTGATGGAGGAACGCAAGGAACTGCTCAGCGCGCTGCTCGCCGGGGAGACCGGCCAGCCGCCGACCACCATCGAGACCATGCACTGGATGGGTTCGATGGGCGCGATGAATTTCTTCGCCGGCCCGGCCGTCGACCAGGTCAGGTGGCGCGAGATCCGCAACGGCTCGTACGGCCAGACCATCGTCTACCGCGAGCCGATCGGCGTGGTGGGTGCGATCGTCGCGTGGAATGTGCCGCTGTTCCTGGCCGTCAACAAGCTTGGTCCCGCCCTGCTGGCGGGCTGCACGGTGGTGCTCAAACCCGCTGCCGAAACCCCGTTGACCACAAACGCTTTGGCGGACATCTTCGCCGAAGCCGGCCTGCCCGAGGGGGTGCTGTCGGTGGTGCCCGGCGGTATCGAGACCGGCCAGGCCCTGACGTCGAACCCGGACGTCGACATGTTCACGTTCACCGGCAGCTCGGCCGTCGGCAAGGAGATCGGCCGCCGTGCCGCGGAGATGCTCAAGCCGTGCACGCTGGAGCTGGGCGGCAAGTCGGCGGCCATCCTCCTCGAGGACGTCGATCTCGCATCCGCCGTCCCGATGCTGGTGTTCTCCGGAATCATGAACACCGGCCAGGCCTGCGTTGGCCAGACCCGCATCCTGGCGCCACGCTCGCGCTACGACGAAGTCGTCGATGCGGTCAGCGCATTCGTGCAAGCGCTGCCGGTCGGCCCGCCGTCGGACCCGGCCGCCCAGATCGGCTCGCTGATTTCGGAGAAGCAGCGCGCCCGCGTCGAGGGCTACATCGCCAAGGGCATCGAAGAGGGCGCGCGGCTGGTGTGCGGCGGTGGCCGGCCCGAGGGCCTAGACAACGGCTTCTTCGTGCAGC
This sequence comes from Mycobacterium simiae, assembly GCF_010727605.1. Lineage (NCBI taxonomy): Bacteria > Bacillati > Actinomycetota > Actinomycetes > Mycobacteriales > Mycobacteriaceae > Mycobacterium > Mycobacterium simiae. The sequence goes on from NZ_AP022568.1 coordinate 2,189,363, forward strand.
CCACGGTGTTCGCCGACGTGGACAACAAGATGACGATCGCCCAGGAGGAGATCTTCGGCCCGGTGCTGAGCATCATCCCCTTCGACAGCGAAGAGGATGCGATCAAGATCGCCAATGACTCGGCCTACGGCCTGGCCGGCAGCGTGTGGACCAGCGACGTCCCGAAGGGCATCGAGATCGCGGAGAAGATCCGTACCGGGACCTACGCCATCAACTGGTACGCGTTCGACCCGTGCTGCCCGTTCGGCGGGTACAAGAACTCCGGCATCGGCCGGGAAAACGGGCCCGAAGGGGTCGAGCACTTCACGCAGCAAAAGAGTGTGCTGATGCCGATGGGTTACACCACCGAGGGCTAGGTGTACTGACGCCCACGCCCGGCTGGCCGCACTCTCGGTTTCCAGTGCCCGGCTGGCCGGGCACTCGGCGGCCTGCGACCGCAGAACTGGGGTCGCTGCGCGGCTAGTACACCTAGTGGCCGGAAAACTTTGCGTCGCGGCGTTCGATGAACGACTGCACACCCTCGCTGGCGTCCTGGCTGGCGAACAGTGCGGTGATGACGGGCCGTAGTCGCTCGATCGCGGCCGCCTCGCCCTGGGTACGCGCTAGATGCGCCGACTCCAGCGTGGCCCGCACGCCCAGCGGGGCCGCACGCTCGGCGATGGTGTGCGCGATGTCGCGCGCTCGGGCCAATGCCGCGGCTGGGTCGTCGGCCACCTCCTGGACCAGCCCGATACGGTGCGCCTCGCCGGCATCGAACTCGTCGCCGGTCAGTAGCCAGCGCATGGCGTTGCCCCAACCGGCCTCGCGGGGAAGCCGGATCGTCGCACCGCCGAACGGGTAGATCCCGCGCCGTACCTCGAGCTGAGTGAAGCGGGTGCCCGTGGCCGCGATCCGGATGTCGGCGGCCAGCAGCAGCTCGATGCCTAGCGTCATGCACCACCCGTGTGCGGCCGCGACCAGCGGCGTCGTCCATGTCCCGGCCAACCGCCACGGGTCCCGGCCGTCGTCGGGCAGCGGCGACTCGCCGGCGGCGATGGCCGGCGCGACGTCGACCAGGTCCAGCCCGGCGGTGAAGTGGTCGCCATGGGCGAACAGCACGCCCGCGCGCAGCGACTCGTCGGATTCCAGCAGCGCGTAGGCGCGGGAGAGATCGGCAAGCATCGCCCGGTCGAACGAGTTGCGTTTGGCCGCCCGGTTCAGGCCGATCAGCAAAACGTGGCCGTCGCGTTCCAGGGACACGGTGGCCAGGTGGGGAAGGATCTGAGGGCCGTCGCTGTTAAACGTGTGTGTCATCACGTCAGTCAAACCCAGAAGCCAGTATTATGCAATAGAGCATAATCCTTACGATCTACTTAGCTTTAACTCACCACGAGTAAATGACGTCCGTCACATGTTTTCCGTGGTCTTCGAGTTTAGTAGCCCTAACAAGTTGCTTGGTAGATCCATGTCTTATATGATTCTCAGCATAATCATGAGCCGCCGGCCCCGGCGCATGAGTGCAGCACTAGGCCGGGAGACAAACCATGTGGATCATCGAGCTCAACGTCGCTGGCTACCAGTTCACCCGCGAGGTACCCGACCGGAAACGCCGGTCGTTGTGGTTCAATCCGCGTAACATGCACTGGCCGGTCTCGCGGCACCAGCACGCTGCATGAGCTCAGCCCCAGGAGGTACGACAGTGCCGACCACAAGCGATCTGGCGCCCGGCGCCGCGCCGCCCAAGCGAGGCGGCACCCGGACGAAAATGCTGATCAGTGCCGCTGAGGTGATGCGTGAGCGCGGCGCCGCCGGGGTCACCATCGACGCGGTGCTCTCGCGCAGCGGCGCCCCGCGGGGGTCGGTGTACTACCACTTCCCCGACGGACGCAACCAGATTCTGCGCGAGGCGCTGCGCTACTCCGGCGATTCCATCACCGGCACCGTCGACCAGGCCGCCGACCGCGGTGCCCGGGCACTGCTCAGCGAGTTCATCAAGCTGTGGGAGCGCCTGCTGACCGACGGCGACTTTCACGCCGGCTGCCCGGTGGTCGCCGCGGCCATCAGTGCCGACGAAACCGACCAGGACCTGACCGCCGAGGCCGGCACGATCCTCGGCCGCTGGTGCACGGCCTTGACGCAGGCGTTCGTCAAGGACGGCTTCGACGACGACGATGCCGCCTCGCTGGCGGTGATGTCGATCTCCGCCCTAGAAGGCGCGATCGTGCTGTCCCGGTCGACCCGTTCGGTGCGGCCGCTCAGCCAAGTCGGCGAGCAGCTCGAATTCCTGATCAAAGCGCGGGAATTCGTCACCCGCAACGGCATCCCCGGCAGGAGCGACAGCGCATAGGCCGAGCCGGTTCAGTCGCTGGCCGGCAGCGGCTTGACCTCTTTGAGCGTCAGCGGAGTCTGGCCGATGCTCAGGCTTCCCGCCCCGGGCTTGGTCACCAGCACCTCGGCGCCGGCGTCATCGACGTACCGCTTGCCCATCACCGTGCCCTCGGCGAAGGCCGGATCCAGCTCGCCCGAGCGTGCCCCGCCGATCGGCACCATCGGCACCCCACCGCAGCGCAGGTCGTCGAGACTATCGGCGCTCCTGACCACGATGACCTGGGTGTCACACACCTGGCTGGCGAGGCGGGTTCCGTTCTTGACCATGATTTCTCGTCCTCTGCTCACTGCTCGGCCGGGGCGGCCTGCAACCCGGCTAGGTCTTCGATGATTTCCCGGCGCAGCACCTTGCCCGTGGGTGTGGTTGGCAGCTCGTCGCGGAACACGACGCGGTCCGGGGTACGCGAGCCACGCAGACTCTTGCGGACGTGCGCGCGCAATTCTTCGGGGTCGGGCTCAGCGCCGGGCCGGGGCACCACCACGGCCACGATCGCCTGGCCCCACTGCGGGTCTTCGACCCCCACCACGGCGACGTCCCGCACATGCGGATGCTCGACCAGCACTTCTTCCAGTTCGGCGGGCGCGATGTTCTCGCCGCCGCGGATGATGGTGTCGTCACTGCGCCCGCCGATGAACAGGTAGCCTTCGTCGTCCAGCATCGCGATGTCTTTGGTTGGGAACCAACCATTTTCGTCAAGGACCGAGCCGATCCCGGTGTAGCGGCCGGAGACCTGCTCGCCGCGCACGAAGAGCTCGCCGGTCGCCCCGGGGCCCAACGCGTTGCCCTGCTCGTCGCGAATCTCGATCTCGATGCCGGGCACCGGGCGCCCCACCGACGCCAACCGCCGGATGGCCGCGGGCTCCGACGCCGCGAGCGCGGCACGGTGATCTTCGGGGGTGAGCACCGCGATTGTCGAACTCGTCTCGGTCAGGCCGTAGGCGTTGACAAAGCCCACCCCGGGCAACAGCTCGAGTGCCCGGCGCACCAGGGGCAGGCCAACCTTGGACCCCCCGTAGGCCAGGTTGCGCAGCGACGGCAGCTGCTGGCCGCCGGCTTCCAGTACCGTGACGACCCGGTCCAGCATGGTGGGCACCAGCGTCGCGGTGGTGACATGCTCGGCGTTGATCAACCGCACCCACTCGTTGGCGTCGAAGTTGGGCAGGTAGACCATCTTGCGCCCGGCGTACAGGTTCGACAGCGCGGCACCGACACCGGCGATGTGATACGGCGGCACACAGATCAACGCGGCGTCTTCGGCGGCCGCGGAATCGAATTCGACGGTTCCGGTGACATAGCTGGTGAGATTGCTGTGCGAGAGTTCGACCGCCTTGGGCTGCGATGTGGTGCCCGAGGTGAACAGCACGATCGCGACGGACTCGGGGTCGGGAAACTCGGTCGCGGGCTCGGCGCTGCGGGCCGCCGCCAGGAAGTCGTCGGCGACCATCACCCGGCCAACGGAGTCGCCGAGCATCTCCCGATATCGCGGATCGACGACGACCAGGGGTTCGGGCAGCCGCTCGATCAGGGTCTGGATGCCCTCGGCGGACAGCCGGTAGTTGAGCGGGGTGAACGCTAGCCCGGCGCGCGCCGCGGCGAAGATCAACACCGGCAGCATGGCGCCGCCGACCCCGACGTAGGCCACGTGCTGGGCGCCCGATCCGGCGATGACGCCCGCGCCGCCGTCGGCCAGATCGCCGAGTTCCTGCGTCGTCAACCGGGTGTCGCCCGACACCACGGCGGTGCGATCGGGGTTTGCCGATACAGCCATCTCGAGAAGCAACGAAATGCTCATACTCGATCCCTCTGCATCCCAACCCGTTTGCGCCCAAATCCCAACTCTACGAACATAGTGTATTACAGCTGATTCAGGTGCCGGTCCACTGCGGCGCACGCTTCTCGGCGAATGCGATCGCGCCTTCCTTGGCGTCGTTCGACGCGAAAACCGGGCCGAGCAGCTTGTTCTGCTCGGCGAACATGGTGTCGGGACTCCAGCCGCGTGACTCGACGATGATCCGCTTGGTCGCGGCCACCGCCAGCGGCCCGTTGGCGGCAATTTTTTCGGCCAGCGCGATCGCGGCGTCCAGCGCACCGCCCGGCTCGGCCAGTACGTTCACCAGCCCCAGCGCGTGCGCGCGCTCGGCGCTCAGGTTGTCGCCGGTCAGCGCCAGCTCCATCGCGATGGCCGACGGAATGCGCTGCGGCAGCCGCAGCAGTCCCCCGCCGCCGGCGACCAGCCCGCGCTTGACCTCGGGGATCCCGAAGGCGGAATCCTTCGACGCCACGATCAGGTCGGTAGCCAGCGCCAGCTCGGTGCCGCCCGCCAGGGCGTAACCCTCGACGGCCGCGATCAGCGGCTTGTCCGGTGGACGCTCGGTGAATCCCATGCCGCGGCCCTCGACGATGGGCAGTTCCCCGCGTGCGAACGCCTTGAGGTCCATGCCCGCGCAGAACGAACCGCCCGCGCCGGTCAGGATGCCGACCGACAAGCCGGGATCGCCGTCGAGCTGGTCCACTGCCGCGGCCAGCCCGTTGGCCACCGCCGCATTGACCGCGTTCTTGGCTTTGGGCCGGTTGATCGTGATGAGCAGGATCCGGCCGCGTTGTTCGACGATGACCTCGGGTTCGTCGCCTTCTTCGTTTCCGCTCACGGCGCTGCACATCTCCTCGGTAGTCGTGGCAAACCAGGGGGCAAGCCAGGGGCTGCTACCGACTGATGGTAGCTGCTGGCGGAAATGGCATTGGCATCAGGAGAGAGTCACGTTACCCAAAGGCCGCGGTGCGGCGTCCCGGCGACCGCTCACGCCGGTGCCATCGCGGCGTCGACGACCGTTAGCTTTTCGGAAAGCCCTGCAGCCCTTCGTAATTCGATGAAGTCTGCGACCATGGCCTCGGTGACCTCGTGCGGGTCTTTAACCGTCGCGCCGTCGGTGAGCACCGAAATGTTGAGCTGATCGACGTAACTCCACACCGTGATGTTGAGGCCGCTGCCGGCCGTCAACGGACCTACCGAATAGATCTCGGTGACCAGCGCGCTGCCCACCCGACCGTGCTCGCGCGGCCCGGGAACGTTCGAGATCGGCAGGTTAAGCACCTTGTTCTGGCCGTCGCGGCTAGACGCCCACCGGAAGAACGATTCGGTGGCCGCCGGGGGCATGTAGGCCGACCAGCGACTGATCAATTCCGGCCCGACCAGGTGGAAGGCTTCCTTGGCGGAGACGGCGTTGTCGTGGCAGGCGCGCAACCGCTCCAGCGGATCGTCGAGATCGGCCGGCAAGGCGACCATCAGCCCCGTGAAGTAGTTGCCCGATATCCGTTCCGGGGAGAAGTCAAAACTCGCCGGGACCGACGCCAGTAGCGGTTCGGCCGTGCCGTCGTAGCGCAGTAGCAGGGTGCGCAACGCGCCGGTGGCCACCGCTAGCACCACGTCATTGATGGTGCCACCGCACCGCTTGCCGGTCTCCTTGATGTCGGCGAGCGCCAGGCTGGCCGTCGCGAACCGCCGTTCCGGCGTGATCCGGTGATTGATGAAGGTGGGCGGCGGGGTGAATGGCATGGTCAGCTCCGGCGAGAGCTTGCGGGAGCTGCGCCGTACCCGGTTGATGCCGCGGGCGGTGTAGCGCACGGTCCCGGGCACTTTCGCGAACTGGCGCAGATGGTCGGCGAACGCCGAACGCAGCAACTGCGGCTTGGTGGGCGCGGGATCGGTGATCTGCGGGCCGCCTTCCGGAGTCGGCAGCAGGTCCATGCCGCGAGCCATCAGGTTGGCCGACGCGACGCCGTCGGCAAGCGCGTGGTGAATCTTGCCGACCACCGCGACCCGGTTATTGGCCAGCCCTTCGATGAAGTACATCTCCCACAGCGGGCGGCTGCGATCCAGTGGGGTGCTGGCGATCTGCCCGATCGCGTCGTCGAGCTCGCGGCGCCCGCCCGGCTCGCGCAGTCGCATCGGGCGAATGTGGTAGTCGAGGTCCACCTCGCAATGCTCGCGCCACATCGGGTGATGGAACTTCCACGGAATGTCGACGAGCTGGTAGGTGAAAGGCTCGAGCTTGTTGAGCCGGGCACCGATCACCTGACGGAACGAGTCGATGTTGAAATCGCGATGCTCGGGGTCGATCTCGACGACGGCGACCTTGATGGTGTGCATGTGCACGTTCGGGGTCTCGCTGTACAGCAGCACCGAGTCCCAGCCACTGAGCCGTTTCATCGCTGGCCCCTTCCCCTCAGCAGCGACCTTACTCAGGGGCGTGGCTAGATAACTTCTTTTGCCCGGATCTGCGTTTTGGTGCGATACACCTGGTTGAGAAACAGCGAAGTGGCGTGGGCCGCGACGCCGGCGCGCTCGCCATCGACCATGTCAAAGCCGTGGCCAGCCCCGGGCAATTCCAGGTAGCCGACAGTCGAATGCGAGACCGCGCGGAGTCGTTCGACGAAGCTGCGCGCCTGCTCGACGGGAATGACGGTGTCTTTGCTGCCGTGGATCACCAGGAAGGGTGGCGCGTTGCGGTGCACGCGCGCGATCGGCGATGCCGCGCGATACAGCGCGGGGTGCCGCGCGATCGACTTCTTGACCACCACGCGCTCCAGGAATTCGACAAACCGCTCGCGTTCCGCAGTGGAGCGGTCCTCCCAGTCGTAACGGCCGTAGATGCCGACCACCGCGTCCGCGGAGCTGTCGGCGCCCTCAGGCAACTTGCGCGCGAAGTCCGCGTCGTCGGGTGTCAGGCCCGCCAGCGCGGATAGGTGCCCGCCCGCCGAACAGCCCGCCACCGCAACGAAATTGCGGTCGCCGCCGAACTTGTCGACGTTGGCGCGAGCCCAGGCGATCGCGGTCTTGACGTCGGTAATGTGCCGGGGCCAGCGATGGTAGGGCGCCACTCGGTAGTCGATCGCCAGGCACACCCAACCCTGCTCCGCCAGCCGCGACATCAGCGCGGTGCCCTGCATCATGGCGCGGCCGTGCACCCAGGCGCCGCCGGGCACGAAGATCAGCACCGGCGCGGGCTGGGCGGGCAGATCCTTGAGCCGCCACACATCCAGCACCTGCGCGGGATGGTCGCCGTAGTGGACCGCCCGCCGGTGCAGGTACCGGCGCTGCCGCAACGCCTCCCAGATGGGCGGCGTCCGGTCGGCCGCCGGCCAATCGAGTTCCAGATCCGCGGCCGACACGAGACCGCGCAAGGCGGCGACCGAGACATCGTGCGTACTTTCCCGATCCCGACGGCGTGTGTCGTTGATGCCGGGCGTCAGCCAATCCCGCTTCAGGGCGGAAAACGCCTCCGGCGCGTGTCGCGCGCCCCAGACACCCATCGCGGTCATGCCGCCCAAAGGTTCGAGGTGCTTACCGACCACCGGTAGCGACGCCCCCACGACGCTTAATGCCAGCGCATAGTCAGCGGGCCGGGCCCGCAGCAATCGCTTCACACAGGGTGTCATGCTCGGAACCCATGCCGTCATGTACGGGACTGTACCCCCACGTTGTCGAGACAAACTGACGTTTGCGTCGAAGTCGCGAAGATGGCGGAAACCAGTTTGCTGGACCACCGGATGTGCCGCTCTTGCCTACTCATTACGCTTCGCTGGCGGGGGACGTCGACGTGCCGCGGTGAGCCGGATCGCGTAGCTCAGCGCGCTGACACCGAACATCACCGCGGTGAGCAGCAGCCAGCGGCCCAGGAAGGGCTGCTGGGTTTGTCCGGTTGCGGCCTGATAGGTGGGTGCACCCTGCTCGATGATGCCGGGTAGAAAAATCAGCAAGGTCAGCCCGGCACCCAGAGCCGGTACGCGAATGTAGTTGCGAGCGAGGGTGGTTGACTGTTCGCGTCCCGGCGTTCGCCGAAGCCGCACGGCCAGCATCCGGTCGGCCAGCGCGTAGAGCGGGAAGAACAGCACGTCGTGGACCACGATGGCGGCGGCAAACCACACCACGATCGATTGCCACCAGCTGTCCGGGTTCCACAGCGTTGCCGGCTCGAAGGTGGCCAGAATGTAACCGAGCAGCGCGAAACCGAACGCCATGGTCAGCAGATGCAGCGGATGCGATCCGTAGATATGCGTGAAACGTGATGCGCGCCTTTGCATCTCACGCCTCGAACTCGATGGTGCCCACCCATTTGGTGTTGTGCACACCGGGCAGCGCGGGAACGATGATGCGGGCCGGATACCCGTGGTCCAACGGCAAGTCCGCACCATTCACCCGCATCGCCAGCAGCGCGTCGGGATCGCCAACCTGGTTGGCCTGCAACGTCGCCAGCCCAAACGCACCACCGCGTTGCAGCGATATCACCCGCGCCGAGCGCGGTGCCGGTACGCCCGCGACGCGGGCCAAATCGACCAGCCGGACACCGCTCCAGGTCTGCACGGTGGACCAGCCTTCCACGCAGGCGATCGGCAACCGCGCGGTGTGTTGCGGCAGTGCGGCCAACTTGGCTCGATCCAGCACCACCTCCGACGGCCCGCCGCGCAACCGCAAAGCCCAACTCGCGCCGACACTTTCGGGGTCGATGTTGGCGGCCGCGGCGGTCTTGTTGACCGGGAAGTCACCCCGGCCCCGGCCGCGCGGCAGCAGCAGCGCGGCGCCACGGGTGGCGCCGCCGAGCGTCTGCCCAACCGTCAGCACCGCAAGCAGCAACACCCCGCCGCCGACCAACCCCAGGGCGCCGCGGCGGCTCATCGTGGGTTCGGCCGGGTTGATGGCCACCAGACCGTCGGGGTCCGGCGGTTCGGGCCGGGTACCAGCGCGGCCGGTCCGCAACACGTCGCGCAGCGACAGCGACCGCAGCCCGGTCACCATGCGCGGCAGCTTGATCGCGATGTGCATCAGGAAGCCAGTGATGAACACCCACGCGCCGAAGTAGTGCGCGGTGTAGAAGCTGAAGCCGAAGATGTAGTCGTACTGGATATTCAATACGCCGGTGATGATCTCGAACAGGACGCCGCCGACGAGCATCGTCAGCGACAGCCGCTCCAGCAGCTGGGCGATCGACCGTGCCGGGGGCCAGACGAACAGCCGCGGAATCACCGACCACAGCTTGGCCAGCACCACCGGGATGATGACCAGTCCCAGCCCCACGTGCAGTCCCTGGGTCAGCCGGTACAGCCAGGATGGGCGGGTGGGCCAGGTGAACAGCGGCAGCCGCAGCCACCCCACGTCGGCGGGAATTGCCTGACCGAGTTGCGGCGAATAGGCGATGTAGGACAGCAGGCCGGTGATTGTGATGATCGGCAATACGACAAGCAAGACCAGGCCGAACACCGACGTCAACCACGGACCGCGCAGTGGGCTGCGAAACAGCGTCGGCAGGCTGCTCAGGACGCGGTCAAGCTGGCCACCACCCGGTCGCCGATCATCCGGACGCTCGTCAACGTCAGACCCACCTGCGCCGCGAGGTCCGCGGCGCTGTCCACCCCTACCGATGCCCATCGGAACCACGGTCCCACGTCGTAGGCGGATTCCAAACGAACCCAGCGCGTGCGGATTCCGATGGCGTCGGCGTCAAACTCGGCGACACAGCGCCCACCGCGCCGCAGCAACTCCGCCGCCCGCGCAAGAATCCGCCGCGGGTCCCCACCGAGGCCGACGTTGCCGTCGACCAGCAGCACCGTCTGCCACCGCCCCATGCCCGGCAGCGGCTCGAAGATGTCGCACAGCAAAGCCGGTGCCCCACCCCGGCCGGCCAACCGGATGGCAGTGGCCGAACGGTCGATGCCGAGCGCGAAGATCCCCCGCTCGAATAGGCGCGCGACCAACCGACCCGGCCCACACCCCAGCTCGATGGTCGGGCCGTCGCACATCTGGGTGACGGCTTCGTCGAACACCTCGTCAAGGGCGTCGACGGGTTCGCCGTCCGCACGACATCGGGCGCCGAGCCAACGATGCGTTGGCAGCGCCCGAATTTCACCGTCGTCGTGGCGAATCCAACATCGCTCGCCACCCAGCGCCCGATCGTAGAGATGCCCCAGCATTTCACGTCCCTCGCGTCTTGCCCGACCGGGCAACCCGGACGCGCCTCGGCATGGCCCACGCACCGACACCGAAGGGGCGCCAGCAATTGAATCACTCCGACCGATACCCCGCTCTCGCGCCCGTTAACCACGCGCAGCGTCCGTTTCCGCTAAACCAGCACGAGATCTGAGACGGCGCACGGTGCTGGCTCAGCTGGTGCCGCCGAACAGGAACTGGTCGAGCAGTTCGTTCACCCGGGCCGGATCCTCCATCGCCACCAGGTGGGCGGCACCGTCAATCACGGTGAACGACGCACCCGGAATGGAGTCGGCCATGGCCCGCGTTTCGGCCACCGGAAAGGTTGGGTCTTCGGCGCCAGCCACCACGAGCACCGGCGCAGTAATCCCCGCGCAGAGCACATGCTGATCGGGGCGGGCGGGAACCACGCTGCGCACCGCCCAGCTGACCGAATCCATATTGACGGCTTCGACTTTCGCGCGCAACGCCTCGACTACCTCCGGCCGGGTTCGAAGCGTCGTCGGACCGACGAAATTGCGGATTACCTGCCGCGTCAGCGGTGGCTTGACGCCGCCGAGCATGCGAGCCAGCTGCAGCATGCCGGCGAATTTCATCCGCTGCGCCAGGCCAACCTTCGACACGGTGCAATTCATGAAGACGGCGCGGTCGAGCCGGTTCGGATGCAGGGCGGCGAAGGTGGCGCCGATCATCCCGCCCCAGGAGTTGCCGACGAAGTGTGCCCTCTCGATGCCGAGGCCGTCCATCAGGTCGACCACGCAGCGCGCACACTCGGTGAAGGTGAACATGCCGTTGAGTCGGTCACTGCTGCCTTGACCGGGCGGATCGATAAGCACCAAGCGGTTGTCGGCGCCGAAACGGTCGGCTTGGGCGGACCACAAGTCGCCCGTCATCAACAGGCTGGGCCACATCAGCACCGCCGGCCCCGTCCCCGCGCTGACTTGGACGTGAATTTTGCCCAGGACGGTGTCGACGAACCGCGGAACTAGCGTGGTCACTTCGCCTCCATGTTTTCGGACAGCCTATTGATGGTGACGGCGCGGCGTGGACCCATGCATGACTGACAACAAGCGATGCCACCGATGGACGGTTTTCCCGGTCGGTGATACTGAGCCGGTGCCGAACAGCGACGTTCACCCCGATTTGCGCCGCATAGCGCGCATCGCTCCCCGCCAACTGGTCAGTCGGCGCAGCCTGTCCACCATTCGGGTGCTGACAGCGCTGCGCGAGCGTCGCAACGCCGGCGCGTCGCGGCACGCCGAGGTGCTCACCCTGGCGTCGGGCGCCGGCGTTCGGCTGTTCCGCCCGACCGGCGTGACCGAACCCGCGCCCGCACTGGTGTGGATCCATGGCGGCGGCTACGTGGTGGGCAGCGCCAAGCAGGACGACCGGGTGTGCCACGACTTCAGCACCGCGCTGGGGATCACGGTCGCGTCGGTCGAATACCGGCTCGCGCCCGAACATCGGTACCCCGTCCCTCTCGAGGACTGCTATTCGGTGTTGATCTGGTTGGCCGGGCTGCCCGTGGTGGACCGCCATCGGGTTGCGATCGGCGGTGCCAGCGCCGGTGGCGGCCTTGCCGCCGCCCTGGCGTTGCTGGCCCGGGACCGCGGCGAGGTGGCACCCCTGTTCCAGCTGCTGTCCTACCCGATGCTCGACGACCGCAGCTCCCGCACGCCCGAGAACCCGGACTACCGCCTGTGGAACAGCCGCAGCAACGAGTTCGGGTGGTCGGCCTATCTAGGGGATGCCGACCCGCTGGTCGCCGTCCCGGCCCGCCGCGACGACCTCGCCGGGCTGGCACCGGCGTGGATCGGAGTGGGCACCCACGACCTGTTCCACGACGAAGACCTCGCCTATGCCGAACGCCTGCGCAGTGCCGGAGTCCCCTGTGAGGTCGACACCATCCCCGGCGCTTTCCACGGCTTCGACCGGGTGGCACCGAAAGCCGGTGTGTCGCAGTGCTTTTTCGACCGCCAGTGCGAGGTGCTGCGGCGCGCGATGGCCGATCGTCAGGCAACCACGTAGGCGAGGGCGCCGCCGACGACGGTCGCGGACACCAGTTCGGCGTCGAGCTCGGCCAGCGCTACCGCGGGCGGCTCGCTCAGTACGCATAGATCACCCGGCTGCCCGACCTCGACCGCCCTGGGGCGCGCGGGCCGATCGGCGCATCCGAGAAACATCTCCAAAGCCGCTGGCGCCGAGATCCGTTCGTCGATGCCCAGCACCGTGCCGCTGGGGGTGGTGCGGTGCACCGCGGCGTGCATCGCCGCCCACGGGTCGCAGCGACCGAACGGCGCGTCGGTGGACAACGCCACGCGCACGTTGGCTTTGCGCAGCGACGCGACCCGCCACAGCGCGGGCCGGTCGGCGACTGGGATCTCGGCCAGGTACTGGTCGCCGCGCTCGGCGACGAAATTTGGCTGCGTCACCACGGTGACACCGAGATCGGCGAGATCGGCCAGATTGTCGTCGTCAACCACGGCAGCGTGCTCGATGCGGTCCCCCGGGTGGGTGCCAGCCGCGCGCAGGGCCGCGATCGTCACCACCAGCTGCGACGCGGTCACGCAGTGCACGGCGACCGGTTGTCCGTCGCGGTGGCGGTCGATGATCCAATCGGTGAGCGCTTCCAGGTCAAGCTGGTCGTCGTGCAGGATCTTCTTGCCTGGCGCCAGAAACGAGACCCGGGGCCGGAACTCGCCATGCCGGTGCGCCATCATCAGCGAGACCATATCGTCGGCGTCCAGATCGGGGGTGGCGTCGGTGACGCCGGTGACGCCGACCGCGACGAGGCGCCGGCTCAGTTCGGTGAGGTCGGTGTGCCGGCGCACTAGCGCCTGCGACCACGGGTCCGCGGCGCGCAGGCGTCCGTCGGGATGGTCGGCCATGTCGAGCAGGCGCAGCGCGGCGGAGTTGAGGATCCACAGGGCGCCGCTGCGGTGCTGGACCCGGACCGGGACGTCGGGCAGGACGGCGTCGAGCGCCGCCCGATCCAGTTCGCCGGCGACGCTGTCGTGATAGCCGACCGCCCGGATCCAGCCGTCGGCGCCTGGAGCTGCCCGTGAGAGTTCTCGCACCAGTTGGTCTTTGACGCGTACCACCGGTGGCCCCAGGTGGATCGAATCGATCGCCGAGGCCGCCGAACGCAGGTGTACGTGGTGGTCATGCAGGCCCGGAAGCACCGTTCCACCGCGTGCGTCGAGCACCGTCTCGCCGTGACGAACAGCCAGGTCCGTGCCGATCTGCTCGATCCGTGCAGCGACCCGGATATCGGTCACCGTCCCGTCCAGCAGCATGGCCCGCTGAATCAGCATGGCAGCAGGTGCCTTTCGGATACGGTGCGGCGGACGACATCGTTGTCGGCACCCAGGTCGGCGGCCCGGCGCTGCGACGGCGGGGGTTGGGGCACTGTGGCTGGCCAACCTTCGGCGAGTTCCGCGACGGGCAGGGCAGCGTAGGCGCCGGCGGTGCCCGCCATCGTCACGTCAATCAGTTCGCCACCGCCGCGCAACAGCGACTCGGCCACCGCCGCGGTGGCTTCCAGCCCGGTCAGCGGATCGGCGATGGCGTCGCCGCAGAACACCGGGCCCTGGACACTGGCCCCCACCAGTCCGCCTGCGACAGCGGCGTCGTCACCGAATGCGGGCCGCGTGGATTCCGGGCCGTATCCGGTGATACGCAACCAGATTCGACCCGATCGCGGCGCAATATGTTGCGGACCCAGCCGGCGGCGTGCGAGCGCTGCGGGGCGCGAGCCTTCGATGACGATGTCGGCGACCGTCAGCAGTGCCCGCAGCTCGTCGGCTTGGGTATCGAAATCCAGGCAGTAGGACAGCTTTTCATTGTTCATCCAGTCGAAGAATTCGCGATTGCCCAGCCGCGTGCCGTCTGGGCGGCGTGGGCTTTCGACCTTGACGACGGTCGCGCCAGCGCGAGCCAACAGCTGCCCACACAGCGGGCCGGCCCACATCGACGACAGGTCGGCCACCAGTAGGTCGGCGAATTCGCGGGGGCCGGCGGGGGCGCTGTTCCGGCGCGCTCGCGGTGCCACTGCCGACACCTCACCCAGGCCGGCCGCCGGAATGTCGAGCAGCTCCGCGCGGTCGGTGATCGCGGACGTGACCCGTGTTGCGGCCCAGCGCTGCACCATCGGCCAGGGATCGCCGGTGATGTCGTCGACCTCGAGCAGGGCGGGGACGGCGGCGATGTCGTCCGGGCGTGACAACGTCGCCGCACACCAGCCGTCTCGGGTGGCAAGCAGCCAGGTACTACCGCCCGCGGCGATACGCCCGCGGCGGGTCAACCCGAGCAGCGCCGCCCGCCCGGCCAGCAGGGTGGGCGCCGCGACGGGAACACCCAAGCGGGCGCCAACGGCTGCGGCGACCTGTTCGGCGCGTATCAGCACGCCGGCGCGGGAGAAGTCGGGGGGACCGTCGGGCAGGCCGGTCAGGTAGGCCAGCCCGCTGCTCCCCCACTTCGCCGCCGCGTCACTCACCTGGGCCTCACCTGCCCCATTGTCCTCCCGCTCAGAAGTGCAGGGCGCGCAGCCGCCAGTCGAGCACCTGCCGGTCGGGCTCACCGGCAGTGTCACTGACCGCATAGACCTGCGACCGCAGTCCCAGCACCCCACCTTGCGCGGTGGCCTCGGCCGATTCGATCTGCAGCAGGCTGTACAGGGTGTCGCCCTCATACACCGGCCCGGTGTGGTCGCAGGACTCCCAACCCAACACCGTCGCCAGATTCGGCAGCAGCCTGTTGGCCTGAGCGAGCGCCAACCCGATGGTGTGCCCACCGTATACCAGGCGGCGGCCACCGCTCCGCCAATCGTGGTGTGCAGCAGCAATATTCAAGGTCAGCCTGGCTAATTCGGGCGCGTTGCTGACGACGTCGCCGGTGCTGTGCAGCACCCTGCCGGCCATGCCGACATCGAAATGCGGTGCGGGAACTCGCTTTCGGAATGCCTCACCGTCCCACTGCGCAACCGGATCGGAGGCCGGCGGCGCGGCATCGGCGCCGATCCCCGACAGGTCGTCAGCGGGCGCGTCGTCGGGAATCCAGCCGGGACTCGCGGGCAGCATGGCGCAGCGGTGGAAATCGAGCACCAATCGGTCGGCCTGGTCGATCGTGGTCATCCGCAGCGCGGCCAAACCCGTCGGCGCGCGGCCAGCCTTCACCGAATTAGCGCGCAACCCAACAACTTCGGTACGGGTGTAGAGCGAGTCACCGATCAGCGGAAAGCGGTGAAACGTCAGCCCGCGGTAGAACAGGTTGGCCTTGACCCGCTGGGTGACCAGCGTGCTCTGCCCGACGGCGACGTCGCAAACCAGACCCGGATGCGCCAGCGGCGCCGGCGCGGCGAGCACCGCGGCAGCCAGGTCGGCATCCAGAGCCAGCCGTAGCCGGTCGCCCACGATCGCCTGGTGTGCGGCGGCCAACCCCGCGGACAGGGTCGCCACAGGCGCCCAGTCGAAGACTTGGCCCGGCGAAAGGTCGTCAAAGTACGGACCGCCCTCACGAATCCCCGCATACCCGTTACCTGTCACAACGCCTCATGCTGGCAGGCTGTCTGATCGAGGGTCAACTTCGTGGGGATCGCGAGCGCGGCGAAGCCGGGCGAAGCGGGTCGCCACCAGCCAACCTCGTGGGGATCGCGAGCGCGGCGAAGCCGGGCGAAGCGGGTCGCCACCAGCCAACCTCGTGGGGATCGCGAGCGCGGCGAAGCCGGGCGAAGCGGGTCGCCACCAGCCAACCGTGGGGATCGCGAGCGCGGCGAAGCCGGGCGAAGCGGGTCGAAGCGGGTCGAAGCGCGGCGCCAGCGTCAACGCAGGAGGGTGATCGAAGGTGAACGACGAAGAAGACATGCTGGTCGCCACGGTGCGGGCGTTCATCGACCGCGAGGTCAAACCGACGGTCCGCGAGGTCGAGCACGCCAACACCTATCCCGAGGCGTGGATTGAACAGATGAAGCGGATCGGCATCTACGGCCTGGCCATCCCGGAGGAATACGGCGGCTCCCCGGTGTCAATGCCGGGGTACGTACGCGTCACCCAGGAGCTGGCCCGCGGCTGGATGAGCCTGGCCGGCGCCATGGGTGGGCACACCGTGGTCGCCAAGTTGCTCACGCTGTTTGGCACCGAGCAGCAAAAGCGTGCCTACCTGCCACGGATGGCCACCGGGGAAGTGCGCGCCACGATGGCGCTGACCGAGCCGGGCGGCGGGTCCGACCTACAGAACATGTCGACCACCGCGCTGCCCGACGGCTCCGGCGCACTGGTGATCAACGGCGCCAAGACCTGGATCAGCAATGCGCGTCACGCCGGACTGATTGCGCTGCTGTGCAAGACCGACCCGAACGCCATGCCGCGGCACAAGGGAATCTCGGTCGTGCTCGTCGAACAGGGCCCGGGACTGACGATCTCGCGGGATCTGCCCAAGCTGGGTTACAAGGGCGTCGAATCCTGCGAACTGTCGTTCGACAACTATGTCGCACCCACCTCGGCCGTCCTGGGCGACCGGATGGGCAGCGGTTTTTCACAAATGATGAAGGGCCTCGAGACGGGCCGCATCCAAGTGGCCGCGCGGGCCCTGGGCGTAGCGACCGCCGCCCTGGAGGACGCGTTGGCCTATGCGCAGCAACGGGAAAGCTTCGGCCAGCCGATCTGGAAGCACCAGGCCGTCGGCAACTACCTCGCTGACATGGCCACCAAACTCACCGCTGCCCGCCAGCTCACCCGTTATGCCGCCGAACGCTACGACAGCGGCGAACGTTGTGACATGGAGGCCGGCATGGCCAAACTGTTCGCCTCCGAAGTCGCAATGGAAATCGCCCTGAACGCGGTGCGCATCCACGGCGGATACGGATACTCCACCGAATACGACGTCGAGCGCTACTTCCGCGACGCCCCGCTGATGATCGTCGGCGAAGGCACGAATGAGATCCAGCGCAATGTGATTGCCGGGCAGTTGGTTGCCCGTGGCGGCATCTGAGCAAACGACGTTTCGGCACTCGACCACCTCCGGGTGCGCTATATTTGCCTGACTTGCGCACCAGCTGAGCGGCGCGGGAGTGACCTGTTCGGACCGCAGGAACCGCCAGGAAGGTAGCTGCCATGAGTTATCCCCCAGGGCCGTACGAAGGTTCACCGGAGTGGCAGGGCCAACCACCACCACCGGACTGGCAAGGCCAACCGCAGCAACCGGAATGGCCGGGGCAGCCGCAGGCCGCCTGGCCCCAACCGCCGCAGCCGGGCCCGTGGCCGGGACAGCAGCCGACGGGCTGGCCGGGCCAGCAGGAGCCGGATAATTATCTCGTCTGGGCGATTCTGTGCACGGTGCTGTGCTGCCTTCCGTTCGGCATTGTCTCGCTTGTCTACTCGAACAAGGTGTCCGGATTATGGGCACAAGGCCGGGTGGCCGAAGCGCAGGACGCGTCGAACAACGCCAAGAAGTGGGCGATCATCGGAGCGATCGCCGGCGCCGTGGCATACGCGATCATCGCAATCTTGTACATCGTGATCGCCGTGGTGGCGGTGTCAAGCATTCCGTCGACCACCCCCACCACGTTCGGGGGTTACTGAGCGATCCGTTGCGTGCCAACGCCAATCGCGTCCACCAAGCCCCAGTCCAGCGCGGTATTGGCACCGATGGTGCGGCCGGACAGCACCAGATAGGCGGTACGCCAGCGACCGATCCGGCGTGTGACGCTGACGGTACCGCCCGCGCCCGGGATCAACCCCAAGCTCAATTCGGGCAATCCGAACACTGAATCTTCCCGCGCCTCAATCCATCCGCAGAACGCGGCCATCTCGAGCCCGCTGCCCAGCACGCGGCCGTGGACTTCGGCTCGACACGACCGGCCGAGCCGGGCGGTGAGCGCATCGAGCACCAGGGCAGGACTGTGCCGGGTGCGGGCCAAGTGCGCGCTCGCCGGGTCGGCGAAGCTGCCGAATTCGGCGAGATCGCCGCCGCTGCAGAACGATGGGCCGTTGCCACTCAATACAATTGCGGTCACCGACGGGTCCAGCTGCGCGACGGTCAACGCCTCGAGCAGCGCGGCCCGCGCATCGGTAGAAAAGGCGTTGTGCCGGTGCGGCCGGTTGAACCGAATCCGTAGGGTGTCGCCGTCGCGCTCCGCGAGCACGGGGTCCGCGATCTCGGGCATCGCGGCCTGGCCGCGTTCGGCGAGCCAACGCGCGAACTCCGGCCCGGCCTGCAAGGTCGAGTAGGCAAGCGATTCGGTCACCACCCCGGCCAGTGTCGCGGCGTCGGATGGCACGGCGCGCAGCACGTCGTCACAGACGCTGCTGGCGTGCGGCCATCGTTCGCATCGAGTGCGCAGCTCGCTCAGCGCGGCGGGCACCGACTCGACGGTGACTACTCGGCGGTCGGCGCAGTCGTCCTCGCTCAGCGTGAAAGTTACTGCATCCAACCATGGTTGGTTTCGAGCGAGTTCACCGGCAGAGCCCACGCCGACGACCACGCCCGGCAACAAGGCGGAGCCGGCCTCCGGCGCGTTCGACAGGTCGACCACCCGCAGCATCGGTCACACCGAATACTTCTCGATCAGGGCGTTCTTGTAGAGCTTGCCGGTGTCGGTGCGGGGTAGCTGCGGTTCAAAAGCGATCGAGCGCGGACATTTGAAGTGCGCCAGCCGCTCTCGCAGCCAGGCCATCAGCTCGTTACCGAACTCTTCGGTGGCGCCAGCGGGGTCCACCGTCTGAACGACCGCCACCACCCGCTGCCCCATCTCGTCATCGGGCACGCCGAACACCGCGGCGTCCAACACTTTTGGATGCGTCACCAAAAGATTCTCGGCTTCCTGCGGGTAAATGTTGACACCACCGGAGATGATCATGTGGTGGCGGCGGTCGGTGAGGTAGAGGTATCCCTCCTCGTCGAGGTATCCGATGTCGCCGACCGTGGCCCATCCCTGTTTGGACCGCGACGACGCGGTTTTCGTTGGATCGTTGAGGTATTCGAACGACTGTCCGCCTTCGAAGTAGATCTCCCCAGCCTGACCGGGTGCCAGCTCGTCGCCGTTCTCGTCGAGAATGTGCACGGCGCCGGCCATCGGTTTACCCACCGACCCGGGATGGGCCAGCCAATCCTCGGCGGTGATCAACGTCGAACCGTGCGCTTCGGAGGAGGCGTAATACTCGTCGATGATCGGCCCCCACCAATCCATCATCTGTTTTTTGATCTCGACCGGACACGGGGCCGCAGCGTGCATCACCCGTTTGAGGCTGGACAGATCGTACGAATCACGCACTTTTTGAGGGAGTTTCAGCATCCGGACGAACATCGCCGGAACGAACTGGCCGTGGGTGACCCGGTGCCGCTGGATCGCGTCCAAGGTGCCTTCGGCATCGAACTTCTCCATGACGACCGTGGTGATGCCGCCGGCCTGGATCGTCATCGACCACACTGACGGCGCGGTGTGATACAGCGGTGCCGGGCTCAGATATACCGCGTCGGGGTCTAACCAGAAACTGACCAGGGCGGACATCATGCCCGGCGCGTCTTCCGGTGGCACGTGCGGCAGTTGACGTTTGATGCCCTTGGGCCGGCCGGTGGTGCCCGACGAATACTGCAACAGGTCACCCTCGATTTCGTCGTCGATCGGGGTATCTGGTTGATTCGCAACGCATTCCGGGTAGCGCTCCCAGCCCGGCAGGTCGCCTTCCGAAACAGGACCAGCGATCAGCAGCAGCCCGGGCAGACCGTTGGGCAAGTGCTCGGCCAGGCCGGCGAGAGCGTCGCGCAGCGCCGCCGAGCCGACGATCGCCTTGGCGTTGCTGTTGTCGATGATGTAGGCCGCCTCGGCCGCGGTGAGGTGGGTGTTGATCGGCACGTAGTACAGGCCGCTGCGCCGCGCCGCCCACATCACGGCGTGGATGTGCTCGTTGTTCTCCATCAGGATCGCGACGCTGTCGCCTTCACGCAGGCCGGCTTGCCGAAACCGGTGCGCCAGCCGATTAGCCCGCGCCTCGAGGTCGTCGAAGGTGACGACCGTCCCGGACGGATAGAGGATGACCGCCGGTTTGTCGGCGCCGAGGTAGGGGCGGATCTGCATGCGAAGACTGTACCGCCGCCGAATTTGACGGGTGTCAACTGGCCGGTCGAGAGGGCTCAGCGCAGAAATTCCAGCACGGCCGCAAGGAACGCCTCCGGTGATTCCAGATGCGGCACGTGCCCGGTGTCGGGCACCCCCACGAAACGGGCGGCGGACATCCTGGCAGCGAATCCCTGGGCCAGCGCGGCGATATTCCCTTTGGTCGCTCGGTCGTTGGGCGCGGTGTACTTCGCGCCCACATAGGTCCGGTCGGATAAGCCGCAGACGAACAGGGTGCGGGTGGGTAACGACGCGACGAATTCGACGGCAGGCTGGTTGAGCAGCATGTCGGTGGCCGCCGCCGAGCTCTGCACCCAGCGCTCGAATTCGGGCGAACGTCCGATGGCCGTCCGCACCGCCACGAACGGGTCGATGAGTTGCGGATCCTTGTGTACGAAGTAATGCGCGATGTACTGCCTGATCTCATCGACGGTTGAAGACCGTTCGTCGTTGGCCCAAACGTCATGGCCCACCTGACGGGTCAGGCCGTGTCGGTAGTCCTCGAGTCCCATCGGGTTCTCCAGCACTAGCGCGGCCACCCGCTCGGGCAACGCCCGGGCCATCTGCATGGCCACCAGTCCGCCCGTCGAATGACCAACGACAACAACAGAATTCAGCTTGAGCGCATCCAGCAGCGAACGCAGATGTGCCACCAGCGATTCCGCGGTCAACGTCGAGGGCTTGGTGGACTTACCCCAGCCGACCAGGTCGGGAGCGATGGTCCGGTAACCCTGGTGGCGCAGCGCCGCGATGACGCCCTTCCAGTACGCACCGAAGAAGTTCTTCCCGTGCAGCAACAGCACGGTGCCCCGTGACTGCCCGTTCTCCGGCGCAATATCCATGTACGCCAACCGCGCCCGCTGTTCCCACTCCGGAGCCTGGCGATCGATCCATGCCGCCTGCGCGACGTGGGTGACGTCGAGATATTGCACCGGGTGCGGATAGGGATAACCCTCCAAGCCGATACCGAGAGTGTCACCCGAAGGCCAGGCAATCGCCGGTTCGGGCTCGCGTGAACCCGCCGCTGTGCTGTGACAGCTAGATGCAAGCAACCCTGCCGCGGCTACGCCCAGTGCACGACGCCGATCAACGATCACGATTCGATGATCGGCACCGCCGCGCCGGCGTGCAACTAGCGCTGGTCGGCGCCCTCCGAAGGACGAATCAGCCGTGCGGGGCCTCGGAAATCTTGCTATCCGGCTTGCCCACCGTCTGGCAGTAGGTCTGCGCCGACAGCCGCGTCGCGGAGATTTCGATGTTGCTCGGGTCGGCGCCGCTCTTGTCCTTCAGCATTTTGCTGACTTCGTCGTTTTGCTTCTTCTCGTCCTGGGTGGTGAAGTCTTTGCACTTGGTGTCGCCGCCGGTGTTGATCACTTTCGACGGAGAGCAGCCCGTGAACAGGAGGCCCGCTGCCGCAGCCGTTATCGCCAGCGCAGCGGATGTCTTGGACTTCACAGACTTCATCGTCGGCCTCCCAGCATCGGTGTGTTGCTATCTAATACACCGATGCATGCGGTTCCAAACACGGAGTCGGACTCCGACGCGGCATGTTTGCCAACGGCGTAGCACCGCCAAAAAATCGGCGCCGGCGTGTGCTGCACGCCGGCGCCGATCGAATGTTTACCTAGCTCGCTTCGGAGAGCCGCTGCTTGAGAGCCTCGAACTCGTCGCGGACGCCGGTCGGCAGCTTGTCGCCGACAAAGGCGAACCACTCCTCGATCAGCGGCAGTTCCTCCCGCCACTCGGCGGGGTTGACCGCCAACGCCTTGTTCACCACGTCGCCGTCGATGTCCAGGCCGTCCAAGTCCAGGTCCTCGGCGCTCGGCACGATTCCGATCGGGGTGTCCTGGCCGCCGGCCTTGTGCTCGATGCGGTCGACGATCCACTTCAACACCCGGCTGTTCTCGCCGAAGCCGGGCCACAAGAAGCCGCCCTCCTCGTCGCGACGGAACCAGTTGACGAAGAACACCTTTGGCAGTTTGGACTCGTCAGAGTTCTTGCCCAGGTCGATCCAGTGCTGGAAGTAGTCACCGACGTGGTAGCCCAGGAACGGCAACATGGCCATCGGGTCGCGCCGCACGGTGCCGACCTTGCCCTCGGCGGCCGCGGTCTGCTCGCTGCCCATGGTTGCGCCCATGAAGACACCGTGCTGCCAGTCGCGTGCCTGCGTCACCAGCGGCACAGTGGTCTTGCGGCGGGCACCGAACAAGATGCCCGAAATCGGCACGCCCTGCGGATCATCCCACTCGGGCGCCAGGATGGGGCACTGCGACATCGGGGTGCAGTAGCGCGAGTTGGGGTGCGCGGCCTTCTCCCCGCTGTCGGGCGTCCAATCGCGACCCTTCCAATCGATGAGGTGCTGTGGGTCGCCTTCCAGGCCTTCCCACCACACGTCGCCGTCGTCGGTCAGTGCCACGTTGGTGAAGACGGTGTTGCCCGCCTCCATGGTGCGCATCGCGTTCGGGTTGGACTTCCAGTTGGTGCCCGGCGCCACGCCGAAGAACCCGAACTCGGGGTTGACCGCGTAGAGCCGGCCGTCCTTGCCGAATCGCATCCAGGCGATGTCGTCACCGAGAGTCTCGGCGCGCCAACCCGGGACGGTCGGCTGCAGCATCGCGAGATTGGTCTTGCCGCATGCCGACGGGAACGCCGCGGCGAAGTAGTAGGCCTTGTTCTCCGGGGAGATCAGCTTGAGGATCAGCATGTGCTCGGCCAGCCAGCCCTCGTCATGGGCCATCGCCGAGGCGATCCGCAGCGAGTAACACTTCTTGCCCAGCAGCGCGTTGCCGCCGTAGCCCGAGCCGTAGCTCCAGATTTCGCGGGTCTCCGGGAAGTGGGTGATGTATTTGGTGTCGTTGCACGGCCAGGGGACGTCTTCCTGACCCTCGTCCAGCGGTGCGCCGACCGAGTGCAGCGCCTTGACGAAGAATCCGTCGTCACCCATCTTCTTCAGCGCCGCCGTGCCCATCCGGGTCATTACCTTCATCGACAGGACGACGTACTCGGAGTCGGTGATCTCGACCCCCAACTTGGGGTCGGCGGCGCCTAACGGACCCATGCAGAAGGGCACCACCCACATGGTGCGGCCGCGCATGCAGCCGCGGTACAGCTCGGTCATGGTGGCCCGCATCTCGGCAGGGTCCATCCAGTTGTTGGTCGGTCCCGCATCGATCTCACGCTCGGAGCAGATGAAGGTGCGGGACTCCACCCGCGCCACGTCCGACGGGTCCGACAGCGCCAGGTAAGAGTTGGGCCGCTTTTCCTGGTTCAGCTTCTTCAACGTGCCGGCCTCGACCAGGTGGGCGGCCAACCGGTTGAACTCCTCGTCGGAGCCGTCGGCGAACACAACCCGATCAGGCTGGGTCAGCTCGGCGACCTCCTGTACCCACGTCAGCAGCCCCCGATGATTGGTGGGTGCTGTGTCCAGACCGGGAATGGTCGCTGAGGTCATCGAACTCTCCTGAATTCGTCTCCGTTAGGTGCGGGCAGATGGGGAATGCGTATGCAGTCGCCCACACAGATATTGACAGGGTGGCGTTAGATACAGGTTATCGTGATCCCCTTGCTGGGGAAGGCCTGGGCGGGTATAAGCCTTCTCACAACAACGATTCAGAACCGCGAGAATGGTCAGGGATTGCCGTCATAAATGCTCCTCGAAGCCGATCTGGCGATTTCGAGCCCCTCGACGTCGTCGGCGGGGTCGTCGCACTGGGGGATACCCGCTTCTCCGAGTTCTGCACGCACCGCGTCCAGCGCGGCCTGAATCGTCGGCATCTCCCGGTCCCGCGCCGCCGCGGCCCGCGCCGCCGCGATGGCATGCTCACGCAGTTCGGTGTCGATTGCGCCGACCCGCTCCGCCACCTGGGCATTCTCGATCTCTTCTTGGGCCAGCAGCCCGGTAGTCAGCAGCGACTCGGCGGCCAGCACGCGGGTCGCGACCAATTCCTCGACCACCGAGCGCAGCGACGACGTCAGGTCCCCCGCCCAGCGGTCGAGTAAGGCCCGGTCATGCAGCAGGGCGCGCAGGTTAACCACCAGGAAGGTGACGGCCAGCCCTACGGCCACGCACGCGATGCCGCCGACGACCTCCACCGCGGAGTTGAGCCGCTGCGCCACCCCGGCCACCAGCCGCCCGAGCGCGACGGCGACGCCCACCCCGAAACCGGCGCCCAGCAGCAGCATCAGCCAGGTCTCCTGCCGGCGCGATTTCAACGGCGGCGACGCCACGTTGACTGACGGCAGATCCGTGGACAGTGCGGCGGGCGGCGGCAACTCCACCGGCACGTCCACGCCAGCGGCTAGGTCGACGAGGTGCGCGGTGGTGTGTTCGGCGACCTCGGTGACCACCTCGGCGGCGCGGGCGCGCGCCCGCGCCTCGAACCCGGCCATGCCCCGACGGGGCAGCCGCGCGGCCTCCTCCTGCAGTTCCCCGCGCATCGCGGAGCATCGGTTGAGCCCGTGGTGCGACAACTGCACCTTGGCCTGTTGGATCTGACTGCGCAGCGTAATTGTCCGCGCGGATTTCGCTTGCCGTCGCTCCCGCACCGCGGTGCTGCGCTCTTCACGCAGCGCGTCGACCCGGGCTCGCCGCCCGGCGCCGTCCGCGTCGCGGTCGAACCGCCGCGCGACCGTTTGCAGCCGCGATTCCCAGGCCCGCAGCCGGTTTCGTCGCTCCACATCGGAGGCGCCGAGTTGCGCGGCGACCGTACCGACCAGCTCGTCCACCTGTTGGTCACCCAGCTCAGGCACGGCGGCGACGCCGACCCACGGCACTTGGGCGTATCGCGGCGCGTGTGCGGCCAGGGCCCGACGGTTGGCGGTGAGGATCTCGGACCAGCCGCGGTGCACGTCGATCTTGGACACCACAGGTATCACCACGTCGGTGTGCTCGGCCGCCGCCGCTAGCAGGGCACAGTCCGAGTCGGTGAGCTGGGCGGCCGCGGACACGACGAACACCACCGCCTTCGGCGCCTCCCCGGGCCGCAGATCCGCTGATTCGACGAAGGTGTGCTCCGGCAGTCGCTCGTGAAGCACGGTGGCCACCCCCGTCACCCCCGCCATCCAGGGCCCGGTCACCAGCACCACGTCGCGCCGAATGATTACGGGTGCGTCCAGCTCGGGACCGATCGCCGCGACCAGCTCGTCCACCTCAGCCACCGTATTGCCGCTCACCGGGCCTCCCCGCTGTGCGCCGACCGCCGCAGCGAGCCGCGGGTGATGTCCGCGGCGCACGCGCGGCGCAGCCGGGAGCTTTCGTCCCGCCCCGTCGGCTCCGTCGGCGCCGTCGGCTCGAATGCCTGGGCCGCCTCGACCGCCGCCGCCATCCTCGCGATCACCGCGTCGTCGCAGGACAGAAAATCGAAGATGCGCTGCCCGATGCCGGTGTGCTCGACGGCCAGCGCCTCGAGTTCCGCGACGGCCTCGAGCACCCGCCGGTAACACAGTTCGGCCGCCCGGGCCGACAGCGCCGCGACGACCGAGTCCACGCCGCTCACCCGGCGCAGCAGCGACCGGACCTGAGCCGGGGTGCCGGCCCGGCGCACGGCCGCGATGCTCAGCGCCGTGCCAAACATGTCCAAATTGTCCAGTAAGCGATACCGCGCGTCGGTCGGCACCGTGTTGTCGGCCGCCATGAACCCGGCGAATGAGCCGTCTAGGCCCGTCGCGGCGTCGGAGCAGGCGGCCAGAGTCTGCAGCGCCGCCCACGACGTGTTGTCGTTCAGTGCCTCGAAAGCGGCAACGGCCAGCAACGCAATCATCGGGTGGACGGGCGCGCCGGCAAGCTCGGCGAGACGCGCACAGCGATCTCGGGCGGCGGCAACCGGCCCGCGACCGTCGCTCCCGGACAACGAGCCGACCAAATCGGCCTTGTTTAAGACGGCCAACACCGGCTGCCCAGCGGCGGCGATGGCATCGGCGTCCTCGGGTTTGACCACCTCAGCCAGGACATGAACGAGCAGGTCGGCATCGACCGGCGAGGCTGTCACCGTGATTCCGCGCGCGGCATGCGTCAGGGCGCGGGTCACAGTGCCACGGCCTGCCCCCGATCGGCCGACAACCGCCACCCGCACCGGCGTGGCAGCCCTGGCGGCGATCGCGGTCACCCGCGGGTCGGCGCACTCGGCGGCAAACCGCCCCAGCTCGTCGACGAAAGGCTGGTTGCCCCTTATTTTCATGTCCTTGCCTATTCGATGCCTGTTCGATGCCCTATTCGCTGCCTATTCGACCCGGTCGGCCGGCCCTGTGCGTCGGGTGTTGCGTTCCGCCGCACAGCCGGGTCGCCGGCGGCGCCGGTCTATTTGCCGGACCCCATGACCCCCACCGAATAGTGGCACTTGCGTCATCTTGTTGCGAGCCACTGTTTATCTGTTACCAGTTGAAAGCAACTGTTGGGTATCAATCTGGACCAGGCGCGGCTACATCGGGCGTTCATGGGCCACGATGGACAAATGCATGCGCAACCCGGCGTCGGGACCTGTTCCCATGCACCGGTGGAGGTGGGATCCGGCCTGGACACTGATGACGCCGCGACGCCGGAGCCGTCCACTTCGGGCATCCCAGAACGCGGCTACCTGCCCACCACGAGCTTCCGTTCGCGGCGTGCCAATCTGTCCGACGCCCAGCGGGAGACCTGGGATCGGTTGTGGCCGACCTTGGGACTGTCCGACATCCCCCGCGGATTCGCCGCACTGGATACCGCCGCCTGGTTCGGCCGACATGCCCCGCTGGTGCTCGAGATCGGATGCGGAAGCGGCACGTCGACGCTGGCGATGGCGCAGGACGAACCCGACGTCGACGTCATCGCGGTGGAGGTCTACAAGCGGGGCCTGGCCCAGCTCTTGTCCGCGATCGATCGCGCGCAGGTGGGCAATATCCGGTTGATCCGCGGCAACGGTGTCGACGTGCTGCAGCATCTGATCGCGCCGGCGTCGCTGACTGGGGTCCGGCTGTATTTCCCCGACCCCTGGCCGAAGGCGCGCCACCACAAGCGCCGTTTCCTGCAGCCGGGGACGGCGCGGCTGATCGCCGATCGCTTGGTCCCCGGCGGCATCCTGCACGCCGCGACTGACCATCCGGGCTACGCCGAACACATGGCCGAGGTCGGCGACGCCGAACCCCTGCTATGTCGCGTCGAGCCCGGCACCGAGCTGCCGATCTCGATCGCCCGCCCGACGACCAAGTACGAGATGAAAGCCCAAGAAGTGGGTAGCTCTGTCTCAGAATTCATTTGGAAAAGACGATGAGTATGAGCCTGGCAGAAGAAGCGACCACCGCCGCAGCGGCCGCCGCGTCGCCGGCGGCGCCGCCAGTCGACGACGTGGTCAACTTCGACGCGTCGCCGCGGCGCGTGCTGCTGGTCTGGGATGCCCCCAACCTCGACATGGGCCTGGGCTCGATCTTGGGCCGCCGTCCCACCGCGCTGGAGCGGCCGCGTTTCGACGCGCTCGGTCGCTGGTTGCTGGCGCGCACCGCGGAGGTCAGCGCCAGCCGACCGGGCATGGTCGTCGAGCCGGAGGCCACCGTGTTCACCAATATCGCCCCGGGCAGCGCCGACGTCGTTCGACCGTGGGTGGACGCGTTGCGTAACGTGGGCTTCGCGGTCTTCGCCAAGCCGAAGATCGACGAGGACAGCGATGTCGACCGGGACATGCTCGAGCACATCGAGCTACGCCGTCGGGAAGGCCTCGCGGCGCTGGTGGTGGCCTCCGCCGACGGGCAGGCCTTCCGTCAACCGCTAGAAGAAATCGCACGCACCGGGGTCGGTGGCAGCACCCCCGTCCAAGTGATCGGATTTCGCGAACACGCAAGTTGGGCGCTAGCGTCGGATACCTTGGACTTCGTTGACCTGGAAGACATCGAAGGCGTTTTCCGGGAACCGTTGCCGCGGATCGGCCTAGATTCGCTGCCCGAGCAGGGAGCGTGGCTGCAGCCGTTCCGGCCGCTGTCCGCGTTACTGACCGCGCGTGTGTGACACTGGCTTGAAAAACCGAAAGACGCCGCGCGGGTCGCTGATAGTGATCCAGTAAGGAGCTTACGTGTTCGCCTGGTGGGGTCGAACCGTGTACCGCTACCGGTACATCGTGATCGGGGTCATGGTGGCTCTGTGCCTTGGCGGCGGCATCTTCGGGATGAGCCTGGGTAAGCATGTCACGCAAAGCGGTTTCTACGACGACGGCAGCCAGTCCGTCAAAGCCTCGATCCTCGGCGACCAGACCTACGGCCGCGACCGAACCAGCCACATCGTGGCCACCCTGCCCGCCCCCGACGGCAAGACGGTTGACGACCAGGCCTGGCGCGACCAAGTCGTCAGTGAACTCAACAAGCTCAAGACCGATCATTCCGACCAGGTTGTGGGCTGGGCCGGCTGGCTGGCAGCCCCCGATAGCACCAACCCGTTGATCAAGGGAATGGTCAGCGAGGACCGCAAATACACGTTCGTCACCATCCCGCTCAAGGGCGACGACGACGACACCATCCTCAACAACTACAAGGCCGTCGCACCCGCCCTGCAGAAGCTCGACGGTGGCAAGGTCGAACTTGCCGGCCTGGAACCCGTTGCCAGCGCCCTGACCGGCACCATCGCCAGCGACCAGAAGCTCCTGGAGTATTTGGGGCTCCCGCTGGTGACGGTGGTGCTGTTCTTGGTGTTCGGCGGCGCCGTGGCCGCCGGCCTGCCCGTCATCGTCGGCGGCCTGAGCATCGCCGGTGCGTTGGGCATCCTCCGGTTTGCCGCCATCTTCGGGCCGGTGCACTTCTTCGCCCAGCCGGTGGTCTCGCTGATCGGTTTCGGTATCGCCATCGACTACGGGCTGTTCATCGTGAGCCGATTCCGCGAGGAGATCGCCGAGGGCTACGACACCGAGGCCGCCGTGCGGCGCACCGTGATGACGGCCGGACGTACGGTCGTGTTCTCTGCGGCGCTGATCATTGCCTGCAGCGCCAGCTTGCTGGTGCTACCGCAAGGCTTTGTGCACTCCCTGACCTACGCGATTTTCGCCGCCGTGGGTCTGGCCGCGCTGCTGTCCGTCACCTTGCTGCCGGCCTGCCTGGGCATCCTCGGCCGCCACGTGGACGCGTTGGGTGTGCGGACCGCCTTCCGCGTGCCCTTCCTGCGGAATTGGAAGTATTCGCGGGCCTACCTCAACTGGCTCGCCGACCGGCTGCAGAAGACGAAGACCCGCGAAGAGGTGGAGGCCGGTTTCTGGGGCAAGCTGGTCACCTGGGTGATGAAGCGGCCGCTGGCCTTCGCCATCCCGATCGCGGTCGGGATGATCCTGCTGGTCATCCCGCTGGGCAACCTGTCGCTGGGTGGCATGAGCGAGAAATACCTGCCGCCCGACAACGCCGTGCGCCTGGCGCAGGAGCACTTCGACAAGCGGTTCCCCGGATACCGGACCGAGCAGCTCACGGTGGTGATCCAGGGCAACAACCACACCAAGGTCACCGACCAGCAGGTCGCCGATATCCGCAACCGGATCGCGGGGATCACCGGCTTCACCGACAAGACGTGGGAGGAGCGGCCTTGCCCGACGATCGCCGGCAATCCCTGCGTCGCCGGTCCGAACGGCACCACGCAGCCCAAAGACGATACGGTCCGGGTGATACAGAACGGGCTGGTCAACAAGAACGACGCCGAGAAGAAGATTCAGGAGCTGCGAGCGGTCAACCCGCCGAAGGGGCTGACCCTGTTGGTCGGCGGAACGCCCGCGCTGGAGCAGGACAGCATCCATAGCCTGTTCGACAAGGCGCCGCTGATGCTCGTCTTGTTGCTCAGCGCCAGCCTGTTGCTGATGTTCCTGGCATTCGGCTCGGTGGTGTTGCCGATCAAGGCGGCACTGATGAGCGCGCTGACGCTCGGCTCCACTCTGGGCATCCTGACCTGGATCTTCGTCGATGGGCACTTCTCGAACGTGCTGAACTTCACGCCGACGCCACTGATGGTGGTGCTCATTGCCCTCGTTGTCGCGGTGGGTTTCGGATTGGCCACCGACTACGAGGTGTTCCTGGTATCCCGCATGGTCGAGGCCCGCGAACGCGGCATGTCGACCGCCGAGGCCATCCGTATCGGTACCGCGACCACCGGGCGGTTGATCACCGCCGCCGCGCTGGTGCTGGCGGTGGTCGCCGGGTCGTTCATGTTCTCCGACCTGGTCATGATGAAGTACCTGGCGTTCGGCTTGGCGGCGGCGCTGCTGCTGGACGCGACCGTGGTGCGGATGTTCCTGGTGCCCTCGGTGATGAAGCTGCTGGGCGACGACTGCTGGTGGGCTCCCCGGTGGGCGCGGCGGCTGCAGAACAAGCTGGGGCTGGGCGAGATCGATCTGCCCGACGAGCGCAAGCGCACCGGTGTCAACGGCCGGCCGGTCCGGCCGCCGGTCGCGGCCAGCCTGGTGGCGGCCAAACCTCGCGCGCCGCACGACCCGACGCATCCCGGCGCGCCGCCGGAGCCGTCGCGCGCGATCCGCCCGGGCCCGTCAGAGCCTCGGCCCGCGACGGAACTGCCCGCCGGTGGGCATCCCGCTCGCATCCAGCCGCGGCCGGTCCAGCCGACGGAAGCCAAAACCACGCGCTTCGCGGCCCCCGGGAACTCCGAGACCGCTGCACGTCCTCCGGCCGCACCGGCACCGCCCGCGCCGCCGCCGTCGGCCGGTCAGACCCGGGCGATGCCGGTGCCGGGGAATCACCAGCCCAAGGGCGACCCTGCCGAACCCACCACCGCCCTTCCGGTCGCGCGGACCGAAGGCAACGACAACGACGCAGCCACCGAGAAGATAAACGCGCGCGGGCAGGACGATAACGGCGACAACTCGCGTCCGCGGCGCCGCGCCGGCGGCGGAGTATCCGCCCAGGACCTACTGCGTCGCGAGGGGCGGCTATAGGCCCGCCGAGTCCTCGGCGTTCTGCTCCGGATGGTCGGGCTTGGCCTGGACCATGCTTCCGTCGTCGTCCTCACCCAGCTGTTCGGCTTCCTCCTCCGGATCCCTGGCTAGCAGCACCTGGATCGCATTGTTGAGGAAGGCGACCGTTGGGACTGCCAGCAAGGCGCCGACGATTCCGCCCAGCACACCTCCGGTGGAGATTGCCAGCACCACCCCGAGCGGGTGGATGGACACGGCGCGTCCCATTACCAGCGGCTGCAGCAGATGCGACTCGATCTGGTTGATCAGGACCAGCAGCCCCAGCGTGAGCAGCGCATACACGATGCCCTTGGCCAGCAGCGCCACCACCACGGCCACCAACCCGGAGATCACCGCACCGATCAGCGGGATGAACGCACCGAGGAATACCAGCGAGGCCAGCGGCAGGGCAAGCGGCACGCCCATGATGGCCAGCCCAGCGCCGACCCCGGCGGCGTCGGTGAGCGCCACCAGGAAGGTAGCCCGGACATAACCGATCAGCGAGCCGTACCCGGCGCGACCGGCTTCGACGACCCGGTCGCGCACGCCCACCGGGAAGATCTTGGTCACGTAGGCGAAGATGTTGCGGCCGCCGTAGAGAAAGAAGATGAGGGTGAATAGCACCAGCACCGCGGCAGTGAGCAGCTCGGTGATGGTGGCGGCGGTGGACAGCGCCCCGCTCGTCAGTTTCGACTGATTGTTGTGCAGCGCCTGAATCGCAGCGTTACCCGCGTTGGTGATCTGTTCGCTGCGCAGGTGCGCCGGCCCTTCGATCAGCCACCGTCGGGTGGAGTCGATGCTGCGGCTGACCTGCTCGGTCAGATCGGGCAAACCGACGACGAACTGGGTGACGACGAAGGTGAGAATGCCGCCGAGTAGGGCGAAGCCGCCCAGCAGCACCAACGCGACCGCGCCGCCACGCGGCAGCCCGCGCCGATCCAGCCAGTCCACCGACGGCACCAGCAACGCGCTCAGCATCAGGGCCAGCAGCACGGGGACGACGATGATTTCGAGTTTTGCCACTACCCAGAGGAACGCCACCGCCGCGGCCAGGATCACCAGCAAACGCCATGCCCAGGCTGCGGTCTTGCGGACAAGGGGTTCGACCGATGCGTCGTCGGTGTTTGCCGGCATCCGGTCAGCCTACGTGGCGCGGCGAACCCAACGCCCGGGTCAGCACGATCCGGTCACGACGGCGACACGCTCGGAGTTGCGCCTTGAGGGCCTCACCACCTGCGCGGTTACCCTAAAACGCGTGCCACACCGCGACGCTATTCGCAACCTCCGCCCGCCGGGCGGCGGTGCGTTCGCTCGCGACGGCGCGTCACCCGCGCCCACCCGCGAGACCACGCGGGGCAAATACTGGTGGGTGCGCTGGGTGGTGCTCGCACTGGTCGCGATCGTGCTGGCCGTCGAAATCTCGCTGGGCTGGCATCAGCTGGCCAAGGCCTGGACCAGCCTGTTCCAGGCCAACTGGTGGTGGCTGTTCGCCGCCGTGCTGGCCGCCGCGGCGTCGATGCACAGCTTCGCCCAGATTCAACGCACGCTGCTGAGATCCGCCGGGGTGCACGTCAAGCAGCTGCGCTCGGAGGCCGCTTTTTACGCCGCGAACTCGCTGAGCACCACACTGCCCGGCGGTCCCGTGCTGTCGGCGACGTTTTTGCTTCGGCAGCAACGCATTTGGGGTGCCTCCACGGTGGTGGCGTCCTGGCAGCTGGTGATGTCGGGTGTGCTGCAGGCGGTGGGCTTGGCCCTGCTCGGGCTGGGCGGCGCTTTCTTCCTGGGGGCCAAGAACAACCCGTTCTCGCTGCTGTTCACACTCGGCGGGTTCGTCGCGTTGCTGTTACTGTCCCAGGCCGTCGCGTCGCGCCCGGAGTTGATCGAGGGCATCGGGACCCGCGTGTTGTCGTGGTTCAACTCGCTGCGCGGCAAGCCCGCCGACACAGGCCTGGCCAAGTGGCGCGAGATCCTGATGCAGCTGGAGTCGGTGAGCCTGGGCCGACGCGACATGGCGGTGGCGTTCAGTTGGTCGATGTTCAACTGGGTCGCCGACGTGGCCTGCCTGGCCTTCGCCGCGTATGCGGCCGGTGATCACGCATCGGTGGCCGGGTTGACGGTCGCCTACGCGGCCGCGCGGGCCGTCGGCACGATCCCCCTGATGCCGGGCGGCCTGCTGGTGGTCGAGGCAGTGCTGGTGCCCGGCTTGGTGTCCAGCGGCATGTCGTTGCCCAACGCGATCTCGGCCATGCTGCTCTACCGCCTGATCAGCTGGCTGCTCATGTCCGCGGTCGGCTGGGTGGTGTTCTTCTTCATGTTCCGTACCGAGAATCCGGGCGCCTCCGACGACGACCCGCCGACCGGGCCGCTGCCCCCGATCGAGCCGCAACTGCGGCGCTGGGACGACGCGACCGTCGACCAGGCCGCGCTGCAGGGACCGTTACCCCCGCCCGAACCGCGGCCCGCCGGCGAGCCAGCCTGACGCACCTTAACCAGCCGCCTTAACCAGCCGCCTTAACCAACCCCTTAACCAACATTGTTCTGCCGCGACGGACCTGGCAGCGTGCCGCCCGCGACGGACGGTGCCGGCGCGGTCACGCCGGGCGCCGTTCCCAGACCGGCGGCCGGCGACGCGGGCACGGCCGGCAGCCCGCCCGGTACGCCCGCGGCACCCTGCGCCTGCTGCATCACGCCCATCACCTGCGGAATGCTGATCGGCAGCTTGCACTGCATCGACAGGTTGGTCAGGGGCTGCGCAATCGACGCCATATCGGTGGCCGCCTTGGGGTTTCCCTCGAAGTAGGTCTTGAGTCCGGTGACCGACTGCGGACCGGCCTGCTGCTGCAACATGGTCGTCATGGACTGGTTGGTCTCGGGATGCGAATCCAGGTAGTCACCCATCGACTTGGACACCGACCCGATCGTGCGGGCGACTTCGCTGGCCGCGCAGGGGTCGTTGGCACCGCTCGCCGGTGGCTCGGCCATCAATGCGACGGCCGCGGCGGGCACCGCGGCGGCGATCAGTCCCGCGACAAGCCCGCGCCGCCCGGCCCAAATACGTGTCCCCATGCGAAAAACTCCTCACGGTTTGCCCCGGTTTGCTCACGCCGTCGTCGTCACGGTCCCAGGCAAACTGCTGCGTTGAATGGCCGTTGGATTGCGGGTTCCCCTGACCCCGCCTGGCCCAGCGTCATCCTGCCATCCGGGCGGGTGGCCTGCCAGCGGGTGTGACCGGGATCCCGTAGATCACCGGTTGGCAACGACTTGGCTGCGGGTTGGCCACAGAGCCGTCTGCCCTGCTCACGAATTCGCTAAGCCCACCTAATGCACAGCCTGCTGCGGTATCGTCGCCACCACGCGTAAGCGAGATACTCGGGGAGCCTGAAATCCAGCAGTTCATGATGCGCCTCAGCCGCAGCCTGCGCAGATACCGCTGGTTGGTCTTCGCAGGCTGGTTGCTCGCATTGGTTCCCGCTATCTATTTGGCCCTGACGCAGTCCGGAAACCTGACCGGCGGCGGCTTCGAAGTGGCCGGTTCGCAATCGCTGAAAGTCCACGACCAACTCGAGTCGCAATATCACGACCAGGGTGCGGCGTCGCTGGCCCTGGTGGCCGCCCCGCGGCCAGACGCCAGCTACGAGGACATGAACAACGCCGTGGCGCAGCTGCGCCAGATCGCCGGCGAATTTCCTGGTGTCACGGAGAAAACCAATCCCACCCAGCGTCCGCCGCAGCCGGACCGGCCGTACGTGCTGTCGTTGCGCCTCGACGGCCGTAACTCGGGCACCAGCGACATCGCCAAACGGCTGCGACAGCGGGTCGGCGTCAACGGCGACCAGCCCGGCCAGACCTCCGAAGGTCGGGTGCGCCTCTATGTCATCGGGCAGGGTGCGCTGTCGGCGGCGGCCGCGGCGAACACCAAGCACGACATTGCGGCGGCCGAACGATGGAACCTGCCGATCATCCTGATCGTCTTGCTAGCCGTGTTCGGCTCGCTGGCTGCCGCGGCGATACCGCTGGCCCTCGGTGTGTGCACGGTCGTGGTAACCATGGGCCTGGTCTATTTCTTATCGGCGTACATCACCATGTCGGTATTCGTGACGTCGACGGTGTCGATGTTCGGCATTGCGCTCGCGGTCGACTATTCGCTGTTCATCCTGATGCGGTTCCGCGAGGAACTGCGTGCCGGCCGCGAACACCGCGAAGCCGTCGACGCCGCGATGGCCACCTCGGGGCTGGCGGTGGTGCTGTCCGGCCTGACGGTCGTCGCGTCCCTCACCGGCATCTACCTGATCAATACCCCGGCGCTGAAATCGATGGCGACCGGCGCGATTCTGGCTGTCGCGGTCGCGATGCTGACCTCCACCACCCTGACCCCCGCGGTGCTGGGGACATTCGGGCGTGCCGCGGCCAAGCGTTCGGCGCTGCTGCACTGGTCACGACGGCCGGAAAGCACGCAGTCCCGGTTCTGGAACCGCTGGGTCGGGGCGGTGATGCGGCGGCCTTGGATCTCGTCGGTGTTGGCGGCGTCGGTGCTGCTGGCCATGGCCGCGCCCGCGGCGTCGATGGTGCTGGGCAACAGCCTGCTGCGGCAGTTCGACTCCTCACACGAGATCCGTGCCGGGGTCGCCGGCGCGTCGCAGGCGCTTGGGCCCGGTGCGCTTGGCCCGGTTCAGGTGCTGGTGACCTTTCCCGACAGCACCGCCGCCGCGCCCGAGAACAGCCAGACGCTGGCCGCCATCCGGCAGCGCATGACGCAGGCACCCAACATCGTCTCGGTCGGGCCGGTGCAGTTCGCCGACGACAACAGCAGTGCGCTGTTGTCCGGGGTGTTGTCGGTTGATCCCGAGGACTTGGGCGCCCGGCACACCGTCGACTGGATGCGGGCCCAACTACCGAAGGTGCCCGCCGAGGGCACCGCGCACGTCGACGTCGGCGGGTCGACGGCGTTGATCAAAGATTTCGACGACCGGGTCTCCAAGACCGAGCCGTGGGTGTTGCTGTTCGTCGCCCTCATCGCGTTCGCAATGCTGTTGCTCTCCATCCACTCGGTGTTCCTGGCGTTCAAGGGCGTGCTGATGACGCTGCTCTCGGTCGCCGCCGCCTACGGGAGCCTGGTGATGGTGTTCCAGTGGGGCTGGCTGAAGGACCTCGGCTTCATCCAGATCACATCGATCGACAGCACCGTCCCGCCGCTGGTGCTGGCGATGACGTTCGGGTTGTCGATGGATTACGAGATTTTCCTGTTGACCCGCATTCGGGAACGCTTCTTGCACACCGGCAACACCCGCGATGCCGTGGCCTACGGCGTGAGCACCAGCGCGCGCACCATCACCAGCGCGGCGCTGATCATGATCGCGGTGTTCATCGGCTTCGCGTTCGCCGGTATGCCGCTGGTCGCCGAGATCGGGGTGGCGTGCGCGGTCGCGATTGCCGTCGACGCCACCATCGTGCGGCTGGTGCTGGTGCCCGCGCTGATGGCGATGTTCGCCCAATGGAACTGGTGGCTGCCCCGCTGGCTGGCCCGGCTGCTGCCGTCGGTGGACTTCGACCGACCGCTGCCCGAGGTCGACCTCGCCGACGTGGTGGTCATCCCCGACGACATCTCGGCGCTCACCGCGCCCAGCGCCGACGTGCGGATGGTGCTCAAGTCCGCCGCCAAGCTCAAGCACCTGGCCCCCGACGCGATCTGCGTTCCCGACCCGCTCGCCTTCACCGGCTGCGGGCGCACCGCCAACGGCGCCGGAGGGGTCCGCGGGCAGGGCCCGGGGCAGATTCCGCACCAGGTGAACCTCACCGACGACGGTGTCGGAGTCGCAGTCGGCACCGATGCGGCCAAGAACGGCAACAATGGTCATCAACGGGGGGCGTCGGGCGCCAAGAAGCTGGTCGACGGCCTGGCGTCGCGCAACGGCATCGCCCGGTCGATGCCGTGGGCCGATCGACCCGTGCACCCTGTGACGCTGTGGCGGGGGCGGTTGTCGGTCGCCATCGACGCGCTGGAAACCTCCGCGGGTGCGGCCGACCGGCCCGAGTACGCCCGCCGCTGCCCGGTCGAGACCACCAATGTGCAGCTGCCGACCGGCGACCGGCTTCAGGTTCCGACCGGCGCCGAAACGCTGCGCCTGAAGGGCTACCTGATCATGTGCCGTAACAGCAGCCGCGATTACGCCGAATTTGCGGACATGGTCGATAGTTTGGAACCGGAGACGGCCGCGGTGGTGCTGTCCGGGATGGACAGGTACTACCGTTCTCAACCGCCGAAGCAGCAGCGGATAGCCTCCGAGTTGGTGCGCCAACTGGCCGATCCGCATCCCGCTGATCTGTCCGACGATCTCGCGGAGCCTGATGCCAAGGCAGACTGGGATGAGGTCCGGCAGCGCTGCCTAGCCGTGGCCGTCGCAATGCTGGAGGAGGCGAGGTGACGTTGGCAGCCGACCGACGCCGGGTTCCGCCGCCGCAGCAGCAGCCCGCGGCGGAACGTGGCTTTGCCGACCTCGATCGGCCGGTCGAGGTGTGGCCAACGGCGGCGATCCGGTCGGCGCTGCAAGGCGGCGACATCGACACCTGGAAGCGGATCGCCGCCGCGCTCAAACGCGATCCGTTCGGCCGCACCGCCCGTCAGGTTGAAGAGGTCCTCGAGGGCACCCGCCCGTATGGCATCTCGAAGGCGCTGTGGGAGGTGCTCGAGCGCGCCCGCACCCACCTGGAGGCCAACGAACGCGCGGAGGTGGCTCGCCACGTCGGGCTGCTGATCGAGCGGTCCGGGCTGGCCGAGCAGGAATTCGCGGCCCGAATCGGGGTGGCGCCTGAGGAGTTGGCGAGCTACCTCAACGGCAGCGTCAGCCCGTCGGCGTCGCTGATGATTCGGATACGGCGGCTCTCGGACCGATTCGCGAAGGTCAATTCGGAGTCTGCGGAGTCCGCTGAGCCGCCCGGCTCGGACTGAGTCGGGGCGGCCTGCTATCGGGCGTTGATCGGCAACACGTCGGACACCAGCCAGTCGCTGCCGCGTTTGGTCAGCGTCACCCGCAGCGCGGGTGCCGCCCGGCTGGGCGCCTTACCCGCAACGTTCTGGGTGACCCGCAGGATGACCGCCACGCTGGCCGCCGTGGGACCGATCGCCTCGATTCCGGCCGCCAGCGTCGACGCCTCGGCGCTGACGTGGCGCTGGGCCAGATCGGCGCTGGACTTCTGGTATTGCTCCTTGAACGAGTCGGCCCGCTCCGGGACCATCATCGCCGCGGCCCGGTCAATCGAGCTGGTCGGTGCGGCCGGGGTGAACGACGCCATCGCCTCGGCCATTCCGGTGGCGACCTGCACCGCCGCGCGGGAATCGTCCCGGAAGTCGCGGTCCGCGCGGGTCCAGTGGGTGTATCCGGTCAGGACGGCGGCCACCAGGGCGATCGTGCACAACGACACCACGGCCAGGCGCAGCCCCGGTGCGTCGTCGTCGGTGCCGACGGCCACCGAATCGCGGCGCAGCAGCCAGAAATTGACTGCCACGCCCTCGGCGATGAGCACCAGCAGCACCGTGCAGGCCGCCACCCACCACCGTGGCCAGTCGAGGATGACCCCGATCATCAACAGGGCGCCGATCGCGGCCAGCGGGGCCGCAATGTCGAACGCGAGCAGCCGCCAGAGGTTTCTCATCGGATCGACTCCAGGTGAGAGATCAGCAGTTTGCCGTCGACGTTGGAGACGTCGAGCCGTAGGTTCCAGTGCACGGTCTGCGGCTTGCCGCCGACGTTTTCGCTGACCGACGTTGCCACCACCATCACCGAATCCGATCGGGTGGCGAACGGCGGCAGTTTGGTGGTGACTATGTCTCTCGGAGGCCGTGCGCCCTGCGGTTGACTGTCCAGGTCGCGGTGCACCGTCTCGACCGCGACCGCCTCGATCCGCCCGCTGCTTTGGGACTGCAACTTCTCCACCACCTGCCGGTAGGGCTGCACGGTCGCATCGAAGTCGGTGTTGAGTTCGCCGACGGTACCTTCGTGCAGCCGTTGCAGGCTGGCGTCGACGTTGGTGCTGTTCATGTTGATCAACACCCCGGTCCAGTCAGCGGCGGTTTGCATGACCCGGCTGAGGTAGCCACGTTCGGCCACCTCGTCGCGGTGGCCGGACCAGATGATCGCGATCAGCACGACCGCGGCGACACACAGCACGGCCAGCACCGTCGAGGCCACGCCGTACGGCGTGAACCACGGCTCGCCGCGACCGTGGGTCTCAGTCTGGCTTGCGGCGTCGGCGTCCCGCTCGTCGATGACGTCGTCGCCGGTCGCCGACGGGGTCTTGTCGCCCTCAGGCATGGGCGCGAGGGTACCTCGGGGCCCGCCGGTCGCCGCGCAACGGGCGGGCGCCACGCGGAAGATGGAAGGATGGCGGGGTGACGTATGCGGCTATCCGCTCCGGTCTGGACCTGAGCTACCTCGACGACAATGCCCGTCCCCAAGACGACCTGTTCGGTCATGTGAACGGTCGCTGGCTGGCCGACTACGAGATTCCCCCCGACCGGGCCACCGACGGCGCCTTCCGCACGCTCTACGACCAGGCCGAAGAGCAGGTGCGCGACCTGATCGTCGAAGCGAGCCAGCGCAGCTCGGCGCCCGGTACCGACGAGCAACGCATCGGCGACCTGTACGCCAGCTTCCTCGCCGAAGACGCCGTCGAGCGGCGCGGCCTGCAACCGTTGCTTGACGAGCTCGCGACCATCGATGCGGCGGCCGATGCGACGGCTTTAGCCGCCGTTGTCGGCGCGCTACAGCGCACCGGAGTGGGCGGTGGCGTTGCCGTCTACGTGGACACCGACGCCAAGAATTCGACTCGCTACCTGGTGCACGTCAATCAGTCCGGCCTCGGGTTGCCCGACGAGTCGTATTACCGCGACGAGCAGCACGCCGAAATTCTGGCGGCGTATCCCCAGCACATCGCGCGCATGTTCAGCCTGGTGTACGGCGGGGCCGCGGCAGATCACGCCGACACCGCGGCCCGCATCGTGGCGCTGGAGACAAAGCTGGCCGCCGCGCATTGGGATGTGGTCAAACGCCGCGACGCCGAGTTGAGCTACAACCTGCGCACCTTCGCCGAGTTGCAGGCTGAGGGCGCCGGCTTCGACTGGACCGGCTGGGTCGCCGCACTGGGTGGCACCGTCGACACTGTCTCGGAAGTCGTTGTGCGTCAACCGGATTACCTCACTGCTTTCGGTGAGCTGTGGCGAGACGAAGATTTGGCGGACTGGAAGCGCTGGGCACGCTGGCGGCTGATCCGTGCCCGCGCGGCCTGGCTGACCGACGCGCTGGTTGCGGCCGACTTCGACTTTTACGGCCGGCTGCTGACCGGAACCGAGCAGATCCGGGACCGCTGGAAGCGTGGCGTCTCCCTGGTCGAGAGCCTGATGGGCGACGCGGTCGGAAAGCTCTATGTGGAGCGGCATTTCCCGCCGGACGCCAAGGCCCGCATCGACGAGCTGGTGGCGAACCTGCGCGAGGCCTACCGGATCAGCATCAGCAACCTGGACTGGATGACGCCGCAGACCCGGGAACGCGCCCTGACCAAGCTGGAAAAGTTCACCGCCAAGGTGGGCTACCCAGCGAAGTGGCGTGACTACTCGGCGTTGGTGATCGACCGCGACGACCTGTACGGCAATTACCGGCGCGGGTACGCGGTCAACCACGACCGCGAGCTGGCCAAGCTCGGACAACCGGTGGACCGTGACGAATGGTTCATGACGCCGCAGACCGTCAACGCGTACTACAACCCCGGGATGAATGAGATCGTCTTTCCCGCAGCCATTTTGCAGCCGCCGTTCTTCGACCCCCAGGCCGACGACGCCGCCAACTATGGCGGTATCGGCGCGGTGATCGGACACGAGATCGGGCATGGGTTTGACGACCAGGGCGCCAAATACGACGGTGACGGGAACCTGGTCGACTGGTGGACCGACAACGACCGTCGGGAGTTCGGTGCCCGCACCAAGGCGCTCATCGAGCAGTACGAGGCCTATGTCCCCCGCGAGTTGCGGGACCATCAGGGTCCGCCGCATGTGCAGGGCGCCTTCACCGTCGGCGAGAACATCGGCGACCTGGGCGGTCTGTCCATCGCCCTGCTGGCCTACCAGCTGTCGCTGCACGGCGAGGAGGCGCCGGTGATCGACGGCCTCAGCGGCGTGCAACGCGTCTTTTACGGGTGGGCCCAGGTGTGGCGCACCAAATCCCGTACCGCAGAATCGATCCGGCGACTCGCCGTGGATCCGCATTCGCCGCCGGAGTTCCGGTGCAACGGCGTGGTCCGCAACGTCGACGCCTTCTACCAAGCCTTCGAGGTGACCGAGGACGACGCGTTGTTCCTGGAACCGCAGCGTAGGGTCAGGATCTGGAACTGACTCCCACCAACGCTTCGATGCGCGCCGGCACGTGCTTGTGCCACGGCGTCCCAGCGTAGGAGTCCCGCCAGACGGTCGATGTCAGCGTGTTTGGCGCCACGCCTGGCACGATGGTTTGTCCGTCGTCGTCGACGTAGTCGAGCCCAAAACCGTTGGGCAGGGCCGCATGTCCGGGAAGCATCGTCTCGGTGATTTCGATGGTCGCCTCGGCGCTCCCGGCGGCGGTGGTGATGCGCGCCCGACAGCCGTCGGCGAGCCCGAGATGCTGGGCATCTTCGACGCTGACCCGCAGCGCCCCGTCCGTGTCGCGCTTGCGCCAGGACGGATCACGGAATATGTCGTTGGCGGTGTAGGCGCGGCGCTCTCCCACCGAGAGCACGATGGGAAATTCGGATGTGGTCAATTGGCGCGGCCCTTCGCCGAGTGCGCGCAAATCGACGAGCATTTCCGGGATTTCGAGGGCGATCTTGTGGTCGGCGTGGGTGATCAGTGCGAAATCATCCTCGTAGTTGTGCGCGGTGAAGGTGACTCCTGACGGGCTGTTCAGGATGGCGTCGAACAGTGCGTTGCCATCGGCGTGGCCGGCCCGCCGCATCGCGTCGGGGTAGGTCATCGCGACCTTCTGAGCCAGCCCCCACACCGCGGCCGCGCCGGCCAGCCCGTCGGGCAGCGTCGGGCCCAGCGTCTGGTAGAGCACGTAGGGAACCAGGCGCGCCATCGTCGGACTGGCGGACACTGCGTTGAGGAACGCCTCGGCGAACGCCGCGCGGCCCTGCGCTGCCGCCTCGTGCAGCGGGCGCAGGTCCGCGTCGTCGATGACGCCCAGCGCATGCACCAGCCGGGCCCAAATCTCCGGCTCGGGCAGCGTGCCGGGTAGCGGCTCGAGCAGCGGTCGGCGCAGGTGAAAACCGTTGTGCGGGAACTCGAAATTGAAGAACGTCGCTTCGACCTTCTCGTACTGGGACGCCGCGGGCAGCACGTAGTGCGCCAGCCGGGCGGTCTCGGTCATCGCGACGTCGACGACGACCATCAACTCCAGCGACCGGAACGCCTCTTCGCATGCGGCCGAGTCGGCTACCGAATGTGCTGGGTTGGCGCTTTCGACGATCATCGCGCGGAAGCGGTCCGGGTGGTCGGTGAGGATCTCCTCGGGCACCACATTGGACGGCACCAGGCCGGCGATGATGGGGGCTCCGGTGACCGGGCTACGCCCGGAAACCGTACTGAACAACGGAGCGACCGACGAATGCAGGTGTTGGCCACCCTTTTTCGCAAAGTTGCCGGTGAAGATCCAGAGCAGCTTGTTCAAGTAGGAGCACAGTGTGCTATTCGGTGCCTGCTGAACGCCGAGGTCTTCGAATACCGCGACGCTGTGGGCGGTGCCTATGCGCCGGGCCGCCGACCGCAGCAGCTCTTCGTCCACTCCACAGTGCATCGCGTAGTCACGCACCGAGACGTCGCGCAGCGCGTCGCGCACCACCTCGGCGCCGTGCACGTGCTCGGCGAGAAATGCTTCGTTGCAGAGGTTTTCCTGGACCAGCACCGCCGCCATGGCCGCCAGGCACCAGGCGTCGGTACCCGGCCGCACCCGCAGGTGGAAGTCGGCCATCTTGGCGGTGTCGGTGACCACGGGGTCGATGACGATCATCGACCGCTTCGGGTCCTTGGCGATGTCGTTGAGCACCACCCGGGCTCGCGGAAAACTCTGCGACATCCACGGGTTCTTCCCGACGAACACCGACACTTCGGCGTGTTCGAACTCGCCTCGGGTATGGCCGCCGTAGAGCTGCGCATCGACCCATGCTTCGCCGGTCTTCTCCTGCGCCAACGCGTTTGACCGGTACTTCGCCCCCAGCGCCTTGAGGAAGGCGCCGCTGTAGGCCCCACCGAGATGATTGCCCTGACCGCCACCGCCGTAGTAGAAGATCTTGTCGCCGCCGTAGGTGTCGCGGATGTGCTTGAAGC
Organism: Mycobacterium simiae; assembly: GCF_010727605.1. Classification (NCBI taxonomy): domain Bacteria; kingdom Bacillati; phylum Actinomycetota; class Actinomycetes; order Mycobacteriales; family Mycobacteriaceae; genus Mycobacterium; species Mycobacterium simiae. Next base: position 2,233,067 of record NZ_AP022568.1, read on the forward strand.
CCTCGGCGATCTCGACAATCGCGGTGTCCCAGTCGATCTCTTCGTAGCTGCCGTCGGCGCGCCGGCGCATCGGGGAGGTCAGCCGGGCGCGGTTGTTCTGATAGTGGTCCAGCCGCAGCGCCTTGTTACAGGTGTACCCCTGCGACGCGGGATGGTTCTTGTCGCCGCGGATGCGCGCCAGTGTGCGGTCTTCGACCTGGACCACGATGCCGCAGTTGCATTCGCAGAGGACGCACGCGGTGGACTGCCACTCAGCAACCATCGGAGGGTTTCCTTCCCAGAGCTGTCAGCAGCGAGGTGCGCAACTGACGATGGATGATGTCCAGGGGTGCCACGTCGCGGCGCACCCGGGCCAACACGATGGCACCCTCGAGCGCCGAGGTCGTCAGCACCGACAGTTCGGCGGCGGCCTCGGCCGGTATGCCGTCGGCGATGAAGCGCCCGGTGATCTGGTTGGTCCAACGCTCGAACGCCTCGGCGGCGCGCTCGATCACCGGGGCCATTCCCTCGCGCTCCCGGGCACCGTCGGGCTCGGAGCCGGATTCGACGGAAACCGCCACGACCGGGCAACCCGCACGGAAATTGCTGTCGAGCAGTTGACGCCGGTACTTCTCGATCAACGTATCCAGCAGGTCAAGTCCGCTGTCGGCCCCGGCGATGATGGCGCCGACGTGATCACCGGCGTAGTCGACCGCCTCGCAAAGCAATTGGGTACGGCCGCCCGGAAAGTAGTGATAGGCCGACCCGCGCGGGGCGCCGCTGTGCTGCAGGACGTCGGAGATCGCGGTGGCGTGGGCGCCGCGTTCCCGGATCAACAGCGCAGCCGAGACCACCATCCGCTCGCGTGGACTCTTCATCGCTGCCCCTTTCGGCTTATGTATGATGCTATACATAAATCCGGCGCCGGCGAAAGCCCGGCGCGAATCCGTCCGTGATCCGGAGGACAGAGCTAAAGACTCCACGCGCCCAGGGCGGGCAGTGCACCGTGGCTAATAGTGGTGCCTGGCGATAGGGGGTCCGCCGGGTGGGTTGTCCTCGTCGGACATCAACGCGGGCACCATTTCGCTGGTTACCAGTCCGTGGTCTCGCGTGAGTTCATCGACTACCCCGAAGGATTCGGCGATGTTGGCCGGGGTGTCAATGATGACGGTGACTACCGGCACGTGGCGGCTCAGGGAGAAGAATCTGTCCCCGTGGGGCGGGTGATCGCCATGGAAGCCCCAGATTCCGCGTAGGGCGGTCGCACCGTCGGGCGTTTTGCGTTTGCGAAGCTGGTAGATCAACGCGCGGTGAATCGGTACGCGGTTGTGGTGGGCGGATTCGGACGTGTAGATCATCAACTTCTGCCAGAGTGGCAGACCATCTTCATCGGTTTCCGGCAACGCGTGGGGACGTTCAAATAGTTGACCGTCACGTTTACACACGCGCACCCGTTCGATGGTGATCACTGGCCGATAAAGCAGTCTGCCGAGTTCGGGCAATACCCGGCAGATGAGGTCGCGCGAGCCGACCGCAACAACCATCATTGGGACCTCGGGGTTGCGACTGAAGAATCTCGCCCGTTGGCGGTGACCGCTTGCGGTGCCGTCGACGCCCAGGAATGCCGTCGCGCCGGCGAGTCCACACTGGTACATCAGGTCGCAGATCGCGACGAAAGCGGGGACGCCGTGGACGCGTTCTTTGCGCCCAATGTAGACCGTCAATTTGCCGGCCTCAGGCAACTGGTCTGCGAGTTCCACTCGGCCGATGTCCTCGCGCAGCAGTCGGGCCCGCTCGAAGGTAACCAGGCCTCGCTGTTTGATGGCGAGTACCTCCTCGAGCAGTGGCCGGACCTTGCTGCTGGTGTCGACGGCTTCCACCAGGACGGGCGGGTCCTCGGACAGCGATAGCGACTCATCGGTTCTGAGGTGGCGTCCGGTCCCGAAGCCGCCAATGCCGCGCAGCACGATGGTGTTTGCAACTCGATACCGTTCGTACAAGTCGAGCAGCATATCGGAGACAAATCCGTCGCCAGTCCGCCGTCGCTCGGCCACATAGACGCTAAGTTTTAGACAGTCTTCATCCATCGTTGCTTCTTAGATTCGCCAAACAATAGCTTTTGCAACGATCTTCACCGTTGTGTTGTCTCGACCGACACTGCTTCGGCGACTACTCTTTGGACCGTCGGCAGGTTCGGGCATGCTGTGGGCGGGGAGCACACGATGACGGCCGAAGTTCGTCAAGTAATTGCTCGAGGACCATCGTCACGAGTGGGATATAAAGCAGCAGTCGATATTTCGTAGTTGATCCCCATGAATTCCTTCGTTCGCCCGCCAGTCGACCTTGTTGCTGCACGGCAGTTGGCCGGCCGCGACGTGTGCCGCGAGAAAGCCAGAGGCCCCAGGACGACAAAGTCGCACAGTTGGCTGTATCACCTCAGTGGCATCTGCTGCTAACTTGCTGTGCATCAAAGCGATTTCAATTGAACACAATTGCGCCGATCTGAGGCCGCGCAGTGGCACGCCAAGGCGAGTGGCCGAAGCCGACCAGCCGCCGAAGTGCCCCGCTAGCCGGTTGACGTCAAGATCAATCATTGATCGAACTTCGCGATGACCTCGCGAAATTTCGCTATCCACAACAACTCTGGAATTCGTGAGGCGTCAAGCGGCCGAGAGATCTTCGTTCGATAGCCTCGGCGCTATTTCTTGACCGTCGGATCGCAACAGTAACCAGCCTTTACGTAGCACGTAGTCGAGCCAGGCACCGGCGAGTTGCGACGTGAGAACCGCCGCGATCACCAGCGTTGTATAGAACTTCGAGCTGATGATGCCGGTGTCGAAAGCGACACTGGCCAATACGATGCCCGGCCCGCCACGGGCGTTGGTGGTGATGCCGAGGTTGATCAGTTCGAGTCCCCGAAAGCCGGCAAGCCGGCCCGCGAGCGACACCGACATCACTTTGATCGCGCAGGTGCCGACAATGAAGACGGCGATCATCGGCAAAGAGACGCCGCGGACGAGGTCGAGCTTCAGGCCGACGACCGCGAAATAGACGGGGATGAAGAACGCGAAGGACACTTTGCTGATCGCCTCGACTGCGTCGGCGAAGATCTTGCGCTTGCGGTGCACGACCGCGAAGCCGGCCAGGAATGCCGCGAAGACCAGGTTCACGTCGAGCGCTCCGGCGACCGCGCAGTAGGCGAGCAGGACGGCAATCACGTAGCCGGTGGGCGACTGCTGTGCAAATGCGTTCCAGCGGGCCGTGTTGACGCGTTTGACGACTCGCGGAGCGATCGTGAGCCCGACTACGAAATAGGCGACCGTCACCAATAGGTGCGAAAACAGCTGCCATGGCTGCAGCGTCGTCTTTCCGGCGACGGCAGTTGCGACCGCCAACGCCAGCCAAAGCACGATGTCTTCGAGCACGGCAACGCCGAGAACGAGCCGTGCGAATCGGGTGTGCAGGATCTTCAGGTCAGCGAAGATCTTCGACACCACCGGTACCGACGTGACCGCGACACCGACTGCCAAAATAATGATGAGCGACAAGCGATTCCCGTGTGGACCCGCCATGCTCGAGCTAACCAGGTGCGGCCCGAATGCCAGCCCCAGCACAAACGGCGTCCCGGTACCTACCACGATGAGCCAACTCACCGCGCGGCGCTCGCCGCGACCGAAGAGTTGCTGCATCTCGCTGCCGGAGAGAAACATCAGCAGCAGCAGCCCTAACCAATAGACGAAGGTCAAGATGTGGCCCGGGTGCCTGGCGTTTTCGAAGATCTGCGCCATGAAGGGCAGCCGACCGAGCAGCGCGGGGCCAACGACGACTCCGGCAAGGATTTCTCCCACCACTTTCGGCTGGCGAAGCTTGATGAACAGATACCCCAGCAACTGAGCCAGTCCGACGAGTAGAAGTAAAACGAAGACAATGGCGGTCAATTGCGCATTGGACACCGCGAACTCCTTACTCGATCGAGGCATTGCCCACGGCCAGCCCTCGGTGCGAGCACCCAGCGGCGGTAGAGCAGGAAGGTGAGCGTCAAGGCGGCGGTGCCGATACCCACGCAGACCGGATAGCTGATCCCGGGCGAATGGATAACGAGCGGAAGAAGCCCGACCGCCAGCGCGGGCGGCATGTGAATCTTCAACACGCGAAGGACCACAATGCCGAACGCCATGTCGAAGCCGGCCGCAATGCCATTAATTGGCTGCACGCTGACGGCAACCAACCCCGCACCCGAGATGAGAACACACGCGACTGGAAGAGCCAACGGTTTTCCGGCCCAGGGACACGAAGTGGGATGGGCGAACATCTCGTAGGCCATCACAATGAGCGGCGGAATCAACATCAAGCGAAGCCCGGACGCCGTTGCGCACGATGCCATCACCGCGAGAAACAGGAAAAAGGGTAATATCCATTTTCCCCCGGTTGGCCGTGTTTCGAATACGTCGTCGAGGTCCACATCCGAAACCTGCAAGGACGCATGGTATTTGCGGCGATAGTAGCTGCGCCACGGCAACAAGATGCCGCTCAGAGCAACCAGCCCGAGCCCGATCGATGCCGGATAGAGCCAGTTTTTGACATCCAACACGATCGGCAGTACGCCGGCCGAAACGGCCGGAACCATATGTGATTTAAGTGCTTTGAGCAGAACCAGACACGCCGTCACGACAAGCATGATGGTCAGCGCATGGTAGGGCAGTTTCCGGCTAATCCCGGTACCCACAACGGCCGCCAACACCGGTGTCAGGATCAGTCGCACCGGCTGGCTCGCCCACTTCCCCCAGGGGCGGGTCAATACATCGTGCGAAATCGCCCCGAGTCCAGGGAAAGCCAGGTAATACCAGCCGCTCGCTTGCGCTAGGGTCGCAATCGCCCCTATGCAGAGCACCGCTATACCATCCATGGCAAGGTCAGCACGGGGTGCCAGAGCTCGATCAGCCATAGACCCTGGGTCCTTGATTGGCTCCCACTCGTTCTGGGTGTTTAGCGCGCGGAAGGCATTTGACCGGTCTCAAGCCAGTGAGCGCATTCCGCGCCCAGCTTTGCTAGCGCAACGCGGTCGAATCGCTCGACTTGTGCCGGAGTCAACTCGGTGCGGTGGTCGCGCTTGAGCCCCTTGTGAAAGAAGGCCTTGGCGCTGGACATGTGAGCACCGCCAAATGGCGCCATCTTCTCGGCCCTGGCGCTCATATAGTCGAACGAACAATGCTCGACGATGGCGTCCATGCGAAGCGAAGCCGGATCGATGGACAAAAACCTTGCCAGCCGGTCGATTTCGCCGGGCAGGTTGTTTTTCAGCTGTTGGTAATGCAGGAGCAAGACGTTCGGCGCGTCGCGCAGCGCCCACCACGACTCCACGATGTCGAGGAGATCGCAGCACTCACACCCGTTAGTGTCTAGCCACCAATCGAAGAACTTCCGCATGTCCTCGGGAATAACAAGAGGTGTCGGGTCACCTGACCACTCGGCGTGAATCTTGTTGATTTCCTTCATGGTCGGCTCGGAGAAATTGTATAGATAGTTGTGAAAGCTTATTCCGATGTCCTTGCCGTTCCTACCCACGAACACATATCGGGCCTCGGGCGCGATCGGAAGTGCATCCGCGGGCAGATGTGACTTCATCACCCGCCGCAACCCGGCTTCGCGCTGCACCTTCAACACTTTGAGCATCCCCGCGTGATCCCCCCAGCTGGAGTCGAGCCACGGAGACGTATCCGACAGACCACCCTCTTGGTCCTCGCCGTTGTGCAGAATTTGCTGGACGATGCGCTGGGTCCAGGTGGTGCCCGCCTTGAACGGGTCCACGACGACTATATCTCGCTCGACAAATCCGCCCTGTGAGAGGAAATCCTCCCACACCCTCGAGTCGGAGAGGTAATCCCTGAGAACCCTGGTCGGTGCAAGCAGCTGGTTATCCACGGTAGATCGCCTTCCTTGTCCTTCATTCGCAAAAGACGCACACAAATCGCCCGGCGTTGGCGCTGAGAAAAAGACGCTGGCAAACTTCATCGAACCGCCGCCATGTCGGTTCGATGTGCAGTCATCTGCCTCTATTTTTACTCGCCGTGATTATTATTGTGTATCAGCAAGCTTACTGTTGGCTGTGTTCTGAGTGCGTGGTTCCTGGCCTTTTCGCCACGTGTGCGGTCCAGTCGCCAAGGCCTGCGCAGACGCCGACACGGCCCGACCATCACCCGATCGGGCCCATGCACCAAGGCGTCGAAACGGCCGCGCAATTAGCCGAGCTTCAGTGGAACCTTGATTGACTTTTAGCGGCCTCGCAGCGTCAATTCCTCGTCGTCGCGGTATGCGCCTGCACTTTGCTGGTCCTTGGCCGCACGGGTCCGCTCGGGCCGCACATAACCGACCCAGACGGACACGGCCGCGAAGGCATAGCACACCAGGAAGGCCCAGAACGCCGGCGTTTCCGTGCCCGCCGCGTCATAGGACTGCCGGAGCGCCAAGTCGATCCCCACGCCGCCGAGCGCGCCAAACGCACCTGCGACTCCAATCAGAGCCGAAGACCTGACCCGCGACCAATCGCGGCGCTCGGCGTCGCCGATATTCAGCGCGCGGCTACGCGCTTCGAAAACCGAGGGAATCAACTTGTACACCGACCCCTTCGCCGCGCCACAACAGACAAACAACGTAACAAATCCGATGATGTAGCCGATTGTCGTGTCGACCGCAACGGCACGACCGTGATTGCGCGCAAGGTCGTCGTGGGCGCTGACTCCGACGAGGAAGGATCCCGCCAGGATGGCGCCGCTGAAAACCACGAGCGTTATCCGGGCGCCTCCGAAACGGTCGCTCAGTTTGCCGCCGGCGATCCGTGCCAGCGACCCCAACAAGGGCCCGATGAAGGCAACCTCGGCGGCGTGCAGCGATGCCTGCCAATGGGTTTCGCCGCTGGCGGAAAAGCTGCGCATCAGCACTTGCCCAAAGGCGAAGGCAAATCCGAGGAACGACCCCGAGGCGCACATGTAGAAGTATGAGATAGCCCACGTGTCGGGCACTACGAGAATCGATCGCAAGTTGGCTAGCGAGATGCCGGCGCGATGCGCGACTACATTGTCCATGAACAGCACCGCGCCGACGCCACCGAAGGCCAGCAGGACAAGATATGTCGCGCATACCCAGTACGGCGCCCGATGCCCCGCGATGGCCAGCACTACGAGTCCAACGGCTTGGATGCCGGCCGACCCCAGATTGGCCATCCCCCCAGTCAGGCCGAGGGTAAAACCTTTGAGCCGCTGAGGGAATAGTCCGTCGACCTTGGCCAGGGAGGCCGAGTAATTGCCGCCCCCCAAACCCGTGAATGCGGCGCACACCAGGTACGGCCACAGCGGTAACCCGGGATGAGCCAGCAGCACCATCGCCCCGACGGTGGGGATCAGCAGCACCAGCGACGAAAAGATCGTCCAGTTGCGGCCGCCGAACCAGTTGGCAGCGATCGAATACGGGATACGGACAAGGGCTCCCACGAGGGATGCGGTAGCACCCACCAGCAGTTTGTCACCAGTCGAGAAGCCGTAGACGGACTGCGGCATGAACAGCACCAGCACCGACCACAGGTACCAGATCGAAAATGCGACGTGGACGTTCACGACTTGCCAGATCAAGTTTCGGCGAGCGATGACCTTGTTGCCCGCGTGCCAGGCAGCGGCGTCTTCCGGGTCCCATACCGCGATCCGATGCGAAGACGCCACGCGATATCTACCTTTCCCGGCGATGTGGCATGACAGTCGAGCCACGCGGCACGCATAACGACTCAGTGTTCGTTGAAATTCTTGAGCGATTCGGTGTCTATAAAGCTAATTACCCAGGCGTACAGACATTTTCAGATTAGCTCCGGTCGACTCAACGATCACGCCCGGCGGCCGACGGTCACGTACAGTCCTCCCCAGCCGTCACTTCCCGCCGCACGATTGGCCAAGTCAGGCCTGTCTGCTCTGCAGGAAACCGTTCGCGCGCCACCAGCAGCGCACCGTGTGGTGCGCCCCGAGACGATGGGCCGCTGACAGACCCTGGTGAATCGATTCTGACAACGCACGTCCACTTCACGACAGTCAAGCCGGAACGGAAGCGTTCGACAACCGTAGATTGCCTATGCACAGCAGATTTCCAGCCGACCTATTCGGAACGCCCAGCCAACCAGTGAATCTCACCGATGGAGCTGGTGTGCTACTGAATTTCGGCGTCGCCGGCCACGGCGTCGTACCGCTCACCCTTGTTAGGGGTGGTTTCGACCCCACGGCATGGCACACCACCAGGTGTATTGCAGGCACGATCTCGCGTCCGGCGCCGTAATGTTTCTGGAAATCAACGTAACTCGTGGCGGCGAAAGCCCCGGCGCGAGTCAGTGGGAGTCAGGCGGTGCGACCGCTCGGCGCCGTATCGTGGGCGGCCACCGCCCACAACACCTCGTGCAGATTGCGTTGCATCTCGACGTACTCGAGGCTCTCCACCACCAGGGCGAAGTTCTCACGCCGGGACGAGAGCATCGCCGCCGACACGTCGCCGATGATTGTCGACATCGTGAAGACGTATTCGGCGGGCACATACCGGGTACGGCGATAGTCCTCGACGCTGCTGGGCCACCCACCCGGCAGGTCCTTCTCGGGCGAGCGCAGCACGTGCAGCCACAACTGACGCTCGCGGCGGCCGGCAATGTACTCCTCCATCGCCTCGACGCCGGGCACGCTCAACAGGTCGCGCATCGACAACACGCCGCGCAGCGGCGAGGGCCAGTCCAGCGTCTCGAACAGCGCCGTCCTGATGCCGCTCGCGCCCTCCAGATATCGCACCCGTGGAGCCGTGCCGGCCTTGGCGTGGAAGGCACGCAGCTGGGGCACCACCGATTCCAGTACCCGACGTCGCTGACTCCATTCGTCCAGCAACCGTTGCGGATCCTCAGCTCGCACAATGGTTCTGGGGCGTCCACTGGCATTTGGGTCGTCGCGGTGGCTGCCGCCTTCGATCAGTGAGATCAGGCCCCGCTGAGCCAGGCGCTTGGCGATGTCGTAGGCGTTGGTGCGGCTGATCCGCGACGCCTCGGCGAGTTGGGCAATGGTGGCCGAATCCATATTGAGCGCGGACAGGTAGAACCGAGCCTCTTTCGGTTCCAACCCGGCCTCAACGAGTTCGGCCCACATCGCGAAACTGTCCCATCAAGTGCTCCGGTTGGCTCCGGGTCAATGGACGAGCACCTTTTCCACACCGACGCCGGTGAGGGAGCGAACCTCCATCTCGGCTTGCTTGGCGGGGTCTTCCGACATACCACGCCCGACGTAGGTACCGATGATGCCCAGCAGGAATGCCAGCGGAATGCTGACGATGCCCGGGTTCGCCAGCGGGAACCAGGCGAAGTTGGCGTGCGGGAACATCGCGGAGCGATTCCCGGAGACCGCCGGCGAGAAGACGATGAGTACCAGGCAACTGAGCAGCCCGCCGTAGATGCTGAACAGGGCGCCCACGGTGTTGAACTTCTTCCAGAACAACGAGTACAGCAGCGTGGGCAGGTTCGCCGAGGCGGCGACGGCAAACGCCAGGGCCACCAAGAACGCTACATTCTGGCCCAGCGCAAGGATTCCGAGAACGATGGCTAGCACGCCGATCACGACGACCATCATCCGCGACACGCGCACCTGTTGCTCCTCGGAGGCGGCCCCCCGTTTGATCACACCGGCGTAGATGTCGTGGGCGAATGAGGTGGCCGCGGTGATCGCCAGGCCGGCTACCACCGCCAGGATCGTCGCGAACGCGACGGCCGAGATCACGCCCAGGAAAATCGTTCCGCCCAGCTTGAAGGCCAGTAGCGGCGCGGCGGAGTTCTCTTTGCCGGCGGTCGCCAGAATCACGTCCGGGCCGACCAACCAGGCCGCACCGTAGCCGATGGCCAACGAAAACAGATAGAACACCCCAATCAAGCTGATCGCCCAGCTGACCGAGCGGCGGGCCTCCTTGGCGGTGGGAACGGTGTAAAAGCGCATCAGCACATGCGGCAGGCCAGCCGTTCCCAGCACCAGCGCGACTCCCAGTGACAGGAAGTCCAGTTTGGTGACGTGATTTGCGCCGTACTTGGCGCCGGGCGCCAACACGTTGTGACCGGCGACGGCGTCGTTGGTCGAATGATCAACCACCGCTTGGGCATTGGCGAGCAGCTGGGAGAAATTGCCGCGGACCGCGAGCACCACCAGCAGGAACATGATCGCCGCCCCGGTGACCAGTAGAACGGCTTTCACCATCTGCACATAGGTGGTGCCCTTCATCCCGCCGATGAGCACGTAGGCGATCATCAATACACCGACCAATGCGACCACGATCGACTGGCCGGTGCGGCTCCGGACGTCAAGCAGTAGCGCGACCAAACCGCCGGCACCGGCCATCTGCGCCAGTAGGTAGAACAGCGAGACCATCAGTGTCGACAGGGCGGCAGCCATGCGGACGGGGCGTTGCTTGAGCCGGAAGCTCAGCACGTCGGCCATCGTGAAGCGACCGGTGTTGCGTAGCAACTCCGCGACCAGCAACAGGGCCAATAGCCAGGCCACCAAAAAGCCGATCGAGTAGAGGAATCCGTCGTACCCGTAGATCGCGATGGCACCGGACACACCGAGGAAGGACGCGGCCGACAGGTAGTCACCGGCGATCGCGAATCCATTTTGCGCGCCGGAAAATTCACCGCCTCCGGTGTAAAAGTCGGTGGCCCGCTTAGTCGTTCGACCAGCGCGGATCACCAAAGCCATCGACCCGGCGACGAAGACCGCGAAGACAGCGATGTTGACCAATGGGTTTCCGACGCTGGCAGCAGCCGCCAAGGTCGTCGTCACTCGCCGGCACCTTCGAGCTCGGCGCGGATGGCGGCAGCCCGCGGATCGAGAGTGCGGCCGGCGAACTTCACGTAGCAGAAGGTGATCACAAAGGTGCTGGCGAATTGGCCGAAGCCAAGCACCACACCGATATTGATGTCGCCGAACACCCTCGTCGCCATGAACCCAGGGACGTACGTGGCGAGCAGCATGTAGCTCAGGTACCAGACGAGGAAGAACGCCGTCATCGGAAACACGAACCGGCGCAGCCGGTGTCGCAGATCCTGGAACGCCGGGTCGGACTGCATCCGGACGAAGTCGTCAAGGCTCGGTGTTGCTTGCACCGTCGGATCAGAATCAGACCCTATTGTTGTCGAATTGTTCACTGAGTGGCCATTATTCGGTGTCAACAGCGACGTAGCAGGCGCACCAGCGCCCGGTTGCGGTGCGCCACTCGTTTTTGGCTGTGACACGTGAACCTCCGAATTCAACGAAGAGTAGGGATGTCGAGAGACGTCGACGTAGTGGAGACGTGGTAGATGAGCCGTGCCCTGAATCGTGTTGTGCATCACTATAAGCGGCACCACACCATCGGCAACTTTCCAGTGAAAGCTTTTACCTATTACGTGATTGGCCAATCACCATAGCGTTTCCCGCCGTCGATCGTTGTCGAGAAATGTCGACAATCGAGCCCGGATCCACGGCCGCACAATTCGTTTGACAGCCTCTTGCCTGCGGATAGAGTGGGTTTCGCGAATCGAGCAAAATTCCAGGCAATGTCGATGAATCAGAACATTCTCGAGAAAGGGCAATGCCATGTCAGCACTCGACCTCCCGAAGGTGGCCGTTGCCGCAGTTAACGCTGCGCCTGTCTTTCTCGATCTGCCGGCCAGTCTCGACAAGGTGGAGGACCTGGTCGCGTCCGCCGCTCGAGACGGCGCGCAGTTGGTCGTATTCGGTGAGGCGTTTCTCGCCGGATTCCCGATCTGGACTGCTGTGCTGCCTCCGATCGATCAACACGAATGGCACGAACGCCTCGTCGCCCAGTCGATCGTCGTCCCCAGCCCACACACCGAGCGACTCGGCCGGATTGCCCGCACCCATGGGGTGACGTTGTCCGTGGGGATCAACGAGCGCAACCCGAACAGCCTTGGGCAACTGTGGAACTCGAATCTGATATTCGACCCGACCGGCCGATTGGTGAATCATCGTCGCAAGCTGGTGGCCACCTACTACGAGCGGCTGACCTGGTCACACGGCGACGCCCACGATCTGCGGCCAGTCGAACTCGGCGGCTGGCGCCTGGGCGCGCTGATCTGTGGCGAGAACACCAATACGCTCGCGCGGTTCACCTTGCTCGCGCAGGGAGAACGGCTGCACATCGCGACCTATCCACCGGCGTGGCCATTCGACGGCCGGTCGGAGAACTTCGATTACGACCTCGCCGAGCTGATCCGGCTACGCAGCGCCAGTCACGCGTTCGAGGGCAAGGTGTTCGTCGTGGTCGCGGCGACCGCCCTGGACGAGACGGCACTGCGCGCGGTCTCTGGCGGCGACGCCCGCATCGAAAAGGCTTTGACCGCAACGCCTCCGGCCGCAATGGTGATCGGGCCCAACGGCCAGGTGGTCGCCGGGCCGCTGACCCAGCCGGACGGGATCCTGCACGCCGAGGTCGACCTGCAGACCGAGGTCGTCGCCAAGCAGGCGCACGACATCGTCGGGACCTACAACCGCGCGGATATCTTCAGCCTGTCCGTCGACATGAGCCGGCCCGCGATCCTGCGTACGAATCACGATGGGAGCGAACCGAATCAGGGCTCGCTCGACGGCCAGCGGTCGGCGGGCCGGGCCGGCGCTCCGACACCGACCGCCGAGGACCGTCTCGTGGTGACGAACCACGTCGGCTCGCCGACGGCGTGACGGTCCAGGGAACGGTCTAGTTGGTGATCCAGTCGCTGGAGCCGTCGTTCTTCTTGTAGGAGCCACCGCTCGAGTTCTTCACGATAATGGGGTCACCCGGCCCGAAGTTGTCGAAGAACCACCGTGCGTTGCTGGGGCTGATGTTGATGCAGCCGTGGCTGACATCGCGCTTGCCCTGGTCATCAACCGACCACGGTGCGCTGTGCACGAAGTCGCCGACGTTGTCGAATCGGACGGCGTCGGTGACGGTCACCTTGTACCCGTACGTCGAGTTGACCGGGACGCCGTAGGTGGAGGAGTCCATCACCACCGAGGGCATCTTCTCCTGCACGTAGTACGTGCCGTTCGGGGTTTGGTGGTTACCGGCGGTCATGCCCATCGACATCGGGATGGTCTTCTCCACCGCCCCGTTACGGGTGACCGTGAGCTGGTGGGTGGCGTCGTCGGCCGTGGCGATCAGCTGGTCCCCAGTCCGGAAGCTCGATTTGGTGCCGCCAGCGTCGATGTTCACCGTCGTGTTGGCGGGCCAGAAGTTGAGCGGGCGCCAACGCAACTGCGTGGGGGTCATCCAGTAGAACTTGCCGGGCACCGGCGGGATGGACGACACATGCACGGCAGCCTGCGCCGCTCCGGCGTCGTCGACGCGGCCCGGGAAGTTGATGATGATCGGCTGGCCGACCCCCACCGTTGAGCCGGTCTTGGGTACGAACGTCGGGGTCCCGAACGGCGCCGTGCCCGTGAACGGGGTGGGGTCCTGTCCCTCGGCGGTACCCGCGGCGGCCGGCACCACGCCGGGCGGTGCCCACGGCGCGAGCGGCGGCGGGGCCGCCGGATCGCCGGGCGGCGGAGCCGACGGGTCACCCGGTGGGGGCGGCAAGCCCGGCAGCGGGGGCAGCTGGAAGGGCGGTGGAGCCGGAGCCGGCGGTGCGGCGACCACACCCGGGTCGCCGGGGTCCGGATCCGCCGAGGCGGGGCCGGCGCTGAGCACCAGCACCGCGGCTGTTGCGGCCGCGTTCAGAGCCGCGAAGAGGCTTGCCCTCGTCCAGCCCGACATATGCATACCTCCAGTCAGTTGCTGGCCCCAGTGTGGCATAGCGGCGTTACGAGCTACCTAATTCGCGCCGGGCGCGACACCCGCCAGGGCCTCAATTCGCGGCGCTGACCTGCCGAATTATGAGTCCAGTGAGCTTCACGGAGCAACGTCGAGCATCCGCCGGTTGGCGGCAATGCCGACCAGCGCGACGCCCATCAGTCCGGCCGAGGCGGTCAGCATCAGCGCGACGCTCTGCTCGTAGAGCAGACCGCCGGACAGCGAGCCCGCCATGATGCCCACCTGGAACGCCGTCACATACAGTCCGGAGGCCCCGTCGGGGTCGTCGGCGCCGTTGCGCATCGCCGCGGATTGCATCATCGGCGACACCGCGGTGGCCATGGCGCCCCACAGCACGATCGCGGCAGTGCCGATCAACGCGGTGGCCGCGGTGGTGCGGTCGCCGAAAGCCAGCGCGGTCAGCACCACGAAGGCTCCGGTCAGCCCGGTCATACACAGGATGACGGCGCTGCGCGGCCGGCGGTCCAGCGGGCGCGCCACCAGGGGCACCGACAGCAGGCCGGCCAGTCCGTAGGCGGCCAGCAGCCAGGCCTGATTCGGCCCGCGGACGCCTACGACGTCGCGAATGACCACCGATATGTAGGTGTAGGACACGAAGTGGCCGGTCACCGCGACCATTGCCAGCAGGCTGACGATGATCAGCCGCGGGTTGCGGTGATGGCGCGAGCGGGGCCCGACGCAGGCCAACTGGTCCTCGGTGAGCACCATCTCGGGCAGCATCGCCCGCGCGGCGACCGTGACGATGGCCGCCGCGGCGGTCACGCAGACCACCGCCAGCCGCCAACCCCACATCAGGCTCAGCGCCGCCGTCAGCGGGCTCCCGATCACCAGCGCCAGGCTGGTGCCGACGTAGATTGACATGGTCGCGCGCCCGGCATGGCTGGGTGGCACCAGGCGGGTGGCGATCGGCGCGATCACGGCCCACAGCAATCCGTGCGTCACGGCGCACAGCACCCGGCCGGCGGCCAGGACCGCGAAGCTGGGCGCCAGCGCCGAGATCACTTGCGAGGCGGTCAGGCAGGTCAGGCTGAGCATCAGTGCGCGCCGCCGCGGCCAGTGTGCGGTCCAGCGCACCAGCGGCACCGTGGTCAGCGCCGCGACCAGGGCGTACCAGGTCAGCAGGGTTCCGACGAAGACGACGCTGACGTGCAAATCACGGGAGATCGCGGAGAGCGCCCCCACCGGCAGCAGTTCGGCCGTGACATAGATGAAGGCCGCCGCCGCGAGCACCGCCAGTTGCGCAGCGATACGTGGCGTCCACGTTCGCGCGGTAACGGCGGTAGTTCCGGTTTCGGCTGTCATGGCGTCGGTATCGGCCGGGTACCCAAGTTCCTGGGTTGTCGTGCCTAATGCGATCACACTGCCTTACCGTACGCACCGCAACAACGGATTCGCCCAACTTAGCTCAGCAACACCGTCTCAACTGGGTCACCGATCAGGAACGAACCAGCCGCGCGATTGCTGCGGAGGCTTCGGCCAGCTTGTCGCCGGCGTCGCTGCCACCTTCGGCAACCGCGTGAGTGACGCAGTGGCCGAGGTGCTCATCCAGCAAATTGAGCGCCACGGATCGGAGCGCGCTGTTGACGGCGCTGATCTGGGTGAGGATGTCGATGCAGTACTTGTCCTCGTCGATCATGCGGGCGATGCCCCGCACCTGCCCCTCGATGCGCCGCAGCCGCTTGGCGTAATTGTCCTTTTGCTGCGAATATCCATATGGACTCGTCATCTCGGCCTCAAACTCTCCCGGTTAGGTACGCGACGTCAGGTGGCGTGTCACCGTCTACGATACCCCATACCCCGCCGGGGTATGGGCAGTGATAATTGGCTTGTCCTGGCCGCGCATACTTGACCAATGGCCCTGAGCACCGACGCGGCAACCGCCGACATCAAACCCCGCAGTCGTGACGTCACCGACGGTCTGGAAAAGACCGCCGCGCGCGGCATGCTGCGTGCGATAGGTATGGACGACGACGACTTCGCCAAGCCCCAGATCGGTGTCGGTTCGTCGTGGAACGAGATCACCCCGTGCAACCTGTCCCTGGACCGGCTGGCCAAGGCGGTCAAGGAAGGCGTGTTTGCCGCCGGTGGATATCCGCTGGAGTTCGGCACCATCTCGGTGTCCGACGGCATCTCGATGGGCCACGAGGGCATGCATTTCTCGCTGGTGTCTCGCGAGGTGATCGCGGACAGCGTCGAGACCGTGATGCAGGCCGAGCGGCTCGACGGTTCGGTGCTGCTGGCCGGATGCGACAAGTCGCTGCCGGGCATGCTGATGGCCGCTGCGCGCCTGAACCTGGCCTCGGTGTTTCTCTACGCGGGTTCCATTCTGCCGGGGGTTGCCAAGTTGTCCGACGGCAGCGAGCGCGAGGTGACGATTATCGACGCGTTCGAGGCCGTGGGGGCATGCGCACGCGGGTTGATGTCGCGCGACGACGTCGACGCCATCGAACGCGCGATTTGTCCGGGCGAGGGTGCGTGCGGTGGCATGTACACCGCCAACACGATGGCTAGCGCCGCCGAGGCGATGGGTATGTCGCTGCCCGGCAGCGCGGCGCCGCCGGCGACCGATCGGCGCCGGGACGGATTCGCGCGCCGCAGCGGCGAGGCGGTCATTGGGCTGCTGCGGCGCGGCATTACCGCGCGCGACATCCTGACCAAGGAGGCGTTCGAGAACGCGATCGCAGTCGTAATGGCCTTCGGCGGCTCGACCAACGCGGTGCTGCACCTGCTGGCCATCGCCCGCGAGGCCGAGGTCGAGCTCTCACTGGACGATTTCAGCCGGATCGGTTCCAAGGTGCCGCACCTGGCCGACGTCAAACCATTTGGGCGGCACGTGATGACGCATGTCGACCACATCGGCGGTGTTCCGGTGATGATGCGGGCGTTGTTGGATGCCGGTCTGCTGCACGGCGATTGCCTGACAGTGACCGGCAAGACGGTGGCCGAGAACCTTGCCGCCATCGACCCCCCGGACCCGGATGGCAAGGTGTTGCGCGCTCTGAACAATCCGATCCACCCGACCGGGGGGATCACCATCCTGCGCGGCAGCCTGGCCCCGGAGGGGGCGGTGGTGAAGTCGGCCGGGTTCGATTCCGAGGTGATCGAAGGCACCGCAAGGGTTTTCGACGGTGAGCGAGCCGCCCTGGACGCACTCGAGGACGGCACCATCACCAACGGCGACGCGGTGGTGATCCGCTACGAGGGCCCCAAGGGCGGGCCCGGCATGCGCGAAATGCTGGCCATCACCGGCGCGATCAAGGGTGCTGGGCTCGGCAAGGACGTGCTGCTCCTCACCGATGGCCGGTTCTCCGGCGGGACGACCGGCCTGTGCGTCGGCCACATCGCGCCGGAGGCGGTCGACGCCGGACCGATCGCATTCGTGCGCGATGGCGACCGGATCCGGCTCGACGTTGCCGCCGGAACCCTCGACGTGCTGGTCGACGATGACGAATTCGCTTCCCGCCGAGAAGGTTTCACACCTCCTCCGCCGCGCTACAAGACCGGGGTGCTGGCCAAGTACGTCAAATTGGTCGGCTCGGCCGCGGGCGGCGCGGTCTGCGGCTAGCCGCCTGGGGCGACCGCGCGATCCCGTCGGGCCCGGTCCCAACCCGGCCCGACGGGAGCTAGGAACCTATGCGTGCGTGGTTGCGTCGCGCGTGCGCATGCCGAAGTAGGTGGCGTTGAGACCCAAGAACGTCAGCAGCGCACCGGCGACGACGTGCGACCAGATCACGCCGCCGGTCAGCGTGAGGCCGGGTACGACCCACGGCGAGACGATGACCCACAGGCCTAGTACCGGAATGGTCCACGTCATCCCGTGTGCCCGGTCCAGTGCCGTCGCAAATCCATAGGCCAAGAACGCCACCGCGATCCCGACCACAAGGTCGCACGTGGCGAGTGCCCCCATCCCACTGAAACCGACGATCCACGGTGAGGCCGCCACATACAACCCCGCCAGCAGGGTGAGGCCGAACGTGACATGTGCCGTCATCGACTCGGCAACCCGCTCATAGTTGGCACGTAGTGCCATCAGATCGGGGTGGTGATCGATTGATGAATGGACTGTACTCATTTTGTGACCTTTCTGTTATGCAGCAAGTCTTTTGGACCGTCTGCAAACCATCCATCTTTTCCAAGATTACGCCTGGCCACACGGCGTCAGCAACGAAAATTACCGTCCCGCAGCTACTTCACCAGCGCGATCGCGAAGCCGTCCCAGCGCTTGGCGCCGACGGTTTGCAGCACCGCGGTGTCCAGCCTTGGGTGCTCGCCCATCACCTGTAGTGTGCGGCGCGTCGCTTGGGCCCTGGCATCCGCGGTTTCGGGAGTGAGGATCGCACCTTCACGAATAACGTTGTCCAGCACGATGAGTGCCCCGGGCCGGGCCAGTTTGACGGCCCACTCGAGGTAGGCGACGTAATTCTCTTTGTCCGCGTCGACGAAGACCATGTCGAAGGGTGCACCCGACACGGTCGGCAAAGTTTCCAGTGCAGGACCGACCATCACCTGCACCCGGTCGGCGACACCGGCTTGTTGCAGGTTGGCCCGGGCGACCTCGGCATGCCGGGGTTCGTATTCGAGGGTCACCACCTGCGCCTGCGGGCCGGCACCGCGGGCCAGCCAGATGGTGCTGAATCCGCCGAGCGTCCCGATCTCGAGGATGCGGCGCGCCCCAATGGCAGCGGCCAGCACGGACAAGAACTTGCCCTGCTGCGGCGACACGGCGATCTGCGGAAGCCCGGCCGCGTCGCTGACCGCCAGCGCCGCTGATAACGCTGGATCCTCGCCGATCACGGTGCTGTCCAAGAAGGCGTCGACGTCTTTGGGAGTGGGTTTTTCGGTCATTCATCAACGCTAGCCGGGGTCGATGCGCCGCACAGTAGCCGCTGGTCACGCGTCCACAAGGAATAAAGGACGCGCACCGTCTTTACCGGATACCCGTATGGGGTATATGGTGAGGGTGGTGGTCCGGTCGACGGGTCCGCTGTTTACAGATTGATCGAACGGATTCCGGTGAATCGCGGAATCCCTAAGCAAGTGAGGGTGATTCACATGGCGAACTACGAAGAGGGAACCCTGCTGACCTGCGGTCACGAGGGCTGCGGTTGTCGCGTCCGTATCGAAGTCGGCTGCCATTGCTCGGGATCGGGCGAAGACTACCGCTGCACCTGCGGCTCACCGCTCGTGCCGGTCAAGTAAGTACTCGCGGCCGGTCGCGCGTTCGAGCTACACCTTCTCACTCGCCCCTCAGCGCCCGAACGCGCGGCCGGTCAGCTCAACCTCGGCCGTCAGTCGTAATGCAACCGCCGAGGCGCCGACCGCCACCCGGTAGCGGCCCGGCGCGATCCGCCAGTTGCCACGCTGCCCGTCATAGCGGGCCAGCAACCGCGGATCGGCAACGATATTCACTCGGCGCGTCTGCCCCGGGTCCAGCTCTATTCGTTCGAATCCCAGCAACCGCATCCGCTGCACACCGGCCGCGTGGGTCAGATACAGCTGTGGGACATCTGCCCCAGGAACCGTGCCGGTGTTGGTGACGTCGAGGCTGGCCGTGATGGTGTCGCCGCCGACGACGGTTAGCTCTCGATGGTCAAAGCTGGTGTAAGACAGGCCATGTCCGAACGCGAACAGCGGCGCGTGGCCGCGGCCGGCGAACCAGCGGTACCCCACCTCAGCCCCCTCGGAATAGTCGATGGTGGTCGGTGTGCCCACTGCGGCACCCGCGCCGGGCAGCCTTGGGCGAGGTGTCTGGTCGAGGTCTGCCGGAAAGGTGATCGGTAGCCGACCGGACGGGTTGACCTGGCCGGCAATAATTTCCGCGATCGCACGGCCACCCTCCTGGCCTGGGTACCAGGCCTGCAGAATCGCATTGGCGGCCTCCTGCCACGGCATGACCACCGGGTTGCCGGTTTCCAGCACCACCACCGTGTTCGGGTTGACCGCCGCGACGGCGGCGATGACCGCGTCCTGACCCCAGGGCAGCGATAGGTCGGCGCTGTCGAAACCTTCGCCCTCCACCCGGATTCCGAAGACGATCGCCACATCGGATCGACGTGCAACCTGCGCGGCCTCCGCGGGGCTGAGGCCGGGATCGAATTCGAGCTGCGCCTTCGGGAAGCGTTTGCTCAGTTCCGCCATGGGGCTCGACGGCAAGAGGTAAAGGTTGCGGGTGCCGCCCGTCAAGCCGGGGCCGCCGATTGGGATGGTTGCCGCATACCCTCCCGGCGGCACAACGGCACTCGACCCGTACCCGGTAGGCACACCGAGTTGCGCGTAACCGCCGATGACGGCGATCCGCGCCGGGGCAGCCAGTGGCAGCACCCCGCGGTTTTGCAGCAGCACCAGGCCCTGCCGCGCGATTTGCAGCGCAACATCGTTGTGGGCGGCCATATCCGGCTCACCGATGGGTGCTGCTGGGCCGTCATCGATTCCGATCGCGAAGATCGAGCGCAGGATACGGCGCACCATGTCCGAGAGCCGCTCTTTGGGCAACCGGCCTTCGACATACGCGGCGCGCAGCGGTTGAGAGAACGCCTCAGCTCGCCAGAGCACGGTGTCGATCTGGGCGCCGCATTCTTGGTCCAAGCCGTGCAGCGCGCACTCCCAGCTTGGCGTGGCGCCCCAGTCGGACATGACCCAACCGCGGTATGCCCACGCGTCTTTGAGAACTTCGTTGATCAGTACGCTGTTCGATGAAGCATAGTGGCCGTTGACTTTGTTGTAGGCCGTCATCACCGCCCCGGGCTGGGACCGCTCGATGGCGATCTCGAAGGCCAGCAGGTCGGATTCGCGATGGGCGTCGGGATCGATCACCGCGTTCAACCAATGCCGATTGGTTTCGTTGCAATTCAGCGAATAATGTTTGACGGTCGAGATGACGCCCTGTTGCTGTATTCCGGTGACCGACTCCGCGGCCATCGTCGCCGTCAAAAGCGGGTCCTCAGAGAGGTATTCGAAGTTACGGCCGTTCCGCGGGTCGCGCGCGAGATTCATTGCGCCGGCCAGTTGCACGTTGAACCCACGGCTATGTGCCTCACGCCCGATCAGGCGACCGGCCGCGCGTGCAAGTACCGGGTCGAATCCGGCCGCCAGCGCCAATCCGGCCGGCAGTGCGGTGGCGGTGTCGCCCGGGCGGTAACCCGGGTTGGTCACCCCGAGGCCGGCGTCGCTCATCCGCAACGCCGGTACGCCCAGCCGCGGAATGCCCGGCACGTATCCGGCGCTCATCGGCGTCCCCGGCGGGATGCGGTCGTCGCGCAGCGGCCACAGGTCGGATTGCCCCATCACCGAAACCAATAGCGTGAATCGTTCGTCGTCGGTCAGTTGGCTCTCGACGTCGCGCGCCCGGGTGTCGGGATCACTCGCACCCGAGCGTCCGGCTGCGGCGCGGCCCGCATCATCGACGGTCACCGGACGCCCTCTTTGGCGTAGACGACCCGCAGCACGTAGCCAACCTCGGGTCCCATCACCAGCTCGGCCAGCGCGGTGATTGTTTCGACGAACTGCGGGCCATGCGGCGGCTGCGCCTGAGACAGGTGGTGTGCCACTTCGTGCAACACCACCAGCTCGCGCAGCGCCCAGTCCGCGGTATCGCGGTCCGGAACCGCGATAATCCCGATGCCGTCCCGGTTTTCGTAGTGGGCAGCGGTGGCCGCCCGGCGGGCACGCACGCTCAGCGGCGCCACGTCGGGCCAGCGTTGCCGCACTGCCGGTAGCCCAAGCACTCGGTCAACATAACGCTGCACCGACGCGACGGAGCCGAATCGCGCCTCCGGCGGCAAGGTCAACTGTGTCCCGAAGAACTCGACGGCCGGCGAACCATGTTCGGCGACACGGTCTAGCACCGTCCGGACGAACTCCTCGGCCGCATACACCTTGGCGCGTTGAGAATCCCGCGGGGTCACCTGCCCAGCGCGCTCCGCGCTCCCGGCAACTCGGTGCTGTTGCCGAGCCGGGCCCGCCGCCCGGCCCGGTCGCCGGCGCGGCGCGCCGCCGACGAATACCCGGCCGAGGCCCGGCTGGCCTGCCAGGTGCCGCGCGCCTTGGATGCCTTGCGGTAGTAGTCGTGCAGCTCAATGTCCTTGTCCCGCAAGGCGATAGCGGTACCGGGCCGGCGGCTGCGATCCTCGGTGGCTTCCCGCCGGGCCTGCTCGCGCGCTTCGCTGAGCCGCTGACCCACGCGGGCGCCGAAGGCCAGCTGAAAGTTGAGGCGGGCCGTGATCGTGGGCGTCGGCCGGTGTGCACCGGAGGCGAGATAGGCGTCGGAGGCCCGGACCATCTGAACCACCAAGCTGGCGTACAGGGCGTGGCTGGCGTCGATGTCCTCGGGAAACCCGTAGGCATAACAGAACGTCGAATTCGAGGCGACGTCACACTTGACGTCGTTAGCGGCGGCGATCAGCACGAAGAGCTGCACATAGGTGCGCAGGCCCTTGGTACCGGCCTCGCCGATTGTGATGGTCCGCTGCGTCGGCGCCTGCGCCGCAGAACGATTGGATGAATGGGACCGCGCCACGGCCAAGTCGATCGATGCCGCCGTTGCCAGCCGCTGCGCGGCGCTCATGAAGGCGTCGGCCTCGTGGGCGTTGTCCGTGCCTTCAGCCTGACGCAGCAGCGCAGCGATGCGCGCCAACATCTTATCGTCCTTCATTAGCGCTACTCCTCCTGATCAGTGCGCTGTGCATCGTCGCCGGCGCGACTCATTAGCGCCAAAGTACGGGAGCGGTCCGACAACGGGAGCCCTACAGCCGGTCGGTGATCCAGGTGACCACGTCGCCGAGTACTTGGTCGCGCTCCGGCTCGTTGAACACCTCGTGGTAGAGCCCCGGGTAGACCTTCAGCGTGACATCGGTGGAGCCCACACACTCGACCAGCCGGCGACTGCCGGCGACGGACACCAGCCGGTCCTGCTCGCCGTGCACCACCAGCAGCGGCGCGGTGAGCGCCGGCGCGCGCTGCGGCATGGTCTCGCCGACCTGCAGCATCGCCCGTCCGACACCGGCCGGGACCTTGCCGTGATAGACCAGCGGGTCGGCCTGGTAGGCCGCGACCACCTCGGGGTCGCGGGAGATGGCCTGGACGTCGAGGTCTTGCACTGGCAGCCCGGGCAGCACCACACCCAATACCTTGCCCGCGACGGCCAGCAGCGGCGACACCTGGTCCTGGGCCGCCACCGCGGGGCCGGACAGCACCATGAGGTCGTAATTGTCCGGGCGCTCGACGCCGTAGGCGAAGACGATGGCGCCGCCCATGCTGTGCCCGACCACGATGGTCTTGAGGCCGGGATGTTCCCTGGTCGCAAGGCCGACCAGGGTGTCGAAGTCGGCCGTGTATTCGGAGATGTCGCGGACCAGCATGCGTTTGCCGCCGGAGCGGCCGTGCCCACGGTGATCCAGCGCGTAGGTGACCAGCCCGGCCGCCGCGAAGCACTGGGCCACGTGGTCGTAGCGTCGGGCGTACTCCCCGAGACCGTGAGAAAGCACCACGACGGCGCGCGCGGGGGTGTGCTGGTGCATTCCCACGATCGCGTCCGGGGCCCAGACGTCGTACACGATGCGCACGCCGCCCAGGCCATCGAAGTTCCGTTCAGTGCGGGTCATGGGACGTCCTCATCATTAGGGGCAGCGTAATGGCTCCCGGGACGCCGTTGTCCGAGACTCTGCGTAGGCTCAGCCGGGTGAGCTTGCTCGCGGAGGATTCCGGCGACGCAGGAAGCCGCGGCACGGGTGACTTCTCGGCCCGTGCCGAGCCCTATCGTCGCGAACTGCTCGCGCACTGTTACCGGATGACTGGGTCACTGCACGACGCGGAAGACCTGGTGCAGGAGACGTTGTTGCGAGCGTGGAAGGCCTACGACCAGTTCGAAGGCCAGTCGTCGCTGCGTACCTGGCTGCACCGCATCGCCACCAACACCTGCCTGAGCGCATTGCAGGGTCGGCAGCGCCGCCCACTGCCGACCGGCCTGGGTGCTCCCAGTTCGGACCCGGCGGCCGAGCTGGTGGAACGCCGCGAGGTGCCGTGGCTCGAGCCGCTACCCGATCTGACCGAGGACGCGGCCGATCCGTCGGTCATCGTGGCCTCCCGGGAGTCGGTGCGACTGGCCTTTGTCGCTGCGCTGCAGCATCTCCCACCCCGGCAGCGGGCGGTGTTGCTGCTGCGTGACGTGCTGCAATGGCGTTCGGCAGAAGTGGCGGACGCGATCGGCACCACCACGACCGCGGTCAACAGCCTGTTGCAGCGCGCCCGGTCCCAACTCGAGAGCGTGCGGCCCAGCCCGAATGATCGGCTGGCGGCCCCCGATTCGGCCGAAGCGCAGGACCTGCTGGCGCGCTACATCACGGCGTTCGAAACCTACGACATCGACCGGCTGGTGGAGCTGTTCACCACCGAGGCGGTCTGGGAAATGCCGCCGTACACCGGCTGGTATCGGGGTCCGCAAGACATCATCGCCCTGATTCACCAGCAATGCCCGGCCGAAGCTGCGGGCGATATGCGGATGATCCCGCTGGTTGCCAACGGGCAACCGGCCGCGGCGATGTACATGCGGACCGGCCCGCGGCACGCAGCATTTCAGCTGCATGTGCTGGATATCGGCCCCGACGGGGTATCGCATGTGGTTGCCTTCTTGGACGACGCGTTGTTCGCGAAGTTTGGGCTGCCCCGCTCGCTGTGACGGGGTAGTTGCCGATCCCGAAGGGTGTTGCCATGGCGGAGTCCCCCAGCGTCACGCCGATAGCCGGTAAACCCCTGTTGTTGTTGGGCGCGTTCGACATTCGCGAGGTCGGCTACGTCGCCGCGGAATTCCTGGTCTCCGGAACCGCCGCCTCCTACTGCCCCGCATCGGAGCTGACGGCAGATGGAAGATGGGACGTAACCCCGTGCGGAACCGCTGAATACACCACTCGCATCGTGGTGCTGACCCCGGCCGACCAGGCCAGGTTCAACGGGACGGTGCTGGTCGAGTGGCTCAACGTCAGCGGCGGCATAGATGCTCCGGCGGTGTGGATGATGGCGCACCGCGAGATCGTCCGCGCGGGCTACGCCTACGTGGCGGTCTCGGCGCAGCAGGTCGGCATCCAGGGCGGAAACAGCTTGCTCGGCATGGACATGTCACTGAAAAGCCAAGACCCGGCCCGGTACGCGGCGCTGCACCACCCGGGTGACGCGTTTTGCTATGACATCTTCTCCCAGACCGCCCAGCTGGTCCGGACCGCGGACGTGTTGGGCGGGCTGCGTGCCGACCACGTTGTCGCGCTGGGCGAGTCGCAGTCGGCGATGTTTTTGACGAGCTACGTCAACGCCGTCGATCCGCTCGCCCGGGTTTACGACGGCTTCTTGGTGCACTCCCGATTCGCCGCCGCGGCACCGCTCGACGGTGGTTCCATCTTCGACGACCTGCAGTCCAGCACACCGCAAGCGGTCGCGTTCCGGCCCGACCTGCGCGTTCCCCTGGTCGCGCTCATCACCGAAACGGATCTTTTCGGCGCCGTCCGGAATGGCTACTACTTCGCCCGTCAGCCCGACAACGATCGGTTACGAGTTTGGGAGGTTCCCGGGGCCGCGCATGCCGACAACTACACGATCCAAGTGGCCGCGATCGACACCGGCGCCACGGCGCTCGAGGATCTGGTGGCCGCCTACGCGCCCACCAACATGCTGATGGGTCAGCAACTGGGGCATTTCATCAACTTCGCGCCGCAGCACCACTATGTGGTGCAGGCCGCGATCGCGGCGCTGAGTACCTGGCTTCGTACCGGCGCGCCCGCGCCGGCTGCCCCACCCATCCAGATGGAGGAAAACCAAGTGCCGCAACCCGTTCTAGACTCGAACGGTCTCGCCTGCGGCGGTGTCAGGACACCGTGGGTGGAGGTGCCCATTGCCCGGACCTCCGGTGACGGCGCCTGGGACGACACCACCGAGAACGTGATGTCGGCGATCTTCGGCAGCGGTGAACCCTTCGACGAGGCGACTCTGCGCCGGCTCTACCCGGGCGGCGCAGCGCAATACCTGGATCGCTTCACCGCCGCACTGGACAGGGCCATCGACGCTGGCTTCATCCTGCCGGCGGACCGTCCCGAGATTCTGGAACTGGCCACAGCGATGTACCCGCTGCGTTGACTCCGCAACGGCGAGTTCAGTTTTCGAGTGACAACACGTCGCGGACCGCGGCATCGACGGTGCTCAGCACGTCGGGATCAACTCCGGAGCGGCCGCGCACCAATATCGAGGCACAGTTCGGCGTGGGCAGCCCCTCCGCCGCGCACAACCCATCGGGCAGCTTCCCGATCTTCGGCAGCAGAGCCAACCCGAGACCGGCCCGTACCGCCGCGTACAGCCCGGCGAGGTCGGCCGACTCTGCCGCGACCTCGTAGCCGATCGCGTGCTTCTCCAAAATCGCGAATGCGGGCTCGCGCAGCGTGCACGGTTCGGCATAGATGACCAGCGGCAACGGCTCGTTTCGCCGGATATTGAACGTGCGCGCCGAAACCCACTGCAGTTGAACGATTCCCGAAGCATTGGCGCGATCCAGCCCCGATCCGTCCAACATGATCGCCAAGTCCACAAGTCCCCGGTCGATCGCATCCGCGAGGGATACGTTGCGGTCGAGCCGGAACCGCGGCCGCCGGTCGGGGAGCCGCTCGCGCAGCACGCTGGTCAACGCGGGCAACATCACGTCCGCACCGTGCTCGGTAGCACCGACGGTCAGCACCCGATGTTCGGTGGCGCCGAGGTCGTCGAGCGCCGCGTCGTGGGCCGCCAAGATCGTGCGCGCATGCCGCAACACCTTCTGGCCCATATCGGTGAACAACACGCCACGCCCGGAGCGCTCGACCACCGGTCCGCCGACCACACTTTCGACCTTGCGTAAGTGTTGGCTAACCGCGGACTGACTCAGATGCAGCGCGGCGGCCGCCCGGTGGAATCCGCCACAGTCGGCGACCGCGACCAGGCTTCGTAGCGGCGCGATATCAAGCACCTGAGGCATACCTCACAACCTTAGTTCGATCAGCATCCATGATCAATTGCCATGGCCTACGAGCTGGGACTTCTTGAAGGAAGGCCTGCTCGATTACAAATCGTGATCGATAGCGATCGGCAAAAATCGTTGGACGGCATGGCAGGAACTCACGAACTATGGAAGCCATGCCACTGCGTCGCATGCCGCTGAGCACCGCTTCGGCGGTGACATTCACTTATGCGCTCGGATATCCGATCGGTGTCCTTGCGGTCGCAGGGATGACCCCGATGGCCGTCTTGGTGTTGCGATTCAGCCTGGCTGCACTGGTTCTCACGGTATGGGCGCTGCTGGCCCGCGCGCCCTGGCCACGAGGAGCACAATTCGGACACGTCCTCGTCGCGGGCCTGCTGATCCAGGCGGTCCAATTCTGTTGCCTCTACGAGGCGGTGTTGCTGGGCGCCTCCGCGGTGCTGTGCGCGGTGGTGGTCGCGATGAATCCGGTGACCACGGCGATTTTGGCCGCGGTGTTCCTGCGTGAGCCGCTCGGCTGGCTGCGGATCGGCGCGCTGGTACTCGGGGTCGTCGCGGTGCTTGCCGCCTGCGCCCGGCGCTTGCTGGGCACCCACGGCCTGGACCCGGTCCTGGTACTGCTTGTGCTTGGGCTGCTTGGCCTTTCGGCCGGCGGCGTCTACCAGCAGCGGTACTGCACGGGCATCGACTTTCGCACCATGAGCGCGGTACAGAACGGCGTCGCGTTCATTCCCGCGGCGGCGTTCGCGCTCGTCACCCCGTTCGCCGTGCACGACGCGCACCGGGCCATCATCGCAATCACCGCTATGGTGCTGCTCAACGCCTCGGTTGCGGTCAGCATTTACCTGCGAGCAGTCACTCTGCACGGCGCGGCGGCGGTGGCGATGTTGTTCGCCATCATCCCCGCGGGCGCGGCCGTGCTGTCGTGGCTCATTCTCGGCGAGCGGCCCGACATCGGCGTCGGCATCGGCCTAGTCGTGGGCGCCCTCGCCTGCTGGTTGAACAGCAGGGCGTCCGCGCGCCAGCGTGCGACCCGGGACCAGGCCAACTCGACGCCGGCCGGCATGCCAGCCCCGCCCAGCCTGGCGTCGTGCTCAGCGTCCGACTAGCCGGCTGTCCGGCACCGGCCCGTCGACCGGCCGCACCAGGCCGGCCCCAGTGATCAGTGGCAGATCGAGTGCCGACAACAAGCCGGGGGCGGCCGCGCATACCGCCGGGATGACGTTGACCATCCGCGACGCGCCCGCAATGCGCGCACCCAGGTCGTGGTCGTGGTCCTCGGCCATTTCGAACTCGCAGCGCATGGTCGGGGAGCCGTCGATCTCGACGCGATAGACGCCGCGCCCGCTCGCCGGACCGTACCCCAGGTCTTTTGGTGGGATCCTGACCTGCGGTTGCGGCCAGTCCGGCGCGATGTCGTCGCGCATACGGGTGACGTGGTCGACGACGAACGTCGGCTTGCCCGCGACGTAACCGGTCAGGGTCGAACGCATGGCCGCGATCGTGCCGGGCGCGACGTGCCCGGTGGGGGTGTCGAACGATTCGGTGGCGGGGATGCGTTCGTTACTCTCCTTGATGTTGTCGATCTTGACGCCCAGCCCCGCGGCGAGCTGGTGCAGGACCGGCCCCCAGCCGAAGGTAAATATGCCCGGCTGGGCGGCGAACGCCGCATATTCTGGCGGCTTGCCGAATCCGAGGATCTCGTAAACCGCCGCCCGGTCCGGGTAGGTGGCGTAGTTGAACATCTCCGTCACCCGCACCGAGTCGATGGCCCGGGAGACGCCGGTAAGCACCAGCGGCAGCACATCATTGGCGAACCCCGAGTCGATACCGGTGGTGAAGAACGACACCCCGCCGTCCAGCGCGGCCGTGCGCAGCGGATCGGTGAACGCCCCGCGATCCAGCCCGGGCGCGTCGGGATACACCAGCGGGACCACCGAACACGAAACGACGTTCTTTCCCGCACGCAGGATCGACGCCATGTCGGCCACGGCCTCCAGCGGGCGCAGATTGGCCGCGGCGGCGTACACCACCACGTCGGCATCCCCGGCGAGCATCGGGCCGGGGTCCTGGGTCGCCAGCACCCCGACCGGCGCGATGCCACACAGCTCCCCGGCGTCACGGCCCGCTTTGGTGTCGCTGTGGACGACGAGATCGGTCAGTTGCAGCTCGGGGTGGTCGATCACTCCCCGCAGCGCGATCACGCCCATCGACCCCGGCCCCCAGACTCCCACCTTCAGCACAACTATCTCCTATTATTAGGATGCTTATTCTGAAATTTAGGACGGATGGTAGGGAGTTGGCATGGGCACGTCAACCGCCAAGTCACCGCCCACCGCCCGGGTGATGGACGTGCTGGCCACGCTGGCCCAGGCCCCCGACGGCCGGACCTCGGCAGAGCTCGCCAGGAGCTGCGGCATCAGCACCTCGACCTGCGCACTGGTGCTGGCCGAACTGGAACGTCGATCCTGGGTGGCTCGGCGCGGAGACCGTCGCTTCTGCCTGGGCAGCGGCTTGTTCGGCCTCGTGCACGGGCTGCGGGCGCAGTTCCCCCTGCTCGACCGCGGGCGCGAGGCCCTCACCTTCTTGCACGACGCCCTGGGCGCGGGCTGCTCGATGTCGAAGATCGGCGGCCGCCACCTGACCACTGTCGACGCGGTCGGGCACGGCAGCGACGGTCAGCAAGCCGTGGGCCAGCGTTTCCCGATCGACCCGCCATTCGGTCTGGTCGCAATGGCCTGGCGCGACGATGATTTCGTCGCGACCTGGCTAGAGGGCGTGACGCCGCGGTTGAGTCGACCCGAGATCGCACAGCAGCGACGGGTACTCGCCGACATCCGAACCCGCGGCTACGGCGCGTGGCGGTTCGACGACACTCACCAGTCGCTGCACCATCGGCTCGCCGGGCTGCTCGCGTCGCTGGAGTCGACCGCACAGGTTGCCCGCCAGCTCACCACGCTGATGACCATGGTCACCCTGCAGTCGGTCACCGCTACCCTCGAAACAGATTTAATCTCAACGGAATTCGTGGTTCTGCCGATCTTCGGCCGGGACGGCCAGCCGGAATACCAGATCGAGATCCACCTGGGCGGTCCGGCCGGATTGACCCTGGCCGAGCTGGACGCCGCACTCGCGCATGCGCAGGAACTGCTCGGCACCGGGCTGGGCCGAGCATGACTACGCTGATGTCATGCCTGCCCACTGCGAGATTCGGCGCGCCGCCGACCGGGCCGTCACCACCACGCCCTGGCTGACGTCCAGGCATTCGTTTTCTTTCGGCGACCACTACGACCCGCAGAACACCCATTTCGGGCTGCTGGTGGTGAACAATGACGACCTGGTGGCCCCGGCATCGGGATTTGACACGCACTCGCACCGCGACATGGAGATCGTCACCTGGGTGCTGGACGGGCAACTGACACACCAGGATTCGGCCGGCAATCGCGGCGTGATCTATCCCGGCCTGGCCCAACGCATGTCGGCGGGCAACGGCATCTTGCATTCGGAGAAGAACGACTCCGCAACGCGGCCGGTGCATTTCGTGCAGATGTGGGTGGTGCCCGACGAAACCGCGATCTCCCCCGGCTACCAACAACATGAGATCGGCGAGATGGGCACCGAACTTGTGCCCATCGCCGCGGGCCGGCCGGGCTGCGATGCCGCCATCTTTCTGCACAACCGCAACGCGGCGTTGCACGGCGCGCGATTGCGCCCCGGCGACAGCATCAGTACGCCCACCGCGCCCTTCGTGCACGTCTACGTACCGCGGGGCCGGCTCACCGTCGAGGGGGCAGGCGAGATCGCCGACGGCGACGCGGTCCGGCTCACCGAAACCGACGGCCTGCGGCTAACCGCGGGCGAAGCGACGGACCTGCTGGTCTGGGAGATGCACGCAAAGCTGGGTGGCTAGCGCAAATAGAGTGGCCATGACAGACAGGAGCTGGCATGTCGAAAGCGCAGCCGCGGCACGCGGTGCCAAACCCGAATCACAATGTGAAAGCACTGGGGACGGTCAAGTTCTGGGCGTTGCCGATCGGCGCCACATTGGCCCTGATGTCGGCGCTGTGTGCGCTGTATCTCGGGGGCATCCTGAATCCGGCCACCAACCTGCGCCATTTCCCCATCGCGGTGGTCAACGAAGACGCTGGAACCGCCGGCGCCAAGATCGTCGACGGCCTGGTCTCCGCGTTGGACAAGAACAAGTTCGACGTGCGGGTCGTGTCGCACGACGAGGCCAAGCAATTACTGGACCGAGCGCAGGTCTACGGCGAACTGGTGATCCCACCCACGTTCTCGTCGAATCTGCGTGAATTCGGCGCAAGCGCCGTCACGCCCCAAAAAGCAGAGCGCCCCTCGGTAACGATCTTCACCAATCCGCGCGCGGGCACGTTGGGCTCCAGCATCGCCGGACAAACCCTGAGCCAAGCCATGGCTTCGGCCAATACCAAAGTGGGACAGTATCTTTCGTCGGAGGTTGCGCAGCAGACGGACGGGGCGCCGCTGACCGGAGCGGCACAGTTGGGACTGGCCAGCCCCATCGACATCAAGTCGTCTGTGTACAACGCGCTTCCCAACGGTACCGGCAACGGACTGTCGGCGTTTTACTACGCGTTGTTGTTGCTACTGGCCGGATTCACCGGCAGCATCGTGGTCTCCACCCTGGTCGACTCGCTGCTCGGATACGTACCGGCAGAGTGGGGTCCGGTGTACCGATTTGCCGAGCAGGCCAACATCTCTCGCTTCCGAACGTTGTTGATCAAATGGTTGATCATGGCGATCCTGGCGCTGCTCACGTCGGGGGTTTACCTTGCTATCGCCCATGGCCTCGGCATGCCGATCCAGCACGCCTGGCAGCTGTGGGCTTTCGGCGTTTTCGCGATCGTCGCCGTCGGTGTCACCTCGAGTTCGCTTATCGCCGTGCTGGGTTCGATGGGCTTGCTGTTCAGCATGCTGGTGTTCGTGATCTTCGGATTGCCGTCGGCCGGCGCCACCGTTCCGCTGCAGGCTGTGCCGCCGTTCTTCGGCTGGCTGGCCAAATTCGAGCCGATGCACCAGGTGTTCTTAGGGGTGCGGTCGCTGGTGTATCTCAACGGCGCCGGCGCGGCGGGACTATCGCAGGCGTTGTGGATGACCGCGATCGGACTGGTGATCGGGCTGCTGATCGGTGGCATCGTCACGCGCAGCTATGACCGCAGCGGCTTCCACCGGATCCCGGGCGCCGTCGAGCTGGCGATCGCCGAAGCACACCAGGCCCAACACCAAGCCCAACAGAAAGCCCAACAGAAAGCCCGCTCCGGCAAACACCAGGCCGCAGGTGCACCCGCGGACGCCGACCCGACCGACAAGGATCCCGAAAGCTCAAGCGAGCAAACGTAATTCGCGCGCGCCCAAAGCGTCACACGTTCGTTATGTATGTTGACAGTGTGACACGTGTGACTGATGATGTTCGTGTTGTAATTCATCAGGGCCGAAAGGGCTGCCGTGCTGACACGACGCGCCAGCTTGCGCCGCTTGGCGGCCAGCGTGGCGGCCATGTTCGCCTGCGGCGTGCTGACGAGTACGGTCGCGCCTCCGGTCGCCCACGCCGCGGACGGTCGCGAGATGCTCGCAAACGCGATCGGTGCCACCAAGGGCTCGTATCTGGTGTACAACTTCGGGCCGGGCCATCCCACACCGTTGCTGGATGCCGGCGGTCGCTGGTATGAGATGAACAACGGCGGCCACCTGATGATCATCAAGAACGCGTCGACCCGCTTGGCGCCCCACCTACTGGTCGACACGCATCGGGGTGATCAGGCCCGCTGCGAGCACAACCCCGGCGCCCGCACCGGCGAGGGTCTGTGGCAGGCCTCCGAGCTCTACACGCCGCTGCAAGCCTGGCAACGAATGGGGCAGCCGACCATCGCCATCAACGCCAACTTCTTCGACGTGCGCGGACAGAAGGCCGGCTCGTGGCGTCAGACCGGCTGCAGCTCGCCGTTGGGCGCGTTCGTGGACAACACCAACGGGCAGGGCCGCGCCAATCAGGCCGTCACCGGCACCGTGGCCTACCCCGGCAAACAAGGACTCTCCGGCGGCGGCGAGAGCTGGTCCTCGTTGACGACGATGATCCTGCCCACCGGCGGCGCCCCCTACGTGGTGTGGCCCCGCAGCAAGAATGACTATGACGCCGCCACCCCGGTGGTGGAGGACCTGCTCAACAAGAACGAGAAGTTCGTCGCGGTATCCGGCATCGGGCTGCTCGGCCCCGGCCAGACCCAACAGCTGCGCGATGGCGGTCCCAGCGCAGCGCGCACGGCGCTGGCCTACGTCAAGCAGCGCGACGAGATGTACATCTTCGAGGGCGGCAGCTACACCCCGGACAACATGCAGGACCTGTTCCGCGGCCTGGGCAGCGACACCGCAGTGTTGCTGGATGGCGGCGGATCGTCGGCGATCGTACTGCGCCGCGATACCGGTGGCATGTGGGCCGGCGCGGGTTCACCGCGGGGGTCCTGCGATACCCGTCAGGTGCTGTGCGACTCCCACGAGCGAGGCCTGCCCAGCTGGCTGGCCTTCAACTAAAAACCCTCTGGCGCAGATACTTTCACGTCGGAAGCGCCGCATCGGAAGATCACCAGGCTGACCGCCACCACGGCCGCCACCAGAATGAACACCGGAGCGATGAAGAATCGGGACAGGGTCGCGCCGAGAAACGCACCGGCACACATGGTGACGACGACGGCGAAGCGCAACGTTTGGCGCTCGCCCGTGCCACCGGCCAGCCGGCTGTCCAGACCGAGGCTGACGATCGTCGACGTCAACACCGTGGTGGACAATTCCGGGATTCCGAACTGGCGCGCGCTCGAGTGCTGCAGGCCGAACGTCACCGCCAGGAAGCCGATCATGATCAGTTTGGAGTTGTCGTGATAGTGCAGCACACCCGTGCCGGCCAGCACCGACAAGGTAAGCAGCAACACGATTTCGGTGGCCAGCACGGTGGTGATCCAGGCGCGGGCCCGCTCGCCGAAAAACCTGGATAGTCGACCGCTGAAGATGGTCGTGACGACGAAGGTGGGCAGCGCGACCGACACCGCCGTCAGGTCGATGTTGGTGCGCGGGGCCAGCCAGAAGCCGAGGAAGATCACGTTGCCGGTCATGTTGGCGACGAACACGTGGCCGAGAACCAAGATGCTGATCGAATCGGCCAGACCGGTGGCGAAGGTCAACAACAGCAACGCCGCAACGGTCAACCGCTCAGACACCGGCGACGTAGCCACCGGGGCAGTATATTTCGATGCCGCGCCGGCTACGGATGCGGTGTCAGATCCAACGAGGTGACGGTCGTCATCCGGGTCACCAGCCAGCGCCCCTGCACGCGTTTCATGAATAGCCGGTAGGACAAATACTTCAGCGCCGGGATGTTCTTGGTCAGCGGGCTGGTGGAGGTGGTGTTGGTGTAGACGATCACAACCGCGTTCTGGCCGTCCAGCGATTCGACCGCGGCGCCGGTGACCTGGGTGGTGTTGGTGATCTTGGCTTGCTTGTTCGGGGCGACGATGGCATCGACGAATTTGCGGTACTGCGCCTCGAAGTCGCCGCTGAGGTAGTTCGCCGCGCGGTCGGCCAGGCTGTCCATGTTCTCCGGCGTGTAGGTCCACAGCGTCGTGATCGCATTGGCGGCCGTGCGCGCCACGTTCAGCTTGGTGGCCGCCGCGGCCCGATCAGACAGGTAGGGCTGCATGGCCGCGCCCGCGAACGCCGCGGAGCCGACGAACAGCACCGCGGCCACCACGATGGCGACTGCCGCCCACTTTCCGGCCAGCCACCGCCGCCGGCGGCCACCCTGCTCGGGCGGTGCCGCGGATTCCTCCGCATTTTGACCCTCGGAGCCCGGCTGCTCCGCATCGACTTCTGTTGGCGCCGAGCTGGTTTGGCCCTCACTGGCCTCATCGGAGGCCGTATCGGCTGACTCGTCGACGGTCAGATCACCTGCTGCAGGCTGCTTATCTTCCACTGATTCCCTTCCCGCGTAGCAGTTGCCGTCCAACGGTTGGTGTTCTCGAAGACCTGCTTCTGGTCGGGCGACTTGGACGTCACTTCGGTCGCCACCATCACGATCGCGCTGCCATCGTCATTCCATCGCTCCACGGCCGCACCGAGGATGGCGCCTTTGGCCGGTTCCGCCCGGGCGACCTGCAACAGAATCTCGTTGGCTTTGTCGTGGTATTCCTTCGCGAAATCGCCTGTCGCCTGGTCCATGACCCGCATCACGTAGTCGTTCGCGTGGTAGGGGTCAATAGAGGTGAACTGGGTCATGAAGCCCGTCACATAGTTGAGCACTTCGCGGTTCTTCGAAGCGTCTCGTACCCGGGATTCATGCGAGACCAGCATCAAGGTGGTCAGCGTGATCGCCACCACCATCAGCACCCCCGCGGCAGCACTGGCGACGGGTAGACCCCACCGCCGTCGCAGCGTCTCCGGCCCTGTCGCGACAAGCAGCGACTCTTCGCCGGGTGCAAACTTGCGGCGGGGACTCATTTCCCATTCCCCGGCGGCTTCGGCTTCGTCAGCACGGCGAGATCGTCGACGCGCCACCGACCGTCGCCCTCCTTGGCGAAGTTGACCCGCACGGTCGCGGTGATGTAGCGCTCGTCGGGCGCCACCCCCCGGCGTCCCTGCATGAACAACAACATCGTCGCCCGATCCGGCGAGGCCGATTCGATCGAGCTGTCGGTCACCCAATACTCGTTGATGACCGGGTTTCCCTTTTCGACGATGTCCTGCTGGGCCTTGAGCTGGCCGCGGTATTTGTCGGTGGCCAACGACTGTGCCCGGGTGAAGTCGTCGCGCAACGTCTTCGGGTCGTAGGTCAGCATCTGCGCGACGATCTTCGGTCCCTGAATCGCGATCTGCGCCTGGGTCTGATCGGTAGCCCGGTCACGGGAGTACACCACCGCGTAGCTCATGACGACGCCGGCCAGGCACAGCCCGGCGGCGGCAAGCACCGCGACGGTGGTCCACCGTCGGACGTCCGGCCGTGCGATTTGGGAGAACCGCACCTCCGTGCGCAACAGCATGTCGGCGAAGGTCCGATGACCCGAATCCCACAGCGGCCAAAGCCATCCCACCACCGATAGGGTGTCGAGCAGGTGAGCCACGTCGCGCAGCAACAGACCCCAGGCGCCGACGCCTCCACCGTCGCGTCGGGTTACCGCGATGCCGCACAGGGCGCGGCCCAGGCTCCAGCCGATCGTCGGCGGCAACAGCAAGCGGTTGACCAACAGCGCCAAGACAGCCAGGGCCAACACGCAAATCGAGACCCACCACCACGCGCCGCCTGCCGGCACCGTAAACGACACCAACGCCATGGTCGTCGCCACGGCGACGGGCGGCAGCACGTCGACAGTTAAGGCACACAGACGAATATGCCAGGACGCCAAGGCGTTCTGTGATGACACTTGGTTGGCCGTGATGGGAGTTTCCTCGACCACCACCGTCACTTCGTCACCTGGTCGAGCTTGGCGATCCGGTACTGGCCTTCGTCGAGCGCCATCTTCACCCGGAGCCGGTAGCCGGTCTCGTTCTGCGATTGATCGCTGGCCACCTTGACGCGCATTGCCACCAGCACGTCGACCGAACCGTCATTGTTGGTGCGCTCGACGGCCGCCCGGACGTCGGAAACCTGAACGTGGACGTTCGACTCCTTATATGCCTGCACCAGCATGCCGGTGTACAGCAGCGCCTGGGCGCGGAACGCATCCGTGCCGCAGTCGATGATCTTCTGTTCGCTGGCGATCATCGCGTTGGTGTCGGGCGCCTGCGTGGCCGCAACGCAGTCGATCGCGGCCTTGAGCGCCGCGGCGTTGTTGCGCGCGATCTCCTGGGTCTGGTGGTGGTACCGCAACGCGAAGTAACCACCCGTGCCGACGGCCGCGGCGAACAGCAGCAGAGCCGCGGCGATGCCGGCCAACCAGCCGCGGGTCAGCCGCGACGGGCGGCGCTCGGTCGCGTCGTCGTCGACCGCCGCCGGATCGTCGGCCCCGATCGTGGCGTCCAGCTCAGGATCCGCGTCAGTGTCACTTACAGCGACGTCGGCCTCGGCTGCGTCCTCGGGCTGGGCCGCCGCGTCCGCGGCGGCCTCGGCTTCGACCTGGGAATCCGGCGAATCCTCGGACGTCAGCGGGGAGTTGCTGTCGTCGGCGACGTCGTCCGATTCCTCGCGGGTCTTCGGCCGTCTCCGACGCATACGGCTAAGCATCGACATCGGTGGTGGGTTCAGCCGGCGGGCGCCAGCATCTCCTTCCATCCGTCGTCTCCTGTTTTGGTCGAGTTTTCGACGGAGTATTTGACCCCGTCGGGGCCCACCAGTTCACCGCTCTGGGGACTGTATACCGCTGAGGGAGGTCCGGCGGGGGTGTAGACACACGGGTTGGGCTGCTGTCCGTTGCACTGCACGCTACCCGACCCCGGCCGCGTCAACGGGTCGCTGGTCGGCGGCGGCGTCCCGGCCACTCGGTCCGAGGGAGCCGGGTTCATGCCGTTGTTGATCGATGGCGCCGGGATCACCATGCCGGGACGCACCGACTGATCACAGCGCGCGCCCGGTGCCGGGCAGGTCAGGATCTGATTCGGGTCGCCGAACCAGGGGTTCGTCCCGGCCGGCACGTACGGCCGGGGGTCGCGGCACTCGCGCGGCGTGGCCGCCCGCTTCCCCGGGACGTCAGTGCACGGAATGTTCCGGGAACCCCGCACGCTGTTGGCCGGCGTATCCATCGGAATCTTGCAGTACGTTCCGGTCGGCAACGGCTGCAGGCTGGTGTCGGCCGGCGACCGCCACTCCGGAGCCGGGATGAAGCCGGTCAGACACGGCGGCGGCTGGTTGATCGACAACGCCAGGTCCAGGGCGGCCTGGTTCGGGAACGGCGCGGCCACCGTCTGCGCGATCGAGGCGCCCTGCGGCAGGAACACCAGCACCTGCTCGAGGCCGCTGTGGTACCGCTTGAGCAGGTCGAACACCACCTCCAGGTTCGCCAACGTCTGCGGCAGCGATTCGCGCACATCGCTGAACACCGCGCTGACCTGGTCGGCGGTCGGTGCCGCCTGGGACAGGACGCTGCGCACGTTCTGGTCCCGCGCCGCGGCCTGCGCCGCCAGCGTGTTCAGGTTGCGCGCCCAGCGTTCGATGTTGCCGCTCGAATTGACCTGACTATCCAGGACCGGACCGGAGTTCTGGATGATGTCGTTGACGTTGGTGATGTTGGTCCGGAAATCACCGACGATCGCCTGCGTCGAGTCGACCAGACGCTGCAGCGCGGGCCCCAACCCACCCACGGACTCGGCGGTCTCGTCGAGCAGCGTGGCGATTTTGTCCTTGGGCAACACCGCCAGCCCCCGATTGGCGGTGTCGAGGGCCGGCCCGATCTCGGCGGGCACCGTGCCCTTGGTGATGGTTTGCCCGGCGGCGAGGTACTTCCCGGGGTTGCCCGCCGAAACCAGGTCCAGGTACTGCTCACCGACGGCCGACACCGAGTGCACATTGGCCACCGCGTCGACCGGGATCTTGTACTGGCTGTCGATACTCATCGTGGCCTCGGCACCATGGGTGGTCGGCTCGACGGCGGTGACCTTGCCGATCGTGATGCCCCGATAGGTGACGTTAGCGGTCGGATACAACCCGCCCGACGCCGGCAGATCCGCCTTGAGCGTGTACCGGCCGATTCCCATCAGGCTGGGCACCTGTAGGTAGTAGATGCCCAGCACCAGCAGCGAAACCACCGTCAGGACAAGGAACAACCACAGCTGACGTCGGATGAACGGAGTCAGCAATTCCGGTCCCCCCTTTCCACCAGCGGCCCGCCGGGCGCGTCATTCGGGTTCGACGTGTAGCGGACATCGGGGATCATCGTCGCCGGGTCGCGGCCGAACGACTGCTCAAGTGCGCGCAGCGCGCCCGACAATCCGGTGCCCGTCAGGAAGGCGTTGTCGACGGCGCTGTAGGTGACGTCCAGCGTCAGCGAGATGTTGACGTAGTCACCGCGGAACATCTTCGGCACGGTGTCGATGTCGAAGGGCTGCGTCAGGATGAGCTTGAGCGCGCCGATCAGGTACGGCGAGGCGCGACCGAGTTCCTTCAGCGGGCACTGCAGTGCCTGCAGATCGGTGTGCAGCGGCGCCCGGGCCTCCGACAGATACTGGTCGGCGGCCTGGCTGAGCCGGCCCACCGAGTC
The DNA here is from genome assembly GCF_010727605.1 of Mycobacterium simiae. Lineage (NCBI taxonomy): Bacteria > Bacillati > Actinomycetota > Actinomycetes > Mycobacteriales > Mycobacteriaceae > Mycobacterium > Mycobacterium simiae. Next base: position 2,272,085 of record NZ_AP022568.1, read on the forward strand.
GGTGGCGTTGATCAGCAGGTTCTTGGTGTCGGCGAAGTGCTTGATCAGCGGCGGGAGGTCGGTCAGCACCCGGTCCAGGACGTCGGCCCGACCACCCACATAGGTCAGCAGCCGGTTGGTGGAGTCGATCGCATGCGTGATGTCGTCGCGCTGCTGGTTGAGCTGGGAGGTGAAGGTGTCCAGCTTGCCGAGGAAGGACCGGATCTGCTCGCCCCGGCCGTTGAAGATGTTGTAGACCTCGTTCTGCAGCACCTCCAGGTTGGGGATGCCGCCGCCGCGCAAGATCAACGACAGGCTGGCCAACGTTTGCTCGGTGGTGGGATACGACGATGAGTTCTTCAGCGGAATGGTGTCGCCGTTGCGCAGCAGGTCCTGCGACGGGTTCGGCGGCGCGGCGAGTTCCACGTGCTGGGAACCCAGCAGCGACGTCTGGCCGATCCTGGCGATGGCGTTCTTCGGCAGCTTGACGCTTTTCTTTACCCCCAAAGTCAGGGTCGCCACCCAGTTCTTCAGGTTGATGGCCTTGATCGATCCGACGAAGACGTCGGCGACCATCACCTTGCTGTTGCCGTTGATGGCCAGGGTGTCAGGTACCTGGACGTAGATCGTCATCGAATCCGGACCGCTACCCGGCCCGCCGGGGATCGCCACGTTGGAGATGCCCCGCCAGCCGCACGAGCTCAGCACCATGGCAATCACCAGCAGCACCAGCCCGCGCCAGGCCTGGCGGCGAAGCGGCGCGGCGACGCCGCTCCTCGCGGCGACGCCGCTCATCGCGCGCCTCACTGCCCCAACCCCGCATCAACCGGTGCCGGCGGTCCCCCGGCATTGGGTGCCGGGGCCACCACCGGCGCGGGTGTCGGAGCGACCGGACCGGGGCGCACCTCCGGACCCGGCGCCGGCGGTTGGACCGGCGTCGGAGCCCGCAGCCCGATGGGCGGCAGGATCGGATTCTCGTCGTACGCGTTCGGCGGACCCGGCGGCGTCTGCAGGTTCGATTCCACGGGCTCGATGTTGGGACCGCCCATCAATTCAGACAGCGATTCCGGGGTCATCAGGCCCGCGGTGATCGGTCCTACCTGCTGACCCTGCATACCTGGCGCCACGATCCAGCCGTGCTGGGTGTTGCGGTGCGACAACGGGGTGTCCGGCACCCAAATGCCGGGGACCGTCGTGTCCTTATAACCGTTGGGCGGCTGCAGCCGCGGCTCGGAGTACGCGACCTGCTTGGGCAACGTCTCGGCCGTACTGAACAGGTTCAAGCCGAACGGCAGGTAGTTGAACTTGATCGCGTCGAGGATCGGCGCCAAGTATTGCGCGCATAACTCCGCCGATTCCTGATACCCGAGCCGGCTGCCGGCCTGGATCGAGCTACAGATGAACTGCATGGGATTGGCGAAGTTCGTGATAGCCGGAATGGCGACCACCGAACCGTGCGTCGGGTGATAGATCTGGTTGATGTTCGACGCCGCCGTCGGCAAGATGTGCAGGGCGGTCTCCAGCCCGTTCAGCGGGTCGGGTTGCAGCAGCGTGTTGGTGGCCGTGGCCAGGTTGTTGACGTCGGTGGCCAGCACCTCGTGGTTCTTGTCCAGCCATGGGCGCACCGTCGTCAACAGACTGTCGAACTGCTGAATGGCATTCGACAGGTCCCCGTCGGACGAGGCGAGCCGGCCGGTGACGTCGGCCAGGTTCTGGTTCAACGCGACGAACTGCGCATCGTCCTGATGCAGCGCGTTGACGAACAACGCCAGACTGCGCACCACCGCGAAGAAGTCGCCGCGGCCCTCGTTAAGCGCGGTCAACGCCGACGACAGGCTGTTCAGCGCGGTGTTGATCTGCTTGCTTTTACCGGCCAGGCCGTCCGCGAAGGACGTGATGACCTCACCGAACGGTCCTGTCGGCTGCTCCTTGGTCGGACCCAGCTTGGAGATGATGTTGGTGATGCTGTTACGCAGCTCGTCCCATTCCACCGGCACCTGGGTGCGCTCTTCGGGGATCACCGCGTTGTCGCCCAGCACCGGCCCGCCCTTGTAGGGCGGCTCCAGCTGAATCGCGCGGGACGCCACCAGGGTGGGGTTGAGGATCACCGCGGAGGCATTGGCGGGGACCTTGTATTTGTTCGCGTAGTGGAACGTCACCTTCATCTTGTCGCCGACCGGCTCGATGCTGTCGATGGAGCCGACCCGCAGGCCCATGATCTGGACCTTGTCCCCCTTGTAGAGCGCATTGGCCGCGGGGAAGTAAGCGACCACGGTGTTGTTCGTCAGCTTCTCGAACAGCCGGTAGCCGACGTAGCCGACCACCAGGGCCACCACCACGATCAGCGATCCGACAATCACCGTCGTCCGAGAGAACTTGGGCAGACGCACATTGCGGATGTCAAAGATGGTGCTCAATTCTGGCTACCTCCCGTGACACCACTGCCACCCGATCCACCGGGGTTGATGAACGGCGCCGGCAGCTGGTTCCCCGGCCCGGGCGGGGCCGGCGGACCCGGCGGCAATCCCGGCGCGAACGTCGACGGCGGCGGCGTCGGGCCGGCGGGCCCCAGGTTCTCGGTGCGCGCACCCGGCGGCGCCTGCGCCGGCAACGGCACCGGTGTGCCCGGAACGTTCGGCGGTGGGTCGCCCGGACGACCCGCGATCGGCATGCCGGGTGTGGGCGGCAGTCCGTCGGGGTTCGGCGGCGACGTCGCGACGTCGATCGGCGCCGGGAACCCGGGCCCGCCGAACGGTCCGACGGTGGCGCCCGCGCACGGCAGCGGGTTCCACGGCCGCGGCAGACCCTCGTCGCCGACGGTGATGTTGCCACCGGGGTTGGCCGGCGTGTACGAGCACGGCGAGCCGGGCGGGATGGCCGGACCAGGATGGTCGGGCGTGCCCTCCAACACCGGCGGCGCCGGCGGCGGCGCACCATTGGGGAAGCGGGTGCCATTCGGGTCGGGCCACCGGTATTCCGGCAGACCCGCGCTGCGCCAGAAGTTCTCCGGGTCGATGCCGCGCTTTTTGAACGCCGCGTCCACCCAGGGCTGGATGATTTGGTAGAGCGCCAGGTTGTGCAGCACCACCTTGAAGAACGGTCCCGACGCGATGGCCTCGTTCAGGGACGGCAGGAACCTGCCAACCTCGGTCAGCCCGTCCGCGACGTCATTCCGGCGATCCACCAGAATCTGGCTGATCGTGCGCAACTGCTCCAGCACGTGGTTCAGGTTCGGGTTGTCGTTGATCAGGCCCTTGACCTGCTCGGAGAACGCGGCAACATTACTCAGCAGCGCGTTGATGGCCTGCCCACGCTCGTTGAAGGCGGCCAGCAGTGTCTTGGCGTTGACCAGCAGTCGGTCCACCTGCTCGCTGCGGTCGCCGAGGATGCTGGCCACCTGGTTGGCCTGGGCAAGCAGATGCTTGACCTCCGCGTCCCGCTTGCCGACCGTGTCGGAGAACTTGGCGACGCCCTCCAGGGCGGCGCTCAGGTGCGGGTAGGTCTGGTCGATGGTCTGCGAGAGCACGTGCAGCGACTCTTTGACGGTGTCGATGTCCCAGCCGGACGCGGCCTTGGTGACGTCGAAGAAGGCGTCATAGATCTGATACGGCGTCGTGCTCTGGCCGATCGGCAGGGTGGCCCCGGGCCGCAGCGGTTGGGACCCCCGCGCCTCGATCTCCATGACCTTCTTACCGAGGATGGTGTCGGTGCGGATGGCCAGCCGACTCTCGGTGCCGATCGTGTTGGTACCGATCGAGAACTTCATCAGGACGTGGTCGCCGTCGATCTTGAGGCCCTCGACTTTGCCGACGTCCATGCCAGCGATCCGCACCTTGTCACCGGTGCTGATGCCGCCGGTGTCGGTGAACTGCCCGTAATAGGCGGGCTTGGCGAACAGCACCGGGACACTGGTGAAGCTCTGCCCGACGCCGATCACGAGAATCGTGACCACGATGCCCATCAGGCCGAGCCGGAGTCGGTTCGGGGGTTCCAGCGTTCTCATTGCGGCGTGCACCTACCCGTCGGCTGCTGGAAGAGCCGGACCGTGCGGACCGGGCCACCGGCTTGCAAGCCGTTTATCTTCAGGGTGATGTCGCAGGCGTAGAAGTTGACGAAGTCTCCGTAGGACCCGATGGCCCGCCCGATCATGTTCAGCGCGGTCGGCACCTTCTTCAGGTAGTCCTGAAGTTGATCCTGCTGGTCGATCAGTGGCTGCTGAATCCCGTCCAGATAGTTGATCGTCTTGTGCAGCAGGGCGCGGTCCTCGCTCAGCAGGTCGGCCACCGTGCCGGCGGCGTTACTGATGTGCGCGGTGCCGCCGGCCAGCTGGTCCTTGTGGTCCTTGAGCCCGGTGATCAGCACCTCGAGGTTGTTGACGGTCTGGTCGAACTGCTGGCGATGCCGAACCGTGGTGTCCAACACGATGTTGAGGTTCTTGATCACCTCGCCGATCGCCTGGTCACGCTCCCCGATCTGGGAGGTCAGCTGTGCGGTGTTGTCGAGGATGTCGTTGATCGTGCCGCTCTGCCCCTGGAACACGGTGACCAGCGCGGTGGCGATGGTGTTGACCTTCTCCGGGTCCAGCGCCCGGAACAGCGGCTTGAACCCGCCGATCAACGCGTCGAGGTCGAGCGCCGGCGAGGTGCGCGACAGCGGGATGAAACCACCCGGGGGCAGCACCTTGTCGACGCCCTCACCCTCGCCGCGCTTGAGCTCCAGATACCGGTTACCGATCAGGTCCAGGTAGCGGATCTGCGCCGTCGTCGACTGGTATAGCGGAATCGAGCGGTCGACGTTGAACTTCACTCTGGCCCGCTTGCCACCGTCGACCAGCTCAACCGAGTCCACCTTGCCGATCTCCACACCGGACGCGCGAACGAACTGGCCCTGACGTAACCCACTGATGTTGCTGAACTCAGCCGAGTACGCGTAGGTGCGGTCAAACCGCATTTGCCCGAACACCACGACGATCATCGCGGTGAACAGCAGCAGCACCAGCGAGAAGATGCTGAGTCGGATTAGCGTGCCGGTGATTTTCATGGGTTGATCGTGTTATCCCCTACCTGACGGCCCCAGACGTATTCGATTGCGTAGGGCGAACCGGTGTCGAGGTGGTTGTACGGCGCGATGCTGTTGCCGGTGTCCATCACCAACTCGGGTGCGGGCCAGAGGTCACGCGTGATGTGCTGCCAGCAACCTGGCGCACCACCCGGGCCGCCGCGGGCATTCACTCGCGGCAGGTTCTCCGGATAGATGTAGGGGTTGGGCGCGCCGCCGACGACGCCGGCCAGTCCGCCGACCAGGCTGGCAATCGTGGCCACCGCCGACACGGGGTTGGCCAGCAGTCCCAGACCCGACAGCGCCTCGGTGTGGGCGTTCAGCGAGTATCCGTTGCCGGCCAGGAACGAGGCGGCCTTGGGCTCGATGTCGTGGTAGTTGCGCAGCGTGCAGTAGATGGCCGGGCTGTAGGTGTCCAGCAGTTGCGCCGACGGCACCAGGTCGGCCGCGCCACGCGCCAGATACGGCCCGCCCTTCTCGAAGATCTCCGCGCCGGTGTTGCCGAAGCCGGCCGCCGCCAAGAGCGCCTGATCCAGGTCCTTTTGCTGCTGGTTGATGGTGCGGGAGGTGACGACCGCGTTGTTGAGGAAGTCGAACAGATCGGGCGAGGCGTTGGCGTAAGTGTCGCCGAGCCCAGCCAGTTGCTGGATGTCGTGGCGGATCTGCGGCATCTGCGGGTTGACGTCGTCGAGGACGGCGTTGCCGTTGACGATCGACTGGCCGAACTTGTCACCCAGCCCGGCCAGCGATTGCGCGGCCGCGCTCAGCGTCAAATTCAGCTTGACCGGATCCACCTTCTCCGAAATCGATGTGATGGTCTGGAACAGCGTGTTGATCTCGGTCGTCACCGACCGGGCGTCGATCACCGACTGCGCGGAAAGCTTTTGCTGCGAAGGGTTCTGCGGCGTCGTCAACGACACGTACTTGCCACCGAACACGGTGGTGGCCTTGATGTCGGCGTTCACGTTGGCCGGGATCAGCGCGAGGTATCGGGGGAAGACGTCCAGGGTGAACTTTGCCGCCGGCTTGCCGTCGCGCACGATTTCGGTGATGGTGTCGACCCGGCCGATCTCGACGCCGTTGTAGGTGACCTTGGATCCGGGGTCCATCACCAGACCGGCTCGGGAGGCCAGCATGGTCAGCTTGGTCTTGGGGGTGAAGTCACCCCGGAATTGCCCGTAGACCAGGACGAAGACGATCGCGGCGATGACCAGCATGCCGATGCCCGCCAACTTGTAGGGCGGGGTCCGCGAGGCGTTGACTTTTCCGGGTCGGGCCATGGCGCTACACCGTCAACGCGAAGTTGGGGTTGACGCCGTAGAGCGCCAACGCGGCGGACAGCACGACCACCTGCACCGAGACCAGCGAGAAGCGCATCGAACGTCCCACCGCCTCGCCCACGCCGACGGGTCCGCCGCCCGCGTTGTACCCGTAGAAGCAGTGGGTGATCATCACGACCGCCGTGATGAGGATGGCCTCCACGAACGACCAAAACACGTCGTCGGGTCGCAGGAACGTTCGGAAGTAGTGGTCGTAGGTGCCGTTGGACTGCCCGTACAGCACCGTCGTGGTGATCTGTGGCGACAGGAAGCACATGATCATCGCCAGCGCGTAGATCGGGATGATGACGACCAGGCCGGCCATGAAGCGGGTGGTTGCCAAAAACGAGATCGACTTGATGCCCATCACTTCCAGCGCGTCGATCTCCTCGCTGATGCGCATGGCGCCGAGTTCGGCGGTGGCTCCCGCGCCGACAGTGGCGGCCATCGCGATCCCGGTGACGACGGGAGCGGCGATGCGCACGTTGATCAGCGCGGCGAAGAAGCCGGTGAACGCCTCGACCCCGATGTTGCCCAGCGACGCGAAGCCCTGGATCGCGACGAGCGAGCTGCCCGACAGCGTCACGAAACCGACGATCGCGACCGTGCCGCCGACGACGGCCATGGCGCCGGTGCCCATGCCGATTTGGGCAATCAGTCGCAGCGTCTCCTTGCGGTAGTTGCGCAGCGCGTGCGGCACCTGTCCGATGCAGACCAGCCCGAACCAAGCCATCTGGCCGAGGTCGTCGAGCCCCCGGCCTGCGGCACCGCCGTAGCGGTTGAGATTCTCCGCCGCCCGGGGAAATCGGGCACGCAACACCGCGGCAGTCGACATGTCAGCGTCCCGTCCCGAATCGCACGCCGATGGTGGTCAGCACCACGTTCACCGCGTACAGCGCAACCACGCAGAGCACGACGGTTTCGTTGACGGCGGTGCCCAGCCCCTTGGAACCACCCCGCACGGTCAGCCCGCGGAAGCACCCGACGAGTCCGGCGATCAGGCCGAAGGTCGCCGCCTTGATGGTCGCGATGACAACTTCGGGCAGGCCGGTGATCGTGGTCAGGGTCGCCAGGTAGGCGCCGCCCGACACGTTCTGCAGGTAGACCCCGAACAGGTAGCCGCCGACCAGCCCGACGGTGATGACCAGACCGTTGAGCAGGGTGGCGACCAGGGTGGCGGCGATCACCCGCGGGACCACCAGCCGGTGGATCGGGTCGATGCCGAGCACCTCCATCGCGTCGATCTCCTCGCGGATGGTGCGCGCACCGAGGTCGGCGCAGATCGCGGTCGACCCGGCGCCGGCCACCACCAGCACCGTGGTCAGCGGACCGAGCTGGGTGACGGCGCCGATCGCCGCGCCCGCCCCGGAGAGGTCAGCGGCACCGAACTGGGCCAGCAGCACGTTGAGGGTGAAGATGAGTAGCACCGTCAGCGGGATGGAGACGAAGACGGTCGGCAGGAACGCGACTCGCATGATGAACCAGCACTGCAACACGAACTCGCCCCACTGGAAGGGCCGACGGAACAACGCCCGGCCGGTCAGCACACACATCCGGAAGAAGCCGCCGATCAGGGTCAGCGGCGACTCCAGTTGATCCCGCAGATAGCCGACGAGGTAGGGCCCCCGCGAGTTCGTCGAGGTCGACGTCATCACCGCCCCCTCACGCCGAAACCGCGCGCCATGCGACTGCGCGGCTCATGTCGCACGCGTCGCCCCCTCGCCCTCAGGCGGCCGGGAAAAGCCCCGCCTTGCCCTGGATTCACCTGTGTGACCTCCGACTCCCTACTGGCAAGTAGTAACGGAGACCACAGGAATGTACCCGATGGCCAACCAGGTGTGAACCGCATCTGCACAATTAACCCTTCGTCAACAGCGGGCAAACGTTACACTATCGTTCAGCTTCCCTCTCTCGTGGTGAAATCCCTTGCAGTGGCCTCGCTTTGAGGTCCGACGGCGTTCCCGTAGCGAATCCGCAGCTCGGTTTTGAGCACCTTGCCGGCCGGGTTGCGGGGCAACGCGTCGACGATCTCGAGTGACTTGGGGTGCTTGTAGCGCGCGAGGCGTTCGTTGAGAAACTCGTCCAAGTCATCCAGCCGCAGCCCGTCGGTGCGCACGGCCGCGACCGCGATCGGGACTTCACCCCACTTTTCGTGCGCACGACCGATGACGGCGACTTCGACGATGCCGGGATGGCTGGCGAGCACGTTCTCCACTTCGGCGCAGTAGATGTTCTCGCCGCCGGAAATGATCATGTCCTTCTTGCGGTCCACCACCCAGACGTAGCCGTCCTCGTCCATCCGGACGAGGTCGCCGGAGTGGAACCAGCCCCCCGCGAAGGCCTCCGCGGTGGCAGCGGGATTGTTCCAGTAGCCGGCCATCAAAGTGGGTGCGCGGTAGACGATCTCGCCGACCTCTCCGATCGGCACGTCGTTCATGTTCTCGTCGACCACCCGGGCGGAGACGGTCGGAATCACCTTGCCGACCGATCCCCGCTTTCGGATCGCGTCCTCGCCAAGCAGCATGCAGGTCACCGGAGACATCTCGGTTTGCCCGAAGGCAGCAAGGATCTGGGTTCCGGGGAAGATCGCCGACATCTCCCGCAGCAGCGCATCCGGTGCCGGCGCGGCGCCCCATGACATGACGCGCAACCTCAGGTCGCGGGGACGGGCGTGCTGCTCAGCGCAGACCGCCTGCCATTGGGCCGGCACCAAAAAGATCCCGGTGACCTTTTCCGCCGCCAGCACGTCGAGCAGCTGCCCGGGTTCGAAAGCGCCGAGGGGATAGATGACCGTGGGCAGGCCCAGCAGCAGCCCGCCGAGCAGGTTGCCGACGCCGGCGATGTGGAACAGCGGGACACCGATGAAGCCGACGTCGTTATTGATGTCGGCGCCGTTGGTGTACAAGCCGGTCATCGTCTGCCCAGTCAGGTTGGTATGGGTGAGCACCGCACCTTTGGGACGCCCAGTGGTGCCGGAGGTGTACATGATCAAGGCCGGCGAGTCGTTCGGCACGTCGACGGGCTCGCGCGCACCGGCGGGTTCGTTGATCAAGTCTTCATAACCCAGGACCTGGTCGTCGGTAGCACCGCCGGCCACGACGATCGTGTCCAGCAGCGGCCGGATCTGACGGACTCCGGTGGCCACCGGAGCCAGCACCTCCTCGGTGACCACGACCCGCGCTTCGCAGTCTTCGACCAGGAAACCGATTTCGGATGGGGTGAACCGGAAGTTCAGCGGAACCGCGATGGCCCCGAGCATGTTGGTCGCAAGCATTGCCTCGACGAACTCGGGGCGGTTGAGCATCAGGATCATCACCCGGTCCCCGAAGCCGACCCCTCGTCTGCTCAGGGCACCGGCCAGCGCACTGACCCGACGCTGCAGGTCGGCCCATGTCAGCGTGCGTCCCATGAATCGCAGCGCGACGGCCTGCGGCTGCATCAGTGCGTGCCGCTCGAGCTGGTTGACCCAGTTTTGCCGCCGGGCCAGGTACGGCTGCTCTCTCGGGTGTGACGCCTGTGATGCGTGAGGCTCATGGCTAGCAAGTTGCGCGGTCAACTAATACCTTCCCTTCACTCGCGCACCGCTTGCGACAGCTTGATATTTGATAAAACATCGTGTTGTGTGGGTCACACTATGGCTTTGCCGCCGTGAAGACAAGCCCCGGCAAAACTTGAAAACGACCTGAAATCGCCCCACCAACTCCTGCGAAAGCCCTGGCCACCCACGTGAACACACCGCTATCTACACGAACGCCGGGTCGGCGGCGACAGCTGCGCCGGGCGCAGCTGTCCGACGAGGTCGCGGGCCACCTGCGGGCGGCGATCATGTCGGGGAGGTTGCGGCCGGGCACCTTCATCCGCCTCGATGAGACCGCGGCCGAGCTCGGCGTCAGCGTGACACCGGTGCGGGAGGCATTGCTCAAGCTGCGCGGCGAGGGCATGGTGCAGCTCGAGCCGCACCGCGGCCACGTGGTGCTGCCGTTGACCCGGCAGGACATCGAGGACATCTTCTGGCTGCAGGCGACCATCGCCAGGGAGCTCGCCGAGGCGGCCACCGACCACATCGCCGAGGCCGAGATCGACGAGCTGGAACGCATCAACGAGTCGCTGGCGGCGGCCGTCGGGTCCGGTGACCCCGAGACGATCGCTGGCCTCGAGTTCTCCTTCCACCGGGTCTTCAACCAGGCCAGCGGGCGGATCAAGCTGGCCTGGTTCCTGCTGAACGCGGCGCGATACATGCCGGTGCTGGTCTACGCGGGCGATCCGCAATGGGGGGTGGCCGCGGTCGACAATCACCGGCAGCTGATCGACGCGCTGCGCCGCCGGGATACGCCGGCGGTGATCGAGCACACGGTTTGGCAGTTCACCGACGCGGCCCGGCGGCTGACCGAAATGCTGGACGGGGCCGGGATATTCGGCTGACCCCGACCTCCGCCCTTAGCTTGCGGCCAGCTGCTCGGCGCGTTGTTTGAGGTTGTCGGCGAGGTGGTCCAGCACGTTGTTGAGCATCTGTTTGACCAGCGGTGCGGGGACGGGCATCGACGGTTCGACGTCGATGTCGACGGTCAACAGGCTCGAGGCGCCGAGTTCGACGACGCTGAACAGCTGCTCCTGTTTCTTGAACAGCTCGCCTTGCTGCATGACGGTCTGAATCTGGTTCGGGCCCGGGTAGTAGACGGCCTGGATGTAGACGCCCTGGAATCCTTGGTAGGCGGCGTCCAGCCGCAGTTGGCTGGGGCGGCCGTCGTCGTACCGAGCAAGCACCCAGCAGCCCGTCACCCCGTCACTCCACTCCGGATACCGCTCGAAATCCGCGACGATGGCCATGACCGCGCTGGCGTCCGCGTCCACCTCGACGGTCTTACTCAAAACGGGCATGCGCGAAAGCATAACGGGGAACGCGAAAGCCCCAGCGCAGGGCGCTAACTGGGCCCGCTAGGCCGATTCGCCGACGGTGGCCGTCGACAGCAGCGAACGGATGGGGTCCGGGATCGGGACCGATTTACGACTGGTCCGGTCGACGTAGACGTGCACCCAATGCCCCAGCGCGGTGACCGGTCTGGCTCGGGCACCGGGTGCGCCGTCCTGCGCCTCGGCTTGGGCCGCGAACACACCGAGGCGATAGGTGACGCTGCTGCGGCCCAGCCGCGTCACGGCCAGGCCGACCTCGAGCCGCTGCGGAAACTGCAGTTCGGAGAAGTAGCGGCAGCCCGACTCGGCGACGACGCCCAGCGCCGCCATCGTGGTCGGGTCGAGCCCGGTGCCCAGCGTGATCCAGGCATTGATGGCGGTGTCGAACAGCTGGTAGTACACCGCGTTGTTGAGATGGCCGAACATATCGTTGTCGGCCCAGCGGGTGCTGACCGGCCACAGCACCGGGAAGTCGCGGCTGGTGAGCTGGTCGGGGGCGGGCGGGATCGACGGGCCGGAAGCCATGCTGGTATTCCAGCATGTTTCGCAGGGCTGGCGTCCGGCGCCGCGGACTAGTGGCTGTAGAAGGCGCTCGCCAGGGCGCGGCCCTGCATCGCGAACAATTGCTCGGCGGTCGACCAGTCGGGCAGCAGCGAATCGAAGCCGTGACAGGTGCCGGCAAAGACATGCAGCTCGGTGGCGACCCCGGCATGCAGCAGCCGCAGCGCGTAGCCGACGGCCTCGTCGCGAAACGGATCGATCTCCGCGCAGGTGATCAACGCGCTTGGCAGACCGCTTAATTCGCCGCGCCGCGCCGGCACGGCGGCCGGGGTCGCGGGCGTGCCAGCCAGGTAGTGGCGCCACATCAGTTCGGCGGCCTCACCATCGAATGCCGCGCTGGTGCGAAACTCGGCCTTCGATGCGGTGGCGCGATCGTCGAGCACCGGTTGGTGCAGCAGTTGAAACAGCACGGGTGGCACCGAGCCGTCGGTCGCGCGCTGGGCCAGGCACGCCGCCAGCGTGGCGCCCGCGCTGCTGCCCGCGACGGCCAGCCGCGTCGCATCGACGTCCAGTGCGGCGGCGTGGTCGACCACCCACCTCAGCACCGCGATCGCGTCGTCCAGCGCAGCCGGATACGGATGTTCGGGCGCCAGCCGGTAGTCGACCGATATCACGGTGCAGCGGCCGCGGCGCGCAAGTTCGGCGCACTGGCGGTGATCGGTGTCGAGGTTGCCCAGCGCGAATCCGCCTGCGTGGCAATAAATCACCACCGGTGCCAGCGACCGTCCACCCCGATAGCTGCGGACCGGCACGCCGCCGAGGTCGTCGTCGCTGATGCGCACGCCCGGCATGGGATGGGCGGCGTCGCCGCGGCGTTGGTCGAACGGCGCGCGCATGACCGCGATGGCTTCCCGGGTAAACAAGGTGCGCGTGGTCGCGATCGCGCGCAGGGCCGGATGGAGACGTTCGGCGCCGTCGAGTTCGCTCATCGGGCCGGCCCGTCGGCAGCGGCGGCGGATTCCAGCGGGGCCGGGCGGCTGCCGAACATGAAGTCGCCGGGCTCAAACCGGCGGGTCAGCTTCCAGAAGCTGCGTGCGCTGCGCGGCCACTGCGTCACCACACGGCCGTTTGCGGCGCGAAAGTAGTTGCTGCATTGGGTGGTCCATACGGTCCCGACCATCCACTGGTCGATTTTGGCGATGAACCTCGCCAGCGCCGACGGGCGCACCGCGACATAGGTTTGCCCCTTGCGCCGCAGGTATTTCAGCACGCGCACGATGTAGCGCGCTTGGGCTTCGAGCATGAAGATCACGCTGTTGGAGCCGACGTTCGTGTTGGGCCCGTACAGCATGAAGAAGTTAGGGAATCCGGGTACGGCCATCCCGAGGTAGGCGTGTGCTCCCTGCTGCCACACCGCGCGCAGTGTGGTGCCGCCCTCTCCGGTGACGTCCAACTGGCCGAGGTAGTCGGCCGCGGCGTAGCCGGTGGCGCACACCACGACGTCGACCTCGCGCTCGGTGCCATCCTCGGTTACCAGGGACCGGGCCCGCAGGTACCGAGCCGGACTGCTCACCACCTCGACGTTGGGGCGGGTCAGTGCCGGCAGGTAGTCGGAAGAGAACACCAGCCGCTTGCAGCCCATCGGGTGATCCGGCGTCAGTTTCTGTCGCAGGTCCTCGTCGGCGACAGTCCGCTCCAGCAGGCCGAGTGCGATCGCCGTGAAATCTTGGGTTTTCGGGCTGCCGTGCTCGATCACCGAGATGTTCGCTTCGCTGCGCAACCACAGTCGGGTCCGGTACAGCTTCTTGGCCAGCGGCAAATGAGCGAAGACCCACCGCTCGCGCCGCGTGTAACGTCGGTCCGGCTTGGGCAGGATCCAGGTCGGCGAGCGTTGCACCGAGTACACCCGCTCGGCCACCTTCGCCAACTCCGGAATAAGCTGCGAGGCGGTAGATCCCGTGCCCAACACGGCCACCCGCGCGCCCGTGAGGTCGATCGAGTGATCCCAGCGCGACGAGTGCATCACGGTACCGGTGAATGGCTCCTGCTCGACGAGGTCAGGGAACAGCGGCCGGGTGAACAGACCGACGGCGGACACCACGACATCGAAACGGTGTTCGTCACCGCCGCTCGTAGTCAGACACCACCGCTGGGCCTGTTCTTCCCAACACGCCGACCGGATTTCGGTCCGCATCTTCAGGTGGGGACGCAGCCCGTGTTTATCGGCGCAGCGCGCGAAATAGGCGAGGATTTCCGGCTGCCCCGACCACAGCCGCGACCAATGCGGATTCAGGTCGAAGGAGAACGAATACAGATGCGACTTCACGTCGCAGGCCAGCCCGGGGTAGGTGTTGATCCGCCATGTTCCGCCGACGTCGTCTTCCCGATCGAAGATAGTGAAATCGTGAAACCCCGCTCTGCGCAACAGGATTCCCAACGCCAGGCCGCCGGGCCCGGCGCCGATGATGCCGACGGACAAGTCCGTTTTCATCCCGGCCTCACCGAATCTGTAGGCATTGCCCACCGTCGACAACCAGCTCCGAGCCGGTAATGAACGATGCCGCCTCGGAAACCAAAAATGCGACCGCGTCGGCGATTTCGGCTGGCCGCCCCAGCCGCCCGAACATCGCCGTCGCGGTCAGGCGGCCTTGTGTGGCCGCATCGAGCATCGAGGTCGCAATCGGCCCAGGGAACACCGCGTTGACCCGGATACCGGACGGGCCCAGCTCGGCCGCCGCGGTTTGGCTCAGTCCGCGCAGCGCCCACTTCGAGGAACCGTAGGCACAGTGCGTGGGGAAGGGACGGATCGCGCCGGTGCTGCAGATGTTGACGATGGCGGGATTCTCGGCCGCTCGCAACGCGGCGAGCGCGGCCCGCATACCGAGGAACGCACCCAGACAGTTGACCCGCCAAGCGCTTTCGAAGTCTTCCGGCGTCTCGTCGGCGAGCGCGGCGCGGTGCAACACTCCGGCGTTGTTGACCAGCACGCTCAGCACACCGAATCGGTGCACAGTTTCGTCGACCACGAGCTGCCACTGTTGGGGATCGGTCACGTCGAGTTCAGCCGCAACGACCTCGTCATCGCCCAACTCGACGACCTTGGCCGCGATGTCGTCAGCCCGCACATCGCAAGCGGTCACGGAATACCCTTCCGCGCGAAGGCGTTTGGCGATGGCCCAGCCCTGCCCGCCCGCTGCGCCGGTGACGAGTGCGACGCGCTGGCTCATGACGACGACACCTCGGGACTATCGGCCAGGCCGTGGCTGGTGATGAATTCGCAGCATCGGCGCGCAAAGCGCCACCGCCCGTCGCGGCGGACGAGGCGATCGTCGTACCGCGCCGGCCGCAGCTGCTGATCACCGGCCCGGACGAACAGCACCTGGGTGCGTGCGGTCGCGGTGTCGCCGCCGACCTCGATGCGCGACACTCCCGTCATGTGCAACCCGCGGGGTGCATCCCCGAACATCTTGGCCAGAGCCTCGTGGCCTGCGAAAGAGCGTCCGTACACCACGAATTCACCGTCGTCGGTGAACAGCTGCAGGCATTCGTCGATGTCGCCGGCATCGAGAGCGAGGGCGTAGCCGGCGATCAGTTCGCGGATCGCGGCGTGGTCGTCGGTCATTGTCCGGTTGCCTCGCGCAGGTGCTCGATCGCCCCGCGACGCAGGGCCTGCGACTCCGCGGCCAGGGTGATCATCTGGAAGCCCAGCTGCGCCATGGCGTGGCCGGTTTCGCCATCATTGGCGTGAATGCCAGTGACCAGGCCGGCTTGTGTGGCGACCCGATGGATACCCACGATGGCGTCCAGCACGTCGGGGTGTCGGGTGGACCCGACGGGCGGGTGACCCATCGAGATCGCCAAATCGGCAGGCCCGACGTAAATTCCGGCGAGGCCGTCGACCGCGCAGATCTCGGCGAGCTGGTCGAATGCCGCCGCGGTCTCGATCATCGCGAACACGCTCACCGTCGTTTCGTGGACGGCAGGGTCGAGGCCGAGGCCGGCGCGCAGCGGACCGAAACTGCGGACGCCCCGCGGCGGGTAGCGGGTGGCGGCCACGGCCGCCGCGGCCTGTTCGGCCGATTCGATCATCGCGATGAAGACCGCGTCGGCGCCGGCGTCGAGCACCCGGCCGATCGGGGCGGAGTCGGCGTTGGGCAAGCGCACCGCGGTGGCGATCCGAATGTGCTCGAGACGCCGCAGCAGGCCGGCGATGTCGGCGTCGTCGAGGTAGCCGTGCTGGGCATCGAATCCCACGTAATGGTATCCGGCGCGGGCGAATTCCTCCGGCCCGATCAGCGCCGGCCCGGTGATCCAGCCACCCCAGATCGGGGTGGCCGCGTGCAGCGCTTCGTGCAAGGTGCTCACTGCGCGATCGCGATCTTCACCCGCTCGGGAACCGGCCGGCAGGCCAGCTCGAAGGCGCCCTGGACGTCGTGGACATCGTGGACATCGAAGGTGTGAGTGAGGTAGCGGCCAAGTAACTCGGGATGGTCGGCGGCGAATTTGCCGGCGTCCGCGAGCACCCGTCGCCGGTCAAGTGTCACACCGGATTTCAGGGTCAAGTTGTTGCGCAGCATGAGACGCATGTTAATCGGATACGCCTCGTCGTCGGCGACCCCGAAGTAGAACACGGTGCCGCCCGGCGCGGCGGCACTGATGGCATGACCCAACGTGGCCACCTGATGTCCGACGGCTTCAATGACGACATCGGCGCGGTCGCTGGGCGAGAGTTGACTGACCCATCGATCGCTGCTGGCCCGGATGATCTCGTCGACGCCGAATGTTGTTGCCAGGCTTTGCCGGTCGACGGGGTCCACCCCGGTGACGCGGCGGGCGCCGGCGGCCTTGGCCAGGTAGGAGAACAGCAGTCCGATCGAGCCCAGTCCGATGATGGCGACGTGCCGGCCGGCTAGATCGGGCAGTTGCTCACAGGCGAAGAGCGCGCAGGCCAGCGGCTGCAGCCCGACCGCCCGCGCGGGCGTGAGCGCCGGGTCGTACCCGGCCAAGCCGTCGCCGTGGCTGATCACCCGCTCCATCAGGCCGTCGAAGCCGGAGGCCCAGCCCACCACGCGATCGCCGGGCCGGTGTTCGGGGTGCCGGCTGGCGATTACCTCGCCGGCCACTTCGTGGATGGGGAAGCCGTCCTTCTCCGCGGCGCTCAGGCCGTCGTCGCCCGGCAGCCGGCCCTTGGCGCCGCGAAAGGCCGGCAGGTCGCTGCCGCACACGCCGGCGGCCAAGAACCGCAGCAGGACCTGGCCGTCGGCCAGCTGCTCGGCGGTCTTGGCCGCGATGCAGGTCCGCTCGAACTGATAGGGCGCGATGAGCCGATAGGACCACACCTCAGACCTCCACCGGGATGTTGTTCCATCCCCATTGGAAGCTGGAGGGCAGCCGAGTGGCGGCCTCGCCGTTGATCGCGAAGTCGGGCACCCGTCTGAGCCATTCTTGTACCAACACAGTCACTTCCAGTCGAGCCAAATGAAAGCCGATGCAGAAGTGCTGGCCGCGGCCGAAGACCAGCGAGCGAGTGATGCGCCGATTCCACACGAACTCGTCGGGGTTTTCGTACTCCCGCTCGTCCCTGTTGGCCGAGGCCAGCAGGGTGATCACGCGTTGGCCCGGGTGGATGGTCTGACCGTGCAGGGTGAAGGGCCGTCGCGCCGTTCGAGCGAACCACTGCGCGGGCGCGCAGTATCGCAACATCTCCTCGCGGGCCACCGGCACGTTGGCGGCGGAATCGGCACGCACCGTCGTCAACTGGTCGGGCCGCTGACTGAGTTCCCACAACCCGTGGGCGACGATCTTGGGCACCGTTTCGGTGCCGCCGATGAAGATGCACAGCATCTGCGTCGCGGCTTCGACGTCGGACAGGGTGCTGCCGTCGGGCAATCGGTAGCCCAGCAGTCCGTCCACCACCGGCACCGGGTGGCCGGACTGGTCGGCCCGGCGCCGCTGTACCACCGGGACCAGGTATTCCAAGTAATTCGGCCGGGCCTGCGCGGTGTCGACGCCCTCGCCGGGCGCGGCCAGACTCCCGGCGTTGACGGCGGCCAGCACCTGCGGCGCGAGTTCGGTTGCGATGCCCAATAGGTCGCACACCATGGAGGCCGCCACGATGCCGCCGTAGTCCTGGGTTAGGTCGAACGACCCTCGGGGCAACAACTCATCGAGACGCTCGTTGGCCAGCTCCCGGATCCTGGCCTCCAGTCCGGCCACCGAGCGGGGCCGCAGCGGCGCCGAGTGTGATCGGCGGATCTCGCTGTACAGGTCGGTGTCGAACACGGCGTGAAATGGCAAGGGGTGCAAGGGTGGATCCTCGACGGGTCCGCTGTTGTGGTTGGCCAGCACCGCCGCCGGTGGCAGCGTTCCCTCCGAGGCCACAAAGGTTCCGTCGTTGACCTCGAGCACCTGCCAGATGTCGTCGAACCGGGACACGGCGAAGGTGTCCCACTGGGGCATGTAGTAGACGGGATGCCGATCGCGCAGAATTCGGTAGTACCGCAACGGGTTTGCCATCACGTCCGCGTCGAAGGGATCGTAGGTGAAGGCCGGGTCCTCCGAGGTTGATGCGGTCACTGCAGCGGCGAAGGCGGTAGGGCCTGCAGGATCGAGTCTTCCCAGCCGTCGCGCAGGGCGGGGGCCATGCTCATCCAGGTGACGATCTCGGCCGGTGGGCTCTCCTTCCACGACGGGTAGTGCTCAGCGAAGCAATCCCAGCCGCCGTCCAACGCCCAGTAGTGGATGACCTCGTTATAGCGAAACGTGGTGGTGAACGAACCCAGCCAGCGTTTCCCGGTGCGTTCCGACCACGGTACGTAGAGCCGCTCCAGTTCGCGGATGTAGTCGTCTTGGCGGCCGGGCTTGGTCTGCATGATCTCCTGAATGACCAGTGGCGCGCTGAATTTGGTCTCGCGCAGCTGCGCCAGCGTCTTGTTGCTGGGGCCGGGGTACATGATCCGTCCCTCACCCGAGGCGCCGATCTCGGCCAGATAGGTTGACCATTTGCCGGCCGCGGATTCGTGGCTCCCGCCGCGGGACTGGGCCGCGCCGATCCTGGCGTAGTCGGCGAACCCGTCGATCTCCCAGATGATCGTCACCTGCGGCCAGTGCCCGTTGTACGCCGTGGCTTCCCAGATCGCGAACAGCCGCGCGCCGAGCTGAGCCATCATCGGTTGGTAAGTGTCGGTGAAGACCTCGCTGAAACGGTCGCTGGACCCGGAGCCCAGGGAGATCGTCTCGTGCAGATAGAGCAGGGTGTGGCGATAGTACTTCTTCATCAGTCCAGCCGGAACGGCTCCGACTCGGGGCCGGCGCAGCTCGCCTCACACAGCAGCGTCTCGGTGGGTTCGACCAGGGCGCAAGGGATCCCGGCCGCCGCGAGAGCGTAGCTCTTGAATTTCTGTGCCGCGGCGCTGAGCACGTGCGGGGCCCGGATCATGCCACGATTGACGCCCAACGGCCACCCGTCACCCCACAGCGCGACTTCGGTAAGGCGGTCGTCCAGCGCAGCGAAAACCCGGTCGCGTACCCGTGGGTCCGCGGCGAACGCCTCGGCACTGACGGCCAGGGTCTGACTCGCGCGGCCCGACTCGGCCGCCTCGTCCTCGGATTCGGTGTTGGCCACCCCGAGCCCAAGGATGCGCAGCGGCCGGGTGTCGCAGCTGCCCGGCAACAGCACAGTCACCTCCCAGCCCGCCATGCTGCGGTCGTAGAGCCATCCCCCGGCCGAGTGCGCGACGTCGACGGCGCTGGCCGCGACCACGTCCAGGCGATAGCGCAGACACTCACCGCGGCCGGCCGGCGCGGCACCGAGGTGTCTGCTCGGGCTGATGTCGAACGTCGGAGTGACCATCGAATCCGTTCCTCACCGCCACACCGAGGAGTGCGTGGGCTCCAAGGCAGCTGCAGCGCTTGTTATGGCTCTCAAGGGCAGGCGCCGCCTCACACACCGGGTAACGCGGCTCATCGCACAGCGTGACACTCCCGCTGTATTTTGTAAAGGTCCTGCCGAATGGTCAGGGGCCCCGGCGAGCCTTGAGTTCGGCCAATATTTCCGCGGTGTGCTGGCCCAACTCCGGGGCCACGGCGCGAGGCGTC
Source organism: Mycobacterium simiae (assembly GCF_010727605.1). NCBI lineage: Bacteria > Bacillati > Actinomycetota > Actinomycetes > Mycobacteriales > Mycobacteriaceae > Mycobacterium > Mycobacterium simiae. Next base: position 2,291,950 of record NZ_AP022568.1, read on the forward strand.
CATGGCGTGCCGTGGAAATCCGCCGGCGTCGCGACCATCGCGACACCGGCCGCACCGTCGGGCACATCGACGATGCCGCCCGCGGCGTGAAACTGCTCATCGGCCACCACGTCTTCGAGCGAGTTGATCGGCGACCAGAAGAAATCCGGCTCTGCCGCGAAGGCCTCGGCCCATTCGTCCAGGGTCCGGGTCGCAAAGATCGCATCCAACTCGGCGATCAACTCGGGGCCGTTGGCAAACCGGGCTCGCGCGTCGCTGAATCGCGGGTCGTCGATCCAGTCGGACCGGCCGACAACGCGGCACAGCGGTGGCCAGTGCCGGTCACCTTCCAGGCCGACGATCCAGAATCGCCGACCATCGCCCGCCGCATAGTTGTTCATGCATGGATTGCCCATCGTCTCGCGTTCTCCGACCGCGATCGGTTGGCCGGTCAGCAGATAGGTGTTCAGGTCGAAGCTCACGGTGTAGGCGCCCTGGCGGTACAGGGAGGTGGTGACCAGCTGCCCCGTTCCGGTGCGTTCCCGGGCGAGCAGCGCCGCGCAGATCGCCGCCGCCAGTGTCATCCCGGCCGAGTGGTCGCCCATGCCGCCGCGCTGGAACGGCGGCGGCTGGCCGGGCCGAGTGAGCAGGTGGGCTAGCCCGGCGCGCGACCAGAACGCAGCGACGTCATACGCGGCGCGCTCGGCGTCGGGGCCGGTCTCGCCGTACCCGGTGATCAGGCCGTAGACCAGGCGGGGGTGGTGCGCGGACAGTGATTCGTAGTCCAGGCCGAGGCGGTGCAACGCGCCGGGACGGACGTTGGTCACGAAAACGTCCGCCTCGGCGAGTAATTCGAGGGCGATGCCGCGGCCTTCGTCGGCGGTGAGGTCCAGCACGATGCTGCGCTTGTTGCGGTTGTCCATTTCGAACGGCGGATTGACGCCGAGGTCGCAGCCCAGCATCCGGCCGAACATCCGCCCCGGATCCCCGGCCGGCGGCTCGATCTTGATGACGTCGGCACCCCAGTCGGCCAGGATGCCGCTGGCGGCCGGACCGGCCACCCACACTCCGAGTTCGACGACCTTGAGGCCTGCTACCGGTCCTGCCATGGCTACGTTCCTACCCCGTGGCGTCCCCGCCGCCGCGCTGCGGGTCAGTGCAGCGCGGCCAGTGGGGTGACTAGAGGCCCGGCCACGGCCCGAGCGGCGCCGGCGCCTGGTTCAGGACGGGCAGGCCGGGAGCGCCACCGAAGCCCGGCGCACCACCCAGGCCGGGAGCGCCACCGAAGCCCGGAGCGCCACCCAGACCCGGCACGCCACCCAGACCCGGGGCGCCGCCCAGGCCCGGCGCACCACCCAAGCCCGGGACGCCCCCGAGACCCGGCGCGCCGCCCAGGCCCTGCAACCCAAACGGCATCTGGCCGTTGGCGAGTGAGGCGATCATCCCCGGGCACTGCGACTGAATCGCCATGCCGGCGACCATGCTGACGATGCCGGGCGGAAGACCGGAGCTGCCCGACAACTGCGAGGCGATGGACGCCAGGGTGGCGCCCGGCTTCACCAGCATCGGACAGATCGACTGTCCGATCGCGGTGAGCGAGCCGGTGGGCGGGTCGGCGTGCGCCGGCCCGGCCAGCCCGACCGCGGATAGTCCCAGTGTCATCGCGAGCGCGGGCACCGTCGCCGCAACGGCGGCGCGGCGGCGCCTGGTCAGTGCTGTCATTCGTCCCCCCGGGTAATTGTCAAGAATTGCTAACTGCATTCATTTCGCTTCGATAACAATGGGGGTCGTTTGTCACGTTTACGACACGTTTAGGTCAAGCTTTGTGATCTGCCTGTTTCCTTATCGTTGTCTCAAATGCATTGCGTTGCTTTGTTATTTGCTGCAAGCCGTTAATATGTGCCCCATTCACCCATGGCGCGCCCACGTTGCATTTGCGCATTGCCAATACCGAGGAGGCGGCAACGGCGGATGTCGTTTGAGGCCTTATTTTTCGAAAATTTTGCGGGCGGCCCCGATGCGGCTGCGGGTGACGCCTTAACCTGGGCACCATGACTTTGGTGGCCGGACGCGGCCCGCTCAGCCGCGAACCGGCCGGGCGGTTCTTTCCCCCGCTGCCCGGCGAGGTGGTCTACATAGAGCCACACCCGCGGCGCGTGCAGGCGCTGCGGGACGGTCAGCCGGTGATCGATACCGAGCGAGTGTTGATGGTGCATCGACAGGGCCGCCCCCTGTCCTACCTGTTCCGCGCCGAGGACATCGGCGACCTCCCTGCCGAACCCGAGCCGGCGGCACCGGGTTTTGTTCACGTCCCGTGGGATGCCGTCGACACCTGGCTGGAGGAAGGCCGCGAGCTCGTGCACTACCCGCCAAATCCCTACCACCGCGTGGACTGCCGTCCGACCAAGCGGCGCCTGCGGGTCCGGCTCGGGGACATCACGCTGGTCGATACCGACGACACCGTCATCGTGTTCGAGACCGCGCTGGCCCCGCGACTCTATGTCGACCCGTCCCGCGTGCGCACCGACCTGCTGCGCCGCTCGCAGACGTCGACCTACTGCAACTACAAGGGTTACGCGACGTACTGGTCGGCGGGCGAGGTTGCCGACATCGCCTGGAGCTACCCGGACCCGCCGCCGGAAAGCCTTCCCATCAAAGGGTTTCTGAGCTTCGACGAGTCCAAGGCCGAGGTGATCGCGCAGCTACCCGCTTCTTGACACCGCGAGGCTGCAACTGGCGACGCATTTCGCGAGTAACACCGTCAGTAGTTACAGTCTCGCGGCAGAAATCCGCTAGCCCCCGTAACTAGGGCGGCCGAGCTTCAGCTCGTGCTGGGCGATCATGTTGCGGAACACCTCCATGGTGCCGCCGTAGATCCCGGCAGGCACGCCGTGCCGGAAGATGAACTCGATGGTGCCATTATCGGCCGAACCCGTTGTGCCGGTAGGCAATACCGACGTCGGGCCTAGCATATCCATCAATTCCAGGGACGCCTCGCGCATCGTCTGGATCAGCGCCACCCGGCCGTACACGCCGGGCGTCGACAGGGCCGCCTCGATGCGGGCCAGGCTGCGCCCCAGCCGGTACTTCGTCGACCCGTCGTCGATCGGGCGTCGCCCGTCGTGGTCGGGTACCGACAGCGCCGCGGCGACCCCGTCGGCCGCCTCGGCCATCAGCTGGCCGTGCTCGGACATCATCGAAATGTTCTGCAGCCCATGCGTTTGCGGTTCGACAATACCGTGCTCGGCGTCAAGGGCGAACCGCATCACCGACCAGCCGCCGTTGACGTCGCCGATCCGGTAGCAGTCGTCCACCCGCACGTCGCTGTAGTAGACGATGTTGGTGCGGTCGCCGTCGAGCGTGCGGATGGCCTGGATCTCGATACCGGGCGCATCCAGCGGCACCAGGAACATGGTCAGGTTTTTGTGCTTGCGTCCCTGCGGGTCGGTGTTGGTGAGCAGGAAGACATACTGGGCGTTCTGCGCGTTGGAGGTGAACATCTTGGAGCCGTTGATAACCCAGCCGTCACCGTCCCGGACAGCCCGGGTCTTGCACGTCGCGACGTCGGAGCCGCCCTCCGGCTCGGTGTAGCCCAGGCACAGCCGGATCTCGCCGGCTAGCACCCCCGGCAGCACCGCGTCGACGAGCTCGGGTGCCCCGAACTGCTTGACCAGCCGCGCAACGACGGCGGTGGTGCCCCAGTGGTACCAGGGGGTGTGGGCCCTGCCGATCTCGAGGTGAAAGATTCGCCGGCGCACCGGATCGAATCCGCCTTCGGACTCCAGCAGGAAATCCGAGGTCAGATAGCCGGCCTCGCCGAGCGCCAAATGTACTGGCTCGCTGAAGTTCTCACCCGTCTCGCGGTCCCGCCGACGCACCTCGTCGGTGACGTGTTCGGCGATGAACGCCCGGGTCTGGTCGAAGAACTCCTGTTCTTCGAGCGAGAGCGCGACGCGGGAGAAGTCCATCAGACCACGTCGATCACCAGGGTGCGGAAGCGGTCCAGGGTCTCCAGCGCGTGGGCCATGCTGTCGCCGGGCAGATGGACGCTGACCCAGCTGACCCCGAGTTTCGCCAACCGGTCCAGGCCGTCGAGATAGGCGTCGGCGTTGAACCCGTCCTCGGTCGGGCTGCCGCCCTCGAAGTTGGTGAAGGTGACGTCGATTGCCGACCAGTCCCGGCCCGCCGCATCGCAGCGGCGCCGCAGATCGTCGACGCCGTCGGCGAGTTTGTCCACCGAGTCGATGACGGCGGTGCCGGCGGTCTGGGCCAGTTGCGGTGCGGCGGGGAACGGACACCAGCCGTCGCCGTACTGCGCCACCCGCTGGCGTGCGGCGCTGGTGTTGCCGCCGATCCAGATCGGCGGATGGGGGGTGCTGAGCGGCCTGGGGTGCGCGGTGATGCCTCGGGCGCTGAAATGCTTTCCCTGATAAGAGATGTCGTCGCCGGTCCAGATGGCCCGGATCACTTGCAGGGCTTCCTCGAAGAGCTCGGCACGCTCGTCGTAGCTCACCCCCAGCGCCGCGAACTCGCGTTTGAGATAGCCCACGCCCACCGCGAGGGTGAATCGACCGCCGGAGAGCAGGTCGAGGGTGGCAGCGGATTTGGCGACCACGAACGGGTTGCGGTAGGGCAGCACGACGATGTTGGGGATCAGCCGCAGCGTCGAGGTGGCTGCCGCCGCGAAACCCAAAGCGACGAAAGGATCTAACGCGTCATGGCCGCCGGCCGCCAACCAGCGTTGCGAGGGAGCCGGGTGGTCGGTGAAACCGAAGCCGTGAATGCCGGCCGCCTCGACCGCCGCGGCCATCTTGGCGATGCCGTCCGCGCTCACCAGCTCCCGGTTGTACGGGTGGCTGTGCATCGGGTGGGTGACGGTGAAGTGCATGGCGAGCCGAATTCAGAAGCGGGCGCGCGCGTCGATCGCGGTGTCGCTGGTGCGCAACGGGCGGATCAGCGCCTCCTGCGCGAAGGAGCAGAGCAGTTCGCCCTGTTCGGCATGTACGGTGCCGCGCACGTACGACATTCCGGCGCCGACCTGGGTGCTCTCGTGGCTGTAGAGCAGCCAACCGTCCCAGCGCACCGGTTCGTGGAAGGCCACCGAGATGCTCATCGGGGCGGTGGACACGGTCAGATGGGCCTGGGCGGTGCCGATACCTGGATGCGCCCGCATCGTGGTGGAAATGCCCAAATGCCCGGTGAAGTAGGCCAGCAGCGCCTTGGCGAGGTCGTCGCGCGTCGGGATCGGGTCGTAATGCAGCCAGGCGTAGAGCTCAGGCGGACCGACCTCGTCGGGACTGTTGACGTCGACCACGTCGACCAGCCGCAGCTCCCGCCCGACCATCGGCATGGGCGAGGGGTTGGCCTCGGCAGGGGCTGCCACATCCGGACGGGGCAGGTGGTGGCGGATGACGTCGTCGGTCGGGACGTCGGCCAGCACGGTGATGCTCAGGCAGCGCCGCCCGTTCTGGTGCACGGCGACCACGGCGGTCGCGGTGGACCGGCCTTCGGACACCACGTCGAGAACGAGTTCGATCGGCGGACCGACGATCACGGCCCGGGAAAACACGGCGTGCGCCGAGCGCACCGACTTGTCCGGGAATCTCTTGGCCACCGCGACGATCGCCTGGGCCAGCACCTGAGTGCCCTCCGCCACCTGACGTTCGTCGCCGACCGCGATACCGGTGACCCCGGTGAACCGGTCGTCTCCGGCGCCCTGCACGTCGAAGAGATCCAACAGGCCCTGGACCGTCCACTCAGTCTGCTGTGATTCCTCGGACGCTCTAGTCAACTCGGCTCCATTCGTGGTCGGCAGGTCATCGCAAAGCGTGACACTCTGACCAAGATTTGTAAAGGTTGGCTAACGATGCCGGAGGCCGTCGCGCTGCAGGGGGCCCGAGCACCGGATTGACATCGACAACGCGGGTGCATGACACTTCTGCGGTGCTTTGTAAAGTGAGCCGATGATCCCCGAGCAGCTGGCCAATGGGTTCTGCTTTGGTGAAGGACCCCGCTGGTTCGAGGGGCTGCTGTGGTTCTCCGACCTGCTGGGCGAGGCGGTTCACACCTCGACCCTGAGCGGCGCGCTGACCACGCTGCCGCTGCCGGGCCACTCCCCGTCGGGGCTGGGTTTCCGGCCCGACGGCTCGCTGCTGATCGCCTCCGCCGACGACCGCAAGGTGTTGCGTTACGACGGCGAGACGATCGTTGAGATCGCCGATCTGTCCGACCTGGTCCCGGCCAACCTCGGCGACATGGTCGTCGACAGCGTCGGGCGCGCGTACATCGGCTCGCAGGCGTTCACCGGGGGCGTCATCGTGCGCCTCGACCTCGGCGACGACGGCACTGCCAACGTCACCGTCGTCGCCGAGGACCTCGACTTTCCCAACGGCATGGTCATCACGCCCGACCACCGGACCCTGATCCTCGCCGAGTCGACCGGCCGGCGCCTCACCGCGTTCACGATCGACGCTGCCGGTGCTCTGCACGACCGGCGGGTTTTCGCCGACGGCCTCGACGGCCCGCCCGACGGCATCGCCCTGGACGCCGAGGGCGGCGTCTGGACATCGATGACGCTGGCGCACCAGTTCGAGCGGATCGTCGCGGGGGGAGCCGTCACCGACCGCATCGACATGGGCGATCGCGTCGCCGTCGCGTGTGCGCTGGGCGGGCCCGACCGCCGCGTTTTGTTTCTGTTGACGAGCACCGACGCCTATCCTCAGCGGCTGGTGGGCACCCGGTTGTCGCGGCTGGACGCCGTCCCGGTCGCCGCGCCCGGCGCCGGGCTGCCCTGAATCACCGAGGAGACACGTGACCGACTCCTACTACGAGCGGATCGACGCCGACGCCGGGGGCGAGAAATTCCGGGCGACCGACCTGGCGCGCGGCACCTGGTCGGCCGCGATCCAGCACGGCGGGCCAGTGTCGGCGCTGCTGGCACGTGCGCTGGAACGATGCGAGCCGCGCGACGACACCCGCTTGTCGCGAGTCGTCATTGACCTGCTGGGTGGGGTGCCGGCCGAAGGTGACCTCTGGGTGCGCTCACAGCTGCAGCGGCCGGGCAAACAGATCGAGCTCCTCACCGCCGAGATGCTCGCCCCCGGCCCCGACGGCCAGCCGCGCCCGGTGGCGCGCGCCAGCGGCTGGCGACTGCAGCAGCAGGACACCGCGGCCATCGCGCACGGCGCGGCCGAGTCGCCGCGGCCGCGGACCGACGCCCACAGCCGCAACCTCAAGGCCCGGGAGTGGGACCGCAATTACGTGCACAGCCTGGAATGGCTGTGGCTGACCGAACCGCTGACCCCCGGTCCGGGCGATTCGTGGATCAACCCGACGGTCGACCTGGTCAAGGGAGAGACCATGACACAGCTGGAACGGCTGTTCGCGGTGGCCGATTGCGCCAACGGCATCGGCAGCAAGCTCGACATCACCAAGTGGACGTTTCTCAACACCGATCTGGCGGTGCACGTATTCCGCGTCCCGGACGGGGATTGGATCGGTATTCGCGCGGAGACCAGCTACGGGCCGGACGGCATTGGGACGACCATCGGCACGTTGTACGACGAGCGCGGCGCCGTCGGCGCCATTCAGCAATCGGTATTGGTGCGCCGCCGGCCCGGGTCCGCCTGACGTGAGGTGGCAAGCGACGTGGCTAGTTCGGCAATACTTCGTAAAGTTTCTGATATGACGCATCCGGCGCAGGCCCTGGCCGTATCGGACACTGACACCTCGACGCGTCAGCGGATCCTGGTGGCCACGGCCGAAGTGCTCGGCCGAAACGGCAAGACCAAGCTGAGCCTGTCCGAGGTCGCCGCGCAGGCCGGGGTCTCCCGCCCCACGCTGTACCGCTGGTTCGCGTCCAAGGAGGAGTTGCTGTCGGCGTTCTCCCAGTACGAACGGCAGCTTTTCGAAAGCGGTCTGGTCAAGGCCACGGCGGGGCTCAAGGGCTACGACAAGCTCGACGCCGTGCTGCGGTTCATCGTCGAGTACCAGCACTCCTACTCGGGGGTGCGGATGGTCGACGTCGAACCTGAGCACACCATCGCCCAGTTCTCCCATGTCATCCCGCAAATGCGGGATGGGTTGCAACGGCACCTGCCGGGGCCCAACGCCGCGGTGAAGGCGGCGACGGTCATCCGGATCGCCATCTCGCACTACATCGTCCGCAGTGACGACGCCGAACAGTTCCTGGCGCAGCTGCGCCACGCCGTCGGGATCAAGCAGAGCTGAACACACTCCGTGCCGCGAAACTGTATTCCGCGACGCATTTCCCGAGAAGACCCGTCGCGGAATACAGTTTCGCGACGGGAAGTCTAGTCGAACAACACCGCCGCGTTGAGGTAGCCGGTCGGGTCCAGCGCCGCCTTGACCGACCGCATTGCCGCGATATCCGTTGACTCCCTTGACATTCCAAGATAGCCACGCTTGCGACTGCCCACGCCATGCTCGGAGCTGACGTTGCCGCCGCAGCGCGCGATGAGGTCCATCATTCCCCCGTAGAGCGCTTGTTCGCGATCAAGACCGACGCGCAGCACGTTGAGATGCAGATTGCCCTCACCGACGTGACCGAACAGCAGCGGCGCAGCGTCGGCCACTCGCTCGTGAATCAGGGCGACCGCCGCCGAAGCGAACTCGGGGATCGTCGCCAGCGGTAACGACACGTCGAACTTCAGCGGCGGACCGTACACGCCGAGCACCTCGGCAAGCGATTCTCGGACCCGCCAGAGTCGTTGCTGGGCAGCGACATCCACGCCCACCGCGGGCTCGGAGGACATCGGCACGTCGGCCAGCAGGTCGGCCAGCCGTTCGGTCTGGTCGTGATCGGCGGCCAACTCCACCAGCAGCAGCCAATCCGCTTCGACCGGTGGGCTTACCCCGAGATGCTCGGCGGTCAGCGCGCCGGCACGGCCGTCGATCAGCTCGAGCGCGGCTATCCCGTCGACGTCGCGGAAGCGGCGGCCGGTGTCGATCAGCGCCTCGAGATCGGCGAAGCCGCAGACCGCCGTCACCCGATGCGACGGCGTGGGGTGCAGCCGCAGGTCCAGCGCGGTGATCACACCGAGCGTGCCCTCGGCCCCGACGAACAGGGCCGGCAGGTCGTATCCGGTGTTGTCGCTGCGCACCAGGCTGTGTCGGCGCAGCAGCGATCCGTCGGGCAGCGCCACGTCCAGGCCGACGACTTGCTCGCCCATGTTGCCGTAACGGACGGTGCGCAGCCCGCCCGCGTTGGTCGAGGCCATGCCGCCGACGGTCGCGGTGTCACGGGCGGCCAGGTCCACACCGAACACCAGACCTGCCGCCGTGGCGGCATCCTGCACCGCGGCCAGCGTCGCTCCGGCGCCGACCGCGATCCGGCGCTCGACGCTGTCGACTTCGCTTAGCGCACATAGGCGTTCGGTGGATAACAGCACGTCGTCATGCTCGGGCACGGTGCCGGCCACCAGCGAGGTGCGACCGCCCTGCACGGTGACGTGGGCTCCGGCGTCACGGCATAATCGCAGTACCTGCGCGACTTCCTCGGCCGACCCGGGCCGAACCAGCATGCTGGCTCGGCCGCGGTAGCGGCCGGTGTGGTCGACGCTGCGCCCTGCCAGCACGTCGGGATCGGTGACGACGTGGTTGGATCCGACGATCCCCTTCAGGTCTCCGAGGCTGGCTGGCATGCTCGCGGTTATAGCACCGCCACCGCTCGCCCAGCACAGCGGCTTGCGAGACTGCAGCAATGTACGACCTCGAGGACGCGATCCGGCAACGCCGTTCCATCCGGATGTTCCTGCCCGACCGACCGGTGCCCCGCGAGCTGGTCCACGAGGCGCTCGACCTCGCGATTCATGCGCCGTCGAATTCCAACATTCAGCCCTGGCAGCTGTTCTTCGCCTCGGGCGCGGCACGGCAGCGCCTGGTGGCGGCGCTGCTCGACGCCGCCCAAGCCGGCCCGCCGAAGGTCCCGCCGCTCCCGGAGGCGTTCAGCCACTACCGCAGCGACACCGGCAAGGTCGTCTACGGCTCGATGGGTATCGCCCGCGACGATCGGGAAGCTCGGCGGGCCGCGGTGCTACGGAACTGGGAATTCTTCCGCGCGCCGCTGGCCGGGGTGGTGTGCATGCACCATGAGCTCGGCCTGGTCGACAGCATGGGTGTCGGCATGTTCCTGCAGACGCTGGTGCTGGCGCTAACCGCGCGCGGGTTGGGCAGCTGCGTGCAGGTGGCCATCGCCGGCTATCCCGAGGTCCTCCGTGAAATGCTGGACATCCCCGACGAATTCACGATCCTGTGCGGGTTGTCGGTGGGCTACCCCGATCCGGAGTTCGCGGCCAACCACATTCGGCTTGGCCGCGACCCGGTCGAGCAAAAGGTCGTCTTCGTCGAGGACTAGAACAGGTCGCCTAAAACAAGTCCTTATGCGGTACGTCGGTGACCAGGCCGCCGTCCATTACGAACTCGGTGCCGGTGGCGTAGGACGACTCGTCACTGGCCAGAAACAAGATGAACGTCGACACCTCCCGCGACTCGGCTGGCCGGCCCAGCGGGATGGTCACCATGTCGTCGGGCAGGTGCTTGGTCATCGGGGTGCGAATGAAGCCGGGGTGCACCGAGTTGACCCGGATGTTGTGCCGGGCCAGCTCCAGGGCGGCGGATTTCGCCAGGCCGCGCACCCCCCACTTGGAGGCGACGTACGGGTGCACCATGGGCGCACCGCGCAGGCCCTCGATCGAGGACACATTGATGATCGAGCCGCCACCGGCCGCGATCATCGGGTCGACGGCCACCCGCATGCCCAGGAATGTCCCGGTCAGGTTGACGTCAATCACCTTCTGCCACTTAGCGAGATCGAAGCTCTTGAGCGGTCCGAGCGCGACGGTACCGGCGTTGTTGACCAGAACGTTGAGCTTGCCGAACTCGCCGACTGCGGTCGCCACGGCGGCATCCCACTGGTCGGGCTGGGTGACGTCGAGATGCACGTAGCGAACCGAGTCGCCGATCTCGTCGGCCACCGCCTTGCCCTCGTCGTCGAGGATGTCGCCGATCACCACCTTGGCGCCCTCGGCCACCAGCAGCCGTGCGTGCTCGGCGCCCATGCCGCGGGCGCCGCCACTGATCAGTGCAACTTTGCCGTCTACCCGTCCCACGCAGGGTCTCCTTTCGATTAAGTGGACACCAAAGTGCTTGGTGCGTAAAGGCCTTTGCCGGTGACCAGCGGCAGGTCGAGCGTGGTCCGGACGCCCGGCGGCGCCGCGATCACCGCGGGGATCGCGTTGACGATGCGCCCCGCCGCCCCGGCAATCGCGGCATGGTTGTGGTCGCCCTTGCGGCTGCTGGGAATGATGTCGACGGCATAGGAGGGTTCGCCGGTGATCTCGACGCGGTAGGAGCCGTCGCCGGACGCGGGCTGGGGCAGGTCGGGCCGCAAGTCGGGGCGCAGCCGGGTGACGTGCTCGATGACGATGGCGGGGTGGCCCTTGACCATGCCGCGGATCTCGAACTGCAGCACGGCCACGGTGCCCTTGGCCACGTGACCGACGGCGATGTCGAAGTCCTCCGGCGCTGGTTCGCGCTGATAAGACTCGGTGATCTCGTCGACCTCGATGCCCAGGCCGGCCGCCAGCTGACGAATCGCGGTGCCCCAGGCGATACTCAGGACGCCCGGTTGTAGCAGCATCGGGATCTCATCCATCGGCCGGGCGAAACCCATGTAGTGCATCACCTCTGCGCCGTCGTAACTGGCGTAGTCGTGAATTTCCATGCAGCGCACCTGCTCAATGCGCTGACAGGTTCCGGCGAGCGTGAACGGAATCAGGTCGTTGGCGAACCCCGGGTCTACCCCGCTGATGAAAATGCTTGAATTTCCTTGCTTGGCAGCATCTTCCACCCGGTGGATGTACTTGTCGGGCATCACACCCCACGGATACTGCAACAGCCCGGGCGAGGATCCGACCACGTTGATGCCGGCCGCCAGGATGCGCATCACATCGGCCATCGCGTCCGGCAGCCGGGTGTCACCCATCGCGCAGTACACCACGCACTCGGGCTGGGCGGCGATAATCGCGTCCAGGTCGTTGACGGCCGCCACACCCGTGGTGGTGCCCTCGTCCAGGCCGACGCCGCATAGTTGCCCGGCGTCCTTGCCCACCTTCTCCGGGGTAGACACGCACACGCCGGTCAGGTCGAACTGCGGATTGGCGATCAACTCGGCCAGCGCCAGGCCGCCGACGTTCCCGGTACCGACGTGCGCGACGCGAATCGCCATGACCGCCTCCGTCCCTCGAAGCCCGCGAAAACTTTTCTAGACAGTAGTCCATAACTTCCGCGTGGCCTACCCGGCTGCACCGAGTTCAGGGCACAATCGACGATCGATGACACAGCGCGAAGATGTTCAGTTCATGTCGGGCAACGACCGAGTCAGCGCCTGGTTGTACCGCCCGCCCGGCAGCGCCGCGCCGGTCCTGGTGATGGCGCACGGACTGGGCGCGGTGCGCACCATGCGGCTCGACGCCTATGCCGAGCGGTTCAGCGCGGCCGGCTACGCTTGCCTGGTTTTCGATTACCGCAACTTCGGCGACAGCGAAGGTCAACCGCGTCAGGTTCTCGACATCGAGATGCAGCTCGCCGACTGGGCCGCCGCGGTGGCTTACGCCCGCACCCTCGATGGTGTCGACACGGATCGAATTGCGTTGTGGGGTACGTCTTTTGCCGGCGGCCACGTGATCACCACGGCGGCCCGGCTGCCGGGCATCGCCGCCGTCATCGCACAGTGCCCGTTCACCGACGGCATCGCTTCGGGGCGCGCGACCATCAACCCGTTGACCACCGCCCGAATCGCCGCACGCGCCATCCGCGACGAGCTCGGCGCCCGCCTGGGACGTGCCCCGGTGATGGTGGCCGCCGCGGGCAGGCCCGGCGAGGTGGCGCTGATGGCCACGCCCGACGCCTACCCGGGTTATCTGCGCCTGGTGCCCGACGGGGTCGAACTCCGCAATGAGGTCGCCGCGCGCATCGCCTTGCACGTGTTCACCTACCGGCCCGGCCTGCTTACCCCGAAAATCGACTGCCCCATCTTGTTCTGCGTGTGCGAGCACGACTCGGTGGCCCCCGCGGACGCCACCCTGCGCCACGCCGCCAACGCTCCGCGCGCCGAGGTGCGGACCTATCCCGAAGGGCATTTCGCGATTTATGTCGACGACGCGTTCGAACAAGTGGTCGCCGACCAGCTCGCGTTCCTGGACAAGCACGTGAAATCGCCGATCTAGTCGTCGAAGAACCCCACCGGCCCACCTATGCTGGGCGCGATGACCCGCGCCGATCCCGATGCGACTGCGCCGCTGTGGCGCGCGGCGCAGGTGTTCCGGCTGCTGAGTTGCCTTTACGCGCTGGGCTTCCAGATCGCGATCAACCCGGATCTGCGCCGGCCAGCGTTGGGCTGGGCACTGTTCGCCGTGCTGCTGGGGTGGAGCGGGGTGTGCGCGTGCGCCTACCTGCGCGGGTTCGGCCGCAAATCGGGATGGGTGATCGCCGAGATCGTGATCGTCCTGCTGCTCATGTGGTCCAACCGGTTGATCACCTTTGGGCAGTGGGCGGCGGAAAACCAGACTTGGCCGACGACCCTGTGGGCCAGCAACCCCACCATCTCGGCGGCCATTCAATTCGGTCCGGTCCGCGGCATGCTGACCGGGTTGGCGGTGATGGCGACGAATTTCGCCGTCAAAAACTACTTCGATCTGAACCTGGGGCACAACGCCACGATCATCGTCGAGTTGGCGATCGGCATGGCGATCGGAATGGCCGCGCAGACCGCGCGACGGGCCCACGAGGAGCTGCAGCGGGCCGCTCAGCTGTCTGCCGCGGTGCAAGAGCGCGAGCGGCTGTCCCGACAGGTGCATGACGGCGCGATTCAGGTGCTGGCACTGGTGGCCAAGCGTGGTCATGAAATCGGCGGCGCCACAGCAGAATTAGCCGATCTGGCCAGCGAGCAGGAACGCGTGCTGCGGCGCTGGGTCAGCGCCGCGGGCGTCGACGAGCAGGGCGACCGGACGACGATCGACCTGCGCACGCTGCTGCGCCGGCGGGAGTCCGATCGCGTCTCGTTGAGCCTGCCACCGACCGCCGTGCTCTTGCCGCGCTGGGTGGCCGCCGAGCTCGACGCCGCGGTGGGCAACGCCTTGGACAACGTGCAGGCGCACGCGGGCGCGGGCGCGCAGGCTTTCGTGCTGCTAGAGGATCTAGGCGATTCGGTGGTGGTCAGTGTGCGCGACGACGGACTCGGCATCCCCGCCGGCCGGCTCGAGGAGGCCACCCGGGAGGGCCGGCTGGGCATCTCGAAATCGATTGTGGGCCGCCTTGATTCGTTGGGTGGCCGCGCGACCTTGCACAGCGCGCCGGGCGAGGGTGTGGAATGGGAGTTGTGCGTGCCGCGCGAGGGGCGCGATGGCTGAGGACACCGCCACCACGGTGATGGTCGTCGACGATCACCCGATCTGGCGCGACGCCGTCGCCCGCGACCTCGCCGCGGACGGCTTCGATGTGGTCGCCACGGCCGACGGGGTGGCGACCGCGCGGCGTCGGGCCGCCGCGGTCCAACCGGACGTGGTGGTGATGGACATGCGGCTGGCCGACGGCAACGGCGCACAGGCGACGTCGGAGGTGCTGGAGGTGTCACCGGCCTCACGGATCCTGGTGCTGTCGGCCTCCGACGAGCGCGACGACGTGCTGGACGCGGTCAAGGCCGGGGCGACGGGATACCTGGTGAAAAGCGCCTCACGAGCCGAACTCGCCGAGGCGGTGGCGGCCACCGCCGCCGGGCGCGCCGTGTTCACCCCGAGTCTGGCCGGGCTGGTGCTTGGCGAATATCGCCGCATCGCGCAGAACCAGGATTCCGAACCGGCCGGCCCCAGCCTGACCGAACGGGAGACCGAGGTACTGCGCCATGTGGCAAAAGGGTTGTCCGCCAAGCAGATCGCCGAACGGCTCTCGTTGAGCCATCGCACTGTCGAAAATCACATCCAGGCGACCTTTCGTAAGTTGCAGGTCGCCAATCGCGTGGAGTTGACCCGCTACGCCATCGAGCACGGCCTGGACGGCGAGCCCTAGCGCACCCGGGCTGGACGTGAAACCGCCAGCGCCACAGTGCCTGTCGCGGTGATGAGGGCGGACGCGAAGATGGTCCACGCGAACGCCACGGTGGGCAGCCCGGCCATCGTTTTGCCGAATACCAGCGGGGCGGGAACGATCCCGCTCACCAGCAGCAGGCCGGCCAATAGCGCCGGCGCGCACGCGACCATCGTCACCCAGATGCCGGTGCGGCGGCGCGCTAGCAGCATGATCGCGCCAGCGAACATTCCCGCCGCCGCGGCGGCCTCGAGCAAACCCACCGCGAGCAGGCCGAGACCCAACGGTCCCACCATCAGCAGCGGCGTGAGAAATCCCAGGCCGTTCGCCAGTCGCGCGAACTGGAGGTCAGTGGCCAAAAAGCCCCAGCCGTGCACCGCGGAACCCAGGACGCTCAGTAGCCCGGCCCCCGCGGCGGGCAGGGGTCGCAGTCGGGCTTTCACGCCGCCTCCCGCTTGGACGCGGCGAGCACCCGCGCGGTCACCAGCCCGACCAGCATCGTCGCGACGCAGACCAGCCCGTCACCCTTGAGGCCCCACTTGATCGCGGCCAGCGTCGCCACCCCGGCCCCACACAGTGACAGTCCGACCGCCACCCCCCGTCCGACCGAGGTGATGTTCGGTGCGCCGTCCCAACCGGGTAGCGGGTTGTTCTCCAGCGGTCGCAACAGCAGGAACAGCACCGCCACCGCGGCAACCATCAGGAGCACCTGCATGACGCTGACGACGAGGAAATCCGGCTGGCCCGGGTAGCGCGGATGGCCGACGTAGTCGAAGAGCAGGTGCATGCCAAGCAGTGCCGGCATGTGCCACAGGTACAGGGTCATCGCCCCGGAGTTTCCGAGCGCGGTCCACCACCACACGCGCGGCCGCTGCGCCCAGCGGGCGATCGCCGGTGCCGCCACGATCGCCAGCGCGCTCAAGACGATGGCGTGACCGGCGAGCAGCAGCGAGGGCGGGCTGGTGTTGGACAATTGGTGGTCCCCGGTGCCGACCATGCTGATCTGATACGGGCCCCACCACACCAGGGCCAAGTCGACGGCCATCGCGGTGGCGGCCGTGGCCAGCGCGACGGGACGGGTGAGCAGTCCGCGCCGGTAAGCGACGCCGAACATCGCGGGGATGAGCCAGACCGCCAGGTTCAGGTAGCCCAGGGCCGACGCGGCCGGCCAGTGCAGCCGGATCACGTCGACGCCGGCGATGCCCGCGTACACCAATGTCACACCAGCGGCCAGGCGCCCCCGCGTGGTGATCTGGTTGAACGCCGGCATCGCGGCCAGCACCAGCACATAGGCGCCCAAAAACCACAGCAGTTGAATACTCACGCCGGCTACCGGCTGGTAAACGTGTTGGGGCAGAACGGGATACAGCACGGTCAGCGCGACTGCCCAGAACCCGAGGTAGTAGAACACCGGCCGGAACAGCCGGGTGCAGCGCGTCATCAGCCAGCCGCCCCAGTTGGTGCCTGGACGCCACGAGGACAGGCACGCCGCGGCACCCGCGAAGAAGAACAGCGGCATGATCTGGAAGATCCACGTCAGGGCTTGAAACACAGGCGAGGTGGTGAGCAGGTTGTCCCAGATGAGGACATGGTTGGCGATGATGCTGATCGCCATCATCGTGTGGCCGGCCACCACGCCGACCAGCGAGACGATGCGGATGACGTCCAGGGCGCGGTCGCGGTCGGCCGGCGTGCGTGCCGCCAGCTCGGCGGGGCTCGGAATTCCCAGTGCAGTGGTCATGGCGAAAGCCTCGCTGACCAGCGGCGGGAGCACCCGCGCAGAACTACGCGTCAGGAGTGAGTAGTACTACTCAAATCGCGGGCGGGCTAGGGCCCCAGCGGTGATTCGGTGCGCACCTTTTCGTCCCGGATCAGCCCGCGCAGCAGCGCGGTGCTGAACTCGGCGGCGATTTCCTTGGCCGTGCGACGGCCGCTCGGTCGCAGCCAGCGGTAGCTGCCCAGCGTCATTCCGATGTAGCCCAGCGCCACCACGTGTGAGTCGCACTCGTAGAACTCGCCGCTGGCGATGCCACGGTCGATCAGCCCGTGCACGTGCTGGTAGACCTGGGCTTCCTTCTCACGGACCTCGGCGACCTGCTCGCTGGTGAACCATTCGGTGATGTAGGGCTGCTCCTGGAAATAGACGGCGGCCCGCTCGGGGTCGCTGGCGATGCCGGTTAGCAGCCGGATGGTGTACTGGTAGAGCGCCTCGCGGGCCGTCCAGGACGGGTCGTCGTGGACAGCGGCCAGCGTGCCCTCGGCGGCCTGACGGTAGATGTCGAAGAGGATGAGCGACTTGCTGGCGTAGTAGTGGTAGACCGTTGCCTTGTTCAGGCCGATGACGTCGGCGACGTCGTCCATCCGGGTGCCGTGGTAGCCACGGGCGGCGAACAGCTTGGTGGCCACGGCTAGCAGCTCCTCGCGGCGCGTTAACCCGTTGCGGGTGATGCTGTCGGATGACATCGTGTACTCACTATCGTCGCTGCCAGCGGGCCCGGTGGGCTGACAACCGTCCCCGGTGTAGGCAAAATACCAATCAACTGGTTGGACAGTGTAAGGGCTCGGCCGGTTTCGGGTGTCTGTCGCGCCGGCACGGATGGGACTAGACTTCGATAATTGACCCTGATGACTGACCGGTCGCAAGTACACGCAAGTGCAGAGGTGGGGCGATGGATCCGAGTCCGGATTACGACGGCAGCGACGAGATCGAATTTTTCATGCGCTACCTCACCTGGGGTCTGCGCGGCGTCCAGGACGGCAACGGCTACCCGCCGCCCGCCTACCCGCCGGTCTAAACGCTGCCCGGGCCGACTTTTTCGCGTCCCGCGCAAATTACGCCGGCGCCGATCGCCCGGCGATTCGGCGCCCGCCTACATTTCACGTATCTCTTTGCGCCGCAGAAATATTCGCCCCGAGCCGGGCGCGCGGCCAAAGCGCCTTCTTGGCCCTACCTGCCGGTTGAGCCACGCCCCGTTCGTAGTGCGCAGTCGCGTCGCCGACCCTAGCGTCGACGGCATGGACCCCAGTCCGGACTACGACGCCAGCGACGAGATCGAGTTTTTCATGCGGTACCTGAGCTGGGGCCTGCGCGGGGTGGAGAACGGCCAGGGGTATCCCCCGCCGGCCTATCCGCCCACCTAGCCGCGGTATGCCACGTCGAGGCGTTTGACGCCGTTAATCCAGCCGGAGCGCAACCGCTGCGGCTCGGCGAGCTTGGCGATGTCGGGTAGTTGTGCGGCGAGCTCATCGAAGATCAACTTGACCTCCAGGCGGGCCAAATTGGCGCCGATGCAGTAGTGCGCCCCATTGCCGCCGAAGCTCAGGTGCGGGTTGGGATTGCGGGAGATGTCGAACCGAAAAGGATCGTCGAAGACTTCCTCGTCGAAGTTTGCCGAGCTGTAGAACAGGCCGACGCGCTGGCCTTCCCGGACGGTGACGCCACCCACTTCGACATCGGCCAGCGCGGTGCGCTGAAAACAATGCACCGGACTGGCCCACCGGATGATCTCGTCGACCGCGGTGTCGGGTCGGTCCCGTTTGTACAGTTCCCACTGATCCGGGTTGTCCAAGAACGCGTTCATGCCGTGCGACATCGCGTTGCGGGTGGTTTCGTTTCCGGCCACGGCCAGCAGGATGACGAAGAACGCGAATTCCACGTCACCCAGCGCGTCGCCGTCGATATCGGCCTCGATCAGTCGGGTGACGATGTCGTCGGCCGGGCATCGGCGTCGCTGGTCGGCCATGTTGTACGCGTAGGCCATCAGCTCGGCGTTGGCCACGGTCGGGTCGCTGGAGAAGTCCGGATCGTCGGTGTTCATGATGGCGTTGGTCCAGTCGAACAACTTCGCGCGGTCGGCTTCCGGGACACCGATCAGGTCGGCGATCGCCAGCAGCGGCAGTTTCATCGCGATGTCGTCGACGAAGTTGCCGTCCTCGTTGCGCGCGGCGTCGCGCACGATGTCGCGCGCCGCCCCGGCGAGCTTGTCTTCGAGCTGGCCAATCGCGCGCGGGGTGAACAGCCGCGACACCAGCTTGCGCAGCCGGGTGTGCTCGGGCGCGTCGTGGTTGATCAGCAGCGCCTTGGTCAGCTCGAGCTGCTCGGCGGTGACCCCTTCGGGCAGGCGCATGACCGCGCCCTTACGGTTCGTCGACCACAGATGGCTGTCTCGTGAGACGGCCTTGACGTCCTCGTGGCGGCTGATCACCCAGTAGCCGCCGTCGTCGAAGATGGAGTCGGGCTGCGCGTTCCACCAGACCGGCGCGGTGCGGCGCAGCTCGGCGAATTGGGTCACCGGGAGCCCGGCCAGCAGTACGTCAGGGTCGGTGAAATCGAAGTTCTCGCCGAACGGACACGTCGTTGTGCTCATCACAAAGATCATACAGATGATCGCAAGACGTATGACCTGTGTCGCGGGACGCGTCGACTATCGTCGCGGTGTGCGGACCCGTGGATGGGGCGGCAGTGTTCCCGCCAGCGACGAGGACGCGGTAGCCCGCATCCTGGCGGCCACCCGCCAGGCCATCGACGAGCGTGGCGACCAAATCACGCTGGCCGATGTCGCGCGCACGCTGAACGTGACGCGGCAGACCATCTACCACTACTTCGCCTCGACTGACGAGCTGCTGCAGGCAACCGCACTGGAGGCGACCGCCGGTTTCATGGATCAGCTGGCGACGTCGCTGCACGGCATGACCGACCCGGCGGCAGCCCTCATCGAGGGCATCGGCCTGACCTTGGAACGCTTGCCCAAGGACCCCTACATCGGCTTGCTGCTCCGGGTGTCGCGCACCGGCGCGTTCGCCGAACAGGTCACCGTCACCAACGAGACCGCGCGCGTGCTGGGACGGTGGATCTTGGATCGCCTCGACGTCGACTGGTCGGCCTACACTCCCGCCGCGGTCGACGACATCCTGCAGATCGTCCTGCGCACCCTGCAGTCGTTCATTCTGTCCCCGCCGACGGGCGATGGGACGGAGTTGCGCCGGCTGCTCGCCGTCTGGATCGGCCCGGTCGTCGCGGCGCTACCCCGCCGCAGCTAGAGCGCCTTGAGCTCCTCGGCGACCTCGGTCACCGACTTCTTCGCGTCGCCGAACAGCATGCTGGTGCCCTCGCCGTAGAACAACGGGTTGTCGATGCCGGCGAACCCGGAATTCATCGATCGCTTGAGCACGATCACCGACTTGGCCTTGTCCACGTTGAGGATCGGCATGCCGTAGATCGGACTGGACGCGTCGTTGCGGGCGGCCGGGTTGGTGACGTCGTTAGCCCCGATGACGATGGCGACGTCGGTGCGGGCGAACTCGTCGTTGATGTCGTCCATGTCCTTCATCGCGTCGTAGTCCACCTCGGCCTCGGCCAGCAGCACGTTCATGTGCCCGGGCATCCGGCCCGCCACCGGGTGAATCGCGTACTTCACCGTCACGCCCTTGTCCTCCAGCAGCGACGCCATGTCCTTGACCGCATGCTGCGCCTGCGCGACGGCCAGCCCGTAGCCGGGCACCACGATCACCTGGTTGGCGTAGGCCATCTGGATCGCCGCGTCGGCGGCTGAGGTGGCCTTGACGGTCTTGTCGCCGGTGTCACCGCCGCTGGGCGCTACGCCGCCGCCGCCGAACCCGCCCGCGACGATCGCCGGGATGGACCGGTTCATCGCCTTGGCCATCAGGTTGGTCAGGATCGACCCGGACGCGCCGACGATCATGCCGGCCACGATCATCGCGGTGTTGTTCAGCGCCAGCCCCGCCGCGGCCGCTGACAACCCGGTCATCGCGTTGAGCAGCGAGATGACCACCGGCATGTCGGCCCCGCCGATGGGCAGCACGACCATCAGGCCCAGCACGCCGGCCGCGGCGAGCAGACCGATCATCCACCACAGCGAGGCCCCGCCGGTACCGGGATGGGCGTGCACCCCCACCACGACCGCGGACCCGACCGCCCCGGCCAGCAGGAGCAGGTTGATCGGTTGTTGGGCCCTGCCGAAACCGATTGGCCGCCCGGAGATGATCTCCTGCAGCTTGCCGAACGCGATGATCGATCCCCAGAACGAGATCGAACCGATGATCGCGGCGAACAACGACGCCACCACGATGTGCACGGTTGGGGATTCGCCGTGCTGGAAGGCCGAAAAGCCTTTGGTCTCAAGGAATTCCGCCAGGGCGATCAGCGCGACCGTGCCACCGCCCACACCGTTGAAGAACGCCACCAGCTGCGGCATGGCGGTCATCTTGGTCAGCCGGGCGGGCGGAACACCCAGAACGACGCCGACCACCAGGCCGGCGACGATCAACACCCAGGACTCGTTATGCCGGATCTTGATCAGCGTCGCCGTCACCGCCAGGGCCATACCCACCGCGGCGATCAGGTTTCCGCGCACCGCGGTCTTCGGGCCGGTCAGCCCCATCAGTCCGTAGATGAAGAGCGCGAAAGAGATGATGTAGAGGCCGATAACCAGATAGTTCATTTGGCGACCGGCGCTTCTTCTTTTTCGGCCTTCGCCTGCGGGGCGGCCTTCTTGCCCTTGAACATGCCCAGCATCCGGTCGGTGACGATGAATCCGCCGATGACGTTCAGGGTGCCGAACACCACCGCGACGAACAGAATGATCTGCACCGCCAGCGATGGGTGCTCGACCTCACCGAACACCACCAGGGCACCCAGCACCACGATGCCGTGAATCGCGTTGGTGCCCGACATCAGCGGCGTGTGCAGCGTGTTGGGCACCTTCGAGATCACCGCGAAGCCCACGAATCCGGACAGCACCAGAATCGCGAGGTTCGCAAAAAGTTCGTCGTACACCTAAGAGTCCTTCCGAGGGATCATTTGCGACGCTCCTCCGCATCGCCGCGCTCTGCATCGTCGCCGCCGCGGGTCACGCATGACTCCGCGATGACTTCGTCGTCGAAGTCCGGGGCCAGCTTTCCGTCGGTGATCAACAGGTCCAACAGTGCGGTGATGTTCTTGCTGTAGAGCTCGCTGGCGTGCTCGGGCATCGTCGCCGGCAGGTTCAGCGGCGAGGCGATCGTGACGTCGTGTTTGACGACCGTGCGCCCGGGCTCGGTGAGCTCGCAGTTGCCGCCGGTCTCGCCGGCCAGATCGACCACCACGCTGCCCGGCTTCATCGCCTCCACCGCCGCGGCGGTCACCAGGCGCGGCGCCGGCCGGCCGGGGACGAGGGCGGTGGTGATCACCACATCGAAACCACCGATGGCCTTTTCCAGCGCCTCCTGCTGCTGCGCGCGTTCGGCGTCGGTGAGCTCGCGGGCGTAGCCGCCCTCACCCGACGCCGTGATGCCCAGATCAAGCCATTGCGCACCGACCGAGCGCACCTGGTCGGCCACCTCGGGCCGGACGTCATACCCGGTGGTGCGCGCACCCAAGCGTTTCGCCGTCGCCAGCGCCTGCAGCCCGGCCACACCCACGCCGAGAACCAGCACCGTGGCCGGCTTCACCGTCCCGGCCGCCGTCGTCAGCATCGGAAAGAACCGGGTCGCCTCCGAGGCCGCCACCAGCACGGCTTTGTAGCCGGCCACGTTGCCCTGCGAGGACAATGCGTCCATCGCCTGGGCGCGCGAGATGCGCGGAATGGCCTCCAGCGCGAACGCCTGCACACCAGCCGCCCGCAGCGCGCCGATCACGTTGTCGGCATTGCGGGGGGCCAGGAAACCGATCAGCGTCTGGCCGCTGCGCAGCTTGCCGACCTCGTCGGCGGTGGGCGGCGCAACCTTGACGACGACGTCGGCGGACCAGGCGTCCCCGATGGTGGCGCCGGCTTCGGTGTAGAGGTGGTCGGGCAGCAGCGCCCGCTCGCCGGCCCCGGACTCGACTACCACGGCCAGCCCACTGTTGACCAGCGACGCAACCGCCTTCGGTACCAGCGCGACACGCCGCTCATCGGTGCCGGACTCGGCGACCACGCCGATCTTGACGAGCTCTGTCTGCGCATCTGTCATGGCGCGTACATCCACTTTCCTTGCTCAGCTGCCGTGGCGGAACCACATTGAGTTGAACACCATAGCGGCCGTCACCAAAGCGGGATCTCCTGCCCGTGTTCGGCGGCCGGGCGGGGGCCGAAGTAGCGCCGTTCGGATTCGTCGATCGGCACGTCGTTGATGCTGGCCTCGCGGCGAGCCATCAACCCGTTGGGCGCGAACTCCCACAGTTCGTTTCCGTAGCTGCGATACCACTGCCCGGCCGCGTCGTGGCATTCGTACTGGAACCGCACGGCGATCCGGTTGTCGTGGAAATCCCACAGCGACTTGCGCAGCGAGTAATCGAGCTCGCGCTGCCACTTGCGGGTCAAAAATGCGACGATCTCGGCCCGACCGACCACGTGTTCGTGGCGATTACGCCACTGCGAGTCCGGCGTATACGCCAGGCTGACCTTCTCCGGATCGCAAGTGTTCCACGCATCTTCGGCGGCTTGGACCTTCTGCAGCGCCGTTTCGTAGGTGAACGGCGGGAAGGGGGGACGGGCTTCGACATCGTCGGTCATGCGTTCATCCTGCTCGATCACTGCTGCCGCGCACACGTCGGGCGGGCGGGTGTTCACCCATGGTTCAGCAGCCGCAGCGACGGCCTGAAACCGGGCACCGCGGCGGGTGTCCTATCGTGACGGGATGGACTTCGCGATGTCGGCCAAGGCCACCGACTACCACAAGCGGTTGTCCGACTTCATGACCGAGTTTGTCTTTCCGGCTGAGGCCGCCTACGACAACTATCGCGACGAGGCCGGCCCCAACGACCACACCGTTCCTCCCGTCATCGAGGAGCTCAAGACCAAGGCCAAAGAACGCGGCCTGTGGAACCTATTCCTGCCGTCCGAGTCGGGGCTGACCAACCTGGACTACGCGCCGCTTGCGGAGCTGACCGGCTGGAGCCTGGAGCTCGCGCCGGAAGCGGTCAACTGTGCGGCACCCGACACCGGCAACATGGAGACTCTGCACCTATTCGCCACGGAGGAGCAGCGCAAGCAGTGGCTGGAGCCGTTGCTGGCCGGCGAGATTCGTAGCGCGTTCTCGATGACCGAGCCGGCGGTGGCCAGTAGCGATGCCCGCAACATCCAAACGTCCATCGTGCGCGACGGCTCCGACTACGTGATCAACGGCCGTAAGTGGTGGACATCCGGTGCGTCGGACCCGCGCTGCAAGATCCTGATCGTGATGGGCCGCACCAACCCGGAAGCGGCCAGCCACCAACAGCAGTCGATGGTGCTGGTGCCGATCGACACCCCGGGCGTGACGGTGCTGCGCTCCACCACGGTGTTCGGCTACCAGGACCAGCCCGGGCATTGCGAGATCAACTACGACAACGTCCGGGTACCGGTCACCAACCTGCTCGGCGAAGAGGGCGGCGGCTTCGCCATCGCCCAGGCCCGGCTTGGTCCCGGCCGCATCCACCATTGCATGCGCGCGCTCGGCGCGGCCGAACGCGCCCTGGCGCTGATGGTGCACCGGGCGAACAACCGGATCGCCTTCGGCCGCCCGCTGGCCGACCAGGGTCTGGTCCAGCAGTCGATTGCGAAGTCCCGCAATGAAATCGATCAGGCCAGACTGCTTTGTGAAAAGGCGGCGTGGACCATCGACCAGCACGGCAACAAGGCCGCGCACCTGTTGGTCTCGCAGATCAAGGCGGTGGCGCCGCAGGTCGCCTGCGACGTCATCGACCGCGCTATCCAGGTGCACGGCGCCGCCGGCGTCAGCGACGACACGGTGCTGGCCCGCATGTACAGCTGGCACCGCGCCATGCGGATCTTCGACGGCCCGGACGAGGTGCACATGCGCACCATCGCGCGCACCGAGATCGGTCGCGAGCCCTCAGCCCTCGCCGCGGCGGTCACCGGAAGATGACCGAGGCGGTGCGGGAACTGTCCGGCGCGTGGAACTTTCGCGACGTCGCCGACGGCACGCCCGCGATTCGGCCCGGCCGGCTGTTCCGGTCCGGTGAGCTGAGCCGGCTCGACGACCATGGGCGCGCGACGCTGCGCGAGTTGGGCATCACCGACATCGCCGACCTGCGGGCCAGCCGCGAGGTTGCCCGCCGCGGGCCGGGACTGGTTCCCGAGGGTGTCGAGATCCACTTGCTGCCCTTCCCCGACCTGGGCGATGACGTGCCGAGCGATGACCCCAACGAATCGGCGCCACACGAAACCGCGTTCCGACGGTTGTTCGAGGGCGAGCCCGGCGAATCCGACGACGCCATCAACGCGACGGCTGTTCGCTACATGATCGACGAGTACGCGGAATTCCCCATCCGCAACGGAGCCCGGCAAGCGGTGCACCGGGTCATCACCCTGCTGGCGGCCGGACGCCCGGTGCTCACGCACTGCTTTGCGGGCAAGGATCGCACCGGCTTCGTCATCGCCACCGTGCTGGAGACCATCGGCATCGACCGTGACACCATCATCGCCGACTATCTGCGCAGCAATGCCGCCGTACCGCAGCTGCGCGAGCACATCTACGACATGATCCAGCACCGGCCCGACGTCGAGCTCACCCCCGAGGTGGAGACGTTCACCGCGGCGCGGTTGTCCGACGGTGTTCTCGGCGTGCGCCCCGAGTACCTGGACGCCGCGCGTCGCACCATCGACGAAGAGTTCGGCTCACTGCAGGCCTACCTGCGCAGCGCAGGTATCGCGCAGGCGGATGTGGACCGCCTGCGCGACGAGCTGCTCGGCTGACGCGCTGAGGTATCACCCCAGCTTGAAATCGGCTTTCTTCGCCGCGGATAGATCCGTGATCTCGTCCCAGTGCGCGGCCACGTCGTCCACGGTTGGTGGCGTGTCGAAGGTGACGCCGTCGGTCTGGAACAGTGCCACGCGCTGCACCTTGCCGCCGCCGACCACGAAAACGGAAGCGCTGTTGGGATTTTCCTCGGTGCACAGGTAGGTGACCACCGGCGCGACGTACTCGGGGGTGAGCTTGTCCAGCACTTCCTTGGGCAGGATGTCCTCGGTCATTCGGGTGGCCGCGATTGGGGCCACCGCGTTGGCGTGGATGTTGTACTTGGCGCCCTCGAGGGCGAGGCTGTTGATCAGGCCGACCAGGCCGAGCTTGGCAGCGCCGTAATTGGTCTGGCCGAAGTTGCCGAACAGCCCGCTCGTCGAGGTGGCAACCACCACCCGGCCGTAGGTCTGCTCCCGGAAGTGCGGCCATGCCGCGCGGATTACGTTGTAGCCGCCGTAAAGGTGCACCTTGAGGACGGCGTCCCAGTTCTCGTACGACATCTTGTGAAAGGTGCCGTCACGCAGGATCCCGGCGTTGCTCACCACGCCGTGGATCGCACCGAACTCGTCGAGCGCGGTCTTGATGATGTTCTCGGCGCCCTCGGGCTCGGCGACGCTGTCATAGTTGGCGGCCGCCCGGCCGCCGCCGTCCTTGATCTCCTGGACCACCTGGTCGGCCATGTTGTGGCCGGCACCGGTGCCGTCGCGGGCTCCACCGAGGTCGTTGACGACGACGCTGGCGCCTTCCCTGGCGAGGCTCAGCGCGTATTCGCGCCCCAGTCCCCCACCGGCTCCTGTGACAACGATGACGCGATCCTGCACTCCGGGCATCGGGTTCCTCTCTGCGTTGAGAATCGAAAAGTTCGCCGCGTCAGTGTGTCAGAACATCCGGCGGGCCATCTTGAAGGCCCGAGCCGTGTACGGCGGGTAGATGAAGCTGGACAGGTCGGGCCGGGTGGGCTTGGTCAGCACCGACTTGCGGTGGCTGAACTCCTCGAACCCGAATTTGCCGTGATAGGCACCCATACCCGATGCGCCCACACCGCCGAACGGCAGCTTGGCGGTGGACACCTGGAAGGCGAGGTGGTTGACCAGCATGCCGCCGGCGGGCACCTCCTTGATCACCCGTTCGCGGGTTTCGCGCGTCTTGGTGAACAGGTACGCCGACAGCGGCTTGGGCCGCGAGTTGACGAATCGTATTGCCTCATCGAGGTTTTGGACGGTGATGATGGGCAGCACGGGGCCAAAGATTTCGTTCTGCATCAGCGGCCCGTTCGGATCGGGGTCGAGCACGACGGCGGGTTGGATGCGCAGGCTGGACGGATCGCATTTACCGCCGACGACAACCTTGCCGTCGGTGTCGGCGAGGTAGCCGCTGATCCGGTCGAACTGACGCTGGTTGACAATCCGCAATCCCTCCGGCCGGTCGGAGGTGAACTTCGTGACGGCGGCGCCGATCTTGCTCACCAGCTCGTCGCGAATGCTGGCATCGGCGAGAACGTAATCGGGGGCAACGCAGGTCT
The DNA here is from genome assembly GCF_010727605.1 of Mycobacterium simiae. Classification (NCBI taxonomy): domain Bacteria; kingdom Bacillati; phylum Actinomycetota; class Actinomycetes; order Mycobacteriales; family Mycobacteriaceae; genus Mycobacterium; species Mycobacterium simiae. The sequence goes on from NZ_AP022568.1 coordinate 2,319,275, forward strand.
GCCCGGCGTTCAGCAGTTTCATCCAGGCGATCCGCTTGGCCGCCACGTCCACGTCGGCGTCGGCCGCGACGATCACCGGGCTCTTACCGCCGAGCTCCAGCGTGCACGGGGTCAGGTATGGCGCCGCGCCTTCATACACCTTGCGGCCGATCTCGGTGCCGCCGGTGAACAGCAGCCGGTCGAAGCCCTGCGCGATCAGCTCCTGGCTCACCGCACCGTCGCCCTCGACCACGGCGATCGCGTCGCTGTCGAGGTAACGCGGCACCAGGTCGGCCATCACGTGCGCGGACGCCTCGGCGATCTCGGAGGGCTTGAGCACCACGGTATTGCCGGCCGCGATCGCCCCGACCGCAGGACCCAGCGTCAGGTAGAAGGGGTAGTTCCAGGCGCCGATGATCAGCACGGTGCCGTAGGGCTCGTACTCGATCCAGCCGCGGCCGGGCAGCTGCGGCACCTCGAGGAGCTGATACCTGCGTTTGGTCCATTTGCGGATCTTCTTGGCCGCGTACTTCGCTTCGCCGGCGGTGGTGGCGATGTCGGCAATGAAGGCCTCGAACGGGCCGCGGTCGAGATCCTTGGCCAGGGCCGCAACGATTGCGTCCTCGTTTTCCTCCATCAGCTTGACCAGCTGCAGCAGCTGCCGTCGGCGCCATTCGATGTCGCGGGTGCGCCCGGTGGCGAAGGTCTGGCGAAGCCGGGCCACCGTCGCGGGGATGTCCGCGGATCGTTCGGCGGCCGCCGCCGCGGCCCCGTTAGTGGACTCGGACGTCTTTGGTGCAACCGATTCGGTAGTCATCGTTGTCTTCCCCTCTCGCACCTTCTGGAGTGCCCACGACTCTGTGTGGACAGTCACAGGCGATAACCGCGATCCTAACCATCCAGTCGGTTGGGCAGCCAAGCAAGATCCGGCAGGCGAGGCCAATCGCGGCAAGGACGCGGCTTCAGGCGGTCGCCGAGGTCGGCAGGCGACCTGGTCAGCCCTTGATTGCCGTCACGAAGCTGTTGGCGAACGGCCGATCCTCGGCGTGCGCCTCGCGACCCAGCCGGGCCGCCTCGTCGCGGGCGTTCACCGTGCGGACGGTCCAGCCGTGCGCGGCGAACCAGTCCGCGCAGTCGGGCCGGCCGTCGTCGTCGAACCAGAGGTCGAACGGGCTGAACGAGGTGTCCAGGCCGCGCGCCGCGCGCTTGGCCCGCAGCTCCTGCCATCGCTGCTCGGCTTCGCGCCGCTTGTCCCCGTCGACGCCGAAATTCTCGACGGCCACCCGGCTGCCCGGCCCGCTCAACGCGTCGATCGAGGCGAACATGGCCTCCTGGGCCGCCGCCGGCAGAAACGGCAACAGGCCCTCGGCCAGCCACGCGGTCGGCTCACCTGCGTCAAAACCATTGTCGCGCAACGCTTGTGGCCAGTCATCGCGCAGATCGACGGGCACCGGACGCCGGTCGGCGGTCGGCGTTGCCCCGTGACTGGCCAGGGTCTCGGTCTTGTATTCGAGCACCTTGGGCAGATCGATCTCGTAGACGGTCACGCCGGCCGGCCAGTCCAGCCGGTAGGCGCGCGAATCCAGCCCCGCCGCCAGCAGGACGACCTGCCGGATCCCGGAGGCGGCGGCCTCGGTGAAGTACGCGTCGAAGAAGTGGGTGCGTACCGCCTGGTAGTCGACCATGTGGTTGGCGTCCGGCGACCCGTCGGCGGGGTCGTCGTCCGGGTCGCCCGCCCACCACGCCGACACTTGCTCGCGCACGCCCGCGAGCTCGGGCGTGGACACCAGCAGCTCGGCGAACTCGTCACGGATCAGCGGGGTGTCACTGGCGGTTTCGACCGCGCGGGCCAGCGCGACCATCACCGCGGTCGCCCCGACGCTGGTGGCGATGTCCCAGGAGTCGTTCGCGGTGCGGGCCATTTATAGCCGCTCGCCGATGACGAAGTCGGAGAAGGCATCCTTGTCGTCGTCCAGTTCGACGCTGCCCACCCGGCGGCCCATGCGTTCCATTTCGTCGATCGAGTTCTGCGACGTGGCACGCCAACCGTGGTCGTTGAGCCAGTCGACGAGTTCCGCCCGGTGCTCGTCGCGGTACATCAGCTCGCCGACGTCGACATGCTGTTCGAAGCCGATCTCCTCGGCTACCTTCTTGAATCGTTCCCGCATCTGCTCGCGACGCTCGTCGGAGTGCGTGGGTGCGGTCTCCGCTGAAACGCGGCTGCCGACCGGGCTCAGCTCGCCGATCAGGGTGAACAACTTGTCCTGCGCCTCGGCGGGCAGGTACATCAGGAGGCCCTCGGCCAGCCAGGCGGTGCGCTGCGTGGCGTCGAAGCCGGCGGCGCGCAGGGCGGTCGGCCAGTCGTCCCGCAGGTCGATCGCCACCTCACGCCGATCGGCGGACGGCGTCGCACCGCTGGCAGCCAGGGTCGAGGATTTGTACTCCAGCACCTGCGGCTGGTCGATTTCGTAGACCACGGTGCCGGCCGGCCAGTCCAGCCGGTAGGCCCGCGAGTCCAGGCCCGAGGCGAGGATCACCACCTGCCGGATACCGGCGGCGACGGCGTCCGCGAAGTAGGCGTCGAAGAAGTGGGTGCGCACCGCCTGGTAGCCGCGGATGTGCTGGATGCGAGCGGCGGACTCCTTGTCGATGGCCTCGATCTTGGCCACCATCTCGGGTTCGAGCATGGCCTCCCACAACACCTCGGCGCCGGCGTTGTGGACCAGCAGCCGGGCGTAGGGGTCGCGGATCAGCGGGTCGGGCTGCTCGGTTTCGACGGCGCGGGCGGCGGCGACCATGACCGCGGTGCTGCCGACGCTCGTCTTGATGTCCCAGGTGTCGTCATGGGTGCGCAGTGAACTCATCGGGTCTCCGGTGTTGGGGGGTGTGTTCGGTCAATCGCCGAGGCGGGCGCGCAGCAGGATGGTGCGCACCGCGTCGTCGGTCAGGTCGTCGGGAACGGGGCGGCCGAGCCGGGCCATCTCCTCGCGGTTGTCGACCAGCGTCACCTGCCAGCCGTGGTCGGCCAGCCACTCGGCGGCATCCGATCGGTCGGGCTCGTGGAAAGTCAGCGCCTGCACGTTGACGTCGAGGCCGAGCCGGTCCCGCATCCGTTGCCAGCGGTTGGTGTTGCTGCTGGAGTTCGCCCCGAACACCTCGATGGCGACCCGGCTGCCCGGCGCGCTGAGCGCGGTGAACTTCTCGAAGAGCCGGTCCTGGGCGTCGCTGGGCAGATACGGCAGCAGGCCCTCAGCCAGCCATGCCGTCGGTTGGCTGCGGTCGAAGCCGGCCGCGGTGAGCGCCGCCGGCCAGTCGTCGCGTAGGTCCACCGCGACCGTGCGGCGGGTGGCGGACGGTACGGCGCCGTGCGACTCGAGAATGCCGGTCTTGTATTCCAGCACCTTGGGCTGGTCGACCTCATAGACCGTGGTCCCGGCCGGCCAGTTCAGCCGGTAAGCGCGGGAGTCCAGGCCGGCGGCCAGGATCACCACCTGCCGCAGGCCGGCCCCGACGGCCTCGCCGAAGTACCTGTCGAAGAAGTGGGTCCGGACGGCCTGGTAGTCGATGCCGAGACGATGCGCTCGCTGTCCCTGCTCATCGCCGTCCAGCCAGTTCAGGTCGGGGTCGGCCAGTCGCGCCCAGGCCGCGCCGGCCGCTGACACCAACTTGACGGCGAAGTCGTCGCGGATCAGCGGGTCCGGTCCGCCGGTCTCCGCGGCACGGGCGGCCGCCACGCCGAGCGCGGTGGCGCCGACGAGTTCGGTGATGGCCCACGAGTCACCCGCTGTGCGTCGCGAGGCTGGAGGCGGTGGCTGCAACGAGGAATCGTCGAGATCGGTCATTTCGGGCCATGCTACCCGGATAAGTTAGTTAGCCTATACGCTTTGTGGGCGATCTCACTGCGCCTCGCGACGGATCAGCCGCCCGCGCCGCCACCCTTGAACAGCGCACCTTCCAGCAGCTGGCCCAGCATGCCCGTAACGGCTTGCATCTCCTGATAGCTCTGGACGTAGCCGGCGTAGAAGCCGGCGCCGCAGAGCACCACCAACAGCGTCTCGATCAGTGCGTGCGCATCGACGGCGGTGGCGAACTCGCCCTGCTCGATGGCGTCGTTGACCACCCGGGTCAGGAACTCACGGCAGATCCGGATCGCGTCGTTCTCGGCTTGGCTCAATTCCGGATGGCGCTGTGACTCCAGAACTGAACTGATCAGAAACGCCGACGCCGCGGGTTGTTCGGAGTTCACCGCCACGGCCCCCGAGATAAACCCGGTGAGCCGCGCCAGCAACGTCGTCTCCCGGTCGGCCTGGGCGATGCCGGCGGCAAACAACTGGTCGGCGGTCTGACTCAACACTTCCCGATACAGCACCCGTTTGCTGGAGAAGTAGTGGTTGATGGCCGGGCGGGTGAGATCGGCGCGCACCGCGATGGCTTGGAAGGTTGCTCCCTCGTAACCGCGTTCGCTGAACACCAACCGACTAGCACGCAAGATCCTCTTGCGCGTCTCGTCGGCCTTCGCGGCGGGCGGACGGCCCGGCCGGCGCCTCGCCGTTGCTGGCACCGTTAGAGTGTGCCACCCGCACGATGCGGCATTAAAGCGTTTGGTGGAATGTGGCCAAACTTCCCCGCTTGGTAATCCTCCAACGCTTGGATCAATTCCGCGCGCGAGTTCATCACAAACGGCCCGTAATGGAAAACGGGCTCGCGGATCGGTTGTCCACCCAGCAGCAGTACGTCCAGGTCCGAGGATCGCTGAGTCTGCTCGGCGGACACCGTGATTCGGTCGCCCGGCCCCAGCACTGCCAACTGTCCCTGGTGAATTGGGTGAGCTATCGGGCCCACGTTTCCACTCCCGGACAGCACGTACACCAACGCATTGAAGTCCCGCCGCCATGGTATGTTCAGCCGCGCACCCCCGTGAATAGTGCTGTGCACCAACGTGATTGGCGAGTGTGTCCGGCCCGGGCCACGGTGTCCGTCGACCTCTCCGGCGATGATGCGCAGCAACGCCCCACCGTCCTGGGATGCCAACAGCGCCGAGTCTTCGCCCTCGATGGCCTGGTACCGCGGCGCGGCGAACTTGTCTTTCTTGGGCAAATTCACCCACAGCTGGATGCCATGGAAGACACCACCGCTTTCGACCAATTCGGCCGGCGGGGTCTCGATATGCAAAATGCCCGAGCCGGCCGTCATCCACTGCGTTGCGCCGTCGGTGATCAGTCCGCCCCCACCGTGGGAATCCTGGTGCGCGAACTTGCCGTCAATCATGTACGTCACCGTCTCGAAGCCGCGGTGCGGATGCCAATCGGTGCCCCGCGGCTCGCCCGGCTCGTAGTTGACCGCGCCCATCTGATCCATGTGCACAAACGGATCCAGCGCCGCGGCGCTGACCCCGGCGAATGCCCGGACGACCGGGAATCCCTCGCCCTCGTACCCGCGCGGGCCGGTGGTGATCGCGCGAACGGGGCGCTCGGTTTCTTCCGGACCGGCTGCACGCACCCGGGCCAACGTCAAGGTGTCTGCGGTGATGGCAGGCATATCGACCTCCTTTGTTGAGAGCTACCGGGTGTAACCGGACTGTAGTCCGTTTATTCCAGGCTGCCTTAGGATGGGCCGGTGGACCCGACCGAGGACCAGCCTGAACCCGCACTTTCGGCCAATTTCGCCTCGCCGGCCGCCGCGGGCGGACGGTTCGGGGCGTCCATCCGAAACTCGGGTTATCTACGCAAGTGGTTACTCCTGGGCATCACGATCGGCGTCATCTCGGGCCTCGGCGCGGTCGTGTTCTACCTCGCCCTGAAATACACCGGAGATTTCCTGCTCGGGTATCTGGCGGCCTACCACATCCCCACCCCGGCGGCCGAGGGCGGCAGTCACGGGTCCGCCGGTTTCACCCGGCCCTGGGCGATCCCGCTGGTGACGACCGCCGGCGCGCTGGTCTCGGCGCTGCTGGTGGCCAAGCTGGCACCGGAGGCCACCGGGCACGGCACCGACGCGGCCATCGAGGCGGTGCACACCGATCCGCGCGCCATCCGGTTCCGGGCCGTCGGAGTGAAGATGGTGGCCAGCGCGCTGACCATCGGCTCGGGCGGCTCCGGGGGCCGCGAGGGCCCGACGGCGCAGATATCGGCTGGGTTCTGCTCGCTGTTGACGCGGCGGCTGGGCCTATCCGACGAGGACGGCCGGCTTGCGGTGGCGCTCGGTATCGGGGCGGGTATCGGCGCGATCTTCGCCGCGCCCCTCGGCGGCGCGGTGCTGGGGGCGTCGATCACCTATCGAGACGATTTCGACTATCGCTGCCTGTTGCCGGGATTCATCACCTCCGGGACCGCCTACGCGGTGCTCGGCGCGTTTCTGGGCTTCGCTCCGCTGTTCGGCTACATCGACGCCGAGTACCGCTTCGAAAAGCCGTGGCCGTTGCTGTGGTTCGTGGTGCTCGGTCTGGCCGCCGCGGCGGTCGGTTACCTGTATGCCCGGACCTTCCACGTCGCGATCCGGCTGACCCGGCGGCTGCCCGGCGGTCCGCTGCTCAAGCCCGCGGCCGGCGGGTTACTCGTCGGACTGCTGGCCCTGCTGATACCCCAGATCCTCGGCACCGGCTACGGCTGGGCGCAACTGGCCGCGGACCGAGCGGCGCTGCTGGACATCCCGCTCTGGATCGTCGTCGTGCTGCCGTTCGCCAAGATCATCGCGACGTCGCTGTCGATCGGCACCGGCGGCTCCGGCGGCCTGTTCGGTCCCGGCATCGTCATCGGTGCGTTCTGCGGGGCGGCCATCTGGCGGCTCAGCGAGGCGACCGGGCTGCCCGGCGTGCCGGATGGCCCGGGCATCTTCGTCGTGGTGGGCATGATGGCGTGCTTCGGCTGCGTCGCCCGCGCCCCCCTGGCCATCATGATCATGGTTGCGGAAATGACCGGCTCGTTCTCCGTGGTGCCCGGCGCGATCATCGCGGTCGGCATCGCCGCCCTGCTGCTGTCGCGCACCAACGTCACGATCTACGAGGCGCAGCGACTCAACCGCGAAACCGCCGAAGCCGAACGCGCACAGTCGGCTTCGGCGGACTGAGCACTACCCCTTGCGCGCGGTATCAGCGGCGCCCTTCTCGGTCTTCTTGCCCTGGTGCTGCAGCTGCCCGCCGGCACTCTCCAAGTGCGCGCGGACGAACCACTGGAACTTCTCCAGCGGACCGGCCTGTCCGATCAACAGATCCTGGGTAACCTGGTCAAGTTCGTCGGTCTCGTCGATGGCTTGCCGGATGTCCTCGATTACCCCGGTGTACACCAGGTCCAGCGCGGCCAGGTGGGCCTGGACGGTGTCGCGCCCCACCGAGTAGTCATCCCAGGAGCGGTCCCGAATGATGGCCCCCGGCGTCCCTTCGGGCGAAGCACCAAGGGCCGCAATGCGTTCGGCCACATCGTCGGCAAAGCCGCGCACCGCTTCGACCTGCGGATCGATCATTTCGTGCACGCCGATGAAATTGGGGCCCACGACATTCCAGTGAATGTGCTTGAGCGTCAGATGGAGATCGTTGTAGGTGCTCAGCTGCTTTTGTAGCAACTCGGTGAGTCGCGCGGCCTGCTTGTCACTCAACCCCGGAATGGTGAACTGCGTCATCGATCGCTCCTGCGTTTCGTATGCGTGTGAGTAGGCGTCAGTTCTCGACGAATACCCGATGGCCGAACTGGAAAACACCCACTGGTCACAGCGCGTGGATTTGCTGAACCGGCAGCCGCGCACCCCGGCGCGGCTCGTAGGCCAGGCCGCTGGCTTCCAACAAACGCACCACCCGATGACGGTGCGGGCGCATCGGTTCGAGCAACTCGAGCATCAAGTCGTCATCGCCTGCACGTCCCGCCAACGTCCACCCGATCATCTTCGGGATGTGGTAGTCGCCGACCGACAGCGCGTCGGCATCGCCGAAGGCCCGCTGCGCCGTCTCGGCGGCCGTCCACTCCCCCACCCCCGGTAGCGACGTCAACGCCGCGCGGGCCTGCTCCGCGGGCCGCGACAGCAACCGCTGCAGCGCCCCCGCGCGCCGCGCGCAGGCCACCACCGTCTGGGCTCGCCGCGGATCGACGTTGGCGCGATGAAATTCCCACGACGGGATGTGGCGCCATACGTCGGGCGGCGGCGGCACCCGCATGCCGGCCGGGGCCGGCCCGGGCGCCGGGCTGCCGTACTTGGACACCAGTACCCGCCACGACTTGAACGCGTCGGCGCCGGGCACCCGCTGCTCGATGATCGCTGGAATCAGGGCCTCCATAACCTGCCCCGTGCGGCCTAGCCGCAGATGGGGAACCCGCCGGTACGCGGCCGCCACCGTCGGATGGGTCGGCGTGAAGTCCGTGGCGTCGTCGTACGCGCCGAGGAGCGCGGGCAGGCCCGCCAGGAATTCCTCGGCCCCATCACCCCACGCCTGGCAATGCACCGCGTCAGGGGCCGCGCGGCGCAGCTGCGCCGTGACGGGACCGCTGGGTAGCAGGCTGGTCCGCCAGATGGTGCCGTCAGACCAGGCGCGAAAACACGGGTCACCGACGCCGCGACGCAGCGGCGCCAAGGTATGCCCGAAGCTGACGGCCCCGGGGAAGGTCACCGTGCGTGTCCCGTACACCACCAAACTCTGGTTCCCTGCCTCGCCTGACCCGCTTGACCCCGAATGACCGCGATTGACCGGCCACTGTCTGCCACGACACTATTGCGATGTGATGACACCCTTCGACGCTCCCAATGCCGAGCTGGTCTGGATGTTCATCCAGAGTCTGACCGCAGGCGGCGATCTCGACGAGGGTTTCGCGCTACTGAGCGACGACTTCACCTGCTGGAGCCTGTTCACCCGCACCACGTATGACAAACAAGCGCTGCGGCGTGCCGTCGAGCGCCGCAAGCAGGGGCTCGACCTCACGATCGACCTGTTGCGCTGCATCAACGAAGGCGACACGGTCGTCATCGAAGCCCATGCCACCACCGCCGACGGCGTGCGTTACGACACCCCGTTCGTGTGCATCTTCGAAACCCGCGACGGGGTCATCGTGTCGATGCGCGAGTACGGCGACACCCGGGCGCAGGCCAAGCTTTTCGCCGAGTGATCGCGCCCGGCTCACTCACAGCGCTTAGGCGCCGACGCTGATATCGGCCTTGTTCGGGTAGAACGCGACGTGCCCGGCGATCTCGGCGACCGCGGGGTACGGCTGCTCGTAGGTCCACACCGCATCCTCGACGGTGTCACCGGCGGAAGTAGTCACGGCGTAGTAGCTGGCGTCACCCTTGAATGGGCAGTAGCTGACCGTCTCGGTGCGGGTGAGCCGGTCCTGTGCCACGTCGGCCAGCGGGATGTAGTACACGACGGGGATGGTGGCTTCCCGCAATTCCAGTGCGGCGGCGGTGTCCGCGATGAGATCGCCGTTGACACGAACCTGAACGCGTTCCTGGGCGGGGGTGATGGTGATCGGGTGCCCGGCATTGGGTTCCAGGACTTCCTTGTGGCTCATGCGGCGACCTCCTTCGGCGTCTGGGCTCAGACGTTTGGTTGCAACGCCGCTACGCGCTCATGGCTTCCCGACTTGCGGGGGCCCGAACGCGTAGCGGTGGTATTGGGACATGTTGCGCAACGCCTGCACCTTCGCCATCGCCCGGCCCAGCCAGCGCACCGCCGGCGAAACCATTTCGAACGTATCGCTGTCGAAGACGGATTCCCAGACCAGCACCCGCACGCCGGGGACGGCATCGACGATGTCGCTCGGCTCGTCGATGCCCCAGTGCAGCTTCGAACCGGAGCGGCGCACGACGCTGTTGATCCACTGCGAGCGGATGCCAAAGGTGTTGAAGGCATCGAATTGCAACTCACCCGAGCTGAACCGGTCGACGACGCGGCGCAGCAGCGCCAGCCCGTCGTCTTTGGTCAAGTACATCGTCAGGCCTTCCGCCAGGAACAGCACCGGTCGGTCGTCGGGGATGTCGGCCAACCAGGACGGGTCGGTCACCGAGGCGGGCAGCATTCGGTAGTTGTCCCGCGCCGGATAGACGCGTTCGCGCAGTCTGATCACCTCGGGGTAGTCGACGTCGAACCAACGCACCCCCGCGCCCGGATCCAGGCGGTACACCCGAGCGTCCAGCCCGCACCCCGCATGCAATACGACGGCGTCGTCGTGCACGGCCAGAAACTGGCCGGTCCAGTTGTCGAAGTGCGCGGAGCGAACGGCGACCGATGGAGCCCGCCGCGCATCGATAGTCGTTGCGGCCCAATCATATTCGATACGTTCGACGGCAGCCTTGGCATACCGGTCGTGCAGGATCGAGCGTGGGGCGTCGGCGTCCAGGGCCTTGGCGTACAGCGTCGCCAGCATCGTCTGCGGGGGCCCGTCGAGGTCGACGCGCTTGCGGTGCATATTGCCGAGCCTAGGCCGCTCAGGCCGCCGTTCGGGGAGTGCGCATGGCGGCCCAGAACCGGGCGGCTTCGCGGATCGACTCCTCGACCGGCCGCGGCTGCCAACCGAGCTCGCGTCGCGCCTTGCCGCAGTCGACGGGAGCCTCGGCGCGCATCATCCGCACCGACGCCAGGCTGAGTTGGGCGTCGGTGCCGGTGAGCTTCGCCTTGAGCGTGCCGGCCGCGGCCAGCGCGTAGAGCATGGGGACCGAGATCGCCCGTTGCGGCGGCGGCACGCCGGCCTCGTCGGCGGCGATCCGGATCGCATCGTTGAGCGCCATCATCTTCTCCGAGATCAGGTAGCGCTCCCCGACGCGGCCGCGTTCGGCGGCCAGGATCATCGCCCGCGCCGCGTCGTCGACTCCGACGACTTCGAGCTGGATGCCGTTCATCAGAAAGGGCAACTTGCCGAACACCGCGCCCGCGATGAACGCGCCATGCGGCGTGCCGCCCCAGTCGCCGTCGCCGTAGGTGGTCGACACACACAGCGCGACGGCGGGCAGGCTCGCCTCCGCGACGTAGCGCATCACCAAGTTCTCGGCCTGGACGCGCGATTTGACGTACGGGGTCTGCCCGCGGGAATCGATCACGTCGTCTTCGGTTGCGACGTGCCCGTGCCGCCGGCCCACGGTCGCGTAGGTGCTGGTGAAGATGAACTTGCGCAGGTCCGGCTGGTTGACGGCGACATCGAGGACGTTGCGCAGTCCCGCCACGTTGGTGTGAAACAGCGGCGAGGGGTCGCGCAGCCAGGCGCGGGTATCGACGACGCAGTAGTACACATCGTCGACACCGTCCATCGCGGCGCGCACCGTGGCGGTGTCGAAGACGTCGCCATAAAAACGCGAGCAGCGCGTCGCGTCGAGGTCATCGATGGAGCGGGTGTTGGCGTTTCGGCGCACCATCGCCCGTACCTGCGCACCGTCGGCGACGAGCTGTCGGGTGACGTGCGAACCCAGAAAGCCGTTGGCGCCGATGACAAGCTTGGGGCGGAGTTCGGGGTTGGTGCTCACTGAGCCTGTCCGTACTGCTGCAGGAAGCGCGCGGCGTCCTCATCGAGGGTGCCCAGTTGCTCGGCCTTACGGCACCACTTCAACGAGGCCTGCACGAAGCGCAGCGGGTTGTAGATGTCTTCTTGCCGACGCCACAGACCGTCGCCGGCGTAGGTGATGATCGAGATGTTGGTCGCGGCGACGACGCTGCCGTCGCCGGGATCGCGCATCGGGTTGTCGAGTTCCATGATGACGCGCCCGGTGGGCTCGTCGATGACCGACCACAGCGAGGGAAACGCGACCATGTGGCTGCCCGGATAGGTGCTCATCGTCCGCCGGATCCATTCGCGGACCTCGTCGCGGCCGTGCATGGTGCCGGCGGCGTGTTCGATGTACAAGACGTCGGGGGTGTAGTGCTCGACCCAGGCGTCCCAGTCCTTGGATTCGGCGGCCCGGGCAACGGTCTGTTCGAATTTCTGGAAAGCGTCAGCGAGTTCGCTGCGCGAGAACGGCCCGGCGCTCATAGCGCGGCCTGCGGTTTCACTTTTGCGGCGCCGTTGCAGCTCATCGGCGGAGTGTAACCTGGCCTTGACTGTGCCCGGTGCATGCCCGGTTTGTGCCCGGGTGATGCCCGAGCCCTGCCCGGATTCGGAGGACACGAGATGGCGGAGACCCACAAGGCGATTCTTGCCGGCGGCTGTTTCTGGGGCATGCAGGACTTGATTCGCAAACAACCCGGCGTCATCGCGACCCGCGTCGGCTATACCGGCGGCGATGTGCCCAACGCGACCTACCGCAACCACGGCACGCACGCCGAAGCCATCGAGATCATCTATGACCCGTCGGTCACCGATTATCGCGCCCTGCTGGAGTTCTTCTTCCAGATCCATGATCCGACAACGAAAAACCGGCAGGGCAACGACCGCGGCACCAGCTACCGGTCAGCGATCTTCTACGTCGACGATGAGCAGAAGCGCATCGCGCTGGACACCATCGCCGACGTCGACGCGTCCGGGCTGTGGCCCGGCCAGGTCGTCACCGAGGTCAGTCCCGCCGGCGACTTCTGGGAAGCCGAGCCCGAGCACCAGGACTACTTGGAGCGCTACCCCAACGGATACACCTGCCACTTCATCCGCCCCGGCTGGAAGCTGCCGCGCCGCGCGTCGGCCAGCCAGTAGCCGAATTTAGCGACGCCGCACGGTAATTCGACCGCCGCGCTTCGGCACAAACGCGACACCGCGACAGTGCCAAGGCTCGTCGGACGCGCCGGTGGCTTGAATGGCAAAGTGGCGTAACACCGTTCGGAGTACCACGTCCATTTCCAGATTGGCGAACGCGGCTCCCACACAGCGTCGGGTGCCACCACCGAATGGAACCCAGGACAGGGCCGCTGGCTTCGTGTCGATGAACCGCCACGGGTCGAAGCGTTCCGGATCGGGAAACAGGTCGGGGTTGTTGTGCAGTTCCGCGATGCCGACAATGATCGAGCAGCCGCGCGGAATCACCCACTCGCCGAGTCGGTAGGTCTGCGGGTAGACGTGCCGGCCGGCGAAATCGATGACGGTTCTGGCTCGTTGCACTTCCAGGATGGTCGCCTGGCGGAGTTCGTTGTTGTCGCCGTCGGCCTCCTCGACCAGCGCGGCCAGCAGCTCCGGATGCCGGCTGATCCGCTCGAACGCCCACGCCAGTGTCGACGCGGTGGTCTCGTGCCCCGCGGCCAGGAGGGCCAGCAGCTCGTCGCCAATGTCTTTGTGCGACATCGCCGACCCGTCGTCGTAGTTGCTGCGCAGCAGCAGCCCCAGCACGTCGTTGCGGTCGGCGAAGTGGGGATCCGCCTGCTCGGCCGCGATCAGTTTTTCGATGACGTTGTCGTACTGGTCGCGCCACTCGTCCAGCCGATGCCACGGACTGAATCGCCCGTAGTTTCGCTTCGGCTTGGGCAGCGCTGCCAGCCGCGATCCCAGGGTGACCCAGGGCGGGATCAGCCGGCGCAATTCGTCGAGTTCGGCGCCGTCGGCCCCGAATACGGCCCGCAGGATCGCGTTGAGCGTTATCCGCATCATCGGCGTGAGGGTGGCGAACGACTGCCCTTCGGGCCAGTCGGCAGTTTCGCGCAGCGTCTCCTCTTCGAAGATGGTCTCGTAATTCTTGATGCTCTTGCCGTGGAAGGGCGGGGCCAGCAGCCGGCGCCGGCTGCGGTGCTCGTCGCCCTCCAGCGCAAATACCGAGCCGTAGCCGAACAACCTGCTCAGATTGGGCTGGATGTTGCCGAGTTCATCCGGGCTGGTGGTGAAGATCTGCTTGGCCAGCTGCGGGTCGCTGACCGCGATGACGCGCCCGAACATCGGCAGCCGCAGCGCGAAAACACTGCCGTACCGCCGCGACAGCCGTCGAATCATCATTCGCCGCGCCAGCGCAAAGCCGAGGCCCTGCACCAGCCGCGGTGCCGGGACGGCGGGCGGCAACTTGACCGCGGGGACCGGTGCCTCGGTGGTGACTAGTTCGCTCATGGCGTCATTGCTCCCAACGTCCGCCCCGAAATGAGGGTCGGTACTGCGATGTACCACGGATCTGTACCGTACGGTACTCTGTAGTACCGAGCCTGACAAGGGCAGCATATGCGCGAAGGGGCCGCCGATCATGCCATCCGCTCCTACGGCCACAGCGGTTGTCGTGGATGCTGTCCCGGACGGCAACGGGGACCGCCAGGACCCCTTCCGGATGCGGCTGCTGGACGGCCTGGCCACCGCGATCAACGAACGCGGCTACCGCGCCAGCACGGTCGCCGACATCGTGCGTCATGCCCGCACATCCAAGCGCACGTTTTACGGCCACTTCGCCAGCAAAGAGGCCTGCTTCCTCGAGTTGCTGGAAAACGACCTCGAGACACTCGGGGCCCGCATTGCCGCCGTCGTCGATCCCGAGGCGGACTGGCATCACCAAATCCGTCAAGCGGTTGAAGCCTACGTCGCCCATATCGAAGGCCGCCCGGCCATCACCTTGAGCTGGATCCGAGAGTTGCCCGGACTGGGAGCCGTTGCCCGGCCGGTCCAGCGCCGCGGCTTTCAGTTGCTGTCGGACCTGCTGATCGCGTTGAGCTCGGATGCCGGATTCCAGCGCGCCAACCTTCCCCCGTTGACCGCACCGCTGGCCGTGATCGTGATCGGCGGCCTGCGCGAGCTGACGGCGATCACCGTCGAGGACGGCCGGCCGGCCCGCGAGATCGTCGAGCCGGCAGTGGATGCCTGCGTCGCGCTGCTGGGGCCACGCCGCTAGAGGCTCATCGAGGCGGCGTCTAGGCTCATCGCAAAGCCCCACCCGGAAGGACTGCAATGCGGCTATCCACCCGAAACCAGCTCAAAGGGATCATCACCGAGGTCGACCTCGGCACCGTGATGGCGGTCGTCAAGATCCGGCTCGACGGTGGCGACCAGGTCATCACTTCCTCGATCACCAAGGATGCGGCCCAGGATCTCGGTCTGGAAGTCGGGCAGCCCGCGACGGTGTTCATCAAGTCCACCGAAGTCACCATCGGGGTCGAGTAGCACCACGGCATGCCGCCGACCATGCGCGCCGAGCGCTTTTACGCTGACACCAAAGCCATTGCCCTGGAAGACATTCCGATCCCCGTGCCGGGCCCGGGCGAAGTTCTGGTCAAGGTGGCGTTCTGCGGGATCTGCCACTCGGATTTGAGCCTGATCAACGGGACCTTCCCCGCCCAGGTGCCGGTGGTCACGCAGGGCCACGAAGCCTCCGGCACGATCGCGACATTGGGTCCGGACGTGACCGGCTGGGCCGAGGGCGACCGGGTGGTCGTCGCCGCCGGCCGGCCCTGCCAGAGATGCGCGAACTGCCGCCGCGGCGACGCCGTCAACTGCCTGCGGATTCAGTTGATGGCGTTCGCCTATGACGGCGCCTGGGCCGAATACACCGTGGCCCAGGCCGCCGGACTGACCCGCGTCCCCGGCAACGTCTCGCTCGAGCAGGCCGCCATCCTGGCCGACGCGGTGTCCACCCCATACGGGGCGGTGGTGCGGACCGGCAAGGTAGCGGTCGGGGAATCGGTCGGCGTCTGGGGCGTCGGCGGCGTCGGCACCCACATCGTGCAGCTCGCGCGATTGATCGGTGCGGCACCGGTGATCGCGCTCGACATCAATCCGGCCGTGCGCGAGCGTGCCGTCGAACTCGGCGCGGATTACGCCCTCGACTCCCGCGACGGCGACCTACGCGACCAAATCCGCGAGGTCAATGGCGGACACAAGCTGGATGTGGCCTTCGACGCCGTCGGATTGAAGGCTACCTTCGAGCAGGCCCTGGATTGCTTGCGGCCCGGCGGCCGGCTGGTGAGCGTGGGAATGAGCGCGGAATCTCCCACCATCGGGCCCACGGCCATGTTCGGACTGGCGCGCAAGCAAGTGCTCGGCCACCTCGGGTACCAGAACGCCGACATCGAGACCCTGGCCAAATTGGTTTCGCTTGGCCGCCTTGACCTTTCCCGCTCAATCAGCAACGTCGTCTCGCTGGAAGACGTCGAGGCCGGGATCGAGATGCTCGAGCACGCGGACGGCAACCCGATCCGGATCCTGGTCAAGCCCTGAGAAACGCCCGCAGCCGATCCAGCACCAACTCGGGCCGTTGCGCCACGATCCAATGCCCGACCCCGTCGACGAGTTCCACCTGGAAATCGCTGATGCGGTCGGCGTATCCGTCCAGCAGCCGTGGTGTGATCACCGGATCCTCGGTGCCACTGAGCCAACGGACCGGCACGTCGACGCGGTAGTCGTTGTACTCGCCACGCAGCCAACTGCGCATCTCCGTGGTCTGAAAGCTGCGATACCAGCGCGAGCCGGCTTCCGCGTGTCCGGGCTCGCGCATGCACTCGCTGTACAGCCGGATGCTGTCCTCGGGCAACGCGAAACCACCACCGACCCACGACCCCAGCACTCGCAGAAACCGCGAGTTCGGACGGCTGATCACCCGTGGTCCGATCACCGGCAGCAGCATCGGAACCTGGTACCAGAACCGCCACAGGTCGCGCACCGCCGCCAGATCCAACTTCGCCCACGGCGCCACGGTGTTGAGTCCGAAAAAGCCGGAGACCTTCTCGGGGTGCCGCAGCATCATGATGAACGCGGCGGGCCCACCCCAGTCATGCGCGACCAGCTTCACCGAGCCGACACCCAGGTGATCGAGCACACCGGCGAGATCTTCGGCCATCTCCGATTTGAGATACCGCGAACGGGGCGCCGAGCTCCAACCGGCACCCCGCAGGTCCGGACACAACACGCGGTAGCCGTCATCGGCCAACGGACCGATCAGCTCGTGCCACTCCCACCAGTTCTCAGGGAAGCCGTGCACCAACATGACGGCCGGACCGTCGGCCGGGCCGGCGTCGGCGACGTGGATGGTGACGCCGTCACCGAGTGCTACGAAACGGTGCTCGACGGTGACCGAGCCAGGCAGCGTGGGCATAGTGACCATGCCTCGAGAAGGTAGCCGCCAATCCACTCGCGCAACAAGAGCCGTTCCCGACGGTCAGTCGTTGGCGCGCTCGGCTTGGCGCTTTTCCTTCTCGGCGTTCGCCAACTCTTCGAGCTGATTCGCCTCGGACCGCTTCTCCGCAGCCTCGCTGCGCCTCTCCCGGGCCTCCCCGAGCTGTGCGTCGGCCACCTTCGACGCAGCCTTCTCGGTGGCCCGAGTCCTCGTTTCCACTTGGCGCCGGGCCGATTCGGCCGCCTTCTTGCGGTCCGCGGCAACCTGATCGACCTGGCGCTTGGCGGCGGCACTTTGCTTCTGGGCACCATCGACCGCCGCGCGCTTGCGGTCCTGCTCCGCTGCGCGTGCCTGCTCGATCTCCTGCTCGGCGGCCGCCTCGGCCTCCTGGCGCTCTTCCACCGCGGTGTCGTGAGCCGCCTTGAGCTTCGTGTCGGCCTTCTCGATCCGGCTGGACGCCTTCGCATCGAGCGCGGCGGCCTTGCCCAGCGTCTCGGAACGCCGGGCCAGCGCCGCACCACGATCGGCAAGATCGGAATCCCGCAGCACATTGCCCACGGCCGCATCCAACGTGCCGAGGGACCGTTCGTAGACCAGCCGGGCCGGGGCTTCGGTGCTGATCCGCGCGAAAACCCGATCCTCGATCAACTGCAGCGGGAACCGGGCGAGCTGATATTGGCAGCGCAGAACTGCGAACGGGACGTCGGTCAATTTCATCGAGTGCTCCTCTGTCTGGCTTCGGTTTCAGCTGTCGGATTCGGCTTCGCGGCGCAGGCGTTCGGCCGCGAGCTTCTCGTTCGCAGCCACCTGCACCTCGCTGTGGTGCTCCGCGGCGGCGTCGGTGGCTTCGACTGCTGCAGCATGCTTTTCCGCGCGCTCTTCGGCTTTGGCCTGCTCTACCTGGCGCTCGGCGTCGACCTTGGCCTGAGTCTGTTGCACCGCGGCGCTCTGCGCGGCGGCCTGGTCGGCGGCACGCTTTTGGGCCGCCTGTTGGGCTTCGATCGAACCCTCGACCGCCGCTGCCTGTGCATTGGCGGCCAGCCGTTGTTGGGCGGCTTCGACTTTGGTTTCGGCTTCTTGTGTCCGCGCCCGTTGGGCCTGCTGCTCGGCGACCGCATCGATCGCGTTGGCTTCGCGGCGTTGCTGTGCTTGAGTTTGTTCGAGTTGCCCTTCGGCGGTCAGCGAATCGTTGCCGCTCACGGCGCCGACGACTTCTTTCACCTTGCCCTTCAGCGAATCGAGCAGTCCTTTGCGCGCCTGGCCGGACTTACCTTGGTCAGCCATGAGATCTCCTTCGCCCGGACATCCGGGTTCCGTGGGTACAAATCCAGCTTTTCCACGACCTCAGCGGGTTATCCGTTGGTGACCTCGACCACCCCGAGGAGGCGGCGTCTGAGCCGTGGCGAGTTGTAGGGTTCCCACTTACCGCCGCACGAATCGAACGATTTGCGCTAGGCCAGAAATCGCTGGGCGTACGGCGCGAAGCGCTCGCGGATCGTCGCCTCGTCCAGCCCGAACATGTCGAACGACGTTTCCACACTGCCCAGCCGGCCACGCCGGTGGCTGGCCAGGTAGTCGGTGGCCGCCTTTTCCGTCTCGTCGGTGAACGGTTCGCCGGCCAGCGCGTAAACCCGCCGGGCGACGCCGATTTCGTCGGCCATGAAGTCGTCGAAACGGATGTCGATGGAGCGGTCCGGGCCGATGGCGTCGCGATCGCGGACCAGCGCGGTCAGCATCTGATCGAGCCGGTCGATCCAGGAAGCGGCGATCTGCCGCACCGGCACCGGCGTGCGGTGCATGCGGGCGGAGTAGGTGATCATCGCGATCATCGACAGGGCCACGGGCACCGGATCACGGTGAGTGAACACGACGATGCTGTCCGGGAACACCCGGTTCAGCACCCGCACCTGCTCGAGATGTTGAGGCGACTTGAGCAACCAGCGCCGTCCGCCACGCAGGTACTGCATCGCCCTGAGTTGCGTGGCGAGATATTCGTAGTGCGGCGTCTGGTCGTGGGACTGGTAGTAGTCACGCCAGCGCGGCACGTCGGCCAGGGTTTCCAGCAGCATCGTCGACACGTCGTTGGCCAGCAGCTGGATCTCCTCGTGCACGTGATCGGTGGTGATCTCATGCATCAGCGCGAAATGCGGCATCACCGCGTCCAGCACGCTGACCGCGACATCCATTCGGGTGCGTCGCGGATCGGGTTCGATACCAACCTCATTCGGCGTCGGAAACGGCTCGACGCTCTCCCAGTACGGCATGGTCCGAAACGTCGGCGGCGCCGCCAGCAGGTTGTGCAGATGTGTCGTGCCGGTGCGGGGCAGGCCGGCGATCACCACGGGTGCGTGCAGTGCGATGCCGTTGATCTCGGGGTGCCGCTTGAGCAGGTCGACCAACAGCAGCCGGTTCTTGAGCACCTGTAGCAGTTGGTTGTAGAAGTTCACCCGACCCGCGTCGTGCAGGCCGTCGATCTCGCGCAGCGCGGCCAGGTATACCTCGAGACGTTCCCGGTAATCGTCCGGCCCAAAGTCGTGCAACCCGGTGTCAGCGCTGGCCTGTGCGTGCAGCGCGTCGGCCCGCAGCGGGCACTGGGCGGCCATCATGGCCATCATGTTGAGAATTTGTTGGCCCTGCGCGCTGAACTGCGGCTGGGCGAGGTCGTCGAGACGAACTGAGTGAGCGGCATTGGTCACGGCGACTTATGTTACTGTGAGTTTCGTAATGGTTGTGGATTTTGGCCGCCCCCGTGACCCACGTATCGACGCCGCCGTGCTGCGCGCCACCGTCGAGCTGCTCGCCGAGACCGGCTATCCCGGGCTGCTGGTTTCCGCCATCGCCGAGCGGGCCGGCACCAGCAAGCCCGCCATCTATCGGCGCTGGCCCAGCAAGGCGCATCTGGTCCACGAGGCGGTGTTCCCGATCGGCGCTGCGACCGAGGTCCCCGACACCGGGTCGCTGGCCGGCGATGTGCGCGAGATGGTCTGTCGCACAGCGAAATCCCTGACGACGCCGGCGGCCCGTGCGGCATTGCCCGGGCTGATCGGCGAGATGGCAGCCGACCCCACCCTGCACGCGGCGCTGTTGGAGCGGTTCACCGGCATCATCGGCGGCGGGCTCGCCGCGTGGCTCGACGCCGCCGCGGCCCGCGGTACGGTGCGCCCCGAGGTGACGGCCGACGAATTGGCGGAGGCGCTCGCCGGTATCACGCTGGTCAGCCTGCTCACCCGACCCGATCAACTCGGCGCCGCACACGGGACCACCTGGATAGACCGCACCACGACGTTACTCCTGAAAGGAATCAGCACATGACGCACGAATCAACCGCCGCGTGGCGGGAATTACTGGCCACCCTGGGGGATCTCGATCGCGTCTTCCTCGACGGTGAGCGTGCGGTCACCGACGACCGCCACGTCGCCGACGGTTACCGCATGCTGGCCACCACGCTGGGCGTGGCCTTCGACACCCAGCTCTTCCCCGAACCGGGCCGACCGCGCTTCGCGGCGGTGAACACCCCGTTCCGGCGCGACCGCCGGTGGGGCGGCGACAACACCGACGCGTATTACTTCGTCTGTCCGATCGATCCGAAACGCCGCTACCGCATCAGCGGCAACAAGGGCGACAGCGTCTACTTCTCGGTGACCGCCTACAACCAGCCAGCACCAGGGGCCTGGTCGGACCGCGTCGTCGCCATTGTGCGGGACACCGATCTGGACATCGATGCCGACGGCAACTTCTCCTTCGAGTTTCCCGCGACGCCCGATGCGGCGACACTGATGACCCGCGACTATCAGGCACACCCGCTGACCGGCCGCCCGGTCGAGTGGCACATCGAGGCGCTCGACGAGCCGGAACCGATCCGGCACGGCGACGCGGAGACCGCGGCGCGCCTGCGTGCCGTAGCGGCCTGGTTGCGGACGATGTCCGCCATCGTGCCGTTGGCGGTGGGCGCGCGGGTCGACGACGAACACGGCCTGGGGCACGAAACCGTGCGCGCCGCAAACGAATTCGCCGATCCTTATCAAGTGCCCGACGCGAACTTCGGTTGGTCGGCTCGCGACGCCTGCTACGCCTACGGCAGTTTCGTGCTGGACGACGACGAAGCGCTGGTGATCACGCATCGGCCGCCGCCGTGCCGGTTCTGGAACCTGGTGGTCTGGAACCAGTTCATGGCCACCTACGGCGATCCGGAAAGCCCCGCCACCCGGTCGTCGCTGAACAACCACAGCGCGGTGCCCAACAGCGACGGGTCGGTCACCGTTGTGCTGTCCGGCGAGATCACTGCTCATCCGAATTCGTTGACGACGCTGGGCTATCCGCGCGGCAACCTGGCGTTCCGCTGGTTCTTGTCCGAAGAAGTACCGCAGCGGCCGGAGGTGAAGCTGGTCAAGGTCGTCGACGCGCCCACCGGGCCGAGCTAGCTGTCGCGGACCATCTCGATGGCTCGGCCCAGCGTCTCCAACTTGGCCGCTAGCGTGTCGCCGGCGGGATAGAGCCGCACGGTGGTGACCCCCGCCTCGCGCCACACCGCGAGGCGGGCGCGGACCATCTCTTCAGTCCCGATCAGGGTGGTGCCGAGCACCATGTCGTCGGTTACCAGTTGGGCGGCGCCGTCGCGGTCACCGCCCTGCCACCGCTCGCGCACCGCGGCCGCCACATCGGCCCAGCCCTGCCGGCTGTAGGCCTGGTTGTAGAAGTTGGTGCTGGAGGAGCCCATGCCCCCCAGACTGAACGCGAGCTCCTTCTTGCGGGCGGCGACCATGCCACGCAACGCGTCCTCGTCGGCGGCGAACGCGACCTCGGCGCCCTGGCAGATGTCGAGGTCCGCGCGGGGGCGTCCGGCCGCGGCCAGTCCCGCATCGAGGTGCGCGAAGTACGCTTCGTCGGCGCCCTCCGGGACGAAGCTGGTGCCCAGCCATCCGTCGGCGATCTCGCCGGTCAGCCGCAGCATCGCCGGGGACAATGTCGCCAGATAGATCGGAATGGCGTGCTGGGCAACGTTGGACACGCGCATCGGCACGGCCTGGCCGGGGCGGGGAATCTGAAACTCTTTGCCGGAATACGAGATCTTGCCGCCCGCGAACACTTGCCGCACGATGTCGACGGTCTCGGCGGTGCGGGCCAGCGGCCGCCGAAACGACACCCCGTGTAGGCCCTCGATCACCTGCGGTCCCGAGGCACCCAGGCCCAACAAGAAACGCCCGTTCGACAGATTGGACAGCGTCATCGCGGTCTGTGCGACGAGCACCGGTGATCGCGTGCCGACCTGCAGGATGCCCGAGCCGAGCAGCATCGTCGAGGTGCGCGCGGCGAGGTAGCCCAACGCCGAGGGTGCGTCGGCACCCCACGCCTCGGCGACCCAGCACACATCGAGGCCGAGCTTCTCGGCCTCGACGGCCAGGGTCACAACCTCGGCGACTTTCTCGCTGCCACCGGAGAACTCGACCGTCGTCGCGGTACGCATCAGCGCACCCCTTGCTCGGCCAGCCTCTTAATCGCCGCTAACGTCTTGCCGATCGCGGTTTCGAACTCGCGCATGCGGACGAAGACGATCTTTTCCTCTTTGTCCGGCATCGAGTCGATCGCCACGGACAGGCCCGAACGGCCCGGACCCATCTGCATCCAATAGTTCAGGCTGGTGCCCCCGTCCCGGGGCGTCAGCCGGAACCGCCAGATCGACGACGGGTGCTCGACATCGCCGACCGCCCAAGCAAATTCCTTCCGCTGCTCGCAGGCCACGATGTGCGAGGTGGTGCTCCATTCGCCGAATGCGTCGTGCTGGTTGTGTCCGACGAAGCGCGCCCCGAGCTTCGGGCGGTCGACGCCGCCGGCCCACTCCACGGCCTGCAACTCGTTACTGAAGGTCGGCATGAGTTTGATGTCGGAGATCAGATTCCAGACCCTGGCCGGATCGGCGTCAATCCACGTCGAGGCTTCTACCGTCGGCTTGTCCGCGTAACGTGCACCGGTCCATTCCACGGGCTCCATTGTTCCCTACCCGGGAGTGGGTTCAGGCCGCGACGGGCTGCCGATCAGGAGACGCGCCGGTCTTGATCTTCGGCAGCAGCGACACCAACGCCCCGCGGTCGGGGAAGGTCAGCTTCACGATCTTGCGCACCACGGTGCCGAACTGCTGCAGCAGCGGGCCGCTGTTGTACGGGATGCCGTAGCGCTCGCAGATCTCCTGCACCTCGGGTGCGATCTCCGCGTAGCGGCGCGCCGGCATGTCCGGGAACAGGTGGTGCTCGATCTGGTGTGACAGGTTGCCGGAGAGCAGGTGAAAGATCTTGCCTCCGGTCAGGTTTGCCGAACCCAGCACCTGCCGGAAGTACCACTGACCCCGCGTCTCATCCCGGGTCTGTTCGACCGTGAATTCCTGGGTGCCGTCGGGAAAGTGCCCGCAGAAGATGATCATGTACGACCACACGTTGCGCATCAGGTTGGCAGTGAGGTTGCCGGTGAACACGAATGGCGCAAACGGTCCGGCCAACAGCGGGAACGCCAGGTAGTCCTTGAGGGTCTGGCGCCGGGTCTTCTTCCAGATTGCGCGCAGCACGTCACGCTTGTCCCGCAGTCTGATCTCACCGGAGCGAATCTTTTCACTCTCCAGTTCGTGCAGCGCGACGCCGTATTGGAACAGCACCATCAATAGGAAGGCGTACACCGGGTTGCCCAGATAGTAGGGGTGCCATTTTTGGTCCGTGCTCATCCGCAGGATGCCGTAACCGATGTCGCGGTCCATGCCCACGATATTGGTGTGGGTGTGGTGCATGTAGTTGTGCGAGTGCCGCCACTGGTCGGCCGGGCAGGCCGTGTCCCACTCGAATTCGCGGCCGCAGATGGTGGGGTCGCGCATCCAGTCGTACTGGCCGTGCATGATGTTGTGACCGATTTCCATGTTGTCCAGAATTTTCGACACGCCCAGCATCGCCGTGCCCAGCAGCCAGGCGGGCGGCAGGAATAGCAGTGCGCGGCCTCCCACTTCGAGGGCCCGCTGGGTTTTGATGACGCGGCGAATGTATTCGGCATCAACCTCGCCGAGGTCGGCCATCACCCGGTCTCGGATGGCATCGAGTTCCCGGCCCAACGCGTCGGCCTGCTCGGGGGTCAAGGTGATCTTGTTGTCTTGCATGGCAATTCCTCCCATGTCGGTTGGAGTCTCAAAGGGATAGGTCGACGTCGCCGACGGGTACCGACACGCAGATCTGGATGTCCTCGTCGGGTGCGGTCGAGACCGCGCCGGTGGTCAGGCTGCGCACCGTGCCGGAGACCTTCCGGCGTGTGCAGGTGTGACAGATGCCCATCCGGCATCCGTTCTCCGGGGTCAGGCCCGCCGATTCGGCCTGCTCCAGCAACGATCTTCCGTCGTCGGTGACGTCGACTCCGCTGTCCGCGAAGGTAATTCGACCGCCGGATGGATTCGATGGCGCGGAAACGGTCGGTGGCACGAAACTCTCGGCGTACACGTTCTGGCAGTGTTCGCGCACCGCCTCGATCAGTGTGTTCGGACCGCAGACGAATACGGCGTCCGGCGATTCCATCGCGGCGGCCAGGTGTCGGGGCCCGAAGCGGCCCTTGAGGTCGCCGCGGCCTGAGCGGGTGTAGCCGTGCAGCACCCGTACGCCGGGCATCGCGTGCAACTCGTCGCGATAGCAGGCCTCCGCGGGCGTGCGAGCGTAGTGGATGAACGCGATCTCACCGCCGTTGCGGGTGTGTCCCTGGGCGACCAGGGTGCGCAGCATCGCCAGGACGGGTGTGATCCCGCTGCCGCCGGAGACGAAGAGGATGCGTCGCGGGCTTGCCGAGTCCTCGAGATCGGGCAGCACGAAGTCGCCGCCCACCCCGGCCAGACCGACCACCATGCCGGGGCGGGCCTGCTCGTAGAGGTAGTTGGAGACCAGCCCGGCTTCCGAACCCGTCCCGTGGCGGCCGATGGTCAGCTCGAGGTCCGCACTGCCTTCGACATTGGCCGGGGAGTAGCACCGGGTGTGCCAGCGGCCGTCGATTTCGACGGCGACGTTGACAAACTGGCCGGCCTTGACGGCATGCTTCGCGGTGAAGCTCTTGTTGGGGGTGAGGATGAGTGTGACGCTGCGGGGTGTGCTGCGGCGCACGTCGACGACCTTGGCG
Organism: Mycobacterium simiae; assembly: GCF_010727605.1. Classification (NCBI taxonomy): domain Bacteria; kingdom Bacillati; phylum Actinomycetota; class Actinomycetes; order Mycobacteriales; family Mycobacteriaceae; genus Mycobacterium; species Mycobacterium simiae. The sequence goes on from NZ_AP022568.1 coordinate 2,344,289, forward strand.
CGGGCGTCGCCCTGGGTCCAGGTTCGGTCCACCAGCTCGGTGTAGCGGTCCACACCATGGGGGCCGGTGAGCAAGTCAACCAGGTCGGAACCGAGTATGCGGTCCCGGAAAGTCTTGGCGAAGCTCCGACGCGAAGTCTGACTTCTTTGAGTGAACATATGTACACCGTGCGGCCAGATGGTGCAGCTAGTCAAGAGTTTCTGCAGCTCTGTGGTAGGCTTCACATAGTGAACGGTCGTACTCCTAGCTCACGGTCACACCGGTCTGGTCGGGAACGCACCCGGGAAAGCCCGTCACGCGAAGAGCGCAAGGAAGCCACCCGGCGGGCCATCATCGCCGCCGCGCTCAAGCTGCTGCAGGACCGCAGCTTTTCGGCGCTGAGCCTGCGGGAAGTCACGCGCGAGGTCGGGATCGTGCCCGCGGCGTTCTACCGGCACTTCGAGTCGATGGAGGCCCTGGGCCTGGTCCTGATCGACGAGTCGTTTCGCAGCCTGCGCGACACACTGCGCGACGCGCGGGCCGGCAAACTGGACCCCAACCGGGTCATCGAATCGTCCGTCGAAATCCTGATCGCCAGCGTCGCGGACCGGCGAGAACACTGGCGGCTGATCGGCCGCGAACGCAACAGCGGGCTGAGCGTGCTGCGTTACGCGATCCGCACCGAGATCCGACTGATCACCTCCGAGCTGGCCACCGACCTGGCCCGCTTCCCGCGGCTGCACGAGTGGAGCACCGAAGACCTCAACGTGCTGGCGACGCTGTTCGTCAACGCGATGATCGTCATCGCCGAAGCCATCGAGGACACCCAGACCGCCGAGGCGATCGAGGATATCCGGCGGCTGGCCGTCAAACAGCTGCGCATGATCGCCGTCGGGATCGCCGGGTGGCAGAGCATGCCCTGACCGGCTAGCGCGGGTCCCGCCACATCGCCCACAGCGGGGGCCCACCGCCCGGCAGCGGGATCTCCTCCATCACCCTGAAGCCAAAACGCTGGTAATAAGGCACATTCTCGGGCTTGCTCGACTCCAGATAGGCCGGGCAGTACTCGGCGTCGCAGCGGTCCAGCCGTGATCGCATCAACGCCTGCCCGTAGCCTTGGCCGCGCACCGCCGGATCGCTGCCGATCGCGGCCAGATACCAGTGCGGCTCTTCGGGATGTTTGCGCTTCATCGTTTCCTGGATGGTCCGCGCCGTCCCGGAGCGCAGGCCGAACACCCGCAAAAAAGCCGGCATCATCGCGAACTCCGCCCAGCGCGATTCCTGCCACTGATTCGGCGGGTCCCATAGGGCGGCCGCGCCCACGCCAGGACCGGGGCCGGTACTCGTGTCGGTTCCGGGACCGGCCACCTCGACGCCACCGCGGGGCAGATGATGGTGGCGCGTCATCGCCGCGAACATTCGGGTCAGGTGCCCGGCGCGCGTTTTACTGTCGGGAAAGATCCACATCATCACCGGATCGTCGAAGAAGGCCCGGCTCAGCGTGGCCGACAGCTCGCGCAGGTCGGCTTTGCGCGCCGGACGTGCCCGGACAGCCATGACGTCAGGCTAACGGCTGTCGCCTGGAATGAACACGAAAACGCGTCGGGCGTGCCGCAGGTGGCGGCGGGTACCTTGGTTGCGTGGCGCGTCTCTCACGTCGGACATTCGGTCAACTGGCGGCCGGCGCGGGCCTGCTGGGTGTCGGCGGGGCGGCCGGGTGCGACCGGGTGGACGAGCGTCGCGGTGCGCCGGCCAGTCCGCCGCCGATCACCAAAGGCGTGGGAATTGTCTTGTCCCACGAGCAATTTCGGACCGATCAGCTAGTGGAACAAGCCCAAGCGGCCGAACGGGCCGGGTTCCAATACGTTTGGGCATCCGATCACCTGCAACCGTGGCAGGACAACGAAGGCCACTCCATGTTCCCGTGGCTGACCCTCGCCCTGGTGGGCAATAGCACCAGCCACATCTCCTTCGGCACCGGCGTCACCTGTCCGACCTACCGCTATCACCCGACAACGGTGGCGCAAGCTTTCGCGTCATTGGCGATCCTGAACCCAGGGCGGGTGTTTTTGGGGCTCGGCACCGGCGAACGACTCAACGAACAGGCCGCCACCAATATGTACGGCAAGTACGCCGAACGCCACGATCGACTCGTCGAGGCGATCTCCCTGATCCGTCAGCTATGGAGCGGAGATCGAATCTCGTTCGCGGGACGGTATTTTCAGACCAATTCGGTGAAACTGTATGACCTGCCGTCGACGCCGCCGCCGATCTTCGTGGCCGCGGCCGGCGCCAAAAGCGCGCGGCTGGCCGGACAGTACGGCGACGGATGGATCACCCAGGCCCGCAACCTCACCAACCTCAAGCTGCTGGGCGCACTCAACGACGGCGCGCACGCCGCCGGACGCGACCCGTCGACCCTGGGCAAGCGCGCCGAACTATTCGCCTTCGTCGGCGAGCCCGACGAAGCCGCTCGCGCGGCGGAATTGTGGCGCTTCACCGCCGGCGCGGTCGACCAACCCAATCCCGTGGAGATTCAGCGCGCCGCCCAAGCCAACCCCATCGACAAGGTGCTCGCCAACTGGACCGTCGGCACCGATCCGGGCACGCACGTCACGGCCGTGCAATGGGTGCTCGACGGCGGCGCGGTGCCCTTCCTGCACTTCCCGCAGGGCGACCCGATCGCCGCCATCAACTTCTACCGCGACTACGTGCTGCCCAAGCTGCACTAAAAAGTTGCCGACGGACCGCGTTGCGTGGCCCCGCGATTACGATGAGGGAACTCCATCAACGATGCCGGTGCGACGATGCACTGGGGATTGGTCGGCCACGGTGTGGGATTTCGAAACGGACCCGGAATACCAGGCGAAGCTGGACTGGGTCGAAAAGTTCATGGTCGACGAGCTAGAACCACTCGACCTGGTCCCTCTTGATCCATACGACAAGCAGAACGCCGAGATGATGGGCATCCTGCGCCCGTTGCAGCAGCAGGTGAAGGACCAGGGGTTGTGGGCCGCGCACCTGCGGCCCGAGCTCGGTGGGCAAGGGTTCGGGCAGGTCAAGCTGGCGCTGCTGAACGAGATCCTCGGACGTTCCCGCTGGGCCCCGTCAGTATTCGGTTGCCAGGCGCCCGACTCCGGCAACGCCGAGATTTTGGCGATGTTCGGCACCGAGCAGCAGAAGGCCCGCTACCTGCAGCCGCTGCTCGACGGCGAGATCACCTCGTGCTATTCGATGACCGAGCCGCAGGGCGGTTCGGACCCGGGGGCCTTCGTCACGGCAGCCACCCGCGACGGCTCAGCATCCGGGGACTGGGTCATCAACGGGGAGAAGTGGTTCTCCACCAACGCCAAGCACGCGTCGTTCTTCATCGTCATGGCCGTCACCAACCCCGAAGCCCGCACCTACGAAAAGATGTCGCTGTTCATCGTCCCGGCCGAGACGCCCGGCATCGAAATTATCCGCAACGTCGGCGTCGGCGCGGAATCTTCCAAGCGCGCCAGCCACGGCTACGTGCGCTACACCGACGTCCGGGTGCCGGCCGATCATGTGCTGGGCGGTGAAGGCCAAGCCTTCCTGATCGCTCAAACCCGACTGGGCGGCGGTCGCATCCATCACGCCATGCGCACAATCGCGTTGGCGCGCAGCGCCTTTGACATGATGTGTGAACGGGCGGTGTCCCGCAAGACCCGACATGGTCGGCTGTCCGACTTCCAGATGACCCAGGAGAAGATCGCCGACAGCTGGATCCAGATCGAGCAGTTCCGGCTGCTGGTGCTGCGCACCGCATGGCTGATCGACAAGCATCACGACTACCAGAAGGTGCGCCGCGATATCGCCGCCGTGAAAGTCGCGATGCCCCAGGTATTACACGACGTCGCGCAGCGGGCGCTGCACCTGCACGGAGCGCTCGGGGTCTCCGACGAGATGCCCTTCGTGAAAATGTTGGTGGCCGCCGAATCGCTGGGTATCGCCGACGGCGCCACCGAGCTGCACAAAATGACGGTCGCCCGCCGCACGCTGCGCGAATATCAGCCCGTGACAACGCCTTTCCCCTCGGCGCACCTGCCGACGCGGCGCGCCGAAGCGCAGGCCCGGCTGGCCGAACGACTCGAGCACGCCATCGCCGAGTTCTGACGGCGCGGCTCTCGGGAGCGCGAAACGGCGCGAAAGGGCGCTTTCCTAGGGTCAGGAGACGTAGCGGACGATGCTTTCGGCCACGCAGGCCGGCTTCGGCGATCCTTCGACCTCGACCGTGGTCGACACCGTTGCCTGCACGGTGCCGTTGCCCAGGTCCTCGACGCCAACCAGCGAGCTCTGGGCGCGCACCCGGGAACCCACCGGCACCGGTGCGGGAAACCGAACCTTGTTGAGCCCGTAGTTGATTGCCAGCTTAATGCCCTTGACGGTGTACATCTCGTGTTGCAGCCGGGGCAGCAGCGCCAGCGTCATGAAGCCGTGCGCGATGGTCTTGCCGAACGGGCCGGCGGCCGCGCGCTCGGGGTCAACGTGGATCCACTGGTGATCCCCGGTCGCGTCGGCGAACAGGTTGACGTCTTCCTGCGTGATCGTCACCCAGTCGCTGGTGCCGATGGTTTCACCCGCGGCGGCGGCAAGATCGGTGACTGACTCGAAGGTGCGCATGCTTTCTCCTCTGTTCGCGGGTAAGCATAGAACTCGTGAGGCTGCTGTTGATTGCCGATACCCACGTTCCCAAGCGGGCCCGTGATTTGCCCGCCCGGGTCTGGGAAGAAGTCGCCGCGGCGGACGTCGTCATTCATGCCGGTGACTGGATAGCCCTCGAGCTGCTCGACGAACTGGAGGCACGGGCCGCGCGGCTGGTCGCCTGCTGGGGCAACAACGACGGTCCTGAGCTGCGCGCGCGGCTACCGGAGCGCGCGGACGCCACACTCGCGGGGGTCCGATTCACCGTCGTCCACGAAACCGGCGCGGCCAGCGGGCGCGAAGCCCGGATGTCGCGGCTCTACCCGGACAGCGACGTGCTGGTCTTCGGGCACAGCCACATCCCGTGGGACACCACCACCGAGACGGGGCTGCGGTTGCTCAATCCCGGATCGCCGACGGACCGGCGGCGCCAACCGACCTGCACCTACATGATGGCCGCCGTCGAGCGCGGCGCCGTGACCAACGTCATGCTGCATCGGCTGCAGGCATAGCGGCATTCCGGGCCTAGCTAAAGGCTCTACACAGCCTGCGCACATAGAGAGCTCGTAAACAGAGTTATCTATGTGCGCCCTGACGTCACGCACCAATCCGGGTGCCGACCTGTTTGGTGTCGTCGGCCGGTTCGGCCGCCAACTGCGCGGATCTGCGGGCACCGGCGGCGCCTGGGCGAACGGCTCGGCACGGTTTACCGAAGCCCAATCGGAGCTACTCTGGCTGGTGGGGCGGCGACCGGGCGTCTCGGTGCGCGCGGCGGCCAGCGAATTCGGACTCGCTCCCAACACCACGTCGACCATGGTGTCCATGCTGGTGGCCGGCGGATCGCTGATCCGGACCGTCGACGGGACCGACCGTCGTGCGTGCCAACTACGACTCGCCGGGCCCGCCCAGCAGGCCGTCGACGCATCGCGCGCCGCTCGGCGCGCGTTGCTGTCGCAGGTGCTCGATGAGCTCGACGATGACCAAATCGAAGCTTTGACAACAGGGTTGGCTGTCCTCGACACGGTGGCCCGCCGACTGCAGGAGAGATGATGACGAAATTACCGATGGCGGTCGACGCCCGACACCTGGGTTTTCGCTACGGCCAGTTCACTGCCGTGGACGACGTGACGCTGCAGGTACGACCGGGTGAGACGATGGGCCTCCTCGGTCCCAACGGCGCCGGCAAGACCACCCTGGTGCGGATGCTCACCACGTTGACGCCGATCCAGAAGGGCCAGTTGCACATCTTCGGCCTGGACTCGCGGCGCCAGACCACCGACATCCGAAGCAATATTGGCTATGTCCCACAACAACTTTCGGTGGAGCCGGCGTTGACCGGCCGACAGAATGTGACGTGGTTCGCCCGGCTATACGGGGTTGCGCGCATCGAGCGATCCGACCGGGTTGAGCGGGCGCTGGCGGCCATGGAGCTCCTCGACGTGGCCGACCGGACGGCGGGGACCTACTCCGGCGGCATGGTGCGCCGGCTGGAAGTGGCCCAGGCGCTGGTCAATCGGCCGTCGCTGCTGGTGCTCGACGAACCGACCGTCGGATTAGATCCGATCGCGCGCGACGGCGTCTGGAATCAGGTGCGGAGCATGCAGGCGCAGTTCGGCATGACCGTGCTGCTGACCACGCACTACATGGAGGAAGCCGACGCCTTGTGCGATCGGGTCGCGCTGATGCATCGCGGCGTGTTGCGCGCCGTTGGCACCCCGGCCGACCTGAAGTCGAAGGTGTCGCCGGCCGCCTCGCTCGAGGACGTGTTCCGCCACTACGCATCCTCGGACCTGCACGGCGACCCGTCGGCACCGCCGGAGCAGGCCGAATTTCGCCAAATCCGTTCCAGCAGAAAGGCTGCCAGCCATGCCGGTTGATCAAAGCTACGCGATCCCGGCCGCCACCCTGGTGCGTGCGCCGCGCGGACGGCAACGCGTCATCGCCATGTTCGGCCGCATCGGCGCGTTCGCGATCGTCGAGCTACAGAAGCTGCAGCACGACCGAACCGAGCTGATCACCCGCATGGTGCAACCCGCGCTGTGGCTGGCGATCTTCGGGACCACCTTCAGCAAGCTGCACGTCATCGACACCGGACCGGTGTCGTACCTCGCCTTCCTGGCACCGGGCATCATCGCCCAGTCGGCATTGTTCATCTCGATCTTCTATGGCATCCAGATCATCTGGGATCGCGACGCCGGGGTGCTGGCCAAACTGATGGTGACGCCGGCGCCGGCGTCGGCGCTGATCGCCGGGAAGGCGTTCGCCGCCGGGGTGCGCTCGGTCGCCCAGGTCGTCGGCGTCATGGCGCTGGCATACCTGATGCGTGTCGGCCTCACCGTCAATCCGCTTCGCATCCTGGCGGCGATGGTCATCGTGATGCTCGGCGCGGCGTTCTTTGCGTGCCTGTCGATGACGCTGGCCGGGCTGGTTCGCAATCGCGACCGGCTGATGGGTATCGGGCAGGCGATCACGATGCCGTTGTTCTTCGCGTCGAACGCGCTGTATCCGGTCGACGTGATGCCCGCCTGGCTGCGCGCGCTGAACACCGTCAACCCGCTGAGCTACGAGGTCAATGCGCTGCGCGCGCTGTTGATCGGCACCCCGATGAATCCGCTCGACATCGTCGTGTTGCTGGTGGCCGCGGTGATCGGAATCGCCACGGCTTCAACGCTTTTGCGTCGCCTGGTCGCGTGACATCTGCACCCGGCAGTAGCGGATACCCGGTCGCGGCGCAAGATCCCCCGCACGGTTTGAGCGCCGATCGTGACCCGATTGTGACGATTGCTGGCTGACTCTCAATCGTTAGCCAACCGCGACCTACCGCCCCGGCCACGACGACCCAATCCAACCCGCCCGCCGTGTTTGACTCCGGGAGAACAGATTCCACCGCATCTCGCGGCAGATGAAAGTTGGGATGGGTAAGAGCTATGACATTCGTTGAGAAGTTGCGTGGCGCTGCGTCAACCATGCCGCGCCGGCTGGCTATCGCGGTTGTAGGCGCTGCCCTGTTGTCCGGTCTGGTCGCTGTTGTGGGCGGCTCGGCGACTGCGGGGGCGTTCTCCAAGCCGGGTCTTCCAGTGGAGACCCTGCAGATTCCATCACCGTCGATGGGTCGCAACATCAAGGTGCAATTCCAGGGTGGCGGCCCGCACGCCGTCTACTTGCTCGACGGTCTGCGGGCGCAGGATGACTTCAACGGCTGGGACATCAACACCCCGGCCTTCGAGGAGTTCTACCAGTCGGGGCTGTCGGTGGTGATGCCCGTGGGCGGCCAGTCCAGCTTCTACAGCAACTGGTACCAACCCTCGGCGAGCAACGGCCAGACCTACACCTACAAATGGGAGACCTTCCTGACCCAGGAGATGCCGCTGTGGTTGCAGGCCAACAAGCAGGTTTCGCCGCTGGGCAACGCCGCGGTCGGCCTGTCGATGTCGGGTGGCTCTGCGCTGATCCTGGCGGCCTACTACCCGCAGCAGTTCCCCTACGCCGCGTCGCTGTCCGGTTTCCTCAACCCGTCCGAGGGCTGGTGGCCGACGCTGATCGGCCTGGCGATGAGCGACTCCGGTGGCTACAGCGCCAACAGCATGTGGGGTCCGTCGACCGACCCCGCCTGGAAGCGCAACGACCCGATGCTGCAGATTCCGCGACTGGTCGCCAACAACACCCGCGTCTGGGTCTACTGCGGGAACGGCACCCCGAGCGACCTCGGCGGCGACAACATGCCGGCGAAGTTCCTCGAAGGCCTGACGTTGCGCACCAACCAACAGTTCCAGAACACCTACATCGCCTCGGGTGGACGCAACGGCGTGTTCAACTTCCCGACCAATGGGACGCACTCGTGGCCGTACTGGAACCAGCAGCTGATGGCGATGAAGCCGGACATGCTGCAGGTGCTGAATACAGGCGCCGCGCCCGCGGCCTGACACGCAGAACGAGCATCGGCAGCAGCGCACCGGTCAAGCGCTGCTGCCGATGCTTCTTTATTCGTTGGCGTCCTTTTTCCTCAGCTGGTCTTGGCGGTCCTGGTGGAAGTAGGTGTAGACGGTCGTCAGAGCGCACACGGAGGTGGCGGCCACCAGCATCGCGGTGCCGTTGACGACCGAGCCGATGAAGCCGCCCAGCGTGGCGCCCAGGACGATGCTGGAGAACAGCAGTAGGTAACCCAGCCAGTCGGCAGCCCGCCCACCGGCGATGTGACGTTCGATGCCCTGGCCCATCTTGACTAGCGTGCCGGTCACGTAGCTCAAGGGCACCGACACCTCGCCGTTCTTGACGAAGGATGTGTTCAATGCGCCGATGCCGAAGGCCATCAGCGCGATCGGCGGGAAATCGACATCACTTTCGCTCCATCCCTCATCGACTACGTCGAGCACGGTGGCCGCGATCAGACTGAAAGTGGTCAGCACGGTCGGTCCGTGCGGGTGCGCCACCCAGAAATGCCGCCGGCATGCCGACGCGACCACCACCCCGGCAACGAAGCACAGGATCAGCAGCATCGCAGCCACGGACGGCCACACCTCGCCGCGGAAGAACCCGAGCGGAGCCCGTTGGGCGTTGCCCGTCATGAAGGTCACCAAATACCCGGCGGAATGAAGAAAGGAGATCGCACCCAGCACACCCGCCAGCGCGCCCAACACCCACGACAGCCGAGTTTCGCTGTTGAAGATTTCATTCGCCACGGCAACCATGCAAGCAGAACTCGTTGAGCCGTGCTGGGATCGCATAGCAGACGCATACGTTGGGGCCTGCCCGCCGCGGACGCAGCGACTCAGTCGACCGCGATGAGCCGGGTGATCGACCGCAGCGGAATCGGCAGCCAACTCGGCCGGTGCCGCGCCTCGTATCCGGCTTCGTAGACGGCCTTGTCGAGCTCATAGGCGGCCAACAGCAATGCCGAATCGCGGGGATCGGTTTCCGCCGCGGCCGCGTAGCCGTCGCAGAAGGAGGTTCGATTGCGCTCGACCCATTCCCGTGCGCGGGCCGCCAGCTGCTTGTCCCCCTCGTGGTCGACCAACGGCCCGTACGCGGCGTACTCGAACGACCGCAACACACCGGCCACGTCACGCAGCGGTGAATCGGGTGCCCGTCGCTCCTGCAGCGGCTGGCCGGGCTCGCCTTCGAAGTCGATGAGCAACCAGCTCTCCGGGGTGCGCAGCACCTGCCCCAAATGCAGGTCTCCGTGCACCCGCTGGACCGTGATCGTCTCGCCCGACAACTTCTGGAAACGCTCCTCGATCGTCGCGGCATGCTCGGCCAGCTCGGGAACCTGCGACACGGCGGAGGCCACCCGCGCCAGCATGGTGTCCACCGGAAACGCGACTCTCGCCGTGCCCAGGACCTCGGCGAGAGTCGCGTGCACCGACGCGACCGCCTCACCGAGCCGATAGGACTCGCCGGCGAAATCGCCGCCGACCTCATGGGCGTACAGGTCGCCCTCGGCGAACAGGTCGCGCACGCTGGCCGTGGCCATGGCCCACCCTTCGGCGGCGGTGGCCGCGAATTCGGTGACCATGCCCAACGGCCACGCAGTCTCTTCGGAGCCGTCGGCCCCGGCGATCTCGTAGGTGCCCAGCAGTCGGGCCACGTTCGGGTTGCCGGCGCGCCCGAGGACCCGGTTCAACTCGATGTCGGGGTTGATCCCGCTGCTGACCCGACGGAACACCTTGAAGATGGCCGATCGATCGAAGATCACGCTGGTGTTCGACTGCTCAGCGTCGGCGACGCGCGGCTCCGCGTCCAGCGGCAGCGCGACGTCCGGCTCCTTGCGGAACATCACGCGCGTGTCGGCGGCCGCGCGGTCGGCCGACTCGTCGATCAGCGACAGCAAGAATCGCGGGCCATCGATGCCGTAGAGCGCGTCGTAGCCGGTCCGATCGTCGGCGGCGCCGATGGTGGCGACCGTGTTGTACTCGGTGACCGGCTCCGCGTCCCATCCGACCAGGACCTGATAGCGCTCGGATGGACCGCTGACGTAATCGGCCTCGACCAGGACGAGCTCCAGGTTGTCGTGCAGCGGAACAACGAGCGCGGGTTCGGCGCCGACCAGCTCGCGGTTACGCCCGGCGTACCAACGCTGCTGCGGCAGCCAATCGATCCACGGCAGCTTGGCTGACTGGGTCATCTGCGCCACCCCTCCTCATCGCTTCGCTTTGCATCGTCGTGGGCGCGGGTCGTCATGCATTCTCCTCCGACGCGCACAGCTGGAACCAATAGAAGCCATGTCCCGGCAGTGTCAGCAGATAGGGCAGGTGTCCGATCCGCGGAAACTCCACTTGCCCGGTGAGCTCGATCGGTGTGTAGCCGCTCCAATGCTGCAGGCTCAACTCGATCGGCTGCGGGAATCGGGACAGATTGTTGACGCACAGCACGATGTCGCCGCCGCCCGGCGCTTCCCGCAGGAACGCCAACACCGACGGATTCGACCCGCCGAGTTCCTCGAACGAACCGATGGCGAACGCCTCGTGTCGGCGGCGCACCGACAGCATTACCCGGGTGAAATTGAGCAGCGACGTCGAGGTGTCCCGCTGCGCTTCGACGTTGACGGCTTGGTATCCGTACACCGAGTCCTGGCTCGGCGGCAGATACAGCCGACCGGGATTGGCCTTGGAGAAGCCCGCGTTGCGGTCCGGTGTCCATTGCATCGGGGTGCGTACTCCGTCGCGGTCACCGAGCCAGATGACGTCGCCCATCCCGATCTCGTCGCCGTAGTACAGCACCGGCGAGCCGGGTAGCGACAGGAGCAACGCGGTGAACAGCTCGATCTGGTTGCGGTCGTTGTCGAGCAGCGGGGCCAGCCGACGGCGGATGCCGACGTTGGCCTTCATCCGCGGGTCCTTGGCGTACTCGGCGTACATGTAGTCGCGCTCTTCGTCGGTGACCATTTCCAGCGTCAGCTCGTCGTGGTTACGCAGGAAGATGCCCCACTGCGCCATCTCCGGGATTTCCGGGGTCTGCGCCAGGATCTCCGAGATCGGAAAGCGCGACTCGCGCCGGACGGCCATGAAGATGCGCGGCATCAGCGGGAAGTGAAACGCCATGTGGCATTCGTCGCCGCCAGTGCTGGGCTCGCCGAAATACTCGACGACGTCGGCGGGCCACTGGTTGGCCTCGGCCAGCAGCACCCGGCCCGGGTACTCGTCGTCGACCACCTTGCGGACCCGCTTGAGGAAGGCGTGCGTCTCGGGCAGGTTCTCGCAGTTGGTGCCCTCACGCTCGAACAGGTAGGGCACCGCGTCCAGTCGGAACCCGTCGATCCCGAGGTCCAGCCAGAACCGCAGGACGTCGATCATCGCCTCCTGCACGGCGGGATTGTCGTAGTTCAGGTCCGGCTGATGCGAGAAGAAGCGGTGCCAGTAGAACTGCTTGCGCACCGAGTCGAAGGTCCAGTTCGACTCCTCGGTGTCGATGAAGATGATGCGGGCGTCGCTGTATTTCTCGCTGGTGTCGCTCCACACGTAAAAGTCGCCGTAGGGCCCATCGGGGTCGTGGCGGGACTCCTGAAACCACGGATGCGACTCCGAGGTGTGATTCATCACCAGGTCGGTGATGACGCGGATTCCTCGTTCGTGGGCGGCGTCGAGGAGCGCGACGAAATCTTCCACGGTGCCGAACTCGGGCAGCACCTTGTAGAAATCCCGGATGTCGTATCCGCCGTCGCGCAGCGGCGAGTCGTAGAAGGGTGGCAGCCAGATGCAGTCGATGCCGAGCCACTGCAGGTAGTCGAGTCGTTGCAGCAGCCCGCGCAGGTCACCGGATCCGTCGGCGTTGCCGTCCAGGAACGCCCGCACCAGCACCTCATAGAAGACGGCGTGTTTGAACCAGGTCGGGTCCGCGGGCAGCGCGGCGGCGTTCTCGAAATCCTCCGCGTTGGGGTGCTCGACCACACCGCCTTCGACGTGACTGCCCTCCGCGGGATCGTGTTCAACGGCTCCGTGGTCAGGGGTTGCGTCGTTCATCAATTCCACGATGCCACGTGTACCCGAGCCGGGCAGCAGGGAATCACGCCGCTAATCCGCCCCGGCGGCAACCGAATTGACCGCCGGCCAGGCAGACCGCGTCGGCGCCGATCAGGCCGGCGGCCCGTCGCCCAGTGTCACGGGGGCACTGCGCTCGCCGCCTTGCGCCGATTGCCAGCGCAGCGTGATGACGTCACCGGGGTGATGCGGGACCATCACGTCGGTCATTGCGGTGGGGCCATTGATCGCTACATTGTCGACCCCGGTGACGACGTCCCCCGGCCCGATTCCGCTGCCCGCGGCGGGACCACCGTCGACCACGCGCTGCACCCGCGCCCCGTTGCCGCCGTTCTCGGCCACGCCGAGGCCGAGGAACGCGGTGGGGCCGATGTGCACGGTGTTGGAGGCGGCGCCGGAGCGGATCTGGTTGGCGACGCCCATCGCGCGGCCGATGGGAATGGCGAAGCCCTGACCACCGGACATCTTGTAGCTGTCGGTCGCGGCCGTGTCCACCCCGACCACCTGTCCGGCCATGTTGACCAGTGGCCCTCCGGAGTCGCCGGGCTTGATCGCGGTGTCGGCTTGAATCAATCCGCCCAGCGTCTCGTCGGCGCCGGTGAGGGTGTCGTTGGCCGATACGGTCTGGTTGAGGGCGACGACGCGGCCGGGTATGACGCTGGGCGCGCCGCCCTGGCCGTGTGTGTTGCCGAGGGCGACGACCGGCTCGCCGATGGCCACCCCGCCCCCGATCGTGGCGGCGGGCAGACCACCGGCCCCGCGTAGCTGCAGCACCGCTATGTCGGCGCTGCGTGAGTAGCCGATCACGTCAACGGCGTAGGTCTGGCCGTTGCCGACGTCGAACGCGCTGATGTCGGTGGCGGCCGAGATCACGTGATTGTTGGTCAACACGACACCGCCCGGATCGATGACGATGCCGGTTCCGGCCCCGACCGCACTGTTGTAGCCGAATCTGGTGTTGATGTTGACGAGCTGCGGTCCTACCTGGGCGGCGATCGCGGCGGGGTCGAGCGGGAACATCGGCCTGTCCGCGTAGCGGTCCAGTGCCAGGTGCGGCGGCGCGGCGGCGGCCGGAACCCCGGTCAGGCTCAGGGACAGGCCCAGGCCCAGTCCGAGCACAGCCAGCAAACCGGCCAACCGTGACCACCAGACCGAGCGGTGGTGCCATTTGCCCATCCCGTACCTCCCTGAATCGGGGTCCGAATCATAAGCGGCCCAGCCTTGATATCTGGGCCGCACAGCGTTGTGTACCTCACCGTAATGCAGCTAGCCGGTTCCGGCCCTACAAAATGGCGGCCCACTATTGCGCCCCTAAGCTGGCACGGTGGGCGAATTCCACCCCAAAGCCAGCTTCACCCGGGCCCCGGTGGCCCGGCTGGCCAGCAGCACGCCGGACGGCAGACCGCACCTGGTGCCGATCGTGTTCGCGCTGGCCGACGACGCCGGCGCGGGGCGCGAGGTGGTGTACACCGCCATCGACGCAAAGCCGAAAAGCACGCTGCAGCTACGTCGACTGGCGAACATCGCGAGCAACGCTCGGGTCAGCCTGCTGGTCGACCACTACGCCGACGACTGGACACAGCTGTGGTGGGTGCGGGTCGACGGTGTGGCGGCCATTCATCACTCGGGCGACCCGATGCAGACCGGGTATCGACTGCTTCGCGCGAAATACCCTCAGTACCAAGAGGTTTCGCTGAACGGGCCGGTCGTCGCGATCACCGTGCACCGTTGGTCCAGCTGGCACGCCTGACCGGCAACCACCGGCGCCGCGGTTGCGGCCTTGTGTTGGGCGGCCGGTGGGAGAAAGGTTGCCTGTACATGCTGTGAGCCAAGACACATCGGTCGGCCAAATGAACGTGGAGGAAGGTCATGGCGGACAAGGCAAACACTTCCCAGGGCGTCGGAGTCGCCCCCACCGCGAACCGCCCCGGCGATGTCCGCAACATCGTCCTGGTGGGCCCCTCCGGCGGCGGCAAGACAACGCTGGTGGAAACCCTGCTGGTGGCCGCCGGGGTGCTGACCAGACCGGGCTCGGTCACCGACGGCAGCACCATCTGCGACTACGACGACGCCGAAATCCGCCAGCAGCGGTCGGTGGGTGTCGCAATCGCCTCGCTGGCGCACGGTGGCATCAAGGTCAATCTGATCGACACGCCCGGGTATGCCGACTTCGTCGGCGAGCTGCGGGCCGGTCTGCGCGCGGCGGACTGCGCGCTATTCGTGATCGCGGCCAACGAGGGCTGCGACGGTATTGACGAACCGACCAAGTCGCTGTGGCAGGAATGCAGCCAGGTCGGGATGCCCCGCGCTGTGGTGATCACCAAGCTCGACCACGCCCGGGCGGACTATCTGCAAGCTCTGGAAGCCGCGCAGGACGCGTTCGGCGACAAGGTTTTACCGCTCTACCTGCCGAGCTCTGAAAACAACTGCACCGGGCTGATCGGCCTGCTATCGCAGCAGCGCTACCGGTATTCCGACGGCCAGCGCACCGTCGAGCCGCCCGATGCCGCCGATGCCGACCGGATCGCGCAGGCCCGCGGCGCGCTGATCGAGGGGATCATCGAAGAATCCGAGGACGAATCGCTGATGGAGCGGTATCTCGGCGGCGAGTCGATCGACGAATCGGTGCTGATCGAAGATCTGGAGCGGGCCGTGGCCCGCGGATCGTTCTTCCCGGTGATCCCGGTGTGCAGTGGCACCGGTGTCGGCACCCTGGAATTGCTCGAGGTCGCCACCCGCGGTTTCCCGTCGCCGATGGAACACCCACTCCCGGAGGTGTTCACCCCGCACGGCGCCCCGCACGCGGAGCTGGCCTGCGATGCCGAAGCACCCCTGCTGGCGGAGGTGGTGAAGACGACGTCGGACCCCTACGTCGGCAGGGTGAGCCTGGTCCGGGTGTTCTCCGGGACCATCAGGCCCGACACGACGGTGCATGTGTCGGGCCATTTTTCGTCCTTCTTCGGCGACCGGACCCCGGGGAGCGCCAACACTCATCCCGATCACGACGAGGACGAGCGGATCGGGGTGTTGTCGTTCCCGCTGGGCAAACAGCAACGGCCCGCACCGGAAGTCGTCGCCGGCGACATCTGCGCCATCGGCAAGCTGAGCCGCGCCGAGACCGGCGACACACTCTCGGACAAGGCCGAACCGCTGGTGCTCAAGCCGTGGGCCATGCCGGAGCCGTTGTTGCCGATTGCCATTGCGGCGCATGCCAAGACCGATGAAGACAAGCTCTCGGTCGGGTTGGCCCGGCTGGCCGCCGAGGACCCGACGCTGCGAATCGAGCAGAATCAGGAAACACACCAGATCGTGCTGTGGTGCATGGGTGAGGCCCACGCCGGCGTGGTCCTGGATGCACTGGCCAACCGGTACGGCGTGACCGTGGACACCGTCGAATTACGCGTCCCGCTGCGGGAGACGTTCGGCGGCAAGGCCAAAGGCCACGGCCGCCACGTCAAGCAGTCGGGCGGGCACGGCCAGTACGCGGTGTGTGACATCGAGGTCGAGCCGCTACCCGAGGGCACCGGGTTCGAGTTCGTCGACAAGGTGGTCGGCGGCGCGGTACCGCGTCAATTCATTCCGAGCGTGGAGAAGGGCGTCCGAGCGCAGATGGAGAAGGGCGTGCACGCCGGCTATCCCGTGGTCGATATCCGGGTCACCCTGCTGGACGGCAAGGCTCACAGTGTGGACTCGTCGGACTTCGCGTTTCAGATGGCCGGTGCCCTGGCGTTGCGTGAGGCCGCGGCCGCAACCAAGGTCACCCTGCTCGAGCCGATCGACGAGATTTCGGTGCTGGTGCCCGACGATTTCGTGGGCGCGGTGATGGGTGATCTGTCCGGCCGTCGCGGCCGCGTGCTGGGCACCGACACGGCGGGCCAGGACCGCACGGTGGTGCGGGCGGAGGTGCCTCAGGTCGAGCTGACGCGGTACGCGGTCGATCTGCGCTCACTCGCGCATGGGGCCGCATCGTTTACCCGATCGTTCGTCCGTTACGAGCCGATGCCCGAGTCCGCGGCGGCCAAGATGAAGGCTAGTGTTTGAGGTTGTTTGAAAGCACCTGCGAACCAGCTAGATTGGGATCGGCGAATTCGATCATGTCGACGTTCAACGGACTGCCTGCACATATCCTGCTGAATCATTTCGTCGTAGTGTTGGGTCCGCTGACAGCGGTCCTGGCGATCCTGTGCGCGTTGTGGCCGACGGTACGCCGCCGGCTGATCTGGGTGGTGGTGGCGCTGGCAATCGGCACCCTGGTCCTGACCCCGCTGACCGAGAACTCAGGCGCTTGGTTGGCCGCGCGGGTGGGCACCGCCCCGATCCTGACCCGGCATGAGCAGCTTGGCGAAACGCTGGTCTACATCGTCGCCGCGTTGGCCGCCACCGTGGCGGTATTGGCGGTGATCCATGTTCGCCAGGAGCGCGGCGACACCGTGAAAGTGCCGCTGCACATCCTGGTCGGCGTGCTGGTGGTGGCGGCGGCGGTGGCTACCCTGGTGCAGACCTACCGCATCGGCGATTCCGGCGCCCGGGCCGCGTGGGGCAATGTGACCTCGTCGGCGCCGTAATCGCTTGCCGTGCAGCATGTCTCGCGAGCGGTATTAGCGGGCGAACTGCTCGCTCACCGCGCGCCGGTCCAGCGATCCCTTCGCGGTGTGGGGCAGCGCGCTGGTCTGCACGAACGTTGCGGGCACCTCGTAGGGCGCTAGTCGTTCGCGGCAGAACTCGGTCAGTTGCTCGGGGTCCAGCGACGTCGAATCCCGAGCGACGATCGCCGCGGCCACCGCTTCGCCGTACATCTTGTCCGGCCGCCCGAACACGGCGACTTCCAGCACATCGGGATGGCTCGCCAACACGCCCTCCACGCGCTCCGGTGAAATCTTCTCCCCGCCGCGGTTGATGAGTTCCTTGATGCGCCCGCGGATCCGCAGGTCTCCCGCGGCCGACAGGGAGCCGAGATCGCCGGTGCGCAGCCAGCCGTCGGTGAAGTTGGCGGCGGTGATCGCCGGGTCACCCAGGTAGCCGCGCACCACGGTCGGGCCGCGCAGCCACACTTCACCGGTGGTTTCGGCAGCCAGTGGCTGCCCGTCCGGATTGACAATGCGAATCTCAGGGCTGGTCGACTTTCCGACGAGACCTGTTGTCTCGGCAGGGTTTTCGATTTGATCGAGTCCGGTGGTGGTAACCTGGTGGGTGCCCTCGGTCATTCCGAACGCGCACACCACCGTCGCGCCGAACGTGTCCTGCAACGCGCGGGCCGTTTCCGGGGTCAGCGGCGCGCTGCAGCTGCGGATGAAGCGCAACGACGCGTGTTCGGGGCCGCTGTGTTCGCTCTTGGCCCGCTCCAACAGGATCTGGTGAATGGTGGGGACGGCGGTGTACCAGGTGGCCTTGACGGCGTCGATGTCGTCCCAGAAGGTGTGCGCCGAGAACTTTCCGCGCGCGGGCAACGCCAGCCTGCCGCCGGATGCCAGCGTCGACAGCAGCGCGGCCACCAGGCCGTGGCCGTGGTAAAGGGGCATCACCGCAACCGTCGCGTCCTGCGGGCCCAGCTGATAGGCGGCGACGATGGCCCGGACCGAGCTGGCGATGTTCGTGTGCGTCCAGGGCACCATTTTCGGGGTGCCGGTGGTGCCCCCGGTGAACATGATCATCGCGTCGTCGTGGCGGAGCCCCTCGGGCCTGGACACCGCGCGGCTCGGCGGCGTTGCGGCGTCCAGCTGCACCGACGCGGCGCCGTCGCGGTCCACCGTCACGGTGCAGGGCCACCAAACCACCCCGGCCTCTTCGTCCTCGCTCGGGCGCCCGCCGTCAACGAGCACCACGCTCGCCCCCGCAACCTCGGTCCGGGCCCGTTGATCAGCGACCGGCAAGGCCGGGTCCAACGGAACCGCGATCAGTTCCGCGCGCGAGGCGGCCAGCAGGCCGACGACGAATTCGGCGTTGCTTGCGCACCGCAGCGCCACCCGGTCCCCGGGCTGCAGACCGGCGGCTGTCAGCTGTTTCGCCAGGTCGTCGACCAGCCTGGTCAGCGCGCCGTAGCTCACCGAGATGCGCTCGGAAGTGACAACGAGTGCGGTCAGTTCTGTGGAGCGACCGGCCACGGCGGCGACCAAGTCGGCCACGCTTGGCGCCTCGCCGGCCAATTCCGCTGCTGAGAGCTGGGTCATCGAGTCAAACATCGCCGTGATCCTTCCGCCTCCTCATCCCGGTGACAACACCCGATTGCAACCTGACTGCAACGATGCCGGCAAACCATCCGCTGCGTCCAATACTGTTCATCTGACGATTGATAATCGGCAGCTATTGAACCAGCTATCGAACCTACGCCATGCCACCGAGCGGCGCGTGGTGACCAGCGGGCATCGCCGAGGAGGAGCGGGACATGACCACCAGCGCCGGCCTGACCGACGGCTTTCACATCGTCGTCGACGCCCTACAAACCAACGACATTCACACCATCTACGGCATCGTCGGCATCCCGATCACCGACCTCGCGCGCGTCGCGCAGGCGGCCGGGATGCGCTATATCGGCTTCCGGCAGGAGACGTCCGCCGGTAATGCCGCCGCCGCGGCCGGATTTCTCACCGGCCGGCCCGGAGTCTGCTTGACGACCTCCGGCCCCGGCTTCCTCAACGGTCTGCCCGCGCTGGCGAACGCGACCACGAACTGCTTCCCGATGATCCAGATCTCGGGTTCGAGCAATCGAGCGTTGGTCGATTTGCAGCGCGGCGATTACCAAGAACTCGACCAGCTCAATGCCGCCCGGCCGTTCGCGAAGGCGGCCTTGCGGGTCGACCGGGTCGAGGACATTGGGCGCGCCGTGGCCCGCGCGATCCGCACCGCGGTCTCCGGCCGACCGGGCGGGGTGTATCTCGACATTCCGGGCGCGGTACTGGGCCAGGCGATGGATGTGGCGGCAGCGGCCCACAGCGTATGGCGGGTCGTCGACCCCGCGCCCCGGCAGCTGCCGGCGCCCGAGGCGATCGATCGTGCGCTCCAGATGCTTGGACAGGCGCGCCGGCCGCTTATCGTGCTCGGTAAGGGTGCCGCATACGCCCGCGCCGACCACGACATTCGGGAGTTCGTGCAGGCCAGTGGAATTCCGTTTCTGCCGATGTCGATGGCCAAGGGGCTGCTGCCGGATTCGCACCCGCAGTCCGTCGCGGCCGCCCGCTCGCTGGCCATCGCCCGCGCGGACGCGGTGCTGCTGGTCGGTGCGCGACTGAATTGGCTCCTCGGGCACGGGGAATCGCCGCAGTGGTCTGCCGATGCCAAGTTCCTGCAGGTCGACATCGCCGCATCGGAGTTCGACAGCAACCAACCCATCGCGGCACCATTGGCCGGTGATATCGCGTCGGTGGTTTCGGCGCTGCGCGACGGCTTGGCCGCCCGTCCCGTCGACGTGCCGCGGGAATGGATCGACGAGCTGGCCAGCCGCCGAGCGTCCAACGACGCCAAGATGCGGGACCGCCTTGCCGAAAACCCTTATCCGATGCGCTTTTACAACGCCTTGGGTGCGATCCGTTCGGTGTTGCAAGCGAATCCGAACGTCTACCTGGTCAACGAGGGGGCCAACGCACTTGACTTGGCGCGCAACGTGATAGACATGGAGTTGCCCCGACACCGCCTCGACACGGGGACGTGGGGCGTGATGGGCATCGGCATGGGGTATGCGATTGCCGCGGCGGTCGAAACGGGCCAGCCGGTCGTCGCGATCGAGGGCGACAGCGCCTTCGGCTTCAGCGGCATGGAAGTCGAGACAATCTGCCGCTATCGGCTGCCGGTAACCGTGGTGATCCTCAACAACGGCGGCGTCTACCGCGGCGACGAGAAGCCCACCGGGGATCGTCCAGCGCCGACCGTGCTCAACGCCGCTGCACGTCACGAGCTGATCGCAGAAGCGTTCGGAGGCAAGGGATATCACGTCACCACGCCGGAGGAGTTGCGGGCCGCGCTGACGGAGTCGCTGGCCTCGAACGGACCGTCGGTCATCGACTGTGCACTCGACCCGGCCGCGGGGGTGGAGAGCGGCCACCTGGGCAGCCTCAATCCGACCAGCGCCGCCAGCCGGGTCAGCGCCGCCGGGTGACGCCCAGCAGCTGGGTGTCGAAGAACTCGTTCAGCGAAAGCTGATGTGCCGCGGCGATGAGTGCCCGCGCGACCGGTGATCCCGGACCGCTGGCATTGGTGGCCAGCGCAATCTCGGCGGTCACCACCGGGTCGATCATTTCGACAGCGCGTATCTCACCGCCCAGCGGTGACGTCCACAGCCAGGTGTGCGGCACGATGCACGCCCAGTTACCGCTGGCCACCTGAGCCAGCAACGAAGCCACGGAGTCGGTCTCGACTTGCGGTGCGACGGTGATGCCGTGGCCGGCGAACGTCTCGTCGATGATCTGGCGGTCGTGCATATCGGCGGTGAGCAATGCCAACGGTAACTGTGCGGCATCCCGCCACGACAGGGCCGACACCCCGGAGGGAACCATGTCCGCCGACGACAGCAGCACGTAATGTTCGGCATACAGCGGGACCAGGTCCACGTCGTTGGCGTCGTCGTGTGCGGCGTGCACGATCGCGGCGTCGAGTTCGAATTCACGCAAACGCCGGTACAGTTCGGTGGCGGCCAGTCGTGAATGGATCTGCACCTTCGCTAACGGATGTGCCGAACAGAAGGCGGAAAGCACCAGCGACGCGGTCGTAGAGGCGGTGGGCACGGTCCCGAGCCGAAGCGTTCCGGTGATCCCGGACCGCACCGCATCCACCTCGGCCTTGAACGCGTCATGCTCGGCCAGAATCCGCTTGGCCCACACGACCAGTCGTTCGCCCTCGGGCGTCAGGCCTTCGAAGCTATGTCCCCGGTTGATCAACGTGACGTTCAGCTCGCGCTCCAGTTTGGCGATCGACGCGGACAGCGCCGGCTGGGACACGTAGCACTTCTCGGCGGCCCGGGCGAAGTGGCGTTCCTGAGCGACCGCGACGAAATACTCCAGCTGACGAAAAAGCAACCGGACCTCCTCGGCCGCCGGGCACTGATTTTTGCTGAGGTTAACCCGTGCCTGGCCCACCAGCCAGTCCTGCGCGTGCGCCCCAGCGGCAGCCCGCCGGCCGGCGGCGAAGACCGCACTCCCGCTGCCGCTTTCACGGAACCGTTCACACCACCATTGACGCAACCCTTGACACAACTACCTACCCGCTCCAGGGTCGTTGGGGGCCATAACTCGTTCGTCCCCGGTTCTTCCCGGCTCTTCCGGTCACCGCCGCCGATATCAACTCCTGGCCCGGCCCAACGACTTTGGCTGCCGACTCGGCCAGGCGCGCCCGGAAGCCGCGCCCGACCCCACGATCGGCACGGGCGCGGTACCACCGCACGGAATTGAACCCAGACCGGCTCATCACCGTGTCACACCACGAAGCGTCGGGGATCGATCGAGAGTTTGCTAAAAGCGGCACCAGCCAAACAACCAGTAGAATATGGTCGTGTTGATCGCACCGTCTCGGAGGGTGGACGCCATGGGCCGTGGGGTTCGTTATCTATTTGTTATGGTCGCGATCACGGCACTAGGCACCGTGGCATCGGGGGCACGCGCAGCCGCCGCGGTCCCGGTCCCCCAGCCGGCGCCCGCGATTGCGTCGATTTTGCCAGCCGACGGTGCGACGGTGGGAATTGCGCACCCGGTAGTCGTGAAATTCACCGCTCCGGTGTTCGATCGCACCGCCGTCGAGCGGTCCATCCACGTGAGTTCTCCCGGCAACATCTCCGGGCACTTCGAGTGGCCCGAGAACAATGTGGTGCAATGGGTTCCGGACCAGTACTGGCCTTCACACAGCCATGTCTCGGTGGGTGTGCAGGAGCTGACGACCGGTTTCGACACCGGTGACGCATTCCTCGGTGTCGCCAGCATCTCCGGGCACACCTTCACGGTCAGCCGCAACGGGGAGATCCTGCGCACCATGCCGGCCTCGATGGGCAAGCCCAGCCGTCCGACGCCGGTGGGAAACTTCACCGCACTGGAGAAGCAGCGCAGCGTGGTGATGGATTCGCGGACGATCGGAATCCCGTTGAGTTCGCCCGAGGGGTACAAAATCACCGCTCAGTATGCGGTCCGGGTGACCTGGAGCGGTGTTTACGTCCACTCCGCCCCCTGGTCGGTCGATTCGCAGGGACATTCCAACGTCAGTCACGGTTGCATCAACCTGAGCCCGGATAACGCCGCGTGGTACTTCAACAACGTCAATGTGGGCGACCCCATCCAGGTCGTCGCCTAGCGCTTCCGGTCGCGCCGCTACTCCGCAGAACTGAGCGGCCGCACAGCTTGGTCCAGTGGCAAGCCAGTGGCCATGGTCACACCGATCGGTGGAAGACTCGCAACCGGCGGAGAGTTTGCGCTTAAGAGTCATCCGAACGAGAGGTGTGGGCGTGACTGCAGCAGCGAAATCCGCGAACGACACTTTTGCTGCGGCCGCGGTCGGCCCACGAACGCGAGTCGCCGATCGAATCCATCGCCTGGAAGCCACCGACGACCAATACCGCGACGCCAAGCCCGACTCCGCGCTGCAGGCCGCGGCGCGCGAACCCGGCCTTCGCCTCCCACAGATCCTGCAGATGTTCGCCGATGGCTACGCGGACCGGCCGGCGCTGGGCTGGCGGGCGCGCGAGCTGGTCACCGACGCCGCGACGGGCCGCACGAGTTCCCGTCTGCTGTACCGCTTCGACACTCTCAGCTATCGGCAGCTGTGGGACAACGTCCGTGCCGTCGCCGCGGCCTGGCGACGCGACGAGAGCATTCCGGTGGCCCCCGGTGACGTTGTCGCCACGCTGGGTTTCGCGAGCCCGGAGTATCTGACGTTGGACCTGGTCACCGGGTACCTGGGCCTGGTCGCCGTCCCGCTCCAACACAACGCGACGGCCTCGCGACTGCAGCCGATCATCGCCGAGGTCGAGCCGCAGGTACTGGCCACCGGGGCCGGATTTCTCGACCTCGCCGTCGACGCGGTGCTGGGGGCCACCTCGGCCACCTCCCTGCGCCGGCTTGTGGTCTTCGATTACCAGCCGGAGATCGACGATCAGCGGGAGAACCTGGAGCGCGCACGGACGAAGTTGACCGAGGCCGGCATGACGGTGCGCATCGAGACGTTCGACGGCTTGGTTGAGCGTGGTCGTGCGTTGCCGCCGGAGCCCATCTACACCGGCGAGACCGACGAACGACTGGCAATGATCATGTACACCTCGGGCAGCACCGGATTACCCAAGGGCGCCATGTACACCGAGCGTATGGTCGCCAAACTGTGGACGAACGAGCTTTACCCCGAATTCGCGGACGTACCGATTTTCAACGTCAACTTCATGCCGCTCAATCACGTCGGTGGCCGGATACCGTTGTCCTCCTCCTTCCAGGCAGGCGGCACCAGTTACTTCGTCCCGGAAAGCGATCTGTCGACGCTGTTCGACGACTGGAACCTGGTGCGGCCCACCGAGATGGGCATGGTGCCCCGGGTGGTCGAGATGCTCTACCAGCGCTATCAGAGCGCGGTGGAGCGTCTCGTCGGCGCGGGCGCCGAACTCGAGGCCGCCGACATCCAAGCGAAAGCCGAATTGCGCGAAGAGCTTTTGGGCGGACGTGTGATCACGAGCTTCTCCACCACGGCGCCCTTGGCGGCCGAGATGAAGAGCTTCATCGAGTCGTGCCTGGACGTACATGTGCTCGACGGATACGGACTCACCGAAGTCGGCATGGTGTTCAAGGACGGTGTGGTGACCCGGCCGCCGGTGCTGGATTACAAACTCATCGACGTCCCCGAGCTGGGGTACTTCCACACCGACAAGCCCTATCCGCGCGGCGAGCTGCTCGTCAAATCCCTCACCGCATTTCGCGGATACTTCAAGCGGCCCGACGTCACCGCGAACGCGTTCGACCAGGACGGCTACTACCGCACCGGCGACGTGATGGCCGAGATCGCCCCCGATCGTCTTGTCTACGTCGACCGGCGCAACAACGTGTTGAAGCTGGCGCAGGGCGAATTCGTCGCGGTCGCCCGTTTGGAAGCGGTCTTCAGCAGCGCCGCGCTGGTCCGGCAGATCTTCGTTTACGGCAACAGTGAACGGCCTTACCTATTGGCCGTCGTGGTCCCGACGGTCGACGCGCAGCAACGGTTCGCCGGCGATCCCGACGGGCTCAAGACCGCGTTGGCTGAATCCCTGCGCCGCACCGCGAAACTCGCCGAGCTGCAATCCTACGAAGTACCCGCCGACTTCGTGGTCGAATCCGAGCCGTTCAGCGAAGACAACGGCCTGCTCTCGGGTGTCGGCAAGTTGTTGCGGCCCAAGCTGAAGGAGCGCTACGGAGAGCAGCTCGAGGGGCTCTACGCCGAGCTGGCCGCCACTCGTACCGCCGAGCTGCGCGCACTGCGCGAGGGGGCCGCGGAACGCGCGGTGATCGATACGGTGGTGGGCGCGGCCGAGGCGTTGCTCGGCTTGCCCGACGGGCCACCGGCGCCGGACAACCGCTTCCTGGACCTCGGCGGCGACTCGCTGTCCGCCTTGTCCTTTTCCAACCTGCTACAAGACATTTTCGGTGTCGAGGTTCCGGTGGGACAGATCATCAACCCGGCGTTGGATCTCGGTCAGCTCGCGGAATATGTTGAGTCGGAACGTGAATCGGGGTCCACCCGGCCGACATTCTCGACCGTGCACGGTCGTGGCGCCACAGTGGTCCGCGCGGCCGATCTCACCCTGGACAAGTTCATCGACACTGCGACGCTGGCCCAAGCCCCGTCGCTGCCCCGCGCCACCGGCACGCCGCACACGGTGCTCCTCACCGGCGCCAACGGCTACCTCGGCCGGTTTTTGACGTTGGAGTGGCTCGAACGGCTGGCCGTAACCGGTGGAAAACTCATCGCGATCATCCGCGGTACCGATGCCGAAGCCGCCGCGCAGCGGCTTGAGGAGGCCTTCGACAGCGGCGATGCGCAGTTGTCGGAGCGCTTCCGCGCCTTGGCCGCGCAACACCTGGAGGTCGTCGTCGGAGATATCGGTGAGCCGAATCTTGGCCTGGATCAGCAGACTTGGGGTGACCTCGCGCAACGGGTGGATCTGATCGTCCACCCGGCAGCGCTGGTCAACCACCTGTTGCCCTACGATCAGTTGTTCGGCCCCAACGTGGTGGGCACGGCCGAGCTCATCCGTCTGGCGATCACGACTCGGATCAAACCGGTGACCTATCTGTCGACTGTCGCGGTGGCCATGCAGGTCAATCCGGCCGAATTCGCCGAGGACGGCGACATCCGCACCATCAGCCCGGTACGCCCGGTCGACGACAGCTACGCCAACGGTTACGCGAACAGCAAGTGGGGTGGCGAGGTGTTGCTGCGCGAAGCGCACGACCTGTGCGAATTGCCGGTCGCGGTGTTCCGGTCCGACATGATCCTCGCCCACAGCCGGTACGCCGGACAGCTGAACGTGCCGGATGCGTTCACCCGCTTGATTTTCAGCCTGTTGGTGACCGGCATTGCGCCGGGCTCCTTCTATCAGACCGACGCGCACGGCCACCGAGCCGTCGCGCACTACGACGGTCTGCCCGCGGATTTCGTAGCTGAGGCGGTCACCACCCTGGGCACCCAGATCGCCGCGACGGGTGGCGAGTACCAATCCTTCGACGTCATGAATCCGCACGACGACGGCATCTCGTTGGACGTGTTCGTCGACTGGTTGATCGCGGCCGGCCACGATATCCGGCGCATCGACGACCACGACGAGTGGTTCGGACGCTTCGAGACGGCACTACGGGCCCTGCCCGACAAGCAGCGTGCGCATTCGGTGCTCCCGTTGCTCGACGCCTACCGCAAACCCGAGATGCCGCTGCGGGGTGCGCCCGCCCCGACCGATGTGTTCCGTGGTGCGGTGCGGGCCGCCGAACTAGGCGCCGGCAAAGACATTCCGCACCTATCGGCAGCCCTGATCGCAAAGTACGTCTCGGACCTGCGGCTGCTCGGGCTGCTCTGACCTGGCCCGCTAGTCGGGCAGACCATTCTTGACCGCGGTGGCTTGCTTACGGCCGACCTCGGTGGCGAACCCCGGGTCGGTGGGGTCGCCGGGCGCACTGTCGAATTCTAGGTTGACCAGCGCCCTGCCCTCGGTGAACAGCAGCACGGTGATGGCCTGCGAATTGTCCTGTGACACACCAGAGATCATCGCACCGTTGGTACCGACGTCGACCGGCTGCCAGGTTCCGCCGGTCACCTTTTGCACATAGTTCGTCTTGGTGTTGTCCAGACTGGTCGCCGCGACGGCGGGATTGTCGACCACCAGGACGGTATCGCCGATCCGGCGGCCGTTGTCCGAGTTGACGAACAGTTGTGCGGCGCCGGAGGTGTTGTTGAAGTTCAGCACCGGCGGTTGCGGTGCGGTGAAGCCCCCGCCGATGTCGGCGGGGGCGATCAGCAAGGCGCTGTAATCCTGGGGCGGTGCCGGCGACGGCGTCGAGGCCGAACTCGCGGCGCCCGAGGGGTGCGACGACGCGGTCTTGTGCTCGTCGCCGCAGCCGGTGAGCACGACACCGACGACGGCAGTGGCCACCGCGCAACCGGTGACCGTCCTTCGGGCACGTCCCATCGGCACGTCCTTCCAGCGGGAACAAGGCCAGCGCATATGAACATACGCGCCCGCCCCACGACGGCGGGTGTTGCCGAACGGTTCGCCGCAGCGGTCAGCCTATTCCGGCCTGAACGACCTTGATGACCACGAAGACGACGGCCAGGACAAGGTAGCCGCGCAGGATCAGCAGACCGGCCCGCCGAGCCGGCGACATGCACGGCCGGCGCAGCGAGCTCAAATCCTGGGTTTGCCAGTCCAGGCGGTCCTGGTGCCGGAAAGCTCGGCGCTGCGCGCGGGTGAGCGGTGCGACCAGTTCCGGCTCGAGGCGGCCACGAGCGCGAGCGCCACCGACCGCCGCGACGATGCCGCCGATCACTCCGATCGCGACGCCGGCCAGCAGCCCGTCCTCGAGCGTGGCGGTCGACAGGCTCGGAAAGAAGGTTGCAGCCGTCAACGCCAGCGACAGCAACACCAGCGCCCACACGATGGACCAGGCAACGATGTTCTGCCGCAACGTGTTCACCCACGGTCCCAGCAGGTCCCGGTCATTGCACAACAAGACCAGGAACACAGTGGCGGAGGGCAACAGAATGCCGGCCAGCGCCTGCACACCCTGGGTGACCAGGCCGAGGATGTGGTCAGGGCTGAATGCGACCGCGGCCGACACGGCGAGCAGCACCGCGTAACCGCCGTAAAACCATGGCGCCTCAGTGATTTTCCAGTGCAACGAGTGCCGCTTGCCCATCGAATCGCCGATCGCGTAGGTGGTGGCCAGCCCTATCGCGTTGGCCCCGATCAGGGAGCCGTCCAGCAACACGATGGCGAACAAGGTCCCCACCGTCTTACCCAGGTGCTCCCCTAGCCCGGTGGCGACCGCGCCCGCATCGGTAAACGCACCGGCACGGGAGCCGGCCAACCCAAACGCCGTCACCGCCATCAGCGCCGTGGCGCCGACGATGACCACGACGATTCCGATGACCAAATCGGCTCGCGCGTAAGGTATCCAACGCGAAGTGATGCGCTTGTCCACCACATTGGACTGCTGGAAAAACAGCTGCCAGGGCGCTACCGTGGTGCCCACGATCGCGATGATCAATAACAGAACGGTGGCGTCCAGGCCCCCCGGGAAGCGCGGTATCAGCCCCGCGGCGGCAACTTTGACGTCCGGATGTACCAGCCAGACCAGCGGGACGATCACCACGTTCACCGCGATCAGCAGGAACATCAGCGCTTCCCAGCGCCGAAACGAACCTCCCGCGACCACGACGAACAACAGCACCGCGGCGGCTGGGATCGCGACAACCTTCGGGCAGCCAAGGAAACCCAGTGCCAACGCCACGCCGATGAATTCGGTGACAATGGTCAACGCATTCAGGACGAGCAGATCACCGACACTGAAAGCGCCCCAGAACTTTCCGAAACGCTCGAAGATCAACCGAGCATGCCCCACCCGGGTGACCGCGCCCAACCGCAACACCATCTCCTGGTTGACGTAGAGCACCGGGATCAGCAGGGCCAGCGTCCACAACAGGCCCATGCCGTAGTTCTGGCCCGCCTGGGCATAAGTCGCCACCCCGCCGGCGTCGTTGTCACCGACCATCACGATCAAGCCGGGTCCGGTGATGACCATCAAGGTCCGCAGGCGGCGCCACCAGCCGGTGAAGGCGCCCGAATCATCGTGGCCAATGCGGCCGAACGCTCCGACAATGTCGCCCAGGTGTGCGGAATCCAGCGTGGTCTGCCGATCGGTCACCGAAGTCATCGGGTCCTCGCTGTCTGAACTCGAGTGGACGAGGCGGAACGGGTCACCGGTGGCCGTCCGGGGTCGGGCGGTGTCAGTCCAACCGGGCTGCACGAAATCACGGCGACCGGCGTCCGCGATGCATACAGGTACGGCCGCTCGTCGTGGCTCGGGATGCGCAAGGCACGCCACTTGTTGGCCAGCAGTCGGCCGGCACGCAGCATGGAGCGGCCACTTCGGCCCCCGACGCCGGGAACCCGTTGTGCAACAACAAAAGTCATGATCTTCCCCTAGCCGTAAGTCCGGTCGGCTCATCAGCGCGCTGGGTCCAGCACAGCAGGGCGCACGACCCGCAGACCGCTACTGCGGTTGCGGGACAGGCGGATTCAGAGCTGGGTCAGCAGTAGGAAATGCCGGAACCGGATCGGAACAAGATGGATTGTGGATGGCAACTATCGCCGGGACTCATCTCGCCCTCACCTCCTCACGGCCATGACACACGAGGGTGTCGTTACTTCACACGCGGAGGGGCAGGAACGGCCAACCATGCGGGTCCGCAAAGATCACCGTGCCGCACCCCTCTCGTCGGAGCTTCGGCACTGCACGGCGTATCCGAACTAGTCAGAAGCCACTTGGGCTCAACCCTTGGGTCCGGGAAGAGCTGTCCTGACCCGGGGCGTCTCTCGACGTTCGGGGTCAGTGGCCTGTATCCGTGCAGACGCCTCACCTACCGAGGTGCTTGCCCGTCCATGCTGGCACCGAGAGCGCCGCTCGTCAAACAGCCCGGGCCGGTGGTGTCCTGGCTCACAGCCGAAGGTGCGCAGACGCCAGCCGCGCCGAGGCCACCCAGGCCTACCCTCGACGGCATGGGCAACAGTTTGCTAGACCCTCGCGTCGAGGCGGTCCTCGACCGGATGTACACCGAGACTAAGAACCAGATGTCGCTGCTGCGCGAACGTATGCACGAGTTCAATCGACCGATGACCGCGGCGCAACGCAGCGAGGCGATGCGCGAGTTCTATATTCCGGTGAGCCCGGACGCCGGCCAGCTGTTGTACGCGCTGGTGCGGGCGACCCGACCGAGCACGATCGTCGAATTCGGAATGTCGTTCGGCATCTCGGCCATTCATCTCGCGGCCGCCGTCCGCGACAACGGCGTCGGCCGGGTGATCACCACCGAGCTCAGCGCGAGCAAGGTCGCCGCCGCGACGCAGACGTTCGCCCAGACCGGGTTGGACGACCTGATCACCATCCTGGAGGGCGATGCCCTGACCACCCTGCAGGGCCTGGACGGGCCGGTCGAATTCGTCTTACTCGACGGTTGGAAGGATCTCTATCTTCCGCTGATCAAGTTGCTCGAACCAAGGCTCAGCACAGGCGCTTTGGTCATCGCCGACAATGCCAGCGCCGCCGACATGGCACCCTACCTGGAGCGGGTGCGCACCCCTGCCAACGGGTACACCAGCTTCAACTTGCTCGTCCGGGAAAATGACAGCATGGAAATCAGCTGCCGCACCGGCGATTAGCTATCGCAGCGACTCTTCGAGCCACGGCGTCAACCACTGCACCCCTTCCGGGGTGAGGTGAACGCCGTCGCTGCGCACCTTGATGCCGTCCACCTTGGCGGTGTAAACGCCGTCCGGGCAGAGCTTTTTGTTCAGGTCCAGGATTTGCACATTCGGGTGCTGGGCAACCGTCTTGCGCAGCATGGTGTTCCATTGATTGACCCGATTCGGCTGATCTTCAGGGTACAGGCGGCCATCCGGCTTCTCCCCGCCCCGGCTGTAGGGAACGGTGGCTACCACCACTCGAACTCCGCTGGCGCTGACGATGTTCAGGGCGCGCTCCAGCTCACCGTTGAGGTAGGCGTCGAAGGTCGGATCGCCGATGTGGGTCCACTGTCCTTCGTTGACCCGATCCACCGTCTCCCAGCGGCCGATGATCAGCAGCGCAACATCGGGCTGGTCCTGGCTGACCTGCGCCGCCCACCTGCTCGGCCACGTGTCGCATTCCGGTCGTTGCTCTAGCGTCTGGCCGAGGTACCGATACGGTGTGCC
The DNA here is from genome assembly GCF_010727605.1 of Mycobacterium simiae. NCBI lineage: Bacteria > Bacillati > Actinomycetota > Actinomycetes > Mycobacteriales > Mycobacteriaceae > Mycobacterium > Mycobacterium simiae. The sequence continues at coordinate 2,375,294 of NZ_AP022568.1, forward strand.
GCGAACCAGGCTGCAACCGATGACCGTGTGGTCCAGGAAGGCGAACCCGGGCGTCGGCGGCAGGAAGTGCATCCACGTCCAGCCGATGGAATCACCGAAGACCGAAACGGTGAACGGCCGATTGGGGTTTCGCGGTCCCACCGGGCGACTTCCCCCGGGCTGCGCCGGTGACACCGCGGCGACCGCGGCGACGCCGGGCGGCAGGCCCTCGCGCAAGCCGGGCCCGGTTCCAACGGGAATCACCAGCAGCGTGATCGCCGCGGCGCTGGCCACGGTGGCGGCCGCCAGGGGCAGCAACGCCACCCGGGCCGGTCGCCAGCGGCGGACGGGCTGCTCAATCAGCCAGTAGGAAGCGGCGGCGACCGCCAGCGTCGCACCGCACCGAGCCGCGAACAGCGGCCAGCCCGTCCAGCCCGTGCGTTCACCGTTGAGCGCCATGAAGATTGGCCAATGCCATAGGTAGACGCCGTAGGAGATGGTTCCCAACCACACCAGCGGCGGCATCGCCAGCAGGCGGGCGATCAACCCGCGCTGCTCCATGGCCACCGGGGCCACCACGAAGACGGCCGCGACGGCCACCCCAATCAGCAGGCCGTGCCGGAAATCGCCGACGTTGCCGGTGGCGAAGTGGACCGCCGCTGCCAGGCCGGCCAGGCCGACCACTGGGAGCACGCGGGCGACCCGCCGGCCCCAGCGAGTCCGGATCATGCACCAGCCGCGGTTCAGCGACGGCCAATCCCGTACTAGCAGAGCGGCTGCCGCCGAGCCGACCAGCAGCGCCTGTACGCGGGTATCGGTGCCGAAGTAGATGCGATCCCGGGTGGTGTCGGAGACGAAGACGATGGCCGCCGCCGCGGAAGCCAGCGCCCCCAGGGTGGCGATCACGAACGTGGCAAACCGCACCCCGCCGACGGTTGCCCGCATGAAGTAACGCCTGGCTCGCGCCGCCAACAGCAACGTCACCACGATCAGCAGCACCGGCCAGAGGAAGTAGTACTGCTCCTCGACTCCGAGCGACCAGGCATGCTGCAGCGGTGACGACGTGCCTTGGGTGAAGTAGTCGGTCTTTTGCGCGACGAACCGCCAATTGGCCACCCACAGAAACGCGGCGATCGCGTCGTCGCGCAAGCCGCTGAGCGCCTGGGCGGGCAGCAGCGCCCGTCCGGCGCCCACGGCGAGCACCATCAGCACCAGCGCCGGCAGCAGTCGGCGGGCTCGCCGAATCCAGAAGCCGGTCAAGTCGATACGGCCGGTGCGACCGAGCTCGTCCAGCAGCAGCGAGGTGATCAGGAAGCCGCTGAGGACGAAGAAGACGTCGACGCCCAGGAATCCGCCGGTGACGCCTGGGATGCCGCCGTGGTCGGCCAAGACCAAGGCAACGGCGACGGCGCGCAGCCCGTCCAGCGCGGGGATGCCGCTGCGCCGCTCGGGTTTGTCCCAAATCGCGAGCCGCCCGGAGCGGCGCACCGGGGCCACCCAACGACGCGGCCCAGCAGGGCGCTCCGGAGCGGGATGCTGCCCGTCCGGCTCAGTTCTCGCTTTCAGCGCGGTCGGACCACTCTGCCGCCCAGCGCGGTAGTTGCTGCCGATACGTCGTCGCCCCTCCTCGTGACGTCAGCAAGCTTAGAGGCGGCCGCGCACGATCAGGTGGAGGACACGCAGCGGTTTCAGCTGTGGTGTCTTCGGATTTGAGGTTCGCGATTCAGCCCTCGTCGGGGGCGTAACCCAGTGTGCTTTTGACCTCCAGATACTCGTGGAAGCCGAAGTCGCTCCACTCTCGTCCGTTGCCGCTGCGCTTGTACCCGCCGAACGGCGCGTTCAGATCGAAGGCGTGGTTGATCGTCACCCATCCGGCGCGGATCCGGCGGGCGACCTCGCGTGCCTTGTCGAGGTCGGTCCCCGAGACGAATCCGGCCAGACCGTAGTCGGTGTCGTTGGCGATCTCGATGGCGTGATCGATGTCGTCGTAGCCGAGGATGCACAGTACCGGCCCGAAGATCTCTTCGCGCGCGATCGTCATGTCGTTGGTGACATCCGCGAAGACGGTCGGCTTGACGTAGTACCCCTTGTCCAGCCCCGCCGGCCGGCCCGGACCTCCCGCGACCAGGGTCGCGCCCTCGTCGATGCCCTGCTGTATCAGCCGCTGCACCTTCTCGAACTGCGTCTTGGAGGCCACCGGCCCGATCGCTCGCCCGTCGTCGGGGTCGCCCACCACGACTTTCTCGGCAACCGCTCGGGCGATGGTGATGGCGTCGCCCATCCGCGAATTCGGGACCAGCATGCGTGACGGTGCGTTACAACTCTGCCCCGAATTGGGCATCATGTTGGCCACACCGGCGCTGACGCTCGCGGCGAAACCGCTGTCGTCGAGGACGATGTTGGGGCTTTTCCCGCCGAGTTCTTGGGTCACTCGCTTGACCGTCGGGGCGGCCTTTTGGGCCACCTCGACGCCAGCGCGGGTCGAGCCGGTGAACGACACCATGTCGATGTCGGGGTGGCTCGCCAAAGCCACACCGACGCCGGCGCCGTCGCCGTTGACCAGGTTGAACACCCCGGGCGGTACGCCTGCGGCGTCGAGAATCTCGGTGAAGATGTAGGGCGAATAGGGCGCCACCTCAGAGGGTTTCAGGATGACGGTGCACCCGCACGCCAAGGCCGGGTACACCTTGACCGCGACCTGATTGATCGGCCAGTTCCACGGCGTGATCAGGCCACAGACACCGATGGGCTCCCGGGCGATCAGTGTCGCGCCGTGTTGCTCCTCGAACGGGAAGTTTTTCAGCGCGTCGATAGCCGTGGTCAGATGGCCGATTCCGAGGAAGACCTGTGGTCCGGCCGCCAGCGATGGCGGTGCACCGATCTCTTCGGTGACGGCCTCGGCCAGGTCGTCCGCCCGCTTTTGGTACTCGGCCAGGATTGTCTGCAGAAGGTCCAGGCGCTGCTGACGGGTACTGTGCGACCAGTCGGCGAAGGCCCGCCGGGCGGCGTTGACCGCCCTGTCCACATCGGCCGCCGAACCCAGCGAAATCCTGCCGGACACCTGTTCGGTTGCGGGATTGTCGACGTCGAAAGTGTTGGGACGCACCGGGTCGACCCATTGTCCGTCGATATAGAACTTGAGGTAGTCGCGCATCGGACGGTCCCTTTCTCGCTGGGTGATCTACTGAGTGCCCTCGGCGTACCAGGTGCGGAATTCGTCGTATTTGGGCATCTCCTCGGAGTTGGCCTTCGGATCGATGCAGACGTGGACGACGGCGGTCTTGCCGCTCGCGTAGGACCGCGCGATCGCCGGACCGATCTCGTCCTCCTTCTCGACGTACTCGCCGTGGCAGCCGAAGCCCTCGGCAACCTTGTCCAGACGGACGTCTTTGCTCCAGTGCACACCCGGCTGCGGCGACGGCTGCGGGAAGGTGCGCTTGTAGACGCCCACTTCCAGGCCCCACTGGTGGTCGACGCCCACCACGCAGACCAGCGGAAGGTCTTGCCGCGCAGCTGTTTCCAACTCGGCAATGTGGAAGAGGAACGCCGAGTCGCTGGTCAGCAGCAGCACCGGGCGGTTGCCACCCTCGGCGACCGACGCCCCGATCGCATACGGCAAACCGGTGCCGAGATGGCCGAAGTTCTGGTTCCAGATGACGTCGTGCGGTTTGGCCTGCGCGTAGGTCCAGCCGAAGATGACGGTGGCACCGCCGTCGCGCACCATGATGCCATTTGCTGGAAACGCCCGGGTGGCCTCGACGATGAACCGTGCCGGATGGATCGGCGTCCGCCCGGTCGGTGCGGTCTCGGCCAGTTGCGCCAGCTCCGCGGCGTCCTGGGCAATCCAGCGCTGCAGGTCTACGGACGGCGTTCGCGGAGTGTCGCGCAGCGCGTCCACCAACTGGGGCACCACGCCGCGAAGGTCACCGACCAGCGGCAGGTCGATGGGACGGTTGACGCCGATGGCGAGCGGATCCTGTTCGACCAGAACCCATTTACGCTTGGCGTCGTTCGGAGCCCAGTGCCGGGTTCTGCCGTAGTGGCTCGGTTCGCCGAGCTCCGTGCCGAGGGCGACGCACAGGTCGGATGTCACCACCGCCTCGACGGCGGCCGGGGAGAACCCGTAGGCGAAGGTGCGATCCTCGAGCCCTTCGATGAACGAGGTGCCACCGGAGGTCTGGATTACCGGGCATTGCATCAGCTCGGCGAGCTGCTTGACCGCCGCACCGGTGCGCGAGGTGTGGACTCCGTGCCCGACCAACAGGATCGGGCTTTCGGCCGCACGGATCAACTCCGCCGCTTCTCTCACCTCGCGTTCGCCCGCAGTCTGGTTGACGAGCCGATACCGGTGGGGCGGCAGCGGATCCGGTACGTCGAGCTCCTCGAGAATTACGTGCGACGGGTACTCGATGTAGGCCGGGCCGGGGGTGCCGGACATCGCCCGGCGGAACGCCTCGTGGATGATCTCGTCGGTCTGCTCGGCGTACTCGATGGAGGCGCTGTACTTTACCGACGCCGCGAATAACGGTTCCTGCCGGACAAATTGGATGCGGCCACGCCGGACCCGGCGCTCGGTGATGCGGGCGCGCTGGCCGCCGAGGAAGATCACCGGCGAGTTCTCCACCTTGGCGCACTGGATCGCGCCCGCCATGTTGGCCATGCCCGGGCCGAGCGTGCCGATGCATAGGCCGGGCTTACCCGTCATGCGCGATGCCGCCTCGGCCATGAATCCGGCGCTCAGTTCGTGGTGCGGTGCGACCACCGACCACCCGCGGGCGTCGGCCTCGGCGAACATGTGCACGAAGTTCGGGTCCGGGATGCCGAACAGGGTATTGACCCCCTCGGCCTCGAACAGGTCGAGAATGCGCTTGTACACGGGCACGGCCATGGTGGGAGACTCCTTCGGGATAGATCGCCGTGAGTGGCCGGAAGGCCGCGATGTCCTCGCCGGGATTACGGCGAAACAGGCTGTGGTAATTCATGATTCGACCTGCAACTCAAGCGTGTCGAGTATCTGCTCGGTGTGCGCGCCGAGTTCGGGCGCGGGTCCGGCGACGCGGCCCGGTGTCCGGGAAAACCAGGTTGGTACACCGGGGAAGCGCACCGGTCCGTGCGGGGTGTCCACCGTCTCGAACATGCCGACGGCGCGCAGATGCGGGTCGTCGAACAGCGCGTCCGGCGTGTTCAGCGGGGCGGCCGGTATCTCGAGTTCGCGTAGCAGGGTCAACCACTGCGCGGTGGTGCGCTCCTTCATCGTCTCGGCCACCAATCCGTACACGGTATCGATGTGGCGGGCACGTTGTGCCAGCGTCGAATACAGTTCGCTCGCCCACGGTGGCCGCACGGCCTGCATGAAAGCCTGCCAATGCTTGTCGTTGTAGATCAACGCCGCGATATAGCCATCGCTGGTGCGGTACGGCCGGCGGTTCGGTGCCACGGTGCGCGGATACACCGCCGGGCCCAGAGGCGGTTGAAACAGTGCACCGTTGGCGTGTTCGACGAGCATGAAGGAGGCCATGGTTTCGAACATGGCGACCTCGACCTCTTGTCCCTCGCGACTGCGCTCGCGATGGAACAACGCCATCGTCGTGGCGTACAACGCCGTCAGGCCGGCGATCTTGTCGGCCATGATGGTGCCGACGTAGCCGGCCTCGCCAGTCAGTTGCTGTTGCACGGCCGGCAGGCCGCACTCCGCCTGGATGGTGTCGTCGTAGGCGGGCCGGTCACGATCGGGGCCGCGGCGCCCGTACCCGTAGCAGTTCGTGTACACAATCGTGGGGTTGATCGCGGCGACCGCGTCGTAGCCAAAGCCGAGCTTGGCGATCGCTTTGGCGCGCATCGAGTGGATGAACACGTCCGCGGTTTCCAGCAGCGCGCGTAACGCCCGGGCGCCCGCCTCGGTTTGCAGGTCCAGCACGATGCTGCGCTTGCCCCGGTTGACGTTGACGAATACTCCACTCATACCCGGCGCTGGGCCCACCGAGATGTAGCGGGTGTTATCACCTTGGGGCGGTTCGACTTTGATCACATCCGCGCCCATGTCGGCCATGATCTGGGTGCAGTAGGGGCCCATCACCATTGCGGTGAGGTCGATCACGCGCACGCCGGCCAGCGGCCCCGTCGGGTTAGGCATCCAGCGCTCCTTGCGGCCTTCTCGCGCCGAACGTGCGGGATATGTACGAAATGTGGGCCCATCGTGTACATACGCCCCACGCTCGGCGCGGCTGAGTCAGGACGCTAGCCATTGAGCGCTCCTTGATCGGTCGAGCGGTGCGCCAGTTCGAAGCTGTATCGGATGTGCTCGTTGTGTCCGTTCGGGACGGCCGGAAAGATCAGTGGCGCTTCGACGTACCGGATGGCGTCGAGATGGCTGCCGACGTCCTCGATGGTCCATGCTGGCCGGCACACGCCGGGACTCTCGGCGATGACGGCCCGGGCCACCCGGCCCGCCAGGGCGACGAACAATTCGCCGGTGACCGAGCAGGATTCATGAGCGAGCCACCCCACCACAGGCGCCACGAGTTCCGGGCCCATCGGCGGATAAGACGAGGTGTCGATGCCCTCGGCCATGCGGGTCACGGCCGCGGGCACGATCACGTTGCACCGCACCCCCTCGGCCGCGCCTTCCAGGGCCGCGACATTGGCCAGTCCGATCACACCGGCCTTGGCCGCCGCATAGTTGGCCACGTTGTGGTTCCCGTAGAGGCCGCCGATCGACGACGTCAGCACAATGCGGCCGTAACCCGCCGCGCACATCGACGGGAATGCCTGCCGCACCACGTTGAAGGCGCCCCGCAGATGCACGTCCAGCACGGCGTCGAAGTCCTCGTCGCTCATCTCCTTCAGCGAGGCGCGGCGTACATTGCCGGCGTTGTGGATCAGAATGTCGATTCCGCCGAAGTGCTCGAGCGCGGTCTGCACGATGGCGTGTGCGCCGTCGCGGGTCGTCACCGTCGCGGTGCACGCGACGGCGGTGCCCCCGGCCGCGGTGATCTCGCCGACCACCTGCTGGGCCGGGGCGGTGTCGACGCCGGTGCCGTCGAGTCCGCCGCCGACGTCGTTGACGACCACATTGGCCCCGCGGGCGGCGAGCAGTTGGGCATACGCACGACCCAATCCGCGACCGGCTCCAGTCACCACGGCAACGCGATTGTCGAATCGCAGTTGCCGTGCCACGATTTCGCTCAACTGCCGAGCACCAGCCCTTCCAGGTCGCCCTTGTCGCGCCACACCCGCAGCAGGTCCTCGAAGGCATAGAAGCCCGGGCCGTAGGGCTCGCCCAGGTGCGAGCGGATGCCCTCTCCGGCCGCGGCGCCCATGCCGCCGCCTTCGTTGTTGTAATAGCCCGGCGTGCACTCGGCGTCGAACGCCGAATTGTCCACGGCGGTCTCACGGATCGTTGCGCACCACTGCTCCTGTGCCGCGAGGCTGGGCTCCACCGTGGTGGCGCCGCGCTGCAACGCTGCGGCGATGACGTAGGCGATGTGTTCGCCCTGCAGTTCGTAATTCGCGGCGATGTTGGCCGAGATGCCGACCTGGGTGAAGCCGGTGTAGAACTGATTCGGGAAGCCGCGGCTGGTCATCCCGTGTAGTGTCTGGTAGCCGTCGCGCCAGTAGTCGAATAGCGACAGCCCGTCGCGTCCACGGATCGTCTCGATGGAATAGCGCCGGCTGATCTCGGTAGTGATCTCGAACCCGCTGGCGTAGATGATGCAGTCCACCTGGTATTCCACCCCGTTGGCCAGCAAGCCCTTTTCGGTGGCCCGCTCGACGCCCTTGGTCGCCGACACGTCGACCAGCGTGACGTTCGGACGGTTGAAGCTGGGCAGGTAGTCGTCGTTGGAACAAGGCCGCTTGCACAGGAATCGGTAGTAGGGCTTGAGAGCCTCGGCGGTCTGCGGGTCGTCGATCAGGGTGTCGATGCGGCGGCGCAGCCGCTCCATGAGCTTGTAGTCCTCTTCCTCCCGGATCGCGATGAACTGCTCAGGTGTCATCGACGCGGGATCGTCTAGGGCGAGCACCCGGGCGGCGGTGTTGCGCCCCAACTCCGTCCAGAAGTCACACACCAAATCCGGTTGGCCCGGCGCCATCCCCTCGAACGTCCAGGAGTGAAAGTTGCGCTGACGTTCCCGTTGCCAGCCCGGGCGCAGCGTCTTGACCCATTCCGGATCGGTCGCGGTGTTGTTGCGCTGATCGACGGTCGACGGCGTGCGCTGAAACACGTACAGATGTTTGGCGTCGCGGGCCAGGAAGGGAACGATCTGGATTCCGGTAGCGCCGGTACCGACCACCGCGACGCGCTTATCGGCCAACTTGTGCAGGCCCCCGGTGACATCGCCTCCGGTGTAGTCGTAGTCCCACCGTGACGAGTGAAAGCTGTGTCCGCGAAAGGCTTTGATGTCGGGGATGCCGGGGAGTTTCGGTCGGTGGAACGGGCCCGACGCCAGCACGACGAACCGGGCGCGGATATCGTCGTCGCGGTTGGTGCTGATTCTCCAGCGCTTGATCTGTTCATCCCAATGCAGTTCGCGCACCTGGGTGGAGAAGATCGCCGAGTCGTACAGACCGAAATGCTTGCCGATGTTGCGGCAGTGCTGATAGATCTCGGCGCCGTCGGCGAACTTCTTCGACGGCATGAAGTCGAGTTCTTCAAGCAGCGGTATATAGCAATACGATTCGTTATCGCATTGAATCCCGGGGTAGCGGTTCCAATACCAGACGCCGCCGAAGTCGCCGCCGAGCTCGATGATCCGGACATCGTCGACACCCGCCTTTTTCAGGTGGGCGGCCGAGAGCAGGCCGGCGAATCCGCCACCGAGGACGGCGACGTCGATGTCCTCGTTGATCGGTTCCCGGGGTGTGACCGGGGTGTAGGGATCGACCTCGTAGTAGCCGGCGAAGTCGTCCTCGAGTTCGACGTACTGCTTGGATCCTTCGCTGCGGAGCCGCTTTTCGCGCTCCTGCCGATATTTTGCGCGCAGCGCGTCGATGTCGAAGTCCTCGGGCGTCTGGGTCGGCCCGCAACCGTTCTGGTTTCCGTTGCTCTCGGAACTCATGCCGGCCCAGACTCCTTGTCTGACAGTTCGTGGGGTTCACCGGCGCCCATGTACCGGGATAACTGGTAGTGCAGGTTGACGGTGCTGCGCTCGCGGTACGGGTTGGGCTTGGTGCCGCCGAAGCCTAGGGACTTCATGCCCTGCTGCACGGCGGCCATGTTCGAGAAGTCCTGGGGAAGCACCGATCGCCACCTGGGGTCGCCGACCGGTGTGTATTCCCATTCCGTTTGCGGCTCTTCGCCTTTGGGGTAAAGCTCGAAGACCGATACTTCGAAGATGCACTTGTCCGGGTTGTAGCTGGGATGCGGCCGCGCGCCGTAGCATAGGGCGCTGGTCAGGCCTTGCCCGATCTGGAAGTTGGGGAAGATCTGCCACGCGGTGCCGGCCTGTCCCAGAATGTCGGCGGGAATCGTCGGCCAGATCACGCCGCGGGCTTCGTCGTCGCGGCGTGCCGACGCCAGCCAGTGTTCGAGAACCTGGTCGGCCGGAGTGCCCTCGGGTAATTCGTCCACCAGGCGCTTGGCGGCATTGACCAGCGTCTGGGTGGTGGTGGCGTTGGTTTCCTCCATCGTGTACACCTGCATCTGGGCGGTCGACACCCGCGGGTCGGCGCCGGTGCCCAGGCGGATCTTGGACTTGGTCGCCTCCAGGTCCTCGGGTGCGTCGTAGCCGATATTGCTGTGTCGGCCTTGGGCTTTGGCCCAGCCCTTGAATTCGCCGAACTTGTTGAACTCGGGATGGGTGGTGTAGACGTGGTAGGTCTCGTTGAAGGCCTCTAGCGCGACCTTCCAATTGCAGTCGAAGAACAGCCATTTGCGCCACTTGTAGCGCATGTTTTCCAGGCCGAACGGGTCCAAGATCTTCGCGGCGGGAAACAGGTAGTCGGCCAGCGGCTCGCAGTCGGGGTCCATGTTGATCCACAACCAACCGCCCCAGGTGTCGACCCGGACTGGTCGAAGGTGGGTGTTGTCCGGCGTGATCGCGCCCTGCCAATCCTGCTGTTCGCGGATGTGGGTGCAGGAGCCGTCGAGTCCGTAGGTCCAGCCGTGAAAACCGCAGACGAACGATTTTCGGGCGCGCCCGCACGCATTCTTGGCGCCCTGAGGGGTGTCGATGAGCCGGCGGCCGCGGTGCATGCACACGTTGTGGTGGGCGTGAAATTCGTTCCGGCCCGTGCGGACCACGATGATCGAGTCGTCCAGAATGTCGTAGGTCAGGTAGCTGCCCACCTCGGGCACCTCCTCGACGCGGCCGACCTGCTGCCAGACCTTGCGCCACAGCTTGTCCCGTTCGGCACGGGCGTACTCCTCGGAAAGGTATGCCTCGGCCCCGATCGTCATCGGTCGTGACAGTTCCTCGGCTGCTTGAGAATTCACGCCTTTGGCTAGGTCGGTCATCACATCCTCCTGATCGCCGCGCGGAAGGACTCGTCCTTGAGGAACAGTGACGTGTTGTCGCCGCCGAGATGGCTCCACTTCAGGTCCAGGCCGCCGTCGACGAGCAGCGTCTGGCCGGTGATGTAGCTGGACATGTCCGAGAGCAAAAACAGGATCGCGCCGGCCTGCTCTTCGGGACGCCCACGTCGACCCATCGCGATCGCCTGCCGGTCGCGCGCGGGGTCCTCGTCGACGTAGGTGCGTGACGCCGCCGTCTCGGTGACGCCGGGTGCCACGGCGTTGACCCGAATTTCCGCCACCGCCAACTCGAGCGCCATGGTGCGGGTCATCGCCGTGATGGCGGCTTTGGCTGTCCCGTAGGCGATGTGAAACGGCGCGGTATTCATGCCGCTGATCGACGAGATCGACACGATCGAACCAGGGTGCCGCTGCGCGACGAGCTCGCTCGCCACGGCTTGGCTCATGAAGAACGCCGTTTCGAGGTTGTCGGCGAAAATCTTGCGCCAGTCGGGGCGCGTCACCCGGGTGCACGGCATCCACGTCGACGGCTCGGCGCCGCCGGCGACATTGACCAACCCGTACAGATTGCCATCGGCGCGGCACGCCCGATCGATGACCGCGGCGATGCCCTCGTCGCTGGCTACGTCGGCAGCCACGGGCACCACGGCCAGACCCTGTTGGGCCAGTGGGGCGATGTGTTGGTCGAGGTTTTCCTTCGACCGGCTCACCGCGATCACCGTGGCGCCCGCCCGGGCGGTCATCGCGGTGATGGTCGTACCGATGCCGCCGCCGCCGGCGCCGGAAACCACGACCACCCGGCCGCGCAGCCCGAGCAGATCGCCGAGATCCTGGTGACCGTCCATGCCCTCCCGTTCACCTATCTAAGCCCGCGATATTGTCCGGACAAAATATAACGTTCTGCGCTATGGAGAACACTATTCCGATCGCCGGACTCGCCTGTCAAGGTCGGGCAGGGACGCTTTCGCGGCTATTGTCTGGACTAGGAGGACTTGATAACGTCCAGCCCAACGGCTGACGGAAGGATCCCGGCGAGTAATGGCGCTCTCAATCCAGTCTTCGCGGCCGCCTTCGCGCTATGCGCCCGCCGACTCCGCGGCAGCGCCCCTCGACGTCGCCGCGGGGTGGGAGTTGCATCGGGTCACCGCGCCGAGCCGATTGTTCGGTGCCAATGGTCTGCGCACCGGCCCGGACGGTCGCATCTACATCGCGCAGGTGACCGGCAGCCAGATCAGCGCGCTGGATCACCGCACCGGCGAACTGGTAACCACCAGCCCCCAGGGTGGCGACATCGTCGCGCCCGACGACGTCGCCTTCGACGCGCACGGCAACCTGTACGCCACCGAGGTGATGGACGGCCGGGTCAGTGCCCGCGACAGCAACGGGAACACGCGGGTATTGCGCGACGACGTGCCGTGCGCCAACGGCATCACCTTCCACCAGGACCGGCTGTTCATCGGTGAATGCCGAGACGGCGGACGACTGCTGGAATTCGACCTGACCGGCGGGCCACCCCGGGTGCTGTTGGAGAACGTGCCCTCGCCCAATGCGATGGAGGTGGGCCCGGACGGCTTGCTGTACTTCCCGGTGATGACCGCCAACGAGATCTGGCGCATCGACCCCGACGGGGGTGAACCGCACTGTGTAGCAAGAGATCTCGGCGTCCCGGATGCGGTCAAATTCGACGCTGACGGGTACATTGTCTCGACACAGGTGGCCAGCGGGCAGGTGCTGCGCATCGATCCACGCACCGGCGAACAACGTCTGCTCGCCCAGCTGAATCCGGGACTGGACAACTGCACCTTCGTCGGAGATCGGCTGTTTGTCTCCAATTTCACCGGTGAGATCACCGAGATATCACCGGACGGCACCGCACAGCCGGTATTGGCGGGTGGACTCAACTGGCCGCTGGATCTGGCCGTCGGCGACGACGGACTGCTCTACATCGCCGACGGCACCTATTTCTATGCGGCACTGCCCGACGGGTCCGTGCACACCGCGGGAATGCTGTTCAGCCCCGGCTATCCCGGGTTTTTGCGCGGCGTCGCGGCCAGCGGTCCCGGTGAGTTTATCGTCACCACCTCCGGGGGCCAGGTCGGTCGCTACCGGCCGGCGGCGAACGAAACCGAGTTCCTGGCAGACGGTTTCGATCAGCTCTACGGTGTTGCGCTCAGCCCCGCCGGTGTGGTCGTTGCGGAGCTGGGCACCGGCCGGGTGCTGGCGCTGCGGTCGGGGGCCGTCACGGTGCTGGCCGCCGAGCTGCGGGAGCCGGTCGGCGTCGCGATCGACACCGACGGGTCGTGCCTGGTCGCGGAGTCCGGAGCCGGCCGAGTGGTCCGGGTGAATGGCGGCACCGTCGATACCGTGGTCGACGACCTGCAACGGCCACAGGGCGTTCTAGTTCGCGATGGTGTCCTCTACGTCGTCGACGCGGGCGCCAAGGAGGTGGTCGCCGTCGATCTGGCTGGTCGCACGCGCCAATCGATCGCGTCGGGACTACCAGTCGGTGCCCCACCCGGTGTGACGCCCAAACCGCTGCGCGGCATGCCTCCGTTCTCCGGACCACAGGGCCCGTTCGCCGGCATCGCGGCCGCGTCCGACGGGACGCTCTATGTGTCGGCCGACGGCGACGGCAGCGTGCTGGCACTGCGCCGGACCCGGTCCGACTGATGGCCCAGGCCATCGCGGGCGACCACCGCTACCTTCAGATCGCGCGCACGCTGCGTAAAGAGATCGTGGACGGCGTGTATCCGGTCGGCTCGCAGCTACCGACCGAACACCAGCTGTGCGAGCGATTCGCGGTGAGCCGCTACACCATTCGCGAAGCGCTGCGGCGGCTGCGCGAGGACAACCTGATCGCGTCTCGGCCGCGTGCGGGCACCCGGGTGGTGCCTCGGCCTGCGTCGAGTTCCTATGCCCAGGACGCGATGTCGATCGACGATCTGCTCGCGTTCGCGGCCGGCGCACAGCTGACTATCGAATCGAACGCGATGGTGACTATCGACGACGAGCTGGCCGCCCGGATCGGGCTCGAGGCCGGCAGCCAATGGCTCTCGGTGCGCGGCTACCGGCAGGCCGACGGGGCGACGGTGCCGATCTGCCGAACCGAGTACTACATCAGCCGCAGCTTCGCCGCGGTCGGCCGGCTGCTGCAACGCCACGCCGGGCCCATTTTTCCGTTGATCGAGGATCTGTTCGGCGTGAGCATCGCTGCGCTGCACCAGGAAATCGCCGCCGTCGTGCTCTCCCCCGAACTGGCCGACAGGCTCGGCGCGGCGGCCGGAACCGCGGCCCTGCAGATGCGTCGCACCTACACCACCTCCGATGGGGAGGTGGCCCAGGTGACGATCAACACCCACCTGTCGTCGAGGTTCCGCTACGCCATGACGATGCGTCGCGTGACCGGGTAAGGCCACCCAAGATGAGGTCGACGTGAGCGCTCAGCCCCCGCGGGACCAAGTGCGCGCGGCGGAAGCGTACCGCCGCGGATGGTGGGTGCACACCACGCTGGCCGATTCGCTGCGCACCGCCGCGGAACTGTTGCCCAGCCGAATCGCCTTGGTGGACGGGGATATTCGGCTCGACTGCGCGACCCTGCACACCCAGGCCACCGCACTGGCCACCGCCTTGCTGTCGCGGCTGCCGCCAGCCAGCGTGGTGTCGTTCATGCTGCCGAACTGGCACGAAGCCGCCGTGATCTACCTGGCGGCCACCCTGGCCGGCATGGTGGTCAACCCCATCCTGCCGTCGCTGCGCGACCACGACCTGCGTTTCATCCTCGAAGATGCCGCGACTGCCCTCATCTTCGTCCCGCACAGTTACGGCGGGCATGCCTATGCGGCAATGCTCGACCGCGTGACGGCCACCATGAATCCGGCACCTCCCGTGGTGGTGCTACGCGGCGACGCCGGTCGGCACCTGCCATACCGGCAGCTGCTCGAACAGCCACCGGACGTCGCGGCCCTGCCGGTGCTGGATCCCGACACGGTGCGGATGATCCTGTACACCTCCGGCACCACTAGCCGGCCCAAAGGGGTGTTGCACACCCATAATTCGATCCATGCGCTGATCTGTCAGATCCGCGACCACTGGATGGTGACCCGCGGTGATACCTTCCTGGTGCCGTCGCCCATCGCCCATATCGGCGGCTCGATCTACGCGTTCGAATGTCCGCTACTGCTGGGCTCCACCGCGGTGCTGATGGACCGATGGGATGCGGCCGAGGCGGTCGCCCTGATGGACACCGAACGCTGCACCCACATGGCCGGCGCCACTGTTTTTCTGCAGCAACTGTTGGCCGCCGCCGAACGCGCCGGCACCCGGCTGCCTCACCTGAAAATGTTCATCTGCGGCGGCGCATCCGTACCACCGTCCCTGATTCGCCGGGCCGCATGTTATTTCGATCGGGCGGTCGTCACCCGGGTGTACGGCTGCACCGAAGTGCCCGTCACCACCGTCGGCGCACCACGGCCCGACGAAGCCGACCGCGCCGCCGACACCGATGGGCGGCCCGGCATCGCCGAGATCAAGCTCGTCACTCACGACGCCGCACCCGCGGGTGACGCGGAGATCTGTGTCCGCGGCCCGCAGCTGTTCGCGGGCTACCACCATCCCGAGGACACCGCCGAGTCTTTCGACGCCGCAGGCTTTTTCCGCACCGGCGACCTTGGGCGCTGGGTGGACGGACAGTACCTGATCGTGACCGGCCGGGCCAAGGACGTGATCATCCGCAGCGGTGAAAACATCTCGGCCAAGGAAGTCGAGGACCTGCTGGCCGACCATCCCGGCATCGCCGAGATCGCCGTCGTTGGGCTGCCTGATGACCGGACCGGGGAGCGGGCTTGCGCCGTGATCGTGCCCTCGGGTACCGCCCGACCGGACGTCGCGAGCCTGCTGGAATTGCTGGTGCGCAAGGGCGTCGCCAAGTTCAAGGCGCCGGAACAGGTCGTGGTCTGGGATGCCCTACCGAAAAACGATGCGGGCAAGGTGCTCAAGCATCGGATCCGAGCGTCGTTGACTCAGGCGGAGGCAAAGGATGGCTAAGAGGCAAGTCGCAATCGTCACCGGAGCAAGCAGCGGCATCGGCTGGGGATGCGCCGCCAAGCTCGCCGAGATGGGCATGGCCATTGTGGGCGCGGGTCGCGACCGAGACCGGCTGGCCGGTCTGGAGCAGGCGGTCGGCGAGCCGGATCGGATCGCGACCCTGGCCGTCGATCTGACCGACGACGACGCGCCGGGCCGCATCGTGGACCTCGCGGTCGACCGGTGGGGCCACATCGACTTCCTGATCAACAACGCCGGGGTGGGCAATCCCAAACCGCTGCATGAAACAGACGACGAAACCCTGGACTACTTCCTGGGTTTGATGTTGCGGGCTCCGTTTCGGCTGGCGCGTGAGGTGCTACCGCACATGGCGCCGGGATCGGCCATCATCAACGTCACGTCGACCTTCGCCGTCGTGGGCGGCCTGCGCGGCGGCGCCTACTCCGCGGCTAAGGGCGGGCTCACCGCGCTCACCACGCACATCGCCTGCCAGTACGGTGCATCCGGAATCCGCTGCAACGCAGTGGCTCCCGGTGTGACGGTGACGCCGATGGTCGAGCGGCGGCTGCAGGACGAGCGATTCCGCAAGATCAACACCGAGATGACGCCACACCAGCGGCTGGGCCGGATCGACGACATCGCCAGCACGATCGCCTTCCTGTGCTCCCCCGGTGGAAGTTTCATCAACGGCCAAACGATCGTCGTCGACGGCGGCTGGAGTTCGACCAAGTATCTGTCGGAATCCGCCTTGGCGGCACAGTGGATCGAGCGATGAACCTGTTCGCGATGCTCGATCAAGCCGCGAGCCGATTTCCCGACCGCGGCGCGTTGTATCGCGGGCCGCACCGGGTATGCACCTGGGTTCAGTTGCGCGATCGTGCCTTACGGCTGGCCGCGGCGATCCGGCAGCAGCACGGTGCGGGTGCCCGCATCGCGATCGCCACGCATAACCGCCCCGAGATTGTCGAGTTGATGTTCGCGATCTGGGCCGCCGAGTGCGTGGTCGTCCCAATCAATTACAAGCTGCATCCGCGCGAGATGGTGCAAATCCTCGACGACGCGGGCGCAGCGGAGGTGTTCGCCTCGGCGTCCCTCGGCGCCCAGCTCGCCTCGATGACCGCGGCGCCGGTGGAAACCATTGATTCCGAAGGTTATTCGCGTCGACTTGGTACCGCGCCGGCGGCGCCGACGCACACCGATCCGAACACGCTGGCCTGGCTTTTCTACACCAGCGGAACCACCGGCAAGTCGAAGGGCGCGATGTTGTCGCACCGCAACCTCACGGCGATGACCGTGGCGCACCTGGCCGACATCGACGCTGCGGACGAGCACTGCAGCCTGGTGCACACCGCGCCGATGTCGCACGGCTCCGGCCTGTACGTGCTGCCGTACGTGCTGCGCGGCGCACGCCAGGTGGTACCCGAATCGGGCGGCTTCGATCCCGACGAATTCCTGGATCTGTGCGAGCATCACCCGGGTGCCGGCGCATTTTTAGCCCCGACGATGGTGCAACGGCTGGTGGCCACGGGCCGGAGCCGCCCCGCCAATCTCCGGACGATCGTCTACGGCGGCGGCCCGATGTACGTCGAGAGCCTGCGCAAGGCGGTCGCGGCATTCGGGCCGATCTTCGCCCAGATCTATGGCCAGGGCGAGTCGCCGATGACCATCACCGGACTGCGCCGCGTCGACCACGAAACCGACGACGACGCGATTTTGGGTTCGGTCGGCTATGCCCGGTCGGGAATGGAGGTTGCGGTGCTGCGCGCCGATGGCGACATGGCGCCCGTCGGTGAAATCGGCGAAATCGTGTGCCGCGGAGACGCGGTTATGTCGGGGTATTGGCAGCATCCGGACGCGACCGCCGCCACTCTCAAAGACGGCTGGCTCTATACCGGCGATCTGGGTTCGATCGACGCCCGCGGTTTTCTCACCCTGCGGGACCGGTCAAAGGATGTGGTCATCAGCGGCGGGAGCAACATTTATCCCCGGGAGGTGGAGGAGGCGCTGCTCGAGCACCCGGCCGTCGCGGAGGCCTGCGTGGTCGGCACCCCCGACACCCAGTGGGGCGAGGTGGTGGTGGCGTTCATCGTCGGCGCGGTCGAGCCCGCGGTGTTAGATGCGCACCTGTTGCGGCGCATCGCGCGGTTCAAACGGCCGAAGCGTTATGAATTCGTCGACGAGCTACCGAAAAACAGCTACGGCAAGGTACTCAAGCGCGAGCTGCGCGCCCGCCTGGCGCCGTGAGCCCGGCGGGTCACCCGCCGGCGAAATCAATGACGCCGGCAATGTTGCGACGCTTTCGCAGAGCTCCGAATGCCTCGTTGATCATCGCGACCCGCCGGCCTCGAAGTGACTGCGGATGCCGGCCAGCATCTCGACGTGGGCCTTGACCCCCTCGCGAATGGTCACCCCAGCCAGCAGCCGCGGGGCAGTGATTCCGATCCGCTCGGTGACCCGCGTGCCACCGCCCACCGCGTCGAAACTCACTCGGCCCCGCAACCGTACCCCGGGTGACTGATCGGCCTCGGTCAGCACGTCGCCGCTGGCGGGCACGCTCAGCCGAGCCCGATAAGTGGTCCGTAACGTCAACGGGCCCAGTCGGATTCGGTCGACCACCCGGTAGGTCTGCTGGTATCCGCCTGGAGTCTCGACGCGGGACAGCGTCTCCACCGACACGATCAGCGGGTGTACGTGCTTGATGTTGTCGAGGTCCACGTAGTAGTCGCGTACCGCCTCCGGCGGTGCGGGCACCAGCTCGCTTAGTGCCCGGTCGGCGTGCACGGTCCACCATCCCATAGGAAGAAGCTAACTCGTGATAGTCCGAAGCTAGCTCGATCGCGACGGAGGCGGCGTGTGGGGCCGGAATGCAGCAACGAACCCGCCACCGCATAGTGGTCTATTCCCTCACCAGCGGATCTGACCTAACGTGTCATGGATGGAGGCAGAGGCAACTCCGGAATCGGTGCCGGTCGAGAAATTGCACTCGGGCGACCCGATCACCGATTGTGGTCAGCGATACATAGTTCTCGAGTCGAAATCTCTCGGCGATAGCTGTGTAGTGCTGGAGTTGGAGTCCCGGGTGGACCACCAGCTGCAGGTCATCGAGAAGTCATTTCCGGCCGGATATCAGGTCGATCGGGCGAACCACCGAATTCTGTAGCGAATTCTGCCCGGTCCCAATAGTGCGCGAGTAGCCGTCCGACGGCTACCGCGCTTTCGTGTTTGAGGCCGAATGTTCTCGCCGACCGGTGCTCAATCGACGCGCGGTGGCCGAATGTCGTCGGGGTCGTTCGGGTCAGGTTCGCCGAACCATCGCGACGGCTCGTGCTCACCGTATGAGTCATGCCAGTCCCACCATTCGTACGGCGCGGTCTGCGGGTACTCCGGCGGCGAATCCTCCCAGGACTCCTGTCGGCCCAATGCCGTCATGTCCAGGAAGCTCCAGGTGGTGCCCAGCGCCTCGTCGCCCCGGTTGTTGATGAAGTAGGTCCGAAAGATGCGATCGCCGTGGTGGATGAACGCGTTGGTGCCGTGCCATTCGTGCACACCGAAGTCAACGTCAAAACGAGCACCGAGGCTGTCGGTGATGGTGTACCAGGGCATGCGCCAACCCATCCGCGCCTTCAGCCGCTCGATGTCGGCCTGCGGCGCCCGCGAGGCGAACACCAGCGTGGTGTCACGGGCATTGAGATGCGCGAGATGGCCGATGTGGTCGGCGATCATCGAACAGCCGCGACAGGCGTGGTCTGGCCAGCCGTGAATGTCGGGCCCGAAAAACGCGCGGTAGACGATCAACTGCCGGCGCCCCTCGAACAGATCGAGTAGGTCCACCCTGCCATCGGGACCGTCGAATTCGTAACGCTGGTCCACGGCCTGCCACGGCATCCGCCGTCGCAGCGCGGCCAGGGCATCGCGGGCCCGGGTCAACTCCTTCTCTTTCACCAGCATTCGCCGATGTTCGGCCTCCCATTCCGGTGCCGACACGATCGGGGGTGTGTTCATGGTGTTGTCTGCCTTCCCTTCTCGACTTTCGCGGCTCGCTTCAGGCCAACGGCGTCAAACCCGACGCGGCGAGCAGGTACGCACCGTGTCCCCGCACGCCGCCGGTTGCGATCGCGACCACCGAAACGCCGACGTGTTCGGCGGTGAGCACGGGGCCGGTCGATTCGACGAAGGTGTCGACGTCGAGGCGTTGCCGCGCCGCGTAGGCCGCAACCGCCTTCGCGCCCAGGTCGGTGACCGGCGTCAGCACCGGCAGCAGCGAGGTGAACGCGATGCCGAGTCCGGCGCGATTCGACTCGTCGGCGGCGTAGCTGCCGATGAACCTGATGGTCGCCTTGGCGCCGGCGTAACCACCGGACAGTGGTGACCCGTTGACGGCGGCGCCGCTGGACATCAGGATCACCGCGCTACCCGGTGGCAGCGGACGCCGCAACGCGCTGCGGGTCCAGTGCAACGCCTGGGCGACATCGACGTTCCAGTTGGCGCTAAAGCTCTCCCAGCTGTGCTCCTGCACCGCGCTCAGCTGCGGGGCCGCACCCGCGCACAGCACCAGCGTGCGCGGTGCGTACTTGTCGATGAGCTCGGCGGCGGTGGCCGGGTCGGCGGCGTCGGCCACCACGGGGATGAACGCGTCGCCCAGCTCGGCTCGGGACTCGTCGAGCCGGGCGGCGCTGCGTGCAACGCCGACTACCTCGGCGCCGGCCGCCGTCAACGCGGTCGCAATGGCGCGGCCGAATCCGCGGCTCGCCCCGGTCACGATCGCGGTGGTGCCGACGAGGCCGTCGACGTGGGTCTGGGTCTGGGGCTGGGTCATGTCGTACTCGCTTTCTCAGTGAACTCCTCCGCCAATTCAGATACGGCGAATCGACGCGATTCATCGCTTGCGACCGATGAATTTGGCCGTCTCGCCGACTCAGTACCTGCAGTAGGGTTCCGGGCCAACCGGTCCCACGTCCGAGATGGGAGGACGACCGTGCCGGCTCAGGAAGAGTTCATCGAGCAGGCGGCCCCGTTCCGCGCCGAGCTGATCGCGCACTGTTACCGGATGCTCGGCTCGGTGCACGACGCCGAAGACCTGGTGCAGGAGACGTATCTGCGCGGCTGGCGGGGATATCAGGCGTTCGAAGAGCGCGCGACGCTGCGCACCTGGCTGTACCGGATCGCCACCACGGCATGCCTGCGTGCGCTGGAACAGCGCGCCCGGCGGGTGTTGCCGGCCGGACTGGGCGACAGTTCGCTCGACCCGCACGCCGACCTCGACACCACCTTGGGCGCCCATCAATGGCTCGAACCCATCCCGGACACCCACCTGTTCGCGACTCCGGAAGAGACCGTCACCGCGCGGCTCAGTGTGCGGCTGGCCGTGATGACCGCGCTGCAGGAGCTGCCCGCCCGCCAGCGCGCCGCGCTGATTCTGCGTGACGTCGCACAGTTCAGCGCCGCCGAGGTAGCCGAACTTCTCGAAACCACGCCCGCCGCGGTCAACAGTTCGCTACAGCGGGCGCGGGCCCGGCTGGCCGAGATCTCGCCCACCGAAGACGACGCCGTCGAACCGGACAGCGCGGCGCGCCGCCAGTTGCTCGACCGTTACTGCACGGCATTCGAAAACGCCGACATGGCCGCACTCACCGCGTTGTTGCAGACCGACGTGAGACTCGAAATGCCACCGCTGCGCGTGTGGTTCACCGGCCGCGCCACCGTGATGGAATTCCTTGCCGCACGGGCGTTTAGCAGACCCGGTGACGTCTCGATGGTGGCGACTGCGGCGAATGGTCAACCCGCCGTTGCCGAGTACCGTCGCGCCGCGGACGGCGTCCTGCGGGCGCATTCGATTCACGTGCTCACCCCGGGTGCCACGGGCATCGCCCGGGTCATCGTTTTCCTCGATCCGGCGTTGTTCGCAAGGTTTGATTTGCCGCCCGATCGGTAAACTGCCGAAGGGACGCGATTACACCCGCCGGTCACACAGCGAATACCCAGCCACCAGAGCCGTGGTGTCATCGCCCGGCCTGCCTTCAGGCGCACATGTAGACAGGTCACGGGCACCCCAGGATTATTAGCGCGGTAGACGTCTGCGAAGGATGACTGAATGAAGATTCCGGGTGTATCCGGCGTGGTTGCTGGTGTCACCGGCGGAGCGGCTCAGCTAGTCAAGGCCGGCGTTTCCACGGCGGCGGGCGCTGCCGGTGCGGTGCAGCTACTGGCCAGCCCGGTCGTCGAACTGGCGGGTCCGGTGGTGCAGTCGGTGGCCACCTCCACCGGCCGGGCGCTCGGGATGAACATGTCGGCCGACGGTTCCCCGGAACGCATCAGGCCTCCGGTGCGGTGGCGTAGCGGTCAGCGGGTGCACCTCGATTTGGACCCGCTGTTGCCGTTTGCCCGCTGGTATGAGTATTCGGCGGTCGTCGAGGAGCCGGTTCGCCGGATTCCGGGGGTGGCCCACGCCCATGTCGAGGGCGCGCTGGGCCGGTTGGTGGTCGAGCTTGCTCGCGGCGCCGACAACGATGCTGTCGTGGAGGAAGTGCGATCGACGGTGGCCGACATCGCCGCCGATCTGGCGTCCAGCAAGTCCGACCTGCCGGCCTCGGCGCCCTTCGCCGACCCCGGCAATCCGTTGGCGATTCTGGTGCCGTTCACCGCGGCTGCCCTGGATATGGTCGCAGTGACGGCGGCCCTGACCGGCTGGGTGGCCCGCCTGCCCGCGGCACCGCAGACCACTCGGGCCGCGGCGGCGCTGATCAACCATCAACCGCGCATGGTCTCGATTTTGGAGTCGAGGCTGGGCCGGGTGGGTACCGATGTCATGCTGGCGGCCGCGACCGCGGCGGCACACGGGCTGACCCATTCATTCGGCACACCGCTACTCGACATGACGCAGCGGACCTTGCAGATCGCCGAGGCGGCGGCGCACCGCCGGGTGTGGCGGGACCGGGAGCCGCATCTGGCCTCGCCGGATCGTCCGCAGGCGCCGGTGGTCCCGGTCATCTCCTCGGCCGGCGTGAAGTCGCAAATGCCCCGGCACAGCTGGGGGGCCGCGGCGGCGGGCGAGGCATCACACGTCGTGGTCGGCGGCACCATCGACGCGGCGATGGACAAAGAAAAGGGCTCGATGGCCGGGCCGGTGGAAAGTTACGTCGATTCGGCGGCCAACGGCTCGCTGATCGCCGCGGCCAGTGCCCTGGTGGCCGGCGGCGGTACCGAAGATGCCGCCGCGGCGATCGAGGCCGGCGTGCCGCGCGCCGCGCACGTCGGCCGACAGGCGTTCGCGGCGACCCTGGGTCGCGGCCTCGCCAACGACGGCCAGCTGGTCCTCGATCCGGGCGCGTTGCGCCGGCTGGACCGGGTGAAGGTGGTCGTGATCGACGGAGCCGCGCTGCGCGGTGATCACCGCGCCGTGCTGCGATCGATCGGGGAGGCGCCGGGCTGGGACGATGACCGGGTCTACGAGGTCGCCGACGCGCTGCTGCACGGCGAGGAGGCCCCCGAACCCGACCAGGACGAACTACCTGCCACCGGAGCACAGCTGAGATGGGTTCCGGCACAAGGTCCTTCGGCGATGCCTGCCCAGGGCCTGGAGACCGCCGACCTGGTGGTGGACGGCGAACGGGTGGGCAAGGTCGAGGTCGGCTGGGAAGTGGATCCCTATGCGATCCCGTTGCTGCAGACCGCCAACCGGACCGGGGCCCGCGTGGTACTGCGACACGTCGCCGGCACCGAGGATCTGACGGCGAGCGTCGCGGCGACGCACCCGCCGGGTACGCCGTTGCTCAGTGTGGTCCGGGAGCTGCGGGCCGACCGCGGACCGGTGCTGCTGATCACCGCGGTGCACCGCGATTTCGCATCGACGGACACCCTGGCTGCGCTGGCGATCGCTGATGTTGGTGTGGCACTTGATGATCCGCGTGCGGCCACGCCATGGACGGCTGACATCATCACTGGCACCGACCTGGCCGCCGCGGTTCGTATGCTGTCCGCGATTCCGGTCGCACGTTCGACCAGCGAATCGGCGGTGCACCTGGCTCAGGGCGGCACGACGCTGGCCGGGTTGCTATTGGTCACCGGGACCGATCAGAACCAGAACAAAAACCCGGTGAGCTTTCGGCGCTGGCTCAACCCGGTCAACGCCGCCGCGGCCACGGCGCTGGTGGCCGGCACCTTCTCGGCGAGCAGGGTGTTGCGGCTGCCGGACCCGACCCCACAACCACTGACCGCCTGGCACGCGCTGGATCCGGAAATCGTCTATTCGCGACTCGCCGGCGGTGCGCGGCCAATGGCGGTGCAGAGCCTGACCCCGTCGTGGCGTCGCCGCCTCGACGACCTCTCCTACAGCCCCCCGTTCGCGGGCCTGCGTGGACCGCTGCACAGCGTGGCGCGGTTGGCCGCGGCCACCCGGGTCGAACTCGCCGACCCGCTGACCCCGATTCTGGCCGTCGGGGCGGCCGCCTCGGCGATCGTCGGCAGCAACATCGATGCACTGCTGGTCGCTGGCGTGATGACGGTTAACGCGATAACCGGTGGGGCGCAACGGCTGCGGGCCGAGGCAGCGGCCGCCGAGTTGTTCGCCGAACAAGACCAACTGGTCCGTCGCGTCGTGGTGCCTGCGGTGGCCACCACCCGGCGCCGCCTGGAGGCGGCCCGGCACGCGACCCGCACGGCCACGGTGTCCGCCAAGTCGCTACGGCCGGGCGACGTCATCGATCTGGCCGCCCCGGAAGTGGTACCAGCCGACGCGCGTCTGCTGATAGCCGAAGATCTCGAGGTCGACGAGTCGCTGTTGACCGGCGAGTCGCTTCCGGTGGACAAGCAGGTGGAGCCGGTCGCGGTCAACGACCCGGAACGGGCCAGCATGCTGTTCGAAGGCAGCACCATTGTCGCGGGGCACGCGCGGGCGATCGTCGTGGCCACCGGGGTGAATACCGCTGCGCACCGGGCAATTTCGGCCGTCGCCGACGTCGAGACGTCGGCCGGTGTCCAAGCGCGGTTGCGCGAGCTCACCAGCAAGGTGTTGCCGCTGACCCTGACCGGGGGCGCGGCGGTGACCGCGTTGGCGTTGCTGCGCCGCGCGTCGCTGCGTCAAGCGGTCGCCGACGGCGTCGCGATCGCGGTCGCCGCGGTGCCGGAGGGCCTGCCGCTGGTGGCCACGTTGTCCCAGTTGGCCGCCGCGCAGCGCTTGACGGCGCGCGGTGTGCTGGTCCGCTCGCCGCGCACTATCGAGGCGCTGGGGCGCGTCGACACTGTGTGTTTCGACAAGACCGGCACGCTCACCGAGAACCGGTTGCGGGTGCTTTGTGCGGTGCCGCACGACGCCCGCCCGGGCGATGCCTTCCCGGAGGCCGAGGATCCGCGGTCGGCGGCCGTGCTGCGGGCAGCCGCGTGGGCCTCCTCCCAGCCCCAAAACGGGCAAGGCCACGCCCATGCCACCGACGAGGCCATCATCACCGCCGCGAGTTTCCTGCTGACCAAGAACAATTCGGGCTGGCAGCTGCTCGCTGAAGTGCCCTTCGAATCCAGCCGTGGGTATGCCGCCTCGATCGGCACCCTCGGCTCGGACCCGGACGCGCCGGTGCTGATGCTCAAGGGCGCCCCGGAGATCGTGCTGCCCCGCTGCCGGTTCACCGACCCGGCGGCCGACCGCGCGCACGCCGAATCCGTGGTACGCGGGCTCGCCGAACGGGGCTTGCGGGTACTGGCGGTGGCGCGCCGCCCTTGGCCGAACGGAACCACCCACGACGAGGACACCGACGTCGACGCCGTCGATGCCACCGCCCACGATCTGGAGCTGCTGGGCTATGTCGGCCTGGCGGATACCGCGCGAGCCTCGTCGCGTCCGCTGATCGAAGCGTTGGAGGCGGCCGGTCGTGACGTCGTACTGATCACCGGTGACCACCCGATCACCGCGCGGGCGATCGCACGTCAGCTGGGACTGCCGGCGGATGCACGGGTGGTCACCGGGGCGGAGCTGGCCGGCCTCGATGAGGACGCCTGCGCCAAGATGGTCGCCGATGTCCAGGTGTTCGCCCGCGTCAGCCCGGAGCAGAAGGTACAGATCGTCGCGGCGCTGCAGCGCTGTGGCCGGGTGACGGCGATGGTCGGCGACGGCGCCAACGACGCCGCCGCGATCCGGATGGCCGACGTGGGTATCGGCGTCAGTGGCCGCGGGTCGTCGGCCGCCCGCGGCGCGGCCGATATCGTCTTGACCGACCGGGATTTGAGTGTCCTGCTCGACGCGCTGGTCGAGGGCCGGAGCATGTGGGCAGGGGTTCGCGATGCCGTGACGATCCTGGTCGGCGGCAACGTGGGCGAGGTGCTGTTCACCATCATCGGGACCGCGTTCGGTCAGGGCCGCGCGCCGGTAGGGACCCGGCAGCTGCTGCTGGTGAACTTACTCACCGACATGTTCCCGGCGCTGGCGGTCGCCGTCACATCGCAATACGCCGAGCCCGAGGAAGCGGAGTACGACACGCAGGAGGCGGCCGAAAATGCGCGGGCTGCACACCGTCTCGCCGTGCTGACCGGACCGCGGCCGTCACTCGACGCACCCTTGATGCGCCAAATCATCACCCGGGGTGTCGTCACCGCCGCGGGCGCGACAGCAGCTTGGGGCATCGGGCGTTACACGCCGGGCAGCGAACGTCGCACGGCGACAATGGGATTGGCCGCGCTGGTGACAACGCAGCTGGCGCAGACGCTGCTGACACGCCAGCACAGCCCGCTGGTGGTGGCGACCGCGCTGGGCAGTGCGGGCGTGCTGGTCGGCATTATTCAAACACCGGTGGTCAGCCAGTTCTTCGGCTGCACACCGTTGGGCCCGGTCGCCTGGTCCGGCGTGGTCGGAGCGACGGCCGGCGCCACCGCGATCTCCTGGCTGGCACCGAACTGGCTGAACAAGACGATCGGGGTATTGCAGCCGATCGACGAGTCCGAGGACGAGCCGGACGCCTAGGACGTCAGTGCCCTGCGGATGACCTTGCCGGCGGGATTGCGCGGAATGCTGTCGACCAGGTGGATGTCGCGTGGTTGTTCGAAACGAGAAACCTTGCCCTTGAGGAACTCTCGTAGCGCCGTCACATCGACTTCACGCCCGTCGCGCGGTACCACGAACGCGGCCAGTCGTCGCCCGAACTGCTCGTCGTCCACTCCGACGACCGCCGTCTCGGCAACGTCGGGATGTTCGGCGAGCGCGTTCTCCAGCGCCCGCGGATAAACGTTCTCACCGCCGGACACAATCATGTCGTCCTCGCGGCCGACGATGTAGAGCCGGCCCGCATTGTCGAGGTAGCCCATGTCGCCGGTGCTGGTGTGGCCGTCGATGACGTGCTTGCCACCACCGCCGGTGTAGCCGTCTGAGCTCAGTTCACCTCCGACGAAGATGCGGCCGGTCACCCGGGGTCCGACGGGCCGGCCGCTGCGGTCGTAGATGCGCACCGGGCAGCCCGCGACCGGCCTGCCCACCGTCTCCGGCGCGGCCCGCAGCTCAGCCGGAGTCGCCAGCGAACCGATTCCGACTTCCGTCGAGCCATACAGGTTGTAAAGGACGTCGCCGTACTCGTCCATGAAGCGGCGCGCCAGGGTCGGGTCGAGTCGGTCTCCGCTGCAGATCACGACTTTCAGCGATGCCAGCGGGTTTCGCATCCGCACGCGCTGGGGCAGATCCAGGATGCGTGCCAGCATGATCGGCACGACGCTCATCGCGTCGGCGCGGTGCAGGGACGCCTGAGCGAGCGTTTGTTCGGCGTCGAAGCGGCGACGGGTCAGCATGGTGGCGCCCAGGCTGACCGCGAGTGTCATGATGCCGAACCCGAGGCCGTGAAACATTGGCGTTGCCAGGGCAATCCGTGCACCTGCGCGTAGGTGGGTGCGTTCCAGAATCGTCACTCCGGCTCCCAGCCCGGTGCTGATCCGGGGAGTGCGCGGCGCGCCTTTGGGAATACCGGTGGTGCCCGACGTGAGTAACACAATGCGACCCGACGGTGCGACCTTGGGACGTGACCTGCCCGCAGCCGGCGGAGCCTCGGCCGGGTCGAGCACCTGAATCGACGGCAGGGCGTCACGAATGTGACCGGCAAACTCGTTGTCGCACAACATCGTTGCCACCTGGTGTGTGCCGAGCGCACCGGCCAGAGCATCGCTGCGAAACTCGGTGTTCACTAGCACCACATCCGCTCCGACCAGCGCGGTGGCGAACACGGCCGACACGAAATCACGACCGTTTCGGCACATGACGCCGACCGCCTTGCCCGGTCCGGCGCCGGTGTCGACGAGCTGGCGGGCCAGCGATTCGGTTTCGGCCTGCAGCTCGCGATAGTTCAGCGCCCCGTCGTCGTCGATGATTGCCGTGCGTTGCGGCCAGCGCGCCGCCGCGACCGCCAGCAGCGTGTAAAGGTTTGTGCCAGCGCGATACACCTCGCGCACCAGCCGTAGCGCCTGCAGCGGTGCGGGAATCCTCAGCAGCCTCGACGACACCAGCGCGCGGGCGGCGGTGCCGGCCACAGTGCCGCTCATCGGTCTTCCTGGCGCGTGGCCGAGTCCGCCAGGAACCGGCGGTACCACAGCCGGGCGGCCCGTTCGGCCGGTCCGGCCAATAGCACGGAGACCACCTCGGCCGGAAACACCCACGGCGGTTCCAGCGTCCGCGGGCGTTCGATGACCGCCTTGCCGATGACGTCGGCGGCCTCCTCGGCGGACAGCCCGGGCAGCCGGCCCAACACCGGCGTCGGGGTGATCATCCGGGTCCGAACCAGTGCGAAGTAGATCGAGGTGACCTGCACGGCGTCGGCGTGCAGTTCGGGGGCCACGCTGCGCAGCCAGCGGTCGAACGCGCCCTTGGACGCCTGATAGGCGCCCCACTGCGGACCGGGCACCACCCGCACGCCGACGCTGGACACGTTCACGATCTGGCCGCCGCCGTTTTCCCGCATGGCCGGTAGCAATCCCAGCAGCAGCCAGATCGGGCCCAGATAGTTGATGTCGATGGTGCGCTGGAAGTCGTGCGGGCGGTCGTACTGCTGATGCAGTGAGCGGCGCAGCGATTTACCGGCGTTGCTGACCACGATGTCGAGCGGTCCGTGGGTCTCGGTGATCTGCTTGGTCAGCACGTGGACGGCGGCCTCGTCGCTGAGGTCGGTCGGGTATGCGCTGGCCTGGCCGCCGCCGGCATTGATGGCCGCGGCGAGGTCGTCGAGCCGTTCCGCCGACCGGGCGACCACCAGGACCGTGGCCCCGGCCGCGGCGAATCGGCGGGCCGTCGCCTCGCCGATTCCGTAGGACGCGCCGGTGACCAGCACCGTCTTGCCGGAGACGACCGCACGCAGCTGATCGGGGTCCGACAGCCGTGGCGGATTGGCCAATCGGTCGGTCGCCCTTGTCAACGCCTGACCTATCAAGTTCACCTTCACACCGCTTCACCGAGCTGGCGGGTCGAGTCGTGGTGTAACGCTGTTGTCTTAACGCCCGTGACTCGTAACCTACAGCTACCAGACGGCACGCACCGCCGGAACCACCGGTCGGGGCCACCCGGTGTAGCGGCGCTCGGTCAGGATTCGCGGCGCTCCGCGTCGGGTGCGGCTTCTTCTGGGGCGCTGCTGATTTCGTCGCACGGATCCTGGTGCCAGTCACCGAAGGGATCGCGATATCCGCGCCAGTCCTGCGGTGCCGCCATTTCCGCGTCGGTGAGCAGTGCCCCATGTAGGGCGTCGAGGATGTCCGGCGACTCGGCGCCGCAGACCAGCACCGTCATCGCCGTGTGCCGGTCGCCGAACTGGTATTCCCACTGCAACTCGGCGAACAGGCTGCGTTCCGGGTCGACATTGGCCACTTCCCGAGCGGTCATGGCGGCCAGCCACTTTCCCGCGCTGGAAACCCGCAGACCGCCGCCGGCCGATTCCAGCCACATGACCTGGTCGGGCCGGCTGGCCAGCCAGAGCCGCCCACGGCTGCGCACCACACCGCTCAGCAGCAGATCGACCGCGGCATGCAAGCGTTCCGGGTGGAACGGGCGGCGAGCATTGAACTCGACGATGCGTACCGGCCCATCCGCGGCAAGCGGCGGCAGTCCGGCCAGCAGCCAGCCATGCGGGTGGTCGCTGCGACCGCGCCGGGAGTTGTCGTCGAGGTTGGCCAGGGCCACGTCGACCCGCTCCTGCCCCACGGTGATCCGTGACCGCGGGGCGAGCCGACGCAGCACGGCCAGCGTCACCGGATCGGGCCGGGTCAGCACCAGCAGATCGGCGAACTCCGCCTGGCCGACGACGACCTGGGCCATTGTGCGGCCGTCCGACAGCACCGCGTCCCCGAGCGCACGATGAAGCCAGGTGCGGGTATCGATGCATGTCACCACGCCCGCGATCGCCACGTCCAGGGCGGCCGGGCCCTCCGGGTAGCCGAGGCCGACGTTCACCCGGACGTGGTTGATCGCGACGCAGATGGGTTCCGGCTCGAGCCACGGGGCCAGATGCACGACAATGCGCTCGACCCCGTCGCGATGAGCTAGCTTGCGCAGCAGCACCAAGAGGTCGTTGCGTACGGTGCACGACACGCACCCGTGCGCCAATTCCAAGGCGTCCTCGGCGGTGCTCAGTTCGCCGCGCCGCAGCATGCTCGTCGTCCGTCGCACGACGTGGCCGTCGAATTGGTGCTCGACGACCACGGTTCCGGACCGGCACAGCAGCCCGCCTGTCACCGCGTCCGTGTCGCCCTGCCCCGCTACCAAAACCACCGGCGCCCGCATCCCGACTCCTTATTGCAAACGATTTTCATTAACGCCGTTGCCACGGTACAGTGCGGGGCGGGGCCTTGTCGAAAATGATTTTCAATAACTGGGGTGGTCCTGGAAAGGAGCCGTCGTCATGCCCATGCGGTGTCAGGTGACCGGTCGCACGGTCGGGTTCGGTAATTCGGTGTCGCATTCGCATCGACGAACCCGACGGCGGTGGTCCCCCAATATCCAGACCAAGACCTACTTTCTGCCCTCGGAGGGCCGGCGCATCACGTTGCGTGTGAGCGCTAAGGGCATCAAGGTCGTCGATCGCGACGGCATCGAGGCCGTCGTCGCCCGATTGCGCCGAGAAGGACAGCGCATCTGATGGCGCGCAACGAAATTCGTCCCCTGGTCAAGCTGCGTTCCACCGCCGGCACTGGCTACACCTACATCACCCGCAAGAACCGGCGCAACGATCCCGACCGGCTCACGCTGCGCAAGTATGACCCAGTCGTGCGCCGCCACGTCGAGTTCCGGGAAGAGCGCTGATGGCCAAGAAATCCAAGATAGTCAAGAACGACCAGCGCCGCGCACTGGTCGCGCGCTACGCGCAGCGGCGCGCGAGCCTCAAGGAGATCATTCGATCGCCGCGCAGCACACCAGCAGAACGGCTGGCCGCGCAGCAAGCACTGGCCCGCCAGCCACGCGACGCCAGCGGGGTGCGGATCCGCAACCGGGACTCGATCGATGGCCGGCCGCGGGGGCACCTGCGCAAGTTCGGGTTGTCTCGCGTGCGGGTGCGCGAACTGGCCCATCGCGGGGAACTGCCCGGCATCCGGAAAGCGAGTTGGTGAATGGCGGGCAAATCGAGGCGCCCAAATAAGCCGGTGTCGGCGGAGAACCGGAAGAACCTACTTGCCAGCCTCGGTCTGGCGACCATCGATTACAAGGACACCAACACATTACGGGTGTTCATCTCCGACCGGGGCAAGATTCGGTCGCGGCGCGTCACCGGTCTGACAGTCCGGCAGCAACGACAGGTCGCGACCGCCATCAAGAACGCGCGCGAGGTGGCGCTGTTGCCCTATCCCGCGACCACCCGAGGTTAGTCCCGAACGAATCCCTTGTTGCACATCAAGAAGTCCGCCAGAAATCCGTCGTGCGGAATGCTGGGTGCGCTGTAGTGCGTCGGGTGGTTTCCCCGATAGACGTTGCGCACCGTCGGTTCACCCAGTAAACCGTCGATCAGGCTGTCGTCATCGGTAATCACGGTGATCACCAACGATTTTCGTAGCGGCTCCAGGCCATCGCCCCGTGACCACGGCGAGATCCACACGCAGGGGAACGGTAGTTCGACGTTGAGCTTGTCGACATCTGGTTCGGTCAGCAGATGCACGGCCGGACGCAGGGCGGCGCAGCCGTCGCCCAGGACGGCGACCACCTGATCGGCGCCGCGCAACGCAGTCGCGCCGGCGGCCTTGACCGCCAGGTAGTCCGCGGTCGCCTGCGCCTTTGCGACGGGCTGAGTGGGCAGGACGGCGCGCTCATCGTCGGTCGGCATCGGCTCGATCGCCGACAGCCGTTCAGCGACGGCCGCGGCGAGTGGGGCGGGGTCGCCCTCGTACAACACCGCGGTGGTGTTGACGCAGGCCATCCCGCCCAGGCTCCCGATCGACTCGACAACCATGTCGAGGTGGTCGCGCCAATCCTGGCTCGCCGTGATCAGTATCTTCGCGCGGCCGGGCCCGTTGACCAACACCGTCGAATCACCGGCGTATTTGTCCACGACGTCTTGACCGCCGTACACCAGGGCGAGGTCGGCGGCCCGGATGACCTCGTCGGCCCCGCGGTGGTCGGTCGGCAGAAAGGTCACATCTTCGTTCCGAAAGCCCGCCTGTCGGAACGCATTAACCAGTCGGTACCCGGTCAGTGGTTCGCGTCGGGAGGGGCGCACCGCGACGCGGTAACCCAGGGCGAGCGCTTGCGGCCAGGTGCCGTGCACCCCCGCGCCGTTTCCGGCAGCGTGCACGGCAAAGACCTCGCCGCGGCGTGTCCACACCGCGGCGCCGGCGCGGGTGCGTTCCTCGCGCCAGTCACCGGCCGCGCCGACCGGTTGTGCGGGCCGCACCGCATCGACGGCATGAGCCACCGCATCAGCAACACCGTGTGCGGCGGCACGGGTGACCGCGATCGGCGCACCCGAAATCCGGCTGGTCAGTGCGACATACCCGGCGAAGTCCATGCCCCCGATGACGCCGGTAAGGAAGATCTGGGCCGCCTTGGCCAGTGCGCTTTCGCGCCGCCCAACGGGCAATGGGACCGCCTTGCGCTGGGCGTTGATGGTGCGTGCCACATACAGCGGCGGCACCACGCTCAATTCGGCAACCGGCGTGCCCGCCGTGGTGGCGATGACCTCCCGGGTGCGGGTCCGATACTCGCCGTCGGCTCCGAGCGCGTCAATAGCCGCCAATTCGGCGGTAACGCTTCGGGTTTCGCCGCTCACGTCAGTACACGCCCTCGATCACGGCCGCACCCTCGAAGGTGTGGACGGGCCGCACCGCGCTGACCGAATCGCTGAGCCGGCCTGCCGGACCGGGCATCCGGATTGCCATGTCGCGCTCCAAGTTGTTCGGCAGGAACATCCCTTTGCTGATGTGGTTCATCACGACCTGACCGAGTTGGCCGTAGGGCACCCGCTCGCCGGTGTCGGGGTCGATGACCCAGAACACCACGTACGGTGTCCGCGGGTCGAAAACGAAGTCCTCCCCGTCGATTCGGGTGACCGCCTGCGAGAGAATCATCGTGCTGCCAAAGGCCATCGTGATCGTCGTGTCCGGGAAGATCCCCCGCAGCAGGTCCAGCGTGTCGGCGTCGACATGCGCGCCGCTGAGCAACAGGTAGCGAATCTTGGCATTCACCAGGTCCACCAAACCGTCATCGCGGGCAATGGCTTCCAGCAGCGGTGGCGTGGCATGCAAGTTGGCAACGCTCTGCGTGTGGAGCACGTGTGTCGCCTGCTCGAGCAGGTGATCGACGTAGCGGGCGACGTCACCCGCGACATTTCGCGCCGCCATCTTCTTCACCCACCGCGGATCGATGTCGATCGCATGAAACGCCGAGCCCAGGCGTTCGGCGACCAGGCGCGAGAAGTAGCCGACGCCGTGTGGACCGCTCGGCATCAGACACAGGAAGCCCTGGCCGCGCCGAAAGCCGCCGGCAACGAAATCCTCCGTTTGCCATTCGACGATCTGGGCGACCCAATCGGGAAGCTGCACAGTGCGTTTGGGTGCGCCGGTGGTACCGCCGGACTCGAATATCTGCGGAACCGGCGGCGGCGAGCCGTACCCCCGCGGGATCAGGTCCTCGATCGGCACGTTACGCAGCTCGGTGAGCAGGTTGGGAAACCGCCGCAGATCGTCGTACGTCGTGATGTCGGTCAGCGGGTCGAAGTCCAGTGTCTTGGCGGCGCGCAACCAAAAGGCCGAGCCGGTGTCTTCGCCGAAGTGCCAGGCGATCGCGGCACGCAGGTAGTCGTCGGGGTGGTCGATCGGTTCCGATCTCGGGACGTCCAGCAGTGAAAAGTCGACACCGGCCATGGCTTCGATCCTGTCGGATGCCACCGCCGTTGGCTATGGCGGCTCGGGTTCCACCAGGCATACAACGATTGAACGTCTGCCCATGTCGCGGCGAATTCCATGTGGCCGCTAGGTTTTCAGCCTTTACCACTTTCGCGCCGGAACCACGCCGTTATCGCCTCGTTGAACGCGGGATAGATGTCGTCATAGGTGCCGTCTCGTTCGGCGTATCGGAAAGCCTTGGCGCGCTCGACCACGATCTCGTCGGCCTGGGGTTGCGCTTGCAACAGGGCGATCGCCTCGGCGACGAATTCGTCCACCGGCATCCCCCGGGGGTCGAATCCCCGTTCGCCTTGCAACGCGGTCTGCACATGCGGAGGAATGATCTCGAAGACGTCGACGGGTGTTCCGCGCAGCTGGTAGCGCAGCGACTGGGTGTAGGAGTGCAGCGCCGCCTTGGCGGCGCAATACGTCGGTGTCAGCGCACTGGGCATGAATGCCAGACCGGACGTCACGTTGATGATTGCCGCGCGTGGCTTGCGCAACAGTCCCGGAAGCAGGGCCGAAATCAACCGGATCGGGCCCACCAGGTTTATCGAGATACTCTGCTCGGCCAGCCCGACGTTGGTGGCGGTCAGGTCTTCGACCCGCTGTATCCCGGCGTTGTTGACCAAAACGTTGAGGTCGGGGTGACGGTCGGTCAGCTCGACGACGAAGCGCCTGACGTCGGCGGCGTCGGCCTGATCCAGCGGCATGCAGTCGATGCCGGGGTTGGCCGACACCACGGCCTGTAGGGCGTCGCGGCGCCGGCCCGCGATCACCACCTTGTTGCCGAGCTGGTGCAATGACTCGGCCAGACCGCGTCCGATACCGGTTCCGCCGCCGGTGACCAGCACGGTATTACCCGTCATGTGCATCGCGATACTCCTCACGCTTCGAGCTGACGTAGCGGGATGCCCCGATATGACGCGGGGCAACCACTAGTCTCCGCCAGCACCGCAACCGCGTCCCGCAATCTCGGCAACTGGTTGGCGTCGGACCCGGCGGTCGCCGCGCAATGGATCAGCTAGGCGGCGCGATTGTGGATCCGGCGCGGGTCGACTCCCGCCCGGCGCCACGCGGTCACCGCCCATGGCGTGTAGAGCAGCGGCAGCGGCAGCCGGTTGATCAACGGGTTCAA
Organism: Mycobacterium simiae; assembly: GCF_010727605.1. NCBI lineage: Bacteria > Bacillati > Actinomycetota > Actinomycetes > Mycobacteriales > Mycobacteriaceae > Mycobacterium > Mycobacterium simiae. The sequence goes on from NZ_AP022568.1 coordinate 2,410,240, forward strand.
CGCGCGCATGACGGCCGCGAAACGCTGAAACCGCTTCTCTTTCTTGGCGTTCCATTGCAGCTGGCACACCTCGCGCATCTGTGGCGGCATGGTGCCGACCAGGACTAGGCGGGTGTAGGCGTTCAGTGGTGCGGCCAGCACCGCCCAGATCGGCTTGGGCATCCACCGCGGTGCCGGGATGCCCTTGCGGATGTAGCCGGTGCCGTACAGGACCGTCTTGTGCGGCACGAACCGTTCGAGCATCTGCTCCCAGTAGGAGAGGAAATCGGCGTAGGTCTGCGGCTGACCGCGGTCGCTGACGCCGTACAGGTGGTACCAGATCTTGCCTTCCTCGAAGATCTGTTCCTTCTCCGCATCCGAGAGACGACGGATGAACGTGTCGGTGTTGTAGATGACCTGATCGACGAAAGTCGCGTGCGCCCAGTAGAACAACTCGGGGTTCAGCGCGTGATACCTGGAGCCGTCACTGATCGTTCCTTTGATCGGCTTGTGAAAGTCACGCACCTTGCGACCCCACTCATGCGGGTCGTCGGAGTAGACCGTCTTCATCAGCGGTGGCGCCGTCCGTTTGGCGCGGCCCAACGTGTCGCTGAAAACCACCGAATGATCGAACACGCCCTGAGCGAGTTGCTCGATGCAATTCTCAACACCGGCGACGCGCTGGAACCCGAAGAACTGGGTGCGGTGATCGCCGTAGAACTTCCAGATCAGCGAGTCGGGTCCCAACCGGGCTGCGGCCCGGTTGGGACCCGACTCGTCGAGCACGACGGGTAGGGCTTCCCGAACACCCGAGTCGAACAGCGCACCGACGTTCGGGCCGGCCGTCCGGTCCTGTTGGGCGGTCACGCCCCACCTCCCCCGAAGCATTGACACAAAAATGTATCTTTGTTCCACGTTAGCATTTGGGCGTACGCGATCGCAGTGGGGGTCGGTAATCATGCGGAGCCGCAGCTTGGCGGGCCAGATCGGCAGTGGCGGCGGTGTCGAAGAAGCCACCGACGTGGAGCGGGCCATTCTGGACACCGCCCGCGCGGTCTTCGAGACGTATGGCGTACGTCGGGCGAACATCGAGGACGTCGCCGCGCGCGCCGGCGTCAGCCGCAGCACCATCTATCGCCGCTTCCCCACCAAAGACGACTTGGTCGAACAGGTGGTGCGTCGCGAGGCCGAAATCTTTTTCGCCACCCTGGGCCGGGCCACTGCCGGCTGTGACCCCCAGCAGGCGGTGATCGAGGCGTTCACCCTGGGCGTGCGCCTGGTTCAGGATTCGCGGCTGTATTCACGCATCGTGCAGAGCGAACCCGAGTTGCTCGGCTTGTTCTCCCGATCGCACGTCTTCCCCATCGGCCAGTTCGCCGACGGGATCGCCCACACCCTGCGCCGGTGCGGGGCTGAGATTCCCGACGCCGACCTGTCCAACGTCGCCGACGTCCTGTTGCGCGTCGCGCTCGGCATCATCGTCTTCCCGACCGACCGCCTCGACATCGCCGATGACGGCGCCGTCCGCGACTATGCCGCACGCTACCTGGTGCCGCTGATCGGCAACCTGGTCTAGACCTTCCCTAGACGTGTCACGGCACTGCATTAACCTGTACGAGTGGCGCCGGTTCCACGGCTGCGGTATGCCAACTGCGGCGAGATAGACATCGCCTACCAGATTTTTGGCGATGGACCGATCGACCTGTTGGTGCTCCCAGGCCCCCTTATACCGATCGACTGTGTCGACAGCGAGCCATCGATGTACCGCTTCCACCGTCGGTTGGCCTCTTTTGCCCGGGTGATCCGGTTCGACCAGCGCGGCATCGGCTTGTCGTCGCGGGTGCCCTCGCTGGACATGATCGGCCCGCGCTTCTGGGCGCAGGACGCGCTTGCCGTGATGGATGCCGTCGGGTGTGAGCGGGCGACGATCTTTGCTCCCGGTTTCACGTCGTTGACCGGCCTGGTGCTCGCCGCGGACTTCCCCGAGCGGGTGAACAACCTGGTCATCTTCAACGGCGCCGCCCGCACGCTGCGCGGGCCCGACTACCCGATTGGCAGCGACGAGAGCGCCGCCGAGGCCTATACGACGGTCGGAATGGAACCGGACGCCGTCGAGCAGGGCTTCGACATGCTTGCCATCATCGCCCCGTCTGTCGCCGCCGACGCCGTATTCCGCGCCTGGTGGGACCACGCGGGTAATCGGGCCGCCTCGCCCAGCATGGCGCGGGTGTTCATCACCAAGCTCCGGCAGTCCGACGTGCGCGAGACACTGTCCCGTGTCAGCGCGCCGACGCTGATCCTGCACCGCGACAACCCCGAGTTCAGTCCGGTCGAGCACGGCCGGTACCTCGCCGAGCACATCGCCGGATCACGCCTGCGCGAGCTGCCCGGAAAGGATGCCCTCTACTGGGTGGGTGACACCGCGCCGATGCTCGACGAGATCGAGGAGTTCATCACCGGCGTGCGGGGCGGGGCGGCCGCAGAACGCTTGCTCACCACCATCGTGTTCACCGACATCGTCGGTTCGACCGAACACGCCGCCCTGCTCGGCGACGATCGCTGGCGCGATCTGTTGGACAACCACGACACCATCGTGCGCCAGGAACTGCAGCGATTCGCCGGCCGCGAAGTCAACACGGCCGGTGACGGATTCGTCGCCACGTTCACCAGCCCGAGCGCGGCGATCGCATGCGCCGATGCCATCGTGGACGCGGTTCGGGTGCTGGGCATCGAGGTTCGGGTCGGCATTCACGCAGGCGAGGTCGAGGCGCGGGGCACCGACGTCGCGGGAATGGCCGTGCACATCGGGGCACGGGTTGCCGCGCTAGCCGGGCCTGGCGAGGTGCTCGTTTCCTCGACACTGCGCGACATCGTCACCGGATCGCGGCACCGGTTCACCGACCGCGGGGAGAGCGCGCTCAAAGGGGTGCCGGGCGCGTGGCGGTTGTACGCGCTGGTCAGCGAGCATTCCGTCGTCAATCGTTAACGAAATACACACGCTCGGCGTCTCGAGGCGCCCGCCGAGCGCGCGTAGGCTGCGCTGCAGAGCCGTCAATGTCGCGGGCCCCGATTTTGGTGTACAGCTTCACATTTCATTAAAGGAGTGCGCATGACCGACGTACACGTGTCGCCGTCTCCCGCGTTGCGCCGCGCGCTGGATCTGCTCACCGACCCGCCGGCGGAGCCCGACACCAGCAAGGGATACCTCGATCTGCTCGACGACCACGCCAACGACGTCCCGAAGAACACCGGCCCCATCCAGGCGGCCTGGGCCTCACCCATCGGGTCGATGCTTTACGACAACGCGCAAGCAGTGTCACGCCGGCTGTTCGCCGCCCTGCAGCACCCCGCCGACTGGCTGGACATCCCTACGGGCGGTACCGCGCTGGACGTCGGTTCTGGGCCGGGCACGGTGACCGCGTCGCTGGCGCAGGCTGCCGGCGAGGACGGCCTGGCGCTGGGCGTGGACATTTCCGAGGCGATGCTGACCCGCGCGGTCCGCAACGAAGCAAGCCCGCATGTCGGCTTCATCCGTGCCGACGCGCAGCGACTCCCTTTCCGCGACAACACTGTTGACGCCGTGATATCTCTGGCAGTCTTGCAACTCATTCCGAACCCATCGGCCGCGCTGGCCGAGATGGCCCGCGTGCTGCGCCCCGGCGGCCGGTTGGCCGTCATGGTTCCGACCGTGGGGCGCGCTGCGCGCCTATGGCAGCTGCTGCCGAATTTCGGCGCTCATGTGTTCGGCGAGGATGAGATCGGCGATGTCCTGGAAGAGCACGGATTCGTGAGCGTGCGAGTCCACAACCTCGGCACCTTCCAGTGGGTCCGGGGCAAAAACGGCTGAGCCGTCAGTCGGCGCGCTGGGCGAGCGCTGCCAGCTTGTCCATCGACTCGCGCAGCATCTCTGGTGTCGTCGAGCGCGCCTTTGGCAAGCGCGTGGGGTCGCTCAGCGCTGTCCAGTCGTAGGTGTGCGTGACGTTGGTCAGTGTGGCGTTGATGGCGTTGAGCTCCCACCGCCATAGATGGCCGGGCGGCTTCTTGCCGGGTTCTGCTGGGCGCCAAGCGATTTTGGCGCCTTCGATGAACTCGACCACGTGGTTTTCCCGCACCTGGCCGTTGGTCAGCAACATCTTGAACACGTCGCCGACCTGGCGTACGCGCTGCCCCGGCTCAGCAGATTCGAGATTGTCGTTGCCGTCCCAACTTGGTTGACGGGACGGGTCGGCGATCAATTCGAAGATTCGTTCGGCGCTAGCCGAGATGACGCGCGAAGCGCTGACAATGCCCTCGGGGCCTGCTGGATCCGTTTCAGCCATACGCCAATCCAAACATGCCGAGCACGCCGATGTGCACCGACTTCCCGCCCCGGCGCGCGGACGAACCGCTCAACCGACCCGTAGCAACTCCGCCGGGCCAGCGAGCGCCGCCTTGGCATACCGACTGGATTCGTCGGCGAGCACCTCTGCCTGGTCATCCTGGATGCCGTCCACGATTTCTCGGGCGACATCGCGCGGATCGTTCTTCGGCACAGCGAAATTGGCGGCCATGTCGGTGTCGGTGAAGCCCAGATGAACCGCGGTGACCAGCGTGCCCTGCTTCTCGAGTTCGACGCGCAGCGAATTCGACAGCGACCAGATGGCCGCCTTCGAGTCGCCGTAGCCACCGAAGCCGCCAATCCACGCCAGCACCGAGCTGATGTCGACAAGCGCCCCGCCGCCGTTCCTGGCCAGGATCGGCGCGAACGCCTGCGCCACCCGAAGGGCGCCGAAGTAATTGGTCTCGAAGACCTCACGCACCTCGTCCAGGTCGCTGTTGAGCAGCTGGGTGGCGCCGGCAACGCCGGCGTTGTTGACCACGATGGTGGCGTCGGATGCCCTGGCAGCGAGCGCCGCAACCGATTCGGTCTGCGTGACGTCAAGCGGCACACTCACGATGCGCGGGTCGTCGCTGGGTTGTGGCGTGCGCGCCGTGGCGTAGACCTTCGCCGCGCCCCGCCGCAGAAACTCCTCCACGATCGCCTTGCCGAGTCCGCGTTGACCACCGGTGACCACGACTGTCGATCCCTCGATGTTGACCATGATCCACTCTCCTTGACTGAGTCAAACTGACTTTGATTCTGTCAAGGTAGTTGCCGGCCGCGACATAGTCAAGTAGCATTTGGCTATGTCTGAATGGTCTGCATCACAGCGCTACAACGCCGGCCCGGCGCCCGGCGGGCTCGGGCTGGTGCAGGATTTCCTGAACACGGTTGCGGTGCCGCACTACGGTTGCGACCTGCTGGAAGACCTCGCGCTCGCCCAAGAGTGGGCCGGTAGTGCGGTCGGGGTCTGGTCGGCCCAGCGCGGCGCTCCCGTAGCACCGCCCCGGCTGGCCGAGGAGGATCTGCCGAAACTCCGCGCCGTGCGCCGCTCCATCGCGCGCTTGGTGCGCAGGGAAAAGGCCGACGGGCCCATCCCGAACTCGATTTCGGCGTGCTTCGCGTTGTCCGACACCGGCGAGGTGCGCCTGACCCCCGCCGGGACTGGTTGGCGCTGGCTGGCCTCGGCGTTATGGGGTGAGATCTTGCTGAGCCAGCAGGCCGACACCTGGCGACGACTGAAGCAATGCCGCAACGATCCTTGTGGGACGACCTTCTATGACCGCTCCAAAAACAACAGCGGGGTGTGGTGCAACGCGAAAACGTGCGGCAACGTGGCCAACTTGCGGGCGTCCCGAGCGCGGCGGCGGCAACGCGAGCACGCCGCGGCCGGCAGTGCGGTCAGCTCAGCACCGGCAACAGGTGCAGCAATACCCGCGCGGAGCTGATCGCGACCGTTTCGGCGAACAAGTTGAAGTCGACACCGGAATCTACGCCGGCGAGGTCGGACAGTGCCCGGATGACCAGCCACGGTATCGCGAAGGCCTCGCACACCTGAGCCAGTGCGCCGCCCTCCATTTCGACGGCCAGGGCCCCGAACTCGTCGTGCCACCGCTTGCGCGTGGCTTCGCAATGCAGATACTGATCACCGCTCAAGACCGTCCCGTAGGCGACCCGCGGCACCGCGCCGGTGCCGCCCGCGGCTGGGGGCAATGCCGGAAGAGCGAACCCGGCGAGGCGGCGCTGAACGCGTCCGACGAGTCCGGGGTCGACCGGGTATCCGGACCGGTCGGTCGGGTTGATGAACGGGATGTGCCCAGGCTGGTAGGGACGTAGCCGCCCGTCCTCGATGACCCCCGAGTCGTGCTGCACCAGATGATCGGCGACGACAATATCGCCGATACCCAGCTTCGGGTCGAGCCCACCCGCGACGCCAGTGAAAACTATTGGGCAGCAACCGAATCGGTCGGCAAGCAGGGTTGCAACCAATGCGGCGTTGACCTTGCCCATCCCCCCGGCCACCAGCACCACCCGGTGCCCTACCAGGTCGCCGGCGTCAAAACTGAGCTGCGCGACCCGCTCGCGGTGCTCGGTCGACAGCATGCCGCGCAGATACGCCCACTCCTGCGGGATGGCGCAGACAATGCCGATCGTCATCGAGATCGCACCTGGAACTCTCCTCGCCCGGGCGCAGGCCATGCGGCGGCGCCGTCGGCGAGTCTATCGACCCGGACGAGCCGTCAGCAGCGCTCCGCGCCCCGGCGCATGACGCGCGGCTCACCAGCCCGCTCGCGTGACCTGCTTCGCATGACGGCGTGCAATGCGCTACACGCGCGCTCCTTGATGGGGGCCACTACGTCGAGGTTGGCAGAGCCCTGGTTGATTAAAGTCTGCAGCGTCACCACAGTCTCAACCTCCTCCTATCGACCCAGTGAGCCGACTTCTCGTATTGCACCCCGGCTGTTTTACAAGTGTGCAGCAGCAAAGTTAACGGCGAGAGAACCGCGATTGTGGCATAGCGCACAGTGCAACTTTTCTCTCCCGGCAGAAATTCCCTGGTCGCGAAACCGCCGCCAGCGGTGGCGCGGATGCTCCCCTGGCACGGACTGTTAGGTTGCCTATTGCCTGAGGACATGCTGTGCGCTGATTACCGCCGGCTCGAGACGGTCTACGGTCCGCTGGCCCAATCGATCCGCCGGCTGGTCGACGTCAGCATCCGCAGTGCGGCTGACCCGGCGACGGTGGCGACCGCAATGGCCAAAATCGATTCTGCCGCAGACGCATTGAGCGCTTCGGCGCGGCCCGGATCCTTCGGTGTGCGCACGGCTGCGGACGGTACGGCCATCGCGTGGGGCAATGTCGTCGTCGGTCTGCGCAACCCGCTGGCACCACCGCTGGTGCTGCACCACGAGGAGGACGGTCTGGTGTGGTCGGAGTTCACGCTGGGCGCCGCCTACGAGGGACCGCCCGAGCATGTCCACGGCGGGGTTTCGGCCCTGATCCTCGACCACGTGCTCGGTGCCACGGCGCACCGACCGGGGCGGCCGGCCTATACCGGCACCCTGACCGTGCGTTATCGGCGCCGGACCCAGCTCGGACGCCCCCTACGCGCGGAAGCCCGCATCGAGCGAACCGAAGGAGTCAAGACGTTCTCGATCGGCCAGATCTCCGATGCAGACGGCGTCACCGTGGCAGCCGACGGCGTCTTCATCAGCCCCAAGCCATGACCGTCAGCTCGTCGTCGCAGCCCGTTCGACGTCGAGGAGTTGCTCACCGCGACGTTCCTCGTCGTAGGCCTGGCGGCCACCCCGCAGGCCGAACAGCCGCTTGGAGACCAACAGGTAGATCACTGCGAGGACGTTGATGCTGAACGTCACCAGCCGCGTCATCGTGACGCCTTTTGCCAGGTCGTGTATTTCCAGCGGCAAGAAGACCGAGGTCGCTATCACGGCGAAGTATTCGCCCCAGCGTTTGAGCAACCACAGACCGACGGCTTCGAGCACCTCGATCAGCGCGTAGCCGGTCAACATCAGGGTCAGCAGCGCCAACGTCGAAGGTTTGGCGGCAAGCGCCTTTTCCAGCTCGTGCACGATGGTCATCTGATCGACCTTGAAGCCGGCAGCGCGGAAGACCGGCAGGTCGCGGTCCAGGGTGGCCTGGATCGCGCCGCGGGCGCCACGAAACTTCCACACCGCATAGGCCGCGAGCATGATCACCACCGCCCGGAACAGACGCTCGATCGCCAGCGCACGAATGATGATCGCCTGCCGTAACGCCTTGCCGCGCATGATCAGTGGGGCCTCCTCAGCGCGGCCCCGGCCGTGCGGTTCGCCGACGATGAATTCTCCGCAGCGCAAACAGCGCCATACCTTGCCCAGCCCGGTGGTGCCGCTTAGCCGGTCTGCGAGGGCTTGCTCGTCCGGCGCGTAGGTGACGTGGCCAGCCAGCGCACAGGTGGCCAGTTCCCAGCGGTTGATGCCGCGATCTTTGCGCATGGCCGATCATTCATCGCGTGCCGCGACCGATGCAAGGGGGCGCGCGGAGGTCAGAATCGCGCTCGGCCGCGGGGCCGCCGGGGTGCCGGACTCGCCGCGCCCAGCAGTCCGGTGAGCTCGCCGACCGGAATCTGTTCGATGTGCTCGACGGCGGTGACGATGTCGGCGCGCAGCGACCGATCGCAGCAGGGCTCGGCCAGCCAGTGGAACTTCTCCACGACGCGGTCCCACGACATCGGGCGCGTCGGCGATCCCTCGTAATCGCTTTCCTCGCAGTCGAATTCGCGGCCGTCGCGGGTGCGCACCTGCACTCGAACGGCGGTGCGGCCCGGGTAGTTCGCGGTCAGATCTGCCGCGGCGACGACCTGGACCCGGGCCAACAGTTGTTGGACGTCACTGCACAGAACGCGTTCGGTCTCGAGCTGTTCGGGGCCCACGCCACCGTCGAGCAGCGCGACGGCGCTCAGGTACTTCAGGTTGTAGTCGGCTTGTTCCTTGGTTTCCGGATGGTCCTTGCTGCCATAGGTTCCCCCGCCGGCGATGTCGTAGGCGGTTTGGAAGACCTCGATCGTCACCTTCTCGACGTCGTCACCGGTCAGGTCGTGGTCGGACCGAATCGTCAACAGAGCCTCGATGATGGCCTGTCCGTGGATCAGCGCGCAGTATTTCTTGAGGTAGGTCTGCTCGACAGCGCTGAGTCTGCGGTCGGCAGTGTCGAAATCGATTGGCTGGCCGAAGAGTTGAACGAGTCCGTTCGGGCCGTCGAACAGTGATCTGGGTCCGGTGATACCCCGCCCGGCCAGGATCGTGGTGTACACCGCGCGCATGCCGGTGATCGCCGGCGAGATTCCCTTCCACGCCGACACCGGTTCGGCGTGCACCGCGGCGAGGGAGACGTTGTCGACCGTCGCGGCCGCGATGGCATTGGCGGTGTCGGCCGCGTCCAACCCGAGTAGCCGCGCCGAGCCCGCCGCCACCGACATCGCCAGTTGCAGGGCATGGTTGAGGCCGCGGGCCATCACGGGAACCTTTGCACTGAACCGACATTGGACCTCATAGGCGACCGCGAGGGCGAGCAGGAAATCGGCTCCGTCGGCGCCGGCGTGCTCGGCCACGGCCAGGACCGCACCGAAGTTGTCGGCGGGATGGCAAAGGCCCCCGACGGTCAGGTATGTGTCGAGCAGGTCGGGATAGCGCACCAGCACCGTATTGAAGAACGCGGCCTGATCCACCGAGGCGCGACCGCCGCCAACAAGGGTCGCCGAGGTCGTACCGCTGAATTGTTCGGTGTGCTCACGGATCGTTCCGATGAGTTCACCACCCAAGGCGCCGATGGCGCAGGCGACGCTGTCGAGCACATTGCGCTTCAGCAATGCCCGCGACCGCGGGCTCAGGTCCGACGGCCGCGCACCCACGACGAACTCGGCGAGGTCGTCCACAACGTAGCCGCTTCCCATCGCTTTTCGCCCTTTCGCCACCATGTTGACTCAACCGCGCTCGGACACCGACGTCCAGGACCGGCCCCTTAGCTGTCCTTCGCCGAACTTCCTACTGCAGGCCCGCGCCGGAATCGAGCACCTCACGGTGCGGATCGTCGGCCGGCACCCACCACCGCTGGGTGGGTGGGACAAGCCAATCTCGCAGCCGTGCCAGGGCCAGCAGCGCATCAACCACATCGCGAATAGCGGTCCGATCGTCGTCAGTGCGATGCAACAGTGACCACGTCCATAGCGGAATGGGTTCAGCGACTGGGCGCTGTGAGAGGCTGGGTGGGGTGACGGCGGTATGGCGCTTCGGTGACGCGAGCACCGGACTGCGGATTCGGCGGACGTGTGCGTAGAACGCATCACCGGTGATGCCGCCGTCGTCGATCGGTACGAGTCGGGCACCCGTGTCGACCGCGAATGCCTCCGCGAATCGATTCCACGACCACCACGCCGCCACATCAGCGTCGACGAGGGCCGTTAGCCGTTGCGCTGCAATAACTTCCGATGCGTCGCTGGCAGGTAGCACAGCCTCTAGACGTTCCGCACGCAGCAGATGCGCGGTGAGCTCGCGCTCTCGGGCTTGCTCCGCAGTTATCCAGGCCAGTCCGATATCGAGAGTGCCTTCCGCCACCCGGTCGGCCTGCACATGTGATGGGAGCACCCATTCATCAATCCTCAGCGACACTGAAGAACCCACCGCCGCGTTGAGGTCGTCGGGCAACCAGCTGACATAGCCCAGCCGCACTGGAGCACATTGTTCAGCGGTCCGCTGCACCCCTAGCTTGGCGTCGTCGGCGAGTCGAAGGATCCTGCGTGCGTCGCCAAGCAACGATCGACCGGCCGCGCTGAGCCGAACGCTGCGACGATCCCGCACGAACAGCTCCGTCCCCAATTCGCGTTCGAGGGCGAGGATTTGCTGTGACAGCGCGGGACCGGAAATATGCACCCGCTGGGCAGCACGCCCAAAATGCAGTTCCTCCGCGACGGCCACGAAGTAGCGCAGTTGCCGCAGTTCCATGCCTTGAGCCTAAATTCCACCACCTTCGCCTAGGAAGCGTTGCTTAACACTGGTCGGCGATCGGTCGTGGACGGCGGGCGTATCCGAGTGTTGTCTCGAAGCAGAACAGGAAAGGAAGCCGGATGCGTCTACCGCCTCTCCCGCCGCCCAGCTTGAGTACCGAGCAACAGCGTCTGTATCGAGACATCACCGAAGTAGTCGACACGAGCTTCGGCGAACTCGTCGCACGCCGTTCGGACGGCGCTCTTATCGGCCCCTTCAACCCATGGCTGCATTTCCCCCAATTCGGCGCGCCGGCTTGGGCGTTCAATAAGTCGCTTTGGGATTTTCGCGTCTTGCCCGAAGTCATCCATCAATTGGTCATCTTGATCACCGTCGCCAATTTCGGTGCGAGGTATGCCCTCGACGGACATGAGTACTTCGCCCGGCGCGCCGGGCTCTCCGACGCCAAGATCTCCTCCGTCGCCGCCGGCGAACGTCCCGCGGATCTCACCGATGCCGAGCGCGTTGCCTACGACATGGCCGCGGCGCTCAACCGCGGCGGTGTCCTGCCCGAGTCGACCTATCGAGCCGCCGCCGGGCGCTTCGGTGAGCAGGGTGCTGCCGAGATCGTGTTTCTGGTGGGCTGTTTCTCCATGGTGGCGGTGACGCTCAACGCATTTGACGTTCCGTTGCCCGGCCTCCAAGAGGCCTAGCGGGCTGAATTCGCGGCAGCGCTACGCTCCTGCGAGGTCCACCACGCCTGGATGTTGCTGGGCTTCGGTGATCGCGGCCGTCTCCCCGACCAGCTTGTTGCCGATTAGCTGAATTTGCCGTGCGCTGAGTGTCGCCAGCGGATGCACGGCGAGCATTAGGGCGACGTGGCCGCGGTGGTCGAAAATCGGTGCGGCGATGGTCACGACGGGTTGCTTGCGGCGCCCGGGGTTGTCGTCGGACAGAAAACCGATCGTGGTGAACTCGACGAGCAACTGATCCAGGATGTGGCGCACCGGTGTCGGCATCGCATTGCTATCCAGCGTGCCGACCACCTGGACGGCCTGGGCCAGCGCGGGTGTGGTCCAGTCGACGTCGAACCCGCGCTCGCGGGTGCGCGCCAAGACGTGTTCGAGGCGCCGGGCGCGATCGATGTTGTTACCCGCGCCGCGGCGAATCCATTCGCGCTGCTCTTCGTCGGTGTCCCAGGCGGCGAATGGCACACCGAATGGTGGCGTGTACGGGATGCGATCGCCGGGTATGCCGGCGGGCTGAGTGGCAGGATCGCCCTCGACGGCGGTGACTACCAACGATTCACCAAACAGCTCGACGACCGAACCGGCATAGCCAACGTCGCGCGAAAGACGCAGCGCCGCCGCCCGGGCGGCATGCGCGAGCGGGCGGGCGTTGTCCATCCGCGCGGCGACCACGGCGAGCGCGGGGCCCAGCGTGAACGTCTTGGTGACGGGATCGCGGCTGGCCCAGCCGCGATCGCAGAGTGTCTTGAGGATGGCGTGCACCGTCCCCTGCGTCAGATCGAGCTCACGCACGACGTCGGAGAAGCGCAGCCGCGCGTTTGAGGACCGCGCCAGCAACTCGACAACGTCGAGGACTCGCGCGGTTGGCGCCGAGGTTGATCCGCGAATCCTTGGCTCCTTGCCGGCCGGGTCTCTACCTGTTGTAGCGAACATTCGATCGATTAACTCAATTATTCGAGAACTAGAGACGAACACCGTGCGCGCCGGCCCCTGACGCGGCCTCCAAGATTCTCAGCAAACAGGGCGCGCGGACGGCGGCGCCCGGGAGACTTCCGGCATGCCACTGACCGCCCCAGCCCGGCCGTTCCAGGCCGCTCCACCGCTGCTGACTACCGGCAAAGGGCGGTAGAAGGTTTGCCATAAACTTAAGTTAGTCGGCCCCAACTTAACAGCTTGACCACGTTGGCCAGCAAATATAGATAGCCGGATGGCATCGGTTGGGATACTCACAACGTTGCTGGGTGGTCGGTATTGCAGGTACCGTGGGCGAGCAGGTCAAGCCACGGCCGCGAGCCAAGTAGCCATCACCATCGGCGCCCGTTCAAACACAAGGATGACGATGCTCGCCACTGAGAGGGCACCCGCTCCGACGGCTGGGGTGTCGGCGGTGTCGGAGCCCAGGCGGTTTCCGCGGCGGACCCTGGTCCGGTCGGCGCTGATCACCGCGCTCTTCATCGCGCCCGCGGTCGTCATCAGGATCATGGGCTTGCACCCGGAACCGGTGGCCGCGCTGTTGATCTTCGGCGCCGCCGTCGTATCCGCCAGTTTCCTGCTGGCCTGGGCAGCCGAGGCCGCGCAGATCGACGTCTCGGGCGGCCTGGCCATTGCGGCCCTCGCCCTGGTAGCGGTGCTGCCGGAATACGCCGTCGACTTGTATTACGCATACGTCTCCGGTCACAACGCGAGTTACACCCAGTACGCGGCGGCCAACATGACCGGGTCGAACCGACTGTTGATGGGCCTGGGGTGGCCGGTGGTGGTGCTGGCGAGCATCCTCGCGGCACGTAGGTTCGGCGCCCGGAAACCCACCGGCTTGCGGCTCGAGCCCGCCAATCGCGTCGAACTCGGCTTCCTGCTGATCGCCGGCGTTGTCGCGTTTGTACTACCGGCTGCCGGCGAAATCCACCTCACGATGGGGTTGGCGCTGTTGGCCTGGTTCGGCTTCTACCTGTACAAGGTCAGCCATGGCGACGTCGAGGAGCCCGACTTGGTCGGTACCGCCGCCGCGCTCGGCGAACTCTCCGACCGAGCCCGCCGCTTCGTCGTCGGCAGCCTGTTCGTGGTGGCCGGCGCGGTGATCCTGCTGTGCGCCAAACCGTTCGCCGACAATCTCGTCGCCGCCGGAACCGAGTTGGGCATCGACCGGTTCCTGCTGGTGCAGTGGCTGGCGCCGCTGGCCTCCGAGGCACCCGAGTTCATCATCGCGATCATCTTCGCCACGCGCGGCAAAGGCACCGCGGCCATCGCCACGCTGATCTCGTCCAAGGTCAACCAGTGGACCTTGCTGATCGGCTCGCTGCCGCTGGCACATCTGCTGGGCGGCGGGGGTTTCTCGCTGGTGCTCGACGCGCGCCAGATCGAGGAGGTCTTGTTGACGGCTTGCCAGACCCTGATGGGTATCGCGGTCATCTTGGCTCTACGCTTCAGCCGGATGTCCGCCTGGACGCTGCTGGCGCTGTTCGCCATTCAGTTCCCGATCACCTCGACCACCGGGCGCCTGGCGCTCTGTGCCATCTATCTGGCGCTCACCGTCGGCGGGCTGATCGTCAACCGTCATCACCTGGCCGCGACGCTGCGGGCGCCGTTCGTCGGAACCGCCGTCCGGCACTCGGGTCACCCGCACCACGAGCCCGCGGCTCGGATCTAATCCGATGCGCCGCAACTAGTTCCGCACCGGGGACCCCACCACGATGCTGCCAACGCTGCACTCCTGCAGTTCGTCGACGCCGGTGGCGGCACCGAATGCGGCGGTGTCGCTGTATCCCTGCGCGCAGGCTCCCAGCCCCATCGCTGTTGCGGCCAGATAGATCGTCTGCATCAAGACCCCGACATCCTTGAGAATCGTTGCATAACAAATCTGTTGGTAAGTCCAGGTGATCCGGCCGGAGCGCGCGGCGATGACGACGAGTACTTGCGGCTCGGCGCCGCCGGCCAGCGTTGCCGACGCCGCCTTCATCAGCTGCGACACCGGCCGCGAATCCGCGACGGCCACCGGGCGCAACACGTGGTCGAACGAGTCGTAGTGGTACATGGCCGGCGGCAACCCGGCGACGTTGCGCACCACCGGGTAGAGCTCGAGCTCGTAGAGCCCGCCGCTCGAGGGGTATGGACGGGAGAGCAGCTGCTCGCCGTCGCCGAGCGGGTTGATTCCGCGCGTTCGTGCTGTGCGGTAGAGCAACTCGGATAACTGCTGCACGGCCATCGGATGCGTATCGTCGAACGCCCGAGTCGACACCCGATCTTCTAGCACGGCCGTCAGTGTCGGGTCCTGCGCCCGCTTGGCGGTGAGGTCCGGGGCGAGCAGGGCGATCGGATCGCCGGGGTAGTTCACCCGGCGCGCCGGCGGTTGCGGAAATCGGCCCTTTGCCCACCTGGTCGGGCCGAAATCCGCCCAGCCAACCGTGCGCTCACCGAGGGTGCTGCGGCGGTGGAACCACAAATCCGGCGCACTCCAGGCGACCTTGTCGAACTCGTCGTCGTCGCTGCCGGCCGGAACCAGGATTGCGCTCCAGCGCAGATCCCGCAGGAAGTGCGACGCGGCAGCGCCCGTCACGCCGTGGTTGTCTTGTGTCGAACCGTCAAGTAGGGCAAGCAGATTCGCATCGTGGATGCGCAGATCACACCAGCCCAACGGATGCTCCAGCACGAAGCTGGCCGAATCATGGTGCAGCACGGCGAACTTGGACATGATTAGGGCAGGCACCGGCTGCGATTGCGGACCCGCAGGTGGCCGGGGCCCGGGTCGGGCGAACGGCACTATGGAGTAGAGATCCCGACCGGCGTCGCGGACCGTGACGGTCAGCCAGCCCGCCGTGGTGAGCCGATCTATGAACGCACCGACATCGTCGGGGTCCGCTGAGGTGGACATCTCTGACAGCGTTGCCGGCCCGAGGTTCAACGTCTTGAGCGCCTGCAGCCGAGCGGGCGACAGTTTCGCCAGCTTCTCACTGTGCGGCGGGTCGAGCAACACCGCTCCCGTGGACGTCGTCACGCAGGTGACACCGGAGCGGAACGCGAACCTCGTTTGCTCCGGATACGTGCATTCGGCCGCTAGCGCACCAACACGATCCATCGCCCGCCTTTCGCTGTCCATCCCAGGTCTATCCCAGCCCGCCAGCAATCGCGGTGACGCTGCGCCGCCAGCAGTGCGTCAGCCGGTCGATGTCGGACGCTGTGAACAGCGCCTCACTGAACAGCAGGCTGGTAACCAGTTGCGGCCCTTCCGACGTGCCACGCACGTGGGCGCTGACGTACAGAGCGAAACGCAGCGGCAGGTCCGGTTCGGCGGCCACCGGCAATCCGTCGATGTCAGATCCCGTGAGCAATGACCAGGGCCGGTCGGTGGGGCCGGCGAGATCCAGGCGCCCCAAGTAGCTGAACATGATCTGCGGTTCCGCCGCGTTGCATAGCTCGGGAACACGGTTCACGTACCGAAGCAACCCGTAATCGAGGCCTTCGTAGGGGATCGCGGCTAGCTGCGTTACGACCGAGTCAAGCAACGCGCGCGCCGCTGCCTGGTCGCCCTCGGCCTGCTCGGTGGGTGCGGCCGGGGAGCCCGCCGGGAGCCGCACCGGAAAGGCCGTGGTGAACCAACCGACGGTGTTCGTGGTGTCGGTGCCCAACACGTCATCGAGGCGTCCGTGACCGTCAAGCGTGATCAGCGTTCCGGTGGCCGCGTCCTGTCCGCGTTCGCGCCGCCAATCGCTCACCGCCAATGTCAATGCGGCCAGCAGGAATTCATGCGGTCCGGCTTCTCGGGTAAGGCTGGCGAGCACCCGGCCGGTCTCGGCGACCGGCGTCGCCACCTCCGCCACCTGCAAACTCGACCAGGTGTCCCGCGTCGGATCCGGATGCCGGGACCCCAACGCCGGATCGGGGCCACGCACCTGGCTGGCCCAATAGTCGCGCTGCGCCAGCACTTCCGGGGCCGACGCGCGCGCCCACATCAACTGCGACCAACGCCGGTAGGAAGTGAACTCGGGCAACGTCTTCGGCATCGCACCCAGTTGCAACGAGCTCCACGCCGCCGTGATATCACCCAGGATGGTATGCCAGGAGACGACGTCGACCGCTAGGTGGTGAATGGTGAGCAGCAACGCCTCACCGCTGCCGGCGCCGGTGAACCACACCGCGTGCAGCAGCGAGCCGGTACCCGGATCGATCTTGTCCATGATGCGCGGAGCGGCCTCGGAAATGACCGGACCGAGTGCGCGGTCGGCGGATAACTCGACACGGGTGAGGACGTCCGCGGCGGTGACCACACCGGGTTCACGAGTGAGCAAGCGCGGCCCTTCGGTCGTGTCGATCAGAACCGCGCGTAACGCATCGTGACCGTCGAGCAGCGTCTGCAACACGCATTCGACTGCCGCGGAGTCGATCTCGTCGGGCAGCCGAATCACAGCCGTATTGGTGAACCGCCGGTAGTTCCCGTACTCGAACAGCCAGGACACGATCGGCAGCGGGGGCACCATCCCGTATTCGGCGTCCGCACGCGCCGGTTGCACGCCGGCCGCGTCAATCGCGACGGCGAGCTGGCGAATTGTCGCTGCTGCAAATACCATTCGGGGACTTATCGACAAACCGTGCCGTCGCAGTTCGTGTACCAGCGAAATCGCGAGGATGCTGTCCAATCCGAGGGAGAACAAGTCGTCATCAACGTGCGGCACCGCACCACAAAAATGTTTCGCTAACGCTTCGCACAGCGTCCGCTCGGTGTCGGTGGACGCACCCGTTCCCTGCGTGACGCGAACGAGCGCCTCTTCGGCCCGGCGGTCCAGCGCGGCGACATCGAGCTTGCCGTTGCCAGTCACCGGGAGGCGGGGCAGCGCGAGGACCCGCGCCGGAACCATATGCGACGGCAGCTGCTCCCGCAGCACCGCACGCAATGCCGCTAGGTGATCGTCGCTTTCCAATTGTGCGACAACGAATCCGACCAATACCGCACTGCCGGCGCGGCGGACCACGGACACGGCCGCCTCACGCACCCCGGACTGGGCGGTCAGTGCGGCCTCGACCTCGCCCAGCTCGACGCGATAGCCGCGAATCTTGACCTGACCGTCGTCGCGTCCCAGGAAGGCGAGCCCACCATGCGGTAGCCGACGCACCAGATCACCCGTGCGATACATCCGGCGTCCGCGGCGAAACGGGTCCGCCACGAACCGACTGGCGGTCATCGCGGAGCTGCCGACATAACCTCGTGCCAGCTGGACGCCGGACAAATACAGCTCCCCGACGGCGCCACTGGGAACCGGGCGCAACGCCGGATCCAGCACATAGCAATGGGTTCCGGCGTTGGCGGTGCCGATGGTTGGTGCTTCGTGCTCCGTCACGACTGCCACCACTGCCTCGACCGTGGTTTCGGTGGGCCCGTAACAGTTGAAGATCGTGCCCGCGGACGACGACCGCAGCTGCTCCCACAGGGTGGTGTTGATCGCTTCGCCGCCCAGGGCCAGGACCGGTAGTGCACGCCGTAACAGCCCGGCGGCCCGAAGTTGCACGAACATCGACGGGGTGGTGTCGATCATGTCGATCTGGTGATCGGCCAGGCCGTGCACAAGTCGATCCGCGTCACGCATCTCGTCCGCGTCGAACAGATGCACCCGATGGCCGTCGAGCAGCCCGACCATCGGCTGCCACGAAGCATCGAAGCTCAACGACCAGGTGTGGGCGATGCACAGCGAGCGGCCCAGGCGCGCCGATACCGGGCGGTACACCCGGTCGCGGTGGTCGGCGAAGAAGGCCAGCACCGCGCCGTTGGTGCCGACGACGCCCTTCGGTTCGCCGGTCGATCCGGAGGTGAATATGACGTAGCTACTGTGGTCCGGGTCGCGCTGAACCGTCGGTGCAACGGCGGGCCGTCGCGAAACACGCTCGGCCACAGCCTCATCGTCGATGGCCAAGACGGGTGTGCGCGGGCCGACCAGCTCGACATGGCCCCCCTCGGTGATCGCCAAGACGGGTTGCGCCTGCCGAAAGATGGCTTCGATGCGGGTGGGCGGGAGCGTGACATCCACGGGCACATACGCCGCGCCGGCCCCGAGCACGGCCAGGATCGCCACGATCGACCGCGCCGAGCGGGGAAGCACCAGCGCCACCACCGATTCCGGACCCACTCCCCGCTGTGCCAGCTCCGCTGCCAGTCGGCAGGCGCGCCCATGCAATTCCGCGTAGGTGTACCGTTCGGAAGCGCCGGCGGACACGGCGACGGCGTCGGGTACCGTGCGAACCTGTCGTTCGAACATCTCCCAGATCGAGTTAGCGACGGGAACCGGTTGCGCCGCAAGATCCCTCAATTGCGCGCGCTCGGCCGGGGTGAGCACGTCGAGCAGAGTCGGGGTGCCCTCGCCGATGTCGGGGAGTTGACGCAGCACGGCAACCATTCGTGCGCAGATTTCCGCGGCGGGCAGAGTCGGCAGCGCTTCCTGAATCGCCTCGACGACTACCACCAGTGTGTCGCCTGCCAGGTGCGACACCCCGGTCAACGGGTAGTGCGTCAGGCTCTCCATCTGCACCGGGCAGAAGCGGGCACCGTCGGGTGTGGTGATCGGCTGGATCGCCTGATCGATCGGTGCGTTTTCGAACACGAACAATGTGTCGAAAAGCATTCCGCCACCGTGTGCACGTTGCAGGTCGGACAGGCCCACATAGCCGATGTCGCGCATTGCTGAGAGCTCACGCTGTAGTTGTGCGCACTGCTCCACGACGGGAGTCTGGTCACTTACCCGGTGCACGACCGGCACGGTGTTGATGAACAGCCCCACCATGGTCTCGACGCCGGGGAGATCTTCGGGACGTCCGGAAACGATGGTGCCGAATACGACATCACGACGACCGCTGAGCCGGGCGAGCACGACGGCCCACGCGAACAACACCGCGGTGTTGAGGGTGAGGCCGTTTCGGGCCGCCCACTGCCGCAGCCGGCTGGTGTCGGCCGGGGACAGCAGCAGTCCGGTCTTCTCCGGTATCGCGGTGCCCGCCGCCACCGCCTTCTCGGCCATGATCAACGGCCCGGAGACGCTCGCCAGATACTCTTGCCACCTGGCCAGCACGGCCCCTATGTCCTGTTGGGCTAACCAGACGAGGTAGTCGCGGTAGGGACGGGCGGGGGGTAGCGCCGACAGGGATCCGCCGGCACGATAGACGGCCAGCATCTCGGTGAAGAACACGGCGAGCGCCCAGCCGTCGACCAGGATGTGGTGTGCGGTGAGAATCATCCGGCGCCGCGTCTGGCCGGGCACGGTCAGCATGACGATGCGCAGCGCCGGTCCGCGGCTCAAGTCGAAGGGGCGATGCCGTTCCGAGCGGGCGATGCGGTCGAATTCCGCTGCCGTCGCAGTTCTTTCGAACCATGGGAACTCTGCTGCGGCAGGAATGATCTGTACGGGCTTGGGCACACCGTGATCCCAGAATGCGGCGCGCAGATTCGGGTGCCGTTGCAGCATCGCTTGCGCGCTGCGGCGCAGTAGCTCAAGGTCCACCTGCCCGTCGACGTCGAACTCGAACTGCATCGTGTAGAGGTCGACGCTGTCCTCGGACAGCCGATACAGCGCGAACAGCCCTTGCTGCAGCGGGCTGAGGGCAAGGACATCCTCGATCGACGGCGGGGCTAGCGTCACTCGAGCCTCATTGACGATTCTCCCAGGCCGCGGTGAGGTCAGCCAACGCATCGGCGCTCAGGCCCGACGTGCTCATCGGCGTGTAGTCGCCACCGAGTGGCGAGTCCGCCTGCGCGGCAGGGGAATCTGTCGTCGCATCGACGGCTGCGGCCAGCTCACCGATCGTTGCGTGCTCGAACACCATGGCGGGGGTCAGGGCCAGTCCGCGCTCGATGACTCGTGCCGACCACTTGATCGAGATGATGCTGTCTCCCCCGAGCGCGAAGAAGTTGTCGGCCGCCGCCACGCCGCTGATTTCCAGGAGTTCTTCGAGCACCTCGATCAGGACTTCCTCGGTTTCTACGGCAGCCCGGATGATCGGTTGTGACGGCTCGCCGACCTTGGGTGTCGGTGCGGCGCGCAGCCGATCCAGTTCGGCGTCCGGCAACAGCTCCAGCGTCGACACCGAGGCGTCGGGTGTCGTCGCGAAGGCCTCGATTGCGGCATGCACTGCATCGGCGATGAGCGCGACGGTTGCGGGGCGGTAGAGGTCGGCGTTGCCGACGACCCGCACGTCAAGGTCCCCATCGGCGGTCACATTCATTGCGACGTCCAGATCCAACAGCGAGACGTCGAACTCCGAGCGCAGCGGGACAATCGTGGTTCCGCCTTCTTCGGTGAGGTCACGCTGCGCCAGTGTCCAGGCGTCGCCGTGGAAGTGAAGCATGTTCTGAAACAACGGGTTACGCGATCGCGCGCGGGGCGGGTTGATCGCCTCGACCAGTCGCGCGATGGGTACTTCCTGGTGTGCGAACGCGTCGAGCACCGCGTCGCGGCTACGCATGATGACCTCGCGCAGCGAGGGCGCACCGGACAGATCGGTACGCAGTACCACCACGTTGGCGAACAACCCGATCACATTGACCGTGCCGGGGTCGACCCGGGCCGCCACCGGAGTGCCAACGGCGATATCGTTGCCGCCGCCGAGCTTGTGCAGCACTACCGCGAGCACGGCCTGATAGACCATGAACTCGGTGGCGCTGCTGTGCTCGGCGAGTGCGGCAAGGGCTGCCCGGCGCGCCGCCGGCACCGTCACTTCGGACACTGCTGCGCGCCGGCCGAGCACCGGTGGCCGGACGTGGTCGAGTGCCACCGAGGTCTCCTCCGGCAGACCGGCCAACGCGTCGCGCCAGTACGCCAGTTCGGCTTGTCCCCATTCGCTTGCCGCGTCGAAGGCTCGGTGCTGCCAAAGTACGTAGTCGGCGTACTGGATCGGTAGCGGATCCCACTCCGGGGCTGTGCATTTCAGCTGCGCGCGGTATGCGACAGTGAGGTCTTGCAGCACGATCCGCAGTGAGGCGTGGTCGATGATGATGTGGTGCGCCAGCAACAGCAGCACATGCCGATGCGGGTCGAGCGCCACCAGCGTTGCCCGAATCAACGGTTCGGACTCCAGCTTGAACGCGTACCGGCACAGCTCGGCCACCGTCTGATCGAGTGCGGTCGCGTCGACCGCGGTGACGGGTAGTTGCAGTTCCCTCGTCGGGCATGCCGATTGGTATGGCATGCCCTGGTGCTCCTGGATGTTCATGCGCAGCGACTCATGCCGGCTCACTACGTCGTTGAGCGCGGCGTTGAGTGCGACGGTGTCGAGCGGGCCCTCGATTCGAAGCCCGATCGCAATGTTCAGGCCGGCGCTCGGGCCTTCCATTCGGTATTGAAACCACATGGCAAGCTGGGAGTAGGACAGCGGGAGACGTTCCGGCCGAACGCATTCGACGACCGCCGGTCGCTGCGACCGGGGCTCGGCGACGATGTCGTCGTCGTCGAGCTCGTCCAGGTCGATGTCGTAGTCGGCGAGAAACTGTGCGACGAGTGTCTCCGCTAACCCGGCTGGGGTCGGCGAGTCGAACACGGCGCGGACGCTCAGCTCAATACCGAACTCGGCGCGGATCTGTGCGATCAGCCTGGCCGCCAACAGTGAATGACCGCCCAACTGAAAGAACGAATCCTGCGCGCCGACTCGCTCGCAGTCGAACAGCCGGGCGAAGATGGCACAGACCCGACGTTCGGTCGGTGTCACCGGCGCGTGGTAGCTCGATGCAGTGATGGGTGTGGGTGCGGGCAGCGCCCGCTTATCCAGTTTGCCGCTGTTGGTCAGCGGAATGTCGGTGATCACCCCGAATGCGCTGGGCACCATGTATTCCGGCAGTGCCGAGGCGGCGAACTCGCGTATCTCGTCGAGATCGACGTCGATGAAGGTGTGCGCGGGTGCCTCCGCCGCCACGGGCACCACGTAAGCCGCGAGCGCGCGGCCGACGACCGTCTCCTGCGCGACAACCAGGCAATGCCGCACGGCCGGGTGGGCCGCGATCACGGACTCGATTTCGCCCAGCTCGATCCGATAGCCCCGGATCTTGACCTGCTCGTCGGCCCGGCCGATGAACTCGATGACGCCAGAGCTACTGCGGCGTACCAGATCGCCCGTCCGGTACAACCGCATTCCTGGGTTGAATGGGTCCGCGACAAACCGCTCGGCGGTCAACCCGGGCTGGTTCAGATAGCCGCGTGCCAGTTGCACTCCGCCGAGGTAGAGTTCACCGATCACGCCCGCGGGCACTAGCTGTAATTCGGTGTCCAACACATAGGCGAAGACATTGCGATTGGGAACACCGATCGGAACCACGCCGACCCCCTGCGGCCCCTCGACCGGCATGTGGGTGGCGCAGACGACGGCCTCGGTGGGTCCATAGTGATTGCGCAGCTCGGCGTCGAAGTGTCGGGTGAACATGTCGGCCACCTCGCCGGACAGCGGCTCGCCGCCGACTGCCATGTGCCGCAGGCTATTCCACACGGCGGGCTCCGGGAGCAGCAGCAACACGTTCAGCATCGAGGGCACCATTTGCAACACGGTGATGTGGTGGCGGTCCATCAATTCGGCGACATAGGGCATGTCGCCGAACGCGTCGGGCTTGGGCACGACCAGCTTCGCGCCGAACGCGAGCGCGCCGAAGATCTCCGCTAGCGAGGCATCAAAGCTCACCGAAATCCATTGCAATGCAACGTCTTCGGGTGTCAGCGTCCATTCGGTGAAGAAGCTGTACAGGTGCTCGGCGAGGGCACGGTGCGAAACCGCCACGCCCTTGGGCAGGCCGGTAGACCCGGAGGTGTAGATCACGTACGCCAGGTGGTCGGGACGTACTGGATGAGTCCGGTCGGCGTCGGTGAGCGCGGTGTCCGACAGCTGTCCCGCCGCCCGTTCAGCGGCATCGAACTCCTCGGGCCCGATGACCACACGCGGCGCGGCGTCGGCGACGAAGTATTCGATGCGATCGGGTGGGTTGGCCGGGTCGATCGGCAGATACGCGGCACCAGCCTTCAAGACCGCCAGTACGGCGACCATGAACTCGACCGACGTCGTCATGCGCAGTCCGATGATGTCGTCGGCGCCGATTCCCTGCGCAATCAGCCAGCGGGCCAGTCGATTCGCCCGGCTGTGCAGCTGTTGGTAGGTCAGTTGGCCATTGTCGGAGATCAGCGCGACCGCCGTTGGCATGGCGGTCGCGACAGCGTCGAGTAGCGCCACCATGGTGGTGGCGGGCGGGTCGACACGCTCGCCCTGGGATTGTGCGAGGACGGCGGCCAGCTCCCCCGTGCCGAACAGATCCAAAGTCGCCAGCCGTCGACCCGGCTCGCGCACGGCGTTGTCGAGCAGCCGAAGGTAGTGGGCCTGCATCTGCTCGACGAGTTCGGTTGCCAGGACGTCCGTCTGGTACTCGAATTCGAGGAACACGCCATCGGTGTCGAGCACCACCGCGACGGCGAGTGGAACCTGCGTGGTTACCGCGGGTACCTGCAGTTGCCGCACGGTGATTCCGTCGAGCGCCAGCTCGTTCACGCTTTTGCGCCAGCTGAAACCCAGCCGGACCAGTTGATCGGTGCCGCCGGCGCCGGATGCCCGTTGCGGGTTGAGCTCCCGAACTAACAGCTCGATGCCCACCGACTGGTGGGCGAAGCCGCCCAGGCAGGTTTCCCGGACAGCGCCGACCAGCGAAGCGAACGTGTCCGATGGCTTCGGCGCGATCCGCAGCAGCAAGGTGTTCCCGAAATAGCCGATGGCCTGCTCGGCCGCCGCGCTGCGCTCGGTTACCGGTACCGATACGACGAAGTCCGACGCGCCGGTGTAGCGCCGCACCAGCACACCGAAGGTCGCCAACAGCACCATGAACGGGGTGGCGGAGTGACTGCGGCCGAAGTCCTCGACCCGGGTGAACAGCTCCGCGGGCAGCATGCGGGTTCGACTGTCCGCGCGTTTGGACGGATGCGCCGCCGGCGGGCTGCTTCCAGCGCCCGGCAGCTCCAGCGGTTCGGGTAGTGGCCGTAGGGTTTTGCGCCAGTAGCTGAGGTCGTCATCGGACACCGCGGCCGAATTCCCGAGAACTTCGACGGCGACAAACTGGGGCGCCGGGACGGTCAGCTGACTACCGTTGTAGGCCGCGCCCAGCTCGTGCAGAAAGACAGCCCACGAGTCGTCGTCCCAACAGATGTGGTGTACGACGAGCAGCAGGACAAAGTCGCGGTCGCCCAGACGTCCAAGAGTTATCCGCAGCGGCAGTTCGTTCGCCAGGTCGAAAGGTTGGCCGAATTCGCGTCGCGCCGCCTCGGCGAGGTCGGAGTCGGCGAGGTCGGTCCAATCGCGCACTTGGCACGGGACCTCGACGTCGTCGGCGAATGTTTGGTAAGGCTCGCCATCGGCATCCACTCCATAGGTGGTGCGCAGGATCCCGTGGCGTGCAACGACATTGCTCACCGCTGCCGATAGCCGCGGTTGGTCCACTGCGCCCGTCAGCCGGTAGGCGACCCCAATATTGAAGGCGCTCCCGGTGGGGTCCATGGCCTGCAGGAACCACATCCGCAACTGGCCCGGCGACAGCCGGTAGCGTTCGCCGGGCACGGGTTGCCGGGGTGGCGCCGGGCTCGTCGCAGCCAAGCCATTCTCGGTGATCCGCCGCCGCAGGAGTTCGAGTCGTTTCTCCTGGAGCACCTTGGCCTCGTCCGCCACGACTTACTTCACTCTCCGTTCATCGGCGAGAGCCGCCGCCGGTCCCGGCCGGGGCGCCCGAGCGATTCGAGTTGGCACGATGCTTGGTCGGCGATCATCCGAACGACACAACGTGCATTCCACATCCTCCAAACCTCATCCGCGGCGGGATGATGCGGCCTTCTCGCAACGGGTCGCGGCCTGAAGTTATGTTAGCCTTCGCTACGTTATCGTCTCGCGGACGCCCGCGGAACGGAGACCGGCCGGCCGGACGCTCGGTGCATGCACACGCCGGGGCAGTCGGGCCTTGGCAAGGCCGCCGGCGCGCACGCTCCGCACGCCCCCGGGCGGGATGACAGGATCGAGGTGGTACATGCCGCGCGCGCTGGGATGGATTCGGCAGTTCCACCATGCGGAGTCGGCGAAGGATACGTCGCTGCTTGTTTTTCCCCATGCCGGGGCCGGTGCGTCCGCCTACCGTGAATTCTCCAAAGTATTGAGTGAGCAGTTCGACGTCATCGTTTTCCAGTACCCCGGCCGTCAAGACCGCGCGGCCGAACCATTGCTCGGCTCAGTGGATGACATAGCGGCGGGGGCATTCCGGGAATTCTCGGAGTCGCAGCAGCACGCCGGGCGCCCGATCGTCGCGTTCGGGCACAGCATGGGCGCCCTCGTCGCGTTCGAATTCGTGCGGCTCGCCGAAGCCAGCGGTATGGAGGTGCGGCGCCTCAACGTGTCGGCCGCGGTCGCCCCGTGCCGCGTCGCGGACAAGCCGCCCCATCCCGTCGACGACGACGGTCTCCTCGACCATCTCGCAGCGCTGCAGGGCACCGACGCGGCTGTACTCGCCAACCGCGAGATCATGAGGCTCGCCCTGCCGGTGGTCAAGGCCGACTATGCGGCCTTTGACGCGTACTCCTGCGCGCCGGGCGCCCGGACCGCCGCGCCGATTCACGCCTTGGCCGGGGATCGGGACCCGAATGTCACGCTGGGTGATCTCTACGACTGGGGCAAGCACACGGACACAGTGGAAGTCACCATGTTCGACGGCGGACACTTCTACCTAGAATCCCACCTCGAAGCGGTCTCGAAGCTCTTGCTATGAGCGAGCCCGTCGTCATTTCTGGCATGGCCGTCGAGGCGCCCGGCGGAATCGACAGCTTGGGTGGCCTATGGGCCGCGCTTGCCGAAGCGCGGGAACTCATCGGCGCCCTTCCTCGCGACCGCGGCTGGCCCATCGACGATCTTCTGGCGGTATCGCGGCTCGACGGCTGGGGGCACGTTTGTGACGCGGGCGGATTCTTGGACGGCGCAGCGACATTCGACCCGTCCATGTTCGGCATCACCCAGCGCGAGGCTGTTGCCATGCATCCCCAGCAGCGGGTTGCGCTCCGGGTGGCATGGAAGGCGCTGGAAAACGCGGGCATCAACCCCGATGCGCTCGACGGTGCAGACGGCGGCTGCTTCGTCGGCATATCGCCGTACGCGTACGGGCCGCCCGGCACCGCCGCCGACGCTGTCAGCGGACATCGGGTCGTCAGTCTCGGACAACTCGGGGCCGCCGCACGAATCTCACACTGCCTCGGGCTCACCGGTCCGTCGATGTGTGTCGACTCCGCCTGCGCCTCGTCATTGGCGGCGCTTCAGTTGGCAGCCAATGCCGTCCGGGACGGCGAATGCGAATGGGCGCTGGCCGGCGCGGTGTGTGTGATGGGCTCACCCCTGGCCTTCTACGAGTTCGCCCGGCTCAACGCCCTTTCCGAAGACGGCCATTGCCGCGCATACGCCGACGACGCCACCGGCACGGTGTGGAGCGAGGGCGCGGGCATACTGCTCATCGAGACCGAAGCACGCGCGCGCCGGCTGGGCCATCGGGTCTACGGGCGCATTCTCGCCGTGCGCACCAACCACAACGGAAAAGGCAAGCCGATCCTGGTTCCCCGGGCGCACGCGCAAGCGCAGGTTATCCGCAGGACGCTGGATGCGGCCGAAGTCGAAGCAACCGATGTGGGAATGATCGAAGGGCACGGCACCGCCACTCGTGCCGGCGACCCGGTCGAATTGACCGCCCTATTCCAGACCTACGGGGCGTTGGGATCGCAGGCATTCCTCGGGTCGATCAAGTCGAACGCCGGACATGCCCAGGCGGCGGCGGGGATGCTGGGCCTGATCAAGGTGCTGCTGGCCGGCCAACACGGTCACATACCGCCGACCCTGTTCTCGGACAATCCCACCACAATGGTCGACTGGACCGGGACGGGTGTGCAACTAGCCACGAAACTGCACCGCTGGGAGCCGAAGAACGGCATCCGCTACGGGGCAGTGTCGTCATTCGGCGCCGGCGGCGCCAACGCGCACGCGCTCATCGCCATGCCTGCTGGTTCGCCGGGTGAGTAAGTGACCATTTGTACCTATCAACTCCCGGACGGCACGATTCCCGTCCTGTTGTCGGCGAACAGCCGGGAACTGCTGCGCGGCGAGGCGGCCGCGCTATTGTCTTATGTCGCAGACCATCCCGACGTCCAACCGCAATCCATTGCCCGGATGCTGTTCCGGACCCGGACGGCGCGCCCGCACCGCGCCCTGGCGATGGTGGGCACCCCGGCGGACCTTCCCGTCATGCTGCGCGCGGTCACCGACGACCTCGACCATCCCGCGGTCGTCCGTACCGAAACACCCGCGACGGCCCGGCGACTTGCCTATGTCTTTCCGGGGCAAGGCATACAACGACCGGGCATGGGGCGACTGTTCTACGACTCGGTCCCCGCATTCCGTTCCGAAGTGGAACACTGCGCCCAGGCGTTCGAGGCCCAACTCGGGCAGTCACCGCTGAATTACCTTGTCGATCAGCATATCCCGGACGACGGGAGCGCGGCGACCATCCAGGCCGCCCGGTACACCCACATGGTCGGGTTGGCCGCAATGTGGCGATCGTTCGGGATCGCCCCGGACCTCACTATCGGGCATAGCCAAGGAGAGGTTGCCGCGGCCTATATAGCCGGCGCCGTGTCGCTGGCCGACGCCGTCACGATCGTCGGCTTACGCGCACAGGCGGCCGACGAGTTCGTACCCGGCGACTACGCCATGGCGGTCGTCGCCACCGACCGCGACACCTGCGCGGACCTGCTGGCGCGTTGCCCGGGCTGGGCGGAGCTGTCGGTGGTGAATTCGCCTGGCATATTGGGGATCTCAGGAGACCGCAAAGCAATCGAACGCATCGTGGACACGTTGACCGAGCGCGGCGTCTTCGCGCGGGTCATTGACGTCCGATTCCCCGCGCACACCAGCCGGATCGACGACGTCGGCGACGCGCTGCTCGCGGCCATGCACCGACAACTGCAGAACGCGAGCCTCTTGCAGACGACCACCGAGTGCTTCGGCTCCGCGTTCGGTGCTGCTCTCACCCCGGGCACGCCCGCCGGACCATACTGGTTTTCCAACCTGCGCAACATCGTCCGGTTCGACAAGGCAGTGGCGGCGGCGATAACCCGCGGCGCCGACACCTTCGTCGAGCTCGCCGAACACCCGACGCTGCAACTGGCGATGCACGAAAACATCGCCGCGGCAGGGGCGGAACGCCACGCCCTGGTGGTCAGCACATCGCAACGCACGGCCACCGATTTGGCCGCGTTCACCCGCAGTCTGGCGGTGCTCGCGGTACATGACGCCGACTACTCGTGGTCGTGCCTGAGCACCGAAACGGACGGCCCCCCACCACTTCCGTTGCTCGACTTCCCCAACACCCGGATGAACGAGACACGCCTGTGGCTGCCGGCAGCCCCAGAAGGCACCGGCAGGCGGCCAGTCCGCGACGCGTCCCCGCCCATCGCACGAGCCCAACTGTTCGCCGAGGACTGGGTCCGGTTGTCGCACCGCTCCTTGGTGCCCCCACGAACCATCGGTTTCGTCGACCACGCCCGGGCGCAGCCGGACCTGGTCGCCGCCCTGTGCGCCGCAGCGGCCGACATCGGCGCCGCCGCCCATCCGTGCGCCGCCGCCGAAAGCGCCGGTGCACACAGCGATTTCGATACGTTAGTCATCCTGCTTCCCCGATCCGCCCGCACGGACGACCGCGCCGCCGCCGACGACGTCACCGCGTTTTTCTCCGACTGCACCTGGTTAACCCGCATCGCCGGCGCCACGATCGACTGCTGGTTGGTGACAGTGACCGGTGAGATGGTGCTGGCCGACGATGCGCCGCCGAACCTGGTGCACGCCGCCGCAAGTGCGGGTTTCCGCAGCATCGGCGCGGAGTACCCGGGCGTCGGTTTCAAGCATCTCGATCTCCCCGCCGATTTGACGACTTCGGAATCGGCGAGCGTGATTGTCGCCGCGATACATACCGGTGGTGAGCCGGAGCTGGCACGCCGGGGGGACGCCTTCTACGCCAAGCGGTTGACGAGCCGCGACATTCCGGGCCACTCCGATGCAGCCGCGCCTGATCATGTGCTGATCATCGGCGGCACCGGGCACCTCGGCCTCGAGTTTTGTGAGCACTTTGTAGCGTGCGGAGCGCGTCTGATTACCTTGGTCAGCAGATCGGGGGAGACGGCCGCGGTCCAGGCTCGACTACGTCAAATCGGTGCCACCCACAGCAGCCGGACGCAGGTTCGGGTGACTTCCTGCGATGTGCGCGACGGGGCGGCGGTAGCGCAACTGGCCCGCGAACAACACGACACCCCGGCGGATCTGATAATCCATGCCGCCGTGGACTATTCGGCCGCCGACTCCCCGGATCTGACCGCTGAACAACTGGACCGGGCGCTGCACGCCAAGGTGGTCGGAATCGCGTCGGTGCTGGAAACCTATCCGCGGTCGGCGGGCTGCCGACTGTTGCTTTGCTCCTCGGTGGCGGCAACGATCGGCGGCCGCGGACAGATCAGCTACGCGGCCAGTAATCGTATGCTCGACGCCATGGCGCATCGGCTGCGCGCCCAAGGCCTGGACTGCGTTTCCCTGCAGTGGGGTCAGTGGCAGGTTCACTTAGATCTCGACGCCGACGTCATCGCGCAGTTGGCTGCCATCGGGGTCGTCCCCATGTCACCCGCTGACGCGCTCGCGGTGGGATTAACCGAACTGCGGGACAATGCCATTGTCATGGCTCTCGATCTGGATCGGGCGCGGCTGATGCTGGCGCCGTACGGCTACGGGCCGTTGTTCTCCCAACTGACCGCGCCCGCCCTCCAACCGGTCGTCGCGCTCGGGCCAACCGACGTGGCGAGCACGGTGCGCAGCATTCTGTTGGATACCATCGGTGCGGGCAGCCACATTCCGATCGACACCGATCTGCCGCTGGTGGCGATGGGCCTGGATTCGTTGCAAGCACTAGAGTTTCGGCGTCGCATCAAGATTGCGCTCGACTATGAACTGGATGTCGCCGACCTCCTGGGCGGTGCGTCGCTGGCGGAGATCATGTCCAGGCTGGCCTAGACCCGCAACACCCGTCATCGGACGGCGCCGCGACTCCTGTGTGGCGCAAGCTCTTACCTCTGTGTGGTGACCTCCGGGCCCCGGCCGCGGTCGAGGCCACGCTGGTGGTCGCGGCGCACGCCGTGGCCAGCCGGGCACCCGAGCCGATCCTGGCCGATCCGTTCGCGGAAGTCGTGGTTCGCGGCGTCGGACAGCAACCGTTCCTCCGGATCGTGGACGGCACGACAGACTTCGCCGAAATCGGATATGGGTGGTGCCCGCCGCTCTTTGGTATTCGTGCCAGAACGTTCGACGAATTCGTCCTTGCCGCTTGCCGCTCGCGGATCCGGCAAGCGGTACTGCTGGGTTCCGGATTGGATTGCCGGGCCTATCGGTTGGACTGGCCCACCGGGATGGCGCTCTACGAAGTCGATCAACTGACACCCATGGATTGGAAGCCGGTCTTTCTGGCGAACTGCGGGGTTACGTCGACCGCTCGGCATCGTTGCGTCGGCGCCGACCTCCGCCAGGGGTGGCCGTCCGCGCTGTGCAAGGCGGGTTTCGACGAATCCCAACCCACGGCGTGGATCATCGAAGGATTGCTGCCCGCCCCGCCCAGGCAGATCCTCGCTTCGATCAGTGCGCTGAGCTGTCCAGGAAGCTGTCTTACCGCCGATTACTTCGAGTGCGCAGAGCCGGAGGTCGTCGATGATGTGACCGACCAACTCCACGGCTTGGACTCGAGTCTTGGGCTGCACAGCGTGGGATGCGACGTACCGCCTGTCGACCCCGCGGCGTATCTGGCCGCGCATGGCTGGATCGGGCGCAGCGCCCCCCTGGTCACGGCCTTCGCCGCCATCGGCCGGCCGGTGCCGGCCGCGATAGCGGGCCCGCAACACGGCGCCCTGCTGCGCATACTGCGGGCAACCCGCCTCGACACCGGCGGGTTGCGCACAGCAACGCGGTGAGGGTCGACATCGGCGTTCGGCTTGGCCTGCGGCAGACCGCAATCGCGCTGCGTATACCGTCCAGGTATGAATCGAGTCTCGGTAATCACCGGAGGCGCGGGTGGCATGGGCGTGGCCACAGCGAAGATTGTCGGCCGCGACCACACCGTGGTGCTGTGCGACGTGCGGCGCGACCGACTGACCGCCGCGGTGACAATCCTGAAAGACCTCGGGATGAAGCCGACCGCCGTCCACTGTGACGTCACCGATCGCGGTGCGGCCGTCGAGCTGTTCGATACCGCCCGCGCGCTCGGCCCGCTGGCCTCCGTGATCCACACCGCCGGGGTGAGCCCGAGCATGGGGCCGGCCGACTACGTGCTGCGGACCAACGCGATCGGCACCGTCAACGTCGACGAGGCGTTCTATGCGGCGGCAGACGCGGGCGCCGCAGTGGTCAACGTCGCCTCGATGGCGGCGCATCTGCTGCCCACGGAAGTCATCCCGACGGCACAGTTTCCGCCGGCACTGCAGGATGAGGGCGGATTTATGGACGCCATGCTGGCGTTCTGCGAAATCGCACCGGCGGAGGCGCGATCGGGCCTCGCGTATGCGGTGAGCAAGAGTTTTGTCAAGTGGTACAGCCAGTCACAGGCCGAGCGCTTCAGCGCGCGCGGCTTGCGTATTGTCTCGGTCTCGCCGGGGTCGGTCGACACCGAGATGGGACGGCTGGAAGAGCAGGCCGGAGCCGGCGCGATGGTGACCAACGCCGCCATCCCGCGCTGGGGCACGCCCGAGGAGATGGCCGAACTGCTGGCGTTCTGCGCCAGCGACAAGGCCGGTTACCTCACCGGCACCGACATTCTCAACGACGGTGGCGTGGTCGCCTCGACGACCGAGCGTGCCAGGGCAGCCGGCGGCGAGCAGAACGGGTAGGCGCGCCTACCTGCTGCCGACCAGACCGGTCCGCTGCGCGCGCCGCACCGACCCAATGTCGGTGCTGTGCAACCAGTCTCGGGGACGCAGCCGTCAGGTCCGGCGGGCATATTCCAGCTCGGTGTACGGCCACTGGGTGACGATGCGGCACGTGGGCGAGCGAAAGTAATTGTCGCACTGTGTCCAGATCGTCCGCTCCAGGTCCAGCGACAGCCGGTCGTTGTAGCGTCTCTCCGTCTCCGGGCGCACCTCGAGGTAACCGCCTCGACGGGCCAATCGGCTGACCGCGCTGGCCACCAGCCGCGCACCGGCCGGCAGGATGTAGACGATCGCGTCGACGTCGACGCCAGCACCGGCCGCGGTGACAACCGACGTCTGGGTGATCCGTTCGATGGGTTCGGTGACGAGGACGACGTTATCTTGTTGTAGCGCACGGTAATACTCGTCGCCTAGCAGCACTCGCTTGCAGCGCAATGGGTAGTTTTGGCGTCAAAGCGGCACGGAGCCTTGTGTCGGCCACGGTGCGCTCCAAAAACGACCTGAGCTGGTGTGCCCGTCGTGCGCCAGCGCAGCGTCCCAGCCGCAAGCATCGGCATTCCATGCCACGGAGCACACCCGCGTGCCGAGCCGCAAATGGCGGCTGGTGCCCGCCGCGCGGGCAATCTCACGGATCGTGGCCCTCGCATACCCCACCTCGGGCACGCATTTCATGGTCGCGGCGGTGATGCGTCGGCGGGTCTCGTCTCCGTCGGCGCCAACTGGACGACCCGGCCGGGTCCTCGCTCGCATAGTTACCCACCCTTCGACCGCGGGCATAGTTCCGCGTCGAATATATTTGATGCACCGATTGATTCCCGGAGGTGCACGGTGGGTGATCATCCGTGAACCCCGCGTTGGGTGAACTTTCCCGCACCATCGATCTAGCGGGCGTGTTTGTCAATGCTGTACTCGGTGGCGTGGTGGCCCGCGAATTCCGCATGGACCCCGTGGGATTCGTCGCCCTCGCGATTCTGTCGGGACTCGGCGGCGGCGTGATCCGCGATACGCTGCTACAGCACGGACCGCCGGTGGCGTTGACCGACACCCGTTACGTAGTGATCGCGCTGCTGGGCGCGGCGGTCGCGTTTCTGATACCACTGCGCGCGCGACTGTGGTCGCTCACCTATCCGGTTGTCGATGCGCTGGCCTTGGGTACCTGGGCAGTGGCCGGTGCGGAGAAGACGCTCGCAGCCGGATTGTCTTGGCTCCCAGCAATTTTGCTAGGAACAGTCAGCGCCGTCGGCGGTGGAGCGCTGCGCGATCTGGCAGTGCACCGCACCCCGGCGATCTTCGGCGGTAACACCCTTTATGCGACCCCTGCGGTGGCGGCCAGCGCTACGGTAGTCGTGCTTTGCCGCCACGGCCTGGCCCCGTACGGCGAACTCGCCGGCATCGCAGTCGGCGCGGGGCTGTGCCTACTGGCGAGGTGGCGCGGTTGGCGCCTCGGCGAGAGTCTAACGGCGGATTACTACCTGACGCGGCGCAAACGTATCTGGCGAATTCGACGCGATAACCGCCTGCCTCGCCCCGACGAAACATGACCGCGCCGGGCCGCCCCGTCGGATCGGATAGTCAGCAGACCCGACGACGGATCATCACCGCCGCCATGCGGTGCGTGACCGAGCTCGGCTATTGGCAGGCCACGATCCGCGAAATCGCCCGGGCGGCGGGGGTGACCGGCGCCAGCCGGTACCACTACTTCCCGACGAACTCAGCGCTACTGACGGCAACCGGCGAGGAGATCGAGGCGATCGTGGCACCGCGGCTGCGAGCGGTCGCCGCGCAACACGACACGTCGCCGACCGGATCGACGCGGTACTGGACGAGTCTGCCCGGTTGATTCGTGACCATCCTTACCTGACCGGCTTCTCGGGCGCGCTGTGCGCCGGAAGCATCACCGAATTCCGCTGCGGCCCCGCACAGTACCTTGGCTTCAAGGCTTCGCGCGACGTCGTCGCAGAGATCACCGACGATGCCCGCGGGCGCGCCATGCTCTCCGCCGAGACCGACGCACGATCGCGGTGGAAGCCATCTGCGCGCTGGCCCGGGGCCTATCGGAGCAGGCGGACAGCCTGCAGCCGCGGGCCTATCGGGCCGCGCTGAGCTCAGCCAAGCGGCTGATCCGAGGAACGCTTTTCACGCAGTGCTTCGCCCAGCGTCCACACCGCGACGCCGATCAGCACGAGGTCCTTGAGCAGGAACTGCCCCGGCAGCGCCGAGAGCACGGGTAACCCGGCAGCATGGCTGGCGACAACACCCGGTGTGGTGAACAGGAAGCTCAGCGTGCCAAGGAACAACACGATCGCCAGCGCACTGCCGAGCGCGGACGCCCGCGGCCAGATCGGGTACAGCGCAATGAGCACGGCGGCAACGATTTCCATCGTCCCCAACGCACGCGCCACGGCGGTGAAACTGAGGAAGTCGTAGATCCAACTCATCAGCGGGCTGTGTTGGATGAGGACGCGGGATTCCATCTTGATGTACTTGCCGAACCCGATCCAGGCCAAGACGACCACCAGACCGTATCGACTGATCAGGTGACCCGCCCGGGTCAACGGTTGCGACAAGTGCTGGGCAGGTACGACGGTCCGGCTAGCGTTCATCGATAGACGTCCTTCCGACGGGGGCGCGGTGTGTCGGCTAAGAACGGTTACGAATCCCTGTCCCGTCGCGTTCAGCTCGGCGCATAACGATCGTGCAACCTGGCCAGCGTCGCCTCGATGCCCGACGCGTTGGCCTTGGCGAACCCCATTCGCTCGTAGTACTTCAACTTCTTCTTCACGGTGCCAGCGTCGCGGTAGTCGAAGGTCTCGGTGACCCTGGTCAGGTTCGGGCCGAGCGGCTCGAACTTCCAGCGCCAGCGATGGCCCACCGGATGGCGCCATTCGATCAGTTCGTGCGGCTTGACCACAGTCACCGTACTGGTGATGCGATACGGCAGACCCAGCATCTTCATGCTGGTCGAGAACTTGGCGCCCACGGTCAATACGTCGGGTGCGGTGATGTTGCCCCGTACCGTGCCCGACCCGTCCAGCTCCGGATGCCGCCGGGGGTCGGCCACCAATTCGTACAGCTCCGCGGCCGGCGCGGCGACATCAACCGATCTGCTCACCTGATGGGGTCCCGCGTCGACGATGACGACAGTCATGGTGTCTCCTTCCGCTACCCGGCAGCGTAGACCCGCTCGAGGTTCCACAGCGTTGCGGTGCCATGGCCGCTGGCTCGGCACTTCACCGCCGGCCGGAGCAAACCCGAAGAGCACAGCGTGGCCACCGCGGGCCGCCGCTTTCCCGCTTTTCCACGACGCCGAGTGCGTCGCCGGCTACCTGTAATACACGGGTGTCGGCTGACGCTTCAGCAATGCCACCAAACATCGTCCGAGCCGCACAACTCCCAGGTAGGCTCCCCTGCCATGGGTGCCCTGCGGTTCATCTGGCAACGCGTACTGGCGTTCGACCGGATTGGCTCGCGCATTCCGCAGCTCATTCAGATCTGGCTGACCGAGTTGTTCTTCGTAATGCCACTGACCTTCTTCATCGGCAAAGTCATCGATATTCGCGGGGCATTCGGCGTGCCGGGGACGGGGGAACGGCTCGATGGGGTTTTCTGGGCCGCGCTCGTCGTCTCGCTGATCTTTGGCTTGCTGTTCGTGCGCTCACTGATCAAGCCGCGGGTGGTGGAGGGTTCGTGGACGCCGATGGTGCACGCCGACATCGGTCCGGTGACGGTCTACGGCGGCAATCGCGCGTGGACCGTGACCTACCCATATCTGACCAGCCACCCCTCCTACGCACTGCTGCTGCTGATCACCGCGCCGATACCGGCGGTGATGCTGGCCGCGACGACCAACCAGGGTGACAGCACGTTCTATTTTCGGGTGTCCGGCATCGTCGGTCTGATCATCCTCGGCTGCATGGCGCTGGCCCGCGTCTTGGCCTGGTACGTCTTTCGCCTCGGGCGCCGCCAGCTGGATGGGCGACTGGAAGACCTGCCGATGTCACAACGCCGGCTTGGCTGGGAGATCGCCTGGAAGCCGGTGCTCGTGCTGCTGCTGATGATGTACGCGATCGTTTGTATTCCGTTGGGCATCATGTGGTTTCGAGAACAGCGCACGATTGCCGCGCTGCCCGTGGTGACCGTGGCCGACGCCGACCACCCGGGCGACTACCGGCGCATCACAGGCACGATCGCCTCCCAACCCGTTTATTGGGCGCCCCGCGGTACCGGACGCGGCGGCAACAACTACGCGGGTGCTGGGGTCCTGGTCACCCTGCCCTCGGGGGGTGAGGCGCTCATCCTTGCCGAAGCGCTGTCGGTAGCCGACTTCAAGGGCATGATGGCCGGTGTTCACGACGGCCGGCTGACCGCAACCGGCAAGGTCATCGACACCATCACCCCGACGCAGCGTGAGTACTACGGCTTCGATCTGAGCGCGTTCGCCCAGGCGCCTCCGGACGGGCGGGTATTGCTGTTGCTGTCGCAGCCGTGATCGGTGGGCGCCCGGCCGCCCATCCGCGTCATCGGACAGGC
Source organism: Mycobacterium simiae (assembly GCF_010727605.1). Lineage (NCBI taxonomy): Bacteria > Bacillati > Actinomycetota > Actinomycetes > Mycobacteriales > Mycobacteriaceae > Mycobacterium > Mycobacterium simiae. Next base: position 2,447,303 of record NZ_AP022568.1, read on the forward strand.
AGAATCGTTGCGGTATCTGGCGGAGCGACTCTTCGACGCTGCCGCCCCAGGGGTGTATAAGTGAGCTAGAAGATTTACCCCCGGGGGGTATAAGAAAGGAACGCCATGGCGACGCGCGCGATCAGCAATCTGGAGTTGAGCATCACCGGCATGACGTGCGCCTCCTGCGCGGCCCGGCTGGAAAAAGCGCTCAACAGCCTCGACGGCGTGGCGGCGGCCGTGAACTTCGCGACGGAACGGGCCACCGTCGCCGTGCCGGCCGACTACGACCCACAATTGCTGGTCGACGAGGTCAAGAAGGCCGGATATTCCGCCGTGCTGCCGCGACCACACCAGGCGGCCAACCGCGCCGACGACCTCGAGCTGTCGTCGCTGCGCAATCGGCTGCTTGCCGCGGTCCTACTCGCGACGCCGGTGATCGCGATGGCAATGGTCCCCGCGCTGCAGTTCCGGTACTGGCAGTGGGTGTCGCTGGCGCTGGCCGCCCCGGTGGTCGGGTGGGCGGGCTCGCCGTTTCACGCCGCCGCCTGGACGAACCTCAAGCACCGCGCGGCCACCATGGACACGCTGATCTCGATCGGCACGCTGTCGGCGTTCATGTGGTCGTTGTACGCGCTGTTGTTCGGGACAGCCGGCCACTCGCACCTGCGCCACGGCTTCGCGCTGACGGCCGAGCGCGGCGACGCGGCGGGCAACATCTACCTCGAAGTCGCCGCCGGAGTGACTCTGTTCGTCCTGGCCGGGCGGTATTTCGAGAAGCGTGCCAAGCGGCGGGCCGGTGCCGCCCTGCACGCCCTGCTGGAGCTCGGCGCCAAGGACGTCGCAGTGCTGCGCCCCGACCGGGACGGCGACGAAAGCCGCATCCCGATCGAGGAACTCCGAGTCGGCGACCTGTTCGTGGTGCGTCCCGGCGAGAAGATCGCGACCGACGGGATCGTCGTGTCGGGCTCCTCGGCCGTGGACGCCGCGTTGCTGACGGGCGAGTCCGTCCCAACCGAGGTCGGCGAGGGCGACGCCGTCACCGGCGCCACCGTCAACGCCGGTGGACGCCTGGTCGTGCGGGCCACCCGCGTCGGTGCGGATACCCAGCTGGCGCGGATGGCCAGGATGGTCGAAGCGGCGCAATCGGGCAAGGCGAGCGTGCAGCGGCTTGCGGACCGCGTCTCCGGCGTCTTCGTCCCAATCGTCGTTGGCATCGCGGTGGCCACCCTGGTGGGGTGGCTCGTCGCAGGGTTCGGTGTCGCCGCCGCGTTCTCGTCGGCGGTGGCGGTGCTGATCATCGCGTGTCCGTGCGCGTTGGGGCTGGCCACCCCGACCGCACTGTTGGTTGGTACGGGTCGCGCGGCTCAGCTCGGGGTCCTGATCAAGGGACCAGAGGTGCTGGAATCCACCCGCGCGGTCGACACCATCGTGCTGGACAAGACCGGCACCGTGACTACCGGCAGGATGAATCTCGTCGCGGTCGTCCCCGCGCCCGGCGTCGACCGTGCGACGCTGTTGCGCTACGCCGGAGCGCTCGAGGACGCCTCCGAGCACCCCGTCGGCCAGGCGATCGCGAAGGCCGCCGTCGCCGAACTCGGCACGCTGCCCACGGCCGAAGGCTTCACCAATGTGCAGGGCAAGGGCGTGCACGGCGTCGTCGAGGGCCACACCGTGGTCGTCGGACGGGCGAGTCTGCTGGCCGACTGGTCCCAGTACCTGGACCCGGCACTCACGCCGGAGCTGGTCGCCGCCAAACTTCGAGCCGAGAGCGAAGGTAAGACCGCGGTCGTCGTCGGCTGGGACGGCAGCGCCCGCGGGGTCCTCGTGATCGCCGACACCGTGAAGCCCACCAGTGCCGAGGCCGTCCGGCAGTTCAAGCGGCTCGGCCTCACTCCGATCCTGCTCACGGGCGACAACGAGATCGTGGCGGACCGCATCGCCGGCGAGCTCCGGATCGCCCACGTCATCGCCGAGGTGCTGCCCGCCGACAAGGTTGCCGTGATCGCGCGCCTGCAGTCCGACGGCAAGGTCGTCGCAATGGTCGGCGACGGGGTCAACGACGCCGCCGCCCTGGCGACCGCCGATCTGGGCCTGGCGATGGGCACCGGGACGGATGTGGCCATCGAGGCCGCCGATCTGACCCTGGTGCGGGGCGATCTGCGCGCCGCCGCCGATGCGATCCGGCTGTCCCGCAGGACGTTGGCCATCATCAAGATGAACCTGTTTTGGGCGTTCGGCTACAACGTGGCCGCGATCCCGCTGGCCGCCGCCGGCCTACTCAACCCGATGCTCGCCGGCGCGGCGATGGCCTTTTCCAGCGTCTTCGTCGTCGGAAACAGCTTGCGGCTGCGCTCCTTCGCGAGCACGATCCGTTCCGGCGATATGGGATAGTTGGTCTGGCCTACCGGGTTTCACAGCTTCTGAGGTCTGCTCGCTTGCCCCAATTCGTCGGACAACTGTCCCTGCTGCACGGCTGGTTGCCACTCGCAACACAAGCACTGGCGCTCTTTGTGGCCCTGGTCGTCGTCATCGACTGGCGCCGGCGCGGCTGGTGGCGGGGCGCGCTGCCGGTGGCGCTGATCGCCGGGGCGGCCGTGACGGCGCTGGCGTATTGGTACATCGTCTCGCTCGGGGTCGCCGGCGACCCGGCGCCCAAGACGCTGTGGGTGTGGATCGCGATGAGCGGAGTGACCGCCGCGGTCCTGCTGCTGGGCTGGAAGGGCGCCCGCTGGTGGCGTCGGGCAGTCGCGGTGGTCTCCGTCCCGCTGTGCGTGTTGTGCGCGGGCATGTCCCTGAACGTCTGGGTCGGCTATTTCCCCACCGTGCTCGCGGCGTGGAGCCAGCTGACGTCCGGGCCGCTGCCCGATCAGATCGACCGGCTCCAGGTCACCGCCATGCAGGTCGCGGGGACCAAGCCGGACAAGGGTGTCGTCGTTCCGGTCAACATCGGCTCTGACAAATCCGACTTTCCGCACCGGCAGGAACTCGTCTATCTGCCCCCGGCGTGGTTCAACACCAACCCCCCACCCCGACTGCCGACGGTCATGATGATCGGCTCGGCGTTCAACCTGCCGTCCGACTGGCTCGGGCCCGGCGGCGCCTTCACCGCCATCGACGGATTTGCCGCCCGCCATCACGGTTTCGCGCCGGTCTTCGTGTTCCCCGATCCCACCGGCGCGTTCGACAACGACACCGAGTGCGTCAACGGACGCCGCGGCAACGCTGCCGACCACCTGACGAAAGAGGTGGTGCCGTTCATGGTGTCCAACTTCGGCGTCAGCACCGACCGGACGAACTGGGGTGTCGCCGGCTGGTCGATGGGCGGCACCTGCGCCGTCACCCTGGCCGTCATGCATCCGCAGTTGTTCAGCGCATTCGTCGACATCGCCGGCGATTTCCGGCCCAACATCGGCGGCAAGGACCAGACCATCGCCCAGCTGTTCGGCGGTAACACCGCAGCCTGGGTCGACTTCGACCCGCTCACGGTGATGACCCGACACGGCCGCTACACCGGGTTGTCCGGATGGTTCGACATTCCCACGCCGCCCGGAGCGCACAACGTCGCGCAGGCGGCCGACCCGAGCCTGGCGACTACCGCGGCGGCCAACCCGGAAGGCCAAGACGCGGCGGCGCACGCACTGTGCACCATCGCCAAGGCCAACGGAATCAGTTGCGCGGTGGTGACCCAGCCGGGCAAACACGACTGGCCGTTCGCCGCCCAGGCATTCGACGCGTCGTTGCCCTGGCTCGCCTCGGCGCTGGGCACACCCGGTGTCGAGCCGACGCAGTTGCCGCAACGAGCTGCCGGCGAGCCGCACTGATCCGTGACCTGGTCGAGACCGCACCGTGACCATCGCAGCTCCGCGGCACTTTCCGCTCAAAATTCACAGCTGACCCTCCCGTAACGAAACCGACGAGTGCATGTTGACGGTGGTACGGTTCGCTGCTGTGGCTGGGAAGTTTGGCAAGCTAGGCGACCCGCACGCGGGCACGCCCAAGCGCCACCGCAGCGCAAACGAGGCCGTGCCATGGAAGAGCTGAAGCGCCGTCGTTTCCTCGGCTCACTCGCCGCGGCCGCGGTCGCCAGCGTCGGCCTGGCCCGCCTCATCGTCGATCCGCAGCCGCGCACGTTCGCGCAAGCCCCGCTCGGGTCGACCGCGACCTCCGGTCCGGCGGCGCCGTCGCCGGCCGGCTTGTTACCGCCGCCCCCGCTCAGTGCCCGCATCCCGCTACCCGGCGGTGGTGCGCTGATGAAGCTCCCCGGCGACGGCGACCTCCTCGCACTGACCCTGGACGACGGGGTCAACAGCGATGTCGTGCGGGCCTACACCCAACTCGCCAAGGACACCGGCCTGCGGATGACGTTCTTCGTCAACGGCATCTACAGCTCCTGGACCGAGAATCTGGATTTGCTACGGCCGCTGGTGGAATCGGGACAGATCCAGCTCGGCAATCACACCTGGTCGCACCCGGACCTGACCTCCGTGCCGGAAACCAAGGTCGCCGAAGAACTCAAACGCAATGACGACTTCCTGAAGAAGACCTACGGCGTCGGCGCGAAGCCGTATTACCGGCCGCCCTACGCCAAGCGCAACGCCACCGTTGACGCCGTCGCGTCCTACCTGGGGTACACGGTCCCGACCCTGTGGTCCGGTTCGCTGTCGGATTCCACGCTGATCACCGAGGAGTACATCCTCAAGATGGCCGACGAGTACTTCACCCCCCAGTCGATCGTGATCGGTCACCTCAACCACCTGCCGGTCACCCATGTGTATCCGCAACTGGTCGACACCATCCGCGATCGGAACCTGCGGACCGTCACACTCAACGACGTGTTCCTCAGAACGCCCTGACGGCAACGGAATTGACCGTGCACCGGCCCGATCCGCAACGACTCGGTGGCCTGGAGTGGGTGCGTCGTACCCCACCGGCCGGATGAGCCTGCAAGTCAGTGCGGCTTCCCGCTGGCCGGGCTGCTGGGCCCGTTCGAGTCCTGAGCTCTCAGTCCGCCGGGTGGTGCAGCATCCCGTCGATCAACCGGTGCAGCACTTGACGGGTCTCGCGGCGGGCTCGCTTCGGATCGTCGGACGTGGCGATGAACATCGCCGCCTCATCGAGCGCGCCGATCAGCACATGCGCGAGCGGTCGCATCGGTTGCCGCGCCAATTGGCCCGCCTTCATCGCCTCGGTGAGCAGCTGCTCGGTCATACCCAGGCTGTATCGCTGGGCGACGTCGCGGAATCCCGCCCACCCCAGCACGCTCGGCGCGTCGAGCAGGATCAGCTGGCGCACCTCGGGGTCGCCGGAGACGTTGAGCCACGCATCGACCGCGGCGCGGAGCATGTCGGCCGGCGTCGCCGCGTCCGATTCGGCCACCACGCGGGCCATGCGCGCCATCACGTCTTGTTCGACGACTTCGACGACCTCTTTGAATAGCGCTGCCTTATCGGCGAATTGGTGATACATGGCCCCGCGGGTCACACCGGCGGTAGTCGCGATCTCGGGCGTGCCCACCTCGGCGTAGCCCCGCTCGCCCCATAAGCGACGGGCGGCCGAAATCAGCGCGTCGCGGGTCGCTGCGGAGCGCTCGATCTGAGTCCGTCTCTTGCTTTCCATACAACCTGTTGGTAACTTACGAACAGACAGCCTGTTTGTAAGTGTATATCCCGATGTAGGAGCCTTTCATGTCGACGATCGACATTAGTGCCGGAACCATCCATTACGAAGCAACCGGACCCGAAGACGGCAGGCCCGTCGTGTTCGTCCACGGCTACATGATGGGGGGACAACTGTGGCGCCAGGTCAGCGAACGCCTCGCCGACCGCGGTCTGCGGTGCATCGCCCCCACCTGGCCGCTCGGTGCACACCCGCAACCGCTGCGCCCCGGCGCCGACCGCACCATCGGCGGTGTCGCGCACATCGTCGCCGACACGCTGGCGGCCCTGAACCTCGACGACGTGGTGCTGGTCGGCAACGACACCGGTGGTGTGGTCACCCAACTGGTCGCGGTACATCACCCCGAACGGCTCGGTGCGCTCGTACTGACGAGTTGTGATGCGTTCGAACACTTTCCGCCGCCGATCCTCAAGCCGGTAATCCTGGCCGCCAAGTCGAAGACGACGTTCCGGGCCGTCGCCCAGGCCATGCGGGTGCCCGCGGCGCGCAACCGTGCGTTCGACGGCCTGGCGCATCGCAATATCGACGATCTCACCGAGGCCTGGGTGCGCCCCGGTCTGGCCGACCCTGCCATCGCCGAAGACCTACGGCAACTGACCCTTTCGCTGCGCCCCGAGGTGACCCTGGACGTCGCCGCCCGGCTCCCCGAATTCGACAAGCCGGCACTCATCGCCTGGTCGCGCGACGACGTGTTCTTCGACCTCGTCGACGGCGAACGGCTGGCCGCGACCATCCCGCACGCCAAGCTCGAAGTCATCGACGGAGCGCGGACCTTTTCGATGGTGGACCGGCCGGACGTGCTCGCCGATCTGCTTTCGACGATTGCGGTGCGCACCTAGCCCGCTTTGTCCCGGGGGTAGTGGTCGTTTTGCCGGCCGTATACCGTTTCGCCCATGTCAGAGCAGACACACGCGCTCGACGGCCGGCGAATCCTGGTGACCGGCGGAGCAACCGGAATCGGCGCGGCCGCCGTCGAGGTGCTCGCGGCGGCGGGAGCCCGGGTCGCCGCGACGTATCACCAAACGCCGCCGCCGGATGGCCTTGCCGCCACCTGGATCCAGTGCGACGTCCGCGACGCCGATGCCGTCACGGGTATGGTCCAACACGCCACCGCGCAGCTCGGCGGGCTCGACGTGCTGGTGAACGCCGCCGGGCTGTGGCAGGCCGGCATACCGGGCTACATCGGCGCTGATGACATTTCATTCCTGCTGGACACCAACGTCAAGGCCACCATCCTGACCAATCAGGCCGCCTACGCGGTGATGAAGAACCAGCATCCCAAGGGCGGCAGGATCATCAATTTCGGCTCCTCCGAAGCTGTTATGGGCAGCCCTATTTCGGCCGTTTACGCCGCGACCAAGGGCGCCGTGCAGGCGTGGACGCGCTCGGCGGCCAAGGCCTGGGCTTCCGACAACATCACCGTCAACGCGCTGGCGCCGGCCGTGCAGACGCCGGGCGCCGACCGGCTGCGCGAATTCCTCGGCCCGGATGCCGCCGCGCTGATCGACCAGCAGATGAAGATGATGATCCCGCTCGGTGGGACGCTGGGCGAACCGGCCCGAGATGTCGGGCCGATGCTGATCTTCCTGGCCGGACCGGGATCGGGCTTCATCACCGGACAACTGCTGGCCGTCGACGGCGGTCTGATGATGGTGGGCGGTTAGGGGCCGGGACCGCCCTCGGCTCCGGCGCAGCGGCATGCGGATTTTCCGGCCGCACCACCCGCTAAGATAAGACGGACCGTCTCGTCTCGTAGATTGGGCAGGGTGAAGGTGGATCTCGATGGCTGATGACACCATGCAGGCGTTCCTGCGCCGACGCCGGTCGGATCCGACCGTCGCGGTGAAATACCGTGATCTGCAGTGGACTTGGCGTCAACACCTGGACCAGGCAGCGACGCGGGCCGCGGCCCTGATCGGTGCCGCGGACCCGGGACGCCCCATGCACGTCGGTACGCTGCTGGGTAACACGCCCGAGATGCTCAACCAGATGGCGGCGGCCGGGCTGGGCGGCTACGTGTTGTGCGGGCTGAACAACACCCGGCGCGGGCCGGCACTGGCCGCCGACATCCGCCGGGCCGACTGTCAGTTCGTGGTCACCGACGCCGAACATCGCGGCCTAATCGAGGGTCTGGATCTCGGCGCTGCGCGGATCCTGGACACGTCGACGCCGCAGTGGGATGAATTCCTTACTGCCGCAGGGGAATTCGTGCCCTATCGCGACGTCGCCGCGATGGACTCATTCATGATGATCTTCACCTCGGGCACCAGTGGAAACCCCAAGGCGGTTCAGGTGTCGCACCTGATGGCGATGTTCGCCGGTACCAACCTGGTCCAGCGCTTCGGCCTGACCGCGCAGGACACCTGCTACGTGTCCATGCCGCTGTTTCACTCCAACGCGGTCGTCGCGGGGTGGGCGCCCGCGGTGTGTTCCGGCGCTGCGATCGTGCCGGCGAAGTTCTCGGCGACGAACTTCCTCGACGACGTCCGACGCTACGGCGCGACCTACATGAACTACGTCGGCAAGCCGCTCGCCTACATCCTGGCCACGCCCGAACGCGACGACGACGCGGACAACCCGCTGCGCGTCGCCTTCGGCAACGAGGCCAACGACAAGGACATCGAGGAGTTCGGTCGTCGTTTCGGCGTTCGGGTGGAAGACGGCTTCGGCTCGACGGAGAACGCGGTCATCGTGATCCGCGAAGAAGGCACACCCAAGGGGTCGATCGGCAAAGGCATCGACGGTGTCGCGATCTACCACAGCGACACAGTCACCGAGTGCGCGGTGGCTCGCTTCGACGCCAGCGGCGTACTGGTCAACGCCGACGAGGCCGTCGGCGAGCTGGTCAACACGGCGGGAGCGGGATTCTTCACCGGGTACTACAACGACCCAGCCGCCAACGCCGAGCGGCTGCGGCACGGCATGTACTGGTCCGGTGACCTCGCCTACCGTGACGCGCAGGGTTGGATCTACCTGGCCGGGCGCACCGCCGACTGGATGCGGGTGGACGGCGAGAACATGGCGGCGGCCCCGATCGAACGAATCCTGCTGCGCCACAATTCGGTCAACCGTGTCGCGGTGTACGCCGTCCCGGACGGTCATGTCGGCGATCAGGTGATGGCGGCCATCGTCCTCAACGACGGCCGCACCCTCGATCCCGTCGAGTTCGAGGCCTTCCTCGGCGCGCAGCCCGACCTGTCCCCCAAGGCGTGGCCGCGCTACGTGCGGCTGGCCGCCGATCTGCCCAGCACGGCCACCCACAAGGTGCTCAAGCGGCAGTTGATCGCCGAGGGCACGGCGATCGGTGCCGGCGAAACCCTGTGGGTGCGAGAACCGCGCGGCACCGCTTACGCGGCTAGCCCCGGTGTTCCCGACGACGAATCTGTCCCTTCGTCCGCGGCACCCGCCTGACCGGATCTCGGCTTGTGCCGCCGGCGATCTCGTCACGCAACTGCGCAATGTTGGAGATCTCCGCGTACAACCCGCGGATGGCGTAGTCCAACACGGCAAACGAGAAGCGGTGTTCGGGTTCTTCGGTGATGCCGAGTTCGCGGGAACGCTGCCGTGACCAGAGCGCCTCGTCGAGCCGCGCCCGCGTCGCCTCGAGATGGCGGTCCAGCGTGTCGACAATGCGTTCCGGATCCTCGCCCCGCGCGAGCCAGGTGCGCAGAATGACGGGGTGCTTGATGACGACCTGCTCATCGCCCGGGAAGTGCTGCACCCAGCGGCGCAGCGCGGCCAATCCGGAGTCGGTGGTCTCGTACAACGTGATGGCACGCCTGCCGGATTGGGCACCGATCTCGGCGACCAGGCCCCGTACCAACAGCCGGTTCAGTTCGCGTCGCACGTGACTGACCGACGGCGACCAGTAGAAGTGGCCGACCGACAACTCGGCCCGCATCTTGATCTCGCCGGCGGTCAGCTGTTCGTCGTTGGCCGCCAGCACACCCAGCACCAGGTAGGCCGTCACCGGTAGGCCGTCGGTACTACGTCGGGGACTCACGAATCGGCTACCTGTCGCTGGTGAAGCAGGGCAGTGTCAGGTCCGGGCCGACGACGTGGAACAGCACGCGCACGCGCATACCGATCACCACATCGTCGGGCGCCACCCCGACGATGTTGGTGAGCATCTGGTAGCCCTCGTCCAGCGTGACGATCGCCGGCGCGTAGGGCGGTTCGAATTCGGGGGTGACGGGACGGTAAACCACCGTCCAGCTGTAAATTTCGCCGGTCCCGGCACTGCGCGTCCAGTGCAGTTCGGTGGACAGACAACCGCGGCAGTGCTCGGTCGGCGGGAAGTTGGCTTGGCCGCACGCGTCGCACTGCTGGTAGCGCAGTTCGTGCGCCCGGCACCCATGCCAGAACGGCACACTCAGTGGGCTGCTCGCGTGCGGCAGCGGACCGGTCTGTGGTTGCAAGAACGTCACCGCGGCTCGTCTCCGAGTAGCAGCACGGTGGTGAACAGCGCACCGGCTCCCCCGTTGCTGCACAACGCGATGTGTGCATCCGGGACTTGAAGCGGGCCCGCCTCGCCGCGCAATTGCTGGACGGCCCGCACGGCCCGCTGCATCATCTGCGGATTGGCCCCGGCATGACTGAACGACATGGTTCCTCCATCGGTGGTGATCGGGTGGCTGCCACCGATCGCGATGTGGCCGTCGGCGACGAACGGACCGCCTTCGCCGTCTCCGCAGAAGCCGAAAGCTTCGAGCTGGCGGATGATCTCGAACGAGAAGGGGTCGTAGAGTTCCAGCACGTCGACATCATCGGGCCGAATTCCGGCGTGGCGGAATGCGCAGTCTGCCGCCCGTCTGCCGACGACGCCGTTCACGTGATCGCCGCGGCGGCCGGTGAGGTCCCAGGCCGGTGGGTGCTGATACGACGGGCCGTGGAAGTCGGCGCCGCTGCCCAGCACGTAGATCGGTTGCCGAGCCCCCTCCCCCTTGTCCAAGACCTTCTCGATATTCGCCACCACCAGGGCGCAGCCGCCTTCGGACGTGGTGGCGCAGTCGAGCAGGTGGAACGGATCGGCGATCGAGCGCGAGGCGGTGATGTCGTTGGGGGTGAACGGACCACGTTGGTAGTACACCGCTTCCGGGTTCTGCGACCCGTTGTTGCGGATGGTCGCGGCCACTATGGACAGCTGTTCGCGAGTGGTGCCGTAGATGTGCATGTGCCGTCGCGCGATCAGCGCGAATTCGGCGGTGGTGAACATCCCCCAGGGCGCGACGAATTCGTTTTCCGGCCGGGTCCACGGCGCCGTGGCCTCGTGGTCGCGGTACTCGCCGGCTTGGGCGGCCACGAGCACCACGACGTCGGCCATGCCGTGTTCGATCGCCGTGACCGCCTCGGTGATCATCCCGACGCCGAAGGCCAGACCCTGCCACGCCGGGCCGAGGCGCAGGTCATAGATCAACGCGGTCGAGTGTGGGCTCGCGCTGATGCCGTCGACGTCGTCGAGGGTGAGTCCGGCATCGTCGAGCGCTCCCCGGATCGCCTTGACGGCCAGGCTCCGCGACGTCTCGCCGTCCAGGCGCCGGCCCTGGCGGGTGTTGTGCACGCCGACGATCGCCGCGGTGCGCGCGGTCGTACTCACTCCTGCTCCATTCGTTGCAGCCGTTCAGTTTTCATCGGCCACCACGCCCAGATAGGTTCCCCGGACGTCGTAGCGACAGCCGTCGCGTACGACCGTGCCGATGAGCCTGGCCCGGCTGTCGGTGCCCGGTGCGCCGGGCCCCGACACCCGTACCACGTCGATGCGCACGTCCACCGGCCGGGACGTTTGCGGGTCGGTGAGCTCGACGACCATCGCCACCGCGCGCTCACCCTCGTCCCACTCGACGCTGGTGATGCGGTGCCGTGCGGTCAGTTCCATCACGACTGACTCGCGACGCACCAAAAACCGCACCGGCGCGCACAGTTCGCCGGCGCGCGGCGGTACGCACAGCGTGACCGCCATGTCACAAGCCCGCAGGCCGGACACTGGTTGCGCGCGCCGCCCGCAATTCGGTCAGCTCGTCCGGACGGCGCCCCAACACCTGGCCCAACACCTCGCTGGTGTGCTGCCCGTACAACGGTGCGACCCGGCGGACCCAACGTCGTGGCTTCCCGACGAAGGTGAAAGGCATACCGGTGCATAGAAACTCACCGACGACCGGGTGGTCCACGGTTTCCCAGAATCCGCGGGCCAACAGGTGCGGGTCGCTGAGTAGCGACGCTGCGTCGGTCACCCCCGCGGCGGCCAACTGTGCGGCGCGCAGGGTGCCAACCGCCTCGCTCGCCGGGCGGCGGGCGGTCCAGGCCGCGATCAGCTTGTCGATTTCGTCGGCCCGCTCGGCCCAGTCGGCCGCGTCGGCTCCGAGATCGGGCTGGTCGATGAGCGCGGCGAGCCCGGTGCGCGCGGCGTCGCTCAACGCGGCCAGAGCGACCCATTCGTCGTCACCCTGGCAGCGATACAGCCCCTGCGGCACCGCTCCCGGGCCTCGGTTGCCCTGTCGGCACATCTGGATCCCGTTACGGGAGTACTCGAGCAGCATTTCGGCCGCAACGTTCAGCGCCGACTCCACCATCGTGGACTCGACCTGCAGCCCGATGCCCTCGCGGTCGCGGATCACCAGCGCCGCGATCGCCGCGAAAGCCGAGTGCAACCCGGCGATGGGATCACACACTCCGCGCGGAATCACCGGTGGGCCATCGGCATGTCCGGTCATCCACGCCATGCCGGTCGCCTGTTCCATCGTCTGTGCGAAACCGACTCGGTCGCGCCATGGACCGTCCAGGCCGAAGGCCGGCATGCGGACCATGACCGCGCGTGGATTCACGGCATGCACGGCGTCCCACTGCAATCCGAAGTTTGCCATCACCCTGGGGGAGAAGTTCTCGATGACCAGATCGCTTCGCCCGATGAGATCCAGTGCCAGCGCACGCCCGGCGTCGGTGCTGAGCTCGACGCTGATACCGCGCTTGTTGTTGTTGCTGCACAGGAAGACCGGGCCCCACTCCCACCACTGGTCCCAGTCCGGGGGACGGCCCGCGGAGAATCGCATGCCGTCGGGGCGGCGAACGCCCTCCAGCTTGATCACGTCGGCGCCGAGTGCACCGAGAAATTGGGTGGCCACCGGGCCCGCCCAAAACGCGGTGAAATCGGTGATCCTGATGTCGGACAGCGGAAGCGCCTCGGGATTGGCAAGTTTCGGCCGACCCTGCCGTGCCGGCCACCGCACGCGACCGTTGTCGGCACCCAGCAGCGGTGGCCGGCCGGGCGGCCGGGTGGCGATGGCGTCGCCGCGATACGGCACTCGCGGCTGTAGGACGCCGAGCTCGGACTCGACGAACACGCCGCGTTCGACGAAGTGGTCGACGGTGGGCAGGGTGGCGGGCATACCGATGGGCGCCACCGGGATTCGAAAGGCCACCGCGAGATCGACAATCTCCTGTGTGGTCCTGGCTTCGGTCCACTGCCTGACCATGCCGAGGAACTCGTCGCGGCGCTCGACGCGGCCGGTGAACGAGGCGAGTTCGGCGTCGTCGACCAGGTCGGCGCGGTCAATCATGACCAGGAAGTCCTGGAACTGTTGGGCGGTGATCGTGCAGAATCCCACCAGACCGTCCGCCGTCGGGACGATCGACGGCAGCTCCAAACTACGTCGCTGCAGCAGCGAACCCGCGCCCAGGACGCTGGCCGACATGGCAGAAAGTCCCCCCATCGCGATCGCCATCGCCTCATAAGTGGAGACGTCGATGATCTCACCGCGGCCGCCGCGCGCGGTGTGCCGAGCCGCGGCCGCGGCGACGGCGGCGGCGAACGAGCCCGCCAGCCACTCCCCAAGCCGCCCGCCCGCCTGCACCGGCTCGTCGCCCGGCCAGCCGCGGCCGCCTGTCGATCCGCACATCGCTTGCAGGATGAACTCATTAGCCATGACGTGGTCGTCGACATACGGACCCGTGGTCCCGAACGGTGTCACGCTGACGACCACCGCTGACGGGCCGGTGTATGCCGTGATCTTGCCGAGTGTCCAACCGTCGGTCAGGTCGGTGAGCACGATATCGGCCCCGGCCAGCAGTGCGGTCGCTGCCTCAGGATCGTTGACCGAACTCTTGCCCGCCGCCAGGTATCCGAACAGCGCCCCGGGCCGCCCCCCGGCCGACCACTGTCGCAGTGAATCACCCTGTGCCGATTCGATTTTCACCACCTCGGCGCCGCCGTCAGCGAACATCTTCCCGGCGTAGGACGCGGCGATCCCGTTGGATAGCTCCACCACCCGCCAGGTCTCGAACGGTGCGTGGGCCGCCACGCTCAATTGCCCAGCGTCGTCGCACGGCCGGCGATACCGGTCACCTCGGCGGTCACCGGCGCCCGTGCCGCGGCCTGCGCCTGCAGGGCGAACTGCGTCATGCGGGTCCACGCGTCGCGGTCGCGCTCGCTGGCTTGCCGCCCGACGTGGGTGACCACGTCGACGTCGGCGGCCTGCGCACGCAGCTGGCCGACCCGGGCGTGTTCTTTGGGTATATGCCGGAACGGATCGAATGAGTAGGCCGCCATGGCATTTTCGTGCGTGATCTTGTTGATCGTCGCGTCGTCGAGGTGGCCCATATTGGCGATGATGTCCTCGGGCGCGAACGGCCAGTTGCTGTCGGAATGCGGAAAGTCGGACTCCCAGCACAGCATGTCCTCGTTGAACCACTCCATGTTGCGCACACCGACTTTGTCGCTGATAAAGCAGGTGAAGAAGTGCCGCTTGAACACGTCGGCGGGGCCGTCGTAGCCCGGCGGAAAGGTCGCCAGTGTCCACCCCGAATGCCGGTGGTAGACGTGCTCGGCTCGCCACAGGAAGTAAGGGATCCACCCGACGTCACCCTCGGTCAGGGAGAACTTCAGGTCCGGGAAGTCGGCCCAGAACTCGGCCCAGATCAACTCGGTGAAGGTGAACATGCTCATCATCGATGATGCCGTCATCTGCACGCTGGCCGGCGCGTCCGTGGAGACCTGTGGGGACCGCGACGCCGAGCCGACGTGCGTACACAGCACCGTCTTGTGCTCACAGACCGCCTCGAACAGCGGATACCAATACTTGGTGTGAATGCTGGGCATTTCCAACGCTTCCGGATTCTCCGAAAACGTCACGGCGTGACAACCCTTGTCGGCCAGACGCTTGACTTCCCTGGCCGCCTCGGCGACGTCGAACAACGGCAGGATGCCACACGGAATGAATCTGCCCGGATAAGCGCCACACCATTCGTCGACGTGCCAATCGTTGTAGGCCTTGATCATCACCAGGTTGACGTCGCGGTCGGGACCCTGATTGAGGACCTGACCGGAGAACCCGGTGAAGTTCGGGAAATTCAGGCCCGCCAACTGTCCGCCGGCGTTCATGTCACGGACGCGCTCATCGACGTTGAAGCAGCCCGGTCGCATCTCGTCGTAGCGCGACGCGTCGATGTTGTACATCTCGCGCGGTTTGCCCGCGACCGCGTTGAGGCCCATGTTTCGGCCGCGGACCTGTCCGTAGTACCACTGCTGAATGCCGTCCGGTTCGAGCACCACGCGGGGCGCAAGGTGCTTGTACTTCACGGGCACGTGCGCGTCGAACATGTCCGCCGGCTCGGCGATGTGGTCGTCCACACTGATCAGGATCAGATCGTCTTTGTCCATGCCGCACTTTCCTCGCTATAGCGACTAGTAGACAATGATCTTTGGTTGCGCGTCAATGCCATTCTCGGGCCGAATATCGCCATGATCGGCGGAGCTCGGTGGAGTCGGTCGTCAAGAAGCCCAAGACTATGTGGACTATTAGTCCGAATAAATCGCCAGTGCATACCGGTCGAATATTTGCCCGAACTTCCTTTTCGATCGTCGTCGCGTGCCACCATGAGGCATGGCCGGCCCAGAAGGTGACGCGACGACCGCGGATAAACCGGCGCGGCCCACCAACGCCGATGTTGCGCGGTTGGCCAGCGTGTCGACGGCGACGGTCAGCTATGTGTTGAACAACGCCGAGGGCCGTCGCATCTCGGCTGGCACCCGGGAGGCGGTTCGCCGTGCCGCGGACCTGCTTGGCTACCGACCCAATCTCGCCGCGCGCAACCTCGCGCGCGGACGCAGCGGTGTGGTCCTGTACGTGGTGCCGCAAGTCGCGGTGGGCGAGATGCCGATGCTGGCCGGCAGCCGGATGACCACCGAACTGGCCCAGCGCGGGTTGTTACAGGTGCAGATTTTCGAGACCGACGACGATCAGCATGTCGTCGACGCGATCAAGAACCTCGATCCGGTTGCGGTGATGAGCCTGTTCCCGCTCAGTAGCGCGGCTTCGGACGTGGTGCAGTCAGCCGGCATCCCGACCATCGAGATCGGCACCCTGCCCGCCCTCGGCGATCCGCGCCTGTCCATCGGAGAGCTGCGGATCGCACACCTCGTCTCCCGAGGCCACCGACGGATCGCGTTCGCCTACACCGGAATCCAGCGATGGCGGCGGCTGGGCGACTATTGGTACCACGGCCTGCTCCGCGCGGCGAAGGCGCGCGACCTACCACCGTTGGCCGTGGGCGAGGTGACGGTGGACAACGCCGCAGAAACGGTGCGGAAGTGGGTGAGCGCCGGCGTGACGGCCGTGTGCGCCCAAAGCGACGACATCGCCTGCCTGGTGCTGCATGGGATTCACGAAGCGGGCCTACGCTGCCCGCGCGACCTTGCGGTCATCGGCGTCGACGCCAGCCCGATGGGGTTGGTGAGCAGTCCCCCGTTGACCACCGTGCAATTCGATCCGCGCGCCGTCGCCGATATCGCCCTCGCGGCGCTCTTCGAACGAATCGGGTATCGCAGCGCGCCATTCGGCGAACCGTCCGGTATCGGTCGCCTCATCGTGCGGGCCTCGACATAAGCGAGACCTGAGCAAGACCTAGGCGATGGTGATTGCCGCCAATCCGCGGCGTACCCGATCGGGCAGCGATCCCCCGTCGCGCAGCCAGTCGTCCAGCGCGAGGCGGACCGCCGCCATCGCCAGCGCCCCGATTAATCGCGGTCTCGGATCATGTTGTGCGGCACCGCCAATCCGCGGAGCGATGAGCTCAGCGATCGCCGCCTCGTAGCGCACGTAGATCCGTAACGTCCAGGCGTCCAGGGTCTCCGAGGAGCGAGTCAGGGTGGCCAATTCGCGCACCTGTTCCTCGATCTCGCCGAATCCCCGCCCGAGATCAGCGAAAGCGCCGGCGACGGCATCCACGGCGCTGCGTCCCGGCGGTTGGGCGGCCAGCGCGGCGGTGATCCGGTCCAGCCAGTGCTTGTTCATGCCCTCAGCGACGGCGTCTTCCTTGGAGTTGAAGTAGCGAAAGAACGTCGCCCGACTGATCGCGGCCGTTTCGGCTATGTCATCCACGGTCGCACCGGCCAAGCCGCGACTGATCACCAGTTGGGCGGCGGCCTGGGCGATGCGTTGACGCGTCGCGGTCCGTTTTTGCCCCGCGACGGATATCGACGTGGATGACACAGACATCTGCCCACCATATCCGTGCCGGCCGGACCGGCGCCCGAGTCCACGAAATCGGCCCGCTGGCCGCCGAACTCAACAGGTAACGTGCGCCACCATCATGAAATCGAATGGCCGCCATCACGAATTCCTATTGGCCCTGGCGATTCACGACTGCAAGGCTCCGTGGAGCACGTCGAGTGATTGGACGTCGAGCGATTGGACAAGCCGGAGATCGTCAATGGACCAGAGTTTCACGCAGAGCGCACATGACACCATCGTCGAAGGGGTCGGCCGGCCCGATTTCGACAAGGCGGTTGCGGCGCTGCGAGGCGGTGTCGGCGTGGTCGGTGCGGCCGGTCCAGCGCCGGCCGCTGCGGGTGCGGTCCGGGTACTGCAGCCGGGCGAGGGGCCCGTCGCGGGCAAGCACTACCTGCAGTCCACCCCGGACCGGGTGCTGTGGGGCTATGTCCCCAACGTCCATGCCACGCCGGTGCTGCAGATGAAGTCGGGTGAAACCATCACCATCGACGCTGTCTCCCATGAAGGCATCCTCGAGGACCAAGGGCGCGACCCCGTCGCGTACTTCGGATCAAAGGGTGTTTCGCAGGCCGATGTGCTGGTCGACGCCATCGCCATCGCGGCAGAATATCGGCGCACCCCAAGGGATTTCGATAAGGACGGACCGCACGTGGTGACCGGTCCGGTATTCGTCGAAGGCGCGCAGCCCGGAGATGTGCTCAAGATCGAGACACTGGAGGCGACACCGCGGGTGCCCTACGGCGTCGTCTCCAGCCGGCACGGCAAGGGCGCGTTGGCCAAGACCGCCGAGGGGAAGGCCCCCGCCGGAATCACCCTCGACGAGGTCATGCCCCCGGTAAGTCAGGACCGTCGACCCAACCCGGACCCCACGAAATACGGCCACGTCTGCACCTTCACCGCTATCGAGGACGGCCGGGGCGTCATGCGCTACCGGAGCGCGGCCGTCCGATTTCCGCTCAACCCATTCATGGGCATGATGGGTGTCGCGTTCTCGCAAGATCCCGATCTCACTGCGGCAAGCGCCAATTCGGTGCCACCCACGCTGGGTGGCGGCAATATCGACATTCGACTGCTGAACATCGGCTCGACCTTCTACCTCCCCGTGTTCGCCGAGGGCGCGCTGTTCTATGTTGGCGACCCGCACCACGCGATGGGCGACGGTGAGGTCGCCTTGACCGCGATGGAGGGATCGCTGCGCGGCACGTTCCGGCTCACCGTGTGCAAACCGGGATCCGGCGACGCTCCGTCGGTGGCCTACCGCTACCCCTTCGGCGAGACCGCCGATCTCTGGGTGCCGATCGGGCTTTCCAGCCCCGACGCCGGGCGCGACGGACAGCCCGCCGACCTCGACGTGGCGATGCGCCGCGCGGTCGTCAATGCGCTGGACTTCCTGGAGACCGACAAGGGCATGGATCGCGCGACGGCATACGCGTACCTGTCCGCCGCCGCGGACTTCACCATTTCCCAGGTCGTCGACCGCACCGTCGGCGTGCATGGACAGATCGCCAAGTCACACTTCGAGTGATCGCGGGTTCCGTCGACCCGATCCGATCAAAACGGTGTGTACCGGCCGCCGCCGCCCTAACATGAGACTATGTCTCACAATCTGGCGACGGCGCCGGCGGGTGAACTCGCGCCGCAGTCGCGCGCCGCGTGGCAGTTCTTCCAGCAGATGATCAGCGACGTCACCACGATCGTGACCGAAGACGCCGAATCCGAGCGCGAGCTGCTTGAAGGCCTGCGGGTGATCGCCCGGGTCTCGTCGCTGTGCGCGCAGATGGCCGTCGAGGCCGACACCGCCCGCCCCGCATTCTTCGACATGTGCTCGGACACCAGGATGATCGGGGGGCCCAACCCCGACGGCAACTACTTGCTGGCGATGATCCGCGGAGACCGCCGCTACCGGATCACCGGCACCCGCGGCACGACCGCCTATCTCGGAGTTCAGATCCTGGCCGGCACCGGTCTGACGCCGCGGCGGATGTCGAACTATGTCCGCGACGCCGACCTCGAGCTGGACTCCGGCCGATTCGCGCTGGTGCTGTCGGCCGACCAGCCCGTCGAGCGCCCAGATCTTCAAGGCGCGCAATGGGTCCAGATCCCCCACGACGCCTCTTCGATCGTGGTCCGCGAGTACATCGGCGATCGCGACGCCGAACGTCCGGCCACCCTGCAGATCGAGGCACTCGATCCCGACCCGGTCGGCGTGCTCTACGACGGCGAACTCGCCGAGCAGTTCACCGCAATGGCGTGGTCGCTGATGAAACTCACCACGCTGCACCGCACCATCAAGCCCGAGTTGCTGCAGAAACCCAACACGTTATTCACCGCCGAGGCGGCCGATCTCGGTGCGGCCGACACCACCCCGGACAATCTGTACATGTTGGGTACTTTTTCACTCGAGCCCGATCAAGCGCTGGTGCTCGACATCGCGCCGCCGGACACCCGGTACTGGAACGTCACGCTGGAAAGCATCTGGCACGAATGCCTGGAGCCGCGCCGGCGACACAGCTCGGTGACCAATCGCGCCATAGCGCCCGACGCCGATGGTCGGGTGCAGATCGCGATCTCGGCACAGGACTTCGGGTTTGGGCACTGGCTGGACACCGGCGGTCGGCACCGCGGCTTCGTGGTGCTGCGCTGGCTGGACAATCCCAGCCCGCCCGATGTCAGCGTTTCGGTGCACTCAACCCGCGAAGGCAACGCAGGCGCATGACGCTCGAGCAACGGTTCGACCCGGACGCCCTCATCGCGCTCGCCTGCGAGCGGGCGGGTAGCGACGACTTCGGCGATGAGGGCTGGCGGCCCGGACTGGAGCGGGTCGCCGACGGTTTGGTCAACGAGGCGCGGCTGTCGCCGATCGGTGTGGAGATCGCGCACCTGGACCTGCTGCGCGCTCTGACCAACCGGCTCGGGGTGATCGCATGGCGCAAGGATCATCCCGAGATCGCCGCTAAGCCCATCACATCGCCGATCTTCATCGTCGGACAGCCCCGCACCGGCACGACGATCCTCTACGACTTGCTGGCCCAGGACCCCGACCTGCGCGCCCCGCTGACCTGGGAGGTCGACGCGCCCTGTCCGGTACCGCAGCCCGAGACCTATCACATCGATCCACGCATCGCGCAGGCCCAGGCCAGCATCGAGATGTCCGAGCAGATCGTCCCCGGGTTCTTGAAGTTTCATCCCATGGGCGCTCTCGTCGGCCAGGAGTGCGTGCGCATCACGGCCAGCGACTTCACCAGCATGATCTTCTCGGTGCAGTACCGCCTGCCGAGCTACTCCCGCTGGCTGCTGTACGACGCGGACCACACTGGCGCCTACCGTTTCCACCGAATCTTCTTGCAACACTTACAGTCCGGCGTTGCCGGACAGTGGCTGCTGAAATCACCGGCACATCTGTGGCAGCTCGACAAACTGATCGCCGAATACCCTGACGCATTGATCGTGCAGACGCATCGCGATCCGCTCAACGTCATCTCGTCGATCGCCGCCCTGACGCATCACTTGCGGCGAATGGGCAGCGACGAGTCGAACATCGCCGAATGCGCGGCACAGTCCTACGAGGAGATCGTGGTGGGGCTCGAACGCGGAATGGCTTGGCGCGACAGCGCGATCGCGGCCGCCGACCGGATGGTCGACGTTCAGTTCGCCGATTTCATGCAAAACCCGTGGACCACGATCGCCGGGATCTACCACAAACTGGGCCGACAATTGCGTCCGGAGACCGAGCAGAAGATGCGCGACTTTCTCGCCGCACACCCCGGCGATGGCGGCCGCGGCCGCTACACCTGGTCGGACACCGGCTTGGACGCGGCAGAAGTGCGAGAGCGGGTGCGTGCCTACCGGCAGCGCTACCACGTGCCGACCGAAGAGGTGCGCTAAGCGTTAGCTGCTCTGGCCGAGCGGCGCCCCGGCAGTCGACGTGCTACTGCGGGGCGGGCTCGTAGCGCAGCATCGTCACCTCGTGCTCGGGATAGTCGAAGAACGCCGGGCGTACCCGCATGCCGACGCGCAGGTCGCCCGGGTCGACGTTGACCATCTCCGTGGAAAACTTTGGGCCCTCGTCCCATTGGACGATCGCCAACAGCTGGGGAACGGCATCGGCAAAGTGTGGGCTGACCGGCCGGCGTGCCACGGTGAACGAGTACAGCGTTCCCAGGCCCGATATCTCGCGCCACTGCAGGTCGTCGGCCAGGGTGCGCGGTGCGCGCACGCGGGGGTAGAACACGTAGGCGTTCGACGACGGCGAGTACTGGATGACGATCCGACGCTGGGCCAGCGCGTCCCAAAACGGCGCGGTGGTAGGGGTTTTGACAGGCATCGGGCGCTCGAAGTTCATCGGTCAGTCTCCCTGCAGGATGAGGGTCGTCTGCTCGGACAGAATGCCGCCGTTGCCGGACACGAAGGCACGGTTGCAGTCGGCGACCTGCGCCGCGCCGGCGCGGCCCATGATCTGACGGGTGGCGTCACACACGTGGTGCATGCCGCCCGCGAGGCCGGCTTGACCGAAACCAAGCTGACCGCCGGCGGTGTTGAGGGGAAAGTCGCCCCGGAATGTCAGGTCGTGGTTGGCGACGAATTCCATGCCGCTGCCCTTCGTGCAGAATCCTGCGTCTTCCAGCGACAGCAGCACGGTGATCGTGTAGCAGTCATAGATCGAGACCATGTCCATCTGATCGCGGGTCAGGCCGGTCATGGCGAAGGCGGTGTCGGCGGCGGCCGCAATGGGTGTGGTCAGCAGGTCTTCGGCGTAGGTCGGCGTCTTGAACGGCACGTGTTCGCCAAAACCCTTGATCCACACCGGCCGATGGCGCGATCGCTTGGCCAGCTCGGCGCTGGCGACCACCACCGCGGCGCCGCCAACACACGGCATGACGATCTCCAGCATGTGCAGCGGATCGGCGATCACCGGGCTGGCCAGCACGTCTTCGACGGTGAGCGGCTTGTCTTTCCAGATCGCCCCGTCGGTGTGATTGGCGTTGGTGCGCGTATCCACGACGATCTTGGCCATCGCCCGCTCGTCGTACCCATAGATCGCCGCATACCGCTGGGCCACTTGGCCGTACGGCCCGTTTTGGCCGAGGTTGCCGTAGGGGATCTCGAATTCTGCTTGCGGCGAGCCGTATTGATTGCTCGAGGAGCCGAAGAACATCGCGTCGACCATCGGGCGCGGCTTTTGCTTCGACGACGGCGTGATGTAGCGGGCCGGCAGTGCGCACAGCACGGCGTCGCAGATTCCCAGTTCGACGGCCGCGGCTGCCCGCCACACCATCGCCGCGGCGCTGGCTCCGCCGAGGTCCACATGCTCGGCGAATCGCGCTCCTATGCCCAGGTATTCGGCAATGGTGGACGGAACGAAGATCTCCGACTCCGCCAGGTGCGAGGCGACGATGCCGTTGACGACCTCGCCCGGCAGGCCCGCATCGGCCAGTGCGGCGGCGGACAGCTCGGCCCATTGCTCGAGGGCAAAGGGAGCCGGCGAGGCCTTGCTCAGTCGTTCCGGTGGCAGCTCGACATATCCGACGATCGCGGCTTCACCGCGTAATCCCATGGTGCGTCCTTGTTTTCGTGGTTACTTGCGGGGCAGGCCGAGGATCATCTGCGCGATAATGTTGAGCTGGATCTCTCTAGTCCCCCCGCCGATCAGCTCGGCAGGCAAGTGCAGATAGGGCTCCACGACGGCGGGGTCGGCGTCGGCCACCATGGCCACCCGGCCGGTCAACTGCAGGGTGGCTTGAAACGTTCGTCGCAGCAGCACATTCATCGCCACCTTGGCGATGCTGGACGCGGGGCCGGAGGCCTGTCCGTCCAGCAGCCGGATGGTCTCGCGTACCCCGAGCGCCCGGATGGCGTTGGTGTACGCGTCGAGCTCTCCGAGCTCCCGCGTCGCGTCGTCACGGTCGGGTCCGGGTTGGGCCGCCAGCCGCCGGATCGCGACCGCCCGGTCGAATTTGACGTAGCCGCTGATGGCGGAACGCTCCTCGGCCATCGTTGCGATCGCCAGCGCCCAGCCGTCAGTGGGGCCGCCCAGCAGCATCGAGTCGGGAACGAAGACGTCGTTGAGGAAGACCTCGTTGAAGTGCGCGTCACCGGTCGCGGTCTTGATCGGTTCGATCTCGATGCCGGGCGTTTGCATGTCGAGGATGAAGTAACCGATGCCGCGGTGCTTGCTCGCCTCCGGATCGGTGCGCGCGAGTAACGCCCCGAAGTCAGCGCGGTGCGCCATAGACGTCCAGATCTTGTGGCCGTTGATCTTCCAGCCACCCTCGACCCGGGTCGCCCTGGTCGCCAGCGAGGCCAGGTCCGAACCGGCACCCGGCTCGCTGAACAATTGACACCAGGCCAGCTCACCACGCTGGGTGGGCTGAATCAGCCGTTCCTGCAACTCCTTTGACCCGGCGCTCAGTATCGACGGCAGTATCCACTCGGCGATGCCCAGTGAGGGCCGGACCAGTGCGGGCCGCTTGGCGAACTCCTCGTCGATGATGAGCTGCTTCAACGGGCCCGCGTCCACCCCCCACGGCGCCGGCCAGTGCGGCGCAATGAGCCCGGCCTCGGCGATCAGCGTGCGCTGCGGACCCGACTCGAAGTACTCGTAGTCACCTTGCCGTCCAGGTTTGTCATTGCGCAATTCGAGTGCCGTATCGAGGGTTTCGCCGACCCATGACCGGAACTGCGCTTCCGCGTCGCCGAGGTTGACCGACATGTCCCGCGTCTGGGTGCAGGTCAACGCCCCCAACCGGCGCGCCCAGCGGTTGGCCGGACCGATCGAGGCCGCCAGGCTGATCGCCCGCCGCCAATACAGATGCAGTTCGTGCTCCCAGGTGAAGCCGATCGCGCCGAACATCGTCAACGCGTCCAGCACCAGGTCCGGCATGGGTGAAATCGTCAGCACGGCCGCGCCCGCAGCCGCCAGCCGGTGCTGATCGATCGACTCGTCGACGGCGCGAACGGCGTCCCATGCCGCCGCGGTGGCCAACTCACTGTTGACCAAGAGCATGGCCGCGCTGTGCTGTAGGGCCTGGAAGGTGCCGATCACCTTGCCAAACTGTTCACGAATCCTCAAGTGTGCGGTGACCGCTTCGACGCACCACTGCGCGATACCGGCGACGGCACTGGCTACCAGACTCACCGCCACGCACTCGGCGCGGTCGCTGTCGATACCGGTGAGGAGGTCCGACTCATCGACGGCGTACTCGTCAAGTCGCAGTATGCCGACATCGGTCACCAGGTCGGTCCCGGCAACGGATTGGATCATCGCGGTCGGCCTTTCGGTGCGGACCAGCACCCAGACGACCTCGTCGTGTTCGTCGCGGGCGCCGACCAGGATCACCGCTGCCGCCCGCACGCCGGCGGTGACCGCCGAGGCACCGGAGATCTGCCAGCGCCGGCCATCGGTGTGCGCCCGGAAATCGCCGTCGTTCGGTAGGACCAGCGCTGCCGCAGATCCAGCGGCAAGTTCACTCAGCAGTGACTCGGCGGCCGGCGTCGGATCCGCCTGCAGCGCAACGGCGCCGGTCTGCACGGTGGGCAGTAGCGGCCCGGGCAGCAGCGCCTTGGCGGCGGATTCGATCACGCACGCGGCGTCCATCAATCGGCCGCCCTGGCCGCCGATCCGCTCGGGCAGGTGCACGGCGTGAAAACCATTGGCGGTCAGCGCGTCCCACCAGCCGGGCAGGCGACCGGCCGCGACGGCGTCGAAATTGTCGCGCGTCGCCGCGATCGGAGCGTGGCGCCCGGCGAATTGGCCGACGGCGGTGCTGAGATCATGCTGCTCGGGGGTCAGTCCCAGCGTCATGATCGGGACCGCGCAGCAGCGGTCATGGGCTTCGGCCGCACCGGCTGATATCCTCTCGCGTACAAGACGAACCGTCTCGTCTTGTGAAGAGGTTACCGGCGTGGGTCGCGCGATGTAAAGCGGCCCCGCGTCCGCGGACCGAGGCCGGCCGAGACCGACCGACGGCCCTCCAACGGCGAGGCACCCGAGCGACGAGGATCATTAGATGCCAACCGATCTCAGTCAGGCGAATCCGCGATCCGGCTCGCCAAGGCGCCGCAGCGAGAAATCGCGGACGGCGATCGTCACCGCCACGCGTGAACTGCTGCTCGAGCGCGGCTTCGACGGACTGACGATCGAGGCGGTCGCCGCGCGGGCCGGGGTGGGAAAGCAGACGATCTACCGCTGGTGGCCGAGCCGTCCGGCATTGGTGGCCGACGTACTGCTCGAAGATGCCGACAAGATTCTGTCGTCGGTCGATCACACCGACGATCTGGCAGCCGACCTGGTCGGCTGGGTGCGGAAGCTGGCCACCACCCTGACCACGGAGCGCGGTTCCGCCATGCTGCGCACGTTGACGGTGGCCGGCATGGAGCACGAGGAGACCGCGGTCAAGTTGCGCGCCGGGTTCAGCGTGCCCCTGCACGAGAGTGTGCGCACCCGACTGCTGGCCGACGGCATCGACGCACACACGGCCACGTCGGCGGCGGACGCCATCGTGGGCGGAGTGGTATATCCGATTCTCTCGGACGCCACGCAATACTCGCGCCGGCGGGCGGAGCTAACGACGCGACTGATTGTTGAGTCTTTAGCGCGCAAACTCTGAACTAACCCGCACTCCGACGGTGCGGCTCGAGGTTGCGGCACGCCGGGAACGGACGCAGAAAAGTTAGACAAGCGAGGCGTTTTCGCGTTCGCGCCGTAAATTGACGGCGCCGCAGAACATCACCCCCGTGCCCGTTCTGACGTGTGCGAAAATTACTGAGCTACAGCATCATCAATCCCGATTGCCATCATCACGAATTCGGATTGGACCTCGTCGCGGGCGAATGTAAAGATCCGATCAACGCGTCAATCGGACAGCAATCCAGGAGTCCAGCAATGGATCTTTCTATTGGTCAAGCGGGGAATTCGTACGCCGCGACACGGGATTGGACCGTCGAGGGCATCGGCAATTACTACTGTCCCAAGGGTGGTAGTGCCACAACCTCCCCAGCAAGTCGGCAACCGAAATAGGCTCCGGCATATGATGAATCGGCCTGCCTCGTGGGGAAGTGAGCGAGGGAAACTCGCGCATCAATTGGACATGCGCGGCGAAGTCCTCGGCCGTCGGCGGGCGCGGAAACTCTGTGACCGCTTCGCACGCGTCGGCGTCGAGACCTCCCCGGATCGGCTCAGGGCCATGTTGGCCGGCGCCCCGGTCGCGGCCAGTGAGGAAGCGGATGTCAGATTTGCGTTGATCGCGGCCAAGATCGACCGGGAAAGCCGTAGCGCAAAGTATCGCGAGATGAGGCGCGAGGGCATGCGCTCGTTGTTGATCGCCGGGATGACGCTGCTGGCGTTGAACTTCCTGCTCTGCGCCGCCTACGCGCTGCTGAACCTGGCCCAGCAGTCCTCGCCGTACTAGTCGAGCGGATTACGCTGTGGGACAGACTGATTGAGGCGGTGGTGAGCAGTGAGGAAGTCGACGGCCGCGCGCAGATGCACGGGGCGGCGGCCACCGATCCTGCCAGCACGGCCCGACCCCCGACGTCCAGATGCGTAATGCAGGCCTGCACCGCGGCGGGGTGGCCCGACAGTTCCAGGGCGACGTCAACCAGCGGCGCCTCCGCGGGATCGCCGATGACCAGGTCGGCCACGGGCGCGGCCGGCCGTTTCCTGCCGCGCCGGGTCCGGGACACTGTCGGGCACCGCGACGATGGTGGTGCCGGGATCGGTCGCCCACTGGTCGATACCACGGTGATCGGCTTACCCACCCCGTCCCAGCGTGCGTACCGGCCTTCCACCGCGCCGTTGACCGCCGTCATGCCGACACCGGCTGCGAGGTCGACGACGCAATCTCGTTGCCGGCGGGTCCGTTCGGGTCCGCGGTTCCGGCGCTGTCCAGCGCGACGCCCCTGGGTTCGGCGACCAGCGTGGTGGCCACGATGCCCAGCACGAAGCTTGCGCCGGCGATCAGAAGCGTGGGGCGCAGCCCGAGGTGGGCGAGGGCGATCGGGGTGATCAGGGCGCCGAAGAACGCACCTACCTTGGCGATGCCCGCCGAGATCCCGTGTGCCGTGCTGCGGATCGCGGTCGGAAAAGACTCGGCGGCCAGCAGCATGGTCGTGTAGTTCGGCCCCACGGCGATTCCGAACAGCGACAATCCGAAGATCACCGCGAACGGCGCGACCGTCGACGTCAACCCCGGTATCGCCGCGATCAGGCCCATTGACAGTGCCGAGAGACCGAAACCGAACATCTGCAATGGTTTACGGCCGACCCGGTCCAACAACGCCAAACCGACGAGGGCGGCGACCAGACTGAAGCACACGACCAGTGCGGCGTTGACCGCCATGTTCGTCACGATGCTGGTGCGCGGTGCGATGCTCTTGATCAGCAACGGCTGGCTCACCGCGTTCCCGTACACGGCGACGTTGAAGAAGAACCAGCTTCCGGCGGTGCCCAGCAGGGTAAGTTGAAAAGACCGCGAGCGCAACGCTTTGCGCAGCGTGACCACCGTCGGAATGTGGTCAGCGTCACTGGCCCGTACGGCTTGCCCGGAGAAGCGGCGAGATCCTGCGCGGCCTTGCCGACGTCGCCGGCGACCACCAACGTCCACCGCGGCGATTCCGGCATATGGCGGCGATTCCACAACACCAGCAACGACGGGATCGCTCCCAAACCCAGGATTAGCCGCCAGGCCAGTGTCGGCGAGGTGCCCACGGCCACGACCGCCAGCGCGACTAGGTCCGCCGCAACCTGACCGAGAACGTAGAACAGGAAGGTCAATCCGACCAGCCGGCCGCGATTACGCCGGTTGGCGTACTCGGTCATGATCACCCCGGAGGCGGGATAGTCGCCGCCGATGCCGATCCCCAGGACGACGCGCGCAACGAGCAGGCCGGTAAACGTCGGGGCGACGGCCGAGGCGAGTGCACCGACGATCATCAACACCGCTTCCAGCCCGTAGACCCGGCGCCGGCCCAGTAGGTCGCCCAGGCGGCCGAACAGGAACGCACCCACCGCGACCGCCAGCAGGGTCGAGCTAGTCAGCGCTGCGACCTGGCCGGCCGACAAATGGAACTCGGGTTTGACGAGCAGGGTGACGGTGCCGATGACGTTGAGGTCGTAGGAGTCGGTGAAGAATCCCATGCCCGCGGTCACCGCGGCCTTGAGGTGGAACCGGCTCACCGGCGCTTCGTCGAGCCCAGCTCGGACCCCGCGGGTAGTCGCCATCGTCATCGCGATGCCCCGTGGTTGTGCGCGGCGATGCAGGCGGCAAGGTCGGCGACGGAGTCCACCACGGTAGTGCCCGCCATGTCCAGGCAAGCCAATTTGATCATGTCTATCTCCCTCTCAGCCCCGGCCGCTGCTCAACCGTCTGGCCAGCCACTGGCGCGTTGGCTTCGCGGAGGTGGATCAAAGGTGAATATTGACAGCCGATCTCATCGAGGTTGTCCGAACGACTCGGCGGCTGGGCCGACCCGGTGGTCGACCGATCGGTCAATACCGAGATCCTGTGCACCACTTCCTCGGTGGTGAGGATCGAGCTGGCTTAGCGGAGTTCAGCGCCGAATCGCATGGTCGCCTCGACGCAGGTATGGATGATCAGCCCGACGACGATCAGCCGGTGGATGCGGTGTCTCAGAGCGACGGCCGCGGTTCGACAAGGGTGGACAGCAATCGGAGCCTGTCCTCGGTGGTGCTGCCCGGTTCGGCATAGTAGGTCACCAGCACCTGCCCATTCTCGGGCAATACGAATGTGCGGTAACGCATTTCGAGCAGTCCCACTTGCGGGTGGTCGCCGATCGCCGGGCCGCTGGTCTTCTGCCTCACGTCCTGACGGGCCCATAGCGTGCGGAACCGTTGGCTGGCGATGCTGAGTTCGCCGATCAACGCTTGAAGTTCGGGATCATTCGACTTGTCTTCGGCGATGTTGAACCGCAGCGACGACACCAGGATCGCCGTGACCTCTTCCCAATTGACGATCCAGTTGCGCAACGAGGGCTCCAGGAAAACTGCCCGTAAATGGTTGACCCCGCGCGCGAAGAACGGCGTCAGGGCACACGCCATCGCGTTGGACGCGACGATGGTCAGATTCCGGTTGTGCACGTAGGCCGGGGTCAGGTGCCAGTTGTCGATCAAGGTCTGCAGACCGGGGTCGACCTTCTCGGCCGACGTCGCGGCCCGGCGCCGGCGCCGTGGCGCGGGCCGAGCCAAGTTGCGCAGGTATTGGGTGGCATCGTCATTGAGCTGTAGGGCACTGGCCAAGCTCTCCAGCACCTGATCGGATGGCTGACGCTCCCGCCCTTGCTCGAGCCTGAGGTAGTACTCGGCGCTGATGCCAGCCAGCATTGCCACTTCTTCGCGGCGCAGCCCCGCCACCCGCCGGCGCTCCCCTTCGGCGAGGCCGACATCGGCCGGCTTCAGCAAATCGCGGCGGGCTCGTAAAAACGTTGCCAGCGACTGACCATCGGGCATACAGCGACGATAGCGCTAGCCCTGTGGCACAGGGTAGCCGCGACGCTACCAGGAAGGGTGTTGCCCGGATTCCGTCGACCGTCGTTCATGCGCCGTTTAGGTCTTCGTCATCGCGTCTACCGCTGAACCGGCTGGGCCACAGCGCCATTCGATCGAGCAATCGGTCCCGTAGCACGAGCGTGTGAAATAGGACCGCCAACATGTGCGCGGTAAACGCGGCGAACAACAGAAAGGCGAAGATGCCGTGGCACTCCCGCAATACCGCGTACAGATCCGCGTTGCGCGGCGCGATGGCGGGTAGACGAACAGGGCCGACCATGGTCACCGGCAGCCCGGCAGCTGACAGTGTGGCCCAACCGATCACGGGCTGGGTCAGCAGCAGCGCGTACAACGCATATTCCGACAACGTCGCGACCTTGCGCTCGGCGCGGCTCATGGTCGCCAGGAACGCCGGCGGGCGGTGGGTGAGCCGATTGACCAGCCGCACCACGGCGAAGATCAGAATCGCGACGCCCAGCGGACGGTGGATCGCCAACAGCAATGGGTAGTACGCCAGCGACGCGATCATGATCACACCGATCAACAGCTGGCCGATGACCATCGGGGCCATCGTCCAGTGCAGGAAGCGCGATGGGATGGTGAATCGCGCTGCGGTGGAGGCTGTCTCGAGTTTTTCTTCGGTCATGACAGCACCTGGCCCACGTTGACTTCGCTGGGCGACTTCGACTCTTCGGCGCGGCGGGTGTACGACCGCGCGTACACCGCGGATCGCGCAGCCAGCAGCGGGTCGTCGGAAATGGTGATGCCGTCGGGAAGCACCGTCGGGTCGAAGTTGATGTCGCGCGCGTTGCCGGCTTCCTCCGTCTGCACCGCGGTGATGTTGATGGTGCCGGCCTCAATCGTCCGCCGCGATTGCGGCCAGGGCTTGGTGGCGTCGTTGGTCGGGTCACCCGGTTCACCGATGGTCAGGATGAGCTTCCACGCCAGCGGCCGCTGCGCCACGGCGTGGATCAGGTCGTCAAACAAATAGTCCTTGCCCGTCGACGCCGGCTGGCCGGTCTGCTGTGGCACGGCCGTCCAGCGCACCGGAACCGTCTCACCGGCACTGTTGGTGAAGTAGAACGCATTCAGACCGTGAAAGGTGGTGTCCACGAACCCGATGCTGGGCGGCGTCTGCTTGATGATCTTCAACGCCGCGGCCGTCTCCGGGTGCTGTTGCAGGAATGCGGCCATTTTCTCCGGATCCGGTTTGCCCGTCGCCGCAACGGGTTTGGATGCGAGCAACCGCTCATAGAAGCCCTGCGGGGTGCGGTCGGTGAACACCGGGAAGTTCACCATCGCAGTGCGCCACTGCTGACCGTCGGAGGTCTGAAACATCAGCCCCAAACCGCGGACCGTGTCCGGCTTGTCGCTCTGGTTGGGCACACCACCGCCCAGCGAGAACCGGCCAACCACCGGGACGCTGCCGGGCCGGAAGACCGCGGCTCGGCAGATGGTTGCGCCCGCACCGGTACTGGCGAACGATCCGGTCGCGCTGAGCCCCTTGGCATGGTTACGGCGGAAGCCTTCGTGCCGGCCGAAGACCTGTTCGAAACGATCGGCGAAGCGTGGGGGTGTCAGGTCGTCGGGCCGTAACCATCCGCCCGCGTAGGCGAATCCGCCGACGTCGACGGCGGCGACACCGGCGACCGCCCCCATGCCTAGCAGCGCACCACGGCGGGTGAGCGCGAAATGGCGCTGCTCGGGTGGTGCTTCGCCAGACCCTTCGGCCGGCTCCTGTTCGCGATCAGCGGGCCCCATGCCCACCGTCCTTTCCATTGCGCCGCACAGCCTGAAACGCCACACAGCGTCGAACCAAGTGGCTGAGGGCAATTCATCCATGCAGCTGGTGTGGGTGCAACTTGTACAGGGCTGTCAACGCACCCAACCGGGAAGTACGACTCGGCGGCCGGATTGGTTCAACTCTTCTCGAAATCTTCACTATTTACGCAACGAGGCGTAGCGTAATGAGCTGACCGAGGCCGGGCGCCCCCCGGTCTCGCGTCCACCAACTCCGGCCTGCCAGCCCATGGCGACCCCGAACACACTCGGAGGAGACCCGTGCTCGACCTCAAGATCACCGGTGGGACTGTCGTGGACGGGACAGGTGCGCAGCGTTACCTCGCCGACGTCGCCATCAAGGGCGGCCGGATCGTCGACGTCGTTCGCCGCGGGACCGACTCCGGGACCGGCGGCCTGGACCGCGCAGAGGCCGCCGAAACTATCGATGCGACAGGGCGTGTGGTGGCCCCGGGCTTCGTCGACATCCACACTCACTATGACGGGCAGGTCAGCTGGGACAGCTTGCTCGAGCCGTCCAGCGGCCACGGCGTCACGACGATCGTCACCGGCAACTGCGGCGTCGGCTTCGCCCCGGTACGCCCCGGCAGCGAACAGTGGCTGATCGAGTTGATGGAGGGTGTCGAAGACATCCCCGGCACCGCGTTGACCGAAGGCATCACCTGGGGATGGGAGACCTACCCCGAGTACCTCGACGCGATCGGCAAACAGCAGTTCTCGATCGACGTGGGCAGCCAAGTCGCGCACGGGGCCATCCGCGCCTATGCGATGGGCGACCGGGGCGCGCGCAACGAGCCGGCCACACCCGAGGACATCGAGGCGATGGGGCGGCTGGTTCGGGAGGCGATCGAAGCCGGCGCACTCGGCTTCTCGACATCACGAACGATGGGGCACCGCGCCATGGACGGCGAGCCGGTTCCAGGCACGTTTGCCGCCGAGGACGAATTGTTCGGATTGGGCCGCGCCATGGCCGCCGGCGGCCAAGCGGTTTTCGAGCTGGCCCCGCAGGGGTCCGCCGGTGAGGACATCGTCGCCCCCAAAAAAGAACTGGACTGGATGCGCCGGCTCAGCGGCGAGATCGATCGGCCCGTGTCGTTCGCGCTGATCCAGGTCGACGCGGACCCCACCCTGTGGCGCGACATGCTGGACCTTTCCGCGGACGCGCACGCCGCCGGCAGCCGGTTGTACCCGCAGGTCGCCGCGCGTCCGTTCGGCATGATGATCGGGTTCCAGGGCCACCACGGCTTCAGCCACCGTCCCACCTATCGACGGCTGAGGGCCGAGTGCGGGCGCGAGGAGCTCGCACAGCGCCTGGCCGATCCCGCGGTGAAGTCCGCCATTCTGGCCGAACACGACCTGCCCGCCGACCCGACGCTGCTGTTCGACGGCATGTTCGCGCTGGTGCAGCATTCCCTGGGACGACTCTTCGCCCTCGGTGACCCGCCCGACTACGAGCCGACACCCGACCGCACCGTCGCGGCGATCGCCGAGGCACGCGGCGAGGATCCGCTGTCTACGTTGTATGACCTGATGCTCGAGCGGAACGCGACCGCGATGCTGATGCTGCCGCTGTTCAACTACGCTGACGGCAACCACGATGCGATCCGCGAGATGCTGTTGCACCCCGCCGGGGTGCTGGGCCTTTCCGATGGCGGTGCCCACTGCGGAATGATCTGCGACGCTTCCTACCCGACCTTCCTGCTCACCCATTGGGCGCGCGACCGGCACCGAGGCGACAAGCTGGCGTTGGAGTATGTGATCCGCAAGCAATCCCGAGACACGGCTTACCTGTTCGGGCTGACCGACCGCGGCACCATCGAACCCGGCAAAAAGGCCGACATCAACGTCATAGACCTGGACGCGCTGACGCTACATCCCGCCGCGATGGCCTTCGACCTGCCGGCGGGCGGTAACCGGATCCTGCAGGGCGCAACCGGTTACGCGGCGACCATCGTCAGCGGCACCGTGACCCGGCGCATGGATGTCGACACCGGTGCCCGGCCCGGCCGGCTGGTGCGCGGAGCACGCTGAGGCCCGGCCCGATGGCAGCGGCGGGCAACCCGGCATCCACCCGCGCGCGCGTCGGACAGGATGCGATCGGCACACCGCCTGAGAGTCCGACGCTGGTCCCGGCCGAGCGCTACTACTCGCCCGCCTTCGCCCAACTCGAGACCGACCGACTGTGGCCGAAGGTGTGGCAGCTCGCCTGCATGGTCGATCATGTCGCGCAGCCGGGCGACTACTTCGAGTACCGCTGCGGCCCGTACGCGGTGCTGATCGTGCACGACCCGCAGGCCCCCGGCGCCGGCCTGCGCGCATTCCAGAATGTCTGCCGCCATCGTGGCAACTCGCTGTGCGCCGGGTCGGGTTCGGGACTTCACGAACTCAAGTGCGGCTATCACGGGTGGACCTGGGACCTGGGCGGCACACTCAAGCGCGTGCCCAACCGCAAAGGTTTCGGCGCGTTGCGGATGTCCGACTTCCCATTGGTGCCCGTGCGGGTGGAGACGTGGGCGGGGCTGGTCTTCGTCAATCTGGACCCCGACGCGATGCCGTTACTTCAGTATCTGGAAGCGATGCCCGACGACATCGCGTGGTGTCACCTCGAGGACTTCCGCTGCTACGCGACGCTGTGCGTCGAGGTCGACGCGAATTGGAAGACGATCGCCGACGGCTACAGCGAGACCTACCACATACAGACCCTGCACCCGGAGTTGCTGCGCTGCGTTGACGACATCCATGCCCCGCAACAGATCTGGGGCCATACGGGCAAGTCCGACCAGCCTTACGGTGTGCCAAGCCCGCGCTTTGACGGCGCGCTCTCCGACGAAGAGGTCTGGGACGCATACGTTTACACACAGGGAGCACTGATGGGCGCAGCCGCGGGGACGCCCTTCCCGGCCCACGAACGTCGGGCCGGTCAAACCGTTGCGGACCTGATCGCCGCGCACACCCGGGCATTTGCCGCCAGCCGCGGCGTGAACCTCGACTGGGCCGACACCGATCGCATCACCAGGCTGCACCAGTACAACGTGTTCCCGAACATGACCCTGCTCGCCAACGCCGACCACCTGACCGTCATGTGCTCACGCCCCGGCACCGAGCTCAATCCCGACAAAGGGGAATTGGTCATGTTCTTGATGACCCGGATGCCGCCGGGCGCGGTGCGCAGCAAGCCGGCGGATGTCCGGGTGCCCGCCGAACAGTCCGAGCCCGGGGTGGTGCTCACCCAGGACATCCGTGTCCTGGCCGGCCTGCAGCGCGGCATGCATCAGCCCGGATTCACCCACGTCGTGCTCTCCAGCGAGGAGCGTCGGGTGATCAACATGCACCGCAATCTGGAGCGCTACCTAGACCTGCCGGAGGCGGACCGGATGCACGGCGGCATACCGTAACCCGGCGAATTCACCCGGTTGAATTAATCGGCGAGCGGGCCGCGAAAAGTCACGATCGGGTCTAGACTTCCGGCTTGTGACGACCGCGTCGAATCCCTGTGGTAACGGACGAGGACAGCTACCGCATCGGTTGCATATGCGATATCAGATCGTTGGGGAGCGCCGGGCGCGGCGCATGTGCCGGTCTTTCGCGGACGTCGGTGTCGACACCGGGCCGGTTCGGCTGCAGCAGATGCTCGCCGGCATGCCGGTGAGCGACGAGGAAGTCACGGACGTCAATTTCGCCCTGATCGCGACCCGGATGAAACGCGACGAACGCAACGCGAAGCTGCGGCAACTGCAACGCCAGGGCACCCGCTCCCTGTTGTTCGCCGGGATGATCCTGCTCGTGCTTAACTTCCTGTTTTGCCTCGCCTACGTGATGCTCAACCTCACCGACCAGGCGCCGCTGTAACGCACCAGCGGAACGGCCGGGGCAAGGTGATCATGCGTTGCGCGGGCGGATACCAGCCCTGCGCCGCGTGCTGGTTGGTGTGGAGGTAGCACTGCACCCGTACCGCACGGCTACCCGGGGTGAAGGTCAACAACCTGCTGATCGGCAGCGTGGTCAGCGGCATGTGGTGCCGACTCAATGAGGCGACGTTGAGGAACCATGTGCCCCACCGCTGTTCGATGTGGGTCTTGCCACCGTGGTCGTCGTCGGGATGGGTATGGGTGTGCCCAGCAAGCCACATCGCCACCCGACCCGGCTGCTCGGCCAGGAACGTCTCGAATCGCGCGGAGTCGGGCCGGCTGTCGACCCAGTAGAGATAGGACGCACCGTTGGGGGTGCCGTCGGCAAACGGCCGGTGGTAGTGCTCGTGCCACCGCCCGTCGTCGCCCTTGCGCACGCCTTCCCATTCCCCCGAGGCGACGGTCGTGTCCTTGAGGACGTAGTGGTGCACCGTCACGATGTTGAGGTCGGGGTGCGCCAAAACCATGTCCTGCCACCACCGGTAGGTCTCGCCGCTGACCACCCCGCCGGGATTTCCGCCCAGCGTTCCCCGGCCAACGCGCTGGGTCGGCTCGTTGCGGTCGCTCATCATGAGAAAAAGCAGATTGCCGACCCGGAAGGAGTAACGCTCCCAGCTGCCCGTGATCGGATAACGACGTGCCCGTGCATCCACCCCCGAGGTTTCGGTGTGCTCGCCCAGCGGGTCCACCCACTTGCGCCACCACCACGCCTCGGGCTCCTTGAGGCCACTGCGGTCATGGTTGCCGCACACGCTGTAGACATCCTCGCGGCGGTGCCGCCGCAGCGCACGAAACTGGTCCGCGACCTCGCGGCCCTCGCTGTCGTCGGGCAGGCTGTGATGGGCGCCCGACATGTCTCCGACGTCGATGGCCACGTCCCAGTCGAAGGACGGCGCGCCATCGGGCCCTCCGCGCTCGGAGTGAATGATGGCCTCCGCCAGGCTGTCTCGACCATGGGTCTTGTCGGTGCCCACGTGTGCGTCGCCGAAGGCCCAGAGCCGCAGCGGTTTGTCCTTGCCTGTCATCGCTCGACCAGCAGGCCCCAGCGCCGGCGGACCTGCCGATCCGCGATGCTGAACACGGCGTCGACCACGATTCCGATGATCAGGATCACCGTCATGATCGCGATCGCCGAAGGCATGTCGGTGAGGTTCTGCGCGGTCTCGAGTAACACGCCGATCGACGACGTATTGGCCACTAGCACAACGAGTTCACCGGCCATCAGACTTCGCCAGGCGAAGGCCCAACCCTGCTTGAGACCGGCGACGAACATCGGCAGCGCGGCGGGCAGGATCACGTGCCGGTACAGGGCGATCGATCGCAGCTGCAGCGCCGTTGCGGCGCGCAGCAACAGCGGCGAGATGTGATCGACGCCCAAGACCACTCCAACCGCAACGGAAGGCGCGGCGCCGATCACGATGACGAACAGGATCGCCGAGGTGTGCAGGCCGAAGAAGATGATGGCGAACGGAAACCAGGCAATCGCGGGCATGGTTTGCAAGCCGGTGACCAACGGACCTATGCCGGCGCGCAGCAGTCGATTTCGAGCTATGAGCGCTCCGGTAACCGAGCCGATCGCGGCCGCCAACGCAAATCCGGCGAGCGCGCGGCTCATCGTGGTCGCGATGGCCTGCCAGAGCAGCACGCCATGCAGTTGGTGCCAAAGATTCTGCGCCACCGCGACCGGCCCGGGCAGCACGAACGAGGGCTGCCATCCGCTGTACACCAGCAGTTGCCACATCCCGGCGAACACCGCGATGGCCGCCACCTTCGGACCGACGGCCCGCGCCACCATGCGCAGACTCGGCCGGCTGCTCGCGCGCCGTCCGGCCTCGGCGGGCCGGGCCCCATCGATGACGCCGGCGGCGTCCGTGCTCGCCGTCACGGTCGGACACCGCCATGCTCGAGTCGCGCCGTGACGTATGCGGCAAGCTGCGCGACCTCCGCGGTGTTGATGTCCCGGGGGCGCGGCAGCGGCACGGCGAACTCTTCGACAACGGTCGCCGGTCTCTCGCTGAGCAGGACCACCCGGTCGGCGAGCCGCACCGCCTCGCGGACGTTGTGGGTGACGAAGACCACGGTCAGGTTGCGGGACAGCACTATTCGTTCGAGCTCGCCCTGCAGGCGATCGCGGGTCAGCGCGTCCAGGGCGGCAAACGGTTCGTCCATCAACAACACGTCGGCATCCTGGGCCAGCGCACGCGCCAGCGCCACCCGCTGTTGCATGCCGCCGGACAACTGGTGCGGCCGCCTGTCGGCGAAGTCCGCCAGGCCGACAGTGTCCAGCAACTCGCGGGCACGCTCTCGCCGTTGCCGGCCGGACACCGCACGTGCGCGCAGCGCGAGTTCGACGTTGCCCGCGGCGGTCAGCCAAGGGAACAGCGCGGGCTCCTGGAACATCATCGCGACCCGGTGTGCACCGGTGTCGACCGAACCGGAGGACGGACTGTCGAGCTTGGCGATCAGCGACAGCAAGGTGCTTTTACCGCAGCCGGAAACACCTACCACACAGACGAACTCACCGATCCCGACGGTGAGTGACAACGGCCCCAGCGCGGCGACGGACGTCCGACCCCGTCCATAGTGCTTGGCCACGTGGTCCAAGCGCAGCGCCGGGCGCTGCCGTGGCGGCTGCTGCCCGACCGCGCCAGCTTCGGCCATGTCCGCCACTGCCGCCGCGGTTTTCACACCGCCACCGCCGGTTGGCCGGCCGCCGCAAGCTCGCGATTGAGCGGGCCGAGATCGAAGATGCCATCGAGATTGAGCGGCTGTAACAGGCCCACGGCAACGCCCTTGTCGATCTGATCGCGCAGCGACTGCACGCCCGGATCGTTGGTGAAGGTCGTCTCCTGAAACGATGCGCTCAGCACCTCGGGCGACAACCCGGTACCCAACGCCTTGGCCAGGACGGCGTTGGCGGATCGGGCGGCCGCATCAGAGTTGCTGTGAATCGTGTCGTTGGCCGCGATCTGACCGCGGACCAGACCCGCGACCACACCGGGGTGGGCGGACAGAAACTCTTGGCGGACAACCAGAATCGTGATGGTATTCGGGTCCGACCACAATCGCACGCCACCGGCGTTGACCAGCTGCACATCGTAGGGCGCGGACTCGAGGGCGCCGTCGATCTGATTGCTGATGAACTGTTGGACGATGGCCGACTCGGGCGTGGTGGGTTTGACGTGGACGTCCCCGCCGCCCTGCGGATTCGTTTTCAGCCCGTTCTTGCGCAGCCAGTCCCGCAGGCTGACATCTTGGGCGCCGCCGAGCGCGGGATCGGCGACCGTCTTGCCGCGCAGGTCGCCGGCCGAGGTGATGCCCGGCTTCACGACCATCGAGGTGCCACCCGCGGCGGATCCGGAGACGATTTTGACGGCGGTGCCGTTGGACTTCTGCCAGGCGTTGAACGCCGGGTTCGGCCCGATGTAGGCGGCGTCCAGTTGACCCGACAACAACGCGGTGGTTTCCGCGGTGCCCTGACTGAAGGCTTGCGGGGCGAAGTCGACGGTGGGGCCGAGGTTGCGCGCGAATGCCCCGCTGTCGATGCCGACGAGCGCGGACGCGTGCGTGATTCGGGTCAGATAGCCAAGCCGCAGCGTGACGTGGGACGACGTCGATGTCGGGGATTTCCCGCCGCATCCGGCCAGGGCCGTAACCGCGACTATCGCGAAAGTCGCGAAAGTCGCGAAAGTCGCGAAAGTCACTGTCGCATAGGCATATTTCGAGATTGACACGGGATCTCCCGAGAATGTTCGTGGGTATTTGGGATTGTCCGGAGCGCCGGGCAGGGTCAGCGGCCGGCGGCCGAACAGGGACACGAGGCGCAGGTGACACGGACGAAATCGACGTGGCGGCGCCGCGTCAATACGGAATGCCGCGTCACCGTCGCTCCCCCGTGTGCCGGGTCACGAACAGCGGGCTGGTCCAGACCTGGTGTCCGTCGCTTTGGCTGGCGCGCAGGTAGACCGCGCTGTGCTGGCGCGGCAGGCTCATGGTGAGCGCCCCCGTGACGGTGCTGGGCAGCGTTGCCGGGTCGGCGATGCGTTCGGCCCGGATGCGCAGATTGAGTCCGCCCGCGCGTTGCTCGCGCCACGACCGCTCGATCAGTTCGGAACCGGCGATGGTCATGGTGGTGTGGTGATCGTCTTCGATCACCGTGGTGTCGAGGTGCAGGGTCGCCCGGGCGAGGTCTGCGACGCGCACAATGATGCCGATGTCGGCACCGTAGGTGGCGGTATGCCAGCTGACCGATTGACCGCTACGTTCGAGCGCCTGTTCGGGATGCACTGCGGCCCAAGGCGTGACCGTGTCGAGCTCGGTGCCGGTGACGCGCAGCCGGCCCGTCCAGGTCGCCCAGCGGTAACGGTCGCGGTGCCGTGCACCACCCCAGCGAATCCGCAACAGTGATTCCGATAATCCGGACTCGGCGTTGAGATCACGCCGCCACAGCGGACCGTGGGTGTCGTGGATCGCCAGCTCATCCCAGCCGGCGCTACCGTACGCGGCGTAGGTGATGTCGAGTTCGTCGGCAGCGGTGAGAATTTCATCCCCCATCCAGTCGTCTCCGCTGCGCAGCAGCGCCACCGACCGGCTGCCCGTGGTCGCCCAGGTGCGCCGCGACCGCAGCCCACGACCGACGTGCTCGGCGGTGAGTTGCTCGGCGAGCACGCCGGTCAAACCGCCGTGGCCGCCAAAGATGTTGGCGCCGGGCGCGCCACCGCCCGGCCGGCCCCGGTGTTCGTCGCTGGCGGCGCTGGCGCCGACCTTGAGTCCGCGGGCGAGTGCGTCCTCGAAAAACCACGGACTGCTGCCCCAGCTGGAATGCACCTCGATCAGCCGCTCCAATTCCGGATGATGCCAATCGAGCACCGCGCGGCGGCCACCGACATGGGGAATCAACAAGTACGCGTCGGGGTCCTTCTCGTATGCGGCGTACAGCTCGGTGATGGGCCAGGTCTGCGGCACCGGCGCGGTCGCGGACATGCCTTGGCGCCACTCCAAAGACCTAGCGACAGTGGTGTCTTCGCCCAGGAAGACGACGTTGTGATCGCCGCCGACACCGGCGTTCCCGCACCATTCCACGCCGGGGAAGCACACGAACCGACCGTCCTGGGCTACCGCGCGGCACGCCTCGACCACTGCCGACCACGCGCCGTCGGTGATCTGAAAATCGTTCGCGGTGTAGCCGAGGACGTCGAGACCGCCGATGTCCCGCCCGTAGCGCAGGTTCCAGTCGGTGCTCTGGGTGCCGACGGTGTCGTTGGAGTGCACGTGCAGATCGCAGAAAAACGCGCGCGGTGCCGGCAGATCCGCGACGACGTCGATCTCGGCGGGGGTTGGCCCGAACGTCGCCATCTCCGTTCGCGCGCTCACCTCGATGGCACCCGCGTGCACCGGCACGCTGAGCCGGGCATGGGCCCACCCCACCACCGGGGTGCGTGCGGTGGCCAACGGCGCCTCGTCAGCCGCGCCCGCGGCGTGCGCCCGCACCCGCGCGGCCACGTCTCGGCAGGCGTTGCCCCAACGGTCCCGTAGGTGCGCGTGCAGCTGCACCGTCGTCGTGCGCGGACCCACCACTCGCGGCCCGCGGACCTCGATCGCGACGGGCGGGCCCGCAACGACCGCAAGTGTCGCGACGGCCGCGTGCGCCATGCGCGAGGTACCGAGCGGGTCGACGAACAGATGCACCTCGAAGTCGTCCTCGACGAAGGTCTGAACCCGGGTGCCCGGGCCGCCGAAACGCCGGTCGCCCAGCCGGATCTCGATGACATCGCCCGGCCGCAGGTAGCCGTCCTCGACGTGCACCAAAAGCGACTTCTGGAACGGCCGCTCGCCGCCTTTGACGTCGTAGCGGGTGGTCAGCCGCTGGACGGTGGCTGCGCTATCCGGCGACGCTCCCCCGATCACCGACCGACTGATCAGCCTTGCGCTCGCGAAATCGCGGCCGGCCGGCTCGGTGGTCTGCAGGTCCCAGTCGGAGTAATAGCGGAAACACAGCTTGAGCCATCCGCTGTCGGCGATACCCGATTGCCCGACGGTGTAGATGAACGTCAATTCCTCGACCGCGCCCGCGGTGACCGTCTTGGTCTGACAGGTCAGCGTGCCGAGAAAGGGCAACGCCCGCAGCTCGGCCTCGACGCCTTCGCGCACCCCGACCGACGAGCAGTCATTGGTGCGTAAGCCGCCCTGGGCGCGTACGGCAACCCGGGGTGCTGTCCGGTCGTCGCGCGAGGCAGCAAAGGACATGCGCCAATTCTCGATGCCCGCTACTAAGGCGTCCAGCGCATAGATATGATCTGATCAATCATTGAAGGTGATTAATTTGAATCTGCAGCAGCTGCGCTACGTGCTGGCCGTGGCTGAAACACGGAGTTTCACCCGAGCGGCGGACGGTCTTTTTGTGGTCCAATCCGCGCTGAGTCAGCAGGTGCGCAAGCTGGAGAGCGAGTTGGGTGTGCAGATCTTCAACCGCACCACGCGATCGGTCTCGCTGACGCCGGCCGGCGAATCCCTTGTCCCGTTGTTGCGGCAGGTCATCGCGGGAGTCGATCAGATCATCGTGGATGCGCAGGCATTGCGCGGAACGGTGACGGGGCGACTGACCGTCGGGATGATGGAGATCCCGTCGGAAAGCCTGGACATGGCCGCCCTGATGGCCATGTTCCACGCGCGCTATCCCGACGTGTCGGTGACGCTACGCAGCGGGGGCAGCGACCTTCTCGTCCAAGCCACCCGCGACCGCAAGCTCGATGTGGCCATCGTCGGCTCGAATGTGG
This sequence comes from Mycobacterium simiae, assembly GCF_010727605.1. NCBI lineage: Bacteria > Bacillati > Actinomycetota > Actinomycetes > Mycobacteriales > Mycobacteriaceae > Mycobacterium > Mycobacterium simiae. The sequence continues at coordinate 2,489,451 of NZ_AP022568.1, forward strand.
CGCGATCGGGCGACCAGATCTCCTTCGACCACTTGTTCTCCGAGTCGCTCGTCGCGGTGCTGTCGATACAACATCTGCTCGCCGCCCGCCCGTCGGTCTCACTCGGTGAGTTGGCGGAGCTGCCCTTCATCGACTTCCCGCCGGGCTATGGGCTCCGTCACGAGACCGACCGCGGCTTTGCCGGAATTCAGCGTCGCGTCGCATTCGAAGTCACCCGCGTCGACGAGGTCATACATTTCGTGTGCCAGGGCCTCGGCGTGGCGCTGCTGCCCGAATCGGTGGCACGCAATCGGGCGCAAACCAATGCCAGCCTCGTCCTGATTCCGGTACAGGGCGCGGTGCTGCGCAGAGAGGTTCATCTCGTCGCACCACAGGCGGCGCTACGTTCCGCGGCAACGAACGCGTTCATCGATTGCGTGCACGAACACATCGCCCGCAAGGCGACGGCCTGACTCTAGGACCCCTCCCGGGCGGGTTGCGGCGGCATCGAGCGTCCCACCTCCACCGCACCGTGGATCTCCACGGTGCCGCCGGTCGCGTGGTGCTGTCGCTGCCAATCGCTGATCGCCTGATGCGCGGCGTGGTCCAGATAACTCACCAGCAGGTGGACGGTGACATTGGTGCGCTCCGGGATCGACGACAGCACCCGAGTCAGCCGAGGCAGAGCCAGAAAAGTGCACGCTCCCTCGACGACCACCCGCCATTCGTCGTCCGCGAATTGGGCATCGATCCTGGTGCGGATTACCCGCCAACCGGTGAGGGCGATCGCCAGGGCGAAGCCGATCATGACCCCGTGCAGCAGGTTGAGAAAGACAACCGCCGCGACGGTCACCAGATAGATAGTGAAATCGCCTGTCTTCATTGCGGATTCAATGTGCGCGGGCTGCAACAGCTGCATCCCGATGACGATCAACAGCCCGGCCAGTGCCGCGGTCGGAATCTGCTCCACCAATCCGGCGAACGGCAATGCGAACACCAAGATCCAGACCCCGTGCATGATCGTTGACGCGCGAGTCTTGGCGCCGGCGTGGACATTTGCCGCGCTGCGGACTATGACTCCAGCAATGGGAAGTCCCCCAAGCGCACCGGAAACGATGTTGGAGGCACCCTGCCCAATCAACTCGCGGTCGAAGTCGGTGCGCGGGCCGTGGTGCAGTCGGTCGATCGATACCGCAGTCAGCAGACTCTGCACGCTGGTGATGAGCGTCACCGTGATGATGCCGACGACGACGGCGGCCCAATTCCCCTGCGGTATCCCCGGCAGCTGCACCGCTTCCAACACCGACCCGTCCAACTCGATCCGGGAAACCCGGAACGGGAACGCCAGTGAAACGGCCGTCACCACCACGATCGCAACCAGCGGACCGGGCACGGCAGCCACTTTGGCGGGCATCCACCGCCAAGCCACCATGATGCCAATCACAACCAATCCCAACAGGACTCCTGGCTTGTGCGCATTGGCGATCTGGTGTGGCAGCTCGACGACGTTGTTCCAAGCCGTGCTTTTGGACTCCCCGCCGAGCAATACGTGCGCTTGCTGAAGCGCAATAGTGATCCCGATCCCCGCCAGCATCGCGTGCACGACGACGGGCGAAATCGCCAACGCGGCCCGTGCCACCCTGCTGAGGCCCAGTAGAACCTGCATGATCCCCGCACACACTGTGATGAAACACGTTATTTTCCAGCCGAATTGGCCGACCAGCTCGGCCACCACGACAGTCAGGCCTGCTGCCGGGCCGCTGACCTGCAACGGCGAACCGCCGATAGCTCCGCCCACGATCCCGCCGACGATCGCAGCGATCAGACCGGCAAGAACCGGCGCGTTGGACGCGATGGCGATTCCTAGCGACAGCGGCAGCGCGACCAGGAAGACCACCAGCGACGCGGACAAGTCGTGGCGAAATACCGGGTCCAACCGCTCCCGCAACGACGCGGACCGTCGCTGCGTCGCCCGTCGCTCGGGCTGCTCCATGAGTTGCATCGGTCCCTCCCTCGGTCGTTTACCTGGGGGACGTTCCGATAGGCGCCCCGACTCGTGCTAGTCGACATCGGCGTAACACGCTCACACACAGGCGAATACACAGTCCACCAACATCATTGTTGGGCCACGCCTGGGTTCTGGTCGACGGTATGTGCGCTTGCGACGCGGGTCAACCTGACTAGCCGGGCACATATCGAATGCAAATCTTCTTGGCCGAGTCGTTATAAATTCGCAATTACCCGTGACAAATAACCGCCATCACTTTGAATCCTTTGCAACGCTGTTGATTTCGACCACACCCCGTCAAGCGGGACCGCGACCGTCACCCGCCAGCTGCAACAACAGTCGCGTCCCGCCCAGCGGGCTGGCGTGCAGAGATGCCGTCCCGCCGTGCAATTCGGCTTGTTGAGCCACCAGCGCCAGGCCCAACCCCGAACCCGAACGCGACGCCGTCGAGCCGCGGGAGAAGCGTGCGAATACTGCGGTGCGTTCATCCTCGGGAACGCCGGCACCGTCGTCGTCGATCGCAATTTCCACACCCTTGCTGGAACTGCCTACGGTGAGTTGAATTTTGGAGGCACCACCGTGTTTGACGGCGTTGGCAATCGCGTTGTCGATCACCAGCCGCAGACCCGTAGGCAAGCCCACCATCAACACCGTGGGCGACGGCACCAGCGACACCTCCACGTCGGGGTAGATACGCAGCGCGTCATGCGCGGCTCGATCCAACAGCTCGGTGATGTCGAACGGGACGAAGTCATCAACGGTTGTCAGCTCACCCTGCGCCAGGCGTTCCAGTGCCGTCAGCGTCGCTTCGATGCGGCTCTGGGTCCGAATGACGTCGCCGATGACCTCCTGGCGCTGCTCGGCGGCCAACTCCAGGGTGGACAGCACCTCCAAGTTGGTGCGCATTGCCGTCAGCGGGGTGCGCAATTCGTGCGAGGCGACGGCGGCGAAGTCGCGTGCCGACTCCAGTGCCGCGCGGGTGCGCTGTTGCTCGTTGCCGATGCGGGCCAGCATCTGTTCGACCGCCTCGGCGATTTCGACGGCCTCCCGCACCCCGCGAACCTGGACCTCGTCCGGACTCGACTGGGCGTTGATCGCGCGGGCTTGCCGGGCAAGCAGCACAAAGGGATTGACCATGATCAACGAGATCACCCAGCCGACCAGGAACGTGCCGCCGATGACGCCGGCACAGATCAGCAGCACACGCAAGTGCAGTTCGTTGATGCGGTGCTGGGCTTCTGCCAACGGTGCGGCCAACGCGATCGAGGCCGGCCCGGCCTCAAAGGTGCGCACGCGGTACTGCACACCGTTGATAGTGGTGTTGGCATATCCGTTGGCAAGCTTGGGCAGCACGATGTCGCTGGGCAACGACACCGTCACGGGCCCGACGCGCACCGTACGAACCAGGTTGCCGTCCGGCGTGGGCCGATTGGGGCCGGATTGCTGGGGGCTGTTGAGCAGCGTGTCGATATCCCCGAGGCTGCTGACGGAATCCAGGCGGCGATCGAGCTGGCTGTATTGGTCATTGGTGACCCCCACCCATACCCAGACGCCCAGCGTGACGACGAGGGCGATCACGCCCAACTGCGCGACGATGACAATCGTGCGCAACGACAGCACACGCATCGGCAGCCGGATCTTCTTCAACGAGCGGATGTTGTGCTCCCTTGCTGATTGGCGGCCATCCCGGCCCATTATCGTCGTCGCGTCCGACCGACTCGGGCTCATCAGAGGGCCAACTCACCGGGCAGCCCGTCGCCGAGTGCGGCTTGTGCGAGCAGTTCGCCCAACACCGGCCCGAATTTCATCAGGTTGCTGCCGACGAACCCGACCACGCGGCCCCGGCGAACGGCCAGCCATCCGTCACCGCCCGCATCGAGCCACGGCGCACGCACCGTGACGCAGTCGACCTGCCCCACCGGGGACAGCGACGGGAACAGCGCCCGCACGCCGGCCGGGTCCGGCGACTCCTGTCCAAACGCCCAACGGCCGGTGCTGCCCAGCGGCAGCCCGTACCCTTCGGGCGCCGACAGGCAGGCGGCGCCGGTGGCGTCGGCGCCTTGGTAGGTGAATCGCGTGTGCGGCGCGAACTCGACGTCGAGTGGACCCAGCAGTTCCGTGGTCTGGGCGCCTGCGCATACCAAAACTCCGTCGCCACGGGTGACGGCGCCATCCGCCAGACGCACCGAGCCGTCGTCGCCGAGTGAGACCACGCGGTCACGCCGAATCTCGACCCGGGCGGCCAATGCCGTCAGTGCCCGGCGGATGCGCAGGCTGCCGCCCAGCGGATCGAAGACCCCGGCCGCCCAGTGAGCTGCCACGAACGGGATGTGAGCTTGGATGCCGGGGCCGTCGAGCCAGGAGAAGTCGGCGCCGGCCTCGGTCAGCGCCGCCACCGTCGCCGCCGGCGGGGCCGCCGCGATGAAACCTTCGGACCCGAGCAGCCGCCCGGCACCCAACTCGCTCTCCCAACGTCGCCAACCGTCACGGGCCCGCATCGCGAGCCTGCACAGCGCTGGGCGCCGATGGGCGATGCGGAAGATGCGTGCCAGTCCCGCGGACTGCTCGGCGAAGGGCTCGCCGCGCTCAAAGACGACCACGCGCTCGCCGCCCCGGGACAATTCGTAGGCGGCGGCCAGCCCGCATATCCCCGCCCCGACGACGACGATCATCCGACAGCCTCGTCAATGCCCGATGCGGCAACCAAACTCCGGTTCATCGCACCACCTCGCGGTGACCGGCGTCCACACGGCGAGTCCAGCCCCGCGTATCGAGGTGTTCCAGCAGCGGAATGGCCACCCGTCGAGTGGTGCCGAGTGCCTGCCGGGCCGCGCTGGTGGTGAACGGCTGCTCGAGGCGGGCCAGCTCGCGCATTGCCAGCGCGGGGGCGGTGGGCAGCAGGACCACTCCGTCGCGCAGCCGCAGCACCCGGCCGGCCCGCTCGGCCGCCGCCAATTCGCGGGCGGACAGCCGCCATGCCGCCAGGTCGTCGGCCTCCGGTGCATGGAAAGGATCGGCACCCAGCCGCTCTTCCAACTTCCGCACCCCCACCTCGGCGTCGCCCAGATCGTCGCGTGCGCCGGCCAGCCGGATATGGCCGCCCTGCTGCTCAAGGCCCGCGTCCCGGATGACCGCATCCAGCAGCGCCGCGTCCGGCAGAGCCAGCAGATCGCGGGCGGCGCCGCGAGAAATCCCTTCCGCCAACGGATCTCGAGCATGCAGCTCCTCAACGGCGGCGCGCAGGCGATGTTGCCAGGCTTCATACGTCGCGCCGTGTACCCACCAGCCGTCCAGGATCCGCACCCCCGCTGGCGCCGTGGTCTGCAACGCCGGTAAACCCAGCCGACGCAGATGGCTTGCTCGCACCGCACCACGGCGGGCCACCTCCGACGCCAGGTCTCCGGCGGCGTCCATTCCGCTCAGGGTTACCGCCCTGCGGGTGCCGTCGCCGCGTCGGCGCAACGCCGGCGGGTCGGCGTCGAGCACCCGGGCACCGCCCAGTACCCGGTGGCCGCCCGGGTCGCGCAGCACCAGCCGGTCGCCCAGCACCAGCGGCAGCTGCCGGCCGAACGTGAGCCGGGCGTGGTCTGCGTCGAACGGCCGTAGCCGCGCCGGCACGGCCGCGGTCCCGACGTGCACGACGAGTTGCGCCGGCGCTTCGGTCAGGGGGCCGCCGGTGGTGCGGCGAACGTCGAGGGTGCCGGTGCTCGGCCATGCGTCGGGGGTGACGAGCGCGTGCCCGCGCTGAACGACCGCACGGGATACTCCGCGCAGATTCAGCGCGACGCGCGCCACCGGACCCAGCGCGGGGCGGGGCTCGCCGCGGCTTTGCAAACCACGAATCACCACCGACTGACGCTGCTCGGCACCGAGCAGCTCGAGCCGGTCGCCAGTGGCTACGGTCCCGGCCGTGAGGGTTCCGGTGACGACGGTGCCCGCGCCGGTGATGGTGAACGATCGGTCCACCCACAGACGCACCCGCGCGGTGGTCTCCGGCGCGGGCAGCCGCGCGAGCACCTCGTCGAGGGTGTCACGCAGCTCGGTCAGCCCGATCCCGGTGACGGCCGAGACCACGACGCCGGGCGCATCGCACAACCCGGTGCCGGCCAGCTCGTCGCGGGCCTGGGCCAGGACTGCGGCGGCGCGATCGGGAGCTCGATCGGCCCGGGTGACCGCGATCAGTCCGTGCTCGATACCCAGCGCCGCGAGTGCGTCGCGGTGGTCGCTGGACTGCGCCTGCCAACCCTCGTCCGCGGCGACAACGAAGCAGACCACCGGTGCGGGCCCGAGGCCGGCCAGGGTGTTGGCGAGGAAGCGTTGGTGGCCAGGCACGTCGACGAAGGCCACCTCACGGCCGGACGGCAAGGTGGTCCAGGCGAAGCCCAGGTCGATGGTCAAGCCCCGCCGCTGCTCCTCTTCCCACCGATCCGGCTCCATGCCGGTCAGGGCGCGCAACAGAGTGCTCTTGCCATGATCGACGTGGCCGGCGGTGGCCACGACACGAGAGACAGCAGAGATAGCAGAAACCGTGGTGCTCAGCGGTCCGCCTCGGATATCGCGGCCAGCGCGGCGGACACGGCGGCCAGCAAGCGGTCGTCGTCGGACTCCGGGATGCAGCGCAGATCGACCAGGCACGCGCCGTCGTGCACGCGCGGCAGTACCGCGGGCTCGCCGACGCGCAGGGCTGCCGCGGCGGCTACGGGCAGCTGGACCGCCCAGCCCGGCAACGGCACCCCCGGAGCGCCGCCGCCGCCGACCCGCCCGTCGTGCGCGACGACGGCGGCGCCGACCGTCTCGGCGAGACGCTGCGCTCGCTCGCGCAGCCGCCCGGGATCGGCGTGCAGCGCCTGCGCGACCGGCGACCCGCCGGCCCGGATCGTGGCCTCGAGCGCGGCGAGGGTGAGCTTGTCGGCGCGGACCGCGCGCGCCAGCGGATGCCGGGCCAGCCGCTGGACTACCTCGGCGCGGCCCAGCACGATGCCCGCTTGGGGCCCGCCCAGCAATTTGTCACCGCTGGCCGTCACGATGTCGGCGCCGTCGGCGAGCGTGGTCGCGGCGTCCGGCTCGCCGGGTAGCAGCTGCTCGGGTGCAAGCAGCCCGCTGCCCAGGTCGGCCACCAGCGGCAGCTGTTTCTCAGCGGTCAGCGCCCGCAGCTCAGACACCGACACGGCGGAGGTGAAACCTTCCACCCGGAAGTTGCTTTGATGCACCTTGAGCACGCATCCGGTCTGCGGGCCGATCGCCTCGGCGTAGTCCTTCAGGTGGGTGCGGTTGGTGGTGCCGACCTCGCGCAGCCGGGCCCCGGTGGACGCGATCAGGTCGGGCAGCCGAAACCCGGCGCCGATCTCGATCAGTTCGCCGCGGCTCACGACGACTTCGCCGACGTCGAACTCGGCCTGGCCACCGCCCGCCAGCGCAGTGGTCGCCAACACCAGCGCCGCGGCCCCGTTGTTGACCACCAGCGCATCCTCGGCCGCCGGGCAAGCCTGCAGCAGCGCCTCGCGCAAGGCGACCCCCCGCTTCGACCGGGTGCCGCTGGCCAGGTCGAGTTCGACGTCGACATAGCCGCTCGCCGAAACCAGCGCATCGACCGCTCCACCGGACAACGGCGCGCGACCCAGGTTGGTGTGCACAACAACGCCGGTGGCGTTGAGCACGGGCCGCAACCTCGTACTGCGCTGGGCCGCTAGCGTCGCCACCACCGCGTCGGGCACCTGGTCCGGCGGCAGAACGCCCCGGCGAGCCCGGTCCTGGATTTCGCGCACCACGGCCCGGACGGCGTCCTGGCCCAACCGGTTTCGTGCCTCCCGCACCGACGGAAGCGACAGCAATTCGTCGGTGCGCGGAATCAGACGGCGCGGGTCGACCTGTGTCACTTACCTCCTCGACCTCCTCGGGTCTGCGTCTGGCGGAGGCGGACGGGAATCGAACCCGCCAGACCGAGATACTCGACCTCACCGGTTTTGAAGACCGGGGGGACCACCAGGAACCCAAACGCCTCCATGGACAACGTAGCTGGTCAGTAGCAATACCGAGTCGTCCGTAGCGGTCTTGTCAGATCCGCCACATCCGCGGGGCGGGTGAACCCACCCTCGTAGGCTCGTGCCATGACCCCGACCCGGCTGACCGGCTACGCGCATGGTGGCGGCTGCGCCTGCAAAATCCCGCCCGGCGAGCTGGAGGAGGCGGTCCGCGGCCTGACCGGGCAAGCCGGGGATCATGTTCTGGTCGGACTGGACGACGGCGACGACGCGGCCGCGGTGTTGGTCGGCGACCTGGCAGTGCTGTCCACCGCGGATTTCTTCACCCCCGTTGTCGACGACGCCTACGACTGGGGACGGATCGCGGCGGCCAACGCCCTCTCCGATGTGTACGCCATGGGTGGCCGCCCGGTGGTCGCGATCAACCTGGTCGGCTGGCCGCGCGATGTCCTGCCGCTGGAGCTGATGACCGAGGTGCTGCGCGGCGGGCTGGCGGTGGCCGCGGAGGCGAACTGCCCGGTGATCGGCGGCCATTCCATCGATGACCCAGAACCGAAGTACGGCATGGCGGTAACCGGTGTGGCGGATCCGGCTCGATTGCTGCGCAACGATGCCGCCGAGCCGGGCCTGCCGCTGACCCTCACCAAACCGCTCGGTGTCGGGCTGCTCAACAACCGGCACAAGCAGACCGGCGAGGTGTTCGCCGAGGCGATCGCCACAATGACGCGACTCAACCGGGCCGCCGCCGAGGCCGCGCTGGCCCACGATGTGCGCGCCGCGACCGATGTCACCGGCTTCGGGTTGCTCGGCCACCTGTACAAGATGTGCCGGGCCTCGAAGGTGGGCGCCGTGATCGACCGCGCCGCGGTGCCGGTGATCGACGCGGCCCGGGCGGCGCTGCGCGACGGGTTCGTCTCCGGCGGGACGAAGCGCAATCTCGATTGGGTCCGGCCGCAGCTGCGGCCAGGTTCCGGTGTGACCGAAGACGATCTGTTGCTGCTCGCCGATGCGCAGACCTCGGGTGGTCTGCTGGTGGTGGGTGAACTTCCCGGTCATCCGGTGATCGGGCACACCACCGCGGGTGCGGGGATCGAGATCCGCTGAGCTCAGCCGGCGGTGGTGATCGAGTCGTCGGTGATGCCGGCCGCACGCCGGGCGGCCAGCCGTCGCTTCTGCGGTTCGATCGTGTAACGCGGGTCCCGGGCCGATTCCTTACCGGCCTCGAACACGCCGAACCGGGTCAGCGCCGACGCGGTCAGCAACGCCAGACCCGACACCGCCGCCACGCCGCGGTGGCGTCCGCCCAGCAACGTGCCCAATCCCCCGGCGACGGCGAGGCGCTCGCTCCACCGCAGCATGCGCCCGGGCTCGCCATGATGCAGCGGCTCCGCGGCGACCGGGTCCATCCGGCGTTCCATCAGCTTGGTCGCGACCAGGTCACCGGCCACACCGAGCACCGCCAGCGTGCGCGCCGGCCCCGCCTCGGCAGCCGGGGTGGTGATCATCGCCAACCCCGATGCGGCCAGGCTCGCCGAACTGACGAAGACGAACGGCAGGTCTTTGTGCGCGGCATTCCATGTCGGAGTCGCAGTGTCGGCGAGCAGCACCGCGGTGTAGACCGCCAGCGGTGCAGCGAACGCACCCGCCGCGATCCCGGCCGGCGCTTCGACCGCGCGCAACGCAGGACGCAACGGGCCCAACGGGATTCGCTCGCCGGTCATCTTGTCGATTTCCGCGACGGCCGCGACTCCGATGCCGCCGCTGAACAGGCTGAGGATCCATGAGCCGATGCTCATCGGCGACGTCAGCTTGATGGTGCGCAGCATGTTCACGAACCGCTCCGGCCGGCCCAGGTCGAGCACCAACGCGACCGCGCCGAGGGCCACCGCGACCAGCGCGGACAACCTGGTGTTGCGGCGCAACGTGTTTCGACCGGTGAACTGGGCGCCGGCCGCCAGCAGTCCGGATCCGCCGGCCACCCCGCCGAGGAACAGGTACGCCGCCACCTCGTGTCCCCACGGCGCGGGCTTGACCACCGGACGCCCGTAGTAGGAGGTGAACTCGGCGTCGGGGACCATCGGCATCTCGCGTGAGCCGTCGTTGCCGCCGCGCTGGCCGCCGCGCTTACCTTTTCGGCGCTTACCGCCCGGGGGCGGCGGCGGCCGGAAGCTGTCGAATTCGGAGGTGCTCACCGATTCCTCCAAAATGCCAACGCGGCCGCCCCGATCATGCCGGCCGCCGCCATGCCGGCCCGCTTGAACATGGTCGGCAGGTCGGCGGTGCACACCCGCGGGTCGGGGGGCAATCCGTAGACTTCCGGCTCGTCGAGCAACAAGAACACCGAGCCGGTGCCGCCGACGCCGTCGTCCTCGTTGGCGCCGTAAAGCCTTGCCTCCGTGCGCCCTTCGGCGTGCAGTTGGGCGACCCGCGCGCGCGCCTGGACCACCAACTCGTCGTGATTACCGAACTTGATCGACGTGGTCGGGCAGGTCTGGGCGCATGCGGGCGTCTGGTCTTCGACCAGGCGGTCATAGCACAGCGTGCACTTTTGGGCGACACCGGTGACGAATTCCTCTTTGGGGCGGCCCGGGCGTTCCACGGGCGTCGCGTAGGTGCCGTCGCTGCGCCGCTCCACCACGCCGAACGGGCAGCCCGCCACGCAGGTCCCGCAGCCGTTGCAGACGTCGTGCTGCACCACGACCGTGCCGAACTCGGTGCGGAACAGTGCCCCGGTGGGGCACACGTCGAGGCACCCGGCGTGCGTGCAGTGCTTGCAGACGTCCGAGGACATCAGCCAGCGAAACTCCGGGGTGTCCGGCGGCCTGAGGTCGGGCTCGCTGTCGGCCTGTTCGGCCGAGCCGGGCATTGCCGGCATCCCCAAACTGATGAGCGCACGGCCAGATTCGCGCGCCTCCTTGATGCGGTCTCGTCCCTGTTCGATGAAAGCCACGTGCCGCCAGGTGCTCGCACCGAGCGCCCCGGTGTTGTCGTAGGACGAGCCCAGCAGTTCCAGGTCGCCGTCCCGCGGGTTGCGGTTCCACTCCTTGCACGCCACTTCGCAGGCCTTGCAACCGATACAAATCGAGGTATCGGTGAAAAAACCCTTGCGCGGCTTGGCATCTGACCAGCCAGCAGCCGCGGCCGGGTCACTCGGTCCGGTCAGCTGGCCCATCGGCGTCCTTTCTGTGCCCACCCGCGGATTCGAGGACGTCCCAGACCTGTGGGGTGACTCGTACATTGTCGGTCTCGACCGTGGCGCCGGCGCGAGACTGGTATTCGGCCACCAACCGCAGCAGCGCGTCACCCTGCGGTCGCCGGCCGGGCAGGATGTCGCAGGACCCGGCCTTGGACTCCTGGATTTGCACATTCGGGTCGAGGGTGAGGCCCAGCAGGTCGTTGGCCGCGTCCCCGCTGACCACCGCGTCGCTGCCCACGCCCCAGTGGTAGGGCAGCCCGATCTGGTGCACGGTATGGCCCCCGATCCGCAGCGGGGTCATCCGCTCGGTGACCAGCACCCGCGCCTCGATTGCCGCACGCGGCGAGACGATGGTGGCCCACCCGTAGGGCTCGAGCCCGCGTTCGTCGGCCAGCTCCGGGGAGACCTCGCAGAACATCTCCGGCTGTAACTCGGACAGATACGGCAGCCATCGACTCATCCCGCCGGCGGTGTGGTGCTCGGTGAGCCGGTAGGTGGTGAACACGTACGGGTACACGTCGACGCCGGGGTCTCCGGCGCTCGGCGCACTCAGATTGTCCTTGCGGGGGAAGAAGATTCGCGAAGGACTCTGCTGTTGCGGGTACAGCGCGTTGGCGACTGGCGATTCCTGCGGCTCGTAGTGCGTGGGCAACGGCCCGTCGACGACGCCCTTCGGGGCGAACAGCCACGCCTTGCCGTCGGCCTGCATCACGAACGCGTCGTCGCCGGCCAAGGCGTCCGGTCCACCCAGGTCGGGGTCGGGACGACTGCCCGGGGCGCGGTCGGCGACGAAGTCGGGCTCGTCGTAGCCAACCCAGCGACCGCTGCCGCCGTCCGCGTCGGGATCCCACCAGAGGTACTTCTTGCGCTCGCTCCACGGTCGGCCGGCGGGGTCGGCCGAGGCACGGTTGTAGAGGATCCGCCGGTCTTCCGGCCAGGCCCAACCCCACTCCGCCTGATTCGGACTGGTTCCGCCGTGGGGCACCCGGCGGGCCGACTGATTGGTGCCGTCGGCGTAGACCCCGGCGTAGATCCAGCAACCGCACGCCGTCGACCCGTCCGCGCGCAGCTCGTTGAACGAGGAAACCGGCCGGCCGGCGTCTGGACCGGTGAGGTGATGGCCGTTGTACTCGGCCAGCACCGCCTCACCCTCGATCTCGCCGTGCGCGTCGGTCGGGTAGTCCCACGTCAGGTCCAGCAGCGGCCGGTCGCGTTCCTCGGTCGAACCCGCCAACCGTTCCTTGATCCGCTTGCCGAGCTCGTAGAAAAACTCGAGTTCGCTTTGGCATTGGCCGGGAGGATTGACGGCCTTGTGCCGCCACTGCAGGAGCCGTTGGGTCTGAGTGAACGAACCGGCCTTTTCGACGTGGGTGGCCGCCGGGAAGAAAAACACTTCGGTCTCGATGTCCTCGGTCTTCAACTCGCCGGACGCGATTTCGGGCCCGTCCTTCCACCAGGTGGCCGATTCGATGAGGTTGAGGTCGCGCACCACCAGCCACTTCAGGTGCGCCATGCCGAGCCGCTGCATGCGGCCGTGGGCCGATCCGACCGCGGGGTTCTGCCCTAGCAGGAAATAACCTTCGACCTCGTCGTCGAGCATCCCCATCACGGTCTGGTACGTCCCGTGCGGTCCCGACAGGCGCGGCAGGTAGTCGTAGGCCCAGTCGTTGTCCGCGGTGGCCGCGTCGCCCCACCACGCCTTGAGCAGGCTGACCATATAGGCATCGGCGTTGGCCCAGAAGCCCTTCTGCTGCTTGGAGCCCACCCCCTCCAGGTAGTCGGCGAGGGTGTTGTGCACGCCGGCCGAGGGCATCGGTAGGTATCCGGGCAGCAGATTGAACAGCGTCGGGATGTCGGTGGAACCCTGAATGCTGGCGTGACCGCGCAGCGCCATGATCCCGCTACCGGGGCGGCCGATGTTACCCAGGAGCAGCTGCAAAATCGTTGCGGTGCGGATGAATTGGGCGCCGAGCGTGTGCTGAGTCCACCCGACGGCGTAGGCGAAGCAGGTGGTGCGCTCGCGGCCGGAGTTCTCGACGATGCTGCGGGCGAGATAGTCGAAATCCTCGCGGCTGATGCCGCAGAGGTTCGTCACCATCTGCGGGGTGTAGCGGGCGTAATGCCGCTTGAGGATCTGGAACACCGTCCGCGGATGCTGCAGGGTCTCGTCGCGCAGCACCCGGGCGTGTGCCAGCGCGGGGCCGCCCATCCCGTGCTGGTCGCCCGCCGCGCGCGCGGAGGCCGACGAGCCGTGCTCGTGCAGGTCGCCCGGACCGGCGATACCGTCTTCGGCGCCGTCGCCGTCGGCGGTGGCGTACGCCCACGTCGACTGGTCGTACTGGCCGGTCGCGGGATCGAAACCGGAGAACAAGCCGCCGAGGTCTTCGGCGTCCCGGAAGTCCTCGTTGATCAGGGTGGCCGCGTTGGTGTAGGCGACCACGTACTCCTCGAACCACAGGTCGTTTTGCAGGACGTGGTTGATCAGCGCCCCGAGTAGCACCACGTCCGAGCCCGCGCGGATGGGAATGTGCTTGTCCGACACCGCCGATGTGCGGGTGAAGCGCGGGTCGACGTGAATTACCTTCGCGCCGCGCGCCTTGGCTTCCTCAACCCACTGGAATCCCACCGGATGGCACTCGGCCATGTTGGAGCCCTGGATGATGATGCAATCGGCGTTGGCCATGTCTTGCAGTGGTTGGGTGGCACCGCCACGCCCGAAGGAGGCTCCCAGACCGGGAACCGTGGAGCTGTGTCAAATGCGAGCTTGGTTCTCGATCTGAATCGCGCCGGCGGCGGTGAAGAGCTTCTTGATCAGATAGTTCTCTTCGTTGTCCAGCGTTGCCCCACCCAGCGCGGCGATGCCCATGGTCCGTCGCAGCAGGTTGCCCTTCTTGTCGATGTCCTGCCAGGTGTGGCGACGGGACTCGCAGAAGCGGTCGGCCACCATGTCGATGGCGGTGTTGAGGTCAAGGCGCTGCCATTCGGTCGCCCGCGGTGCGCGGTACAGCACCTCCAGCTGTCGCCCCGGGGAGTTGACCAGCTGCTCACTCGCCGACCCCTTGGGACAGAGCCGGCCACGCGAGATCGGCGAATCGGGATCGCCCTCGATTTGCACCACCTTCTCGTCCTTGACGAACACCCTCTGACCGCAGCCCACCGCGCAGTAGGGGCACACGCTCTGCACCACCCGGTCGGCCGTCGTGGTGCGCGGCGTGATGGCACGGGTGTGCTTGGAGGTCACCGCGGGGCCGCGGCCGAACACGTCGCCGGACCGGAGCTGACGCAGCACGGGCCATTCCAGGAAGATCTTCGGCGAGGGCAGCTTGGGAGGCATGACCTGCAGCTTAGTAGGCGGGGCTAAGTGATCGACGCCACGTAGATGTCCTCGATATTGGACCTGAGTTTCTGGTCGAAATCCTCGTCGCTCTGCTGGGCGGTCAACCCTTCGGTCAGGGCCCGCGAGAAGCTGGCGATCAGGCCGCGGTTGCGGCGCAGCACCGTGCAGCTCTCGGCCAGGCTGTAGCCGCCGGACAGGGCGACCACCCGCATCACCCGCGGGTGAGCGATCAGCGGCGCGTACAGATTGTCCTCGTCGGGCAGGGTCAGTTTGAGCATGACCTGCCTGTCGCCGGGCAGCTCGTCGAGTCGGGCGCGCAGCGCCGAGACCAGCAGGGCGTCCGCGGTGGGCTTGTCGGGGCTGTCGATGCTGACCTCGGGTTCGATGATCGGCATCAGGCCGCGGGCGGCAATCGTGTCGGCGTATTCGAATTGCTGGTCGACGATCGCGTCGATGCCTTTCTCGTTCGGCTCCTGGATAAACGAACGCATTTTGGTGCCGAAGATGCCCTTGCCGACCGCACGATCCAGCAGCGAGTCGAGCTTTGTCATCGGCTTCATCAGCTGAACGCCGTTGTCGGCCTCACTCAACCCCTGGTCGACCTTCACGAAGGGCACGATGTGCTTTTGCTTCCATAGAAACGCGGCGGAGTCCTCGCCGTTGATGGAGCGATCCATGGTCTGCTCGAACAGGATCGTCGCGATCACCTTGTCGCCGGAAAAGCTGGGGCTGGTGATCAATCGGGTGCGCATCTGGTGGATGAGGTCGAACATCTGCTCGTCGCCGTCGTAGGCGTCCTCGGCAATTCCGTACAGCTTGAGAGCTTTCGGCGTGCTCCCGCCGCTTTGATCCAGAGCGGCGATGAAGCCTTGTCCCGACGCCATCGCGTTGCGCTGTTCTTCGTTCACTGCGATCCCTCCGTCGTCGCTGGATGCGGGCCCGGTCCTGGACCGTTCACCCACGACCCAGCATTGCGCACCGCCGGCCGTTCCGGCTACCGCCCGCCGGTGCGGCCGCACCCCGCGACGGGTTTGCTATCGCCATGGTGAGTGAGTACTCTCTCACCATGGCCGATTCAGGACGCGATCGGTTGCTGGCCGAGGCGCTGAAGCTTTTCGCCGCCAAGGGTTATGCGGCGACGTCGGTTGCCGACATCCAGCGGGCGTCGGGCCTGGCTCCCGGGTCAGGCGCGTTGTACAAGCACTTTTCCTCCAAGCGCGAGCTGCTCGAGGCAGCGGTGACGCACCGGATCGACAGCATCGTCGCCGCCCGCGAGCAGTACGACGCCGGCCAGCCGGGCAGCGTCGAGCAGGCGGTGCGCACCGCCGGCCAACTGATCTGGAGCAACCTGAACCACGGCGAGGATTTGCTCAAGGTCATGCTGCGCGAGCCCGACGAACTGGGCGAGCTCGACGAGAAAACGTGGCAGGTCATCACCGACAACGCTTATCAGCGGTTCGCGGACGAACTGAGCGCAGCCAATCGCTCCGGCCGGACCAGCATTCCCGATCCCGAGGCCGCCGCGGCCGTGGCGATCGCATCTCTGTCCTACGCGGCGACGCTGCGGGCGCTGTCGGGCCGGTTGCCGGGCAACGTCGACGAGGACCGGTACTTCGAGGCGTGGGTCGACCAGACGGTCAGCGTCCTCGCGCAACACACCAAACCCCGAAAACACTGACCGAACCGGACTTTAGGAGCCAACGGTGACTTTCTCCCTGCAATTGAGCGACGACGTAATCGCGGTACGCGACTGGGTGCACCAGTTCGCCGCCGAGACGATCCGTCCCGCCGCGGCCGAATGGGATGAACGCGAAGAGACCCCATGGCCGGTTATTCAGGAGGCCGCGAAGGTCGGTCTCTACTCCCCGGACTTTTTCGCGCAGCAGGCCGCCGAGCCGACCGGGCTGGGCTTTCTCACCGCGTTCGAGGAGATGTTCTGGGGCGACGCCGGAATCGCCCTTTCCATCATGGGCACCGGGCTGGCCGCGGCGGCGCTGGCGGGCAACGGAACTCCCGAACAGCTGGGCCGTTGGCTGCCCGAGATGTTCGGCACCACCGGCGATCCCAAGCTCGGCGCGTTCTGTTCGTCGGAACCCGACGCGGGGTCGGACGTCGGCGCTATCCGCACCAGGGCCCGCTACGACGAGGCGAGCCGTGAATGGGTGCTCAACGGCACCAAGACCTGGGCGACCAATGGGGGTATCGCCAACGTGCACATCGTGGTCGCGTCGGTGTATCCCGAACTCGGCGCCCGTGGTCAGGCATCCTTCGTCATCCCGCCCGCAACCAAGGGGTTGAGCCAGGGCCAGAAATTCAAGAAGCACGGAATCCGGGCTTCGCACACCGCCGAGGTGGTCCTCGACAATGTCCGGTTGCCCGAAGACTGCATTCTCGGCGGCCGGGAGAAGTTCGAGTCCCGCATCGCCCGGGTCAAGTCCGGCGCGTCGACCGGTGGGCAAGCCGCGATGAAAACGTTCGAGCGGACCCGGCCCACCGTCGGCGCGATGGCCGTCGGGGTGGCCCGCGCCGCGTACGAGTACGCGCTCGACTACGCCTGCCAGCGTGAGCAATTCGGCCGCAAGATCGGTGAGTTCCAGGCGGTGGCGTTCAAGCTGGCCGACATGAAGAGCCGGGTCGACTCGGCCCGCCTGCTGGTGTGGCGGGCCGGGTGGATGGCCCGCAACAACCAGAACTTTGACTCCGCCGAGGGCTCGATGGCCAAGCTGGTGGCCAGCGAGGCCGCGGTTTACGTCACCGACGAGGCCATCCAGATCCTCGGCGGCAACGGCTACACGCGGGACTACCCGGTCGAGCGGATGCACCGCGACGCGAAGATCTTCACCATTTTCGAGGGAACCAGCGAGATTCAGCGCCTGGTGATCTCGCGGGCCCTGACCGGGCTGCCCATCCGCTAGTTTGAGCACATGAAGGGTGCGCTCGTCGCGGCAACCGGGATCATCGTGGCAGGGTGCTGGACCGCCGGCTTGACCACCGAGCCGGCGGCGGTGGCGGACAACCCGGCCTGCACCGCCTCGATGTGTGCGTTCCTGTCTCCGTCCCGCAACATCAGCTGCGAGATCGACTACCAGCGTGAGCCCGCGATGGGCGACGAGGCCTACTGCCAGACCAATGATCCGCCGCAGTCGGTGCGGCTGTCCGCAGCCGGAGTGGTCACCAGCTGCACGGGTGTCTCCTGCCTGGGTAACGCGGGGGAAGGCACACCCACCCTGGCCTATGACCAAACCGCCGGTCTCGGCCCGTTCAGCTGCATGTCCAAGCCCGACGGAGTCACCTGCACTGTGTCCTCGGGCCACGGATTCACGATCGCCGCGGCGGGCATCAAGACCCTCGGATAGGGATGCGCGCCAGCCGGATTCCGTGCGCGCCGCGAGCGCGAAGAGCTACCGCCGACCGCAACTTCGCTTTCTGTCTGTTCTGACGACGTAAACCGTCTCGCCCCGAATACTCCGGCACGCCCGCTCCGTATTCCTTCGTGCAGGTATCCGCGTCAGAAAGGACGAGCATGCCCCGCGTCGTATCGACCAGAGTCGGGCTCTATTTCGGATTGCTCCAGCTCGTCTTGGGGCTGGCCTGGGTGGAATACGTCATCTACCTCCCCCGCCTGGCAACACAAGCCGGAATCAAGCCCGGCGTGGTCGGATGGCTATTGGTATTCGACCAACTCATCTTCGCCGTGTGCGACGGCGTGGCCGGTGCGGCGACCGACCGCGTGGCCCGGGTGATCGGGCGGGTCGGCAGGATCGTCGCGGCACTGACGGCGATCTCGACGCTGGCCTTTTTGCTACTTCCCCTCGTATCACGTTGCAGCGCACTGCTATTCGTCGCACTGATCGTCGTGTGGGCTATCACTTCATCCGCCCTGCGCGCGCCACCGCTGACGCTGCTCGGCCGCTATGCACCGGCCGGTCGGCAACCCTGGCTGTCCTCGCTGTTCGTGGCCGGCGGGGGGCTGGCCACCGCCTCGACGCCGTTGCTCACCGAAAGCATCGCGGCCTACGATCCGCGGATCCTCTTCGCCGCGTCGGCTACCGCCGTCTTGGCCGTGACCCTGTCAATTGTCTGGGCCGAAAAGACGCTCGCTTATTCGGCGCCACCCGAGCCCGAGCGCACCGAGTTCTCTGCGCGCCTGCTGATCGTGTTTTTGGCGGCGATGCTGTTGGCGCAAACCGGGTTTCAATTGCACAACTCGGTCAACTCGCCGGTGTTGTTCGCCAAGTTCGCCGGTCCGGGCCAACATCTGAGCCTGCTGTTGGTGTTCTGGATCGGCTTCGCGTTGTGCACGCCGGCCGCCTCCCAGCTGGTCGTCCACGTCGGCGGCGCCCGTGTGACGCTGGCGGCAGCTGTGCTGGCCGCCGGCGCCGCCGGTGCCGCGGCCCTAGCCACCAATGTGGTCTTGCTCGCGATCGCCCAGTTCATCTGCGGCGCCTCCTGGGGTTGCGTGATGGTGGGCGCAGTGGTTGCGGCGTTGGCGATCGGCCGCCGCGGCAGGGCGGGCACCGCAGCCGGAGGCCTCTTCTCAATGTTCGCGGTCGCGACGATGGCGCGCATCGCGCTGGTGACCGCGCACGGGGATCGAGTCCCCGCGGTGGCGTCCGCCTTACCCTGGCTGCCGGCGGTGTCGTGGGTGGCGGCAGCGCTGCTGCTACTGCCGGTGCTGTCCGCCGAGCGCGCCGCGCAGACTCATCGCCGCGCCCACTCTTCGGCCAGCAGCCGATAGGACCGCACCCTGTCCCGGTGATCGTGCGTAATTGTGGTCACGATCAGTTCGTCGGCCTGGGTTGCGTCGCGCAGCCGCTCCAGCTGATCGGCGACGTGCACCGGGGAACCGATGAATTGCGTGTCGACTCGATCCGCGACCAGTTCGCGTTCGGCGGCGGTCCAGCGGTGCGCCCGCGCCTCGTCCGGGGTCGGGAACGGGATCGCACCGGCACCGGTGCGAATGCTGTGCACCCACAGCCCGTATCCGGCCGCCAGTTCACCAGCGGTGGCGTCGTCGTCGGCGACGACGACATCCGCCGACACCGCGACGTAGGGCCGGTCGAGCTCGGCGGAGGGCCGAAACGCGGCGCGATAAGCGTCGACCGCTTCCAGGACGGCCGCAGGGGCGACGTGGTAGTTTGCGGCGAATCGCAGACCTCGGCGCCCGGCGACGGCGGCGCTCTCGCCGCCGCTGCTGCCCAGAATCCACACCTGCAGGTCGGCACCTCCACCGGGTACCACCCGCGCCTCTTCGCCGTCGGCGGAGTAGGTATCGGCGACCAATGCCAGAATGTCGTCGACCTGCTCGGTGTAATCCTGGGACTCCGCTCCCGGCAACTGCAGCAAGGCCTGCTGCAGCGCGAAGCGCGGCGACTTCAGCAGCGGCCTCGGATCGAACGGGGCGGGTATCAGCAATCCATTTGCGGTGCGCCCGTTGCTCACCGGGCGCGACGCGGCCGGCGCGGCGGATCTCGGCTCGCGCGGCTTACCGTTGGAGCGCCCCAGACCGAGGTCGAACCGTCCGGGGTGGGCCGCATCGAGCAATCCGAATTCCTCCACCGTGGCCAACGCGGTGCGGTGTCCCATCTGCACCGCCCCCGAACCAAGCCTGATCGTCGTGGTTTCGGCAGCGGTCAGCGCCAACAGCACGGCGGGAGAGGTACCGGCGACGCCGGGGTTGAGATGGTGTTCGGCGAACCAATACCGAACGTAGCCAAGACGTTCGGCGTTCTGGGCAAGGTCGATGCTGTTGCGCAACGCCTGAGCCGCAGTCGATCCCGACGAGATCGGCACCAGGTCGAGGACCCCCAGTTGCGTCGTCATCGCGCGCGGGCGGGCGGGTTGCGTGTCATGAGGCCACCCCGGTCGAGGCATTCGAAGTCCCGGATCGGTCCGGAAGCGGCAGCGGGGCGAGGCCCAGGTGCTCGCGCAGCGTGGTGCCGGTGTAGTCGGCGCGGAACACGCCCCGCTCCTGAAGCAGCGGTACCACCCGGTCGACGAACGGATCGAGTCCGCCGGGCGTGATGTGCGGGACGAGGATGAATCCGTCGCTGGCATCAGCCTGCACGAAATCATTGATCGTCGCGGCGACGGTCTGCGCTGACCCGATGAATGACTGGCGCCCGGTCACCTCGACGATGAGCTCGCGCGTGGTCAGGTTCTCCGCCTCGGCCTTGGCTCGCCACTCGTTGGCGATCGCGATCGGGTCGCCGAACATGCGGACGCTGGCCCGTCCGCGCGAGATGGTGTTCTCGCCGACCACCGGATCGACCGCGGGTAACGGCCCGTCCGGGTCATGGTCGGAGAGGTCCCGATTCCAGAGTTGTTCGAGGAACTTGATCGCGGTTTGCGGCGACACCTGGGCAAGACGCACCTCGTAGGCGATGTCGGCGGCCTCGGTGTCGGTGTCACCGATCACAAAGGTCGCGGCGGGCAGGATCAGCAAGTCCGCACGCCGGCGACCGTAGCGGGCGAGCCGCCCCTTGACGTCTTCGTAAAACGCTTGTCCGGCACCCAGAGTGCTATGCCTGGAAAAGATCGCGTCCGCGGCGGCCGCGGCGAACTCGCGACCCTGTTCGGAATCGCCGGCCTGAAAGATCACCGGCCGGCCCTGGGGACTGCGCGGAACGTTGAATCGGCCCCGAATGTCGAAGTGCCCATCTTTGTGGGCGAACGCGCCGGCCTGCGGGTCGGACAGGAAGACGCCGGTCCGCTTGTTCGCCTCGATCTCGTCGCCGCGCCAGGAGTCGAAGAGTTCGTTGGCGGTCTGCAGAAACGTCTTGGCCCGCTCGTATCGTTGGTCTTCCGCTAAGAAGCCGCCGCGCCGGAAGTTCTCGCCGGTAAAGGCATCCCACGAGGTGACGACATTCCAGGCGGCACGGCCGGCGGAGAGATGGTCCAGGGACGCGAATTGCCGCGCCACCTCGTAGGGCTCGTTGAAGGTCGTGTTGATGGTGCCGGTCAGCCCGAGCCGGTCGGTCACCGCGGCGAGTGCGGCAAGGATAGTGAAGGTGTCGGGACGCCCCACCACGTCGAGGTCGTAAATCTGGCCGTTCTGTTCCCGCAGCCGCAGCCCCTCGGCGAGGAACAAGAAATCGAACTTGCCGCGCTCCGCGGTCTGCGCGAACTGCGCGAACGAGCTGAACTCGATGTGACTTCCGGCCGCCGGGTCACTCCACACCGTTGTGTTGTTGACACCCGGGAAATGCGCCGCGAGGTGGATTTGCTTGATGGGCTCGGTCATTCGAAGGTCCTCGGCTGTCTCAGGCGGTCGCGTAGCGGTTGGCGGGCCGGGGCAATCCGAGCAGCCCGCGAAGTGTGCTGGCGCCGTAGCCGTCCCGGAACCGCCCCCGTCGACGCAAGTCCGGTATCAGCACCTCGGTGATCTGGATGAGGTCATGCGGCAGCGCGGCGGGGCGTAGCCGGAACCCCGAGAGTCCGGCCGCGTGCCACTCCGTCAACAACTCCGCCAGTTGCGCCGGCGTCCCGACGAAAGTCTCGGCATCACTGTGGTATTCACCACCGGCGCGGGCGTCGAGTCGGCTGCGCCGAGCCTGCGCCGTTGCGGCAGAATCGTCGAGGAACACCAACAGATCCGCGAAGACGTGTACTGGGTCAGCCCGGGGACCCCGCTGCAGCGCGCCGATCTCGGCGGTGATGTCGATCGCCTGCGCCGCGGTGTGCGGCGTGACGAAGCCGACGTCGGCGCCGTCGGCGATGAGTTGATAGGACGCGGTGCCGTGCCCCAGTGCGGCGACGATCGGCTGACCCTGGGGTGGACGCGGCGTGATCGAGGGGCCCTTGACCGAGAACCATCGGCCCGCAAAGTCGATGTAGTGCAGCTTGTTCCGGTCGATGAACCGTCCGGTGCTGACGTCCCGGATTTCGGCGTCGTCCTCCCAGCTGTCCCACAGCCGGCGCATTACTTCGACATAATCGGCTGCCTCGGCGAGCAACTCGCCGATTTGCCGGGCTGCCGCGGGATCGTCGACCGCACCGGCGGTCAGGTGGCGCAGCGTGCGGCGCCCGAAATTTGCGGCCACGTCCTGGCGGCCCGAGACCTGGATTCTGACTCCGGCCCGTCCGGTGCTGACATAGTCCAAAGTCGCGATCGACTTCGACACGTGGAACGGCTCGGTGTGGGTCACGATCGCCGTCGGTATGAGCCCGATTCCCTTGGTGCGCGGCGCGATTCGGGAGGCAATGAGCACCGCGTCGAGCAGACCACGGACCCGGTCGGTGCGGTCGTCGGGCTCGACAGGGTCGTCGGACTGCAGTGTCAGCGCATCTTCGATCGTCACGAAGTCCAGCGCTGCGCGTTCGGCTTCTTCGACCAGGTCGGCCCAGTAGCCCGCGCTGAACAGGTCGTCGGGACGGGCGTCGTCCTCTCGCCACGCCGCGGGGTGCCAGCCGGCACCGTTCAACGCCACGGCAAGGTGGATGAGACTCGACGAATCGGGCATCGGCAGAACCGCTCTCGTAATCGATGCGACCGGATTCCCCGGCGGGGTCGTCCGTTGGTGCTAGCTGGCCGCCGCGCACGCAAGACGTGCCGGCGGCCGACAACACAGGGCAATCCGCATCGGTGCCTCCCGCTGTTTCGGCTTGTCGCTGCTACGCAACCCAACTGTAGCCAGCGCGACGGGATCGCGCCGGGGACCGCGAGCGCTGTATCCGCCCGTTACGCAGCGGCGGTGTTGAAATCATGCGGATCGCAACTGGTGGCCGGCGACCCGGCGGGCGTGTTCCCGCTACGCCGAAGCGCGGCGGAGATCGTCTTCGGCCAGCAGGGGCAGCACACCCTCGGCGAACCAGTACGCCTCCTCTAGATGCGGGTAGCCGGAGAGGATGAATTCGTCGAAGCCCACCGCGTGATATTCGCGGATCAGGTTGGCAACTTCTCGATGACTGCCCACCAGCGCGGTCCCGGCACCACCGCGGACCAGGCCGACTCCGGCCCACAAATTCGGGTAGATCTCCAGCTTGTCGAGGCGGCCGCCGTGCAGCGCCGTCATTCGCCGCTGGCCCTCGGATTCGGATTTGGCGTGCAGCGCCGTGGCTTTGGCGATTTGCTCTGCGGTCAGGTCGTCGAGCAAGTCGTTGGCGACGGCCCAGGCCGCGGCGGAGGTGTCGCGGCTGATGGTGTGCAGGCGAATCCCGAACCGGATGTTGCGGCCGTGCGCGGCGGCTTCCATCCTGACCTTGTCGATCTTGGCCGCGGCGGCCTGCGGCGGCTCGCCCCAGGTCAGATAAACATCCGCGAATTGACCCGCGATCGGCAGGGCGGCGGCGGAGGAGCCGCCAAAATAAATCCCGGGCAGGGGATCCGGCGGGGCCGACACCCGAGCATCCTCGACGGTGTAGTACTTGCCGGCGAAGTTGACCGATTCCTGCGTCCACACCGAGGTGACGACCTGGAGGAATTCGGCCGTGCGTGCATAACGCTCGTCATGACCGAGGTAGTCGCCGAAACGGCGTTGCTCGGCATCGTCGCTACCACTGACGACGTTGAGCAACACCCGGCCCTCGGAAAATCGTTGCAACGTCGCGGTCTGCTGCGCGGCCAGCGTCGGCGGCACCAACCCGGGACGAAACGCGACGAGAAACTTCAGCTTCTCGGTCTCGGCCAGCAATGCGGCCGAGGTCAGCCATGCGTCCTCACACCAAGTCCCGGTCGGCGTCAGCACGCCTTCGTAACCGAGCCGGTCGGCCGCGCGAGCGACCTCGGCAAGGTAGCGCCGGCTCGGCGCGCGATACCCGTCCGGCAGATCGCGATTCGACGAAGCATGTGACCCGCCGACGATCGAGCGGCTGTCGCCGGTGGTCGGCAGAAACCAGAAAAATTTCGGAGCCATCAATCGCCAAGCTAGGGGTCGGACAGCCGGAGAACAAATTGGCTCCACGGGTCCGACCGGTGCCTTGCCACTCCCGTGCGGGGCGATCGTTGCCAGCCGTGCTGCGCGCGTCATGATTGCCCGATGACGACCGAGATCCGGGTTCTCGACGGCGAAGAAGAGCTTCTGGCCGCGGCCAACGTGTTTCGCGCCGCGATGGTGGGTTTCCCGCCCATATCGGATCTGCCGCCCGGGCAAATCACCAAACTGCTCGATCCGGGCCGTACCGTCGGCGCATTCGTCGACGGACAACTGGCCGGCACCGCGGACGCGGCGACGAGCACGATGACCCTGCCCGGCGGCGCCGTGGTGGACCACGCCGCCGTCACACATATCGGTGTGTTGCCGACGTTCACCCGCAGAGGAGTCGCCACCGGCCTGATCCGCCATCAGCTCGACGACATCGCGGCACGCGGTGAGGTAGTGGCGTCGTTGCGGGCATCGGAGGCCACGATCTACGAGCGATACGGGTACGGTGTGGCCAGTTCGGCGCAGAGCGTTGAGATTCAGACGGCGCGGGCAACATTTCGCCCCGGCGTCGGTTCGGGCGGTCCGGTCCGGTTACTGCCGGCCGCCGAAGCTTGGGACAGCCTGCCGCGCATCTATGACACGCATCGCCCGTCCCGGCCCGGCACCATCGCTCGCCCCGGTGTCTGGTGGGAGGGTGTCCGGCTACGCACCGAATCATCCTCGGGCGCTTGGTATGTCGCGGTGCACGGCGCCCCGGGGGCCGAATCAGGATTCGTCCGTTACCGCCCCGTCGACACCGAGAGGTGGTTCGTCAGCAACCAGCGCACCATCGTCGTCGAGGACTTCTTCGCCCCCTCCACCGATGCGTACCTCGGTCTGCTGCGGTTCCTGCTCGGCCTGGATCTCATTGACCGGGTGAGGTTTTGGATGCTGCCCGTCGACGATCCGCTGCCGTCGTTGCTGGTCGACCGCCGTGCGGTCACGGTGACCGCCATGCTCGACGAAACCTGGCTACGTGTCGTCGATGCCGAGCGTGCGCTGGCGGCACGCAGCTACTCTGGCGGCGGGGCCGTCACGATCGCCGTCAACGACCCGCTGCTGCCCGGGAATTCGGCAACCTTCGCGATCAGCGATGACGGCGCCCAGCCGACCACCCACCGGGCCGATCTGCACGTCGGCATCGAGGGCCTGGGCGCCGTGCTGCTCGGTGGCACGACCTGGCGCAGTCTCGCCCTGGCCGGGCTGGCCCGGACCGACGATCAGCACGCGGTGGCCGTGGCCGATCGACTGTTTGCGGCGCCCGACGCACCCTACGCCGGGACGTTCTTCTGACCTCGCTTTCCCCGCCGGACCTGATTTGACACTGGCCCGTGACCCGGATACGTCAGGGGGCACAGCGCTGCATCACCAGCCGCACCCCGGCCACGACCAGGTCGGGCTGGTGAATTTGGATGAAGTGATCACTGCCCGTCGCGATCAGGTGCGGTGTCTGCGGCCGCAGCCCGATCAGCGCCGCCGTGCCGCCCCGCCAGGCATCTTCCAATTGCGCACTCTGTTCGGCCGACACGGTGCCGGGAACCGCGAACGGTTCGGTCCTGGTCAACACCACGGTCGGAACCGGCGGGAACGGCGGTGCCGCGGCAATCTGTGCGACGCTCTTGTCGATATCGATCACCTCGAACGTGGGCGCAGCCGCGAACTGCGGCAACGGTTCATCCAATTGCTGGCGGTAGATCGGCCACGCCGATCCCAGCAGGCCGGGTATCTCGGCGCCGAAAGCATCCACGAACACCACACCCTTCACCTGCTCGGGGTAGGTCTGCGCATAAAGGCGGACGAACAGCCCGCCCAACGAATGTCCGGCCAGGACATACGGACCGGGGATATGGGCGGCGGCCAGCAACGCATGCAGGTCTTCGACCACGTCCCGCGCGCTACGTGGCATCGGAACCGGCGAACTGCGGTCGGTAATGCTGGGCGGGTCGGGATAGCGCAGCGTGCCGGGCCGGTCGTAGGCGCAGACGCGATGTTCGTCGGCCAGCGCAGGCAGCACCGCGGGCCCCACCGCCGGGGCGGCCGCGTCGGACTGGCCCCAGGGATCCGACGAATTGTGATAGCCCGAGTCCAAAATGACTGTCGGCGAACCTCTTCCGTGACATTCGAGGTACATGTGCCGTCCGTTGCCGATGTCGATCGGGCCGGCGAAGTCACCGCCACCGGATGCCGTTGCGCCACGATGGTTCACTGCGGCGCAGCCCACCAGCACCGCTAGCAGTCCGACATACACGCCGGTCTTCCAGATCTCCCACACTGCCCGCATCGCGCTATTGTGCGGCCAAGCGCCGTGCGTGGCGGCATAGTGAGGCTATTACGACAACGGCGCGTCGCTGCGGAGCTCACGTTTTCCCGGGCTCGGTGACGGCGGGAGATAATGCACGGATGACGGCCAAGAAGGCAGACGACGTGTTGCGGATCGGCATCTTCGAACCCACCTTTGAGCAGGAACTGTCGGCACGGTACGAAATCCCCTCGCTCCCAGCGGGTCCGGAACAGGCGGAGTTTCTCGCCGCGCGAGGCGAACAATTTCGTGTCGTGGTGACCTCGGGCCTGGGCGGTGTCGACGCCCACACGATAGCCGCTCTGCCAAATCTACAGGCCATCGTCAACAACGGGGCCGGAGTAGATCGGATCGATCTGCAGGCCGCGCGGCGCCGGGGTATCGGCGTGAGCAACACCCCGGATGTCTTGTCGGACACCGTCGCCGACACCGCGCTGGGACTGATCCTGATGACGTTGCGCCGTTTCGGGGCCGCCGATCGCTACGTGCGCGCGGGTCGTTGGGCGCGGGAGGGGCCATTCGGGTATGCCAGAGATGTCAGTGGCCTTCAGGTCGGCATCCTGGGATTGGGCCGTATCGGTTCAGCGATCGCAACGCGGTTGCTCGGATTCGACTGTGCCATCGCCTATCACAACCGACACCGGATCGACGGCGTGCCTTATCGCTACGCGGAGTCACCGCTCGAGTTGGCCGAGTCGGTCGATGTGCTGGTCGTTGCCACCTCCGGCGATGCCGCCACGCGCCACCTGGTCAATCGCCGAGTGCTGGAGGCATTGGGGCCCGAGGGGTACCTGATCAACATCGCACGCGGCAGCGTGGTGGATCAGGATGCACTGGTGGAGTTGGTTGCCGGCGGTGGTCTGGGCGGAGCCGGACTAGACGTGTTCGCCGACGAACCCCGGGTGCCGGAGGCGCTGTTCGATTTGGACAATGTGGTGTTGTTCCCGCACATCGGCAGCGCCACGGCCCGCACCCGCCGGGCGATGGCGTTGCTGGCAATTCGCAATCTCGAGAGCTATTTGAGCACAGGCAAATTGGTGACGCCCGTGCTGCGTCCAGGCAAATAGCGGCGGCGCTCCCGCCGGCGCGGCAGCCGCCGCTGGACAGCGCCCAGTATCACGTCGCTGGGCTTGTCCGGCCCGGCGAACAGCCCGATAGCCAGCTGCATGACCTCGCTGCGACAGGTGTTTTGGCTGTCGATCAGCAAGTACCCGACGTCGACGCCGTGGCGCACGGGGCGCGTTCCGCGGGTGCGGTCGACGTCACCCACAGACACCCGAGCCGGCGCCGGGTTGGTCGGCTGCACCCGGGGAGGCCTGGAAACCGCGTCGGCGAGCCACTAGCTTTGTCTCGGTCATGATTCAAATCCGCTCCGACTGGGCAGACTCGATCTGACAATCGATGTTGTATCCCATACGGGAATAAGCGATTGATCCGCGCCGCTCTGCACGCAGAACGGAAGCTCGCGGAAGTGGCCGATATCACCGCAACTTGCAGTTCGTACGTTCAGGCGCGCAAAGACGGGTGCGAACATGGGGAGGAAAGCAGTGTGCAAGGCCAATGTGGCAGTGGTCCATGGAGTGGACCCGGGACCGATCACACCGCACGGAGGTGACGGGCGCGATGGATCCGGGCTGCTGTTCGGCTCGGTGCTGGCGGTCCTCCTGGCGACGGGGTGGGTGGCCAATCACTTCGTCGGGCTGATTCCCGTCATCAGTGCTCGCGAGCATCTCGGTCGCTCCACGCTCGACGCGATCTTCGCGATCTATGCCGTCGGACTGCTACCCGGGCTGATCGTCGGCGGGCGTGCCTCCGATCTGCTGAGCCGGCAATCGGTGGCATGGGCGGGGTCGATCACGTCGCTGGCCGGCACGGTCGCAATGTTGGTCTCGCAGCATGCCGACGTTCTGCTCGCTGGCCGACTGGTGGTGGGTGCCGGTGTGGGACTGGTGATCAGCTCGTGTACCGCGTGGGCATCGGACATGAGAGGGCCGGCGGGCGCGGGCATCGCGGGGGCGCTCCTGACGACCGGTTTCGCGGTCGGCCCTTTCGTTGCCGGGCTGGTTGCATCGGCAGGGCAGTCGGGATTGTGGCAGTCCTTTGTGATCGCCGCCGTGCTGATCATTCTGGCAACCATCGCCGCCGTGGTGGCGGCGTACCGCTCACCCGTGGTGACGGTAGCTACGCGGCCCCGCGTGGAGCCGGTCGCAGAGCGAAGGGGGATCGGCCAGGCATTGAGTTGGGCGCTACCGCTGGCGCCGTGGGTCTTTTCGTCGGTGACGCTTGCCTTCGTCACGATTCCTGCGCACGTGCATACCGGACTCGCCGCCCCGCTCGCCGCCGGCAGCGCCGCGCTGATTGCTAACGGCGTCAGTGGTGCAATTCAGCTGGTTGCCCGCGCCCGCCGGTGGGGGCCGCGCACCGGCGTCGTCGGTGCCGTATTGGCCGCGATCGGTTACTCGGCGACCGCGGTGGCGTTGCCGACGATGTCGCTGGCGGTTGCGCTGCCGTTGCAGGTGATTCTCGGGTGCGCGTCGGGCCTGCTGTTACGCGAAGGCTTAATCGACTTGGAAGCCGCTGCGCCGCAACGCCTGCGCGGCGCCTTGACCGGAGCCTTCTACACGGTGAGCTACCTCGGTTTCGGGCTGCCGATGCTGTTGAGCACCGTCGGGTCCGCCCGCCGTGACGCCATCATTCTGGCGGTGCTAGCGGTGCTGGCACTTGCGGCGGCCGCCGGTCGGGCCATGCGACTGCAACGAGACCCCCACCGGCGCAACTGATCCCGCCGACCCGCGAACGCTATAACGCGAGTGCTTGACGCAGCACCGCCAGCTTCTCGGCCTGCTCTCGCTTCGAGATCGCGGCGTCCTGAATCACCGCCGAGCCGTGGAAAGTGCCTGGAAACAAATGTAGTTCGACGCTGACGCCGGCGGCGAGCATGGCGAGCGCGTAGGCGACGCCTTCGTCGCGCAGTGGGTCGAAATGCATGACCGACACGTACGCCGGTGGCAGGCCCGCTAGATCGGTGGCTCGAGCGGGTGCGGCGTAGATCGGCACATCCGCGGTGCCGGCCCGACCGGGACCCAGATAACAGTCCCAACTGACGACCGCTCGGGGCCGGCTCCACAGCGGTGTATCGACGAAGTCGGTCATGCTGGCCGTAGTGAGCCGATCGTCGAGTTCGGGGACCGAGAGAAACTGAAACGCGATGTGCGGTCCGCCCCGATCGCGCGCCAGCAGCGCCAGCGCCGCACCCAGTCCCCCGCCGGCGCTGGTGCCCTGGATGGCGATGCGTTGCGGGTCGATGCCCAGTTCGTCCGCGTGGGCCGCCGTCCAAACCAGCCCGGCGTAGACGTCCTCCAGCCCGCCGGGGTATGGAGTTTCGGGCGCTAGCCGGTAATTGACGGAAACCACGACGATGCCGAGTTGCCGGCTCAATTCGACATTGAAGGCATGTTCGGTCTCCAGGTCGCCGGCGATGAACCCGCCCCCATGCAGGTGGTAAACCCCCGCCGGGGCGCTGCGCTGCTCGGGTCGGTAGATGCGAATGGGAACCTCGGGATCGCCGCTGCGACCCGGTATTTGCCGATTCTCGATCCGCACTCCGGTGGTGTCCGGTGGCGGAAACTGGGCGACCATGTCCGACAACGAGGCTCGGATGGCCACCGGGTCGCCGCCCGGGAGGTCGGGCAAGTACGGAACCACCGCGCCGATTTCCGGGTCGAACGCGTACGTCGTCATGCGGCACTCCTGAATCGCTCGGCGGCACGGTTGCCCAGTATCTTGCCGTCGCCCTAGCCGTCTGGCTAGGGCAATGCGATCGGCGCCGGCTCAGCGGGTGCGGACGGCGGTGAAGAATTTGTCCCGCAGCAGGCGCTCGAAGATCGGCGGCAGTCCGTGCAATTCCCGCCCGTATTCATGCGCCGCCTTGGCCATCAGGTCGACTCCGGTGACCGTCCAACCCCGGTCGGCCAGCCAGCTCTTGGTGTCCACCCGCGGGTCGTCGTACCACAGCTCGGCGACTGGGGGCAGCGCGGCGAGCTGCCTGATCGTGGCGGCGCCCTCGGCGAATTCCTTCACCTCACCCGGCTCCGGCCCCAACTCGGTGGCGACGTGACTACCGACCGCCGAGAGTTCGTGCAGCTTTTCGAACAGCGCGTCCTGAGCGGGACCGGGCAAATACGGCAGCAGTCCTTCCAGTGCCCACGCCGTTGGTAATCGCGGGTCGAAGCCCGCCGCGAGAAGAGCTGCCGCCCAGTCCTCGCGCAGGTCGGTCGCGACGACCGTTCGCTGGGTCAGGGCGGTGACGCCCCGCTCGTCGAGAACCCGCTGCTTGAACTCCAGGACTTGCGGCCGGTCGACTTCGTACACCGTGTAGTCGGCCGGCCACCGCAGCCGGTAGGCGCGAGAATCCAGACCCGCCGCCAGGATGACGGCCTGACGTGTCCCGGATTGCACTGCCTGCGTAAAAAAATCGTCGAAGAATCGGGTGCGTACCCCCACCCACCGCGCATTGAACCCTGCCGCGCTGTCCACATCGTTGGTGGCAACGGCGGCTGCGAGAGTCGGCTCGCCCGCCGCGGCGACAAAGCCCGCCGCGAACTCGTCGTTCGCCAATGGCGGCTGCAGCGCGGCATCCAGGGCACGCCCGGCGCAGACACTCAGCGCGGTAAGCCCGACGCTCGTCACGATGTCCCAGGTGTCACCGGCTGTTCGGGACATGCGTCCTCCCTCGTCGAGTAAGAAACCCGAGGCACCGCGCCCTGCCGGGCTAGAAACGAAGTTCGGGCAACTGACGAAAACTGTACACGCGGAACGCAGCTGGCTACCGCGGCCGCGAGGCAGACGGGTCGCGGCGAAATCAGCCGCTTTGCAAGCGAATCCGCCGGCATCGTTCGGCGAACGGGCATGGTGCGGCAAAGGCGGGCGGCGGCCGGGGCCCGCCGGATCAGGGCGCGGGAATGCGGCGGACGGTGCCTTGGTTGGCTTGGGGTAAGACTTCTCGGCGCAGGGGAGGCCGGCGTGCGGACGAGCGAGCGCTATTGCGGCGCAGTGCGAGTACAGTCGCGGCTGCCGGCGCCATGGAGAAGCGGCAGCAGCGGCCGGCATCCGTTCGGACAGTCGCCCACCGGTGAGGATCTCGGATGAAGTTTTTGTTGATCACGCTGATCACCCATGTCCCGGATCCGGTGTCGGGTGAGCGGAAGAGCACGGCGGACCGGCTGCGCGATGTGCTGGACAAGGCGGTGCTTGCCGAGGAGTTGGGTTTCGACGGCTTTGCCGTCGGCGAGCGCCATGAGGATCCGTTCATCTCGTCGTCGCCGCCGGTGGTACTGAGCAACATCGCCGCGCGCACCTCGAAAATCAGTCTGTTCACCGGCGTTACGACGTTGAGCCTGCTGGATCCGGTCCGCGCGTTCGAGGATTATTCGACTCTCGACAACCTCTCGGGCGGCCGTCTCGAGTTGATCATCGGCAAGGGCAACGGCGCGGCACAGGCTCAGCTGTTCAACGTGACGACCGAGGACCAATGGGAGCGCAACCGCGAGGGCTACGAGCTGTTCCGATTGCTCTGGGAGAGTGAGGATGTGACCTGGTCGGGGCGGTTCCGCCCACCACTGGACCACGTCAAAGCACTCCCCCGACCGCTGCAGAAGCGGATACGGATATGGCACGGCAGCGCGACGAGTAAAGATTCCGTCGACCTCGCGGCCCGTCACGGTGATCCGCTCTTCTCCGCCAACGTCATCCAATCCGTCGAGCCGTACGCCGAGCTGGTGCGCCACTATCGGCAGCGCTGGGAGTTCTACGGTCGTCGACCCGAGGACGCCCTGGTCGGCGCCGGCACTGCGGGCTTTTACATCACGCGCAAGTCCCAGGAAGCGGTCGACACTTATCGACCGATGTTCGAGGCGCGTCTGCAGTTTGCGCGCCGCGCCGGACTGCCGGTCGTGTTCGAGTCGATCGAAGATTTCCTCGAGCGCAGTTCGGCGTTGGTCGGCAGTCCCGAGCAGGTGATCGACAAGGTCGGTCGGTACCACGAGCAGCTCGGGCACGAAGTGATGCACCTGTCCGCCGATGCGGATGGGGTGTCGTCCAGCCAGCAGCGTCGCAGCTTTGAACTCTTTCAGTCCGAGGTCGCTCCCGTGCTTCGGCAGCGCATTCCCAGTCGCCCGCTCATTGCGCAGCAGATCCGGGAAGTGCCGCAAGTGCCTGTCGGGTAACTACTTCCAGGCAAAGACGGGCTGCTCGAGTTGGTCGACGGGATCGGATCGGCCTTCCAGGCACAGCCAACGCAGCTGGAGCAGCACGGCGCCGGTGGGCGCGTGGATGAGGTCATTGCCCAATGGGATTTGCACGACCGGTCGCGGACTCTCCGCGATGGTGATGAACCGGGGCGAGTCGGAGCGTTGCAGCTGGTGTAACCCGACTCGGTACACCGCCACCACCTCGTCGGGGGCGGGCTGGAGATCGAGCCGCCCGCCGCCCCACAGCACCACCGGGGTGATCACGTAGCCCGAGCGGGTCGGGTAATCGTCGAGCAGACCGAGCACGGTCACCGCGGGCAGCTCCACACCGACCTCTTCGCGCAGTTCACGCAGCGCTGCTTCGGTCGCCGTCTCACCGGGATCGACGCGGCCACCCGGAAGCGCCCACTGCGCTGCGTGCGAGGTGAGACGAGAAGCTCTGCGGCACAGCAGAAATGCCGCACCGCCGGAGACGTCGACCATCCGTCCGTCCAAGTGGGTCGCCGGCATTGGCCGCCCGGCGTTCCAGTCGGCCACCGACACCGGATCGACCCGGTCCTCACCCACCTCGGAATCGACCAGCACCACCGCGACGGCGGCGTGCCGCTTGGTCGGGTCGGTTACGACGCGGCGTTCGTGGCCGACCAGGTGCTCGCGGATCCGTTCCCGCAGCGCCTCGTCATAGGGGATGGGCACGGCTCGAGCCTAGGCCGAGACACTTCTCACAGCAGCGGGCCGGTACGCCCAGGTATAGTCGACAATACTTAGATGTCGGCGGCGGCCGAGCTCGTCGATCGATCAGCAACCATCCCGGTGAGGCAATCTTGGCAACGACGGCGCCGGTATCGGACGCCCGCGCGACGGCGACAGTCATAGTGGTCTCCGCCGCGGCCTTCCTGGCCAGCCTGGACCTGTTCATCGTCAACATCGCCTTCCCGGACATCCGCGGCGCCTTCCATACCGCCGACCTGGGCGCGATGTCGTGGATCCTCAACGGTTACACACTGGTGTTCGCCGCGTTCCTGACTCCGGCCGGCCGCCTCGGCGACCGTTACGGCCATCGCCGAGTGTTCCAAATCGGCTTGGCCGTCTTCACTCTCGGATCCGCCGCCTGCGGGGTAGCGGAATCGTTTGATCTGTTGCTGGCGTCCCGTGTCGTTCAGGCGTTCGGGGCGGCCATGCTGATGCCGAGTTCGCTCGCGCTGCTGCTGGCTGCGGTTCCCGCTTCGCGGCGCGCGCTCGCCGTCAGCACCTGGTCTGCGGTGGCCGCGATGGCAGCCGCAATGGGACCGCCCGTCGGCGGGTGGCTCGTCGAATTTTCTTGGCGTTGGATCTTTTTCGTCAACCTGCCGGTAGCAGTGCTGGCGCTGGTCGCCGGGCGTTACGTGCTGGCCAGAACGGCAGGCAGCGGCGTCGGGGTCCCGGATCTGTTCGGTGCACTCGCCCTGGTGCTGGGTGTCGGGGCACTGGTGTGGGTGCTGATCGAACTGCCCGTGACCAGCGTGCCCAGGGTCGTCGTCGCGCTCGTCGGCGCCGGGTGTGCTCTGGCCCTGACCATTTGGCGTTCGCTACGCCATCCGTCGCCGGCATTGGATCTGGCTGCCGTGCGGGTGGTGCCGATCTGGTCCAGCTGCCTGGCCCTGCTGCTGTTCGCCGCGGCGTTCGGCGCGATGCTGCTGGGCAACGTCATGCTGCTGACGTCGGTGTGGGGCAAGCCGCCGGCCGCCGCGGGTTGGTGCCTGTCGCCCGGTCCGGTGGTCGTCGTGTTCGTTTCGCTGACGTTCGCCCACCGGCTGATCGGAAAATACGGGGTTGCTGTGGTCGCCGCGACCGGGGCGACGCTCTACGCGGCCGGGATTGTGATCTGGCTGTTCCGGGTCGGCCCCGAGCCGCACTACCTCACGGATTTCCTTCCGGGCCAATTGTTTACCGGCGCCGGAGTGGGGCTGGTGATGCCCAGCCTCTCCGCGGTCAGCGGCCTGGTGCTGCCGGCACACCGGTGGGGCGCAGGCTCGGCGCTGACCAATACCGCCCGCCAGTTGGGGACGGTGTTCGGCACCGCGATCCTGACGATGATCTACCAACCGGGGATCGACTTGACCGCGATCCGGCGAGGATGGGCGTTCATCGTCGCGGCCGCCGCGGCATCGGCACTGATCGCCGTGGCGCTGGCAGTCTGGTGGAAGGCCACGGGCAGCGGGTTGACGGTATCCGCCGGCGTCGGACACGATGAACCGCAGGGCGCAGGAGCCGGGGAGGTGCAATGCCTGACATCACCAGGCTGATCCTCGCCGACCACGACTGGTTCCGTGAACAGTTCGCCCGGCTGGACGATCTGCAGGCCCAGACACCGCTCAACATCCGGGCGCTCGAGCGGGTGTGGCGTCCGCTTGCCGACAAACTCGATGTGCACGCCTACATCGAGGAGAAGATCTTCTACCCGCAACTGCTCCGGCGCGGCTCCGACGATCCCGAAGGCGAAACGCTGGATGCCATCGGCGATCACAATGACATCCGCGACGGCGTGCGCGACGCCAATACGGTCGGCATCGGGACCGAACTGTGGTGGCAGGCCGTCGGCCGCACCCGTAAAGCCAACGACGACCACATGGGCGAGGAAGAACGCGAAGGCCTGGCGGACTTCCGGCGCAACGCCCCGATCGGCCTGCGCGAGGCCCTCGGACGGCAATACCGGGAATTCATGGCCCAGCACCCGACCACCAAAGGACTCGAGATCGTCGACCGTGACCCCGAGGCCTACCTCGAAGAGGTGGCGCAACCGGATCCCAAGCCCTCGGACTCCTCGCTCGGGATTGGCAGCCTGAAGGGCTTGTGAAGCGGGCCGGGGCCGATCCCGAATTCAGTTCTGCCGGCCCGCCAGCTCGGTGACGAACCGGTCGATGAAGCCGTCCACCGCTGCGCCGCCGGCGGGCCGGATCACGAACTTCGTCAATCCCGCCTCCAGGTAACCGTCGAGCTGCCGGTGCAGCCGATCCCAATCCGCGGCGATCAGCTCCGCGGGATCGACGTCGGGGCGACGTCGCCGGGCCGCGGCGACCAGCTCCGCAGACAACTCGCCCTCGGCAACGGCCAGCGAGATGCCGAAGTGATCGGGCTCGATCTGTCGGCCGGATTGCTCGGCGGCTTGCTCGATCGCCCGACGCCCGGCGCGGGCCTCGGCCGGGGTGAGGAAGCTACCCAACCAGCCATCCGCCAACGCGCCGATGCGTCGAAATGCCGCTGGCGCGGAGCCACCCAGCCAAATATCCAGTGGGGGTGCGGGTTTGGGTGTAATTACCGCACCGCTGACGCTGAAGTAGCGGCCATGGTAGGTGGCGACATCTTCGACCAGCGCCGCACGCAACACGCGCAGCGATTCGTCGAACACCGCCGCGCGCTCTCCGTCGGGAACCGGGAAGATCTCCCGCTCGGCGGGTATCGCCGAACGCAGTCCGAAGACCGGTAGCACCCGTTTGGGCGCGACGGCCGCCAACGACGCCAGCTGTTTGGCCACCAACACCGGATGACGACCCGGCAGCACTGCCACGGAAGTGCCCACCTTCAAGCGGGTCGTCCGGGCGAGGGCGTAGGCCATGCCGACAATGGGGTCGACCGTGGGGGCGTAGATGAGCTCGGAGAACCAGAGGGAGTCCACGCCGTTGGCCTCCAGATGATCGACAATGGCTGACAGTTGGTCGGGCGCGCTGTCCGCCCCCAGGCTCACCCCGAAGCGAATCTTCACCAGCGCCTCCGTCCGTGTCTGGTCGACATACCGTCGACATACCGTCGACATACCCAAGCCAACACGCCGCGGGCGCCGTTTGTGCCGGTGTCGCTGGTTGCTTACTTCGGAGCGAACTTCTCGGCCAGCTGCACCGCCTCGGCCTGGATGCGCTCGAATTGCGCGCTCATCGCTTCGGACAGCACCGTCGCCCCCGAGAGCGGACGCACCATGACCATGAAGTCGTCGATCAGGCCGTTCTCGTCGACGTGCAGGAAATCGCAGCCGTTGATTTTCTTGCCCGACACCACGGTCTCGAAGACCAGGGCGTGGTCGCGGCCGTCGGCGCCGGCGATCTCCCGGACGTAGCGGAAGTCCTCGAAGATCCGCAGCACGCCGCGCAGAATCGCCGCAGTGATCGGCTTGCCGACGTACGGCTTGAACGCCACCGGGCTGGTGAACACCACGTTGTCGGCCAGCAGTGCCTGAATGGCTACCTCATCGCGGTCCTCGACCGCTTTGCGGAACGGATGCATCACATCATGGTGCCGGATCGGTGAGGTAATGCACGAACACCGGTCGCAGCCACTCGACGAGCCGGGCGTCGTCCATGTCGACCAGGGGCGGCAGGCCCAGGATGTAGCGGGCCGTCGCCAGGCCCAGGATCTGCGATCCGACCAGGGCGGCCCGCTCAGGAGCCCGGTCCGGGACTACGGCGGCCAGCGCCGGAGCCACCTGGTCGACGAACACCGCGAGCAACGCGTCGGCGGCCGTGCGGTTGGTTGCCGCCGCCCGCAACATCGGCAGCATCGGGCCGTGCGGTCCCCAGACAGCGATGAACATCGGCAACACCAGCTCGGCCACCCGGTCGGGGGCCACGCCGGACAGCTCGGGAAACGTGACGTCGAAGCGCGAGGCCGCCGCGAAGAGCTCCGCCTTGCTGCCGAAGTAGTGCATGACCAGCGCCGGGTCCACGCCGGCCGCCGCGGCCACTGAACGAATGGTGGTGCGTTCGAAGCCGTGGCTGCCGAATTGTGTCCGCGCGGTACGCAAAATCGTCGACCGGGTGGCCTCTCCATCGCGTGCCTTGGGCGGCATGCCCGCAGTGTATTCAACAACTGTTGACACCTCCTCCGCGGGGGTCTACCGTTTGAGTTCAACAACTGTTGAACTCTGTATGAGGGGGTGCGGCCATGGCCGTCACAGCCATCCAAATCGGACTCGACCCCGAGGTGATCGACTACTCCTCGCCGGATTTTGCTCAATTCGCCGGCCTGTCAAAGGACAAGCTGCGCGCCGCCAACAACGACAACGTCGCCGCGTTGCGCGCCGCCGGGTATGAGGTGGACAACTGCCTGATCGAGTTCGGCGAGGCGGGGGCCGGCAAGGCGCGGCAGTGGCTGCGGGCCAAGCGATACGACGCGGTGCTCATCGGGGCCGGTGTGCGACTGGTTGCCAGCAACACACTGTTGTTCGAATCGATCGTCAACGCCGCTCACCTCACCCAACCGGGGTGTCGTTTCGTCTTCAACCGCGCGGCCGTCGCGACCCCCGACGACATCCGTCGCTGGTATCCGCACCCCCAGGCGGTGGCACGATGACCACTGCGCACGTCGACGTTGTGATCGTCGGCGCGGGACCGACGGGGCTGATCGCCGCCGGCGACCTTGCCCGCGCGGGCCGTTCGGTCACCGTGCTGGAGCGCCGCCCCACGATCAACCCGTCCAGCCGCGCATTCGCGACCATGGCTCGCACGCTCGAGGTGCTCGATGCTCGTGGGCTGGCCGACGATCTGCTGGCCCGGTCGCACCGGGCCCCGGGTGTCACACTTTTCGGCGGTGCCCGCATTGATCTCACGCATCTGGACTCGCCCTATCAATTCGTGATGATCACCCCGCAGACCAACATCGACCGGGCGCTGGCCGAGTACGCCGCCGTGCAGGGCGCCGACCTGCGGCGCGGTGTCGAAGTCGTCGACGTGGCTGCCGATCCCGATGGGGTCACCGTGACCGCACAGTCGCACGGCGATGGTAGCGTCGATGAAACGTGTTGGCGCGCACGCTATCTCATCGCTGCCGATGGGGCACACAGCACGGTGCGCAAGCTGGTGGGCGCGGATTTTCCTGGACGGACGATTCTGTCGTCGATCGTTCTCGCCGACGTGAAGCTGGCGCACGGCCCGACCGGGCGCGGCCTGACGGTGAGCAGCACGCAAAAAGTGTTCGCGTTCCTGGCACCCTACGACGCCCGCGACGCCGACGGAGCGTGGTATCGCACGATGGTGTGGGACCGTGACAATCAGCTGCCCGACAGCGCGCCCGCGGGATACGCAGAAATTGCCGGCGTCCTGGCGCGGTCGATGGGCGCCGACCCCGGTCTGCTGGAGGTGGGCTGGAGATCCCGATTCCATTGCGACGAGCGTCAAGTCGAACAGTATCGCCATGGCCGGGTCTTTCTGGCCGGTGATGCCGCACATGTGCACTCGCCAATGGGCGGGCAGGGTATGAACACCGGCATTCAGGATGCGGCGAACCTCGCCTGGAAGATCGACGCCGTGCTCGGCGGCGCCGATGACGCCGTGCTGGACACCTACCATGACGAACGCCATCCAATCGCGCGACGGGTGCTGCTGCAATCCGGTCTGATGGCCCGCGGCATCACGTTGTACCCGCGGATCGCCCGCGGTATGCGAAACCTATTGGCACCACGCCTACTTCGGATTCCGCAGGTGCGTGACGCGGTCGCCGGCAGCTTCGCCGGGACAACCCTGCGCTATCCGCACCGCAGTGGCGAGGCGTCTCTGGTGGGCACCCGGGCATCACGGATCCCGTTGCGGCAGGGGCGAATAGCTGAGTTGCAACGAACAGCCGGCTTTGTGTTGATTCGCGAAAACGGCGCGCCCGTCGTCGACGCGGGTCGGCTACCCCAGGCCGAGCGGGCCGACACCGGCCCGGCACTGCTGGTGCGCCCGGATGGCTACATCGCCTGGGCGGGCGATTCCGCCGACCGCTTCGCATGGGCCGCGACGCTGGCCCGGTGGACCGGCCAGTCCGGCGCCGAACGCCTCAGCTGCCAGACGCGCTGACCTCGGTGACGCCCAGCAAATCCGCCAGCTCGGCGGCCGTATAACGCCCGGGCCCCCGACCGTCGCGCACCGTTGCACGCGCCGCACGCGCCAGCGCGGCGTTGACCGGTGCCGCCACGCCGTGCCGGTGGGCGATGTGCACGATTTCGCCGTTGAGAAAGTCGGTTTCGACGTTGCCGGTTTGCCGGCTCAGCGACTGCCAGGTGGAATTGCTGGGGCCGGTATCCGATCCCGGCACCGGACGGATCGCGGGCCCATCGGCCCGCGCCGCCGTCGAGATCTCGAACGAGGTGAACTCGATCCCCGCTTGCCGCAATACCTCTTCGCCTTCCCGCCGCACCGCGGCCACGATGTTGCCGGTCTCGTCGGCGGTCAGCGCACCTACGGCGTTGCCGAGGTTGCTCAGCAACTTGTTGTACTTCCACGGGGCGACATCGTCGGGGGTTCGCACCCGCACGCCCGCCGGGCCCCACGTCCGGGCCAGCGTTGCCAACAGCTCGCTGTCGTCGGGCGTGTGCAGCGCTGCGGGCCAGCGCCCGATGTGAAACTGGCCGACCACGGGCCACGACCGCACAATCACCTGACCCGGCTCGAGGTGTACGGCCGGCAGCCATACGCAGATGCCATACACCCGCCGGAAATATCGCAGCGCGTTGTCCTCTGCAGCAACGCCATTGGTGGCCGTCATCGCCGGTAACCGTTCGCCCGCGGTCCCGATGACACCGGCGGGGCCATGGACCGGTCGGTCCACCCAGTCCTGCAGCGCCGCATCGAGTTGCTGGGTCTTGGTCGCGAACACCAGCACGTCGCGCTCGCCCAACCGGACATCCTCGGGCCGAGCTGCGGCGGTGACAGCGGTGCGGAAGGTGCCGTCGGGCGTCTTCAAGGTGATGCCGTTGCTCGCCAGCTCCTCGGCATGGCGGCCGCGAGCCACCAGCACAGCCGGGATACCGGCCCGGGTCAGCGCCCCGCCGACGGTGCCGCCGATCGCGCCGGCACCGATGATCACGTAGCGGCGTTCGTCTCGTGCAGACAATTGGTCAGCCCCCTGTCAGCTCGGCTCACGATCTCCCCTGCGCGAGACTACGACCGCTGTGAGGGACCGCTGTGAGAGACCGCTATGAGGGACCGCTATGAGGCCGCTGTGGTGCCCGCACGCGCCGGCCGGGCAGCACGAGGAAGCGGGCCTCGTTTCCGAAGTTGCTGGCACCCCGCGACCAGCAACCCGTGACAAAGACCCGCTTTCGCTCATTCCTTCGGGTACGTAGTCGATCGACTACGGTGGTAGTGTAGACATATGACTACACGCAGCGCAAGCCTCGCCGGGACGCGAGACACCGTTCCAACCGGCCGCGACGAGGTGATCGCCGCCATCCTGGACAGCGCCGCGGACATGTTCGCCGAACGCGGGCCGGCGGCCGCCTCTATTCGCGACATCGCGGCCCGGGCTCACGTCAACCACGGCCTGGTCTTTCGCCACTTCGGCACCAAGGAGCAACTCGTGGCCGCGGTGCTCGATCACGTGGCCGCCAGCACAACCGCCCTGGCTGACGGGGCGGCGGCGCCCGCCGAGATCGACGCGGCCACCACACGCCAGTTACGCGTGATCGCGCGGGCGCTACTCGATGGCTACCCGGTCGGGCAACTGCAGTCCAGCTTCCCCGCCGCGGCGAGGTTGCTCGACGGCCTCCGGCCCCAGCATGACAACGAGGAGAGCGCCCGGTTGGCGGCGGCAAACGCGATCGCATTGCTGCTGGGTTGGCAGCTCTTTGAGCCGTTCGTCCGCTCGGCGACCGGACTGAACGATTTGCCTCGAGAGAAACTGCGGGAGACCATTTTTGCCGCGATGGGCCGGCTCTCGCAGCCGCATTGAGCGTCACCGCTTCGACATTCGGAAGTGGCCGATGCTCGGTAGTGTGGGTGAGCGTCTAAGCCCCGAGGAGGCGCTGATGTCCCACACCGGTTGGGCGAGCTGATATGAATCCCGCGACACCCGCCGTGGCCGATCGGCTGGCGCAGCTCCCGCTCCCGCCCGGCCCGCGGCTGCCCGGGGTCTTGCAGACGGCGCTGTTCTCCCATCGGGACCGCGTCACCCCCTGGTTGCGCAAGCACTACGGCGACGTCATCGCCGTCTCGGTGCTGGGCCGCCCGTCGGTCCTGCTGTGCAGTCCCGAGCTCAACCGCGCCGTGCTGGGTGGCGAGCCGACCACCTTCCACGCGGGCGAGGGAAGAATTCAAGGGATCCGCAACGTGATGGGCGAGCGCTCGGTGGTGACCACCGA
This sequence comes from Mycobacterium simiae, assembly GCF_010727605.1. NCBI lineage: Bacteria > Bacillati > Actinomycetota > Actinomycetes > Mycobacteriales > Mycobacteriaceae > Mycobacterium > Mycobacterium simiae. The sequence goes on from NZ_AP022568.1 coordinate 2,531,489, forward strand.
CGAAGCCGACCACCAACGGCTGCGCAAACTGCTGGTACCGCCGTTCAACGGCGCCGCGCTACGCGGCTATCGAGACATGATGAACGAGCTCGCCACCAAAGAGGTCGGCCGCTGGCCGCTCGGCACCCCGTTCGCCGCACAACCGCGGATGAACGCGGTGACGCTGGAGATGATGTTGCGCGTGGTCCTGGGTCTGTGCGAGGGACCTCAGCTCGACGCCCTTCGAATCCCGTTCTCGCGACTCGTGTCGGCACCCATGGCGGTTTACGCGGGCGAAGTCGTGACGCCATTGCAACGGTTCGGGCCCTGGAAGCGCTTTCGCCAATTACTTACCGGCATCGACGAATTGCTCTACGCGGAGATCCACCGCCGCCGCCGCGCCACGGACACCGTCGAACGCAACGACGTGCTGTCCCGGCTGATCACGACCGAAGTCGACGAAGACCGGCTCTCCGATGCCGAGCTTCGCGACCAGATGGTCACCCTGCTGCTGGCCGGTCACGAAACCACCGCGATCACGTTGTCGTGGACCCTGCATGACCTGGCGCACGACCCGGCCTTGCAGGACAAGACCATTGCCGCGGTCGACGCCGGCGACGACAAGTACCTCGAGGCCGTCGTGAAGGAGTCGATGCGGTTACACCCCGTGTTCTATGCCGTGGCACGGCGACTCACTCATGATGTCGAACTGGGCGGCTATCGCGTGCCCGCCGGTTACACCGTGTTCGCCGGCATCCAACCCGTGCAAACCGACCCGGGGCAGCACTGCGAGCCGCACCTGTTCCGGCCCGAGCGGTTCCTCGACGGCTCTGCCACCGCCGCCAACTGGTTGCCATTCGGCGCGGGCGTACGCCGTTGTCTCGGAGGCGGATTCGCCATGATGGAAGCCACAGCGATCCTTCGTGAGGTGCTGCGTAACTACCGCTTGACGGCCGCCCGGGCCCGGCCTGAGAAGGCCCGCGCGCGTCACGTCGTGTACATCCCCGCCCACGGCGCCCGCATCATCGCTCGCCGTCGCGCCGGCTAATTCGTCAGAGCATCGACGAGATCATCGCCCCACCATCGTCGGCGGCCTGAGACGTCGCGTTGTCGTTCTGCCGGTAGTAGACGAAGGCCGTCTGCCGACTCGAGTTGTTCCACAGTTCGCTGAAGGTCCCGAGCACCGGTACCGGGCCCTGCGGGGCGGCTGCGGTCGCGGTGTAGTCGATGAAGGCTTCCTGCTGAAAGTTGTTGCCCTGCACTGCCTTCGTCTTGGGTGCGGTCAAGGTCTTCACGTTGGTCAGGCCCGCGCCCGGCGTCGCACTCAACTGGTCGATGTCGGCCTGCAAGGTGGCCACGGCATCCGGCGCGCTCGCGGGTTTGACCGCGATTTGCAGCTGCGCGCTGGAATCGGCGTTGGACAGCGCCACCCAGTTGGGACCCCGATCCGCGACAGTCCAGCCGGGCGCCGGGATGATCGCGACACCGGGCACGATGTCGACCGAGTCCTCCGACGCCAGCGCCACCGCCGGGCGGTGGGCGGTAAGGGTCATGAGCATTGCCGCCGCGACGACGCCGCCGCCGACGACGACGGCGAGCGTCCACAGCCGCCGCGCCAAGCCGCGGCCCTGGTACTGCACTTTCGGTGACACGGTGGTCATGGCCTAGCTCCTGTTGCGTCGATCTGTTTGCCCATCGCCTAACAGAGTCGTCCTACCTGCGGGCTTTGTCCAAGATTAGGTTGCGATGGACCGATAAGCTTCGCTTATCGCGACGTCCTCACGACGTTTCGGCGGCCACTCGTTCCTGTCGAAGGCGGTCGCTGCTGCGCACCAGTCGCAACAGCGTCACGAAGAACAACCCGCCCACCACGTTGCCGACCACCGTGTAGCCGAACCAGCCCAGCCAATCGAGGTAGCCGAACGGCGCCCGACCGGCCACCAGCGCGCCGAAGATTAACAGCGAGTCCAGGATCGAGTGGAACAGCCGCAACCCAGCCAGCAGGAATGCGACCGCGACGGCCGCCGCGATCTTGGCCGGGACCGACTCCGTCCCGTGCTGCATCCGGGTCATCAACGTGATCGCCATCCCGCCCAGCACGGCGAGCGCGAAGGTATGCGCCGACACCGGTGCGGTGACGAAGTGCTCCGCCGATTCGAAGGTCTGTCCGCGTAGCTCGGGGAAGCCCGTCATGATCAGCCACATGATTATCCAGCCGCCGACCAGGTTGGCGAACAGCGTGCCGCCCCACAGTTTGAACAGCTGGCGCAGGCTGGCCCGCTTGGCCGCCACCGTGGTGACGGGCACCAGAAACCCTTCGGTGAAAAGCTCACTATGGCCCAGCAATAACGCCAGAAAACCGATCGAGAACGCGACGCCGGCGAGCAGGGGCCGGTGGGTTGCGTCCAGCACCGCCAGGTAGGCGAGCACGCCCAGCGCGACCTCGGTGCCGCCGAAAAAGCCGGTGACCAAGATTCCGCGCCAGCTGCGGTGCAGGCGTTGGGCGCCTTCGCTCAGCATGCTGACGAAGGCATCTTCCAGCTTGTCTTCGATGGGGCTGTCGGACGCGCCGAGGTCGCGCTGCGTGCTCTCACTCATCGGGTAGACCGCGCAGACTACCGCTGCCCGGCTGGGATGTGCTGTCGCGCAACGTGTGAGCGCGCCGGCTAGGCAGCCGCCGCGCCAGGAGCCAGCATCGGGCTGACCTCGGAGTACACGTGTCGGCAGCTGCCACAGTGCACCTGATATTCCAGCCTGTCGCCGCCGAGCTCCAGAAACTGATACTCGGCCCATGCCGCGCACCGCGGGCAACGCGCGCGACCCTGCTCTACTGCCGTCATCTATAGGCCCCCTAGTCAACCGTGCGGTGAAAATACCCGCTTCCGCCCTGGTCAAACCATCGAATTCGGTCGCGATACCGGCACCCTCGCCGCGACGAGAACCCGCGGATGGCGGCGCACCGCTAACTCGATTGGCTGTTCAGGATCGGACGCAGATCGTCCAGCCGGTCGAAGAGGTGCCAAATGTATTTCGATGATCCGTTCTCGCGGTGTGGATGCAGGCTGGCGAGTTCGGGATCGTTGCAGTAATTGTCAAAGGCTTCACGCGATTCCCACTCGACGAGTATCAGCACTCGACGCGGCTCGATGTCGCCGAGGATCGCATCCTGGAAACTACCGAGCGCAACCACGCGGCCACCGTGCCTGGCCACCTCGGCGGGCGATCGTCGTGAATAGGCGCGGTACTCGTCGGCATCGGCAACATCAAAGAGATTCAAGGCATAGACGCTCATGGCTGCCGACGTTACGGTTCCACCCTGGGTTATGACGAGCCACCTCTACTGCAAGCTCACAAGCTGTTCGACCGAGTCCCTGGGCAGTTCGCCGTCGACCACCGCCGTCACCGTCATGTTCTGCAAGGTGATGGCGCCGCCGTGGTTGTCCAGGAAGGCTGTGTCGGCGGCGTCGCGCCCGGTGGCGATGCGGACCATCGACTGCCGGGGAGCCAAACAGGTGGCGTCGACGACCCGCCAGACCCCGTCGATCAACGCCTCCGCCACGGCGTGAAAATCCATCGGCTGGCAGCCGGGCGCATACACGGCGGCCAGCCGGGCCGGGACGTGGACGGCCCGCAGCAGCGCGATGACCAGGTGGGCATAGTCGCGGCACACACCGGCGCCGGCGAGCAACGTATCGGCGGCCCCGTCGATCGGGTCGCTGGTGCCCGGGACGTAGTCGAGCCGGGTGCCGACCCACGATGAGACCTTCTCGAGCAACGTGACCGACGTGCCGTACTGCCGGAACTCCGTGGCGGCGAAGCCGAAAAATTTGTCGGCTTCGGCGTACCTGCTCGGACGCAGATAGGTGATGGCGTCGATATCGCTGACCGGCGCGGGGTCCGCTTGTCCGGCGACCGTCGCCGCGTAGGACAAGGTCACCGTCCCTTTGTCGGCCGGCACCACGTGAATCCGCGTCCGATGCGGGCCGACAACTTCACGCGGTTGCACCACCTTGCCGTTCCGCTTGATCGTGAGCGATTCGCTCACCTCGATGCCGGACTGACGGCTGACCGCGATCTGGAAGTCGAGCACCGTCGGTTCGATGACCTCGACTCCGATTTCGGCACCGACGGTGCGGCCGGCCCCGGCTGTGCCGTCGTGTGTCGCACCCCGGCGTCTCCATGCAGGCATACGGTGGGCCCTCTCGTCTGAGCCAGTCGAATCCCGCTCGCTACTTGGCAGGCCTTTCGCGTAGGCACTGTTCTACCGCACAACCCGCGCGGGCGCGCGTGTTAGACACCCAATCGGCCGGTCAGACGGTTGAGATGCTCGAGACTGGCTCCATCCAGACCGCTGATGCGCACGGTCTTACCGCGGAGCCGGTATTTGTGCTGGATCGCGTCGAGAGCGGCTACCGCGGACGCATCCCACACGTCGGTGCCGGACATGTCGATGAGGACGTCGTCCGGATCGTTCACATAGTCGAATTGATGTACAAGGTCGTTGCTGGACGCGAAGAAGAGTTCGCCTCGGACGCGATAGGTGCGCGTTCCGGAGTCGTCGGGCGTGCGCGGTCCGTCTGATTCCACGATCGTCAGGTGGGCGACCCGACGGGCGAACGCCACCATGGCGGTGAGCACCCCAAGGATCACTCCGACGGCCAGGTTTCCGGTGGCCACGGTGGCCACCACGGTGATGATCATGATGGCGGTCTCGCTGCGCGGCAACACTTTCAGCGTGCGCGGCGCCACACTGTGCCAGTCGAAGGTCGCGGCGGAGACCACGATCATGACGGCGGCCAGCGCCGCCATCGGTATCCGGCCGACCAGGTCGCCGAGCGACAGGATCAGCAGCAACAGGAATGCCCCGGTGGACAAGGTCGACATGCGGGTGCGTCCGCCGGCGACCTTGACGTTCATCATGGTCTGCCCGACCACCGCGCAGCCACCCATGCCGCCGAAGATGCCGGTAATGATGTTGGCCAGACCCTGACCGCAAGCTTCGCGGGTCTTGTTCGACGGGGTCTCGGTGATGTCGTCGATGAGCTTGGCCGTCATCAGCGATTCCAACAGTCCGACCAGGGCGACGCCTATCGCGTACGGAGCGATGAGCTGCAGCGTCGCCCACGTCAGCGGCACGTGCGGGATCGCCGGCGACGGCAGCGAATGCGGTAGTGCGCCCTGGGCTCCCACGTCGGGGACGTGCCAACCGAAGACCACCACGGTCGCCGTCAAGGCCAACACCACCACCAGGGGTGCCGGGACGGCGGTGGTGAGTTTGGGCAGCACGACCATGATCGCGATACCGGCCGCGGCCAGCGGGTACACCAGCCATGGCACGTCCACCAAGTGCCGCAGCTGCGACACGAACACCAGGATGGCCAGCGCGTTGACGAACCCGATCATCACGCTGCGCGGGATGAACCGCATCAGTTTCGCGATACCCACCAGCCCGAGGAGCACCTGAAAGATGCCAGCCAGCACGATCGTCGCGACCAGGTAGTTGACGCCGTATTGATGGCCGATCGGTGCGACGACGAGAGCGACGGCGGCGGTTGCCGCGGAGATGAGCGCCGGCCTACCACCCGCCACCGCGATGGTGAGCGCCATAGTGACCGAGGAGAACAGTCCGACACGGGGGTCAACGCCGGCGATGACCGAGAACGCGATGGCCTCCGGGATCAATGCCAGCGCGACGACCAATCCGGCGAGGATTTCGGTCCGTAACCGTCCGGGACTGCGTAACACGCTGCGAACAGAGTTGTCGGGGCTGGTCCCGGGCGCGCGAGTACGCGGCATGGTGATGCTCATGGTGTTCGGTGCTGTCCTCTGGACTCGTATCGAAGATTCGTCTCAGCGGCGATGGTCGTGGCGCTCGAGTGGCGTTGGCGGCGTGTCTGTTTTGTCGACCATGAACTCGCCGAACCGCCTCTCCAGGGCCTCAAGCAGTCGGCGAATCTCTTTCATGCGCGCCTGTACCACCAGCAACTGGTCGGCGAAAGAGCCGGCGTCCGGCCCTTGAGCCCGCGTGACGGCACCCAACTCGGCATGCTCGGCGCGCAGCATGTCCGCGAACAGCGCGGCCTGGACCACGTCGGCGTGGTTCGCCGGCGCCGAGGAGCAGCTCCGGCATGGCGGTCCGGACCGGCCGGGGATCTTGTCCCCGGCCGCCGGGGCACTCTGTTCGCGGACGTAGGCCAGGTAGCGACGGCCGCGGGACGTAGTCGGGGTGAATCGCGGGAATCTGAGGTCGCTTTCGATCGTCATCGCTGGGCACCTTCGGCGGCGCGGTTCAGCGACGGTGCATGCCCCAGAAACTGCAGGATGTCGTAGCGGCTGCGCCGATAGGCATCGGTGAATTGCGCTTCGGGCGAGCGGGGTTCCTCGATCGTGATGACGTCGGCGACGGTCGCCGGCCGGTGGCTCAGCAGGACGATTCGGTCGGCCAGCAGCAGCGCCTCGTCGACGTCGTGGGTGACGAACAGGATGGTCATCTTCTGCTGCTCCCAGACCGTCAACAACAGCTGCTGCATCTCCAGCCGGGTCTGTGCGTCTAGCGCGCCGAACGGTTCGTCCATCAGCATTACCTTCGGCTCGCACGCCAGGGTGCGGGCCAGTTGGACGCGCTGCCGCATGCCACCGGACAGATGGCTGGGCAGATGGCCACCGTAACTGCCCAGGCCCACCTGGTCGAGGCGGTCTTGCGCGGCGGCCTTGGCGTCCTTCCCGCGCACCCCGCGCAGCCGGATCGGGTACATCACATTTTTGAGTGCGGTGCGCCACGGGAACAACGCATCTTCTTGAAAAACCATGGCGCACTGGGCAGTACTGCCCGTGACGGCCGCCCCGTCGACGGTGGCGTGCCCACCCATCGGGGGGAGCAACCCAGCCAGGGCGCGCAGGATGGTCGACTTGCCACATCCGGATGGGCCGAGGAAGACCACGACCTCGCCGGGGTTGACGTCCAGGGTGATGTCGGCGGCGAGGGCGCCGTTGAAGCCCAGTTTCAACCCGTCCAGGTGGACGGCGCCCGCACTCATCGGGCGGCCCTCGGCAACCAGTGGTTGACGCGACGGCCGACGCGCTCCACCGCCCACGCGGTGATCAGCCCGAGTGCTCCGATCGAGATCATGCCGACGACGACTCCGGCATAATCCAGCAGGCCGTAGGACTGCCAGGTGTAGTAGCCGATCCCGAACTGCCCGGAGATCATTTCGGCGCTGACCACGCAGATCCAGGCCACTCCCATTGCGACGGACAAACCGGTGAAGATTCCGGGCATCGCACCGGGAACGATCACATGCAACAGCAGCGAAAGTCGGCTCGCCCCCATGGTTTTGGCCGCTTCCTCCCACACCTTGGGCAGTGAGTCCATGGCGTGGATGGTGCTGACGACCACGGGGAAGAACGCCGCGAAGAACGTGATGAAGACGATGCCTTGCTCACTGGTGGGGAACAGCAGGATCGTGAGCGGAACCAGGGCGATCGCCGGGATGGGCCGCAGAATTTCGATGAAGGGACGCAGCATCATTCGCGCTGTCTGGGAACGGCCAACCAGGATGCCCAACGCGACGCCGACCGCGGCCGCCAGCGCGAACCCGAGCAGGATGCGCTGCAAGCTGGCCAGCAGGTCGTCGTAGTACCCGCCGGAGCTGATCCGCGACGCCAATGAATCGACGACGCTCATCGGGGTGGGCATCCGGTTGAATCGCAGCCAGGCGACAACGTTGTGGGCGGTGAGGATCTGCCACAGCGCGACGAACGCGGTGATCGGGACGAGCGGTAGGACCAGTGCCGCGGCGCGGCGCTGCACAACGCGGGGGATGCGGGCACCAATCCGTCCGCGGGGCCGGAGCACGCGGGCGGTGGAGGCGGGTCCGACGGCCGCTTGGCCGCGGGTGAGTGTGGTGGTCACGGGCTTCCTTCCTTACTTAATTGGGTCTGGTGTCGCTATCCCGACGGGCGCAACTGCGCTACGGCCGCCGGATAGGTGAGCGGGATCGTCGCCGGGTGGCGAGCGTGATAAGCCTCGGCGGCGGCCTCGGTGGCGAATGGTTTGAACCGTTGCGTGGGGGGAGCGGTCGGATCATCCAGCCAGACAGCATGATTCGCGAAGAGTTTGACGCCGGTTTCGGTGTCGGGGACGTACGCGGCACGCACCGAGGCGGTGGCGGCCACCCGGCGCAGCAGGCAGGTCGGCGTCGCGGCGGCGACGGTGGTGTCGGCGCCCTGCTTCCATAGCTCCGAGGCCTCGGTCGGATCGCCGACGGGCAGGCCGCACAGGTCGTCATAGCCGGTCAGCGTGATCGGGTTGGTGACGTCAGCGCGGCGGCGTTGATAATCCGCGCCGAACAGCTCCTGTAAATAGCGGTCGTTGGTGAACGACGTGATGCTGAAGGTTGGCGACACCGCGCCCCTGGCAACCAGGAAGTCCTTGATCTTGTCGAGGGTGAGTCCAAACTGGCTCTTCAGTGTCATGTCGAAGGACACCAGTCCGTCGGGGCCGTTGTAGAGGTAGACAACCTCGGGTTCGATGCCGGTCAGCTTGCTCACCCGTAGCGCCGCCTGCAGCGGATTGGCGACGATGTAGTCGGTGGTCGATTTCATCGCCTGCATGAACGCGGCCATCACGTCGCCATTGGCATCGGCGAATTGTTTGCGGACGAGAACACCGTGGAAGGTGGGCACATTGTTGTCGCCACCGTCGTAGAGCAGCCTGCCCTGGTTGCGAAAGATCACCAGCTGCGGCCACGGCACGAACTGCGCGAACGCGTCCACTTGTCCGCCCTGGATGGCCGATGCTCCGATGGACGGGTCCTGGTTAACCTTGCGCACTGCGCCCGCGTCGATCCCATTGCGTTGCAACGCTGTCGAGAACATGCCGTCGCCGGCCGATCCGAGACTGGTGGAGACCCGCTTGCCGGCGAGGTCGGCCAGCGTGCGCGCGGCGGAACCGGTGGGGATGACGACCTGGTTCAACGAGCCACGCAGACTGTAGCCGGTGGTCGCGATCAGCTCCGTCTGGGCGTCGCTGTACTTCTTGGTCTTGGATCCGTTGGTGAGCAGCGGGTAGTCGCCCATCGACCCGATGTCGACGTGGGTGGCGATCATCTGCGCGGTCAGCGGCGCGCCGGAGGCAAAGTCCTGCCACACAACGCGGTACTTCTTGCCGGTCGACATGCCGAGCCGGCTCAGTGCTTTCTCGAAGTCGCCGCGGTCGCGCAGCAGTGTGCCGGCGTTGACGGTGTTGATGGTCTTGGACTGGTAGCCGACGTTGACCACAACGATGCTTTCGGTGAGCAGCCCGCACCCACTGAGCAGCTGCGCCGCGGGCACCAGGACCGAGGCCGCCGCGACCACGGCACGGGCACGCCACCGTCGCGCGGACCCGGCGCGGGCCGGTTGTCTTTTGTCGTACACGCAATCCAGGGTCCGGCCCGTCTATTACCGCTTGGTCACTGCACGTTGCACCACAGTTACGCCATCTGGCTTCATCACGTGCCGGAGGTCACAGTTCTTAGCGAGGCGCGTCTCGGTAAAGTTCGCCACGACGGATGTGGCATAGCCTGTGGGGCAGGTGAATCCTGAGTTACGCCACCGCCAAGAAACTAGCGTTGCGCTCCCCTTCGCGAAAGACTGGACGACTGTGGAGAGCACAAGTCTTTCAGCCGGTTTGCACACGCGGGAGACTGTGGCGCCCACGCCAGCCGAACCGGACTACCGGTTCACTCTCGCCAATGAGCGCACATTTTTGGCCTGGCAACGCACCGCGCTTGGTTTGCTTGCTGCGGCGGTCGGTGTTGTGCAATTCCTGCCGGAGTTGGCGATCCCGGGACTGCGGCACATCCTGGGCGGGGCAATCGGCGTTGTCGCGGTGCTGACCTCGGTTGCGGGGCTGCTTCGTTGGAGTCAAGTCGATCACGCGATTCGCCGTAATCTGCCGCTGCCCCGGCCGGCTACCCCTATCTATCTGGCGGTGGCCCTGGTCGTGGTCGGTCTGGTCACGGTCGTGTTGTCGCTCGCGGCGACCGGCGCAAGCTGATGCCCCGCACGCAAGCGTCCTCGTCGGACCGGGGTCTGCAGGCCGAACGAACGGCGCTGGCGTGGACGCGGACCTCGTTGTCGGTCGTGGTCTCCGGTGTGCTGATTCTGCTCAGGAACCGTGCCCTTGTCGATCCGGGTGTCGATCCGGGCGGATGCGCCGCCCGGCTCGGAATCGTCGGCACCACGGCAGTTGTCGCGCTCGCGGTGTTCGCCATGGGGGTTATGCGCCGTCGTACCCTCACGGTGTCGCCGCTGCCCCGGCCGGATCGCCCCCGGCGAGCAATACTGCCGGTCGGCGGCTCGGTCGCGGCGTTGTCCCTGCTGGTGGTGACCTACCTGATGCTGGGCGTCTGAGGCCGTTCGGCGTTTGTTGGGGCTGGTGTTGGGCGTCTGTTGGATGTTGGTTAGACGTCTTAGACGTCTTAGACGTCGAGGAAGCGGACGTCTTTGGCGTTGCGGGTGATGAAGCTGCGGCGGGCGTCGACGTCTTCGCCCATCAGGATGGAAAACAGTTCATCGGCGGCGGCGGCGTCATCGAGGGTGACTTGGCGCAGCACCCGCACCGAGGGATCCATGGTGGTCTCCCACAATTCCTTGGCATCCATTTCCCCCAGCCCCTTATAGCGCTGGATACCGTCGTCTTTGTTGATCTTCTTCCCGGCCTTTTGCCCCGCCTCTAGCAATCCGTCACGTTCCCGGTCGGAATAAGCGAACTCCGGATCGCTGCGCTGCCATTTGAGCTTGTACAGCGGCGGCTGCGCCAAAAACACATGCCCGTGCTCGATCAACGGACGCATAAACCGAAACAGCAGGGTCAGCAACAACGTGGAGATGTGTTGACCGTCGACGTCGGCATCGGCCATCAACACGATCTTGTGGTAGCGCAGTTTGGTGATGTCGAATTCGTCGTGGATGCCGGTGCCCAGCGCGGTGATGATGGCCTGGACTTCGGTGTTTTTCAGCACCCGATCGATGCGGGCCTTTTCGACGTTGATGATCTTGCCGCGCAGCGGCAAGATCGCCTGGAACATCGAATCACGCCCACTTTTCGCCGACCCACCCGCGGAATCACCTTCCACCACATACAGCTCAGACTTCCGCGGATCCGTCGAGCGGCAATCAGCCAACTTGCCCGGCAACCCACCCAAATCCGTAGCACTCTTACGCCGCACCAACTCCCGCGCCTTACGCGCCGCAATGCGGGCGCGCGCGGATGACGTCGCCTTGGTGATGATGACCTTGGCTTCGGCCGGGTTCGCCTCGAACCAGTGGGTGAGCTTCTCGTGGCACATCTTCTGCACGAAGGATCGCACCGATGCGTTGCCCAGCCGGGTCTTGGTCTGGCCCTCGAATTGCGGCTCGGCAAGTTTGACCGAAATCACTGCTGCGAGGCCTTCTCGGATGTCGTCGCCGGTGAGGCCGGGATCCTTGTCCTTGAGCAGCTTCTTGTCTTTGGCGTACTTGTTGACCACGTTGGTCAGGGCCGCCCGAAAGCCCTCCTCGTGGGTGCCGCCCTCATGGGTGTTGATGGTGTTGGCGAAGGTGTGCACCGACTCCGAATAGCCCTCGTTCCACTGCATCGCGATCTCCACCTCGTATCCCGGTTCCCCGCCGGTGAATTCGATAATGCTGGGCTGGATCGGGTTTTTGGTGCGATTGATGTGCTTGACGAAATCGACCAAACCACCCGGGTAGACAAACGTGCGGGCGGCGCCGTTGCCCTGGGCGTTGGCGCGTCGATCGGTCAAGGTCAACAGCAGGCCCTTGTTCAGGAAGGCCATCTCCTGCAGGCGGCGGGCCACCGTCTCGGCGCTGTAGGTCGTGGTTTCGAAGACCTCGGGGTCGGCCCAAAAGCGGACCGTGGTGCCGGTTTGTGTCGTCGCGGCGCCGCGCGTCAAAGTGCCGGGCACGGATTGCTCGTAATGCTGGGACCATCGGTAACCGTCCCGGCAGATTTGGACCTCGAGTCGGGTGGACAGCGCGTTGACGACCGAGACGCCAACCCCGTGCAATCCGCCCGACACGCTGTAGGACTGGGAATCGAACTTGCCCCCCGCGTGCAGTTGGGTCATCACGACGTCGACGGTGGGAATCCCGGTTGCATGCATCGCGACCGGGATTCCGCGCCCGTCATCGGTAACCTCGACTCCTCCGTCGGCCAGCAACGTCACGTCGACCCGGCGGGCATGACCGGCCATGGCTTCGTCGACACCGTTGTCGACGACCTCCCAGATCAGGTGGTGCAGACCGCGTTCACCGGTGGACCCGATATACATCCCGGGCCGCTTCCGAACGACGTCGAGGCCTTCCAGAATGGTGATCGATGCTGCGCCATAACCGTTGGGAGTAACACCATCGGCCATCGGTCATACCTCCTAGGTGGTGCGGGTGGGAACGAAGTCCAGTGGCGCCCCGGCCGGGATCAGCTCCTCGGTTTTCACGCTCTCGTCGAATGCCTGGATGAACCGGTAGGCGTGTTGCATTACCCACCACCGCACCCAGGTCTGGTTGACCGCCTCGCGTTCCTTCGGGTCCTCCAGCAGATTGGTGATGCGGGCGAAGCCGAGCGGGATCTCCGGGTCATGGAAGTGCTGCTGGCGCTTGAAGTTGATCTTGAACTGTGACCACTTCACCGCGTGTAGCTCCTCGTTGAGCCACACCATGCAGCCCTCGCGGTTCGATTCGTCGGCGCCGGCGAAGAACTCGCGCTGGTCGATGCCGTCGATGATGCGGTCGTCGGGGACGTCGCAGCCGGCCCAGCGCAGCAGCGTCGGGAACATGTCGGTGACGTGCACCATCTCGTTGCTCTCGCGCGGTTTGACCTTGCCCGGCCAGCGGATCAGGCACGGGGTGCGGATTCCGCCCTCGGCCGAACTGAAGTAGGAGCCGTCGAAGAAGCCCGCGGTGCCGCGGCCGGCCAGGTGGTCCTCGGCGCCGTTGTCGCCGGCGAACACCACGATCGTGTTCTCCTCGATGCCCAGCTCGGTCAGATAGTCGAGGATGCTGCCGAAGTCGTGGTCGAGCATCAGCAGCGAATCACCCCACGCGCCGTTGGTGCTCTTGCCCTTGAACTCCTCGCGGACCTCCATCGGGAAGTGCATCAACGAGTGGTTGTGGTACAGGTAGAACGGTTTGCCTGCCTCGACACTGCGTTTCATGAACGCCTTGGCACGGCGGTCGTATTCGCCGTCCATCTCACCCTTGAGCTTGACCGTCAGCTGCTGGTCGGTGGCGGTGACCCCGTCAGCCTTGGTGCCCTCGTACATGTACGAGTAGCCGTCGCGCTCACCGTCGTACCACGGGTCGTCGGGCCACAGGCACTCGTCGTAGGTGCGGGCCGGGCCGTACCACTCGTCGAAGCCGTGGTCGGTGGGCCAACGGCCGTCCTCGGCGCCGATGTGCCATTTACCGAAACATGCGGTGGCGTAACCGGCTTCGGAGAGAATGTCGCCCATGGTGCGTTCCCAGGCGACGATCCCGCCACCGTTTCCGCCCAACGCGATGGTGTGATTGCCCGACCGGATGGGATAGCGCCCGGTCATCAGTGCCGAACGGGTTGGGGTGCACTGTGGTTCGACGACGAAGTGCGACAGCTTCAGCGACTCGGCGGCGAAGGCGTCGGCGCGGGCAGTGTCGGCGCCGCGCAGAATCCCTCCGCCGTAGCAGCCGAGCTCCCCCATGCCGAGGTTGTCGACGTGGAAGTACACGATGTTGGGTTGTTCGGGCATGACGGTATTACCTCTCCTTGGGTTTGGGGTAAAGCGTTGTAAGAGAACAGAACTGATGACTACTACTGCGGCGGAGGGTCCTCCCGCGTGGCGGTGGTGACCAGCGAGCATCGGTCACCGCGGTATCGCACGGTCTCCAGGTCGAACGGTGTGCCGTCGCGCAGATAAGTCAGGCGATGCAGCAACAGCAACGGCGCGCCGGGCCGGATCTGCAGGAGCTCGGCGGTCTTGGCATCTGCCGAAACGGCTTCCACCGTGATTTCCGCCCAGCCCAGCCGCACACCGAGTTCCTGCTCGATGAGGGCGAAGACATCTTGCTGGTCGAGTTTGGCATCGACCGGGATGGCGCCGATGCGCAACGACGTGGTGTCCAGGGACAACGGCAGCCCACCCACCGACCGCAGCCGTTCGATGAACAGAATCGGCGAGTTCTCGGGCAGCCGCAATTTGGCCGCCACGAACGGGGTGGCGGTGGCTTCACGCACCGACAGCACCTGGTTGTCGACCGGCAGCCGGTGCCCGGCCAGCGACTCGGCCAGGCCCTCTAGCCGGTCGAGGTGCTGGCGCAGCTTCGCGCCGGTGACAAAGGTGCCTGAGCCTTGCACCCGGGTGATCAAACCTTCACCGCGGAGCAGTTCAAGCGCCTCGCGGATGGCGTTGCGGCTGACCCCGAGCTCGGCGGCTAGTTCGGATTCCGACGGCAGCGCCGGTCGCGCCGCGGCCAGGCCGCCGTAAGCGCCTTCGAGGATTTGACTGCGCAACACGTCGCGAACCCATCGCGCGGCGTCGGCGCGGGTACCGGCGTACTCCCGGGTCACAGGACGCGGGAAGTCCTTGGGGGGTACGTGCGGACGCGATGGCATGCGCTCACTTTGCCACCGGACACGGTGGGTGGCGGTTAGCGGGATGTTACGCCACCTGACCGCTGCGTTAAGCCCTAGGCCAGGGCATATAGCGCGGCGTTACCGGAAATGTTTCGCCACTCACCCCGGGCGTAGATCAGCCGACGCTGCAGCGGAACCCGATGTGGCTGGTGGCACTGTCCTGCGATTGCGACGACCGCGCGGCCGGGCGGTACCGGTGGCAGTACTCCGGTGCGCACAGATGCGAGCCGCCCTTGAGGGTCTGCATGACGTTCGGATCACCGGTCGCCGGGGTCGGGCAGCAGCTCGGCGAGCCGGCTCCCCCGTGGTGGCCTGCGCTGTAGCGGGTGGTGGTCCATTCCCAGACGTTGCCGATCATGTCGACCAGCCCAAACCCATTGGGTGGGAACGTGCCGACCGGGGAGGTCCCGACCCATCCGTTCGCGCCGTCGTTGCGGTAGGGAAAGCGGCCCTGCCAGGTGTTGGCCATGAGCTGGCCGCCCGGTGCGACCTCGTCGCCCCACGCGTACGTCGACTCCGCACCGGCGCGAGCGGCGTACTCCCACTGCGCCTCGCTGGGCAGTCGTCTTCCCGCCCATTGCGCGTACGCGGCGGCGTCGGGATAGGCCACTTGCACCACAGGATGGTCGAGGCGATCCTCGATCGAGGATTGCGGTCCGAACGGGTGCCGCCAGCATGCCCCGGGCATCCACGTCCACCATTGCCGCCACACCCGCAGATCAACCGGTCCCGAGGTCGGTGTGAACACGAGCGCACCCGGCACCAGATCCGCCGGTGGCACCCCTGGGAATGCCACCGGGTCCAAGGCTTGCTCGGCGACGGTGACGTAGCCCGTCGCCGCGACAAATTCGGCGAACTGCGCATTGGTCACCGGGTGACGCTCGATGGAAAACGGCTCGACGGTCACCTGGTGTACTGGTGACTCCTCCGGATAGAAGTCGTCGGACCCCATCGAAAAGGTGCCACCGGGCAGCTCGATCAACTCGGTAAGCATCACGACAGGTTATTCCGTCGAGCACTTCCTCGGCACACGGCGATGGTGGCGGTTTCAAGTGCCCGGCTACTGGCTCGCCTTGCGTGCCAAATCGATCGCGTACTGATTGACGAAGGTGCCCGCCGGGGGGTCGCCCTTGCCGCAGGAGCCGTCGGATTCACCGGGACGTTTGATCCACAGATAGGCGTCGGCGTGGGCGCCCGCGGTGGACGCGGTCGGCGCGGCGCCCAATGCCCGGCCACTGGGGTTGCACCAGTTCAGGTCGCCGTCGGGTGCGGGGCCGGCACCGTTGCGCGACGTGTCGACCACATAGTGCGATCCGTTGGTGAGCCCGGAAATGGCTTCGCCATAA
Organism: Mycobacterium simiae; assembly: GCF_010727605.1. Classification (NCBI taxonomy): domain Bacteria; kingdom Bacillati; phylum Actinomycetota; class Actinomycetes; order Mycobacteriales; family Mycobacteriaceae; genus Mycobacterium; species Mycobacterium simiae. The sequence continues at coordinate 2,547,467 of NZ_AP022568.1, forward strand.
CCGATTTCGTCTTCGGTCGTGAAGAAGTTCGCGGTGTTGACACTGAACCCGCGCGCATGGCCCACACCGGCCTGGTTGAGTCGGGCGGCCATGTCGTCCGGGCTGTGCCAGCGCAGGTGACCGGCATCGACGTAGACGGCCGCATTGGGGTCCTTCGTCAGGGTGTCGACGGCGTACCGAATCAAGTCGAAGCGTTCCTGACGCTGATCGCCCGACAGGCAGTCGGCCATGGCAAGCGCATCGGGTTCGACGACGATTGCCACCCGCGAGGCGCCGACACCGGCCGCGATGCCGTCGATCCAGCCGCGGTAATCCGCGCCCGACCCCATACCGCCCGCGGCGAAACTACCGCAGTCGCGGTGCGGAATGCCATACAGCGACAACACCGGGATTGCGCCGGCCGCGTTGGCGTCCCCGACGTACTTCCCCACCGTGCCCGCCGAACCGCCCGGCACGACCCAGTACGCCTGCGGGGTGTTGGCGATCGACGTCAACTCCGGGCTGGGCGGATCGGCGCTCTGGGCGGCACGCATGGCCGCTGATGTGGGGTTGACGTAGAACGGCGCCCCCGCCAGGGGGTTGCCGTCACTGATCAACCGCACATCCGAGGTGCGGGGTGGGTCGACGGCCACCGCCACAAAGACGACACCAGCAACAGTCAGAAACGAGGTAATCCACCGCACGAAGGCACGAGCAGCCAAGAACATCACGGGAAGGAAATTAGTGCTTCACTCCCTCGAGCGCGACGCCGGGGTGGCGTCGTTTACCAGCTGCAGCCAGTGGCACCTCAGTTATCGAGTCGGCTGACAGCCGCAGTCCGAAACTCTGTCGGCGCTGACTAGTCCGATGCCGCGGGATGACTTCTGTTAGGACGGTCCGAAAAAACAGGTAGTTGCACCGGTTCGGAATCCTGATGACTGTGTGACACCACCGGTGGCTCGTAGCAGTGGGAAAACAACTCCGATGAGTTCATGGGCAGATCCTTAATTTTGTCCGGTCTCACCGAACGCATGGTCTGTCGAGAGAAGGGTAGTCATTCGTGCGCTTACGCACCCAGACTGGGATGTCGTCAGGCGGGTCGAAACGAATGACTTGCCAACCAATCTACACCCGTGGGTCAGAAACCGAAGAGGCCGCGTCGAGCCGACCGGCCGGTGGCCTTGAACTGCCCCCAGAAACCGCGCGTCTTGAACCGCTTGCGGTCGCCATCAACGCCGGCCCACTCGCCGCTGGCGTAGCTGTGCGCCTGCTTTGCCCCACCGCGGAAAACGTCTAATGTGCCGTCGGTGTGCTCGACGTATACGTCGCCAAACCGCAGGTACTTGTCGATTCCGCCGTCGGGCAGTGTCACCGTGACCGTCATGGTCGAGACCTCCGGGCCCGACCGTGCAACGTCGGCCGGTAGCACGCAGCCGGGAATTCGTGCCGGCCGCCGATCCCGAGCATGTCGACCACAGAGTCGACGTTGCCCGGCGCGGCCGCGGTCATCATCGCCTTGTGTGCGGTGTCTGGATCTGTGCTGGGCGGCACCACAAGCAGCCGGATGCCTTCGCGGCCAACTCCGCGCACGTCCAGGGTGTTGGCCGGTTGGTGCCTAAACCCGTCAAGTCGCACGGATCGCCCGCCGGTTGCCAATCTCCTCGGCGCGTTCGCCCACTCGGCGAGGTCGTACATCACCCGCTCGACCGAGCCGAGTCGCACCGACAGCACCGCCAAGAGATTGGGAAGTTCACGCGGGAGGTCGTCGCTGTGCGGCCACCATGCGCCATCGACGTGGCCGGACATACGCGCCTTGGGTTTCATGCGCAGCCGCGGTGTGTTCTGCGGTCCTGCGTGGTGGCCACCGGACACCGCGCGGCCGACGTGTCGTGTCATAGTGACGATCCTGTCTTGACAACTAGTTGGCCACGAGCCGGCCAAGTTTCATTGAGGCGGCGGCGACGCCATCTGCGCTGAACGCGCGCGGCATACCGCCGGCCCAATGCACATCGCATCCCACTGCAACGTAAAGGCCAGTGAAAAAGGTTGTACACCAACATTTCTCGGCGAGAAAACTACCGGCAATCGATAGACCCCGGTACCAAGGCCTTAGACCCCAATGCTGTTGATGGTACGCCTCATCGGCTGCGTGCGGGAGCCCTTCAACGAGCAGTAGAGACAGATTAAACGGCAGTTACTCCGACTGCCTGCGGGCCTTTGGCCCCTTGCTCAATGTTGAACTCGACTCGCTGGTTGTCCTCGAGCGACCTGTAGCCGTTGCCCTGGATTTCCGAGTAGTGGACGAACACATCTGCTGCGCCGCCGTCCGGAGCGATAAAACCGAAGCCTTTTTCGCTGTTAAACCATTTCACAGTTCCCTGTGTCATACCTTCAACTTCTCTCATTCTGGATAGATGCCGATGGGCATCCCGGGTCAGCGTAGCACGGGTACCGCGTGAGAAATTCCTTCCGTTGTCGCACAAGGCTTTTCGGATTGTTCGTTAGCCCGGCCGGCTGGCCTTGAGCCCATACATGACCGGAAACCGCGGTTGCGTGGGCGGCAGCGCCCACCAGCCGGAATCGGTGCGGACCATCGCCGGCCAGCGCGGCCAGGGCAAGAGCTCGGTCTCGGTAAGGCTGTCGATGACAAACCCGCAGCGCGCAAGGGCCGTGACGACCTCCCCCAGACCGTGCCGCCATTCATAGTGGACGCTGTCGCCGGACAGCGGCGGTCCGTCGGTGTAGGTGTGCGAACTGTCGCGTTCGATGGCTCCGCGGCCCTCGAGGTAGTCGTGGCGCAGCAACAGATCGTCCGTCTCGTCCTGGCCCTTGGTCGGGCCGAGCGCATTGAGCAGCGGGTGAAACTCCACCAGGTAGAGAAATCCGCCGGGCCTGAGCAGTTCCCACACCGCGCGTGCCCACCCCGCCAAATCGGGCAAATAGCACAGCGCACCCTTGCCGGTGTAGACGATGTCGAACCGCTGCCCCGCCAGCGCCTCGACGGCGGCGTAGACATCGGCGTGCCGATAGTCGATCGCCAGGTGCGCCGCGCGGGCAAGCCGCTTCGCCTCCTGGACGGCGGCGCCGGAGAAATCCAAGCCGGTGGCCCGGGCACCCTTGAGCGCAAACGCCATCGTTTCGGTGCCCAAATGGCACTGCAGGTGCAGCACCCGACGACCGGCGAGCTCGCCGAGGTCCGTCCACTCGAACGGGGCGAACCAACTCATCGGGTCGCGTTCGCCGACTCCGTAGAACCTACTCTTGACGTGTATTGGTGTTCTGGCATCCCAATTACGCTGATTCCTGTTCAGTTGCAACCGAATTGCATCACTGAACTGACTGCTCGCGGGGGAGGTCTCGTCTGGGGCCATCTTACGGTCCGACCACCATACCCAGCCACTTCTGACTGATCGTGGCGTAGGTGCCGTCATGCATGACCAGGTTGAGCCACTGATTCACCCATTGCTGCAACATCGTTGCGCCGCGGTGAATCATGTACGCCTTCTGCGCGAAGTTAAAGGGTTTGTCGACGTCCACACCGCAGAGCTGAGGGTGTTGCTTTGCCTGCCAGCGGATTTCGGTGGCGTCGGTGATCATCACATCGGCCTTGCCGGTGATGATTTCGTCGAAGATGGTGGTGTTGTCGGCGTAGTCGACGATGGTCGCGCGATGTAGATTGGCCCGGTCGAAGTCCGCGTTCGTTCCTCCGGGATTGACGACGACTCGGACACCCGGTTGGTCAATATCTGCCAGCGCACGGTACTTCGGGGCTTCGGCGCACCGCGCGATGGCAGCCTTTCCGTCCTGCAGGTACGGCTGGGAGAACCGTGCCTTTTGCGCCCTGTCGAGGGTGATGCTGATGCCGCCCATGGCGAGGTCGCAGCGGTTGTCGAGATCATTGATGACGTTCGACCAGGTAGTTTGGACGAGTTGTAGGGCTACCCCGAGCCGGTTGGCCAGGTCGTGGGCGAGGTCGATGTCCAACCCGCTCCATTGCCCTTGTGAGTCAACGTAAGTCAACGGTTCGTAATCCCCGGTGCTACAAACACGCACGATGCGCGCGTGGACTATGCCGTCCAGATTGTCGGCATGCGTGTCCGGCCGCGGTGAGTGGCATGCGGCAACCAGGGCGGTCGACGCCGCTAAAACCGCACTCAGCAGCAACTTCACTAGTCGGCCCATCGGGTTGGGGTGGCCGCGCGGCCGGTGAAGCACAGTCATCGCTTCAGGGCGCGGTCTGGTTGACGGCGACGGTTGAAAGGGTACGCGCCTCGGCCGAGATTGGGCCACGGAACTGCCGCGCGACGGCACCGAACCAGCCCAGGTGAAAGCGGTCATCGTCAGCCATGAAGGCGGACCGCAGCTCGTACCATGGCAGGCCCGGATGACGGTGGTGGACACTATGTAAGTTGAACGCGAGAACGAATCGTTCCAGCGGTAAGGGCAGCCGCAGGTTCATGGCCTCCAGCGGCGCATCCAACGATGTGCCGTAGTGAAAGGCGTTGTCCGCGATCGAGATCAGTACGGCGCGAGCGGCAACGGCGGCGGCCAGCATCCACAGGTGCGGGCCATACGCTAGGCCCGCGGCCACGTAGAGGAGGATCGCCGCTGTCCCGTCCAGACGGAATTGCCGCAGGTGTCGTCGGCTGATGCTGTCCAGTACCAGGCCGGCGACCGTGTCGGGCGTGTCGAGCCGGCGCGCCAGGTGGGACCAATACCGACGCGGTGCGGCCACCAGCAGCAGGGAGCCTACTTCGGCAAAGTAGAGCCCGCCGAGGAGCCGAAAATAGTAACCGGGCGCCATGGTCGTCCATCCCGTGGTGGCGGGATCGTAGATCTCGGTCCGATCCCGACGAGTGCGGCTGTACCGGTGGTGGAGCAGGTGGCCCGTTTTGAGCAGCGAAAAGGGCGCCCCGTAGCCGATAGCGAGCACTCGCCCGAGCCGATCGTTGCGGTCCCTTTCCCGCTGCAGGCTGCCGTGGATCGCCTCATGGATGAGCGACCAAAACGGCGTTGTCAGTGGCACCATCGCCACCAGGAGCCAACCCCAGGCCGGATTCGCCGGCAGCAGCCACAGTGGCACGACCGCGAGCTGCAGACACAGCCCGGCCAACGCGCTCGCCACCAGGATGGCGGAAACGATCTGACCAGATCGACGTGCCGGGTCGTCATCTAGTCGGCCCGACTGCCTTCGACGCTGTCCCCGCCCGCCCCGTCGCACTGCCCGCGACCCCCTCCAGCGCATCGGCTTAGAACGTGACCCCGTTCTTTCGGCAGGAATCACGCCCCGATTCTCCTATTCGAGGGGCTTCCTGAGTAGGTGATCTTGACGACAGCGCTGGCGAAACATTCGACAGCGCAATGTAAAACACGCGTACGCCGGTCGTCGTCGTGTCCAACCGCTACGCTGTGTCACAGCTGAACGCGCTGACAAAACCAGAAGAGGACGCACCTTCATGCCCGGACAGTTTCGGCGGCACGAGTCGGCGCATCCGGTCGCCACGGGCTCATCGAACAACGAAAGTTGCGGCCGTCTTTACGCTTTGGTGGACGCGGCGGCGCGCCGGCTCCAGACGGCCGACGTCGTGGCCGCCGTGAAGTTCAGGACCGGCGGCGCCGTGGACGATCCGGTGCGCGAACACCACGTGATCGACCGCGCGAGCGCGGCGGCGGCTGGGAAGAATATCGATCCGGACTACGTCGCAGCGGTGTTTCGTGATCAGATTGACGCCACCAACGCCATCGAACATTTTCGATTCGCCGAGTGGCGGCTCGCCCCCGGTGCAGCCCCGGCGAACGCCCCCGAGCTGGCGCAAATCCGCACGGTCATAGACCGGCTGGATCGGATCCTGGTGGATGAGATCGCGGCGCAATGGGATTCGTTGCACTCATCGGCGTGCGGCACTTATTTGGATGAGGCGAGAAACTCAGTGGCGCTGGCACGCCGGCTCGACGACTTTTCCCGACGGGCACTGATCTACGCCACCCACTCCTACTGTGGAATCGCCGATTCCGCGTAGCAATATGCAATACGCTCGCGGGAACGGCTTGTAACCGCGGGCAGGCTACCAATCGCTGGTGTGACGCTCGATGTCCGCGGCGGCGCGGAACAGCGTCGCCTCACCGAACTCGGGACCCACGAGTTGTACCGCCACCGGGAGCCCTTCGGCGCCGCGGCCACACGGTACCGAGATCGACGGCAAGTCCGCATAGGTAAACGGAATGGTGTAGCGCCGGCCGCGGGTGAACTCGTCGGACCGGGTGTCCAGCCGCGGCGCCACGGTAGGCATCGTCGGCGTCAGGAGCAGGTCGACGTGGTCGAGTGTGGAGCGCAGCGGTGCCGCGTCGGACGCGCGTCGCGCCACCGCCGCGTCGTAGTCGGCCTGGGTGAGTTTGGCGGCCGCGGCCATGTCGGCGCGTACCACCGGCCCGAAGACGCTCTTGTCGGCGACCGGGCCGTAGACGTCGCGCATCGCCTGAGCAAACTCCCAGCGCAGGATCGTGAATGCCGGGGTGAAATCCATAATGGTGGAGAGGTTTTCGACCTTCACGGTGGTGACTTGCGCGCCGAGATGCTCGAGCAGCGGCAAGACCCGGCGCACCGCCCCCTCCACGTCGGGATCCAGACCGCTCAGGCTGTAGTCCTCGATCAGCCCGATCCGCAAACCCGCGACGCCCTTGTCGAGCGCGGCCAGGTAGTCGGTTTTCGGGGCCGGCCGAGAATACGGGTCGCGAGGGTCTTGACCCGCCATGGCGGTGAGCATCACCGCGGTGTCGTGCACGGTGCGGCCGAGCGGGCCCGCGACGTCGAACCGCGGCGCGCGCGGGAAGGCGCCGTACAGGCTGACCAGGCCGTGCGTGGGCCGAATTCCGACGATGCCGTTCCATGCGGCCGGGACTCGCACCGAGCCGCCGGTGTCGCTGCCGATGCCGGCCGCGACGATGCCCGCGCCCACCGCGGCACCGGTCCCGCTCGAGGAGCCGCCGGGCGATCGCTCCGAGCGCAGTGCGTTGTGCGCGTCGCCGTAATAGACGTTCTTGCCATCGATGCCCGCGGCGAACTCGTTGAGGTTGGTCTTGCCGATGCTCACCGCACCGGCGTCCGTCAGCCGGGTGATCACGGCCGCGTCCTCGGTCGGCACGCGATGCGCGAAGACCTGCGAGCCGACCGAGGTGAGCACACCCGCGGTGGAGTAGAGGTCCTTGCAGACGATCGGAATGCCGTGCAGCGGGCCACGATCGGTGCCGCGGGCCAACTCGGCGTCGAGCTTTGCCGCGGCGTCCAGCGCCTGTTTGTCGGTCAGCGTGATGAACGCGTTCAGCTGTGGCTGCAGCCGCTTCGCCTCGGCCAGGGCTGCCTGGGTCAGCTGGACCGACGTGGTGCGGCGGTCCCGCAGCATCGCGCCGGCCTCCGCGATGGTCCGCGGGGGACGCGCCGGTGCTGCGGCGGGGGTACGGGGCAGCTCGGCAACGACTCCTGTTACGGCGGCCGCACCCGCGGCCGCGCCCGCCAGCGTCAGCAATCCTCGCCGAGACATGTTCCAGCGCTTCGCCATACCGCTCCTTGCGTGGCGGACACCATCATTGCGTCGCCGACACCAGCCCTCGACACAGGTGGCGCAGCCCGTCGGTGTCCTTCGATCGATACCGATTACGCGCAGCACCCTGCCAAGCGGAGGTTACCCGGCTGTCACGGCGGTGTGACCGCACCGAACGACTAACCGTGTTGTCAAAGCGAATTCGATCCCGTCATGACTCGACGCCGGCAGGTCAAAAATGGGCAGCGAGTTTTGATTTGGTGCAGTGCGATGCGGCCGAACATGATTCCGCGCCAGCATGGCAGTGCCGCGCGAACCCAGCGCGATGCATTTGCTGAAAGAAGCGGAAGCGCGGCAGCTATGGCCGGTGAGCGGCGGTCGCGCTGTCGGTCGCGCCGTTGCGGTGCCGGACAGAATTCGCGTGTACCAGTCGGCGCACGGCCTCGATGCGGTCGTCGATCATCCGGGCGCCGATGGCGGTCCCCGGGATGATGTGTGCGAGGTGGAACGCGCCCAGGTAGTGGTGCACCTCCGTGGGCACTCCCGCCTGGATAAGGCGGCGTGCGTAGTCGAGTCCCTCGTCCCGGGTCGGATCGATCTGGTAGGCGGTGACATAGGCCGGCGGCAGCCCGGTTAGGTTCTCGACGGTGGCGCGGGCCGGGGCGGCGTAGATCGGGACATCGTCGCCTCCAGGTTGCGCGGTGCCTTCCAGGTAGTAGCGCCAGCTGAGCGGGGAGTTGACCGACTGCCACGCCGGTGTGTCGAAAAGCGTTGTCATGGACGGAGTATCCAAGCGATCATCAATGGTCGGGGCGTCGAGAAACTGAGCGGCCAAGCGCGGGCCACCGCGATCGCGAGCAAGCAGCGTTAGCGCCGCGGCCAGGCCGCCCCCGGCGCTCTCGCCCAGCACACCCAAGCGCTGCGGATCGATTCCGTGTTCGGTGCCGTTGGCGACGGCCCACTGCAAAACCGCGTAGCAGTCCTCCAAACCGGCGGGATACGGGTGCTCCGGCGCCAGCCGATAGTCCACCGCCACGACCGTCACAGCGGCCCGCTCGACGAGCAGCCGTGCCATGTAGTCCGACATCGGCAGACCACCCATCACGAAGGCGCCGCCATGCAGATAGAGCAGCGCCGGTGCGGGCACCTCCACCTCGGCGGAGGCGTAGACGCGAACTGGGACCTCCGCGGCGTGATGGTGAGCGGAAACGGTGAAGTCTCGGACAGACAGGGGGATTCGAGCCTCGTACTTGGGCAGCTGCTCGACAATGAGTCGTTCGACCGCACGCGCCGACGCCAGATCAGCGAGATCCAGCTTCGGCAGCACTGCCGCCACGGCCGCGAGCTCGGGATCAAGAACGTAGTCCACTGCCGTGCCCCTCATGTCAAAGCCAACAATCTACGACGAGGGTAGCCGCGTGACCCGCGCATTGGTCCCCCTCGCGTACCCCACTGCCTGTCGTGCTGCGGTGCCAGATTGCTGGCTCAAAACGGTGTGGCGTGAGGTCATCAAGCCGGCCCATGACCACTCCATCGGGCGATTATCTGGCCCGCGAAGTCAAGCATCTGATCAAGGGTGGGGAACATTGCGAACGCATCCACGATCGCCTCGTCAGCACCGGACTCGGCAAGGCGCTCGAGCTTGCCGGCAACAGAGTCAACGGAGGTGCCCGGTTCCAGGTTGATCCGCATGGCCGTCTTCAGTGCCTCGGGATCGCGGCCGGCGTCCTGTGCCGCACGGCGCGCAATCGACCACAAATGGTCGGTGACCTCGCCCTGCAGCCCCTCGACCCCGAGCCAGCCCGTGCCGACGCGACCGACCCGGCGCATCGCGGCTTCGCTGGCACCGCCGATCCAAATGGGTGGACCGCCGGCCTGGACCGGGCGCAGGTCGGCATGGACCGGCGGCAGGGAGAAGAATTCGCTCTCCCAGGACACCGGGGTGGTCGTCCACCACTTTTGCAGGAACGCCAGCAGATCATCGAGCATCCGTCCGCGTCGGCGCCAGTCCGCGCCGCGGGCGATGTCGTGCTCGTCCTTCATCCACCCGATCCCCACGCCGACGTCAAGGCGGCCTTCGCTGAGCACGTCGAGCGTGGTCAGCAGCCGGGCCAGGTGCACCGGCTCGTAGTAGAAGGTGCTGAGCGTGCTGGCGTTGAGCCGCACCCGCCTGGTCGCCGTCGCGGCGACCGTCCACAGCAGCACCGGATCCAGGTAACGAGTCATCTGCGCCGGATACGGCTGCTCTTTGCCCGGATAGACGCTATGCATCTCAACGGGCGTGACCAGGCGATCGCCGACCCACAGCGTGTCGTAGCCGAGGTCTTCGAGTCCGCCGCAGAACGCGCTGAGACCAGCGGCGCTGTTGACAGCGGGCCCGACTATCGGAAGTGCGAAGCCAAGCTTCATCACGAGGATTCCTTTCGGTGATACATCAACTATCGTTGGGGTGCGACGCCCCGGCCGTACCAGGTCCTGCGGTGCCGGTCAGGCGGGCACGCCGGCGCCCAGGGCGAAGTCGTAGTTGCCCATTCCGTGGCGGGCGAGACCCATCACCACCAGCCCCGTTGCTTCCAGCCAGTGCGCCATGTTCAAGCCGCCGACGTCGAGCGGGCGCAAGCCAAGGCTCTCGACGAACGCCGCGACGTCCGCCTTGGCGCGCACGTCGTCGCCGGCCATGAAGACGTCGAGCGGGCGGCCCAGGGCCAGGACAACACCGAAGATCGTGTTGAAGGCCTTCACCACACTGGCGCTGGCCGGGGCGACCTTGGCAACTTCCTGTGCGATCGACGTCCCTTCGGGGATGGCCAGCCCGTCCGCCGCGGAATTGAACGGGTTGCTGATGTCGACGATGACCTTGCCCGCTAGGGCGTCTCCGTACTGGGCGACGACCGGAACGACGCTGGCGTACAACAAGGCCACAATGACGATGTCACCGGCCGGGACGGCGCCGAACTCTCCCGTGGTGGCGTCGCCGCCGAGCTCCTTGGCCAGGTCGGCGGCTTTGGCCTGATCGCGGCCGATGACCTCCACAGTGTTGCCGCCCGCTACTGCCAGCGTCCCGATGGCTCGAGCCATATTTCCGGTGCCGATGATGCTGATGCCGCTCATGAGGTTGTCCTGTCCTTAGACTGAGGCTGGAAAGGTTGACGTGTCTACCTTATAGAGACTTTGGTGACGCGTCAACCAATTGGGGCTAGTATGGGGGCCGATGGACCCGAACTGGCTGAACCCTCAGGAAGACCGCGCCTGGCGGGCTTTTCAGCACGCGCATCATCAGCTCGACGTGCACTTGAATCGGCGCCTGCATGCATCGGGGCTGTCCGGCGCCGACTACGAGGTCCTGGCGGTGCTCTCGGGGCACGACGGCGACCGCATGCCTGCCCACGAGCTGTGCACCACACTGGGTTGGGAGAAGAGCCGGGTGTCCCACCAGGTACGGCGCATGGAAAAGGACGGGCTGATCACCCGTGAGCCCAACCCTGAGGACGCCCGCAGCACCCTGGTCCGGCTGCTGCCGGCGGGCCGCGCCGCCATCGAAAGGGCGGCGCCCAGGCATGTGGAGGACGTCCGCCGGAACTTCATCGACCTGCTCACCCCGGCCGAGCTCGACATGCTCGCCGCCCTGCACGAACGAGTCCTGCACCACCTCGCCATAAACGACGACTCTGTCACCGAAGACGACCTCTCCTAGCCTTCAATGGCGTCGGCTGCATTGCCCCGTCAATCGGATTACGCTGAAATCGCTTGCGGCGTACTGTGGTTCAGTTGGAGGGGTGGCACTCGGCGGGATCGACGGCAACAGGGCGAAAAGGCAGGTGATCGTCTACGCGGTCGACGAGAGGTGTCGGCAACATCGGACATACGCCATCGGTCATCGGTAACTCGCTCGGGCAGGGCTGGATTTGTGTGTCGCGGCCTCCGGTGGCCCGGGGCCGGCACGTTAGTGTGCGTACGTCGGCCTCCGTGAACAGGCCGGTAGAAAAGTGGGACATACATGACCGCAGCAGCAGAGGCGTCGGCGCTCGAAGCGCGGGTCGGCCATTACTACCAAATCGACGACACGTATCAAGTCGGCCGCGAGAAGGTGCGCGAGTTCGCCCGTGCCGTGCAGGACTATCACCCTGCGCACTGGAAACTCGCCGCGGCTGCTGAGCTGGGGTATTCAGATCTGGTTGCTCCGCTGACGTTCACGTCGGCCCCTGCGATGGCAGCCAACCGGTACCTGTTCGAATCGGTGGTCATCGGTTACGAGATGTATCTGCAGACCGAAGAGGTCTTCGAACAGCACCGACCGATCGTCGCTGGCGACGAACTACACATTGACGTCGAACTGTCGGCGGTGCGCAGGATCGCCGGCAGGGACTTGATCACCGTGACCAATACGTTCACCGATACCGCCGGCGAGCGGGTGCACACGCTGCACACCACCGTCGTCGGCGTCACCGCTGAGGATGTCGATCCGGCGATCAGGACGGTCGCGCAGCAAGTAATGATGCACGATGTAAACCTCGCCGGAATCGACTACTCCGACGCGGACTACCAAAGGACGGTGCGCCCGGCGGGCACGGTTCGCATCGCCGACGCTGGCACGACCCGCGTCCCGGGAACACCATCCTTCGATGACGTGACGGTCGGCGACGAGTTGCCCGTCCACCACGCCCGACTGTCCCGCGGCGACCTGGTGAACTACGCCGGAGTGGCCTGCGATGCCAACCCGCTGCATTGGGACGAGAACCTCGCCAGAATGGCGGGGCAGCCTGATGTCATCGCGCACGGAATGCTCACCATGGCATTGGGCGCCGGATACGGCTCCGCGTGGTCGGGCGATCCCGGTGCGGTCACCCGCTACGCGGTGCGCCTGTCCCAGCCGGTGATCGTGTCGGCGTCCCAGGGAGCCGACATCGAATACAGCGGCAGGATCAAGTCACTGGACTCGGAGGCCCGCACGGGCGTCGTGATCGTCGGTGCAAAGTCGGCGGGCCGCAAGATCTTTGGCCTGGCGACGCTGAGTATCCGCTTCCGCTGAGTCCCTTCGCGCATCGCATCATCCCCGCCGGATTTGGATACTCGCGAATAGCGCTGAGTCGCAACGGTTTCGGCTTCGATGACAGCATATCGGAATGTGTGAGGGCGGGCCGCCCGCCCCGGAGACGAGTCGCCTGGCTGTGGCAGTGGCGTGCCTGTTCCCCATCGGGAGTCAGGCAGCGCCCCGAATGGCGCCCGGCCGGCGGGCTGGCCCGGTCATCCTCGTTGTAATGCCATCACCTGCCTTCCTTCTCAGTTGTGTCGCCATCTTTCGCAGATGTTGGTCACGGAGGGCTGCGCTGCACGGCGCGCACGTCGGGCGCCGGAGCACTCCAGCGATGCAGCATCACCGCCCAGGATCGACTCGGCGACCGGGGCGCGGCCGCCGCGCAACAACCTGTCACTTGGCGCGATCGTGGCCTACGCAGCAGCCTCGCCACCGCATCACGCAAGATGGCGTCGACCTCGGCGATCAACTCGCCCAACTCTGGGTCCTCGTCCAGCAGGAGCGTGACGGGCGGGATTGCGAAACCCTCGGCGACCGTGCAGGGCGTCGCCGCCGCCCCGGTGCTGCGGTACGTTGTGACCGACTTCCGTTCTGTCAGCATCGAACCGGCCGATCTACGCGCTGATGGCCGCGTGCTGCCTGTCGTCGTGTTTGATCGGGATCTTACGTGGTTTGGCCTTCTCCGCGACCGGTATGCGCAATCGCAAGACCCCCGCGTCATAGCGCGCGTCGATGTGGTCGGTGTCGAGATTGTCTCCGAGCACCAACTGTCGGCTGAGGACACCCCGCACCCGCTCGGTCGCCAGCATCTCCCGGCTTGGATCGACATCGGGGCGTTTCGCTCGCACCGTGACCACATTGCGCTCGATATCGATGTCCAGCGATTGTTCGTCGATTCCCGGCAGATCGAATTCGACGACGAACTGCTCGCCGTCGCGCCAGGCATCCATCGGCATCACCGCGGGACGCGCCGCGGTAGCTGACACCTGGTGAGTGAAGCGGTCGAGGTCACGAAACGGATCGCTGCGCATCAACATAGCCGTCACCTCCAACACTCCCGTCTATCTGGTCATCTACATCGATTATCTGTGCCTTACGGCATACATTTCTATATAGCTCGGATGGGCGAGCGTGGCAAGCGATCGCTGGAAAAACTTCTGCCACAGCGTCATCGATGGGTTGCCGGGCTTATGGCGGACCACCGCGGCGGCACCGCAGGCCGTCGGCCCACCGAGAATCATGAGTTTGGTGAGCGCGCCGAACCAGCGAGCGTCAGCCGCCTATTAGAACCTCAGGTAGGTCGGCACCGCCGACCTCTTGCTGTCATCGACAACTGGCTGAGGGTCGTCCGGTCACGTTTTTCCGATCAGGCGCGGTCGTGCAGCGTGATCTGGTAGCCATCGGGGTCAGCGAAGGTGAAGGTCCGACCGAAGGGGCCGTCGATCGGTGCGGAGACGATGGTGTGATCGTCGGCGACGAGGGCATCATGGATGGCCTGGACGTCGGTGGCGTGGAGCCAGATCGCGGCACCGATGCCGGGCTGCGCCACGGATGCCAGGTCGGTGCCGGGCACGAGGTCGCGCAGCGCGAACGCGATCGGCTTCGTGTCGAAGACGACGGCGTGTGCAGGTCCGGCCTGCGAGCGGACGAGGCCGAGGTATTGCTCGTAAAAGGCCCGGGATGCGTCGAGGTCGCGCGTTTGAAGAGAGATGAAGTCAGGACCGGTGGCAGACATGAGAAAACTCCTTCGACTTATGTGTCAGTTTCCTGACATAGTAGACTGTATGTCAGAATGCTGACATGAGTCAAGGCGGTGTCGGCGTCGACTTGGAGACGTCAGTGGGCTACCTGCTCAAAGAAGCGTCGAGTGCCCTTCGCGCAGCCATGGAGGAAGTGCTGCGCCCGCTCGGGATGAGCGTGACGCACTACTCGTGCCTCGAGCTGCTGGCTCAACGACCGGGCTTGTCGAACTCCGAGCTGGCGCGAGGCGCGTTCGTAACACGGCAGTCGATGAACGTGCTGCTTCAGGCCCTGGAGCGCGACGGCTTTGTGACCAGGCCCGCGCAGGCACCCGTCGGAAAGGTCCTTCCCGCCCGGCTCACCCCCCGCGGGCGACGGAGCCTCGAGAAGGCGTCGGCGGCGGTCCGCTCCGTCGAAGTGAGAATGCTGGCCGGCCTTACCGAGGCCGAGCAGTCAGATGCGTTCCGGATCCTGCAGAGCATGGTCCACTCCCTGCGCGAGCGCAACGACGACGCATAACGCGCTGTCTTCACGGTGACTGCGCCGCACGTTGTCTCATGGCCGCGCCTAGGTCATAGAACCGGCCGTGGGGCGATCGCTTGGTACGTCGGTCGGTTTGGGGCGAAACCGGACAGCGATGTGGTTCTGTCGGACAGACCGAGTTGCGTCGGGCTTCCGGTCAACGATGACACCTTACGGTGAGATCGTGACCACCTATGTACCCAGCGTGTGGCTGCGCCAATTGCCAGCTGCGAACCCTTGTCTTGCAGCAGATCTCATCTGCGATGTTGTCGTCATCGGCGCCGGGTATACCGGTCTGAGCGCGGCGATAGCGCTCGGTCAGGCCGGGGTTGACGTGGTCGTGATCGAGAGCCAGTACGCGGGCTTCGGTGCCAGCGGCCGCAACGCCGGGCATCTCACCCCGACGATTGGCAAGGATCTGCCGAGCGTCTTGAAGATCTATGGCCGCGAAACCGGTAGTCAGCTAGCACGTTTGGCGGATGCTGCCGTCGAACACACCGAGGCGATGATCAGCAAGCATCGCATCGACTGCGACTACGTTGCGCATGGCAACATCATTGCCGGCATCCATCCAGGCCACGAAGAGCGGTTGCGTGCAGCCACTGCGGCAGCTCGTGAGCTCGGAGCCGCAGTCCGCATGCTCGAGCGTGACGAACTCGACGCGCGCGGCATCCCCAACTTCGTCAACTGCGCCGCACTCGAGGAACGAGGAGGCGTGCTGGATCCGGGAAAGTACGTACTGGGCCTGCGCGCGGCCGCGATCGACTCAGGTGCCAAACTCTTCGAAAACACACCGGCGTTGGAGGTCATCGACCACCGGCGCGGTGTGCTGATCGACACTCCCACCGGGTCCGTGTCGGCGCGCAGCGCCATCATCGCCACCAATGCCCATACGCCCCAGCTCGGGTTGCGCTATGGCAACGTCACCCCTGTCAACGACTGCATGTTCGTCACCGAGCCGCTGACACCCGAGCAGCGTGAGCGGATCGCCTGGGGCGGCGCGGAAGGTATCTACACCACCCACGAGTCGCTGGAGAACTATCGCCTCACCGCGGATGGCCGGATTACGGGTGGGTCGCGACACATTCGGTATCGGTGGGGCGGTGGCTTTTTCGCAGACCATCAGCCGCGCACGTTCGCCAAGATCGAGGGTCATTTCCGCGATCGCTTCCCCGAACTGGATGACGTCGAGATTGCAGGATTCTGGTCGGGACATGTGGCCATGAATCTGAACTTTCTGCCGTTCATCGGAAAAGTCGGCAAGCACCAGAACCTGGTTGCGTCGCTGGGATATTGTGGCCACGGCGTGGCACTGGCAGGCTTGTTGGGAACCGTTGCCGCGGACATGGCGACCGCCGGAGCCGAGGCACCGTCGGTATTGGCGAAGCGGCGTCGGCTGCCCATGCCCCCTGATCCGTTGCGGTGGATCGGTGTTCATGCAATCACCGCTGCCCTGGGCGCTGTGGACCGGCGCACGGACCGGCTTGCCACACCCCGTCACTGACCGCGCGTCGCGCGGGCGCGCGGTGCCGACTGCACCGGTGGGGCAGAGCGACAGCATGCCCAGCAACGCCCAACTGGTGGCGGCAAGTGCCGACTTCTTACCGGCGATCGGATCCGGCCGCCCCGGTGGGGCAGGTGACTGCCGGCAGCACAAGCGTATTGATGACGTTCCGCACGAAATCGGCGTCGACGGTCTGTCCGCTCACAGCCCGTAGCAGACCCATCGCCACGAGCACGTCGGCGACCAGTGACCAATCGCGGTCCCCGGGTATCTCGCCGCGGTCGGCAGCTTGGGCGAAAATGGCTGACAGCACGCGGCGGCCTTTGCAGAGAATCAAATCATCAAGCGCAGGAGCCAGATCGGGATCCTGAGCAGCTTCCAACCCGACGCGCAGGATCAGATCATTGGAGATCAGGTCGTCGTCGTTGCGGGCTGCGCGCTCGACGATGACCTCCAGATCGCCCGATAGGCTGCCGGTATCGGGCGGCTCGTCGTCCAACAGATCGGGTCGCCAATAGACCAACGCGTCGGTGATCAATGCCGTCTTGGATGACCAGCGGCGATAGATAGCGGCTTTACCGACACCGGCCCGTGCGGCGATGTCGTTCATGTTGGTGGCGTTGTAGCCGTGTTCGGCAAGAATCTGCAAGGCAGCGTTGAGGATTGCGGGATCACGTGACCGGTCCAGGCGCCCATTGGTGCGTTGGCGGAGTTTGGACTGGGGTTCGGCGGTGAACGCGGGCCGACCAGACGTTCGGGTGCCACTCATATGGTTTGGAGCCGTGGGATTGGCGCGGTGCTGTCATCTGAATGCTGCCCGAGACGCGTCCTCTTGACGATTTTGAAGGTGTTCAGCGGCCACCAGAACCAGCGGCCGAGTGCCGCGGCGATCGATGGGGTCATGAACGCACGCACGATCAGTGTGTCGACGACGAGGCCGATGCCGATGGTCATGCCCAGTTGGCCGATGACGCGCAGGTCGCTGACGATCATCGACATCATGGTGAACGCGAACACCATCCCGGCTGCGGTGACGACGCGTCCGGTTGCTCCCATGCCGCGGATGATACCGGTGTTGAGTCCCGCGTGTATCTCCTCTTTGAGGCGCGAGACGACGAGCAGGTTGTAGTCGGAGCCGACTGCCAGCAGGATCACTATGGACAGCGGGATCACGATCCATTGCACGCCTAAGCCCACGATGTCCTGCCACAGCAGCACGGATAGCCCGCATGCGGTGCCCAGTGAAGCGGCCACGGTGCCGACGATCACCAGTGCCGCCACCAAACTACGGGTGATCACCAACATGATCGCGAAGATCAGGATCATCGACGCGATGACAGCGATCATCAGGTCGGTCTTGACGCCGTCCTGCATATCGGCGTACATCGACGCGGTGCCGGCAAGCGAAACCTTCGCATTGGATAGTGGGGTGTTCTTGACCGCGTCGGCCACGACACCCTTGAGGTCGCGGACGTGTGCGATGCCTTCGGTTGAGGCGGGGTCACCTTGGTGTGTGATGATGTAGCGGATCGCTTTGCCGTCGGGCGAGACGAACATCTTGAGGCCACGTTTGAAATCAGGGTTGCCGAACACATCCGGTGGCAGGTAGAAGAAGTCGTCGTTCTTGGCCTGGTCGAAGTACAGGCCAATCTCGGTCGCGCCCTTGGCTAATTCCTGTTGCTGGGCCTGGGTACCGGCCATGGTGCTGTGGGTCGCGATCATGAAATCGCGCATCTTCTTCATCGAGTCGATGGTCGACTTCAGAATTGGCAACATTTGTGGCATCAACTGATCCAAGCGGTCCAGATCCGTCGTGAGCCCCTGCAGCTGGTCGCTGAGCGTGTCGATGCCGTCGATGGTGTCGAAGATGGAGCGCAGTGACCAGCAGATCGGGATGTCGAAACAGTGCTTCTCCCAATAGAAATAGCTACGCAGTGGCCGGAAGAAATCCTCGAAATCGGCGATGTTGTTACGCAACTCCTTGGTGGTATCCACCATCTCGTGTGTGCGGCCGACCATGCTGTGCGTGGTTTCGGTCAGCTCCTTGGTGAGGGCGTACATTCGCTCCATGCTGGCGACGGTCCTGCTCAGCTCGTCGGCCTGCTCAAGCATTTGAGCCGAGTTGTCGTTGTTGAACTTGGCGCTCTGCAAGGTGCCGGCATTTTGCGCACCGAGCATAAATGGGATCGAACTGTGCTCGATCGGCGAACCCAATGGGCGGGTCAGGGTCTGTACCCTATCGATACCCCGCATATGCGCGACGTTCTTGGCGACTCGGTCGACGACCAGCATGTCGGCGGGGTTGCGTAGGTCGTGATCGGCCTCAAGCATCAACAATTCGGGGTTCATCCGAGCCTGCGAGAAGTGCCGGTCTGCGACGCCCATTGCGAGGTTGGCGGGCATGTTGGCCGGGGTGAACTTCTGGTCGTTGTATTGCGGTACATAGGTCAACAGGCTGACGAAACCGATGACGGCCACCATCGTGGTCACAAAGATGATCGGAATTGGCCACCGGACGACCGCGGTGCCGACCTTTCGCCAACCCCGCGTCGAAAGGTCACGTTTGGCGTCGAGCAAACCAAATTTGGACCCTACCGTGAGCACCGCCGGTGCCAGCGTCAGCGCCGCCGCGATGATCACCAGGACCGAAATCGCGCAAGGCAAACCCATGGTATTGAAGTACGGCATCCTGGTGAAGGTCAGGCACATGGTGGCACCCGCAATCGTCAAACCGGAACCCAAAATGACGTGCGAGACACCGTGATAGGCCACGTAGAACGCATCCTCGCGATCTAGGCCTTTTGCTCTTTCCTCTTGATATCGGCCAAGCAGGAAGATCACATAATCAGTTCCGGCGGCCAGGGCCAGCATGGTCACCATGCTCACCGCGTACGGGGTCAAACCGATGATGTTCAGATAACCCGCTGCGGCGGTAACACTCTGCGCGGCAAAAAGTTCCAGCCCGATGATGACCATGGACACCAGCATCGTCGCGACCGAGCGGTAGATGGCGAGCAGCATCACGATGATGACGGCGACCGACACCAACTCCATCGTCGCCATGCTTTGATGGCCGGCGACACTGGTATCGGCGTTGAGAACGCTGTTGCCGGCGACGTGGGCCTTGATACCCGGCGGCGCCGGCACCGAAGCGACGATCTGACGGACAGCGGCCACCGACTCATGGCTCGCACTAGTGCCCTGCGAGCCGTTGAGGAAGATCTGCACGTACGCGGACTTGCCGTCCACGCTCTGCGAGCCTGCCGCAGTCAGCGGATCACTCCAGAAATCCTGAACGTTCTGCACATGCTGGTGGTCGGCAGTCAGCTTTTCGACGATCTCGTCGTAGAACTTGTGCGCGGAATCGCCGAGCTTGTCCTTCCCCTCGAGCACGACCATCGCCGAAGAATCCGAGTCGTACTGCTGAAAGACCTTGCCGATGTTCAACATCGCCTGATAGGACGGCGCATCGGTCGGGCTCATCGGCACCGACCGGCTCGCTGCAACCTCATCGAGAGACGGCACCACGATGCCCAGGCCGACGGCGGCGAGCACCCAGAACACGATGATCGGCAGCGAGAAGATCCGGACCATCCGCCCCAAGAATGGGCGATGGGGCTTCGAATGTTGGGTACTCATACGGATTTCACCAAGCAGTAGATGAACGGTTTGACTAAGTCGACGCTGGTCCGGTCGTCGCGCACGTCGCCGTCGACGGTGACCCGGCATCGAAGGTCGCTGACGTTTCGGTCACCCTGCGCCATGATGTTGGCCGACATGGACGGCAGTGTTGTCACGATGGTGAACGACCAAGGCAGTGAGGCGTTTTCGATGAGATGCGGTTGACCGTTCTCATCGAGGTAGTTCAGATTCGCGGTGCCCCCGGACCCGGTGATCTCGTACGTGATGTGCTTCGGGTTGAAGTTCGCGGTAATCCCTGATCCCTCAGCTGACTTCGGCGCTCGCGGACCCGCGGACCCGTTAATACGGACGATGGCGTAGGCCCCGAGCGCGACCACGACCACAAGAAGCATTGGAATCCAGAAGCGCTTCATCAGCCGGTACAGCACTGCATGCCTCCTGCCCCCTTCGCGTTCGCATCCAGACACATCGCAGTCGAGTTGCCACACCGCTCGCCATGACGGAACCCGAGTTCCTTGTCCGGACCGTTGGAAACCTACCTCACAACGGGCCGACACCCCGCCAACGCGCGGGGGCGGCATCACTGAGGCCGGACGCGGCTGCCTGAAGCGGCACGGTGAAAAGGCCAAAGTTCTACAACTGCCGCACCGGCGAGACGTCGTCGAAAGACCCCATATGCTGCGCTTTCCCCCACGGGCGGGGCCGTTCAGCAGCGATCTGGCACTGCTGTGACACAGCGCACTGACAGGTGTAAGTTATGACGGAACTCATAGTCGAGGTGGTCGATGATCCGAAGGCAGGACCGTGCGGGAATTGTCGGTGTGTCCCCAACCGCGGGGACGCTGATTACCGCGCATCGGCTCTGGATAAGCATGCTATGGATGCTGTTCATAGCGGCGACCAGTGCGGTCTTCGTGTTCGCCGCCCTCGGGCAGGTGCTAGTCGCCATGATCATCGGTCTCATTGCCGGCGCGTTCTTCGCCGGCATGGCCAGCTGACCGATACGGTCGCACGCGCTGCCGTAATCCGGTCACCCGCACGGCTGTTCGACGGATCGCCGAACAGACCTACCAACACCGACGTCGTAATGATTCGGTTTGGCAGTGGACCTTCAGCTGTCCCCTACGTGTTCGGTGCGCCGATCGATGCGCTGGGATCATCGGGTCCGTATCTGGACGCTTCGGTGGTCGCGTCATCGTGTTGCTTTCTGTATTGCCGTAGTTGGGCTCGCGTCGCACGGTCTAGTGCCCGGTCCATACTGGCGTGGGCGCGTCGTCGGGCCACCCGGCGCATCACGTCGACGAGATCAGCCGCCCAGGCGAATTCGGTGTCATGGACCGGATACCAGCCGGCTCCGCGTTGTCGGACCACCTCGGCGTGCGCGGCTGCCGACAGGACGTGGGCCGCCTCGTCGAGTTTCTGATCGACCGCTGCGGTGGTGGCCAAGATGGCTGACAACGGCATGTTGCGTGAGACCAGCTTGGCGAAGTCATCGATCAGATCGCGATCGCGAACGAGATAGGACTCCCCGTCGTCGGTGGATTCGAGGATGTCACTGGCGATCAACTGCTGCACGGTCGCGTCCGACAGCGGGCCGAGGCGTGCTTCCAGCTGGGCTCGTGTCATGGTGAGCGGCTTCGCGCGCGAGAACGGCTCCGTCACGAGTTCACCGAGGTCGGTAAGGTCGAGCACCTCCACGAGACCCTGACCACGCTGCACCCCGGTGATGAACTTCAAGATGTGCTTGACGGTGAAGCCTTGGCCGAGCAGCCGGATGATTGCCTGCAACCGGGTGAGGTGCTCGTCGGTGTAGATGGCGGTGCGTCCACGGCGCTGGGGTCGGGGGAGCAAACCGTTGTCCAGATAGACGCGGACGTTGCGGGTCGTCGTCCCCGCCTCCCGGGCGAGGTCGTCGATCCGGTATTCAGTCACCATCGCATGCTAGGCGGTCAGCACGGGTGCACCGTGGCGATCGTCCGCGATGATCTTGTAGTCCTGCAAATCCAGTGTCTTGAGCTGCCCGACGTACTGGGTGGCGAAACCGGGGTACATCGTGGCGTTGAAGCCGTCCTCGGTGAGGTACCAGCTTTGGCATCCGGAGTTCCACGTGGTGGAGCGCAACTTGCGCTGGATGTCGTCGTTGTAGCGGGTCTGCGCTTCGCGGCGGACGTCGAGCGCCTTCCACCCGAACCGAAGCAGTGTGCCGATCGCCTCGACGATGTAGCCGATCTGGGCCTCCATATACACCAGCGCCGAGCTGTGTCCGGGACCGGAGTTCGGCCCGAAGGTGAAGAACAGGTTGGGGTACCCCGACACGGCCACACTGCGGTAGGCGTAGGCGCCGCGGCTCCATTCCGACGCCAGGCTCCGCCCGTCGACGCCGGAGATCGCGAACGGCGTGCCGGCCTTGGACACCTCGAAGCCGGTGGCGAACACGATGGCGTCGAACTGGTGCTCGATGCCCTCCACGGTCCGAATCCCCCGTGGCGACAGCCGGGCGATCGGCCACGTGACCAGCTTGCAATTGTCGGCCTGCAGGGCCGGGTAGTAATCACTGGTCATCAGCAGCCGCTTGCACCCCGCCGCGAAGTCCGGTGTCAATTGGCGGCGCAGCCACGGATCTTTCACCTGTCGGCGCAGATTGGCCCGGCTGATCGCTTCCACCAGGCGGGTGAACGGGCTCTCCCACACCACGCCGAGGGCCACCGATTCGTGACCCCAGAACCACGCCGACCGCACGGCCTTCTCCGCCAAGGGCGCCGTGGCGTAGAGGCGCCGAGTCCAGTCGGCGGTGCGGGTGTTGACCCGCGGAAGCACCCAGCCCGGCGTGCGTTGGAACACCTTGACAGATCTGGCGGTCTTGACCAGTTTTGGGACGATCTGCACGGCGCTGGCGCCGGTACCGACGACGGCGACCTTCTTGCCGGTGAAGTCGTAGTCGTGATCCCAACGGGCACTGTGGATCGTCTTGCCCGCAAAGGTCTCGATGCCCGGGATGTCGGGCAGGCTGGGGTTGGCCAGTGGCCCAGAAGCCACGATCACGGTGCGGGCCCGTACCGGTTTGCGGCCCTTGAACTTCACCGCCCACTCCCCCGCGGCTTGGTCGTACACCACGCCGGTGACGGTGTGTTCGAAGCGGATCTGCGCGGCCAGCCCGGCCGATTCGACCATCCGCTCGATGTACTGCAGGATCTCGCCACTGGCCGAGTAGGTGTGTGACCAATCCGGGTTGGGCGCAAAGCTATAGGAGTACAGCCGCGACGGGATGTCGCAGGCCGCACCCGGATACGTGTTGTCCCGCCAAGTGCCACCCACCCGGGTGTCGCGTTCGTAGATGACGAAGTCGGTGATGCCCTGGTGTTGTAACCGGATGGCCGCGCCGATGCCCGCAAAACCGGCGCCGATGATCGCTACGGTGAGAGTCATCAGCGTCTCCTATGCCACGGGCTCGTAGGTGAGTTCGTCCGACCACGTCGGGGTGTAGCGCACCAACGGCATCGGGATGACGCCGGTGATCTTCACCAACGAGTCCGCCAGCCAGTGGTACTTCGAACCACGATCGATCACCTTCTTGCTGTGCCAGGAGATGAATCGGTACATGGGAACCCGGTACACGAAGTCGCTTCGCTGGCCGACACTGCGGAATCGACGCATGGCCTGGTACAGCTTCTCTTCATCGACGCCCATGGCGACGATGTTGTCGCGCA
Organism: Mycobacterium simiae; assembly: GCF_010727605.1. Lineage (NCBI taxonomy): Bacteria > Bacillati > Actinomycetota > Actinomycetes > Mycobacteriales > Mycobacteriaceae > Mycobacterium > Mycobacterium simiae. The sequence continues at coordinate 2,571,134 of NZ_AP022568.1, forward strand.
TCTTGTTGAGCAGCGGGAAGTAGCTGAGGGTGCCGATGAGAAGCGCTGGGTTCATCCAGCTGCCGACGAACTCGACAGCCAGTTTGCGCGCGGTCGCGTGGCCCAGGATGTCCATCACCTCGAAATCGACGGCCAGGTGCCGGGATTCGTCGGAGTTGATGCGTTTGAACACTTCCTGGGCCACCGGGTCTTTGACCTCGTCGGTGATGAACTTGATCAGTGCGCCGTCGAGGGCCACTTCGAGCATCGGGATGACGGTGCCCAGGATCGACAGCGACATGCCGTCGGAGAATTTGTCCAGCCAGGTGATTACCAGCTGCACGTTGACACTCGGCGGCGGGATCTCGTCGTTGTCCAGCATGCCCCAGCGGCGCATCAGGGCCAGTTCGGCGTTGGCGTGCTTTTGTTCCTCGGCGTGGAAGTGCTCGTAGATGCTCTTCAGCGTCGGGGTGGGGGCCTTCTTGGCCAGCGCGGCGAATCCGCGGGCGCCGACGTTCTCGATCCACATCAGGTCGGTCATGAACGGTTTGAGCTTGGCCCACAATTCGTCGTCGACGAGTTCGGCACCGGGTGCGTCCCAGTCGATGTCGACCAGGGCCCACTGCTTGTCCTTGATCTTCTGCAGCATGTTGTCCAGATCCATCGCCACAAGCGGTTCCTTTCAGTCGTCGGGGAGCAGGCGGCCGAGCAGTCCGGCGCCGCGGACGTAGAGCGCCGGGAAGTGGCGTTTGAGGTGCCAGATGACGGTGGCATCGAGTTGCGGGACGACGTAGAGCCGGCCGCGGTCGTGGGCGTCGAGAGTGCGCACGGCGACGTTGTCGGCCGACAGCCCGGTGAGGCGGGCCAGCTGCTGGCTCAGGCTCATTGAGGACGGGGTGATGCGGCCGTCTTGGAACACGTTGGTTTTCACGAAGGTCGGGCACAGCACCGTCACCGCGACCCCGGTGCCGCTCAGTTCGGCGGCCAGCGTCTCCGACAGCGACATCACCGCGGCCTTGGACACGTTGTAGGCGGCCATCGACGGTGCCGCAGCGAAACCCGCTGCCGAGGCCACGTTGATGATGCCACCGCGACCGGCGGTGCGCAGCATCGGAGTGAAGACCTCACATCCGTAGACCACCCCCCACAAGTTGATCCCCAGCGCCCAGTCCCAATCGTCGAATCCGATGTCGCCGACGGGTTTTCCACCAATGCCGACGCCGGCGTTATTGATCACCAGCGTCGGTGCGCCGTCGAAGATCTGCTGCGCCTGCTTGGCCAGGAGTTCGACCGCGGCGCGGTCGGACACGTCGCACTGCACCGCGTGTCCAGTGCCGGTGGGCAGCGCCTCGATCAGCGTGACCGTATCCGCGGCGCGGTCCGAGTCGATGTCGGCGCAGACGACGCGGCCGCCACGGCGGGCCAGTTCGAGGGCGAACGCCCGTCCGATGCCGCTGCCCGCGCCGGTGATTACCGCGTTCGCGGCGGTGGTGCGTCTCGGGCCGCGCAGCGCGCGAAGCGCGGTGTCGATTCCAAGCATTAGCCCATCTCCTGAAGCTCATCGACCCGGTGTTGGCCGTCGGCTAAGTGTTCGGCGACGAAGGCGGCTGCCCGGCGCAGCGCTGCGGTCGCTTCCGGTGCCACCTTGGGCAGTGCCTGGAAGACGTGCACCATCCCCGGCCACACCTCCAAGGTGCTTCGGCCGCCGGACATTTGGAGTTCGGCGTGCAAATGGCGTGCGTCGGCGCTAAGCATCTCGAAACTGCCGACCTGGATCAGCATCGGTGGGAGCAGCTGCGCGTCGGTGAAGCGCAGGCGCAGCCGCACATGGAGCGGGTCCTGGCCGTGGGTGTAGAGCCCCACCATCCTGGCGGCCGCGTCCGCCGACATCGCCGGGTCGCGGCGCGTCTTCTCCTGCTGCTTGGCCAACGTCATGGTCAGGTCGATCAGTGGCGAGAACAGCACCACTGCCGCGGGCTGGAAGGCGACGTGGCGGGCATGAGCGAGCAACATGTCACAGGTGAGGTGCCCGCCCGCCGAGTCGGCGCCGATCACGACGTCCGATCCTGCGTAGCCCTGCGCCAGCAGCCACCGGTAGCCGGCTTCGACGTCCTCGGCAGCCGTCGGGAAGCGATACCGGGGCGCCAATCGGTAGTCGACGACGAAGAACGGCAGTCCTGTGGCCTCCGACAGCCGGGCGACCAGCTTGCGGTGGGTCGCGGTAGAGCACAGCACGAAGGCGCTTCCGTGCACGTAATAGCCTGCCCGGGAACCGAATTGGACCCCCGGACCCAGGACCCATTCGCCCCGCACCCGCGGCGTGCGCACCGGGATGATCTTCGCCCCGGCCGGCATGGACCCACCCGCGGCCATAATCGTGGCGATCAACCCGCGTCCGAACCAGACGCCCGGTTCGTTCGCGGGAATCACGCTCGTCAGGCACCCCAGCGTCCAGCGCGTGATCGTCGCCGCCGCCACGGCACGCAAGGTGGGACGGCGCGGTATCTCGGTGGTCGTCACGGTGGAAACACCACCACCAATAGTGCCATTTGTCAATGTCACAGTTTGCACTGTAGACATTTCGGTGCAGGGTTGCGGTTCGATCTGGCGCCGGCTAGTACTGCGGGGTGGTGTTGGTGATGATGAACAGCGTGACGATCAGACCATCGCGCACACGGACGTCAGTCGTCATGATCAGTGGGTCGGGCAGTCCGGCTTTGTCGTAGTCGCCGTCGAATTTACAACGCAGGCACCATATTCCGGCGTTGTCGACGACGTCTAGCACGCTTTAGCGAAAAACGCACCGATGTGCTGGTGCCTCCAAATTCGCGCCTGTTGCCGTTGAGCAGCGCATCGCGAGCCAACGTGCTCATGGCGGCGTCGAGATCACAGTTGTTCACGGCGAAAGGTGATCGGCGATAGCGGGGTCGAGGGTATTCGTCGTGGTCATCGAAATCACGATCATTTCACTGGGCTGATCTCCAACCGCCGGTTGTTGCCGCGTGCGACCTTAGCCACCGGCCTGTTACGTCGGGTCGGAGGTGTTGGGGTTGGGCGCTGTCCAGTCGGTGTTGAATCCGCCGAGGTGGGGATGGAACATTTCATCTCCACTGTGCTGGGTGAACTCCACTTTGACACTGCAGCGGTCCAGGCCCAGGACATCGGCGCAAATCTCGATGAGTTGGCGCGCCAGTGCGGCGCGAGTTTCGGCTGATCGGCCGCGGCGAACGTCGCACATGATCAAGGTGTGTGGGTGAGGTTCGTCGGCGGTGCAGCGCCACACGGACCCCTCACCCAGATCGTGTATCGAGACCGTAACCAGTTCCGGATCAGCGTCCATTGTGGCCGCGTACGCTAGCCCGAATCGTTTGGCCAGCAAGCGTTTAGGCCCGGACTCGAGACGAGCGGGCACATCTATCTGCAGTGACGGCATGACATCCCTTGTCGGCTCTGAATCAGCTGGCCTATGTCGCGTACTGAGCTTCACCGTTGCCAAAGGACCAGTTATCTTTGGTGTTCTCCACCAGATTGATAACGATGTCCTCGCGTCGCATCCCGAGACGCTCGTGCAAGCCGTCCGCGATGGCTTTGTAAAACGCTGACTTCTTGTCCACGGTTCTGCCGGCCAGCAGCGTCACCTGGATGAACACGCAGTCATTCGACCGGCTGATGCCGAGGTAGTGGGGGTCAAAGATGAAGTTCTGCGCGCGATGTTCACTGATTACCTGGAAGCGATCCCCTTCAGGCACGCCGAGTGTGTCGACCATCGCGTTGTAGACGACATCGCCGATCGTTTGGCGATACTCGTCGGATTGCCCTTCTACGAGGTCGATTCGAGCGAATGGCATTGGTATATCCTTTCATGCGCGTAATAGATCGCGCAGCAATGTTTTCCGTATCGGCGGAGCTGTGCGCCGGAGTGTAGGGCAGGGACTGTCGCAGGTAGTCACAGCGTCAGCTGCGTGGACCGAAGCCCCAGGGGGAGCCGGCGCCACGATCGTGGGTGCTGTGCGGTAGCCGCCGCGGACCATTGGCAGCGTGTCGAGTCTGTCCGCGGCGACGGTAGCTGAGGGCGCCTCGACGATCATCGAGGAGCCCGAACCGTCGACGTACACCCAGCTTTGCTGGATGAATCCGTCCATGTAAAGGGCACGCACGCCTGGAATTCGGCCTCTCGGAGGCCGGTGGGCGGGGCCCCTGCGGTCCCTCGGGGTTCCAGGTGGCCGTGGCCATCAGTTGCATCTCGAATACTCCTTCACTGTTACCCCCTGGGCAGCCTGCGCGAGACCGAGCCCGATCTCGAGTCGTATTGACACCCAGGCACCGAGGGTAGACTATGAAAATCATAGTTACAAGTGACTAGGCAGAGTGGAGTAAAGGGATGGGCGCAGCGAGATGGGGCGGCGCCGAGGCGGACACGTTGTGCCCGGTCGCACGATCGACAGCCATCGTCGGGGATCGCTGGACCATGCTGATCGTGCGGGAACTGTTCGCAGGCTGCAGTCGCTTCGACGAGATGCACGCGCAAACCGGCGCCACGGCCCAGATGCTCTCGGCTCGACTCAAACGGTTGGAGGCCGACGGGATGGTCGAACGGCGCATCTACAGCCGGCGCCCGACACGCTATGAGTACGTGCTGACCCCGATGGGACGCGACTTCTTTCCCGTCATGCTTGCCTATCGGGCGTGGGCCGAGACATGGTGCAAGAGCGAGGACGAACCGCTGGCGATACGCACCACGCATCGCACGTGCGGAACCGAAGTCGGCCTGGACGGCGTGTGCCCGACATGCGATGAAAGGGTGCCGATATCGGACCTGGACGCCGAACCGACTCCCGAATACGCAGCAGAACGCCAGCAACGCAGCCAGGCGTACAGAGCTCGGCCACAACGTCCTGCCGGGCGGCGCAGTACCAGCACCGTCACCAAGCGGGCAACCCCAACGACACGCGCGGCGAATAGGACGCGGTGACAACGCGAACCACCGACCAGCACAATGCCATTGGAACTGAATGGGTCCTTCGTACTTCGGATTTCGGTTGCAGCCGAATGCCCTCAGGGAGGGACAGCATCAACAAGCAATCAATGTCACCTCACATTCGTGACGCCAGCCAGCATCTTTAGCGGATCAACAAAAGTCCCGGGAACAGGTTGCCTCACAGTCTTTTTGAGACATCACGGCAGCCGGGTTGCCGGCACCAAAAATTGAACTGCATCGGCCAGCGAAGGGGAACTTCACTATGGTACAAATCGCGGGATCCACTGTCGTCGTCACTGGAGGACAACGTGGCATCGGTAAGGCTATCGTCGCTGAACTCCTGCGGCGCGGGGCGACGAAGGTCTACGCCACTGCCCGCAACCCCCGCCCCGCCGACGATCCCCGCGTCGTCACCGTTTCGTTGGACGTCACCGACGCCGAATCGGTTGCCGCCTTGGCTGCCGTCGCCGATGACGCCAACATTGTGATCAACAACGCCGGCATCGCTGGCGCGCTGACTTTTCTCGGTAGCGGTATCGACGCGGTCCGTGAACAATTTGAAACCAACTTTTTCGGGGCCCTGCGGGTAGCAAAAGCTTTCGCGCCCGTCTTAGCCAGCAACGGTGGCGGCGCCCTGGTTGACGTCGCATCCGTTTTGTCCTGGGTCGCCGGATTCGGCGGCTATGGCGCATCCAAAGCCGCGCTGTGGTCGGCGACCAACTCGCTACGCATCGAACTCGCAGGCCAGGGCACGCAGGTCATCGGGGCACATCTGAGCTACACCGATACCGACATGACAGCACCGTTCGATGTCGCAAAGAATGACCCGACCGACGTCGCCCGCCACATCGTCGATGGGATCGACGCCGGGGCCACAGAAGTACTGGCCGACAACGAAACCCGTCACTTCAAGGCCGAGTTGTCCGGCCCTGCAGAAGCCCTGCGTTTCGCTTAGACCGGTCGGGTGTGGAGGCGCGGCTCGCGATGATTGGCGCGTCTCGACACGTTGAGTCTGGCAGCACGGTTCGCCGGTCCGGCTCATCGCGGCCTCGGCGCATACGGTCGGTGACAATGATCCGCATCAGCGGCATTGTCCAGAAATTGAGGATCCACAAGCTCCCGTCTGACGCTTGAGACTGTGACACCTACTGTGTGTAACCATCCTTGGGGTCAAGGATTTGGGTAGTGGCTTGAATAGGAGGGATAACCACGAGGACGATTTGAACCGAAAAGTGTTGTGACGGCTTCAATTGGCCTAGCACCACTTTCTTCAGATTCATGCAAGCCCCCACGCCAGCATGCCTTCGCGCAGGCCATTCGTCGATACGAGTACCTGGACTCGCCCCACTCAACCGTAGTTAGGATATGGGAAATCCAGAGCGCATTTACATCAAAAAGTTAGCCGTTTCGTGATGGCAGCACCGTCAAAGCTGATCGCCACCGCGGCGACTCTACAAGCAAGCAACGCAACATTCTCACGCAATGAAAACTGCTACCGCCGCGAAGAAGAACCTACATTTACCGTGCCATGTTGGCGAAGCGCGACAGGTGCAGCTGATGGGCGACGGTGACGGTCTTGGTCGGGCCGTTGCGGTGCTTGGCCAGAATGAAATCCGCCTCTCCCCCGCGCGGATCGTCGCGCTCGAAGGCATCCGGCCGGTTCAACAGGATGACCATGTCGGCGTCCTGCTCCAGCGATCCCGACTCACGCAGGTCGGACAGCATCGGCTTTTTGTCGGTGCGCTGCTCGGGACCACGGTTCAGCTGGCTGATCGCGACGACGGGAACCTCGAGCTCCTTCGCCAATAGCTTGAGATGCCTTGAGAATTCGGAAACCTCGAGCTGCCGCGACTCGACCTTCTTGCCCGACGACATCAGTTGCAGATAGTCGACCACGACCAGACGCAGGTCGGCCTTCTGCTTGAGCCGGCGCGCCTTGGCCCGGATCTCCATCATCGTCAGGTTTGGTGAGTCGTCGATATACAGTGGCGCCTCGCTGATTTCGCTCATCCGACGCGCCAACCGCGTCCAGTCGTCGTCGTTCATCCGACCCGACCGCATATCGGCCAGCTTGATCTTCGCTTCCGCCGACAGCAGCCGCATCACGATCTCGGACTTGCTCATTTCCAGCGAGAAAATGACGCTGGCCATCCGGTGCTTGATGGAACATGAGCGCAGAAAATCCAATCCCAGTGTCGATTTCCCGACTCCAGGTCTGGCCGCGACGATGATCATCTGTCCGGCGTGCAGACCGTTGGTCACTTCGTCGAGCTCGGTGAAACCGGTCGGCACACCGCGCGCCACACCGCCGTTGGATGCGATGGCATCGATCTCGTCCATCGTGGGCTGCAGCAGGTCCTCGAGCGGAACGAAATCCTCCGACGTTCGCCGCTCCGCCACGTCATAGATCTCGGCCTGCGCGCGGTCCACGATCTCGGCGACGTCGGCACCCTCGGCACCCGCATAGCCGTACTGGACGACCCGCGTTCCGGCCTCCACGAGGCGGCGCAGCAGCGCCTTCTCGGCCACGATTCCGGCGTAGTAGCCCGCATTGGCAGCCGTCGGCACCGTCGAGATCAAGGTGTGCAGATACGGTGCGCCCCCGACCCGGCGCAGCAGCCCGCGACGGTCCAGTTCGGCGGCCACCGTGACCGCGTCGGCCGGTTCCCCCCGCCCGTACAAGTCCAGGATCGCGTCGTAGACGTTCTGATGCGCCGGACGGTAGAAGTCGCCGGGCCGCAACCGCTCCAAGACGTCGGCGATCGCGTCCTTGCTTAACAACATCCCGCCCAGCACCGACTGCTCTGCGGCGAGGTCCTGGGGCGGTTGACGGCTGAATTCCTCGTTCGGCGGTGAGGCGTCCATGCCGGGCGCCCGGTCATCCAAGACCGCCACGGGCTCAACCTCCCTCTGCAACATGCATACGAACATACATTCGATAGACGACACTTGCAGCGTAGGTCAGGCCCTCGCACACCCCGAAGACAAGCACCCGTAAGCCTCGCACCGGGAAGACCGTAAGCGTTGCTGGTCGGTAGGTGAAAGCGGCGTTGTTCATAAGGCTGTGCATCGGGTGTGCATATCCTTCGACACCTGTGTTGAGTGGGTTGTGGAGAACCTGTGGATCAAAACGTGGCGGTCGAACATCTCCGCAGATACGCGCAGTACACCACTACACATTTGGTGTGGAGAACAATCTCTTCGGCGTGTCGTCGCAGGTTACTGCGCCGGGCGTGTTGGCTTTCGGCCAGATTTTCGCAACGTTACGAGGTGGTTAAGGAGCCCCAACGGTAAGGCCGCTGAAATAGTTCGCCAGCTGTCGGCTGGTTACCAGCATTTCCTGCGGCGCCGGAAATAATTAACAGGCACGACAAATATCCGGCGGCCACCGATTTGCGGCGGCCGCCGGACGTCAAGAAAGGGCGCGGAGTTAGTTATCCGCGACGACGTTGAGGACGACCTCGACGCTGATTTCGGGGTGCAGGCGCACCTCGACCGGGTGGTTGCCGACAGCCTTGATGTGCGCCTTGGGCAACCGGATGATGCGCTTATCGAGATTCGGGCCGCCGGCCTTCTTGATGGCCGCGGCGACATCGCCGGCGGTCACCGAACCGAACAGCTTCCCGGAATCGGCCGCCGTCTTGACCGGCAGCGACACCGGACCCAGCGCCTCGATCGCGGACTTGATCTCGTTGGCGTGCCCCAAGTCGCGCACGGCCTTGCTCTCGCGGGCCCGGCGAATGTCGTCGGCCTGCTTCTGGGCACCGCGCGACGCCACGATCGCCAGGCCACGCGGCAGCAGGAAGTTACGGCCGTACCCGTCCTTGACCTCGACAGTCTCGCCGACGGTCCCGAGATGGTCGACGTCGGCCGTCAGAATCAGCTTCATCGTTTTCGTACTTTCGGTTTGGACGTCGGCGGTCAGCGGGCCGACGAAGTGAAGGGCAGCAGGGCCACCTCGCGGGCGTTCTTCACGGCGAGCGCGATGTCGCGCTGGTGCTGCACGCAGTTACCCGTGACACGACGTGCCCGGATCTTGCCGCGCTCGCTGATGTACGTGCGCAGCAGGGTGGTGTCCTTGTAATCGATCGATTGACCCTTTTTGGCGCAGAAGACGCATTTGCGTGTCTTGATCGGCTTTTCCGGAGCCGGGCGCCGTTTCGTGGACTTGGCCATGTGTTTCTTTCTTTCCGTTTGCTAATGGTCTTGTGGTTTGGCGGTTCTGGCGTCAGAACGGCGGTTCGTCGTCGCCGCCGGCGAACGAGCCCGACGCGGGCGCACTGCCCCACGGGTCGTCGGCCGGTGCGCCGCCGGACTGCGCCGGCGCCTGGCGGGATCCGCCGCCACTGCCGAAACCGCCTCCGCCGCCGCCGCTGCGGCTCGCCTTGTTGACCTTGGCGGTGGCGTACCGAAGCGACGGCCCGATCTCGTCGACCTCGACCTCGACGACGGTGCGCTTCTCGCCCTCGCGGGTCTCGAACGAACGCTGCTTGAGCCGGCCGGTGACGATCACGCGGGATCCGCGGGTCAGGCTTTCCGCGACATTCTCGGCGGCCTCACGCCAGATGTTGCATCGCAAGAACAATGCCTCGCCGTCTTTCCACTCTCCGCTTTGGCGGTCGTACATCCGCGGGGTCGACGCCACGGTGAAGTTGGCGACGGCGGCACCCGACGGCGTGAACCGCAGTTCAGGGTCGGCGGTCAGGTTTCCGACAACGGTGATAGTGGTGTCACCAGCCACTGTGTCCTCCTGGTTCCGTCCTGGCTCTCGCCTGGAGACGGGAAACGGTCATGAGCATGTCCACGCTGAGCCTACGCACAGGCGCCGACGACGGGGAGCGGCTCGCTACCAGACCCGCTACCAGACTTAGTGCTTGTCGGTGCGCATGACCTTGGTGCGCAATACCGATTCGTTGAGGCTCAGCTGACGATCGAGCTCGGACACGGTGGCCGGCTCCGCCTTGAGGTCGACGACCACGTAGATGCCTTCGGCGTGCTTGGCGATCTCGTAGGCCAACCGCCGCTTGCCCCAAATGTCTACCTTGTCAACGGTTCCGCCGTCTTTGCGGACGACGTTGAGGAACGTCTCCAGCGACGGAGCAACGGTGCGCTCGTCGAGTGTGGGGTCAAGAATGACCATGATTTCGTATGGACGCATGGAAACCTCACCACCTCCTCTGGTCTCAAGCGGCCACGGGCGTTCCGTGGCAGGAGGGTCGCCTGCGTCGGCAACCGGATCAGGCTACAGCATCATCACTGAGCTGCGAAATCGCGCTTTTTATCGTGGGCCTCAGCGCCGGGTCAACCGGTCGTGCGCTTCCAGCACCCGGTCCAGGCTGATCTGCGGTCCGTGCGGGTCCTTGGCGTTGTCGTCCCAACGGCGCACCATGACTGCCTCGGCGGCGCCGGGCTGGGCGCTGAATCGGGCGGCCTCGGCCTTGCTCATGGGACCGCCCTGCCGGTGCAGTGAGGTGATCGAGGCGGGACTGAGGTGCTCGCGGTAGTCCTGGTCGGTGGCGACGAGGTACCGCTTGGCCGGGACGTGCTGGGCGATGACCCAGGCGGCACGCGCGCCGAGGTGCATGCGGGCGAACTCGGCGCCGGACAACTCATGCGGCAGGTCCGGCCACTGCGCGGCCACCGGCTTCGCCCGGCCGATGTCGTGCAGCGTGGCCGCCAACAGCAACTCGTCGTCGCAGCCGAATTGCTCCGCCTGCCAACCGCTTTGCAGCGCGTGCGCGCGCTGGTCGACGACTTCACCGCCGTACGGCAGACCGGCCAGGCCATCGATGAGGGCGGCCAGCATGTCGCGGGTAAGGGTCACGGCAGCTCCTCTGTGCGCGGCGTCCCGCGCAATGTGCTGACCAACTCTTCGGCCAGCTCGACCGTCGCGCCCACCACCCCCGACCAGCGGCGGCTCAGGTCGTGGTCGATCTCGAGCGGCCGGCCGTGCACGTCCAGCACGGCGCCACCCGCCGCGGGCACCATCACCAGCGCGGCCGCCAGGTCCATGATGCGGTGCGTGTCGGAGCCGGCGTCGGCGAACGCATCGGTGGAGCCCTCCGCGACCAGCGCCGCCTCGAGGCAGCTCGTCGACAGGATCCGCACCCGGGCCGCCCGTTTGGCCACCCGCCACCACGCGGCGTCGTCGTGGCCGTGCGGGCGCAGCAGGCTGACCGCCGCGCCGTCGAGGTCCCGGCGTCCGCTGGTGCGGTACGGCACGGGTTCGCCCGCGACCGCATGCCAACAGCGCCCGGTGTCATACCAGCACGTCAACGCCTCGGTCGGGTGGCCGTCCACGGCCACCACCCCGGCGAACGCCGACAGCGGGACACCGGCCGCGGCGTTGGCGGTGCCGTCGACCGGGTCGACCACCAAGGTGACCGCCGAACCGTTGTCGATGACGCCGATTTCCTCGCTGAGCAGATTGACCCGATGTCGATTCGTCACCTCGGCCACCGCGGTGTCGACGAGGATGTCCAGCCGCATCGTCGGCGTGCCGTCAGCGCCCATCTGAACCTTCTCGGCCAGGGCCGCGCGGTCGTAGCGGGCACGGGCGGCGCCGAACGCCGTCGCGGCGGCGCGGACCGCATCGGCCAGCGCCGGGTGCGTGCCGTCCGGCAGCTGCGGCTCGGGCACCCGCCACTCGATGCGCGTCATCGACTGCTCACCAACACCGAACGCACCACCGGCCAGCGGCCGGCGGCCAGCAGCACCAGGTCCGCACGCAGGCCGGGCTGCAGCCGCCCGCGGTCGGTCAGCCCCCCGACCTCTGCGGGCCCGGACGTCACCAGCGCGATGGCCGCGGCCGGTTCGATGACCCCGTCGTTGACCAAAGTGAACGCCGCGGCCAGCAGCGTCGACGGCAGGTAGTCCGACGCCATCGCGGTCACCAGACCGCGGGCGATCAGCTCGCGACCCGACGCGTTGCCGTTGTGCGACGTTCCGCGCAGCACATTCGGCGCGCCCATCACCACCGGCAGCCCGCGGTCACGCGCCGCCTGCGCCGCCTGGGTCGTGGTCGGGAATTCGGCGACCGCGCCGCCGCGGGCCACCAATTCGTCGACCTCTTCCGCCGAGGTCAGGTCGTGGCCGAGCAGCCGGATGCGGCCGGGCCGGGCCTGCTCGGTCAGCCACGCCATCGCCTCCTCGCGGATGCCGAGCCGGCCGCTGCGCTCGGCGATGAGGTTGTCGACGTGGCTGGCTGCCTGCTCCGCGCTCATGCCGCGCGAGCCCATCATGTAGCGCTCGTAATAGGCGCGTTCGGCGTACTGGCCCTGCCCCGGCGTGTGGTCTTCGTGTGAAACGAGCGGGACGCCTGCTTGACCCTCCAGCCGCTGTTGAAGTGCCGCAAGGCCTTCCGGGCTGCGGACATCGAGGCGGTACAGGATCCGGTGGTCCACCAGACCGTCGGGCCGGGCTTCGATGGTGTCGCAGAACAGGTTGGCGTCCTCGATGGTGCGCGGGGTGCCGCGGCCCATGCTCTGTTCGAACGCGGCGCCGTGGAACACCGTCGTCAGGCCACTCGCCCGCAACTTACCCTCGAACGACAGCAGCGCGAACTCCATCGGCAGCTCCGCGCCCGGACGCGGCAGTCGCTCCTTCTCCAGCCCGTCGCTGTGCGTGTCGACCAGACCCGGAATACACACCAGCCCTTGACCGTCCACGTCGGCGGACAGTCCCGCCGGATGCGGTTCGACCGCCGCGATGACGCCGTCGCGCACGGCCACCACCGCGTCATCGATCACGCCGTCGGGCAGCACGGCACGGACGTGGCCGAGCACGTAGTCGGCGGGCGGCGCCGCCAGCGGCCAGTGCTGGACGGTGCGTTCGAAAATCTCGGTTGTCATGCCGCTCCCTCGAGGATTTCGCTGGGGGCACCGTCTTTGACGACGCGTCCGTCGCCCATCAGCACCACCCGAGATGCCAGGCGCCGGATGGCGTCCAGATCGTGAAACACCGCCAGCACCGCGACATGTCGCGCCGTTAACGACGCGATCAGTTCCAGTGCCGCGTCTCGGTTAGCCGGGTCCAGCGCCGACACCGGCTCGTCGAGCAACAGCAGCCGCGGCGGGCGGACCGTTCCGGCCGCCAGGTTCACCCGCTGACGCTCTCCCCCGGAGAGCACCGAACAGTCCACGTCCCACAACACCTCGTCGAGGTTGAGCCGCCGCAGCGCGTCGGCCGCCGCTTCACGCGCCTCGGCGCGAGCGATGCCGCGGCGCCGGGCGGTGGCCGCCACGAAATCCAGTGGACTGGTGCGCGGCGGGGCGTTCAAAAACTGTGATACATAACCGAATTCGCGGCCGCGCAACCTGGCCATCGCCCGGTCTGACAAGTCGGTCAGCTCGATGTGTTCGCCGGTCGCAGTGCGCAGCGTCACCGAGCCCGAGTCCGGTAGATAGGTGCGGTGAATGCACCGCAGCAACGACGACTTGCCGGCCCCGCTCGGACCGGCCAGCGCGACATGCTCGCCGGCCCGCACCGAGAGGTCGACGCCGTGCAGTGAGTGCACGACCCGACCGTCAATGGTGTGCAACGTGAACGATTTACGCAACGCGCGCACGGTCAGCACCGGTGGCACGTGATCACCTCCTGGCCGCGGCGACCAGCCGCTGGGTGTAGGGCTGGTGCGGGTCACAGAACAACTGATCGGTCAGTCCGCGTTCGATCACCCGCCCCAGCTGCATGACGACAGCGCGGTCGGTCAGCGCCTCGATCACCGAAAAGTCGTGACTGACAACGACAGCGGCGATATCGCGTTCCAAGAGCAGCCCGCGCAGCAGGTCGAGCACGCCCGCGGCCACCGACGCATCCAGGCCGGTGGTCGGCTCGTCCAGCAGCAATACCGGCGGCTCGGTCGCCAACGCCTTGGCGATTTGCACGCGTTGCCGCATACCACCGGAGAACGTGCCGACCGGGTCGTCCATCCGCGCCAGCGGAACCTCCACGCGGTCAAGCAGTTCCGCGGCCCGGTCCCGGATGTCGCGGTAGCTCCGCCAGCCGGCGGCGGTAAGCCGTTCGGCGATATTGCCGCCGGCGCTGATCCGCAGGTCGAGTCCGTCGGCGGGGTTCTGGTACACCGCGGCCATCGTGTCGACGCGCAGCCTACGTCGCTGCGCGTCGGTCAGGGTGAGCAGGTCCGTGTCCCCGTCGTCGACGCTGGCCACGTGCACCGCGCCGGTGGTCGCCCGCTCGTCGCCGATGATGCACGACAACACGGTGGACTTGCCTGAACCGGATTCCCCGATCATGCCCAGTGCCTCACCTGGGGCCACATCGAACGACACATCCCATGCCGCGACGACCGCGCCCGTGGCCGGGCTGATAGCGGTCCCGTAGTCGGGTCCGGTGCCGTCGACGGCGTAGACGCCACCGGCACCGTGCACCTTGCCGATCGAATCAACGCGCAGCATCCACTCGGCCGAATTCGCCTGAAAGTCGCTCTGGTGCAGCGGCTTTGCTCGGCGCGGCGCGGTTGTAACGCCGCCGGCCCGATTGTCGGGGTCCGGCAGCAGATGCAGCGGGGCGCGTTCGCGATGCGCGGCGCGGTCGGCGTCACCGGCACGAACCCGGGCGCACCATTCGGTATCGCTGCACACGAAACCGCCTCCGGGCCCGGCCTCGACGAGGAAAACGTCGTCACTGCCACACAACCGGCAGACCGCGCCGGCGGAGTACTCCACCTCGAACGGCACGTCGTCGAACGTCAACGGTTCCACGTCGGTGTGTGGCGGAACAGCATAGATCCGCTTTTCCCGTCCGGCGCCGAACAGATTGATGTGCTCGCATCGGTGCAGCCGCGGCACGTCCCACCGTGGGATCGGGGTGGTTGCCATCACGTAACGGCCGGCGACCAGCACCGGATACCCCGTGGTCCGGGTGATCATGCCATTGCGGACGATGTCCTCGTAGAGACCGACCCACAGCGCCGCGTAATCGTTTTCGGCATGCATACGCGCGCATTCGGCGACGGATTTCTGCACCTTGCGCAGCGGCTCGGGCACCGGCACCTGATACACCAACAGGTTGCCCTCTCCCAGCGCCTCCTCCGGAACGCGGTGACGCGTCTGCACCACCGTCGACTCCCGGGTGTCGGCCGACTCCGAGCATCCCGTGGTGGCCGCGATCATCCGGCGCAGGTTCGAGGCATTGACGCCGCCGTCGTCACCCTGGTCGATGACCTTCACGGTGTCGCCCGCGCCGATCACCGACAGCGTCACCTGCAGCCCGCCCGAACCCCAGCCCCGAGCCACCGGCATTTCCCGCGACCCGAACGGCACTTGGTAGCCCGGCACACACACCGCGGTCAGTGCGGCGCGCCGGATTTCGCGCTTTCCGCTCTCGTCGAGAATTCCCGACGGCGGCTCGTCGTTGGTCAGCTCGGCGAGCAGCTCGCCCATGGTGGTCATTCGCAATCCCTTCCGGCGGGCTCGGGAATGCGGGCACTGCGCACAGCGCCTGCCTCCTGCAGCGCCTGCTTGCGTTCCACCATGGAACGGAACGTCACGTAATGCGGGAGCTTGAGATGGTCCAGGAATCCGCCGGAGTCCAGGCCGTCGGTGGTCAGCAGCAACAGCTGTTCCAGCGGTCCGGACCGGCCGAACCGGCGGTTGGCAATGTCGAGGTTCGCCATCGCGATCGCCTTGCGTTCGTTGTGCGCGAAGCACATTCCGTAGCCGACATCGAAGCGGCTGCGGTCCTCGTCGGCACCGTCGAGATCCTCGATGGCCTCGGCCTCGGTCACCCGGAACTCCCCGATGCTCACCTGTTCGCCGGTGTGCGGATGCTTGACCTCCAGCGGCAGCCGCCCGTGCCGAACCTCACCGAGGGTGACCTCGTGGATGTCGCCGTCGGGGCCCAGGATCGAGCGGTACCACAGCCCGACCAGCGCGCCGGTCTCTGCGCGTGCCATGGCGGCCAACACCGCCGAGCGCGGCGCGGGCGGCCGCGGCGGAACCCGGGTGATGTCAAAGGGTTCCGGATCCTCACCGGTGCGGTGGTCGACGACCAGGCCGGCCTCGCGCAGCAGCTCGAGGAATCGCCGCGGGCTGCGCTGCTCGGCGGTGCGTGGCCGCGCGGCGGCTTCGGACGACGGATCCGTCGGGGCCGCGGGCGCGGCGGCTGACTTGTCCAACAGCCTGCGGGTGTAGTCGGTGGTGCGACCCAGCAGCTGCGGCCCGTCGGGTTCGCGGAAGGCCGGCACGATCCGGCGCATGATCGTGATGCGGTCCGGGTCGATCGGTTCGCTGACGGCCAGCCGTGGCAACGTGGAGCGGTGCGCGCGTAACAGGTGCGCGGCCTCCAGCGGATCGCCCTCGGCCTGACGCAGCGCAGCGGCCGCGGCGGTTTCGTCGTACAGCCCCGCCTCCCCCATCACCCGGTCGACGGCAAGCCGGAATCGTGCCACGATCTGCTCGGTGCCGGCCCACGGCACCGGTGCGAAATCGCGTGCCCGGCAGACTAATTCCTCCGCGGCAAGGATGGCTTCCAGGCCACCGCGGGCTCCCGAATATCCCATCAGTTCTCCTCGGTGATCGTGGTGGTGCGCGGCAGGCCGACCACCCGTCCGTCGTCGGTCACCAGCAGGATGTCGATGCCGGCCGGATACGCCGCGACCGCATCGGCCCGGGCGGCGACGAACCCGGCGGGCAGTCCCTGGGGTGCGATGCGGGCGGTGTCGCGAATGCCCGGCCCCGACAGCGTCCACCGCAGCGGACCGCCCTGCACATCGCGCACGCTGAGCGCCACCAGGGCCCCGTCCTCCGGCGCGTAGGCGGAGCCGCGGGTAAAGCCCCGCAGATCCTCCTCGTCGATCGGGCGGACCGCAGCCACCAGCCGCGCCATCTCGGCCGGCCAGGTGGGCGCGGACGTGGCGGTGGCGACGGCCTCGGCCCAGCGGTCACCGTCGTGCTCGAGCACGCACACGCCGGTGCTCAAGTCCGCCACTGCGAGGACTGGGACGATCGCCGGCGCCAGGATGGTCAGCGGTTCGCGGGGCAACGCCATCGGCGTGCCGGGGCGGGCCAGCGCTTCCAGCATCGCCCGGAACGCCTGCTGCGACTGCGTGGGTGGCAGTGCGGTCACCGTCTGCGCGGTCACGGGCTGCGCGGTCACGCCAACTCCTCGAATTCGACGATGGTGGGGGCGAGTTCGGCCCATTCCCGCGCCTCGCGCTCGGCCTTGCGGACGGCGACGATGTGGCACAGCCGGTCCACGTCGGCGGCGTGGGAGCGGCCCGCCTGGACCTCGGCGTCGAGCAAGGCGGCGGCCAGGACGGCGGCGCGGTCGTCGCCCAGCCGCATCGCCCAGCCACGGTGACCCGCCAACTCGACCTCGGCGCGGCAGGCCAGCACGTCACCGAGCAGAAACCGTTCCTGCGCGACCGGCTCACGAACCTGCGCCGACACGACACCTACCTCAGGCGCGACGAGGATGCGCACCTCAACACCGTCGGCCAGACACGCATCGGCGAGGCTGCGCAGCTCGTCGGGCTCGGCCACGGCCAGCAATTCGCAGTGGCGGGCGCGGCTCAGAGGCTCAGTCATTCTGGTCCCCTTCCGCGCCGACGCCGGCGCCGGCGCAGTCTTCGAGTTCGACCACCACGCGCACCGCGTCACCCCGAGTCCAGGCGCTGCTGCTGAGCAGCACGTCACCGGTTTCGGCGTCGCGGCTGATGCTGTCGATGCGCCACACCGGGTCGCTCGCCTCGATGCCGAGGCTTTGCAACACCTCGCGGGGCGGGATGTCCAGGCTTGCCCGGCACCAGGCCCGGACCGGCCGCAAACCGCCTAACTGGCACAGCACGAGGTTCACCGATTCGACGCTTTGCAACGCGATGTCCAGGTTGGGGACGGCGTCGATCGGGACAAGTTCTCGGGTGATCGAGGCCAGCAGGTCGTCGATGTAGAAGTGCCGCACGATCTGGTACGTCGGGGCGCCCACCGGCCAACCCAGTTGATCGGCATCCTCGGCGGCCAGCTGAATGCGCTCGACAGCCTTGGTCTGCGAGCGCGGGACCGCACCGCTGGCCAACACCGTGGCATGCCAGGACGGCGGCCGTGATCGCGAAATCACATAGTCGATGCGCCGGTTGACGAAGGTGCCGGCCCCCTGGATGCGGCGAACCAACAGCCTGCGCTCCAGCTCCTGCAGGGCCGAGCGTGCCGCGGCGCGCCCGACACCGAAACGAGTGGCCAGCTCCGGTTCACTGGCCACCCGGGTACCCGGCTCGCACTGGGCTAGCTCGCTGGCCAATTGGTCGGCGATGTCCAGATATCGCGCTGATGTCACGCCATCACGGTGGTGCGGCAGGTTGTCCGAACAACTTCGCGACGGCCAACGACGGCGCGACCGGAGGTGAACATCTGGAACAGTTGTCACAGCATCAGCTCATCTCGTGCCGCAGCCACACTGCCAGCGCCTCCACCGCCAGTACGGTGACGCATACCATCAACAAAATCGTTGTCACCAAGCCGAATTCAAGGATCTGGGCGCCACTGAGCAGGTCGAAGCCGATACCACCCGCTCCGACGATGCCGAGCAGCGTCGCCGAGCGAACGTTCACGTCGAGCTGGTAGAGCACGTGGCCGATGAAGCTCGGCGCGGCCTGCGGCAGCGTTCCGGCGAAGAACACCTGCCAGGGGCCGGCGCCGGTGGCACGGATGGCCTGCTCGGGACCCGGATCGACTTCTTCTAACGAATCGGCGACCAGCTTGCCCAGCAACCCGATGGCGCCCACGCTCAGCGCCAGCGTGCCCGCAACCGCACCGAGCCCGGTTATCACCACGAACACCACGGCCAGGACCAGCTCCGGGATACCGCGGATCACCACCACGAAGATGCGAAATGCTTGAGCCACACCAGGATTAGGTGCGACGTTGCGCGCGGCCAGGCAACCGATGGGCAGCGCCACCGCGGCGCCGATCATGGTGGCGCCCAGCGCGATTTTGACGGTCAGCCACAAATCGGACCACAGTTGGCCCCACATGCCTGCGGTGCTCGGCGGCCAGAACAGTTCGGCGTTCTTCAACGTCCCGCGCAGCGAATCCACGAAATGGATGGGATTGAGATCCGCGCCCCACGCCGACGCCAGCACCACCAGCACGGTCAACGCGAAGTACCCGGCGCGGCGCATCCGCGCCGCCGTCCACGGCGGATTGACCTGGCCACCGGTATGTAGCGGGGCGCTGCCCCTGCCGTGCCCGTCGGTGTTGCGCAGCAACGCCCGCCGGATCGCCCCGGACAGCAGCTCGACGAGGATACACAGCACGAGGACCAGTGCGGCCAAAGCCATTCCGCGGCGGTAGTCCAACTGCTTGAACGCCGTGGCGATCGCATACCCCAAGCCGTTGACGCCGACGAACCCGAGCAGCACCGAGATTCGCAGATTGATGTCCAGGCGATGCAGCGCCGTCGCCACGAACGCCGGCAACACCAGCGGCAGCACGCCGGAGGTCAGCACCTGTCCCGGCCGCGCCCCGGTCGCGCGCATCGCCGCCCGCGGACCCTCATCGACGTGCTCGATCGCGTCGCCGTAGAGCTTGGCGACCATGCCCACCGAGTGCAGTCCCATGGCCAGCACGCCTGTCATCGCGCCGAGGCCGAAGATCCGGAAAAACACGATGGCCAACACCACATCCGGGACGGAGCGCACCATCACGATCGCGGCACGCGCGGCGAACCGTGACCGGGGGCCGGGCGTGGTGTTGGCCGCTGCCAGGATCGCCAGCGGCACACTGATGCCCACGGACAACACCGTCGCGCAGATGACGATCGCCAAGGTCTGTCCGCACAGTATCAACAACTCCCCGACGGGTGGAAAGTCCAGCGGCAGCATGCGTTCGGCGAAATCCAACGCGTTGTGGGCACCGTCGGTGAACGTCGCGACGTTGATCCGCAGGTCGGTGACGGCCCAGCAACCCGCCAGCACCAGGGCGCCCATGACCAGCCAGGCCGCGGTACTGCCCACCCGCGGTGCCGCCAGCGTGCGGTGCTCCCGCGAGGCGGTGGCGGTGGTCACGCAGGAGTGCCAGCGGCGAGCAGTGAGCTCGCATCCACGCTGGCGTACAACGACATTGCGTCGTCATGGTCGAGCCCCGCCACCGGCCGGTCGAGTACCACCTGCCCGGCTCGCAGCCCGATCACTCGGTCGCCCCAGTTCAGGGCGAGTCCAACCTGGTGCAGGCTGCACAGCACGGTCAATCGCTGCTCGGTGCTGATTTCCCGGATCAATTGCATCACCTGCGCGGCGGACTCGGGGTCCAGTGATGCCACCGGCTCATCGGCGAGCAGGATCTCCGGATGCTGCATGAGCGCCCGCGCCACCGCTACCCGTTGCTGTTGGCCGCCGGACAGCGTGTCGGCACGGTGAAAGGCTCGCTCTCGCAAGCCAACTCGTTCCAGGTGTGCCAGTGCCTCACGCCGCACCTCGCGGGGGTAGCTGAAAAGTCCCAGCCGCGGCCAGCGCAGTCGGCCCAGGGCACCGGTGCACACGTTCTCCAAGACGCTGAGCCGGCCGACCAAGTGGAAGTGCTGGAACACGAACCCTATTCGGCGTCGCAGGCGTCGCAGCTCGGCGCTGGTGGCGCTGCCCACGTCTGTACCCAGTACGGTGACCGTGCCGCAGGTCGGGGTTTGCAGACCGTCGACGTGGTGCAGCAGGGTGGACTTGCCTGAACCCGAAAGCCCCAGCAGGACCGCGATCTCACCGCGCGCGACGCTGCACGAGACGTCATCCAACGCCCGAATCTGGGGCCCGAAAGTCTTTGTGACGCCTTCGAATTGAACGGCAACGGCCCCGGTCATGACTGCCCCGCGCACTGCTTGGCGTGGGTGGTGCGGCACACGTTGCGGACACCGTCGTAGAACGCGTTGTCCACCGTCGCGTAACCCCAGCCATTGATCTCGCCGAGGTGCGCGCACGCCGGGGTGCAGATGCCGTTGGCGTTCATGTAGTCGATGTTGGCGTTCGGGAACGCGTTGATGATCTTGGCCTTGAGATCCGGCGCGAGATCATCGCTGATGCCGATCGGCGATCCGGGGATCAGATCCGACTTCCACACCACCGACAGCTGGCCCGGCTTGAGCTGACCGCGGGCCGGAAGGGTGGTGTCGATCATGCTTTCCTGCGCGAATCCGGCGTCGCACTGGCCGTTGAGCACCGACAGCGCCGACGCGTCGTGGCCACCGGCGATGACCTGGGTAACGTCCTTCACCGGATCGATGCCGGCATTGATCAGACCCGCCGACGGATACAGGTAGCCCGAGGTCGAGTTCTCGTCGACGAAGCAGATCTTCTTGCCCCGGAAGTCGGCGATGCTGTTGATCCCGGATCCGGGCCGCGTGATGCCGTAGGAGTGGTAGCCAGGCGGGGTGCCCTTGGCGACCGTCTCCGCAGCGATGGGCGTGACCTTCACTCCGCTGTGCTGCGCGGTCACCAGCGAGAACGGGCCGTACTGGACGAAGTCGGCCTTGCCGGCGCGTTGCGCCTCGATGGCCGACGAGTAGCTGGTGGCGCTCTGGAACCGGATCGGCTTGCCGGTTGCCTTCTGCAGCAACGTCAACAGCGGCTGGTAGGCCTGCTGCAGGCTCTGCGCGTTCTCCGACGGCACCGCGGCGAACACCAGCTCGTCGGGGTTGCGGCCGCCGGCCGAACCGCTGCCCTTCCGGCCGGCGTTGGCGCTTTGGCCACACGCCGTCAGCAACACCACCGTCAGCACCACCAGCGCGGCGAGGCCGAACGGGCGTCGGGGGCGAGTCAACATCCGGAATCTCCTTTTGGGCAAGCGACTGGGCAGACGAGCACAGCAGACGACCGAATGGTTCTGTGGGCCGGTGCAGTTGAGGGGACGGGACGGTTACCGGAGAGCGAACTTCGGTTGTGGAATAGCTCCATTCGACCGTACGAGTTCGCGGCCACGCCGCTGGCGTGATCGCGGGGCGAGCGGTCGGGTCAGTGACGCTGGTGACGGTATTCCGCGGCCCTGGCCTTCGTGGCCTCGTCGGCCTTGGCGAGCGCACCAGAGTCGAACGGCGGCTGCGGGTCGTATTCAATGAGCAGCTGCGCGGCCTGCGCAGCCACCCGGTCGACCAGGAGCTCGGTGAGCCGCAGGGCCATGTCGATGCCGCTGGACACGCCCGCCGCCGTGATGATTCGTTCGGGCAGATGCTCGACGACCCGGTCCGGCACATACTGGGCGCCCAGCTCGTTGAGCAGATCCGCGGCCCCCCAATGCGTCGTAGCGGTGAGCCCGTCGAGCAATCCGGCGGCGGCCAGCAGCAGGGCGCCGGTACACACCGACGTGGTGAACCTAGTCGTCGGGTGCACCGCCTGCAGCCAGGCGCGGAGCGGTTCCTCGTGAATCAGCTTGCGGGTTCCGATGCCGCCGGGGACCACCAGCACATCGGGTGCGTCGATCTCATCGAAGGTGGCATCGCAGCAGACGCCCAACAGCCCGTTCTCGGTGCGCACCTCACCGCGAGTGAGTCCGACGAACTTCACGTCAATGGACGGAATGCGTTGCAACACCTCGTAAGGCCCGACGGCGTCGAGTGCGGTGAAGCGGGGAAACAGCGGGATGGCGACCAGCATCATGCCTGCCTTTGACCGGTCGTCGTCTCGGATTCACTCTCGGCGTCGACGGGAGTTTCGGGGACAGCCTCCCGCCGCGGCCGGGCCGGGCGCAACCAGTCCGGCAGCCAGCCCGGCGGGGCGTCGGGAGCGCGGTCGAACGGCCCGCCCGCCGGATCGTCCACCCGGCCGCCCCAACGCACCAAATCCTCAGCGGGCCGGTAGATCTGGCGAATCACCAAAGCGCACAGCGCCACGACCGCGAGATCGCGCAGCAACACCGTTGTGGTGAAGAACTGCTCCGGCAGCGAGCGGTTCGGGTTGCCGTACAGAAAATACATCCGCGGTACCCAGACCACCGCGTCGACCGTCATCCACGCCAGCAGCACCCGCCGATGCGGCAATGCCAACACCGCCAGCGGCACCAACCACAGCGAGAACTGCGGGCTCCACACCTTGTTGGTCAGCAAGAACGCGGCCACGACCAGAAACAGCAGCTGGGCCAGCCGCGGCCGCCGCGGCGCGGTGAGCGCTAGGTAAGCGATTGCCACACAACAGCTCAGGAACAACACCGCGACCACACCGTTGAGCACCGTCGGTGGCTCCCAGAATCCGAGCTTGGGGTCGAAGCCTCGCCAGCCGGTGAACGACTTCACCACGTTGTAGATGGAGTCCATGTCGTCGCCGCGGCGGGCGTTGAGCCGGAAAAACTCCGACCAGCCCCGCGGAAACAGCAGCAGCACAGGCAGGTTGACGGCGGCCCAAGTCAGCGCGGTGGCAACGGCCGTGCGCGCCAGCGTGCCCAGGCGCCCCGTTCGCAGACCCAACACCAGCATCGGACCCAAAAACAGCAGGGGATACAGCTTGGCCGCCGCGCCCAGTCCGATCAGCACTCCGGCCAGCACCGGCCTCCGCCGCGCCCAGGCCAGCAGGCCGGCCATTGCGAAACCCGTTGCCAGCGCATCGAAATTGGTGAAGATCTGAAAGATCAGCAGCGGCGAAGCGGCCACCAGCGCGGCATCCCAGATGCGCCGGCCGGACAACCCCGCCGTGGCCCACACCGTCGCCAGCCAAGCCAGCGCCAGCCCGAAGGCCGCGACGTCGAAGAAGACCACCACCTCGGCGACCACCGGAAGCGGCGCCATCTTGCTCAGCGCCGTGTAAGTCTTGGCCAGCGCCATCGACACGTACTGATAGACCCCGGTGAGGACGGGATATTCCATATAACGCACCGCGGGCTTGCCGTCGTAGCGGATCTGCGGCGTCCCGCTGCCATCGGTTTCGACCCAGCTGGACTTGTACGGAAACTTGCCCTGGTTCAACAGTTCCGCGCTATACAGGGGGACCGTGTCCGAGTAGCACAATTCGTAGTAGGCGCGCTGGTTGTCCCAGTTTGCGACGCGCTGGTCGCCCGGTCCCGTTCCGGTGCTCTGTAGGCAGGCCGCCTTCGTCGACCAGCCCAGGGCCATGAATACCAGCGCGATGATGAACATCACCCGCAGCGGGGTCAGTAGCCGGGCCCGGCCGATCAAGGCGTGCCGTCCCACTGGTCCGCCGATCACGTCGGCGAAGGCGGCGCCCAAAGTGTCGGTGCGGCTTGGGCAATCGCGGTTGTCGGCACTACGCAGATCTTGCGCCAGCGGCCGCGGTGAAATGGTGGCGCTCTCCCGCTGAGCGCCGGTCACGGGGGCGGTTGCCCGAACGGCGGAGCCGGCGGTGCCGGTGGCTGCGGCCCGAACGGACCCGAGGGCGCGCCCGGCGGCGGGGGCGGCGCCGCGGTGATCGTGGTCGGTGGTCCGATCGGGATGGTGATGCCCGGGGCCACCTCGATCGTGGGCTGGATGACGGTCTCCGCCGGCGGGGGCGGCGGCGGAGGTGGTGCAGGCACACCGGCGTAGCCGCCGATCTCGGTCGGCTTGGGGAAGCTCTCGTTGGACGTGCCCTTCAGGGCACCGTCCATGGTCGCCTTCCAGATGTCTGACGGCAGTCCCGAACCGTAAACCTCTGCGCCCGAAGCGGTTACCAGCGGAACGTTGTCTTGTACGGTTCCCAGCCAGACCGCCGTCGACAGTGACGGGGTATAGCCGACCATCCACGCGTCCTTGTTGGCCTGGGTGTCGCCCAGCTGCACCGTGCCGGTCTTGGCCGCCGATGGCCGGCCACCCGAGAGAGCATGGCCGCGCGAATAGGCCGCGATCGGCACCATGGCCGCCGTGGTGTTGTCGGCGACCGCCTTGTCGATGCGTTGCTCGGCGCCCTTATCGGAATCCCCGGCGTCGAAAAGCACCTGGCCGTCCGCGTTGACGACCTTTTGCACCAGGTGCGGCGGGTGGTACACCCCGGACGCGGCCAGCGTGGCGTACGCCGATGCCATGTCGATGGGCCGAGTTTGGTACTGGCCCAGCACGATTCCATTGTTGGGTGGACCGCCCTTGCCGTCCTCGGACAGTGTGTGCGCAACGCCGGGGAAGCTCTTGGCCACACCGGCCTGGTGTGCGGCATCGGCGACGGCCTGGGGTCCGTTCTTCAGCTTGAGCATCAGCCGGTAGTAGGCCGTGTTCAGCGACATCTTGAGCGCTTCGGCGATATTGCAGGTGCCGCAGTTTTCCCCGTCGACGTTGGTGATCTTGATGCCGTCAACCGTCAGCGGTGAGCTGTCGACCTGGTAGCCCAATCCGATGCCCTGCTGCAGCGCGGCCACCAACGCGAACACCTTGAACGACGACCCGGTCTGCAGCCCGGCCTGCGCGAAGTCGTAGCCGTTGGCGTCGGGGCCGCCGTAGTACGCGCGCACCGCGCCGGTGCGCGGGTCGATCGACACCACGGCCGAACGCATGTCGGGGTCCTGGCCGTCGAGGTACTTCGCGACCGCCTTCTCGGCGGCTTGCTGCGCCTTCGGGTCGATTGTGGTGGTGATCTGCAGGCCCTGCGTATTCAACGTCTGCTCGTCGATGTTGAACAGCTCCATCAGCTCTTTGGTGACCTGACGTTCGATCAGGCCGTTGGGGCCGGTGGTCTGGTTCTGCGCGCGGGCCAGATCGGGCGGCACGGTTTGGGGAAATGTCTGCACGGCACGGTCGTTCGCCGACAGGGCTTTGGTTTCCACCATGCCGTCGAGGACCCAGTTCCACCGCGCCTCCGCGCCCTTGGGATCCACCGCGGGGTCCAGAGAGGAGGGTCGGCGGATCAGCGCGGCCAATAGCGCGCCCTCGGAGACGGTCAGCTGATCGACGGGTTTGTCGAAGTACGCCTTCGACGCGGCCGAGATCCCGTAGGCGCCCCGACCGAAGTAGATGATGTTCAGGTAGGCCTGCAGCACGTCGTCTTTGGACCACTCCCCCGACATCTTGGTGGCGATCACCAGTTCCTTCGCCTTGCGCATCAGGCCGGCGAATCCGTGCTGCGCGGAACCGACCAGCGCGTTCTTGACGTATTGCTGGGTGATCGTCGAACCGCCTTGCAGGTCGCCATTGCCGAACAGGTTGTTCTCTACGGCCCGCGCGAAGCCGGTGAAGTCGAATCCCGGATTCGAGTAGAAGTTGCGATCTTCGGCCGCAATGACGGCCTGGCGCACGTGCACGGGCACTTGGCTGATGTTGACGTCGATCCGGTTACCCTCGGGCGGAACAATTTTCGCGATTTCCGAGCCGTCGCTGGCCAGTATGGTCGACACCTGGTTGGTGCGGATGTTGCCCGGTTTGGGAATGTCGACGATGAAATACGCCATCGTGAAGGTGACGATCGGCAACAACACCAACACCACCGCGGTGAGGTAGGCGGCCCGGCGCACCCAGCGCCAGTTGATCTGCTCGACCCAGCGCCAGTCCAGCCCCGAGCCGGGGCCGCGGCGGTGCGGCTGGTCCGGACCGCCCGCTGCGCCGGGACGCCGCGGTGGCGGCGGTCCTTGCGGGGGGCGCGGCGGTGGCGGGCCGCTCGGGCGCCGTGGTGCCGTCGCCGCGCGGCCGTCGAGTGCGGCCTTCACCTCGTCGAGGGCGGCACGCGAACCGGGCTTTGCCGGTGGACCGGCCAGCGCGGCCCGCACCTCGTCGAGGGGATCGGAACGCCGCGGCGACCGGTCGTCGACCACCGGCGGCAGGATCGTCGTCATCCGGTCGTCCGGCGCCACCCTGCGCCGGTGTCCGGCATCGCCGCGTTGACCCGGGCGATCGCTATCGTCCGGACGGTTGGGAGTGCCATGTTCGCCGATTCGCTCAGCCAGACCGTCAACCCCGCTCGGGTCATCGGGCGACTGATCGTGGCGCCCCTCGTTATTCAATGGCCGTGCGGGCGCCGTTGCGTGCCGTCCGCGAGGACCGGGTTCCCTTGGGCGAGGGTGCCGGACGCTCCGCGCCGAGCACGTACGACTTGACTAGGTGATTCCAGCTGCATGTCCGGCAAACCTCGACGACGTGGACCGAGAACTCGTCGAACTTGCTCGCCAACATGACCAACTCTTCTGCCGTGCGGGCCGAACCGGACACGGCACCGAGGTGATCGCCGAACACCCAGGAGACCAGCGTGAGCTGTTCCTTCCGGCAGATCGGGCACATCGTCTGGCTGGTTTTGCCATGAAACTTCGCGGCGCGCAGCAAATACGGGTTGGCGTCACAGACCTCGGACACACCCGTGCGGCCCGAGTACACCTCGGCCAGCAGTGAGCGCCGCCGAAGCGCATAGTCCACCACCTGTCGCTGCAGTCGCACGTTGACCAGAGTACGTCGCCGTCGGCACCGCCGATACGCAACCAATGCCGTCCGCGCCGCTGCGCCGCGCGAACACCCGGGGACTTCTACGATCATCCCCATGGCGAAATGGCTGGGCGCACCACTTGGCGGCGGTGTGACGACCGCGACCCGCGCCAAAGACACCGACCGACAAGAGACCTGCACGCTGCTCGACAACGCGCTGGCCGACGGCGAACTGTCCGGCGAGGAACACCGCGAGCGCATCCGCAGGGCCACCAACGCGGTGACGCTCGGAGATCTCAAACAGCTCCTGTCCGATCTGCAGGGCAACCACACACCGGCGCGGCTGCGCGCGAGCAAAGTCGTGCCCCGGGTCGGCGGACGCGGTATCGCGATCGCCGCGTTGGTGGTGTCGGTGCTCTTCGGCATGGGGCTGGGCTGGGGCCTGTATGGAAACACCAGCTCGCCGCTGGACTTCACCAGCGATCCGGGCGCCAAGCCCGACGGGATCGCGCCGGTGGTGCTGACCCCGCCCAAGCAGCTGCACTCGCTCGGCGGCCTCACCGGGCTGCTGGAACAGGCTCGGAAGAAATTCGGCGACACCATCGGCTACCGGCTGCTGGTCTACCCCACCTACGCCAGCTTCTATCGCCCGGACCCGACCGACGACCGCCGCGTGCTGGACTACGACTACCGCGGCGGCTGGGACGACCCGACGACCTCCGCCAAGTCGGATCCCAAGGCCGTCGCGGCCGACCTGAGCAAGTTCGACGTCAAAGCCGCGGTCGGCATCTTGCGCGGGGCTCCCGAGACGCTGGGCATCAAGACCTCGGACGTTAAATCCACGTATCTGATCGTTGAACCCGCCAAGGACCCGACCGCGCCGGGAGCTTTGACCCTGTCGGTGTACGTATCCAGCGATTACGGCAGCGGTTCCATCGATTTCGCTGGTGACGGCACTACCAAACGGGTGAGTTACCCCTCCAGCTGATCCGGGCTGCCCCGCCTTGCGGACGGGTTTTGCCGTGATTAACCGCACGCCAACATTCGGTAGTGTTGTGGCAAATATATCGACCCGATACGATGCTGCGAGGCGTCGGCCCGTCGTAACAGCCGTGCAGAGGAGGTGACTCGATGCTGGAACTCGCCATCCTTGGCCTGCTCATCGAGTCGCCGATGCACGGCTACGAGTTGCGCAAGCGGCTGACTGGCCTTCTCGGCGCGTTCCGTGCGTTTTCCTACGGTTCGCTCTATCCGGCGCTGCGGCGCATGCAGGCGGATGGGTTGATCGCCGAGAACGCCGCGCCGGCCGGTACCCCGGTCCGGCGTGCCCGCCGGGTCTACGAACTAACGGAGAAGGGTCGCCAGCGTTTCGCCGAGCTGGTGGCCGACACCGGCCCGCACAACTACACCGACGACGGTTTCGGGGTGCATCTGGCCTTCTTCAACCGGACTCCGGCAGAAGCGCGGATGCGCATTCTCGAGGGCCGCCGCCGGCAGGTCGAGGAGCGCCGGGAGGGCTTGCGTGAAGCCGTGGCGCGGGCCAGCAGCTCACTCGACCGCTATACCCGGCAGCTTCATCAGCTCGGGCTCGAGTCCAGCGAGCGCGAAGTGAAGTGGCTCAACGAGCTGATCGCCGCGGAACGGGCAGCACCCGGGCTCACCGAGCAGACATAACCCCGCCAGACCCAACCAGACCCCTCGCAGGACCAGCACGACCCCGCACCACCCGGTACGACCCCCAACAAATCCCAAGCCCAACAGCCACCCACCGGACATAGGTAATTAGGTAAGGAGAACGCCCTATGACTCAGCACAACGCTTCGCAGGCGTCGACCGAGGTACGAGTCGCCATTGTCGGCGTCGGTAACTGCGCGTCGTCGCTGGTTCAGGGCGTGCAGTACTACTACGACGCGGACGAGAACAGCACCGTGCCCGGCCTGATGCACGTGAAGTTCGGCCGCTACCACGTCCGCGACGTCAAGTTCGTCGCCGCGTTCGACGTCGACGCCAAGAAGGTCGGCTTCGACCTGTCCGAGGCCATCTTCGCGTCAGAGAACAACACGATCAAGATCGCCGACGTGCCGCCGACCAACGTGACGGTGCAGCGCGGCCCGACCCTCGACGGCATCGGCAAGTACTACGCCGACACCATCGAGGTGTCCGACGCCGACCCCGTCGATGTGGTCCAGGTGCTCAAGGACAACCAGGTCGACGTGCTGGTGTCCTACCTGCCGGTGGGCTCGGAGGAGGCCGACAAGTTCTACGCCCAATGCGCCATCGACGCGAACGTCGCGTTCGTCAACGCGCTGCCGGTGTTCATCGCCTCCGACCCGGTGTGGGCCAAGAAGTTCGCCGATGCCGGCGTCCCGATCGTCGGTGACGACATCAAGAGCCAGGTCGGCGCGACGATCACCCACCGCGTGATGGCCAAGCTGTTCGAGGACCGCGGCGTGCAGCTGGACCGCACCATGCAGCTCAACGTCGGCGGCAACATGGACTTCCTCAACATGCTGGAGCGGGAGCGGCTGGAGTCCAAGAAGATCTCCAAGACCCAGGCCGTCACCAGCAACGTGCAGCGCGAGTTCAAGACCAAGGACGTGCACATCGGCCCGTCCGACCACGTCGGCTGGCTCGACGACCGCAAGTGGGCCTACGTGCGGCTGGAGGGTCGCGCGTTCGGCGACGTGCCGCTGAACCTCGAGTACAAGCTCGAGGTGTGGGACTCGCCGAACTCGGCGGGCGTCATCATCGACGCCGTACGGGCGGCCAAGATCGCCAAGGACCGCGGCATCGGCGGCCCGGTGGTGCCGGCGTCGGCGTACCTGATGAAGAGCCCGCCGCAGCAGCTGCCCGACGACATCGCGCGCACCCAGCTCGAAGAGTTCATCATCTCGGGCTAACGACCTTCTCCACCGTCGAGTGTGGGCCCTAGGGACGAATTCGGGCGCGGTCCCGTACCTAGGGCGCACATTCGGCGCATCGTCTCGAAATCATCGACATAGCGCTGTGCGAGTGCTTAGCATCATCTCTCGATGCACGTTCAGCCCGCCGCGTTCCTGCGCACCACCCTGCCCCTGGATCTGTCGCGCCTCGGCGACCTCGACGGTGGGCGCTACCACTCGATCTGGCTGCCCGACCACATGGTCAGCTTTTGGCCCGACTCGATCTGGACACCCGAATTCACCGACCTCGCCACCGCGTCGCCGTCCCCGCATCGCCACCTCGACGGCCTGGCGGTGGCGGCGGCCGCCGCCGTCCTCACCGAGCGGGTGCCGTTGGTCAGTGCCGTGGTCGACACGGTGCGGCGCCATCCGGCCCTACTCGCCCAGACTGCGCTGACCATCGACCACCTCGCCAAGGGCCGATTCATCCTTGGCCTGGGCAGCGGCGAGAGCGAGAACACGCTGCCGTACGGCTTCGATTTCGCCCGCCCGGTCAGCCGATTCGAGGAGGCGCTGACGGTCATCCGGCTGCTCTGGGAAAGCGACGGGCCCGTCGACTTCGACGGGCAGTTCTACACACTGCGGCACGCGCGGCTGGACACCGAGCCGTATCAGGGTCGGCATCCACAGATCTGGATTGGGGCCAGCGGTCCGCGCATGCTCGACATCGCCGGCCGCCACGCCGACGGCTGGTGGCCCGCCGGTGCTTGGACACCGGAGCACTACGCCGAGATGCTCTCGGCGGTAAGGACTTCCGCCGAGCGCGCCGGGCGCGACCCGATGGCGATCACACCGGGCTTCATGCAGGTGTGCCTGATCGGCGCCGACGACGCCGCCCTGGCCGAGATCGTGCAGGCACCGCTGGTGACGGCGTTTCTGCTGCAGGTATCGGCAAAGACCCTGCGGGGCTTCGGGTTTGAGCATCCGATGGGTGAGAACTGGCGCGGGTTCCAAGACATCGACCCCGCGGTGCTCACCCGCGAGCGGATCCTGGCCTTCCTCGACGACGCGCAGCCCGAAATGCTGCTGGCCGTCGTCCCGCACGGCACCCCGGGCGAGGTGGCGAAGATCATCAAGACGTACGTTGACGCAGGGTTGCGAGTCCCGAAAATCCTCGACTACGGCGCCATGGCCGGGCTGGCCTACGCCGAATCGTCGGCCGCGAATGTCCGTGCCGCAGAAGACGAGTTGTTGCGGCTGTGCGGAGACGTGTCGTGACCGCCCGGCTGGACGCCGCCGAACTGCTGCGCGCCGCCGAGGCCGCAACCGGATTACACGACTACGGCGACCCCACATTGCCCGAACGATTCGCCGCCGCCGCCGACCACCTGAATGCCTTGGGCCTGGACGCCGACGGCGTCCGGGCCGCCGAGGGGGTGTGCCGGTGGTTACTGACGTCGCGGTTGGAGTTCATCGAGGACCGCAACCGTTACCCCATCGGCGACGAGACCATCGCGGCACCGATGTTCGTCACCGGCGAACCCCGTTCCGGCACAACGCTGATGCACGCGTTGATGGCCGTCGATCCGCATGCGCGGGCACTGCGCTTCTGGGAGGTGATGTATCCGTCGCCGCCGCCGGGTCTGGCCGCGGCCGACGATCCCCGCCGTGCCCACGCCGACGCGGACTGGCGCGAGATCAACGCGAAGCTGCCCAAGTGGCTGCACAGTCATCCGTACAACGACATGCTCGGCGACGGACTCCCCGAGGACGAACGCACCTGGGCGTTCGACTTCCGGGTCATGACGCCGACGGCATGGTGGCGGGTGCCGATGCAGTCACTGGTCGCCGGTCTGGCCACCGATCCGGCGGCCCAATACCGGCTGCACAAGGCGATGCTGCAGCAGCTGCAGTACCAGCGACCACGAAAGTACTGGGTGCTAAAGGGTTTTCACGGGTTCCGGCTCAAAGAGCTATTCGAAGAATACCCCGATGCGACCCTGGTCTGGCTGCACCGCGACCCGGTGCAGGTCGCGGCGTCGCGCACGATGATGATGGCCGACATCGCCGAGGGAATGGTCGGCGATGTCGACCTGCACGCCCTGGCGAAGATACATCTGGAACTGACCCGCGCCGGCGTCGCCAACACCATGAGCAATCCCATGGTGGACGACCCGCGCATCCTGCACGTCCGCTACACCGACTTCATCGCCGACCCGATCGCGACCGTGCGGCGCTACTACCGGTTCGCCGGCCGCCGGGTCACACCGGATGCCGAGGTCGCGATGCGTGATTACCTGGCCAACAATCGCGGCGACCGTTACGGCAAGTTCCGGTACTCCACCCAGTTGTTGGTCGACATCGGCGAGAGCCTCGACGCATTGCACACCGAGTTCCGGCCGTTCCGTGCGCGCTTCGGCGTCGAGATCGAGAATCGCGGCTGATCCGATGGCGGCTCATCAACGACTGTCCGTGCACAACGTCACCTTCTACGGCGCCACGCTCGCCGAGTTGGAACGCTATTGGGCGGATTTGGGCGTATCCCGGTTGAGCGTCCTGGATGATCAGCTGCTGGACCCGGCGTTGCCAAAGCTGGTGCAGCGCAATGACTACACAGTAGAGGCCGTATGCCATGTCTTTGCGCGGGGGCGGCTGACCACCGCGCCGCAGCCGGCGCGGGATGCGCTGCTGGCGGTGATCGACGCCGCGGCCGAGGTGGGTGCGCGGGTGGTCTACCTGTTGACCGGTGGCCGGGACACCCTGAGTTGGGCGCAGGCCGCGGACCGGTTCGCCACCGGGATCGCCCCGTGCGTGACGCATGCGCGGCAGGCCGGGGTGGCGCTGGCGCTGGAGAACGCCTCCGCCCTGTACGCCGACATCCACCTCGCGCACACGCTGCGCGATGCCGTCGTGTTGGCCGAACGCAGCGAGGTGGGCGTCTGCATCGACCTGTTTCATTGTTGGGCGGAAGGCGATTTCGACGCGATGGTGCAGCGTGCCCTGCCGCGCACCGAGCTGATCCAGCTCAGCGACTACGTCCTGGGTGATCGTGCCCTGCCGGGACGGGCCGTCCCGGGCGACGGCGCGATTCCGATCCAGACGTTTCTCGCCCAGGCTCTGGCCGGCGGGTACCCGCACGGATTCGACCTGGAACTCATCGGGCCGCGCATCGACCGCGAAGGCGGCCTCGAATCGGCCCGGCGTGCCTGCAGCACCATCGGAGCCATGTTGGACAGATTGGGTGCGTGACAATGGCTTTCGGCGACGGTGCACACGACGCGGCGCTGCGGGCGGCGTGGGCCGAATTCTGCACACGGTTGCAGCGGGCCGGCGATCAGGTGTTCAAGGACGCCAATGCCACCTCCGGAGCGCAGCGGGTGGACGCGTTCCGCTTCCTGACCCAAAACCTGGGCCAGTCATTCGACCTGGCGCTCGAGACCCGCGACACCCAATACCCCGCGCTGCACACCTTCTGCGGGCCCACCCGCAAGCTCGGCGGCGACTGCGCCGACTTCACCTACCAGCAGGCCTGGATCGACGGGCGTTGCAGCTACCGGCTGTCCGGCAACCGCGGAACCGCACGGTTTTTCAACATCACCGTGCAAGGAGCGCGGGTCCCCGGGCCCGGCGTTCTGCATGAACCGTTCGGCGACACCCCAGAGGCCAATCTGTTCGGCCACCAACTCAGCCTCGGCGACACTGGTGACGTCGAGATCTACCTCGGCGGCCCCGAGCGCGGCCCCAACTGGTTGCCCACCACCGACAAATCCCGAAAGTTGTTCATCCGTCAGGGCTTCGATGCGTGGGGCGAGCTACCGGCGCAACTACGCATCGAGCGGATCGACATGGCCACGCCCAAACCGCTGCCCACCCCCGAAACCATGGTCGACGCCATGGCCTGGGCCGGTGACTTCATCACCGGCCTGATGGCCGACTGGCCGGAGTTTCCGTTCACCTACGGCGGTGTGGATGCCGCACACCCGAACACCTTCCCGCGCGTCGGAGCGAGCGACGCGGACACCAAACGCGGCCGCGCCGCCGCCAACATGTATTGGGAGCTCGGCGACGACGAGGCGCTGATCGTCGAATTCGACGCCCACGACGGCCTGTGGATGCTGACCAACATGGGGGTGTTTTTCAACAGCATGGACTACCTCTACCGGCCGGTGAGCTATACGCCGAGCCGCACCAGGGTGGACGGCGAT
Source organism: Mycobacterium simiae (assembly GCF_010727605.1). Classification (NCBI taxonomy): domain Bacteria; kingdom Bacillati; phylum Actinomycetota; class Actinomycetes; order Mycobacteriales; family Mycobacteriaceae; genus Mycobacterium; species Mycobacterium simiae. The sequence goes on from NZ_AP022568.1 coordinate 2,605,438, forward strand.
GGACGCATCCGTCTGGTCATGGCGCATCGTGATCCGAATGTCCACAACTGGCTGGACACTCAGGGCTTCACGCGGGGAAACCTGACCTACCGTCACATGCTGGACGGCGAGCCCGCCGTGCTGGACACCAAAGTCATCAAGCACGACGACATTCCGCACGCGCTGCCGCCGGATACCGCCAGCGTTACCGCCGATGAACGCAGCTCTGCCATGTGGGAGCGATTCCACGGCATTCGCCGTCGGTATGTCCTCTAGTGTCAAAGGCCGTGACCGAGATACCCGAAGACCACCTGGTCGGACTCTCCGAATTCTCGTTGCTGTCCGAAAACGCCGAGCAGGCCGGTGTCGCGGGTCCGCTGCCCGAGGTCACGCGCGTGGCAACCGAGACCGCGGCCGGCCGCGTCAGCGCGCTGCGCTGGGGCTCGGCGTCGCCGCGGGTGGTGTTCCTGCACGGTGGCGGGCAAAACGCGCACACCTGGGACACCGTCGTCGTCGGTCTTGGCCAACCGGCGCTGGCGGTCGACCTTCCCGGCCACGGACACTCCGGCTGGCGTGCCGACGGTGACTACTCGCCGCGGAACAACGCCGAGGCGGTGGCGCCGGCCCTGCGGGAGCTCGCGCCGGACGCCGACCTGGTCGTAGGCATGTCACTGGGCGGGCTGACCGGGATCCGGGTCGGCGCGATAGCCCCCGACCTGGTACGCGAACTCGTGCTCGTCGACGTCACCCCGTCGGCGCTGCACCGGTACGCCGAGCTGACCACCGAACAGCAGGGCACGGTCGCGCTGGTTCAGGGTGCGCGTGAATTTCCCAGCTTCCAGGCCATGCTCGACCTGACCGTCGCGGCCGCACCACACCGCGACGTCAAGGCACTGCGCCGCGGCGTGTTCCACAACTCGCGCCGGCTCGACAACGGCAACTGGGCCTGGCGTTACGACGCCATCCGCGTCGTCCCCGACTTCGGCGACCTGTGGAACGACGTCGATGCACTGACTACGCCCGTCACCCTGGTCCGTGGTGGCTCGTCGCCGTTTGTGACAGACCACGACGCCGCCGAACTCGCCACCCGCGCAAGGTATTTCCGGCAGACGCATGTCGTCGAGAACTCCGGGCACTCGGTCCAAAGCGACCAGCCCCGAGCGCTGATCGATCTGTTGCGCGGGATACTTGCTACCCACTGAAAGACCGCGGCTCCTACGGTGGAAGCCATGACCTCTGTCGATCGTCCCGTCCGCATCGGTGTGCAACTGCAGCCTCAGCACGCCCCGCAATACCGACATATCCGCGATGCCGTGCGCCGCTGCGAGGACCTAGGGGTCGACGTCGCCTTCACCTGGGATCACTTCTTCCCGCTCTACGGCGATCCCGACGGCGCCCATTTCGAATGCTGGACCCTGCTGGCCGCGTGGGCCGAGCAGACGTCGCGCATCGAATTCGGTGCCTTGGTGACGTGCAACTCCTACCGCAACCCGGAGTTGCTGGCCGACATGGCGCGCACCGTCGACCACATTTCCGACGGCCGGTTGATCCTGGGCATCGGATCGGGCTGGAAACAACGGGACTACGACGAATACGGCTACGAGTTCGGCACGGCGGGCAGCCGGCTCGACGATCTGGCGGCCGCGTTCCCACGGATCACGTCGCGGCTGGCCAAACTCAATCCGCCGCCCACCCGCGACATCCCGATCCTGATCGGCGGCAAGGGTCCCCGCAAGACCCTGCGGCTGGTCGCCGAATACGGCGACATCTGGCACGGCTTTACCACCATCGACACCTATCCGCAGGCGGCCGCCGTACTGGAAGAGCACTGTGCCGCCGTCGGGCGCGACCCGTCGACGATCGAAAGGTCGGCCGGTGTAGAGGACAACACCGGTGTGCGCCGCGGCGAAGGCCTCGACGGGCTGATCACCAATGCCGAGGGCTTGGTTGCGTTGGGAGTGACGTTGCTGACCGTCGGCGTCAACGGTCCCGATTACGACCTGAGCGCAGCCGAGGCATTATGCCGGTGGCGCGATACCCGGTGATGTGAGTTTGCCGGCAAATCATCGGCGAAACACCTCAACGAAGGCGAGCAGTCGTGAGAAACTTTCCTGCGCTGATCGCTGCAGCGGGGCCGAACCGACGTGAAAGAGGCGCATGCCGAAGAAATATGGGGTCAAAGAAAAGGACCAGGTGGTGCACCATGTCCTGAACATGGTGCTGACCGGCAAGCTGCGCAGCGGTGACCGGGTCGACCGCAATGAGATCGCCGCCGGGTTGGGCGTCAGTCGTGTCCCGATCCAAGAGGCCCTGGTCCAACTCGAGCACGACGGCGTCGTGTCGACCCGTTACCACCGGGGCGCATTCGTCGAGCGGTTCGACGAGGCCACCGTCCTCGAGCATCACGAACTCGACGGCATGTTGAACGGCATCGCCTCGGCCCGTGCCGCGACCAGTCCGACGCCGCGGATCCTCGGCCAGCTCGATGCCCTGATGCGCGCGATGCGCGCCGCCAAAGACGCCCGTGCGTTTGCGGAGCTCACCACCGAGTACCGGCACACCGTCAATGACGAGTACGCCGGACCACGGCTGCGCGCCACGATTCGCGCCTCGCAGAACCTCATCCCACGCGCGTTCTGGATGACGTATCAGAACAATCGCGACGACATGCTGCCGTACTACGAGGAGGAAACCGCGGCGATCCACCGTCACGATCCCGACGCCGCGCGGTCGGCGTGCGTCGGGCGCTCCTACCTGATGGCGCAGACGATGCTGGCCGAACTCTTCCGACGCAGGGTTTTCGCCGCGCCGGACGACCCCCGCCCGGTTGCTGCGCCCCCGCTGCACGTACTCGCGGCATCCGACGCCGTCTGCCCCGAACCGTCGTTGGCACTCTGAAACCGGCGCTCGCCGCGCCGAGTCACCGCGCGATCGTTACGGTTGCGGGTGATGATTCCGTGCGAAAGCCGGCGCGCAAAGCTGTTCGGCCTGGCCGCGACAATCCTGATCGTCTGCGGCTTGGTGATGGCCGGGCCCGCGCTCGCCGACAGAAACCAATGCGCACCAGGCGGAGCCAACAGCGCCGCCGCCCTGCCAAAGGGTTTGGCCACCCTCAACGACCTCGGTCGGGACGACGATCACACGACCCCCACCACCGCCCCGCTCAGTTCGGTCAACGTCGACGCGTTGGGCTTGGGCACCCCGGGGGTGCTCAACGTCGGCACCCTTTCGGATGCGCCACCGTCCACCTGCGTCGACGCCACCGGCACCTACAGCGGCTTCGATAATCAGTTGCTGCGCGCGATGGCCAAAAAGCTGGGTCTACAAGTTCGTTTTGCCAGCACCGACTTTTCCGCGCTGCTGGCCGAGGTGGCCTCGCACCGCTTCGACATCGGTTCGGCGTCGGTAAAAGCTACCGCCGCCCGGCGTCATACCGTCGGGTTCACCAACGGCTACGACTTCGGCTACTACGCGCTCATCGTGCCGCCGGGGTCGCCGATCGATGACTTCGACGATCTGACGGCCGGGCAACGGATCGGCGTCGTGCAGGGCACCGTCGAGGAGGCCTACGTCGTCGAGACCCTGCACCTGCAGCCGGTGAAATATCCCGGGTTCGCCACCGTGTACGCCAGCCTCAAGACTCACCAGATCGACGCCTGGGTGGCCCCGGCCGCGCTGGCCGCCAACCTGATGCGGCCGGGCGACGCGGCGGTGGTGGTCGCGAACGCGTTCACGCCCGGAGACTTCGTCGCGTATGCGGTCGCCAATGACAACCCCGCGCTGATCGCCGCATTGAACTCCGCGCTGGACGCGGTGATCGCCGACGGCACCTGGTCACAGCTGTACTCCCAATGGGTGCCACGCCAGCTGCCGCCCGGCTGGAAACCCGGGTCAAAGGCTGCTCCCACTCCGCACTTACCCGACTTCGCCGCGATAGCGGCGAGTAACCATCGCGAGGTGGTTGGCCCGGCCGCGCCCAAATCCGCACTCGCGCAACTGCGTTCCCAATTCCTGGATTGGGACCTCTACAAGCAAGCCATCCCGGCGTTGCTGACGACTGGTCTGCCCAATACCTTGACCTTGACCGTCAGCGCCAGCGTCATCGGGCTGGTCTTCGGCATGGTGCTGGCGATGGCCGGGTTGTCGCATTCGCGCTGGATGCGGTGGCCCGCGCGGGTCTATACCGACATCTTCCGTGGGCTGCCCGAAGTGGTGATCATCCTGATCATCGGGATGGGCGTCGGCCCATTGGTGGGCGGGTTGACCGACAACAATCCCTACCCGTTGGGCATCGCCGCGCTGGGGTTGATGGCGGCCGCCTACATCGGCGAAATTCTGCGATCGGGTATCCAGAGTATCGACGCCGGCCAGCTGGAAGCGTCTCGCGCGTTGGGATTCAGCTACCCGGCCGCGATGCGTTTGGTGGTGGTGCCGCAAGGCGTCCGCCGGGTGCTGCCGGCGCTGGTGAATCAGTTCATTGCACTGCTGAAAGGTTCCGCGCTGGTGTACTTCCTGGGTCTGGTTGCCCGGCAGCGGGAGCTGTTCCAAGTGGGCCGCGACCTCAACGCGCAGACCGGCAATCTTTCACCGTTGGTGGCGGCGGGTCTGTGCTACCTGTTGCTGACAATTCCGTTGACGCATTTGGTGAACTACATTGACACCCGGCTGCGCCGCGGCACTCCCGCCAAGGAGGCCGAGGATCCCACGGTGGTCACCTCCACAGTCGGGCAGGGCATGACATGACCGTCGCGCGGACATCGGTTTCATTGGAGGCCAAGGACGTTCACAAGAAACTCGGCAGCGCACAGGTATTGCGCGGGGTGAGTTTCGAGGCACCCGCGGGGACCACAGTGGCCGTCATCGGACCGTCCGGTTCCGGGAAGTCGACATTGCTGCGGGCGCTGAATCGTCTGCACGAACCCGACAGTGGCGACATCCTGCTCGACGGGAGGTCCGTGCTGCGTGACGATCCCGACAAGCTGCGGCAGCGCATCGGGATGGTCTTTCAGAACTATTACCTGTTCCCTCATCTGAGCATCCTGAAAAACGTTGCGCTGGCGCCACGGAAATTGCGCGGATTGTCCGCCGACGCCGCCCGTGATGTCGCGCTGACGCAGCTGGACCGAGTTGGCCTGAAGCACAAGGCCAGTGCCCGCCCCAGTATGTTGTCCGGCGGGCAACAACAACGCGTAGCGATCGCCCGTGCGCTGGCCATGGCGCCTCAGGTGATGTTCTTCGACGAAGCGACTTCGGCCCTGGACCCCGAAATGGTCAAGGGGGCGTTGCAACTCATCGCCGATCTCGGCGCCGCCGGCATGACGATGATCGTGGTGACCCACGAGATGGGTTTCGCCCGGTCGGCCTCCGACACCGTGGTGTTCATGGATCACGGCAAAGTCGTGGAATCCGGGCCGCCAGAGCGAATCTTCGAGGCGGCGGAGACCGAGCGGCTGCAGCGATTCCTTTCGCAAGTGCTTTGACGAGCTAAAAATAGTTGTCGTAGCTATCTCGTACCCTGCCCATATCGGGTTAGACTGCCGACTTATGGCGGACAGCGAAGCCACCACTGCCGAAGTGACGGAGCTTGCGGAGGGATTGCACCGCGCGCTGTCCAAACTGTTTTCGATACTGCGCCGCGGCGACCCCAGCGGTGTCGTGGCGGGCGAATTGACTTTGGCGCAGCTGTCGATCCTCATCACCCTGCTCGATCAGGGTCCCATCCGGATGACAGACCTGGCGGCCCACGAGCGGGTGCGCACCCCCACCACGACCGTGGCGATCCGCCGGCTGGAGAAAATCGGTTTGGTGAAACGTTCTCGGGACCCGTCCGACCTACGTGCGGTGTTGGTCGACATCACCCCGCGGGGCCGGGCGGTGCACGCCGAGTCGCTGGCCAACCGGCACGCCGCACTGGCCGCCATGCTCAGCCAACTCACCGAGGAGGAGCTGAACACGCTGACCGCGGCGCTGGCACCGCTGGAGCGGTTGGCCTCCGGCGAACCGACGTCGGGTCCCGCGGGAGGGGAATCCCCCGCGCGCAAGCGCGCGTGAAAGTACCTGCTCCACAGTAGTTTTCAGGGACATTGGCGCTGCCCGTAAACTGGCCGCATGCCAACTGCACTCATCACCGGAGCCGGCGGCGGCATCGGTTCTGCGATCGCCACGGCGCTGGCGCCTACCCACACGCTGCTGCTGGCCGGTCGACCCTCCGAACGGCTCGACGCCGTCGCGCAGCGACTCGGCGCCACCACCTTCCCCCTGGATCTGACCGATGTCGCCGAGATCGAGTCGGCGTGTGAGGTGGTCGACGAACTCGACGTCCTGGTGCACAATGCGGGACTTTCCATCCCGGCCCGGGTCGCGGAGTCGGACATTGGCCAGTGGCGAGCTACCTTCGAGGTGAATGTCTTTGGGGCGGTGGCACTTACGCTGCAGTTGCTGTCGGCCCTGCGGAGCGCCCGCGGCCAGGTGGTTTTCATCAACTCCGGGGCGGGGCGGGCGGCGCTGTCGGGGATGGCGTCCTACTCAGCCAGCAAGTTCGCGCTGCGCGCGTTCGCCGATGCGCTGCGCGCCGACGAGCCGGACCTGCGGGTCACCACGATCTTCCCGGGTCGCACCGACACCGGCATGCAGCGCGACCTCATCGCGTACGAGGGCCGCGAGTACGACGCGGCCGCATTCCTGCGACCCGAAACCGTCGCCGCCGCAGTCGCGCACGCGGTGGCTACACCACGCGACGGGCACCTACACGAGGTTGTGCTACGCCAAGCGGCTAGACCACCAGGTTGACCAGCCGGCCGGCAACCACGATGACCTTGCGCGGTGTGGCGCCGGCCAAAAACGCCTGCACCTTTTCGTCGGCCAACGCCGCGGCTTTCAGGCTTTCCTCGTCGGCGTCGGCCGCCACCACCACGCGTCCGCGTACCTTGCCGTTGACCTGCACCGGGTACTCCACCGTGTCCTCGACGAGGTAGCTCGGATCTGCCTGCGGGAACGGTCCGTGCGCCAGCGAGGTGGCATGTCCCAGCCGGGCCCACAGCTCCTCGGCGAGGTGCGGCGCCAGCGGGCCCAGCATCAGCACCAGCGGTTCGACCGCCGCACGGGGCACCGCGTCGCGATGCGCTTTGGTCAGGTGGTTGGTGTACTCGATCAGTTTTGCCGTCGCGGTGTTATTCCGAAGGGCCGCGTAGTCTTCCGTGACTCCGGCGATGGTGCGGTGCAGGACGCGCAGGGTATCGGTGTCGAGCGGCCCATGTGTGTCGACGACCCGGCTGTCGCCGGTGCTCTCGTCGATCACGAGCCGCCAGACGCGCTGCAGGAAGCGGTACGCGCCGACGACATCCTTGGTGGCCCAGGGGCGCGACGCCTCCAGCGGGCCCATGGACATCTCGTACACGCGCAGCGTGTCGGCGCCGTAGTCGTCACAGATCTCGTCGGGGGAGATCGAGTTCTTCAGGCTCTTACCGATTTTGCCGAATTCCTGGAAGACCTCGACCTCGCCGTCGGGTCCCGGGTAGACGAAGCCGCCGTCACGCTCGATCACCTCGGCGGCGGGAACGTAGGAGCCGCGGGCGTCGGTGTACGCGTACGCCTGGATGTAGCCTTGGTTGACCAAACGGCGGAACGGTTCGCGGGAACTGACGTGACCCAAGTCGTAGAGAACCTTGTGCCAGAACCGCGCGTAGAGCAGGTGCAGCACCGCGTGTTCGGCGCCGCCGACGTACAGATCGACACCCCCGGGGTCTTGTGGGCCGTGCTCGGCCGGTCGCGGGCCCATCCAGTAGGCCTCGTTTTCCTTGGCGCAGAAGCGTTCCGAGTTGTGCGGATCGGTGTAGCGCAGCTCGTACCAGGAGCTGGCGGCCCACTGCGGCATCACGTTGGTGTCGCGGCTGTAGGGTTGCAGGCCGTCGCCCAGATCCAGCTCCACGTGCACCCACTCGGTCGCCTTCGCCAGCGGCGGTGACGGCTCACTGTCGGCGTCGTCCGGGTCGAACAACACCGGCGAATAGTCGGCCACGTCGGGCAACTCGACCGGCAACGCCGACTCGTCCAACGCATGTGGGCGTCCGTCGCTGTCGTAGACGATGGGAAACGGCTCGCCCCAATAGCGCTGTCGCGCGAAAAGCCAGTCCCGCAACCGGTATTCGATGCGGGCCCAGCCACGGCCCTCGGACTCCAGGCGTGCGGTGATGGTTTGTTTGGCCGTCGCCACGTCGAGGCCGTCGAGGTAGCCGGAGTTCACCAGCACACCGTCACCGGCGTAGGCAGCTTCGGAAATATCGCCGCCGGCAATCACTTCCACGATCGGCAAGTGCAGCGCGGTGGCGAAGTCCCAGTCCCGCTGGTCGTGACCGGGCACCGCCATGATGGCCCCGGTGCCATACCCCACCAGCACGTAGTCGGCGATGAAAATCGGTACTGGTTTGCCGTTGGCCGGGTTGGTGGCGTAGCTGCCGAGGAAGACGCCGGTCTTCTCCTTGTTCTCCTGACGGTCGAGATCGGACTTCGCCGCGATCGCGCGCCGGTAAGCCGCGACCGCCTCAACCGGCGTGGCGGCACCGTACGTCCAGAGCGGGTCGGCGCCGTCCGGCCACGCCTCGGCGACCAATTCGTCGACCAAGTCATGCTCGGGCGCCAGCACCAGATAGCTGGCGCCAAACAGGGTGTCCGGGCGCGTGGTGAACACCTCGATGTCGACGGCGGAGCCGGCGCGTTCGCCACTCGACAGGGTCGCCGAGAACAGCGCGGCGGCACCGGTGGAGCGACCGATCCAGTTGCGCTGCATGGTCTTGATCTTCTCGGGCCAGTCCAGCACCTCGAGGTCGTCGAGCAGTCGGTCGGCATAGGCAGTGATGCGCATCATCCACTGCCGCAACCGTTTCCGGAATACCGGGAAGTTGCCGCGGTCACTGCGGCCGTCGGAGGTGACCTCTTCGTTGGCCAGCACCGTGCCCAGCCCGGGACACCAGTTGACCATCGAGTCGGCCCGGTAGACCAGCCGGTGGTTATCGATGACGTCGGCCCGCTCCCCCGCCGTCAGCTCTTTCCACGATCGCCCGTCATCCAGAGCCCGTGCGCCGGAATCGAATTCCCTGATCAACTCCGAGATCGGGCGCGCCTTATTGGCCGCGGTGTCGAACCACGCGTTGTAGATCTGTAGGAAAATCCACTGCGTCCACTTGTAGAAGTCGACGTCGGTGGTCGAGAAGCTGCGTCGGCTGTCATGTCCCAAACCCAGCCGGCCCAGCTGTCGTCGAAAATTGACGATGTTGGCTTCGGTGCGAGTGCGCGGATGGGTGCCGGTCTGGACGGCGTACTGCTCAGCTGGCAAACCGAACGAGTCGAACCCCAGCGCGTGCAACACGTTACGGCCACGCATCCGGTAATAGCGGGCGTAGACGTCGGTGGCGATGTAACCCAGCGGATGTCCAACGTGCAGCCCGTCGCCCGACGGATACGGGAACATGTCCTGAACGAACAGTTTGTCGTCGGGGATCGGGGAACCGTCGGTCGGGGCCAGCGAGCCGACGGGGTTAGGCACGTTGAAGGTGCCCAGTCGCGCCCAGTTGTCCTGCCAGCTTTGCTCAATACGGCCGGCCAGCGCCGCGGTGTAACGGAATGGCGGCGCGTCAGTCTCCGTCGGAGCACCCGCGGGGCCGCTCCTAGACGAGTCGGTCGGCGATTGAGTCACGTGCACAGCGTATAAGGGCAGGCTCGGCCGCCCCGCCGGCCACAGGTTGATAAAGGTTGCATTGCGTGCCGGTCAGAGCTTCATCCCAGCTCTATTTCGGCCCTGTCCAGGGCCTTTGACCTCTGGTTACAGTCGGCCTCTAGACGACGGATGCTGGTTGCCCAGCCATTCGGAAGGACCGACAGAGATGACTCAGATCGCCGCCCCATGGCGCGTTATCGCAGGCGGGTTCGCCGCCGGTGTGGTCGGGTTCGCCCTATTCGCGGGTGGTACGGCTTCGGCCGATCCTGTGGCCCCCGTACCGCCGGGCCCCATCGTCCCGGTGCCGGCGAATCAGTACATCCCGGCCGCCCCCGGCGCCGCCAGCAGCAACCGGTTCTTCCCCACCCCGCCGTCGGCGAATCCGTTCGCGCCGCCGAGCCTGGCCTCCGCGCCGGCCACACCCAACACCGCGCCCGCGGTCACACCCAACGCCGCCCCAGCCGCGGCGCCCAACGCCGCCGCGGTCGCACCGGTGCAGACCGTGACGCCCGCCTCCTCGGGGACCTTGCGCGACTACTTCCAGTCCAAGGGGGTCAAGCTCGAGCCGCAGAAGCCGCAGGGGTTCAAGGCGCTCGACATCACGCTGCCGGTGCCGCCGCGGTGGACGACGGTGCCCGATCCCAACGTGCCCGACGCCTTCGCGGTGATCGCCGACCGGCAGGGCAACAGCGTGTACAGCTCGAACGCGCAGGTGGTGGTGTACAAGCTGGTCGGCACCTTCGATCCCCGGGAAGCGATTTCGCACGGCTACGTCGATAGCCAGAAGCTGCTGGCCTGGCAGTCCACCAACGCCTCGATGGCCGACTTCGACGGATTCCCGTCGTCGGTGATCGAGGGCACCTACCGCGAAGGCGACATGACGCTGAACACCTCGCGGCGGCACATCATCGCGAAATCAGGCAACGAGAACTACCTGGTGTCACTGTCGGTGACGACCGACCGCGCGGTGGCGGTTGGTGACGCCCCGGCCACCGACGCCATCATCAACGGGTTCCACGTGACCGCGCCCGGAGCCGCCGCCCCGGCACCGGCGGCCCCGGTTACCCAGCCACCCGCCCCGGTCGGGCAGACAGCAGCGGCCACCCCTGTCGCGCAGACACCCGCGACCGCCGCGCCTGCGCCGGCGACCGCTCCAGTCTCGGCGCCGGCTCCGGTGGCTCCGGCGCAGGTGCCCGCTGCTCCCGTCGGGGCACCCGCCCGACTTCCCGCACCGGCGGCGATACCCAACCAGGCCCCGCAGCCAATGCCCAATCTGCTGTCCCTGGTGCCCGGCCTGCCGCCGCTACCGAACTTCAGTAATCTCGGCGCCCGCTGATTCGGGCCTGATTCCAGGCGCCACAGACGCTGTGGAGCCCGGCGCGCGAACCGACGGTCGGGATCGTATTGTGAGGCCATGTTGATCGCTGGGGTGGTGTGCGTGTGTGCGGCGGTGGTCTCGGCGGGGTTCGGGGCATGGTCGTTGTCTCACAACCACTCCGCTCAAGCGGACGCCGCGCAACTGGCGCTGCGGGCGATGGCCCCGACGCAACTGGCCGTGGCGGTAATGCTGGCCGCCGGTGGTGTGGTGGCGCTGGCCGCATCTGCGCACACCGCGTTGGTGGTGCTGATCGTCTGCGTCACCGGGGCGCTGGGCACCTTGGCCGCCGGATCCTGGCAGAGCGCTCGGTTCGCCCTGCGCCGGGAAGCCGCCTCGCCGCCGAGCTGTGCCGGCGCGTGCGGCGGCTGCGCGCAGTCCTGCCGCTAGCCGCGGCCCGCCGACCCGCCGACGTGCGGTAACCCACTGATGCGCGCTCGACTATCACCGCTACTGGCTCCGCTGCTGGATCCCCTGCTGATCGGTCTCGCGATAACCGTGGTGCTCGCCGCCCTCCTGCCCGCCCGGGGTGCCGCCGGGCATGCGGCATCGATCGCTGCCGAGGTCGCGATCGCGCTGTTGTTCTTTCTCTACGGGCTCCGGCTGTCCCCGCAGCAGGCCTGGCACGGCGTCCGGCAATGGCGACTGCACCTGCTGGTGCTGGCCGCCACGTTCGTGCTGTTTCCGCTGCTGGGGCTGGCCGCGCGGGCACTGGTGCCGTCCGTCCTGACCCTTGACCTGTACCGGGGCGTGCTGTTTCTCTGCCTGGTTCCGTCGACCCTGCAGTCGTCGGTCGCGTTCACGTCGATTGCGCGCGGGCACGTGTCGGCCGCCATCGTCAGCGCGTCGTTGTCGAACCTGCTCGGCATTGTCTTGACACCGTTGCTGGTGGTGCTGCTGATGAATACCGGCGGCGCAATCCGGGTGGACGGCGGCGCGCTCCGCGACATCGTGGTCCAGCTGCTGCTGCCGTTCGGCGCCGGCCAACTCGCGCGACCATGGATCGCGGAGCTGCTCATCCGCTACGGCGCGGTGGTCAAAGTCGTCGACCGAGCATCGATTCTGCTCGTGGTGTACGCGGCGTTCTCGATGGGCGTGGTGGAGGGTCTGTGGAGCAGCGTCGATCCGTGGCGGCTGGTGTTGGTCTTCCTCGTCACGCTGATGCTGCTGGCGGTGGTGTTGGCCGCCACCGCGGCGATCGGCCGGCTGACCCGCCTCGACCGTGGCGATGCGGTCGTGCTGCTGTTCTGCGGATCGAAGAAGAGCCTGGCCTCCGGGCTGCCGATCGCGCTGGTGTTTTTCCCGGCTGCGACCGTCGGCCTGACCATGTTGCCGCTGATGATCTATCACCAGGTGCAACTCGTGGTGTGCGCGGTGATCGCAAGCAGGCTGGGCCGCAAGGCCGATGAGCAGTCGGCGGTGGGGGAGGAGGTTAATTCCGGCTGACGTCGATCGGGTGGGTCGCCAGTAGCGACAACGGTAGCGGCTGCCGACGCAGCACCTGCCCCCACAAATCCTCTTTGGTTCCGACAAGGACGTCAGATGGCAACGCCGACAACACAATCCAGTCGTCGCGTTCGATCTCGCCCTCGAGCTGCCCGATGGTCCAGCCCGAATACCCCGCGTAAATTCGCACACCCTCGACCAACGGTGCGATCACGTCCGGGTCGGCATCGAGATCGACCATCACGATCCGGCCGGCCACGTGCCGCAGCCCCGGCACCCCCTGCGGGTCAGCGCCGATCCGCAACGCCGCCAGACACAGCGCCGCGTCGCGCTTCACCGGCCCGCCGATGAACATCGTCTTGGGCTTGGCGGCCAGCTTCGCCCACTGCGGTAAGACGTTGTAGACCGCGGTCTCGCTGGAGCGGTTGAGCACTACACCCAGGGTGCCGCCGTCGTTGTGCTCGACGATGTAGATGACGCTGCGCCGGAACGTCGGTTCGAGCAGATCGGTGTTGGCAAGCAGCAACGTACCCGCACGCACCCGCTGGGCAGCGGGTGCGATGAAGTCTTCGGGATCTTCCGGCTGAGCCATCCGTCCATCATCGCACTCCCGTAGCATCGTTCGGCACAAACAACCGCACCCTTAAAGATTTGTACTGTTAATGCAGCGACGTCGAGTGCGACGATCCTTGCCCCAGCCCCCTCGTGGAAGTCGGTCCTGTGTTCCAAACCCGGATGCCCGCGCGCGCACCCGCCGAGCTGTGGCAGTCCGTGCGCGCTCTGCCGGACCTGCGGCGGGTCATTGCGGTGCGCATGGCGAGCCAGTTCGGGGACGGACTCTTCCAGGCGACGGTCGCCGGCGCGCTGTTGTTCAATCCGGACCGGGCCGCCGACCCGTTGTCGATCGCCTTTGCCTTCGCGGTGCTGTTCTTGCCGTATTCGCTGTTGGGACCGTTCGCCGGTGCACTGATGGACCGCTGGGACCGGCGGCTGGTGCTGGTCGGTGCGAACGTGTGCCGGCTGGTTGTCATCGTGGCGATCGGCACGATTCTTGCGGTCCACGCCGGCGAAATGGCGCTGCTGCTGGGCGCGCTGCTGGCTAACGGATTTTCGCGATTCGTCGCCTCGGGCCTGTCGGCCTCGCTGCCGCACGTGGTGCCCCGCGATCAGGTCGTGACGATGAACTCGCTGGCCACCGCGGCGGGCGCCATCGCCGCGTTCTTCGGCGCGAACTTCATGCTCATCCCGCGCTGGTTCGTCGGCGCGAGCGACCGGGGTGCGTCGGTCATCATCTTCATGACCCTCGTGCCGGTGTCGGTCGCGTTGCTACTGTCTCTGCGCTTCGCGCCCCGAGTGCTCGGTCCGGACGACAGCCGGCGGGCGATCCACGGGTCCGCCGGCTACGCGGTGGTTACCGGATGGGTGCACGGCGCCCGCACGGTGGTGTCGACGCCGACGGTGGCGGCGGTGCTGTCCGCGCTGGCCACGCACCGGATGGTGGTGGGCATCAACTCGCTGGTGATCCTGTTGCTGGCTCACCACACGCAAAACCCGGCGGTCGGCGGCCTGGGGATTGCGCTGGTGTTCTTCGCCGCGTCCGGGCTCGGATCCTTCCTGGCCACCTTGCTGACACCGCCGACGGTGCGCCGCTGGGGCAGGTACGCGGCGGCCAACGGCGCCCTGGTCGCGGCCGCGCTGATCGAGGTGTCGGGGGCGGGATTGATCCTGCCGGTCATGGTGGCATGCAGCTTCTTCCTCGGCATCACCGGCCAGATGATCAAGCTGTGCGCCGACTCGGCGATGCAGATCGATGTCGACGACGCGCTGCGCGGCCACGTGTTCGCAGTGCAGGACGCGCTGTTTTGGGTGTCGTTCATCATCTCGATCACGGTGGCGGCCTTGTTGATCCCACCCGACGGCCGGGCGCCGACGTTCGTCATGTTCGGTGCGGCGCTGTATTTGGCGGGACTCGTCGTGCACCTGGTCGTCGGCCGGCGAGGTCAGCCGGCGGGGGTAAAGCCGGCGGAGTAAAGGAGGTCATCATGGCGGACCCCGGGCCGATAGTGGCTGACCTGCGCGCCGAGAGCGACGACCTGGACGCGCTGGTCGCGCCACTGGACACCGGCCGGTGGGCGGAGCCGACGCCCGCGCCGGGCTGGACGATCGCGCATCAGATCGCGCACTTGTGGTGGACGGACCGGGTCGCCCTGCTGTCGGTGACCGACGAAGCGGCGTTCGGCGAAGTGCTCGCGGCGGCGACGGGGGACCCGCTGGGATTTGTCGACGCCGCTGCCGAGGAGCTGGCGGCGACACCACCGGCCGAGCTGCTGCATCAGTGGCGGACCACCCGCGGGTGGCTGCACGACGCGCTGCTCACCGTGGCCGACGGCCGGAAGTTGCCCTGGTTCGGGCCGCCGATGAGTGCGCCGTCGATGGCGACCGCGCGGCTGATGGAGACCTGGGCACACGGGCTGGACGTCGCCGACGCCCTGGGCGTGCGACGGCCGCCCACCGCGCGGCTGAAGTCGATCGCCCACCTCGGGGTCCGCACCCGCGATTACGCGTTCCTGATCAACGAGCTGACACCGCCGGCCGAGCCGTTTCGGGTGGAGCTACGCGCCCCGGGAGGCGGCAGCTGGTGCTGGGGTCCGGCGGACGCGGCCCAGCGAGTTAGTGGCACCGCGGAGGACTTCTGCTTTCTGATCACCCAACGCCGTCCGCTGCAATCCCTCGACGTCAGCGCGGAAGGGGCGGACGCGCAGCGTTGGCTGGAAATCGCACAGGCCTTCGCCGGTCCACCCGGGCCGGGACGATAGGGCGCTAGACCTGCTGGTCGTTCGGGTCCGCACCGACGACGACGCGGGCCTTCGCGACATCCTTGTCGTTGGCTTGGCCTTCCTTGCCGTGGCCCAGCATGCCCGCCGGCGACATCGGCATGGGCGAGCCGCCCATGCCGGTGGTCGTTGGGGACGCGGGGCCGCGCAGCTCGGACGCATTGAGAACACCGGCCCGCAGGCTGGTCGGGCGACCACCCGTCTCAGGCTCGAAACTGCTGGTCGGTCGGGTGTAACTGGTCAGACCGGCGCCCGGGAAGCCGCCGCCGACGCCGCCGGCTCCCGACGCGCCGCCGCCAAGCGGCCCGGTCGCGCCGGCCAGGATGGGCTCGGCGGCGCCGGCCGCCGAGGCATTGGCACCGCCGGCCGACGAGAACGCGCCCGTCATCGACGACAGCAACCCCTGCGGCATGCTGCCCAGGCCCTGCAACGCATCCATCGGCGCCTTGACAGCCTGCTGGAGCGGTTCGGTCACGCCGGAGATCATCTGCAGCGGTTGCTGCAGCAGGGAGCTGAGCTGGCCGCCGCCCTCGGCGGGCGCCGCCGCGGCTTGGCCCGCGCCCTGGGTCGCCTGGCCGGACACCTGTGCGGCGCCGTTCATACCGCTCTGCGCCGCGGCTTGGGCCACCGTCGCCGCCGCGGCCGCCGGTGCGGCAGGGGAAGCCCCCATCGGCGCGACCGGCGGCGGTACGGCCAACGCGGCGACGAGGGCGGCCAGCGCGCCGGAGTAGGTCCAGCCGATGCTGGAATTGTGCGGCCAGTGCTCACCGAAGTACTCGGTGTCCCGCTCGACGATGCCGGGGGTGTTCTGCCCGAAGAAGTTGGTGGCGTTCAGCACCGTCCACTCATCCCTGTTGGTCTGCGAGATCAGTGACGGGATGACCGAAGACCGCGCAATCATGAAGGCTTCGACGGCGGCCGTCGTGATGCCGATCTTTTCGGCGGTCCAGCCCACCAACGTTTGCAGTCCGGCGTTGAGCCCGGTCGAGGTCACCACCGAGGCGACCGCGCCCACACCCTGCCATTGCGCGGCCGTCATCAAGGTGTTGACCGCCGACATCCCGGTCGCAACTTCCTTGTTCGCGGTCTCGGTAACCCAGACCGCGTTGTTGGCCAGCACCGACGCGGGGTTGCCCGCCTCGAAGATCGCCGCGACGATCTCGGGCGGACCAGTCCACCTGGGATCGGGCATCGGCGGGGTTAGAGCGCGCTCGCGACGGCACTCGCCGCGTCGGCGGCAACATTGGTGGCCGACGCGAGGCCCTGGGCGCCGGCGAAAGCGGACCGCTGCCCGGCGTGCTCGGACGCGGTTGCCAGATACGCGGCGCCCGTGGCATTGAGCGCGGCGGCGAATTCGGCGGAATCGGCGTCCGGTGCCATCGGCAGCACGCCGGTGAGCGCCGCCGAACCGGCCGCGGTGGTGGCCGCCATCTCCTCACTGATCGCGCCCTCGGTCACCGACGACAAGTCAACGGCACCCGGCACCATTTCGAACAGCCCAGCCATTTCGCCCTCCGTAATTCTCAACTATTTCTCGAGCCTGGCTTCATCCGACGGGGAATACCCCCGTTTGACTGACTCCCCACCAGGCAAGTTGGGTCCGCGTATCGACGCGGAATGGCCCGATTCTATGGTGACCGGTCGCGGGTGTCGATTCACCTTTTTTGCCAAACTCGGCCCGCCACCTGCCCGGCCTATTCCGGTGCTCCTACCAGCACTCCTTCGATTGCCCCGTCGGTGGTGACCAGCAAGCCTCGGCCGGGGGGCAGTTGCTGGGCGCTCACCCGGCCGAACACTTTCACCATCGCCGGGTCGTTGTCCATGAAC
This sequence comes from Mycobacterium simiae, assembly GCF_010727605.1. Taxonomy (NCBI): domain Bacteria; kingdom Bacillati; phylum Actinomycetota; class Actinomycetes; order Mycobacteriales; family Mycobacteriaceae; genus Mycobacterium; species Mycobacterium simiae. Next base: position 2,622,611 of record NZ_AP022568.1, read on the forward strand.
AGGGTGGGGGCCCGCGAACTCGTCATTTTCTGCAGGAACGGATTGGTCACCGAGACGCCCGCCCAGTTTCCGGGTAGTCGCGACGCAATCACGTGCAGACCGATTTCGCGACTGCGTTCGATCAATCCCCACAGCGGTGCGCTCGCCGCGTTCTTGCCGATCGCACCGTGCGGCCGCAGCTCCTGCTCGTCGTCGATCAGCAGGAAATGGTGCGGGCCCGCCCAGGTGCTGCGGCTGAGCAACTCTTCCTGGCTCAGGCCCGAGGGAGGTAGCCGGTCGCGCATCATCGCGGCGAGCTCCTCGATCACCGCGTCGATGTCGTCGGCGGTGTATGCGTATGCCCGCACATGCGGCCCCCGGATCTTTCCGATCAGCGAGGTCTTCGGGTCGATGATGGTGATCTGCGCCTGCTCCGGGCTGAACCGGCTCATCACCGCTTGCCCGAACGCGGCCAGCGTCGTCGTCTTGCCGCACAACTGCCGACCCAACACCAACATGCTCGGTACCGTTCGGCTCGGCAAATACGTTGGCTGCAGCGCGCTTTCGCCGATGGCGAAGGGAATGTTGAACGGATCGCCGGCCACGTCGGTCTGCGCGAAGACCTCGATGATCTGGGTGAGCTGAATCCGTTCCGGCAGTCGCGCCAGCTTCTCCAGCCTGCCGACACCGGTCACCTCGGCGATGACAGCGCCGAGCTGACGCGTCGGGATCCGCTCCCCGGTGGCGGCGGTGATCTCCGGAACCCCGATGAGCAACTCATGGCCTTCCCGGGTCACGCCGAACCCGGGCCGATCCAGCGTGTTGCGGGCCGCCTTTCGTCGCTCCAGGCCCTCGCCCATCTGGGTCTCGTCCGGATTGCTCAGCCGCAATTGGATACGCGCATTCGACACGTTAACCAGGGCCTGTTTCTGCCCGACCAGCCACGCGGTCGCGGTGGTGGCGACGTGCACCCCGTAGGACAAGCCCTGGCGGGCTATGGACACTAACCGGTCGCCCATCGCGGCGTCCTTGTCGTACAGGTCGCTGAAGTTGTCGACGACGAGGAAGACGTCACCGAACTTGTCGGCCGGGTCGGTGCCCCCTTCCCGCTCGGTTCCGAACCGCCGTTCCCGGAATTCGGAGATGTCGATTTGGTACTGCTTGAACGCGGCCTCCCGGGCCAGGATCAAGCCTTCGATCGAGGCGACGGTTCGCGAGACGCCCTCGTTGTCGGTCTGGCTGACGACCGAGGCGACGTGCGGCAGGTCTTCGACCGGGTACAGCGAGGCCCCGATGCAAAAGAAGGTGACCCGCTCCGGCCGGTACATCAGCGCCGCCGAGGTGATCAACGACATCAGCGTGGTGGACTTGCCGCGCTGAGCGGTGGCCACCACCATGATGTTGTCCATCTCCGCGTCGATGGCGTGCACGCGCTGGGCGTGCTCTTCGGGTATGTCGACAACTCCGACCGGGAACACCAGGCCCGGGTTCTGTCCGTAGTCGACGTACCACGGCTTGCCCCGCCAGCTCGCCACCAACGCATCGATGGGCTCGCTGTCTTCCAAAGGCGGCAGCCAGATTTGGTGTGGCGGACGCGCGCTGTGCGTGATCAGTGACTCGCGGATGACGTCGACGAGCTTCTTCTTGCGGAACCCGTCGGCGTGGAACAGGAACTCGTCGGGTTCGTCGGGTTCGTCGGCGACGGCCAGCGCCTGGCTGTCGGCCTCGCTGAGCGGCTGGTAGGCCCAGGTCAGCGCTCGGGGTTGGGAAAAGCTGACGTCCACTGTCTTGTTCACGTTGACGACCCGCTTGGGCACCACGAACGGGGCGGACACGTAGAAGCATCGGAACTGCTCGAGGTCGCGTGGCCCCACCTTGAGCAGCGCGTAACCGTTTTCCTTCGACGGCAGGTGCAACGCCGCGTCGCTGCCGATCACGTCGCGGGAGTCCTCCGCTGTCTCCGCGCGCAGGGCGACCCGAAATGCAATGTTGCTCTTGACCTTACTGAGCGACGACAAGTCGAGTCGCTGTCCGCCGAGGGTGAAGAAGACGTTGCAGCCGCGGCCTTCCTGACCGATGTGGATGACCAGGTCGATCCACTCCGGATGGTGGATGAACAGTTCGAGGTACTCGTCGATGATCACCAGCAAGATCGGCACGGGTTCCAAATCGCGCCCAGCGAGCCGCATCTCCTCATACTCATTCGCGTCACGCGCCCCGGCCTCGTTGAAAAGCCGGTAGCGCCGGGCTATCTCGCCGTTAACGGCTTTGCGCATGCGTTCGGCAAGGTGTCGATCATCCTTGCCCAGGTTGGACAGCGACCCCGCGACGTGCGGGAACCCCTGCAGGTCCTGGGCCGCCGATTCGAACTTCATGTCGACGAAAATCACGATGAATGTCTCGGGGGAGTGGGTCAACGCGATGCCGGTGCACAGCGACAGGAAGTATTCCGACTTACCGGACCCGGACGTACCGATCACCACCGAGTGGAATCCGAAGCCGCCAAAGTCCTTGGCGCGCAGGATGATATGTTGGAGGTCGCCGCCTTGCTTGACGCCCACGGGAACCATCGCCCATTTGTGGTCGCCACGTCCCCGGCTTTCGCCCCAGAGCCTGTCGACGTCCAGTTCGCGCGGATCGCCGATACCCAGCGCGCGCAGCAGTTCACCGCCTTGACTGTCGGTCTCGGAGAGCTCCCCGGCGCTCATCGGAGACCACCGGGCCAGCGCTCGTGCGTAGCGGTTGGCCGTGCTCTCGGCAAGTGTGTCGGCGACAGCGTAGAACGCGCCGCGGTGACTGAGCCGGCCTTCGCGCAGCTGGAAACGCTCAGTGTCGTCGGTGAATCCGACGCCTACCCCTGTCCGGGTCGCCAACCGCAGCACCGTGATTCCGGCCATGCCCTTCTGCCCGGTGACGCCCTCCCATTGCTCGGGGGTGCCGACGTTGTCGTCAACGATCACCCAATGCGGGCCCAACGCCGGGCCGGTGCTCAATTCGATCGGCGACGGCATCGACGTCGGGCTCATTCCGACCGGCGGTGTCCATGGGCCACGACCCTTGCGGTGCAGCTCGGCGTCGAGCGCTTCTTCGAGTTCGGTGGGGGAGGTGAACACCAACCGGCGTAGCCCGCAGGCGTCGAACATCTCGTCGTGCTGGTTGTGCGGCAACCAGACCAGCCACGACCACAGCTCCGGATGGCGGGTGACCACCATGACTTTGAGGTCGCTGGGGCTGTGGTAGACGGCGAGCGAACACAGGATCGATCGGGCCAGGCTGTGCAGTTCGGCGGGATCGTCGCCAATGAAGCTGAATCCGGGCTTCGCCCTCAGGCTCAACACCTTGCCGATCCCGCGGATCTTGCTTTGTTCAAGGATGAAATCCCTTAGTGCGCCGCCTGTTACGGGTTCGAGTTCTTCGCCGATCGGAACGTCAGGCCACTGCAGCGACACCGCCGATTCGCTGGCTTGCTGGACCCCGATTCCCAGCCGCACATCGAGGAAGTCGGGGTCGGCGGCCCGGCGCTCCCACATCCGCGGCCCGCCGATGACGGTGTCCAGCTGTTGCGGATCACCATGCACGAACAACTGGCTGTGCCGCTGGCGCTGAGCGGCACGCTGAACTTCGTCGCGGTCCTCGTCGAGTTGGCGCAGGTAACTGCGGCGCTGCTTTTCCTGCTCGCCCCAGCTGATCCGGCGGCCCCGCCCGAGGCGTCCGCTGAACATCAGCGTGCCGAATCCGACCAGCCCGATCATTGGGAAGAACCCCGACTGCAGAGACCGAATCCCCGAGGCGTACATCACCACCAAGGTGCCGATGATGCCGACGAGAAGCGCCGGGACCGCGATCATCAACAAGATGTTGCGGGGCTCGCGCTCAGGCAGCGCCAGCGGTGCGGCGACGGCGATCCGCACCGGCGGAACGTTCGGCGCCGGCTGCCGGGCGCCTCGGACGAAACCTCGTTTGGACATCGCTGTTCTACCCCCCGCCTGCCAAGCCGTTGAGATCAGGAATGGGTGCCACAGCGCCGCCGCCGGTGACGGCGTCGCGTGACACCAGGGCCGCATCACGGCCGATCGCCGGCCCGGGCGCGAAGGTTCGCACAATCGGCCAGGGTGCTTGCACGGCAAGCTTGGGGTCCAAGCCCAGCGCCTGCAGGGTCGCATGGTCGGATTGGATTCCATATCGGACACCTTGCGGTGAAATCCAATACAAGCTCTCCCGGCTGTCCGCCGTGGCGACACCGCTGGTCGTCGTCACGAAGTTCGCCGCCCCGGGCAATATCAATGCCTGTTGCGCCTCAACGGAATTGGCGTCGCGGTCGTCGCGGACGAGATGCACCACCCGCGGATCCATTCCGATCGGAACCGGTAACCCGTGTCCGGTCAGGACCGCGATCCGCGCCTGCGGGTCGCCGCTCTGCTTCGCCCACCCCACGCATGTCACCGGATTAGCATTGGTGTCAACGAATTCCAACTTTTCCGACGGGTAATAGTCGACGTCGAGCACATCGACGATCGGGATATGGATCAGCTTGTCGGGGGCGACGAGGGTGGGCGTCGCTGAGCCTTCGGAATCGGCGGTCCGCAGCAGGTCGGCGACGAAGCTGGTGATCTTCTGCACGCCGTCCGGCAATAGTACGTAGAACCCGTTGACGGTGCCGTTGGCGTCCCGGGTTTCCAGGACCCTGCCCACGATCGAGCCGGGCAGCCACCGCGAGGGTGTGCCACGTCCGGGGATGGTGGGCAGCACAAGGGGTTCGGTCGAGGGCATCGCGTCGAACAGCGCGTTGGAGATTTCGATCGGGTACGTCGTGCCGGGGTCCAGTCCCAGGTTGAAGGTCACCGATCGGTCCGCGGGGTCGATGCGGGACCGTTGGTTATGCCAGATCACATAGGTCGCGCCCTTGTGGGTGGTCAGGATCGCCTGTTTCGGGCTCATTGGCTGCGAGCGATCGAGCGGGGAGAGTTGGCCGGCGATCGCGGTGACCACCGGCGCGGTTCCGCTGCCCCGGGTGGCGGCGGTGTCGCAGACCGACCAGGCCGACTCGGCACTAGCGGTAACGGGCAGACTGTCCGGCGCGCCCGGAATGCCGATGATCGGGCCGGTCGGGTATTTCGCGATCTCGCTGGCCCGGACCCAGGTTGGGCTTCCCGCACTCCCGACCGCTAAGCGTGCCGAGGTCAGATTGAGGGCGGGGTAGAGCCGCCCGTTGAGCATCGCGTAGATCGCACCGGTGTCGCGATCACCGATGATCGACGACTGCCCGATCAGCCCGGAGGGCTTCATGACATGCAGCAGCGCCATCCAGCCGACGCCGATGAGAACGAGCACAATCGACAACGCCACCGCCGCTTGCTGTTTGCGGTCGTCGTGCTTCATTCGCACCGAGAACCGGGTGATCGCCGCGCGTAGTCGCCGGTTGTAGAACAGGTGCCCCGAATTCTGATCCCGGTTGGACAGATTGAGCGGCACGGTTCGTCTCCTTTCGGCGGTCGCCCCAACGTTGCTACATCGACATTGTCGTCAGTGCAGCTCGCCGCCGTACCTCGCCCTATTGTCGGCTTCTGCCTCTTCGCGGAGCGCCGCGATGGCGAGGTTCAGCCGGTCAGCCAGCTCCGAATGGGCGTAGCCGGTCATCACGCCGGGATGTAAGGTCAGCTCGACCAACTTGCCGTCGGAATTTGCCACGGCGCGAATGTCCCCCAAGTCCACGCTGTACGTGACCGTCTCGGCTTGGGCGACGAGGGCTTCCCACTTGTCGGCCGCCTCGCTCAGTTCACGTAGTACCGCCTCGACGAGGTCTCGGTCTTTGAGGTCGCTGTGCTCCCTGCGACCGCCCGACCCCGACACCAGGTAAGTATCATCGACCCCTCCAACCAGCGTCAATTCACAGTTTGCCGGCGGCGTCAGTCCTCGCAATGGCGTTGGTAATCCCAGCGCTCCAGCCACGCGGAGAGGTGGTGCACCCCGATGCTGATGACGATCAATACGGCGCCTTCGGCGACCAGCAGCAGCTCGTTCACAGCCGGTCCATTTCGCGGGCCATCGCCGCCCGCTCGAAGTAGGGCAGCCGCCGTGGCGGGTACCGGCGCGGCGGCTGGTGTTCCATCTCGGGGGCCAGGTTGGCTGCCAGCCCCACGCGGTGCCAGAGCTCGGTGAGCCGCGAGCGCAGGCCTGGGGTGGGCCGCAGGGTCGGGCGGGCGATGGCCGAGGCGAGCAGCACCTGGCCTTCGGTGATCAGGACAGGCTCGGCGAGTGCATTCGGCGGGGGGTGTGCTGCCGCGGTGGCCGCGGTCGCGGGATAGCTGGGATGCCGGGGCGCAGCGTTATCGCGTGCCGGCACTGCGAATTTCGGGATGACGAGCATTTCGATCACCTGGGTGAGGTTTGCGGCCGGTGGCTCCGGACGTCGATCAGAATCTATGCAGCCCTCGCCCAGCGCACATGCGTAGTCGACTACCTGTGTTGTGCACCCGCACGCCGACGCGTCAGGTGTCGGCGGCCCATCGGCTGGTGGGCGGTTCGTCGAGCTTCTGGAACCAGGCCAGGTGATAGTTCGCCGATACCGCGTCGCCGGCGACGCTGCTGTCGGTAGCCGCCAGCAGCAGGCAGTTCAGCAAGAGCGCGGAGTCGACGTCGGGGTATTGGCTCAACAGCTGGTAGCGGGCGGTGTCGAGGTGGACGCGCAACAGGTCGGCTTCTTCTTCGACGACGCCGGTTCCCGCGCTAGCGGCCTTGGCCAGGGTGTGTACCAACCGTGGTAACCCGTCACGCCAGTGGGTGAGTCGGCTCAGCTCCCAGCCCAGATCTTGCACTGCGGGAAGGTCGCGGGGCGCGACCGAAGGCTGCGTCTCGGCGAAGTCGGCTGGCCGGCCGATCGGGTCGCCGGGGGTATAGGTGGCGGTCAGTCGAACGTCACCGAGTAGCGCGGACGCCCTGCCCGCGCGGCGGCCGGGCGGCAGCAGTCGCACACCCTGCGGCAGCTCGATCAACGGCGGGATCCAGCCGTGCGCCAGGTCGGTCACCAGCAGCGGGGTGCCGTCCGCGAGGGCTCCGACCGCCCAGTTCAGTCGTGGTTCTTGGCGGACCACAAATGCCAACAGGCGCTGCAACTTCTCGGTCTCGGTTTCGGTGGCCTCGGGTTCCGGCTCGGGCACCGGTTCCGGCTCGGCCTCGGGTTCCAGCTCGGGCACCGGTTCCGGCTCGGCTTCCGGTTCGCTGACGACCGGCCCCGCGGCGGCCTCGCCGGTCGTCCGATGCCGACCCTCGTCGGCTCCGGTGTCATCGTGATCCTCGGCAAGCACATCGACCACCGGCGCGGCGGCGGCCACCGGCTCAGGTTCGGGTTCCGGCTGCGGCTCGGGTGCTGGCTGGGGCGGGATGCTGACCACCTTCGTTTCGGCCCGCGACGGGGCACGATGCTTACCCGCCGAGGCGTCGCGCTTGTCGTCGCCGCCGACAGTTTCGGTGATCGGCTTTTCGACGGTCGTCGACTCGTCGGGCGCGGGTTGTCCGGTGACAATCACATCGGTGCGATCATCGGCCGGCCGGGCAATTTCCGGCCGCGGCGGCACCACCGGGATGACCTGCGTCTCCTCGAGCGCCCGGTCAGGGGCGGGCGGCGGCGGGGGCGGAACCGTGGGGATGATCTGCGTTTTGTCCAGATCGACTCCGCTATCCCGGCTCTCGGCCGAGGCGCTGCGACGACCCGCATGCAGCTGCGTCTTCATCAGGTCCAATTGGCGCATCGTCGATTCGACTCGCCGGACAGCCCGCGCACGCGCCTCCTCGACGATGCGGGTCTCGGCGGCCTGGCGACCCTCCTGGGTGAGTCCCGCACGCTTGACCATCCCGAGCTGCTTGTTGGCGCTGCTGACGATGCGTTGCAGGTCCTTTTCGAGATACCCTGCGAGCGGGGCGGTTTCGTCGGTCACCGCCGCCAATTCGGCAGGCCAGAGACCACCGATCACCCACGGGGTGCAATCGGTGGGAGAGCTGAAGGCCGGCATCGACAATGATTCCCGGGTAGCTCTCCGGAGGCGCTGGCGCGCCGTCATTCGACCGAAGATCGCCACCCGGCCAGACTACCGACCGCCCGGCAACGCGCTTGAGCAAAGGTGAATTGTGCGACGACGACGGGCTCGGTACCGTGAACTCATGGCCGACTCCGCGCTGCAGCAACAACTCGATGAGGTGCGCGCCCTGCTCGGCCGGGCGCGAGAGTTGTTCGGCGCCAACCCGATCGAGCCACCGAGCGATATCGCGCCGGATCCCGACGCCGCGAAGCCCTGGCTGATTTAATCCGTACTGTCACGGCGGCGCAACTTGTGCGCCAGCAGCTTCTCAATTGCCGCGTCGAGATCGTGCGGCGTCGGGACCTCCGCCGACGGGGTGTGTCCGGCCGCAACGATCTCCTGTCGAACTTCCAGCAGCGCCTTGAGCCACGACACGTCCGCGGTCAACAGGATGCCCTGGGCGAGGGTCGCGGCGTCGGTATCCATCGCCTCCTCACTCAACGCGACGCTGTGCATGTACCCACCGCGGCAGGAGCGGACCAGGATGTGCCCACTCGGGTGAACGGTGTCGAAGGCGGGATTGGCGTCTGTCATCGACCGCCGTCGACGACCCGGCCGAGCGCGCCGGCCGCGTCTTGTTCGTGCTGATCCCACGTCGTGGCCGATACGGTCAGTTTGTGCGCCATGTCGGCATGGTCGTCCGCCTGCGCCTCGTAGCACTGTCGTCGCAGCTCCAGCAGTTCGCGCCCGGCCTCGCGGAGTTCGCCGAAAATGGGGCCGAGCGAATCGAGACTTTCCTGGATCGCCGCATGCGAAGACGGGATGGTCCGCAAGTAGTCCGAGGTCTCCTGGTGATGGGCTGCGGCTTCGCGTAAGTGCGCGGGCGCCACCTGGATTCGATCTGCCATCGGGTGTCTCCTGTTCCTGCACCGCCGGGCGGGCCGGCGAGTTCACTATTCTCGCGTGGTCGGCGTGGCCGCCGGCCGGGTCGGTGTCGGTGCCTCGGTTGTCGCTGGGGCGGTGGCGGTCGACGTAACCGGTGGATGCTCCCAGCCTAGAAAGCTCGGCCCGCTTACGGTGGCAATGTGCTGAATCTGGCCGTCGAGCAATGCCTTGCTGTGACCGAGGCCGAGAGCATGGCGGTCGGTGAAGATCCCGATGTCCCCGGGCGCGACCTGTACTGGGTCGATCGGGTTGGCGACGGCGGTCCCCGGCGCCGGAATGATGATGCCCTGCTGGTGAAACGCATCCGGGATGGATGCACCCCCGACCGCGGCCTGGATGGCGGCGGCCAACTGCGGGCTGGCGGCCGTCACGGTCTCACCATCGGGCAGGGTCACCGAGGTGGGGCCCGACGGTGGGGACTCGGCCCCTGAGATGTCCTGTCCGTCTTCGTCTTTGCGTTCGTCAGGGTGGTCTGAATCGGAGTCGGCCGGATCCTCGCCGAGAGTGTCGTCGGCCAGCTCCTGCAGACCCGGATCGGGCGCGTCGGCTTCCTGGCGCCCGGACGGTGCAAAGCCGCTCGGCGCGCCCCATCCGCCCATCGATCCCGGCGCGGGCCCGAGCCCGACGTTGGGCAGGCTCGGCAACGCCGGTGGTGGTGCGGCGGCGGGGGCGCCCTCGGCCGGACCGGGCGCCGGAGCGCCGGCTTGCACTCCCGGATCGTCGAGAAGCAGCGAATCCAGCAGCGGATCCCAGTCGGCCCCGGCATCCGGGCCGGGCAACGGCTGACCCGTGCTCAGCGCCGGCGTGGTCGCCGCGGCCACCGGTGCTGTCACGGGCTCGCCGGACGTACCCTGGCCGCCGTTCTGGCCGCTGTTTGATGCGCCGTACAGCGAAGTCCACGCGGCCATCAGCGCCGACTTCGACGTGTCATCCAGACTGGCGTTCATGACCACCGCCCGAATGTCTCGGAGCTTGCCGATGAGGAAGCGCTGGAAGTCCCGCGCGCCCGCCGGCGTATCCAGATCCGAACGCGTCCGCACCGCGACTTCGGTCTCCCGCTGCAGCGCGCTCAGGGCCTCCGCGCCGTCGATGGTTTTCAAGTGAGCGTTCATGATCGCCGAAATGACTTGCAGATCCAGCTGCGCACTAGCCGAATTCTGATGCGCTAGAGCGGCTTCGGCGTTCGCGATGGCCTCCGCGGCGGCGCCCGCAGAACGATCCGGTGGCCCCTGCGCCGGCCCGGACCGCGGCGGGTTGACCGCACCGGAGGCAGGATCGAAAACCTCGGGATGCTGCTGACGGATTTTGGCCATGATCATCTCGAGCCGTTCCGGCCGGGTAGTTGGCGTGATCACCGCCGCCAGCTCGGTTGGGGTCAGCCCGGCTTGCCACGCGTTGGGATCACCGGTGCGGTCGCGCACCGCCCGCACCATGGCCAGCATCTCGTCGTAGGTGGACACCGGCTAGGCCAACTGCGCTGCGCCCCAGCACGGGCGGTGTCGCGACCCCTCCATGCCGGCTGAGAGTAGTGCGGGCCGGTGGTCGCGACAATTCACCGCCGTGCGGCTGTGGATGAACAGCCCACGGCGGCCGACTATCCAGCCGGGGTGCCGTAGGCTCCCCGCAGCCGTTGCAGCACAGCAGCTTTGGCCCGATCCAGCTCGCGCACATCCGCGACCACCGCGGCGATCTCGCGCTGCTTGGCCACCAGAAACTTCTGAAACTCTCGCGCTCCCAGCGGTGTATCGACAGCCAGGTTCGCGTGTGCCGGGACGGCGCGCTCGATTTCGTCGGCGATCGCATCCAGGCGGCCGATGCTGTCCCGGATCGCGGCGTGGGCGGCCGCCAGCACGTCCATCAGCGTCCGGTCGGCGTCGGCGAGCGAATGGTGCCGAGTCGCCAGGGCCGACTGCTGCGCCCGAATGGCTGCTAGTGATGGTCCGGCTTGTTCGGCCATGCGTTCAACCTCACTTCGTAGCGACGACTCATATCGGCCGGCGTATCGCGATGTTGCTGCCCAGCTGGCTGATTCGCACCGACGCACCCGGGTAGGGCGCCTCGACGACAAGATTGTTGCCGATCGCCATCTGCACGTGGCCGGCGTGGGGAAAGACCAGATCGCCAGGTCTGACTTGCGACCGGGGCACCGGCACCCCGTCGTTGATCTGCTGATACGTAGTGCGGTCCAGATGGACGCCAGCCTGCGCATACGCCCACTGCACCAAGCCGGAACAGTCGAATCGGTCCGGGCCGGTCGCACCCCAGACGTAGGGGCGGCCGAGGCGGGAGAGCGCCGCGCGCACCGCGATGCCGGCGCGCGAACCCGGCGCTGGCAGGCGCAGCCCGGCCGGCGGCGTACCGAGGGGGCGCCGCATCCGGTAGCGCAACGCCCGCAACGCCGCTGCCCGCCGTCGCGCACGGAGCCGGGCCGTCAAGATGTGGGCGCGTTGCGCGCGCAGCCGCGCGACCCGGCGACGCATTGCCTCGCGCTGCGCCATCGGGGTGTTCGGGGTGGTAGCGGCATCGGCGCGCGCCTCATCGAGGACGGTCTTGGTCAGCTCACGGGCCTGGGCTCGATCGCGATGGGCTCCCGCGATGACGCCTGCGGCCGTGGCATCCGTGCGAGCCGCCGCGAGCAGTGCATCGTGGCTGCGCGTTGCCTGCGCCTGGTAAGCATGTTGTCTCCCAACGGGATTCGGCGGCGCAACGCGCCCGGACACGGGTGCGGCGTCGAACGGCACCGATCGGGTGCCGCCGGTGAACAACTCATGAGCGCGCCGCAGCGCCTCGACATCGGTCTCGGTCATTCGTCCCCCTCACCGCTGACCTGGTCGGCGCTGCCGTGACTCGACTCCACCGCCTCCGTGAACGCGCGCACGCGGGGTAGGACCCCCGCGGGGATCACGCCACGGTTGCGGATGTCCCACATGTCGTCGCTGCTGACGCCGAGCAGCGCGGCGATGATCGTCTCTGGCAACGAAGCCTGCGCGCAGGCCCGGTCGAATCGTGCGCTGACGCTGGCCGGCATCCGTTCTAGCAGTGCGGCGCGCGTCTCCTCGAGCGCTCGCAGATGCTGCATGAGTCGATCCGTTGAGTCCGCGCCGGCGTTGACCGCCACCCGCCAGGAGCTGGCGGCGAGCATCTCGGCCTTCACGCACTGCGCGATCACAGACAGAATATACGTCTCATATTCGTTTGATGTCGTCGCCGGCAATCGGTCGATCACGGATTTGAGCGCATCCAGCTGCGCTTCGGCGTAGCCTTCCAACACTTCGGTATCGCTGTGGCGGTCGACAACCACCGTTCCGGCGCGTGCAGGAGACATCTGCTGCGGCGGTTGCGCGGCCAGCAGTCGGGCCAGCTCGGCATCCGGATCCGCGGCCACCAGTAGCCGCGAGTACGTGCCCGGTGGCAGGCCGAGACCGTTTTCGACCTTCTGAACAGTGCCTTTGTGGGGTTTGCGGGCACCGCGCTCGAGATAGCTCAGGCCCATGATGCTGACGCCGGTCGCAGCGGCGAGGTCGGCCAGGGACCAGTCGCGGGACTCCCGCAATGCACGGATCGCCGCGCCTGCCGACTCACGGCTCACCGCGGGCTCCGCCCATAGGGCGGATATTACACAGGCCGGCACTTATCGCTAAGCGTATACGTTTTTATCTCGTTTCTCTTGCGCGGGCCGACGTTGGGCGTATACGCTTTCGCCTACGTTTCATTTCAGACAAGGAGATCGCCATGGGACACCCCTGCGCAACCGATCCGGAACTGTGGTTTGGCTATCCCGATGACGACAGTGGTGATGGCGCGGCCAAGGCGCGCGCCTACGAACGATCGGCCACCGAGGCGCGGCTGCAGTGCCTGCGCCGCTGTCCGCTGGCCCAGCAACGACGGTGCGCGCAATACGCCATCGCCCATCGCGAGGAATACGGCGTGTGGGCCGGCGTCAAGCTGCCCGGCGGTCAGTACCGCAAGCGGGATGAGTTGGCCAAGGCACACGACGTCTTGCGCCGCATCGCCGCCGGCGAGATCAGCCCCCGGCAGCTGCCTGAAAACGCCGCCTTGCTTGCCCGCAGCGAGCATCAGCCCATCCCGAAGCCGGCAGTCGTCTTGCACCTACCGACCGCGCAGGTGGGCCCGCGCACGGCGGCCTAGACGAGGGCGCACCATCGTGAACGTTTGTTCACCCAATGGACGGGGTAGTCGAACGCGGCGGGACACCAGACCGTCGACCCGAAGGCCCAGCCATGACGTTCAGCCTCACACCAACCGCAGCGCAGCACGACCTTTCCCGGCGCACCCACGAGTTCGCCGAATCGGTCATCCGTCCGGTCGCACTTGACTACGACCAACGACAGGAGTTTCCGTGGCCGGTCCTCGAGGAGGCGGCCCAGCGCGGGTTTTACAGTCCGTTGTTCTACCGCGACCTGATCGGCGATCCGTCCGGACTGTCGCTGCCGATGTTCATGGAGGAGCTGTTCTGGGGCTGCGCCGGGATCGGTTTGGCCATCGTGATGCCGGCGCTGGCCCTCTCGGCGATCGGGCAGGCCGCCTCCCCCGAGCAGATGCTGCAGTGGGCTCCCGAATGTTTCGGCACGCCAGGAGATCTCAAGCTCGCGGCACTCGCCATCTCCGAGCCGGAAGGCGGCAGCGACGTCCGCAATCTGCGCACCCGGGCACGCCGCGACGGTGAGGACTGGATCATCGACGGCCACAAGATGTGGATCGGCAACGGTGGCATCGCCAACGTGCACGTGGTCAATGCCGTCGTCGACGAGGAGCTCGGCCACCGCGGCCAGGCGCTGTTCGTGGTGCCCGGCGGCACCCCCGGCCTGGAGCTGGTGCGCAAGCTGGACAAGCTGGGCTGCCGCGCATCCCACACCGCCGAGCTGCGTTTCGACGGCGTCCGCGTTCCGGGGGCGAATCTCCTTGGCGGACAAGAGAAGCTGGAGCACAAACTTGCCAAGGCGCGTGAGCTCGTCGCCGGTGGACAGCGCTCGGGCTCGGCGACGCTGGGCACCTTCGAGCAGACCCGGCCGATGGTCGCGGCCCAGGCGATCGGCATTGCTCGCGCCGCGCTGGAGTACGCAACGGCTTACGCCACCGAGCGAGAGGCATTCGGCGGCCCCATCATCGACAACCAAGGCATCGCCTTTCCGCTGGCCGACCTGGCAACGCAGATCGACGCGGCCCGGCTGCTGACCTGGCGGGCGTCCTGGATGGCAGCCAATAACGTCGCGTTCGAACGGGGTGAAGGCTCGATGGCCAAGCTCGCCGCCAGCGAGGTCGCGATCAAAGCCACCGAGCGCGCCATTCAAACGATGGGCGGCTGGGGTTACATCACTGACCACCCGGTGGAGAAGTGGTATCGAGATGCCAAGCTGTACACCATCTTTGAGGGCACCAGCGAAATCCAACGGATGGTCATCGCCAACGCGTTGGGCGCATCGGTGGGAACCCCGCCGTTGCACGTCGTGCTCGAGCCCTCCGGCGGGCCGCTGAACCGGATCTTCGGGCGGGGGACGCCCCTGCGCTCACGGGCAGCCGACACCGCGCTGTCGATGAAGGACCGGCTCCCCGAACCGGTCATGCGGGCCGCGATGAAGGTGCTGCGGCCGCCCGGCAGGTAGGCCGGCCCGGTACGGTCGCCCTAGCCAGCCCACAACGAAGGGTGCCCGGTGAGCAATCTCGAGACCGCCCCGACCGAAGTCGCGTGCAGCGCCTCCAGCGCGACGGACACGGAGGTGCTGCAGCCACGAGAGGTTCCGTTGGGCGGACCGCGGGCGATCCGGGTGCAACGGACCCTGCCGCAACGGCAGCGTTCGCTGATCGGCGCTTGGTGCTTCATCGACCACTATGGCCCGGCCACCGTACGCATGGACGTGCCGCCCCACCCGCACACGGGACTACAAACGGTGAGCTGGCTGTTCAGTGGGGAAGTGGAGCACCGCGACAGTGCAGGAGTGCACGCCTTCGTCCGGCCCGGCGAACTGAACTTGATGACCGCCGGTGCCGGCATCTGCCATTCCGAAGTGTCGGTCGAATCGGACGCCGTGCTGCACGGGGTGCAACTGTGGGTCGCGCTGCCCGACGCCGACCGTGACACCGGACGAGGCTTCGCGCACTATGTGCCCGAACCGGTGGCGCTACCGGGCGCGGTGGCGCGGGTGTTTCTCGGCGAGCTGGCCGGCAGCCGATCCCCGGTGCGTACCTTCACTCCGCTGCTGGGCGCTCAGCTCGATCTCGACGGCAAGGCTGAACTGCAGCTGGACATCGACCCTACATTCGAGCACGGCGTCCTCTGCGATGCCGGCGATGTGCAGATGAACGCCACCCCGCTGGCCGCCGGCGAGCTGGGCTACCAGGCGCCGAGCAGCCCCGTCCTGCGGTTGCGTAATTTTGGGGAGGAGCCGGCGCGGGTAGTGCTGTTGGGAGGCGCCCCGTTTGTCGAGGAGCTACTCATGTGGTGGAACTTCGTCGGGCGTGATCACGACGAGATTGCTCGCTATCGCGAACTGTGGCAGGACGCCGACGCACGCTTCGGTGCTGTCGCGGGCTATCAGGGCTCAGTCGCGAGGCTGCCGGCCCCGCCGCTGCCGACCACCCGACTGCGGCCCCGACCATTACCGCATGCAACGAGAGAGAGGGACACCAATGACGACCGATAAGACCGGCGCGGAAACCACCGTCACCGAGGGTCACCAAACCTACGCAATCGCTGTCGAGGGCAAGACCGTCGGACACGCCGACTACGCGGACCGCGCTAACCAGCGTGTTTTCTATCACACGGTGGTCGACCCCGAGTACGGCGGACGAGGCCTGGCGACCATCCTCGTCGAAGCGGCCCTCAACGGCGCCCGTGACGCCGGCAAGCGGATCGTGCCGGTGTGCTCGATGGTCGGCACGGTGCTGAAGAAGCATCCGGAGTTTGACGAGCTCACCGACCCGGTGACCGCCGAGGTGCGGGGCTGGGTGCAAACCCAACCCAGCAACTAGCGGGGCCGCTAGACCACCTTCGCCGGGCGACGCAAATCGGCGCCGCGGGGCTCGCGCACCGCGAACTGTTCGAGCTCCGCTGGCGCGATACGGTTCGCCTGTGCCTCGTGGACCGCTGCGCCGTATGGCTTAACCTGTCCTACCAGGACAGCCGAGTAACTGGGTACTGCCAGCAACACCGATCCCAGGCTCCTCGGCGGAGATTGTTGTCGCGATGCGACGACAAAAGATTTCCGCAAGCAAAACCGGTGGCACGGGGTACTCAGGCGCGGGCGATAATTTCGTTCGTTTGCCGTACACCTAGCCGTCGGCGGCGCGGCCACCTTTTGTCGGAGGGGAACACCATGGACTTCGCATCATTGCCGCCGGAAATAAATTCCGCGCGCATCTATGCCGGGCCTGGTTCCGCGCCGATGCTGGCCGCCGCGTCGGCATGGGAAGCCCTGGCCGCGGAGCTGCATTCGACGGCGACCTCCTATCAATCGGCGATCAACGAGCTGACTGCCGGCCCCTGGCTCGGTCCCGCCGCGACCACCATGGCCGCCGCGGCCGATCAATACGTGTCCTGGGCAACGGCCGCCGCCGCGCAGGCCGAGCAGACTGCCAGCCAAGCCATGCTCGCGGCCACCGCCTACGAGGCCGCTTTCGCCGAAACCGTGCCACCGCCGGTCGTCGCGGCCAACCGCAGCCTGCTGGCCGCACTGGTGGCGACCAACTTCTTCGGTCAGAACACCGCGGCGATCGCGGCGACGGAGGCGCAGTACGGCGAGATGTGGGCCCAGGACGCCGGTGCCATGCAGACTTATGCAGCGACCGCGGCGTCGGCCAGCCGTTTGCAACCGTTCCAATCCCCGCCCTCGAACACCACCAGCGAGGGGGCCGCGGGCCAAGCCGCGGCCGTCCGCGCCGCCGCCAACACTGCGGCCGGCGATGCGCAGGGTGCCGTGGGGTCACTGCCGCAGGCCTTCGCCGCGGGCCCCGAAGTGAGCGACCTGGCGGCGACCGACTTGGCCTTGCCGGATTTTGGGTTCGGCGGGCGGGATGCGCTCGGCCTGGCCGCGGACCTGAGCGCGGTGTTCCTCGATCCCGAGCTCGGGGCAGCGAGCCTGGCCGCCGACACCTCGTTGGGAACCACCGCACTTCCCTACGACGTCGGCGGCTACTACACCGGTGTGCACACCGACGACATCGTCAGCGGCTGGGCGGGCGTCCAACCCTGGCCGGGCAACACATCCGTCCCGCCGACGTCATTTCCGGTGCTCACCAATCCGACCGAGACGGTTACCGGTGGCTTCAACCAGGCGAGCTCGGTCGGTCGGTTGTCGGTGCCGCCGGGATGGGCGGCCGCGGCACCGGAGTTGCGCGCGATGACGACCGCGCTGCCGGCCGCCACTGTCGGAGCCGCCGCGCAAGCCACCGGCTCCAGCGCGGGCAGCCTGTTCAGCCAGCTGGCATTGGCGGGCATGGCTGGACGCGCGATGGCCGGTGCCACCGGCGGCGGTGGCACGGGGGCCAAGGAGCGCATCGGCGTGCCCGGGCGTAAACCCAAAGACGCGAAGTCACCGGAGGCCACCGAGGCGCCGCAGGCTCGGCTCGGCGGGCCGATCACGAGCATTGCCGCCGAGCTTCGGGAATTGGCGTCGCTGCGGGATGCGGGCATTCTCACCCAAGACGAATTCGTCGAGCAGAAGCAGCGCCTGTTGCCGCGTGATCCGTAGCAGCCGGCCTTAGGCCAAATGTGCGCTGGTGTCGTGTAATTCGTCGCGTCGCAACGCCATTGGGGTAACGGCCAGGACGTCACCGCCCTCGACCACCGCCCGGGTGATCGGCGTCAACGCCTGGAACAGCGCCTCCACCTCGTCGTCGCTGAGCGGCTCGAGCGCGGACAGGGCGAGTGCATCGGTGCTCGATTCGACCTGTTCCTTCAACGCCCGGCCCGCCGCGGTGAGCGACCCGTCCTCGCCGAGCAGGCCCCGGGCGCCCAGCTGCCGCTCGATACGGTGCCATTCGTCGTCGTCGTAATCTCTTGTGCGCGCGATGTATTCGCGTGGGACACGGTTCGCGGCGGCGTGCAACACGTTGCATTCCCGGCCCGAGATGCCGGCGGCGGTCAGTACCGCCACGTGGCCGTCCCCGCGTTGCTCACGTAGCAGCGTGGTGGCATGCCACAGCGCCGCGAGCGGATCGTCCGGCCAGGGCAGCGCCCGGTTGGCGGCGAACAGCGCGCGGCCGTCAGCGGGGGCCCGGCGGGCGGCTTTGGCCGCTAATTCCGCTGCAGTGCAGACGTTTTCATCCTCTTTGAGGCCGTACCGGCGCAGCGTCGCGACCGCCGAGTCCAGGCGGGCGCGCAGGGCTGCTTCCGGACCGGCGATCTGCCACGCCGCCGGCAACGCCTTGGCCACACGCTGGGGAGCGAAGTTGTAGAAGACGGCGGTGACCACCTCGGGTGCGACCGGGCCGAGCGGAGCGGAGCGGGCGGCGAAGTAGCCCATCCAGAAGCCCCGGTAACCCAGCTGGTCGAACGCAGCGCGGGCCTCCGGCGCGAAATACGTCACCGCATGCACCGGCTCGAATCGATCGAAGAAGCGTCGCGCCAGTTCCGGTTGTCTGCGCACGCTTGCAGTTAATCATTCCCGTGGGACGCGGCCAATCCCGATTATGTCGTGCGAGCATCGACCAACGATGGGACAACTTCTGCTGCCGGTGAGGTGCAACGGGTGGGTCTGTCGGGGCGGGTCGCGTCAGGCGGTGTAGACGGACATCTCGTTGCCGCGGCCGGGTTCGAACGGCAGGGGTAGGGAGCGGTATCCGTTGTCGGGGTTGCGCACGTAGGTGAGGTAGTCGCCCGACTCGTCGACGGCATTCTCGGCAATCACCAACGCTCCGGGCGCCAGGCGTGATTCGAGGATCTGTAGCACCGGAAGGTACAGGCTCCACGCGCCGTCGAGCAGCACTAGGTCGATACCGTCCTCGATGCCGTCCCGCAGCGTCTCCAACGCGTCACCGATGCGAATGTCGACCACGTCAGCTAGTCCCGCGTCGGTCAGATTTGCCTGCGCACGTTCGGCGCTCACCGCCACGCCGAAGGTCAGCTGGTGTATTGCGCCAGCGGCGCACTGGCGACCACCACCTCGTACGGAACCTGGGTCGCACCAGCGAATCGGTGACCTGGACGCCGCCAGGCTTCCAACACGCCCACCGTTGCCACGGCGATACCGACGTGCGCATCGTGGTGATCCCTGCGGAACTGTGCGCGCAGCTTCCCCAGCGACCCAGCGTGTGCGCGGTCCCGTATCCGACGCGGGTCGCGCTCGTTATGGCGTCGTCGCCAGGGCGGTGATCCCGCCTTCGGCGAAGCGTAGGAGTGCCTGGTGGCGTTCGTCGATGTCGCCGGTGTGCATGCGGCCGTCGGTGAGGCTGTCTAGGCGCAGGTTGTTGGAGTAGGTGTGCAAGGTGGCTGCCAGTAGGTGCAGGTAGGCGTCGTGGATGGCCGCCTCGTCCGTGGCGGGGAACAGGGTCTGTAGCGCGGCGATGAAGTCGGCGGCGATGGCGTTGAAGTCCTCGACGATGAAGCGTCCGATGGGGTGTGCGGAGTTGGCGAGTTGCGCGATGAAGCGAAAGTAGTTGTCCCACCCCGGATCACCCGCTCGTTGGCGCATGGGTTCGGTGAATGCGCCGATGAGAGCGCGCAGTCGCTGTGCTCGGGTGCCGCGCGGTGGCACTGCTGCCAGCCTGGTGCGGCGGTCGTCGTTGAGGGGTTGGATGCGACGCAGCAGAACGGCGCGGAAGAGGGCCTCCTTGCCGCCGAATTGGTCACTTACCGCGGCGAGGCGGGTGCCGGCGTGGTCGGTGATGTCACGGACGCTGACACCGAAGTAGCCGCGGTCGGCGAAGAGTTCTTCGGCACTGTCGAGCAGCCGATCACGTAGCTTCTCGCGGTTGGCTTCACGCGAGGCAGGCGGGGGCGGGTCGGCTGCTGCGGGGCTTGTCATGAATCGATTCCCCGCGTCGACGGCGTGGTGACGGTGTGTTCGATGTAGCCGATGTCATCGATGGTCAGTTCCAGGGTGTCTCCGGGGCCCAGCCAGTGCCCCGTTTCCATGCCGCTGCCGCCGGGAAGTGTCCCGGTGCCGAAGAGCTCGCCGGGATAGAGGTGTTCACTGCGGGAGGCGTGGGCCAGAACCTCACCCAGATCGTGCTGCATGCCGGCGCTGGAGACCGTCGACACAATAGAACCGTTGATCGACACCGTTCCGCGCAGCGCGTCGATACGAGGAAGGATTTCGTCGGCGGTGACGGCGACCTCCGACAGCGAGCTGGCGAAGTGCTTGGCCTTCTGCGGACCGAACCCGCTGTCCATTTCGGCCCGCTGCACGTCGCGGGCACTCCAATCGTTGAGCACGACGAACGCGCCGATCGCGTCGAGCGCCTCGGCGGGGGTGGCATTGAACAGGCCCCGCGCCAGAACGAAACCGATCTCCAGCTCGTAATCGAGCGCCTGACTGTAGGAGGGTGCCGTGATCGGCGTGCGTGAGGGGATGAACGTCATCGCGTTCGACATGTAGTACATCGGCTGGGCGTAGAACAGCGGCTTGGGTTTCAACAGCGGGAACGTGCGCCGAGTGAGCAATTCGACGGTCTCGACGAGCCGGTACTGACCGGGATGGAACCGACGGACCAGACCCCGGCTGGCGTCCAAGACGTGCTGCTCGTAGAGCATGAAGTCGCGAAACGACACCGGCTGAAACGGCAACAACACCGCACTGTGCTGCCGGTGCTCGTCGATGCGAGCAAGCTCCCAGTCACGGTCGAAGACCCGACCACCCAACGGGGTCGGGTCGGTGCTCGCCTGCCAAGAGCCGTCGGCGCCGAAGGTCTGCAACTGCAGACCCTCGACGGTGCGCACACGTCTGAGCTTCACCGGGGAACCATCCTCACATCGGAGCGGAACAGTCGTTCCACTGTACCGCGGAACGGTGCTATCGTCGGAACAATCGTTCCGATTGGTGAGGAGGTGGGCGTGCAGGAAGTCGCCGAGGGCGTGTTCTGCGTGGCGGGCACCGCAGTCAACTGGGTGCTGCTGCGCGACGGCGCGGACCTCACCCTCATCGATGCGGGCTGGTCGGGAGACACCGGACGGGTGGAGAACTCGATCCGGGCGCTGGGCCGGCACCCGATGGACGTTCAGGCGATCTTGCTGACCCACGCCCACCTGGACCACATGGGCGCCATCAACCACTTCCACCGGCGTTACGACACACCGGTGTTCATGAGCGGAGCCGAAGTCGTCCATGCCCGCGACGGGCACCTCGAACAAGCGACGCCTGCCGACATCATCGAACGCTGCTACCGGCCGTCGGCGCTGCGCTGGACCGCACGCATCATGGCCGCCGGAGCGCTCAAACCCGTGAAGCTGCCACATGCGCAGCCCTTCCCCGGCGCGGGGGCACTCGACCTACCCGGGGCCCCGGTGCCCGTCGCCTGCGCAGGAC
Source organism: Mycobacterium simiae (assembly GCF_010727605.1). NCBI lineage: Bacteria > Bacillati > Actinomycetota > Actinomycetes > Mycobacteriales > Mycobacteriaceae > Mycobacterium > Mycobacterium simiae. The sequence continues at coordinate 2,644,032 of NZ_AP022568.1, forward strand.
ACACCTGCGGGCACAGCGCCTTCCACCTGCCCGACAAGGGTGTCCTGGTCACCGGGGACGCATTGGTCACCGGTCACCCGCTGTCACCGGTCAGCGGCCCACAACTGGTGCCGCCGTTCTTCGCCCACGCCCCCGCCGACGCCGACGCTGCCCTACAGACCCTGACCGGCATCGCCGCCGACATCCTCGTTCCCGGCCACGGGGATCCATGGCGCGGAACCCCGTCCGACGCCGCCGAACAAGCCCGCCGCAACGCCCGCACGACGAACCGACTCTGACGCGACCGCCCCAGTACCACACTCTGAAGGGACCCCCGATGACCGAGGCCAGCCTGCCGCAGAAGCTGTTCGTCACCGCGTGCGCGGTCACCCGCACCACGGATCTGGCGGCCCGCTGGACCGGCGCCGCACCGTTTCTGCCTGCGCTGTTCGTGCTGCGCTACGCCAACATGGGCGGACTCGACCACACCCTGTTCGCCGCGCAGATCCGCGGCGCCCGGTCCTTCCGCGACGACCGCTGGTGTGGCTACTGGAACCGCATCGCCGACACCCACGCCCGGCGCGCCAGGAACGTGCTGCGCAGCCTGGCCGGCACCGACGCCGCCTCCGTGCCCGACCTCACCGACCCGAGCGCCGCGACCGCCGCCGAGAACGTCGACGGGCTGACCGCGTGGATCGCCCCCGCGGCAGCGCTCTTCGCCGACCACGGACCACAGCCGGACACCCGCGCGCTCACCGCCCTCGTCGACGAACACGCCCCTGCCGGTGATCGCGAGCGAATCACCCTGGCTTTCAGTGCAATTGACGCGTGGGTGAAGGCCATCACCTACTACCAGGTCAGCGCCTTCCCCGGCCACGACCCCCACCGCATGAAGGCCTATTGGCGTTCACGGCACCTCTTCGACGCTCTGATCGGTGCGCTGGTGCCCACACTGGGCCTCACCGTCGAACACGTCGACATCCCGCTCACCGACGGCGACACCGTCGGCGGCTACCTCGTCCTGCCGCCCGGCTCAGGCCCGCACCCGGTGGTGCTGACCACCAACGGACTGGAGGGCACCGCCCAGGAACTCGCCATCCCACAGCTGCGCTACCGCGACACCGGCATGGCGATGTTCCTGATGGAAATGCCCGGCAGCTACGCCTACACCCATCCCATGCAGCCTGAGTCAGAAGCGGTCTACCACCGCATCATCGAGCACCTCGCCCACGACCAACGGCTCGACGCCGACCGGATCGCGATGGTCGGGGTCAGCTTCGGCGGCTACTGGACCGCACGCCTGGCCGCTACCAACGACCGGCTGGCCTGCGCAATCGCCTGCGGGGCCCCGACACACCGGTCCTTCCACGGCGGCGCACTAGGCACTCCGCAGATCATCCTGCACGCCCTGGCCAAGACCGTCGGGGCGGCCCACCCCATCGACCTGGTGCGCAAGCTCAAAGCGCTGTCCATCCGAGATCTTTACTCCCGCATAACTATGCCGCTGCTGGTGATCAACGGAGACCACGACACCCTCATGAGCACCCAGGACAGCAGCGACCTGGCCCACGCCGCCGCCAACGCCACCCTGCTGCTGTACCCCGACGACGACCACTGCGCGATGGGCCACTACCGCCAATGGCTGGACTACTCACAGCACTGGCTGATGGAACACATCCCAGTCACCGCGAACTAGGGCGCGATGCGGCACCGAGAAAGGACTCGCCCGTGTTCCCTCTAGCGTTGTCTCACATCTAGAGAAACGAGACACCCCTTGGGGTGCCAGTCCTTTACCGAGTAATGCCAGGTCGCGGTGTCTCATATCGTGTCTCACACCGCGTGTCTCGAATCCCCGCTGTCACCGCCAGGTGAGACAGTCATGGGCATGACCGCGATCCTGGGCTACGCCCGCGTCAGCACCACCGGCCAAGACCTCAATGCTTAGCGCAGTGCGCTGACGGCCGCTGGCGTAGATCCCGATCGGCTGTTTACCGACGAACTCTCGGGCGCTGTGGGCACACAGCGCCCGGCTTGGTTGCCCTGCTCAACTATGCCCGTCCGACGATGTTGTGGTGGTGGCTGCCATTGACCGTCTAGGACGGTCAGCCGCCGAGGTCACACGCACCATAGCCGACCTTGATAGTCGGCGAATCCTGTTGCGAGCCTTGCAAGAAGGCGTTGACACCGCCACTCCGACTGGTCGCGCGGTGGCCGCCATCATGGCCACCCTGGCTGAGCTCGAGCTCGAACTTGGGCGTGAGCGTCGCGCTGCTTCTCGTGACTCCAGACGAGCACGCCACCTACCGGCCACCAAGCCCGCCAAACTCACTATTGAGCGACAGCGACAGCTACGTCGTCTCGCCGATACCGGAGAACCCGTTCACGAACTTGCGCTAAAGCGTTCGGCATCAGCCGAGCGACGGCGTATCGGTACCTCTCCGCATCCGTGAACAACCCAGCGTTGGAGTCGAGGCAACCGTGAATCTGACCGAGCTGGGTGCGGCCCTTGGCCCCTTCTTCGATGTCCCCGGCAGCCCCTCACATCAGCAGCTCCGCGATGCATTCACCCGCCACGGCCTCAGCCACCTGGGCCCGGCGCCAGACGGAAGGACACCGAACGGATCTCACCTAGGCAAGATGAAGCGAGTCCGCCATGTCTTTGTCTCACCGGCAGCACACACCGCACTGCGGGACTGCCGTTGGCCCGAGAACTGGTAGCGCTGTGTCGGGCTCACGGAGGCTTCACCCCTGGCAACGAGAGCTATGCCGGCAGTGCGAGAGTGACCCAGCTCGTACAGGCCTTCGCTCCACTTGGCTTCACTCTTGACCGCGACGGATCGCTACAGCCGACCGTCATCGACAACCTGAGCGGCACAGAACTCACAACGACGCTGCGCAGCTACGTCGACAGAATCAACTCCAACCCCGACGACGCACCACTACAGGTCGGCACTCTTGGATGGCCGGCGATACCGGGCAAACTGATCGGCGTGAGCTACAACTTTGCGTTTTGGTCTGGAGCGAATGATCTCGATCCCGGTCAGGTGTATCGGCAGCTAAACGGCGGCCAACATGTTGTTGAAGTTGATGTGGTGGACCGGAAACTCGTCTTGACGGCGATCGCAGAGTATCTGCCCGACTGGCGCTGGGACGGGCAGATCCTGCAACCACCGGGAGCAGACCCTGACGGTGCGCCAGCGTTCGATGTATCCATCGGCAAGCAGCTCGTCGAGTTTGTCGGCTACGCGTGGGAACCCGAACACGCGAACATGATCATCGACGCCATGCATCACCTCGGGCTACGGCTCTACGACCCCCAGATCGAGGAACGGTTCTCGTAAACACCCCGACTAGATTTGCGCGGTTGAGCAGGGGCGGGCACCAACTCCCGCCCAGGCCCACACCGCCCGACCCAAAGCCAGCCCCCCACACAACCCCACCGGACACTTCCGCATCCGCCACGACACCATCGACCAATTCGGCAACTCACCCTGCGCCGCGGCAGCCGCCTGCACCACCTCGGCATCGGCCGCACCTGCGCCCACACTCCAGTCCTGATCCTGGTGACCACCCACACCGTCACCGTCATCAGCAAAACCGGCCACCACGTCCTCAGCAGCCACCACATCGACCCCAACAAAAATTACTGGCGCAACCAAAACAAAACCCGGCCGATGGCCGGGGAATCTGTCACCCATGACGCGAGACATCTGTCACCCATGACCCGACTCATCACAATGGTGGGCGGTTAACACCGCATGGTCGATCCGGATTTCTCGCATCGCTGTCCAGGGTTTTTATTGGATTTCTCCCGGTGATTTTTGCGCTGTCTCGGGTGCCGGAGGACAGCTGACCACGGGAGCCAGGTGGGGTGGTCGCGCCGAAGCAGTGGTTGTGGTGGCAACTGTGACATGCCCGATAATCGACAGCCGGCGCGACTCGCACACCACCTCCGCACCCGAATCAACGGATTCACAAGCCATGGGCGTGAAAGCGCTGACGAGCATGACGGCCACGGCGTGAACGACAGCGCGCTGCAGGACGCCGTCGAGCACCCCCTCAATCCGCCCCGGTTTAAGTTGGACGAACAGGGCGGTGGTGCTTACGTTTACGACGGCAAAGACGCGACAGTCGTGTTGAACCAAAATGGGCAAGTGGTGACATGCTGGGCTAACAACCACGACGGATGGAGGCAGTGATGGGGACTGTCCTTGATGCCGTTGCACCGGAGCACCGCGATGTCATTGTGGAAGAACTCTCACACCGCGACCCTGCTCTGCTGGCCGACCTTCGCGACGCGACTGAACCAACACTTGAACAGCGCGAAGGTGTGAACCGGGCACTCGCCGACGCGGTGGTATGGAGCCTAGGACCTGACTACAGCCCAAACGACCATGGGTTGGCCGTTGAGCGCGCCGTCAAGGCTTTCCTCGAAGCCTGGCCGATACACAGGTAAACACCGAGTCGCCCAGGACAGGGTCGCCATCACCTCGGCGGCTCGGTGGGACAAGAACCCAGACATCGCGGTTGCTTGAAACACGACAGCATTTCGGCGGTGTGGGCGAAATCGCAACGTAGTTTGCTTTCCCTCGCATCGCGTTCAAGGGGAATCGGGGGCCCGTTTCACGCCTTCGGAGGGTTTCGGAGGTGGCAATCCGATACGTTGGCGGCGGTGGCCCGGGTGAACGTGACACAAATAGAACGCGTCCGGCGGTGATGGTCGAATGTAAACAGCTGTCGCACAACACCGCTTGCAGCCAGTTGGCGTCATCCATCGGATCGAACACCACGGGCCCGTAATTGCCGAAAATGTGGGCGGTAACGCCGTCGCAGGGGTCGGTCCGGCATGACGGGGACGCCTGTCGGCTCCGGCTGAATCCTGAGCAGCCTGCTCCGGGGTGGTTTCTAGGGGTTGTCGCAACACTTCCCTAGATTCTGGAGGTTGTGTTGGCATCGTCGCGTCGGGTGAAGAAGGGGCCGGGGCGACGTCCGCAGTCCGCCAAGTGTCAACGGTTCATGGAATTGCGGGCTCGTGGGTGGAGTGTGCGTGCCGCGGCCCGCGAAGTCGGTGTGTCCCGGTCGGCGGCAACGAATTGTGCGCGCGGCTACAAGACCTACCGCAATGGCGTCGTAGTCGGTTTCGTCCCGCCGCTGGATCGGTTGGCGGTCCGCGAGATCAGCCCGCGTTACCTGTCGCAGGACGAACGGATCAAGATCGCCGATCTTCGTCGTTGCGGGCTGAGCATCCGCGCGATTGCCATTCTGGTCGGTCGGGCAGCATCGACTATTTCGCGAAAGCTACGCCGCAACGCGGCAGCCGATTGCCGATATCAGCCCTTCGAGGCTCATCGGCGCGCCGCCGCGCGTCGAGCGCGTCATCACGGACGTCGGCTCGACACCAACGACGACCTCAGCGCGGTGGTCACCGAATTACTCGGTCGGCGCTGGAGTCCGCAGCAGATCAGCCGTAACCTGCGTCTGCGCTTTCCCGGTGATCCGTCGATGCGGTTGTGCCATGAGAGTATTTATCAAGCGGTTTACCAACCGAATTCGCGTTTCCTGCGACCGTCGCGATTGGCCCCGCACCGGCGGTCACCGCTGCGCACCGGGCGGGATCACCGCCGAGCCCACCAATGTCAGCAGCGTCGGCGGCCGCGGTTTCAGCAGCCGATGCTGACGATTCACGACAGGCCGTTCCCGCCCGTTGACCGGTCGCAGGCCGGCCACTGGGAGGGGATCTCATCATCGGCGACAATCATCTGTCAGCGATCGGCACACTGGTCGAACGGCAGAGTCGGATGCTGCGGCTGTGCACCTGCCTCGCGCCGATTCCGATTCGGTCCACGCCGCGCTGGTAGCGCGAATGCAGGACCTGCCGCGGGAGCTGATGCGTTCGATCACCTGGGATCAAGGCACCGAGATGGCGCGTCACCTAGCCACCGCCGACAAGCTCGGCGCTCCTGTCTACTTCTGCGACTCCCGCTCACCATGGCAACGTGGCAGCAACGAGAACACCAACGGCCTGCTGCGCGACTACTTCCCCAAGGGCGTCACCCTCCGGGGCCATTCACCCGAGCACCTACTGGCCGTCGAGAACGAGCTCAACAACCGTCCACGAATGATCCTCCAAGACCGTTGTCCCGCGGACCTATTCGCCACCCTGCTAGCCTCAGAAAGTCCGTCGGTGTTGCGACGTTGACTAGAACCCACCCCGGAACTACCTGCTCACTTTTCGACCGGAGCCGACAGACGCCACCATCGCCTTGGCGCAGATCAGACACGGTATGGGACAGTGCCTTTCGTCGCACGCTCTTCATCGGCATCCCGGGCATCAGCGGCCTCGCCGGCGAGCTACTGGATGCCTGCCAATGCTCCCTGTGCGGTGGATGGGCGGTGCGACAGCGCACCGAACTCCACGGCGGTGCCGACAATATTCACCGTCGGCATCCGACCACGCCACCTGAAAGGTACAGCGATCTGCGTGGCGGGTCATGTGGCCGCTCCTGGACCGAGGTGGGCTCCGCAGGATGGGCACCACCGCACCTGCTCACCGAGGACATCGCGAAGCGCCGCCACGTCGGCGCGGTGGTGACGGCAGGTTTGACGGGCCAGATGAATTCGGATCACGCTGACGATGAACTGTGCCCGCTGCGTGGGGTTCTCGCCGTAGCCATCGGTGAAGGTAGTGCCTTCAGTGATCACTTCACCGCTGGAGTGCTCGAATTCCTCGGTGACGATCTCACCGTTGTCATCGACCCCGGTGACGACACGTCCGACGAGCCCGTTGGGCCGTAGGTCGAGAAAGGAGTCCCGACGACGCCATCCGTAGACGGCATGGCCACTGATCCAATCAGCCGCGTAGAGCTCGCAGCCGTCTCTCGCCAGTGCTTCGTTGAATGACTTAAGGAGTCCGGCAACTTCCTCTTCATCAGGTCTCACGACGGGGTGCAGCATCTCTGCGAGGAATCGCAGGGCGAACTCGTCGTCGCCATGTTGCAACCCAAAGCGGCTGTCGGTACCTACCGAGTCGTCTGGCCAGTCTTGAGGGTTGTTGACGCGATGCTGCCAGATATCACCCGCAGCGGACTTGTACCTCGATGCAGTGCTCGACATTGAATCCAAGTCGTGGATGCGCGCCAAGAAGTCGGGCTCTTCCAACCTTCCCTCCAATAGCACCTTCGACAGGTTGATGGTGTCGAAGATCCTGCGGAGCGTCACTTGGGTGATGCGCTTCGTCGCCACGCCCCTACAACTCCTTTGTGGCCGGCACCCGACCCGGTGGATCGGGTGCCCTTCAAGGATTATGGGGATCAGCGAGACCGTGTCCCCGATCGCGATGAAAGTCGCGTCCGCGGCCAGCATCCTCACCAAACACAAAGGTCACGAACCATTTCGAGTTCGTGACCTTTGGGGCCGCCGTTCGTAGAACCGCTCGTGGTGGGCGAAGGGGGACTTGAACCCCCACGTCCCGAAGGACACTGGCACCTGAAGCCAGCGCGTCTGCCATTCCGCCACTCGCCCGGGGAAACAACCGAAGGACCATATCACTGTAGTAGTCCTTCACCCTAACCGCTCCCGCGGGCCGCCCGGTCTTGAGCGGACCGGACCGCTGCGCCCGCGACCAGGGGTGACGTGCGGGGATGCGATTCTCAGAGTTCTCACGGTGACGCGGCGCGGCGGTGTCCCGATACCATGCATGAGTGATGCGACACGCGGGTGAGCCGTTTGCCTCGCGCCGGCGATACACCGCGACAAGTGCGGGCGAGCGCTGACGTATGGGTAGCCAAAAGGGGCTTGCCGCGCGGATCGAGCGCAAGCTCGAGTCAACGGTCGGTGACGCATTCGCCCGCGTGTTCGGGGGATCGATAGTCCCGCAGGAGATTGAGGCCCTGCTGCGCCGGGAAGCCGAAGACGGTGTCCGGCCGCTGCACGGCAACCGCCTTTTGGCGCCCAACGAATACGTCATTACCCTCGGTGTGCACGACTTCGAGCGGGTGGCCGCCGACCCGGATCTCACGTCGGGCGCTTTCGCGAGATACCTGGCTGACTATCTCCAGGAACAGGGGTGGGAAACGTATGGTGATGTCGTCGTCCGGTTCGAGCAGTTGCCGAACCTGCATACCGGCCAGTTCCGCGCCCGCGGCGCTGTCAACCCCGACGTCGAGCCCCGCCCGACGGTCAACGATCCCGTCCGGCCACAATCAAATCAGGCGTTCAGCGCAGAACCAGGAGTACCACCGATGACTGACAACTCGAGCTACCGCGGCGGTCAGGGGCAGGGGCGTCCCGGCGACGAGTATTACGCGCGTCCGCAAGACGACCAGCGCGGCGGCCAGGACCCGCAGGCCGGAGCTGACCAGCGCGGCGGGTATCCGCAGGAGCAGGGCGGCCACCCACCGCAGGGGGGCTACCAGCCTCCGCGCTACCCCGACCAGGGCCAGGGCGGCTATCAGGACCAGCGTGGTGGCTACCCCGAGCAAGGTGGTTACCAAGAACAGCGCGGCGGCTACCCGGAGCAGGGCGGTTACCCCCCGCAGGGCGGCTACCCGGGCCCGGGCGGGTACCCGGACCAGGGCCGCGGCTACCCGGAGCAAGGGCAGGGTGGTTACCCGCCTCCCTACGAGCCCCCGTACGAGCACCGGCCACCGGCCGGTGGCTACGGCGCGCCCGGCTACGACCACGGCGGCCAGGGGTACGACCAGGGCGGGCAGGCGTACGACCAGAGCTACCGCCCCGGTGGCGGCTACGCTCCACCTCCCGCCGGGCAACCGGGTGCCGGGCAGCAGGGCTACGGCGGCTACGGCGGCGATTACGGTCGAGGACCGGCTCGTCCCGAGGAGACCGGCTACGCGGCCCCGCCCGCGCCCGAGCAGCGGCCGTCCTACCCGGAGCAGGGCGGATACGACCAGGGCTACCAGCAGGGTGCTCCGAGTTACGGTCAGCAGGAGTACGCCGGCGGCGACTACACCCAGTACGCGGAGAACGTTCCGGTCGGCGGTTACGGTCCGCAGGGCGGCGGCTACCCCGAGACGGCCCACCGTGATTACGAATACGGCCAGCAGCCCGAGTACGGCCAGCCCGCGGATTACGGCCAGCAGGCCGGCGGTTATGGCGGCTACGGCCAAGGCGGTTACGGAGCGGCCGGAGCCGCGGTCACGCTGCAACTCGACGACGGCAGCGGCCGGACCTACCAGCTGCGTGAAGGTTCCAACATCGTCGGCCGCGGCCAGGACGCCCAGTTCCGGCTGCCCGACACCGGTGTGTCGCGCCGGCACCTGGAGATCCGGTGGGATGGACAGGTCGCGCTGCTGTCCGACCTCAACTCCACCAACGGAACCACCGTGAACAACGCGCCGGTGCAGGAGTGGCAGTTGGCCGACGGCGACGTGATTCGTTTGGGCCACTCGGAGATCATCGTTCGGATCCACTGAACGCACCGGGCTCAAGCTGCCGTGCTTCGCCCCGCGTCGAACGCCCTCCAAGTATCGTGACGTTGCTTGGTTTCACGAGGTGCGGCGCCAGGACGGAAAGGACGCCAGATGCAGGGACTAGTACTGCAGCTGACGCGTGCCGGCTTTTTAATGCTGTTGTGGGTATTCATTTGGTCCGTTCTTCGCATCTTGAAGACTGATATCTACGCACCCACGGGTGCGGTCATGGTTCGCCGTGGCTTGGCGTTGCGCGGCAGTTTGCTGTCGTCCCGCCAACGCCGCCATGCCGCTCGGTATTTGGTGGTGACCGAGGGAGCGTTGGCAGGTGCGCGCATCACGCTCAGCGGGCAACCGGTGTTGATTGGTCGGGCCGACGACTCGACGCTGGTGTTGACCGATGATTACGCCTCGACGCGGCACGCCCGGCTGTCGCAGCGCGGCTCGGAGTGGTACGTCGAGGATCTAGGATCGACCAACGGCACTTACCTTGACAGGGCGAAGGTGACGACTGCGGCACGAGTTCCCATCGGAACGCCGATCCGGATCGGCAAGACGGCGATTGAGTTGCGCCCGTGACCCGCGCACACGACGAAGAGGCCGGCTTGGCATTGATGCCAGCCGGGGTCGAGGAGTTGCGCCCGTGACCCGCGCACACGACGAAGAGGCCGGCTTGGCGTTGATGCCAGCCGGGGTCGAGGAGTTGCGCCCGTGACCCTGGTCCTGCGATATGCCGCCCGCAGCGATCGCGGACTGGTACGCGCCAACAACGAAGACTCGGTTTACGCGGGCGCTCGACTTCTGGCACTGGCCGACGGCATGGGCGGCCACGCCGCCGGCGAGGTGGCCTCGCAGCTGGTGATCGCCGCGCTCGCCCACCTCGACGACGACGAACCCGGTGGCGACCTGCTCGCCAAGCTCGACGCGGCGGTGCGCGCCGGCAACGCGGCGATCGCGGCGCAGGTCGAGATGGAGCCCGAGCTCGAGGGGATGGGCACCACACTGACCGCAATCCTGTTCGCGGGCAACCGTCTTGGATTGGTGCACATCGGTGATTCGCGTGGCTATCTGCTCCGCGATGGCGAGCTGGTCCAAATCACCAAGGACGACACCTTCGTTCAGACCTTGGTCGACGAGGGTCGGATCACGCGGGAAGAGGCGCACAGCCATCCACAGCGATCGTTGATCATGCGGGCGTTAACGGGCCATGAGGTCGAGCCAACGCTGACGATGCGCGAGGCCCGCGCCGGTGATCGCTACCTGCTCTGCTCGGACGGGTTGTCCGACCCGGTTAGCGACGAGACCATCTACGAAGCACTGCAAATCCCCGATGTTGCCGAAAGTGCCTATCGCCTCATCGAATTGGCGCTGCGCGGCGGCGGGCCCGACAACGTGACAGTGGTGGTCGCCGACGTCGTGGACTACGACTACGGACAAACTCAGCCGATTCTGGCCGGGGCGGTCTCCGGCGAGGAAGACCAGCTGACGCTGCCCAACACCTCGGCGGGCCGGGCATCGGCCATCGGCGCTCGAAAACCCGCCGCTAAACCCATTGCCGCACAAGAAGAACCCGCCCCCCGCTCGCGGTGGGCGTGGCGGAGGACATTCATCGTCGTCACGTTGGTGGTGCTACTGGCGCTCGCCGGCCTGGCCATCGGTCGGGCGATCATCCGGAGCAACTACTACGTCGCCGAATACAACGGCATGGTGTCGATCATGCGGGGGATTCAGGGGTCGCTGCTGGGCATGTCCCTGCACGAGCCGCATCTGGCGGGTTGCCTGAACGCGCGCAACGACTTATCGATCATCAGCTACAGCCAGTCCGGCGGTCATCTCGACTGCCGGCTCTTGCAATTGCAGGACCTGCGGCCCGCCGCTCGCGCCCAAGTACTGGCCGGGCTTCCGGCCGGAACCTTGGATCAGGCCGAATCACAGCTCAAAGAGCTCGCCGCCAGCAACCTGCTGCCGCCCTGTCCGCCGCCGCGGGCGACCTCGCCGCCGGCGCCGCCGACCCCGGCGACCGGCGGGACAACTCCGCCGAGCGCTACAGCGCCCCCCACCCCTTCCAGCGGCACCCCTCCCACCAGCACGCCCCAGAGCACCACTCCCACAAGCACTTCCCCCGCGGCGCCCGCGTCCTCGTCGCCTCCCACCCCCACGGTGACCGCGCTCCCGCCAATCCCTCCTCAGCCGGGCATCGATTGCCGGGCGGCTGCATGACCACACAGGTCCAACCGCCGGTCGCGGTGACCCCGCCGCTGCCCACTCGGCGCAATTCCGAGCTGCTGTTGTTGTGCTTCGCCGCACTGATCACCGTCGCCGCGCTACTGATTGTCGAGGCCAACCAGGGGCGCGGCCTGCGCCTGGATCTGGTCGGCTACGGGTTGATCTTTCTGGCCGTTTTCGGCAGCGCGCACGTGGCGGTGCGGCGCTTCGCGCCCTATGCCGACCCGCTACTGCTGCCAATTGTGGCGCTGCTCAACGGTCTTGGCTTAGTCATGATCCACCGGCTCGACCTCGTCGGCGGTGAGCTCAGCGGACGTCATCATCCCAGTGCGACCCAGCAGCTGCTGTGGACGCTGGTCAGCGTGGCCGCTTTCGCGCTCGTCGTCACATTCCTCAAAGACCACCGTCAGCTTGCCCGCTACGGCTACATCTTTGGACTCACCGGCCTGGTGTTCCTGGCTATCCCGGCCATCCTGCCGGCGTCGCTGTCCGAGCAGAACGGCGCCAAAATCTGGATTCGGTTGCCGGGCTTCTCCATTCAGCCCGCCGAGTTCTCGAAGATTTTGCTGCTGATCTTCTTCTCTGCAGTGCTGGTCGCCAAGCGCGGTCTGTTCACCAGCGTGGGCAAGCATCTGATGGGGATGACCCTGCCGCGGCCACGGGACCTCGCGCCCCTGTTGGCGGCGTGGGTGATCTCGATCGGCGTCATGGTCTTCGAAAAGGACCTGGGCACTTCGCTATTGCTTTACGCGTCGTTTTTGGTCGTGGTGTATCTGGCCACCCAACGGTTCAGTTGGGTGGTCATCGGGCTGGTGCTGTTCGCCGCAGGAAGCGTTGTCGCATACTTCATTTTCGCGCACGTCCGGGTTCGGGTGCAGATGTGGTGGGACCCGTTCTCCGATCCCGACGGCAACGGCTACCAAAGCGTGCAGTCGCTGTTCAGCTTCGCCACCGGGGGCATCTTCGGTACCGGGCTTGGCAACGGTCAGCCTGACACCGTGCCGGCGGCATCCACCGACTTCATCATCGCGGCGTTCGGTGAGGAGCTCGGCCTGGTCGGGCTGGCGAGCATCTTGATGCTCTACACCATCGTTATCGTCCGCGGCTTACGCACCGCAATCGCGACCCGTGACAGCTTCGGCAAGCTGCTGGCCGCGGGACTGGCCTCCACGCTGGCTATCCAACTGTTCATTGTGGTCGGCGGTGTCACCCAACTGATTCCGCTGACGGGACTCACCACCCCGTGGATGTCTTACGGCGGATCCTCGCTGCTGGCCAACTATGTGCTGCTCGGCATTTTGGCACGCATCTCGCACAGCGCCCGCCGTCCGTTGCGCACCCCGAGACGCGACACTGCGCCGATCGCGGCCGCCGGCACCGAGGTGATCGAGCGAGTATGAACGCCTCACTGCGACGGATCTCGGTGACCGTGATGGCGTTGATCGTGCTGCTGCTCCTCAACGCCACGATGACCCAGGTCTTTGCGGCCGACGGCCTGCGCGCCGACCCCCGCAATCAACGGGTACTGCTGGACGAGTACTCGCGTCAGCGCGGTCAAATCATCGCCGGTGGCCAGCTGCTGGCCTATTCGGTCGCCACCGACAGCCACTTCCGCTTCCTGCGGGTGTACCCCAACCCTGCGGTGTACGCCCCGGTGACCGGCTTCTACTCGCTGCGCTATTCCAGCTCCGGGCTGGAACGGGCCGAGGACTCGCTACTCAACGGTTCCGACGTGCGGCTGTTCGGCCGGCGGCTGGCCGACTTCTTCACCGGCCGCGATCCGCGCGGCGGCAATGTGGACACCACCATCAACCCCCGCGTGCAGCAGGCCGGCTGGGACGCGATGCAGCAGGGGTGCGGTGGGCCGCCGTGCAAGGGAGCCGTCGTCGCCCTGGAACCGTCCACCGGCAAAATTCTTGCCATGGTGTCGTCGCCGTCCTATGACCCCAACCTGCTGGCGTCTCATGACCCCGAGGTGCAGGCGCAGGCGTGGCAGCGGTTGCGCGACGATCCCGACGACCCGCTGGTGAACCGGGCGATCTCGGAGACCTATCCGCCCGGTTCCACGTTCAAGGTGATCACCACCGCCGCGGCGCTGCAAAGCGGGGCCACGGAGAACGAGCAGCTGACGGCGGCGCCGACGATCCCGCTGCCCAACAGCACCGCCACGCTGGAGAACTACGGCGGAACCCCGTGCGGCGACCAGCCGACGGTGACGCTCAGCCAGGCCTTCGCCAAGTCCTGCAACACCGCCTTTGTGCAGCTGGGCATCCGCACCGGGGCCGAGGCCCTGCGCAGTATGGCGCGCTCGTTCGGCCTGGACAGCACCCCGAGCGTGATTCCGCTGCAGGTCTCGGAGTCGACCGTTGGGATAATCGCCGATGGGGCCGCCCTCGGGATGTCTAGCATCGGGCAGAAGGATGTGGCGCTGACCCCGCTGCAAAACGCGGAGATCGCCGCGACCATCGCGAACAACGGCGTGACGATGCAGCCGTACCTGGTCGAAAGCCTCAAAGGACCGGACTTGGCCAACATCACCACGACGGCGCCATATCAGCAGCGCCGCGCGGTAACGCCGCAGATCGCCGCTAAGCTGACAGAGCTCATGGTCGGAGCCGAGAAGGACGCACAGCAGAAAGGGGCTATTCCCGGCGTGCAGATTGCATCCAAGACCGGTACCGCGGAGCATGGCACCGACCCGCGCAACACTCCGCCGCACGCGTGGTACATCGCGTTTGCGCCCGCAGAAGCGCCGAGGGTGGCGGTGGCCGTGCTGGTGGAGAACGGCGCGGATCGCCTGTCGGCAACGGGCGGCGCACTGGCGGCGCCGATCGGACGCGCCGTCATCCAGGCCGCATTGCAGGGGGGCCCATGAGCCCACGAGTTGGGGTGACGCTGTCGGGCAGGTACCGGCTGCAGCGCCTAATCGCCACCGGTGGCATGGGCCAGGTCTGGGAGGCCGTGGACAGCCGACTGGGGCGCCGGGTGGCCGTCAAGGTGCTCAAGGGTGAGTTCTCCCAGGACCCCGAGTTCATCGAGCGGTTCCGTGCTGAGGCGCGCACCACCGCGATGCTCAACCACCCCGGGATCGCCGCCGTGCACGACTATGGCGAAAGCCAAATGGACGGCGAGGGGCGCACCGCCTACCTGGTGATGGAGTTGGTCAACGGGGAGCCGCTGAACTCGGTACTCAAGCGCACCGGCCGGCTGTCGCTGCGGCACGCCCTGGACATGCTGGAGCAGACCGGCCGCGCGTTGCAGGTCGCCCACGCCGCCGGGCTGGTCCACCGCGACGTCAAACCGGGCAATATCCTGATCACTCCGACAGGCCAGGTCAAGATCACCGACTTCGGCATCGCCAAGGCCGTTGACGCAGCGCCGGTGACCCAGACCGGCATGGTGATGGGCACCGCCCAGTACATTGCTCCCGAACAGGCGTTGGGCCACGACGCCACCCCCGCCAGCGATGTCTACTCACTGGGAGTCGTTGGCTACGAAGTGGTTTCAGGCAAGCGGCCATTCACCGGTGACGGCGCCCTGACTGTTGCCATGAAGCACATCAAGGAACCGCCGCCGCCGCTGCCGCCCGAGCTGCCCCCCAATGTGCGGGAACTGATCGAGATCACCCTGGTCAAGAATCCCGGTATGCGTTACCGCAGCGGGGGACCGTTCGCCGACGCTGTCGCCGCGGTGCGCGCCGGCCGCCGACCACCCCGGCCCAGTCAGACACCACCGCCGGGCCGGGCCTCGCCGGCGGCCATCCCGTCGAGCCCGGCGACCAGAGCGGCCGCCGCGGCCGGCACCCGCAGTGCCGCCCAGCGCCGCGCCCGCCCGTCCTCGACTGGTCATCGTCCGCCGCCGGCGCGACGCACGTTTTCCTCGGGTCAGCGCGCCCTACTGTGGGCCGCGGGGGTGCTCGGGGCGTTGGCGATCATCATCGCGGTGCTCATCGTGATCAACTCTCGCGCCGACACCCAACAGCAGCCGCCGCCTCCCCCGACCGTCACCGACACCGGTATCCCGCCCACCACAGCACCGCCGCCGTCCAAGACACCCACGGGTTCGGGCCCGGGTCTGGGCCTGGATTGGACGCGGGGCCCGGCGGTGAGCAATTCTGGATTCCAGAGCAGGCCACCCGAACTGAGCTGGGCGAACCCCCTGACGCCCAACCTGTCTCCGGCCCGATACGAGACACCGCAATGACGACCCCGCAGCACCTGTCCGACCGTTACGAATTAGGCGACATCCTCGGTTTCGGCGGAATGTCCGAGGTGCACTTGGCCCGCGACGTGCGCTTGCATCGCGACGTCGCGGTCAAGGTGCTGCGTGCCGATCTGGCCCGCGACCCCAGCTTCTATTTGAGGTTCCGCCGCGAGGCGCAGAACGCCGCGGCGCTGAACCACCCGGCGATCGTCGCGGTCTACGACACCGGGGAGGCCGAGACCCCGGCGGGGCCGTTGCCCTACATCGTCATGGAATACGTCGACGGGGTCACGCTGCGCGACATCGTGCACAACGACGGCCCGCTGCCGCCGCGGCGCGCGATCGAGATCATCGCCGACGCCTGCCAAGCCCTGAACTTCAGTCACCAGAACGGCATCATCCACCGCGACGTGAAGCCGGCGAACATCATGATCAGCACTACCAATGCCGTCAAGGTGATGGACTTCGGCATCGCCCGCGCGATCGCCGACAGCGGCAACAGCGTCACCCAGACGGCGGCGGTAATTGGGACGGCTCAATATCTTTCGCCCGAGCAGGCTCGCGGCGACTCTGTGGACGCCCGCTCCGACGTCTACTCGCTGGGCTGCGTGCTCTACGAAATCCTGACGGGCGAGCCTCCTTTCACCGGCGACTCACCGGTTTCTGTTGCCTACCAACATGTTCGGGAAGATCCGGTGCCGCCATCCAAGCGGCACGAGGGCATCTCGGCCGACCTTGACGCCGTCGTGCTCAAGGCATTGGCCAAAAACCCGGACAACCGCTATCAGACCGCCGCGGAGATGCGGGCCGATCTGGTTCGGGTGCACAACGGCGAAGCCCCCGAGGCACCCAAGGTTCTTACCGACGCCGAACGCAGCTCGCTGCTGGCGTCGGGCGCACACGGCCCGCGCACCGACCCGCTGCCCCGGCAGCGTCTGACCGACGTCGACCCCGACCGAATGGGTGGTCCGGTCGGTCGCTGGGTCGTCGCGGTCGCTGTGCTGGCGGTGCTGACGATCGTCGTCGTCATCGCGTTCAACACCTTCGGCGGGTCGACGCGAGACGTTCAGGTGCCCGACGTGCGCGGCCAAGTGTCCGCGGATGCCGTTGCGGCGCTGCAGAATCGGGGCTTCAAGACCCGCACGCTGCAGAAGCCCGACTCAACGATTCCGCCCGACCATGTGATCAGCACCGACCCCGGCGCCAACGCGTCGGTGGCCGCGGGCGACGAAATCGCGATCAACGTCTCCACCGGACCCGAGCAACGCGAGGTGCCCGACGTGTCCTCGCTGAGTTATTCCGAGGCGGTCAGCAAGCTGAAGGCCGCCGGGTTCAGCAAGTTCAAGCAGGCGAATTCGCCGTCCACCCCGGAGCTGCTGGGCAAGGTGATCGGCACCAACCCGCCCGCCAACCAGACGTCGGCGATCACCAACGTCGTCACGGTCATCGTGGGGTCGGGACCCGAGACGAAGCAGGTTCCCGACGTCGCCGGCCAAACCGTTGACGTCGCCCAGAAGAACCTGACCGTCTACGGCTTCACCAAGGTCACCCAGGCGCAAGTGGACAGCATCCGCCCCGCCGGCGAGGTCGTCGGCACCAATCCGCCCAAGGGCCAAACCGTCCCGGTGGACTCGATCATCGAGCTGCAGGTGTCCAAGGGCAACCAATTCACCATGCCGGATTTGACGGGCATGTTCTGGACCGACGCCGAACCGCGGTTACGCGCGCTGGGCTGGACGGGTGTGCTCGACAAGGGCCCCGACGTCGACGCCGGCGGCTCCCAGTCGCACCGAGTCGTCTATCAGAACCCGCCGGCCGGTTCCGGGGTGAACCGGGACGGCATCATCACGCTGAAGTTCGGTCAGTAACCGCGGGCTCGGGGAAATACGGCCGCACCGCCGAGCGGACCTCGTTCTCCAGCCTGCGGATCAGGGTGTCGTCGCGCGACCATCCGCAGTAACTGAGCCAGTTGGCCAGCATTCGGTGCCCACCCTCGGTGAGGATCGACTCGGGGTGGAACTGGACGCCGTGGATCGGCAACTCGGTGTGCTGCACGGCCATGATGACCCCGCTGCGGGTCTGGGCGGTCACCTGCAATTCCGCGGGCAACGACTCGGGCAGGATGGTCAGCGAGTGGTAGCGCGTCGCCGTGAAGGGATCCGGAAGTCCTTGCAACACACCGGTATTAGAATGCTGCACACTGCTGGTCTTGCCGTGCAACAGCTCGGGCGCGCGGTCGACGGTGGCGCCGAATGCCACCCCGATGGCCTGGTGGCCCAGGCAGACCCCGAGCAGCGGAGTGGCCGACGCGGCGCACGCGCCTACCAGGTCGATGGATGCGCCGGCGCGCTCCGGGGTGCCCGGTCCCGGGCTAAGCAGCACGCCGTCGAATTCCGTGGCGATCGCGGCGTGACCGTCCGGCGGTGCCGCCAGCCGGGGGTCATCGTTGCGCCACACGTCGGCCTCGACTCCGAGTTGCCCCAGATATTGCACGAGGTTGAACACGAAGCTGTCGTAGTTATCGACAACGAGGATCCGCATCGTGTCAGGTTACCGTCCGGCCGCGGGCCTGCCACTTTCTAGTGGTCGCTCAATAGCCGATCGGCGCGTCCGGCTCAGCATAATGAGTGCGCGCCGGTTCGGTGTGCCCGACGATTTGCACGTCCGGCTTGACGTCCTCGTGGTAGCCGAGCCCGAATCGCACCACGTATTGCTTGTAGAGGATCACCAGGGGCGCCGCAGCCAGCGCGGCCTGCATGGCCGGCGCATTGCCGATGGCGGTGATGGTGTAGGGCGGACTATAGGTTCGGCCATTGAGCAGCAACGTGTTACCCACGCAGCGCGGCACCGAGGTCGGGATGATCCGCTGGTCCTGCATCTGGATTGCCTCCGCCCCGGAGCTCCACAGGGCGTTGAGCACCGCGACGATGTCCTGCTGGTGCACGACCAGGTCGTCGGGCGAGGCGTCGCGCGGGAAGCGGCCGTTGGCGTCGCGCTGGGCGTCATCGAGGGTGACGATCAACCCCGGCCCGTGGACCGGCGTCATGTCCGCCTCGGCCGCCAGTTCGGCCGAGCGTCTCAGCATGGCCGCCAACGCCGCATCGGGGGATTTCAGATGCGTCGAATCGATCTTGCCGACCAGCCCGTCGCGTTCGGCCTTGAGGCGATCCACCGAACCCTGCGTCTCCCGCACCAGGTCCACCAACCGGGGTGCGTCGCTGCGCCGGATCTCCGCCCCACCGGCCACGCCGTGCGTGGCGGCGATGAGCAGGCCAGCCAGCAGGCAAACCAGGGGGACGCCGAAGCTCCAGGGGGAGCGGCGGATCTGTCTCATAGCGTCTCCGATGTCCTGCCCCGGCCGCCAGGTGCGTTAATCTCGTAGCCAAGTCTTGCGTGTCGCTACAACCGCTATCGTTGCACCCCGTCCCGTTCACCGTGATCCCGAGGTAGTCATGCCGAAGTCCAAGGTCCGCAAGAAGAACGACTTCACCGTCAGCGCGGTCAGCCGGACACCGGTCAAGGTGAAGGTCGGGCCGTCCAGCGTGTGGTTCGTTGCGCTGTTCGTCGGTCTCATGCTGATCGGTCTGGTCTGGCTGATGGTGTTTCAGTTGGCGGCGGTCGGCAGTCAGGCACCGACCGCCCTGCATTGGATGGCCCAACTCGGTCCCTGGAACTACGCAATCGCGTTCGCTTTCATGATCACCGGTTTGTTGCTCACCATGCGCTGGCACTGAACCAGATCAGCCGCGGAATGAATTTATTTCCGGGTGGATCGGCGCCTGAGCCAGCAACCTTGTGAGCACCCAATCACACGCGTGTGATTTATCCCCACTGTTGATAGCTGATGTGGATAACCGCATCGGCGGTGGTAAGAGGGGTTGACGAGCGCATGCAGCAAACAAGTTGGGAGCCCCACGCCGGGGGAATCGCTGGTTGCGGCCTCGCTGGCGTTCTCATGGCTACCATCAGTGTGACCGTGGTCACAGACCCGCCGGGCCGCGTTCTGGCAGGCGTTGCCGGGATAGGGCTGCTGGTGTTTGCGGGCGGGACGTGGCGCGCGCGGCCAAAGCTGGCAATTACCCCTGCCGGCCTGACCATCCGAGGGTGGTTCCGGACGCAGGTATTGCAGCAATCCGACATCAAGATCATCCGGATCACCGAGTTCCGTCGGTTCGGGCGAAAGGTCCGCTTCCTCGAACTCGAGACGGCCGACGGCGGGCTTTCGTTGTTGTCCCGCTGGGATCTGGGCACCGACCCGCTGGACGTGCTCGACGCCCTCACCGCCGCCGGATACGCGGGCCGAAACGGGGCCGAACCGGCCTAGCGAGGCTGGCGCAGCGAACGCCTCGACTAGGAGATGGTGATCGACTCGATGACGACCGGCTCGGTCGGACGGTCGTTGCCGTCGGTGGGCGTCGTCGAGATCGCTTCAACGACCTGCTGCGAGTCGGGATCGGTGACCTCGCCGAAGATCGTGTGCCGACGGTTCAGGTGCGGGGTCTTGCCGACGGTGATGAAAAATTGCGAGCCGTTGGTGCCCGGACCCGCGTTGGCCATCGCCAGCAGGTAGGGCTTGTCGAATTGCAGTTCGGGATGGAACTCGTCGGCGAACTGGTACCCCGGGCCGCCGCGGCCCGTACCGGTCGGGTCGCCGCCCTGGATCATGAAGCCCTGGATCACGCGGTGGAAAACCGCGCCGTCGTAGAACGGCCCGGACGGACCGCCCGATGCGTTCTGCGTCGAGTACTCCTTGGTGCCCTGCGCCAGGCCGACGAAGTTAGCGACCGTCTTGGGCGCGTGGTTTCCGAAGAGGGCGATCTTGATGTCGCCTCGGTTGGTGTGCAGTGTGGCAGTGGCAGTCTGATGCGGGCTGTTGGTCACGACACCAGAGTCTGCCACTAGCCGCCCGCCCCGCCGCACCCGGTGCCACCCGGCGGGCCCGGTGCCGAAATTGCCGACGTCGACCCGCAATAGGCCCGCCGGTCTCGCGTTGGTGGCAGTCTGTAGGTTCCATAAGCGGCACAGAGAGGCGGCAGATGAGTGCCAACGCGCAATCCCGGCTGACCCCAAGGCAGCGACTGTCTCGGGGCCTGACTTACTCCGCGGTGGGTCCCGTGGATGTCACCCGCGGCCTCATCGGCCTCGGCGTCGACTCCGCGCAATCGACCGCGTCGGAGTTGCGCCGCCGCTACCGCCACGGCCGGCTCTCCCGCGAGATCGCCGCGGCCCAGGAGACGCTCGCCCAAGAGCTGGCCGCCGCACAGGACGTCGTTGCGAGTCTGCCCCAGGCGCTGCAGAGTGCACGTAAATCGCGGCGACGCCGGGGCAAGCGGCCCCTGCTGATCGTGGGTGCGGCCGTCGTAGTGCTAGCCGGCGGTGCTGCCGCGTTCAGCATCGTTCGGCGCTCGGTCAACCGCGGCACGCCCGAACCTTCGCCGCGGCCGCCGAGCGTGGATGTGCAGCCACGTCCTTGAGCTAGTGGATTGTCCTTGTAGCCGTTGGCGTACCCGCAGCGCTGAACGGCTTGGCGCTGTCTAATCGATTTTCGCCCGCGGATCGCGTGCAGGTCGTAATCTCACAACCCGCAGGGAAGGGTGTGTGAGGCATGGACATTCGCCACACGGTGGTTGTGCTGGCCGCGGTCGCCGCCGGGCTCGCGATCGGTCTGACGGTCGCGCCCGCAGCGCAAGCTGACCCGCCGTACGCCAATTGCAAGGCGGCCGCGCAAGACGGGCGCTACAACATCCCGCGTGGTGATCCCGCTTACCAGCAGAAGCTCGATCGCGACAACGACGGCATCGCCTGCGAATCGCGCTGAGCGACCGAGGATTTAGTCGTCGATGTGGTTGGACGGCTGCCCAAGCGGCATTGGCTGCGTCGGATCAACCGGGTAGCACTCCGGCGGCGGGGTGATGTCCTCGATCACTCCCTTGCCGCCGTAAACCGGGTAGCTGGCGCCTTGATGGCATCGCTCCCAGGTCCCGTCCGGCGCAACCGGTTTGTCGCAGTACGACTCTCCGGGCAGTAAGCCGGGCTGACAGCCCGCGAAGGCTTTCGGTGCCGTTCCCAATCCGCCGATCGTCAATGCCGCCCCTAGCAAAGCGGCGGCGCCGCACCACGCCAGTTTCATCATGATCCGCAGAATACAACTCCGGATCTGCAAGCGCGCGGTAGGTGACCTGCGAGTCCGTACCGCGCCGCGGTCAGGATTCGGCCACAATTTCCGATTGTGGAGCCTAGGGGAATCGAACCCCTGACACCCGCCTTGCAAAGGCGGTGCTCTACCAACTGAGCTAAGGCCCCGGTTGACCGCCGGGCCTGCCGGGCGGATCAATGGGTGCGGGATCAACTACTGCCACGTGCCAGACCTCGACGCCGCGTCGTGACCGCACCACCGCTGCCACCAACGCAATCAGTGCTAACGGCACTGCAAGTCTCACACAACGTCTTGACGGGCACATGGTTGTGGGCCTAGGAGGACTCGAACCTCCGACCTCTTCGTTATCAGCGAAGCGCTCTAACCGCCTGAGCTATAGGCCCGTACACGCGTACGGCCGAGCGACGAGATTACCGCACTGGCCGCCCCACCCCAAAACCCCCAACTAATCCCGATCCGCCAGCGTCACTTCGATGCCCCCGATCAGGTCCGTCGTCAGGTTGTAGACGAACGCACCGATGGTGGCCATCGCCGTCATCAGGACGATGTTGACCAATCCGATCAGCACGGCACCGCCGAAGATGGTGCCGCTGGACACCAGTTCGCCGCTGCTGCCGCTGGTGTTGTTCAGTAGGTCGCCCACGTTGCTGTTGAGCTTGGCCCACACGCCCATGCCGCCCAGCACCAGGTAGAGGAAAGCCACGGCGATCATCCAGACGAAGAACAGCGCCACCGACAGCATCAGCGACACCTTCAGCGTGCTCCACGGATCGATCCGGCGGACCTGCATGCTGGCCCGGACGGGGCCGCCGCGTCGCCGCGAGACTTGAACCAGGTTGTCGCGGCCTTCGCGGGATTCTCCGGTCGTCGTCGATCGAACACTCGACTGCGACGCCTCCCCGCGGTCGGGCGCGGACTTGCGCTGCGTTCCTCGCGGCAGCCCGCCGGAAAGATCCGGCAACTCGCTGGCGTAAACCTCGTGCGATGGCCCGTCACCGCGCGGCGACGCGTCAAATTCGGGGTTCTTCGGTTGGCCCTGCCCGCCGGTCGTCGGCGCGCCGCCGCCCGAACCGAACCGAGTCAGCCTGGCGTCCACCCCGGACGGCGGTCCTTGCGGTCGCACCTCGGACGGCGGATCGCCCTGCCGATTTCCGGGATTGGCGGCCCGGGCCGCCCCCCGCTGCCACGGCGGCGAATCCGAAGTGTCGGGCCCACGGCCGACGTGGGGAGGCACGCCACGCTGGTGCGCCCCGGCCCGCTCCGCCGCAACGTCGCCGTTCGGGCTGTCGCCCTGTCTGGGGGCGCCCGGCTCGCTCGGTGAGGTCACCGGAGCCTCCTTACCTCTGCTGCCCAGGCCGCCCGGTTGGTGGCACTCGTATGGTCCTGGTCGCGCTGAGTCTAATGCCCGCGTCCGGCGGCACTCCGTTGGCAGGCCTCTGCTGGATACCGACGCTTACCGGGCTAACTCCCGGACTCGTCGGTGCCGTCGGTTTCCTCGACGTCGTCCTCAGCGCTTTCTTCGGCGTTACGTGCGATCGCGAGCAGCGTGTCGCCCTCACCCAGGTTCATCAACCGGACGCCCTTGGTCTGTCGTCCGGCCTTGCGGACCTGCCGCGCGGCGGTGCGGATGACGCCGCCGCCCGAGGTGATCGCGTACAGCTCGCTGTCGTCGTCGACGATCAACGCTCCCACCAGGCTGCCACGCCGGCGGTCGTATTGAACAGTGAGGACGCCCTTGCCGCCGCGGCCCTGGACCGGATACTCCTCGATCGCGGTCCGCTTGGCGTACCCGCCCGCGGTGGCCACCAGTAGATACATGCCCTCCTGGACCACATTCAGCGACAACAGCCGGTCGTCTTCGTTGAACCGCATGCCCTGCACGCCGGAGGTGGCGCGGCCCATTGGCCGCAGCGCCTCGTCGGTCGCCGAGAATCGGATCGATTGCCCGTTGGCAGAGACCAGCAACAGGTCCTCCTCGGCCGAGCACAACACGGCCCCGACCAGCTCGTCGTTATCGCGCAGGTTGATCGCGACGATGCCGCCGGAGCGGTTGGAGTCGAAGTCGGTCAGCTTGGACTTTTTGACCAGCCCGTTTTTGGTGGCCAGCACCAGATAGGGCGCGTCCTCGTAACTGCGGATCTGGATGACCTGTGCGATGCGTTCCTCGGGTTGGAATGCCAACAGGTTGGCGACGTGCTGACCGCGGGCGGTCCGGGATGCCTCGGGCAGTTCGTAGGCCTTCGCGCGGTATACCCGGCCCTGGGTGGTGAAGAACAAGATCCAGTCGTGCGTCGAGGACACGAAGAAGTGCGCGACGATATCGTCCTGCTTCAGCCCGGCGCCTTGGACCCCCTTACCACCGCGCTTCTGGCTGCGGTACAGGTCGGTCTTCGTGCGCTTGGCGTATCCGGTTTCGGTGATCGTGACGACGACGTCCTCCCGGGCGATCAGATCCTCGTCGTTGACCTCGCCGTCGGCCGCAATGATGCGAGTGCGCCGCTTGTCGCCATGCTTTTCCACGATTTCGGCGAGCTCGTCGCGCACGATCCCGCGCTGCCGTTCCGGCTTGGCCAAAATGTCTTCCAAATCGGCGATCTCGGCTTCGATCTTGGCCAGGTCGTCGACGATGCGCTGGCGCTCCAGGGCGGCCAGTCGACGCAGCTGCATGTCCAGGATTGCCTGGGCCTGGATTTCATCGATGTCGAGCAGCTCGATCAGGCCGGCGCGGGCGATGTCAACGGTCTGCGAAGCCCGGATCAACGCGATGACCTCGTCGAGCGCGTCGAGGGCCTTGACCAGACCGCGCAGAATGTGGGCGCGCTCGTTGGCTTTTCGCAACCGGTAGGTGGTCCGACGAACGATCACGTCGAGCTGGTGTTCGACGTAGAGGCGGATCATCTGGTCGAGACGCAGCGTGCGTGGCACCCCGTCGACGATCGACAGCATGTTGGCCCCGAAGCTGGTCTGCAGCTGGGTGTGCTTGTAGAGGTTGTTCAGCACCACCTTGGCGACGGCATCGCGCTTGAGCTCGATGACGATACGCAGCCCCACCCGGTCACTGGACTGGTCCTCGATGTTCGAGATGCCCGCCAGCTTGCCGTCGCGGACCTGCTCGGCGATCGAGGTGATGAAGTTGTCGTGGTTGACCTGATAGGGGAGCTCGGTGATTACCAAAGATGTTCTGCCTCTGAGCTCTTCAACCTCGACGACGCCGCGCATCCGGATGGACCCGCGGCCGGTTTTGTAGGCGTCGGCGATGCCCTGCGAACCGACGATCAACCCCGAGGTCGGGAAGTCGGGGCCTTTCACCCGCTCCATGACCGCGGCCAACGTCGCTTCTTCGTCGGCGTCGTAGTTGTCCAGCGCCCAGAAGACGGCCTCGGCGAGCTCGCCGAGGTTGTGCGGCGGAATGTTGGTGGCCATGCCGACCGCGATGCCACCCGAACCGTTGGCCAGGAGGTTGGGGAACCGGCTGGGCAACACGGTCGGTTCTTGCACCCGGCCGTCATAGTTGGGGATGAAATCGACTGTCTCCTCGTCGATTTCGCGCAACATCTCCATCGCCAGCGGCGTCAGCCGCGCCTCGGTGTACCTCATGGCTGCTGGCGGGTCGTTACCCGGGGAACCGAAATTACCCTGGCCGTCGACCAACGGGTAGCGCAGCGACCAGGGCTGCGCCATGCGCACCAGCGTGTCGTAGATCGACGCGTCGCCGTGCGGGTGGTAGTTACCCATCGTCTCGGCGACCGAACGGGCTGACTTGGCGTGGCTGCGATCCGGGCGGAACCCGGAGTCGTACATCGCGTACAGCACCCGGCGGTGCACCGGCTTGAGCCCGTCGCGGACCTCCGGCAACGCGCGGCCCACGATCACGCTCATCGCGTAATCGATGTAGCTGCGCTGCATCTCCTGTTGAATGTCAACCGGCTCGATCCGGTCGACGGAGTCGTCGCCTGGTGGCAGCGTCGTGTCAGTCATGTAGTCCTCTTTTTAGAAGTCGCACAACGGGTTCGGCGTTTGTTGGGGCTGGTGTTGGGCGTCTGTTGGATGTTGGTTAGACGTCTTAGACGTCGAGGAAGCGGACGTCTTTGGCGTTGCGGGTGATGAAGCTGCGGCGGGCGTCGACGTCTTCGCCCATCAGGATGGAGAACAGTTCATCGGCGGCGGCGGCGTCATCGAGGGTGACTTGGCGCAGCACCCGCACCGAGGGATCCATGGTGGTCTCCCACAATTCCTTGGCATCCATTTCCCCCAGCCCCTTATAGCGCTGGATACCGTCGTCTTTGTTGATCTTCTTCCCGGCCTTTTGCCCCGCCTCCAGCAACCCGTCACGTTCCCGGTCGGAATAAGCGAACTCCGGATCGCTGCGCTGCCATTTGAGCTTGTACAGCGGCGGCTGCGCCAAAAACACATGCCCGTGCTCGATCAACGGACGCATAAACCGAAACAGCAGGGTCAGCAACAACGTGGAGATGTGTTGACCGTCGACGTCGGCATCGGCCATCAACACGATCTTGTGGTAACGCAGTTTGGTGATGTCGAATTCGTCGTGGATGCCGGTGCCCAGCGCGGTGATGATGGCCTGGACTTCGGTGTTTTTCAGCACCCGATCGATGCGGGCCTTTTCGACGTTGATGATCTTGCCGCGCAGCGGCAAGATCGCCTGGAACATCGAATCACGCCCACTTTTCGCCGACCCACCCGCGGAATCACCTTCCACCACATACAGCTCAGACTTCCGCGGATCCGTCGAGCGGCAATCAGCCAACTTGCCCGGCAACCCACCCAAATCCGTAGCACTCTTACGCCGCACCAACTCCCGCGCCTTACGCGCCGCAATGCGGGCCTGGGCCGACGAAACCGCCTTGTTTACAACGGTTTTAGCTTCCGACGGGTTCGCCTCGAACCAGTGAGTGAGTTGTTCGTTACAGACTTTCTGGACAAACGACTTGACCTCGGTGTTGCCGAGTTTCGTCTTAGTCTGGCCCTCGAACTGCGGCTCGGCGACCTTCACGGAGATCACCGCGGCCAGCCCTTCTCGGATGTCGTCGCCGGTGAGGTTGGGATCCTTGTCCTTGAGCAGCTTCTTGTCTTTGGCGTACTTGTTCACCACCGAGGTCAGCGCGCTGCGGAAGCCCTCCTCGTGGGTGCCGCCCTCATGGGTGTTGATGGTGTTGGCGAAGGTGTGCACCGACTCCGAATAACCACCGTTCCACTGCATCGCGATCTCGACTTCGTGCCCGGTTCCTTTGCCGTCGAAGTCGATGACGCTCTGCTGGATCGGGTTTTTGGTGCGATTGATGTGCTTGACGAAATCCACCAACCCACCCGGGTAGTGGAACGTGCGGTGCTTGACCTTGTGCGGCTTGGCCGATTCGGCCGCCTGCTCCTCGGCTGACTTCGGCGCCTCGGCGGTGTCGCTAACCACCTCATCGACCACCTCGTCCTGCTCGACACGTTCGTCGGTGAGGTTGATGGTCAGGCCCTTGTTGAGGAACGCCATTTCCTGCAACCGGCGCGCCACCGTCTCGAAGTCGTACTGGGTGGTTTCGAAGATCTCAGGATCGGCCCAGAACCGGATCGTGGTGCCGGTCTTCTTGGTCGCCTCGCCTTGCTTGAGGGTGCCGGGCACCGCCCGGTCGTAGTACTGGAACCACTCATAGCCGTCACGCTTGACGTTGACTTCCAGGCGGGTGGACAGGGCGTTGACCACCGACACTCCGACCCCGTGCAACCCGCCGCTGACGGTGTAGCCACTGTTCTCCCCGCCGAATTTGCCGCCGGCGTGCAGCTGCGTCATGACGACATCAACGGTGGGGGCGCCGGTGGCGTGCATGGCCACCGGGATGCCGCGCCCGTCGTCGGCTACCTCGACGCTGCCGTCGTCGAGGATGCGGACATCGACGCGGGTGGCGTAGCCGGCCATCGCCTCGTCGACCGAGTTGTCGACCACCTCCCAAATGAGGTGGTGCAGGCCCCGCTCACCGGTCGACCCGATATACATGCCGGGGCGTTTGCGGACAGCCTCCAGCCCTTCGAGCACGGTGATCGCTGACGCGCCGTATTCGTCTTGCGCCTTCTTCTTCTGGGCAGCCACGGTCGGAATGCTCTCCTTGGGGTTTCATGCGGGCGGTTCCAGTCACCGCAGCAGTCGCATCAGTCCACTCTACCGTGATTGAGGCCTGGGACCGATTCTCCGGGCGCGTTTCTGCCTATCTGGACGCGCCGTGTGCCCAATTTCTTTATTGACGGTGCGTCCGGACGTGCGTCGTGGGGGTCCGTTTCGTTCTCGCGGCTCTGAGCCGCCGCTCATTTCCCCGTCGCCGACCGGTACCAACCGGTGCTCAGCACCCCCGAATTGTGTCACCCGTAGGTGTCGCGCGGCCCGCGACCAGAGATGTGCCGCGGACCCTTGCGCCATGACGGCGCAGCCGGACCGGTGATTTTCAACGACGTCACCACCCCGTTGCCGACCGCCGCGGCGATCTTGGCCAGCAACTGTGTCTGGATCATCCTCAGCTGGGTGGCCCAAG
Organism: Mycobacterium simiae; assembly: GCF_010727605.1. Classification (NCBI taxonomy): domain Bacteria; kingdom Bacillati; phylum Actinomycetota; class Actinomycetes; order Mycobacteriales; family Mycobacteriaceae; genus Mycobacterium; species Mycobacterium simiae. The sequence goes on from NZ_AP022568.1 coordinate 2,672,558, forward strand.
CGGTCGATTCGGCGGCCACACTAAGCACGCCGTCGTGCAGCCCGGTCGGCGTGGCGTGATCGGCGATCTGCTGGCCGACCACCGTCGCCCAATGGCCGAGCACGGTGCCCTCGGCAACGCGCCCCGACCAGCCGCGCTTTTTCGCGAGCTCACGGGTGAGCCGACCCAGCGGTTGCGGGTCGCGAATGTCGGGTCCGGGACCCGACCAGCTGCGCCGCTGGCCGGCTACCCGTCGCTGCGCCATACCACCGCTGCGGCCACGCCCGGCATCCTTGCCTTGCGCCCGCGCCGCGGCCCGAGCCTCCTCGAGCGTGCGCCGCACCAGGTCGATTCCGCGGACTTCGCTCAGTGCCGGGGGAGGGACCGCGTCAGGTTCCTGCCCGCTGCCGGTCATGATTGCATCACCGAGATCCGTCCCGAGTCATCGTCTTGCAGATCGATGTGCACCCGCTTAGCGTCCCAGCCCGCGGGGATATCTTCCAGCACCGCCGCGGTCACCAATACTTGTTCGGCGGATTCCGCCACCGCGGCCAACGCCCGACGGCGCGCCGCGTCCAGTTCCGCGAACACATCGTCGAGTAACAACACCGGTTCACCGCCGTCGCCCCGTAGCAATTCGTAGGCCGCCAGCCGCAGTGCGAGCGCGAACGACCACGATTCACCATGGCTGGCAAAGCCTTTCGCCGGCTGATCACCAAGCCGTAGCTCCAGGTCGTCGCGGTGCGGGCCAACCAGACAGACCCCCCGCTCCAATTCCGCGTCCCGGCGTGCCGCCAGCGCGGCCAACAGCGTGGCTTCCAAAATTTCGCGGCCGCCGCTCCCGTCGCCAGGACTTTCGACGCCCATGCGGTCGGTGCTCGATTTATAGCCGATCGCGGCCGGCCGTGATCCCGGGGCCAACAACTGGTAGGCCTTCTCCACCTCGGGCGCCAACTGATTCACCAAATCGGTACGCGCAGCCATCAATTCGGCACCGTGTTCGGCCAACCGCGCATCCCACACGTCGAGGGTGTCCAAGGCGCCGCGGTCGCCGCGATAGCGTGCCCCGGCGAGCGACTTCAACAGCGCGGTGCGCTGCCGCAGCACTCTGTCATAGTCCGCGCGCACCGCGGCGAGCACCGGGCGACGCACCGTTGCCAAATCATCGAGGTACCGGCGGCGATCGGCCGGGTCACCGCGAACCAGTGCCAGATCTTCTGGGGCAAACAACACCGCGCGCAACACCCCGACCACCTCGCGGGTACTGCGCACCGGCGAGCGGTTCAGCCTGGCCTTGTTGGCGCGCCCGGCGGCGATCTCGATGTCGATCGCGCATTCCCGGCCCTCGTTGACCACGATGGTCGATACCACCGCCCGGCTACTGCCCGTGCGGATCAGCGGTGCGTCCATGCCGACCCGATGCGAGCTCAACGTAGTCGAATACCACAGTGCTTCAATCAGATTCGTCTTTCCATAGCCATTAGGCCCAACAAACACCGTGCGGCCTGGCGCCAGATCAACGTCGGCGTGCGCCCAGGACCGGAAATCGCGCAGCCCTAAATGCCGGACGTACACCTACTCGGCCCTATCCGGGCAACCGGACTGGCATCAACAGGTAGACGTAATCCGTGGGCAACGCCGAGAACGGGCCGGCGCCCGTGGGGTGGCTATCCGCATCGAATGCCGGCCGCAGCAACGCCGGCTTTCCGGGGGTGGTGAAGCCGAACGACACGCGGTCGGCGTGTACCGATCCGAGTCCATCGGTCAGGTAAGTCGGGTTGAACGCGATGGTCAACGGTTCGCCGGCGAAGTCGACGGCGAGTTCTTCCTCGGCCCGACCGACGTCGTCGGCGCCAGCGGACAGCCGCAACGTCCCCTCGGAGAATTCCATCCGCACCTGTGCGCCCCGGTCCGCGACCAACGCGACAAGCTTTATCGCCTCGGTCAGTTCGGCCACGTTGATGGTGGCCACCGCGGTGTGTTCGGCCGGCAGCAGCTGGCGGAACTTGGGGAATTCGGCGTCCAGCAGCCGGGTGGTACTCCGCTTGCCGTTGCCGCTGATGCCCAGCAGCCCGTCTTTGCCGACGCCCGAACCACTGCCCAGCGACAGCCGCACATCGGAACCGTCGGTGCCGGTTTTCGCGGCCTCCGCCAGGGTCTTGGCCGGCACCAGCACAGCCGCTTCGATATCCGGCGACAATGCCGACCAGGTCAGTTCCCGGACGGCCAGACGGAACCTGTCGGTGGCCGCCAAAACGACCGATTCGCCGGAGATCTCGACCCGAATACCGGTCAACATCGGCAGCGTGTCATCCCGACCGGCGGCGATCGCAACCTGACTGATCGCCTCGGCGAACAAATCCGACGGCAAGCTGCCGGTCTCTTCCGGCAGCGTCGGCAACGTCGGGTAATCCTCGACGGCCATCGTCGGTAACGAAAACTTCGCACTACCGCAGGTCAATGCCACCCGGTTGCCGTCGACATAAAAATCGATCGGCTTGTCCGGTAACGCCCGGACAATGTCCGACAGCAGCCGTCCCGACACCAAAACACTTCCGGGAGAAGCAATTTCGGCTGCAATCTGCGCCTCGGCGGAGACTTCGTAGTCGAATCCAGAGACGGTCAGGCCCTCATCCGAGCCCGTCAACAGCACGCCGGAGAGGACCGGCACCGCAGGCCTGGAGGGCAGGTTCTTCGCCACCCATGACACGGCATCGGCGAAAGAATCTCGGACCAGCCGAAATTTCAGGTCGGTGAGGCCAGCATTCGTCGTCGCCACGTCCATAGCGTCCCTTCACCTACCCAAATCCGAAATCGGCGGCTTGCCTCTGCGCCGCGCCACGACATCCACAACGGCAGTCGAACAACAACCGTAGAGCTTCCGCGCCCATCTTGAAAGCTAATCGCAAAGGCCGACAACCCGAGTGGGTGACGACGAGAGCGCGCTGTGCAGCGACGCGTCCCCAAGGCTGTTCTTCAAAGAAGAAACAACCCAGAGATCTCAGTACCAGTATTAAGGCCTGTGCAGTTTGGGGACAGCCGCGACTTGCTGCAGCTAGCGCGGTGGGCGCCCTGTGGATGACTGTCTTGACACCTGTGCAGCCGATGTTGGGCTACTGGGGATGAGGCGGGCGTGTGCACGTCGGTGCCGAGTACTGCACCGACAGTTGGCACGGTTGTGCACAACGCTGCGCACATGTCGGCGGTGTGGTTGGAGTTACAAATGAGCGAGAAGTTTTTGGGAAAATAGTTGGTGATTCGCCGCCAGATGCGGCGCGTCGGGGCGGTTCAGCGCTTGGAGCGCTGTCGGATCCGCGTGGTGAGTTCTTTGACGTGATCGAAGACTTCACGTCGCTCGGCCATCTCCGACAAGATTTTTCGTTGCGCGTACATGACCGTGGTGTGGTCACGGCCGAACGCCTGGCCGATCTTCGGTAGCGAGAGATCGGTCAGTTCGCGGCAGAGGTACATGGCGATCTGGCGCGACTGGGCCAGCGCTCGAGTCTTGCCGGGGCCGCGCAGCTCCTCGACGGTGGTGTCGAAGTACTCCGCGGTAGCGGCCATGATCGTCGCCGCGCTGATTTGCATGGTGCTGGCATCGGCGATCAGGTCCCGCAGCACGATTTCGGCCAACGATTTATCGATCGGCGTCTTGTTCAAGGACGCGAACGCCGTAACCCGGATCAGTGCGCCTTCGAGTTCACGGATGTTGCGTTCAATGCTGCTGGCGATCAATTCGAGGACGTCGTCGGGGACCGCGAGGCGTTCCATCTGTGCTTTCTTGCGCAGAATCGCGATGCGGGTTTCCAGCTCGGGCGGTTGGACGTCGGTGATCAAGCCCCATTCGAACCGGGTTCGCAGCCGGTCTTCCAGCGTCGCGAGCTGCTTGGGCGGCCGGTCCGACGAGATCACGATCTGCTTATTGGCGTTGTGCAACGTGTTGAAGGTGTGGAAGAACTCCTCCTGGATACCTTCCTTGCCCTCGATGAACTGAATGTCGTCGACAAGCAGCACGTCGACATCGCGGTAGCTGCGCTTGAACGCGACCTTGCGGTCGTCGCGCAGCGAGTTGATGAAGTCGTTGGTGAATTCCTCGGTCGAGACGTACTTGACCCGCATCCCGGGAAACAGCCGCTGCGCGTAATTGCCTGCGGCATGCAGCAAGTGAGTCTTGCCCAGGCCCGACTCGCCCCAAATGAACAGGGGGTTGTAGGCGCGGGCCGGCGCTTCTGCAATGGCGAGGGCCGCCGCATGGGCGAATCGATTGGAGGCACCGATGACGAAAGTCTCGAACGTGTAGCGCCGATTGAGGCTGGTGCCGCCCGCAGCGCCGGTGTCGGCGGCCAGTGGCCGTTCGGCAAAGTAGTTGGGCCAGTTCTGCTCGGCCCCGACGACTTCGCCGTTCTCGCTGCTTTCGTAAGCCTCGTCGACGTCACTTGACGTTTCTTGCCCGGGGTCGTCGGCGAAGGTGTCGCCTTGCGGATGGGGCAGTTCCTCGGTGTCGTCGGCCGGCGGCGCGATGCGCACTCCGAGTTGGATCTGTTGCCCGAGCCGACGACTGAGTGCGTCGGTGATCGGGGTGCGCAGGTGGCGTTCGATTTCGTTTTGCACAAAGCTGCTCGGCACCGACAGCAGCGCGAAACCTTCAACGATGGTCAGCGGTTGGACGAGATTGAGCCACGCACGCTGCTGCGGGGTCAGCGGAGTGACGAGTGTCGTGCGGTTACTTGCTGCACCGTCTCCGTCGGAATCGCCGTTGAGTTCGGAGACGACCGCGTTCCACACGGTCGTGAAACCAGAACCGGGGTCATCGGTCAACGACGCATCTCCCTGGTCCGACGTCAAACCCTAACCATTTGCCGACAAAGCGACTGTCCACATAGTTATACACAGGTGTGGACAGGATAGACGGATGCGGGCCGCAACCTATCGGTGACAGCTCGCAACCTTCGGGCCGGAGATAACCCGGGCTAGGTCACCTACACGGCCAGTAGATCCGCCATCATGCTTCGTTGTCGAGCGCCGTCCCAGGTCTGAAACGGCATTGCCCGAAGCTAACAGTTTTCCGTTCGGCTGCCAACAGTTCTGTTGCATTCCAATCACGTTCTTTAGGGTCAAGCTGGCGAAGTGCCGCGCGGCGGTGCGTGGGTGCAGGGTCGGTGCAGGATTGAGCCCGCGTCTTGTTGGCACAGGCCAAGTTTGACCCAGCGAATCTGCGTCAGTACCCTCATACAGTCGCCCGAAAGTCGGCGATACGGCTGCGACCCAGGAGTTAAGTTCCCCGGGGACCGCGCCGGCCAGCAGCAAGACCACGTTCCGACCGACACGAAGCAATCTGGCTGAGCCAAACGTGACCCGGCCGGAGGGCTGGGAAAGCTTCTAGCGAGACACAACGAGGAGAACGCCGTGGCCAAGGGCAAACGGACTTTCCAGCCGAACAACCGCCGCCGCGCCCGCGTGCATGGCTTTCGCCTGCGGATGCGGACCAGGGCCGGGCGTGCCATCGTGTCTGGCCGTCGCCGCAAGGGTCGCCGCGCGCTCTCTGCCTGATCTGACCGACAGGCTTGTTGGCGGTGCTTCCCGCGCGTAACCGCATGCGGCGGTCACGGGAATTCGACGCGACGGTGAAATATGGGGTGCGTGCGGCGCAGCCCGATCTTGTTGTCCATATGCGGCGAGACACCGAAGACGAGACAGGGCCGGGGCCGCGCGTCGGGCTGATTGTCGGCAAGTCGGTGGGTTCGGCCGTCGACCGGCATCGCGTTTCGCGCCGGCTGCGGCACGCCGCTCGCGGGATGCTAACCGACCTCGAACACAACGACCGGATGGTGATTCGTGCGCTGCCGGGTAGCCGGGAAGCATCGTCGGCCCGACTCGAGCAGGAACTGCGACGCGGTCTACGGCGGGTTCTTGAACAAGCGGGGTCGAGCCGTTGAGCGTGACGGTGCCGGGACGCCAGCGCGTCGCCGGTGCGGGCGCGACCATCGTGCGCGGGCTGGTGTTCGTGATTCAGCTGTATCGCCACCTGGTGTCGCCGTTGCGCCCGCCGACGTGTCGGTTCATGCCGACCTGTAGTCAGTACGCGGTCGAAGTACTCACCGAGTACGGCTTGTTGCGGGGAAGTTGGTTGGCGATAGTCAGGCTCGCCAAGTGCGGACCGTGGCATCGGGGAGGATGGGATCCAATACCCGAGCGCGGCTCCGCAGACGGGACTTGTCGGGTGAACGGTGAAGGCACCAGCGCCGTCGGGAATGTCCTGGCGCCGCGAGGGGAGAGTGGATCTTTTGTTTGACGTGTTCAGCCTCGACTTCGTCTACTACCCGGTGTCGTGGATCATGTGGGTTTGGTACAAGCTCTTCGGGGCCCTGCTGGGGCCGTCGAACTTCTTCGCCTGGGCCCTGTCAGTGATGTTCCTGGTGTTCACCCTGCGGGCGTTGCTGTACAAGCCGTTCGTGCGCCAGATCCGCACCACCCGACAAATGCAGGAACTCCAGCCTCAGATCAAGGCGCTGCAGAAGAAGTACGGCAAGGATCGCCAACGGATGGCGCTCGAGATGCAGAAGCTGCAGCGCGAACACGGGTTCAACCCGATCCTGGGGTGCTTGCCGATGCTTGCGCAGATCCCGGTGTTCCTTGGGCTCTATCACGTGTTGCGTTCGTTCAACCGCACCACGGGTGGATTCGGCCAGCCACAGATGTCGGTGGCGCAGAACCGTGCCACGGGCAACTATATGTTCAGCCCGGTCGACGTTGGGCACTTCCTGGATGCGAACCTGTTCGGCGCCCCGATCGGCGCGTCGATGACACAGCGCACCGGGTTGGATGCCTTCATCGATTTCAGCCGCCCGGCAGTGATCGCGGTAGGCGCGCCGGTGATGATTTTGGCGGGCATCGCGACGTACTTCAACAGCCGGGCATCGATTGCGCGGCAAAGTGCGGAAGCTGCGGCCAATCCGCAGACGGCGATGATGAACAAGCTTGCGCTATACGTTTTTCCGCTCGGTGTGGTGGTCGGCGGTCCGTTCCTTCCGATAGCGATCATCCTGTACTGGTTCTCGAACAACATCTGGACGTTCGGGCAGCAGCATTACGTGTTCAGCATGATCGAGAAAGAGGACGAGGCGAAGAAACAGGAGACTCTGCAGCGGCGCGCGGCGAATGCTCCGCAGCCGGGCGCGAAGCCGAAACGGAAGGGCGCGCCGGCGAACGGCAGCGCCCCGCCTGGCGATGAGACCGCGGCCGAGCAGACGGCCGGGGGCCAGACGTCCGCGCCGGATGCCGATGGAGCCGACGGAAAGTCGACGGGGAGCGCTGCCGCCCCGGACGTAGCGCGGGGCAGTAATAGTGCGGCGAACCGGACACCCAGACCGGGTGCCCGACCCAAGAAACGGAAGCGCTAGCGCCACAGCTTTACCGGGCCGTCGCCGAAGAGTGACTCGAAAGAGACAGGGGCGGACCCATGGATGAGGGAGAGAAAATGACGGATGCTGACACCACCGAGCGGGACGTGGAGCCACAGCCGGCGGTCGAGGATGTAAACGAGGAGACCGACGCGGCGCTGGGTGGCGCCGACGAGAGCGACGACCTCGAGGAGCGCTTGGTTGCCGAGGGCGAAATCGCCGGCGACTATCTCGAGGAGCTGTTAGATCTGTTGGACTTCGACGGCGACATCGATCTCGACGTCGAAGGCAACCGAGCGGTCGTGAGCATTGACGGCAGCAACGACCTGAATAAGTTGGTTGGTCGCGGCGGCGAGGTGCTCGATGCGCTGCAGGAGTTGACGCGGCTGGCAGTGCATCAAAAAACCGGTGTGCGCAGTCGGCTGATGCTCGATATCGCGAGCTGGCGCCGCCGCCGCCGCGAGGAACTAGCCGCCTTGGGCGACAAGGTCGCCCGACGCGTGCTGGAAACAGGGGAGCGCGAGGAGCTCAAGCCGATGACGCCGTTCGAGCGGAAAATCGTGCACGATGCCGTTGCCGCCGTCGACGGGGTGCACAGCGAGAGTGAAGGCGTGGAGCCTTCGCGCCGGGTCGTTGTCCTGCACGACTAACCGCCCGAGGATTACAGCGGTGTAGTTCGTTCGCACGGTTAATCCCCAAGACCGGAGGAATGTTTCACGTGAAACATGGCGGGGGTTCCGATCCGGAGGACGGGACGAGCGGTGGCGCGATGGAGGCAGGGCCCCCGCCGGTTGCGGCGACGGAAATTTTCGGAACCCGCGTCCGGATCGCCGCCCACTATGCGGAGGTGCTCGCGACCGTGGGGGTGGAACGAGGCCTGTTGGGACCGCGTGAAATAGGGCGAATCTGGAGCCGCCACATACTGAACAGCGCTGCCGTGGCCGAGCTGCTCGGCCACGGTGAGCGCGTGGTAGATATCGGCAGCGGAGCCGGACTGCCGGGGATACCGCTGGCGATCGCGAGACCTGATCTGTCGGTCGTCTTGATCGAACCGCTACTGCGCCGCAGCGAGTTTCTCAAAGAGGTGGTCGCGGAACTAGGGTTGACCGTCGAGGTGGTCCGCGGTCGCGCCGAAGAGCCGTTGGTGCGCAGTGAGTGCGGAGACCGCGATGCCGCGGTATCCCGTGCCGTGGCCGCACTGGACAAGCTGACGAAGTGGAGCATGCCGTTGCTACGCCCCGGCGGACGGATGATCGCGATCAAGGGGGAGCGCGCCCCCGAGGAAGTAGAGGAGCACCGGCGTGTGATGACGGCGCTGGACTCAGTTGATGTCAGGGTGGTGACATGTGGCGCGAGCTATTTGTGTCCGCCCGCAACCGTGGTGGTAGCGCAGCGCGCAGCACGGCCGCGGCGGGTCACGACACCGCGGGCGGACAGGAGAAGGCCGTGAGCTCGCCTCAGGATTGGGCCGACAGCGAGACGCCGCAAGGCATGCAATCCCCGCCGACGGTGCCGCCGCACACGACGGCACGGGCCACGGATGTTTCACGTGAAACATCGAACGAATTCGACACCCCGATCGGCGCCGCGGCGGAGCGGGCGATGCGGGTGCTGCACACTACGTATCCACCGCTACCCAAGCCGTCCCACCGACGGGTGTTCACCGTGGCGAACCAGAAAGGCGGCGTCGGTAAGACAACCACCGCAGTGAACCTGGCGGCTGCGCTGGCGCTGCAAGGGCTCAAGACTCTCGTCATCGACCTCGACCCGCAGGGCAACGCCAGCACGGCGCTGGGCATCACCGAACGGCAATCGGGTACCCCCTCGTCCTACGAGGTATTGCTGGGGGAGGAGACGCTGGAATCCGCGTTGCGGCGCAGTCCACACAGCGACCGCCTGTACTGTGTCCCGGCCACCATCGATCTGGCCGGCGCCGAAATCGAATTGGTTAGCATGGTCGCCCGGGAGAACCGGCTGCGCACCGCACTCGCACAGCTCGAGGGTTTCGACTTCGACTACGTCTTCGTGGACTGCCCGCCGTCGCTGGGACTGCTGACAATCAATGCGCTTGTCGCTGCCCCGGAAGTGATGATTCCGATCCAGTGCGAGTACTACGCCCTCGAGGGCGTGTCCCAGCTGATGCGGAACATCGAGATGGTGAAGGCGCACCTCAATCCCCAGCTCGACGTCACCACCGTGGTGCTCACCATGTATGACGGCCGCACCAAGCTCGCCGACCAAGTCGCCGAGGAGGTCCGCCGCTACTTCGGCAGCAAGGTGTTGCGGACCGTCATCCCGCGCAGCGTGAAAGTCTCCGAAGCGCCGGGCTACAGCATGACAATCATCGACTACGACCCCGGGTCGCGCGGGGCAATGAGTTACCTGGACGCGAGTCGTGAACTCGCACAGCGTGATTAACCCCATCCGGGAAGGGACCACAATGACACACCCATCACGTAGGAAGGGTGGCCTCGGCCGGGGCCTGGCTTCGCTGATTCCCACCGGCCCCGCCGAAGGGGACTCGGGTCCCGCGACGCTGGGTCCCCGAATGGGCGACGCAGCCGCCGACGTGCTGATCGGCGGACCCGCGCCGAGCGTGAATGAAATGGGTGCGGTGTATCGCGAGATCGCGCCGTCCGACATCGAGCCCAACCCGCGGCAGCCACGCCAGGTGTTCGACGACGAGGCACTGGCCGAGTTGGTGCACTCGATCCGCGAGTTCGGCCTCTTGCAACCCATCGTGGTGCGGGCGGTATCTGGGTCGCCCGGCGGCGCCCGTTACCAGCTGGTGATGGGGGAGCGCCGCTGGCGGGCCGCGCAGGCGGCGGGGCTGGCCACCCTGCCGGCGATCGTGCGGGAGACCACCGACGACAATCTGTTGCGCGACGCCCTGCTGGAAAATATTCATCGTGCACAGCTCAATCCCTTGGAAGAGGCGGCGGCATACCAACAGTTGCTCGACGAGTTCGGGGTCACCCACGACGAACTGGCGGCCCGCATCGGCCGGTCGCGACCGTTGATCACCAACATGATCCGATTGCTCAAGCTCCCGATTCCGGTGCAGCGGCGCGTCGCGGCCGGGGTGTTGTCCGCCGGCCACGCCCGCGCACTGTTGTCGTTGGAGGCCGGCCCGGAGGCGCAGGAGGAATTGGCGAGCCGTATCGTCGCCGAGGGGCTTTCGGTGCGCGCCACCGAGGAAGCGGTAACGCTGGCCAACCGCGGCGACACGGCAACGCCCCCAGCGCCGCGGCGCAAGCCGATTCAGATGCCCGGGCTCCAAGATGTCGCCGACCGGCTCTCGAATGCGTTCGATACCCGCGTGACGGTTAGCCTCGGCAAGCGCAAGGGGAAGATCGTCGTCGAATTCGCCTCGGTCGAGGATCTGCAGCGAATTGTCGACGCGATAGACCCGCCTAAGGCGTGACCCGCCACCCGCTGTAATTACGTCACTGTGACACAGCCGGGACTGGTGGGCGGGCGATCCTGCCCCGAAGCCCGCGATCAGACGGAGATCTACTGTGCGGCAAACGATTCCGCGCCTTCGCAGCGCACCGCGACGTGCGCCCGGCCAACTTGGCGGCCGGGGCGACGTGGCAGGGCCAACACTGGCCGGGGACCGACAAACTCTCCTATCCTGGAGAGGTTCGTGGTGCACGTCGGGCTGGAAACAGCCGGTCCGCGGCGATCGGCCGCGGTACGCACGGAGGCCAGGAGGCTAGTGTCTGCTCGAATCACGCCACTGCGGCTCGAGGCTTTCGAGCAGCTTCCCAAACATGCGCGCCGGTGCGTGTATTGGGAGGTCGATCCCGCGACGCTTGGCGACCAGGACCACCTGGCCGATCCCGAGTTCGAAAAGGAAGCCTGGCTGTCGATGGTGATGCTCGAGTGGGGCTCGTGCGGCCAGGTTGCCACGGCGATTCCCGACGAGCGCAGTCAGGCCGAGCCGCCCTGCCTCGGGTATGTGCTCTATGCGCCGCCCGGTGCGGTACCGCGTGCGCGTCGGTTCCCCACCGCACCGGTCTCGGCCGACGCCGTGCTGTTGACGTCCATGGGCATCGAACCCGGAAATGCCGCAGATGACTTGGCGCACAGCCTGCTTGTCCAGGTGATCGACGAATTGATGCGCCGCGGCGTCCGGGCCTTGGAAGCCTTCGGCCGAACCCCGGCCGTGTCGGAGTTGTCCGATCCACGGCTGGCCGACACCGCAACCCGGCCAGTGCTGGAGTCCATCTGCGACTGCTCGGTGGAGCGCTGCATCATCGACGCCGAATTCTTGCAGGACGTGGGTTTCGTTGTGGTGGCGCCCCATTCGTACTTCCCGCGGCTGCGGCTCGAGCTGGACAAGGGCCTCGGTTGGAAGGCCGAGGTCGAGGCCGCGCTGGAGCGCCTGCTGGCGAATGCTCAGCTGCAACAGCCGGTCGGAGCTGGGTCAGCAGCGGGAAACACGTTGCAGAACAAGAAGAATGGCTAAGACCCGCCGAGGCGGGTGGTCCGCTCGACCGACAATTCGTGGGCAAGCAACTCGGCGAAGGTGAATGTGCCAGTGGGCCGGTCGTTCTTACCCAGCAGGTAAAGCCGCTTGACCGCGGCGAGAATACCTTCGGCGATCGCGTCCCGGGTGTGGGTCGAGATCAACCGCTCCCGATCACCGGGGTTGGTGATGTAACCGACGTCGACCTGGACGGTGGGCATCCTCGTCAGGCGGAGCAGATCCCAGGTACGTCCGTGGGTTCGGCAATCGCGTAAACCGGTGCGGGCCACCACTTCACGCTGAATGAAGTCGGCGAGATTGCGGCCGATCGTCGACACCGAGCCGTGCGAGTTGCCGAAGTGAAACGAAGCCACACCGTTTGCCGAAGGGCTGACCTGCGCTTCGCAGCGAAGGCTGATCATCAGGTCCGCGCCGACGTTGTTGGCGGTCGCGGCCCGCTCGGCATCCGACGGGCTGCGGTTGGTCGGCCGGGACAGGAAAGTCTCCATGCCGATGGCAGTCATCCGCCCTTCGAGCCGACTGGCCAAGTCCCACAAGATATCTGCTTCACTAATCGGTCCGGCAGGACCTTGCGCGATCAGCCCGTGATCGTCGCCGCCGCGACCCGGATCGATGATGATCCGCTTGCCGGACAGGCGCGGACCCGACCGTCGGACCAGTTCTTCTTCGCGGATGGCGTGGGGCGAACCGCCGCTGACTCGTGAACTCAGAAAGTACAAGGAGCGCAACGTTTCCGGGCCGCAGATTCCGTCGGCGGACAGACCGTACTCGCGCTGGTAGGACATCAACGCGTTGTGCGTTTGCAAACCGAAATGTCCGTCGACCAGGCCGGTGTAGAAACCAAGATCTTGCAGCCGGGCCTGTAGCGTAGCGACGTCATCACCGTAGAGCGGGGCCCCGAACTGGTGGTACAAGGTGCGCGCGCCGAGCCGGTAGGAGGCTTCCTTGAGGGCTCGGTAGGTGGCCTCGCCGACGACGCCATCCACGAGCAGGCCGCGGTGCTGCTGAAAAGCCCGCACGGCCTGGTCGAGTTGGGAATCGAAGACGTCGGACGCCACTTGACGGCCGGTGCGTAAGTCGTCTTCGGAATTGTCCAATAGCCCCAAAGCGGCTAAGGACGCCCGGATTTCGGTCACAGCTGCGCTGCGGTCACCACAGCGCAACGCGTCGCCGTTTTCGCGGCGCGGACTCGACATACCAAGGGCCCTCCGGGACAAACTGACAGGCTGACAAACGCATTACAGCTAACCGGTATTGTCGCAGATACTTCTTGATTTCCGGAAAACGCCAGGCTGAACGGCGGGGCACCGCCGTTAAAAAGCGATAGTTGTCAGGTCAGGTTGGGGACCGCGTCCGACAACTCACGCAATAGCGCCGCCTTGCCTTTGGCACCGACGATTCGCTTGACCGGCTGGCCGTCCTTGAACAAGATCATCGTCGGGATTGACACGACCTGAAAGTCGCGCGCAGTCTCCGGGTTGGCGTCGACGTCGAGCTTGGCGACGGTCAGTTGATCCGAGCGCTCGGCCGCGATCTCCTCGAGCACCGGGGCGACCATCTTGCAGGGTCCGCACCATGTCGCCCAAAAGTCAACCAGCACAGGCTTTTCGCTGGACAAGACTTCGGTGGAGAAGGACGCGTCGGAGACTTCCTTTGTGGCTCCGGCTTTTTCGGCGTCGGTCATCGTGGTGCTCCAATCAGATCGGTACTGTCCGCATTCCCTGCTTCCGGCTGGCCGGCTTCGGCTTCGTCGTGTTCAGCCAACCAGCGCTCGGCGTCAATCGCTGCAGCACAACCACTTCCGGCGGCAGTGACCGCCTGGCGGTAAGTACGGTCGACCAAGTCGCCGGCGGCGAACACACCCTCGATCGTGGTGTGTGTGGTGTGCCCCTTGACCTGGACGTAGCCGTCGGCGTCGACGTCGATGACGTCGCGCACCAGAGCCGACCGCGGATCGTGACCGATCGCGACGAACACACCCGTTACCGGCAGCACGGTCTCCGCACCGGTGAGGTTGTCACGCAACCGCAACCCGGTAACCGTTGCCTCGCCCTCCACCGCAACCACGCTCTGGTTCGTCATGAACGTGATCTTGTCGTTGGAAAGGGCGCGGTCCAACATGATCTTGGAGGCCCGAAACTCGTCGCGGCGGTGCACCAGAGTCACGCTGCGGGCAAAGCGGGTCAAGAACGTCGCCTCTTCCATCGCGGAGTCACCGCCACCGATCACCGCGATGTCCTGGTCGCGGAAGAAGAATCCGTCACAGGTGGCACACGCGCTCACGCCGCGGCCCAGCAATTCCTGCTCGCCAGGCACCTGCAGGTACCGCGCGGCAGCACCCATCGCCAAGATCACCGCACGCGCCTTGAAAGTTTCACCCTCGGCGGTGGTGACCGATTTGACCGGGCCCTGCAGGGACACCGATTCCACGTCCTCCATCCGCAGATCCGCGCCGAAGCGCAGGGCCTGCTCGCGCATCTGGTCCATCAGCTCGGGCCCGGTGATGCCATCCCGGAAACCGGGGTAGTTCTCCACCTCGGTCGTCGTCATCAACGCCCCGCCGAAAGACGTCCCCTCAAAGACCAGCGGTGCCAGCTGCGCGCGCGCGGTGTACAGAGCCGCTGTGTACCCGGCCGGGCCCGAACCGATGATGATGACGTCGTGAACTGTGTCATGTGCGGTCTCGCTCATGGGCGCCTTTCCGATGCAGGTTCTTCAACCGTGTCGAACGCCAGCGTAGGCGCGGCTGTTCCCGGCCGTGTCGCGCAACACGTGGCACCACTCTAAGGGCGTGGAATCTGGGTGCTGGCCAACAGCCCGGTATCGGCTGCGCTGCAGTTCAGGGCCACCGCGAAGACCACCAGGTCGGTCGGTGTATCGGCGGGCAGAACCAGTAGTACGCCAGGGCGCGCGTTGATCTCGATCGCCCGCGCCCCCAGCACCTGCGTGGCAGCGGGATACCCGAGGCCGGCCAGGCACGACGCCCGCCGGGAGGCGTCAGCCAGCGGACCGTAGTCGGGGACGCGACCGAGCAGCCCGCTGATCTCGGCTGCCGACAGGGGAATCGCCATCGGCGGTGTCGACACCGTGATGTGTTCGATAGTCGTCGGTGTGCTCGGTGCCGAGGGCGGCTCGTGCAGCAGGGCAGCGGTACCGAAGCCCGCCGCGGCGAGGACCGCGCCGATGCCCGCCGCCCCCGCCAGGATTTTGCCGGGGCGGACGCCGGGGCGGGCGGAGTGGGTCGCCGTGCCGGTGCGCTCGGCGCGCAGCGCGTCGGCAATGCGGGCGGTCGTGGTGGCGGGTGGCTCCGGCGCGGATTCCGGATCCGCGCCGACCGCGGCGACGTCGCGTCGCACCTGGTGCAAAGCCTGCAGGACGCGGTGGGCGTCCGGGTCGTCGCGAACCTGCCGGCGCACCCGGGCCGCCGACTCATCATCCAGCAGACCGGCCTGCAGGTCGGCAAGCAGTTCCACGCCTGGCACCGGTTCCGACCCCGGCCGCCCGTGCGGCTCCGGCTGTTCAGTCTCCGGTTGGTTCGGGGGGTTTTCCGTGTCGCCCATCCACCCCAGTCTCCGTCATGCGCAGCGCGAGGGTGGGCCCCGGTCCTGGGAGCTGGCCGGCGGGACGCGCCGAGGGGTGGATGTCGGCGTCGAGATAACCGAGCAGCTGGGCCAGTCGCACCCGTCCGCGGGCGCACCGGCTTTTGACGGTGCCTTCGGCGACACCCAGCAGCGCCGCGGTGTCGGCGATCGAGTAGCCCTGCATGTCGACCGCCACGATGGTGGCCCGCTGCTCGACCGGCAGCCGCAGCAACGCCCGTTGCACCACAATGGCGGTTTCGACCTGACCCGTGCGGTCCGGCGCGGGGTACACGTCCTCGAGTGGGACGGTGCGGTGAGACTTGCTGCGGCGCAGCCGATCCAGGCAGGCGTTGACGACAATCCGGTGCAGCCAGCTGCCGACCGCGGCGTCGTAGCGAAAGGATCCGGCGCCCCGGTGCGCCGACAGCATGGCCTCCTGCAGCGCGTCCTCGGCATCTTCGGGAGTGCGGCTGGTCAGCCGGGCCAGGCGGTGTAGCTGGCGTCGATGACGGTGGAAAAGCTCGCCGAAGGCATACCGGTCGCCGGCGACATGGGCCGCGAGCAGCTCGGCGTCACTGCGGTGCTGCCGTCTCTCTGCGCCGATGCCCACCGCCGGACAGTAACCAATCGGTCGTTCGCCGGCACTTCACTTGCCCGTACGGTTGTGAGCCTCAGGAGGCCGCCTGAATGG
Organism: Mycobacterium simiae; assembly: GCF_010727605.1. Classification (NCBI taxonomy): domain Bacteria; kingdom Bacillati; phylum Actinomycetota; class Actinomycetes; order Mycobacteriales; family Mycobacteriaceae; genus Mycobacterium; species Mycobacterium simiae. Next base: position 2,688,701 of record NZ_AP022568.1, read on the forward strand.
TGATGTTCGAAAGCTCCGAGCGGTTCTTCCCGTCGGTGTTGCCCAAGGTGGTGATCCACACCAAGACGTTCGACGTCTGCGCGCCCGAGCGCACCGGGATGGTGTTGTGCCCGGGCTTGAGCGGGGTGGCCGAGACCAGCAGGGAGGTGTCTTCCAGCCGGGCCGGCGACGCGGAGGACGAGGAGCGGATCTCCACCTTGGTGCCGGTACTGGGGGTGTCGATGGACACCGCGCCAACGACCGTCGGGCTAGGCAACTGCAACATCAACCCGACGCCGTTCTTGAAGCTGGGGAACGGTACGGCGTCGGTGTAGATGTCGGTCTGCCAGCCCGTCGTGGAGTTACCGTCGATTGCCATGGCCGCCTGCCCCGGGTTGTCGGCTTCGCCGTCGGGGGAGTAGACCGTGGCGCGGGTGGGTTTGATGACGCTTCCCGACGGCGCGGCACTCGCCGACGACGACGCGCTCGACGAACTCGGTCCGTTGAGCCCGAGCTCGTCCTTGTTCAGACCACCGCCGACGTTGCCGAAGATCTTGCTGACAATCGAGGCCAGCACCAGCAGTGCGACCACGATCACGGCGATCGCCGCGGCGCCGCCGATCAGCAGGTTGCGCCGTCGCCGCGCAAGCGTCGCATAGTTGTCGCGTTCGACCGGCGCGGCGGCGGGCGGGGGCGGCGAATCATCGATCGGCCCCAGCACTTCGGTCCGGTCGGCGACCGCGGTGGCCTGCTGTAGAAGGTTCAAAAGTGTTGAAGCACTGCGAATTCCGCCGTCCTCCTGCGCCGCTCGGACGGCTACCGCCGAGACCTGGAAGGGGATGTCGCGATCGATGGTGCTGGGCTCGACGGGAAGGCCGGACGCGTCGCGCTCGGCCGGTGCGAGCCCGCTGCGCACTCCGGACTCGGGCAGTGGCCAGCGGTTGACCAGCAGGGCGTACAGGGCGGCACCGATGCCGCGGATGTCGTCCTCGGGATTGGCGTCGGGCATGGTCGCCGGGTAGGCCAGCACGACGTCGCCGTCGATGCTGACCCGGATGCGGCTGGGGTGGTCGATAGACAGGGCGACGCCGGCACGGTGAGCGGCGTCCGCAGCAGCGGCCAGCGACTGCATGGCGCGGACCGCGCCCAGTGGTGAGGGAGCGGTGTCGGCCACCTCTTGCAAGGAACCGCCGCGAATCCACTCCGCAACCACCAGGCCGCCCTGCTGGCTGTGGACGACGTCGAGCACCCGCGCGATGCCAGGCTTATCGATGCGGCTGAGCCGCAGCGTGCGAGACAGGATCTCCTGCAGGACGTCGGCGGGCAAACTGCCGTCGGGGTCGACGAAGGTGAGCGCCACCTGGCGGTCCAGGGCGGTGTCGAGCGCCTGCCAGAACTGCAGCGGCGGGGCACCGCCGTGGAAGACCAGCAGCCGGTACCGGCCGCCGGCGATGCGGGCGCCGGGAACCAAGTGCGGATCGTCGCCGCGTGAATCCGCACCGCGATCGCGGGACGCATCGACCGGGATCGCGCCGCGGGTCGACTCCCCGGGGGCGCCACCGTTGCGCTGCTCCGGCGGGCGCGGCACCGAAGGGCTGGCTTCCCGCGCGGTCGGCATGTCCGGCTGGAAGTCATCGGCAGTGGCGCGCGGCCGGTCGCCGCCGGGGCCGGGTGCGGCGCTTTCGACGGGGCGATCGGTCACCTCCGGTCCTTTCATCAGCCGGGCATTGCCTGCTCGTTCCGGAGGCCTACGCCGGATCGGCTCCTGGACCGCATCAACCCCCGGCGGGGACGAATTCCTCTGCTCAGGGTACGTGACCGGGCCGCGGTGAGACGATCCCCGGGGCGTCGCCGGCGGACCGGATTGCAATGCCATGCGGGAGCGGCCGCCGACCCGGCGGCGCACCGCGGCCAGCGCCGCCAGCGCCTCGGGCACCTGGGCGCGGACCATGACCGTCGCCATGATCGGCAACATGAGGCAGCCGAGTATCAACAGCCGCAGCAGCGAACCCGCCGCACCACCGCGCGCCGTCAAGTCGGCCAGCCCCAGCAGTCGATCGACGACGTGTGCGATCAGGCCGCCGAGCATCGACGCGACGATCGTCACCAGGATCGTCCGTACCTCCGCCCGTCCGATCAGATGGCCGCCGGCCGGCAACAGCGCGTGACGCAGCAGCACATAGCCGACGATCGCGCCGGCCAAAAAGCCGATGCCGTTGGCCAGCCCAAGGAAACCCGCCACCAGCTGCGGGTCGTCGGTGGCGTGCGGGGCCAGCACCGAGCCGGCGATCTTGACGGCGGTAATGACGAGGATGATCACGATCGGCGTCCAGGGCTGTTCGCGCGCGTAGAAGACGCGTAGCTGCAACAGCACCAGGCCGTAGGGGATCAACGTGAACGCCGACAGCGCGATCGCGGCGCCCAGATAGCCGGCGTCGGTCCCGCCGAAGTGGCCGTAGGCGAACAATGCGCTGCCGATCGCGGGCCCGGCGACGGTCATGATCGCCACAATCGGAATCAGCGTGATCAACGTCAGCCGGGTGGCCAGCGACAGGTCGGCCAGCACGGCGTCGGTGTCGTTGGCCGCCGCGTTGCGGCTCAACCGCGGCATTACCACGGTCAGCACGGTCACCCCGATCATGCCGAATGGCAGCATCAAGACCAGCCAGGTGTAGTTGTAGATGGCCGGGCCGGAAGCCGCTGCAGTACTGGCGATTTGGTTGCCCACCACCAGGCCGAGCTGACTGATCAGCACGTAGAGCACCATGGCCGCGGCCATGGTGCCGAACCGCTTGAGCCGCTCATCGATGCCCCACAGCGGCCGCAGGCTGACGCGTTCGCGCCGCAGCGCTACCAGCAACACCGCGGTCTGTGCGAACACGCCCAATGTGGTGCCGATGCCGAGCACCAGCAGCTTGGCGTTGCCCATTCGGACGGGATCGACCGAGAGTTCCCCGGGGACGAGCAGATACACCGCCAGTGTCAGCAGCGCGACGACGTTGTTAACGACCGGGGCCCATGCCGTGGGCCCAAAGACGTTGCGCGTGTTCAGGATTGCCATGAAGACCGAGGTCAGGCCGTAGGCCAGCACCTGGGGAAGTAGCAGATAGGCGAACGCGGTGGTGAGCGGCTCGTTGACTTGCGGGTTGTGGCCGAGCATCAACCGAACCAGTAGCGGCGCGGCGACCACCGACACCGCGGTCGCGAACAACAGCAGCGTCGTCGTGACCGTCACCAGCCGGCGTACGAACGCCGCACCGCCGTCGGGATCGCTCTGCTCCGCGCGGGCCAGCACCGGCACGAAGATCGCGGTGAACGTTGCTTCCAGCACCAGCGCGGCGACGAGGTTCGGCAGCTGGTTGGCCACCGAGAACGCGCTGGACAGCGCCGCCCCCAGGATGGCGGCCAACACCACGATCCGGCCGAAACCGGTGATCCGGCTGATCAGCGTCGCGAAGGCCATCGCCCACGACCGGGAGACCAGCGCGGAGTCGGACAGCTCCACCCGCCGCGTGGGCAGCTCGGTTACCGGTGGCAGCGGTCCGGTCGGTGGCGGCTGGTGCCGCCGCGGCGGCTGGTGTGCATGGGGCCGCCGGTAGGCGGGGTTCATACTCGGTGCTCTTCGTCCACGCGGATGGCCACGCCGTGCGGGTCGGCGGCCTGGTGGTGGGGCGGGTCGGGTCGGTCCAGGTCGGCACGGTCGGGTTGGCCGCGGAATCGGTGCCACAGCCGCCGGCCGGCGAGGACAAACAACACCGCGGCCGCGGTCAGGGTGATCGCAAAGAGCACTTTGCCGTAGGCGTTGGAGTGCACCGACAAGCGCACTGGTTCGCCCAGCCGGGTGCCGTCGGGGGTGCGTAGCGTGACGTCGATGGCGACGCGCTGGGTGAAGTTCACTTCGATTGGGACGCGTAACGGCAGATAGCCGGGGGGCAGCTCGATCTGCCCGACGTCGGTCACGGTCATCCCGGGCGGCGCGTCGACCTGCAGGCGCACCTTGATCGGCACGGCGAGGCCGTTGTGCAGGGCCAGCGGCAACGGGCTGTGCTCGGTCGCCAGGGTGTAGGAACCGCCCGGATTGACGATCGTCACCGCGCCGAACAAGTCGTTGATCGTGTTACCGACTACCTGCAACCGTTGCTTCGCCAACTCGTTGCGGCCGTCGGGAGGCTCCGATTGGCTCAATGCGCGCAGCATGTCTTCGCGCAACGGAGCGGTGTACTGGACGCCGGTCAATCCGGTGCGCTCATCGGTGGTCAGCGCTGAGGTCAGCCGCGACAGCCGGCCGGTCTGCCCGTTGATGTCGGTGGTGACGGTTTCGCTGAAGCGGCCGCGGCCCGGGGCCGGGACGGTGGGCGGTGCGCCCGGCTCGGTCCGGGCGGCGGCTTCGGCGATCACGGCCCCGAGCGGGCGGGGCACGCCCAGCCCGGATCGGATGGTGGTGGCCAGCGCCGTGAGGATGACCTGCGCGTCGTCCGCCTGCAGGTTCCAGGTCGCCGGCGGGACGAGCAGCTGCGTGCGCGGTGGGGCGTCGTGGTCCAGGGCGTGCCAGAACATGGACCCAAGGGCGTCCTGACGGCGCGCGGTGTTGGAGTCGTGGGTGAGCCGGACCGTCAGCGACGGGTCGAGATAGGTGGGCACGGTGGGGTTATTACCCGCCCCGGCCAGCGCCGCACCCACGGCGGGATCGAAGGGCGCCATCACCACCTGCGGGGACAGCCGTCGCGGAGTGGTGTCGACACTGCGGGGTCCGTCGACCGAGGACTGCGAGTCCTCGGCGACCAAATCGGCCGCGGCGACCGCGACGGTGCTGTTGTTGGCGTTGAGCAGCTCGATCGCTCCGGCGGTGAGTGGACCGTCGGGCAGCAGCGTGGCACCGCGGGTGGACGCGATGTCGAGCAGCTGATCGACGATGTCGCCGACGCTAGTGGTGGCGATGGTGCTGAGCCGCGGATCGTTGACCCGCTGCACGGCGTCCAAGTCGGCTTGCGCGTACGGCAGCGGCGTCACGCAGACGCGGTGCGCCAGCGCCCGCAACCGGTTCATCCAGGCGGTCGCGGCGCCCTGTCCGGCGCCCGGGTGGGTGGGCGTGCCCGGCTGCTGAGCGGGACCGTCGGGGGAGCTGGATACGACATAACCGGCCGTCATCGCGTTGACGGTGACCAGCAGATCCGGGTCGACGGCGAGGCACAGCGCGCGGCCCACGGCACCGTCCGGGTCGACGTCGTGGCTGGTGGCGACCTCGGCGGCGGATAACAAGATGTCGAGTCGGCCCCCGGCGGCCAGCGAGCTGGCCAGGTCGTCGTCGATCAGCCGAACCGGAACGGTGCCGCCGGGTTGGCCTGGAGCCAGCCTGGGACGGTCGGCCAGCGGCCACAGCATGGTCACCCAGACGGGTTTCGAGGTGTCAGGTGCCACCGCGGATTCCAGGGAGTCGGCGCGGTCGGGCGGCACACCGATCACCGGCAGCAGGAACCGCGCATTGTCCAGCCGGGCCGGGGCGCCGTAATCGGGTGTGCCGTTGACGTTGACCAGTAACGGGTAGATGCCCGGCTGGTTGATGCCCAGCGACGGTTTGCTCAACGAGCGCAGCGGCGCGGACAGGGTGAAGCCGGCCTCCTGCCCGCGCTGCAGTTCGGGCGCGATGGTCAGGAAGTCGGCGGCCGGTTGGTACTGATCGGTGGCGCCGTCCAGTGACGTGCGCAGCCCCGCCGAAGTGTCCACCGCGGCGGCGTGTTCGAGCCGGACCATCACGTCCCGTACGGGTCGGTCGCCGATGTTGGCCACCATCCCGCTGACGGTGACGACGGGCGGACTGGTTGTGGTCACCACGTCCGGGGTGACCTGATCGATGCGGACGCGGATGAACGGCGTCGACGCGGGCTCGTCGGCGCCGGCGCGCGGCACACCGACGGGTCCGGTGAGCAGCACGGTACATCCGGCCACCAGGGCGACCACGGCGGCCAGCCGCAACAAGCCGGCCCAGCGGATGCGCGGCGCGGTCACGACCCCGGCCCGTGGCCGTTGTGCCGGCCGGGGGGTTTGTCGGAATGTCGAGTGCGCGAGTGCGTTTGCGGATTGCGCCGTGGCGCGCTGGGCGGCAGCGGCGGCAGCGCGGCGGGCCCGTCGCTCTGCAGCTTTCCGATCAGTTCGTCGGCGACCTGGGCTAGGCGGCGCTCGTCGGCGTAGGCCAGCCGCGACGGTAGCTCCCGCATCGGCACCCATGCGACCTCGGCGACCTCGAGGTCTTCGTCGGATAGCTCGCCGCCGGAGAATCGCATCAGATAATGGTGCACAGTCTTGTGTACGCGCCGGCCCTCGGTGACGAACCAGTAGTCGATACGGCCGAGCGCGGCGAGCACGCTGCCCTGGATCCCGGTCTCTTCGGCAACCTCACGAATAGCGGTCTGCTCGGCGGTCTCGCCGAGTTCGATGTGCCCCTTGGGCAGCGACCACAGCATCCGTCCGCGTCGGTCGATGCGGCCGATCAGGGCGGCCATCTGTGAATCACGGGGTCCGTCGATGCCATCGATGACCAGGCCGCCCGCGGAGGTTTCGTGCACGGTGCGCAGCCGCTCGGGCACCCCACGTTGCGTGCGAGACCGACGTCGGTTGCTCGTCTTACTGGCCGGAGGGCTGGCGGTTACCTTGGCTTCCGAGTCGTTGTCTGACGCTTTGGCGACGCCACGACGGCGACGGCGCCCGCGGCGCCGACGTGGTTTGGCCTGTTCGCCATCCGACACCCAAGCGATAGTAGCTGGCACGAAGTGGTCTTCCAGACATACTCGCCGCCGACGGCGCGAGGCGGTGGCGCTAGATGGTCGGGTGACGATGCGGGCCGTCCCGGCCCGCATCGTCACCCGGGGGTGTTGGATGGTCGGGTTCCTGCGCGGGCCGTCCCGGCCCGCATCGTCACCCGACTAGGCTGACCGAACGTGTCCGACGCCGCCCAAGATGTGGAGCTGCTGGCTTCAGCCGCCGTCACCCTGAACCGGCATGCCGAGGTGCTGCGCGAGCTGGGGGCATTGTTCGAGGCCGCGGGGCATGAGTTGTACCTGGTCGGCGGTTCGGTGCGAGACGCCCTGCTGCGCAGGCTGAGTCCCGATCTGGATTTCACCACCGGTGCCCGCCCCGAGCAGGTCCAGCACATCGTGCGGGGGTGGGCCGACGCGGTGTGGGACACCGGCATTGCGTTCGGCACCGTGGGGGTCGGTAAGGGTGACCTCCGGCTCGAGATCACCACCTTCCGCGCGGACAGCTACGACCAGGTGTCGCGGAATCCCGAGGTGCGGTTCGGCGACCGCCTCGAGGACGATTTGGTGCGACGGGATTTCACCGCCAATGCGATGGCGGTGCGTATCACCGCTGCCGGCCCGGGCGACTTCGTCGATCCACTGGGCGGTTTGGCCGCGCTGCGCGCCCGGGTGCTCGACACCCCGGCCGCTCCCGAGGTTTCCTTCGGCGATGACCCACTGCGGATGCTGCGGGCGGCGCGGTTCGTCGCACAACTCGGATTCACCGTCGCCCCGCGGGTACGGACGGCGATCGAGGAGATGGCGCCGCAGCTGGCCCGGATCAGCGCCGAACGGGTGGCCGTCGAGCTGGACAAGCTGCTGTTGGGCACCGACCCGGTGGCCGGGATCGACCTGGTCGTGCAGACCGGAATGGGTGACGTTGTACTACCCGAGGTCGGTGGCATGCAGATGGCCATTGACGAACACCACCAGCACAAGGACGTCTACCAGCATTCGCTGACGGTGCTGCGCCAAGCCATCGCCCTGGAAGACCCACCTCCTGAGGGGGGCCCGGACTTGGTGCTGCGGTGGGCCGCGCTACTGCATGACATCGGCAAACCGGCGACCAGACGCCACGAGCCGGACGGTGGTGTCAGCTTCCACCACCATGAGGTCGTCGGCGCAAAAATGGTCCGCAAACGGCTGCGGGCACTCAAATACTCCAAGCAGATGGTCGACGACGTGTCCCAGCTGGTCTATCTGCACCTACGATTCCACGGCTACGGTGACGGTAAGTGGACCGATTCGGCGGTGCGCCGCTACGTCACCGACGCCGGGCCGCTGCTACCCCGGTTGCACAAGCTGGTGCGCGCCGACTGCACCACCCGCAACAAGCGCCGAGCCGCCCGGCTGCAGGCGAACTACGATCGCCTCGAGGCGCGCATCGCGGAGTTGGCCGCCCAGGAGGATTTGGCCCGAGTCCGCCCGGACCTCGACGGCAACCGGATCATGGAGTTGCTCAACATTCCGGCGGGTCCGCAGGTCGGGGAGGCGTGGCGGTTTCTGAAGGAGCTCCGACTGGACCGCGGGCCGCTCACCGAAGAAGAGGCAACCGCGCAGCTGCTGGCCTGGTGGAAGGCGCGCGGGAACGGGTAGCGGCGATCGGGCGTCAGAACCCGCATGGACTATTGCCTTTCCAGCGGTGACGGCTCCGCGGCAATCTGGCACGGACAACCCGACCTCGACCTCGACCATGATGGCCGGCCCGAATCAATCGGACTGGATATCGATCAGGACGGGCTGCGCGACGACGCCCTGAGTGATTTCGACAGCGACGGTGTCGTCGACCACGCCGTCCTCGACCTCGACAACGACGGCACGCCCGAGGCGTACTTCACCGACGACGGCACGGGCACCTGGGCGGTCACCGTGGACCGGGGCGGAAGCCTGCGGTGGTATGGGCTCGACGGCAGCGAACACACCGGCGGTCCGCTCGTCGACTTCGACGGGCGGGGTCACCCCGATGACTGGCTGGTGGACATCGACGGCAACGGTGTCGCCGACCGGGCGCTGTGTACAGATGAGACTGGTGTGACCGGCTATGTGGACACCGACGGCGATGGACGGTGGGACGTGCGGTTGACCGATACCGACGGCGACGGCGCGGCCGATGGTGCGAGCACCGTTTGACAAGGTGTTTTAGGACCGCCACGCCAGGGTAATTCGACGCCTGTATAGCAGCCGACAACTGAAGTGACAACGCGCAATACCTGTCTAGACTGCTATCCATATCCCAGGTCGGGGAGCCTAAGGAATCGAGGGAGAAAAACATGGCGGGGTCGACGGTTGTCACACCGGAACTATTACGCAGTTCGAAGCAACGCATTGAAGCGCGACTGGAAGAGGCAGCCGCGATCGCTAATCAGTACCTGAGCGGCCACGAGAACATCGTCAGCGCCGCAGGATGGTCCGGGCAGGCCGGGTCGACGTCGTTGAACACGGCCGGTCAAATCGCCCACGACTTGCAGCAGATCATGACGGGTGGCAACCGCCTGGCACACGGCCTCGCCCAGACGGCGACTCTGATGGAGCACCACGAAGCAGATTCAGCCCACAGCCTCAATGGCGTGTTCGGCGGCGTCCAGTCGACCTAGTCGGCTTTTCACTGAATCACCCACCGACCTATTTAGTAAGGACCAACGAACATGGCAGACCACATTGTTTACAACCACGCAGCCGTTAGCGGATTGTCCGGCGATATTGCGGCGCAGGCGTCGCAGTTGATGGAAATCCACGACGACGTCCTGCACATCACCCAACAGCTGGCCGAGTTCTTCCAGGGCCACGGCGCAACCACCTTCTTCGACGCGCAGCAACAGATGTTGCACGGGCTGCAGGACATGATTCAGACCGTCAGTCTGCACGGGCACACGGTCAACAGCGTGCACGAGAACGCAATAATCACCGATCACAACACGAGCCTGTTCTTCGCCTAGTCCCGGCTTGGCGGGGCGCACGCGAGCGTGCGCCCCGCGCTTGGCTTTAAGGGAACATCGTGCTCACCACCTCTCTGGAAGGCCTGTGGGTCCTACAAGTACTCACCGGCATCGAGGTCGTTGCTCCCGAAATGGGGCTGCGGCCCCACCTGCCCAGCGTCGAGCCCAAGCAAAAGGCGCTGCAACACCCGGTGACACCCGAACTGCGGGCCGCCGGGGTAATCGATGAGACGGATTCCGTCGACGGCACCATCGTCGAATGGTTGACAGTGTTGTCCCGTCGCGACATCGGGCTGATGATCCACTTCCGGCTGCCCGGCGACGGCGAGCCCACCCGCGCGCTGCTCGCCCGGTTCGCGCATTGGTGGGTGTCCATCGAGCGATCGGGGGACCTGGTCCGCATCAGCGGCGCCGGCATCGCGAGCAATGAGAGCGCCGCCGGCGAGGCGCTCAGCGCGCAGATCGAACGGCTTTGCGGCGCAAGCGATCCTGCCCCGCTGCGGCCGGTGACGCTGGACGTTGACGCGATGCGCGCCACGGCCACCGACCAGCACCGCCTGCACGAGTTCCTCGCCAGCCAGGGCCTCGAGCCCGACCAGCTCCACCTGTTGAAGCTGGCTACCGATACCGACCGGTCGGCCCAGGCCTCGATCGTCGCCATCCAGTCGGGGGTGGATAGCGGGCGACCGACCCGCACCCACATCGATCAGGGCGCCGTGACGATCATCGACACACCGGAAGGTCGGCTCGTCGCCGAACATGTTCCATCCGCGGGTAAGCAGTGGATGATCATCGCCCCGGGCACCAAGAACAACATCGGATCTGCGATCAGCCACATGATGCGGCGGCTGCCCGCCGACCAAGAATGGTATTCGTACCGAAAAGTCGTGTAGTCGAAAGGTAGCACGAAAATGATAGCATCGGCATCGTGACGAATCCGTGGACGGGCTCATCCAATTCTCCGGAACAAGGCGGACCGACGCGACGAGAAGTCCCCGCCGCGCGTTACCAAAATCAAGATTCGGTATCCGGGACATTACGTATTTCCGACATGGTCGCCCCGCGCAAGATTCCACCCGGAGGCGGCTGGCGAAAATTCATTTATCAAGCAACATTTCATGCCGTCAACTTCGGCGAATCGCCCGCCGAAAGGCATTACCGCGAATTGCAGGAGCGAATCCGGCGCCACATCCGCAAGCAGTACGTGATCGGGGTGGTCTCGGGCAAGGGCGGGGTCGGCAAGACCACGCTGACGGCGTGCATCGGCGCGGTCTTCCGAGAGTGCCGTCCCGAGAACGTGGTCGCGATCGACGCCGCGCCCGGTTTCGGCACGCTGGCCGGGCGCATCGACGAGTCGCCACCGGGTGACTACGCCGCGGTGCTCAACGACACCGATGTCCAGGGTTACGCCGATATACGAGAACACTTGGGGCAGAACAGCCTTGGTCTAGACGTACTGGCCGGTAATCGCGCGTCGGATCAACCCCGGCCGCTGGTGGCTTCGATGTTCGCCGGGGTGCTGTCGCGGCTGCGTCGCACCCACACGGTCATCGTGGTCGATACCTCGGACGACCTCGAGCACCCGGTGATGAAGGCGGTGCTGGACGCCTGTGACACCCTGGTCTTCGTCTCCGGTCTGACCGCCGACACCTCGCTGCCTGTGACCCGCTCGATCGACTTGCTGCGCTCGATGGGATATCACGAACTCGTGTCTCGCAGCATGGTCATCCTGAACGACAGCCGCAATAAATATGATGGCGAGGCGCGCACTTATCTCACCGAGCGATTCGCACAATCCGGCGCGACAGTCGAGTTCATGCCGTACGATCCGTTCCTCGCCAAAGGCGGGATAATCGATACGCAGCACGAGCTGAAGAAAAAGACCCGGCTGCGCTTATTCGAAATCACCGCGGCTTTAGCTGACAAATACATTCCAGATGCCGACAGGCCGCGCTAGTGTCCGCATTCGTGGGTAAGGTTTCATTTCCAGCCCGCTGTGCTGTTGCGGTTGTATGTGGCGAGCATCTGGTTTCGCAGGTCTATCCAGCGTCGGTGCCGATCGAGGTCTTCCTTGACAACGTGGTCGAGCTGCTCAACGAGGAACTGAAGCGGCGGGGGTTCGCCGGGCTAGAGTCCGGCATCGGGTACGAACTACACAAGGCCAACGGCGTTCGGCTCGACGTCACCAAGACCCTCGACGAGCTCGGCGTCGAGGATGGTGCCACGCTCACCCTGGTTCCCGCGGTAGCGGGAGAGTCTTTCGAGCCGCAATACGAGTCGCTGTCCACCGGTCTGGCCCGGGTTGGGAAGGCCCTGTTCGAACCGGTCACCCTGCAAACCGCGGCGCGCACCGCGCTCGTCATCCTCGCGATGGCCACCCTCACCGTGTTGGGATTGGTTGTGCGGCAGCGTGTTTCCACCGACGCCCTGATGCCCACAATTGTGAGCGGTGCGGCCGGCCTGTTGATCGCCGGCGGCGCCGCCACGGTGTGGCGATGGTGGCCGGGGCGCCTCGACATGATCGACGGGCTGGGCTGGATAGCGGTGCCGTTGCTTACGGTAAGCCTTGCCTCCGGTGCGCCGGGGCGCCTCGGCGCCGCCCACGCGTTCATTGCTGCACTGGCCGGCGCGGTGTTGACATGCGGAATGGCTTCTGCCACAAGGCGACATGCCAACGTGGCGGCCACCATGGTCACCGTCTTGGCCCTCGGCGGTCTGGTTGCTGCGGCGCGGATGTGGTGGCCGGTTCCTGCGCAGTGGCTCGGGATGTGCACACTGGTGGCCTTGCTTCTGCTGTTGACCATGGCGCCGACGATCGCGCTCTGGGTCGCCCGGATCCGGCCGCCGTATTTTGGGTCGATCACCGGGCGAGACCTGTTCCGGCGCAGCGCCGGCCTGCCAGCCGACGCGGTTGCGCCCGTCGACGAGGGCAGCGACGAGGAAGCGAACTCGGACACCACCCCGCGCGGCGCCCAGATTGCGGCGTCGGCGATTCGCGCCAACAACGTGCTGACCGGAATCTGCGCGGGAGCCGGACTGGCCCTACCGATCGCGGTGTGGGCGACGCTGATGCCGGGACGAGACCGGAGCACCCCAGCCGCGGTGCTGGCCGCGTTGTTTGTGGTGATTTTCATCAGCCGGGGGCGGGCATTCGCCGACAAGCGGCAGGCGGTCGCGCTGGTGTGTGGAGCGGCCGCGGCGGTGTGCGTCGGGGTGATCAAATACGTTGTGCACGAACCGGCTTCGTCGGGCTCCGGGCTACTGTGGGGTGCGCTGGTGCTGGCCGCCTTCGGCGGCGCGGGCCTGCTGTCCGCATTGCTGGTGCCGATCACGAGGTTTACTCCACTGGTGCGGATGACCGCCGAGTGGGTGGAGATCGTAGCGATTATCGCGGCGCTGCCCTTGGCCGCGTGGATCGGCGGGTTGTTCACCTGGGTGCGCATGCGATGACTCGGCTGCCGCGCGCTGCTGCATTGGCTCAGCGGGTCGGCGCTGCCGCGCTGACGACCGTGATCGTAACGTTGATTGCGGGTCTGCCCGCGGCGCAAGCTATTCCGCCCCCAGTGGTGGACCCCGGCCGGGTCCCGGCCGACGGCAAGCCGGCTGCCGAACAGCCGATGCGGCAGAGTTTCGCGTGCGCACGGACAATCACCGTCGCCGATCCCAACGTGGCGCTGCCCGCGCCCGGTTTCACGATGCTCAATGTCAGCAAGGCGTGGCAGTACTCGACCGGCAACGGCGTTGCGGTAGCAGTCATCGACACCGGCGTCAATCCGAGCCACCGGTTGCCGGTGGTCGCCGGGGGCGACTACATCATGGGGGGCGACGGCCTCAGCGATTGCGACGCGCACGGAACCGTCGTGGCGTCGGTGATCGGAGCCGCCCCGCAAGGCACTCCGATGCCCGCACCGATGCCGAGCGCGCCGGCCTTCCCGCCACCGGCCGGTCCACCGCCGACCGACGCAGGCGCTCCGCCGCCGGGCGGCCCGCCGCCGCCGCCCGCGCCGCCGCCACCTCCGTCACCCGTGACGATCACGCAGACGGTACCGGCCGCACCGCCACCGCCACCGCCGCCGCCCGACGCGCCGTCCAACGGACCCGGTGACCCGGCGCCGGGCCAACCCGACGATCCCGAGGTGCCCCCGCCACCACCGGGCGCGCCCGACGGTGTGGTCGGCGTCGCGCCGCACGCGACCATCATTTCCATCCGGCAGTCCTCGCGGGCCTTCGAGCCGGTCAATCCGGGCCCCGGCGATTCCGAAGGCCGTAAGAAGGCAGGCACTATTGCCACGCTGGCAAGCGCCATCGTGCACGCCGCGAACATGGGTGCCAAGGTGATCAATATCAGTGTGACAGCGTGTGTTTCGGCCGCTGATCCGCTGGATCAGGGCGCGATCGGGGCGGCGGTTTGGTACGCCGCCACCGTCAAGGATGCCGTCCTCGTGGCCGCGGCCGGTAACGACAGCGAGGACGGGTGTGCGCAGAACCCGACCTTCGACCCGCTCAATGCCGCCGACCCGCGCGACTGGCACCAGGTCAAGACGGTGTCGTCGCCGTCCTGGTTCTCCGACTATGTGCTCTCCGTTGGTGCGGTCGACAACACCGGCGCGCCGATCAACAAGAGTCTGGCCGGGCCGTGGGTGGCGGCGGCGGCACCGGGCGTCGGGATCATCGGGCTGTCGCCGGAAACGGGTGGTCCGGCCAATGCCTACCCGCCGATTCGGCCGGGCGAAAAGAACATGCCATTCTGGGGCACCAGCTTTTCTGCGGCGTATGTCAGCGGTGTGGCCGCCTTGGTGCGGGCCAAGTATCCGGCGTTGTCCGCGCACCAGATCATCAACCGGATTCTGCAGACTGCACACAATCCGCCGCGCGGGGTGGACAACCAGGTCGGCTACGGCGTGGTCGACCCGGTGGCGGCGTTGACCTTCGATGTACCTGCGGGCGACCGTCTTCCGCCGGGGGCGGCCAGCCGCGTAGTCCATCCGCTGCCGCCGCCACCACCGCCGGATCACCGCGCCCGCAACGTGGCATTGGTGTTCGCCGGGGTGGTGGTGGCCGCGATCGCGGTGGTATCGCTGTTGGTCCGGGCGCGGCGCGAACGATGAGAGCCGGGACGAGGCTGACGATCATCGTCGCGATCTTCATCGCCGCCGTGGCCGGGTGGGCAGCCGGCGGGTATCCGGGGGCGACAGTAGGTTTGGTGATCGGCATCGCCGTCGGCGTGATCCGGTGGCGGGGCCAGCCGGTGTGGTCCTGGATGATTTTGTGGCGCCGGCGACGCCGGCCCATCTGGTGGACCGAGCCCCTTACGGTGGCCAATGACCGCGCCGGCGGGGGGATCCGCTACCAGGACGGCGTGGCCGCAGCCGCGGTCCAACTACTCGGAAAGGCTCATGCGCCAACGCTTTTCACCGGTTCGACAGCGACGCTGACCGACAATGCGTTCGATATCACCGATCTGGCCCCGTTGTTGCACCAGAGCCTGGGGCTCACCGTCGGCTCACTGAGCGTGATCAGTGCGGGCGCCCGGCGGCGCAGCACCGGTGACTACCCGCGGGTGTACGACACACTGATCGGCACGCCGCCCTACGCGGGACAGCGCGAAACGTGGTTGATCGTAAGGATTTCGGCGCTGGACAACGTGGAGGCGTTGCGTGGCCGAACATCGGTGGGCACCGCGACCCTCGCGGCGGCCCAGCGGATCAGTGCGGCCATGCGCCAGCAAGGCATCCGCGCCAAGGTAGCCACCGCGACCGACATCGTCGAAATGGAGCGTCGGCTGGGGCGATCCGCACTAGACGTCTCGAACCGGCGCTGGCGGTCGGTGCGCAGTGACAGCGGTTGGCTGACAACCTACTGGTACCCGCCCGGCGACGTCACCACCGATACGTTGGCACAAGCGTGGTCGGCGCGCGTCGACGGGATCGTGCAGAACGTCACGCTCTTCGGCGCCGAAGCGGGGCCTGTCACCGTCACCGCCACCGTGACGGTGCGCACCGCCCAACCCCCGACAGCGCCGTTGAGTATGCGGCTGCGCACCCTGCGGGGTGAGCAGGCGCAGGCCGTTGCCGCCAATCTGTGCGGCCCACTGCCGGCGTTGCGTGGTATCCGCCGCGGTGCTCTGCGGAGCCCGCTCGTCATCCCGATCGGACCCTCGGGTGTCCTCCTCGGCAAGGTCGTCGGCGGGAACCGGATGTTGCTGCCGTTCGACGATGCCGGCGAGTTCAGCCGAGTGCACATCGCCGCGGAGGACGCGCTGGTCAAGCGGTTCATCATCCGGCTGGCGGGCGCGGGGGAGCGGATCACCGTACATACTCGAAATCTGCGGCGGTGGGCCAGTGTTCGCATGCCCGACATCGCGGTGACCGATCAGCCCAAGCCAGCGTCGGGCACCACGGTGAGCGTGGTCGACGGCAGCATGTCGCCCGCGCCGCGGCCGAACACATTGATCTCCGTCGGGTCGCCCGGTGAAGCCTACCGGGGGACCGCCAACGTACTGATCACCCAGACGGGGCCGGCCACGGTGGACGTGACGGCCGCCGGCCAGGTGCATTCGGTCGAGGTGGAGCTGTTCCGCGCCGAGAACCGGTACGTATCGTCGGAGCCGATGGCATTGCGAACTCCTGAGCTCGAAGCGATAGACACCCCATGACGAGTCCGGTCACCGCACGCAAGTATTTCGATCAGGCGATGGCGTTGCTCGACACCGACGTCGCCGGTGCCGCGGCACGGTTTCGGGAAGCGACCGAGGTCGACCCTTCGATGGCCGATGCCTGGCTGGGCCGGATCGCCGCGGGGGACGAGGCACTGTCGACCATCGAGCAGCTGTACACCTGCGGAAGCCGGCTGCACCGGGAGACCAACCGAATTGGCGCACGGTTGTCGGCTCCGATCAAGGCCGGCCCCTATCTGTCCATTTCGGTTACCGAGGCCTCTCATGCCGGCCTGGCGCTGGCCAGCGCCTTGATCGATGATCGTCAGTACGAGAAAGCCGAAGCGCTGCTTGCGGATTCGACGCTGCTGGATACATGGGAGAACCATCAGTGGAAGCAGTACATCGAGGCCTACCTGATGTTCGCGACCCAACGCTGGCCCGACGTCGTCTCGGTGGCGGCGGCAATCTTGCCACCGCAGGCGATCATCATGTCGGCGGTCACCGCGGCCATCTGCACGCTGGCCGCGCACGCCGCGGCCCATCTCGGACAGGCGCGGGTGGCGCTGGAGTGGACCGACCGCGTCGAGCTGCGGACCGGCTACGGCGGGCCGACCGAGGCCCGGCGTCAGCATCTCGAAACAGCCGTCACGGCAATCGATCCCAATGATTTCCCGTTGATCGCCGCCGACCTTGCCTACGTGCGGGGGATGGCGCATCGGCAGCTCGGTGAGGAACCCAAAGCACAGATCTGGCTGTCCAAGGCGACGATCAACGGTGCCTTGCTCGAGCCGGCCAAGCAAGCGCTGGCCGACCCCGCACTGCAGCTGGTGGTCACCGACGAGCAGTCCATACGTTCGCGCACCAACAAGTGGGATGTGACCACCGAGCGATCGGCGCAGCAGCGGGAGGAAGAGGAGCACCAGGAGCGGCGCAGCGAACTCCTGCAGGAGGGCCGCGCCCTGCTCGACAACCAGGTCGGGCTGGCTGACGTCAAGCGGGCGGTCGCCGAACTAGAGGACCAGATCGAGGTTCGTGCCTTGCGCCTGGCCGCGGGCCTGCCGGTGGCCAACCAGACCAATCACATGTTGCTGGTCGGACCGCCCGGTACCGGTAAGACCACCACGGCCGAGGCGTTGGGGAAGATCTACGCCGGGTTGGGCATCGTGCGCCATCCGGAGATCATCGAAGTGAAGCGCGCCGACTTCTGCGGCGAACACATCGGGGCTTCCGGGCCGAAGACCAACGAGCTGATCAATCGGTCCCTGGGCCGCATCCTGTTCATGGACGAGTTCTACTCGTTGGTCGAACGGCACCAGGACGGACGGCCCGACATGATCGGGATGGAGGCGGTCAACCAGCTCTTGGTGGCGCTGGAAGTGCACCGGTTCGACTTCTGCTTCATCGGGGCCGGATACGAGAAGGAGGTCGACGAGTTCCTTACTGTCAACCCGGGTCTGGCGGGCCGGTTCAACCGCAAATTGCGCTTCGAGTCCTACACGCCCGACGAGCTGGTGGAAATCGCGGTCCGGTACGGAAAGCCACGCGCCACGCTTCTTGATCCCGCCACGGCCGACGCGCTGCGGGCGGCGTGCGCAACGCTGCGCGACTACCGTGCCCCCAACGGGGAACATGGCATCGACGTCATGCACAACGGTCGCTTCGCCCGCAACGTCGTTGAGCGCGCGGAGCGGCTGCGTGACTCCCGGGTGGCCGCCCAGCATCGCGTGGACAAGGGATCGGTGACTGTGGAGGACCTGCAGACGTTACGCACCCAGGACATCGTGGCGGCGGTCAAGGATGCGTGCGCGGAAAAGCATGTGCCGCTCGTGCTTTGAGCAAATTGGCCCCGCGCGGGCATGATCACCCGATCTGATCGATCAGCGTTTCGATCGCCGCCGCGACGTGGGCGGGGACCGGTTCGTCGGCTTCCGCACGGGCGATCATGTCTTCGGCGACCCCGGCGGCCACGGCGGTCTCTTCGGCGGTGAGGTTCGCCCGGCGCCGGGCCGCATACAGCCGCTGCCCCAGCGGTGCGCCCGGGGCCGTCGCCCCGAGCAGCATCAACTCATCGCGGTGTCGGCGAACCGCGCTGAGCGCTTTGATCAACTCGGGTGTGATCCGGCTGATCCGGGTTGCCCGGACAGCGACCGCTTCGAGTTGGCGTAGATCGGCGAGGATGGGCGCGGCGCGTTCGACGAATCCGGCGTCGTGGGCCGGCGGCAAGGCGGCGATGGCCAGGCTGCAGCCGTCCACGGCGGCCACGACCGCCTGCGCGACCAAGGAGACTGCGCCGCCGGTTTCGGTGCGGTCCTCGGACCGCTCGTCGGGCGGGGCGGCGTGATCGGCGACCGGTTCGCCGCGGCGGATCCGCTCGATGGTTCCCGCGGGCCACTGCAGTACTTCCTCGAGCTTGGTGCGCGTGCGCTTGCGCGGCCAGCTGCGCCCCTTTTCGAACGCGATCAGCGCGCCGGCATTGATGATGCCGTCCGCGGCGAGGCTGCGTTGGCTGATGTCGAGCTCGCGGCGGCGGGCCGCGGCCGCGGCACCGGCGCGCACCACGCCCGGATCGGCCGCCGTGGTGTCGGGGTCCCGACCGGCGAGTTGGCCGGCTGCCGGCCGCACCGGGGGATGGGACCGCACGACGCCAAATGGCACGACCTCCGCCCGCTCCGGGCTTACTCCGTCGAACCGTTGCACCCGGCTATCGTATCGCATCGCTATGGTTGCCCATCGCACCTCTGCCGTAATGGCAGGGGCTGCGGCCCGCCCCGGCACGGATAAAAACGTATACCCGCTACAGTTGTCGCGGCTGCATAGAATCCGCTTCGGCCAGCGCTTATGGCGCCCCAGCGCGGGGCGCCAGCCGAATCGGCGCGAGCCCCGCAACGCAAAGCGCAGACCTAACCGTTGCATCGCGACGGTTTTGTCGATACTCTGGCCGGACTAGAGCGCAGAACTGCAACGCTTACTGGAGGAATGTAGGGATGACCGCGACCACTGTGTACAACATCCCGTTGGGCGCCTGCACCAACGACCCCGATCGCTGGACGACAGCGCCGGATGCCGAGGCCAAAGCGCTGTGCCGTGCCTGCCCGCGCCGGTGGCGTTGCGCCCGCGACGCGGTCGAGATTCCCGGTGCCGAAGGACTGTGGGCCGGCGTCGTGATTCCCCAATCGGGTCGCCCGCGCAGCTTCGCGCTCAACCAATTGCGCTCACTGGCCGAGCGCAACGGCTATCCCGTGCGCCAGCACATGAAGTCGGCCTGACCCAGCCTCATGACCCCCGAATCCGGCTCAGCGGCCGGCGGCAGCGGCAAGCTGTGCACAAGGCCTCCGTTGGGGCACACGCACGGCGGGAAACCGCTACGCCGGGTCGAAACGGAAAACCGCGACTCGGCCCGCCAATGCTTCGAATTCGTCAGCCGTTCCATTACGCACCATTCCCGCGCGTTTCGCGAATGCCACACCGACGGGCACCTTCACGGCAAACACCCGCAGTACCGGCCGCGCTTCTGCAGCGGTGAGCTCGACGATTCGGACTCGGCGTGACCGGCGGCCCCGGCGGAGCGTGCCGGTCCCCGCGGCCCGGGCGTTGGCCGCCCAGTCGGCGCCAGGGTAGCCCGCCACCACATAAAGGCCGTCCTGAAATTCGAACGGCGTCATCGGGGTGCTCCGCGGTTGACCGGACTTGCGCCCCGGCACCGTGAGCACCATCGCGGGGCCGGTCGGTATACCGAGTCGTTGGACCGCCATCATGACCTTGTTCATCGGTTTGAGGTAGCGCGGCGGCTGCGGTTCGGACATCTCGACTCCTATCTGGGGGCTCTTCGCCGTGCCTGAGCAGCAGGCGCCATCCCGAAAGACGTTGATCCACGGGCTGGTTGGCCTCTCGATCGGCTCCCGCTGAAAAGCGAAGGTTTGCAACTACGACGGGCGCCCGGCCGGGAAAGTTACAGTCAAAGCGTGTAACTTTTCCGGGTAGCAGATCGTCGATGCTTTATGAACCAGTTCCCGCCGCCAGCCGACCGGATCGCCGACGCCTGGCACCGCCACCGTCCGTATCTGGTCAATCTGGGCTACCAGCTGCTCGGAGACGTGGGCGACGCCGAAGACGTTGCGCAAGAAGCGTTTCTGCGATTGTCGCGAGTCGACGCCGGTGAGATCGAGGATGTCCGCGGCTGGCTGACCGTGGTCACCAGCCGGCTCTGCCTCGATCAGGTGCGTTCGGCGCGAGCACGCTACGAGCGGCTGAGCCACGCGGCACGGGAGGACCTCGACGCGGCGCCGGCGCGCAATCCCGACCCGGCCGACCAGGCGACCCTCGATGACGAGGTCCGGGCCGCGTTACTGGAAGTGCTGCAACGCCTCAATCCGGGCGAACGGGTCGCATTTGTTCTGCATGACGTCTTCGGCTTCCCGTTTGACTCGATCGCCGAAACCGTCGGCCGTCCGGTCGGTACCTGCCGCCAGTTGGCGCGCCGTGCACGGGCCAAATTCGTTGCGGCACAACCAAATCTGAATGAGGTAACCCCCACCGAACACCGGCTGGTGGCCGAGAAGTTCATCACCGCCTGCGCCAACGGAGACATTGCGGCGCTGACCGCGGTGCTCGATCCCGCGGTCTGGGGAGTGGGAACCCTGCTCGGGGACCCGCCACCCCCGCCGCAGATCAACCACGGGCCGCGGGCCGTCGCGACAAACCTGATGCGCTACTTGGGACCGGGAGTCACGTTGGTCAGCGGTCCGGCCGGCCAACCGGTGCTGCTGGCGTTCGCCGAGCGCCGGCTATTCGCGGCGATCCTGCTGACCCTCAATGGCCCGCTCATCGGCAAGATCGAGGCGATTGCCGACCCGGCGGCGAGGGTCGCGACGACCTGAGGAACCGCATCAGCTGTCGACGTCGCCGTCCGGGCGGAACGTACCGGGTCGCGAATCCCGGGCCCGCTCGCAACTTGCGAAGAACCCGGCGATCATCGCTGTGGCCTCCACGAATTTGCGGCGGGTCGCCAGGGCCATCTCGTGTTTGACGTCGATGACACCGCCGGGGCGCAGATGCGGATCGAACGGCACCTCCACGACCGGCCGACCGTGCTCGACGAACTCGCGCACCAGCACTGCGCGGGTGCGCTTGTCAGCGTGCCCGTCGGAGTCGTTGAGCACCACGATCGTGTTGTGCAGCAACGTCGTCATGCCCTGATCCGACAGCCACTCCAGGGTTCGGGCTGCAGCGGACGCCCCGTCCGCCCACGGTGACGACACGACGATCAGCGCATCCAGGTCGCGCAGAACTTCTTGGGTGACGGGCGAATCCATCGTCGAACCGCAATCGATCACCGAGATCGTGAAATGGCGGTCCAAGCGGGCCGCGGCTTCCCGGTAGATCGCGGGATCGAGTACCCGCCGCGGTCCAGACGCCGGCTCCCCCGCGAGCACATACAGACCGACCGCGTTCCGGCCCACCCGCGCGGCGACATCGGCGAACGATTCCAGATTCTTGTCCGCGGTCAGCTCCCAGAACGAGTTCGTCGAGCTCGGGTCGATGCGGCTGCTCAACCGACCGAAGGCGGTATCGGCGTCGATCGCCACGACGTGATCTTGGTGGCGGAGTTCGGCGAGCAAGGAGCCGACGCTGGCCGCGACGGACGTCTTACCGACACCGCCTTTGCCCACCACACCGACCTTGTGGTTAGCCCGGAATCCGGTGCGGATGGTCGCCTCGAATTCGGCATCTCGGAGTTGCGCGGGCGACGGACCAAGCTTGACGAGGCCGAACGTCAGCAGACGCAGCATGCGGCGCCAGCCGCGTTCCGGCGGTTCGGCCGCGACGGTCGGCCCGGGTGTGGGTGCGGCGTCGGCTACCGGTATCCGCGTCGTCGCCATATGGGTGATGAGCGATGGCGGCGGCGCGGAGGTGTGAAACGGCGGCGCCGACGCCGGCGGGCGGTGCGGCGGGGGCACAGCGGACGCGGCTGGGTTAGGCGGGGGAGGCCCAGGAGATGCAGCCGGGCGCTGCGGGGGAAGTCCAACCGGACGCGGCGGGGAGGACGCAGCCGGGCGCGCCGGGGGAGACGCCGCCGGGCGCGCCGGGGCTGGTGGGAACGCCTGGGTTGGGGGCGGGGTTGGGCGTTGCGCGGGCGGCGGCCCGGCGTTGCGCGGGCCCCGCGACGGCGAACCAGGCGGAGGTGGTGCGGGTGCGCTGGGCCGGTCGGGCTGCAGACGGTCCCGCAGGAATTCGTCGCGCTCGTTCATGGGCTTCCTCGGTGCCGGGCGATGGATCGTCTTGTGTGGCGGCCAAACAGCAGGGTGATGCTCGGGCGGCATTTCCGCACGCGTCATTTCAGTATCGCGCAAACTGCGCAGGCCCTGACCCAGTGCCAGCGCCGGGTCCGGCACATCCGCCGTACCGGTCACGGGCGGTGCGGACGCGGTGCCTGCCGCGCGCTGTCCTGGTCCCGGTCCCGGTCCCTGTGCCGAAGTGTGTGGGCGTCCGCGGCGTGTGATCGCGGCCATCCGGGTCGCCGGGTACGGTGCGCGTCACAGCAAACCCGACGGGGCGGACATCGAAGCGGCCCGCCCGCGCTGGTCCGCGCCGTCGTGGGTGGGCCGACGGGCAGCTGAAGCGCATTTGCGCGGGTCATCGCCAACCGCCGGCAGCGAATTTACGTCGCCGCTAGCTCCCGGGCTACACTTGCAGAAGTTGGCATGTCAGGCGGTTTTTGTCATATCGTTTTACGACTTGTCGAGACCGGGTACACGCCACCGTTCAGCGCCGCACGGACGATTCCCATATCGGATCATTTTTCCGCCTGGGAGACAGCCTATCGACAAGACCGAAGGGGCCGGCCCGCAACCTCCGGGTGCGGCCTCGTCGGAGCCACCGAAAATGGCCGCAAACGGCCGCGCAGCAAGTTCTGGTGAAGAGGCAGGTGCATATGACGCCCGAGCGCGTTGGGTTGTACAACCCCGCGTACGAGCACGATTCGTGCGGGGTAGCCATGGTCGTCGATATGCACGGCCGCCGCAGCCGCGACATCGTCGACAAGGCGATCACCGCGCTGGTCAACCTCGAACACCGTGGCGCCCAGGGAGCCGAGCCGCGCAGCGGTGACGGCGCGGGCATCCTGATTCAGGTCCCCGACGCGTTCCTGCGCGAGGTCGTCGACTTCGAACTTCCAGCACCGGGCAGCTACGCCACCGGGATCGCGTTCTTGCCGCAGTCGTCCAAGGATGCCGCCGCCGCGTGCGCCGCGGTGGAGAAGATCGCCGAAGCCGAGGGACTGACGGTCCTGGGTTGGCGCAATGTCCCCACCGACGATTCCTCGTTGGGTGCGCTGTCGCGTGATGCCATGCCCACGTTCCGGCAGATCTTCATTGCGGGTGCCTCCGACATGCAGCTGGAGCGCCGCTGCTATGTCGTGCGCAAGCGCGCCGAGCACGAGCTCGGGACCAAGGGCCCCGGTCAGGATGGGCCGGGCCGCGAGACTGTCTACTTCCCGAGCTTGTCCGGCCAGACCATGGTCTACAAGGGCATGCTGACCACCCCGCAGCTCAAGGCGTTTTACCTTGACTTGCAAGACGATCGGATGACCAGCGCGCTGGGCATCGTGCACTCCCGCTTCTCCACCAACACCTTCCCGTCGTGGCCGCTGGCGCATCCGTTCCGTCGCATCGCCCACAACGGTGAGATCAACACCGTCACCGGGAACGAGAACTGGATGCGCGCCCGCGAGGCGCTAATAAAGACCGACGTCTTCGGATCCGTCGACGATCTGGAGAAGTTGTTCCCGATCTGCACCCCGGGCGCTTCGGACACCGCCCGCTTCGACGAGGCGCTGGAACTGCTGCATCTGGGTGGTCGCAGCCTGCCGCACGCCGTGTTGATGATGATTCCCGAGGCCTGGGAGCGCAACGAGTCGATGGACCCGGCCCGGCGCGCGTTCTACGAGTACCACGCATCGCTGATGGAGCCGTGGGACGGCCCGGCGTCGATGACGTTCACCGACGGCACCATCGTCGGCGCCGTGCTCGACCGTAATGGCCTTCGCCCGTCGCGTATTTGGGTTACCAAGGACGGTTTGGTGGTGATGGCGTCGGAGGCCGGCGTCTTGGATCTGGACCCCTCGACGGTGGTGCAGCGCATGCGGCTGCAGCCCGGCCGGATGTTCCTGGTGGACACCACCCAGGGTCGCATCGTCGCTGACGAGGAAATCAAGGCTGAACTGGCGGCCGAGCATCCCTACCAGGAGTGGCTCGACCGCAACCTCGTACCGCTGGAGTCGCTGCCGCAGGGTGAGTACATCCGGATGGCTCATGATCGACTTGTTATGCGGCAGTTGGCTTTTGGGTACACCTATGAGGAGCTCAACCTGCTGGTGGCTCCCATGGTCCGCACCGGCGCCGAGCCGATCGGGTCGATGGGGACCGACACTCCTGTTGCGGTGCTCTCGCAGCGTCCCCGGATGCTTTACGACTACTTCCACCAGCTCTTCGCCCAGGTGACCAACCCGCCGCTGGACGCCATCCGCGAAGAGGTGGTGACCAGCCTGCAGGGCACCACCGGCGGGGAGCGCGACCTGCTCAGCCCGGACGAGTTTTCGTGCCATCAAATCGTGCTGCGGCAGCCGATTCTGCGGAACCACGAGCTGGCCAAACTGGTCAACTTAAACCCCGACGATGAAGTCAACGGGCGTCCACATAGCATGCGCTCCAAGGTAATTCGCTGTCTGTACCCGGTCGCCGACGGTGGCGCCGGGCTGGCAGCCGCGCTGGAAGACGTGCGCGCGCAGGCGTCCGCCGCGATTGCCGACGGCGCCCGGGTGATCATTCTTTCCGACCGCGACTCCAACGAGCAGATGGCGCCGATTCCGTCGCTGCTGGCCGTCGCCGGCGTGCACCACCATCTGGTCCGCGATCGGACCCGCACGCACGTCGGCCTGGTCGTCGAGTCGGGCGATGCCCGCGAGGTGCATCACATGGCGATGCTGATCGGTTGCGGTGCGGCCGCAGTCAACCCGTACCTGGCCTTCGAGTCGATCGAGGACATGCTCGACCGCGGCGTGATCGACGGAATCGACCGCGACAAGGCGCTGAACAACTACGTCAAGGCCGCCGGCAAGGGCGTGCTGAAAGTCATGTCCAAGATGGGCATTTCGACGCTGGCGTCCTACACCGGTGCCCAACTCTTCCAGGCCGTCGGAATCTCGGAGGACGTGCTCGACGAGTACTTCACCGGGCTGGCCTGCCCGACGGGCGGCATCACCTTGGACGACGTCGCCGCCGACGTGGCGGCCCGGCACCGGCTGGCCTACCTGGATCGGCCGGATGAGCGCGCGCACCGCGAACTCGAAGTCGGTGGGGACTACCAGTGGCGCCGGGAAGGTGAGTACCACCTGTTCAATCCGGAGACGGTGTTCAAGCTGCAGCACGCCACCCGCACCGGGCAGTACAAGATCTTTAAGGAGTACACCCGCCTGGTCGACGACCAGAGCGAGCGGATGGCCTCGCTGCGCGGGCTGCTCAAGTTCCGCGGGGATATCCGCCCACCGGTTCCGCTGGATGAGGTGGAGCCGGCGAGCGAAATCGTCAAACGCTTCTCCACCGGTGCGATGAGCTACGGCTCGATCTCCGCCGAGGCGCACGAGACGCTCGCCATCGCGATGAACCGGCTGGGCGGCCGGTCCAACAGCGGTGAGGGCGGCGAGGACGTCAAGCGTTTCGAGCCTGACCCCAACGGCGACTGGCGTCGCAGCGCGATCAAACAGGTCGCTTCGGCACGGTTCGGCGTCACGTCGCACTACCTGACCAACTGCACCGACATCCAGATCAAGATGGCCCAGGGCGCCAAACCCGGTGAGGGCGGCCAACTTCCGGGGCACAAGGTGTACCCCTGGGTGGCAGAGGTCCGGCACTCGACACCCGGTGTCGGTCTCATCTCGCCGCCGCCGCACCACGACATCTACTCGATCGAGGATCTGGCACAGCTGATTCACGATCTGAAGAACGCCAACCCGCAGGCGCGGGTTCACGTGAAGCTGGTTTCGGAGAACGGGGTCGGCACGGTCGCGGCCGGTGTGTCCAAGGCGCACGCCGACGTGGTGCTGATCTCCGGTCACGACGGCGGAACCGGCGCGACCCCGCTGACGTCGCAGAAGCACGCCGGCGCTCCCTGGGAGTTGGGCCTGGCCGAGACGCAGCAGACCTTGCTGCTCAACGGGTTACGCGACCGCATCGTGGTCCAGGTGGACGGGCAACTCAAGACCGGCCGCGACGTGATGATCGGCGCGCTGCTGGGCGCCGAGGAATTCGGTTTCGCCACCGCGCCATTGGTGGTCGCTGGCTGCATCATGATGCGGGTATGCCACCTCGACACCTGCCCCGTTGGTGTGGCCACCCAGAACCCCGTGCTGCGTGAGCGTTTCACCGGCAGGCCGGAGTTCGTCGAGAACTTCTTCATGTTCATCGCCGAAGAGGTCCGGGAGTACATGGCGCAGTTGGGTTTCCGGACGTTCAACGAAGCTGTGGGCCAGGTGGGCTCGCTGGACACTACGCTCGCGCGGGCGCACTGGAAGGCGCACAAACTGGATCTCGCTCCGGTGCTGCACGAGCCAGAGTCCGCGTTCATGAACCAGGACCTGTACTGCAGTTCACGCCAGGACCATGGCCTGGACAAAGCGCTGGATCAGCAGTTGATCGTGATGAGCAGGGAGGCATTGGATTCCGGCAAGCCGGTCCGGTTCTCCACCACGATCAGCAACGTGAACCGCACGGTGGGCACCATGCTCGGCCACGAGTTGACGAAGGCCTACGGTGGGCAAGGCCTACCGGACGGAACAATCGACATCACCTTTGACGGGTCCGCAGGCAACAGCTTCGGCGCCTTCGTGCCCAAGGGCATCACCTTGCGGGTGTATGGCGACGCCAACGACTACGTCGGCAAGGGCTTGTCGGGCGGCCGCATCGTGGTCCGCCCGTCCGACAACGCGCCGCAGGACTACGTGGCCGAAGAAAACATCATCGGCGGCAACGTGATCCTGTTCGGTGCTACTAGTGGGGAGGCTTTCTTGCGCGGCGTGGTCGGCGAGCGGTTCGCGGTCCGCAACTCCGGTGCCCATGCCGTGGTTGAGGGCGTCGGCGATCACGGTTGCGAGTACATGACCGGAGGCCGGGTGGTGATCCTCGGGCACACCGGACGTAACTTCGCGGCCGGCATGTCCGGCGGTGTGGCCTACGTCTATGACCCCAACGAGCAACTGTCACAGAATCTGAACACCGAGATGGTGGACCTCGAGGCGCTTGATGCCGACGATGTCGAGTTCCTGCGCGGCATCATCCAGGCACACGTCGATGCCACCGATTCCGCGGTCGGCCAGCGGGTTCTGGCCGACTGGCACAGTCAGCAGCGGCACTTCGTCAAGGTGATGCCGCGCGACTACAAGAAGGTGCTGGAGGCGATCGCCCACGCGGAACGCGACGGCATCGACGTCGACAAAGCGATCATGGCGGCAGCGCATGGCTGATCCAACCGGCTTTTTGAAGTTCACGCATCGGGAGTTGCCGCAACGGCGACCGGTCCCGCTGCGCTTGAAGGACTGGAAAGAGGTCTACCAGGACTTCAACGATGACACGTTACGCGAGCAGGCCTCGCGTTGCATGGACTGCGGTATCCCGTTCTGTCACAACGGTTGTCCGTTGGGCAACCTGATCCCGGAATGGAACGATTTGGTGCGCAGGGGTCGGTGGCGCGACGCCATCGAGCGGTTGCACGCCACCAACAACTTCCCGGACTTCACCGGGCGGCTGTGTCCGGCACCCTGTGAGCCGGCATGTGTGCTGGGGATCAACCAGGATCCGGTCACCATCAAGCAGATCGAGTTGGAGATCATCGACCACGCCTTCGAGGAAGGCTTCGTGGAGCCAAAGCCGCCGACCAAGCTGACCGGAAAGACCGTCGCGGTGATCGGTTCTGGCCCGGCCGGGTTGGCCGCGGCCCAACAGCTCACCCGCGCGGGACACAGGGTTACCGTCTTCGAGCGCGCCGACCGCATCGGCGGGCTGCTGCGCTACGGCATTCCGGAATTCAAGATGGAAAAGCGTGTCCTGGACCGTCGCCTCGACCAGATGCGCGCGGAGGGAACCGAGTTCCGGGCCGGCGTCAACGTCGGGGTCGACATCACCGCCGAACAGTTGCTCGCCGACTTCGATGCGGTGGTCCTGGCGGGCGGCGCCACCGCGTCGCGTGACCTGTCGATCCCGGGCCGGGAACTGGACGGCATCCACCTGGCGATGGAGTACCTGCCCTGGGGTAACCGCGTAGCATCGGGTGACCTGGAAGGCGCGATGCTGGGCCCCGACGGGCAGCCGCCGATTACCGCCAAGGACAAGAAGGTCGTCATCATCGGCGGTGGTGACACCGGAGCCGACTGCCTGGGCACCGCACACCGGCA
Source organism: Mycobacterium simiae (assembly GCF_010727605.1). Classification (NCBI taxonomy): domain Bacteria; kingdom Bacillati; phylum Actinomycetota; class Actinomycetes; order Mycobacteriales; family Mycobacteriaceae; genus Mycobacterium; species Mycobacterium simiae. Next base: position 2,717,510 of record NZ_AP022568.1, read on the forward strand.
AGGCGCGTCGTTGATCCATCAGTTCGAGATCATGCCGCGGCCACCGGAGGCGCGCGCCGAGTCCACGCCATGGCCGACCTACCCGCTGATGTACCGGGTCTCCTCGGCGCACGAGGAAGGCGGCGAACGGGTCTTCTCGGTCAACACCGAGGAGTTCGTCGGCACCGACGGGCACGTGACCGCGCTCAAGGCGCACGAAGTAACGATGCAGGACGGCAAGTTCGTCAAGGTGGACGGTTCCGATTTCGAACTCGAGACCGACCTGGTGTTGTTGGCGATGGGGTTTGTGGGGCCGGAAAAAGAGGGCCTGCTCACCGATCTCGACGTGAAGCTCACCGAGCGGGGCAACGTCGCACGCGGCGCTGACTATGAGACGTCGGTGCCCGGCGTTTTCGTTGCCGGCGACATGGGTCGGGGTCAGTCCTTGATCGTCTGGGCGATCGCCGAGGGACGGGCCGCCGCCGCGGGCGTGGACCGGTATTTGATGGGGTCAACCGCCCTTCCGGCGCCGATCAAGCCGACGGCCGCACCGCTTCAGTAGTCACAGCAGTCACTCCTGAAACACGCCGGGATTTGATCGGCGAGCCTGCGACAGTTTGCCGGATGACGGGTGTCTAATGGGCCATTGTGTGCTTCGTCACAGCGGAGTCGCGGTAGAAAAGATCGACCGCAGGAGTGATCACTGTGCATGTGAATCCAGTACCTCGTTCGCGGGTGGGGCGAATGGCCTGGTCTTGGCTTCGTCACCCGGTCAAGAGCCGTGAGTTCCCCGCCAAGCGGGAGCGTCTGATCACTGCGGAGGAAATGCTGCTTTTCGGCGCCTAGCTACCGAAGCAGTCCATTGGCGGGCCGCGCCGAATTTGCTAGTTGCGGCGGAGTGTGCACAGTAGCACCAACAACCCCACCGTCAGCAAGGCCGATCGCATCAACCGGTGTACAACCCTGAATCACGGATTGCCTCAGCCAACGGCTCCAACACGGCGGGGGTGTGCGGCGGCGGCAGGTAGATGATGCTCAGATCCAGGCCCTCGGCGCCGAGCGCGCCGGCCGTCTCGATGGCCTGCTGGTAGTCGAGATCCTCACCCAGCCGGACGTGCGCGGACATGGTGATCTCCTTCGGGTCGCGGCCGATGTCCGCACACCGTGCCGCCAGCACGTCGCGTTTGCGGGCGAACTCCTCGGGCGTCCCGCCGGCGAAATTCCAGTGCTGGGCGTACCGGGCGGTGAGCGGCAGCGTGCGCTTCTCCCCGCTGCCACCAATGCAGATCGGCGGGTGCGGACGTTGCGGGCCCTTGGGCTCGTTGCGCGCGTCCTTGAGTTGGTAGTACTTGCCGTCGAAGTTGGTGGTGTTCTGGCTGAGCAGGCTGATCAGCACCTCGCAGGCTTCCTCGAACCGATCGAAACGTTCCCGGATGCTGCCCAGCTCGATGCCGTAGGCACCCGACTCCTCCTCGTTCCAGCCGGCACCGATGCCCAGCTCGAGCCGCCCGTTGGAGATGACGTCGAGCGCGGCGGCCATGTTGGCCAGGACCGCGGGGTGGCGGTAGTGGATGCCGGTGACCAGGGTGCCCAGCCGTAACCGCTTGGTGGCCTGAGCCAGTGCGGTCAGCGTCGTCCAACCTTCCAAGCACGGCCCGGTGCTGTCGGAGAAAATCGGATAAAAGTGGTCGAAAGTCCAACCGGACTCGAAAAGGTCGATGTCGTCGGCGGCCTGCCACACGGCGAGCATGTCCGCCCAGGTGGTGTTTTGCGGGGAAGTCTTGAAGGCGAATCGCATGGGATCGACGTTAGTCGACCTTTATGAAGCGCAACTAAACTCAGGCCCGCGATGAGTTACTCCCTCGGACTCGACACCAAAGTCACCCTCCTCGCGGCCGGGTTGATCTTTTTGCTCGCGCTCCTTCTCGGGGTCTGGAAATACCGGCAGATCATGACGTCGCAGGAGCATCGCGCCCACCCCTATGTCGACATCGCCCACCGGTCCGCGTTGCTCTACTCGTTCGCGACGCTGTTGCTCGCGGTCATTTTCGCGGGCTTCATCGCGGGTTTGGTTTGGCGGTGACCTGCGGCGCTCGGCTGCGCCGCGCTTGCAGTCAGCGGGGGTGGTTTGGCGGTGACCTGCGGCGCTCGGCTGCGCCGCGCTTGCAGTCAGCGGGGGTGGTTTGGCGGTGACCTGCGGCGCTCGGCTGCGCCGCGCTTGCAGTCAGCGGGGGTGGTTTGGCGGTGACCTGCGGCGCTCGGCTCCGCCGCGCTTGCAGTCACCCGCGGCACACTGGAGTCATGGACCCGGCAACCGCCCTGCGGCAAATCGCCTACTACAAAGACCGGAGCCGCCACGACCCCAAGCGCGTCATGGCTTACCGCAACGCCGCCGACATCGTCGAAGGGCTGGACGAAGCGGAGCGTGAACGGCACGGTCAAGCCAACAGCTGGCAGACGTTGCCGGGCATCGGGCCCAAGACGGCGAAGGTCATCGCCCAGGCCTGGGCCGGCCACGTACCCGACGCACTGATCGAATTACGGGACGCCGCAGGCGATCTCGGCGGCGGCGAAGTGCGCGCCGCGCTGCGTGGCGATCTGCATCTGCACTCCAATTGGTCGGACGGGTCGGCACCGATCGAAGAGATGATGGCCACCGCGGCGGAGCTGGGCCATGAGTACTGCGCGTTGACGGATCACTCGCCGCGGCTGACGATCGCCAACGGCCTGTCACCGGAGCGGTTGCGCAAACAGCTCGACGTCATCGACAGACTGCGCGACGACTTCGCCCCCATGCGTATTCTGTCCGGCATTGAGGTGGACATTCTCGAGGACGGCAACCTGGACCAGGAACCCGAACTGCTGGAACGCCTCGACGTCGTCGTCGCCAGCGTGCACTCCAAGCTGTCGATGGATTCGTCGGCGATGACTCGCCGGATGGTGCGCGCTGTCTCCAACGGCCACACCGATGTGCTCGGGCATTGCACGGGCCGGCTGGTCGCCGGAAACCGTGGCATCCGGCCAGAATCGCAGTTCGACGCCGAAGCGGTCTTCACCGCCTGCCGCGAGCACGGCACCGCGGTCGAAATCAACTCCCGTCCCGAGCGGCGTGACCCGCCGACCCGGCTGCTGAATTTGGCACTGGAAATCGGCTGCGTCTTCAGCATCGACACGGACGCACACGCGCCGGGCCAATTGGACTTCCTAGGCTATGGCGCCCAGCGCGCACTCGATGCCGGTGTGCCGATCGACCGGATCGTCAACACCTGGCCGGCGGCCAAACTGCTGGAGTGGACCGCGTCCAACTGAGGTCAGGCGGGTACCGGTTCGGCTGTTTCGGGAACCGGTTGGCGGCTGCGGATTCGGCTGTGAAGCACGTTGGCCGCGGCCACCGCCGTGCATGTCGCGGCGGGAATGAGCAGGGCGTATCCGCCGAAGTGTGCGCCGAACACGATCCCGGCGATACCGCCACAGAGGAACAGCAGCAATGTGGTTACCAGAATCGCGGCCTTCCACGGATGGATTCCGTGTTCGCGGCTGCGGCCGAGCATCAGACCGAGATCGGTGATGGTCCCGGTGAAGTGTGTGGTTCGGACCGACATGTCGCGGAAACTCGAGGTCAGCGCGTTCTGCAGGCCGAGAGCCGCGGCGGCGAACATCGCCTGGACCGCGGTCTGCTCGATTCCGAGCGACGCGATCTGCGCCTTGACGAAGGTCTCTTCGACGCCGGCGGCGGCGAGCACGAGGAGCGCCGCCTCCGTGAACAGCACCACGGCATGACGGCGGCCGGCCAGCTTGTCGGTGGGTGCCAGTACGGCCCCGGCCAGCGTCGCGCCCGCCAGGAAGCCGCACAGGATCGCGAGCAGGACATGGCCTTCGTAGAGCCAAGGGTTGGCCGTGTTCATGCCCAGCTGGGTGGTGATCGCGGTGAGGTTACCGACCGGCAATGCGAGGATCAGCAAAGCGACGGCGTTGACGAAGCCTGCGGAGAACGCAAGTATCGCGCTGTAACCGAGCAGCAGGGCTGCGCGAACGCGGGCTTTTTCCGGCGGCGGCATCGTGTTCGATCACTCACTTTCTAGGTCGGGACTTTGCAAGGTTACAAGCCGCGCTGGGCCCCGCCGAGGGTTCCACGGCACTTCAAACAGACCTCTTAAGGTCCAAACATGATGCGTTAGAAGCGAATTGGTGTCAGCGCGGTAGAGCGTCAGTCAGGAAGGTGCGGCATTTCTGTACCCGAATCACGGCCGATTAACACCCCACGAGTAAGAGCGGATTTGCCGAAGCGACGACGTACCTGATCGACCGCCGCGTCCACGGTGGGCGACTCGCCATCGAACGGCAGCATCAGCTGTTGGGCGCCGGTGCGATCGATACCCGACACCGCAAACCCCACCAGGGTCAATCCCCGCTGCGTGATGAGCGGGACGGCGGCGGCGACCAGCTGCCGAGCGGCCGCCAGAATCGGCTGCGTCGACGCCGTCGCCCAGGGCAATGTGTGCGAGCGGGTAGCCCGGGTGAAATCGTCGAACCGCAGCCGCAGCACGACGGTGCGCCCGCTGCGCCCGGCGGCCCGCATCCGGCCGGTGATCCGGTCGATCAGGTTGACTACCACCGCGTCGAGTTCACTGGGCGACATGCGGTTGCCCGCACGGCCGAGTGCCCGCTGGGCACCTACGGACCGGCGGCGCACGCCCGTGTCGACTCGGCGGCGGTCGATATTGTGCGAGAGCGCGTATAACTGCTTGCCCATCGCGGCGCCGAGCAGCGAGGCCAACGTCGACTCGCTGAGGTCGGCGATGTCGGCGACCGTGGCCAGTCCATACGCGTGCAACTTCGCGGCGGTCACCGCGCCGACGCCCCACAGCCGGCGCACTGGGAGCGGTCGCAAAAAAGCGAGCTCCTCATCCGGCGGCACCAACAGCAGGCCGTCGGGTTTGGCTTCCTGGCTGGCGATCTTGGCGAGGAACTTGGTGCGCGCGATTCCGACGGTGATGGGCAAACGGACCTGGTCGCGCACATCGGCACGCAACCGCTCCGCGATTTGGACCGGGGTACCCGACACCCGCCGCAAGCCGCCGACGTCCAGAAAGGCCTCGTCCACCGACAGCGCCTCGACGATTGGAGTGGCCTGGCGAAATACCTCGAACACCGCCTCGCTGGCCCGCGAGTACGCCGACATACGCGGCGGCACGACGATGGCGCCCGGGCACAGCCGCCGGGCTTGCCGGCCGCCCATCGCCGTGCGCACGCCGTACGCCTTCGCCTCATAGCTGGCGGCTAGCACGACCCCACCGCCGACAATCACCGGGCGGCCTCGCAAGGTCGGGTCGTCGCGCTGTTCTACGGACGCGTAGAACGAGTCCAGGTCCGCGTGCAGGATGGACGCGTCACACCGCACGAACCTATGTTCGCAGGCGGGTCCGACAACTAGCCCAAGTCGCCGTAGATGCTGCTGACCCAGATGTGGGCGAGGGTATCGACGACCCGTTCCTCGTCGACCGCCGGCGTCTCGGCTGAGAGCGCGGCCATCATCGTCCGCTCATTCATCTGGTTGAGCGCGGTCGCGAGGTCCACGGCCGGGATGGTGTGCGGCGCGGCGCCGCGTTCGCGTTCGGCAGTGATCATGGCGGCCGTCTGGTCGATCCATTTCTGCATAAATCCCAGCCAGGTGGTGCGCAGTTCGGTGTTGGTGGCCAGGGCTTCCGTCGCGGCGCGGGCCAACGCGCGGTGCGTGCTGAAGGCCGTGAAAAACGCCTTGATGCCGTTGCGCCACACCCGCCGGGGGTCGGTCGGAAGCCGCTGGATGGCCCCATCGAACTCGGAGTCGGCGCGGGCGATCACCGGCTCGAGCAGCGACAACAGCACCGCCTCTTTGGACTTGAAATAGAAGTAGAACGTCGGCCGCGACAGCCCGGCGCCCCTGGCCAGGTCATCGACCGAGATGTCGGCGAGAGACCGCTCTTGGAGTAACCGCTCGGCGGTCGCCAGGATGGCCTGCTCGCGATCGTCACCGGACGGGCGCAGGGCGCGCCGTCCGCGCAGGGCACGGCTTTGGCCGACAGTCGTCACGACAGCTACTTTACACATCGTTGGGAATCTCGACAGAGTGTTGACTAGCTCGACACACTGTTGATAGCGTGGCCGTTATGACTGAGCACCTCGACGTCGTCATCGTGGGCGCCGGCATCTCCGGTGTGAGTGCGGCATGGCACCTGCAGGAGCGGTGCCCGTCCAAGAGCTACGCCATCCTGGAGCGCCGCGACGATCTGGGCGGCACCTGGGACCTGTTCAAATACCCCGGCATCCGATCCGACTCGGACATGTTCACCCTGGGCTTCCGGTTCAAGCCGTGGCACTCGGCGAAATCGATCGCCGACGGCGCCGACATCAAGGCCTACATCAAGGAAACCGCCGTCGAGAACAAGATCGATCAACACATCCGCTACCGGCATCGTGTGGTGGCCGCCGATTGGTCCGACGCCGATAACTTGTGGACCCTCACCGTCGAACACGACGGCCAGCAGCGCGAGATCACCTGCTCCTTTTTGTTCGCGTGCACCGGCTACTACAACTACGACGAGGGATACTCACCGACGTTCCCTGGCGCCGACGAGTTCGAGGGCACCATCGTCCATCCGCAGCACTGGCCCGAGGATCTCGACTATGCGGGCAAGAAGATCATCGTGATCGGGTCGGGCGCCACCGCGATCACTTTGATTCCCGCCCTGGTTAATTCGGGCTCCGGCCATGTCACGATGCTGCAGCGCTCGCCGACCTACATCGGATCGCTGCCCGGCGTCGACCCCTTCGCCGTGCGGACCAATCGGCTGCTGCCGGAGCGTCTTGCCCACATGGCCAACCGCTGGAAGGCCATCGCCTTCAGCACTTTCCAGTATCAGCTGGCCCGGAAACGGCCGGCGTACATGCGAAATTTGTTGATGACAATGGCAAAGCGACGGCTGCCGGAGGGCTACGACGTCGAGAAGCATTTCGGGCCCCGATACAACGTCTGGGACCAGCGGCTGTGCCTAGCGCCCGATGGTGATTTCTTCCGGACCATCCGGCACGGCAAGGCCGACGTCATCACCGATACGATCGACCGGCTCACCAAGACTGGGATCAAGCTCGACTCCGGCGAGGAGCTGCAAGCCGACATCATCGTCACCGCAACGGGTTTGAACATGCAATTGCTCGGCGGGGTGCAGCCGACCCGAAACGGCGAACCCTTCGACCTGACCTCGTTGATGACCTACAAGGGTCTGATGTTCTCCGGGGTGCCGAACTTCGCGATCACCTTCGGCTACACCAACGCATCTTGGACGCTAAAGGCCGATCTGGTCTCCGAGTTCGTCTGCCGATTGCTGAACTACATGGACGACAACGGTTTTGACACCGTCGAACCGCAACATCCAGGCGACGCCGTCGACGAGCAACCGTTCATGGATTTCAATCCCGGTTACTTCCAGCGATCCATGCACCTGCTCCCCAAGTCGGGATCACGGGCGCCGTGGCGGCTCAAACAGAACTACTTCTTCGACATGCGCATGATCCGACGCGGCAAGGTCGCCGACGAGAACCTGCGGTTCTCGAAGAAACGGGTCCGCGTCCCGGCTTGACCAGCCACGAGTTAGACCACGACGATGCCGTCGTCGTCGCTGTAGGCGATCTCGCCGGGCACGAATGTCACTCCACCGAGGGTGATCTCTATATCGCGTTCGCCGTCACCGGTTTTGGTGCTTTTGCGGGGATTGGTACCCAACGCCTTGATGCCGATGTCGAGGCCACGCAGGGCCGCGGCGTCACGGACCGCGCCGTTGACGATCAATCCAGCCCAGCCGTTGGAGCGGGCGAGTTCTGCGATGAGGTCGCCGACCAGCGCGGTGTGCAACGAACCGCCTCCGTCTACCACCAGTACTCCGCCCTCATTGGGTTGTGACAGTATGGATTTCAGCAGGGCATTGTCCTGAAAGCATCGGACGGTGCTGATCGGCCCGGCGAATCGGGTGTGCCCGCCGAACTGGCGGAACTGAACATCGCAGCTGCGGACGTCGGCGCCGATGCTATCGACGAGATCCGCAGTGGCGGTGAAAGCGACGCCCATCAGTGCCGCCGGAGTTGGCGGATCAGCAGGATCGCAAGCAAACTCAGCGCAACTGCCACCGCCACTGGCAGTGCCGACTGCGCACCAATCGACCGGGGGAGGTCAGCCGGGACCGGGTCGTTAGCGCGGTCAACCGTTGATTTCGCCTGCGCGGCAGCATCTTTGGCGGCAGCGGTAATCTCGACGGCGGGCTGGGGCTGCTGGTGACGCGGCGCTTCCGGCGGTTGCGGCGGCGTGGGGGAGGAGCTGGCGGCGGGCGCCTTGGGCGGTGGCGCCTTCTTGGCGGGGACTTTCTTGGCGGGCGCTTTCTTAGCCGGAGCCTTTTTCGCGGCGGCCTTTTTCGCCGGGGTCTTCTTGGCAGGAGTCTTGGCGGCCTTGGCGGGGGGCTGTTTCGCTGGCGGCGGCACCGCGCCGTCGGGCCCGGGACTGGGTGAATCTTGAGGGTCTGCCATGCGGCCGCTCCTTTACAGCTTTCTCTCGGCCATTCCTAGCGCCACCAAAAATTACTTCGAACCCATCATGCCAGGACGAGTGGTGGCGACTTTTCGACCCAACCGGTCAGCGCGTGCGCCGCCGAAACCACAGCAGGCCGGCGGCGACAATCAGCACGACGAGACCGACCATCGGCCATACGGGGCCATCATCGGCGGCTTCCCCATTCGCCGGGCGGGGCCCCGGCGTCCCGGTACCAGCGACGGTCAGCCGAAACGACCAGGATCCGGACACGACGTGGCCGTCCGCCGAGGTCACGCGGTAGTTCACGGTGTAGCGGCCTACCGGTCCGAGTGGTCGCAGCCCCATGCCCACGATCGCGCCTTGCACGGTGGTGTCGCCGCTAGACCAGATGTTGCCGTCCGGCCCGACGACCGTCATCACGGCGAAGGTGGTCTCTAACCGTTCGTTGAAGGTCGCGGTCACTCGTGCGGGACCCGTCGTCAGGACCGCGTCATCGGCGGGGTCGGTGGAGATCCGGACGGCATGGGCCGATGCAACCGGTGCCAGCAGCGCCGCGACCGTCAGCATGCCGGCGAGTAGCAGGCCCGCCTTGGCGACGACGAGTTTTCTCATGTGCGGCGGCGGATCAGCACGAGCACCATGCCGATGGCGGCGACCGCCAGCGCGGCGCCGCCGAGGATCCGAGCGATGCTGTCTCCCGACGTGCCCATGCCGGCGTGTGCGGTTGGCATGTCGGAATGATGGTGATGGTTTGCGGGCCCCGCGCTGAGGCTCAGCATGGGTGCGGGATGTTCGGGCTCGCCGCCCCCGGGCAGCGGCGGCTGATCCCACTTCACCACCGAGCCGTCGGCATAGGTCTGGGTGGCCGGGAAGCTGACGGTGTCGGCGTCGGGCAACTTCACTGCAATCCGAAACAACGCGAACTGGTCAACGCCGATGCCGCCGTTGGGGGCGGCCGTCCAGGTCACCGAGCGCACAGTGCCGGCGGACGCGTCGCGGTCCAGCTTGGCCGCCCAGCCTGGCATGGCTTCGATGCGCGCGGATGCGACGTCGGGGAGCAGGACGGTCAGGGCCGTGGTGGCGGCACCCCGGTCTGATTCGTTGGGCACCTCAAACGTCACCAGCGCCATGGCCCCCCGGGTCGCGGTGTCGCTGCTGGCATGGACGTGCGCCCACGCTGGCGGGGTAAAGCCCACGGCACCGATGTAGAGTGCCGCCGCGGCGGCGACGCACATCGGGGCACGTGCTAGGCATGCGACGGGAAAAGGCATACTCGCAGCTACTTTCGGCTCAAGCCGAGGCGAGCCATCAGGTCCGCCTCGATGCCGTCGAGCTGAGCTGAGATCGCCGAGTGCGCGGCTCGGCGGCGCGCCGCGGGCATGTGCTCGGCCGCCGTGACGGCCGCCGACAGGTCGGCAAGACGCTCGGAGATGGCGGCGACGAACTGCTTGGTCTCGGCGTCTTTCGGCTTGCGTTCTTGCACGGTCCGCAGTGACTTCTCCGCACCGGCAATCCGCGCCGACAGCTGGGCGCCGTGCCCGGAGAACTGTCCGATCTGAGCCAGCGGAACGCCCAGTTGGTCCGCGCGACGTTGGTCGATCAACCCGCGCGCGGCGATAGCTGCCCGGTAGATGATAGGCGCCAGGATGGGGGCCAGCAGCCGCGTCACCGTCAGCACTCGGCGAATCCGGGTTGGCGACAACAGCTTGCCCTCCCGGGCGGCTTTGAGCTCGGCCTCGGCGACCTTTAGTGCTGTCCGGTCGCTGTCGCGCTGCGATTTGATTTGCGCCTTGAGGGCCTTCTCGGCCGCACGTCGTTCGTCCTTGAACCGCCGGGCCTGATTTTTGGCGCTGAGCTTGGCTTCCAGCTTGGCCCGGGCCTTGATCGCCCGGGCCTCGGCACGCCGCGTCGCGCGACTCTTTCGCTTGCGAAACAGGCCCATGGCCGGCCGCCTCCCGGTATCTCGTGGCTTATCGCCGCAGCGTGCGCGCGATCCGAGAACCAACCCTAATCGGAACGAGGCGGTGGCTACCCAACAGGGCGGGCCGACGTCGTTTGGCTAGGCGTCGAGGTGTTCGGCCCGGCGCAGCTCGTCGACGCGCTCGACGATGTCCTGCTGGGCTTGCGCCGACAAGCCAACCGCACGCAGCGCGATCTGACGCACTCCGTCCTCACGCAGGCTGGCCATCCAGGACAACTCTTTGTCGAGTTTTTCGTAGTACTCGTCGTCGGTGAAGTAGGCCGGCTTGATTCGGAAGAAGTTGGCCAGTGCCGCCATCGTGGCCGACGACGGGTTCGTGCGGTTGCCGGAGCGTAGCTGCGACAGGTAGGGAGCCGACATCGTGATGCCTTCCGCTTTCAGTGCCGCAATCACCTCCGCCGAAGTGTGCGGGCCGCGTCCGGGTGGATACACCGTGTCGAATAAGCGGTTCAGGCGGGCGGCGAATGTCGTGCTCATCGATATGACCCCCACTGGGCTGTAGAAGTTAACTGTTTACCTATGTGTATTTGCTGATCATGGTAGCGAGTGTTGGTGTCGTCAACCAGGTGCAAACCGGACCGGCTTCGCTGGACGAGGCACGGACGCTCGCTATTTCCCCACAGGAAGAGCCTCCAACTAAATCACGGCAGTGTCCACAATGCGAACGAAACTCACAGGTTATCCGCAGAAAACAGGGCGCTAGTGCGCGCTAGCGCTCGGACGTGCCACAACCGGTGGGCTAGGCCGTCCGATGGTATCGGGCGACGTTCTCGCAACCAATCGACAACGCATGTCGCCAAAACGAAAGCTTTGCTGCAAACGGGGTGGACTTTGCGGTATAGGGCCGCGGCTGCACCCGATGGCCCGCGGAGGTTTCTCTGGGGGCCGCGGCCCGGCTCGGTTGGAGGGGCGTGGCGTCGTCGCCGTACCAGCTACATGGTTTCCGAGGACCTCCCGCTGACCGAGGCTTCGGACCGGCGCCGTCGCAGTGTTTGCGCCGACGCCACGGTGACGGCGGCGAGTGTTACTGCCGCGGTGACCGCGATGGCCACCGAGCGTTTCCCGAGCGCGCTGTCGAACAGGATCCACAAGCCGAACAACGCGAATAGGGCGCCGGACGACGCGCGCAGCAGGTGCTGGGGAAGGCGGCGGTGCAACAACCTCCCCACACCGATCGCCAGTGCATCGGCGGCGACCATGCCGAGCGTGCTACCAGCCCAAACACCCAGCCAGTCATGCTCGCTGGCCAACGTCACCGTCGCCAGCGTGGTCTTGTCGCTTAGTTCGGCGAGCGCGAAGGATGACACCACGGTCAGCAACGCGAAGCGAGGTTCGGGTGTGCTGGCTGCCGATTCGCCGTCGTCGCCGGTGCCCTCCCGCCAGGCCCACACGGCGAAGATCAGGAACGCAATCGCGGAGGCGAATGCCATCGGGCGCTCCGGCAGTGCGGCACCCAGGAAGTGGCCGACTGTGACGGAGATGCCATGGGCCACGCCCGCTGCGATAGCGACCCCGGACAGCACCACCCACCACCGGAATCGCAACGCGTAGCTCATGGTGATGAGCTGAGACCTGTCACCGAGTTCGGCGAGAAAGACGACTCCAAGGCTCAGCAGCGCCGCGGCGAGCATGCAATGACCTTTCGACACGTCGTCGACAACCAGCGTGGTCATCGGACACGGTCGAAGGTCTCGCCCGCCGATCGGAGATCGGCTCGCCGGCCGGGCTTTCGCCAGTATGTCGACACGACGATTCGGGGCTACTCCCCTTCGCTAACGACCCCAGGTTAGCGGTGGGATCGGGACCTTGCCATGCTGCGCCCAGTGTTCGGCGACCCGTATTTTCGGATCCGACGGTCGAACGAAGATGTTCGAATCACCCTATGCCGCAAGCAGCATGGCCAGAATTGCGGTGTCGGGATGGCTGATGGGATCGACCCCGACGCGGCTCACCATCGAGGTGATAGTGCCATCGGCTTCCGCCTCGACCCACGCCGCGCGATGCTCTAAGCCGAGATAAGGCAGGCCCGGCAACAGGACACAGCCCGAGGCCGCGCCATTACACTCCGGCAACGACGGTGTGGTCTCCGACGGCGGGTGCAGCATCAGCAGGGCTGGCGGCTGATGATCGGCGAAATAGCCTGGCTGGATTGCGGATTCACCGAACACGGTGCCCTCGGCCAGTACCAGGCCGACGGTGTCGGGCTCGGGCTCGTCGGGTAATTCCTCGCGGGCGCCGAATACTGTTGTGGTGGAAAGCAATCCGGGTAAGGATGCCACCCGGACGGCGACCATCAGCAGCTGTGCCCATTCCTTGGTCGAGTCAGGCCAGCGGCCGGAGATCACGAACCCTTTTAGTGCACCACGAGCATGGAAAGGGGAAACCCCAATGGGCCGGTCAGAACCAGTCTCCATTTTCGACCTCCGCGCGACGCCTCCGTCCGATTAACCACACTGGTAACTCGAGTAATTAAGCATGCCTGTGGGTTCGGTAGCGTGCAACCCGACACGGCTCTTCGCGAACATGTTCTCGGAGTGCCCAATCCGGGGCCGAACAAACGGCAGGGGCGCCGCGCCTAGGCGCACGACGCCCCCGCCGTTCGAGGTGAACTCAGCCGAAAATCAGGCCCTTGGTCTTGGACGTGGCGGCCTGGTACCGCGACTGCACGTCCGCCCAGTTGACGACGTTCCAGAACGCCTTGACGTAGTCCGCCTTGACGTTCTTGTACTGCAGGTAGAAGGCGTGCTCCCACATGTCGACCTGCAGCAGCGGGATGATGCCCAGCGGGACGTTGGCCTGCTGGTCGTAAAGCTGGAAGGTCAGCAGTCGGTCGCCCAGGGTGTCGTAGCCGAGTACCGCCCAGCCCGAGCCCTGCAAGCCGTTGGCGGCGGCGCTGAACTGTGCGCGGAACTTGTCGAACGAACCGAAGGCGTCGTCGATGGCGGCGGCGAGATCTCCGGTCGGCTTGTCTCCGCCGTTCGGGGACAGGTTTTTCCACCAGATGGAGTGGTTGACGTGGCCACCGAGGTGGAATGCCAGATTCTTCTCGTTCAAGAAGATCGCGGCATGGTCGTCGTTGGCCCGCGCCTCTTCAAGCTTGGCAATGGCGTCGTTCAAACCCTTGACGTACGTCGCATGGTGCTTGGTGTGGTGGATCTCGTTGATCTGCCCGGAGATGTGCGGTTCCAGCGCTGCGTAGTCCCAGTCCAGATCGGGCAGGGTGTATTCAGCCACGGCTTTCCTTTCCTCGATGATCGTCTTCACGCACCTTCGCGCGGAGTCCGCCGCGCGGCAGGCTCAGCGTAATCAACCCTGCTCCATGACCGCGCGCCCCGCAAGGACGACCCCTACGGGCCGGAAAACCGGATACCCGCTCGGTGGGGTTTCAAGACCGAATGATCAAGACAAGACGATGAGGGCGAGGACCGCGAGCAGCACCAGCGCGATCAATCCGGCGCGTAGGGCGGCGACGCTATAACTGTGATTCCAGGCAGGCGATCCGGAATACGAGTTCGACGGGGCCGGAGCACCGGGACCGAACGAATGCGTCGCCATTAATCGCCTTTCGCAAATCAGTCACCCACAGCAGTGAGGTGAGTCACAACACGTTTCGTGATGGCGATCATAACCGCTTGTGATGGGGTTTGAAAATGGACCGCAAACAAATCCGCTGAGCTGCGAATTTACGGCGATGCCGCACCGCGGCCGATCGGGCCATCCCCGCCGAGGGCACGGTCATGGTGGCTGGCGCTCGGAAAACAGGTGGCGCACTGCGTTGCTCCGCGAGTAGTGGCCTGTCGATGACGCACAAAAAACGCGCCAGTGTTATCCACAAATACGGGCATGGTTAACCGCAAGTTGCTGATTGATTGCCTGACTACCCCTGGCTGATATGTGGATAAACCTGTGGAAACTGTGGATAGTGACAAAGTAGCTGTGACGTGCGTAACACCTGCGCCGGGCGGCAGTCACCGTGGGCGCGGGCGTGCGTGCCCGCCCGCCGCATCGTCGCAGCGCGGGGTGGATGGCGCCGCTCCTCAGCGGCGTGCGGGCCCGCCCGCCGCATCGTCGCAGCGCGGGGGGGATGGCGCCGCTCCTCAGCGGCGTGCGTGCCCGCCCGCCGCATCGTCGCAGCGCTAGGCTGGCCCGGTGATCCAGGTGTGCTCCAAGTGCGGCACTCGGTGGAACGTGCGCGAGCGCCGGCGCGAGTGGTGCCCCCGCTGCCGCGGCGCGCTGATGGCGCCCCTGGCGGACGGGTCAGTCGCCGATCCCCGATGGAGTACGCCCGGCGGACCGCCACAACCCCCGCGCCCGCCGGCACCGCCACGGCTGCCGCCCGGGTTCCGGTGGATCGCGGTACGCCCCGGCGCCGCGCCGCCCGCGCGGCGAGGACGACAGCCACTCGGGCCGACGCCCCGCTACACGGTCATCCCGCGCTGGGGGTTGGCCGACCGTGTCGAGCAGGCTGCCGCCCCGGGCGCTACCCCAGCGCGGGAAGGTCCGTCGGCGGCGACCCTGCGCCTGTGGCTGTTCATCAGCGTGCTGGTGCTAGGCGGAGCGGCATTGGTGTACGTGCTGCGCTACATCCTGCTCGTGATCAATCGCAAGACCCTGCTGAATTCCATCGTGGCAACCGTCGCCGACTACCTGGGCTATCTAGCCAGCGTCGCGGCGGCCGGGGTGTGGATCGCGTCCGCGGTGTTGTTGATTCAGTGGCTGATCGCCCGACGCGCGGCAGTGTTCTCGCATTACGGCATGCCCGACCCGCGCCCCACCCGCGCGTTGTGGGCGGGCTGCATTGTGCCGGTCGCCAACCTGTTGTGGGCTCCGGTCTACGTCATCGAGCTGGCTGCCCTCGAAGAGCATTACAACCGGCTGCGGCGCCCGATCCTCGAGTGGTGGATCGCCTGGATTGTCAGCTACGCAGTGTCGATCTGGGCCATCGTCACCGGCTTCGCCTCCGACCCGCAAGGCATCGCCAACAACACCGTCCTGATGGTGTTCGGCTACCTCTTCGCCGCAGCCACGTTGGCCGCGGCCGCCCGAATATTCGAAGGGTTCGAACGCAAGCCCGTGGCGCGTCCCGCACACCGCTGGGTGGTGGTCGCGCCCGATCGGCCCAATGGCGCCGGCGGGGCACCGTCGAGTGTTCCGGTTGAGATGAAGGGGCAGGAACCGGCAGCATAGGGGTATGACGTGGGCCGACGAGGTGCTCGCCGCGCATCCTTTTGTCGTCGCTCACCGAGGCGCATCGGCCGCCCGCCCCGAACACACGTTGGCCGCCTACGATCTCGCTCTCAAAGAAGGCGCCGACGGCGTCGAATGCGATGTGCGGTTGACCCGGGACGGCCACTTGGTGTGCGTGCACGACCGACGGCTTGACCGCACGTCGACCGGCGCCGGCTTAGTCAGCACCATGACGCTCGCCCAGCTGCGTGAACTGGAATACGGCGCGTGGCACGACAGTTGGCGACCCGACGGTGCCCACGGCGACACCAGCCTGTTGACGCTCGACGCCCTAGTCTCGCTGGTTCTCGACTGGAGTCGACCGGTGAAGTTATTCATCGAGACCAAGCATCCGGTCCGGTACGGGTCGCTGGTGGAAAGCAAGGTGCTGGCGCTGTTACACCGGTTCGGTATTTCCTCGCCCGCCTCCGCGGCCCGGTCGCGAGCGGTGGTGATGTCATTCTCCGCGGCCGCGGTATGGCGAATCCGCCGGGCAGCGCCGCTGCTGCCTACGGTGCTGCTCGGCCGCAATGCCCGCTACCTCACGAGCAGCGCGGCCACCGCCGTGGGTGCGACCGCCGTCGGACCTTCGGTGACGGCGCTGAAGGACTACCCGCAGCTGGCCGACCGCGCCGCCGCACAGGGCCGCGCCGTGTACTGCTGGACGGTCGACAGCTATGACGACGTCGATTTCTGCCGCGATGTCGGGGTGGCGTGGATTGCCACCAACCATCCCGGTCGCACCAAGACCTGGCTGGACAACGCCCGGACCCCCGGGCGCGGTTAGTTCGACGTCAGGTACCCGCCGGCGGCCGGAGGAGCGCCCGCACTGACGGCGGGGGCCGATACCTCGCGCGCAACGAAGTTCTCCAGCTCGAACTCGTTGGCGGCGGCCCGCTCGGCGACCCGAACCAGGGTCCTCATCAGCCCGACCTCTTCGATCTGCTCCTTGAGGAACCACTGCGTGAACTGCTCACCGAGGAAGTCGCCCTCGTCGCGGGCCACGGCCGCCAGCCGGCTGATCTGCTCGGTGACGGCGCGTTCCTGATCGTGCGCCAGCACCAACGCGTCGCGCGGGTTGTCGAACTGATTGCGCACCGCACCGACGTTGGGAATCTCGACAGCCACGTCGCGGTCGAGCAGATGCTGCACCAGCATCATCGCGTGGTTACGCTCCTCGACCGCCTGGCTGTAGAAGTGCTTCGCCAGTTGCGGTAACTCGGCGCTGGAAAAGTACACGGCAATAGCAATATATTGCTGGGAGGCGGTGAATTCGTTGAGAATTTGTTCCTGTACCAATGCCAGGAATTTTGTCTGTGGGCCCTCAGGTTCTATCACGGCTGCAGGTTAACGGCAGTAAAGCGGTGGTGCAACGAAGGCAGAGCTTAGTCAGGGAAGCCTTTCCTGATGCGGGATAAAACGCAGTTTGTCGATTTGCTGAGACGAGGTTTACCTAACTAGTTGCACCAGATTATTGTTCGGGTGCCTGCCCGGTGCGGCCTATGACTGCCCTTCCAGCACGGCGCTAGGCACGTGGAGGTCGGAGCCCAACGCGTCAAACAGTTCGCCGGCCAACTGGTGGTTCCACACCACGACGGAGCCCGAGCCGTTGCTGGTGAAGTCGGCGATCGGGACGGTCAACGTGGTGGTCGACCCGTGTAGAGCCCAGCCCAGCCGGGCCAGATCCCACACGTGATCACCCTGGTCGACGGTCAAGGCGTCGGCCGCGGCGTGCGGGACGGCGTACCACCGCCACGGGTTGAGCCAGACCGACGGGCTGGCGGCACGCTGCAACAGCGCCGAGATGAACTGCCGCTGATTGACCATTCGGTCCAGATCTGCCCGCGGGGTATCGCGGGACCGGACAAACCCCAGCGCTTCGCGGCCGTTGAGCTGCTGGCAGCCGGCGGGCAGGTCGATGCCGGCCAGCGGATCCTTCGTTGGCGTGGTCAGGCACATGCTGACGCCGCCGAGGGCATCGACCACGGCCGCAAACCCCCCGAAGCCAATCTCGGCGTAGTGGTCCAGGCGCAGTCCGGTGGCCTGCTCGACGGTCTGGGCCAGCAGTGCCGCCCCGCCGTCCGCAAAGGCCGAGTTGATCTTGTCCTTCCCCTGCCCCGGAATCGAGACGAACGAGTCACGCGGAATCGACACCACGGTCGTCGGCGTGCTCGATCCGACCGCGGGAATGTGGATCAACAGGATCGAGTCGGTGCGACTGCTCCCGATGTCGCCGCCGGTGGACAGGTCTTGTTGCTGCGCGGCGGTGAGACCGTCGCGACTGTCCGAGCCGACCAGCAACCAGTTGGTCCCCCGACCGGCGACGGCGCGATCGGCGTAGTCGGTTAGCACGGGTTTGCGATGCAACGTGTTGTCCAGCCAGATGCCACCGCCCACGACGCCGATGCCGGCCAGCAGCACGGCGAGCACCAAAGCTGACGTGATGCGCCGGACCCAGCGACGCGTCCGCCGGTTACGGACCACGCGGGGTTGCGGTGCGGGCACGGCGGGTCGCTGGACGCGAGGTTGGGGTTTTCTCGGAAGCGGTGGCCTCGGTGGCGGCGATGGGGTTGGGCCGGGGGAATGCGGAGGCTTGCCCGATGGCGCGACGCGCGGCAGCGGCAGCGTGTGATCGGACGCCGATGGCTGGGTGGGCCGACGCGGGATCACCGGCGGCGGTTCGGGATGCCGCGTCGGCGGGTTGGCTCCCGGATGCCGGTTGGGATCGGGTGGTCGGCCGCCGTTCACCTGGTTAACGTACGCGGGAGTGCCCGCGCACGGGGGCATGCAATGCGCGCAACGCGCGACAACTACTGGCGGGCGCGCAGGCCGTTGATGAAGGGACAGCCCATGAGCACTCGAATGGCCTGGCGCAGCCCGGTCATGTCATGGACCGGTTTGTGAAAGGGCAGCCGGATGTCATGGTCGCCATTGTGTCCTTCGACGCGGAATCGCACGCCGTAACGGTCTAGGCCTAGCGGCCGAACGTGCCCGCGCCGCAGCGGTGCGGGCAACCGGGACACCAGGCGCGCCACTACGTCGCCATGTGCGCTGTCCAGGTGCCAGAGCAATGTCGACTCGATCTCACAGAACGGGTCGGGTCGCGCCGCGAGCAGATCGTCGACACTGACCGGCTCGGCGCCCGTGGCGTCGGTGACCACGACGGAAGCAATCTCGAGCCGCAGCAGGGTGTACCGGTCCTCGCCCGGATCGGCCGGCGGACATCTGGGGGTATCGACTTGCAGCAGGGCCGCGTGCGGGCACTCGCTGGCGATGACGTCGAGGGTGCTGGTGATCTGGGCTGACGGCACCGGCTGCAGGCGGCCGCGAACCCACACCAGCGAGCGCACTGGCTCGCGCAGGGGCAGCGGCGCGTAGTCGGTCAGCTCGAGCAGCGCCTGTGATCCGCCCATCCGCCTGTCCGACACGCTGCCGACGGGAAGCGCCACCGCGAACGTGCCGTCCTGCAGCAGGTGATGAACCGGGGTGGGCGCCGGGTCCTCGCGCTCGATGGCCAACAGGGCGCCTCCGGCCCGTGCACATGCACTGCGGATGCGTTCGGCAGTCGTCGGCGCGGCACTGGTCAGCGAAGACATCGTTCTCCTCATCAATTAGGTAAGCCTAAGTTAACTTACGACCTGAGGCGAAGCAAGGTCCGATTTACATCGACCCCACTAGGGTTGTGGGCGTGGTGGCCATTACTTACCTCGGGCCCGAAGGGACCTTCACGGAGGCGGCGCTACTGCAGATGACGGACGCCGGACTGATCCCCGACCAACACCTGGGTCCGGTCCAGCGGTTGCCGGTCGACAGCACGCCGGGAGCGTTGGAGGCGGTCCGCAATCGCGAGAGCGATTACGCGTGCGTGCCGATCGAGAACTCGATCGACGGGTCGGTGACACCGACGCTGGACAGCCTCGCTATCGGGTCGCCCCTGCAGATTTTCGCCGAGACGACATTGGACGTGGCCTTCAGCGTCGTTGTTCGGCCCGGCCGCGATAGCGGCGAGGTCCGCACAGTGGCGGCCTTTCCTGTGGCGGCGGCACAGGTGCGGCGGTGGCTGGCCGCGAATCTGCCCGACGTTCAACTTCGGCCGGCGTACTCGAATGCCGACGCGGCGCGCCGGGTCGCCGAGGGGGAGGCCGACGCCGCGGTGACCTCGCCGCTGGCCGCCGCGCATTGGAAGTTGGCCGCGCTGGCCGAAGGCGTGGTCGATGAGAGCAACGCCCGCACCCGCTTCGTCCTGGTGGGCTTGCCGGGACCGCCGCCGGTGCGCACCGGAGCCGACCGCACCTCGGTGGTGTTGCGGATCGAAAACGCACCGGGCGCGCTGCTCGCCGCGCTGGGCGAATTCGGCATCCGCGATATCGACCTCACCCGCATCGAATCTCGGCCCACCCGAACGGAACTCGGTACATACCTGTTCTTCGCGGACTGCGCCGGCCATATCGACGATGATGCCGTCGCCGAGGCACTCAAAGCGCTGCGCCGTCGTTGCGTCGAGGTGAGGTATCTGGGTTCCTGGCCGACCGGCCCCGCCACCGGGATAGGACCGCCGCCGCCCGACGAGGCCGCGCGCTGGCTGGCCCGGCTGCGGGAAGGCAAACCCGGCGACGACGTCGGGGCAGGAGAAGCCGGCCAATGAGTGGACGTTTGGTGCTGCTTCGCCATGGACAGTCATACGGCAACGTCGAGCGCCGGCTAGACACCCGGCCGCCCGGGGCGGACCTGACGCCGACGGGGCGCGATCAGGCGCGTGCCTTCGCGCGCGAATTCGCCAGACCTGGACTGCTTGCACATTCGGTGGCCAACCGTGCGTCGCAGACGGCCGCGGTGATCGGCGAGCAGGTCGAGGTGACGCCGCGGGAAGTCGCCGGCATCCACGAGGTCCAGGTGGGCAGGCTGGAAAACCGCAACGACGATGAGGCGGTCGCCGAGTTCAACGCCATTTACGAGCGGTGGCAGCACGGCGAGCTGGACGTGCCGTTGCCCGGCGGTGAGACGGGCAACGACGTGCTGGACCGCTACGTCCCGGTGCTCACCGACCTGCGGCTGCGGTATCTGGACGACCATGACTGGCGTGGCGACATCCTCGTGGTGAGCCATGGCGCGGCGATCCGGTTGGTATCGGCGGTGCTGGCCGGGGTGGACGCCACCTTTGCGCTCGACAATCACCTGGGCAACGCCGAGTCGGTGGTCTTGGCTCCGATCACCGACGGGCGATGGAGCTGCGTGCGGTGGGGAACTCTCACGCCGCCGTTTTACCCCGAGCCCGAGGCCACGCCGATCGTCGATGCGGTCCGCTCCAGCAGCGACCCGATGGGCTGATCAGACGGCCAGCGCGACCAATTCCGTGCAGGCGCAGCCGACGGCGTCGCAGTCGATGACGAAGGTGTGCGGCAGCAGTTCCGGGCCGGCACAGTCCGGTTCCGTGCATTCCGAACGGCGCAGTGCGTGTCGAATGATGGTGCCGTGGCAGTGTTCTAGGCCTGCCAGGCAGTCGCGGCAGTCAGCACTCATACGACGTTCCTAACACCAGGCCCCGACAAAACCGCGTTGCCGCGCCCGGCCGGCAGGCGTTTTCTCGGCCGCGATTCGCCGGCACGTCAGGCCCAGCCCAGCTCCTCGAGGCGAGCGTCGTCGATGCCGAAGTGGTGTGCGATTTCGTGGATCACGGTAATCGCCACCTCCTCGACGACGGCATCCTCGTCGTCGCAGATGTCCAGCAACGCTTCGCGATAGATCGTGATGGCGTCGGGCAGCGAGCCGCCGTAATCGGAGTCGCGTTCGGTCAGCGCCACCCCCTCGTACAAACCGAGCAGATCAGGCTCGTCGGGATTGCGGTCTTCCACGAGCACGACGACGTTATCCATGGCGGCCGCCAGCTGCGGCGGGATCAGGTCGAGCGCATCGGCGACCAGCTCGTCGAACCGCCGCGGAGCCATCCGCACCGCCACCCGGCTAGCCTCCCGATGCCGGCTCGGGCGGTGCAGGCGGCGCGCCCGGGGCGGGGGCATCCGGCATCGGCGGCGGCGCCTGGTTGGCCGGCGGCGGGGGTGCACCGGCGTCGGCGGGCGGCGGCGGCACGTCCTGCGGTGCCTGAGCATCCGGGGCCTGCGCGGCAGGCGCCCGCGGCGGCGTCACGACGGGTTGTTGCTGGGGGAGGTGCTGGTTGCCGGGCGGCATCTCGGGCGGGGTGTTGGACTGCTGGGGCGGGCTCGCTGGCACCTGCACGGGGATCGGCGGCATCGTCAGCCGTTCCTCGGGAATGTCCGGCGGCGGCACCGGTGCCTGGCCGTTGATCAGCAGCTGCCCCTTGGCGCTGTTGACCAGCGTGGCCCAGCCGCCGTTGCCCAGCGTCGCGCCGATGCTGCAGGCAACTTCGCGGCTACCCGCCGACCAACTCGGCAGCGACACGGTCGGGTAGATCAGCGTCAGCGTGGTGGTGCGCAACTTGACCGGCGCAAGGTAAGCATCGGTCATCTTGGTGCAGGCGTCCTTGATGTAGCCGTCCTGCTCGGGTTCGGCCGGCAGGGCGCCCGGGAACTTCTCACCCAGGTTGACCGTGCCCGTGACCTCCATCGCGTGCGGTGCCTTGCAGTCGACGGGGACGTCGATGGGCTGGTTGGCGGTCGTATCGATGCCCAGGCAGGTACCGGCGGGCCACACCTTGGACTGGTCAACGTCGGCGACCTTGCCCTTGAACGCCGCCTGCTCGTTGTTGGCGCCGGGCATCTGCAGCCCGCACAGCATGCGGCGCTCACCGGCTTGACGCCAAGCGCGGTCACCCGCCCACAGCAGGCTGACACTGAACTTGCTGTTGGGGTCGTACTTGGGGCCCATGTAGCGGCGCACCGCGGCCTCGCACTGCTCCTGGCTGATCTGCTGAATCCGAGCCGGCGATGGCGGCGCGGCGGTGGGCCCGTACTCCGAGCCGGGGAAGGTCCGCATGTCGATGGACTCGGCGACCTCGAACTTGTGATCGTCGGAGCACTTGACGATGGTCGCCGACTCCGGTGTGACGTCCGGCCACATCAGGCAGTCGCCCGGCTTCGCGCGGTTGAAGGTGGCGTCGCTCTTGGCTCCGGTGCTGGGTACCGGATTGCTGTCCAGGTAGCCCGCGAGCCGGCCCTGGCCCGGACCGCCGACCGGCAGTGCGGTTACCAGGCCCGCGATCAACAGCCCGCCGAGGGCGAACAGCAGCAGCGCCCGCCGGGTCGCGGTCGCCTGCAACGTGCGCGGCCACCGGAAGCTGGCCAGCTGTTCCCCCGCCTCGGCGGCGGGTGGGCTGGGGGCAGCGACTTCCGTTTGGAGGGCGTCCGACATCGCCTCCATTCTGACAGCACCCCCCGGCAGTCGTGACAAAAGTTACAGATGTGAGTCCTGGGGAGCGGTCGCGGGTACTGCGCGCGCCCGGTGCCGGGCAAAAAGTAGTCTTCAGGCCGTGATCGACCTCAAGCTGCTCCGGGAAGACCCCGACGCCGTCCGCCGCTCCCAACTCAGCCGTGGCGAAGACCCGGCGCTGGTGGATGCGCTGCTGGCGGCCGACGCCGCCCGCCGGTCCGCGATCTCGACCGCGGACGCGCTGCGCGCCGAGCAGAAGTCGGCCAGCAAGAGCGTCGGCGCGGCGGCACCGGACGAGCGCCCCGTCCTGCTGGCGCGCGCGAAGGAGCTCGCCGAGCAGGTCAAGGCCGCCGAAGCCGCGCAGGCCGACGCCGAGACGGCGTTCACCGCCGCCCACATGGCAATCTCCAACGTCGTCGTCGACGGAGTGCCCGCCGGTGGCGAGGACGACTTCGCCGTGCTGGACGTCGTGGGCGAGCCCCCTGCGATCGAGAACCCGAAGGATCACTTGGAGCTGGGTGAGTCGCTGGGTCTGATCGACATGCAGCGCGGCGCCAAGGTGTCCGGTTCGCGGTTTTACTTTTTGACCGGGCAGGGTGCGCTGCTGCAGCTGGGCCTACTGCAGCTGGCGCTGCGGCTGGCCGTCGAGCATGGGTTCACGCCGATGATTCCGCCGGTGCTGGTGCGACCGGAGGTGATGGCCGGCACGGGGTTCTTGGGCGCCCACGCCGACGAGATCTACCGGGTTGAGGCCGACGATCTGTACCTGGTGGGAACCTCGGAGGTCCCGCTGGCCGGCTATCACTGGAACGAAATCATCGACCTGTCCGGCGGGCCGTTGCGCTACGCGGGCTGGTCGTCCTGTTTTCGCCGGGAGGCCGGCAGCTACGGTAAGGACACCCGCGGCATCATCCGGGTCCATCAATTCGACAAGGTCGAGGCCTTTGTCTACTGCACGCCCGCCGACGCCGAGGCAGAACACCAGCGGCTGCTGGGCTGGCAGCGCGAGATGCTCGCCCTCATCGAGGTGCCGTATCGGGTAATCGATGTTGCCGCAGGCGATTTGGGGTCGTCGGCCGCTCGCAAGTACGACTGCGAAGCCTGGGTGCCGACTCAGCACACCTATCGCGAGCTGACGTCGACATCAAACTGCACCACGTTCCAGGCACGCCGGCTGTCCACGCGCTACCGCGACGAGAACGGCAAGCCGCAGACCGCGGCCACGCTCAACGGCACGCTGGGCACCACCCGGTGGTTGGTCGCCATCCTGGAGAACCACCAGCGGCCCGACGGCAGCGTGCGCGTCCCCGCAGCGCTGGCGCCTCTCGTCGGCACCGAAGTGCTTGAGCCCTAAGCGTTTACGGTCGCGCGGTCTTGTTCGTGGCGGCGCTGGCGCTCCATCGTCGCGAAGTAGAAGGCGAACGCGAACGCGAAGCTGGTAAACAGGCTGGACACGAAATACAACCAGGGGTGGCGCAGCCCGCGGCGGTAACCGTCGACGATCGTAAAGATAGGCAGCAGCACCACATTCGCGATCGTGTAGTCCTGGCTGGCCGAACTGGCAGCGGGGTTGGTGAACATCAACCGGATGTACTCCAGCCAGCTGCCGTGCTCACCCCACAGCGGGTTGGTGGAGCCTTGGGAGTACTCCCGCACAAAGGTGATGTTGAAGTACCAGCCGAGCACGACCGACGCGATGCCGACGACGTAGTAGACGATCTCCATCGGTGAAAAGAGGCCGCCGTTGGTGGGGCGGGCGAAAACCGTTGGGTTGGCCCGGACGATCCAGGTGATGACCGCGAGCCCGAGTACCGCGTGAGTGAGTAGCGAGACCATGGGCGCAGTCTCACCCCGAACGCAAAGTTTTGTCAATATTGACACAACAAGTGCGGTACCGGTGCGGGCGGCTTGATACCTTACTGACATGGTCAGGCCGGCACAGACCGCGCGCAGCGAACGGACGCGCGAGGCATTGCGGCAAGCGGCCCTGGTGCGATTCCTGGCCCAGGGCGTGGAGGACACTTCGGCCGAACAGATCGCGGCCGATGCGGGAGTGTCGCTGCGCACGTTCTACCGGCACTTCAGTTCCAAGCATGACCTGCTGTTTGCCGACTACACCGGGCTGCATTGGTTCCGCGCCGCCCTGGATGCTCGACCGGCCGACGAGGCGATCATCGATTCGGTACAGGCCGCCGTCTTCTCGTTCCCGTATGACGTTGACGCGGTAGCCAAAATCGCCGCGCTGCGCCAGGACGAACTGGACCCGGTCCGCATCGTCCGGCATATCCGGGAGGTGCAGGCCGACTTCGCAGATGCCATTGCCACACAGTTGCAGCGGCGCACCCAGATCGTGAACGGCACTGCTCGCACGGCCGACGATCAGGTCCGCATCGCGGTGACCGCACACTGCGTCGCGGCCGCGGTTTTCGGCGCGATGGAGGTATGGATGACCGGCGACGACCGGTCGCTCGGGGAACTCGCGCGGTTGTGCCATGTCGCCTTGGAGGCGCTGCGGGTGGGAATTACCGATACCTGGCGGACGGCAACGGACCGCAAAGTTTCGTCATAATTGACAAAACTTTGCGGTCGTGCGAGCCTCCTTTGCGGAGGGCAGGACATGACTGACTTTGACGCGATAGTTATCGGTGCCGGGCACAACGGGCTGACCGCCGCGGTCCTGTTGCAAAAGGCGGGACTGCGAACGGTGTGCCTGGATCCGAAGCTCTACGCCGGCGGAATGGCTTCCACCGTCGAGCTTTTCGACGGCTACCAGTTCGAGATCGCCGGCTCGGTGCAATTCCCGACGTCTCAGGTGGTGGTCGACGAGCTGGGCCTGGACACCCTGCCGACCATCGACCTCGACGTGATGTCGGTGGCGGTGCGCGGTGTCGGCGACGACCCGCTGGTGCAATACAGCGATCCCATCAAGCTGTTCACCCACCTCAACGAGGTGCACGGCGCCGACGCCGTCAACGGGATGGCGGGCCTGATGGCCTGGAGCCAAGGCCCGACTCGCGCCCTGGGCCGATTCGAGGCCGGGACACCGCCCAAGAGCATCGACGAAATGTACGCCTGCGCCACCAGCGAATTCGAACGCTCGGCAATTGACGACATGCTGTTCGCTTCGGTGACCGACGTGCTGGACCGTTATCTCCCGGACCGCGAAAAGCACGGTGCGCTGCGCGGGTCGATGACGGTGTTGGCGGTCAACACGCTGTATCGGGGCCCCGCCACCCCGGGCAGCGCCGCCGCGCTCGCGTTCGGGCTCGGCGTTCCCGACGGCGACACCATGCAGATGAAGAAGCTGCGCGGCGGCATCGGCGCACTCACCTCGCATCTGTGCGACCTGCTGGTCAGCCACGGCGGCGAACTCCGGTTGCGCACCAAGGTGACCGAGATCTTGATCAACGACGGGCAGGTGACCGGTGTGCGCACCGAAGCCGGCGAGACGCTGACGGCCCCCATCGTGGTCTCGGGGATCGCCCCGGACCTCACGCTCAACGAGCTGATCGATCCCGCCGCGTTGCCGTCTGACCTGCGCGAGCGTTATGCCCGCATCGACCATCGCGGCAGCTACCTGCAGATGCACTTCGCACTGAGCGAGGCCCCCGCCTTCGCCCCGCCCTACGAGGCCCTCAACGATCCGGCGATGCAGGCGTCGATCGGGCTGTTCTGCACACCGGAGGAGGTGCAGCAGCAGTGGGAGGACGCTCGGCGCGGGATCGTCCCGGCGAACCCGACGGTGGTCTTGCAGATTCCCTCGCAGAACGATCCGGACCTGGCCCCGCCGGGTAAGCACGCCGCGTCGGCCTTCGCCCTGTTCTTCCCGATCGAGGGCGAGGTCGATTACGGGCAGGCCAAGATGGAGATGGGCCAACGCGTAATCGACAAGATCACCCGGCTCGCACCGAACTTCGAACGCAGCATCATCCGGCACACCACATTCACACCCCGGCACATGGGTGTGATGTTCGGCGCACCCGGCGGCGACTACTGCCACGGGCTGTTGAACGCGAACCAGATCGGTCCCAACAGGCCCGGCCCGAAAGGCTTTCTCGGCCAGCCTATCCCGATCAAGGGCCTGTACCTGGGCAGTGCGGGCTGCCACGGCGGTCCGGGCATCACCTTCACCCCGGGATACAACGCCGCCCGCGCTGCCCTCGACGACCGTTAACGCGCCAGCAGCTCGTCGAACAGCGCGATGAACTCGTCCGGACGTCCTGGGGTGAACGCCGGGCTGGGCCGGGTCCCCGGCACATCCAGGATGATCAATCGCGACTTGAGGGGCCGGTGCAAGTCCAGCGGCAGCCAATAACGCGGGTCAGTACCGCCCCAGAAGGTGAAGCGGGCGGTGAACCAGCCGAGCGGCTGCGCCTTGTATCCGCGGATCGCGTCCAGCGCGATGATCTTCGACGTGCCTTCCGGAAAGTGATACCGCCGCAACGTGATCGCCGTGCGGTCAAGCTGAACCACGCCGTCGTCGTAGGTCTTGCTCATGTACGACGGCTTCGCAGCTGGTGACCGCGGGTGGTCAGGCAGCGACCATCTTCCAGTCGCCACTGCCAGCCGTGCAGATTGCACGTCAGTGTATTGCCTTCTACCACACCAAACTTCGACAGATCCGCCTTGAGGTGCGGACAACGACGCTGAATCTCCCAGCCATCCAGAGTGATCGACGCGGAATCGTCGTGGGATTCCGCGAACCAGCCGTCGGCGTACGCGATCCGTTCATCGGTAAGACACTTGAAGAAGGTGTACAGGTATTCGTTGTAGCCGCCGACCCGCCAGGCCCGGAACCGCGTGGACAAAAAGATGGTGTTGACCCAATCCGGTTCGCGATCTCGCAACACCGTGCGGACCAACTCCGGTGCTATCTCAAACCCGTAGCGGACCTTTTCGTGAGCGATCCGTTCGCGCACTGTTCGTTTCGGGAAGTCCAAGATCACGGTCTCCGGGCCGATCACCAGTTCGACGGGGTAGCCGATGCCGTCGCAGATCTCGTCGCTTTGCAGCATGATCGGCTCGAACAACGCCCGGATCGGTTCCAGCAGCGGCTCGCCCGTGGCGGGTGCCCAGCTTCGCCGCTCGGCGGCCAGAACCGGCGCCATGCGCTCGGCATAATCGGCGATGTAGGTGGCCTTACCGGTGGTGAAGATCGCCTCCACCTCGTCGAGGGGCAGCGGATGCTGCAGCGAATTCAGTTGCTTGCCAGCGAAATCCGCCACTGAGCCGGGCATCATCAGCAGGCCGCGATCGTGCCCGTGACGGCGCATTTGATCGAGGAAAACCATTTGATCGGGGAAGATGTTGGCCGGGTCCCCGTGGTCGTCGTTAAGGTGACGCAGCTCTGGATCCAGGAAACACGGCGGGCCCGCTGACGGAACCACCCAGGTCGCGTCCACCTGCGCGATGTATTGACGGGCGCGGTCCATCTGACGCTGCCGTTTCTGGGTACCGAACGATTCTTTGGCCCGGGCGGGCATGTCGTAGACCATCGGGTACCAGATCGCACCGGAGTACTGCAGCAGGTGCACGTCGATGTGCCCGAACTCGGTTCCCAGCATCTCCAAGTCGACCGGCCGGGCATCGTTCATGTTGAAAACCGTTGTCCGGCCGTCGGATACGACCAAAGCCGAGTCGCCGATGGGTCCGTCGGCAGGCGCCCGGAGCGCAATGATCATGACGTCCAGCCCACCCTGGGGCCCGTCCAACCGGTGTTTGACCGAATCGCTGGTCTCGAAGAAGCGCCAGAACCCTAACTCCTGCAGCGCATTCCGAAGGTCGGGGACCGGAAAGTCGGGTAGCAGTACTACCGCGTCCTTGTTGACGTGGTCCCGCAGCAGCCTGGCGTCGAAGTGATCCTTGTGCAGGTGCGAGACGTACAAGTAGTCACAGTCGCCCAACGCGTCCCAGTCCAGGCCCGAGTTGTCCGGGAACGGAAACCAGGAGGCAAAGTAGGCCGGGTTGACCCAGGGGTCGCACAAAATGCTGCCTGCCCGGGTCCGGATCAGAAATCCGGCGTGGCCTACGCTCGTGACCTGCACAAATGCCTTTCAAGAGGGTTCGGGAATTGCTTGCAGCTTACCGTGCGGCGTCACCGCCGGCCCGGTACCGGCACCGGCGGTGACCGATCCGGCCGGTGGTCTGTTTTCCCCACTTTCGCCGGCGCGCCGGTGGTAGCACTACGCTAAGAACCTGTGGAACCGGTATACGGGACTGTCATCTTCCTCGCTCGCACGATCTGGCGGCTTCAGGGGCTGAAGATCACCGTCTCGGGCGTGGAGAATTTGCCGGCCACCGGCGGCGCGGTCATCGCGATCAACCACACCGGCTACCTCGACTTCACCTTTGCCGGGCTGCCGGCCTACCAACAGGGCCTCGGCCGCAAAGTGCGGTTCATGGCCAAGCAAGAGGTATTCGACAGCAAGGTCACCGGACCGCTGATGCGCAGTCTGCGTCACATTTCGGTGGATCGGCAGGACGGCGCCGCCTCCTACGAGGCCGCGGTCAGAAACCTCAAGGACGGCGAACTCGTCGGCGTCTACCCCGAAGCGACCATCAGCCGCAGCTTCGAGATCAAGGAATGCAAGAGCGGCGCCGCACGCATGGCCGTCGAGGCCGGCGTGCCGATCATTCCGCACATCGTGTGGGGCGCCCAGCGGATCTGGACCAAGGGGCACCCCAGGAAGCTGATCCGGCCCAAGGTGCCGATCACCGTGCTCGTCGGCGAACCGATCGAACCGACGCTGGAGGTGCCGGAGTTACGCGGCCTGCTGCACTCGCGCATGCAGCATCTGCTGGAACGAGCCCAAGAGCAGTACGGACCGCACCCGGCCGGCGAGTTCTGGGTGCCGCACCGGCTGGGCGGCGGTGCCCCGTCGCTGGCCGAGGCCGCCCGGCTGGACGCCGAGGAAGCGGCCGCGCGGGCGGCCCGGCGCGCCCAAGCCGCGGGGGCGCCGGAGTAGTCGCCGATGGTGGAGCCGACCTACCGCACCCTCGAGATACTGGCCCAGCTGGCGGTGTTGGCCACCGGAACCAAAATCACCTACGGCGGAATCGAGCACATTCCCGAACGCGGCGGGGCGGTGGTCGCGATCAACCACACCAGCTACGTCGACTGGCTGCCGGCCGGGTTGGCCATGCGCCGGCGCAACCGCCGGCTGCGATTCATGATCAAGGCCGAGATGCAGCAAGTCAGAGTGGTCAACTCGCTCATCAAGCGCACTGGCACTATCCCGGTGGACAGGAAAGCCGGCGCGAGTGCCTACGCGGAGGCGGTGGAACGGCTACGCGCGGGCGAACTCGTCGGGGTTTATCCGGAGGCCACGATCAGCCGCAGCTTCGAGCTCAAGGAGTTCAAGACCGGCGCCGCACGCATGGCACGTGAGGCCGACGTGCCGATCGTCCCGGTCATCGTCTGGGGCGCGCAACGAATCTGGACCAAGGACCATCCCCGACGCCTAGGCCGCCACCACATCCCGATCACCGTCCTCGTGGGCCCGCCGCTGCGGGCCGAGGACGACGTCGCGCGCACCGATGACGCGCTGCGCGCATCGATGACCAAGCTGTTGCACGCGGCGCAGCGGGACTACCCGCACCCCGCGGGAGAATACTGGGTGCCGCATCGGCTCGGCGGCGGAGCGCCGACGTTGACCGGCGCGGCTCGGATCGAGGCCGACGAGGCCGCGGCCAGGGCGGCAAACCGGGGCCCGCGCCAGTAGCCTTAGGGGGCGAAGGAGAAGAGATGGCAGAGCCGTTCTATCGGTTCGGGGAATTAGTCGTTCCCTCACTTGTCGCGATGAACGGGACCAAGTTCACGTTCCGCGGACTCGAGAACATTCCACAGCGGGGTGGCGCGTTGCTCGCGCAAAACCACACCAGCTACCTGGATTGGCTCCCGGCGCTGTTCGCCGCGCGCGAGCGGGGCCGGCGGATGTATTTCATGATCAAGGCCGAGATGGCCGACGTGAAGGCCGTCGACTACGTGATCAAGCACGCCCGGCTCATTCCGGTGGACCGCCGCAACGGCCACGACGCGCTGACCGCGGCGGTGCAGCGGCTGCGTGCCGGCGAGTTGATCGGCATGCATCCCGAGGCCACCATCAGCCGCAGTTTCGAGCTGCGGGAATTCAAGACCGGGGCGGCGCGGATGGCGCTGGAAGCCCAGGTGCCGATCATCCCGGTGATCGTCTGGGGGGCCCACCGGATCTGGCCAAAGGATCATCCAAAGAAAGTGTTCCGCAACAAGGTTCCGATCACCGTGGCCGCGGGACGGCCGATCCCGCCGCACGGGACGGTCGAGCAGCTCAATGTGACGCTGCGCCAGGCCATGAACGCGCTGCTGTACCAAGTGCAAGAGGAGTATCCGCACCCCGAGGGCGAGTTCTGGGTGCCGCGGCGATTGGGCGGCAGCGCGCCGACCCGGGATGACTCGCAGGCGATCCGGCTGGCCGAATTGCAGCAGCGGGTGCAGAAATACGGAACCGATGGGGTGACCCGGCCCGGACAGTCGCAAAGCGGACGGCATTGACGAGTGCGGCTGACGGTCGGATCGGCTCAGTGACGGCTCGATGACACCTCGATGACAGGGCCGACTTCGAGGCCGGCGCTGATCGCGTGCGATGTCGACGGCACCCTGTTCGACGACAGCGAGGCCATCACTCCGCGCACCCGCGACGCCGTGCGCTCCGCCGTCGCCGCGGGCGCCACCTTCGTGGTGGCAACCGGGCGCCCGCCACGGTGGATACGCCCCATCGTCGACGAGCTGGGATTCGCGCCGATGGCGGTGTGCGCCAACGGCGCCGTCGTTTACGACCCGGCCCACGATCGGGTGGTATCGGCGCGCACCTTGTCGGTGGACACCTTGGCCGAATTAGCCGAGCTCGCGATGCGTGTCATCCCGGGTGCCGGTCTGGCGGTGGAGCGCATCGGTCGCAGCGCTCACGACACCGCCACGCCGCAGTTCGTCAGTTCCCCGGGCTACGAGCATGCGTGGCTGAACCCGGACAACACCGAGGTGTCGATTGATGACCTGCTCAGCGCGCCGGCGATCAAGCTGCTGATCCGGCAGGCCGGCGCCCGCAGCGCCGACATGGCGGCCGAGCTCGCCAAACACGTCGGCATCGAGGGAGACATCACCTACTCCACCAACAACGGGCTGGTGGAGATCGTGCCGCTGGGCATCAGCAAGGCCACCGGCATCGAAGAGGTGGCCGCGCCGCTGGAGATCGCCAGCGACCAGGTGGTGGCGTTCGGTGACATGCCCAATGATCTGCCGATGCTGCGCTGGGCCGGGCGCGGCGTGGCGATGGGCAATGCACATCCCGACGTGCTGGCCGCCGCCGACGAGGTGACCGCGCGTAACAACGACGACGGAGTGGGACGCGTGCTGGAGCGTTGGTGGGGCTAGCGACCAGCGGTGGCGGTAGCCCCGCCGAGCTCCGCCCCAGCCGTAGCAAAATGTGGCAGACTGCCCGCGTGCCCGCCTTCCGGCCCGTCGCTTGTCGTCAGGTGTTCGCTCGCCTGACCGGCGGCGATGCCGCGCGCGGCGTGGGGTCCGGGCCGAAGGACCGGTAGTGGAATCCGACGAAGACCCGACCAAGGGCGGCGAGCCGGCGGACGACAAGTCGCCGACACCGCGGCCCAGCGCCGGCGACCCGGCCGAGCCGGATGAGGAACCGACCCATGAGGAAGGGTCCGAAGACTTTTCCTCCGGCGGCAGCATGGAATTCCAGGATGCTCAGACGACCAAGCCGCGACCTCCGACACCGGCCGAGCTGCGCGCGCGAGACAAGTACGCCAAGAAGCAGAAGGCGCTGGAGCAGGCACGGCTGGAAGCCGAGGAGAAGCGCCGCCGCCAGCGCCGGATATTGATCGGCGCCGCGGCGGGCGTCGGTGTCGTCGGTTTGGTGGCCGGCCTGGGGTATTGGATGTTTTCCTCGCCCACCGTCACCGCGCAATGCGTCCAGGACGATCCGAGCGGTCAGCCGATCATCGTGCCGGACAGTTACTGCACCGGCCACACCGCGGGGCTCAACGGCTTCTTCTTCTTCGGTGGACACCAATACCGGTACTACTACGGCAGTTCCGGGACGATAGGGTCGCGGCCCAGCGGCGGCACCACCGTCGCACCCAAGGGCGCCACCATCACCACGAAGTCCGGAACCACCATCTCGCGCGGCGGTCTTGGTGGCTCATCGAGTAAGAGCAGCGGATCGTGAAGCGCGCCAGGCACCAGCCACGGCCGAAGTGGCAGACGATCGTGGAATCCCAAGGGCTGGTATACGGGACACCCGCGCGCGACGCGAGGGGCCGCGCTCGGCCGTATTGGGACGAATCGGTCCACTACGTGTTCGACATGGACGAGATCTTGGCGCTGGAAGCCGATGTCGAACTGCTGCACTCGATGTGCCTGAACGCCGTCGAGCAGGTGGTGTTGATGGAACGGTTCGCCGATTTCGGTTTGCCGGAATGGAGTTGGCAGCCCATCGCCGAGTCGTGGCGCCGCTCCGACCCACATGTCTACGGGCGTTTCGACTTGCGTTACGACGGGCGCCGGCCGGCGGTACTGCTTGAGTACAACGCCGACACCCCGACGACACTGCTGGAAGCCGCGATCCTGCAATGGTATTGGCTCAAGGACGTCTTTCCCGACGATGACCAGTGGAACTCACTGCACGAGCAACTGGTGGACCGCTGGAAGCAGCTGCGGGATGTGCTGCCCAGCGACGAATTGCACCTGAGCTGGTCCGGGGTGGAAGCCACCGGTGAGGATCAGATCACCACCACCTATATGCAGGAAACCGCGGCGGAGGCGGGTTTTCAGACCGTGGGCCTGGTGATCGAGGACCTCGGCTGGGACTCCGCCCTGGAGCGTTTCGTCGATTTGGAAGAGGCCCCGATCGACGCGGTCTTCAAGCTCTACCCGTGGGAGTGGGTGCTCGATGACGACTTCGGCAAACACGTGGTGTCCAGCCTGCCGCAGACGGCGTGGATCGAACCGCTATGGAAGACCCTGCTGTCGAACAAGGCGATTCTGGCGGTGCTGTGGGAGATGTATCCGGGACATCCGAACCTGTTGCCCGCCTACATCGATGATCCGCACGAGCTGACCGAGTACGTACGCAAACCCAAGCTCGGCCGGGAGGGGGCGAACATCACCGTCGTGGGCGCCGGTCTGGAGACCGCGACCGGTGGTGTGTACGGCGAAGAGGGCTACGTGTATCAGTTGCTCGACCCGTTGCCGGAGTTCGACGACATGCGCCCCGCGCTGGGGGCCTGGATCGTCGGCGATTCGGCGGCCGGTCTCGGTATCCGCGAGACCGCGGGATTGATCACCGACGACGGCGCGGCCTTTGTCCCACACCGGATTCCCCCGCAGTGAACTGCTGAGCAAGTGAACGGAGTTGATCGAGGATGACAACAACCATCGTGGCGCTGAATCCGGGTTATTGGGATCACGGCTACTGGTCCGTGCTCGGCCGGGGCGCGGGAGCCATCGTCTTGTACGCGGTGGTCGGCCTGATCCTGATGCTGGTCGGGTTTTATGCCATCGACCTGACCACCCCGGGCCCGCTGCGCCGGATGGTGGGCGCCGGCAAGCCCAATGCGATCGTCGTTTCAGCCGCGGGCATGGTGAGCATGGCGTTGATCGTGGTGCTGGCCATCTACTCGTCGTCCGGAAAACTACTCGAGGGACTGGCGGGGTCGGCAGTGTTCGGCCTGGTCGGGATCGTCGCTCAGGTCGTGATGATGCGGATCGCGACGTTGGTGATTGGCATCGACATGGACGCGGTGTTCAATGCCGATGCATTCGAGTACGAGGCGCTCATGGTGGCCGCCGCGCAGGTCGCGTTGGGCATCGTGGTTGCCGTCGCAATCCTCTGATGCACCAACATGTTTGAAGCGGGTGAGCAGCTTCGCGTGGCCGTCGATGTGATGACGGCGTGGACGACGGATCCGGACAACGTGGATTTCGCGATCGGCCGGGCGAAGGGCTACCTCGATGAGGGCCCCGAGGGTTATCAGACCCTGCTGGCCGGGTTCGTGGGCCTGTCGGGGTGGCTGCTGATCAGGCTGGCCAAGGCGGAAAGCGAGTCGGGAAAGGCTACTCGGGACGAGATGAGGACCATCCTGCAGGACATCGCGCGCAGGTCGATCTAGCCCGCGCGCAGGCTCTTCGGCGGCACGCAGGCCGCTCGGAGGGTGTCGGCGTCGATGCTGCGCGGCCGGTAGGGTAGTGACGGCAAGCGCGCCACCATCATTGCGACGGGATCGGCGGCGGCATCGGCCAGCCCGCAGAGAAATGACCATTCGTGTTCGTCGCTGCCGAAATAACTTACGGTGCTGAAGGTTTCACGAAAGCGTCGCCACGCTAGGCGTAGTGACTCGTTGCGCCACAGCGTGGGGCAGCCGGCCTGTGTGACCACAACGCGACCAATGTCGCGGCAGCGCTGCAAAAATGCCGTGTCGTAGAGGCGATTGTGCTGGGCGGGTTCGACTCGCTCGTCGGGAAGGTCGATGACCACAATGTCGTAGCATGCGTCGGCGCGCTCCACGAACTCCCAGCCGTCGCAATAATGCATCGCGATCGGGCCGAATCCCCTTTCGGCCCTGTACAATTCGTCGGCGTTGTAGCCGTAGGGCAGATGTTGTGCGCACAGCCGCACCGCGTCGCGATCGATGTCGACGTGATCGACTCGGGCGGCACCGGCCGCGACGGCGAGCTGGCTGACCACCCCTTCGCCCGAGCCGATGACGAGGACCCGAGTCACCGCACCGGCCAACAGCAGGGCGGGAACCAGCAGCGCTTCGTGATAGACGAGCTGGCTGAATTCGGTACTCTGCCGTTCGTCGTCGCTGAATAGTGTGACGCCTTGCTGGGTACGGCCGATAACCAGATGCTGGAAACCGGTGTCCACGTCGCAGATGACCTCGGTGATCCGCCAACATCGCGTCAATCCCGGGGCCAGCGGCTCGACGATCTCCCGGCGCGGCGCGACGTCGGGTGTGTCGGCGAAATATGTTGGCAGTGCTGGAAATCCGTTGAACGACACCGAGGCATAGCTGGCGGTGTAGGCGCCGGTGCCCGGGATCTCGACCCGGTCACCGGGGGCCAGGGTGACGGGCAACGGATAGCTGCGGTACAGCACGTCGTCGCCGTCGCAGGTCGGTCCGGCGATGACCGCGTCGGCGAGCCGATCGCCGTCGCGGTCGGTGCGCAGCTGGTATCGGATGTATTCGTTCTCGGTCTCGGCCAGG
The DNA here is from genome assembly GCF_010727605.1 of Mycobacterium simiae. Classification (NCBI taxonomy): domain Bacteria; kingdom Bacillati; phylum Actinomycetota; class Actinomycetes; order Mycobacteriales; family Mycobacteriaceae; genus Mycobacterium; species Mycobacterium simiae. The sequence goes on from NZ_AP022568.1 coordinate 2,753,860, forward strand.
CCGCCGTAGCGGCCGATGTCGAGGTACACCCAGCGCCGGGTATCGGTGCCGGTGCGCACCGCCACCACCTGGCAGGTGATGGTGCCCGCCGCGGCGACCAGCAGCCGGCCGGGCTCCACCGCGAGCTGGGGTGGTCGGCTGCCGAAATGCCGTGTCAGCGCGGCGGTGATGGCCGCGGCGATGGTGTCGAGATGCGGCGCATCGAGCGCGTAGCGGACCGGGAAACCGCCGCCGATGTTGAGCGTCGTGAGTTCCCCGACGGTGTCGAATATGGATGCGGCACTTTGTATTCCGAGAGCCCACGCGCCGGGATCCAATTGCTGCGAGCCGACGTGAAAGCAGATGCCCTCCGGGCGCAGTCCCAGCGCAACCGCACGTGTCAACAGCTGGGCCGCGGCTTGCGGCGCGCAGCCGAACTTATGCCCGAACGGCGTCACCGACGCCGGGAAGTTCGCTGCGATACGGCATTCCACCGCCGCGCCCGGGGCGTGTTCAGCAATGTCGATCAAGCCCTGCTCGGTATCGAAGGCGAATCGCCGAACCCCGCGTGCGTGCGCCCGGGCCATGTCGATCGCTTTCTTGATGGTGTTGCCGAACGTCAGCCTCGCGCCGTTGATGTCCGCCGCGCTGCACGTCTCGATCTCACCGATTGAGGCGACATCGAAAGCGCAGCCCTCGCCGGCCAGCAGCCGCAGGATCGGTTCGGCCGGATTCGCCTTGACCGCATAGCGGATTTGCGCTCCCGGCAACGCGGCGCGCAGCGCCCGGTAGTTCTGCCGCACCCGGGCGAGATCCAGGCTCAGGTACGGGGTCTCGGGCACAGATCGCACAGTAGTACGCACCCGCGCCGGCTGCGGTCAGGCGTCAGCTGTCGGGGTGGGTAGGCAACGAGAAGTGTTCGGGCGGGACTTCCGGGGCGCTCGGTTCTTGCGCGGAGAGTTGTGTCGTGATGCCGTCGAGCACCTGGTTGACACTGCCGGTGAGACGGATGTAGTTCAACGTTCCGTGCTGGAAGTTCTGGGTGATCTGCAGCGGCTCTTGAATTTCGGCGCTGGTCGGCAAGCCGAGCGGGCCGCGCTCGTAGCTCTGGGCGGCCCAGGCGTCATAGATCGCACCGGTGACTGGCTGTGCGCCGGTGGCCGGCGACCAGTACATGGCGCCCCTGGCGAAGGTGGAGTAGCGGGCACCGCCTTCGGCGTTGTCCTCGGGCGAGGTCGGTGCACCCAGCACGCTGTTCATCCCGCCGAGTTCTTGCCAGCGTTGATAAATCGCGCCACCGGCCAACGCCTGGAGCAGTTCCTCCGGTGGGTCGTTGAAATGGGCTGCGATATCCCGGATTTCGTCCATCAACGCATATGCGGCGTTGCCGGGGCAATCGGTGTTGCCGACGTCGCGGTGGGTGAAGATGGTGGGCAGCGTGGCGAAGGCGCCCGCCGGGAAGGTGGTGTAGTGGCTGCCCGCGGACTCCAGCGTCACCGTGCCTTTGGGATCCACGCCGTCCAGGCCCAGGCGCCAGCCCAGTAGCCGGCCGACGGCGCGCAGCTGCAGCGGCGTCGGCGGTACGTCGTCGAAGTTGCCGATCATCGCCACGCCCCAGGTGTTGCGGTTGAACCCGCCGGTGTGGAAGCCCTCGACGGCCTTGGTCAGCCCGCCGGCGCTGCCCTCGAACACCTGGCCGTACTTGTCGACCAGCGCGTTGTAGGCGATGTCGCACCAGCCCAGCGTCTTGCTGTGGTAGGTGTAAATCGCCTTGACGATGCCCGCCGATTCCAGCGGCGAATAGTCGTTGCTGCCGGCGGTGTGGTGGATCACGGCGGCGCGAACCCCGTTGTCGTATTGCGGGGCCCCGCAGCGCAGCGACTCGTCGGCGCCCCATTGCGCGCGGCTGATGATGGGGGGCGCCTGGCCGGGCATCACGACTCCGGATGGCGGCGTCCACTGCGTGTCGACCGGGGCCTGGGGCGGGGAGATCAGGATGGCGGAGATGTTCTGCCCGAACGGCTGTTCGCGGGAGGCGGGGCGGTAGCCCAGGTCGATGTCCGGTTTCGGGAGCACGGGCGGCAGCGTGGGCGCGGCGTCGAGCGGGCGGGTGACCGCGATCTGCACCGTGGTCGTGGTCCCGACGAACAGCGGGTCGGTGCTGCGGGGTCCTTCGGTGGGACCGGGCTGGGGCGAGTCGCCCGCGGACGCCTTGTCCGGTGCCGCGGTTTCGTACTCGGTCTGATACCACGGTCCCCACGAGCCGTCGGCGTGCTTGGCGCGCACCCGGGTCGACGTGCCCGCCAGGTCGCCGGTCAACGCGACCAGGGAGAACGGCGTCGGTTGGGTGAGCTCGCGGACCGTGACGCCGCCGGTGAGCCCGACCAGTGGCTGTTCGGCGAGTTGGGTGTCGCGGGTCGGTACCGCCGTAGTGAGCCTGCCGTGCTCGCGGGTCAGATCCGCCACCGTCGACACGAGCACAACCGTGGCCGCGACGGCAGTGAGGAACGTCGTGGGCGCGCGGCGACGAGACGACACCAGCTGATGTTACTTGTGTTTCTGGTGTTATTTATGTGACGACACGTCGTCGGTGTGTCCCTGACTTGGCCCGAACGTTCGACGGCACCGCAGAGTGTGGTGACTCTGCGGTGCCGTCAGGTGACAAAACCCCCAAAGGTTCTAGACGGGAGGCAGCGCCGGCGGGAGCGCAGCACCGGCCGCCGGCAGGGCAGCGCCCGCGGCGGGCAGGGCAGCACCGGCCGCCGGGAGGGCACCGGCCGCATGCGGCAGCGCGGCCGCCGCGCCCGGCAGCGCACCAGCGGCACCCGGCAACGCGCCCGCGGCACCCGGCAGGGCGCCCGCGGCACCGGGCAGGGCCGCACCACCTTGCTGGGCCTGCGCGATGGCCGGCATCACCAGGCCCTTGAGCAGGTCGATGGCCTGCCCCGCACCCAGCTGGTTGGCGGCCTGCATCACGTCGTTGACGAGTCCGCCACCACCGCCGCTGCCACTGCCCGCACCGCCGATCGGTGAGGTGCCGCCCAGCGTCGACGGGTCACCCAGGATCGGATAGGTACCGTCGACACCCGGGTCCAGCGGAGCACTGATCGGCACTTCGCCGGGGGTACCCACGCCGGGGGTCAGTCCGGCCGGGCTGGTCAGCGCCGGGTTCAGTCCTGCTGCGGGCGTCGTCGGCAAGCCAGGGGTCGGCACACCGGGCTGCGGCAGCGCGCCCGGGCTGGTCAGGCCCGTGGCACCCGGCGTCAGACCGGGGCTCGTCAAGCCAGGACTGGTGAGGCCGGGACTGGTCAGGCCCGGATTCGCCACCCCGGGGGTGCCCAAGCCAGGCGTTCCCAGCCCGGGGCTGGTCAGGCCGGGACTGGTCAAGCCCGGGCTGGTCAAACCGGTGGTCCCCAAGCCGGGAGAACCCAGCCCAGGGCTGGTGAGGCCGGTGGTCCCGGCACCACCCAAGGCGGGCACCGGCGGGAGGTTGATCCCGAACGAGGACAGACCCTGGGTGAGCGCTCCCATGAGCTCACCCGGCAGGTCGGTCATGACTGCGGCCTGCTTGAACTCGTGATGCTCCACCGGCTTGCTGGCGGCGGTCGATTCGTAAACCAGGAAGTACGCGCAAGGACTCGCCACTGCCAGGGCGGCGACCGCGCTCATGGCTGTCGAGAGCTTGCGACGGCGTCGATTCGGCACGGAAGTCTCCTCAATCTATCGGTTGTGTTGGGGCGCCCGGCCGGTCCGTTCCGGTGGGAACCACACAGAATTGATGGTACGAGTGAGAAGGCTGTTACTAGAGTGGCGATATTGAATCGTGAGGTTTTTGCGACCCTGCGCGTTACGTGCGATTCGAATCACTGCAAACCACTTTTTACGTGCTCTAACCCCGGTCCTTCCGGCTCGCCGGATGGGGTAGCCCCGCGGGGTCCGATACCCTAAGCAACCGATGACCGCTCGTTTTGACCTCCTCGTCGTCGGCTCCGGTTTCTTCGGCCTCACCATCGCCGAGCGCGTGGCAAGCCAACTCGGGAAGCGCGTGCTCGTCGTGGAGCGGCGCCCACACATTGGTGGCAACGCCTACTCCGAAGCCGAGCCGCAGACTGGCATCGAGGTCCACAAGTACGGCGCGCACCTGTTCCACACCTCCAACAAGAGGGTCTGGGACTACGTGCGCCAGTTCACCGACTTCACCAACTACCAGCACCGGGTGTACGCGATGCACAACGGGCAGGCCTACCAATTCCCGATGGGCCTGGGCCTGGTGTCGCAATTCTTCGGCAAATACTTCACCCCCGACCAGGCCCGGCAGTTGATCGCGGAGCAGGCTGCCGAGATCGACACCGCCGACGCGCAGAACCTCGAAGAGAAGGCCATCTCGCTGATCGGTCGGCCGCTCTACGAAGCGTTCGTCAAGGGTTACACCGCCAAGCAGTGGCAGACCGATCCGCGGGAGCTGCCCGCGGCCAACATCACCCGGCTGCCGGTGCGGTACACCTTCGACAACCGATATTTCAACGACACCTACGAGGGCCTTCCGGTCAACGGGTACACGGCGTGGCTGGAAAACATGGCCGCCGACGAGCGCATCGAGGTCCGGCTGAACACCGACTGGTTCGACGTCCGCGACCAGCTTCGCGCCGACAGCCCCGACGCCCCGGTGGTCTACACCGGCCCGCTGGACCGCTACTTCGACTACGCCGAGGGGCGCCTGGGCTGGCGCACCCTGGACTTCGAGCTGGAAGTGCTGCCGACCGGGGACTTCCAGGGCACCCCGGTGATGAACTACAACGACCTCGACGTGCCCTACACGCGCATCCACGAGTTCCGGCACTTCCACGTCGAGCGCGACTACCCGACCGACAAGACGGTGATCATGCGGGAGTACTCGCGGTTCGCCGCCGACGACGACGAGCCCTACTACCCGATCAACACCGAGGCCGACCGGGCCCTGCTGGCCGCCTACCGAGCCCGGGCGAAGTCCGAAACCGCTTCTGCCAAGGTGCTTTTCGGCGGTCGCCTAGGGACTTATCAATACTTGGACATGCACATGGCGATCGCCAGCGCACTGAACATGTACGACAACGTCCTGGCGCCGCACCTGGGTGACGGCGCATCGTTGACCCAGGACGAGGACTCCGCCGGGACCAAAGACGAAGGCGCGCGTTGATGTGCGCCCACGACGCTGCACAGCGACGCACGATGAGGAGTGGCGCCCAATGACTGCCGTGAGCTTGCTGTCTCGCATCATCTTGCCGCGACCGGGTGAACCGCTCGACGTCCGCAAGCTGTACCTGGAGGAGTCGACCACCAACGCGCGGCGCGCGCACGCGACTAGCCGCACCTCGCTGGAGATCGGCAAGGAATCCGAGGTGTCGTTCGCCACCTACTTCAACGCTTTTCCGGCCAGTTACTGGCGGCGCTGGTCGATTTGCGCATCGGTGGTGTTGCGGGTCGAGGTGACCGGAACTGGGCGCCTGGACGTGTATCGCACCAAAGCCACCGGGGTGCGGATATCGGTGGAAGGCCGCCAGTTCGTCGGCACCGACGAACAGCCCGCCGTCGTCGAAATCGAGGTGCCGCTCAAGCCATTCGAGGACGGCGGTTGGATCTGGTTCGACATCACCACCGACACCGAGGTCACCCTGCGCAGCGGGGGTTGGTATGCGAGCGAGCCCGCCCCCGGCACGGCCAACGTCGCCGTCGGCATCCCCACCTTCAATCGTCCCGCCGACTGCGTCAACGCGCTGGCCGATCTCACCGCAGACCCCTTGGTGGACGCGGTAATCGGCGCGGTGATCGTGCCGGACCAAGGGGTCCGCAAGGTGCGCGATCACCCCGATTTCGCGGCGGCGGCCGCGGGCCTGGGTAACCGGCTCTCCATTCACGACCAGCCCAACCTCGGTGGGTCCGGCGGCTACAGCAGGGTGATGTACGAGGCGCTGAAAAATACTGACTGCGACCAGATTCTGTTCATGGACGATGACATCCGCATCGAGCCGGACTCGATCTTGCGGGTGCTGGCCCTGAGCCGCTTCGCCAAGTCGCCGATGCTGATCGGTGGCCAGATGCTCAACCTGCAGGAGCCCTCGCACCTGCACATCATGGGCGAGGTCGTCGACCAGTCGAACTTCATGTGGACCGCCGCGCCGCACGCCGAATACGACCACAACTTCGCCGAATTCCCGTTGGGGGACAAGAACGAACGCAGCGCCCTGCTGCACCGGCGCATCGACGTCGACTTCAACGGTTGGTGGACGTGCATGATCCCGCGACAGGTCGCCGAGGAGCTCGGCCAGCCGCTGCCGCTGTTCATCAAATGGGACGACGCCGAGTACGGTCTGCGCGCCGGCGAACACGGCTACCCAACCGTGACCCTGCCCGGTGCGGCGATCTGGCACATGGCGTGGAGTGACAAAGACGACGCGATCGACTGGCAGGCCTACTACCACCTGCGCAACCGGCTGGTGGTCGCGGCCCTGCACTGGGACGGCGACATCACCGGACTGGTCCGCAGCCATCTCAAGGCCACACTCAAACACCTTGCTTGCCTTGAATATTCGACCGTAGCTATCCAGAACCGGGCCATCGACGACTTTCTGGCCGGCCCGGAGCACATCTTCTCGATCCTGGAATCAGCGCTGCCGGAAGTGCACCGGTTGCGTAAGGAGTACCCGGACGCCGTCGTGCTGCCGGCGGCCAGCGAGCTGCCGCCGCCGCGGGACAAAACCAGGGCGATGAAGCCGCCGGTGAATCCCGTGTCGATCGGCTACCGGCTGGCCCGGGGAATCCTGCACAACCTCACGGCCGCCGACCCCGAGAGCCACCGGCGTCCGGAGTACAACGTGCCGACCCAGGACGCGCGTTGGTTCCGGCTGTGCACGGTCGACGGCGTCACCGTCACCACGGCCGACGGATGCGGGGTGGTCTACCGGCAGCGCGATCGCCGCAAGATGTTCACCTTGCTGTTGCAGTCGCTGCGCCGCCAACGTCAGCTGCTGCGCCGGTTCGACGAGATGCGCCGGATTTACCGCGGGGCACTGCCGGTGCTGTCCAGCAAGCAGAAGTGGGAGACGGCGTTGCTGCCCGCAGCACAGCATGGGTGAACCCGCAGTCCAGGCGCCGACCGGCGAGGTGGCCGTGCTGGTGGCCGTGCAATCGGCGTTGGCCGACCGGCCCGGCGCGCTGGCCGTGGCCCGCTCGATGTCGCACTTCGGCGAGCACAGCCTCGGCTGGCTGATCCTCGCGGTGTTCGGCGCGGTAGTGGCGCCGGTGCGGCGCCGCGACTGGCTGATCGCCGGGGGCGGCGCATTCACCGCGCACGCGGCCGCGGTGCTGATCAAGCGGGCGGTGCGCCGCAGGCGCCCGCATCACCCGGCCGTCCAGGTCAACGTCGGCACCCCCAGCCAACTGAGCTTCCCGTCCGCGCATGCCACCTCGACCACGGCCGCGGCGCTGCTGATGGGACGGGCCGCCGGACTGCCGCGGGGACTGAGCGCGGCGGTACTGGTGCCGCCGATGGCGCTGTCGCGGATACTGCTGGGCGTGCACTATCCCAGCGATGTCGCTTTCGGCGTGGCGCTCGGCGCCGCCGTCGCACGCCTTGCACTCTGGCTCGATAGGAAGTCGAGATAGGTGTGTCCGAGATGAGCGAAGAGGTGGTGACCGCACGGCCGCCGGCGAACCTGATCACCGGAGTGATCAAGGCGATGCGCCCGCGCCAGTGGGTCAAGAACGTGTTGGTGGTGGCCGCACCGGTGGCCGCGGCCGGCCGCGGCGTCCGCTACGACTACGCCGAAGTGGCGACCAAGGTGGGCGTGGCGTTCGTCGTGTTCAGCCTGGCCGCGTCGGCGATCTATCTGATCAACGACGTCCGCGACGTCGAGGCCGACCGCGAGCATCCGATCAAGCGGTTCCGGCCGATCGCGGCCGGTGTGGTGCCGGAATGGCTGGCCTATGTGTTGGCGGCGGTGCTGGGAACGGCGTCGCTGGCACTGTCGTGGTGGCTCACCCCCAACCTCGCCGTGGTGATGGCCGTCTACATCGCGATGCAACTGGGCTACTGCTTCGGGCTGAAACACCAAGCGGTGATGGACATTTGCATCGTGTCGTCGGCGTATTTGCTGCGGGCCATCGCCGGTGGCGCGGCCACCGATATCCCGCTGTCCCAGTGGTTTCTGCTGACCGCGGCGTTCGCGTCGCTGTTCATGGTGGCCGGTAAACGCTATGCCGAATTGCAGCTGGCCGAGCGGACCGGAGCGGCCATTCGCAAATCGCTTGAGAGCTACACCAGCACCTATTTACGGTTCGTCTGGACCCTGTCGGCAACCGCGGTGGTGATGTGTTACGGCCTGTGGGCCTTCGAGCGGGACCGCTATTCGGGTTCCTGGTTTGCCGTGTCGATGGTCCCGTTCACGATCGCGATCCTGCGCTACGCCGTCGACGTCGACGGCGGACTGGCCGGCGAGCCCGAAGACATCGCGCTGCGCGACCGGGTGTTGCAGCTGCTGTTCCTGGCGTGGATCGCAACGGTTGGTGCCGCGGTTGCCTTCGGCTAGTCCCGGCCTGGAGGCCATCAAGCGTGAGGTGATGCGCCGCCGGGCGGGGGGCAGGCGGCGTGGCCGGTCGCCGTTCCCGTACGACACCGTGGTTCGGGCCAGCCTGTGGATCAGCGTGGCGGTGGTCGCCGCGCTGTTCGGGTGGGGTGCGTGGCAGCGGCGCTGGATCGCCGACGACGGACTGATCGTGCTGCGCACCGTGCGCAACTTGTTGGCCGGTAATGGGCCGGTGTTCAACCAGGGTGAGCGGGTGGAGGCGAACACCTCGACGGCCTGGACGTACCTGATGTACGCGGGGGGCTGGGTCGGCGGCCCGCTGCGGCTGGAATACGTCGCACTGGCATTGGCCCTGGCGCTGTCGGTCGCCGGTGTGGTGCTGCTGATGCTGGGCGCCGGCCGACTTTACGCCCCCAGCCTGCGGGGTCGCCGCGCGATCATGTTGCCCGCCGGGGCGTTGGTGTACATCGCCCTGCCGCCGGCGCGTGACTTTGCCACCTCCGGCCTGGAAAACGGCCTGACGCTAGCGTATTTGGGGTTGCTGTGGTGGATGATGGTGTGCTGGTCCCAGCCGGTGCGCAACCGGCCCGACAGCGACCTGTTCGTCGGGGCGCTGGCCTTCGTCGCCGGGTTCAGTGTGCTGGTGCGTCCCGAGCTGGCGCTGATGGGTGGCCTGGCGCTGATCATGATGCTGACGGCGGCCCGAACCTGGCGCCGCCGGCTGCTGATCGTGGTGGCCGGCGGACTGCTTCCGGTGGGGTACCAGATCTTCCGGATGGGCTACTACGGGCTGCTCGTGCCCGGCACCGCGCTGGCCAAGGACGCCGCAGGTGACAAGTGGTCGCAGGGCATGATCTATCTGTCCAACTTCGTTCATCCCTACGTCGTGTGGCTACCGGTGCTGCTGCTGGTGCCGCTGGGATTGATCGTGATGGCAGCGCGGCGCCGGCCCTCGTTTCTGCGCCCGATGCTGGCGCCCAATTACGGCCGGCTGGCCCGCCGCGTCCAGAGCCCGCCGGCCGTGGTCGCCTTCGTCTTGGTGAGTGGCCTACTGCAGGCGCTGTACTGGACGCGACAGGGCGGCGATTTCATGCATGCACGCGTGCTGTTGGCGCCGCTGTTTTGTTTGCTGGCACCGGTCGCCGTGGTGCCGGTGCTGGTTCCCGACGGACAGGATTACTCGCGCGAGACGGGGTACTGGGTGGCCGGTGCGGCCGGCCTACTGTGGCTGGGTCTGGCGGGCTGGTCGCTGTGGGCAGCAAACTCGCCGGGGATGGGCTACGACGCCACCCACGTCACCTACACCGGCATCGTCGACGAGCGGCGTTTCTACGCCCAAGCGACCGGGCACGCCCACCCGTTGACCGCCGAGGACTACCTGGACTACCCGCGGATGGCCGCCGTGCTGACCGCGCTGGACAACACGCCGGACGGGGCGCTGCTGTTGCCATCCGGCAACTACACGCAGTGGGATCTGGTTCCCATGCTGCCGTCCCCGGATGGCAAACCACCGCAAAAGCCGCAGCACGCAGTGTTTTTCACGAACTTGGGCATGCTGGGCATGAACGTCGGGCTCGACGTCCGGGTGATCGACCAGATCGGCTTGGCCAACCCGCTCGCTCAGCACACCCAGCGTCTGGAGCACGGGCGGATCGGGCACGACAAGAACCTGTTCCCCGACTGGGTGATCGCCGACGGACCATGGGTGAAGGTGTACCCGGGTGTGCCGGGCTATCTGGACGTGAATTGGGTTGCTCAGGCGGTGGCGGCTCTGCAGTGCCCGGAGACCAAGGCCGTGCTGGCCGCGGTGCGCGCTCCGATGACGTTGCATCGGTTCGTCTCAAACTTCTTGCACTCCTTCGAATTCACCGCCTATCGGATCGATCGGGTGCCGCGCTATGAACTCGCTCGGTGTGGCCTGCCGGTGCCCGAAGCGATTCCCCCGCCACCGCGACAGTGATCGCGACAGTGATATTGCGGGGATAAATCTCACAGATCACGAACCAATCTCAATTTTTCGTGTGACCCACGCTGACAGCAAATTCACATCTGGGCGCCGACCTGTGCGCGAACACCGCCCGGCACATGCGTAAACGTCCGTTTTTCTCGGTCCGTGGGCCGGTAAAAGCCGACGAAAACTCCGCCGGCAGACGGTTTGCGGAGTCTCCTCGATGAGAGCCCCCGCCGGATCGTGTGGTTCACTACTTCAGTACTGCCGCGCCCATTGCGCATGCAGTCCGAACCAATCGACGACGCGTTCTGCTGAAGGCCGCGCCGAAAAGATGAGGAAGCAAGGATGACGCTTGTTGACAGGTTTCGCGACGCCGTGGCACGTATGCCACGCCGACTCGTGGTGGGTGCCGCAGGCGCGGCCCTGCTGTCGGGTCTGATCGGCGTTGTGGGGGGCTCGGCAACCGCTGGGGCGTTCTCGCGCCCCGGTCTGCCGGTGGAGTACCTGCAAGTTCCGTCGGCGGCCATGGGCCGGGACATCAAGATCCAATTCCAGAGCGGTGGCGCTAACTCGCCGGCGCTGTACCTGCTCGACGGCATGCGTGCGCAGGACGACTTCAACGGCTGGGACATCAACACCCCGGCGTTCGAGTGGTACAACCAGTCGGGCATCTCGGTGGTCATGCCCGTCGGCGGCCAGTCGAGTTTCTACTCCGACTGGTACAAGCCCGCCTGCGGTAAGGCCGGCTGCACCACCTACAAGTGGGAAACCTTCCTGACCAGCGAGCTGCCGCAGTACCTGTCGGCGCAGAAGCAGGTCAAGCCGACCGGCAGCGCGGCTGTCGGTCTGTCGATGGCGGGCTCGTCGGCGTTGATCCTGGCCGCCTACCACCCCGAGCAGTTCCCGTACGCCGGCTCGCTGTCGGCGCTGCTGGACCCGTCGCAGGGGATGGGGCCGTCGCTGATCGGCCTGGCTATGGGTGACGCCGGTGGCTACAAGGCCGCCGACATGTGGGGCCCGTCCAGCGACCCGGCGTGGCAGCGCAACGACCCGTCGTTGCAGGTCGGCAAGCTGGTCGCGAACAACACCCGCATCTGGGTGTACTGCGGTAACGGCAAGCCGTCAGACCTCGGTGGCGACAACCTGCCCGCCAAGTTCCTCGAGGGCTTCGTGCGGACCAGCAACTTGAAGTTCCAGGACGCCTACAACCAGGCCGGCGGCCACAACGCGGTGTGGAACTTCGATGCCAACGGCACGCACGACTGGCCGTACTGGGGCGCGCAGCTGCACGCCATGCTGCCCGACCTGCAGTCGGCGCTCGGCGCGACCCCGGGTGCTGGGCCGGCCACCGCGGCAGCCGCCGCTGGTTCCACCCAGGGCACCTAAACACGCAGCACGGCAACAGCGGCGGGGACTCTTAGGGGTTCCCGCCGCTGTTCTTTTCCGGCAGTGTGACGTGTTTCACTACCCTGCGGGTCGGCCGTACTGCGGCGCTGGTTACTGTGCAAACACAGCGACTACACGATGGAGGGTGGACATGACGGTCGTGCGGGGTTTGCCAGCGGTTCTCCGGGTGCTCTGCGTGGCAGTACTGGCGGCCGGGCTGGCCTTGGTGATGCAGCCGACCGGAATCGTCGGCAAAGTCAGGGCGGCGGGATACGAAAGCCTGATGGTGCCCTCGGCGGCCATGGGCCGCGACATCCCGGTGGCTTTCTTGGGCGGCGGGCCGCACGCCGTGTACCTGCTGGACGCCTTCAACGCGGCACCCGACGTCAGCAACTGGGTGACTGCCGGGAACGCGATGAACACCTTGGCCGGCAAGGGCATCTCGGTGGTGGCCCCCGCCGGCGGTGCGTGGAGCATGTATACCAACTGGGAGCAGGACGGTAGCAAGCAGTGGGACACCTTCCTGTCCAGCGAACTGCCCGACTGGCTGGCGGCCAACAAGGGCCTGGCGCCCGGCGGTCACGGCGCCGTCGGCGCCTCGCAGGGCGGCTACGGCGCGCTGGCGCTGGCGGCCTTCCACCCCGACCGCTTCGGATTCGCCGGTTCGCTGTCCGGGTTCGTCTACCCCTCGAGCACCAACTACAACGGCGCGATCCTGGCCGGGCTGCAGCAATTCGGCGGCGTCGACGGCAACGGCATGTGGGGCGCACCGCAACTGGGCCGCTGGAAGTGGCACGACCCCTACGTGCATGCCGCGTTGTTGGCCCAGAACAACACCCGGGTCTGGATCTACAGCCCGACCACCCAGGCCGGTGACGACGCCGCCATGATCGGCCAGGCGGGCGCCGCGATGGGCAGTTCGCGCGAGTTCTACCAGCAATACCGCAGCGTCGGCGGGCACAACGGGCACTTCGACTTCCCGGCCGGCGGCGACAACAGTTGGGGCTCTTGGTCGGGACAGCTGGGCGCCATGTCCGGCGACATCGTGGGCGCCATCCGCTAACCCCGGGACCGGTTTGCCAGGACGGACGGCGCCGCGCGCCGAGCCGGTACGGTGTATTGGAAGCAGCAGAGGGCGGGACGGCCGCTTGACCGTGTTCGAGCTGCGACCAACCGACTCTGCTAGCAGGAGACCATGACCACGAACTCCCGGCGCAACAAGCGCCGCCGCATCCTCGCTTGGGCCGCCGCGCTCAGCATGGCCGGAGTCGTCCTGCTGGTCATCGTCGCCGTGGTGACCATGCTGCGTAGCTCCGAAACTCCACCCAGCGCGGTGCCCCCGGGTGTGCTACCGCCGTCGTCTACCAGCACTCACCCGCACAAGCCGCGGCCCGCCGCGCAGGACGCCTCGTGTCCCGATGTCGAAATGATGGTCATTCCTGGAACCTGGGAATCGTCCCCGCAGGACGATCCGCTCAACCCCGTGCAGTTCCCGAACGCGTTGCTGCACAAAGTCACCGGGGCGATCGCCGAGCAGTTTCCCTCCTCCCGGGTGTTGACCTACACCGTCCCTTACACGGCGCAATTCCGTAATCCGCTGAGCGGCGACACCCAGATGTCCTATAACGAGAGCCGCGCCGAAGGCACCCGCGCGGCGATCCAGGCGCTGACCGACATGACCAACAAGTGCCCGCTGACCAGCTACGTGTTGATGGGCTTTTCCCAGGGCGCGGTGATCGCCGGCGATATCGCCAGCGATATCGGGAACGGTCGCGGCCCGGTCGACGATGACCTGGTGCTCGGGGTGACGCTGATCGCTGACGGCCGGCGCCAGCAGGGCGTCGGCAACGACATCGGGCCCAACCCGCCCGGCGAGGGTGCCGAAGTCACGCTGCACGAGGTGCCGGTGCTGTCCGGAATGGGGCTGACGATGACCGGGGCGCGGCCGGGCGGGTTCGGCGATCTCAACAGCAAAACCAACGAGATTTGCGCGCCGGGTGACCTGATCTGCGCCGCCCCGAACGAGGCGTTCAGCATCGCGAACTTACCGAATACACTCAACACCCTGGCCGGCGGTGCGGGTCAGCCGATTCACGCCATGTACGCAACGACGCAGTTCTGGAACCTCGATGGCGCCGCGGCGACGGATTGGACGCTGAATTGGGCGCGTAATCTCATCGAAAACGCGCCGCACCCCAAGCACGGATGACTGGTTGGGGACACAGCGAGTAGGTGGCCGGTGCCGGCGGCAATCGGCGGTACCTTGAGATTTGGTCTACTGCGCGCGGCCACCTAACATTAAGAGAAAACTAAGAGCTATTTAGAGTTTGGTGGATTTTCTACCGGGGTCGTAGCTCGCACGGACTGGCGCAGATGGCGCCCCGGACGAGGCTGCGAAGCTGGCCCGCGCAGACGAACTGTCGGCGAAGCCGACACCAGAACCGCCGGAGCAGGTGACCGGCGAGGGTGACAGGAGAGAGCGGCATGGCGTACCACAACCCGTTCATCGTGAACGGACGAATCAAGTTCCCAGATAATACGAACCTGGTTCGGCACGTGGAGAAGTGGGCGAAGGTTCGCGGCGACCGGCTGGCCTACCGGTTCGTGGACTTCTCGACCGAACGCGACGGGGTATACCGGGACATTGTCTGGCGCGATTTCAGCGCCCGCAACCGCGCCGTGGGTGCCCGCCTGCAGCAGGTCACTGCGCCGGGCGACCGAATCGCCATCCTGTGCCCGCAGAACCTGCACTACCTGATCGCCTTCTTCGGCGCCCTGTACGCCGGCCGCATCGCGGTGCCGCTGTTCGACCCCAGCGAGCCGGGCCACGTCGGCCGCCTACATGCCGTGCTCGACGACTGCCACCCCTCGACGATCCTGACCACCACCGAGGCGGCCGAAGGCGTCCGTAAATTCATCCGGGCCCGGGCGGCCAAGGAGCGGCCGCGCGTCATCGCCGTCGACGCGGTGCCCAACGAGGTCGCCGCCACGTGGGTCGAGCCGGAGGCCACCGAGGAAACCATCGCCTACCTGCAGTACACCTCCGGTTCCACGCGCACCCCGACCGGTGTGCAGATCACCCACCTCAACCTGCCCACCAACGTGCTGCAGGTGCTGGTCGGCCTGGAAGGCAAGGAAGGTGACCGCGGCCTGTCCTGGCTGCCGTTCTTCCACGACATGGGCCTGATCACCGCGCTGCTGTCGCCGGTGCTCGGGCACAACTTCACCTTCATGACGCCGGCCGCGTTCGTGCGCCGCCCCGGCCGCTGGATCCGCGAGATGGCCCGCAAACCCGACGACGCCCCGGACTGCGAGGTCTTCACCGTCGCACCGAACTTCGCGTTCGAGCACGCCGCCGTGCGCGGCGTCCCGAAAGACGGCGAACCGCCGCTGGACCTGAGCAACGTCAAGGCGATCCTCAACGGCAGCGAGCCGGTGTCGCCGGCGTCGATGCGCAAGTTCTACGAGGCCTTCGCGCCGTACGGCCTGCGTGACACGGCCATCAAGCCGTCCTACGGCCTGGCCGAGGCGACACTGTTCGTCTCCACCACGCCGATGGACGAGGAGCCGACCATCATCCACGTCGACCGCGACGAGCTGAACAACCAGCGCTTCGTCAAGGTGCCCGCGGATTCACCGAACGCGGTCGCGCAGGTGTCCGCCGGTGTTGTCGGCGTCGACGAGTGGGCGGTCATCGTCGACCCGGATACGGCCAGCGAGCTGCCCGACGGCCAGATCGGGGAGATCTGGCTGCACGGCAAGAACCTTGGCACCGGCTACTGGGGCAAGGAGGAAGAGACCAACTCCGTCTTCCGCAATATCCTCAAGTCGCGCATCCCCGAGTCGCACGCGGAGGGTGCGGCCGATGACGGGCTGTGGGTGCGCACCGGCGACTACGGCACCTACTTCGAGGGCCACCTCTATATTGCCGGCCGGATCAAGGACCTGGTGATCATCGACGGCCGCAACCACTACCCGCAGGACCTCGAGTACACGGCCCAGGAGGCCAGCAAGGCGCTGCGCACCGGATACGTGGCCGCGTTCTCGGTGCCGGCCAACCAGCTTCCGCAGGCGGTGTTCGACAACCCACACACCGGGCTCACGTTCGACCCCGACGACACCTCCGAGCAGTTGGTGATCGTCGCCGAGCGCGCCGCGGGCACGCACAAGCTCGAGTACCAGCCCATTGCCGACGAGATCCGCGCGGCCATCGCCGTGCGTCATGGCGTCACCGTTCGTGATCTGCTGCTGGTTCAGTCGGGGTCGATTCCCCGGACGTCCAGCGGCAAGATCGGCCACCGCGCCTGCCGCGCTGCCTACCTTGACGGCAGCCTGCGCAGCGGCGTGGGATCCCCGACCGCTTTTGCCAACGCAACAGACTGAATCCAGGAACCATGGCTGACACAGAATCTGACCTGCCCGAAAACTCCGTCAACGCCGCCTCGGCTTCCAACGGGGAGGCCGGCGAGGTGCCTGCCGAGAAGCCAAGCATCACCACCGTCGCCGAGATGCGGGCATGGTTGCGCAACTGGGTGGGCCGGGCCGTCGGCCAGTCCCCCGACACGATCGACGAGTCCGTTCCCATGGTCGAGCTGGGCTTGTCGTCGCGCGACGCGGTGGCCATGGCCGCCGACATCGAGGACCTGACCGGCGTCACGCTGTCGGTTGCCGTGGCGTTCCAGCACCCGACCATCGAGTCGCTGGCGACCCGCATTATCGAGGGCGAACCCGAACGCCCCGACTGGGATTCCGGCGGCCTCGACGGCATCGACTGGACCCGCACCGGCCCGGCCGAGCGCGTCGACATCGCGATCGTCGGGTTGGCCACCCGGCTGCCCGGGGACATGAACAGCCCGGGCGAAACCTGGCAAGCGCTGATGGAGGGCCGCGACGCCATCACCGACCTGCCCGAAGGCCGCTGGTCGGAATTCCTCGAAGAGCCGCGGATCGCCCAGCTGGTTGCCAAGGCCCGCACCCGCGGTGGCTACCTGAAAGACGTCAAGGGCTTCGACTCGGAGTTCTTCGCGATCGCTAAGACCGAAGCCGACAACATCGACCCGCAGCAGCGGATGGCCCTCGAGCTGACCTGGGAGGCGCTCGAACACGCCCGCATCCCCGCGTCGAGCCTGCGCGGTGAGGCCGTCGGTGTGTACGTCGGATTCTCCAACCACGACTATCAATTCCTGGCGGTGGCCGACCCGACCGTCGCGCACCCGTACGCCATCACCGGCACCGCGAACTCGATCATCGCCAACCGGGTGTCCTACTTTTACGACTTCCGCGGCCCCTCGGTGGCGCTGGACACCGCGTGCTCCAGCTCCCTGGTGGCGACGCACCAGGCGGTGCAGGCGCTGCGCAACGGCGAATGCGACGTGGCCCTCGCCGGCGGCGTCAACGCGCTCCTCACCCCGCTGGCGACGCTCGGATTCGACGAGATCGGCGCCGTGCTGGCGCCCGACGGCCGGATCAAGTCGTTCTCGAAGGATGCCGACGGCTACACCCGCTCCGAGGGCGGCGGCATGTTCGTGCTCAAACGGGTCGCCGACGCCCGCCGGGACGGCGACCAGATCCTGGCCGTCATCGCGGGCAGCGCGGTCAACCACGACGGCCGCTCCAACGGCCTGATCGCCCCCAACCAAGACGCTCAGGCCGAGGTGCTGCGCCGCGCCTACAAGGACGCCGGCATCGATCCGCGCAACGTCGACTACGTCGAGGCGCACGGCACCGGAACCGTGCTCGGCGACCCGATCGAGGCCGAGGCGCTGGGCCGCGTCGTCGGTCGCGGCCGTCCCGCCGACCGGCCGGTGCTGCTGGGTGCGGTGAAAACCAATGTGGGCCATCTGGAGTCGGCCGCCGGCGCGGCCAGCCTGGCCAAGGTGGTGCTGTCCCTGCAACACGACAAGCTGCCCCCGTCGCTCAACTTCTCCGGACCCAGCCCCTACATCGACTTCGACGGCATGCACCTGAAAGTCGTTGAGACCGCGACCGATTGGCCTCGCTACGGTGGCTACGCGCTGGCCGGCGTGTCCAGCTTCGGCTTCGGTGGCGCCAACGCGCACCTGGTGGTGCGCGAGGTGTTGCCCAGTGACGTCGTCGAGCGCGCGCCGAAGCCGGCGCCCGACGCCGGGGCGGCCGCGCAACCCGAGCAGACCGAAGCGCCCACGTTCGAGAGTCATTCGCTGCGGTTCGATGACTTCGGCAACATCATCACCGACGATTTCGCGATCGACGAGGTCGAGCCGGAGCTGCCCGGTCTCACCGAGGAGGCGCTGAGCCTCAAGGCGGCCGCATTGGAAGAGCTTGCGGCCCAAGAGGAAGCCGAGCCGACCAAGCCGCTCATTCCGCTCGCCGTATCGGCGTTCTTGACCTCGCGTAAGAAGGCCGCCGCCGCCGAGCTGGCGGACTGGATGGAGAGCCCGGAGGGCCAGGCGTCGTCGCTGGAGTCGATCGGGCGGTCGCTGTCGCGGCGCAACCACGGCCGGTCGCGCTCGGTGGTGTTGGCCCACGACCACGAGGAGGCCATCAAGGGTCTGCGCGCGGTGGCCGAGGGCAAACAGCGGCCCAACGTGTTCAGCGTCGACGGGCCAGTGGCCAACGGCCCGGTGTGGGTGCTCGCCGGATTCGGTGCCCAGCACCGCAAGATGGGCAAGAACCTGTATCTGCGCAACGCGGTTTTCGCCGAGTGGATCGAGAAGGTCGATGCCCTGGTGCAGGACGAGCTGGGCTATTCGGTGCTCGAGTTGATCCTGGACGACTCCCAGGACTACGGCATCGAGACCACGCAGGTCACCATCTTCGCGATCCAGATCGCGCTGGGTGAGCTGCTCAAGCATCACGGCGCCAAACCCGCTGCGGTGGTGGGTCAGTCGTTGGGTGAGGCCGCGTCGGCCTATTTCGCCGGCGGTTTGTCGCTGCGCGACGCCACCCGGGCGATCTGCTCGCGCTCGCACCTGATGGGTGAGGGTGAGGCGATGCTGTTCGGTGAGTACATCCGGCTGATGGCGCTGGTGGAGTACTCCGCCGACGAGATCAAGACGGTGTTCTCCGACTTCCCCGATCTCGAGGTGTGCGTCTACGCCGCACCCACCCAGACCGTCATCGGCGGCCCGCCCGAGCAGGTGGACGCGATCATCGCGCGCGCCGAGTCGGAGGGCAAGTTCGCCCGCAAGTTCCAGACGAAGGGTGCCAGCCACACCTCGCAGATGGACCCGCTGCTGGGTGAGCTGAGCGCGGAGCTGCAGGGCATCAAGCCGATGAGCCCCACCGCCGGCATCTTCTCGACGGTGCACGAGGGCACCTACATCAAGCCGGGCAGCGACCCGATCCACGACGTGGAGTACTGGAAGAAGGGCTTGCGCCACAGCGTGTACTTCACCCACGGGATTCGCAACGCCGTGGACAGCGGGCACACCACCTTCGTGGAACTGGCGCCGAACCCGGTGGCGCTGATGCAGGTGGGGCTGACCACCGCGGCGGCGGGACTGCATGACGCGCAACTGATCCCGACGCTGGCCCGCAAGCAAGACGAGGTCGAGTCGATGGTCTCGGCGATGGCGCAGCTCTACGTCTACGGTCACGATCTGGACATCCGCACGTTGTTCACCCGCGCATCTGGGCCGGCAGGCCCAGAAGACTTTGCGAACATCCCGCCGACCCGCTTCAAGCGCAAAGAGCACTGGCTCGACGCCCACTTCACCGGTGACGGCTCGGTCGTCATGCCGGGCGCCCACGTCGCGCTGCCGGACGGCCGGCACGTCTGGGAGTTCGCGCCGCGCGAGGCGGCGGTCG
Organism: Mycobacterium simiae; assembly: GCF_010727605.1. Classification (NCBI taxonomy): domain Bacteria; kingdom Bacillati; phylum Actinomycetota; class Actinomycetes; order Mycobacteriales; family Mycobacteriaceae; genus Mycobacterium; species Mycobacterium simiae. Next base: position 2,773,525 of record NZ_AP022568.1, read on the forward strand.
ACCTGGCGGCGCTGGTGCGGGCCGCCGCGGAGCACGTCCTTCCGGATGCACAGTTGACGGCGGCCGAGCAGCGTGCGGTGCCCGGCGACGGCGCCCGGTTGGTGACGACACTGACCCGGCACCCCGGTGGCGCCGCGATTCAGGTGCACGCCCGCATCGACGAGTCGTTCACGCTGGTCTACGACGCGCTGGTGGCCCGGGGGGGCCAAACCGTCGGCGCACTGCCCACCGCGGTCGGTGCGGGCGCGGCCCTCGCGCCTACGCCCGCAGCAGGATTGGCGGAAACGCCGGCCGCGGCGCCGGCGGATGCTGAGCCCGGCGACGCCGAAACCCTGTCGGACAGTCTGACCAACCGGTACATGCCGAGCGGGTTCACCAAATGGTCGCCGGAGTCTGGGGAGACCATTGCCGAGCGGCTCGGCGCGATCGTGTCGGCGGCCATGGGCTACGAGCCCGAGGACCTGCCCTGGGAGGTGCCGCTGATCGAGCTGGGTCTGGACTCGCTGATGGCGGTGCGGATCAAGAATCGGGTCGAGTACGACTTCGACCTGCCTCCGATCCAGTTGGCGGCGGTACGCGATGCCAACCTCTACAACGTCGAGAAACTGATCGAGTACGCGATCGAGCATCGCGACGAAGTGGAGCAGCTGCACGAGTACCAGAAGACGCAGACGGCCGAGGAGATCGCCCGGGCGCAGGCCGAAATGCTCAGTGGCGCAACGCCGTCGTCGGTGGTGCCCGCACCGGACCCGCAGGCCGAGCCACAGACGCAGCCGGCCGCGCCGGCGCCGGCCTCGGATGCGCCGATTCCGCCGCCGCCGACGGATCCGTCCGGCCCGGCGGGCCCGTCAGGCAATGGCTCGGGCAACAATTCAGCCAATGGTGCCAAGCCGAACCTGACCGGGGCGGCAGAGGCTCTCAGCCAGGAGACTGTCGCGCAGGCGCTGAACTCCGACGTGCCCCCGCGCGACGCCGCCGAACGGGTCACGTTCGCCACTTGGGCGATCGTGACGGGTAAGTCCCCTGGCGGAATCTTCAACCTGCTGCCCAAGCTGGACGAGGACACCGCCGCCAAGATGGCGCAACGGCTTTCCGAGCGCGCGGAGGGACCGATCACCGCCGAGGATGTGCTCACCTCGGAGAACATCCAGGCGCTGGCCGACAAGGTGCGCCAGTACCTGGAGGCGGGGACGATCGACGGCTTTGTCCGCACGCTGCGGGCGCGCCCCGAGGACGATCCCACCAAGGTGCCGGTGTTCGTGTTCCATCCCGCCGGCGGCTCGACGGTGGTGTACGAGCCGCTGCTCAACCGGCTGCCGGCGGACACGCCGATGTACGGCTTTGAGCGGGTCGAGGGCACCATCGAAGAGCGTGCGGCCCAATACGTCCCGAAGCTGATCGAGATGCAGGGCGACGGGCCCTACATCCTGGCCGGCTGGTCGCTGGGCGGGGTGTTGGCCTACGCGTGCGCGATCGGCCTGAAGCGGCTGGGCAAGGACGTCGCATGGGTAGGCCTGATCGACGCCGTGCGCGCCGGTGAGGAGGTCCCGCAGACCAAGGAGGAGATCCGCAAGCGCTGGGACCGCTACGCCCGGTTCGCCGAGAAGACCTTCCAAGTCACCATCCCGGAGATCCCCTACGAGCAGCTCGAGGAGCTCGACGACGAGGGCCAGATCCGGTTCGTGCTGGAGGCGGTCAAACAAAGCGGGGTGCAGATCCCGGCCGGCATCATCGAGCACCAGCGCACGTCATACCTGGACAATCGCGCGATCGACACCGCGGAGATCCAGCCGTACGACGGGCACGTCACCCTCTACATGGCCGATCGCTACCATGACGACGCGATCATGTTCGAGCCGCGCTACGCCGTGCGCAAACCGGACGGCGGTTGGGGCGAGTACGTGTCCGACCTCGAGGTCGTGCCGATCGGTGGTGAACACATTCAGGCCATCGACGAGCCGATCATCGCCAAGGTCGGCGCGCACATGACCCAGGCGCTGAACGAGATCGTGCACCGCCGGACAAGTGAGGTAGGCAAGTAGTGACGGATGTAGCGCCTGGACCGGCTCCTGTCGTCCACAGCACGGCCGAAAAGCTGGCCGAGCTCAACGCTCGACTCGAGCTGGCCAAGGAGCCCGGCGGCGAGAAGGCCGCCGCCAAGCGCGACGCCAAGGGCATCCCGAGTGCTCGCGCCCGGATCCACGCGCTGGTCGACCCGGGCACCTTCTTGGAGGTCGGGGCGCTGGCCAAGACGCCGAACGACCCCAACGCGCTCTACGGCGACGGGTGCGTCACCGGCCACGCCATGATCGACGGCCGGCCGGTCGGGGTGTTCTCCCACGACCAAACCGTGTTCCAGGGCACCGTCGGGGAGATGTTCGGGCGTAAGGTGGCCCGCCTGATGGAGTGGTGCGCGATGGTCGGCTGCCCGATCATCGGCATCCAGGATTCCGGCGGCGCCCGCATCCAGGACGCGGTCACTTCGCTGGCCTGGTACGCCGAGCTGGGCCGCCGCCACGAAGCGTTGTCCGGGGTGGTACCGCAGATTTCCTTGATCTTCGGGAAATGTGCTGGGGGAGCGGTCTATTCGCCGATCCAGGACGACCTGTTGGTCGCGGTGCGCGACCAGGGCTATTTCTTCGTCACCGGGCCCGACGTGATCAAGGAGGTCACCGGCGAAGAGATCACGCTCGACGAGCTGGGTGGCGCCGACATCCAGGCTCGCTACGGCAACATTCACCACGTCGTCGACACCGAGGCCGAGGCGTTCCAATACGTCCGCGACTTTCTGTCGTTCCTGCCGTCCAACGTGTTCGACAAACCGCCGATCGTCAATCCCGGGCTGGAGCCCGAGATCACCCCGACCGACCTGGAACTCGACACGATCATCCCGGACAACGACAACGCCGCCTACGACATGCACGAGATCCTGCTGCGGATCTTCGACGACGGCGACTTCCTCGAGGTCGCCGCACAGCAGGGGCCGGCGATCATCACCGGGTTTGCCCGGGTGGACGGTCATCCGGTCGGCGTAATCGCCAATCAGCCGATGCACCTTGCCGGATCGATCGATAACGAGGCGTCCGACAAGGCCACCCGATTCATTCGGTTCTGCGACATCTTCGAGCTCCCGCTGATCTTCGTCGTCGACACGCCCGGCTTCCTGCCGGGTGCCGAGCAGGAAAAGAACGGCATCATCAAGCGCGGCGGCCGGTTCCTGTCCGCCGTCGTGGAGGCCGACGTGCCGAAAGTGACGATCACCGTTCGCAAGTCCTACGGCGGTGCCTACGCCGTGATGGGGTCCCGCCAGTTGACCGCCGACTTCAACTTCGCCTGGCCGACCGCCCGCATCGCGGTGATCGGGGCCGAGGGGGCGGCCCAGCTCCTGATGAAGCGGTTTCCCGACCCGACGACGCCCGAGGCGCAGCAGATCAAGAAGGACTTCATCGAGGGCTACAACCTCAACATGGCGATCCCGTGGACGGCCGCCGAACGTGGTTTCATCGATGCGGTCATCGATCCGCACCAGACCCGGCTGCTGATCCGCCAGTCGCTACATCTGTTGCGCGACAAGCAGATTTGGTTCCGCGTCGGCCGCAAGCACAGCCTGCTGCCGCTCTGACGGGCGTTTCACGCAACGCGGTTGCGGCTGAGCTACTTGCGCAGGGTGAACTGGTTGAGGTCGGTGTAGCCCTTACGGAACAGATTCGCACAACCGGTGAGGTACTTCATGTACCGCTGGTAAACCTCTTCGGATTGAATCGCGATGGCCTCGTCCTTGTGCGCCGCGAGGCCCTCGGCCCAGACGTCCAACGTCTTTGCGTAGTGTCGCTGCAGCGATTGGCGGCGCTTCAGCTTGAAGCCGGCCTTGGCCGAGAACTCCTTGACCATATCGATGGTTGGCAGGTAGCCGCCGGGGAAGATCTCGGTCTTCATGAAGTCGCTGAACTCGACGATCGCCGGTGTCAGCGGCAAGCCCGAAGCGATGATCTCTTTTTCGGACAGGACCGTGATCGTGTGCAGTAAGAATGTGCCACCGGCGGGCAACAGCTCGTATGCCCTCTCGAAGAACGCGGTGTAGCGGTCGTAGCCGACATGCTCGAGCGGCCCGATCGCCACGATGCGGTCCACCGGCTCGTGAAACCGCTCCCAGCCCTCCAGCAGCACCCGCTTGGAGCGCGGGCTGTCCAGTTCGTCGAGCATCTGTTGGGCATGCGTGGCTTGGTTCTTCGACAGCGTCAAGCCGATGACGTTGACGTCGTAGCGCTCGATTGCCCGCTTCATGGCGGCGCCCCACCCGCAGCCGAGGTCCAGCAGCGTCATGCCGGGCCGCAAGTCGAGCTTGCCGAGCGAGAGGTCGATCTTGGCGATCTGCGCCTGTTCCAGTGTCATGTCCTCACCGCCGAGCCAGTATGCGCACGTATACATCTGGGTGCGGTCAAGGAATAAGCGGAAGAAGTCGTCCGAGAGGTCGTAGTGCGCCTGCACATCTTCGAAATGTGGCGTCAGCTCCTCAGCCATGGCATCACTCTAAAACGAACACTGTCGCGCCGCGTCGCAGCGGCCGAGGGCGTTGCTGACTATTGCTGTTGTAGCCGCAGCGCACCGTCGGCCAGCTCGTCGAAGCGCTCCAACGCCGCGTCGGTGTCGACGTCGATGCCGCGCAGCGGTCCGTGGTCGGCGAGGTAGCGGCGCGCGTACAGAGCGGCCACCAATGCTTTGCGCTCACCGGCCCGGGTTTCCCGCTCCCAGGCGGCCTGCTCGATCAGCAGCGCCGCCGCGTACACGTCTCCCATGAATTGCGCCAGCGGAAACAGCCGCGCCTCCGCCACCGCGCCATCGAGTTTCGTCCAGGCCGCGATCGCGGCGTCGAGGTCCTCGATGCGGCGGGCGACCAGGGCCGTGGTCTTGTCGTCGTCGGCCACCGACACGGCGTCGCGCATTCGCGCCAGCAGCGGCTCGTGCGCTTGGCTCTGCTCGATACCGCGGCGCACGTCCAGGCACAGGATGTTGTCCGGCCCCTCCCAAATTGTGTTGACCTGCGCGTCACGCAAAATCCTTGCTACCGGCCATGTTTCGATGTAGCCATTGCCGCCGTGGATTTCGACGGCGTCCGAGGCGGCGGTGATACCCAGCCGGCACACCCTGAGCTTGGTGACGGGCACGGCGATGCGCTGCCGGATGCTTCTGGGTTGGCGATGGTTGGCGGCGCCGGTGCCGTCGAACACCATCGCCTGGGCGGCTTCGACGTCGACGATCAGCTCGGCCAGCTTGCGTCGCATCAGGGGTTTGTCGATCAGGGCACTGCCGAACGCTTCCCGTTGGCGCGCATAACACAGCGACTCGATCAGGGCCCGGCGCGCGTTGGCCAAGCCGAACAACGCGATGCCCAGGCGGGCGGCGTTGGTCAGCTCCATCATTCGGCCCAGACCCTTGCCGTCGGACGGGCCCGCCGGACTTGCTGGGTCGCTTGGCTTCTCCGACAACAGGAACGCCTCGGCGTCGACGAACTCCACCTCGCCGGAGGCGACCGAGCGGGTGCCGAGTTTGTCCTTCAATCGCCGCACCCGCACACCATTGCGGGAGCCGTCGCGGCGGGTGCGTAGCACCAGGAAGTTGGCGACGCCTCGCGAATTATCCGGAGCCCCTTCGGGTTTGGCCAGCACGACGAACGCCTGCCCCGCGCAGTTCGAGGCAAACCATTTAAACCCGTTCAACAACCAGGCGTCGCCGCTGCGACGAGCCGTCGTCTCCAGCGCGCCGAGATCGGAGCCACCGGTGCGCTCGGTGAGCAGCTGGGCGGTCTCGCCGGCCCACTCCCCGGAGGCGAACTTGCCCAGCACGTACTCGGCCACATCAGCGGGTGCATACGCGGACACCAGCGACTGGACCATGCCGCCGCCGGTGCCCAGCGCGCAGCCCATCCCGATGTCGGCCTGATTGAGCAGATAGTTGGACGCGAACAACGCCAACCCGGAGCTCACTTTGGCCGCCCGTGCGTCGGCGCGCAGCGCCTGTTGAGCGTCCAGGACCGCGCGCTTGGCCCGGGTAAACGACTCCGGCATGACGACCTGGCTGACATCGTGTCCCCACCGGTCATAGCGCTCGAGCCGCGGTGGGTTGCGGTCGGTCTGCTCGGCCCAGCGTGCCACCGGCCCGCCCATCAACTCGCCGATGCTGTCCAAATGTGGTTCCAGTACTGACAATTCGTCGGATTTCAGGTAGTACGCCATGGCGAACTGCAGGGTGGGGTCGGTGCGATACCAGTTGAGCCCGATGGCGCCGCGGTAGTGGTCCGTCTGGTAGCGCCGCGATTTCTCCGGCGTCGAGAAGGGCAGCCGGTCCACTGCCTCAAGGTCGTAGCGAGGGTCGTCGCTCATCCCGCGACGGTATTACAGCCGGGGCGTTGGGTGAAGGTGCGGCGCGGCTTACACCGGCGCGACGAACTCCGACGTGTAGTACTCGGCCGGATTCTGGGAGTTGGGGTTCGGGCGCTGGACGATCACCCAGACGCCGGTCGTGCCCGGTTGCAGGGTGTCCGACACGGTTACCGTTCCGTTGCCGGCGCCGTCGGTGTCCAGCCCGGCGAAGGCGGTGCCCGGCGCGCCAGGACCACAGGTGGCCGCGGCCGGCCGGGGCGTCTGTATCAGGCCGACGTCGAAATGCGTTCCCGGCTGCGGGGCGTCCGACAGACGCACCTCGGCCACTGCCTGCCCGCCGACTTTGCGGATGACGACCGAGCCGGTGCCCAGCGCGTTCTGCGGCACCATGGGCACGGTGCTGATCAGGCTGAAATCACAGCGACGCAGCTTGGCGTCTAGAACGACGATCGTTCCGTTTTCCGCCCCGGCGGTGGCGATGCCCGCGGTCGCCATCGGGGACAGCACCGCGGTGAAAATCACCCCGAGCGCACCCGCGCATGTCCAAGTTCTCATCGGCCGACCGGTCCTCCCCGCTGTGTTACCCCAATCACAGTGGAGTAGATATGACCTTTTAGCGCGGGAATCAAACCGAATAACAAGACTTACTCGAACGTCAATAAGCAACCATTGTTTTACCGGCGCCTAATTACGCGTCGCGAACACCCCGACTCCGTTTTCCGGAGAGTTTCTACGGCTTGATGCGGATTTGGCCGGGCGACCACCATCCGGTGCGGGTGGCCTTCCCGAGGTCGATCTGTGCCGGTTGAGCATCAGCAATGGTGTCGAACTTCCGCAGCGAACCCCAGTCACGGCCCCAGTCCTGGGACAGATATGTCGACATGACGTGCGCCCGCAATAATAAATCGGTAATCCCCAGCAAACCACCGTTGACGCCGTCCTGCCAGGTGTCGGTGTCCTGTTTCTTCGCGTTGTAGTCCGGGGTGATGCGAAACTTCGGAATTTCGGTGACGCCGTAGGAATGCAGCATCGGGTGCTGGCACGGGAACGCCAATCCGACCGCCCAGTCCATCAACACGGGTTGCGACGAGCCCACGTACTCCTGCAACGAGCGCAACTCCGGGACCCGCGGCGGCGTGACGGCGATCCAGTCGTCCGGCGTCAGGGATAGATCGTCGGCGACCACCCGCACCGCGACCGTGTCGGCGGGCATCTGGGAGCGGGCGAAGCGCAGGTTCCGCCAGACCTTCGGCTGTTCGCCGTACAGGTCATAGGGCACCAGCCGGCCGGCCGGCAGCACCGAGCCGTCGGGACCGGGTCTGCCCAATTCCAGTTCCACGGTCTGCCCGTTGGTGTGATGGTGCAGGATGCTGTTGCCGGAGATCGTGCCCGCGGCGGTCACCACGATGAGCGGGTGTCCATCGTCGGGCTTGGGCAGCTGGTACCACGCCGAGGTCAGCCTGCTCTGCTGTTGGGCGCCGGTGGTGTAGCTGCCCGCGACCGGAACCTGATCGGGGTCGAGCCCGTAGGGCAGCGGCACCGTCGAGCCGTTGATGCCCGGCTTCGTCAGCTTGAGAGGCGCATCCCAGTCGTAGTCGGTCCCGGGCTGCGGCACCGCGGTTTCCTTGACCGACTCGGCCAGGGTGCGGTCCGGCACCCCGTTGGGGGTGAACCCGGTCGGGTTCACCCCACCCAGCGGCCCCAACGGGCCGTAATTCTCCGGCTCGCCGGTTTTCACCGGCGCCATGAACCCGGCGTTGCTGTCCGGTTCGACGAGCACGTCGTCGGCCAGACCGCAGCCGCCGCTGAACTCCCGCAGGTTGTCCCAGGCATTGGAATAGGTGGGGTACTGGCGCACGATGCCGGCCGCCATCGACCCCACGAATACCAGCGCCATGAACCCGGCGGCCAACGGGACGGGTGCCGCCGTCAGCGCCCGCGCCAACCGGCCTTCGCCGTGGCTGGGGTCCGCGAAATGCAACCAGGCGGCATACACCGCCGTGATCGCGAACAGCGCGAAAAAGATTGTGCTAATCGATATTCCGCTGATTCTCGGCATGCTGTTGTTGAACGGCACGCCATAGCTGGAGACATACCACCAGCCGTTGGTGGTGGCAAAACACAGCGCCAACACGAACATCACTGCCGACAGGAACGCCATCCGGTTACGCGACCAACGCAGCACTTTCGGCGACACCAGCACCGTCGTCAGCGCGGCCATCGCGGCGCCCACCGCGGCGAACAGGCCGAAATGGTGCACCCACTTGGTGGGGGTGAACATTAGGAAGAACATGGTGCCGAAGATGACACCCATCAGCCGCCACGCCGGGCCGCGGGCTACGCCGGGAACTCGCTTGCGGCGCAACATGATGAACACCGCCGTGAACAAGCACAGCGCGGACAGCAGGAACCCGAATCGGCGGGACAGCGACCCGTCGACGGTGGGCAGGATCAGGTAGTAGTAGCGCAGGTTCTCGGTGTACCAGGCCTGGCTGGGCCCGATCGCGGTGCGAATCCTGGTGGCTTCCAACACCGTTGACAGTGTCTGGTCGGCGAACACCACGGTGAGGATGACGAACCCGGCGGCCAGCATCGGCGCCACCAGCGGCCAGGTCCCCACCAGTCGATGCCGTTTGACCAGGATGCGCAGGATGGGGCGGCCACCGGCAACCAGTGCGGCCACGGCGATCAGCCCGGTCGGCTGCACGCCCAGGGTGAACGCCGCGGTGATGACGGCCAGCGCCGCCGGCGTCAGCCGGGATGCGCACATCGAACGCTCGATCAGTACGTAGGTGATTAGCGAGCCGAGCGCGATGATGGGCTCGGGGCGCAGGCCGTTGTCGAACGGCATCCAGGCGGTCAGCAGCACCAGGGCCGCCGCCCAGTTCGCGGCCTTGCTCGAGGTCACCGCGGGCCCCAGCCGGGGCAGCACCTCACGCGACAGCAGCAGCCAGCACACCAGCCCGGCGACCAGGTCGGGCAGCCGCATCCACAGGCTGTCGTCGCTGACGTGGGTCATCAGGGCCAGCAGGTTGTAGTACCACCCGAACGGGTCCTCCGGGCTGCCGAACCAGCGGAAGTAGTTGGACATGTAGCCCGCGTGGTCGGCGACCCGGGCCATGCCGAGGATGTAGCCGTCGTCGGAGGAGTTCGCTCCGATCACATGCCACAGCACGAACCCGAAGATGACCGTGGCGTCGGTGAGGGTGAACTTTTTCCACCGCGTCGGGATCAGCCGATGCATGCGCCGGCCGTCCAACTGGTCGAGCCGCCACAGCGCGATCAGCGAGACGATGGTGGCCAGGATGGCGCCCACCATCGCCAGCAGCTTCAAAGTCGTTGGCGTGGTGGAGAAGCGGGTGTCGATGGTCGCCGAGAAGTTCAGCCCCGGCGGCGCGGGACCGCTGAGGTCGGTGAACACCCCGACGATTTGGGGGCGCAGGTTGGGATCGGCGAAACCGCCGGATAGTGGCTTGGCCGCCCGATCGGTGAGCCCGACGAAGGTCGCGAAAGTGCCAGCGCGCGTGGAGGTTATCTCGATGCGCTGACATTGCGGGGATGCGGCCTGCTCGCGCGCGGCGCTGGCGATCACCACGTTGCGGTCGGTGACGTCGACGCGTTTGCTGTTCACAACGACGAACAGCGCGTTGAGCGCGGCGTCCTTGCCCTTCTTGGGCGCGGTGCTCAGTACGACACCACCGTCGGGCGGTAAGTCGCGCACCACCGCGCACGGCACGGTGACCGTCACATCCACGGGAGACAGCGAGATCAGCGGTGCCGTCACGCTATTGAGCTGGCCGTTCTGCGGCCAGTTGAGCTGCGCCGTCGTCTGCACGACCGGCAATAGCGGTGTCGCGACGGACAACAAAAATCCGATCAGCCCGGCGACGGTCGCCACCCAGCGCGTCACCCGTACGGTGTCGCGGGTACCGGTGTCGGCGGTGGTCTGCTCATCGTGGTGGACAACGCTCATGGCAGTGCTCGAATCGGTCCCTGCCGGCTCCAGCCGTTCACGGTCATCACACCCTGTTCAACGACGGCGTTCGGCGCCTCATCACTGGGCACCAACTGGTGATATTGCTCGACCGATCCCCAGTCGCGATACCAGTCGCCGCGCAAGTAGGTCGCGATGGTCGAGGTGCGTAACAATGTCTGGGTGAACAGGAACGGGCCGCCCGCCTCGCCGGCCTCCCATCCGTTCGACGACGATGCCGTCTGCTTGTGGTCCGGCAGAATCCGGTAGGCCGGAAGTTCGGCTACGCCAAGGTGCTCGGAGAACGGCCGCTGGCACGGGAAGTTCGCGGCGGTCGCGATGTCCATCAGCACCGGAGTTTGCGAGCCCATCAGCTGCTGCAGGGTCTGCAGCACCGGGACCCGCGGCGGGGTGAACGCGAACCACTGATCCGAACTGAGGTTCGGGTCGTAGGCCACGATGCGGGCCACGTTGGCCTCCGGCGGCGCCCAGGTCAGCGGGAAGCGCAGATTGCGCCACGCCGGCTCCGGTCCAATGTCGATGGGCTGCACCTCGGTGAGCGGCTGGGTGGTGCCGTCGGGCCGGGTGACGCCCCACTGCAGTTTCAGTGACTGCCCGTAGGTGAAGGTGCCGTCCTCCTTGTACGACCAGATGGCCCCGGACGCCGACACCACCACCAGCGGGCGTTCGGCGGTGCGGGGTGGCAGTTGATACCACGCCGAGGTGGCGGTGGCCGCCAGTGAATTCTCGCCGTAACTGCCCATCACCGGTGTGCGCGCCGGGTCGAGGCCGAACGGCAGCGCCACGTTCGAGTTGTTCACCCCCACCGGGCCGCGCCCGCCGGCGGTGCCCGCGGAGTCGGTCATGGTGGCGTTGGGTTTGTTCGGTGAGGCGTCCGAATTCACCACGCCCGGCTTGGTCACCACCGGGTAGGACCTCAGGTCGTCGCCCACCCCGTCGGGTTTGAAGCCGACGGGATTGACGCCGCCGAGCGGACCGTCCGGTCCAAACGTCTGCCCCGGAACCGGTTGCAGCAGGCCCAGATTGGGGTCTGGCTCGGTCAGCACATCGTCGGCCATCGCGCAGCTGGTGTTCGACAACCCGGAAGTGATCGCGGCGAGGTTGGCCTTGCCGGTGGTGTAGAGCGGGTAGCGGAACACCGCGCCCTTGGCCAGGGAACCGACTTCGCCCAGCACCATGATCGTCGCCACCACCAGCAGCGGGGTGGACGCCAGGATCCGGTTGCGCCGGCTTTCCTTGATCTCGGTGTGCCCCGCGTAATCCATCCGGAAGTGCAGCCAGGCGGCCAGCAAGCCGGTCGCGATCGACAACGCCAAGAACATCGACGTCACCGGGTGGCTGGCGATGACCGGCTGGATGTCGTACCACGGCACGCCGTAGTTGCCGACGTAGAACCAACCGTTGACGCCGGAGGTGGCCACCGCCAGCACGAACAACAGCGCCGTCACGTACAGCGTCAGGTTGCGCCGGCTGTGCAGACCGATACGCGCGAAAGCGAACGCGGTGACCGCGCCGAGGGCGCCGGCCAGACCGGCGAACGCACCGAATTGCACGGCCCACTTCGTCGGCGTGAACGTCAGCACCAGCAGACCGATTGCCGTGGTGCCGATCAGCCGCCACGCCGGGCCGCTGGCCACGCCCGGGACCCGGCCCCGGCGCAGCAGCACCATCAACATGCCGAACAGGCAGAGGAACAGCACCAACACGGCGAAGCGTCGCGCCATCGACCCGTCCGGGTTGGACTCCACGGTGAGGAAGTAGTAGCGCAGCCAGTCCTGGTACCACGCGATCGTCGGGCCGACCTTGTATTTGATGCGGGCCGATTCGGCGACTGTGGCCAGCGTCTGACTGCGGAACACCACGATCAGAATCAGCGACAGCGACGCCGCCAGTACTGCCAGCGGCGCTAGCAGGCCGTCGCGACCGCGGCGGCGCCGGATGATCGTCGCGATGGCGCGCGCTCCGGTCAGTAGCGCGGCGACGGCGATCAGCCCCTGCGGGGCGAGGGTCACGGTCAGCACCGCGACCACGATGGCCACGGCGGCGGGCGCCAACCGCTGCAGCGCGATCGCCCGCTCGACCAGCATCCAGGTGACGATCACGCCCAGGGCGATCAGTGGCTCGGGGCGCAGGCCGTTGTTGAACGGCAACCACGCGGCGACGAACACCATGCCCCCGGTCAACACCGCCACCGTGTTCGAGCCCAGGCCGCCCCGCCCCGGCCCCAACCGGCGCAGCCCCCAATGACTGATGATCAGCCAACAGGCGATCCCGGCAAGCGTGGCCGGTAGCCGCATCCACACGCCGGCCGTGCTCACCGACGCCAACTTGGACAGCACCGACAGATACCAGTCAAACGGCGCCTCGGTGGTCCCGAAGTAGCGGTAGTAATTGGCGACGTAACCGGCCTTCGGGGCCACCCGTGCGATGGTCAGGTTGTAGCCGTCGTCGGAGGAGGTGGCCCCGATGACGTGCCAGACCAGCAGCGTCGCGACCACACCCACGTCGGCCAGCACCGTTGCCCAACCGGTTCGCCATCGCGCCGCCCACCGGGCGCCCGTACGGTCGCGGGACAACCGACGGAGCGGGGATCGCCAGCTGGTCAGCGTGGCGCCGCGGCTGTGCCGATCTAGCACGACGAGAGCGAGGATGGCCACCAGAACCGCCAGCGCACCACCCGCTAGCACCAGCTTCTTGACGGCGGTGGGCGCGGCGATGAATCGGGTGTCGATGTCGACCCGGGCGGATAACCCCGGCTGGGCTGGCACTTTCAGATCGGTGAAGATGCCGCCGATCTGGGGCTTCTTCTCGGCGGACAGTGTTCCGGCCGCGCCCGGTATGCCGACGAAATCGGCGCCCGCCGCCCCGGTGTCGGCCCACACGTGCAGCACGCTGCAGGCGCCCGTGGCGACGGCCGCGCGCTTGGCCACCGCCGCCACGGTGTCCCGGAATGCGACCACGACGACGTCCTTGTCGGCGCGGACGAACAACCCGTTCTTACCGGGGTCCACACCGCCGGTCGGCAGGGTCGAGATCACCAGTCCGCCGTTGGCCGGCAGGGTGGCGATCGCCGCGCACGGGATGGAGATGTCGAGCGCGCGCGGCGCGCCGGACACCAGGGGGGCGGTGACCTGGGCGACGTGCCCGTCCACGTCGCCCTGCGGCCAGGCGATGGTGGCGGTCGTCTGCTTGACCGGCAGCAGCGGCACGGTGAGGCACAGCAGCAGACCCGCGAGCCCGGCGACGACGGCGACCACGCGGACGATTCGCTGCGATCGCTCATTACCGTCGTGGGGCACGGGGTTCGATGGTAGGGGACGCCGCTTTGTCGGTTGAGGATGCGGGGCCGCGCGACGATGCTTTTGGCGACCGCTAGTCGGGCAGCCGTGCGGCCAGCGTGGCGTGACCGGGGCCCGTGAGGTCGGCCAGGGCGGCGCGACGGCCGCTCATCGTCATCAGTAACGCTTCGCCCGGCCCGCTCACCTCGGGCCCGTCGCCGTGTACCCAGTCGACATCGGTGGCGCGCAGCCGAAGGCCCCTGATTCGGCGGCCGGCACCGAGCCGCGGGTTGCCTGGCACCAGTTGAAGCACACGTTGGAGCCGGTCGTGCGGGATGCTGCGCGGGCGACCAAGCGGTCGGCGGATGTCCTGGTGATGGATCGTGCCGTCGACCAGCGCGATCATGCCACCAAAACCTGCCGTCAACCCCCGCGGTTGGAGGTGGTCACGCAGGAATGCCAGCAGTTGTGGCGCGCTCAGCGCGCTGTACTCGTCGACACCCACCTGGTTCGCCCGGACTACCCAGCCCTTCGCGAAACGCTTCACTAGCCCAAGTGGGCCGAGCTCCTCGTAGCTAACAATGTGTGCGACAACATCTTTGACCGTCCACCTGGAACAAAGGCTGGGCGCCTGCCAATCCTGGGGCGCCAGTGTGGCCAGAAAATCCGCCAGGTCGGACCGTTCGGTGTGGGCCATGGTCATCAGGGAAGGCGCTGTCATGGCTGTGCTCCTACCGAGCGGAGCCCGGCGTAGCGGTGCAGATACAACGGCCATCCGGCCTCGCCGTCGACGCCGTCGGCAACTGACCGCCATCCCGGGCCGTGCCGGTCCAGGTGACGGTGCTCCAGGTCGACGCGCGTGCGGGTTTCCGACTCCGCGGTGAAGCGCACCTCGACCTCGCTGGTCCGCGACAGGTCGGGTTCCAGTTGCCACGACGGGCTGATGTCCCAGGTGAAGACCAGCCGCCGGGGCGGCTCGTAGACCAGCACCCGCGCCCAACGACACACACTGCCGTCGACACCGCGGTCATAAATGTGGCCTCCCGCGTGGGGTTCGAACACCGTCTGGGCGATCGGCACCGCCAGCAGGTTGTGTTCACGCGGCTTGAAGTCGCCGAATTGTTCGGTGAAGACGGCGAACGCACGATCGATCGGGGCGTTGACGATCACTTGATGGCGAACGGTCGGAATGCGCGGCTGAGTCATGACGAGTGTCCTTCGGTCTCGTTGAACTTGGCGGCGTAGCCGGTCAGTGCCTGCGTCCAGAACCGGTCCAGCTCGGTGCGCAGCGCTGCCAAACCCGTGGGGTCGAGTTGGTAGACGCGCCGGGTTCCCGCCGCGCGATCGCGCACCAGCCCTGCACATTTGAGCACCCTGAGGTGCTGAGACACGGCCGGCCTGCTGACGGGCAGCTGCCGGGCCAGCTCACCGACAGCTGCCGGCCCGTGCGCGAGCCGATTCAGGATGGCCCGGCGTGTTGGGTCCGCAAGGGCGATCCAGGCGTCACCATCCGCTTGGTAAGTGACCACGAACCGTAAGTCTATGCTTACCAATGCTCATCGGCAAGATCCTCAATTTGGGATCGGTAGCGGACACGACGGTGTGCACTGTCGCCATGAACATTTCTCACAGCATGACGCGGCTCCTCGCCGGAGCTCTGCTTTCGGGCGGCGTTGCCGCCGTTGGGCTGGGGTTGGCGGTGGGCACCGGGCACGCTCAGCCGGCCCCGATGGTGTGCCAGGACGGGGGTACCGTCCCCACCCCGACCAACAGCTGCACGTATCAGTGGTGCCCGGGCTCCCCGGAGATGAAGAACATGCCGAACTGGGACCGAAGCGTCTGCCATCCGTGGTACTTCGATCAGAACAGCCCGCCGACCAACTCGACCATCATCGAGGGTTTCCCACCGCCGCGACCTCCGTCGCCGCCGTGCATACCGTTCATCAACTGCCTGCCGGGGCTGTGACGCCTAGCCCCGGCGCAGCGGGGCTGGATCCCACAGGCCGCTGCGCGTCGCCTTGCCCAACTGCAGATCCGCGGGCTGGGCGTTGGGGTAGTACGGCGTCAGCCGTTGCAGCGAACCCCAGTCGCGAGACCAGTCGTCCTTGAGGTAGGTGGCCATTGTGGTCGCCTTCACCAGCAAGTCGGTGACCCCCAGTGGGCCACCACCGTTGTTGTCCATCACCGGCGAGTTCGCCTCGGCCCCGAACCTGTCGGGCAGGATCCGCCATTTCGGCGTTTCGTCGACGCCGTTCTGGTGGGCGAACGGCCGCTGGCACGGAAAGGCCAGGCCCACCAGCCAATCCAGGAAGACCGGGTCGCGAGAGCCGACCACCTGCTGCAGCGTGCGCAGGTGCGGGATCCGCGGCGGCGTGACCGCGATCCAGTGCTGCGGCGCCAAGTCCTCGTCGTTGGCGACCAACCGAACCTGGGTCGCGGTGTCGGGGATCCAATTCATCGGCATCCGCAGGTTGCGCCAGGCCGGTGAGGCGCCGACGTCGAAGAACTGAAACGACCCGCCCGGGTGCCCGGCCGCCGCTTCCGCGTCGGTGGCCCACTGCACCTGCACCTCGCGGGGATCGAATCGGCCGGCCGCCGATACCACCAGCAGCGGCCCGGCCTGGTCACGCGGCGGCAGTCGGTACCAACCCGACCGCAGCAGGGCAGGTACCTGGATGCCGGATCGCCAGCTGCCCAGTACGGGCGTCTGGGTCGGGTCGAGGTTGTAGGGCAACTGGGCGCGTGAGCCGTTGATCCCCGGCGCGGCGCTGGTGCCGCCTTCGGTGCCGGCCTCGCTGGTGGTGGTCTTGCTGTCGTCGTTGACGAAGCTGCGGTCACCCGGGCGCTCCATCACCGGATCGGCCGAGACGTCGGCCGGAATACCGTTGGCGGTGAAGGCTTCCGACAAGCCGGCCCCCAAGGCATCGCGCACCGAACCGGTCACCGGCGCCAGCATCCCGGCGTTGGGTTCCTGTTCCACCATGACGTCCTCGGCCAGGCCGCACGACTTTCCGGCTAGGGCCTCCAGATTGGACCGGCCGACCGACCACGCCGGGTATTGGCCCACCATCGCCAGCGTCAACGACGCCACCTCGAAGGTCACCAGCAGCCACGCCGTAATCGCCAACGGCGACTGGATGATTCCGGTCATCCGCGGCCCGAGGCGGGTATTCCGAGGACCACCGGAGCCGCCGTCGGGAGCCGTGAAATGGAACCATGCCGATACCAACAGCACCACGACCGTCAGCCCGAGCAGGACGGTGGCAAACGCATAGTGCCATGCCGGGAACGAATTCGACCACGGCACACCGAAATTGGAGACGTACCACCAGCCGTTGACACTGGCGAACGATAAGGCGGCCAAGAACAGCACGGCGGCAGCGAACACGGTGCGGTTGCGGCGCGAACGCATCGCAACACTGGTCACCGCGACCGCGGCCAGTGCGCCCAGCGAACCGGCCAGCCCGGCGAACACCCCGAAGTGATGCGTCCACTTGGTTGGGGTGAACATCATCGCCAGGAAGGAGATGATGGTGATTCCGACGATGCGACGGCTCGGGCCGGCCGCGGTGCCCGGGATTCGCCCCTTGCGCAACGACATCGCCACCGTGATACCGAGCGCAAGCAGCACCGCCAGCACCGCGAAGCGCCGGGCAATGGATCCGTCGGGGCTGGCCATGAACAGCCGCTCGTAGCGGATGTGTTCGTCGAACCAGCTCAGGCTGGGCCCGAGCGCACGCTTGAGCGCGGTCGCCTGCAGCTCGCCGGCCAACGTCTGGTCGCGGAAGATCAGGATCACCGTGACGGTGGCCGCGGCCAGGATCGGTGCCAGCAGCGGCAGCACCCCGAACTGCCGGGAGCGGCGGTGAATAATCGTGCGCAGCGGTCCAATCGCGACCAGCAGGGCGCCAATGGACGCGATGCCGGTCGGCCCGGAGAACAGGGTCAGCGCGCCGACGATGCACGCGATCGCGACCGGCAGCAGCCGGTTGGTGGCCACCGCCCGCTCGACCGAACACCAGGTGAGCAGGATGCCCAGCGCGATGATCGGTTCGGGGCGCAGCCCATTGTCGAGCGGCAGCCAGGTCGCCAGGAACAGCCCGGCGGCAGTCCATGCCGCCGCGCGGCTGATCTTCACGGCGTGACCCAGGCGCGGCATCACCTCGCGGCTGATGGCCCACCAACAGGTCAAGGCCATGGCCAAGGTGGGCAGCCGCATCCAGACGCTGTTGGTGCTGACGTGCGCCCATAACGCGAGCAGGTCGTAATACCAGCCGAACGGCGCCTCGGGGGTGCCCAACCAGCGGTAGTAGTTCGCCATGTAGCCGGCATGCTCGGACACCCGCGCCATCGTCAGGATGTAACCGTCGTCGGAGGTGTTCGCCCCGACGAAATGCCACCACACCAGCACGCCGATGACGAGGGCGTCGAGGCCGCCGATCGACCACCACCGGGCGGGCAAGAAGCGGCGGTGCCGGGTGCCGTCGGCGGAGTCGAGGATGTGCAGGGCGATCAGGGCGACGGCCGTCAGCAGCACGCCGAGGATCATCGCGGCCATCTTCAGCGGCGTGGGGCTGCTGCTGTACCGGGTGTCGACGGTCGCCGAGAAGCTCAGGCCGGCGGGCGCCGGCCCGGACAGATCGGTGAACACGCCGACGATCTGCGGCCGGAAGTCGTACCCGCTCTTCTCGCCGCGCAGCGGCGCGCCGGGGTGTTCGGCGTTGGGCCCCTGCGTCAGCCCGACGAATTCGGCGGTGACCCTGTCGGCGTGCGCGGTGAACGTCAATCGCTGGCAGGCCGGGCTGAGCACCTCGTTCAACGGCGCGGTGACCACCGGGACGTTGCGCACCACCAGCACCAGTTCGTCGTTGGCGCGCAGGATCAGCAGTCCGCGGTCGACGGCCTTCGGCGCTTGCTTAGGCACCGTCGACAGCAGCACCGTCTTGCCGGCGTTCTGCCGCCCGGTCAGACCGGCGGCTGCTTGACACGGCACGGAGATGGTCAGCTCCGGGGCCACATAGCCGATCAGCGGCGCTTCGATGCTCTCGAAGGTGCCGTTCTGCGGCCAGTTGAGCTGGGCGGTGGTCTGGCTGACGGGCAGCACCGGCGTGAGAATCGCCAGCAGCGCTCCGAGCAGACCGGCCACGACGGCCACGACACGAGCAACCCGATAGCGTGCGCCCGCGCTCTTCACGGACCTAGATGGTAGTTCTTCGACCAAGTCGCGCGAGGTGTCGGTCGCCATCAGCGGGTTGTCGCCGGTTGGGCCGGCGGCTTGCGGATTGCCAGCACAAACGGGCCGATGCTTTGCACGGCAAACCGCGGGTCGTCGAAGAGCGCCGCCCGCAGCTCGACGCTGTAGCGGCGAACGTTGGGCTGATTGGGATAGACGTCCTCGGCCAGCCGCAGCGTGTAGTTGTTGTTTCCGCCGCGGCGCATCAGGAACACCGTCGGCGGGGGCCAGGGCGAGGTGTCCAGCGCGTGGATGAACTCGTCGGGGGACTTGAGGGTAGACCACTTCTTGATCTGCGCCGCCCGGAGGTCGAACTGCGCCAGGGGGTTCGCGTAGTGCGACGTCAACCCCTGGAAGCCCCAGTACGGGTAGTAGGACAGGAAGCTGTAGTCGGCGGTGAGCACCACCGTCTGGTCTTGGGGTTTGCCGGTGACCTGGCGGATCGCGGCGTCGACGGCGGGGTAGAACTTCTCTGAGCTCGGCGGCCGTCGATCCCCACGCTGCCCCAGACCATCGGTGTCGGTGTAGGCGATGGTCAGATCGGGCCGTAGCACGTCGGGGATGTCCTGGCTGAAGGCGATCGCGGCGGTCAGCCCGATCGCGCCGGCCACCGTTTTCAGAGCGGGGCTGCGGTGTCGCAGCGTGGCCCCGGAAAAGGTGACCTCGAGGAAACCGAACACCCCCGCGGCGACCAGCAGCACCGACAGGGTCGGCTGCAGCCGGAACGACAGCAGCGTGGTGCGCGCCAGCGTGGTCAGCATCGACAGCAGGGACCACAGGTAGATGGCCAGCACCCCGACGGTCAGGGCGCCGGCGCGGACCGACGTGCGGGTGCGCATGATCAGCCACAGGGTGCCGATCAGGCAGATCGCGCCCAGCAGCGAGAACTGCAGCATCGGGAAGGTCAGCTCTGCACCGTCGGCCGGTAGGTAGTGAAAGGCGCTGCCGCTGTTACTGATTGGGCTGGTAGCCGCGCGCAGCAGGAACGGCAGCCAGGTGATGCTGGCGATCGCGGCCGCGATGACGGCGATGGCAGCGATCCGTCGCAGCGGGTCCAGTGCGGCCCGCCACCCCGCACGTCTGCAGCGTGACACCACCAGCACCAGCGCCATCAGCGCCATCGTGAATGCGGTGTAGCCGAACAGCAGCGTGTACCAGGTGGCCGTGAAGCCCAGGAACAACCCGGCGCCCAGCACCGCGGCCCAGCCTCGGGCCCGTGGCTTGTCCGCAGCCACCGCTGACTCCTCCGCGGCGAGCTCCTCCGCCGCCACCGCCGACTCATCCGCCGCGAGCGTGAAGTTGGTTTCACTCTCGGGCTCGAGCGTGAAGTTAGCTTCACGTTCGACACTTGGGGTGGGCTCCAGCGCCCGGCTAGCCGGGCATTCCCGTTCGCCGGCGCGCAGACCCGACCAGGTCAGCACCAGCACCGGCGGCAACAGGACCGTGATCATCGCGGAGTACGGCTCCGGTGAGCTGTAGGCCAGCGTTACCGCCGCCGTCGCGGTCGTGACGATCAGGGCGTACTCGAAGCGGATCAGCCGCCACCACAGCACCAGCGCGACGGCCACCGCGATGGTGATCGAGGTGATCGCCCACGGTTTGAACATCTCCCAGGCGGGCGTCCCGGTCAGCGCGGCGGCGCGCCCGCCGATCCAGAACCAGCCCGGTGGATAAAAGGACGGCAGCCCGAGATAGGTCATGTCGTGCAGGGCGGGGCTGTCGGCAAGCCGCGTCAGGTACTCAGTGCGGAACTGCTGATCGACCGAGATGCCGAACAAATAAAGCTTGGTCGCCCCCAGCGGCATGCCCAGTGTCACCACGCTGAACGCGGAGACGAACACCAGGCCACCCGTCTGAGCGGCCACCCGCCACCGGTCGGATCGCCGCCACAGCCAGCCGACGGCCACCAGCCCCAGCAGACAACCAACCTGGCCGACGGTAGTGAGGGCGTGCAGTTGATTCGACGACGGAAAGGCCGGCCACTGGACCCGCGCGATGGCGATCAGCGATACGACCGACACCACGGCGGCCACCGCGACCGCCACCATCATCTGGCCGAGAGTGGCCAGCGCGTTGCGCATGATCAGATGGGCAGCTTGCGGAAGATGGGCCGTGGAATGTGTCGCAACACCATCATCACGTACCTGAATGCAGCTGGCGCCCAAACCAATTCCTTACCTTTTGCGGCAGCGGTCACCGCGAGGTCGGCGACGTATTCCTTGTCGACGGTCAACGGCGCTTCCTTGACGTGCGCGCTCATCCGGGTACGCACCTGGCCCGGGCGGATCACCAGGACGCGCACCCCGTACTCGCGCAACGCCTCGCCCAATCCCAGGTAGAAGCCGTCCAGCCCGGCCTTGGTGGAGCCGTAGACGAAGTTGGAGCGCCGCACTCGTTCGCCCGCCGCCGAACTCATCGCGATGATCTGGCCGAAACCCTGGGCGCGCATCTTCTCGCCGAGTAGGACACCCACCGAAACTGCTGCGGTGTAATTGATCTCGGCGGCAAGCACAGCCTTGTGCTGGTTTTGCCACAGCTCCTCGGCGTCCCCGAGGATGCCGAACGCCACGATGGCCACGTCGACATCGCCGTTGGCAAAGGCTGCCTCAATCATCTTGGGGTGACTGTCCGGTGTGGTGGCCTCGAAGTCGATCAGCTCGACCGACCGCGCACCCGCGGCTTGCATCTGTGCCACGGCGGCCGCACGACCGGGGTCGTCGGGCATGGCGGCCAACACGATTCGGGCGCGGGCGTTCTGCAGATAACGCTCGCAGATTGCCAGGCCGATCTCCGAGGTGCCACCTAGCAGCAGGATCGTCTGGGGGTTCCCCACCGCGTCTAGCACCATTTAAAGCAGCTCCAAACGTCGGGCCATGTCGGAGGCGAAGACCCGCATCGGGTCAACTTTGCGGCGCACCGCGATCCATTCATCAATGCGCGGATACATGGCGTGGAAGGTTTCGGCGCTTACCCGCGAATCCTTGGCCGTGTAGACCCGACCACCGAATTCCAGTGCACGCCGGTCGAGTTCGTTCAGGAATTCGTTGATGCCTGGCTTGTTCGGAAAGTCCATCGCGACATTCCAACCGGCCATCGGGAAACTCAACGGGGCGCGATTGCCCGGTCCGAATAGCTTGAACACATTAAGCGCCGAATAATGGCCGGAAGTTTGGATCCAGCGAATGATGGCCTTGAATTCGTCCATCGCATCCGGTGGGACCAAGAATTGGTGCTGAGCGAAACCCCTTGGGCCATAGGCATTATTCCAACCGCTGACCAGGTCGAGCATGTGGTAGAACTGGGACAGATTCATGATCTTGCCGGTGTAGGTGCCGCCCAGCCGGTAATACACTTCGCCGATCGCCATGAACGACAGCTTGTTCATCGCGCTGACCGGGAAGACGTCCGGCACCGTCAACAACTGTGGCGCATCAAATTTCAGCGGATTCTTGGCCAGCTTCTTCGGCAGTTGATCCAGCGTGGCCAGGCTGCCCCGGCTCACGGCGGCCCGACCGAGTTTCGGCGGCGGGCTGATCAGGTCGAACCAGGCGCTGGAATAGGTGTAGTTGGCTTCGCTGCCGTCCAGATGCACCGCGACGGTTTCGTCCAGGTCCTTGGTGGCCACGCCGTCGGCGATGAAGTACGCGGTCTCGGTCGGCGTCATCGCGATGGTGGCGCGCAGCACGATCCCGGTCAGCCCGTTGCCTCCGACGGTCGCCCAGAACAATTCGGCGTCTGCGGCGTCCGGGCCGTCCGGGGTGATGGTGCGGATGGTGCCGTCGGCCAGCAGCAGATCCATCGACCGCACGTGGTTGCCGAAGCTGCCCGCACTGTGATGGTTCTTACCGTGGATGTCGCAGGCGATGGCGCCGCCGACGGTGACCTGGCGGGTGCCCGGTAGCACCGGGACCCACAGCCCGAACGGGAGCGCCGCCTTCATCAACTGGTCCAGGCTGACGCCAGCGTCGACATCGACAAGCCGGGTGTCGGCGCTGATCGAGTGGATGCGATTCAGCACCGTCATGTCGATCACCAGGCCGCCGCCGTTTTGCGCGTTGTCCCCGTAGGAGCGACCCAGGCCGCGCGCGATGACGCCTCTACCGCCGGAGTCAGCGACCCGGGCGACCGCCTTGGCGATCACTTCGGGATCGCGGGTCGACAGCACCTGGGCCACCGACGGTGCGGTGCGGCCAAAGCCCATCAGCCGGGTGGGCCTGGTCGGAAAGTCGGCGCTCAACATCGTCAAAGAGGCTACCGCCTGGCCGACCGACGATGCGGGACGTGTGCGTCCGGTTGAGGAGGAGGCCGATTGGGCCGATGCCGACCGACGATGCGGGACGCGTGCGTCCCGTTGAGGAGGAGGCCGATTGGGCCGATGCCGACCGACGATGCGGGACGCGTGCGTCCCGTTGAGGAGGAGGCCGATTGGGCCGATGCCGACCGACGATGCGGGACGTGTGCGTCCGGTTGAGGAGGAGGCCGATTGGGCCGATGCCGACCGACGATGCGGGACGTGTGCGTCCGGTTGAGGAGGAGGCGTTAGTGGATCCGGAAGATGACGAGCCGCTGCACGACGAAGTTGATCACCGTCGCGGTGCCCTGCGCGATCACGAACGCGACGATGGGTGCCCAGCCGCGATAGTGCAGCAGCACCAAACACAGGTGGTTGAGCCCGACCTGGACCGCGAAGGTGAGGCCGTAGAGCACCATGACCGCGACAAACCGGGCCGTGCTGGGCTCGGCCTGGAAGGTCCATCGGCGGTTGATCAGGTAGGCGGTGACGGTGCCGACGACGAAACTGGTCGCCTTGGACACGTCGACCTGGACGCCCAGCACCTTCCAGAGCACCATGTAGAGGCCGAAATCGACGATGGCGGCCAGCCCGCCGGTCACCACGAAACGGGTGATCTGCGTGGTCAGGCTCAGGCGCACCGGCGCGGTTCCGGACTCGGGGGGCGGCATTGGGGGAGTTTATCGGGGGCGTGCGCATTCCCCGGGGCAGCAGCTAACGGGGCAGCTTCACCGAGATCAGTTCGACCCGGCTTTCGCCCTGCGGCGTCGAGTAGGTGATGGTGTCGCCGGCCTTGTGACCGGCCAGCGCCTGCCCGAGCGGGCTGTGCGCGGTCAGCGTCTCCGCCTCGCGCCCGGCCGGCGTCTCCTCGACGATGGAGATGACGTGCATGGTGACGACTTCCCCGTCGGCGAACCGCAAGGTCACCTCGGTGCCGCCGGGCAGCGTCTCGTCTTCGTCGGAGTGCGACGGCCCGGCCCGCAGCCTGCGGTCCAGTTCGTTGATGCGATCGCCGAGCACTACTAGCTCCTCGGCCCGCTGAATTGCCTCGGCCGCGTCGCCGTGGTCGCCGATCATGCCGCGATCGTTTTTGACCTCGGCCTCGAGAAGATCGCGCCGCTGTCGCAGCCGGTCCACCTCCGCGGCGAGGTTCTCCCGCGCCGCGTCGGCCGCTGATTGGACCTTCTTGCCCACGTCGGTGAACCTTTCGCCCAGTTTGCTTGGGGTGGCGTATCAGTCTCGCACCACGACGGAGTAGCCGCCACCATTATTCGGCACGCGCTTACAGCCGTTTCCGAACCGGTATCCGCGCGCCGATCTGCGAGCTGGGATGGCGGTCGCGGGCCAGCAGCTCCGTCACGGGCTTCGCCGTCCGCCGGGTGGCATTCCAAATTGCCTATCGCAACGGAATTCAGCGTCAACCCCGCACCTGGTCGGGCAATCAGAGGCTGACATGCCCCGCGTCGTTGTTCGTCGGGACCGGCGGAGCGTCGTCGTATTCGACGATGTCGCCGCGCAGCGCCTCGTAGATCGCCAGACCCTGCGACACCAGCCCGGCGGCCACTTGGCCGAGGCCCTCGGCGCCGTTGAGCACCGTGAGGTTGGAGCTCGACAGGCCCAGGGCGGCCTTTTCCACGATCTGTGGCAGCTGGTCGATCAGCGCCTTGTCGAGTGCGACGCGGTTGTGCGACGCCGCCGCTTCGGCCTGGATCTTCATCTTCTCGGCGTCGGCGACGGCCATGATCCGGACGCGTTCGGCCTCGGCCTCGGCGGGCTTGACCACCTCGGCGACCAGTTCCTGCTGGCGCAGCTCGGCGGCCCGCTGGGCGAGCTCGGTCTTCATCTCCAGCACCTCGCGCTGGGCCTGGGCTTCGGCCAGCGGGCCGGCCTGGGCTGCCTCGGCCTGCGCCTTGTCGACCTCGGCTTTGTACTGGGCCTTGACGATAGCCGTTTCGCGGGCAAACTCCGCCTGCTTGCGCTGCGACTCCTGCTCGGCCTCGGCGGCGGCCTGGTTCGCCTGGGCCTGAGCGATCTGCGCCTGCTGCTGGATGGCAGCGTTGTGCGGCGCCGACATCGCGTTGATGTAGCCGAGGCCGTCGTCGTCGATGGACTGGATTTGGAGGGCGTCGACGGCCAGTCCGATGCGCGCCATCTCCTCCTTGGATCCGTCGAGTACTTCGGTGGCCAGTTTCTGGCGCTCCCGGATGATCTGTTCGACCGTCATCGAGCCGATGATCGAGCGCAGGTGCCCGGCGAAGATGCGGCCGGTCAGGACCGACATCTGGTCTTGTTCGGACAAGAAGCGCTGCGCGGCGCTGATGATGCTCTCGGTGTCGTTGCCGACCTTGAACGCGATCACGGCCCGCACGTTGAGGGTGATTCCCTGTTGGGTGACGCACTTTTCGGCCACTTCGGACTCGCACATGGCGAGGGTGAGGAAGCGAGCTTTACGGAAGAACGGGATGACGAACGCACCGTGTCCGGTGACGACCCGGAACGGGGCGTTGCCCTTGGCCCGGCCGCCGGAGATCAGCAGCGCCTCGTCGGGGGCGGGCACCTTGTAACCGAGCATTCTTGGGTTCCTTTCGGTTGGTGTTGTGCAGCAGCGGGTTTCACACGTCGTCTGGCCCGGCGCAGGGGTGGGTCGGGCTGTGCCATGGCTCGACGACGACGGTCCGCGCGCCACGAATTTCGACCACCAGGACGTGGCTGTTTTTGGGCAGTGGGTCGTCGGACCAGGCCAGGAACGTTTCCTTGGCACCCCGCACGGTCACCAGCACCTCGCCGGGACCGCGGTCACCGCGGGTCGCCACGACGAGCGTCCCCACACAACCGATTGCCGCGGCGTCGCTCACGATCGCATAGTCCCCCATCGACGGGTTCCAGCGTCGAGTTTCGGCATCTTTACCCGTCAGGATGAACGCCGGTGACGCGGTCTGTCCGCTGTCGAACAGGTTGCGCATCGTCGACCCCTTCGCCGCTTGCCGGTGGCTGGTCAGCACAGCGTCAGGGCGGCGCCTTGGCGGATCCTCAAGGGATTCTTGGCGCCAGGGCGAATGCGGCTAGACCCAGTACGGGACTCGGGCGCGGTATTGCCGCATCGCGAACGCTGCCAGCAGCCAGCCGACGCCGGTCAGCACCAGCACCACCGCCCAGTGCCGCAGCTGTTGGTCGGCACCGAGCAGCGGCGCGCGCACGATATCGAGATAGTGCAGCAGCGGGTTGAGTTCGATAATGCTCGACCAGCGTCCGGCGCCCTGCTGCCGCAGCGTGTCGTCGTTCCAGATGATCGGCGTCATGAAGAACAACAGCTGCACGACCGAAAACAGCAGCGGCCCGATGTCGCGGTAGCGGGTCGCCAGAATGCCGAAGCACAACGACACCCAGATGCAGTTGAGCACGATCAACCCGAGCGCCGGGATCACCGAAAGATCGGCCCACGACCACGGTTTGGGGAAGATCATCGCGACGACGAAGTAGATGACGATGTTGTGAGCGAACAGAATCATCTGTCGCCACACCAGCCGGTAGACGTGCACACTCAACGGGGTCGGTAACTGCTTGATCAGCCCCTCGTTGGCGACGAAGACGTCGGCGCCTTCCAGGATGGCCGCGTTGATCAGATTCCAGATGATCAGCCCGAGGGTGACGTAGGGCAGGTGCACCGACAGGTCGAGGTGAAACAGCTTCGAGTAGAGCCCACCCATCGCGACGGCGGTGGTGCCGGTCGCGATGGTGATCCAGAACGGGCCCAGCACCGACCGGCGATAGCGCTGCTTGATGTCCTGCCAACCCAGATGCAACCACAGCTCGTGCCGGCGAAAGCCGGAGACCAGGTCACCCCATGCTCGGCCGAACGTCCGTGACTGCGCGGCGGCGTCGATGAATGTCATGATTCTCCCGGCTTGCCGAATTGTTCGCGACGGCCCATGCGGCGCAACCGAATCCATTCCAGCAGGCCCTTCGGGTCGCGCCGTGATATCAGAAAGAACCAGCCGAACCGCAGCCACTCCTGGGCGATCAGTTTGCGCAGGCCCGGCTGGGCCAGCAGATAGCCGCGGTTGCGGTAGGTGTAGAACCGCTTCGTCGGGTTGTCGGGGTACTGGGTGTGCATGCGGCCGCCCAGAATCGGTCGGAACTCGTCCGAGCCGCACGGATGCAGATAGATGGTGTTCAGGCACGTACCGAACGGCAGGCCCGACCGGACCAGTCGCCGGTGCAGCTCCACCTCGTCGCCGCGAATAAACAGCCGCATATCTGGGACGCCGACCGCGTCGAGCGTCGAGGCCTTGAATAACGCGCCGTTGAACAGCGATGCTATGCCGGGCAGCAGGTCCTGTTCCGATTCGGTGCGCAATTCGCTTGCGCGCCTGCGCCATACCAGGCCGCGGCGCAAGGGGAACGCCAGCCGCTCCGGGTCGTCGAGGTTGCACACCATCGGTGACACCTCGGCCAGGCCGTGTTTCTCGGCGCAGGCCAACAGCGTGGCCAGCACCCGGGAGTCCTGCGGGCGGCCGTCGTCGTCGGCCAGCCACACCCAGTCCGCGCCCTGCGCCAGCGCGTGCAGGATGCCCAGTGCGAAACCGCCCGCACCGCCGAGATTTCGGCGTGAGGGCAGATATGTCGTCGAGATAGGTTGGGCGGCAACCAGTTCGGCTACCCGACTGTCCGCGGCGCCGTCGTTGTCGACGACGATCAGGTGATCGGGCAGCCGGGTCTGGGTGCTGAGCATGTCCAGCGACTTGGCGAGTTCGTCGGGACGCCGGTGGGTGACCACGACGGCGAAGATGGTTTCACTCATCCCCGGAAGCGCTTTGCGCCAGCGGTCGTTCGGCTTGGTTCTGCAGGCGGGTCTCTTCCAACACCTCGCGGACGTGGCGTGCGGCGTCCTCACCCTCGTAAGCGCGCACCACATCTTCGATGCTGCCCGATTGGCGGATGCTGCCGTGATCGATCCACATCGCCGTCTTGCACAGCCGGGCCAGGAATTCGTTGGAATGGCTGGCAAAAACCAGGATTCCGGAACGCTCCACCAGCTTCTGCAACCGCGACTGGGCCTTCTTCAGGAAGTCGGCGTCCACCGCGCCGATGCCCTCGTCGAGCAGCAAGATCTCCGGATCGATGCTGGTGACCACGCCCATCGCCAGCCGGACCCGCATACCGGTGGAGTAGGTGCGCAGCGGCATCGACAGATAATCCCCTAGTTCGGTGAACTCGGCGATCTCGTCGACCTTGGTCAGCATCTGTTTTCGGGTCTGCCCCAAAAACAGACCGCGGATGATGATGTTCTCGTAACCGGAGATCTCCGGGTCCATCCCCACCCCGAGGTCGAAGACCGGCGCGACCCGACCGGTCACCTTGGCCCAGCCCCGGGTGGGTTCGTAGATGCCCGAAAGTAGCCGTAACAGTGTCGATTTCCCGGCCCCGTTGTGGCCGACCAGGCCGACTCGGTCACCCAGCTCGAGCGACATCGTGATGTCGCGCAACGCCTCGACGACGACGACGTTGGAGTTGTTTCGCCCGATCGTCCCGCCCGCCTTACCCAGGAAGGCTTTCTTCAGCGAGCGCGACTTGGCGTCGAAGATGGGAAATTCCACCCACGCGTTGCTGGTCTCGATATGCGGACCGCCAGGACCGGACACGGACGCCTGCTCTTACAGGTACTGCCCGGTGCCCGAGCCGGGTCCGTGGCCCGAGCGCCCGATGCCGGGCGGCAGCGCGCCTTGACGCATCTGCTCGAGCTGTGCACGCGCGGCCATCTGCTGGGCGAATAGTGCGGTCTGGATGCCGTGGAACAGTCCCTCGAGCCAGCCGACGAGCTGCGCCTGCGCGATGCGCAATTCGGCGTCCGACGGTTCGGAGTCCTCGCTGAATGGCAGCGTCAGGCGGTCGAGCTCCTCACGAAGCTCGGGCGCCAATCCGTCTTCGAGCTCGCGGATGCTGGTGGCGTGGATGTCGCGCAGCCGTTTGCGGCTGGCTTCGTCGAGCGGTGCCGCGCGCACCTCTTCGAGCAGCTGTTTGATCATGGTCCCGATGCGCATCACCTTGGCCGGCTGTTCGACCAGGTCGGTCAGGGAGCGCTCGTCGGAGTCGTCACCGTCGGCGTCCGCGCGTATCGCCATGACGCGCGGATCGACGCCACCGATGATTTCGACACCGTCAGCGTCTGGGCCATCAGGGCTACTTGAGCCGTTACTCAATCCGGTCACCATCCTCGTGTGGTCCTAGCGGCGGGGCTGGTCGGCGTCTCCACGCCATTCGTAGATCTTGGCCCCGCCGTTGTCGTAGATCAGCGCCCACGACTTCGATTTTTCCAGCGACACTAGTCCGTCCGGTACGGCGAACCCGCGAACCGTCGGTGTGCTGGTGAGGATGTACCGAATATTGAGGGCTTTAATCGCCTCGACCGCCCTGGGATCGGAAATGCCGCGGCCGGCGAACGCCCAGAAGTTATAGCGCTGCGGCCCCGGCCCCATTTGTTGCGGATAGTCATAGTGGGTCCAGAGCGGGTGCAGGTCGGCCACGGCATACATCCAGGCGGTGCCGTCGGTGTTGGCGTTTCCGATCAGCGTGGTGCGCGCGCCGGGCAACCTGGACAGATAGGCCATCGCCAACAGGTCGCGCTGGTCGATCATCACCGAGTCGTATTTGTCCCCCATCAGCCACAGGTGCCGGTAGAAGTAATGCCGAGCGATGAACACGGTGGACAGGACTAGCAGCACCGCGGTCGTTGCCACCCAGATCCGCTCGGGACGCTTTTCGCTGGTGCAGGATCGTCCGAGCCGGTCGGTGACGCGCCGGGCTCCGGCCACCAGCACGACGACGATCGTGAATAGCCCCACCCCAGCCAACGGTTCCAGCAGCAGGGTGATCGCGGCGGAGATGCGCCGCGGGTCCTTGTAGAAGAACTCTCCGATCCCACCGGCCAGCGTGCCGATCACATTGCGGACCGGTGTGCCGGCGTCGACGCCGACGACAACGAGCAGCAGCCACACCACCAGCGGCCACCAGACTTTTTTTACGGCAAAGATGAGACCTCCGATCGCTGTCAGGGCGGCCAGGCCGTACTGGACGGGAAAATCGTTGAGGTGGCGCGAGTGCTGGAAGACCATGTCGAAGATGCCGCGCTTGGTGCTCAGGTAGGTCAGAAACGAATGCCCGGCGATGATGTCTTCCTGCTGCTGGACGCTGATGAACTGCGGTAACAGGATCAGCCCCGCTGCCACCACGACACTGGCCAATGCCAGGGCATCGGCGAGTCTGCCCCGCACCGGATGCCACCACGCGTCCAGTGCCCACCACGCCAGCAGGAACAGTAGGACGATGAATCCGCCGGTGATGTGCACTGACATGACGCCCACCAGCGCCAGCACGGCGACCGGGATGCGGTCGCGATGCC
Organism: Mycobacterium simiae; assembly: GCF_010727605.1. Lineage (NCBI taxonomy): Bacteria > Bacillati > Actinomycetota > Actinomycetes > Mycobacteriales > Mycobacteriaceae > Mycobacterium > Mycobacterium simiae. The sequence goes on from NZ_AP022568.1 coordinate 2,804,100, forward strand.
GCAGTGTCGAGGTGATCAATACAAAGGTCGGCACGGCGACGCCGTAGGCCGCCAGGTTGGGCATCGCCGCGACGCCGAACTCCACGTAGGGCAGCGCGGTGAACGACGCGGACAACGCGGCCGCCGTGGCGGACGCTCCCGCGGTGCGCCACTCGGTGGTGCGCGGCCGGAGCAGCCGCCAGGTCAGCATCGCGGCGCTGGTCGGGAACAGCCACACGGACGCGGCCACGGAGTTCAGCGTGTACGCCGTGGTCGGCGCCGCACCGGTGAGCTGGCAGAACACGGCGGTCAGCGCGTGAAACACCGAGGGGTAGTAAAGCAGGTGGTGGGTTTCGACGTTGCGCAGCTCGCCCATGTGGGTGGACGAAGCCTGGCCGGTGTCGAGGATGAACCGGACCTCGTTGGCGTGCCAGACCGCGTCCCAGGTGCTGGGAATCGTCTGCCAATGTGCCGCCAGTCCGCGGTAGGCCGCCCACATGACCAGCAGCACACCCAACAGGACGCCGGTCGCCACCGCCAGCGCCGGCCAGCCCCCGATCCCACGTGCCTCGGCGGCGGTGTCGCGGTAGCGGGTGAGTACCAGCTGCAATGCCGTCATCACGATGCACACGACGGCCAGCGCGGCGAGCGCGGTCCAACCGTTCCACGGGATTCCGACTGCACCGAAAGGGATGATCGCCAGTGCGATCACGCCGTAGGTCAGCGCGGGGCCCACGGCGATCGCGATCGGCCACGTCTGCTGGGCTATTCGCGCGACGATGGTTCCCGGGGCGATCAGCAAGAACAGCGCGATCAGCGTTCCGATCCAGAGCCCCACTCGACTAGTATGGCTGCCCGGGTGACCTGGCTCGGGAAGCCACCGTCTGGCTTGAACCGTCGCGGCACCCGCAACCGTCACAGTTCCGCGGGATTACGCAAGCTCTAAGGTGGCTGGCATGGCTTACGACGTCGCCCGGGTGCGCGGACTGCATCCATCGCTGGGTGACGGGTGGGTTCATTTCGACGCCCCGGCCGGGATGCTGATTCCGGATTCGGTGGCGACCACCGTTTCCACGGCTTTCCGCCGGTCCGCTGCCACCACCGTGGGGGCGCACCCGTCAGCGCAGCGGAGCGCGGCGGTGCTGGAAGCGGCGCGGGCCGCGGTGGCCGACCTGTTCAACGCGGACCCGGCGGGCGTGGTGCTGGGAGCCGATCGCGCGATCCTGCTGTCCTCGCTGGCCGAGGCGTCGTCCTCGCGGGCCGGTTTGGGGTACGAGGTGGTCGTCAGCCGGCTGGACGACGAGGCGAACATCGCGCCCTGGCTGCGGGCGGCGCACCGCTACGGCGCCAAGGTGAAGTGGGCCGAGGTCGATATCGAGACCGGTGAGCTGCCGACATGGCAATGGGAAGGCCTGGTCGGCAAATCCACCAAGCTGATCGCGGTCACCTCGGCGTCGGGGACGCTGGGCACCGTCACCGAGCTGCGGGCGATGACCAAGCTGGTGCACGACGTCGGCGGCATGGTGATCGTGGACCATTCGGCGGCCGCGCCGTATCGACTGCTCGACGTCAAAGAGACCGACATCGATGTGGTGGCGGTGAACGCGCTTGCCTGGGGCGGCCCGCCGATCGGGGCGATCGTGTTTCGGGATCCGGCGCTGATCAACACGTTCAGCGCGGTGTCCACCGATCCCAACGCCAGCGGCCCGGCGCGCTTGGAAGTCGGCGCGCATCAGTATGGTCTGCTGGCCGGCGTGGTGGCCAGCATCGAATACCTTGCCGCGCTGGATGAATCGGCGCGCGGTACCCGGCGTGAGCGGCTGTCGGTGTCGATGCAATCCGCCGCCGCGTACATGACCCGCATCTTCGACTACCTGATGACCTCGTTGCGGTCGTTGCCGTTGATGATGCTGATCGGTCGCCCGGAGGTGCGCATCCCGGTGGTCAGCTTCGCGCTGCACGGCGTGCCGGCTGAGCGGGTCGTCCACCGCTTGGCCGACAACGGAATTCTGGCCGTCTCGAACGAAAGCTCACGCGTGCTCGATGCGCTGGGCGCCAACGAGGTGGGCGGCGCGGTGACCGTGGGGCTGGCGCACTACTCGACGATGGCCGAGGTCGACCAGCTGGTGCGCGCATTGGCGTCGTTCGGCTGACCGACCGTGCACCCATGGCGTTGAGTGTGTTCCCACGGCGGTGACACGCCGACGGCTGACGCCTCAGGCGCACACCGAAAACCGCTGCAGCACAACGGACGTGCGGTCGTTAGACGGTCAGCACGATCTTTCCGTGCACCTCGCCGGCGACCAGGCTCCGGTGCGCCTCGCTGGCCTTGTGAATCGGCATCCGCGCCCCGATGATCGGCCGCACCCGACCGTCGGCAATCATCGGCCAGACTGAGTCCGTCACCGCCGCAACGATTTCGCCCTTGCTGTGCGGACCGCTCACCGGCCGGGCCCGCAACGTGGTGCCGATCACCCGCAACCGCTTCGGCAGCAGTTTGCCGATGTTCAACTCGGCCTTCAGTCCGCCCTGCATGCCGATGATGACCAGTTGACCGTCGGGGGCCAGCGCGTCGAGATTGCGGTCCAGGTAGGAGGCGCCCATGATGTCGAAGATCACGTCGGCGCCGTCGGTCTCCTCGCGCAACCGCGCGACGAAGTCCTCGTCGCGATAGTTGATGGTGATTTCGGCGCCCAGGTCGCGACAGATGTCGAGCTTGGCCGCCGAGCCGGCGGTGACCGCCACCCGCGCACCCAACGCCCTGGCGACCTGGATCGCGTGGGTGCCGATGCCGCTGGCGCCGCCGTGCATCAGCAGCAGCTGGCCCTTGCTCAGATTGGCGGTCAGCACCAGATTCGACCACACCGTGCAGGCCACCTCGGGCAGCCCCGCGGCGTCCTCGAGCGTGACCCCGTCGGGTATCGGCAACACCTGCACTGCAGGAACCGCGACGTACTCGGCGTATCCGCCGCCGGCCAGCAACGCGCAAACCTCTTGTCCCACAGCCCATTCCGTGGCGCCGGGACCTACTTCAGCGACTACACCGGACACCTCCATGCCGATGATGTCGCTGGCGCCCGGCGGCGGCGGGTACTTCCCGGCGGCTTGCAGCACGTCGGCTCGGTTGACCCCGGCCGCGGCGACTTTGATCAATACCTCGCCGGGACCCGCAGTGACATCAGGGATCTCTTGCCAGACGAGTTGGTCGGAGGATTCGGCGACGATAGCGCGCATGCGAGCCACGGTACTAGCCCCGTTACCCTTGTCAGCGGTGGCGTGGCAGAGCGGCCTAATGCACTCGCCTTGAAAGCGAGAGACGGCAAAAACCGTCCGGGGGTTCAAATCCCTCCGCCACCGCAGTGTGCAGCGGCGAGGCTGCGGCCGCGCCGGTGAACAGCGAACGACTAGTGCAGCGTCGGCGCGTACCGCAGGACGGCGCCGATCCCGTCTGCGGGCGCGATGCGCTCGTCGGTGCGGACCAGCGATGCCCCCACTGAGATGGCCAATAACGGCAACGCTTCGTCGGCCCGCAGCGTCTTGGCGGGTGCGGCCCCCTGCTCGGAAAGCACGTCGGCATTGGGCGCGACTGTGGTCAGGCCCTCGTCGGCGACCACGGTCGCGTCGTCGATCTCGCCGATGATCATGGTGTCGACGGCGCCCTGACGCAGTGCCGAGCAGACCGCACCGAGCCCCTCGGCGGCCAGCCCGGAGTTGCGCCCAATCTCAGCGGTGAAGCGCTCCGCGGCGTCATCAATCACGCTGAGTCGCTTTTTGAGGAATTCGGCTTGGATCGCCCGCTGGACTTCATCGGCGCTGTGTCCGCTGCGTCGCGCGCCCACCCCAAGCGTGACCGTGCGGTCGCGGACTCGCTCCGGCAGCGCCGCCAGCAGATCGGATCGCGATCGCACCTCGCCGACCACGAAAACGGTTTCCTCCGCGGTCTCGTCGACGAGCTGCTCGACGCGGTCGGCGACGGCGCGGATGTTCTTGCGGGCCGCCTCGTCGGTGCGCAGTTGCGGGTCCCCGTATCCGGCGGTCTCGGCGCCGGAGGCCTTGTGCACGGGGTAGCCGCTGCCGTCGACGGTCTCCGAACGCGCGGCACCGCCGACGCGGTTGCTGATGTCGGCGCCGGCATGGTCGACCTCGACCAGTAGGTAATCCCCACCGTCGAAGCCAAGCTCGACGAGCGGGACCAGGTAGGGCAGGTCGGACACCCGCACCACGGTGCCGGCGGTCGGCCGCAGCAGGTGCTCGTTGAGGACGACGCCGCTGGCGCTGGCCACGACCGCGCGTCCGCTACGTCCGACCGGGGCGCGCAGGTCTTTTACGGCATGCTCGATCTCGTCGGTCACGGACTTGTCGGCACCCTGTTGTTCGAGCTGTTCGCGCAGTGCCCGCCACTTCAGGTCAAGTTGCGCTTCGGCGTCGTGGGTGTCGTGGGAGTCGTCGAAGTAGACCGAGGCGAAAGGCCCCGGGTTGTCCAGCAGGGAACGGAAGCGCCCAGTATCCATAGCGCTTAGGGTGCCCGCTGGGACCGGAGACTAACCACGGTCAGGCCCGGTCGCCCTCGGTGTCGTCGAAAAACGACCACTCGCCGTCATGCTCGACTTCCATGCGCCAACCGAGTTCGCTGTTGTCGGCCTTGTTGTCGACGAACCAGGCGTGCGCGTCGTCGGCGCTTTCGATTTCCTTGGTGGCGACGACTTCACCGTGCGGGTTGATCACTCGATAGTTGGCCATTGCCACAGTGTTCCCACCGCGTGGGCTGTCAACCCGTCGGGATTTCCGCGGCGATGGTGTTCATCAATGCGACGTGCCGGCGGCCTTCCGGATCGCGGCCGGGTTTGCCGCTGCTGATCAGGCCGGCGGCCAGGCTGCGTTGCGGGTCGGCCCAGATCGCGACGTTGACCAGGCCGAGATGACCAAATGCGGCCGGTGCGTTACGTCCGAATGGGCCGAACCTAGTGGTGCCCAGGATGAATCCGGTGGCCCAACGCGCCGGCATCAAGCCGACCGCGAAGTCCGGCCGTAACCGCCGGCATTCGGCCGTCGCGGCGCGCAGCGTGTCCGGCCGCATCACCTGCACGCCGTCGAGTTCGCCTCCGCGGCGCCATATTTCGGCGAAACGGGACATCTCGTTGGCGGTCGAGACGGTGTTCGAGGACGGGATCACGGTGGTCAGGAAGAACGGGGTGTTGGTCACCGGGATCATTTCGTGCATGGTTCCGCCGATGGCTTTGCGGAATATCTGCGCGATGACGGGAGTCAACGGCCGGCCGGTCGCGTGGCTCGGCGCAACCAGCGAGAGGTCCTTTTTGTCGACACCGAAGTTGGTCCAGCGAAACCCGAGCGGGTCGAGGATTTCGGTGGCCAGTATTTCGCGAATGTCCTTGCCGGTGGCCGCGTAGACGATCTCGCGCATCAGCGGCCCCCACGTCAGCGCGTGGTACACGTGCACCAGACCGGGGCGGTAGAGGGGCCGCAGCTTGCCGAGCATTTCCTGCGCGTACTCGTGGTCGTCGGTCCGCTTGAGGTCCGGCATCGGTCCGGTGGGGAAGGGCAACCCGGCGCTGTGGGTCATCACGTGGCGGATCGTGATGCGGTCCTTGCCGTGGCTGGTGAAGGTGGGCAGGTACTTGCACACCCGATCGTCGAGCGAGAAGACGCCGCGTTCGACGAGCATGTGCACCACGGTCGCGGTGATGCCCTTGGCCGCCGAGTAGACGCAGAACGGTGTGTCGGTTGTGACGGGGATCTTGTCGGCGTCGGGTGCATCGGTGGGTGCATTGCCCCAGCCATGACCGATTGCGCGGTTGAGCACGACGCGCCCGTGGTGCCGGATGCATAGCTGGATGGCCGGATGCATGCCCGCCCGATACCAGTGGCGGGCGGCCTGCCAGATGCGTTCGATGGCGGCAGGGTCGATACCGGAGTGGTCTTCCGCGCCGACGTCGGTGACCGCATCTACGTCGGCCGGGACGCTGATCTTTCCGTCTGGAGTCGTAGTCGCCACCCCCGCGAGGGTACGTGGCGCCGAATCATTCCCCGGTGAACTGCGGTGTGCGCTTGGCAAACGTCGCCGAGATGCCTTCGGTCAGGTCCTTGGACGGCAGGAACGCCGCGTTCCACGCCGCGACGTAGCGCAGGCTCTCCGCGACGGCGGCGGTGCGTTGCTGGTCCAGCACGTCTTTGATGCCGTGCACGGTCAGCGGCGGGTTGGCGGCGATCTCCGCGGCGGTGGCGTGGGCGGCGGCCAGCGTCGCCTCGGCGTCCTCGTACACGTCGTTGACCAGGCCGATCTTCTCCGCGCGGGCGGCGTCAATGTCCTTGCCGGTCAGCGCGAGCTCGCGCAGGTGGCCGTCGCTGAGGATCTGCGGCAGCCGGGCGAGGCTGCCGACGTCGGCGACAATGGCCAGTTTGACTTCCCGCACCGAGAACTTGGCGTCGGCGCTGGCGTAGCGGATGTCGACCGCGGAGATCAGGTCGACGCCCCCGCCGATGCACCAGCCGTGCACCGACGCGATGGTGGGGGTGCGGCAGTCGGCGACCGCGGTGATCGCGGCCTGCATCCGCTTGATTTCGCGATGGAACACCGTGCGGGGCCCGGCCAGGGCGTCGCCGGAGAGCACGGGCGTGAACGAGTCGCCCATGGCCGGCACGTCCAGGCCGTAGCTGAAGTTCTTGCCGGATCCGGTCAGCACGATCGCGCGCACCTCGGGGTCGGCGTCCAGGGTGGCGAACAGCTCAGGCAACTCCGACCAGAACGCGGGTCCCATCGCATTGCCCTTGCCCGGTCCGATCAGTGTCACCTGCGCGACCAGGTCTTTGATCTCGACGGTGACGGATTCGTATGTTTCGCCCATGTGCAGACCGTAGCGTGGCAAATATGCCTCGTGATTTGCGACCCGGCCCTCATTCCCCGCCCACGGACGAGCTGCACAGCGCGGAGGACACGTTGGGCATCTTGCAGCGCGTGCTCCATCCCATCGCCACCGACGATCTGGCCAAGCAGACGCCGTGCACGGAGTTCGACGTGGCCAAATTGACCGAGCATCTGCTCAAGTCGATCGGCGGCATCGGCGGCATGGTCGGCGCCGAGCTGCCGGCCCGCGACGGGCAGGATTCCGTCGAGCGGCAAATCATCGCCGCGGCCCGGCCGGCCTTGGACGCCTGGCATCGCCGCGGTCTGGACGGCACCGTCGGCTTCGGCGACAAGGAGATGCCGGCCCGGGCGGCGTGCGGCATCTTCTCGATCGAATTCCTGGTCCACGCTTGGGATTACGCGGTGGCGGTCGGCCATGAGCTCAACGCCCCGCAACCGTTGGCCGAGTACGTGCTCGATCTCGCGCACCAGACGATCCGGCCGGAATTTCGCGGCACCGCGGGCTTCGCCGATCCGGTCGAGGTGCCCGACGAGGCCGGGGCATTGGAGAAGCTGGTCGCGTTCACCGGCCGCAACCCGGCCGCCTAGCGCGTCGTGGGCGTTACACCCGTTCGAGGTAGAAGTAGAAGTAGCGGCCCTTATCGCGCACGCGCTTGCCGTTCATAATCCCCATCACGGCGTCGTCATCGATCTTCTTGAAGTGGTCGTGCACTGGCTGTCCGTCGTAAACCATTGTCGCGGTGATCTCGCCGCGGAACTCCTCCAGCCACAGGCTGGCCTCGCCGTTACCCATCTCGGTGTTGGAGAATTTGTTGCCGTCGGCGTCCAGGCACACCAGGGGCTGCACATCGCGCGCGGACGTGAAGTTCTTGCCGAACCAGCGGGCCTTCTCCAGCTGGCCGTTCATCTTGTGGCCGGTCGCGAACTCGCCGCCCTTCCACTCACCGATCATGCCGTCGATCGTGGCCGGTTCCAGGCTCGCCCAGAAGTCGTCGAGTTCGGCGTCGTCGATCCGACTGCGGCGTTCCTTGAGTTCGGTAAACTTCTTGCGCGCCAAGCTCATTGATTTCTCTCGGTCATCCAGTTGCCGGCAAATTCCAGCAGGACGTCGTTCTCCTCCGGGGCGCCGATCGAGACGCGGACCCCGTCGTCACCGTATGGACGGACCACGATTCCCGCGTCGGCGGCCCGCGTGACGAAGTTCTGCGTCCTGGGTCCCAACGGCAGCCAGACGAAGTTGGCCTGCGACGGCGGCAACGTGAACCCGACCTCGCGCAGCCGCGCGCTCACCCGAGCCCGGTCGGCCACCAACGCGTCGGTGCGGGTCAGCAATTCGTCGGCGGCGTCCAGCGAGGCGATGGCCGCGGCCTGTGAGACGCTCGTGACGGAGAACGGGACGTAAACCTGGTCCAGCGCGGTGATCACGTCGCGGTGCCCGACGGCGTAGCCAACGCGCAGGCCCGCCAGTCCGTAGGCCTTCGAAAAGGTACGCAGCACAACAACGTTGGGATGTGCTCGGACCAGGCCGAGGCTGTCGGGCGCCATGTCGTCGCGAATGTACTCGACGTAGGCCTCGTCGAGGGCCACCACGATGTGCGGCGGGACCGCCTCGACGAACCGGGTCAATGCGTCCGGGTCGACGACCGTGGATGTCGGGTTGTTGGGGTTGCAGACGAAGATCAGCCGGGTGCGTTCGGTGATCGCGGCCAGCATCGCGGAGAGGTCGAAGGTGTGGTCGGTCAGCGGCACCCTGACCGCGACGGCGCCGGCAACCTGGACCAGCGGCGGATACAGCTCAAAGCTGCGCCAGCCGAAGATCACGTCGTCGCCCGCCGAGGCGGTGATCTGGATCAGTTGCTGGCACAGGCTGACGGAGCCCGCGCCGAGGGCGACATGCTCGGGTTCGAAGCCGGGGCCGAGGTGTTTGGCGAGCGTGGCTTTGAGGTGGACGCAGCCGTTGTCGGGGTAGCGGTTGACGATGTCGGTCGCTTGCTCGATCGCGGCGCGAACGCTAGGCAGCGGGCCGAACACGGTTTCGTTGCTGGCAAGTTTGATCGAACCCGGCACGGTCTTACCAGGCACGTAAACCGGCAGCCCGGCCAGCTCAGGCCGTAGGCGGGCAGTCACTTCGACAGCATATGTCGCGGCTGTGTACGCTATGCCTCCGGCGGTTCCGGGACGCCCGCCATGCGTCCGGTACCCTCAGAAAGTCCAAGGGAGGCGTGCCAGAGCGGCCGAATGGGGCTCACTGCTAATGAGTTGTCCCCCTCAAAGGGGACCGGAGGTTCAAATCCTCTCGCCTCCGCTGAGTCCTTGCGAGGACGCATAACTGAACACCGGCGCCCGTAGCTCAACGGATAGAGCATCTGACTACGGATCAGAAGGTTAGGGGTTCGAATCCCTTCGGGCGCGCTTTCTACCAGCGAATATCTCGTCTATCCCGGCTTGGCCGGACAGTAGATGGCCACCGCGGTGTTGACGAACACCACCGATTCCGTGAACGTCATGCCCTCCCGAGTGAAGCGGTTGGCCAGCTCGGTCAGGGGCCGGCCGGCGGCCGCGCGGGCGCATGTCTCGTGGGCGGCCTTGATCAGCGCGGTCCCGCCGTCCGCGGGCGCGCTGCCGTGCAGGGTGGTCATGACCGCGATCAACCGCTCGTCGGCGCTCTTGGGTGTCGGACCTTGCGACCGGGTGGTCGGTGGATTGCCGGCCGAGCTGTACGGCGACAAGATCACCGTCGGCTTGGTTGCGACCAGCAACACGCCCACGAATGCGATCACCAGAAAGGCGCCCGCGATCACCACACCGGAGAAGCCCTCAGTGGTGACTTTGTGGCGCGGGCTCCGGTACCCACTCCGGTATCCCCCTGCGCTGGCCTCGGGCTGCGCGTCCGGAGCACGCGTCTCGGCGTTTTCGTTTGCCGCGGGCCTGGTTTGACGCGCGAAACGCATGGTCGAAATCCCCCGCCGACTAGATCGACTTTCAGCCGTGGCCAGCCCGATAGCGCGCGGTTGAACAAGGTCTTGAACAAGGTTGAAGTGTAATTCGCCGACGTTCGCTGCGAAACCGGTCCGGGCGACTCGTGGCGGGCTTGACCGGCGTGCTTACTGCGCCGGCTGGGTATCGCCGCCATCGGTGTTCGGCTCGCCGGCAGCGTCCGGCATCGGCCCAATCGTGGCGATCATCGGCACGCGCAGCGTCTTACCGCCGGCGATCGGCAGGTGGATCGAGAAGAAGACGATCTTGAGCTCCAGGCTCACCTGCCGCATCGGCTGGGCGTAGAGGTCAAAGCGCATGTCCCGCAACCGCGCCAGGCCGCGTTCGAGCCGACTCATGGCGTCGACCCTAGTTGCTCGCGTTCCGGGCGCGCCATGGGTGCTGGTCGTAGCCGCAGCGCTGTTACCCGTTGCCTACCCGTTGCCTAGCCGTTGTTGATGTGGGCCAGTGCCCGCTCGAACAGGTGAACCGTGCCCGCGTGCAGTTGATCGCCGACCTGCTTCTCGGCCTTGCCCGCGCACGCGCGTGCCAAGGTCCCCTCGATGACGATGCCCAGCTTGAAACACGCCAGCACGGTGTACCAGGTGATTTGGGACAGGTCGCGGGTGGTGTTGGCGGCGTAACGCTCGAGGAGCTCGTCGGTGCTGGCCAACCCGTCCTGCCCGCCGAGAGCGTGGCTGAATACGCTGGATCCGTCCGACTGCCGCCAGGTGGCCAGCAGCCAGCCCAGGTCCAGCAGCGGATCCCCGATCGTGCACATCTCCCAGTCGACTATCGCGACGACGTCCGGCCCGGTGCGGGAGAACATAACGTTGGCGGCGTGGTAGTCGCCGTGCATGATGCCCGGTATCCAGGTCGCCGGGCGATGACGTTCGAGCCAGGCGGATACCTCATCGATCCCCGGGATGTCGGGGCCGGGGTAGCCGTCGTACTCGCTGTAAGAGTCCAGTTCGGCGAGCCAGCGCGGCACCTGGCGTTCCAGAAAGCCCGCCGGCTTGCCGAAATCGGCGAGACCCACCGCGACGTGGTCGATGGCACCCAGCTTGGCCAGCGCGTCGGCCATGGATAGGCCCATGCCGTGCCGAATGTCGGGGTTGCCAGCATGCAGCGGCGGCAAGCCCTCGCCGGCGTTGAACCCGTCGATCGGGTCCATCAGGTAGAACACCGCGTCGCCCAGCACGCTCGGGTCCTCGCAGACGGCGATCAGATGGGGATGCGGCACGTCGGAACCAGCCAGCGCCGCAAGGACTTTCGTTTCCCGCAAGATCACGTTGTTGCTACGCGGACGCAGGTGCCGCGGGCCGCGGCGCAGCACATAAGGTCGGCCGGATCTTTCGAACCGCAGCATCACATTCTGGGTTCCGCCGGTCACGGGGGAGACGTTGTCCAGCGGTCCTTCGCCCAGCCCCTGCTGAGACATCCATTCCGCGACGGCTGTTAAGTCGACGTGCTCCACGTCGTGTGAACCTACTCTGCCCAGGCGCGCGTCAGCCTATGGGTGGAAGGGTATAGGCAAAGCCTGCGCCAGGATGAGGGCGTCGCGGAACACGAGGGTGTCGACGCCGTCGTCGGCGCGACGTACGTGTATGGCGCCGCTCGCCGAAGCTGTGGACCGTCTGGGAATCAGACTGGTGACCATCGCCGATGCGCCAGGCACTCACGAAGCCTGGAAGAATAGTGAACGCAACCGACTATCAGGGTGGAGGAACGGCATGCCGCGGACCGATAACGATTCTTGGGACATCACGCAGAGTGTGGGGGCTACCGCGCTCGGCGTCGCGGCGGCCCGTGCCGCGGAGACCGAGAGCGACGATCCCCTCATCCGCGACCCGTTCGCACGCGTCTTCGTCGACGCCGCGGGGGAGGGTGTGTGGAGCATCTACGCCGATCCCGCGCTGTTGGCGAAGGCCGTCGCGATCGAGCCGGACGTGCAACATCGGCTGCAGCTGATGGTCGACTTCATGGCGACCCGCACGGCGTTTTTCGACGAGTTCTTTCTCGGTGCGGCCGAATCCGGCGTTCGGCAGGTGGTGATCCTGGCGTCCGGCTTGGACGCCCGAAGCTGGCGGCTGCCCTGGCCGGACGGCACCGTCGTCTACGAGCTGGACCAACCCAAGGTTCTTCAGTTCAAAAACGAGACGTTGCGCGAACACGGTGCGCACCCGACCGCGCGGCTGGTGAACATCGCCGTGGACCTGCGGCAGGATTGGCCGAAGGCATTGCAGGACGCCGGTTTTGACCCTTCGCAGCCGAGCGCATGGTCGGCCGAGGGGTTGATTCGGTACCTGCCGGCGCAGGCTCAGGACTTGTTGTTCGAACGGATCCTTTCCCTGAGCGCGCCGGGTAGCTGGTTGGCGTCCAACGTTCCGGGGGAGGGATTCGCCGATCCCGAGAAGGTGCGTCGGCACCGCGAAGACATGGCGCGGGTGCGCGCCGCGGCCGCCAAGGTCATCGACGCGGAAGTCACCGATTTCGACGAGCTGTGGTATCCGGAAGAGCGCACGCCCGTCGACAGCTGGCTGCGTGAGCGTGGTTGGGACGTACTGTCGTTGAGCTTTCCGGAGCTAATGGCCCGCTACGGGCGCAGCATTCCGGCGGGGCACGAGGACTCGATGTCGCCGACGCAGTTCATCTCGGCGCGCCTCACGGCGTAACACCACCGGCTGGTCGTGGCCGGCGTCGATCGGAGTGGCTTCGACGCCGGCCGGCGGCATTGCACGAACTCCGACTTCGGCACGGCGACTGCGTATTTCGGCCAGTATTATCAGTAATCTGGCCGGATTACTCAGGCTAAATCAACATCAGCGGCTCGCGCGCATCCGGACTGTCGCGAATGGCAATTTCGCTTTCCGAAAGTTTGCCGCGCCGATGTTTAGACATAAGTCCAATGGGTATCGCTACGCCACGGGAATGTCTTTCTCGAACGGAGGTCACGATGCGTGGTCGCGGGATAATCGGCGCGGTCGTTCTGGTGTGGCTGCTCATTGGGGTCTTCGCAGCTTGGCAACGCGGTTACTTCCAAAATGAGCAAACGAACTGTGTCACAGCAGGAAACATCGCTCTAACTGTGGTGGCGGGGCCGCTGAATTACGCCGGCGTCAATCCAAAAGTCAAGGATTGCCGTGTGCCGCAACCCAGTTCAATGCCAAGTCAACTAGTGTCACTCACGTAAAGGAAGCTGTCATGATTGTCTTGGGTGTGGTTCTGCTCATTCTTGGATATGTGTTCACCATTCCTTTGCTGTGGACGATCGGCATTATTCTGATCGTTATCGGCGCGGTGATGTGGGTGCTCGGCGCGGTGGGCCGGCCGGTTGCCGGTCGGCGGTACTGGTATTAGTGCCCGCGGCACGGATACGCCGCTTCACAGGACACGCATAGGGATGTCATAGCGGTGGCTCAGTAGGCCGCGGATACTGGAACTTGTGACGCAGTCTCGATCCTCCGTAGAGCGCGTTGTCATGTGTCGCGCCGACGGCAATCCGATCAACGTGTTGGTCGTCGACGACGAATCGGTCTTGGCCGAAATGGTGTCGATGGCATTGCGATACGAAGGCTGGAACATTGCGACGGCCGGGGACGGCGCGTCGGCAATAGCCTCGGCACGTGCCCAGCGCCCCGACGTGGTCGTACTGGACGTGATGTTGCCCGACATGAGCGGGCTCGAGGTCTTGCACAAACTCCGCGAGGAAAACCCGCAACTTCCGGTGCTGTTGTTGACGGCCAAGGATGCGGTAGAAGACCGGATCGCCGGGCTGACCGCCGGTGGCGACGATTACGTCACCAAACCGTTCAGCATCGAAGAGGTGGTGCTGCGGTTGCGAGCGTTGTTGCGGCGCACCGGCGTAACCACTGTGGACAGCGGCGCACAGCTCGTCGTGGGCGACTTGGTGCTCGACGAGGACAGCCACGAGGTGACCCGCGGCGGTGAGCCGATCTCGTTGACTTCCACCGAATTCGAGCTGCTGCGCTTCATGATGCGTAATTCCAAGCGGGTGCTCAGTAAGGCGCAGATTCTCGACCGGGTGTGGAGCTACGATTTCGGCGGCCGATCGAACATCGTCGAGCTGTATATCTCGTATCTGCGCAAGAAGATCGACAGTGGCCGTGACCCGATGATCCACACGCTGCGGGGTGCGGGTTATGTCCTCAAACCAGCCCGTTAGGTCACGGCGAGTCTGGTCGCTTCGGCTGCGGCTCCTGGTGGGCCAGGTCGTGGTGCTCGCCCTGGTCTGTGTCGGAATCACCGCAGCGACCGAACTTTCGCTCAACCACCACTTGATGCGCCAGCTCGACGCGCAGCTCGACGGGACCTCGCACCGCTCAGCGCTGCTGTACCCGGAACCGAGCCGCCCCGGCCGGCACCGCGACCGTGACCGCGTCTACTACCCCCGGCCGGGCCCTGGTCCGCGCTTCCTCGACGCGCCCGGCCAGCCCGCGGGCATGGTCGCCGCGGTGGTCAGCAACGGCAAGACGGTCGACGCCGGCTATCTGACCAGCATCGGTTCCCGGGCCGCGCTGAGCGACAAGGCCCAGGAGCAACTCGCGGCGATTGCCGGCAGCCGGGCACCGGTGACGCTGGACCTCGACGGCCTCGGCCGCTACCGCGTGGTGGCGGCCCCGAGCCGGCGGGGTGGCGACCTGATCGTTACCGGGCTGTCGATGTCCGATGTCGATGCCACGCTGCTGCAGATGCTCGTGATCTTCGGAGTGGTCACCGTCATCGCCATCGCCGCGGCAACGATCGCCGGAATGGTGATCATCCGGCGCGCGCTGGCCCCGCTACGCCGGGTCGTGCAAACCGCGCGCCGCGTTTCGAACCTGCCGCTGGATCGCGGCGAGGTGGAGCTGCCGGTGCGGGTGCCCGAATCCGACGCCAACCCGGCCACGGAGGTCGGTCAGCTCGCCTCGGCGCTCAACCGCATGCTCGACCACATCGCTGCGGCGCTGTCGGCGCGGCAGGCCAGCGAGACCCGGGTGCGTCAGTTCGTCGCCGACGCCAGTCATGAACTGCGGACTCCGCTGGCCGCGATCCGCGGCTACACCGAGCTCACGCAACGCATGGGCGACGACCGCGAGGCGGTCGCGCACGCGATGAGCCGGGTCGCGTCGGAGACGGAGCGGATAACGCGTCTCGTCGAGGACTTGTTGTTGCTGGCCCGGTTGGACTCTGGCCGGCCACTGGAACGCGACCAGGTAGACCTGTCCAGGCTCGCGGTCGACGCGGTCAGCGACGCACACGTCGCGGGACCGGATCACCAGTGGGAGCTGGACCTGCCCGAGGAGCCGGTGGTCGTCGTCGGGGATGCGGCCCGTCTACACCAGGTGCTGACAAATCTGCTCGCCAATGCCCGCATTCACACCGGGGCCGGGACCGTCGTGACGACGCGGTTGAGCACCGACGCAACCCACAGCGTGCTGCAGGTGATCGACAATGGCCCCGGTATTCCGAAAGCGTTGCAGTCGGAGATTTTTGAGCGGTTCGCGCGCGGCGATACCTCACGCTCCCGTAAGGGCGGAAGCACCGGGCTGGGTCTGGCGATCGTGTCCGCAGTTGTCAAGGCGCACAACGGAACCATCGCGGTCGACAGCTCGCCCGGGCGGACCGAGTTCACGGTGCGGTTGCCACTGGATGGGTGGCAACCGCCCGCCGCCTCGGTTAGCTAGAGCAGGTTACGTCGATCTCGAAGGGCTTGTTCACCGGCTGCATCGGGTTGGCCGCGTCGATGCCGGTCGCAGTTCCGGTGATCTTGTACTTGTTGCCGTCTTTGGTGGCCGAGGCGTTGCCGCCACCACCTGCCGAGGAGTACGCGAGAGTCACGCCATTCACGTTGCCCAGCCCAACGGAGGTCACCTGGGGTGGGTTCGCGTCGGTCAGCACCGCGGCGATGCCCGTTGCGGCCCCGCCGATTGCGATGTTGACGTTGCCGCCGGCCGTCGTGCACACAACTGAGCCGGTCACGTTCTGGTCTTTGCCATCGATGACGACCTTGGTGCCGCCGCCACCGCTGGCGGAAGCCGACGAGCTCGCCGACGACGACCCGCTCGTGCTCTTCTTGTCGCTCGAACAGCCGGATAGACCGGCAACCAGAATCGCTGCTCCGGCAACCGCGACCGTCAGTTCACGCTTCACCTGTTCTCCTTTGCCCGATCGTTGCGGCCCACCACGTCGAGGGCCGTTCAGGCAGTATGCGGGTTTGCCGGGCCCCGCAAAAGAGGTTCGCGCAAATTGTTTCATTTCGGTTAATTAACCACGCCCAGCAAGTTCTTCCGGGCGAGGGGGCGTTGATGGCACTGTATTGCCGTGGACCACAAACCGCCTAGCGCGCCCATCGAATCGGCACATCGGAACAATTCCCTGCCCTGGCAGGACACAACAGATTTCGACAACGCCGACCGCGGGTTCATCGCGGCCCTGTCGCCGTGCGTGATCAAAGCGGCGGACGGGCGTGTGGTGTGGGACAACGACGCCTATGCCTTTCTGGACGGGCCCGCGCCGGCGTCGGTGCATCCGAGTCTGTGGCGGCAATCGATCCTCAACGCCAAACAGGGCCTCTACGAGGTGGTGCCGGGCATCTATCAGGTCCGGGGCTTCGATATCTCCAACATCAGCTTCATCGAGGGCGACACCGGAATCATCGTCATCGATCCCTTGGTTTCCACCGAGGTCGCGGCCGCGGCGCTCGACCTGTACCGCACCCACCGCGGTGGGCATCGCCCGGTCGTCGCGGTGATCTACACCCATAGCCACGTCGACCATTTCGGTGGCGTGCTGGGCGTCACGTCGCAGGCCGACGTCGACGCCGGCGCGGTGGCCGTGCTGGCACCGGAGGGGTTCACCGCACATGCGGTGCAGGAGAACGTCTATGCGGGTCCGGCCATGCTCCGTCGCGCGACATACATGTACGGCAGTCTGCTGGCGCGCGGGCCGCAAGACCAGGTGGGTTGCGGCCTCGGCCAGATACCGTCGTCGGGTGAGGTCGCCATCATCGTGCCGACCATCGACATCCGCACGACGGGGCAGACGCACACTATCGACGGTGTCGAGATCGAGTTCCAGATGGCGCCTGGTACCGAGGCGCCGGCCGAAATGCATTTCTACTTCCCGCGTTTCCGCGCATTGTGCATGGCCGAGAACGCCACGCACAATCTGCACAACCTGCTGACGCTGCGCGGCGCCCTGGTCCGCGACCCGCACGCGTGGGCCGGCTATCTCACCGAGGCCATCGACACCTTCGCCGCGCGTACCGATGTGGTGTTCGCGTCGCATCACTGGCCGACGTGGGGCCGGGAAAACATCGTCGAGTTTTTGGGGCTGCAGCGCGACCTGTACGCCTATCTGCACGACCAAACGCTGCGCCTGCTCAACCAGGGCTACACCGGGGTGGAGATCGCCGAAATGTTCCAGCTGCCACCGGCTTTAGACCGCGCCTGGCACACTCGCGGCTATTACGGGTCGGTGAGCCACAACGTCAAGGCCGTCTACCAGCGTTACATGGGCTGGTTCGACGGGAACCCGGGTCGGCTATGGCCGCACCCGCCCGAGGCTCTCGCACCCCGGTACGTGGCGGCGATGGGCGGGATCGAACGTGTCGTAGAACTGGCTCGAACCGCCGTCGAATCCGGTGACTTCCGTTGGGCAGCAACGCTTCTTGACCACGCGATCTTTACCGACAGCGAGCATGCCGCAGCGCGGGCCCTGTATGCGGACACCTTGGAGCAACTCGGCTACGGCGCCGAGAACGCCACCTGGCGCAACTTCTTCCTCAGCGGGGCAACAGAATTGCGTGCCGGAAACTTCGGCACGGCCGGCCAGGTCACGTCACAGACCATGCTTTCCCAGCTGACGCCGGAGCAGATCTTCGATGGTCTCGCCATTCGGGTCAACGGACCGGACAGCTGGGACCTCGATATCACCACCGACGTCACGTTCGCGGACCTGGGTGTCAACTACCGGCTCACGCTTCGCAACGGCGTGCTTGTTCATCGCAAGGTCGCCGCCGACCCCGCGACCGCGACGGTGTCGATCCGGCTGGATGACAAGTCTCGCTTGTTGGCGACCGCCATGGGCGACTTCGACTCGCCCGGTCTGCACATCTCCGGCGACCGCGCCGCACTGCAGGCTTTCCTGGGTGCACTCGAACGGCCGAACCCGAATTTCAACATCGTCACGCCCTAGCGGAGGCAGAAAAATCGGCTACCACCGTGGCGAGCAACCAGTGCGGCGGATGTGACCTCACGCGACGTCGATGACGACCTTGCCGAGGACTTTGCGGTCGGCGACATGACGCAATGCCGCGGCGGCCTCTGACAGCGGGAACCGCGCACCGATATAGGGGCGCACGGTCCCGGCGGCGAACATTTGCGTCAGCTCCTCGATGTCCCGGACAGCCTCATCGGGGTAATCGGTCATGAAGGTGCGGATTTCCATGCCTCGCACGCAAATGTCTTTGAGCAGAATGAGATTGAGCGGGATAGCCGGGATGCTGCCTGCGGCATACCCCAGCGTGACAAACGTGCCGCCGCGTGCCAGGCCGCGCAGCGCCGGCTCGGCATAGGCACCCCCGACCGGATCCAGGACAACGCGTGCGGCGTCGCCGGTGAGTTCACGGATCCGCGACTTGAGATCCTCGCGGTCGTAGTCCACCAGGGCTTCGGCGCCGCGCTGCCGGCACAGCTCGAGCTTCTCCGGGCTCGACGCCGCCGCCAGCACCCGCGCCCCCATCGCCACCGCCAGATCAACCGCCGCCAGACCAACTCCGCCTGCGGCGCCGAGCACCACGACCCAATCACCGGCTGCGACAGCCGCAGTCGAGCGCAACGCGTGATACGCGGTGCGATAAGTCACCCCGAACGCGGCGGCCGCGGCGAAGTCCGCATCATCGGGCACGACCGTCGCCTGCGTCGCGTCGAGCAGCGCCTGCTCGGCGAACGCCCCAAAGGTGGTGCCGGCCACCCGCTGGCCCGGGCTGAACGGTGCGCCCGGCCCGGCAGCGAGCACCTTCCCGGCAATCTCATTACCCGGGATGAACGGCGGCGGAATTTTGACCTGGTACTTGCCGGCGATGAACAACACATCGGGAAAGTTGACCGCCGCGGCGTGCACCCGCACCAGCAGCTGGCCGGGTCCGGGCACGGGCTCGGGCACGTCATCGAGTTCTAGATTCTCCGGCGGACCGTACGAGCGACAGACAACAGCGCGCATCACGCGACCCCCAGGCCGTTGAGACAGAACCGCACCAGATGCGTGATGTCCTCGGGTCCGGGCCGCGCGGCGGAGCCCAGGTAGCGGCGCATCGTCGCTGCCGTGCAGCAGAACACGGCATCGACATCGCGGTGCACATCGCTACTGCCCAGGGCCGCAACTGGTTCGACGAGAAGATCACGCAGCGGGCGCATCATTTCCTGGTCGACCGTACGCCAGTCGGCGGCCGGCGACAGCTGTCCGGCCGCGGCTCGACTCTTTCTGATCAGGTCGGGCGCGGCAACCTGGGCCAGCGTGCCCTCGATCCACCGCTCGATCTTGTCCCTGGGTGCCGACTCCTTCGCCATCTGATGCTCGAGATACGACACGACGATCGCGACGCCACGCTCCATGACGGCCAGGATCAGCTCGTCCTTTCCGGCAAAGTACCGGTAGAACGCCTTGTTCGAAGACCCGGCTTCCGCCACGATGTCACTCACCCGGGGCGCATCGGGAGCGACACGCTCCATGACGCGCACCGCGGCGGCCAGGATGCGTTCGACCTCCTCGGTCGCCTCCCGCTGGCGGTCATCCAGGGCGCGCTCGACGGCCGCAGCCACTCTGTTGGTCACGGCGAATGTGGGTGTGCCGGAACGCTACCGACCAGGGCGCCGTACTTCTCGCGGGCCGCCGCACGGCGAATGTCGAGCATCTCGCTGGGCCAGTCGCCGTCTTCGGCGTCGTAGCCTTTAAGCAGCATCCGAGCCAGGTTGACCTTGTGCGCCTCGGTAGGCCCGTCGGCCAGACCCAACGCGATCCCGCCGAGCAGCACGTTCACCAACGGCAGCTGGTCGGTCAGGCCGAGCGCGCCGTGCACTTGGATCGCCCGCAGCGCAATTGATTTCAACACTTGAGACGCCAGAATTTTACAGGCGGCGATCTCGGCGCGCGCGGCGCGCTCGTCGCCGTTGTCGATCAGCCAGGCCGCGTGCAGCACGGTCAACCGGAACGGGGTCAGCTCGGTGTAGGAGTCGGCGACGAACTCCTGCACCAGTTGTTTGTCGGCCAGCGGACTACCCTGCGTGAAACGGCTTTTCGCCCGTCGTGACATCATCTCGACGGCGCGCTGGGCCATCCCGATCGAGCGCATCGCGTGATGCAGCCGGCCGCCGGCCAAGCGGGTCTGCAGGATCATGAAACCGTGTCCCGTCTCGCCCAGCAGCGCATCGGCCGGCACCCGAACCCCGTCGTAATGGACGAGCGAGTGACCCGGCTCGTGCGGGTCGGCTCCCACCAGATGGTGGTTGGCTTCCACCGTCAGCCCTTCGGTTCCCGCGGGGATCAGGAAAGTCGAGGCGCCGCGGTGGACGGGTACGTCCGGATCGGTGATCGCGACGACGATGAAGAACGACGCGACGGAGGCGTTGGAGGAGAAGTACTTTCGCCCGGTGATCACCCAGTCGTCACCGTCGCGGACGGCGCGCGTGGTGAACACGCGGGGGTCGGCGCCGCCCTGGGGTTCCGTCATCGAAAAGCAGGAGAAGATCTCCCCGGACAGCAGGCCGGCCAGATAGCGATCCTTTTGGGCTTGGGTGCCGAAGCGCGCGATGATCTCCGCATTGCCGGTGTCGGGCGCTTGGGTGCCGAACACGATCGGCGCCCACGGGCTGCGGCCCAGGATCTCGTTGATCAGCGTCAGCTTGACGGCCCCGAACCCCTGCCCGCCCAGCTCCGGGCTCAGATGTGGTGCCCACAAGCCATTCTCGCGGACCTGCTGTTTGAGCGGGTCGATGATGCGCCGCCGTTCGTCGTTGAGCGGCAGGAATTCGCAGCCAGGGAACAGCACCTCCAGCGGTTCGACTTCTGCTCGCACGAACTCGCGAACCCAGGCGAGCTTCTTCTCGAACTCCGGTTCGGTGGAAAAGTCCCAAGGCATATCGAAAACTCCTGTCGTTACGGAATTCCGCCGTCGGCCCGCACGATGGAGCCGGTGGTGAAGCTGGACGCATCGGACGCCAAGAACAATGCGGCACCGACGATTTCGGACGGGTTGCCGGGGCGTTGCAGCGAGAGGTGCGCGAATCTGTTGATCTTGTCCTGTTCGAGGTTCCAGGCCTTGCTTACGTCGGTCAGGAAAGGGCCGGCCATCAACGTGTTGACCCGCACCGAAGGTGCGAACGCCCGCGCCAGCCCTTCGGTCATCGCGTTGAGGCCCGCCTTGGCTGCCGCGTAGGGAACGATGTCGGCGCCGGGGCGCAGCGATCCCGTGGAGCTCACGTTGATAATGGAACCGGTGCCGGCGGCCACCATCCGTTCGCCCAGCAACGCCGAAAGGCGAAAGGGGCCTTTCATGTTGAGGTTGACCACCGCGTCGAACAGCTTCTCGGTGACGTTGCTCAGCTTGTCGTACAGCGGTTGCATGCCGGCGTTGTTGATCAAGGTGTCGATCTTGCCGAATTTTTCGTAGGCCGCGTCAACCAGGCCGTCGAGTTGCTCCCAGCGGCCGACGTGCACCTGATAGGGCAGGGCGGTGCGTCCAGTCTCGGCCTCGATTTCCCTGGCCGTCGCCACGCAGTTGTCCATCTTCCGGCTGGCGATCACGACGTCGGCGCCGCAGCGCGCGGCCCCGAACGCCATCTCCCGGCCCAGCCCACGGCTGCCTCCGGTGATCAGCACGACCCGGCCGGTGAGGTCGAAAAGCTGGTCGGCATAACCCATTTCGGCTAACCCTTCGTCTCCAGCGACCGGGACAGCTCGGCAGCGGTCGCGATGAGCTGCAGAATCATCGGCCCGAACGCGTCGGTGATTTTCGGGTCGACCTTGCCGGTGCGTACTCCGGCAGCGTAGGTCTTCTCCAGCACGATGCCCAGTTTCCAGTTGGCCAGCACCAGGTAGTAGTCGATGTGCTCGGTGGACAAGCCGCTGACGCTCTCGTAGTGGGCGAGCAGCTCGCTGCGAGTCGGCATGCCGCGCATGTCCAGATAAAACCCCTCGGCCTTGGGGGTTTCGCCGTCGTAGCCCAACAGCGCCCAGGCCAGATCAAGTAACGGGTCTCCGACGGTGGTCATCTCCCAGTCCACGATCGCGGCGAGTCGAGGCTGGCCGCCGTGCGCGAACATCACGTTGGCGAACTGGTAGTCACCGTGCATGATCCCGGGCCGGTATGAGGTGGGCCGGTGGCGCCGCAGCCAGTCGGCGGCTTCGTGCAGGCCGGGCAACTCGCGCACCCGGTATGACTCGAGGAACGCCAGCCAGCGATCCACCTGGCGGTCGTGGAATCCGTCCGGGCGGCCGAAGCCCTCGAGTCCTTGCCGGCGCCAATCGACGCGACCGAGCTTGGCGGCTCCCTCGACCAGTTGGAATGCCAGGCCGCGTCGCGCCGCCAGGTCGGTGTCGAACGGCGGCTGCCATCCACCATCCATCGGGCTCCAGCCGTCGATCGCCCGCATCACGTAAAACGGCATGCCCAGCACGGTGCCGCTGTCGTCGGCGGCGATCAGCTCGGCGTGCGGCACATCGGTGCCCGACAGCGCCCGCACCAGCCGGATCTCCCGCAGCAGGCCGTCGACGCGGGCGTCGTCCGCGCGCGGTCCCGGCATCCGCAGCACCAGGCGTTCGCCGCCGCGGGTAATCAGATACAGCGTGTTCTGCGAACCGCCCTTCAGCCGTTGCAGGACGGGCTCTTCGCCGTTTCCAGGGGCGTCGTTGGCGTCCAACCACTGGCTGAGCGCACGCGGGTCAAGCTGGGTTTCACCGGCAGTCGGCATTGTCCGCACACCCCACTCTCTGCGTGGAGAATAGCATTCTCCGGGCTTGGCGCTAGCCCGGCTGGTGTGCGCTGAGCAGTAGCCCCGGCACCATAAAGTGCCCCTCACCATCGTGCTCGGCGTTCGGCAACTCGGTGTCGAGCGAGGCGGCGTTGCCGTACACCTTGGCGGGGCGAATGTCGTCGACCTGCCAGAGCGTCGAGACGGCCTCCCGCAATTCGTTTTCGGTGAACCCACGCGGACCGGGCACCCCCTCTTGCTCGCCCAGTGCCCCGGCGGCGAACGCCAGAAGGTAAAGCGTTGCCCCGGGTGCGGCGGCCCGGGCGATGGACCGCAGATAACCCTGACGGCGCTGGGGTGGCAGTGAGTGGAACAACCCGCTGTCCACGATCGTGGCGAAGCGGCCTTCGGAACCCGGTGGGTATTCGCCGAAGTCGGTGACGTCGGCCTGCGCGAAAGACGCCGTGTGCAGTCCTTGCTCGGCAGCCATCGCGGCCGCGGCGGCGATCGCAGTAGCGCTGGTGTCCAGGCCCACTACGGTGTACCCGCGCGCCGCGAGCACCAGCGACAGGGCGGCATGGCCGCAGCCCGAGTCCAGCACCTCGCCGCGGATCTTGCCTTGATCGATGAGCGCAGCCAGCTCCGGCTGCGGCCGTCCGATGCTCCACGGCGGGGGTGAGGCCTGTCGGTAGGCGGCGTCCCAGTCGATGCTCGGCTCGGTCATCTGTTCTCCTCGCAGTCGGCTCTCCCTGTGCAGATTAGGAGACGGCCACGCGCCGTGGCAGACCGCGATGAGAAACTGCGAACCGGCCACTCACCACCCGACCGACAGGGAGAGATATGCAAGTGCTTCTGGTCCGACATGCGCTGCCGCTGCGCAGCGAACACGGCCAGGGATCCGACCCGGACTTGTCGGACGAGGGCATTGCGCAGATCGCGCGCCTGCCGCAGGCACTCGCGAGGTTCCCGATCGCCCGGGTGGTCAGCAGCCCGCAGCGGCGCGCCATCCAGACCGCCGAACCGGTCGCCGCGGCCCGGAATCTCGCCGTCGAGGTGGACGAGCGGTTCGCCGAGTACGATCGCGACCTGCCCGTCTACATCCCGGTCGAGCAGATCCGCGCGGAGAATCCCAAGGAGTGGCAGCGACTGGCCCAAGGCCAGCTGCCCAGTGCGGTCGACGAGGAGGCGTTCCGGGCGCGGGTGAGTGCGGGGGTGAACGATCTGGTCGCATCGTCCGATCCCGAGGACACCGTCGCGGTCTTCAGTCACGGTGGGGTGATCAACCTGGTGCTGCACGAGATTTTGGGCACGAAGCGGCTGTTGTCGTTTCCCGTCGACTATGCGTCGGTCACGCGTCTGTTGTACTCGCGCACCGGTTCAGCAACGGTGGCGGGAGTCAACGGCGTCGAACACGTGTGGGACCTGTTGCCGCGTAATCAGCGATGGTAAACAAGTTCGGTGACTTCGGCTGATCGACTCGACGGGCTCGACCTGCCCGCCTTGGACCGGTACCTGCATTCGCTCGGCATTGAGCGGGACGGCGAATTGCGTGGTGAGTTCATTTCCGGCGGCCGCTCCAATCTGACGTTCCGCGTCTACGACGACAAGACGAACTGGCTGGTGCGCCGGCCACCGTTGCACGGCCTCACCCCGTCGGCGCACGACATGGCCCGCGAGTACAAAGTCGTGGCCGCTCTGCAGGACACGCCCGTACCGGTGGCGCGCGCGATCGCGCTGTGCGCGGACGAGTCGGTGCTGGGTGCGCCGTTTCAGATCGTCGAGTTCGTCGCGGGGCAGGTGGTGCGCCGCCGCGCTCAGCTCGAAGCCCTCAGCCACACCGTGATCGACCGATGCGTGGACAGCTTGATCCGGGTGCTCGTCGATTTGCACACCGTCGACCCGGATGCCGTGGGGCTGGCCGATTTTGGTAGGCCCAGCGGATACCTGGAGCGCCAAGTCCGGCGGTGGGGCTCGCAATGGGAATTGGTGCGGCTGCCCGACGACCAGCGCGACGCCGACGTCGAGCGACTGCATTCCGGTCTGCAGCAAGCCATTCCGCAGCAAAGCCGCACGTCGATCGTGCACGGCGACTACCGGATCGACAACACCATTCTGGATGCCGACGACCCGACGCGGGTGCGCGCCGTGGTGGACTGGGAACTCTCGACGCTGGGCGACCCGCTCTCGGACGCCGCCTTGATGTGCGTGTACCGCGACCCGGCACTGGATCTGATCGTCAATGCGCAAGCCGCCTGGACTTCGCCGCTGTTGCCGACGGCCGACGAGCTGGCCGACCGTTATTCACTCGTTGCCGGGCTGCCGCTGGCGCATTGGGAGTTTTACATGGCGTTGGCCTACTTCAAGCTGGCCATCATCGCCGCGGGAATCGATTTTCGCCGGCGCATGTCCGATCAGGCCAGCGGTCGGGAGTCCGAGCACACGCCCGAAGTCGTCGCGCCGTTGATCTCCCGCGGTCTGGCGGAGTTGGCCAAGCTGCCGGGCTAGCCGCGCGGAGCGGTGCGCTGCTTCTTGGCGGCGCGGCGCAACTGCAGGATCCGCGCGGTCCCGACGGCGACGGTGATCAGCCCGCCAACGACGGCCGCGAGCAAGATAGCGACACCCAGCGGCAGGCTCCAGTGCCAGCCCAAGAACTGGAACGGCGTCGACGTCGTGTTCTGGGTAATGAAGATCAGCAGCAGGATCAAAATCAGGAAACCCGCGATCAGGGCCGTCCACAGTGCCCCGGCGCGGGTGAACCCGATCGCGGGATCGGCGGGTTTGGCGCCACCACGGCGTCCTGAGGCGGGGGGTGGGGGCGGTGCCGGAGGCGGTTCAGGCGGCGGGTTACCCGGCGAACCAGGTGTGTTGCTGCTCATAGATCCATCTTTGTCCCATCCGGGACAGATTGAAACCACACCCGTCAAACCACCTGATTCCGGCGCCACACGGCGCGCCGATTCTGCCGTTATGGTCAGCGTTATGCGGATGTTGCGGCGCGTGCGGCGCCCGATCATTTTCGCGGCGGTCGGCATTGCGGCCATGTGCCTGATGGTGTCCTGCATCAACTCCGACCCGCTGGGACCGCAGGTCCGCAGCATGAACTCCATCGTGGTCGGCTCGGCCGATTTCCCAGAGTCCCAGATTGTGGGCGAGATCTATGCACAGGCGTTGCAGGCCAACGGTTTCGACGTGGGTCGGCGGATGGGCATCGGCAGCCGCGAGACGTACATCCCGGCGCTCAAAGACCATTCGATCGACCTGGTGCCGGAATACGTCGGCAATCTACTGCGCTACTTCGCCCCGGAGTCGACCGCGACCATGCTCGCCCCCGTTGAGTTGGAGCTCTATCAGAAATTGCCCGGTGACCTGTCGCTGCTGACGCCGTCACCGGCCACCGACACCGACACGGTCAGCGTCACCGGTGCGACCGCCGCGATGTGGAAACTCAAGACGATCGGCGATTTGGCCCGGCATTCGCCGGAAGTGAAATTCGGCGCTCCGTCGGCCTTCGAGACCCGTCCCTTCGGCCTGCCAGGGTTACGGCAGAAGTACGGGCTGAACATCAGTCCCGGCAACTTCGTGGCGATCAACGACAGCGGCGGCGCCGTCACGGTGCGGGCTTTGGTGCAGGGGCGAGTGACCGCCGCCAACATCTTCACCACCTCACCGGCGATACAGCAGAACAATCTGGTCGCGCTCGACGATCCTGAACACAACTTCTTGGCGGGTAACATTGTCCCGCTGGTGAATTCGCAAAAGAAGTCCGATCGGCTCAAGCGTGTGCTGGACGCGGTCTCGGCAAAGTTGACGACGACGGGCATGGCCGCGCTGAACGCGTCGGTGACCGGCAATTCGGGTATCGATCCGGACCAGGCGGCGCGAAACTGGGTGCGGGAAAACGGTTTCAACCATCCGATTGGACAGTGATGGGCGGCTGGAGAGTGGTGAAGTGATCGTCTTTGACGACGTCTGCAAGACATTTGCCGACGGGACCACCGCGGTGGATCACCTGAACCTGGTGGCCGCCAACGGCAAACTGACGGTGTTCGTGGGCTCCTCCGGCAGCGGTAAGACGACTGCGCTGCGGATGATCAACCGGATGATCGAGCCGACCTCGGGCCGTGTCACCGTTGACGGCAAGGATGTTTCGACCGTCAATCCGGTGACCTTGCGGCTCGGCATCGGCTACGTAATTCAAAACGCCGGGCTGATGCCGCATCAGCGGGTCATCGACAACGTCGCGACGGTCCCGGTGCTGCGCGGACAGTCGCGCCGGGACGCTCGCGAGGCCGCTTACCAGGTGCTCGAACGTGTCGGACTGGACGCCAGACTCGCCAACCGTTACCCGGCGCAGCTGTCCGGCGGCGAACAGCAACGCATCGGCGTGGCCCGGGCACTGGCCGCCGATCCGCCGATCTTGTTGATGGACGAGCCCTTCTCGGCCGTCGACCCCGTCGTTCGTGTCGACCTGCAAAACGAAATCTTGCGTCTGCAAAACGAATTGCACAAGACCATCGTGTTCGTCACCCATGACATCGACGAGGCGCTCAAACTGGCCGACCGGGTCGCGATCTTCGGGCCCGGCGGTGTCCTGCAGCAGTATGCCGAGCCCGCCGAGTTGCTTTCCCGCCCGGCCAACGGTTTCGTGTCGAACTTCATCGGCCTGGGCCGCGGCTACCGATGGCTGCAGCTGATCGACGCGGACGGCCTGCCACTGCACCCGGTCGACAAGATTTCGGTCGGCAGTGTCACCGACAGCGCCGGCGCACCGGCCGGCTGGGTCCTGGTGGTCGACGGCCAGGGTCTGCCGCTGGGTTGGATCGACGACGACGGCCTGCGCCGGCATCGCGACGGGGCGCCGCTGGCCGACGCCATGACGGCCGTCGGCTCGTTGTTTCGCCCCGGCGACAACCTGAGCCAGGCGCTGGACGCCGCGCTGTCGTCACCGTCGAACATCGGCGTCGCCGTCGACCGGGGCGGCATGGTCATCGGCGGAGTCCTGGCCGCCGACGTTCTCGCTGTCGCCGATGCCCAGCGGCGGGCCTGACCATGCACTATCTGCTCAACCACCTGGACGATGCCTGGACGCTGGCGGTGATCCATCTGCGGTTGTCGTTGTTGCCGGTCCTGATCGGGCTGGCGATCGCGGTCCCACTCGGTGTATTGGTGCGGCGCAATGCAATCGCGCGGTGGTTGACGACGGCGACCGCCAGCGTCGTGTTCACCGTCCCGTCGCTGGCCCTGTTCGTGGTGCTGCCGGTGATCATCGGGACCCGCATTCTCGACGAGGCCAACGTCCTGGTTGCGCTGACCGCCTACACCACCGCGCTGATGGTGCGTGCCGTACTCGAAGCGCTGGACGCGGTGCCGGCGCAGGTGCGCGACGCCGCCACCGCCGTCGGATATTCGCCGTTCAATCGGATCTTGAAGGTTGAACTGCCGCTGTCGATTCCGGTGATGGTGGCCGGGGTGCGTGTGGTGGTGGTGACCAATATCGCGATGGTGTCGGTGGGCTCGGTGATCGGCATCGGCGGGCTGGGTACCTGGTTCACGATTGGCTACCAGACCGACAAGAGTGACCAGATTCTGGCCGGCATCATCGCGCTGTTCGTGTTGGCGGTCACCATCGATTTGCTGATCGTCGCGGCCGGCCGGTTCACCACGCCGTGGACGCGCGCCGGCAAGAGCCCGCGGCGCCGAGCGGTGGTCGCCCCGGTGGTCGGTGGTGCCCGATGAACTTCGTCCAGCAGGCCGTCTCCTACCTGTTGACCGTCGACAACTGGACCGGCCCGGTCGGACTTGCGGCGCGGATCTTGGAGCACCTCGAGTACACGGCCGTCGCGGTGGGCGCGTCCGCCTTGATCGCAATACCGATCGGCCTGGTCATCGGACACACCGGTCGGGGCACCCTGCTGGTGGTGGGCGCCGTCAACGGGCTGCGCTCGCTGCCGACCCTCGGGGTGCTGCTGCTGGGAGTGCTGCTCTTTGGGCTGGGGCTGGGGCCGCCGCTGGTCGCCCTGACGCTGCTCGGGGTGCCGTCGCTACTGGCCGGCGCCTACGCGGGCATCGCCAACGTCGACCCCGTGGTGGTCGATGCTGCCCGCGCGATGGGCATGACGGAGGCGCAGGTGCTGCGGCGCGTGGAGGTGCCGAATGCGATGCCGTTGATCCTGGGCGGGCTGCGTAACGCGACGTTGCAGGTGGTCGCGACCGCGACGGTGGCCGCCTACGCCAGTCTCGGCGGCCTGGGCCGCTACCTGATCGACGGGATCAAGGAGCGGGAATTCCAGCTCGCTTTGGTCGGCGCGCTGATGGTGGCGGCGCTGGCGCTGATCCTTGACGGGCTATTGGCGATGGCGGTGTGGGTAGCGATGCCGGGCACCGGACGGTTACGCCGGGTTCACCGGCGCGACAATGTGACGATGACCGCAGTTGGTGACCAGCCTGCCGCGGCCCGTGGCCAAGTTTTACGGTAGGAAGTGTGAACAGCCCCTCTGACCCGACTCAACGCGTCTGGCCCGCGATGCTGACCTGGCGCGCGCCCGACATCTCGCGCATGGAATCGGTGCGAGTTCAGGTGTCCGGCAAGCGAATCAAGGCCACCGGCCGCATCGTCGCAGCGGCCACCGACACCAACCCGGCCTTCGGCGCCTTCTACGAGTTGCAGACCGACGACAGCGGGGCCACCAAGCGCTTTGGGCTGACGATCACCCTCGCGGAGCGCGAGCGTCAGCTGGCGATCGCCCGTGACGAAGAGAACATGTGGATGATCACCGACCACCAGGGGGAGCGGCGGGAGGGGTACCAGGGGGCGCTCGACGTCGATGTGGTCTTCAGCCCGTTCTTCAACGCGCTGCCCATCCGCCGGCTCGGGCTGCACGAGCACGCGGACACCACCACACTGCCGATGGTCTACGTCAATGTGCCGGAAATGTCAGTTACTCCGGCGACAGTGAGTTACGCCAGCGAGGGCAGATTGGACGGCATCAAGCTACGTTCGCCGGTTGCCGACACCACCGTCAGCGTCGACGCCGACGGGTTCATCCTGGACTATCCCGGATTGGCAGAGCGGATCTGATCACGCCGCCGGCCCGGCCGGCGGCCGCCAGCTCTTCGCGCCAGTTCTCCGCGCCGATCACCACGGTGAAGATGTCCGAGCGCGGGAATCGGTCATAGCGCGTCCGCGCGGCGTGACCCGCCTCGACGA
This sequence comes from Mycobacterium simiae, assembly GCF_010727605.1. Lineage (NCBI taxonomy): Bacteria > Bacillati > Actinomycetota > Actinomycetes > Mycobacteriales > Mycobacteriaceae > Mycobacterium > Mycobacterium simiae. Next base: position 2,834,116 of record NZ_AP022568.1, read on the forward strand.
GCTCGGCCACCGAGTGGTCCCAGTCCAGCGAGTCGCGCGCGCGGCTGAGCAGGTCCAGCACCCGGTCGAGGGCCGTCAGCAGATGGCTGCAGTTGCCTTCGCACATCGCGCGCACCAGGTCGGGGGAGCTGCCGGCCACCCGGGTGCCGTCCCGAAATGATCCGGCGGCCAGCGCGAAGGCCAGGGGTACCTCGGCCGCCGTCACCGCCAGCGCTTCGGCCAGCAGGTGCGGCAGATGCGAGATCGCCGCCGCCGCGGCATCGTGTTCGTCCGATCTGGCCGGGACCACCACCGCGCCGCATTCCAGCGCCAAGTGCATCACCATCGACCACACCACCGGGTCGACGTGGTCGTCGACACTAACCACCCACGGGGCCGCGGTGAACAATCCGACGTGCCCGGCCGACCAGCCCGAGCTTTCGGTCCCGGTCATCGGGTGACCGCCCACGAAGCGTTCCTGCAGGCCGGCCGCGATGACCTCGTCGAGGACCGCCGATTTGACACTGGTCACGTCGGTGAGCGGGCATTGCGGCGCCAACTCGCTGACGTGCGCAAGCATCGACGGCAGGGCCGGCATCGGCACAGCCAGCACGATCAGCGCGCTGGTGTCGGCAGCGCGGGTGAGGGTCTCATGGAGGTCGGTACTCGCGGCGAAACCCTCGGCCAGGGCTCCGTGCGCGCCCTCCACCGAGCGGTTGTAACCGAACACGTCGCGGCCGGCGGCCGCGGCGGCCCGCATGATCGAACCGCCGATCAGTCCCAGCCCAAGCACGCATACCGGGGTTTTGCTCGCCGCCCCGGTCGAAGTCAAAGACACCATCCAAGGTTGGCACAGTTGGGCGGATGACGGCGCTTGCAGGTCCCCGTGCTGGGGCGCGCTGTCTGGTCAAGCAGCCTGGTCAGCGACTAGCCTAGGCGGCCATGGGACGAGAGCGGGCTGCAACGCAAGGGGCGTCCGTGGACACGCCGGACGGCTTTGGCGTCGCCGTCGTACGCGAAGAGGGCCAATGGCGTTGTTCTGTGATGTCACCCAAAGCGCTGACGAGTCTGGCTGCCGCTGAGACGGAACTGCGCGAACTGCGTAGTGCGGGCGCGGTCTTTGGCCTGCTCGACATCGACGACGAGTTCTTTGTCATCGTGCGACCCGCGCCGTCGCGGACCCGGCTGTTGCTCTCGGATGCCACCGCGGCGCTCGACTACGACATCGCCGCCGAAGTGCTGGACAGCTTGGACGCCGACATCGATCCCGAAGATCTGGAGGACTCGGAGCCGTTCGAGGAGGGCGACCTTGGGCTGCTGTCCGACATCGGGCTGCCCGAGGCGGTGCTCGGCGTCATCCTCGACGAGTCGGACCTGTACGCCGACGAGCAGTTGGGCCGCATTGCCCGCGAGATGGGGTTCGCCGACCAACTGTCAGCGGTGATCGACCGCCTTGGTCGGTGAGGACTGACGAGCAGCTGATCCGGGCCGCGCTGGAGGTCGCCGGCAGCGCGGGCCCTCGCGATGTGCCGATCGGAGCGGTGGTCGTCGCCGCTGACGGAACCGAGCTCGCCCGGGCGGTGAATGCTCGTGAGGCCCTTGGTGATCCGACCGCGCACGCGGAAGTCTTGGCGCTGCGCGCGGCGGCCGTGGCGCTGGGGGACGGGTGGCGGCTGGAGGGAGCCACGCTGGCGGTCACCGTCGAACCGTGCACGATGTGCGCCGGCGCGCTGATCCTGGCGCGCGTCGCGCGACTGGTGTTCGGTGCGTGGGAACCCAAGACCGGTGCGGTCGGGTCGCTGTGGGATGTGGTGCGCGACCGCCGGCTCAATCATCGTCCGCAGGTGCGGGGCGGGGTGCTTGCACACGAGTGCGCCGCACCCCTGGAAGACTTCTTCGCCCGCCAGCGATTGGGGTGAGCGGCCGGTCGTTGGGTAAGCTGCTCGGCGGTGGCGTGTCCGAGCGGCCTAAGGAGCACGCCTCGAAAGCGTGTGACGGCTAAAACCGTCCGAGGGTTCAAATCCCTCCGCCACCGCCAAAACTTGCGCGTTGCGTCATGATCCGGCCCGCACTTTCTTGCGGCGGGCCGGTGACGACCCATCGTGGGATGGGTCAATCCGGCGAGCAGGACCTGTACGGCCTTCGCCCGACCGGCATGGTCGTCGGCGGCGACGGTCATCCGGATGAACATCGCGATGTCGTCGGCGGTGATGCCGGGGTGCAGGCCCCCGGCTTGCCGGAGTCGAGTGGTGAACGGTTCGACGAACCAAGTCGTCCTTGTCGGCGAAGTGGCGGTAGAGCGTGGTGGCGCCGACGCCGGCCCGGCGGGCGATCTCCTCCAGGCTCGTCTGGGGTCCCTGCTCGTTGAACGCCTCGCGGGCCGCGGTAACCAACTTGTGTCGATTGCGCTGCACGTCCTTGCGGGGCGCCCGGATCTGACCGCCTTATACCGGTAGCGCAAACCCCATGGTAGGGGCCGCCAGGTTGAACCGGTAGTCCAACACACGAATTGACGACCGAATGCGAAAAGCGCAGCGCTAGACCAGATCGCCAGCTAAGTGGTAGCCGTACATCCGCTTCGTGCATACAGAGCGAAGTGGATGTGTTACCCCCATTTAGGGGGGACGAGATGCACCCGCAGGTTACCGAGGCCGTGCGCGTCGAGCACGTAACGTTCGGATCGTCCGGGGAGGTCCTAACCGCAGACATGTACCTGCCGACCCCGACGCGGACGGATTCCCCAGTGGGACAACACTTTCAACCCGGCGTCGTGGGCGTGCTGGATTCCCTTCGACGTGCATTCCCTTGCCGACGAGCTCACCCAGCCGACGCTCGTCGTGCACAGTGATGCTGCCGTCAACCCCGGCAGCGTGCGTGGGTTCCTGTCCAAGGTATCGGCTCCGGTCGACCGGTTATGGCTGGACGGCGTAAGCCAATTCGATTTCTACGACCAACCCGGCGCGGTGAGCGCTGCGGTCGACGCCGCGGCGGATCGATTCACCCGCTCGCCCGGAGTGTTCGGCGCCCCCACATTGCTCGACGTTCTCGCGTCCTCAAAAGTGGTCACCACCGGCAGCACCACCCCGTCCGGGCGGGTGATCGACACACCGGTCGGTGTGGTCGTCGTCGACGACGCCGGCTACCTGCGCAGCCGACGGGGCTCCAAGGGCAAGTGGTACCGGCGCGCGACGCGAATGCCACACGGGTTCGTCCGTCACGATGCTATTCGTTTCCCGGTCACCTTCGGCCCTGTGACGGATGCCGACACGATTCGCCGCGTGGACCGGGCAACTTACCGCAAGTACGGCGGCGTACTGCATTCACTGCTGTTGCGGCCGTTGTTGTGGTGGACGCGAATTTACGTCCTGAAAATCACCCCGCAACGCCGGTCGACGTAGCTCCAGCAAGCTTCGTTATTTGGCTGACCGTTCCCGAAGATAGTTATGGATCAGGTGTGAACACGACTTTCTCGCCGATTCGGGCGCGGACGGCTCTGATCCGATTTAGTGTGACCCAACTCACTCGATAGCCGGGGTGTCAGACGGAACAGAGTTCGGGAGGACGACCCAATGAAGTGGCTGGCGGCGTGGTGGAGCCAGGCCGACCATTTCGATTGGCTGACTGGTTATTTGCAGGCGCACGGATTGAGTTCGAACGCCCGCAGGCTGCTGGCCGCCGTGGCCGCGTCGCTGGTGTTGGTGCCCGCGAACGTCTGGTTAGGCCCAGCGCAGGTGTATCGCCCCGCGGCGTTGGTGTACTCCGTGGTCGCCGCCGTGATCGGGCTGGGCATGGCCACGCTCTGGTTGCGCGGCTGGCCCACCCGGCAGCAGTCGCTGTTTTTCATCTTGACCGGCAGCGTGCTTATCGGCGTCGGTTGTCTATGGCAACCGGTCCCGTTGGTGGCCCTCATGGCGTGCTCGGCGCTGGCCGTTCCGGGCGGTTACATCGCGTTCTTCCACACCGCCAAGTACATGACGTTGAACTTCTTGCTCGCCAGCGCAATCGCGGCCGTGCAGGCGGCTCGTCTTTGTGCGGCGGGGCAACCGGTGCTGGCGTTCTCCGGCTATTTCCTGGTCCTGGAGCTGAATGTGGTTGTCCCATTGGCGATTCAGATCGTCGTGCGTGCTCTCGGAGTTGATCTTCTGCGCGCCAACCGCGATCCGCTGACCGGGCTGTTGAATCGGCGCGCCTGCGACCGGGCCATCGTGGGGCGAATGCTTGTCGGCGCCAACCACACATTTTTGATGGTTGCCATGATTGATCTGGACCGTTTCAAAAACCTGAACGACTCTCGCGGTCATGCCGCCGGCGATGAGGCGTTGGTCGCGGTGGCCGGTGCGCTGACCGCCGCCTGCAGCGACACCGCCGTCGTTGGGCGCGTCGGTGGCGAGGAATTCCTGATCGCCGACGTCGTGACGGCCGAGCAGAAGCCCGGCTGGGGCCGACAGCTCTGCGACGCCGTGGCCGCAATCAACGCGCCGGTCACCGCGAGCGTCGGGATCGCTTCCCTGGCGTTGCGCGACGTGGTGGCCGATCACGCCCACCGGGTCTTCCGGCAGTTGGTCGCCGACGCCGACAACGCGATGTATGAAGCCAAGCGATGCGGGGGCAACCAGATCCGCCACCATCAGTCCGTGGCCTGAACTTCGGCTGTATCGACCGCCGAGCCACGCCTGATGAAATAGCTTGCCTCACAGGGGTTGTGGGCGTTCGTCGTGGCACAGGGTGCGGGTCATCCGATCCCGCCGGTCAACCCACGAACGGTCTGCATTTCACCCGCACGATACGGCCGCCCGTCGGGTAGCAGCAGATCGTGAAACCACAGCTTCGGTGGCGCCGTGTATGGGTGGTCCCACGAATCCCAGGGAAAATAGGTCTGGGTCTTCCCGGCGACGAGCCCCCAATTGAACGCACCGACGTTGTGTCGCTTGGCGATCGGCAGAATCGTCTCGATGGTGCTGCCCTGGGACCGGGCCATGTATTCGGTGCAGATGATCGGCCGTCCCAGCGGCGCCAGCTCGTTGATCTTCGACTCGAACTCGGCCGGTTTGCCGTAGTTGTGGAACGTGATCACGTCGGCGTTGTCGAGCTGAATCCCGCTGATGGTGCTACGGGTGCCGGGGTCTCCCCAAGAGCCTTGCCAGACGCCACTTGTCAACGGCTGCGCGGGATCGACCGCACGGGCCCAGCGAAACACTTGCGGCAGCAAGTCGGTGACGAGTTGCAGCTTGTCGTTGCGCTCGACCTTGCGGTACTCCTTGGCGGGATTGTCGGGTTCGTTCCACAGATCCCATCCCAGCACTCGGTCGTCATTGCGGAACTGCCGCAATACTCCCGTGACGTAGTCCTGCATCACCGGGATGTAGCGCGGGTCGCCTAGCCGCTCGGCACCCGGGCTTTGCACCCATCCGGAGTTGTGCACCCCGCGCACCGGCGGGTGCTGCGGACCGGACTTGGGCAGCGGATCCCAACACGAATCGAACAGTACGAACAGCGGCTTGATGTTGTGCCGGGAGGCGATGCCGACGAACTGGGCGAGACGGCTCTGAAAGCCCTGGCGATCCTGGGCCCACAGTTGATCGTGGAGGAAAACCCGCATGGTGTTGAAACCCATGGTGCGGGCGACATTCAATTCACTGTCGATGCGTTGGGCGTCAAACGTTCCCGCCTGAAACATCTCCAGCTGGTTGATGGCGGTCGACGGGACGTAGTTTGCGCCGACCAGCCAGCCCTGCGCCTGATACCAGGTCTTGGCGCGGTCCGGCGACCACCGTCCCGCTTGTGCGACAGCGCGGGGTGCGTGGGCCAAGGCCGCACCCGCTGCGAGCATCAGCGGCAACTTCATGGCCGTGCGGCGGTTCACGACGTGACACTAATTTTCGCTGTTCCTGCAACCGGTTTGCCACGCCGTTGGCAATGACGCGAGGTTGGGAATCGTTATCTTCCCGTGACCCGGGGCTAGCGCAGTCTGCGGCCCTGGTTGTCCTTCACGCTGCCGGTGAACATCATGATCGCGTCCACGACGGCCCACACGGCGCTGCCGAGCAAAACGGGAAATCCGAGGAAGCAGAACAAACTGAAGACCAGTCCAACCAGGCCCAGCAACAGTTGCGCCACCGCGATCTGTGTCGAGTCGATGTAGAACCGACCGATGCCGAACACGCCGAAGAACAGTTGCAAGAGCCCTGCCGTGGTGCTCGATTTGTCCGACAGCGGGACGCCCGTGGCGGGATCACGCCCGAACGGTGCATGCGGAGCGGCGGGGTAGCCCGGGTAGCCGGCATATCCGGGATAGGGCTGTGACGGAGGGTATCCGGGCGGCGGCGGATACCCCGGGTACCCCGGATATCCCGAGGGCGGTGCTGGCGGCGGGTGCTGGGGCGGTTGGTAGCCGGGCGGCTGCCAACCCTCGGGAGGCGGTCCGGGTGGGTTCGGCGTCGACATTGGCTGAGTGACTCTCCCATCGCGGATGCAGCGAATTACTGGACGTTGCTGTCCCTGTCGCCAGCAATACTCTGGCACAAATTTGCGTGCCGCGGTCGGCGAAGTCTCTTCTAACTTCCGCCCCGACGGGGCAATACTAACGAGGTGTCCGATCGCAACGTGCTGGGCGGCCCGCTGCAACCATGCGGGAGCGAGCCCCTCACCGGCTATTACCGAGACGGTTGTTGCTCGAGTGGGGCCGAGGATGTCGGCCGCCACACCATCTGTGCGGTGATGACGACGGAATTCTTGGAGCATCAGCGTTCCATCGGCAACGACCTATTGACGCCCGTGCCGGAGTATCGATTTCCGGGTCTGCTGCCCGGTGACCGTTGGTGCGTCACCGCCCTGAACTGGCTTCGGGCCCACCAGGATGGTTGTGCGGCCCCGGTGGTGTTGGCCTCCACCCATGAACGCACCCTCGAGGTGGTGCCGCTGGAGGTGTTGCGGGAGCACGAGGTTGACGTTCCCGACGATCTAGCCAACTTGTAAGGCTTGCGATCTGCGATTCGACCATTCGACACCCGTCGAGGAGGCGGTCACATGAGCGCTGCGGGTTCCGACATCGCAGACCTGGATTTCGACGACCTGACCTCGCCGCGGCTGACCGACATCCAGCGCCAGATCCTGGAATTCACCGAGGCCAGGCCGGTGTACTTCGATATCGACCGGATGCTCGCGCAGGCCGTCGAGCAGGCCGGTGCCGAAGACCTGGACGACACCGACGGCTTCGGGGACCGCTTGCGAGCGCACGTCGCCGCGATCGAAGCCGACGACGGGCTGCGCCAGCTCACGCGGTCGACCTTGCGGCAACGGGTGGTCCGCCTGCTCCGAAATCGGTTGTCGCTGACCGAGCTGATCAAGCGCTACCCCGAGATCGAGTCGATCACGATCGAGAACCCGTTCATCGTGGTCGGCATGCCACGGTCGGGCACCACCCATCTGGTGAATCTCATCGCCGCCGACCCGCGCCGCCGCGCGCTGCCGTACTGGGAGAGTCAGGAGCCCATACCGGCGCCCGGCGAAGGCCCGGACATCGACGGCATCGACCCGCGATATGCCCGCGCCAAGGCCGAGCATGATGCGCTGATGGTCAGCGCCCCGGTCGTGGCCGCGATGCACGATCGCTTCCCCGAGGCCATCGAGGAAGAGGTCGAACTTCTCGACCTCGACCTGGCCGGCTACGTCTTGGAATGGCATGCGCGCGTGCCGGATTGGCGCGACTACTATCTGGCACTCGACCAGACCCGGCACTACGGCTACCTGAAGAAGGTGCTGCAGGCCCTCACCTTTCTCCGCGGACCGCAAACGTGGATCCTCAAGAGTCCCCAGCACTGCGAGCAACTGGGTGCGCTGATGGCGACCTTCCCCGACGCCACCGTCGCCTTCACCCACCGCGATCCGGTCGCGGTCGTGCAGTCGGCGATCACGATGATGGCCTACTCCGATCGATTGCGCCGCACCAGCATCGACCCGCAGTGGCTGCTCGACTACTGGACCGACCGGGTGCACCGGCTGCTGCGCGCGTGTGTCCGCGACCGCGACCTAATCGGTCCCGAGCGCAGCATCGATATCAACTTCCAGCAACTCAACGGCAACGCAATGCCGGTGCTCGACGAGCTCTACCGGCGCGGCGGGGTTGAGCTGACGCCTAAGGTGCGAAGCCGATTTCAGCAGTATTTGGACGGCAATCCGCGCGGTAAGCACGGGCGGGTCCGCTACGACCTGCAGCGGCATTTCGGCGTGTCGGCCGGTGAACTGCGCGCTCGGTTCGGGTTTTATTTCGACCGGTTCGACGTCCACCCCGAATGAAGGAGACAACAGCGATGTTCGAGCCGGTATACCGCAGCAGGCCGGGCGCCGACGCGCTGCAACCCGCGGCCGCCGAACGGGCCGCGCAGATCGCCCCGGGACTGTGGTGCTCACCGGGACTGTCCAATTCGTACCTGCTGACCACCGGCGACGGCCGCGTCATCGTCAACACGGGGATGGGTTTCGAGGGGCCGGTGCACCGGGCCAACTTCGATGCCGTCGACTCCTCGCCGGTGCGCTACATCATCTTCACTCAGGGCCACGTTGATCACGTCGGCGGGGTAGACAGCATCCGCGACCCGGACACCATTGTTGTCGCCCAGGCCAATTGGACGACATGGCGCGACGACAACGAACGCCTCATCCCCTACCGGGCGAACCGCAGCGCGTTCGCGTTCAAAGACAAACTGGCGACCGGAATTCAAGCAATTCAGCGCCGTCTAGGCACCAGAATGCTTGCTGCCCAAAGCGTTCCGAGCGTCGATCTCGCCTTCGACGACGCCCTCGTCCTCGAGGTCGGCGGCCGACGACTGGAGCTGCTTTCGGTCCCCGGCGGCGAGACCACCGACTCGCTGGTCGTCTGGCTGCCCGAGGAGCGAATCTGCCTATGTGGAAACACTTTCGGTCCAATATTCGGGCACATTCCCAATTTGGTCACAATCCGCGGCGACCGCTACCGCGACGCCCTGACCGCGATCACATCGGTGGAACGGGTGCGCGACCTGCGGCCAGAACTACTGGTGACCGGCCACTTCGCGCCGATCGCCGGCGCCGACCGCATCCACGCCGAACTGACCCGGTTACGCGACGCTATCGAATACATACACGACCAGACGGTGGCCGGGATGAACGCCGGCAAAGACGTGCAGACCCTGATGCGCGAGATCGCTCTGCCCGCGGAATACGAAGTGGGCCAGGGGTATGGCAAGGTCTCCTGGGATGTGCGGGCCATCTGGGAGAACTACTCGGGCTGGTTCCACCATCGGTCGACCACCGAGCTCTATCCGGTCGGTTTCGACGCCGTTGGGGCCGACGTGGTGCAGCTCGCCGGTGCGGATGCCTTGGTGGATCGGGCGCGGACGCACCTCGGCGAGCATCGACCGCTGCATGCCATCCACCTTGCCGAACTCGTGGCCAGCGTGCAGGCCGACCATCCGGGCGCGCGCGAAGTGTTGCGGGCAGCCCACCAGGACCTGCTGGCCGGCAGCACTAACTTTTGGGAAACCGCTTGGCTACGTAGCTATCTGGATCAGCAGACAGCGAGGACCGCATGACCCTTCGAGCCGAAGACCTCTACCATACCGGCATCGTCGTCCCCGACCTCGGCGCCGCGATGGCGAGGCTGACCGCGTTGGCCGGCTACCAGTGGATCACCCCGCTCAGCTACACGTTGCCCTTCCGCACCACGGCGGGCGTTCGCGACCTGACCTCGACGATCGTCTACTCGGTCCAAAGTCCGCACTTGGAATTGGTTCAGGAGGTACCAGGTACGCCGTGGGCGGCGGTACCGGGCAATGCCGTGCACCATGTCGGCTACTTCACCGACGACCTGGCCGACACCGCACGCCAGTTGGAAACCAACGGCTTTACCTTCGAAATGACCGGCGAGGTACCTGGAGCCGAATTCGGGATGTTTGCCTACTACCTCGACCCGGTGGGCACCCGCATCGAGATCGTCGACCGCGCGCTGTTTCCCGACTTCGCCGCCTTCGTCGCATCCATGACGGCACCCGGTGCGGGCGGGACCTGACGTGCTGACGGTGCTGCGCTTCAACTTCGCTTCGCCGCACGGGGATCCGCGCACCCAGAGCACGCTGCTGTCCGCTGCCCTCGAGTTGGCGCAATGGGGCGAGTCGCACGGCATCACGTCGGTGAGCGTGGACGAGCACCACGCCACCGGCCATGGCTGGAGCTGCAACCCGATCATGGCGGCGGCAATGTTTTTGGCGCGCACGTCCACCATGATTGCGAGCGTGGATTGCGCGCTGGGGCCGTTGTGGAATCCGGTCCGGCTCGCCGAAGATATCGCGCTGGTCGACAACATGAGCCGCGGCCGGCTGCACACGACAGTCGGGCTTGGCTACCGAACTGTCGAGTATGACGCCTTGGGAATGGATTTCGGCAGCCGCGGCGAGCTGATGGACAGTCTGCTCGAGCGGATGCTGTCCGTCTGGTCGGGCGAGTCGGACACGGCGATCTGTCCCGGCACCTGGAGCCGGCCGCACCCGCCGCTATATGTCGGTGGCGGGGTGCGGGCCACGGCGCGACGCGCCGCCCGGTTCGGATTGCCGCTCAGCCTGGCCGACCATTTGCCCGACATCGCCGACTACTACCGTGAGCTGTGTTCAGCTGCCGGTATCAAACCCCTGGTGCTGATGCCGGGACCGCTCAATCGCGGAATGATCTATTTGCACGAAGACCCCGACCGGGCCTGGGCCGAGCTGGGGGAGCACATCCTGTGGGAGGCAGTTACTTACGGGCAGTGGTCGTCGGATCAGCGTTCGCTGATGCACCTGCCCGGGGTGCACACGCTGGACGAGGTCCGAGGGTCCGGACGCTACCGGTTCCTCACGCCGGACCAGCTCATCAGCGAAATCCGAGACAGCGACGAGTACGGACCGCTCGTGCTGCATCCCCTGGTCGGCGGTATGCCCGTCGACGAGGCCTGGAAATCGGTGCAGCTGCTGACCGACGCCGTTCTGCCCGCGCTGCGGTGACGGCTGGCTCCCAATCGTCCGGTTGAGCCCGCGGTGATCGGGTACCGCAACGAGATCTGACGGGAATGAGGGAATCCAATGAGATCTGATGCGGTGAAGAGGGCAAGCGCCGTTCTCGGCGGCACGGTGGTGCTGAGTCTGGCGGTCGCCTGCGGTAGCGGTGGCTCGTCGCTGGGAGCGCCCCCACCGACCTCATCGACGCCGACTTCGCCTGGCACACCCGGGCCGGTCACGTCGGTGGTGCCGGCACCCGGCCAATACCCGACGGACGGGTCGGGAACCGGTGGCGGTACAGCGGGCGGCGGTGCCGCCGGGGGCTGAGTTCAGGGCACTGCTGTCGCGTACAACCACTGGTCCCACAGCGGGCGTAGCGATTCGTCCGAGTAGTTCGCCGCCAGGCCGGTGAAGTCGTCGGTGACGGCGGTGCCGTGGCGGTGCCGCGTGGTCCAATCCTTCAGTAACGCAACGAAGTTGTCGCTGCCGAGCCGGTTGCGCAGTGCGTGCAGGGTCAGGGCGCCGCGCTTGTAGACCCGATCGTCGAACATATCCCGGGCTCCGGGGTCGGTCAGCAACAGGTCCTGGGGCTGGGTGCGCAACTGTGCGTGGTGCCACTCGGCGAGTTCGTGGGCGCTGGGTCCGCCGCTGTGCTCCGACCACAGCCACTCCGCGTAGCAGGCGAACCCTTCGTGCAGCCAGATGTCGCGCCATTGTCCGGCGGTCACCGAGTTGCCGAACCACTGGTGCGCCAGTTCGTGGGCGATCAGCCGCTCGCTGGCCCGAGTGCCGTCGCAATGATTTGCGCCGAAGATTGAAATACCTTGCGCTTCAACGGGTATCTCCAGCGCGTCGTCGGTGACGACGACCGTGTAGCCGCTGCCCAGCGGATACGGGCCAAACAGGTCGATGAACAACCGCATCATCTCCGGCTGACGGGCGAAGTCGTGGTCGAAGTTTTCCCGCAGGCGGGCGGGCAGCGCGGCGTCGATCGGCACCGGGGTACGCGCCAGCCGGTGCACGTCGTAGCTGCCGATTTGCAACGTGATCAGGTAGGTCGACGTGGGCTCGCGCTGTTCGTAGGTCCACACGGTTCGCGACGAGCGGGCCCGCCGGGATAGTAGTTGCCCGTTGGCGATGACCCGATACCGACTTTCGGTGCTGACCTGGATGTTAAACGCGGCTTTGGCGCTGGGATGGTCGTTGCAGGGAAACCAGGACGCGGCGCCGTTGGGCTGTCCGGCCACCAGTGCGCCCTCCGTCAGCTCCTCGAAACCGACGTTGCCCCACAGGGACCGGATCGGACGAGGTGAACCGCCGTAGCGCACCACGATCGACAGGGCGGCGCCGATGGGCACCGTCGAATCAAGGCGGATACGCAATTTCGCTGCCCGGCAGGAGAAGTGGTCGATCCGTCTGCCGTTCACCGACACCTTGGACACCGTCAACGCGTTGGACAGGTCGAGGGTAAGCTGCTGCAGTTCGGTCAGCGCGACGGCGGTAATCGTGGCTACCCCGGACAGCCGGTTCACGGCGACCCGGTAGTCCAGGTCAAGCTCGTAGCGTGACACCTGGTAACCGGAGTTGCCGTTCTTCGGCAGGTACTCGTCGAGCACCTCGGGCGGCGCCGCCTTCTTGGCCGAGGCCTTCACGCCGCGGTGTCCTGCACGCCACCCCGGGCGGCGTTCTTGCGGGCCTTCTTGCGGCGAGGAGTCCATGGCTTGATCGGATTACCTTGCCAGCGCGTCGATCCCGGGACCTCGTCACCGCGCACGACGAGCGAGGCCGGTCCGACGGTCGCACCGGCGCCGATCCGGGCGGCCGGCAGCGCCACGCCGTGCGGGCCCAGCGTAGCGCCGGATTCGAGCACCACGGTGTCCATCCGCATGATGCGGTCGTGGAACAGGTGAGTCTGCACGACGCAGCCGCGGCCGATGGTGGCCCCCGTACCCAGGGTGACGAGGTCCGCCTCGGGGAGCCAATAGGTTTCACACCACACGCCGCGGCCGATGTGGGCCCCCAGGGCGCGTAACCACACGTTCAGCATCGGCGTTGCGCTGGCTGCCCGCGCGAACCACGGGGCGGCCACGGTTTCTACGAACGTGTCGGCGACCTCGTTGCGCCATACGAACGACGACCACAGCGGGAATTCGCCGGCCCGGATCCGGCCGACGAGAAGCCACTTCGCGGCGACCGTGATCACTCCGGCGATCACGCCCGCCGCCAGCATCACCAGCCCACCACCCAGTGCGGCCCACCAGATGCCGAATATCCTTGCCAGCGCCTGCAATCCGCCCAGCACCGCAAGCCCGATCCCGGCGGACACGATCACCGGTACCAACCGCAGCGTTTCCACCAGCGCCCGCATCGTCTTAAGCCGTTGCGGCGGATCGTAGGTGGTCACCTCATCGGTATCGGCGGGGCGCCGGCGCAGCCGCATCGGCGGGCTGCCCAGCCAGGACGACCCACGCTTGGCTTTCGGCGGCGCCGCCGACAGCACCGCGACCAATCCGTCGTCGGGGACCCGACGGCCCGGCTGGGTGATGCCGGAGTTGCCGAGGAACGCGCGCCGGCCGACCGTCGTCGGCGCCGCATGGATCCAGCCACCTCCGAGCTCGTAGGACGCGACCATGGTGTCGTCGGCCAAGAAGGCGCCGTCCTCGATCGTGGTGAACTTCGGCGTGGCCAACACGGTCGAAATCTCGGTGCCCCGACCAACTTTGGCGCCTAAGAGCCGCAGCCACACTGGGGTCAGCAGGCTGGCGTATAGCGGGAATAGGTAGGTTCGCGCGGCATCCATCAGCCGCTCGGTGGCCCATAGCTGCCACCCGGGGCGGCTGCGCACCGGGTGATAGCCCTCGCGCAGTCCAAGCGACAGCGTCCGCACCCCCAGCATCGTCAGCAAGGCGTAGACCAGCAGCGCGCTCAACGCCGCCAACGGCGTCCAGGCCAGTGCCGGAGCCACGGCTTGTGACAACCGGTGGGTATGCCGGACGCCGAACCCGATGACCGCGATGCCGGACCCGATCGCCAGCAGCGGCAGGGCTGCTAACACCAGTGACGTCAGTCCGTACACGGCGGCCCAGGATGTGCCGCGCGGCGGCCGCTCATCCGGCCACGGATGGTTGACCCGCCCGGCCTTCACCGCGGGCGAACCCTTCCAGTACTGGCCGTTCTTGATCTTGTCCAGCACGCCCGCGCCCGGGGCCACATCGGCATTCTTGCCGACGACCGCGCCCGGCAGCAGCGTCGATCGTGCGCCGATCGTCGCGTCGTTGCCGATGGTGATCTCACCGAGGTGAAAGGCGTCCCCGTCGATCCAATGACCGCACAGGTCGACCTCGGGTTCGACCGCGCTGCGATGGCCCATGGTGAGCAGACCCGTCACGGGCGGCGGGGAATGCAGATCGACTCCCTTGCCGATGCGGGCGCCGAGCGCGCGGGCGTAGTACACCAGCCACGGTGCACCCGACAGGTTGTGGGCCCCGGTGGCCTCGGCGAGCCGTTCGGCGAACCAGATCCGCAGATGCACCGACCCGCCGCGGCGGTAGGTGCCCGGCCGCAGCTTCCACAACAACAACCGCGCGCACAGCGCCGTGATCGCCATCCGGCCCACCGGCGTGACGAAGACCGCGAACGCCGCCGCGATCAGCCACCAGTTCACCGCGACGGTCCAGGGCACCACGTGCAGTGCGCGGGCGACGTTGTTGCCCAATGCGAGCCACGTCAGCCAGGGCAGCGCCGACAACGTCGCCAGCGGCAGGGCCAGCGCGGCCTGCGCGAGTTGGGTCACCACCGGGGTCGGCCGCACCGCACGCTCGGCCACCGGCGGTGGCGGCTCGAGCTCGTCGAGAAATCCAGCGAGCGAGCCCAGCCGCGGATGGTCGTAGAGATCAGCGACGGTCACCTCCGGGTACTGCCGGCGCAGCGCGGCGACGAGCTGCGCCGCGGTCAGCGATCCACCACCAAGCGCGAAGAAGTCGGCCTCCGGAGTGTCGACTTGCCCGGTTTCGAAGGCCCCGAGCAAGTCCCGCCACAGCCCGGCGAGCCATCCGGCGGTGCCGCTCAAATCGGCCGAATCCTCGGATTGATCGACCGGCGGCGGCCAGGGCAGCGCGTCGCGGTCGACCTTGCCCGAGGTGCGGGTCGGCAGTTCCGGGACCCGTACCAGCCGCGGTACCAGGGCGGCCGGCAGTTGCGTGGCGAGCCGGACCCGCGCCTCGTGGAGATCGAACGACGGGTCGGGGCTCACGACGTAGCCGACCAGCAGCGGCGCGCCGGCTGTGGTGTGCCGCACCGCGGCGGCTCCGCCACTGACACCGGGCAGATGCACCAGGGCCGTGTCGATCTCACCCAATTCGATCCGTCGACCCCCGACCTTGACCTGGTCGTCGCTGCGGCCACAGAAATACAGCCCGTCGCGCTCCAGCCGAACCAAATCGCCACTGCGGTAAGCGCGCGACCATCCCAGCGACGGCATCGGCGCGTACTTCTCGGCGTCGCGATCCTTATCCAGGTATCGGGCCAGGCCGACACCCCCGATCACCAGCTCGCCGACATCGCCGTAGGCGACCGGCAGTGTGTCGGGGTCGACGACCGCCAGATCCCAGCCCGGCAGCGGCAGCCCGATGCTGATCGGCCCGCTGCCACCGAGCTTTGCCGCGCACGCGACCACGGTGGCCTCGGTCGGGCCGTAGGTGTTCCATACCTCCCGGCCGTCGACCGCAAGCCGCTCGACCAGCTCCGGGGGGCAGGCCTCACCGCCGAAGATCAACAGCCGCACGGCTTCCAGCGCCTCGCTGGGCCACAATGCCGCCAGTGCCGGCACGGTCGACACGACGGTCACGTCGCGAGTGACTAGCCAGGGACCCAGGTCCATCCCGCTGCGCACCAGCGAGCGCGGGGCGGGGACCAGGCACGCGCCGTGCCGCCACGCCAGCCACATTTCCTCACAGGAGGCGTCGAACGCCACCGAAAGCCCGGCGAGGACTCGATCTCCGGGACCAATGGGGTTGTCTTGCAGGAATATTCGTGCCTCTGCATCGACGAACGCCGCGGCGCTGCGGTGCGTGACGGCCACGCCCTTCGGTGTGCCGGTCGACCCGGACGTGAAGATGATCCAGGCGTCGTCGCGCGCCAGAGGCGCGGTGGCCCGCCAGCCGCGTGACGAGCCGACACCGCGCAGCAGGCCCGCTTCGGTGATGACGCCCACGACGCCAGCCTCGCCGAACACCAACTCGGCGCGTTCGTCGGGGTCGTCGGCGTCGACCGGGACGTAAGCCGCGCCGGTGGCCAGCGTCGACAAGATCGCCACGTATAGGGCGTAGCTGCCTGACGGCATCCGGATGCCGATCCGGTCACCCCGGCCGATGCCGCGGGCGGCCAGCCATTCCACGCTCGCCTCGATGTCGCCGATCAGTTCGCTGTAGGTGAGCTGGACGGTGCCATCGTCGATGGCGGTGGCATCCGGGTAACGCGCCGCGGTCTCGTAAAGGATGTCGATCAGGGTGCGCGGGCTCGGCGCGGCGGCGGACAGCGTGTACTGCGCCGGCACTCGTGCGGGGATGGGAGGCCCAGGGGGTAAAGCCACCCCACGAAAATACTCACCATCCGGCGCCACGCCGGCGATCGTGCGCGGCGTGTGGAGGCCGGGCCGTGTCCGAGGCGGTGCCGCGCGGCCGAGTCCCGCCGTGGGTGTGTCGAGTGTGGGGGATATGCACTCATTTCCCCACGGTTTCGTCCTTAGGCCCCACACTCGCGGAGCGAGGCCGGGCTCAGGCGGTGCGGCGTTGCTCGAGCCAGTCGGCGAGCGAGCGCCCCGCGTCCAGCACATGGCGCTCGGCGATCGCGCGGGCCCGCTCGGCGTCCTTGGCGCCGAGTGCGTCGAGCAGATCCTGGTGTTCGTCGAGCGAATGCTTCTCGTGGTCGGGAAACAGCGTGAGGAAATTGCTCGGCACCACCCGGGCGGCCTGCCTGATCTGGGTCATCAGCCGCGGCGAGTGCGCCGCACGGTGGATCTTCTGATGGAAGTGCCAGTTGGCTTCGCCGATGCTGTCGTCGCCGGAGCGTGCCGCTACGTCGGCGGCCAATTCCCGCAGCATGTCCAGCTCGCCGGGCTCGATGCGTTCGGCGGCCCAGGCGGCGGCCTGTCCGGTCAGCACGCCGAGGATGGTGAAACTGTCCATCACATCGGTGGGGCTGATGCCGAGCACGGTGACGCCGCTGCGGGGCGCGACCCGGACCAAGCCTTCGAACGACAGTTCCAACAGCGCCTCCCGGACCGGGGTGCGGCTGGTGGCGAACTCCGCGGTAATGGCGTCGAGGTCGACCCGGGCACCGGCAGGCAGCGCGCCGGTCAGGATGCGATCCCGCAGTTCGCGGGCGGCGCGCTCGCGCACAGTGCCGGAGATGTCGGGGGTCGAGGTCATCCGCGGATAATACCAAATGAAAGATGTAAGGTTTGATATCTGAAATATCAGATGTTAGATTTCGAACATGGTTGATCGACGGCACGACAAGATGTCCCTTGTTGCGTTCATGCAGGCGGGCAGCACCTCGGTGTATGCCGGCTCGTGGCGCCACCCCGCGGCCGAGCACGGCTACCTCGACGCTTCCTACTACGCCAAGATCGGTCGCCAGCTAGAAGAGGGCTGTTTCGACCTGATGTTCTTCGACGACCGGCTCGCCATGCCCGGTGTGTACGGCGGGTCGGTCGCCGAGGCCGTGTCCTACGGTGCCCGCCCGGTCAAGCTAGACCTCGGGCTGGTGCTCGGCGTGCTCGCGCAGGCCACTTCGCATATCGGCCTCGGTGCGACCTACTCGACGACCTACTACGCGCCGTTCCATGTCGCCCGGACCTTCGCCACCCTCGACCACCTCTCCGGCGGTCGGGCCGCCTGGAACGTGGTCACCTCCGTCAACGACAGCGAGGCGCAGAACTTCGGCGTCGACACGCATCTGGGTCACGACGAGCGATACGACCGCGCCGACGAATTCCTGGACGTCGTGACCGGCCTCTGGGACAGCTGGGAGGACGACGCGATCCTGCACGACCGTACGACGGGCCACTACGCCGACCCGAACAAGGTGCACGAGCTCGGACACGTCGGGCACTACTTCTCCGCGCGCGGCCCGCTGACCGTGCCGCGCACCCCACAGGGCCGCCCGGTCATCATCCAGGCCGGGTCGTCGGGCCGCGGACGCGAATTCGCCTCGCGCTGGGCGGAATTGATTTTCACTGGCGATCCGGGCATCGAAGTCGCCCGCAACCATTATGCCGACCAGAAGCAACGCATCGCCGAAGCCGGGCGTGATGCGGGCGCGGTGCGGATTTGCCCGATGGCCTACGCTGTGGTGGGCGAATCCGAGGCCCACGCCAAGGACCGCGAAGCACTGTTCCTCAACGATCTGGTTCACCCCATGGCATCACTGACACTGCTGTCGGAGTTGATGAATTACGACTTCGCACAACATGATCTGGATGAACCCGTCACCGACGAGTTGATCGACTCGGTGTCCGGAATCCGGGGTCTGGTGCAGAGCCTGCGGGCCCACATTTCTTCTGGGAGCGGGGGCCGCCCTGTGACCGTGCGCGATCTGGCCGGCCACCGCGCGACGTTGCTGCAGGGTCCCCGCTTCGTCGGCACCGGCGAGCAGGTCGCTGATGAAATGGCGGACTGGTTCGAAAGCGGAGCCTGCGACGGCTTCGTCCTGGCGGCGACGCATCTACCCGGCGCCTTCGAAGACGTGGTCCGGATGGTGGTTCCGCAGCTGCAACGGCGCAGTCTGTTCCGCACCGAATACGAATCTTCGACGCTGCGGGGACACCTTGGGCTGCAACGCCCCGCGAATACTCGGGTTGGCGCCGGTGCACATGCTTGACGGCGTGCGGGTGCTCGACCTCGCCACCTTGGCGGCCGCCCCGCTGGTTGCGACCTACCTCGGCGAGTTCGGCGCCGACGTGATCAAGGTTGAGGACCCCCGACACGGTGATCCGATCCGCGGCTGGGGCAATCAGCGCGAGGACGTCGGACTGATGTGGAAATCCTTGTCCCGCAACAAGCGGGCCATCACCCTCGACTTACGCTGCGCTGAGGGGCAGGCGTTGGTGCGACGGCTGGTCGAGCACGCCGACGTCGTCATCGTCAACACCCGACCGCAGACGTTGCGCAAGTGGGGGCTGGACTACGAAAACCTGCGTGCGGTCAACGACCGGATCGTGATGCTGCACATCACGGGCTACGGGCGGACTGGCCCGAAAAGCGAACGCCCCGGTTTCGGCACCCTGGGCGAGGCGATGAGCGGATTCGCCCACATCACCGGGCAGGCCGGCGGGCCGCCCACCTTGCCGCCGTTCATGTTGGCCGACGGCGTCGCGTCGTTGAACGCCACCTATGCGGTGCTCATGGCGCTCTACCACCGTGACGTCCACGGTGCCCCGGGTCAGCTGATTGACGTCAACCTGATCGACCCGCTGGCCCGGCTGCTGGAGCAGACGCTGCTGGGCTACGACCAACTGGGCTTGGTGCCTGAGCGTGCCGGAAACCGGTGGGACATCTCGGCTCCGCGCAACACCTACCGCACCGCGGACGGGCGGTGGCTAGCGATGTCGGGCAGCTCACCGGCACTGGCGCTGCGGGTGTTTCGCGCCATCGGCCGCGACGACATGCTCTCCGATCCCGACTTCGCCGACCCCCAGCGGCGGTTGGCACGCGCCCGCGAGGTCGACGACGTCGTGGCGGAATGGGTTGCTGGCAAGACACTTTCGGAGGCCATGGCGACGTTTGAGGCCCACGAGGTGGCCGCGGCACCGGTCTACGACATCCGCCATCTGGTCGCCGACGAACAGCTGCAGCATCGTCAGGTGTTCATCTCGGTCGCGGACGACCAGCTGGGGCACATGACCGTGCAGGCTCCGGTGCCGCGCTTCTCTGCCACGCCCGGCGCGGTCGATCACCTCGGCCCGGGCCTCGGCGAGCACAATGCCGAGGTGTACGGCGGGCTACTTGGCCTGACAACCGACGAGATTGACGATCTGCACGCCCGCGGCGTGTTGTGACAGAAAGCATTTCATGACCGGTCTGCTCCGCCGTTCCGAACTCGCGGTGCCCGCGAGCAACGACAACATGTTCGAAAAGGGCGCCCGGTGCGGCGCCGACCTGGTTTTCCTGGACCTCGAGGACGCGGTCGCTCCGGCGTTCAAACAGGAAGCGCGGGTGAAGGCCATCGCCGCGCTCAACGACATCGACTGGGGCCGCACCGCCCGCGCCATACGCATTAACGGCCTGGACACTCAGTGGTGCCACGACGATGTCGTCGATGTCGTGACCAAGGCCGGTGCGAACCTGGACACGATCATCGTCCCGAAAGCGAGGCGAGCGCGTGACGTGTGGTGGGTGGATGTACTGCTGACTCAACTGGAGTCGA
This sequence comes from Mycobacterium simiae, assembly GCF_010727605.1. Classification (NCBI taxonomy): domain Bacteria; kingdom Bacillati; phylum Actinomycetota; class Actinomycetes; order Mycobacteriales; family Mycobacteriaceae; genus Mycobacterium; species Mycobacterium simiae. Next base: position 2,854,527 of record NZ_AP022568.1, read on the forward strand.
AACTTGGTCTGTCCAACCGGATTCGGCTCGAAGTGCTCATCGAGGAAGTGGAGGGCCTGGCCAACGCGGAGGAGATCGCGGTGGCCAGCTCGCGACTGGATGCCTTGATCTTCGGGGTGGGCGACTTCTCGCTGTCGCAGGGGGCGCGGGTGGATACAAACTTCATGCCACTGGGCGAATATCCCGGCGACATTTGGGCTTACGCCCGCAACAAGGTGATCGTTGCGGCACGCATCGCGGGTATCGATGCGGTCGATGCTCCCTATCCCGACTACCGGGACCTTGCTGGCTACGAGCGTGACGCGCGGCGGGCCTCGCTGCTGGGCTACACCGGAAAGTGGGCGATTCACCCCGACCAGGTCCCGGTGGCCAACCGGGTCTACGCGCCGACGGCCGACGAGATCGCCCGCGCCGAAGCCAATGTCGCCGCCTATCGGGCGGCCGAGGCGCAGGGCCGCGGCGCGGTGGGGGTGAACGGTGTGCTGGTGGACGCCGCCCACGTCAAGCAGGCGCAGCAAACCTTGGCCCGTGCCGCGCTGATCAACGGGACTTAGCGCGCTTCTGATTGAAGCCGTCCGTGCCGGGGTAGTCCGATGAATGATCAATTCGACTGACGCCCAATAGAAAGGGACTCGGCATGATTATCCTCGGCATCATCCTCGCGATCATCGGCTATGTCGCCGGCATCGCGATTCTGGAAACGATCGGCGGCATCCTGGTGCTCGTCGGCGTGATCCTGTGGATCCTTGGAGCCGTCGGACGTCCGGTCGCCGGCCGCAAAGTCTGGTTTTAGGGTCCGCGTCGCCGCGCCGGGTGTGCTGTGACGGAGTTGGGTGTACGGCCAGCACGCCCTGGTCGCACACCACCGACCCGGCACGCCCACTCGGCGCCACCGGGCGTTGCTGATCATGCGGTGCCCGACGTAGGTTCGTGTGATGGCCAAGATCCTGTTCGTCGTCACCGGCACGAGCTACTGGACGCTCAAGGACGGCACCCGTCACCCAACTGGTTACTGGGCCGAGGAATTCGCGGCTCCCTACGACGCGTTCAGCAAAGCTGGCCACGAGATCGTGGTGGCCACTCCCGGCGGCACGGTGCCCTACGTCGACGTGATGAGCCTGCGTCCGTCAATGGCAGGCAGTGCCGAGATCGCCGAACAGCTCGAAACGATTCTTCGCTCCGCTGAGGAACTCCGACGGCCGATCCAGCTCGCCGCCGCGCGCCTGGACGACTACGACGCGGTGTACTACCCCGGCGGTCACGGGCCGATGGAAGACCTGTGGCGCGACGCCGACTCGGGTCGCTTGCTGATCGCCGCCCTGGCCTCGGGCAAGCCGTTGGCGATCGTCTGCCACGCGCCGGCCGCGATCCTGGCCACCCGCCGCGACGGTAAATCTCCGTTCGCCGGCTACCGGGTCACTGCCTTCACCAACGACGAAGAGGACGGTGTGGGACTCCGCGAGAAGGCACCGTGGACCGCCGAGGACGCGTTGGTCACGCTGGGTGTCGACTTCGTCAAGGGCGAAGTATGGAAGCCGTTCACGGTCGTCGACCGCAACCTGTACACCGGGCAGAACCCCGCATCGGCCGGTCCGCTGGCCGAAAAGTTGCTCACAGTGCTCGACTAGCCCTGCGGCGCAGTCGCATTCGGTCAGGCGAATTCACAGTCCAGTCAAATCAGGCCGGCCACCAAGTCGGGTAACTGTGCAACGTGCGGCCGCAGCAGCGCGTCGACCCGCCTGCACCGGCTCGGCTCCTTCTCGCAATGCCGAAATGAGCCCAGCGACGAACGCATCGCCGGCGCCGGTCGGGTCCACGACCTCGACGTCGGCGAACTCGAATAGCTCACGACCGCCCTGCCACGCCACGAGATCCCCGACCTCGGGAACCGCCAGCGCCACCAGATCCGGGCCACACCTCAACAACTGCTCGGCCAACGTCCTAGCCTGCCGCACCGTGGTGACTGCCTCATCCGCAAGCAGCGCGGCCTCGGTGGCGTCGGCACGGAGTACGTCGACCGCGGCGAGCAGATCGGCCTGAATACGGCGCGGCGGCGCGCCATCGGCGACCACCCGCGCACCTCGCTGCCGCGCTCGCCGGGCGGCCGCCAATGCGGTCTGGGCCGGCTGCTGCAACTGGATGGAAACAATGTCGGCGACGTCCAGCACCGGCGCGGCCCGGTTTAGGTCCTCGCTTCGCACCAGCGACTCCTGCGGTACGTGTTCGAGCAGCATCCGCTTCGCGGGTTGCCCGACGATGTCGATCAACAACGCGGTGATGCCCCGGCGTACCACACCGCTGACGTCGATGCCGTCGCGCTCGGCTTGGTGCAGTACCGCTGTGCCCGCCGCATCCTCGCCCACCACACCGACGAGCGCGACCGGTACACCGAGCTGGGCCAGACCGACGGCCTGGTTGGCGCCTTTACCGCCGAGCAACTCCTCGCGTCGCAGGATCTCGGTGGAGTCGCCCAGCGACGGCGGACCGTCGGTACGCAGTACCAGGTCACGCCCCACCTGACCGATCACCACAACGCTCATGGCACTACTGTGCCCGTCCGCAGCGCAGGGTACGCGTGATATTGCCTGAGCGAGAATGCTTTTCGTTTGCTGGATAGTGCTGCATGAACCTGTGCCAGCCGCTGTTTCGACATCACCTCAGCGGTAACACTTCCGACGACAGTCGACGCGGCAAAACAACGAGGAGGTGCCGATGCGCGCGGCGGTGCTGGAAGCAGTGGGGAAGGTACCCACGGTTAGGGACTTCGACGAGCCCGACGGTGATGTCGTCGAGGTCACTCTCGCCGGTTGCAATCCGGTCGACCTGATCTTGGCCTCGGGCGAAATGGGGCAGCCGGCAACGCCTTCGGTGGTCGGCAGGGAGGGCGTTGGCACCTCGAACGGAAAACGTGTGTATTTCAATGCGCCGCCGGACCCGTTCGGCTCATGGGCGCAGCGATGTCGCATCGACCCAGCCAAGACCTTTCCCGTGCCCGACGGGCTCGACGACGACACCGCGGTCGCCTGTGGCATCGCCGGCCTTGCCGCGTGGTTGCCGCTGACCCGGCATGCCGACGTGTCGCATGGCCAGACGGTTCTGATCCTCGGGGCGACCGGCGTGGTGGGACACATTGCCGTGCAGGCGGCCAAACTTCTGGGCGCCGGTCGCGTCGTCGGGGCCGGGCGCAACCGCGAGGCGTTGCAACGGGCCGGCGAACTGGGTGCCGACGCGACAGTGCAACTCGGTGGTGACGACGACGCCGGAGCGCTTCGTGCCGAAGCCGGCGCGGGGTATGACGTCGTGATCGACTTGGTCTACGGCAAGCCCTTTCTCGCCGCACTGGACGCCACCGCGAATGGAGCGACGCTGATCACCATCGGTGCGGGCGCGGGCTCCACGGCAGAGGTGCCGTTTCAGTCGCTGACTGGTCGCACCCACGTCGGCCATCTGAACGACGCTATGCCGGCCGACGTCATGCGCGCGGCGTACGACGAGATCACCGGCCACGCGGCCGACGGCCGGATCCGGGTCCAAACCCGTCACTACTCTCTCGAGCAGGCACCGCAGGCTTGGCGTGAACAGGCATCGGGGCCGCACATCAAACTCGCGGTGGCGCCGTGACCGACCGCGACCGACACCACCACACGATGCCTTTCGGGTGTCGCGGGCGCGCCGTACCGACGGGCTGCTACTAGCCATGGCGGTCAACACATTCGGTGTTGAGGACGAAGCACAGTAATCTATCTCGCTACTCCCAGTACGGGCTCTTGATCGCTTCCAGGGCTTCGGTGACATAACGGTCCAGGGGCCGTCGGTGCGCCGAGCGCCGTACCCACTGCTGGAACGCGAAGTCCGCGGCGCCGAAGGCAAGGTGGATCAGCAGGCCGGGACGCATGTCGCTGTCGGCATTGGTGCGCATCCGTTGGGCGACCAACTTGATCGCCCGTTCCTTGTCCGCGGTTGTGTGGATGGTTGCCTTGTCCAGCAGGTCGGGTGCGACGAGCAGGGCGGCCCGCCACTCCTCGCAGTCGGCGCGGTCGAAAGACCGGATCCGCGTGATGATCGCGTTGATCAGCGCAATGTCGGGCGACTCGGTGGCGGGACGCTTCTCCAGCAGGTTGACGATCGCGGCGCCACCGTGGCGCACTGGGCCCAGCAGCAACTCCTCCTTCGTCGGCACGTATCGGAAGAACGTGCGCGCGGAAACTCCTGCAGCCGTGGCGATCTCCTCCGTGGTCACGGTGTCGTAGCCACGTTCGACGAATAACCGGAACGCCGCGCGGCGGATGTCGGCGCGGACCTGCGCGCGCTGCCGATCCCGCAACGAGCCCTCGGTCACCGGAAGCAGCCGATCCCACCGTCGACGTGGATGGTCTGGCCGGTGATGAATGTCGCGTCACTACCGAGCAGGAACGCCACCAACGCCCCCACATCGGCGCGGACGTCGCCGATGCGCTTCATCGGGACCCGGCCTACCGCCTTGTCATACTCCTTGGGTGCGAACGACTTCCAGAACTTGACACCATCCGATTCGGCGAACGGGCAGATGACGTTGACGCGGATGTTGTCGCGGCCCCATTCCAGCGCGGCCACTTTCGACAGCCCGCGAATGCCTTCCTTGGCGGCGGCATACCCACCCCATTTCGGCTCGCCGCCGGTGCCCGTCCCCGAGCCAAGATTCACGATCGATCCGCCGCCGGCCTCGACCAGGTGCGGGTACACGGCTTGCATCAGCAAGAAGGTGGCCCGCGGACCCACGTCGTAACCGAGGGCCAGATCCTCGACGGTGATGTCGACGAACGCCTTGGGTTCGTTGGTGGCAATGGCATTGTTGACCAGGCCATGCACGGTGCCGAAGGCGTCGACCGCGGCGGCGGCGATGCGCGGGGCGCTGTCCGGATCGCGGAGATCGGCGACGAGCTTTTCCACCGGGCCGATCGCCGCGAGCTCGGCGGCGGTGGCGTCAAGAACCTGCTGCTGGATGTCGACCAGCAGCACGCCCGCACCGCGTTCGAGTAGCGCGGCCGCCACGCCTTTGCCGACGCCCTGCGCGGCGCCGGTCACGATCGCGACGTGTCCGCGCATCGAATCGGCGTGCCAGTAACTCATCTGTCCGGCCCGATCCGCAGCGGCACACCCCGATGCATCTCGTAAGTGCTGCGCGCTCCGTCGGGGAGCTCGATGAACTCCACCGGCGTCCCGTCCGGATCCTTGACGAAAAACATTCGGACACCGCCGATCTCGAAGGGATCCTGGTCGGGGGTGTAACCGGCCTGGATGATGCGGCGGTGGGTGGCGTCGAGATCGGTCACCGACAGCGACACGTTGTGGATGCCGGTGATGCTCGGGCGGGCGGGCTGCTGCTGCGGTGGGGCCGCGACGAGCGAGAGCAACTCGATCATCAACCCGCCCAGCAGCCCGCCGACCACCCGGCCCTCTTGCTTGCGGCTGGCGTGCAGTACGGCGTCGAAAGGCTGGCCAGAGATGAGGGATTCGAAGACAACCTCCATGCCGAGCAGATCCCGGTAGAACCGCAGCGCGCGGTCCATGTCGGTGACACCGATGACGAGATGACAGAACGATACATCGTCGAGGATGCTCTTGCCGGTCACGACGATGTGGCGAGATTGGGGGCCGGGCGCCCGGCGAACAGCGGTAGATCGAGGTAGGTTTTGATGCCGGGCTTCGCGGCACACACGTCGGGGATCGCGTTGATGCAGTGGTTGGCGGTGACCACGACACCCGGGTTCTTCACCAGTCCCTCGGCGATCGTCTCCGGTTGTAGACCCTTGAAGGTGAGGCTCACGTCCGGGTCGCCGGTGATCTCGACCTCGAAGCGTTCGCCACGTCCGCCGAAATTCCAGGCCGGATCCAGGTTTTCCTCGCCCATCAGCCAGTTCACCGCCGCGGTGATCACCGGCTCGCCATCGACGAGAGCCTGCCAGCGGAACCGGCGGGCGGCCACGGTGCCCGCGGTGATCGGGAAGGGGTCGTAGTCGATCTGGGCCGTCGCCACTGCCACATCCTGAATGGTCCTGATATTGGGATCGATGCGAAATCCCATGTGGTCGGCGATCATCCGGACGGACTGCTTGAATCCGGCTTCGAGCAGTCCGGCCATCGGGCCCTGGGTGGCTTCTTCGGGTGTGCCACCGAACCCCATGATGTGGCGTACCACGTCGGGGGCGTTGTAGGTGCGGATGTCGGAGAACTCCTCGGCGCGGACATGAGTGATTGCCGAGGACAGCGAGGAGATCATCAGCGGGAAGCGCTCGGTGATACCGCCCGGGTGGATGCCCGAACCATGCAGCGTCACACCACTTTCCAGTGCGGCGGTGGCGACGGCCTGATGCCGCTTGTTGGCCGGGTCGGGGTAGACCCAGCCGACCGGGGTGACCACGTTCTTGCCCGAGCGCAGGATCGCGATCACCTCGTCATCGTTGGGCACCAGGGGGCTGTACATGACGCAGTCCGCGTCCAGAGCCAAAATCTCGTCGATGCTCGACGTGGCGGTGACGCCTAGGTCCTCGGTGCCGATGATGCGCCCGACGTCGAGACCGTTTTTCTCTGCGCTGTGCACCCAGCAGCCGGTGAGCTCAAGCTGCGGATGATTGCGCACGCAGGCGATGGCCGCCTTCCCGACACCTCCGGTCGCCCATTGGATTACGCGAAGCTTCGACGAACTACTCATCGGTGTCCTTCCGGTTGCGCGTCTTTACACGTCAACGACCGAACTGGCACAGTATGACTCACTGGCAGTCACTGTCAACATTGGCTCTCAAGTTAGGAAGGCCTGTTCATGGGTGTCCTTGACGGCAAGATCGCGATCGTCACCGGGACCAGCCGCGGCGTGGGCGTCGGGATCGCCCATGAACTGCTGCGGGCCGGCGCTACCGTCGTCGGCTGTTCGCGCTCGCAGCTGGACACTATCCCCGGCATCGAGCCCGACTGGGCGGCGCGTGCCTCGCAGCGGGTCTGCGATCAGGGCGACTACCGGTCGATCGACAACTTCATCGCCGACGTTGTCGCCACCCACGGTCGGGTCGACATCCTCGTCAACAACGCCGGCGGCACCGTCCCGGCACCGCATGTGGACAGCATTCCCGAACTGGTGCAACGCATTCAGGGCGCACCACCCGGCGACGACGACTTCGAGCGCACCGCGCTGTTTCACGCGTTCGCGGTGCAGATGAATCTGATCAGCCCGCTGTGGTTCGCCATCCGCGTCTATCGGCAGATGTCGCTTCAGGATGGCGTCGGCTGCATTGTCAACATCTCCAGCGGTGCCGGGCACCCCGCCGGATCGCCGACGTTGGTCTCCTACGGGGCGGCCAAGAGCGGGCTCAACCATCTCACCCGCTCACTGGCGCAGGAGTGGGGCCCGAAGGTGCGGGTCAATTGCGTGGCCCTGGGCCCGACGATGACCGAGAATTTCCGATCGTTCGTGCTGCCGAAGGACGACCCAACCGGGGCGAATTATTTCGCCGCCGTTCCGCTGCGCCGCGCCGGTGAACCCGCCGAGGTTGGCCGGGTCTGTGTGTTTCTCGCCAGCGGGCAGGCCGATTTCGTCAACGGCACCACCATCGAATGCGATGGCGGCATGCTGCCCGGGGTGCTCTACGACGCGGGCCTGAAGACGATCACCGATCTGCTGTAGCGCCGGCCGTGCATCGTCGGCGTTGACCGTGCGCCCAGGGTGTCGACACGCCGATCGCGCCCATCGCCGGCGCACAGTCAACGGCGCCGCAGCACAGTCAACACCGCGGGCGCACGGTCAACGCCGCCGGCGCAGCACAGTCAACGCGCACTCCAACCCGGCCGCCGCAGATGCTGGCGGGTGCTTTCCGGTAGGGGTCTAATTGGTGGATGGAACTGATGAGCCCGACCGACGGGATCTTTTTGCTCGGCGAATCCCGTGAGCACCCGATGCACGTCGGCGGCTTGCAGCTCTACGAGCCCCCGCAAGGCACCGGCCGAGAATTCGTGCGGGAGTTCTACGACGCGTTGGTGGCCCAGCGCGATTTCCAGCCCACCTTCCTCAAGCGTCCGGCGACGTTTCTGGGCGGCATCGCGGACCTCGGCTGGACCTACGACAAGGACCTTGATATCGACTATCACGTCCGGCGCTCCGCGCTACCGTCCCCGGGACGGGTCCGCGATCTGCTCGAGCTGACCTCGCTGTTGCACAGCAGCCTGCTCGACCGGCATCGTCCGTTGTGGGAGGCGTACGTGATCGAGGGGCTCAAGGACGGCCGCTTCGCGATCTACACCAAGATGCACCACTCGCTCATCGACGGCGTCTCGGCCTTGAAGCTGATGCAGCGCGCACTGTCTTCCGACCCGGACGACACCGAGATCCGGGCGCCGTGGAGCCTGCGCAAACCCAAGCGCGCCAGCACGTCGTCATCGTCGTCGCGACTGAGCGCACTGCTGCATGCGACAAAATCCCTTGCGGCACTTGCTCCTTCGACTGTGTCACTGGCCCGCTCCGCGCTGTTCGAGCAGCAGCTGACGCTGCCATTCGGTGCTCCCCGAACCATGCTCAATGTCAAGATCGGCGGCGCCCGCCGGTGTGCCGCGCAGTCCTGGTCGGTGGACCGAATCAAAAGCGTCAAGAATGCGGCCGGAGTCACGCTCAACGACGTCGTCCTGGCGATGTGTTCGGGTGCGTTGCGTTATTACCTGCAGGAGCAGAACGCATTGCCGGACACACCGCTGCTGGCGATGGTGCCCGTCAGTCTGCGCCGGGAGGACGAGGCCGACGCCGGCGGTAACCTGGTCGGCGCCATCCTGTGCAACCTGGCCACCGACGTCGAGGATCCCGCCAAACGGCTGGAGACGGTCAGTGAGTCGATGTACAAGAACAAGACGGTGTTCTCACAGCTGCCGCGGGTGCAAGCGTTGGCGCTGTCCGCGGTGAACATGAGCTCGCTGGCGCTGGCTACCGTCCCCGGCTGGGTGACGTCCACGGCACCGCCGTTCAACCTCATCATCTCCAATGTCCCAGGACCGCGAGAGCAGATGTATTACGGCGGCGCCCGCCTGGACGGCAGCTATCCGCTGTCGGCGATTCTGGACGGGCAGGCGCTGAACATCACGCTGGTCAGCAATGCCGACACCCTCGACTTCGGTCTCGTCGGCTGCCGGCGTAGCGTGCCGCACCTGCAGCGGCTGCTGGCACACCTGGAGTCGTCCCTGAAGGATCTCGAGCGCGCCGTCGGAGTCTGACCTCGGTGCCCAAACTCAGTGCTGGCGTGTTGCTGTATCGCGTCCGCGACGGCATTGTCGAAGTCCTGATCGCGCATCCGGGCGGCCCGTTCTGGGCACGTAAAGACGACGGGGCCTGGTCGATCCCGAAGGGTGAGTACACCGATGACGAGGATCCCTGGGCCGCCGCGCAGCGCGAATTCGCGGAGGAACTGGGTTTGCCGACGCCGGCCGGGCCGCGCGTCGACCTGGGTGTGCTGAAACAACCCGGCGGCAAGGTCGTCACCGCCTTCGCCGTGCGCGGCGACCTTGACGTCACCGAAACGCGCAGCAACACCTTCGAGTTGGAGTGGCCGAAAGGGTCGGGTCGGATGCGGGAATTTCCCGAAGTGGACCGGGTCGAGTGGTATCCGGTGGCGCGGGCACGCAGCAAACTCCTCAAGGGCCAGCGCGCCTACCTTGACGTGCTGATGGCGCAACCGGGGTTGGCGGGGTGTACCGAAGGGAATTGACCGGCGGCGTATGTTGCAGGCATGCAGACGTTACGCACGCCCGACGCGCGATTCGACGGCCTAGCGGATTTCCCTTATAAGCCAAGGTATTCCGAGGTCGCCGACGGGGAGGGCGGGACACTGCGGATCGCGTGGGTGCAGGACGGGCCCGAGACCGCCGATCCCATTCTGCTGCTCCATGGCGAGCCGTCCTGGTCGTATCTGTACCGCAAGGTGATTCCGGTGCTGGTCGCAGCGGGACATCGGGTCGTGTGTCCTGATCTGGTGGGGTTCGGCCGATCCGACAAGCCGACCCGTCGCGAGGACCACAGCTACGCGCGCCATGTCGAATGGATGCGCGCGTTGGCCTTCGACATCCTGGGTCTTCATGACGTGACCCTGGTCGGTCAGGATTGGGGCGGGCTGATCGGATTGCGTTTAGCCGCAGAGCATCCCGAGCACTTCGTCAGGATCGTCGTCGCGAACACCGGGCTGCCCAACGGTGAGCAGCCGATGGCGGAGGTCTGGTGGCAATTTCGGGACGCCATCACGACGGCACCGAAACTGGACATCGGCGCGTTTGTGCAGTCGGGGTGTCGTCGGCCGCTGAGCGCGCGGGCGCGCGCCGCGTACGACGCGCCCTTCCCCGACGACCGGTACTGCGCCGGGCCGCGCGCCATGCCTGGCCTGGTGCCGACCGCACCGGACGATCCCGCGGCGCCGGCGAACAAGGCCGCGTGGACCACCCTATCGGCGAGCCCGACGCCCATGCTGGTCGCATTCAGCGACAGCGACCCCATCACGGGTCCAATGGCCGCGATCTTCCAGCGCGAAATGCGTGGGGCACAAGGCGTCGACCACCCCGTCATCCGCGACGCCGGGCACTTTCTGCAGGAGGACGCCGGCGAGGAGCTGGCGGCTCACATCGTGGAGTTTCTACGCCGCTAAGCGCGCCGGTGCCTGCGGACTGCGACAACGACCACCAGCACCGTCACCGCGATCACCGTGACCACAGCGACGGCCAAGCCGATCAGCTCGACCGGAATGACGACGTCGCGGTCCACGTAGATCACCTGGCGATACGGGTCGTCGCGGGCAGCGTTGCCGAACCTGAAGTCAGATGAAATCTGTTGCGGCTGAGGGATATTCACCTGTACCTTGGTCAGGTAAGCGCCGTGATCCGCGGTCAACTCGCGCAGCAGCGGCTCGCGCACGTCGGCCGAGACGTTGCCGGCGAATTGCACCTGCACGGACTGCCCGGCCCGGGCATCTGCGTCGGTGCGCTGCTGGCGGTGGTCGGACAGGGTGAAGATGGTGACCTGCTGCGGACCCTGGGCCGCGACGGAGAGCCGCATGGGATAGACGAATTGCGACGACGAGAATCTCATCCGCACCGGATTGAGTCCACCGACGAGCGGCTCCGAACCGACCAGGCGGATCGCGACAAAAGACCAGCCGTCCCGGACATACGGTCCCAGCGCGTCCGACACCGCTGGCCGAATAGCATAACCGTTGTCGTCCAACCATTTCCGCAACCCGCTCAGGTCGCCGCCCGCCAGCGTGGTGGCCTCCAGCGGTCCGAGGCGGACCTGATTGACCACGGTGGGGCCGCGGGGCGCGGCCGCCTCGAGCTCCGTGCGGGCGCTCGGCGCGGAAGTGCCCAGGACCCAATGCCGACGCTGCTGCACCCGGGGCGCGGTCAACGCCTCCAACTCCGTGAACGTCGCCTTGTCGGCCTCCGTGACCGTCGCCGGCGCCGGGGTGGGCACCACCAGCGCAACGTTGTCCGTGTCGGCATCCAGGGCGAGCTGCATGACGACGGTTTCGCTGGACCCGTTCCAATGTGCCAGCGCCACTTCGTGGTTCATGGTGGCCTGCCCACCGACGGGCGGGACCACCGCACCGCAGGCGCAGGCATACCCGGGGGCGGCCACCGCCACGTTGGCCAGCGTTGCCAAGACGACAGCGACGAGCCCGAACCCGCATGTGCGAGGCATCCTCATGGCCCACATCGTAGTTGCTGAACGGGTGACAATCAGTAACTTTCGCCGGCGCCTTCCGCGGCGGCAGGCAGAATGTGTGCATGACGACTGCGCCGAGTCACCCGGCCTCCGGTTCCGCCGACCCAGCCGAATCGCAAGCGTTACTCATCCAATTGCTCGACCCGGCCCACCGGGCCGACCCCTATGGGCTGTGTGCGCAATTCCGTTACCGCGGGCCGCTAGTGCTCCCCGATGCGCATCTCGCGGTCTTCTCCAGCTACCGGGACTGCGACGACGTGCTGCGGCATCCGTCGTCGAGCAGCGACCGGATGAAGTCCACCCGCGCCCAAGAGCAGGTCGCAGCGCAGCTCAAGGAACTCACCGACGCCGGGTTACCGGTGCCCGCGCAAGTACCCCCGGGATTTTTGTTCCTCGACCCGCCCGATCACACCCGGCTGCGCAAACTGGTCAGCAAGGCGTTCGTGCCGAAAGTGGTCAACGCGCTGCGGCCCGACATCAGCGTGCTGGTACACGGCTTGCTCGACCGGATCGCCGTGAACGGACGTTTCGACGTAGTCGACGACTATGCCTATCCGCTGCCGGTGGCGGTGATCTGCCGGCTGCTGGGAGTGCCGCTGGATGATGAGCCGCAATTCAGCGACGCGTCCGGACTACTCGCCCAGGCGCTGGACCCGTTCATCACCTTCACCGGCTCGGCGCCCGACGGTCTGCAGGAACGGCTCGACGCCGGAGCGTGGTTGCGGCAGTACCTGCACGGCTTGATCGACCGACGCCGCGCGCGGCCCGGCGACGACTTGATGTCGGGGCTGATCGCGGTCGAGGAATCCGGTGACCAGTTGACCGAAGAGGAGATCGTCTCCACCTGCCTGCTGTTACTGGTCGCGGGGCACGAGACCACGGTCAACCTGATCGGCAATGCGATTCTGGCGATGCTGCGCCAGCCCTCGCAGTGGGCGGCGCTGGCCGCCGATCCCGGCCGGGTCTCGGCGGTGATCGAAGAGACGTTGAGGTATGACCCTCCGGTGCAGATGGTCGGTCGAATCGCGTTGAGCGACATGCGCATCGGGGACGTCGAGGTGCCAGAGGGCGATGTGATGATGCTGCTGCTGGCCGCGGCACACCGCGATCCTGCCGAATTCGAACGACCCGATGTTTTTGATCCCGACCGAGCGCCGTTGCGGCACTTGGGGTTTGGACGCGGGATCCATTATTGCCTGGGCGCACCGCTGGCCCGGCTGGAAGCCAGCATCGCCCTGTCGGAGCTGGCGGCCCGCTTTCCGACCGCGCGGCTGGACAGCGAGCCACGGTATAAGGCCAACGTCACGCTGCGGGGACTTTCAGAGTTGACGGTCGCGGTGTGATTGCCTGGCTTCGCCGCAACGCAGCTCAGTGGCCCGGACCCAGCTTGGGTGCGAACTGCGGACAGAAGTAGGTGACCGATGCGGCGACGAAGAAGGCGGACTGGTTGCGGTTCAGGCCGGAATGCTGATCGAGGTATTGGTAGGCCGACTCCTGATAGTCGAGCATGTCGCACACCTCCTGGGCGTCCTGGACCAAGGCGGCATCAGCGACGTTGAGTCCGATTCCGTTTGCCCGCACCTGTCGCACGAAATCGTCCGTCGGAGTCGCGTGCGCGATGGGCGTCGCGCCGGCCACCAGTAGCGTGGTAGCAGCCGAGATTTCCGCGAGCTTCTTCAGGCGCCCCGCAGCAACGTTCATTCGGTCACTTCCTTCGGAGTTTGTACACATCGAATCCGCTTTGCCGCGGTACCGCAAGTGGGTTGTCGAGGCTGATGCGCAGGCCCATCACTGGCAGCCCGAGCGGTAGCGTCGTCGATAACGGACGGTCTGCGACGGCATTTGCCGCCGAGTGCTCAAAACGGGCAGGCGATCTGACGGGAGAAGTCATGAAGAACTGTATCGAGGGAGGACTCGCCACCGCGCTGACGGCCACCGTGATGGCCACCCTGACGGCGGTGGCGATGATCGCCGTGGCACCGCCCGCCGCCGCCGGCTGTCAGTACGGCGGACCCGTAATCAGCAAGTGCGACGGGCCAGTTCAGCCTGACGGCACCTGGCAGCGTTGCGTGGTGTCGAAGAACTTGGTGCTCAACGGCGCCAGTTCGTTCCTGGTGCCCGAGCGCCGTTGCGACACGGTGGGCCCCGGTCAGCCGTTCGCCGATCCGCCGACGCGCATCGACGACTGACCCGAAACCCGGCTAGCCCAGCCCGGGCACGATGTCGCTGAGGCTGAACGTGACCGGTTGCTCGAGTTGTTCGTACGTGCAGGAACGCGGGTCGCGATCGGGGCGCCAGCGGTTGAATTGCGCGGTGTGCCGAAACCGCCGGCCCTCCATGTGGTCGTAGCGAACCTCGACGACCCGCTCGGGCCGGAGCGGGACGAACGAGAGGTCTTTGCCGGCATTCCACCGCGAGGTCTCGTTCTTTCGCGGGGTGCGCTCGCCCGCCTCGTGCGCGGCCCAGTTCCACGGATGGCTGTCAAGGTCGGTGACCAGCGGCTGCAGCTCGATGAACAACCGCCGCCGCTCGGCCATTGGGAACGCGCCGATCACGCCGACCGAGGCGAGCTGGCCGTCGTCTTGGTAGAGGCCCAGCAACAGCGACCCGATGGCGTCAACGCCGGACTTGTGCACCCGGTAGCCGGCCACCACACAGTCGGCCGTCCGTTCGTGCTTGATCTTGAACATGACGCGCTTGTCCGGTTGATAGCTGCCGGTCAGGGGTTTCGCGATGACACCGTCGAGACCGGCGCCCTCGAACTCGTCGAACCACTGGTGGGCGGTATCCAAGTCGGTGGTCGCCGGGGTCACGTGAACCGACGGCCCGGAGTTGGCCAGCGCATCGACCAGTGCTGCGCGCCGCTCACTGAAAGGGCGCTGGGTGTAGTCCTGGTCGCCCAGGGCCAGCAGGTCGAAGGCGATGAAGGACGCCGGGGTGGTTTCTGCCAGCATGCGGACCCGCGAGTCGGCCGGGTGGATGCGCTGTTGCAGCGCCTCGAAGTCCAGGCCGTGATCGGTGGCGATGACGATTTCACCGTCGATGACGCAGCGCTGCGGCAATTCGACCCCGATCGCCGCGACCAGTTCGGGGAAGTAGCGGGTCATCGGACGTTCGTTACGACTACCCAGTTCGACGTCGTCGCCGTCGCGGAAACAGATCGACCGGAAACCATCCCACTTGGGTTCATACGACGCTTCGGGCGGGATGGATCGGACCGACTTGGCCAGCATCGGCGACACCGGCGGCATGACGGGCAAGTCCATCTGGCCATTGTGCTGGAATCAGTTCATGGTTGCGGCAGCAGAAGAGCTCGAGGTCGATGGTGTCTCGGTACGGCTGACCAACCCGGACAAGGTTTACTTTCCGCAGCTGGGGTCCAACGGCACGAAACGACGACTCGTGGAGTACTACCTCGCCGTGGCGGCCGGACCGATGCTTGCCGCCCTGCGTAACCGGCCCACCCACCTGCAGCGCTTTCCGGACGGCATCGACGGAGAGGAGATCTACCAGAAGCGGATACCGCAGCATCACCCCGATTATTTGGAGACCTGCCGGATCACGTTCCCGTCCGGACGCACCGCCGATGCGTTGATGGTGACCCACCCGTCCGCGATCGTGTGGGCCGCGCAGATGGGCGCGGTCACGCTACATCCCTGGCAGGTCCGCTGCCCGGACACCGATCACCCCGACGAGCTGCGGATCGACCTGGATCCCCAGCCCGGAGTCGGCTTCGAACAGGCCCGCGCCGTGGCGATCGACGTCCTGCGGCCGTTGCTCGACGAACTCGGGCTGGTCGGATATCCGAAGACGTCCGGGGGGCGCGGCATCCACGTGTTCCTGCGGATCGCCACCGAGTGGGACTTCATCGCCGTGCGGCGAGCCGGTATCGCGCTGGCCCGCGAGATCGAGCGGCGTGCACCGGACGCGGTGACTACCTCCTGGTGGAAAGAAGAACGTGGCACGCGGATCTTCATCGACTTCAACCAGAACGCCCGCGACCGGACCATGGCCTCGCCGTACTCGGTGCGGCGCACCCCCATTGCGACCGTCTCGACGCCGTTGACCTGGGATGAGCTGGCAGCTGCGGAACCGGACGACTACACCATGGCGACCGTGCCGGACCTGGTGCGCCGGCGCGACGACCCGTGGGCCGGTATTGACGATGTGGCCCAGCCGCTGGACGTACTGCTGGAGATGGTCGCGGCCGACGAAGAACGTGGCCTGGGCGATATGCCGTATCCCCCGAACTATCCGAAAATGCCGGGCGAACCGAAACGCGTACAACCGAGCCGGGACACCGACCTGACCAAAAAGAATCGGCCGAGCAGTTAGCCGCCCCTGACTGGGGAGACCCCCTTCGGCAACAGCATCACGGTCACCGGGAATTTCAGCGCCGCACCACCTTGGGAGATCGTGCAATAAACGATCTCCACTTCGAGCGGAAGCTGCTGGACGGGCCGGGTCTGCATGTCCAGCCGTGCCCGAACGTAGTGCGGGGTCGACAGCCAGTTCAGACCGCGTTGGATGGGCTCGACCAGGTTCATGAACCCAACCGTACGCCCATATTGAAGCCCCTAGTTGCCAGGCGTGTGAGCAACGTCCGCCGACTACGAGCGTGCCGGTTGGGGGACCGGTCGCCCGGCCGGCGCCCGCGCGTGGTCGCGTGACGGCACCAGCCAGGCGGCGACGAGAGCGATCAGCGCGCCCGCCGCGCCGGCCACCGGCATCGCCCCCGCCGGACCGCACAGCACTAGATATCCGAACACCGAACCGATGGCGAGCAATACCAAATGGACATGCGTCCAGCGCGAAATCGACCGCAGCCGAAAGGACAACGCGATGCCGAGCAGCAGCGCAACCACATGGCCGACGGCAGTAAAGTCCGCGCTGCTGGCCGCGGCCACGGCGTTGCCCAGCCACCATCCGATCCAGACCGCGCGCCACTGTGCAGGTATCGAGGCGGTGAGTGCGCCCAAGACACACACCGCGCCGTAACTCATCCCCACGTCGGTGGCGTGCGCGAGCGACATCGGCAACCATCCGGCGGTCAGGGCGGCGGCCAGCCACACGGCCACGACCAGCGTGGCACCGATATGGCCGAGTGCGAATGTGACGATCAAACCACTGCTGCGCCAGATGAGTTCGCCCAAGCCCAACAGGCAGACCAGGCCCGGAAGCCAAAACAGGATGTCGCCGCCGTCGCTGATGAAGGCGCTGCCGACCAACGTGACCACGTGGCCATGCACCAAATTGTGCAAGTTGGTGCTCATCTCGCTGACCGCGACGTCGTGCGGGTGCGAACCCAGGATCCTCAGCAGGAGGGACACCGCGAGCAGCGCGGCGGCGTAGATGAGCGTGGCCGGCAACGCGGCCGCCAGCGACAACAGCCGCAATCGCACCGCTGTCCAACGATTTTCGTCGCGAAGCATGCCTAGTCCCCGCTCGCTCGACTGATAACCATTGTGCCGGGCCGCTCGCCACGCGGTTGGTGAGACCAGTCACAGTCACGGGACAGCAGATCGGCCACGGTTTCCCGGCGCACGAGTACCCGGGCCCGCCGGCCGGCGACGGCAATCAGCGGCGGGCGGCCCACCATGCTGCAGGTCGACCCCATCGAATGGTGGTAGGCGCCGGTACAGGCCATCGCCAGTAGATCGCCGGGGTGGACATCCGTGGGCAGCGGGACATCGCGCGCGATCTCTTCGCCGAATTCACCATGGCGGCCCACGATGGTTACGGGCGTTGTCTTGGTGGGGACATGTCGATTAGCCAGTGCCACGGTGTGTTTCACGCCGCGCAGCGCCTCGTGCGGGTTGTCGGCCATTCCGCCGTCCACGATTACGAGGGTTGGCCCGCCGGGCTGGCGCTTGACGGAGACGATTCGGTACAGCGTCAACCCAGCACGACCGGCGATGGCTCGGCCCGGTTCGATCACGAGCCGCGGACGCGGATAGTTGAATTCGGCACACGCGGAGGTCAGGGTGGTCTCGATGACCGCGCCGAGCGCACGCGGGCTGAGCTCGGGATCACCGGAGAAGTAAGGAATGTCGTGGCCGCCGCCGAGATTGAGCTGGCTGAGCACGACGTCATGCCGGTCGCGCACATGGGCCATCAGCGTGACGAGTTGACGGATCGCCGTGCCGTACGGCGCCGGATCGGTGACCTGCGAGCCCAGGTGACAGTGCAGTCCAACCAGATTCAGCCAGGGATGATTGAGGACGCGCTTGACGGCATTGGCGGCCCGGCCGTCGGCAAGGGTGAAGCCGAAGCTGGCGCCGGCTTCGCTGTCGATGTCGGGAATCACACGGATCAAGACGTCTTGGTGGCGTCGTACTCGCGCCGCCAGCAGCGCGATTTCGTTCGACGAGTCGATGACGATCCGGCCGACCGCGCTACCGACCGCGGTGTGCAGTTCGGCGGCGGTCTTGGCGTTGCCGTGCACAACGATTTGCGATGGCGCCACGCCGGCGGTCAGCGCGGTGGCGAGTTCGCCGGGTGAGCAGACGGCCAGGCCGGCGCCTTCTGCGGCCACCCAGCGCGCCACTGCGGTGCTGAGCAGCGCCTTGCCGGCGTAGACGAGTTCGATTTCGGGTAGAGCGGCCCGATAACAGCGCAGGCGTGTGCGGAAATCCTCCTCGTCCAAGACATAGGCGGGTGTCCCGAATTCCGCGGCGATCTGCGTGACGGGCATCCCGCCCAGGCACAGCCGGCCCAGGTCGTCGATGTAGGTACTCAACGGCCAGATTGCGCGGTCGAGATGCGGATTCAACCCGTGCCGCAGCGACGGAAGCAGCTCGAACAGCGTCATGCTTCCAAATTGAGGTCTGTACAGGCGCGCCGCCTCGTTCTTAACGAATCTTTCACACCCGCGCGATCAATCTTCACGGTTCCCGCGCGACGCCGTGGCTTGCTGGCGGTTACGGCATCACGAAGGGGACGTCGTCGGGTGCTGTTCTGCGGGCGGCCATCAGTGCGCGCGCGGCATCACCGATCGGTATGCGCAGCGGTAGCCGGGCTGTGTCCGCGGCATCGACGACCGCGGTAGCTACCTGTTCGGGGCTGATCATGCCGGCGCGTGGACCGCGGCCGCTCAAAAACGCAGTGTAGGGATCGTCGAGCAGGGCGTAGGTCGTCACGTTCTCGAGCGCACCGGAGCTGACCGCGCCCGGCTCTAGCAACGTCACCTGGATGCCGAACTGCTCGACCTCGATGGCCAGTGCCTCGACGAGCGCTTCCAGCGCCCACTTGGTAGCGGCGTAGGCCGAATTGGGAGACCGCACCACTCGGCCCATGACGCTGGACATGAACAGCAGCTTGCCGCCACCACGGGCCCGCATCTGTGGCAAGACCGCCTGCGCGACTCGGATGGCGCCAATGGTGTTCAGGTTCAACAGGTGTTGCAGCTGCGCCGTCGGGATCGCTTCGACGGCGGCGTAAAAGATTTGCCCGGCGTTTGCAACGACGACGTCGATGTCACCGGCGGCCTCGACTGCTTCCCGTACGCTGGTGTCGTCGGTGACGTCGAGTGCTAGCCGTCCGTGGACGTCCAGTTGGGCCAGCGTGGCGGGATCACGGGCGGTGGCGACCACGCGATAGCCACGGCGGACGAACTCCTCGGCCATTGCGCGCCCGATGCCACGGTTGGCTCCGGTGATCAACACGGCAGACATGTCGTTGCGCTCCTTGATGATTCGATTCGTCTCACGCGCCGGCGACCGCGGTCGGCGCGACGAAGTGTGCCAAATTATTCCGGATGAATTCGATCAAGCGCACGGGTTCGCGGCCGAGTATTGCGGCTAGTGCCTGCGGATCCGGTGCGACGAGCGGCTCGGTCCGCTGAGATAGCGCGGCCCCGACGGTCGAAATGTGTTGAGCCATGGCCCTGTTGATCGGACCGGTCGGATCCGCTTCGGTCGCGGCTTCTAAACTCCGGCGCCATTGGGCGGGCGAGATCGGCTCGTAACGAACAGGTCGACCCGTCTCGGCCGCGATGAGGCGCGCCACATCACGGTGGGCGATCACCTCGGCCGGAGGCGGATAACTGATGCTGGTCGATTTGGGTGGTGGCCCCAAGAGATGGGCCACGGCGATCTCGGCTGCGTCGTCGCCGCCGATCCACGGCGCCGGCCCGTCGCCGAAACTGTTGGCTATCAAGCCCTTTTCCCTGATCGTGGCGCCGTGCAGCAGGAGCAAGTTCTGGTGAAACAGGGCGCCGAACCGCAGCACCGTCGGGCTCAGGCCTGCCCAGCCGAACACCTCCTCGGCGACCGCCTGCCCCTGACCGAGCTTGCTGGGACTGTCGACCGCGGACACCGCCATCGACATCACCACCACGTGCGCGTCCGGGCTCGCGGCGAGCAGCGCGGAAGACAGGTTGGCGGCCGCCGAAACAATTCCCGCCCCAATCGGATAGGTGAAGTACACCGCCCGCACGTCCCGTACGGCGGCGACGAGCGACGCCCGATCGTGCAGGTCGCCGGTCACGGTCGTCGCGCCGAGCCGACGCAGTCGGTTAGCGCGCTCGTCGTCGGTATGGACCAACGCGCGCACCGGGTGCCCGTCGGCCACCAGGCGGTTCACCACGGTTGTTCCGGTGCCGCCGTGCCGGCCGGTCGCGCCGATGACCAGAACCGGCGCGGTCATCGGGACAGCTCCAAGATCGACATGCCCGTCCTCGTGAAAGAGTTGGAAACTGATCGGTTTACTTGCGGACTCTCAATGTAGCCGCCTTTCACTACGAAGTAAACCGATCGGTGTATATTCGAGGGATGGCTGGAGAGGGATCTGCTCAACCCGTCAGCCCATCCGGCGGGCGCGGTGCGCGGGAGCGTATCGAGACCGCCGCGGCGCGGCTGTTCTACCACCACGGGATCCACGCGACCGGCGTCGAGCTCATTGCGCGGGAGGCTAACGTCTCCAAGCGCACTCTCTATCAACACTTTCCCGGCAAGAACGACCTCGTCGAGTCCTATCTGCGCCGCATGGATACCGAGGGCGGCTCGCCCAATGAGCAACGCCTTGCCGACCCGAACCTGAGTGCCCGCGAGAGACTGTTGGCGATCTTCGAGATGTCACAACGAGAAGTGATGCGGGGCTGCCCATTCCACAACGCCGCGGTGGAATCCGCGGGGACATTGCGCGCTGCCGACGACATCGTGCGGGCACACAAGCAACGGATCATCGGGCGCCTCATTGCCGTCGCGCGGGAGGCCGGCGTCGCCGATCCCGAGCTGCTCGGTCAACAGCTGGCCGTGCTGTTCGAGGGTGCGACCGCGCTAGCGACTTCGCTCAACGACACCGCCCCTGTCGTGCATGCACGGGCGGCCGCGGCCACGCTGATCGAAGCTTCGCTGAACTCTTGACTAGCTCGCGGCCATGCTGCTAAACATGGCCTGCACCGCTAATTTGAGCGATCGCCCAAGAAATCGATGGAGGGGTGCATGGGCCGGATGGACGGCCAGGTCGGCGTTGCCGGTGGACGCCGGCAGCTGCCTGAAATAAGGAAAAGCGGTTATGACGGTCACCAACGACACCGAGGTCTACTACGACCCCTACGACGTAGGGATCAACGCCGACCCCTATCCGACCTACGCGCGACTGCGTGAGCAGGCCCCCCTCTACCACAACGAGAAGTACGATTTCTGGGCAATATCACGGCATTCCGACGTCGAGCGCGCGCTGGCCAATTGGGAGACGTTCTCCAACAGGCGCAGCGACATCCTCGAGCTCGTCCAGTCGACATTCGACATGCCGCGCGGTGTCATGATGTTTCAGGATCCGCCGGAGCACACCAGGCTGCGGGGGCTGATGTCGCGAGTGTTCACGCCGCGCCGGATGGCCGAAATCGAGGACCAAATCCGCCGCTACTGCATCCGGTGCCTGGACCCGCTGGTGGGCTCGTCGGGGTTCGACATCATCGCCGAACTCGCCTCGATGATGCCGATGAGGGTGATCGGGATGCTGCTGGGAATTCCGGAATCCGAACAGATTTCGGTCCGTGACGCCAATGATGCCAACCTGCGGACCAAGCCGGGTGCGCCGCTGAAAGTCGCCGACGCCGATTCCATCGCCGATGGTCGGATCTACGCGGACTACGTCGAGTGGCGGTCGAGGAACCCGTCCGACGACCTGATGACCACCCTGCTCAACGTGGAGTTCGACGACGAGAACGGGGTACACCGTAAGTTGACCCGCAAAGAGGTGCTGCACTACACCCAGGTAGTGGCAGGCGCGGGCAACGAGACCACCGGCCGGTTGATCGGATGGCTGGCCAAGGTGCTGGCCGAAAACCCTGACCAGCGGCGCGAAATCCATCAGGATCGCTCGCTGCTCAACCGGACCGTCGACGAGACGTTGCGGTTTGAACCGACCGGTCCGCACGTCGCCCGTTGGATGGCAAGGGATTTCGAGTGCTACGGGCAGACCGTGCCGGCCGGAAGCGCGATGTTGCTGCTATTCGGCGCCGCCAACCGGGATCCGCGCCGCTACACCGACCCGGACATGTTCAACATCCACCGCGACAACATCTCGCACATCACCTTCGGGAAGGGCGTGCACTACTGCCTCGGCGCCAACCTGGCCCGATTGGAGGGGCGTGTCGCACTCGACGAGATCCTCAACCGCTGGCCCGAGTGGGACATCGATTACGACACAGCACAACTCGCGTCAACCTCCACCGTCCGCGGCTGGCAGCGACTGCGGATCGTGCTGCCGTAGACGCTGTCACGTCGATCTCGTCGAGCGTGGGGCCTATGCACTATTTCGCGCGTGATCGCGTGCGTAGGGCACACACTCGACGGCTGTGCCGCAGAACGGGCACGCTGATCAGGCGCGGCCTTGGCGTGACTTCGGTTCCGGCATTTCGAAGCGGTCCAGGAAGCGGTGCACCAATGCGATCGCGGCATCGTGACCGCCGGAGGAACCCAGGCCCTGTTCCAGAATCAGGGTCCGACCGATCGAGGCGATGACGACCGCGATCGCCGCGGGAGGATACTCGTCGGCGTCGATGTCATGCTGGCGGATGATGAAGTTCAGCGCGGTGATCTGCTGCTCGCGCCACCGATCCGACCAGGCCGCAATCTCGGCCCGAATCTCCTTGCGGTGGTTGGCCAGTCCCATGAACTCCAGCAGCAGTCGGGTGTCCTTGGGTTCAATCAGGGTGTCCCAGAAGGCGTGCAGTGGACGGTCGGAGGCCAACGCTTGCTGCTGGCGCTCCAGGTAGATGGCCGCACCGCGGCGAAAGACGGCCAGGTACAGGTCGTCCATCGTGGGAAAGTAGTAGTGCACCAACGCAGGTTTTACGCCGGCCTTGGCGGCCACCCGCCGCGAGGTGGCGGCGGCGTAGCCCTCCTCGACCATGATCTGGCTCGTCGCGGCGACCAGCATCTCGCGCG
Source organism: Mycobacterium simiae (assembly GCF_010727605.1). Taxonomy (NCBI): domain Bacteria; kingdom Bacillati; phylum Actinomycetota; class Actinomycetes; order Mycobacteriales; family Mycobacteriaceae; genus Mycobacterium; species Mycobacterium simiae. Next base: position 2,877,642 of record NZ_AP022568.1, read on the forward strand.
TTGCGGAGATGCGCGGCTTCGGTCGCTCGGATGCGATCACGCTCTGGTCATATCACAGGCCGATTCGGCCAGCGGTGCATAGCCGAGATCCTCGACTTTGCCGACGGTATCGCGCCACTGTCGCCCGCTGGGGGCGTTTGTCGCTTGCACCACGAACCGGGACGGGGGCCGGTCCATCAGCTTGACCGTAATCGCTCCCGGGTGATAGGCATGTCAAGCCAACTGTTTGAGCGATCGCTCAGGAAGGTAAGGGAGAGCTTGGGCGCGAAGACGGCGGTCGTAACCGGTGGCGCGTCGGGAATCGGCCGGGCCGTCGCGGAACGGTTGTGCTGCGATGGATTTCGGGTGGCTGTGCTGGACCTCAGTTCGACCGACAGTTCAATCGACGGGGGGTGCGGGTATGTCGCCGACGTCACCGATCGCGGGCAGGTCGACACAGCGATCTCGGCGATCCGCGACGCCTTCGGCCCGATCTCGGTGCTGGTCAACGCTGCCGGGGTGGAGGGCTTCAACAAGTTCTTGAGCATGTCGTTCGAGGAATGGTCGAGGGTGATCGACGTGAACCTCAACGGCGTGTTCCATACGATCCAGGCCGTGCTGCCCGACATGGTCGAGGCGGGCTGGGGTCGCATCATCAATATCTCATCGTCAAGCACCCACTCCGGTCAGCCATTCATGGCGCACTACGTGGCCGCCAAGTCCGCGGTCAACGGGTTGACCAAGTCGCTCGCCCTGGAGTACGGCCCGAGCGGAATCACCGTCAACGCGGTGCCGCCCGGCTTCGTCGACACCCCGATGTTGCGCAGTGCCGAGCGTCGGCACCTGCTGGGTGGCTCCGTCGAGGAGCACATCAACCGCACGCCGGTCCGACGGGTGGGCAGGCCCGAGGACATCGCGGCCGCTTGTGCCTTCTTCGCCTCCGAGGAAGCCGGTTACATCACCGGGCAGATCCTCGGTGTGAATGGCGGCCGCAATACCTGACGCCGGTGCAGCTGCGAAACCAGCTGCGAACCAAGGAGTTTGATGTACGACTGGGACCAACTCTTCATCGACGGCAAGTGGATGGCACCGGCCGGCGGCCAGGATGCGGCCCCGCCCGTCGTGGTGCACTCCCCGCACAGTGAGAAGGTCGTTGGCCGCGCGGTGGGGGCTGGGCCTGCGGACGTCGACCGCGCCGTCGAGGCCGCCCGGGCGGCCTTCGACACCGGGCCGTGGCCCCGTCTGGAGCCGGCGCAGCGGATCGAGGCGATCACCCGGTTGGCGGGCATCTACCGAGAGCGGCGGGCCGACATGGCGGCCCTGATCTCGGCCGAGATCGGTGCCCCGATCACCTTCGCGAAGATGGCGCAGGTGCGGTTGCCGCTGACCATGATGTCCGCCTTCTGCACCTTCGCGGCCGACTACCCGTGGCGGCAGGACCGGCCGGGGTTGTACGGCAAGGACATCCGCATCGTGCAGCAACCGGTCGGCGTCGTCGCGGCGGTGGTGCCGTGGAACATGCCGCAGTTCCTCACTGTCACCAAGGTGGTGCCGGCGCTGCTGGCCGGGTGCTCGGTGGTGCTCAAGCCGGCACCCGAGTCGGTGCTCGACGCACAGCTGCTGGCGGAGCTTGTTGCGGCAGCCGACCTTCCGCCCGGTGTGTTCAATGTGCTGCCCGGCGGCCGCGAAGTCGGCGACCGCCTGGTGCGCCATCCCGGCGTGGACAAGGTCTCGTTCACCGGTTCCACGGCCGCTGGCCGGCAAGTCGCGCTCGGCTGTGCCGAGGGGCTCAAGCAGGTCAGCCTCGAACTGGGCGGCAAGTCGGCGGCCATTGTCCTCGACGACGCCGACCCGGTGGTGACGGCCACCGGCATTCAGATGGCCAGCCTGGCCAACAGCGGTCAGGTTTGCAATGCGCTGAGCCGAATCCTGGTGCCGCACAAGCGTAAAGACGAATTCGTCGACGCCCTGGCGGCCGGGATGGAGTCTATGGTCATCGGGGACCCGGCCGATCCGGCCACCCAGGTCGGTCCGCTGGTGTCCCAGCGTCAACAGCAGCGGGTACGCGGGTACATCGAATCGGGCCGCAGTGAAGGCGCCCGGCTGGTGGTCGGCGGCGCCGCCCTGCCCGACGGCCTGCAGACCGGTTGGTATGTGCGGCCGACCTTGTTCAGCGATGCGACCAACGACATGCGGATCGCGCGGGAGGAAATCTTTGGCCCGGTGCTGACGGTGATTGCCTACCGCGACGAGGAGGAGGCGATCCGGATCGCCAACGATTCCGAGTACGGGTTGGCCGGTTCGGTCTTCACCGCCGAGGTGGATCGCGGGTATGGCATCGCGGCGCGGGTCCGGTCCGGCACCTTCGGCGTCAACGAGGGCTACCTCATGGACCCGGCCGCACCGTTCGGGGGCGTCAAGAACAGCGGCTACGGCCGCGAACTCGGCATCGAGGGCATCGACAGTTACACGGTGAGCCAGTCGATTTCGACGGCGTCGAGCCCGGCGTGATCACAGCTTGTTGAGTCCGCGGACCACTTTGTTGAACGCGCCACGCGAAATCCGGTCATAATCGCCCTCCCGGCAAAGCAGTCCAGGACGATTGGAGTATCGCCTGAACCGATCGGGTTTGCTGGCGGAATCGGAACAGTCACGCGATGATGACCGGGATTAGCGAATCGGTGATCGGGGAATGTCCGGGGAACCACATACAGATAAGGAAAACGCGTGGCGTTGAACTTCCAGGACGTGATCCAGTCCAAGTATTTGCTGTTGACGACCTTCACCAAGGACGGTCGGCCCAAGCCGACGCCGGTCTGGGGGGTGCCCGAGGACGACAAGCTGCTCGTCATCACCGACGATGGTTCGTGGAAGACCAAGCGAATCACCAACACGCCCCGCGTCACGATCGCCAAGAGCGGAATACTGGGCAAGCCCAAGAGCGAAGAGATCGAGGGAGTAGCCCGGGTGCTGCCCAAATCGGAGACGCGGCGGGTCTACAACGCGGTGCTCAAGCGGTATTGGTACCACGCCCCGTGGTTCTATGTGCACTCAATCGTGCGTGGCGGCATCGACAAATTACACGTCGGCCTCGAGATCAAATCCGCTTCGTAAACAACCCCTCGGCGGTTGTTCGCCGGCCTTTCTGGCTTAGCCGGCGGTACTGCGCAGGGCGTCGATCGTGTCGGTCACGGTTTCCCGCGGATCCCGGTAGGTGATGCCGAGTTCTTTCTCGCTGGGTGAATCGTCGGAAGCCGGTATCTGGGTGTAGTACTGCATGCCCGCCGCGGTTAACGGCGTATCGACGAAGGGCAGAATCCGTTTGGCCCGATCCAGCACCGCCCCAGCCACGCGCAGCGCAGTGTCGGGAATCGGAACGCCCACCATCCGCGTATCGGCCGCTTGGCCGAGCAGGTGAGCCAACTCGGCGGCGAGAACCCGGTGACCGCCCGCGGTGTAACGCCGCGGCCCATGCCCCGGCTCCAGCAATGCGGCATGCAGCGCGGCCAGATCGCGGACGTCGACAATCAGCCAGCCGCCGCCGCGGCCCGGGATCACGCGCATTTGCAGCGCCGCTTTGAGGCCCTCGCCGACCTCGCCGTATTGATCGCCGGCGGGCGGCCCCAGGACCATGCCGGGATAGGTGATGGTCACCGGGGCGCCGGCATCCTGAAGTCCGCGTGCATAGATGTCGACCTGCGCCTTCGATGCTCCGTAGCCGTCGGCACCGCCAACGACCGGCAGATCGGCCGTCAGCGTCTCCACGTTCGGATGGAACAACGCGGTGAAGCTGGAGACGTGCACGATCGGGTCGAGACCGAGCTCTACCGCTTGACCGAGCACGTTCTGTGCGCCCTGCAAGTTTGTGCTGAGCATCTCGCCCGTTTGGCGCGGATCGGTGGCCACTAGCGCGGCGCTGTGCACGACGGCATCGCAGCCCTGTAGCGCCGCTCGCGCCGAGACGCGGTCGGTGATGTCCCCGACGGCGAAATCCGACACGTCCACACCAAGCTTGGCCACCGAAGTGTGCAGGCGATCGGGATTGCGCACCAAAAACCGCACGGAGTGCCCCGCATCCGCGATGGCCTTGGCGGTCCACCCACCCACGAATCCGGTTCCGCCGGTGATCAGAACACGCATGCGGCAACGCCCTACAGATGGCTGGCGGCGTAGCTCGCGGCCTGCCCCGCCATGCCGTTCACGACGTAGGAGGCATGCGCCGCGCCGTCGTTGCCGCCGCCGCAGACCGGATCTCCGGGCGCGCAGAGCCGCAGCGTCTTGGCCTGATAGGCCGGGCCGATGGCGATCGCCGGGGCGCCGTAGTGCTCGAGGAATTGGTCCGAAGGTGTGCCGAAGAGGACGACGGCTGCGACGTGGTTGGCGACGTCCGGGGGCATCGGTTTGGGTACCGCGGCTGGGGAGATGCCCCTTGGTACTGCCGCCGAGGTGACGAAGCCGGCCACCGCGGCGCCCTGCGAGAACCCGCCGAGGACTTCCCGCGTCTTCGGGCAGTTGGCCGCCATGGACTCGAGGTGCGAGCTGGCGTCGCGGATTCCGTCGATGAACGTCGCCGGAAAATCGGGATTGCCGAAATCGCTGCTGGCCGGATAGTTCACCGGGTACACCGCCAGCGATCGCCCGCCGAGCTGCCCGCGCAGCGCGTCGACGAAGCCGGAACCGATGCCGCCGACGCCGGGCGGCTCGCTGGTGCCGCGGGCGAATACGACGTCGACATCCGGACAGGGCTCGGCGTTGGCCCGCCCAGTGATAGTGCCGGCGGCGCTGCCGAAAAGCACCGCCGACACCGCCAGCGCGGCAGTGGCGCCGGCCGCCGCGCGGGCGCGCATTCGGCTCCTGAACGATTTCACAACTTTCACCTTCATCTCACCCCGTTGCGTCGATCCCTGCCGTTACCCGTATTCGACGCAGGTGGCGCTAGGGATTGCCCAAAGCGCCAAGTCTCAATCCCAGCGGCCAAGCCCCCGCCGCGTTCAGCGCGGCGAAAGCCGCAATACCGGTATGTGGCGACCGACCGCCTCGGTCGCGACGCGATAGTCGCCGTAGCCGGGATAGGAACGTTCGGCGAGGGCGTACAGCCGTGCGTACTCGTCGGGATTGATGACCTCGGTGGCATGGAACCGTTCGCCGCCCAATTCGCACTCCGGGTGCGCGACGAGGTTGTGGTACCAGCCCGGGTGCTTGTCACCGCCGAAGTTTGACGCAACGGCGATCACGTCGTCGCCGTCGTGGAAATAAGAGATCTGTGCCGTACGCCGCTGCCCGCTCTTGGCGCCGGTGCTCACCAGCGTCGCCGACGGCACGGCAAACATTCCCCAAGACACCTTGCCGCCCGACATCCGCATCAACCAGGGATCGGTCCGGGCGGCGATGTGCTGGGCCAAGAACTTCCCGGGACCGCTCCGGACAAACTTCGTCATGACTCGATTGAAAGCCGACGTGTGGCGTTCGGGGTCGACGAAAGGTAGCGGCATCAGACGACGATAATCCGATCGGTGGCCACAGGTCGCGCGTATGCGATCAGGACGGAAGCTTGGCCAGCAGGTTCACCGTGGCCGCCGCCGAACCTGCTGGCCAACGGCACGAGCTACTTCCTGAACGCGTCCTTCACGTTCTCGCCGGCATCCTTCAGGCTCGATTTCGCCTGATCCCCGCGGCCCTCGTTCTTGGTGTCGTCATCGCCGGTGACCTTTCCGATGGCCTCCTTGGCCGTCCGCCCAGGTCCTCGATCTTGTTCTTGATCTTGTCTTCGGTGCTCATGGGTCGCGCTCCCTTCTGACACAAGCCGTGTCGGGGTCGTTTCGGGGTCGTTCTGGCCCTGGCTACCCGCGAACCTTCGGGTCCGAAACCCCGAACCAACACACCGGTAAACAGGCTGCCCGCCGGTTTGGGAAGCGAGGGACCACTAATGGACCACAATGGGTGGATGAGCACCGCAGCGGTGGTGGCGATCGTCGTCGTGCTGATGCTGCTGGGCCTCGGCATCGTGATCAACCAGCTGCTGCGGCTGCGCAAGTACCTGCGCGATGCGGCCCCGGGCGCGGAGGCGGACGAACCTCCGCATCACGATCTGTCGGGTTGATACCTGCGGCTTTGACGGACTGATAACTTACGTCTCGTAATGGCACCTCAGCGGGGAGGCGCCGCTCCGGCGTAGCTGGCCCCGTGCACACAGGCCCGGGGGCACAATGACGACGTCGACTCTGCTCAGCACCGGCGATGGCTTGCCCCGCGGTATGTCCGGGGCGGCGGATCCACATTTCGCGAATGTGGTGAAGAAGTTTGCCCAACAATTCGGTGGGCGGCGTCTTGGTGGCGGCGCGCTGTGCGTCTACCTCGACGGCGTGCCCGTCGTAGACGTGTGGATGGGCTGGTCGGACCGCGCCGGCATCCAACCGTGGACGGCCGACACCGGAGCGATGGTCTTCTCGGCGACCAAGGGTGTGGCCTCGGCGGTGATCCACCGGCTCGCCGACCGGGGCCTGCTGTCCTACGACGATCCCGTCGCCGAGTACTGGCCCGAGTTCGCAGCCAATGGCAAGGGCGGCATCACCGTCCGCGATGTGTTGCGGCATCGGGCGGGGCTGTCGCACCTGCGTGGCGTCACCAAGGCCGAGCTGATGGACCACCTGGCCATGGAGGCGCGGCTGGCCGCGGCGCCGGTCGACCATCTGCGCGGCGTGCAGGCCTACCACGCGCTGACCTACGGTTGGTTGCTGTCCGGTCTGGCCCGGGCGGTCACGGGCAAGGGGATGCGCGAACTGATCCGCCAGGAGGTGGCGCGGCCGCTGAACACTGACGGCCTACACCTGGGCCGCCCGCCGCAAGGGTCGCCCACCACGCCGGCGCAGATCCTGATGCCCCAGACGAAAATGCCCACCCCGGTGCTCAACTTCATCGCGCCGCGGGTGGCCAACATGCGGTATTCGGGGGCGCTGGGCGCGATGTACTTTCCCGGGATCATGTCCCTGATGCAGGGCGACACCCCGTTCCTGGACGGTGAGATTCCGGCAGCCAACGGCGTGGTGACCGGCCGCGGTTTGGCCAAGATGTACGCGGCGCTGGCCCACGACGGCCGCATCGACGGCAAGAAGTACCTATCCAAGGATTTGGCGCGCGGGCTGACCGGGCAAGCGCGCATCAAGTGGCCGGATGCAAACATGGTGGTGCCCATGCCTTTTCACCTCGGGTTCCACGAATCGCCGGTACCGGGTCTGCTGCGCGGATTCGGGCATGTCGGTCTGGGTGGGACGCTCGGCTGGGCCGATCCCGAGGTGGGCGGCGCGTTCGGATACGTGCACAACCGGCTGCTGACGTCCCGGCTGTTCGACATGGGATCGTTCGCGGCATTAGCGGGTCCGCTGCGTTCGGCCATGGAGGCTGCGCGCCACCAAGGTCCGCTCGAGGTGCCGCAGCTGGGCGCGACGTACGCGAAACCCCGTCGGCGTCAAGCGGTTTCGACGGCTCCGGCTCGGGCTGCCTTGGGGGCGAGCTAGACCTTCGCGAAACCCCTCGGCAGTGTCAGCGGCAGATCGGCGTAGGTGGCGATGCCCGGTGCGGCGGCGACGACGGCCGGGATCGCGTTGATCGCGGGCACGGCCGTCATGATGTGGCCGAGGTCCATGAACTCCTCGAGTGTGGTCGCCTCGAAGTACGGCGGCGGTAGGAAGCCGACCTTGGTCGTCACCGTCGGCTGGCCGTCGATCTGGATCACCCAACCGTCCTGTTCGATCTTCCAGTCCGGTTCGAGCGTCTGCCCTTTGCGCCACCGCACGTTCAAATCGATCAGCGTCTTGCCGCCGACGATGCCCCGCCAGCTGATGTAGGTGCCCGCGACGTGTCCCGCCGGGATGGTCCACGACGCCATCACGAGATCCTCGGTGGTTTGGGCGAACTCGGCCACGCACTTGACCTCGTCGAGTTCGACGCCGAGCGCATCACCCACCAGCCGGACGGCCTCGCCGAAAATCGCCGTCCCCTTCGCGGCCATCGCGGGTAAGTCCGGGTGGTCGATCGGCTGGCCGAAGCCGACCGGCTTTTCGGTCTCCGGGGAGTCGTAGAACGTGGTGTCGGCCGCCTCGTTGACGGTGACCTTATCGACGCGGTTGCACACCATGGCCGACACGATCGCCAGCAGCTCGGCGAAGCCCGGGCTGACGCCGGAGCCGAAAATCGTCGAGCCGCCCAACTCGGCGGCCTCCAGCAGGCGGTCGCGACCCTCGCCCAGGTTGTGCCCGGTGATGAACGACGCGGTGGTCACCACGTTGACACCGGCGGACAGAATGCGGACCAGCTCGTCGACATCGATCCACATCGGGTTGTAGACCACGCAGTCCGGTTTGAGCGCGAGCAGTTGGTCCACGTCGTTGGTCGCGGTGATCCCGAGCGGGGCGATGCCCACCAGCTCGCCGGCGTCGCGGCCAACCTTGTCGGGCGACCACGCATAGCAGCCGACCAGCTCCAAGGTGGGGTTGTCGACGATCGATTTCAGCGAGCTCTTGCCCACATTTCCGGTGTTCCACTGAACGACTCGATAGTTGTTTGGCACTCGCTCAGCATAGGGAATTGTGCCTGGTCTTAGTAGCTGGATTCGGCAGCCAAAATCTCGGCGAGGAAAGCATCCCCGGTGTCGGCGGCCGGCGGCCGGTCCAGTCGGGCGCGGGCCCAGCGACGGATCCGATCCCGGGTCTCGCGCGTTTCGGTCGTCTCGACTCCGACGGTGACGGTGGTGGCCGCCCAGTCGTGGTCCCAGGCGGCGGACTCGGTCATCGGCCGCTGCGCGGTGTCGATGAGGGGCAGGATCGCAATGCCGTCGCCGTCCAGGACGCCGCCGCCGCTGACCGCTCCGGACCGCAGCCGTACCACCACGCCGGTGGCCAGGTCGGGGCCGATGAGAGCGGCGCTGACCACCGCGACCGCGGACGCCCCCGCCGCCTCGATACGCCAACTCACGGTGTGCTCACCCCCGTCGAAGATGGCGGGCGGAACCGCGGTCCAGTTGATGGACGCCACGCCCCGGGCGATCGGGGACGCTCCCCGGATCCCCGCGTCCGAGCCGGCGGCCAGCGCGTAGTCGTCGCGGACCCCACTCGGTTCGGCCACCGCCCGCGCCGCCGCGGTGTTCGAATCATCAAGGTAGATGCAAAGTTCGGTCCATGCGTCGTCGTCCACACCGACCTCGTCGGCCAGATCGGCGGCCGCGCGCACCAGGTCGGTGACCCGGGGATCACCGGCGCGGGCATGGACGAACATTGCCGGGGCGTGCGGAGCCAGCAAGCCGGCCACATCCGAGTCCAACGTGTCGTCGGGGAAGAAGCCCTGCGCCCCCGCGGTCAGCAGCGCCACCTCGGCGTCGAGCAGGGCACGGTCCAGTCCGGCGATGCCGTCCTGCCGGCTCGCCGGCCACCAGCGTCGCAGCCAGTGGCCGATGGCCAGCCGGCGCAGCGGGGCCACCGACCCGGGCACGATGTCGACGCCGGCGAGCTCGATGCTGCCTTGGCCGGGCCCCTCTTGCGCGGCCGACGCCAGCGCAACGTGTCCGGCCTCGCCGAACACCCGCCACAACCAATCGGCACGCGACAGATCGGTGATCGTGATGTGGACTCGCTCGTCGCCGGGGGGATCGTCGATGGTCCAGGACAGCACGGCGCCGCTGATTTCCAGCACCGCGGCCAGCGGCGTCTCCGCGGCGGTGGGCCCGACCGTCCACAGGCCGGCATCGGCGACGAGCCTCATCCGGCCACCTGCAATTCCAGCATCGCCTTGATCCGCTGCCGGTGATCAAGGCTCACCGACCGCGCGACCCCTTCCAGGAGCGACCGCATTTCGTCGACGTCCTCGCACGGCTCCTGCCAGACATCGCGCCCGTGCAGGCGGGCCCACAGTCGGCTCAGGTACGGCGGGGCGTAGTCCGCCAGGTCATCGACCACCTGCCGTTGCCGGGGATGGATCGGCGCACCTTCGGCCAGGTAGCGCCGGGCGTGCAGCACGTAGGCCTCCTTGCGTAACCGCGCCTGAATCTGGGCGGCCAGCGCATAGCGGCTGGTGACGGATCGCTCAAGGGGCGCCAGTTCGACCGCGACCTCGATGCCGGCCACCAGCGTGGCCTGCTTGTCCTCTGACAGCAGGCCCCACGGCGCGCAGGCCCGGTCGACTTCCTCTTCGCAGAGCAACGGAATGTCGGGCAGCGCGTCCCGGTCCAGCGCGCGCCGCAGCGTCGCGCGGACCCGGTCGACCACACTGCGATCCAGAGGGCGGTCGCTGTCCAGGCCGCCGGTGATGCGCGGCGGCCGTTGCGGCGTCACAGAACTCAGACCCAACTCCACGATGGACCAGGGCAGTGCGGTCGGGCGCACCCGTGCCAGGGCGCCCAAGTTGTAGGGGGTGGCGTCGTCGACCATCGACGACCAGACCCGCTGCCGCGCCGAGGCGGCGCTGTGGCCGTGTGCCGGCCCGAGCACCGTACCGAGCTCGGCCAGGAAGCGCTCCGTCCCGCTTTCGCTCGCCCGCACATCACGCCAGCTGCGGTCCAGCTGCTCGGTCAGCGCGGCGACGACCCCGGGATCGGCCACATATTGGTGCAGCACCTCGATCCCGGTGCGGTCGCGGCCCTGATGGATTTCTGCGAGCACACCGGCCGCGGTTTCGCGATCTTCCGGCGCCGGTGAGCCTTTGGTGACGGCGAGCTCAAAGCACACCGGGAAGTAGAGTTCCTGCGCGTTGCCGCTACGGATTCGTTGCCTGCGGCGCTCGAGCTTAAGCACCGCGAACCACGCTGCTGCAGAACGTAATTCGGAAGCACTCGCCACTATCAGATCGTGCATGGCCGCGGCAGTGCCGGCGTCCACCAGCGGGGCCGAATACTGCGGGTTGGCCCGCAGCCGCAGCACCAGCGGGTCGATGATGCGCTTGACGGTGCGGGTCAGTGGTCCGCCGTCGTCGCTACTGAGCACCTCGACTCCTGGGCCCAGCGACCGCCACGCCTGGTCGATGACCGACCGGCGTGGATGGCCTGCCGCTACCGGGGCGGCCAGCTGGGAGTCCGCACTCATCAGCACAGAATAGGGGCATTTCGCGGCGAGAGGCAGCGAAAAAGTTGGGTTCGGTAGCCGAGGGGCACCGCGAGCCTGGACGCATGAACAAGCTGATGTCAGTGCTCAGCCGGGCGGCGTTCCGGCGACGTCGGAGCGGACCGGGCCGCACCGTCGGGGTGGGCACGGTTCGCGAGGTGGCCGGCGGACGGCAGGTTTTCATCGAGGTGGTCGCCGTATCCGGCGAAACGTTCATCGGTCGGCTCGCGAGGGGTGCCGACGATCCGGACGTGTCGATGCTGCGACCCGGGCTGGTGGTGCTGGTCGCATTCGATCCCGCTGCGCGCGAAAAGCTTTCGTTGCCGGACGATGTGCTGGCCGTCCACGCGGCCTGGCTGTCCGCCGTCTGAGCGCTAGCGGGTTCCGTCGACCGCGAACGTGACCAGCGCGGCCCAATACAGCGGGCTGGCGGCGAGGTCGCCCGCACGCCACCGCCGCAACTGCTCGCGCTGCCACCGATTGACGGCGCTTCCTGCCTGGTCCTGTTCGTGGGCGTGATCCACGGCGATGACCGAGTCGGCCATTGGATCGCCCTGCGCGGCCGTGAATTGGCGGTAGGCGGCGGTGGTGGGCAGTGACCAGAGGGTGGCGGTCACGAGCTGCGCACCGCTTAAAATCATCGCCGCGACCAAACCGGTCGCCTCGTCGAAGCGGTAATCGCCGCCGGACCCGCAGGCCAGTAGGGCGACCCGCGGCGGCATCGTCAACCGCAGCGACATCAGGTCCGAAGCCGTTAGTGGGCGGTGGTCGCCGATGGTGTCGGCGTCACCGGCAGCCGCCGCTGTGCAGGCTAGGTGCAGGGCAGCCCGGTCGGCCTGGGTGCCCTGATCCGGGTGTGCGTCAGCAGAGCTCGCATGACCGACGTAGAGTAGCCTGCTCGGCGCTTGGCTGAGCAGTTCGGCCAGCCAGGCGCGGTCGGCATCTGACCGGCGAAACAACTCGACGGCCTCCCCGACTCTGGGCAGCACCGTCCGACGTCCCATCAGCCCGGAGAAATGTTGCGCCACCGCCGTTTCCGATGACGGCCGGCCCAGCACTGACCCGAGGGCCGAGTCCGGCCGCTGCCCCGGTACCCGCGGGTCCAAAACCAGAAGGGGCGGACCGTCTTTGCGAATATCCCAGGCGTCCGCTGTGCGCGGCGCATGCACGATGTTCGCCGGAACCGCCATCAGCACGTCGACCACCTCCATCAGCCGCTGTCCATCGGTGTGTTCGCCGATATCGGCCAGCTGCCAAGGGATCCGGGCCGCGACCCGACCGCTGGCCGTGATGGCCTCGTAGCGGGCGCGCACTAGCTCCTCCTTGCTCGGCCCCGACTTCGGCACCGCCAGCAGGCCCCAAGGGACGCGGGCTAGACGAGCGCTGGGGGACACGAACAGCGCGGCAGGCGACGACCCGGCGAATTCGGCGACCAGTTGCCAGCCGGCCATGCCGATGAGGAGCACACCCAGGATGTAGGCGACGGTCAGCTCACTGTCGGGCGTGGCGAAAGGCCCCGTGGCCAAAGCCCGCTCGATAGCCGCGCGACGGCTCTCATTTCCCTGCGGTTCGGGGATGGCGTCGTCGAGCTCTGCCAAAGCCGCGAGCAGGATGGGGTCTTCGATCACCCAATTGACGGTCCGCGACGGCTGCCCGACGACCCGCAAACTGGCATAGGTGGCGATACCGACGTCGGCGTACCGCAATACGAGAGTCGGCCGATCCTCCTGCGTCATGGCCAGGTCGACCAGGCGGGTTCGGCGGCGGTGACCGCGCGGCCATAACGCTGCAGGGCCAGGTCACGATAGTGACTCATGATCGGCGGGCTGTCGGGCTGCATCTGCAGCGGGGGCAGCGGACCGAGCCGGGTGAGCGAGCGTGCGGTGCTTACCGGCGGCCCGGACGCGGCCAGGGCCGGTTCCGGATCGGCGTCGACGAGCACCGTGGTTGTGGCTGTCGACGCCCATTCGCCGATCGCCGCACGCTGTGAATCGGTATCGAAAGTCCCTCGCGCGCTGTGGTATTCGACGAGCTCGCTGACGAGTTGGGTGTTCTCCCACTCCCAAGCTACGGCGAAGGCGCCGGCCAAGATCGGCGCGGAGATCGTCGCGGCCCAGCGGGATCTCGCGTCGGCGTCGGCAATCGAGAACCGGACCGAGTCGACGGCGAGGGCAGCCGGGACTTTGAGTTCGGCGGCCTGTTCGAGTTTGGTCATCGCGCGCCAGTACTCGGGCGTGCCCACCTCGCCGCGGACGATGCCGATACCCTCGGCCTGCCGCGCTTCGGTCTCCTGCAGCGTCTCGTCGGGGTCACCTGAGCTGTCGAACCCGAGATCTGCCAATGCATCCGCGCGCCACACCGTGCCGAGATGATTGTCGAGCTGGGCGTACTGCAGCCAGCTGCTGCGCGGTGAGGAGTCGAGGAGTTCGCGGGCCTGGGCGATCAATTCGACCGCGTTCGCGAACCGGCTCCAGAAGATCGCTATCCAGCTGCGCTGCAACAGGATGCGGTGCAGGTGTAAGGGTTTGCCCAGTTCGCGCCAATGCCGCTCGGCGTGTTCCCAGCACTCATCCGCGGCTTCCAGCGCCCCAGACGCCAGCCGGATCAATCCCAGGTACAACCAACAGCGCGCGATGTCGTGTGCTCGCTCATACCGGGCGATGACCGGATAGGCCTCCGACACCAGCTGCTCGGTCGTGGTATGGTCGCCGACCAGCCAGCTGGCCGCAGCCCTCTCCAGTTGTGTTCTGGCGTCTGCCAATTCCCAGCCGCGCGATCGCGCGCGGGCGCCGGCGCGGCGCAGCCACGGCTCCGCATCGCCGAGCCGCCCGGTCTCTACGCAGAATCTGCCGTACGCCGTGCCGGCGTCGACCCGCAGCTGGTCGTCGAGCTCGGAATCACCGAGCTGGTCGAGTGCGCCGACCACCTGATCCCACAACGGAACCGAATCCACATGCAGGTCGTCGTCGCACAGCGCGGCGGCACATAAAACCTGCGCGTGCACGATCAGTCGGGCATGCTCGGCGGCGAGCTCGGGGAACGTCTCGTCGGCGTCGCGCAACCTGCCCAGTGCCGTGCCCGCGCCCTCGTGATCGCCCAGCGCTGCAGCCACTCCCGTCTGCAGGAACTGGGCGCGGCGCGAGTAGCGACGGATCATTCGCGCAATCTCGGTGCCGGGCATCGTGGTTTGTCCGGCTGCCTCGGGCATGGTGCCGTCCAAAATTCCGGAGTAGATCGTCAGACAGTCGCTGATACGCCGGATGCATTCGCGCACCCCGTCATTCGCGCCGCGGGCGAGGTAGATCTCGCCCAGCTGTGCGAACACTTCCAGCAGTTCATCGTCGCGGTCCCGCCGCTCGATCTCGGGCACCAGGGACAGCAGCAGTTCGCGGGCGGCGGCCTCGTCGGCGGCCAGCGCCAGGCGGCGTGCCCGCTCTAGATCGTCGGAGATCGCCACGGCTGCATCATAAGACAGTCTGGCGCGGCGGGCGCGTGAGTGAAGCACGCCCGCCGCGCCAGGGTCGAGCCGATTAGCCGCATGTCACCTTGATGCTGAAGTCCTTGGTGATCATCCCGGCCATCGGGTTCTTCAGGTCGGCGCCCTGCGCTTGCCCCGTGATGGTGTAGGTCTTGCCGTCCACCGCCACGTTGGCCGACCCAACCTGAGCGCCCATGTTGTTGGCGACCGACAAGGCGTTGCCGTCCACCACAAGCGCCAGTGACTCGACCTTGGGGGTGGCTTCGTCGGTCATCACCACGGCCAGCGCCTGCTGTGCGCCGCCGGTGGATCCGCTTCCGATGTCGATCTTGCCGCCCTGCCTGACACAGGTCACCGATGCGGGGTTGACGCCAGCCAAGTCGGTTCCGCCCACCTTGACCTGGGCACCGCTTCCGGAGGCGACGCTGGCTGCCGGGCTGGACGCCGGGCTGGCCGTGTGGCCGCCGCTCGAGCAACCCACCACGGCCGTTGCCAGGCCAAGGGTTCCGATTGCGCCCGCGAGAAGACGTTTCACTGCTGGTTCCTTCCGTCATGCGCCGCCCCAGTGGCGTCGTCACGGCAGCCAGTACAAAACGCCGGTGTCGCTACCGATCCCAATTTTGTGGCGTATCCGGTCAGCCGCCGGCGGCGACTACGGGGCGAAAGTGCCGGAATGGCAAGGGTTTCCGGTGAGATCGCCGCAGCGTTAGTGCCCCAGGAGCGATGGCGGCGCCGGCAGGTGCTTGAGTGGGACTGTGATTGAGATCCAGACTGTGCAGGCCAAGTCGGCGTCGGTGCGGGTATTGACCCTGGCGTCGGGGCGTGTCAACGCCCTCGATGTGGAGCTGCTCGACGAACTCACCTCCGCCATCCGTGAACTGCAGGATTCCGGCAACGGGCCGCTGGTTATCACCGGGGCGGGTCGGGTGTTCAGCGCCGGGGTCGACCTGAACCGCGTGGTGGACGGTGGTCGCGACTACACCGATCGGCTGGTACCGGCGCTGTCCCAGGCCTTCGACGCGTTGTTCAGCTTTCCATGGCCGACGGTGGCCGCCATCAACGGCGCTGCTATCGCGGGCGGATGCGTGCTGGCGTGTGCGTGCGACCGCCGCCTGATCGCCCCCGAAGCGGGAATCGGAGCCGCCGAGGTTCGGGTCGGTGTCGCGTTCCCGGTCGCCGCATTGGAGGTAATGCGACACGCCTGCGGGGATCGCGCCGAGGAGGTCCTGCTGGGCGCACGCACCTTCAAGGGTGTCGAGGCGATCACCCGGGGGCTTGCCCACCGCGTCGTCGCCGACGAGCTGGTCGAGGCCGCCATCGCGGAGGCCTCCGAACTAGGTGCTCTACCTGCCGAGGCGTATCGCGACACCAAAGCCCAGCTGCGCGCCCCGACCGTGGCACGCATCCACCAGGGCGCGGCCACGGATGCCGGGGTGCGGCAACTGTGGGGCTCGGACGAGACGCAGCAGCGCATTGCCGCCTACGTCCAGGGCCTCAAGCGACGGGACTGATCACTCGTCGAGCGCGACGCCGCCGCGGGTGCGCCGGCGTCGCATGCGGTGCGAGCCCTTGCCCGTCGGTCGGCGGTTGCGCAATCCGCCGCGCGGCTCCTCGGCCTCGTCTGCGGGCTCGGTGTCTTCATCGGCGGGCTCGCTGGCCTCGCCGGCGTCCTGAGTGTCTTCGATCGCCGGCTTCTCGGCCTTGACGGCCTCGACAGCCTTGGCGGTAGGTTCGACGGCTTCTTCCCCAGTGACCGTCTCGGTCTCTTCGGCTTCGGCGTCGTCGGTGTCGGCGCTGTCCGGAGTGTCGGCGTCGTCGTCGGCGTCTTCAGTGGCGACGCTGTCCTCAGGGTCGTCAGTTCCTAAGTCGGACTCGGCGCCCTTCTTGCCGCGCAGACGCCGCCGCTTCGCCTTCTTAGGCTTGATCGGTTTCGGTGGGGGCGGCGGCAGCTCGGCGACGAACGACAGATTGAACGCGAAGATCCCGAGCAGGCCGATCGCCGCGGCCGCGCCGTAACTGCCGAACAAGTACTTGCCGGCCGCATCCAGGCTGAGCCAGATTTCGCTGATCGCGGTGCCGATGATCAACACACCGGCCAGCACGTGCGCCACGATCGACCAGACCCGCAGCGTCAGCGCCAGCTGCGGTGTGCCCAACTCGGGCTTGCGGGTGCGCAGCTGGGTGAACACCACGGGCAGGGCGGCCAACGCGATCAGCGCGCCCGCGCCGATCCGCCCCGCCATCCCCAGCGCCCGCGGCGTGTCGCCCATCAGCTCGGACCAGCGGGGGAGCACACAAAGGAAATAGAGGGC